>NZ_CP160438.1:0-102842 GCF_040744925.1 Acinetobacter sp. FL | reverse complement strand
AATATAGTTTCACTATTAAATCAACAAAATAAGAATTAATTACATTACTTTTCAACATGCCAGTGAAGTGCTGGCATGCTGTCCCAGAATGGAAAAAATAATGATTTCTGAATATTGGATGTGGGCAACTTGGTTAACTAAGGTTATTTTATACTTAAGTGTAGCTTTTGTCGTTGGTGGAGCCTTTTGCTATTTTTTACTGAGACAATATCTTGAACTAAAAGAATCGATTCTTAAATATATTACAATTGGTGCCGGATTAGGCCTAATTTCCAGTACCTTAGGTTTTTTTATTCTGATCGGTAGTTTTGCCAATACCGGTATTAAAGGTATGTGGGATCCCACGTATATTAATATACTGCTGAATACCCCGCCAGGGCATATACACATTCTTCGTTGTATTAGTTTCACTCTTTTACTTCTTCTCATGGTGGTGAAACTTAACAGGAAAAAGAGTCAGTTTTCTATAACTGAAAGTTCAATATTTGGTATTTTACTAATCCCGATTATCTTTAGTTTTTCTCAGCTCGGACATGTCGCTAATTTAAGCTTACTTGCTCAAATTTTATTATCAATCCATATCCTAGTTATGTCGCTATGGATTGGGTCTTTATATCCGTTATGGAAAACCAGCCGGGAAATAAGTGGTTTACCTTTAAAAGATCGCATGCATGTATTTGGACGTATTGCTGCTTTCATTGTTGGGATATTAATCGCCTGTGGCGCTAGTGTAGCTCTTCTTTTAATTAAAGATTTTAATACCTTAATCAATACTGCATATGGCTATGGTTTCATGGTTAAAATGTTTTTTGTTATAGGTATTCTACTTTTAGCTGCCTTCAACAAATGGTATTTCACCCCGCGTCTTCAACATCCTAAATTCGCTAAACACCTTAGTCATGCCATTTTATTTGAGATGTTATTAGGTCTATCAATTCTATTAACAACAGGCTATATAACCACTGTCGTGGGTATTGAATAAGAGAATTTCAAAATAAGGGAATTGAGGAAATTTAACATTACTGCATTTATCTTTTGTAGCTGAGCACTTTATAAGTACTTAGTAAATATATAATCAAAAATAGTAATATAATGAATTTTATAACCTATTTTTTGATTATATATCATCTTAAACCTAATAATGGTTTAGTTTATTGATTGTAGTAAGCTTTTAAGCTAACTACAATCTTAGCTTTTAATGACTTGTAAGGTTGTTTAAGATGTATCCCGAAGATGGGGATCAATATATTTAAATAATAAAAGCCAAAGACACTGTAGAAAGTTGGTCTGGGAAAATGGCACTAGGTATAGATTACATCATTGAATCAGTCTAATGTTCATGGAGTGGCAATGAAGGACGAAGAATTAAGAAAACTTTATACAATTGAAGCATTCTTAGATTATGGTGATTTACCCAAAAATTTTCGTGAAGGTTGGTCTCCAAGTTTCAGATTACACTTCGAAGAAGTGGGAATAGGTGAAAATGAAAAAGCTCATGCCTACATCAGCCTAAATGGAAAATTAAAAAAAACTAAGTGTGAATGGCACTGTTGCAAATAGGCTGACATGATAAGCTAAATATCTTATTTATTTCGAGATACAGCAGATGAATCCCTTCCACGGTCGGCACTTTCAAGGTGAAATCATTCTTTGGGCTGTTCGTTGGTATTGTAAATATGGCATCAGCTATCGTGAACTTCAGGAAATGCTCGCTGAACGTGGAGTGAATGTTGATCACACCACAATTTATCGCTGGGTTCAGCGTTATGCTCCAGAAATGGAAAAACGTTTACGTTGGTATTGGCGTAATCCTACAGATCGACATTTATGGCATCTGGATGAAACTTACGTAAAAGTGAATGGCAAATGGGCATATCTATACCGTGCAGTTGACCAACGTGGCCATACTCTTGATTTCTATCTTTCTGCTAGACGAAATACCCATTCAGCTTATTGTTTTCTTGGTAAGATTTTGAATCATGTCAAAAAATGGCAGATTCCACGAGTCATAAACACTGATAAGGCTCATACCTATGGCCGTGCTTTGTCGCGACTAAAACAGGAAGGAAAGTGTCCTGAAGACCTGGACCATCGACAGATTAAATACAAGAATAACGTGATTGAATGTGATCATGGCAAGCTCAAACGGATCATCAAGGCTACGTTGGGATTCAAGTCTATGAAAACGGCTTATGCCACAATTAAAGGAATTGAGGTTATGCGTGCTCTACGCAAAGGACAAGCTTCATTATTTTATAACGGTAATATTCTAGGAGAAGTTTGGCTAGTAAATAGAGTTTTCGGTCTCTAAGCTTTTTTGAAGGGAAAATCATCGACTCAGATCCCTATTTGCAACAGTGCCGTTGTTAGTGGTTTGACCCACTAACAACTAACACGTTGGCTATTCATTGAGTAAATCCTAAACTCAACTAATTCTTTTATTTATCAGACAACCATTTTTCGACATTCGACGGCACATTCACGGCAAGCATCAGCACATTGCTGGCAGTGTTGATGCTCATGTTGGCTACATTCATCTGCACAGTATTCACAAGCCTTGGCACAAAGCTCACAAATTTCTTTCATAAAAGGAGATTCTTTTTGCTGCATACGAGCACAGAGCTGACAAATATCTGCACAATCTAGACAACGCTGAATACATTCTCGCATCATCTCCAGATTTTCTTCTTTTAGACAGGCATTTGCACAACTGGCACAGGTAAGGGAACAGCTCATACATGCCTTTGCGCAATCTGAAAATTGGATATCGTTCATCATACTTACCTAAATTCACTTGATTTAGGAATAAGCTAATCAAAAAAAAAGATATACACTAGGACGATTAGGTAAGGGAAAGTAAAATAGTCATAGATTTTGTTAAATGGTTTTAGGAGAGTGTAAATAAAACTGTGTAAACGCTTAAACTTGAATAGCCACCGATTTTGTAGACACCTTTTAGTTAGATAAAATGGCTAATTAACGAGGTGCTTATGAGCAGTAAACGATACCCTGAAGAATTCAAAATTGAAGCAGTAAAACAAGTCACTGAGAAAGGTCATAGTGTGGCTGAAGTTGCTACACATTTAGGAACCACTACACATAGTCTGTATGCTTGGATCAAACGTTATGATCCACAGCAGCCCAAGACAACAGAATCTAGTGATCCAACTACAGAATTAGCGAAATTAAAAAAAGAGCTGCAAAGGGTCACTGAAGAAAGGGACATATTAAAAAAGGCCGCGGTGTACTTCGCAAGCCAGTCCAAATGAGGTACGCCTTTATTCGGGACAACCAACATATATGGTCTGTTCGTCGTTTATGTTCAACGTTAGATGTTCATCACAGTGGTTATTACGCCTGGTTAAAGAAACCTACCAGTATAACTGCGAGGAAGCGGCAACAGCTTTCAGGATTAATTAAACAGTTCTGGTTGGAATCTGGCGGAGTCTACGGTTATCGCAAGATTCATTGTGATTTGAAAGACGTTGGCGAAAGTTGCGGTATCAATCGAGTACATCGACTCATGAAGGCGAATGGTCTCAAGTCACAGCGTGGCTATCGCAAACCTAGAGCTAATGTTAGTACTCCATCGATTGTGGCTCGAAATACTTTAGACAGACAGTTTAACCCCACCCAGCCCAACCAGTTGTGGGTGACTGACATCACTTATATTCGCACTCATGAAGGATGGCTGTATCTTGCAGTAGTAATCGACCTATTCTCACGGCTAGTCGTTGGCTGGTCTATGAAGTCGAGAATCACAACAGATCTGGTTTTAGATGCTCTACTGATGGCTTTGTGGCGAAGAAGCCCAAAGAACAAAGTCCTGATTCATTCTGATCAAGGTAGCCAATACACCAGTCATGAATGGCAGACATTTCTCAAGCATCACAACCTTGAAAGCAGTATGAGCCGGCGTGGAAACTGCCATGATAATGCTGTTGCTGAGAGCTTCTTTCAGCTGTTAAAGCGAGAGAGGATCAAGAAGAAAATCTATGTGACAAGAACTGAAGCAAGGTCGGATATCTTTGAATATATAGAGATGTTCTATAACTCAAAACGCAGACATGGTTCCAATGGTCAGCGTTCTCCATTAGATTATGAAAAGGCCCATCAAAAGATGGTTATGTGTGTCTAGAATTTTGGTGGCTATTCAGTTTTCACCATTCCAGAATTTTGGAAACTGCTTAAGAATTTTTTTTAGCGTTTGAATTAGAGCTGTATCCATGAATTACTACCGATGCTAAAATTTTATGAATGCAGAATTATATGCGATTCTAATCCCATTCATCTTAGATATTTAACCTATAGATCCTAGTTCTAGATCATGAGTTATACGATTTACTCACTTCTTAAGAAGATTCTTTTAAATTTTTCTCATCTTTTATATGTTCGGTAACTCTTATCATCCAATACATCAAAACAAAAAATGGAATAAGCAGAATTAAAAGATAAAGGATACTAAAATTCAGAAAGTATCTGGCGAAAGATAAGGCTGTCAGTAAGACTAATAATCCACAAATCGTATAGACAATTTTATTGCGTTTACTAACCAACTCGACAATAGAAAGATCCTGATTTTTCATTCTATGATCCTTAGTAACTTGTGCAATACTGCATTTCTCTATAACCATGCAGCATATTCACCAGAATCATTAATTGATTTAGGTACGTGCAAGGTAGCCCTTTTAATTCAGGGAATTTTTCCCACATTAAATATTTATCTTTGTAGAGAAAGGTATTTTTCTTAAATTTTTCTTGGCCTGATAACTCAATTTTCATTTGTTCAAGCTGTTTAAAATTCTCAACCACATCGTCTGGAATTGGCATATTTAGAGCTACGCTCTTACCATTTAACCAATATTGAATTGGTCGGACGTTAATAGATTCATTGAATCCTATAGCTTTGAAATAATCGCGTATCGCTTCAGGGTTGTAAAATCCCAATGATTCAACTAGCAGTTTAAAATCTGCATTTGTCATTCTTTACCGTCCTTAATCAGATTAAATTTGATTATATAGTCCACAGGTGGACAATACAAGCAATATCCCAAGTTTAACCTTCTATTGGTTTTAGTAGATTATGGACTGCCAATATTATTGTCTGGTCCATAATCTCTAAAACGTCTAATCCCGATGCTTGGATAAATGCTGCAAGCTGCAGCGTTTATCCAGGCATCTATATTACCTATCTAATCTAGATCCATAGCAGATATATCAGAGCAAAGTGTCTACTTTGCGAACTGACGCAATCAGTTAAATTTTCCTTTCCCTGATTACCGTTGTTTTCAAGTGAGCTTTAAAAAGCTGTGCTTTTTAAATGGCGACCGCAGAAAATAAACTGCTCCTATTTGATCTAGTAGCGGGATATAAAAAAACACCCTTAATGGGTGTTTTCGTGGCCAAGATTATCGGGATATATCTCTATTTTTATTTCTCTCTTGAGTTTTAACTTGTGGCTGCTGTACTGGCTGTTGTTTTGGAGCATTGGCATCATAAGCCGTTAATTTTGGCTTATGAAATTTCTGATTTTGAATGTCGGCATTATGTTGAATCTGAAGCTTAGTTTTATCATTTTTGGTTAAAGCTTTTTCAGTTGTTTCTTTCAATTTACTCAAGCTTTGAGCTTCCCACTTCCCTTTATTTGCCAATGTTTGAACTCTTGCACCTGTTGGCAGTCCAGTTTTAGGATCAATTTCTTTAGTATTCACTTCGACTTTGTTAGACCCTTTATAGGACAGGACAATATCATCATTCTTAATGATATTTTGCTCTTTTAAAGTACGTTCCAGATCCTTCGCCCAGATTGTATTTTTTTCACCTTTACTATTTTCAATAGTGGCGTAGTAGCTACTGTTATTCTTAGGATCATGCTCATAAGGTGCTGCACCATGATCTACTAATTTTCCAACGTGCATTTTTTTCTGATTAAGCTGTTCAACCGCAACGTCTATACTGGCTGTGCGCTGCTTTTCTGTGAAGCCGTCAGCTTTCATTTTTTTATCAAAAACTGTCAGTAAAGCTTTTTCCTGTTCTGACAGGTTATTAATTTTTTCCTTCCGTTCCTGTGTTGGATCTACTTTATCCTTCTCATTTAAAGGCTTCTCTTTCTGGCGTTCATTACCCTTTTCAATAGTATTGGGAATTACCTCTTTACCTTGTTCTTTTTTCATGTCATTGAGCAAGGCTAGGTCAATATCACGAGGTTCATAACCCTTTACTGTCATGCCCTTCATTGAAGCTTCAAGCCATACATTCCGTTTAAATTCTTCAGAGCCTTTAACCTGTATTGTTTCCCATTTTTTAGCTTTTGCTACCTCCACCATTGAAGCAGCAATATGTTTATCATCAATTGTGGTTTTTAAAGCTTTTCCAGAATCTTCAAAAGCTACTTTTTCAGGATTACCTTTAAAGTGATATTTGTCATCTACCACATAATATTTATTGAGCAATGCTTTAGGTATGCCTTCTTCACTAGGTTCTTTACTGTCATCAGCTTTTAGCTTTTTGGTATCAGTTACTTTAGTTTCTTCAGGATCTTGATTAATACCTTTTGTGCTTTTTGAAATATCTATATTTTCAGCTTTTTCAATCGAATTGACTTCAGCTTGATTTGTTTCTAACGTCTGGCCAAGTTTGGTATAGCCGGTTTGTTCTTTATTAAAACTAGGTTTATCGACCTTGTTTGCTTCAGTCATGATCAAGTCCTTATTGATTAGAAATATTTTGGCGACGTGCTGCTTCGTCAATAATCATTTTGGTTTGAATATATTTGTCTGTTAGAAGTGCAATTTGTCTTTCAGTTTCAGTGCTTAAATCTTTATTTTTCTGATATACAACTATGCTTTGCATATAGTTTTTTACAGTGTCAGGCTGATTAACTGCTTTAGATGAAAAGCCATTAGGACTGGTCACGGCTTTATTTGAAGTACAGCCCACAACTGAAAAAGATAGGGCGAGGCTGATTAATGTAAGAGAGATTTTTTTCATGATAGTTTCCTTATTTAGAATTAACTTGGTCTGAAAACGCCTGATAAACGTCATCAATATCTGAATTTTCTATAGATCCCTTTTGACCTTTATTGACTGCATTTAGGTTGTCTTGTTGATCTTCATCAACTGCAAATTCAGATTCAGCACAATTAAAAACCGTATCAACAATTTGTTTGGCTTCGTCATGACTAAATTTAGTGACACCAAGTACAAATAGGCTGTCCTCTAGGTTTTCCAATTCTGCAATCATGGTTAGAGGATCTGATTCATCTGCTGAAACAAGGTTTTCCATTTGTTCTGGTTCATCTACTGCAACCAGATTTTCCATTTCTGCAATCATGGCCAGAAGATCTGGTTCATCTACTGCAACAAGGTTTTCTATTTGTTCTGGTTCATCTACTGCAACCAGATTTTCCATTTCTGCAATCATGGCCAGAGGATCTGGTTCATCTACTGCAACAAGGTTTTCTATTTGTTCTGGTTCATCTACTGCAACCAGATTTTCCATTTCTGCAATCATGGCCAGAGGATCTGGTTCATCTACTGCAACAAGGTTTTCTATTTCGTCATGACTAAATTCAGTGTCATCAATTGCAATAAGGTTTTCCGTTTGTTCTGGTTCGTCTACTGCAACTAGGTTTTCTATTGGATTTTCATCACTAGCTTCCACCTGGCTAAAGAAGTCATCGACAATATTTTGCGCTTCAGTATCTTCTTCCCATTCAACAGCCCCAAAGAATTGATCGACCACTTGTAGACATTCTTCAGGTTGTGGATTTTCTGGATCTTCAAAAACTGTTTTATCTAACTTAAATTCAGGGATAACTAAGCTAGAAATATCTATTTGTTCAGCCTGTTCTACTGTAGTAATTTCAGTTATACGTTTTTCAATTTTTGCCTTATGCAGCTTTACGTCTAAATCAGGAATAGGAATTGAAAGTTCCAGATCCTCAAAGGCAATTTTTTCTAATTGCTTGTGAGTTGGAAAACCCTTAATTGCTTTCATGCTAGGAGAAACGGACTTTAGGCGATCCACAAAAGCACTGTCATTAAAATACTTAGCCTTTTCACACATGATAGGTTTTGTATTTTCCATAAAGATAATTTCTTTATCTTGCGACAATTCTTTTAACTCTTGAGGGAGCATTAAAGCTCGTCTTTGATCTGATTCATTTTCTGAATTTGAGCCACCTTGACCCCATGCCATAGAACGGCTTTGGCCTTTAGATTTTGCTTTGAAAGTGAAATAGCCAAGCATTTCACTATATTCATTGGCATCACGTTGTTCTCTAGGCGGATAAACGATTTGCAAGGCATGGTTAGTCACAAGCCCCCTAGTTTGGGTTTTATAAACGTCCTCTAGCTGGCCAATAGATTGAATAATTGTTAATAAGCGAATGTTATAACCCGCGATAAACGAGTTAGCATCTGCAATTTTCGCTACTTTACCAACAGCCGTTGCTTCATCATTCACGACTAAGCACTGATATTTCAAAGATGAATCTTGTTGTGGCAGTGTTTTTAGATTCACATCAATTAAGAGTGAATAGAACAAATTGATTAAGTTCTTAGCATCCCCTAAACGGTTTGGTTGAACACCAAAATAGATAGACATTCTTTGTCTGCGTACATCTTCAAGTTTAAAGTCACTTGATGAAGTTGCAGCGTCTACAATCGGGTTCGCAAAAATCGTTAAAGGTGAGGTAAAAGTAGAAATGATGTTACCGAGCGTATTGTCTGGTGAACTTAAAAAACGGTTTAAAGCATCAAGGCAAGTATCACTAAGCGGTTTATCACTTTGCGCTCTTTCATCAATAATAGATCTAATATGATCCTGAATTGGCTTACCTTTACCCGAACTCTGTCTTAAAACCTCGCCCATAGTTACAGGCAGATCTTCAGTTTCAAATAGATATAGGGCTAGGCCAAGAAATAAGTTATTAGCATTGTCATTCCAAAAATCGGTTTTAGCATCACCAGTCACAGGGTAGAAGCTTCGACCAATAGCAAGAATTTCACCTACTCTAAAATTTTCGTCATGACTAACGGTATCAAATGGATTCCATTTGTGAGATTTTAGATCTTCAGAAAATGGGCTGAATAGATAAACTTTCTGGCCATTCTTAGCACGAAATTTAGAAGTTAATAGGAAGTTTTCAAGCTTCAAATCCAGTACAACTACACTATCCGAATAGTTTAGAAGGTTAGGAATAACAATCGCTACACCTTTACCGCTTCGTGTCGGAGCAGCCAGAAGTACAAATTGCTGACCGCCAAGCAGTAAATATTTATTATGATATTTCCCTACTAAAATTCCCTTATTTCCCATCAATCCAGATTTCTGAATTTCTTTTGTTGTGGCAAATCTGGCATCACCGTGTAACGACTGTTTTTTATTAAACAGACTAGCAATGACTAAAGCAGGGAGAACAAAAGTGATAAATAGTGCAGCGATCAAGGCACCTTGCAGCTTTTTCTTTTGTGCAGGTACATTGTGTGCATATAAATCCCAATAATACCCCCACGTTGTCAGATTCACTTCAGGAAATGGATTGGTCTTATTAGCTAAGTAATAAAGAATACCGGCCAGATATTTAGTAATAAAGAAACCAACGACCGCTAGAAAAATTGCAAGGAGTAGGATCAGGATTTTTTTATTCACGCCCTATCCCCTACAATAATTTCAGCATCACCAAATTGAGCCTTAACTTTAGAAACAGGATCAAATTTGATTTCAGAAATAAAGCGTTCTTTACCTATTAAATTACTTTCATCATCGTATTTTTTCTTCACTTCAACATGAATAATAATATCAATGGTTAAAGCAACTAATTCCTTTAGTGTAGTGGCATCGTAGATATTTGCTTGTTCATGTTCTTTGCACATAAAGACGTAGCGATCATAAGCCAGTGAACAGCTTTCAGCGTGATAACTTGTAATAGATCCACTGTGGCCAGTTGTAAGCAGTTTCAGAAAGTCAAAAGCTTCTCCACCACGTAATTCAGCAAGTAATACACGGTCTGGCTTCATACGCATATTACTAGCGATCAGATCAGATGGCGTTACCTTAGCTTTACCTTGACCACCTTTAGAATAAAGTAGGTGAACCTTGTTTTCATGTGGAACAAAAAGTTCACGTACATCTTCAATAGTGACAAGACGTTCATCTTCAGGAATGTACTGACAAATTGCCTTCATGAAAGTGGTTTTACCCGAACCAGTATCACCAACAACTGCAATATTTTTCTTACATTGAACAGCGAATTTAAAAAATCCTTCAAGATCTTTGTTTTTTAAAAACTGGACTAGCTTAATATCTTCAGTACGTAATACAGGTTTAAATTGCTCAAACTCTTTAGATTTCCCATATCTGAAGTGGTCAAAAAAGCCTTGATCTTTATATTCCTGAAATGATCGGTTTGACTCGTCAGGAATACGGATTGTCATTGATACCGTTCCATTTTCAATGGCGGGCGGTAGAACAATCTGAATACGCTCTCCATCAGGTAATTGAGCAGATAATATAGGGTTTTCTTGGCCAATCCGTTGATTGGTATAGGTAGCAATAACATTAGCTAAAGCTGTTATTTGCGCCATTTCCAGATTTATAGAATGCTTTTCCCATCCTTTATTAGATTCCGTCCAAACTTCGTTAGGTGCGTTAATTGCAATTTCAGTCACCCCTTTAGTTTTTAAGAATTTTTCTAATGGAAGTAATAGCTGTCTAACCATTACATCCTTGCTTAAAACATTATTTTGCGCGGAGTTCATACACACCTCTGAAATCAATATCTTTGGCCACGTAAATTGAAGCTACATCACCCTGATTTTTATAAATTGTTGGCTTGATATTGATTGTTTCATTCAACACTGTTTCAGCCATTGATTTACCCATGTCTGAAGTATTTTGAAGCATATAAGGAGTGCTATTGTTCCCGCCTGTTTCTTTAGAAATACCGTAAGCAATAGCGTCTTGAACTAAAGAAAGCATAAACGCTGCACCGATACGTGCGCCCCAACGGTTATCTACTCGACCACTTAAACCACCTGTTCCTAAATGGTCTGCTGCGGGAGAATCAATATCGACAATAACACCATGCGGAGTTTTTAAGCGTGACCAGATGATACCTAAACGTCTTTGACCTTGTGCTGCAATACTTTTGTATTCTCCAATGACTTCAGATCCCGCTTCAGCAAGGACTACACGACCATTATCAGAATAAACAGGTTGTGGAAGGACACATGAAGCCATACCGCCAATTTCTGAAACGACTTTAACTGACAGGTTGCAACGGATTACACGACCTTTAGCAATTAAGTAATTTCGATCCCCAATAAACCTAGCCTGGACTTTATTAGAGGAATGACTAACCATGTTAGTTGTAGCTTGTTGTGGCTGATGCTGCTGCATAGGTTCATCATCATCATGCGCTAAAGACATCAAACCAGATCCAGAGAAATTACCAGAACGGCTATTACTATTCTGATCCTGTTCAAACTGTTTCATCATGCCTGTTACTTGGTTATAAGCTGCTTGATGATTCATGCTTGACGGCTGGCCAACCGCCCCGCCTTGTTGTGAAGAATTAACAAAGATCCCGCCACCGTAACGGCTTCCATTATTTAAAGGTACATATTGAGCTTGTTGTTGTGGCTGTGGCTGAATTACTACAGGTTGTTGATTTGCTGCTTGCTGTTCAACTACTGGCGCAGCTTCAGGCTGTCTTAAAATCTGCTGACCATTTTGGCATTGAAAAACCAACATGCCGTTATAAGTTACAGCATTGCCGTTATTGTCTGTTAGCTGTCTAGGAATACTTTGATCCTGACAGGCATCTAGGCTTTGAAATTGAGCATTTTGACCCGCATCCATTGGCATAGGATCAGTATTAGTAAAATCCCTTCTTTTAGTTGAAGCATCTAGGCTTGGATCTATCTGATTTTCTTTTAATTGAGCTGCTTCTTCAGCATCACTACTATCTGAAAAGAAGTTATAGGCAAAGACCGCTATAACAGTAAAAAGTACCGCCATAACTGCAATAAACGCTATTTTTTTACCTTTTCCATCTTCCTGATCCCCACGTTCATTGACAGACACAATGCCATTTTCTGATTCGTTAAATTCTTCATCAGGAGCTTGTTGATCATCTAATGGTTTTTGATCATTAATATTCATTAGTTCATATCCCCAGTAATGACACGTTTAACACCCTCTACAGTAGTGCCATCTTGAGGAGCAACACCGATAGGATCATAAGATTCATTGAAAATGCTCACTACGCCCTTTCCTTGACGTAAAACAAATTTTTTAGCTAGAGCTTCAACAATTAAAAGTTTTGGATCTTCTTTACTGATATGGAAATTAACTTTTTCTTCCCCTTCCGTACCTTCAATAAATACGACTGGAATATCAGTATTTCCTTTAAATCGCATATAGGTAAAACGACCGTCATCAAATAGCATTTCAGGAACAAAATGCTTCCCTTTGCTGTTTGCAGCTTGACGATAATTCCAGTTTTTAGGGATAGGCGCAGCATTGGCTAAACGATGCTGTAAAACCAAAAATTCAGTAAGTTGGCTTTCTTCTTTTAATTGTGCTGCATAAGCGTTATAGCGTTGAGCTTCTTCCTGCTTCCGTTTTTCTTCTTCTTCTTGTGGGTATTTAAAGACAACACGATACATCGGTTTTTCTTTGGCATTATTTAGAACTTGAAAATCAAAACTATAATCACGCTTATTAGTGCGTAACTCTAAGTTATTCCGAGTAGCCTTATCCTTTGGCTTCACCCATACTAAATTTGATCCAGTATCTGCAAAAATACACCAATTGGTGTCATCCTTTTCACAGTCTGAAGGGTATCCAGTAGCAGCACCACGCTCTAAAATTCTTTCACCTTCACCTAATACAATGCGGGTTACAGTGCCTTTTTTGACAGTAATTCGATAAACATCATTAGGAACATAATTGATTGTTCTAATACGTGAATCGGTAGGCAAAGCTTTAGGCGTAATTGCTGCATAAGAGATCCCATGCACCGCCAAACCCAAAGCAAGAATTAATTTTTTCATGTAATGATCCTTTACATTCCTTGTTGAGCTTGTGGCTGAACAGCAGCCCCGCCTTGTTGAATCGGAACATAGACTTGCTGACTAGGTTCAACAACCGCAGCTTGCGCTACAGGTCTGTTAGGAGATAGTTCAGGATCGACACGATAGCCCACGACCTTAAAGCCGAATGGATTTTTAATTAGATCTTTTTCTACCAGTTTATTTAGATTGTTCGGAGCATATTCATATCGAATACTTGCAATATAATATTGTGGATGTTCATCACGATTAGCTTCGACTGAATGCAAAGTCTTAGTGAAGCGGACACTAGCAGTAAAACCTGTTTCATCCTGATTAGTCTGGACAGAAATCACATCAACTTTTAATTCATATTTTTTGCCGTATTTTTTATCTCTTGCACTATCACCTTCATAGAGTGAAGCAAAGTCATTACCGACCTGATTACTACTCATAGTCATGACTAAATCATAATCTGGCTGTAATAACGGATAGAAATAACTCTCACGGGCGGTTACATAACGAGTAATGTTATTTTTATCAATTAATTCTTGTTTGCCTTTTACTTGCTGATCATCAACAACACCCACGTATTCAACATTTCCTTGAGCTTTATCTACTGTGAAAACAACAGGTACAGTCTGGCGCATTGGAGCTAATGTCACTAATCCAATGGCTTCTAAGACGGCCACGCCCACCGCTACTTTTGCAATAGTCCAAGCTTTACGTTCTGACTTAGCCCGCATCGCAATAAGATCTGCTTCCCAATCCATAGCTTTTTCATAGCTTTTAGCTTCTTCAGCAGCAGATACTTTTTTAAGTTTTTTCATGATAGACCCGATAGACCCTATTAGAGTTATTTCTCTAAGTATGACAAAAAATATAAAAATCGTAAACCAAAATAATGTATTTTGGTTTTATAAATTCAATGTTTTCTGAAAAATTGCAAAAAAAATACCCATTTCAAAAGAAATGGGCTTTTTTTTAAAAGTTTAGTTACCAGAGTAGCCGTCAAGAATGTTGCCTTTTTGGGCAGCACGTTTTAATCGGCCTTCAATTTCAAGCTGTTGTGCTGCATCTTTTTGAGCTTGCGCTTGCGCCTGCATCAAAGCAATTCGGTTTGCATCATTAGCAACTTGTGACTGTTCCGCTTGAATCCTAGCCTGTAACTCAGCGATAGCTTTAGCATCAGTAGTGTTATTGATCTGTTTACGCAGATTATCAATCTGTTCAGTACGCAGATCCGCAACGCCTAACGCTTGCTGATTTAAAGCCTGTGTTTGTGCATTGTTATTTAATGCAGCTTGACAGGCTTTATAGTTCTGGCCAGTTCTTGAAGCACAGTCATAAACCATTGTGGCATCACGAATGTTTCTAGCTGCTGAAGTCATACCATTGACACCGCCTTGTTGGATGCCTTTATAGATGTCAGCAACATCACTTGGAATCACGTCTTTAAGATATGGATTATTGACAGCATCACCGAAACCACGAATACCAGTAATGGAATCGTATTGCTGTTTTGCCTGTTGGATCTGGTTCACCATCTGATTGTATTGCTCACCCCAAGCCACCATATTTTGAACAGCTTGAACAAGGTTAGCACCGTCAATGACAGGAATACCTGTAGCATTTGCTTGACCACTAATAAACAAAGATGAACCTAAACCCAAAGCTAACAATTGTTTTTTCATTAGAAAAATTCCTATTTGTTTCTTTTGAGGTTAGAGAGAGTGTGTCGTTGATATAACGGCTTAGATCCTCCTGTATTCGAGCTATTGGAATTATTAGAGCTGCTAGAATTCCCTTGAACACTTCCCCCAGTGGTAGGAGTAGCTGAAGCACTGTCAGATTTTGAATTATTACCGCCACGACCTTTAGTAATTGCTTGAGCTACAGCACGACCGACACCTTGAACACCCGCCCCACCTGTTATGGCTGAAGCCATCGTTGGAATGTTCCACATGATCACGACAATAGTTCCCGCAACAATACAGAGGGAAACTACAGAAGTAAGAATGTCACCCGCATCAAAGTTATTAGCGATTTGCGTACACATGCCTGAAACGAAAGCAAAGAGCATACTGATAATTGCTGTGATAAAGCCTATGGTGAAAACATAGCTCAATGTTTGAGAAAGCCAACTTTCAAAATATTTTTGTGTAGCAGGGAACATTGCACACAGAATGAATATGGGACCAACGCCTAAACAAAGTTGCAGACTGATTTTTGCCAGTAAATATAGGCCAGTACCAATGAAGAACAATAGGAATTGAGCGACAGAAACAACAGCAGCAGATAAATACAAGCCAATATCAGGGAAAACGCCAGAAGCTGATTCAGCTTCTTCACCTAATTTTTGGATTAAATCACCCCACGGAACGCTCACTTGATCCAGTAAAGCACCTAACGAAGATTCACCACCTGGACTAACAATCTGAATTAAACCTATGGCTAGTCCGTTAATAGCTTCAACAACAAAGGATTGATAGACTCCCGCACTTAAAGCAATTCCACCAACAAAAGCGATCTTAAAAAACTTCCATAAAGCGGTATAAATAGAATCTTCTTGTGCGCCAGTCGCAATATTGTAGCCAATGATCAGGATATAAATTGTTGCAGCAGTCAAAGCTATAGGAACAATTGCAGAAGCGATATTACTACTAACACCTGTCACGTAACTTGCTAATAGAGAATCAATTTTTGTTTCTAATGTAGTAATAATTGCCATTGCAATCCCCTATGAATCCTTAATTATTTTGAATCTGGGTTATATCCATCGAGGATATTTCCCGATCCTTTTTTAGTTTCTGGTTTTACTGCTTTTTGCGGTGCAGAAGGATCATATTCATCAAGAATATTGCCCTTTTGGGATGCTCTAGCCTTGCGCTGCTTCAGTTCTTCTTGCTGTTCAGCAGTTAAGTCTTGAGGTTTTAATTGTTGTGCAGCCTTCACTTCTTCTTTTAACTGCTTAACCTGTTCCTTATCATCAGAACATGCAGTTGTTAAAGTAGAAATAACCAACAAACTAGATAGTGCTAAAAACTTAGTCATGACTAAGCAACTCCTTTTTCTGAAATTAATTTTTTACGTTCTGCGATCCGTTGTAAGAAAAGTTCGCCCCAATCGTTAGGATCTTCACCAACTTCATTCATGAGATTTTCGAGAAGTTCTACATTGTCCTTAGAGCCTGAAATAATCTGTAAAACGTCACGCATTTCACCTAGATCCATTTTGCAGAGTGCGGAACGGCTACCCTGCTTAACTAAAAACATGCGTGAGTTTTCTTCTAGCTCTTTAATAATTTCAAATTCTTGCGGAGTGACCTTAAAGCCGTTTACATAGTCATCGTAATCAGCGCGAGGATTAGGTAAAAAGATTTGAGTAACGCTTTGTTCAACCATTGTTTTACCAATGTCAGAATCTAAAACGTCACTTGGGGATTGCGTCATAAAGACACCTAGACCATTCAATTTACGAATAGTTTTCTGCTTATCTTTGGCAAAATCTTTGAAATATTCATCTGTTAATGGCTTCCAAAACTCGTCCATCCAATAAATAAATGGACTACCATCAATCAATGAATCTGTGATGTGTAATAGATAAGCCATGATTGGTGTACGGACTTCAGGATCATCTAAAAATTCCGTGTAGTCATAACCAAAGATTGGCATTTTGGCTTTAGAAAAGTCTTGAGTATCGTATGGATTATCAAAGACCCATGATAAATTTCCGTCATGATCAGCAGTGTTACACCATTTAGCTAAACGATCCTGAAGCGAATCACCTCCGCCATTTACTTTCAGATTCATATATAAAACTGAAAGTCTGCGGAGTTCTAACGGCATATCATCACGCATAATGGTACGAACAGCCTGACTGATTTCCAGATCTTCGGCAGCATTACGAACGCCACCTACCAGAATTTTTACAAGCTTTTCTACAAACTGAATATTTGTTTCAGTCGGTGGTAGCTGCAACGGATTAAAGCCAGTTGGTACACCACGCTCTAAGGCATAGTATTGCCCCCCAATCCGTCTAATCCCAATTTCTGCGCCCCTATCTTTATCAAAGAAAACACCCTTCAGATTTTTATACTTACAAGCAAACATCATCATGGCCATGACTAGGGTTGTTTTACCCACACCAGTTGTTCCAATGACACACGTATTACCTGGCATCTTGTCATCTGTAGAATCTTGCTTATCAGGGCTAACATGATGATTAAAGTAAAATGGTTGGCCACTTGGAGTTTTAAATAAAGCTAGTGCTTCTCCCCAAGGATTGCCGTCACGCTTACCTCTTGCGAAGTTATGAAAAGGGCTTAAAGCAGAAAAATTTAGGCTTGTGAGATATGCTTCTCTTGGACGCATATTAAAGTTACCAGCTAATTGCGAGAACCATGCACATTCAGGAACAGTATCAATTACAGCCATTTTGAAACCTGCTTCATCTGATAGAGCAGTTCTGGCACTCGAAACATTTAGAGCAACTTGATTTGGTGAATCGCCAAAAATCGCAAGCGTATAGTGATATTCGCCTAACTGGAAATTCCCGCTATTAGCTTCACTCATAGCCAGATCAATATCACGAATCTCTTGATCTGAAACGTCCTCTACAGAATTTAGTTGGCCTTTAATTGTTTTTAATTTATCTACAGCATCACGCTTGCCATAAACCGTGAAACTTTGAGTTTCAATGTATTCATAGTTTCCATACAGGATGGAATTGCACATTCCTGATTCTGATAAACGTGGAAATTCTTGAATATCCAGAAAGCCTACATATTTTTGAGCTTCAGGATGTTTGATCTGTAAATAGCCATTTTTGTCACCAAAGAACAAGCGACTACTTGGAATATATTGATCAAGATTAGCCTGTCTTAAAGGGATTTCTTCCCAAACTCCATTAGTTAAGAAACCAAGCAGATTACACATTTCGGAGTAGACAAAACCTTTCTTGGTATAGGTCACCAGACGTTCTGGATTGTAGTGATATAGACTTGCTTCAACCTGTTTGGCTACATCATCCAAAATATCGAGATCCCGCTTAATCTGCTTTTTCAGGGCTACTGGATCACGACTAGCTTTACTCTTAAAAATCTTTGTTAATCTGGAAATTTCAGGACGATAAAGAATTGTTAAATACAATTCAGTAGCCATCTGTTTATTCTTTTCACCCTGAAACTGCTGATAATATCTTTCATTAAAATCAGCAATAAAATCATTTTCATAAACGCCATTTAGACGTTCATTAACTCCCCTACGAATCTTATGCGTCCAAACAGCAAAGTGACCGCCACCTAAAGCACGATAAAAATTATTTAATCCTTCTTTACGGATTCTAATAATATCGGCTTCAACTGTTTCAAACGAAATGCCTTCTAATTTCCATGTAGCAATATATTCACCATTTTTAAGCTTAATAACATTGTTGGAAACATGATTACCAAACGGCAGATAGTCTGAAATTGCGACTTCAGCATTTGCGCTATCTTTAACTTGCTGTTTTGAACGCATGATATTGTTATTTCCTTTTCTTTAATTTAAGTGGCGAAAATGAGATTGCTCCCCATTTTTGATGGTTCTGGATCTGTTTCCCTCTTATGCGCCACCGCATCAATACTTGCTTTAATCGTTGGTCATCTACTTTTGTTATTGCCCGCATCCAGAAGTAAATAGGCACATAAATAGCTGCTATAAATAAAGTCACATAGGCACTAAGTAGATAAAAAGACCAACCCGCTAAAAGAATTGCTACCCCCGTCACCAACAAAAAAGGCAACATTGGAACGCCAAAAAGCATGGCAGGACGAGTGCAACCCCTGAAAATTGGATCAGAAAAATTCGACATTAGTTAATCAGCCAAGCAGCGATACCCGCAGCACCACCTACCAAAATGCCCCCGATAACGATGTTAGAAATGTCTGACCACTTCGCTTGTTGCCAAGCCAATTTAAAGCCAGCCCACATGATAGTGATGGTAAATACAGTTACAGCCACACCCGCTAAGACTGACTGAACATTAGCCATAACCGTATTAACTTTTGAGATTTGAGCAAAAGCAGGGCTTGAGATTAACGTCATGAACAACATCAATACGCTTGCTTTGATACCAGTCGTTTTAGTCGTTGTTATTTGCGTTTGATTTGCTTTCATTATTTTCTCCAAGTGAAGCAATTAAGACCTAGCGCATTAAGTACCAAGAACAATATTTTTGGAAAATCAAATATTATTCATTGGTACTGTATATTTAATATATTACACTAAGTTTTAAACTTTTTGAAAATATTTTAAAAGATCATAGAAGATTTTAAACTTTTTTCTTTTTCTTTAAAATCTGTGCCGTTAGTTAAGAAAAATGAAGGCCGTTTCTCCACTACTGGAAGGCTTTGAAGTTCTGTATTTTCGGTATATCCACTGGAGTTAGGCATATCTGCATTAGTAGCAAAATATGCAAGCTGTTCCGAGCTATTCATAGGAGGTGAGGGAGGATTGAATTTTACAGGCATGGTATTGAGTGAACCATTAGCAAAATAATTCAAATTTCTTGATACTTTCGCTACATACCCATTTCTAAATCCTGATGAATGGTTGCCAGTGTTATAGCAAGACATAGCTTTATAAATATCTTTGCCTTTTGCCCTATTTCGGCAGTCATTAAAGATAAATTGCATTGCGCTTAGATTGGTGCAGGGATCAAAAACTTGCTCGACACTAAGATTTAGTCTTTTGAAATTAGCACTATTAATTTGAGCAAAACCAACATCAATATTTCGTCCCTGGCTAATTAATTTTTTGGCCATAGATACAGCTTCTTCATAGCTAGTCGGCTGTTTTTTAAGACCTGCGGCACGATTAACCCCTATCGCAAAAGGATTAAATGAGGATTCAGATTTAACAATTGCAGACGCAATATTCACATCAACTTGTGGCGCACATTGTTGTGCCAAAACTACGAAATCAATCATTACTTTTTCACCTCAAATTTTGGCTTACCTTTTTGATCTGGATAAGTAGCGGAGCACCCATTTTTATAGTTGGTACACCCCCAAAAATAGCCATTTGCCCCATTGATCCGTCTTAAATCACTGGCACATTGAGGACATGAATAGACTTCAAGAAGTGGCTTTTTATTAACTTCAGGCAAAAAGACTTTGCAATCTGTTTCCCGATTGGGACAGAACCAGATCGGATCTTTACCTTCTTTTTTGGATCTGAATAATGGCGTTGAGCATTTAGGGCAAGGATATTTGATTTTCTCTACTGGCTGACCTTTCTTGTCGTCCATAGAGTGCTTACATTCCTGATCATTGCAGATCCAGAAAAATTCTTTAGTTTGCGAATTTTGGAATTTATTTAAGCGACCTGTTTTACATTTAGGGCATGAATGAATAACTTTTTCGACTGGTTTACCCTTGTCGTCATCCATAGAGTGCTTACAGTCCTCACTGCTACAAATCCAAAAAAATTGATTGGTTTTAGTATTCTTAAATTTCTTTAACTGGCTTTTACACTTTGGACAATGTATTGCGTTTATAGCTGTAAGTTTTGAAGCTGTACTTAGCTCTTGAGCAAGTTGAGTGTATAAGGCAGAAACAACCGAATTATATGAAGTTTCACCAGATGCAATTTTATCTAGCTGCAACTCCATCTCTTTTGAATAGTGCAGATCCAGAAAGCTAAACTTAGCTTTCAACAGACTACCAATTAGATCATTCCCTAATTTAGTTGGTTTTAAGACTTTCTTCTCTACCTCCAGAAAGCCCTTATTCAGAATATTGGCCATGATTGATGAATAAGTAGAAGGGCGACCAATCCCGCAACTTTCCAATTTTTTAATTAGTGAAGCTTCTGTATAGCGTTTTGGTGGCTTAGTTTGTTTTGCAATAACTTCACCGCTTTCAATATCAACTACAGAACCAACTTCTAAGACAGGCACCACGCCTGAAGGCTCGTTTTCATCTTCATTCAGGCAGTCTTTACCAAAAATCATCCACCCTTTTTTTATTAACTCACGGCTTTTAGCATGGAACTTATATTTCCCATCTTCAGACAGTAATTCCAAAGTAACGGCTTTATATTCAGCTTTGGCCAATTGACTTGAAATAGTACGTTCCCAAATCAATTGATATAAAGCTTTTTGTTCTGGTGACTTTCCTAGATCTTTATCAATTATGTGAACAGGTCGGATTGCTTCATGGGCACTTTGCGCCCCATCTTTTTCCTTAAACTTATTAGGCTTTTCAGGTAAAGAAAATTGATGTTCATTAGCATAAGCAAAGATTTCTTCTACACTTTCATCAGCTATGTTTAGGCCGTCAGTCCGAATGTAAGTAATTGCCCCCTGTTCAAATAATGCCTGTGCTGC
Organism: Acinetobacter sp. FL; assembly: GCF_040744925.1. Lineage (NCBI taxonomy): Bacteria > Pseudomonadati > Pseudomonadota > Gammaproteobacteria > Moraxellales > Moraxellaceae > Acinetobacter > Acinetobacter sp. FL. The sequence continues at coordinate 81,413 of NZ_CP160438.1, read as the reverse complement.
TTTGGTTGTTTGTTGAGGGCTAAAGCCTAACGCTACACTAGCAGCTTGTAAAAGTAGGGCTGTAGAGAACGGAGAAGGAGCATTTGAATACTCTGTTTTTTCAGTGCAGTTTAAAACTTTAACTTTCTTAGTTTTTGCAACTTCTTCAGCTAAGGAACTATCTAAAACATAAGGCTGATCCTCAGTTACAAAATCTGTTGTAACCCATTGCGAGATCCATTTTTTAGGCTCTTTATCAAAACTCAAATTAACGCCAAAGTGGTTAGTAACTTTGAATTTCTGGATTTCGATTTCTCTAAGGACAACGATTAAAACAGCAGGAGATTGTACCCGCCCCGCAGATGAAGGCTGACCCATAAGATCAGATGCAATAGGGGAAACTAGATAGCCCACCAGACGATCTAAAGCCCTACGTGCTTCTTGAGCATATACAAGCTGATAATCTAAACCACGCCCATTATTAATGGCTTCTTTAATAGCTTTTTCTGAAATCTCATTAAATTCTATTCGTTCAAATTGACCATCTTCCAGACCTAAACATTCTTTTAAATGCCATGAAATAGCTTCACCTTCCCTGTCTGGATCGGTAGCTAAATAAATCTTGTCTGCTTTATTCAAAAAGGCTTTTATTTTTTCAATACGTTTTTCGCCACCGTCAAAAGTTCTGTCATTAACTTTGGCATCAGGAATAAATGAATATTCCATTGCAAAATCATTGGCTATATCAATACCTAAGCCTTTTCTTGGTAGATCCCGAACATGGCCAACACTGGCCACAACTTTAAAATCAGATCCTAAATAACTTCCAATTTTTGAACATTTGTTAGGAGATTCAACGATTACAAGATTCATGGGTTATTTCCAAATTGTAAAATTTAGGAAACTCGAAAGCCCACAAAGAAAAGATGAATATAAGAAAGCAACTACTTGAAATTTAGTGAAATCTATAAGGATTTCTAAAAGCAGTGCATCTTGTGGCATGAAGCACACAAGATAAACACATGAAATAACTAGAAAAAATTTTAAAAAATTTCCATATTTATTCAAACTTATAGCCATTTTCTTAAATCCCATCTTAGAGCTTTAAAGAATACAATCCAAAATATACCATATTGGAAATGGCTTTTGTATTTTTTTACTTGATTCTTATTATTTTTACTTCTTCTGTATAAATTTTTTCTTTCAAGAAATCATTAAGCCTAGTCAGATCCTTAAAGATCCTAGCTTTATCTTTTTCTCGTCTTGTTGTTAAAGTCCAAACCTTTTGGCCTGACCATGCCAGTTTTGCTGTGATAAAAAATCCACCCTCAAATTCATTAATAATTAACTCTTTAATAAATCCTTGTTTATTAGATTCCTCTAGCACCACCTCTGAAATAGAAAAATCAGGATCAATATTTATAAAATCAGTCATCCATAAAACCTTTTAAAGCACCCATAACAAAGGTGCATTATGATCAATTTAGGTAATCTTGGTAAAGTTTTTTAAATAATTTAAAGAAATTTTAAATATTTTAGCTAAATTCTGCTTTAGTCATGACTAAAAACCTCGATGCTTGGATAAAAGCTGCAGCGTTTATCCAGGCATCTATATTACCTATCTAATCCAGATCCATAGCAGACATATCAGAGCAAAGTGTCTACTTTGCGAACTGGCGCAATCAGTTAAATTTACCCTTCCCTGATTACCGTTGATTTTCAAGCGAGCTTTAAAAAGCTGTGCTTTTTAAATGGCGACCGCAGAAAATAAACTGCTCCCATTTGATTTAGTAGCGGGATTTAAATAGTACATAGCATGAGGTTATTAAAAGGGTTATAACCTCACGTTAAAACATACTATTGCAATGCTACTCCTCATAAATGGCGACTCGATATAAGTAGTAAATTATTTGAAAAGGACTTAATATCCACCTGTGGACATTTTTTAAATTGGATAAGTTATGACTGAAGAACTAGGAACAGAAACAGAAACAGAAGGAAAGGTATTAGATCGCAGAAAAAGATATAGAAAAAAGCCTACTACCAAAACTCCACTATCAGTTTATTTCAATATGGATGTTCCTGAAGATGTTGAAGCATTGGAAGCCTTAGAATATTTAAAAGATATTTATGGCGGGGAAAAACAAGGAAAAAGTGTAGCAGTCAAAGAAGTTTTAAGAATTTTCTATAAACAATTGCAAGAAAAAAAAGCCTGATTTAATCAGGCTTTTTTTTCTTGCAAAAACTTAGGACTTTTTAACTGTAGTGACTAACTTGTCATCTACATAAAGATAAACTCTTTTATTATGTGTATAAGATGAAATTTTAGGTTGTCCTTCTCCCCCTCCAACAGATCCATCTTGATTACTGCTGACGAATGAACAGTGAGGAAAGCCTTTACCTTTAGCCAGATCTTTTTTTACGTCACTAATTGTAGACTGACATTCAGAAACATTAAGACCGCCAGCAAAGCACATAAAAGCACGACAGCCATAATTTTCATCTTTAGCTGCAACTAAGGCAGATGCACTAGCTAAAGTTAAACCTAAAATAAATTTTTTATACACAAGTAGTCACTCTATTTAGATGAGTTTTCCAGTACGAATAACTTGCCTTCAAAGTTTAGAGATATTGTTTTGGCATTGCTGCACATTAAATAAATCTCTTGAATCAAGAAGGGTAAATTCCGTGTGAATCGAATTTTTCCTGATGCGGTATGAATGACGTGATCAACATCATTTACTTTAACAGTCACAAAATATTGGAACTGTTCGTTCATACCAATTTCAACACCATAGTTATTGGCGTTGAAGTCATCGACTGTTTTCAAGTCATTCATCGTTAAAGCCATTTCTGCAAGATCCCTAGTTTTTTAAAAGTGAAGTACGGATTCTTACAAAATATAATTAATTTAAAAATGTAACTGAAGTGTAACTGTGTGTAAAAGACACAAAAACAACAATTATTTTTAAACGCTTTTAATATATATCAAAAAGTTTAAAGCTTTAATGAAATATTTAAAACTTTTGTAAAAAGTTTGTATATATCAAAGCTCATATTTTTTTTAGATCCCTTCCCTTTTTGTCATGTAAATATCACTTTAATAATCTTCTAAACATTTCTAAAAACTTTTTAAAAAAAACTAGAATCAGGTTTAAAAAGAGTTTAGATAAAGTTTAGGATTGTTTAGTACAGTTTAAGAGCCTTAATTTCTTTTTGTAAAACATAAGTTTGCAAGCCTATAACTATACGTTTTGTCGCTATAACTATACGTTTTGTCGCTACAACTATACGTTTTGTCGCTACAACTATACGTTTTGTCGCTACAACTATACGTTTTGTCACATATCTATACGTTTTGTCGTAAATAATCCACAAGCTTATCAACAGAATACAAAAAAATGGCTAAATTTTTCTTAAAAATCAGTAATTAGTTAGGTGTTTAGCTCTAACTTATTATATTTTTGCGTATTTTTTAGCCTTAATCCATGCTGCACTCTCAAAACTATACGTTTTGTCGCAACTTCCCCGCATAACTATACGTTTTGTCGCAAACCTGCGATTATGCGTACTGGATACGATTATATATATTTTTCAGGAATTAACTAGATTCTTGCAAATCTAATAAGTTATTGTTTTATATAAATAATTATATTAAAGAACGATTTTTATTTTTTGGTGCTAAAAAAGATATTTGTATAGGCTTAAAATCATAACTATACGTTTTGTCGCATCGTAAGTAATTGATATTTATATAATAGTTATAAATATTCAAAATTGAATATTTTTTATCTGGTTTTTGTGTTAAAAATAGCCATACGTTTTGTCGCAACGTAACTAATTGAAATAAAACAAAATACTTAAAAAGGAAAAACATTTATTTTTTTTATACTACTACAGGGGTATAAAGTAATTTTACTGATTTTTAATAAATATATATTTTAAAAACAATATCTTATAATCTTAGTTAATAACCATACTTGATAAATATACTTGTATAGTTATAATGATTTCAAGAGGAATAACGGATTTACAAAAAAATGCAGAAAATTATTGGCTCACAAGGCTTAGAGGACTATACACAATCAAATACAAGGGCAAAATTGACCGATTTAGTTGTGACCCGCAATGATTTTCCTACTGCCAGATATAGCATTGATCTCAATCTTGAGAAGCTTATGTACTGTGCAATGATCATCGTAAGAAAGAATGAGCTTCAAAATAAGACCTCAATTACTCATGACGACTTCATTTATGTGAGTAGCGAAAACTTTGGAGAATTGACTTCCCCAATGGCTAGAAAGGAAGTGCTTACAGCAACAGATAAACGTGAAATTCAGAGAAATGCTGAAACTGCTTTAAAACGTATTTATACAAAATTTGATAACCCAACTATGTTGGTTAAAGATGGGGAATCTGACGAACCTGCTAAAGTTCCGATGATGACTTATTGCCATTATGACAAAGCAACTAAATGTATTAAGGTCAGATTTGCAAAAGAATTTTTTGAATATTTCTATGATCTAGTTAAGAAAGTAGATGAAAAAACTAAGTCATTTAGTAGCCATGAACTGAAGCATATTATCTTATTTAATTCGAGCTATTCCCTTCGTTTGTATAGGATCTTAATGAGCTATATGTGGCGTACATCAGAGGTCACTATTGATCTGGAAGAATTAAGATGGATGCTTGAATGTGAGGATAAATATAAAGAGTTGGCCAATTTTAAAAGCCGTGTTTTGAATGTAGCTCAGGATGAAATTAACGAACTTAGTAATATTAATGTCAGTTTTGAGAACGTAAAAAATGGAAAGGAAGTAGTTGCTATTAAGTTCATTTTTAACTTGAAAACTGAATATAAAGAGCAAGGACACATCAAATTTATAGATAAAATGAAAAAGGGCTATCTGGCTGCTGCAATTCCATTTAGTGATGATGGATCACACTTTAAAGCACCTGATCGTATTAAGCATTTCAAACAACCAGTAAAAATATCTCCAAAGCAAATCAGCACCTTAGTAAATTGCAAAGAATTTTTACTAGATTATGGATATTTCTTAGGTAATTTAGACGAGGATACTTCTAAGGTAATCATGAGAACTCTATTAACTGAAAAGTTAGATAAGCTTAATGCTCATAAGCCGATAGATATGGATTATTACTTCTGGTTACAGGCAAAACGAGGGATTATTACTAATAGCAATAATGATAAGAAGGACGATCAGGACACAGACTATCAGGATTAATATCTAAAAAGCATACCCACCATATTATCTTAAACAGACTTCGCTAATTTAAGACAATATGGTGGTTCAATTTAAAACCTTCAAAAACTCTTATTAATCTATATAAAAATTATCTTTTCTGTTCGCATCCAAATAGTAAAATTTAATAATTAGCCAGTTAATACCTTAGTCATGACTAAATATGTATGTTTAGCCTAAGTGGAATATTTTACCATTTTTTTAGAATATTAATTTACACCCATATAATAAAAACAATAACTTAATCTTAATGTTTCCCAGAATTTGGCCAAACCTGTAATATTTTGTCAATAAATTTAGTTTGATAAGTTTTAAGTATTTAGTTTTTGCCTTACCTACCCCTAAATTTTTTAGTTTTCTATGCTATCTGGTCGCCACCCATGCGGGCTGGCTTTAGGTATCCCATTTTAGATCAAAGGGGAGCAGTTTATTTTCTACGGTCGCTATTTAAAAAGCACAGCTTTTTAAAGCTCGCTTGAAAATCAACGGTAATCAGGGAGGGAAGGTTTTGCTTTTTCCATAGTTCGCAAAGTAGACACTTTGCTCTGATATATCTTCATGGGATCTAGTGCATCATTTTCCTTAGTCATGACTAAGGGGGAAACAATTTTTCATCTTGCGTCCTTTAAGCTCATTTTAGCGTGTTTTTGGGGTTGGTGTGGGGTATTAGACATAAGGTGAAAAAAGGCTGTCAGCAGCCTAAGAATTGAAAATATAAGCATTATAAAAGCAGACCAGACAAAATAATTAACTACCTATTTTTTATATATTTTTATCATTAAAAAAATTAGTCATGACTAAGTTTTTGCTTGAAAGTCCACAGGTGGACTGATATAATGATTTTATCAGGACGCATCGGGCGACCTGAAATAAAACAGGTATTTAAACATGAAACATTTTTCATCAGTTACATCATTAGACGAGTTAAAACTTCAGTACAAAAAACTAGCTTTTAAAAATCATCCTGATCGTGGCGGTAAAACCGAAGTAATGCAGGAAATTAACAGCGAATATGAACAGCTTTTAAATCGTATTATTAATGAAGCATCAAAAGATCAGTATCAAGACAGTTCCGAAAATGGTCGTGGTTTCTGGTCAAGCCGTTCAGAACATTCTGAAGTTGAGAAAAAAGTAAAACAGGCTATTGATGCAATTATCAATCTGGATGGTTTAGATATTGAAATTATTGGCGTTTGGGTTTGGGTTTCTGGCGACACTAAGCAGCACAAAGAAAAATTAAAAGAAGCGGGTTTTGTCTGGAATCGAGTGCAATGTAAATGGGTGTTCATTGGTAAAAAATCCAATGGTCGGGGCAGAATGACTTTAGATCAAATGCGAGAGTTACACGGCAGCCAGAAAGTTAAAAAAACCAGAATGACAGAAGAAAGACAGCTTTTAACAGCTTAATGAAGAAGTCCCCGAAAGGGGGCTTTTTTTATCAATATTCTTAGTCATGACTAAGATTTTTATTGAATGTCCACAGGTGGACTGATATAATGATTTTATCAGGACGCATCGGGCGACCTGAAATAAAACAGGTATTAATTATGCGAGCTTCAGTAGTAGCAATATTTACAAACTATCCTACAGGTAAACTGGTTCATTTTTGCGGTCATGAGGTTTTAACTGGATCTAACTATAATATCTGGTTTCCAATCTTTGATGAAAAAACACTATTCCAAGAAATTGAAAAAATCATGATTAATTGCCGAGTAGCCCACAATGTTACTCATATTGAAAGAATCAGAAGGGGCGACAATGAAAACGGTTATTTTGAAGATTATAGAATCACTTATAACTTAGCTGTTTAAGGCAAACCTCCCATAATGGGAGGTTTTTTATTGGGGGCAGTTTTTTTGGTTTTTAGCTTGTCTAAAAAACATAAAAAATTGTCTATCTGTTCTGCTTTATATACGCTCATTTTGGCCTGTTTAGGTTTGTGCTGGGATTAAACTAACTTCATATATAAAAAAGGCTGTCAGAAGCCTAAGAATCGCAAATAAGAACATCTGAAAAGCAGTTTAGCCAGGTATTAAAACAGATATTTTTCTACTCAATTTTCCCTATAAAAAATTAGTCATGACTAAGATTTTTATTGAATGTCCACAGGTGGACTGATATAATGATTTTATCAGGACGCATCGGGCGACCTGAAATAAAACAGGTTAAAAATCATGGAACAATACATTTCAGTTTACACACGTCAGCAAGCCATTGAAGAAGGTTTTCTAGTTGCAATCAATTCTCTTAGTCCTAAATTAGATGGACTTGCAAAAGAACATTATAAGCATCCTATCTGCTTCACTTCTGCGCTTTGGGCGGTAGTTGATAAGGCTGTAAAAAATGAAAAATGGCTTAATGACTTAGAGGGCGTTATTCATGACATTTTATGGATGAGCCGAGCATATAAGACACCCCTAAGCCCTAGTGCGGTACGTTTTACAGTGATTATCACAGGCGCAGGTCGCAAGAGAAATCATATTTTAGAATTGCACGTACATGGTGGAGATCAAGGAGAACCAGTCATAACAATTGGTTATCCTGAAGATTTTTAATTTACGTCCTCCCTTTATGGGAGGATTTTTTTATGATAAAAAACTTAGTCATGACTAAGAAAATGCTTGCAATGTCCACAGGTGGACGTTAGAATATACAGCATAAGGACGCAATAGGGCGACCCTTAATAAGCCATTAAACTAGGTGAAATATGAAAAAAGTTGTTGCTTCAAATCAAAAGGGCGGTGTGGGGAAATCTGCAATCATTTGCCAGTATGCACACTATTTGAATTCTTTGGGCTTACGTGTATTAGTCATTGATCTAGACCACCAGAAAAACACTACAAAAGCCTTGATTACTGGCGGGGCTGTGACTGTAGCTAATGTATCTGCTTTCGACATGCTGACTAAAGAAGATCAAACTATTTCAAATCCTGAAGGCTTTACTTTGGTACAAGCAACACCAGAATTAACAGCTATTGAAAAAAATGGCACTTTGCATAATAGCTTTGCCACCAATTACCAGAAGTTTTTAAAATCAGTTGATTCTTTATTTGATGTTTGCCTGATTGATACCAATCCAAATCCCGACATTCGCCAAGTGGCTTCATTGATTGTTAGTGACTATGTTCTAAGTCCAATTCAGTTGAATCAGGAAGCTATTGACGGCATTGGTGGATTACTGAAGCAGATCCAAGCAATTAATCAAAAGCTAAACCCAAATTTAAAATTAATCGGCATCCTTCCGAATATTGTTGAACCAACTCCATTCCAGAAAGACAACCTAAAAGCTATTGTTCAGCATTTTTCAAAGTACCTGATCAAAAACTCAGACGGTAGCTATGCTTTCGTTAAAAAAACGACTGCAATCGCTGAAGCCCAAGCGCAAGGCATACCAACAAATAAATTGGGTAAAACTAGCGGTTTTACCGCATGGGCTGAATTAAAAACAGTTTTTGAAAGCATTAACAAGTTTATGGAGATTTAAGGAATGTTAGATTTATCAGCTTTGGAAGGTATTGATCTAGGTAATCCTGCACCAGTAGCAGACGGAACACCTAAACAGATTCCACTTACAGATATTCTTGAAGATCCAGATCAGCCGCGTGTCGAATTTCCAGAAGATCAGATGCAAAAAATGGTCGAATCAATCAAGGCTCGTGGAGTTAAAACACCTATTAGTGTTAAACCCCACCCAACAGAACAAGGCAAGTGGATCATCAATTATGGAGCTAGACGTTTTAGAGCTTCAGTGATGGCTGGCAAGGAAACTATCCCTGCTTTTGTTGATAATGATCATGATGATTATGATCAGGTCATGGAGAATAAAGAACGCCTTAACCATTCACCTATTGAGCTTGCACTTTTCATCCAAAAGAAAATTAAGCAAGGCGAGAAGAAAAACGTAATCGCTAAAAAGTTAAATGAAGATCCTGTTTTTATTTCTACTCACCTAGCTTTAGTGGATATGCCAGAGTGCTTATCTAAGGCTTATGATGCAGGTTTTAAATCTCCAAAGACTTTGTATGACTTACGCAAACTTTGGGAATCATTCCCTGAAGAAGTAAACGCTTGGGTGGATGAATCTTTAGAGAATGGTCAAGACATTATCAGATCGAAAGTACAGGCTCTATCTAAAAAGTTAAAAGAACCTAAGCAAGCTGAAGCGACTGAAGCAGATCCAGAATCAGAACCACAGGCGCAAGAAAGCCAAGAGCAAACCGCTATTATTGATGATAATGAATCTTTCAATTTTAATGGGAATGATCAAGCTGAAGCGACTGAAGAACTTGAAGTTAAAAAACTGATGGATCAGTCGAACCAGAAAGAGCAGCCAGAAGCTAAAGAAGAAGATCCAGACAAAATCAAAAAACCGCTTTTAGTTGTTATTCATGACGGCAGACAAGCGAACCTGATGCTTAATAAAAAGCCTTCTTCTTTGGGTTTTGCATGGATCAAATACGAAGATGGAACAGAGGTATCCGTAGATTGCAGCAGCCTTGAAATCGAGTATTTACAAGAAGCCTAAACCTACCAATGGAAAAAGACCTTGCTAATGCAAGGTCTTTTTTTGGGCGGGTTTTCCCGACCACCTAGCTTGATTACCCTTAGTCATGACTAAGGAGAAAAGAGGGAAAAAAGAAGATATATAATCTAGGGCAGGATAGGCAGTAGCCGTTAAAATTGCCATTTTGTCACCCAGTTGATAGAATGGGATAAGCAAAATATTACTTTGCTTATGGAATTAATCATGACTAAAGACAATAAAATCTTTTTCAGAGTTGATCGGGCAGTGCTTGATTGGTGGGAAGCAAAGTGTGAAAAACAGGGAATTAAGAAAGGCGCACCTTTCCAAAAAGCGTTAGAACTTTCTTATCAAAAAGAGAATGATCCAGAATATTCAGGACAAGATTTTTCCTTGAATCTTGAAAAGGACTTAGCCGAAAAAATCTATCATTTAGCTAAGTTTGAAGAAGTAGATCCAGACGACCTGATAAAAAAAATGATCAAGGAAAAGTTATCTGAAATAGAAAAAACGCAAGACGTTATAGATGTATTTGAAAAAACATCACGCAAAGAATTACGGCTTAAACCAAGTTTGATGAAAGCCATTAATGAAAAAGCAGCACAGATCGGCATGAAACCGAATCAATATATCATTTCGGTTTTAACAGCTAATGTCACAAAAGATTCAATATTCTTTAGCCAGGAAGAAGCTCTTAAACTTGGTGAATCAAATAGTCAGCTTTTGGCGATTGGTAGAAACCTAAACCAAATAGCTAAGAATATGAATCAGGGTATTTATGAATCTTACGATAGAGAATTTGTCGAGCGAGTCCATCAGCTAGTAAAAGCTCAAGTTAGGCATGTTTTCACTCTATTAGAGCGCAATAAAAAGAGGTGGGAATAATGGCTAACGGAAGCAGTAAGACTACCAGAGAAGTGCAAAGCACCTTGCTTGCTCATGGTGAGCAGCTACTTAATGGATCTAAAGTTAGGCGTGTTAATCAGACCCAAAGTTTAGATACTTTTTTAAATGACCTGTCTAAGCCTAAAAATGGATCTGGCCATTCAGCTAAATCATCTCCAAATAGCGTTAAAGCAACTTTAGATAGAATTAGTAAAAAGACCCCTGAAGTAATGGTCAAGGTTACTGGTGGAGGTAATTCTATGGGTAAGGTGAAAGCTCACATGGGATATATCACTCGGAATGGACAATTAGAGGGAATTGATCAGGACGGAAATAAAGTTAATGGTAAGGATGATATAGAAGATACTGCTGAAGATTGGCAAATGTCAGGTACACCTATTTCTGATGAAGAATCTAAATATAAGCAGGCTTTTAATATTGTATTATCTATGCCGAAAGGTACGGATGAAAAAGGCGTTTATGATGCTGCAAAAGAATTTGCAGAGGAACATTTTAAAGACCATAAATATATGATGGTGCAGCATACCTTTACCAATGACCCTTCAAAAGATCCAAGTGAAAACCCGCATGTGCATGTTGTTGTTAAAGCTGTTTCTGAAAAAGGTGATCGGTTAAATATTAGGAAGGCTGACCTTCAGGAATGGCGAGAAAGTTTTGCTGAAAAATTAAGATCCAGAGGGATTGAAGCGAATGCGACAAAACGTATAGCTAGGCTTCAAAAAAATAGAAGTGATAAGCAGTCAGTTAAACAAATGAAAGAGCAGGGCAAATCGTTTAAGCGATATGGTAAAAATAAGGCCAGTCCAGAACGTGTCCAGAAAGCTAAACAGCAAGAAAAAGAAGCATTGACGCATTACAAGGAAATTACTAAAGCTCTATCACAGTCACCAGATCCGCAAGATAGAAAACTAGCAGTTGATCTAGTGGACTATTTACGGAAAAAGGTAGAAGTTAAAAAACCAGTGCCACAGCCACAGATTCAACCTAATAAGCTAGATCTTCAACACGGAAAGAACAAGGGGAAAGAGCAAGACCGTTAATAATATAAGGGAAGGATAAGGCGCAATACTGTGCTTTAGTGCCCTTTAAAAATCCTTAATTTTCTGAGTGGGCATACCTAATTTAAACATCCTATTAAGCTCAGAAATTGCATATTTTAAATCTTTTTCAGGTATATGCTTAACATCAAAATATTCAATTTGGCCAAACCTAGCTTTATATAATGCAATTCGTTCTATTCTGTGTCGTTGCATCTGCACTGTTGACGACATAATTCGATCCATTAAATAGAATAAGTAATACGATGTGATCTGCATACTGTCTTTAATCATAAATCCATGATTTTTTGTACTTTTATAGTCATATAGTGTTTCATCAATACAAATATCTGCATCTATCCCACCTAGTGCAACACGGATATTTGCAGAATATCTGGGATTGTATGTGATCAGACTATCAGGCTTAATAAGACCATTCTTAATGAATACATTATCAAAATTTTTGACTAGGGAAGATATATCTTCATAAACCACTTTCTCCGTTGGTTTTAGTATGTCTTTCTTTGTTGCTACTGGTAGAAATCCAGATCGCCATAGATTTTCTAATTTAGCCAAAAGAATAATTCCACCAATAAATTCTTCATTTAGTTCTAAATCGTTTGATTTATTAGCCAGTAGAAAATCTATGTGATTTTGAATTTTTTTATACAATACCAAAATGCTTTTGTTTTTAGTTTCCTCTAGAAAGCTGATAATTTTAGGCTGCTCAAATTCCTTAGCACTCAATTCAGTATTCGTGTAGTACGCACAAATTATTTTAGATAAGTAGTCAAATGCTGTACCAACCAAGCCTGAATCATAACTACTCGTTAATTTATGTTCACTCATAACTTCATAATTAGTAAAAGGAGGAATACCACTGTAAGTTTTGAAATCTTTTTTTTGGGGTGCGACACTTTTTATAATTTCTTTTACTTCTTTGCACTTAGGATCTGAAGATTTCAGTATCGACATTAAAGACATATTTTATACTCTTTATCCATATAGTTACTATTCAAACAATTTTAAAGATATTAAAGACTAGATTGAAAAATCTAAGTTTTTATTCTTTCTAATGCAAATTGAATCTTTTCTTTGGGGCAGTACTGCTTTTGGGAAAATTTTTCCATTACAGCCGACCCAATAATTTTTTTATCTGCATTAAAGAAAAATATCTCTAAGTCATAAGGTACATTGACCATATTAAAACAGGTATAAATCGGCTTGTTCCACGTAAAGACTAACGGCTTTAATGAGGGATTTTCTTTAAAACCTATTTCTTGATCATGTTCCCTATATAGGTACAGAGCTGTTAATTTTTTTCCGTTAAAGCTAAACGTCTTTACTTCTTTATCTTGATCAAAGTAAGGGTTGTAAACTTGTTTAAAGGCCATAACAGACACTACTATTAAAAGAGCTATAAACGCTGCATATTTTAATTTCAATTCCTGTTATTCCTTTTAGCCAGGTGGCAAGTCACATGAAAAAAAATTGTCTTAGTCATGACTAATTATTTAACACTCATAAGTTGATCCCATTTAAAGTAATTGGGAGACAGCTTATTACGTGACATATTCCAATTTCTATCAGGTAGCATACTGGCACCTAATCCTATTTTGCTCTTACCAAATTTATTCTGTATATCATCGAGTGAATCCATAAGCTTATTACTTGATTCTATCTTATTCATGTCCGTGAATAGGTCATAAATATGAGTAGCTTTAGGTTCAAGACAAGTGAGGATAACACCACATTTTTTAAATCCAATATTCTTCTGGTATAGCTGATCAACCATTGAGGTAACAATTTTAGAAAGTAATAAACTATTGTCTGAAGGATCAGGTAAAGCGTAAGACAAAGATTTATTATAAAAAGGCTCAGAACTATCAAATGGATTAGATTGAACAAAACTAATAATACAGCCACATAGTAAATTTTCACTTCTTAAACGGCTTACGGCATCTTGAACATAAAGAGTAATCGCTTCTTTAAGATCCTCACAGCTATAAACTTTCTGGCCAAAGGAACGGCTTGCTATTATTTGTTTTCTCGCTTTAGGACTTTGCTCAATTTCAATGCAGGAAATTCCCTGTAATTCTAATAATGTTCTGTGCATGACTATGGAGAATTGATCTCTAATAATTAAGGGTGAAGTACAGACAAAATCTAGAACTGTACTAATGCTTAGGCTATTCAGCTTTTTAGTATGCTTTCTACCAATACCCCATACTTCACTAACTTCTATAGATTGATATAAGCCCTCAATCGAACAATAGTCCATTGAAACAAGGTTACATACACCTTTTAAATAACTATTCTTTTTAGCGATATGATTAGCCATTTTTGCTTCTGTTTTAGTCCGTCCAATTCCAATACAGGCCGGCAAACCTAGCCAACGTGATAGCCGATCCAGAATTAAATAAGCATAAGCAGTTAAATCTAAAAAGCATTCATCAATCGAATAAATTTCTTGTTCTTGAGGTGTAACAAATTCAGCTAGGACTTTTATAAATCTGCGGGACATTTCCGCATATAGAGCATAATTACTAGAAAGGACTGTAATGTTGTGCTGCTCTACAAGATCCTTGAGTTGAAAAAGAGGTACACCCATCTTTATTCCTAAGTCTTTAGCTTCTTGTGAACGAGCCACAGCACAACCGTCATTATTAGATAATACGATTACTGGTTTATTATTCAGGCTTGGATTAAAGACACGTTCACAACTTACATAACAGTTATTAATGTCTACCAAAGCAAAGATCTTATTTTGATTTTCCATGGGCTTTGTTGCACAAACCTATCTGTAAAGGCTTTTTCAGCGATATAATTTTCAAATGAAGGAGCCTACACACAAAATCTACCGCACAACCAATTGGCCCGCATATAACCGAGCACTCATGAGTCGCGGAAATATTGCCATTTGGTTTGATCCTGCTACGCAATGGTATGCTCCATCAAAAGGCAAACAAGGGCGAAATCAAACCTACTCCGACGCAGCTATCCAATGCTGCTTAATGATTAAATCCTTATTCCGTCTATCTTTACGTATGGTCACTGGCTTTGTGCAAAGTCTGATTAAACTTTGCGGATTAAATTGGACCGCACCAGATTACAGTACGCTTTGTAGAAGACAAAAGCATATTGATATTGCAATCAGCTACCAAAAAAGTAGCGATGGGCTGCATCTACTCGTAGACTCTACAGGCATGAAGTTTCTAGGTGAGGGCGAATGGAAACGCAAGAAACATGGAGCTGAATATCGTCGCCAATGGCGTAAACTACATATTGGTATAGATGCCAAAACCCTACAAATACGCGCTATTCAGCTCACAACCAATAATGTCAGTGATTCACAGGTGCTTGGTGATTTACTTAATCAGATTCCACAAGATGAGCAGATTGACTCTGTTTATACCGATGGAGCTTATGACACCAAGCAATGCCGTCAGGTCATTGCAGATCGGCAAGCACATGCGGTGATTCCACCTAGAAAAAATGCGAAACCATGGAAAGATACAAAGAGTAGCTCGCTAGAGCGAAATGAATTACTTCGAACAGTTAAACGTTTAGGCAGGACATTATGGAAAAAATGGTCAGGCTATCATCGCCGCACTTTGGTGGAAACCAAGATGCATTGCATCAAATTATTAGGCGATAAATTAATGGCAAGAAGCTTTCCTAGTCAGGTGAATGAAATTCATGCACGTGTAGCAGTCCTCAACAGATTTACGGAATTAGGTCGACCACTTACCCAAGTTACGCCTTAAATTTGGCTCAATTAGGGGCGCTTTGCATTTCAAATCTTTGTGCAACAAAGCCGGTTTTAGTTATAAACTTATTCATTCAGGAATTATATTGCTGAATAAATAAGTCTAATTGATTTATTTATGCAACCCAACTATTCATTTGATTCATTTGATTCATTATTTTCAACTTGTTTTTGTTTAGAATTTTCAACTTTAGAAGCTTTTAAATTCTTTTCAAGAAATAACAATCCGCCATCTGCATAACTAAAACTTGCGATACTAAAGAATGCACTAATTAACAGTAATTTAGTACAAAATTTATTTTTGAATAGCATGTTTATTTACTCTCATTTAATACTTGTTAGATATTCTAACTTTAAAGAATTAACACCCAGAGGACTCATAAATTACATTCTTGTAATTTTAAAATGTCTCAGGATGGTGTTTAAAGTGCGTGTGATAAATAGAAGTGTAATACAGGAAAATGGTAAGGTTTATCAGCCTAGTCATCTGTCCATTATGTAGAAAGAGCAGCACTTTAATGTTTATGCTGTTCCAATGTATTACATTCCGTACTTTCTATTTGTAACGTAATTTCAGTAATACTATGATTATGTTTTAGAACGTCTAAGGCCTTTTGATAGAGCTGATCTGGATCGCTATTAGGAGCAACCAAATGAGCAGTTAAATGAATGTTTTTTGAAGATATAGCCCAGACTTTCAACTGATGAATCCCTTCAACACCCTCTAGCATCAATAAATCATTTCTTAACGACTCAATATCAATCTCATCAGGAACCCCTTCAAGCAGAATATGGATACTTTGTTTTAATAAAACCCAAGTTCGAGGTAAAACCCAGAAGCCAATTAACACAGCGATTACGGTATCTACCCACATCCACTGGGTAAAATAAATGACCACTCCTCCGATAATCACGCCTATCGATCCCAGTGCATCACTAAGAACTTCTAAATATGCGCCTTTCACATTTAGACTTTCTTGAGCACTCGCAGAAAGGATTTTCATTGAAATCAAATTTATGACCAAACCAATGACTGCGACAATCATCATTCCAACACTTTGAATTTCAGCAGGATTCGTAAAACGTTGGTAAGCTTCATAGACAATATATATCGCCACCACAAAAAGCATCACCGCATTAAACAGAGCCGCTAAAATTTCAAATCGCTGATAGCCAAAAGTTCTTTTATCATCTGCGGCTTTTTTACCAATTTTGATAGCGGCAAGAGCAATAGCTAAAGCGGCTACATCAGTAAACATATGAGCTGCATCAGATAACAAAGCCAAACTTTGGGTAATAAAAGCAGCGACAACTTCTACTATTAAAAAAGTAGTCGTTAAACCTAAGGCAACCATTAACTTCTTACTATTTTCTTCAGTAACAACCGCATGGCTATGATCATGATGTTCTGACATAAAATATTTTCCTTATTCTATTTATGATGAGCAGAGATATTGGATAACAGCCAATATCTCTGCTGTAAATCGACTAATCTATTGGATTAAGAAACTTTCTTTTCATTCATCCAGCGGTACAGTACGGGCAATAAAACCAATGTAAGCAGGGTAGAGGAGATAATTCCTCCAATAACCACTGTTGCTAAAGGTCTCTGTACTTCTGCCCCAGTTCCGGTTGCCAAAGCCATCGGGACAAACCCAAGGGACGCCACACAAGCGGTCATCAGCACAGGTCTAAGACGCAAAATTGCACCCTGCCACGTTGCATAATAAAGGTCATATTGTTGTCGCAACTCTTTGATAAAGGTGAGCATGACTAAGCCATTCAGTACAGCCACCCCCGATAGTGCAATGAAGCCAACCCCTGCTGACATGGATAATGGAATGTCACGCAACCACAACGCGATTAAGCCTCCACATAAGGCAAACGGTACACCACTAAAGACCAGTAAGCTTTCTTTGATATTATGGAATACAGCCATCAATAAAATAAAGATCGTCAACAATGCGAGCGGAACCACCAATTGCATACGCGCTTTTGCAGACATCAGATTTTGAAATTGACCGCCATAATCTATCCAATAACCGCTTGGTAATTCCTGTTTGGATAACGTGCTCTGAAGCTCTGTTACGAATGAGCCTAAATCACGTCCTTCTACATTTGCAGTAATAACCACTCGACGTTTACCATTTTCACGGCTGACCTGATTAATACCCAGGATATTTTCAACGCGTGCCACATCTTGCAGTTGGACTAAACCACCATTCGGCAATTGAATAGGAAGTACCGCTAACTGTTCAGGACTACGCTGGGATTCATCTAGACGGATAACAAAATCAAAACGCTTGTCTCCCTGTAAAATTGTTCCAACATTCTGGCCACCGACACTTGTAGCTACCAGATCCTGAATTGCTCTTACCGACAAGCCATATTGTGCAGCTCTGGACTTATCCACCTCTACATTCAACAAGGGTAAGCCACTGGTCTGTTCTACATTAACGGCTGTCGCGCCTGAAATTGAGTTAATTTTTTGAGAAATTTTATTCGCTTCGCGATTCAGAATTTCCATATCATCGCCAAATAACTTGACACCCACATCACTTCGCACCCCTGAAATTAACTCGTTAAAACGCAGTTCAATGGGTTGCGAGAACTCACTGTTATTTCCCGGCAATGTCGCTAAGAAAGTAATCATTCTTTGGCGAAGCTCATCAATCGTTTGTTTTGGATCAGGCCATTCATCATGAGGTTTTAACAGTACCACGCCATCTGAAATGTTGGGTGGCATGACATCTGTGGCCACTTCTGCTGTACCGGTACGGGCAAAGATTGCTTTAATTTCAGGAAATTCTTTCAACAGTAACTTTTCAGTATTTTCCTGCATTCTCAGTGACTGTTCTAACCCTGTACTTGGGGAACGCATTTGCTGAACAGCAAAATCACCTTCACCCAGTTGAGGTGCAAACTCGCTACCTGTTTGAGTGGCTAGCACGCCCGTAAGCACTAAAATACAGGCAGCCACAATAGTCACAAATAAACGAAGCTCATAGGCTTTATCTAAAAGCAGTTCATATTTGGTTTTAAGCCAATGCATCCAGCGACTTTCGGTTTCCTTGACTTCTCCAGTGACAAATAGGGCAACTGCGGCTGGCACAAAAGTGACAGATAAAATCATGGCCCCAATTAAAGCCAGTACAACAGTCATTGCCATAGGATGGAAAAGTTTGGCTTCTACACCCGTCAGGGTAAAGATAGGTAGATAAACCACCAAAATAATTAACTGTCCAAAAATCAGAGGACGACGCGCCTGTTTTGCAGCCAAGAAGACTTCTTTAAATCTTTCAGAACGGCTAAGTAAACCACCTTTCAGCTTCTGAGCTTCTGCTAGCCGACGGATACAGTTTTCTACAATAACCACTGCACCATCAATAATAATACCGAAGTCCAGTGCCCCTAAACTCATCAGATTTGCACTAATCTTCTGCTCTGCCATTCCCGTCAAGGTAAACAGCATTGAGAGTGGAATAACGCAAGCCGTGATCAGCGCAGCACGGAAATTACCTAGAAAGAGAAATAAAATAACAATGACGAGGATTGCACCCTCAATCAAATTTTTCTGAACGGTTTTGATCGCCCGATCAACCAAATGCGTACGGTCATACACAGTCTCAATCACCACACCTTTAGGTAGCGATTGCTGGATCGATTGCACCTTTTCATCAATGGCTTGAGCAACGGTACGGCTATTTTCTCCCATCATCATCATGGCAATACCCAATACAGTTTCTTCACCATTATAGGTTGCAGCCCCTGTTCTTAAGTCATGACCAATTGAGACATTGGCGACATCTGCCACCCGAATCGGATAGCCGTTTTTATTGGCAATACTGATGTTCTGGATATCTTCAATCGTGTTTAAAGTGCCGGGAACACGAACCGTTAGCTGTTGTCCATTTTTCTCAATATAGCCAGCACCACGGTTTTCATTATTCTCTGTTAAGGCAGTTTGTAAATCAGACAAAGGAATTTGCAATTGTTGCAATCGGTTCAGATCAGGGGCAACCACATAGGTTTTATTAAAGCCACCGATACTGTTGATCTCAGCAACGCCTTTTACGCGCTGTAATTGCGGTCTTACAATCCAATCCTGAATTTCACGTAAATCCATCGCCGAATAAGGGGTTCCATCCGGCTTTTTAGCATTTGGTTCGGCTTTAATCACCCATTGATAGATTTCACCTAAA
This sequence comes from Acinetobacter sp. FL, assembly GCF_040744925.1. Taxonomy (NCBI): domain Bacteria; kingdom Pseudomonadati; phylum Pseudomonadota; class Gammaproteobacteria; order Moraxellales; family Moraxellaceae; genus Acinetobacter; species Acinetobacter sp. FL. The sequence goes on along the minus strand of NZ_CP160438.1, from coordinate 61,734 downwards.
CCTGTCGAAATAGGCGACATGTTAGGTTGCACATCTTCAGGCATTTCTCCCATTGCTTCTTGCAAGCGCTGGTTGATAAGCTGTCTGGCCCAGTAAATATCCGTGCCATCTTCAAAAATGATGGTCACTTGCGATAAGCCGTAGCGTGAAATCGAACGGGTTTGTTCCATTTTCGGCATGCCTGACATGGCATTCTCGATTGGATATGTAATCCGCTGTTCCATTTCTAAAGCCGTAAAACCATTGGCTGAAGTGTTAATCTGCACCTGAGTATTGGTAATATCTGGTACAGCATCAATCGGTAACTTTTGATAACTATAAATACCAATAGCAATCCAGGCTGCAATAAACAGCATGACCCAGATTGCGTTATGGATAGAAAACTGGATCAGTCGATCAAACAGTCCTTCAGGTTTTACCGATTCGTGGTCTGGAATGTGAGGGCTTTTAGTGCTCATGTGAAGCCTCTCCTTTTTCCAGCTCGGATTTCAGTAAAAAACTGCCTTGAGCGGCATATTTTTGTCCCTGACTAAGCCCACTCACCACTTCAATCCATTGGCTCTCCCCAGATGATTGCCCTAATTTCACAGGTTGCGGACTGAATTCAACTTTTTGTCCATGCTGAGTGGCGACAAAAACCACATCTTTTCCATCGACATTCTGAACTGCGGACTTAAGTACCCGTAATGCGGTACTTTCACTCCGTTGTTGCAACTGTACGTTCACCATCAAGTTTGGACGTAATTCGGTTGCATTCGATTCAACTTTTGCTCGCACCTGAAGACGACCTGTTTGAATATCCGCTTCAGTATTTAAAGTCTGAATAACAGCTTGATAAACCTTTTCTGTTTGCAAGGATTTAAATTCGATCTTTTGATTCGGGGCTAAGCCCATAATTTCAGAATTTGGAACAATAAACTCAAGCCAGAGTTGATCTAACCGGTCTATCGTAAAGAGTTGATCGGCTAACTGAACATTTTCCCCGAGAACCAAATCCTTTTTACTGATCACGCCAGAAATGGGAGCTTTCAAAATATAGCGTCCGTTACTGGCATTCACTGCACCAAATGCACTTAAACGTGATTGGGCCGCTTGAACCTGAATTTGTGCCCGTTTATAGCTGTTATAAGCACGTTGATAGTCCTGTTTTGCTGAAATGCCCTGTGACCAAAGCTGACGCTCACGATCATAGTCTTGTTTCGCCAGTTCAAGGTTGGTTTGTTCAATTTTAAGATTGGCCTGCTGATCAACTAGATCAGGAACAAGCAACGCAGCCAAAGGCTGTCCTTTCTGAACTTTTTGACCGAGTTCTACATAGACATTTTCTACATGACCACTAAAACTCGGTGAGACGTGCGCTTGCTGATCCGTATTCACATTCAGTTTGGCAGGATAAGAACTTAATTTAACCACCGGGCCTTGATCGACCGCTGATAATTGTATGCCCTGTTCCACCAGTTGCTTGGCAGTCAGGCTCACACCTTCTGCATGCTCTTCGGTTTCACCGCCATGTTCTTCTCCGCTTTCTTCCTCGGCATGTTCATCTGATGTTTCCGATTTATTCTTACCAGTTAAGATCAAAAAAATACTGAGGAGTACGGTAGCGCCGATAACCAAACTAATCAGTAGAGGTTGAGAGATTTTTCCGCTCTGTTTTTTTAAGCTGTTTTTAAGATCGAACATGTTAATTTCCCCCACCAATGACAGGCATGGCCTGTATGTCTTGCCATAAGTTTTGATTGATTTGTGCAATAGCATCTTTCGACATGACTTCACTTGGGCTAATGCCTAAGCTCAAACTTTCTGCTTCAATGGCCTTTTGCCAGCCATCCCGTAACAACTGGACTTTACGCAGACGGATGTCTTGTAATTGAAGCGTGGCTTGCTGAACATCGGTTAAAGCAAACTTGCCTGCCAAGAAACCTTGTAGCGTCTTACTTTGAACTTGAGTCGCCAAAGGAATTTGAGTCTCGTCAACGACTTTGAATTGCAGCTCTAAACCCTGCAACTCGGTTAAAATTGTGCCTATTTGCAGCGCATTTTGCTTCAGATAAAACTCTTTCTGACGCTCTAATAAGTTCATTTTTTCTTGCGCGATTTTTATGCCATTTTGCTGACGATCGAAAATATTAAGCGGTACACTGACTCCGACTACTAATTGATTTTGTGTTGAGTTATCCAAGGATTGGGTGCGGTTAACGCCCAGGTTTAAAGTGGGGTTAGGACGTGCCTTTGCCCTTAGTTGATCAACCGTTGCTTGAGACTCTAATACCAGTAAAGCTCGATATTTCTCAACGTAGTTTTCCGCTAAATATTCTTGAACCTGTTCATGAGTCGATTTTGGCCAGAGCTTTTGTGAAGAGAGGTTTACCTGCAATGACTTATCAGAGGTTCCCCATAAATTTGATAATTGTTGGGTGGCCACTTGTACCTGTAAGTCGGCCTGTCTAAAAAGACGGATATTTTCAGCATGGCTTAAACGTGCGCGATTTACATCTACTTGGGCAATACTGCCTGCATTAAAGCGCTTTTCGATTGCTTGAAGGTTTTCTTGGCTCACCCGAAGTTGTTCATTGACAATGTTTTTTTCAAGTTCAGCAATGGCCAGTTGTGACCATACATATTTCACTGCAAGCTCAATTTGTGCTTGATAAATCTTCTGTTTCAGCGCTGTTTTATCTGTAGAGAGACTGGCTAATTTTTGGTTTGCTCTTCGCTCACCAAAAATATCCAAGGGTTGTGATATGCCAATGGTAAGCTCTTTTTCATTATTTGAACCAAATCCCGTTTGTTCAACTGACAGTTCAGGATTTTTAAACAGCTTACTTTGCTGGATATTAGTGGCATTAATGCTGTTTTGCGTTTCCCAGAAATTTTGGGACGCTTGATACTGGTTGACCTGATCAATGGCTTGTCGCAGCGTTAAATCTTGAGGACTGGCGACTACAGAAGTACTCAAGCTGATCATTGCGGATAGCAAGACACCTGTACGGAATGCTGACCAGGATAAATTCAGGATAGAAGTATCCTGATATAATTTGTTTTTTGACATGAAATGCCCCACACATAATAAGATTAGGAGTGGTGGGCTTTTATAAGACTACCCCACCAATAGTAGGGGCAAATCAGGAGGGGGTGTTAATTGATCCAGATAAGGGGATTTATAAAAAGTTCTTCCCAAATAAGATGGTGTAAGGACTGTCTCAAAATGAGTTTTAAGCTTCAAATCATCGGGTGGGTCAATCTGAATCACGATTGTATTTGAGAAATGACTGCACTTTTCGTTAAAACAAACCTTCTGACAATAGTCATAAATTTCTTTATAGTTTTCTAAGGAATAAAGTGCTTGACTAGGACTATCACTCTTTTCGTCTAAATCGATTGGATTAGAGAGTATTGAATTGGGTATGTTTGGCATTTCATGCAGACACGCAGCCTCTGCCACACTCCAAATATTCTGGAATGTGAATAAGAGTACCAATATCTGGATTAGAAATGTTTTTCTCTTCATACACAAATCTGTATTTAAAACACCAATAAGAAGCTGTCCAGATCTATCAAAGATCTGATCACAGAATTTGAGTAACCTTAAACTTTTTGCAGCCTTAAGTAAAGATATACAGAATTTTTGAAAAAAGCATAGGTCTAGATAATCAAGCTAGATTTTTTAGAACTCCACATTGGTCAATTGTACATAAGCCATCACAAGTACCTCTTAAATCAGATAATTGTTCAATAAGCTTTTGTTGCTTGATTATATTTTCCCTGATAGCACTGACATGTAAGTCAATTAATTCATTCACATCTGAACAATTTTTCTTGGGATTATCTTTATAGGTGAGTAATTGACGAATTTCATTCAAACTCATATTTAAAGTTCGGCAATTCAAAATAAACTTAATTCGCTCAACATAGCCTACATCGTAAAGGCGGTAATTTCCTTCCGTTCTTTCCGGTTCCGGAATTAAACCTTCCTTTTCATAAAACCTAATTGTTAATACTGAACATGAGGTTTTTTTAGAGAGTTCACCAATTTTTAAATGCATTGAGTTGGTATTTCCAAAAAATCTTGACTCTATAGTAACTATAGGGATTCTAATATTCAAAGTTTATAAATTTTTTTAATGGGTATAATTATGAGTGGTTGTGGATGTAGTAAAGAAACACCATGCGAAGATAAGAAATCTCAACAAGAAAATCATCCATCAATTGCAGAAGCAAACAATTCAAAGAATTGTAATAATACGCTTAGCTGTTGTGGGGAAGAGGAAGAAAAAAAATCTTCATCCCCTTGCTGTAACACTTCAAACAGTTGTGAAGATACCGCTCAATCCTGTTGTAGTTCTGATCCCAAAGAAAATTTAAGCACTGAAGACGTTTTAAAAGATTCGCACTACATGAGTGAATACTTAGTTCCCAAAATGGATTGTTCTGCGGAAGAACAGATGGTTCGTATGGCGCTATCTTCAATTGATGGTGTTCAAAAACTCATCTTTGATTTACCTAACCGGTCTTTAAAGGTTCTACATAATCAAAAAGATGAAAATATAACTACCAAACTTGAAGCTTTGGGTTTTGGTGCAAAGCTTGTGAAGACTGAAACTTATATAAGCAATCAACAGGCTAAGCAAACAAGTACCTACACCATTCCTAAAATGGATTGCTCTGCTGAAGAGCAAATGGTCCGTATGGCTCTTGCAGATATTGAAGCAGTTAAAGGTCTTACTTTTGATCTTCCCAATCGAAAACTGAAAGTCTTCCATAATGAAGGGATTCAGCAAATTACGGCCAAACTTGAAGGACTGGGTTTTGGGGCGAAACTTGATGAAACACAGCTTTCTTCAGGCGATATACCTAATGAACCTGATCCTGTGAGACAAGCTAAAGTACTTAAACTGTTATTAGGCATTAATGCTCTACTTTTCTTTATAGAATTCATCAGCGGAATTATTGCTGCGTCTACAGGATTGATTGCTGATTCTCTAGATATGTTTGCCGATGCAGCCGTTTATGGTATTGCGCTATATGCCGTCGGAAAAGCTGCGAAATATCAAGTGAAAGCAGCCCATTTCGCAGGTTGGATTCAGTTATTACTTGCTGTCATCGTGATTATTGATGTCATTAGACGATTCATGTTTGGAAGCGAGCCAGAATCAATGCTCATGATTGTTATTGGCCTGCTCGCACTTATAGCTAACGTGACATGCTTATATCTTATTTCTGGTCATCGAGAAGATGGCGCACATATGAAAGCCAGTTGGATTTTCTCGGCGAATGACGTTGTCGTAAATATGGGCGTTATATTTGCCGGTGTACTCGTGGCGTGGACGGGATCAGCTTACCCAGACTTAATCATTGGCATCCTGGTTTCTTTATTCGTGCTTAATGGTGCTCGAAAGATTTTGGCTTTGAAGTAAGAGTATCGAAAATGAATCTATTTCAAGTTAAACAAAATCAGATCGTCAAAATTAGAGATCTCAAAAAAGGTAATCAATACAGTCATACCACTGATCCCGTATTGGAACGGCTCCAACTATTAGGTTTTAGAGAGGGTGAAACTCTACAAGTACTCGCTAAAGGTGTTTTTGGCGGAGATCCTGTTTTAGTTCAGATTGAAACTTCAAGATTCGCATTAAGAAAGAATGAAGCTGAAAGAATTTTTGTAGAGTTAGTATCCAATGAAGATTAAGAACATTGCATTAGTCGGTAATCCAAATTGCGGAAAAACCTCTTTATTTAATACGCTTACTGGTACGCGACAAAAAGTTGCCAACTATGCTGGGGTTACCGTAGAAAGAAAAGAAGGTTCTTTTAAATTACCTTCTGGTGATGCAATACGAGTATTGGACTTACCCGGAACTTACAGTTTAAAACCTAGTAGTTTAGATGAAGAAGTCACCAGGGCAGTTTGTTTGGGCGAGCTAAAAGGTGAAATTCTACCCGATATTTTTATATGCGTTGTAGATGCCACAAATTTAAGCTTACATTTGAGCTTGGTTCTCGAAGTTCGTGCTCTAAATCGCCCTATGATTCTTGTATTAAATATGATGGATGAGGTCAAAAAGCGTGGTATTTCCATTGATAAGGATAAACTGTCTCAACTGTTAGGTATCCCTGTAGTTGAAGCTGTCGCAGTTAAAACAAAAGGAATTCAAGATTTAATTAATCAATTAGATCAAAAAAATCTTTTTATTACTCCTTATCATTCTGAATTAAGTCATTTTGAACAGGTCAAACAAATCACCAAACAAGTTATTTTAAATAATGACAGTGGTGATAAAAGAACCGCATTTCTAGATAAAATTTTTCTACATCCTGTATTGGGTTTAGTAATCTTAACTTTAACCATGTTTGTGATGTTCCAGGCGGTATTTATATGGGCAACGCCTTTTATTGAATTCATTGAAAATTTTGTCGCATGGCTCAGTGATTTTATTGGACCACTAATCCAACATCCTCTATTAAAAAGCTTGGTTGTGGATGGGGTAATTGCTGGTGCAGGTAGCGTGCTTGCATATATGCCTCAGATTTTGATTTTATTCTTCTTCATTTTAATGCTTGAAGAGTCAGGCTATTTACCCCGGGCAGCATTTCTTTTAGATAAATTAATGTCTAAAGCCGGGCTTAGCGGCCGTTCATTTATTCCTCTGCTATCCAGTTTTGCTTGTGCCATTCCCGGAATTATGGCAACCAGAAGTATCAGCTCTGAACGGGACCGATTAGCAACAATTATGATTGCACCCTTGATGACCTGTTCAGCAAGATTGCCAGTATATGCTTTATTGATCGCGGCATTTATTCCGAACCAATTAATCTACGGCTGGTTAAGTCTGCAAGGATTAGTCCTTTTTGGTCTTTATATGTCGGGAATAGTCTCAGCGTTATTAGTTTCAGTGTTTCTGAAATTGGTTCGAAAAGATAAAACTGAAAGTATTTTTATTTTTGAACTTCCCACATACCGAATTCCAGATATTAGAAATATTGCATTAGGCTTATATGATAGGGCAACTATTTTCTTAAAACGAGTTGGTGGCATTATCGTTGCACTGTCTATCTTGTTATGGGTGCTAGTCACGTTCCCTCAACCACCAGATAATGCAAGCATGCCGGCCATTAACTATAGTTTAGCTGGTCAGTTAGGACATTTAATTCATCCTATATTTGCGCCTATTGGGTTTACATGGGAAATATGTATTGCACTCATTCCTGCTATGGCAGCAAGGGAAGTTGTAATTGCTGCTCTTGGGGTGATTTATGCGATGTCAGGTGATGAAGATACAGTAACTCAAAGTCTGTTAAGTCAAATTTCAGGCCCGGATGGATGGGGGTTAGCCACAGGTTTATCATTATTGGTATGGTTTATTTTTGCTCCCCATTGTCTTGCTACGTTAGCAACAATTAGACGAGAAACTGGCAGCTGGAAACAGCCCATCATTATGGCAACTTATTTGTTTGCATTAGCCTACATCTTTTCATTCATCACATATCAAGTTGCGAGTAAGTTTTAATTAGCAAATGAATAAAAGAGGGGGGGAGCTAGCTCCCCCCCCCTTTATTAAATTACTCGATGTAAGCGTGGGCGGCACTGTTGCAAATAGGCTGACATGATAAGCTAAATATCTTATTTATTTCGAGATACAGCAGATGAATCCCTTCCATGGTCGGCACTTTCAAGGTGAAATCATTCTTTGGGCTGTTCGTTGGTATTGTAAATATGGCATCAGCTATCGTGAACTTCAAGAAATGCTCGCTGAACGAGGTGTGAATGTTGACCACACCACAATTTATCGTTGGGTTCAGCGTTATGCTCCAGAAATGGAAAAACGCTTACGCTGGTATTGGCGTAATCCTACAGATTTACATTCATGGCATATGGATGAGACTTATATCAAAGTGAAGGGGCGATGGACTTACCTGTATCGTGCAGTTGATCAACGTGGTCATACGATTGACTTTTACCTTTCCGCTAGACGGAACAGTAAATCAGCCTATTGTTTTTTAGGAAAGATCTTCAATACGGTGAAAAAATGGCAAATTCCACGGGTCATCAATACAGATAAAGCAGCGACCTATGGCCATGCTTTATCACGGTTAAAGCGAGAAGGAAAATGTCCAGTAGATATTGAGCACAGGCAGATTAAGTATAAAAATAATGTCATTGAATGTGATCATGGTAAGTTAAAGCGGATCATCAGGGCCACATTAGGATTCAAATCTATGAAGACGGCTTATGCCACAATTAAAGGTATTGAAGTCATGCGTGCACTACGTAAAGGACAAGCATCGTCATTTTATTATGGTCAGCCTCAAGGTGAAGTGTGTCTAATCAACAGGGTTTTCGGTCTCTAAGCACTTTTAAAAAGGAACTTCATCGACTCAAATCTCTATTTGCAACAGTGCCATAAATAAACAGCTTTTTTACACAAACATTCAAAAGGTGAATTCTCCCCAATCCATTCAAATTAATTTTTTTATATGAAAGCTGATTGAAATACACATCTAGATCATAAATCTGATTAGATAAATGCGGATCAAATCGACATCCATTTTTAAGAGAGTTTTAAGGTTAAGAACTTAAATTAATCAAATTTCGTCTTAACTGAATCATTTCTATGTCCCCTGATCGTTCACTTTATAAAGGCACTTCCGGAATACAACGTATTTTCAATGCTACCCGTTATTCCATGGCTGGTTTGAAAACCGCCTTTCAAAATGAGGCCGCCTTCCGGCAGATCCTGCTGATTAATCTTATTTTGATTCCTCTAAGCTTTTGGATGCCAGTTAGCCGAGTTGAGCAAGCGCTCATGGTCGCCGTGTGCCTGTTGGCGCTGATCATTGAACTGATTAACTCAGCGATAGAGGCAGTGGTAGATCGTATTTCCATGGAACGGCATGAACTGTCTAAAAATGCCAAGGATATGGGCAGTGCGGCTCAGTTTGTAGCACTTAGTTTAATTGCCCTGACCTGGGGCATCATTTTGGCTGGTCATTTGATTTGACCTCTGCTCTTGCTACTGCCTGAAATGGACAACTTAAAAATGATCACTGACCGTTCCCGGTTTTTACTGACCCAAACTTTACTTTTGATCTTCAGTTTTTTGATTCTTCTCAACTTCTTTGACATTGGAGGAGTGCTGGACTTACAGCTCATCTATCCCTTTATCGATGATCATGGTCAATTTCCCCTTCGACAACAATGGGCACTGGCAGAACTCAATCATCGCTATGTGAAAGACCTGCTGATTCTGGTGTATATCACATTATTACTGGCCTGGTTGGCATCACTAAAATGGCAGAACTGGCATACGCGGCGCTGGGAATTTGGCTATTTTTTTAGCATGGTGGTGCTGACCACGGCCTCGATCGGAATTTTAAAATCTCAGTCGGCCCATGCCTGTCCCTGGGATATGACCATACCTACCCATAACGGGATTTTGTGGGATTTTAGTGCTACTGCGGGCCACTGTTTTCCTGGAGGGCATGCATCTAGTGGTTTTGCGTTGATGGCTGGTTATTTTGTTTATCGCATTTCTAACCGCAAGCGTGCTTATTTTCTTCTGATCGCTGCAGTAATTTTAGGGTTGACCATGGGCTGGGCACAAATGATGCGCGGAGCACATTTCCTGAGTCATAATTTATGGACTGGCTGGATTATCTGGTGCATGAATGTCATTGGCTATACGCTGTTTAGCCATAAACTACCCATAGAAAAGACCACTCCTATACTCTCTAGTATCAGGCAACCTTAACTCCAAAAAAACCAGAAGCTTATTCGCTTAGGCTTCGATTAAAGGAAGCTTGACCTGTACACAAAGGCCACTCAGATTGGTACTTCGCGAAAATTCTAGTGTTCCACCCAAGCGCTCGGTGGCTTTATCTACAATGGATAAACCCAAACCGCTGCCAATTTCTGCATGGTTATGTATCCGGTAGAAGCGTTGCCGGATCTGATTGAATTGAGCAGGATCTATCCCTGCCCCACTGTCTTCAATTTGTAAAACCGCCTGCCGTCCTTGCTGGAAAATAGATACATTAATCACGCCATCCTTCGGACTATATTTAATTGCATTATCAATTAAATTATAAATAATCGAGTGCAAGGCCGAAGCTTGGCCCTGAATCAACAGTTCCTGCTGCTGTTCTACGCCCAAATCAATGTCTTTCTGTAGCGCCAATTGAATTAGTTCTTCGATACAGGTGACTGTCATTTGATTCAGTGATAGCAATTGAACAGGTTCGCTTAAACCTTCGGTCACATCCTGTTTGGCCAGACTCAATAACTGGTTGACCAGATGCTGCATACGCAAAATGCCTTGACTCAAATTATGGATAGACTCGCTTTGAGGGAACTGCTGTAGCAAAATTTGCAGCTGTAAGTTTAGTGCTGTCAGTGGCGTGCGTAATTCATGGGCAGAATCTGCTACAAATTGACGTTGTTCCTGTTGGGCCAGAGAAATGCGGCCAAACAAATAATTCATTTCCTGAATGGTCGGTTCCAGCTCCAAGGGATAATCTTTCATTGCAATTGGCTTTAAGTCTTGTGCCTTGCGGCTGGCCAATTCAGTTTTAAAATCATTGAGCGGCTGAAAATTTTTCCGGATCATCCAGCCTAAGCCAAATACTGCAAAAGGTAAAAAAAGCACATAAGGAAGAAACATATTGGCTGCCAGCTCCAGCGCCAGTTCCTGCCGGACATTTTGCTGCTGGCTCACCTGAATCTGTAATTGCTTACCAGGAATAATATAAGTTAACCAGGTTCCATACGGCGTTTGATGCTTGTAGAAACCTGCTTTCCTGACCGGCGCCACCAGAACATCCTGCAGATGCAAGGAAGTGGCTGTATCTGTATAGGACCAGATATCTACAAATAAATCTTCTTCACTGTATTGTTTTGCCAGATCGATTTGACTTTGCAGGGGCTGCGGATGATTTTCTGAAATGCGCTCTGCCAGGCTTTGCATCTGTTTATCCAGTACTTCATTAATTTCTTCGAGCGCAATCCGGTATGCAGCAAAGATCAGCACACAGCCCAGCACCACGCTAAACAGTGAAATATAAATAACTAGACGTTTTTGCAAGGAATAACGTTTCTGCATGGCGCTCATCCTAAGCGATACCCTAGCCCACGTATGGTACGTATGGTACGTATGAAGTCTTTTCCTAGTTTTGCCCGCAGATGATGGATATAAACTTCTACCGTATTACTGCTTACATCACTATCAAAATCATAAAGCTTGTCTTCTAAATCGTTTTTAGAAAAAATTTTGCTAGGATGCATGAGGAGTGCAGTGAGAATAGACCATTCCCGATTAGATAACTCGATCGGTTCATCATTAAAGCATGCAATGTGCTGTTCCAGGTCCAGTTCCAGCCCACTGTGTGATAATTTCTTATTTATATCTGTCACAGTATTTTTTAAACCACTACGGCGTATTAAGGCATGAATACGGGCCAGTAGCTCGTCAAATTCATAGGGTTTAATCAAGTAATCATCTGCTCCCTGATTCAGCCCATCTACCCGATTTTGTAACTGAGCCCGGGCAGAGATAATCAGCACCGGTAAATTCGGAAACTTCTGCCGGATATTTTTTAGCACCAGCATGCCATCCATCATCGGCAAGCCTAAATCGAGCAGGACAATATCGTAGACCTGCTGCTGTAACTGTTTTAAACCCTCAATCCCATTATTGACCCAATGCACATCAAACTGATGCAGCTTGAGCAATGTTTCAGTCGACTCGGCAATCATAAAGTCATCTTCAATAATCAGTATTTTATGCATTTCAAGCTCTATTCTTTAATGATGGTGAGCATTGTGCAAGCATATCATTTTTAGCTTCAGTCACTTGCGTTTTTATATCCAGTAAACTTAATAAGCTGGGGAAAAGATGATCCTGACTACGGGCCTGTTCGGTCTGTCCTTTGAGACAGCTGACCTGCTGGGTATTCTGCTGCTTCCAGGCATCGGAGAACCACATCAGCATCGGGACATGGGTTTGCTGGGTCGGTGCCATGCTATAAGGAGCACCATGCAGGTATAAACCATGCTCTCCGGTGGATTCTCCATGATCAGACAGGTACCAGAAACCGGTCTGATATTGAGTCTGCTGCTTTAAAGTTTCAATGATCTGGGCAAGAACATGGTCTGTATATACAATCGAATTATCATAGCTATTCTTTAATTCTTCTGTACTACAGCCCTGAATAGCATTGGTATTACAGGTCGGTTGAAATGGCTGATATGGCGCTTTGGAACGCTTGTAATATGCGGGGCCATGACTACCCATCTGATGCAGTACAATTAATTGTGGTTTCGGGTTGTTTTTATCCAGATGTGCCAGATAATCTTTCAGGCTATCCACCAGGATTTCATCAAAACATTCACCACCGGCATCACACCACTTCTGTTTCAGTTGTGCCGGAATCTGGTATTTTTGTACCCGGTCACAGGCACCTTTACAGCCCGAATTATTATCAATCCAGGTCACCTGATACCCGGCGCGCTGAGCAATATCCAGTAAACCTTCTCGGTGGCTGGCTAACTGTTCATCATAGGTTTCACGTGACATGCCCGAAAACATACAAGGGACTGAAACAGCTGTGGCAGTTCCACAAGAGCTGACCTGATTGAAATTAATTACTGGTAACTTGCTCAGTTCAGGATTGGTATTGCGCGCATAGCCATTTAAAGCGAAACTCTCGGCACGTGCAGTTTCTCCCACTACCAGCACCATCAATTTGGGTTGTTTCTGTATTTGAGCCTGCAGCAGCAGATGGGCATCTTCACCATAAGGAATCAAAGGCAAATTCGCTTTAGGTGCTTTCTTTTTATAGTAGGATACGGTGGATGCAATGCTATTTTGTGGGGAAATCATGCCCTTCAGATCGCGGTGCTCGCGGAAGATGGCTGCATAATCGACATAAAAACAGAATAACAGTCCTAGAATCAATACGGCCGAAAGCAGACTGCTAAGGCTTTTATGCAACAATTGACGCCCGAAAGATGCAGGCTGAATGTTCAGCATCCAGATGATACACAAAGGAAAAATCACAAAGACCAGCGTCCAGATCACCAGCCGTATTGACCAGAGATCACGGACTTCCCGAGCATCGGTCTGCAGCATATTCTGGATCTGGTCCGGCGTAATAACAACCCCCAGACTATTGACAAAATAAGCACTAAAACCGCCCAGAATGATCAGCACACTGGCCAGTATCTTGGCATTCCATTTCCAGTTCAGCCACTGCAAGACCAGATTGTACAAGCCGATAACTACCAGGACTGTAGCCGCCAATAATGCGCCTGCCTTGAGGTTGGTATAAGGCGTCAATTGATGGATTTTCTGATAGAAAGCAAAGTTTAAGACCAGTCCCAGCCAAATGGCGAGTAAAAGGTTGAAGCGTGCAAGGCTGATGGGTTTGATCTGGCGTAGACCGGGAAAAGAAGGCAGCTTAAGCATTTTTTTAGTTCAAAGACTTTAATATGCTTTAGCCTAAAATTTGAATCTTAAAAATGACTTAAAATAATCTGAGAACTACAAAAACTTATACATATTTTGATTTCAAATCAAATCTGATAAAACTAAAAATGCAGCCCAAGCACGTTGGGGAAAATCCGCAAGTAATGCTCAAGCAAATCATGAGCACAGCCCGAGTATTACTCAAGTCATGCTTGAACCATGCCCTGAATAGCCACCACTTTCCTAGACAAATACAGCCCAAAGAATGATTTCACCCTGAAAATGCCGACCATGGAAGGGATTCATATGCTGCACCTTTAGCTAAAAGAGGATTCAGCTTACCATTAGTGGTTATTTGCAACAGTGCCCTTTTTCTTATGCACGTGGCATGTTCCCTCAGGTTTGATTTAAACCTTCTGCAGTAGAAGTTGAACCTCAACAGCTTGGGCTGCAAATAATTTTTAGCTCAAGTTTGATTGCTCTAAGTAATCTATAACCACCTTCTGGTGAGATAGATATTCAGAACACAATCCGACGAATGGAGTTGTTTTTTTCCACTGCTGTTTTACCATCTTGATTATGTTACACAATCAAGATGAACAAATAAAATGGATGAATTTCAGCATGGTGGTGCCCGTGAAGGTGCTGGTCGCAAACCAGTTCATGAAGGCCCAACCAAAGTGATCGGCACTGTTGCAAATAACAACGAATGGTAAGCTGAAGACTGTTTTAGCTAAAGGTGCAGCATATGAATCCTTTCCATGGTCGACATTTTCAGGGCGAAATCATTCTTTGGGCTGTGCGCTGGTATTGTAAATATGGCATCAGCTATCGTGAACTTCAGGAAATGCTTGCCGAACGTGGTGTGAATGTTGATCACACGACTATTTACCGCTGGGTTCAGCGCTACGCCCCTGAAATAGAAAAACGCTTACGCTGGTATTGGCGTAATCCTACAGATCTGAGCTCATGGCATATTGATGAAACTTATGTAAAAGTAAATGGACAATGGTCTTATCTGTATCGTGCAGTCGATCAACGTGGCTATACGATTGATTTTTATCTTTCTTCTAGACGTAATACCAAATCAGCATATTGTTTTCTTGGAAAAATTTTAAATAATGTGAAGAAGTGGCAAATTCCACAAGTGATCAATACGGATAAAGCACCCACATATGGAGGTGCTTTATTACGGTTAAAACAGGAAGGAAAATGTCCACCAGACCTTGAGCACAGGCAGGTTAAGTACAAAAATAACGTGATCGAATGTGATCATGGTAAGTTAAAGCGGATCATCAGGGCCACGTTAGGATTCAAATCTATGAAAACGGCTTATGCCACAATTAAAGGTATTGAAGTCATGCGTGCACTGCGTAAAGGACAAGCTTCATCATTTTATTATGGTCAGCCTCTGGGTGAAGTGTGTCTAATCAACAGGGTTTTCGGTCTCTAAGCACTTTTTAAAGGGAACTTCATCGACTCAAATTTCTATTTGCAACAGTGCCTCTAAAAGGGGCTTAACCGCCATTATGTTAAATAGGGCTTATAAAATTATTCTTCAATAGAATTTCCATCAAGGTCATATAGCTTTACTTCTCTTGCACCAGCATTAAAAAATAACTCCTTAAAAGCTCGTATTTCAATCTTAGTTAAACTACCTTGTATCGGCTCCATTATTTGGACAATCGTAATAGGAGCTGTAAACTTGAAAAAAGATAAACCGTTAGAATGGTGTCTCATTAAAGCTTTTAATGTTGTTGTAGCGCTTTCAAAATCTGCCAAAATCATTCTTGGGTGATCATAAGGTGATTTAGGAATTTCAGTTGCTTTGGCTATGCCATTCTCTGCCATCAAACTTATACGGTTTTTGTAAAAATGTACCCATATCGCTTTAGGATATTTTTTTAAATCGTCTCTTATCATTTTAGTTCTTAACTTGGATGCTCATTTAATTATAAATATATATTTTTTTTAATTTCAATTGGATAATTCTTAATTTCTTCTAAAATTGACATAATACACCTTACACGAAACTAAAAATGGGAGCTTTAAGCTCCCATTTTTGCTGAGTTTTTCAATTTTTAGGTAGTAGCCTAGGCTTCAATAAATTACGCACCTAAACGCATTAACTTTTCTTGAATCGCCTCACTGACAAAGGCATTTAGAGAATTACTTGATGCTAAAACCGCCTTACGGTGCAATTCAGGGCTAATACGGACATTAAAAGTGCCTTTGAATGGTTGATCAGGAGATTTTCCTAGTTCAGCACATGATTCTAAATAGCCGTCTACAGATTCCTGAAAAGCTTTCTCAAGGGCTTTTAAAGTTTCCGCTTCATAGGTAATAAGATCACGAATAAAAGCAAGTTTTCCAAATAACTCACCTGTTTCAAGATCAGGCTCAATTGTTCCGAGATAACCTTTGTACTTTAAATAGCTCATAAAAATCCCTCCTGCTTGAGTGCCTGTTTTACAGCTTTCAATGCCCCACCTTTGATTTCATTTTCAGGGTGTGGTCTATGCAGTAAAATCATATGTTCAGTTTTTTCATTAAAAAACCGAACACGAGAGCCTGCCATTTCAAATTTTTCATAGCCGAGCTGGCTCAGTAAAACGACTAAATCTTTATATGGAAACGTATTTTTTGAATTTCCAAATTTTTCCAATAACTTTTCCGTTTTACCCATATTTTAGCCCTACTCAGTTACGACTAAGTATAGTCCCTTGAAATTAAAAAATGCAACTAAATTTAGTTGCATTTCATATAACCGCCATTATGTTAAATAGATAGCATTTGGGGGATATTATTTATTCTTTCAATAGGCAGAAACTTGCAGAATTTTTCTTAATTTGTAATCCTTGCGGCTAAGGGTGTCTAGCGTAGCTAAGACAGGTATTCGTTATAGTCGGGCCGCTATAATACGGATAACGAGTGCCTGTATGTTTAACCTAAATATCTTTAATAAGATCTCTAGCGAAGTATTGACCATCAAAAATGATCTTGAGCTGAATTCCGAGAATCAACTGATAACTAAATATAAGACTTCTACTTCTGAAGATTATAAAAAAGCAATTATTTTGATCTTTAAAGAACGTGGCTATACCAGGTTAGAAATAGGTCAGTTACTTGAAGGCCAACTCTAAAGACTTCCTAAAAATAACATAATACACCTTATACGTAATGCTTGATATTTCTCTTTAAATATCATTATATTAAAGCAAGCCGTTCTGGAATATAGGACACCAGAGCGGCTTTTTATTGATTATTCATGTTCCACGCTTAAAATTCGAACAGTGTTTCATGATTTTTATAAGTTAAACTAAATTTAGTTGCTAATCCCAATAAGCTATTCACTAACTTGTAAATATCGGTATACCGCCTGACGACTAATCCCAAAAGCTTTCCCTAATGCCATTTTCGATGGATACTTCCCCTCCTTCCATGCTTGTCGTAAAGCTTCAGCTTGGTCAGGCTTTAGTTTATGCACCCGACCTTTGTACTTCCCCTGAGCAGAGGCGAGTTTTATTCCTTCCTTTTGCCGCTCTAAAATGATCTCACGTTCGAACTGTGCAAAAGCACCCATCATTTGAAGCATCAAATTATCCATCGGGGTGGATTCGGCTGTAAAAGTAATATTTTCTTTTACAAACTGGATGGCGATTCCTCGTTTGACCAGTTTATCTACTTCAGTGACCAAATCTTTTAGGCTTCGCGCAAAACGATCCATTGAATGTACAATCACCCTGTCCCCTTCCCGGACATAGTTCAACATTTCCTGAAATTTAGGTCGGTCAGTATTTTTACCTGAAGCACGGTCAACAAAAATCCGATCGACCTCAATTCCTTCAAGTTGACGTCCAGTGTTTTGCTCGACAGAACTTACCCGGACATACCCTACTTTTTGGCCTTTCACTTTTTCACGCCCCAATTGGATAAAAATGAACAATTTCGTAAATTATAAATCTTTAACACTAAAGTTACATGTTACTTATGATTAAAAATCATTTAAATGATACATAATTTCATGAACTTTCAGATTGTAACTTTAGGGTATACTCTAAATTTACATATTTAAATAACGAGTTTTTTCTCACTCATAAGAATTTGCAAGAATATATATACATTTATTGACATTAAGTAATTTAAATAAAATCAATATACGTATTTGCATATATGTGTAAATACGTATATAAGTATATCTGAGTTTCTAATAGCAGAGTCAGTCAAAATGTTCTCGACCATAAAGATTTATCACAATCCTGAGTGTGGTACATCAAGGAATACCTTAGCTTTAATTCAAAATGCAGGAATTGAACCAATCGTTATTGAATATCTAATTACCCCACCTTCGAAAGCAGAATTAATTGAACTTATTCGTAGTGCTGGTTTAAGTGTTAGAGAAGCAATTCGTAAAAATGTACCTCCATATTCTGATTTAGAAATTGTTCGGGAAGATTGGTCTGATGAACAGCTTTTAAATTTTATGCTTCAACATCCTATTTTGATTAACCGCCCATTCGTTGTTACGGATTTAGGTACACGTTTGTGTCGTCCTTCTGAAGTTGTTTTGGATATTCTCCCGTTTCCTCAGAAAGGCGCATTTAGCAAAGAAGATGGTGAAAAAATTATTGATGAAAATGGCCAAAGAATTAAATAGCACTTTCTCATCTCTTGAATGGAAAGAATGTGAAGGAGATTTATATGGATCAAGTTAATTTTTTTAAATGCTTATCAGATGAAACACGTCTCAATATAGTGACATTAATTGTTGAAAATAAAGAACTATGTGTATGTGATTTGACTGAAAAACTACAACTCAGTCAACCGAAAATTTCAAGACATTTAGCCCTTTTACGTGCTTCAGGGCTACTTCAAGATCGCAGACAAGGCCAATGGGTTTACTACAGTATCAATCCAAAATTGGCCAACTGGTGTTATGAAATTTTAGATATTTTGAAGACGGTTCAATCTCAATCAAAGCTGGATGATCAACACCCCCTTTCTGTAAATAGTTATTGTGAGTAATTCAATGAAATTTTTATTTTTATGTACTGGAAATAGCTGCCGTAGCATTTTGTCTGAAGTTTTGTTTAATAGCCGAGCACCAGAAGGTTGGAAAGCCTATAGCGCTGGGAGTAAGCCTTCAGGTCAAGTTCACCCGCTAACTTTAGAAACCCTTGAAAACTTAGGATTATCTACCGAAGGTTTATGGAGTAAAACGATTAATGATTGTGAACAATATCAACCTGATGTTGTGATCACAGTATGTGATTCTGCTGCTCAAGAAGCATGTCCACTTTATTTGGGTGGAGCAATCAAGGCACATTGGGGCTTGGCTGATCCTTCACACTTAGACGTGAATAAAGAAGAAAAAATGAAAGCCTTTATGAGCACTGTTGAACATATCAATCGTCGCTTAGATGCTTTATTTAAACTTAATGTAGATAAACTATCTCGCTCAGAATTGATTGCAGCAATTAATCAAATTTCGAACGTTGAGTAAGTGAAATGTCTGAAAAACGCTTATCTTTTTTAGATCGCAACCTGACGCTATGGATTTTTATTGCCATGGCCTTAGGCATTGCCATCGGAAACTTCTTTCCTCAGGCTTCTGTCGCACTCGATAAATTAAGCATTGATTCAGTGAATATTCCAATCGCGATTGGTCTTATTCTAATGATGTATCCACCACTGGCAAAAGTGAACTATGCGACTTTGCCACAAGTGTTTAAGGATAAGAAAACCCTTACTTTATCCTTAGTACAAAACTGGCTGATCGCGCCAGTACTCATGTTTGCCCTGGCAATCATATTTTTACATAGTTATCCAGAATATATGACCGGTGTCATCCTGATTGGTCTTGCTCGATGTATTGCCATGGTTCTGGTGTGGAATGGCTTGGCCTGTGGTGATAATCAATATGTTGCAGCATTAGTTGCCTTTAACAGCATCTTCCAGATTCTATTTTTCAGTACCTATGCCTGGTTATTCCTGACCTTCCTTCCACCCTATTTTGGTGTCGCTTCGCAGGTCATTAATGTCGATTTCTGGACCATCACCCATGCTGTTCTGGTTTATCTTGGTATTCCGTTCTTATTAGGTTTCTTAACGCGATGGATTTTGGTGAAACAGAAAGGCGTGGAATGGTATGAAACCAAGTTCATTCCGAAAATCAGTCCGCTGAGTTTAATGGCTTTGCTGTTCACCATTCTGGCCATGTTTAGCCTAAAAGGCGGTGATGTCGTGAGTCTTCCGCTTGAAGTTTTACGCATCGCGATTCCTTTAACCATTTACTTCGTTTTAATGTTCTTCATCAGCTTCTTTATGAGTAAATGGATGGGCAATGACTATCCTAAGACCACAGCAATTGCATTTACCGCAGCGGGGAATAATTTTGAATTATCACTTGCAGTAGCGATTGCAACTTTTGGTATCGCTTCGCCTGTTGCTTTTACCACGATTATTGGCCCACTGGTCGAAGTTCCTGTGTTGATTGCCTTGGTGAGTGTTTCACTCTGGCTGAGAAAGAAAGTTTTTAAAGAGGCCTAACTCTATGAATCTCCCAAATGTAGATCTAAATCTTCTTGAGCAACCCACCTTTGAAAAAGTTCAAGCCAAAGAACTTGCTCATCCTCCGCGAATTTTGCTGCTGTATGGCTCTAATCGAGAACGTTCTTACAGTCGCCTTGCAGTTCTTGAAGCCGGTCGAATCCTTGAGCATTTTGGGGCGGAAATAAAAATCTTTCATCCTAAAGGGCTTCCTTTACCAGAAGATGCGGATACTGAGCATCCAAAAGTAAAAGAACTGCATGAGCTTTTAGCATGGTCAGAAGGCATGGTCTGGTGTTCACCTGAACGCCATGGTTCTATGAGTTCAATCTTTAAATCTCAAATCGACTGGATTCCACTGGCAGGAGGGGCAATCCGTGCAACCCAAGGTAAAACTCTTGCCTTGATGCAAGTCAGTGGCGGATCACAGTCATTTAACAGTCTGAACCAGATGCGTATTTTGGGGCGGTGGATGCGGATGATTACCATTCCAAATCAGTCTTCAGTTCCAAAAGCTTTTTTGGAGTTTGAAGAAAATGGACGAATGAAACCTTCGGCTTTCTATGACCGGATTGTGGATGTGATGGAAGAGTTATTTAAGTTCACCCTACTGACTCGTGGACAAAACAAATACCTGACAGATCGTTATTCAGAACGTAAGGAATCAGCTGAAGAATTATCTAAACGTGTCAATCAGCGCAGTTTGTAAACTGCCAGGTGATCTTAAATGCAAAAGAGACATTCTAAATTAATCATTCTTGGCTCAGGTCCTGCGGGTTACAGCGCTGCGGTATATGCAGCACGGGCTAATCTTAAACCCACTTTAGTTGCAGGCTTACAACTCGGTGGTCAATTAACCACGACCACTGAAGTCGATAACTGGCCGGGTGATCCAGAAGGTTTAACAGGCCCCGCACTCATGGAACGTATGCAAGCGCATGCGGAACGTTTTGGCACCGAAATCGTCTATGACCATATCAGTGAAGTGGATTTAAGCGTTCGTCCATTCGTGCTGAAAGGCGATATGGAAGAATTCACCTGTGATGCCCTGATTATTGCCACAGGTGCAACGGCACAATACTTAGGTCTTGAGTCTGAAGCTAAATTCATGGGGCAAGGTGTAAGTGCCTGTGCAACTTGTGACGGTTTCTTCTATAAGAACCAGAAGGTGATGGTTGTAGGCGGTGGTAACACTGCGGTTGAAGAGGCGCTTTACCTGTCTAATATTGCAGCTCACGTGACTTTAGTGCATCGCCGAGCTTCATTGCGTTCTGAAAAAATTCTACAAGACCATCTTTTTGAAAAACAGAAAGAAGGCAAAATTAGCATTCTTTGGAACAATCAAGTGGATGAAGTGTTAGGCGATAACACCGGAGTAACTGGAGTGCGTTTAAAATCCACTGTAGATGGATCAAAGCAAGATATTGAGGTACAGGGTTTATTCGTGGCAATTGGTCACAAACCAAATACTGAGATGTTTTCAGCGCAACTTGAGTTACGTGATGGCTATATTCAGATCCAAAGCGGAACAGCGGGGAATGCCACTGCTACTTCAGTGCCAGGTGTATTCGCTGCCGGTGATGTGGCTGATTCAGTTTATCGCCAAGCGATTACTTCAGCAGGCTCTGGTTGTATGGCTGCATTAGATGCTGAAAAATATCTTGATAGTTTAAGTTGATTTTGATGTTGTCATAAAAATATAGTGAATATTGTAAAAGCCCAGTCTTCAGGATTGGGTTTTTATATAAAAGAAAAAATAAAAGGGGAAAAGGCTTTGAATCAGAAACAGACGGAAACTGATGTCATCATTATCGGTGGTGGACAGGCAGCTTTATCTACAGCTTATTTTTTAAAGCGAAAAAAAATACCATTTATTATTTTAGATGATCAAAATCAAGCAGGTGGAGCCTGGTTACATGCTTGGAATTCTTTGCGTCTGTTTTCACCGAATAGCTGGAGTTCCTTACCTGGTTGGGTTATGCCGAATACAGAACAAACGTATCCGACCAAGAAAGAAGTTATTGAATACTTGCAGCAATATGAGCAGCGTTATCAATTTCCGATTATTCGTCCTGTATATGTTGATCACGTCAAAAGCGAAGGAGAAGTATTGAGTGTGCATGCAGGTGAACAGACATGGAGAGCCAAGGCTGTAATCAGTGCAACGGGCACCTGGAGTCATCCTTATATCCCATCTTACCCTGGCCAAGAAAATTTCAAAGGTCTGCAATTACACTCCGCCCATTATCAAAATGCAGAACTTTTTAAAGATAAGCACGTAATGATAGTCGGTGGTGGAAATTCTGGAGCACAAATTTTGGCTGAAGTTTCCCAAGTGGCAGACACTCTTTGGATCACGCCAACACCTCCTCAATTTTTAGCAGATGATGTTGATGGCCGTGTACTGTTTTTACGTGCGACAGAGCGTTTAAAGGCACAATTAGAAGGCCGTACAATAGATCAGCCTGTTGGCGGTCTGGGTGATATTGTCATGATTGATTCAGTCAAAGATGCACGTGCACGAGGAGTTTTACATAGTGAGCGCCCATTTTCGGCTTTTACAGAAAATGGCGTGATTTGGGAAGATGGATCTTTTCAACAGGTTAATGCAGTGATTTGGTGTACTGGATTTAAAGCGACTTTAAGCCATTTAAAGCCACTTGGAATAGTAGAGGAAAATAATACGATACTTGTTGAAGGAACACGAGCAGTCAAACAATCCAACCTATGGTTAGTAGGATATGGTGAGTGGACCGGACCTGGTTCAGCGACACTGGTGGGTGTTTCAAGGACTGCGAGAGCCACAGTGGATGAAATTGCAGCTTATTTAGATAATATTTATAATTACATCCAATGTTAAATTGCTTGCCGTAAACTAAGTGCTTTTACAACTTTGATAACAGTATCGAAACTAAGTTTAACCCTCACCGGAAAGGGCACTGTTGCAAATAGAGATTTGAGTCGATGAAGTTCCTTTTTAAAAGTGCTTAGAGACCGAAAACCCTGTTGATTAGACACACTTCACCTTGAGGCTGACCATAATAAAATGACGATGCTTGTCCTTTACGTAGTGCACGCATGACTTCAATACCTTTAATTGTGGCATAAGCCGTCTTCATAGATTTGAATCCTAATGTGGCCCTGATGATCCGCTTTAACTTACCATGATCACATTCAATGACATTATTTTTATACTTAATCTGCCTGTGCTCAATATCTACTGGACATTTTCCTTCTCGCTTTAACCGTGATAAAGCATGGCCATAGGTCGCTGCTTTATCTGTATTGATGACCCGTGGAATTTGCCATTTTTTCACCGTATTGAAGATCTTTCCTAAAAAACAATAGGCTGATTTACTGTTCCGTCTAGCGGAAAGGTAAAAGTCAATCGTATGACCACGTTGATCAACTGCACGATACAGGTAAGTCCATCGCCCCTTCACTTTGATATAAGTCTCATCCATATGCCATGAATGTAAATCTGTAGGATTACGCCAATACCAGCGTAAGCGTTTTTCCATTTCTGGAGCATAACGCTGAACCCAACGATAAATTGTGGTGTGGTCAACATTCACACCTCGTTCAGCGAGCATTTCTTGAAGTTCACGATAGCTGATGCCATATTTACAATACCAACGAACAGCCCAAAGAATGATTTCACCTTGAAAGTGCCGACCATGGAAGGGATTCATCTGCTGTATCTCGAAATAAATAAGATATTTAGCTTATCATGTCAGCCTATTTGCAACAGTGCCAGAAATCCCGCACTAAAAATAAAGGAGTTTTAAAATGGCCGCTTCTAAAAAAGAATCCAAAACGATAAATATTGATATCGGTATCTCATATGATGACCGCGTCAAAATTGTTGACGGATTATCAAGATTATTGGCAGATAGTTATACATTATATTTGATGACACATAATTTTCACTGGAATGTCACTGGTCCTCAATTTAACAGTCTGCACAATATGTTTATGGACCAATATACTGAGCAATGGAATGCATTAGACATTATTGCTGAACGAATTCGTTCGTTAGGTTTCGCTGCACCTGGAACATATAAGCAATTTGTGAAATTAGCATCCATTAAAGAGGTGGAAGGCGTTCCTAAAGCGAAGGAAATGATTCAGCTATTAGTGGATGCTCATGAGGCTGTTGCTCGAACAGCCAGAAGTATTTATGTAGTCGTAGATGAAGCGAATGATCAGCCTACAGCAGATGTGCTGACTCAAAGACTTGATGTTCATGAGAAAATAGCTTGGATGTTGAGAAGTCTTTTAGAAGAATAAAATTATGAACGACCTCCAGTCTCCTAGACAAATATCCACTCATTATTGTGGGCTTTGAATAAATATCCAGTGAAGCCACTTGACTCAAGTAGGCTTCATTGGATATTTACATTAATTTAGAGCTTTTTATTAGACCTTAATAAAATAAAACCAAATAATAAACCAATAAATCCTGCACAACCTGATCCAAAGAGAATACCTAATTTTGCTGCTTCTAAAATATTTGATTCATTTACAAATGCCAGATTGCTGATAAAAATTGACATAGTAAATCCTATACCAGCTAAGAGACCAATTAGTAAAACCCAATTTAAGCTAAGGTCGCTAGGTAATTCCCCCCATCCCAATTTAGAAAAAAACCATGTAAAAAATACAATTCCTAAAGGTTTTCCTACGACAAGTGCAATTGAAACAGCAAAGATAGTATTTAATGCTAAAGTGTCTTCAAAGTTAACATTTCCGAAATTCACCCCTGCATTTGCTAAAGCAAAAATAGGCATAATAATAAAAGCGACCCAAGGGTGGAGTAGATCCTTGACCCTAACAACTGGTGGTAAAATTTCACGCTTAGCACGTGCCAGTGCTTTGATTTCAGCTGATGAATTTTCTATAGCTTTATTTCGAATATTTGAGATTGCAGCATTAGCGCGTTCTATTGCATCCACTTCATTTGGTCTAGTTAAAACTGGAGTCATAAGTCCTAAAATAACTCCTGCAAGCGTTGGGTGTGCCCCTGTTTTAAGTAAGCCAAACCATATAAGAGCACCCGGAAGAATATAAACAAAGGCTGAGAAGAACCCCATTTTCTGTAACGCAATTACACCTAGAATTCCAATAAAGGCGATTAAAAAACCAATAGGTTCTAAACCACCTGAAAAGAAGAAAGCAATAATTAAAATTGCAAGTAAGTCATCAATAATAGCGAGTGTTAATAAAAAGATTCTTGCAGAAGAAGGAATCGATTTTCCTAATAATGCTAATAAACCCACTGCAAAAGCAATATCTGTAGCAGCAGGTATTGCCCAACCAGATTTAATTTCATCAGTAGATAGTGCTAAATAGATTAAAATAGGCACCACTACGCCACCTAAAGCAGCAATTATTGGAAGTACAGCGGCCTTTATGTTTGATAAAGCTCCATCATGAATTTCTTTCTTAATTTCCATTCCTACTACAAGAAAGAAAATGGTCATTAAAATATCATTGATGATAAAATGTAGAGATTGAGAAAAAGAATATTCCCCAAAACTAAAATTAATTTGAGTATGCCAAAAATGACTATAAGACTCTGATATTGCTTCTGTATTCGCCCAAAATAAGGCAATAACAGCTGCTAATAGCAAAATCCCACCGCTCACAGCTTCAATATGTAGGAATCTGTTTATAGCGTTCAGACTACGTTCTGTTAAATTCTGGGTTAGACCCACATTTCTTTTATAGGAAGGAATAGACATTAATAAATCTCACAATTCTTTTAAAATAAACAATTAATATTTTTTCAAAAATCCCAATAAAAATTAATAGCTCAAAACTTTAATTGAATAAAATTCAAAAAGGGAGTTTATTGGCATTTCAAAAAAATTAACCATTAATTAAGATGATACTTTTTCATAATTTACATAAGATAGATTTTTATAAGCTTTTTATATACTTAAGCCAGTAACTGCCCTATTTCAAGACGGGTATAGCCCCGATCTTTAAGAATATAAACAATAGCTTCTTTATAGGCATCTGACTTTGCCGTTTTATATTTATTGATGAGTTGAATTTCAGTGTTTAACTCTAAGTAATTTTTTACAGATAAGACTTCGGTAGAGATTGCTTTAAAAATCTTTAAATTAAACATACAGGTGCTCGCTATTAGCGTTATAGCGGCCCGACTACAACAAACACCTGCCATGGAAAATACCTGACACCCTTCCCCAAAGAATTACAGAAGTTGGAGGAATCTGCAAGTTTTTCTAAATTAGAAACATCAATAATCAGCTAAAATACCCCCAATTTTAACATAATGGTCAATACACGAAACAGACAGACATGTAAGCCCAAAATAGAAATGTCCGGTTTCTCCAAAGTAAAAATGTCCGCTTTTAGAATGCTAAATTTACACTAAGTATTTGATTTTGGTTTTATAAATTAAAAGCTCACAAGCTAAAAGACGAATACAAGTTCGGATTGACTATGTAGAAGATAGAAATTTCGGAGATACTGAACCTGTTAGTGATGGGGTATCTGAGTTACGTTTACTATTATTGGTATATAGTTGGCTGCTATAAGATTCCTTTGAAAAATAAGAAATTGCTTTGAAGTTTAAAATGCTTTAATTACTAATAATAGTCTCTTTGGAATATTTGCCGATTATGTCTCATTCTCATCAACATGAAACAGCGAATTATGGTACTGCATTTGCGATTGGCATCATCCTGAATTTTGCATTTGTTTTAATTGAAGCTTTCTATGGTTGGCAAACAGATTCAATGGCATTGTTGGCTGATGCAGGTCACAACTTAACTGATGTCGGTGGATTACTGCTGGCATGGGCAGCTTATAGCGTAGCGCGTATTCACGCCAATCGTCGTCATACTTATGGTTGGCAAAAAGCTTCCATTTTAGCCAGTTTTGGCAATGCCATGCTGATTCTCTTGGCTATGTTTTCTCTGGCCTGGGAATCTATCCAGCGGATACAGTCTCCTGGTCCTGTAGCTGCAGTTACCGTTATGGTGGTGGCAGCAATTGGTGTCGTGGTGAATTTGGGCACTGCCTTGTTGTTTCTCAAAAATAGTCAGCATGATTTGAATATCAGAGGGGCTTTTCTACGGCACTGTTGCAAATAGGGATCTGAGTCAATGATTTTCCCTTCAAAAAAGCTTAGAGACCGAAAACTCTATTTACTAGCCAAACTTCTCCTAGAATATTACCGTTATAAAATAATGAAGCTTGTCCTTTGCGTAGAGCACGCATAACCTCAATTCCTTTAATTGTGGCATAAGCCGTTTTCATAGACTTGAATCCCAACGTAGCCTTGATGATCCGTTTGAGCTTGCCATGATCACATTCAATCACGTTATTCTTGTATTTAATCTGTCGATGGTCCAGGTCTTCAGGACACTTTCCTTCCTGTTTTAGTCGCGACAAAGCACGGCCATAGGTATGAGCCTTATCAGTGTTTATGACTCGTGGAATCTGCCATTTTTTGACATGATTCAAAATCTTACCAAGAAAACAATAAGCTGAATGGGTATTTCGTCTAGCAGAAAGATAGAAATCAAGAGTATGGCCACGTTGGTCAACTGCACGGTATAGATATGCCCATTTGCCATTCACTTTTACGTAAGTTTCATCCAGATGCCATAAATGTCGATCTGTAGGATTACGCCAATACCAACGTAAACGTTTTTCCATTTCTGGAGCATAACGCTGAACCCAGCGATAAATTGTGGTGTGATCAACATTCACTCCACGTTCAGCGAGCATTTCCTGAAGTTCACGATAGCTGATGCCATATTTACAATACCAACGAACAGCCCAAAGAATGATTTCACCTTGAAAGTGCCGACCGTGGAAGGGATTCATCTGCTGTATCTCGAAATAAATAAGATATTTAGCTTATCATGTCAGCCTATTTGCAACAGTGCCTTTGAGCGAGAGATTATCCTAGAACGTCAGAAAGAAGGGATTAAGATCGCAGCTGCTCAAGGAAAATATAAAGGTCGTGTCCATAAATTAAATCCTGATCAGGCTCAAGCCCTGCGACAAGCTTGGGACGAAAAGAAGTATTCATCCAAAGTTGAGCTGGCAAAAGCATTTGGTATCAGCCGGCAGGCTGTGTATCGCTATTTGCAAAACGGATTTTTAAATGCAGCAAGTGATGAAATAAATTAAAGTTCACTGGACCGCTAGCATAATCCTACAAGAAGTTATGCTGGTAGTGGCCAGCATAGTTATCATTCAAGAATATACAATTTAGATTTTTTCTTTGGTATATCAATTTTAGCTAAAGAATCAAATGTTAATTGATTGAAATCATCTTCAGAGATTCCGATTTCATCAAGCATTTTATTCTTATCAAATGAGGGGTGAGAGGCGAGGACAGACATAATTTTTGGAAGCATTAAACTCTCATCACGGTGAGTTTCTTCTGGTTCATTAATGTTGAAACCTAAAGAGTTAATTTTCATTAAATTACTTCGATTAACCCAGTCACTAATTAAGCCCAATTTATGAGCTTTATAGTTAATTGCCTTTAAAGAAGTTCGCCAAACCTTTTTATATTCAATCATATTTTCAAGTGACAAATAACGAGGGGCCGTTGCAAAGAATGCATCTGTTGGCATTAAGAACTCTGAAGAAAATTGATCTGCTTCAGTTTCAAGAACTCTGTTGTCCTTTTCAACACGAATTTTCTTATTATGCGTGTGCATAACAATATGTCCAAGTTCATGCGCACAATCGAAACGTGCTCTTTCAGCTGACTTAAATGTATTAAGAAATATGAAAGGACTGCCAGTTTCATCATCAAAAAATGAAAGTGCATCGATTTCCTTAATTTCTGTAGGCAATCTAAAGACACGGATTCCTTTTAGTTCACACAAAGAAACCACATTATTAATAGGCTGATTACCTAAAGCCCATAAGCCTCTTAGTTCAGATGCTAAATATTCTGCATATTTATGCTGCCCCAAGCACTCCGTAATATCTAGGTCCGGGCGCTGGAATGAAGGCAACTTAACTTTCTGAGTTAAATACTTATTAATATTTACAGCCAAAAGAGTATATGCCTCATTGGATTTTTTATGCTGTGCTTTAATGCGAGCAACGGATCTATAAAATATTTGATCGGTTTCATGAGGTTGCGTGTCATTCCTCATGAAAAATGACATAGGCAAATTTAATGTGCTGCTAATTTCGAGCTGATCATTGTCATTGATTTCTTTATCCACATCTAAAAGTTGCTTTACCTTAGAGATAGAGCAACCTAATTTTTCTGCGAAATCGATATTGCTAAGTCCACGCAGTTCTTTAGCAATACGTAAACGATCTTTATTAAACACATTAACCTCAGATTAAACTACAAGCTGAATATCGAAATCATCTGGTTTGATCTCATCAGATGGCTCCAATACTGGCTTTGGATCAGTTTTGATTGGGAGAGTATTATCTATTTCAAATGCGATTCTGCAAGTGTGGTTGCTTGGCAAAATTGAAATTTTTGACTTGGTTGGGGTCTGTACAAAACTCGTAGGGTAGGCGATCTCAAATGGAATTGTTGGAAGATCACTATCTTTATATGCTGGATGCGAAGCTGAAGGAAAGTAAACAATCCAGGTGCGTAATTTTGTCTCGTCATCGTAGGTAGAATAGTTATCTTTTATATTTTTTAAGGTCATATAACCTTTTTCACAATAGGCTGATAGAATCTGATCTTGATGACCTAATGCTAGGTTACCGGTCATAAAGATAATTTGTATCTTCTTGGCTGTATTCTCAATACGAGGTTGGCTTTCGTTATGGAAAACCCAACCCGGATCAGATTTTCTAAGTAGTAGAGCTAGCTGTTCACCAATTTTACCCCAACGGCTAATAAATCTGGCTTTATTGAAAACTGTATTGGTTCTAAAGTCAGCATCACCAATCATAATAGCTTCTCTTACTAAATCAAGATCAGGTAAACCGAGATTTTTCACTATAAGGTTTGCTTCTGTACCAGTAAAGAAGTCACATGGTGTGGGTTCAGACGGCTGGATCGATTCTTCATCAAGAAGATTAAAATTCATAACGGAAATATCCTAAAGAGTAGCGAATGACCTTTTTATAACATCATTTGATGTTTAAAAAAAGACATTTATTAAAAACTGTGATAGATTTCTCTCAAAACGACATTATTACAATTGAGGGAATGCAAATGAGTAGTTTCTTTATTAATCATAAAAACTGTCCCGAATGTGGGGCAAGAATCAAGGGTTACTATTACTACTGCGGTAAGTGCGGTAATGATGATGTTACTGATTGGAAGTTAAGTGGCCTTACCTTCCTGATTGTAGGTGTCATATTTTTCTTAATAATATATTTTGTAATGCAGAATTTTTGTGAAAACTCTTTTTTTTTACAGGCACCATTTTGCAAATATTGATAAGTTAGATTACCTCCAATAACCTATAGGTGAAATATCCTAAAAAGACGTCAATCGGTTATAGTTTGGATACCTTAAAATATAAGTTATTGATATTAAGCTTATTTTTAATAGAATGTATTATGTTTTTTAGGAAAATTAAAAGTTATTACTAATCCATAAGGGGATTAAAAAATCATGTCATTCAAATACGACTTAGATAAATTATTAGATCCTTGTGGAATAGAAAAGCTCCATAAAACTATCACTAGAATTACAAAACCTAGGAATGAATATAGTGCTATGAGTTCTGCTATGGAAGCTCTTGAGAAAGCTACTCAGCCTTGGAACAAAAACAGTGTTATTGGCGCTGCTATGGCCAACGTAGCAGGACCGTGGGATCATAAAAGTGCTGCTATGGAAGCTCTTGAGAAAGCTACTCAGCCTTGGAACAGAAACAGTGTTATTGGCGCTGCTATGGCCAACGTGGCAGGACCGTGGGATCATAAAAGTTCTGCTATGGAAGCTCTTGAGAAAGCTACTCAGCCTTGGAACAGAAACAGTATTATTGGCGCTGCTATGGCCAACGTGGCAGGACCGTGGGATCATAAAAGTTCTGCTATGGAAGCTCTTGAGAAAGCTACTCAGCCTTGGAACAAAAACAGTGTTATTGGCGCTGCTATGGCCAACGTGGCAGGACCGTGGGATCATAAAAGTGCTGCTATGGAAGCTCTTGAGAAAGCTACTCAGCCTTGGAACAAAAACAGTGTTATTGGCGCTGCTATGGCCAACGTAGCAGGACCGTGGGATCATAAAAGTTCTGCTATGGAAGCTCTTGAGAAAGCTACTCAGCCTTGGAACAGAAACAGTGTTATTGGCGCTGCTATGGCCAACGTGGCAGGACCGTGGGATCATAAAAGTTCTGCTATGGAAGCTCTTGAGAAAGCTACTCAGCCTTGGAACAAAAACAGTGTTATTGGCGCTGCTATGGCCAACGTGGCAGGACCGTGGGATCATAAAAGTGCTGCTATGGAAGCTCTTGAGAAAGCTACTCAGCCTTGGAACAGAAACAGTGTTATTGGCGCTGCTATGGCCAACGTAGCAGGACCGTGGGATCATAAAAGTGCTGCCATGGAAGCTATAAAAAAATATGCCTCATCTATAACAATTAATGAATCATTAGGTCTAGAAGCGGATACACAAAAAATTCTAGCAGCAACTACTCTAATGCCAGATTTAAAAACTAAAATTCAAAGTCTTCATCATAAAATTTCAAATGATTTATGGTTAGAAAGACAAAATTTAATAAATAGAGATTCTACTTTTATTCAGAATAATAAAAACATTACTGATAATTTTAACCAGTTATACGGACAAGAACTCCATATAGATAAAGATGCAGCTCAAGCTATAGATTCAGTTATCCATGATACAGATGCACTAAATATAGCGTCTGAACTAATTGATATAGGAATTTTTGATACATCAAGTGGATCAATTATTTATGATTATTTTAAAAACACACCTGAACCACAAAGAAATAATATTTTTATTAATTTTGTTATACCAATAATTTTAACAATAGCTATGTCGATCTCATCAGAAATAGAACTTATTCAATCTAATAAAAATCAGATAGTAAATTCCATAAATAATATTAAAGGTCATGCGGTATTAACATCTAACAGCTTCTTAAGAGCGACACCCGATGGAGAAAATATTTTAGAAATTGAAAAAAATACATTAATTGAAGTATACAAAACTGATAATTTACCTACAGGATGGGTATTAGTAAAATTAAATAAAGATAATATTGATATAAAAGGATATTTAAATATTTCTGATATTAAACCACTTATAGATTAGAGTTAATTATAAGTTAGCTTCCTTTAAAATAATGGTAGTTATATGAATTTTTAAAATACAGTAAAAGGTGGCTTTTAGCTCAACTACGGATATTTATGAAGTTAAAACTTAGAGACATAACGATATTTAATCGTATATTTGGTGCAGAAGGTGGATATCTTCTAGATTTTAGTGATAGAACCCTTATCCATTTCTTTGATGAAGAGTTAAATATTGACATTGATAATGAACAGTACAAAGAAGATGGGACAAGTAAAGCTAAGCGTGTGCGCTGTCTTCTCAAAAAAGTCGATGCAGATACCGCTTTGCATATTTTAGATAAATTATGGTCATACCGTATGTCTTTAGATCCGTCTAGTGCAACTAGAGATCTAGCTGAATACAATGCTCTGATCGTAAGTATAAAATCTTTAGATAAAAATTTATCAGCTAGATTGCCATCGGTAATTCCACCCAAAAACTCATTCAGTGACATTGATTACACACATTTAATATCCGAAATGGATAGGATTAAACTGTTACCCCCTCATCCTCGTGGATATGCATTTGAACTATGGTTAAATGAGCTATTTAAAGTATTCAAAATGGATCCAAAAGGGAGCTTTAGAAATACAGGGGAACAAATAGACGGTAGTTTTAGAGTGGATGGGGCTTACTATTTAATGGAAGCAAAATGGCATAGTAAAGAAACGCCAGCTAGTGATCTACACGCATTCCAAGGTAAGCTTAATGGAAAGGCTTCATGGACTAGAGGTGTTTTTATCAGTTGGCAAGGTTTTAGTAGTGATGGTTTAACTGCTTTTGGAAATGGTAATAGAATTGTTTGTATTTCAGGTAGAGATATACATCAATGTCTGAAATCAAAGATACCTTTTCCTGTCTTATTGGAGGCAAAGCTAAGACATGCATCTGAAACAGGGGAGTGTTACATTGCCTATGAATATATTAGAAATCTCCCTAAGCCTTAGATATAAGTCACTACAAGGATATTTTTATTATTTAACATAAAATCTCTCGGGCTATGGGGAGATTCATGCCGCGCGGCAGTTAAAAGAAGTCCGCTGTAAAATAAAAAATGCCATTGCAGCAAGCACGGGGGGCAATGTGAGTATGTCGAAGAAAATCGCCAACTTTTTGCCATCGCTCTGGTTACTCATGTGTTTAACAGTAAAGCTGATCTGTATTTATCCCAATTAGACCATGACACTGTGGACCTGTTTATTCAGGCACTACAAGATGACTTTATCCTGATCAATCATTATGGAGAAGCATTCGGTCATACCCGAATTCATGAATCATTTTTAAAGTTACGTTTGGAAGAATTTAAACTTATAGCCCTGGTTTTAGCCTTCAAGGCACAACAACAGACTGGGTCAAGTGAATTTCAACAGCAGAGGGTGGAAGGCTAATACCAGCGATCTATAAAAATGGTAGAAAGAGGGTACTGTTGCAAATAGGGACCTAAGTCGATGATATTCGCTTCAAAAAAGCTTAGACACACTTCACCCTGATGTTGGCCATAATAAAATGACGAAATTTATCCTTTAAGGCCATATGGCTGATCTGATTGTTCACCTTGACTTATTAAAATCGTGGAACATTGATCAAATAGTAAGCGTGGAACGTAATAAATCATAAAAAAGCCCCGATTGGAGAAAAGGGGCTTTAAAGATTGTATTATACCATTGAAAAATAAAGAAAAAATATAAGAATTTCGTATAAGGTGTATTATGTTAATTTTAGCTTTTCTCTATAATTACTATCTTAAGGCCCACTACCAAATTCTGTAATTAGCCAATCAGATTGAGGAGATTGTTTCACAAGAGTAATAAATAAAATATAGTCACCTACTGGACTACCAGCATCATCTATATGGACGACTTTAACTTTTACCATCACTGAAATAATTTTATAAAATTCTTGATAATACTCAGGTCTACTTTCCGCTGAATCATAATTAATCCTTACTACTTCTAAAATTTTTGAGTCTTTGAAAGAGAGAAACCTTTCAGAACTTTTTAAATCTTCATGTAATCGCGCATCTGGCCAAACATATTTGATTGCTGATTCTAGATCATGTTTAGCAAGTGAATTAAAGAAAAGTATTGTTGTCTGTGTTGCCATCTCTTTATCATGATTTAATTTCTGTTTGTATGAATTAATGATTAGAAGTAGACATAGACCTACAAGTAAAATTCCTAATTTTATAAATATTTTAGACATTATAATTTCACTTTTATCTTTCGAAAAAACGCATAACTGACTAAAAGACACATAAGCCAAAATAAATAATCAAGAATAAAATATAAAAAAATGAATTGATCTATTCCTATAATAATATTTAAAGGATCTAGCGCTATACTACCGCCTGGAGATATTTCACCATCTACTAAAAACTGTAATGGAAATCCTCCTCCTATAACTTCAACTTTTCCAAGCTTGTCTACAACTATCCGGTCTATCAATGTATATTTCTGATGAAACAAAGACAAATAAGTCAAAACAAAAGCTAATATATTGAAATATATTATTTTTTTCTTTAATAATTCTTTAACTTTAAAATCAGTTAAAAATAACCAATAAGACAAGCCTGGAATTAGAGCCATAAAGATAGTCCAAGTGTCGGTATACATCTTCCACCATTCTTTCGAAACTTCTCCTGTATGGCTCCATCCAAAAAGAACAAAAAATGGCATAGCAATAATTAAAGAGCTAATACAGATAGTTAGCAAATTAAGAATACTATAAAGAGGTGGTCCCACATGTTTGAACAACTAAAAGCTTATTTATAAGTGATACTCTGCTCTAGTTAAGCTACCTTATTTTGTTGTGGTAGCTGGTCATAGTAAAACTCATCTGGAGTCATTTTGTCCAGACTCGAATGAGGTCGTTTCAAATTATAAAATTCAAAATATGCGTTTAATTGCTTCTTCGCATCCAAAACATTGCTGTAGGCTTTGAGATACACCTCTTCATATTTAACGCTCCGCCATAATCGTTCAACCATCACATTATCAACCCATCGACCTTTACCATCCATACTGATTTGAATGCCATTTGATTTCAATACATCAATAAATGCATCACTGGTAAACTGACTGCCTTGGTCTGTATTAAATATTTCAGGTCGACCATATTTTTCAATAGCTTCATTTAATGTTTCTATGCAAAATGTAACCTCCATACTAATCGATACTCTATGCGCAAGTACCTTGCGGCTATGCCAATCAATCACAGCACATAAATAAACAAAGCCTTTTGCCATAGGGATATACGTTATATCCGTAGACCACACTTGATTACTGCGCTGAATAGCCAATCCTTTGAGCAGATATGGATATTTGCGGTGAGCTTGATTAGCCTGGCTTAAATTTGGTTTGCAATATAACGCATTAATGCCCATTTTCTTCATTAAAGTACGTGTATGACGTCGTCCTATATGATGTCCTTGACGATTCAACAAATCACGCATCATCCGGCTACCTGCAAAAGGGTATTGCATATGTAACTCATCCATACACCGCATTAGCTTCAGATCTGATGCACTCACAGGTTTTGGGCGATAGTAATAACAACCACGGGAGACTTTCAGCAGCTGAGCTTGCTTAGATACTGAAATCTGAAGTGAGTCATCGATTAACTTTTGTGGTTGAAGCGGCCCAGTTTCTTCAACACACCTTCTAAAAAATCAATTTCTAATGCCTGCTCACCGATTTTTGCATGTAGTTTTTTTAGATCGATGGGTGGTTCTGTTGGAGCTTTTGATTGATCGAAAGCTTGCGAGGAAGCTGAAATCAGTTGATTTTTCCAGTCGATAATTTGGTTTTGATGAACATCAAATTCAGCACTCAATTCAGCAAGTGTTTTTTCTGCTTTAATCGCAGCAAGTGCTACCTTAGCTTTAAAATCATTTGAATGATTTCTTCTTGGTCTACGTGCCATAAAATACTCCATATATTGATGTTTATAACATCATTTGGGGAGCAAAATATCACTTATAAGTGTTGTTCAAATTTCCTGATCCACCTCTATAACGATTTAAAAGAATTGAGACCATAAAGCTAAAAGGTACTGTCAAAATACTATAAGCTAAGTAAACAAGACCATGCCCTGCAAAAACCACAAAAATTGAATATAGACTATATTCACGATTCATTATGATAAATAGCAATGCTGTGAAAAAAAGTAGTGGTAAAGGAGCAAGTAATAGGGCTTTTACTATTTTTTCTTTTGAGTATTTCATTAACTTAATTCTCTTATTTACTCAATAATTATTACACTATATCAACTCTTGGAAAAAGCGTTGAATGAGCCTATTTAATTGGTGAATAATATAATTTAAAGTTTCTTTGATGCTTTTTCTATTGATGTAACAACATTCTTATTTAAAAACGTAGGTAATATGAAAAATAATAGTAAGTTGATTTATTTAGTTATTACGGCAATCGTAGTAGCTTTTATTGGATTTTTTATTTTTGCCCAAAAAAGTGATGATGTACATAGTAAAGAGCTGATGGAAACTCAAGAAAAGATCAGTTCCAACCGTAATACTCTTAATGCTAATGACGGTATCACTAACAATGCGCCCAATCTCCCTCATGGAATGCCTCCTAAATGGGTAAAAAGTACGATTGCTATTAATGATAGCCCTATATATTCACGAGAAGATAAAATCCATAAGCTAGTTGATTTGTTGAAACAAAATGAATCGAACCCTGATGCATTAAGTGTAATTCTTGTATCCCTAACGAATTTAGACCCAATTGAAGCAGCAGACGATATTATTCCTTATTTAAAGGATACGAACCCAAAGGTTCAAATTTTGGCTCTGGGTGCTCTTAATAATGCTTCGCTACTCACTCAGAAAGAACATGAGATTAAGGGTTCACTGCCAGAGAATGAAGCTGTTCGTAAACGGATTATTGAAGCCGTTAATGAGCTTAAAGTAGATCCAAATACGTCAGATGAAGTAAAGAAAGTATTAATTGCCACTTTCCCATAGATAAATCCTTCTTTAAAAGGCAAATAACAAATGATTTTATAGAGCATTCTTAATTCACTATTCAGCGGAAAAACATACCCACTTAACATAATGGGCGTTATACGAAGTACACTTGTATATTAATCTAAATATCAATGACTTAAAAAATTAACTAAAAGCCAAAAAACAAGAAAAAGTCGACTTTGAAACAAGTCGGATTTTTTATGATCGTTTTTGATAGTTCTTGCCAATAATTTTGTTTAAAAAGTAATCAATTTTGAGATTTTTCAAATTTTATCAATGCCTCAATGTCCAAAATTATCCACATTTTTTGTGGATAAAATTTAGGCTATTTTGTACGTTTTGGCTCACATCAATCTCGGCTCTTTGCTGCTATCCGGAATACTGGAATTTTACTATTATGAACTCATCGGGAACAGGAAGTTCCATATAAGAATAACAATAGATAAGCACAAGGACTGTAAGGTAGGACAGGAGTTATACCGAGCGAACCAATACGAAAAACCCCGGCAGGATGCCGGGGTTTTTTATTGCTTAGAATATCTATAACTGGGTATTGATCTGATAGCGTGTATTACGTCCACCACCTTCTAATTTAACGATACATTCTTTCTCAAGTAAGTCTGATAAGTGGCGAGTAGCCGTTGCCTTACTGACTTTAGCAACCTTTTGATATTGCGAAGCACTAATACCATGTTCAAAGCCATTTTCGCCACCGTCTAATAAACGATTTAGAACTTTACGTTGTTCTTCACCCAGGGCTAAATTTGAATATTTATGCCAAAATTGACTTTTAAACAATGTTCGACTGATCTGCGCTAAGGTTTTTTCAAGGCTTTCATTCAACGTGTCTAGAAACCAAATCAGCCAATCTGTGATATCAGAATCATTTTTTTGAGTTTGTTCTAATATCTCATAGTAACTTTTACGTTTATTTAATATCGCAGTAGACATTGCATACAAACGGATACTTTGCTCATCCATTTGAGCTAGAGCAAGGTCTGTAAGTGTACGTGTAATACGGCCATTACCATCATCAAAAGGATGTAGGGTAACAAACCATAAATGGGTAATGCCTGCACGTAACAGAGGATCAAGCAATGAATCATTCAGACTCTGATTAAACCACGCTATGAAGGTATGTAAGCGTTCTTCTAAGCCTTCTCTTGGCGGTGCTTCAAAATGTACTTTAGGGTAATCCAATCGACCTGAAACGACCTGCATAGGCTCTGATCCCCTCAGTTGACCAATGCGTAAACGTTGCATTGTCCAGTCGGGGTCATTGAAAAGCCAACGATGCCATTGCATGAGGCGCTCAACAGTCAGTGGTTGCTTAACATCGTTCAGCGCATCCAGCATGATATTGGCTAAACCTTCTGATCGATCTGAGCTTGGATAAGGCTGTTCAAGAGTGACACCCAAGCGTTGGGCTAAAGATGATCGCAATGAAAAAACATTGAGGGTTTCATTTTCAATTGCTGATGAAGCAACGAGATTGGCAAGTAGAGTATCTAGAGTGAATTGTTCTTTCGCTAAATCATGCTGACTTTGTCCAAGAAGAATTCCTATTTTTTGATGTATCTGTCTAGTTTTAGGTAAGATAGTTGAATCTTGCCATGTGAAATTTGTCCAGTTTTCTGCTTGCCAAATCCATTTCTGCATTTTCAATCTCTCTCATCTAAAATCTAAGATGAGTTAAATATAGCACAAATTCGACTCATATTTTGAGCCGAATATGTACTGTTAATTAGCTCATTATTTATCGAGAACAGTTCTATTTTGGAGTTACATAGTAGTTTTTACGCGGAATTCCTAACGTATTCATCTTTTGTCTTATATCTTTATTTTTACCAATAGGTAAAATATATTTATAACCTACATCGAAAAGTAGGTAATTAAGAAAAAAATTACAGCGTTTTATAAGCCTTATAGTAACGGGAGAGACTATAGGGCTTTTTATTTATCTTAATATTCATATATCTATGATGAAGCCATGATGATCTGCGATATAAAAAACCGGCTTAAGAATAGACCGGTCTTTTATGATATTTGCTAAAATACTCTTTTGAAATATAAAAAAACTAAGCGTGTATAGCACTGGGTCTAGGTGTTTTTTGGGCTTAGTTATTAGCGTTATTTAAATAAGTATAAGTCAATTTTTACCTAATGGATTTTCTTTTCAACTAGTTCCAATTTGTTTAATGCTTGCGCTTTTTTATGATCATTATTAATCTTTACAACTAGAGCTAAAATAAAAACCATCACTATAAAAACAAGGAAAATCAAATGCTTTTTCATCATTAATTCCGTCTTTTGATCTTTAAGAATGCCTTGCTCCTTTGTAAATAGATATGACATAAGGGAAGCACTGATACAAGCCTTTTTAAATGACTTTAGCAACTCGATAGACAGTTGCAACTCCACAATTCACTGCTTTGGCAATTTCTTCCTTAGTCATATTGCCAGATGCTAGCAATTCTTTTATTCGTTTGTGCTTAGCCTCATTGGCTTTCTTACCTG
The DNA here is from genome assembly GCF_040744925.1 of Acinetobacter sp. FL. Taxonomy (NCBI): domain Bacteria; kingdom Pseudomonadati; phylum Pseudomonadota; class Gammaproteobacteria; order Moraxellales; family Moraxellaceae; genus Acinetobacter; species Acinetobacter sp. FL. The sequence continues at coordinate 21,938 of NZ_CP160438.1, read as the reverse complement.
TTGGCTTGTAACCCGAACGTTCTAGGCCCTGCTTAATACGTTCTATACGTTTCTCATTGTCTAGACGGGCCATTGTTGCCAGGAGATCAATCAACATATTGTTGATGAGTTCCAAGATTGAATGAGTAATGCTGTCACTGGTTTGAATCATTTGGTAGGTAGTAGGAAGATCTGCTACGACTAAACGAAGTCCCTTCTCCTGGATCCTGCGCTTCAGCTCTTGAAAATCCTGTTGGGTTAGGCGTGATAAGGCACTGTTGCAAATAGGCTGACATGATAAGCTAAATATCTTATTTATTTCGAGATACAGCAGATGAATCCCTTCCACGGTCGGCACTTTCAAGGTGAAATCATTCTTTGGGCTGTTCGTTGGTATTGTAAATATGGCATCAGCTATCGTGAACTTCAAGAAATGCTCGCTGAACGAGGCATAAATGTGGATCACAGTACAATTTATCGTTGGGTTCAGCGTTATGCTCCAGAAATGGAAAAACGGTTACGCTGGTATTGGCGTAATCCTACAGATTTACATTCATGGCATATGGATGAGACTTATATCAAAGTGAAGGGGCGATGGACTTACCTGTATCGTGCAGTTGATCAACGGGGTCATACGATTGACTTTTACCTTTCCGCTAGACGGAACAGTAAATCAGCCTATAGTTTTCTAGGAAAGATCTTCAATACGGTGAAAAAATGGCAAATTCCACGGGTCATCAATACAGATAAAGCAGCGACCTATGGCCATGCTTTATCACGATTAAAGCGAGAAGGAAAATGTCCAGTAGATATTGAGCACAGGCAGATTAAGTATAAAAATAATGTCATTGAATGTGATCATGGTAAGTTAAAGCGAATCATCAGGGCCACATTAGGATTCAAATCTATGAAGACTGCTTATGCCACAATTAAAGGTATTGAAGTCATGCGTGCACTACGTAAAGGACAAGCATCGTCATTTTATTATGGTCAGCCTCAGGGTGAAGTGTGTCTAATCAACAGGGTTTTCGGTCTCTAAGCACTTTTTAAAGGGAACATCATCGACTCAAATCACTATTTGCAACAGTGCCATCTGGATCAACATTTCACAAAATAAGCATACAAAAAAAAATAGCAGTATTAAACTGCTATTTTTGATTTTTATTTAAATCGCTTTTAAAAAACTAATTCGATGCCTGCACCATATTTCCACCCTTTTTCGGAATTAGTAGCCTCTTGCATAAAAGTATCTTGCTGTCCTTTTTCATACTGATAAGCAATATCAATAAAAGGTTTAAATCGCTTAGTAATCTCATATCTAGTTTTGATACCAGTTTTTAGTTCTGATAAACCTGATTTTGCAGCATAGTTAGAATCATCGCTAAATATTACATCTGCTTCGATATAAGGTTGAGTAATAAGTTTCTGAGTTAAAAGCAAATCACGTTCTAATTCAAAACTTGCTCCCCAAAAATTATTCTCACCGCCATAAAGATATGCTTGTGTTTCAAAGAAATAAGGAGCTAGACCTAATATACCAATAACCCCATCCACTCGATCGCTGCTGCTGTTATTTTTATCTTCACTATATCTTACCCCAGCTTGTACATCCCAAAATGGGGCTACGTTACGGCTATAAAGTGCTGATACAGCATATTTTGGATCATTACTTTCTGACTTTTCCGAATTGGCTTCAATAAATAGACGATTTTCATCTGTTCCAATTAAAGTTTCAAACTTTGTTCCTAGGTTGCCCTTACCGTCTTCATCAACCATCCATTCATTTTCAAATTTTGTCGTTTGATAAATTTGTCCACCATGTTCTTTAAGATGATTGTCATGAGGTGAGTTAGAGTTCTCAAGCGCAATCTGGACACTCTTATCCCCCATATTCGCATTTTCCATTGAATAATATTCTGGATAACGCTCTTGAAGGGAATACTTTAATCCTCCAGATTCCTGTAAAAGAATTTTCATATTTTTTGTAATATTACTGTCTTGTACAGGAGTTTCATTTTTAGCGAACGTTAGATTTGATAATCCAAATAGCGCAATCATCAAAGTTGTTTTTGAAAACAAATTATTAGTGATGTGCATGTGGATTTACTCCCTTCTCATTTACTTGGGACTGAGGAACAGTCTTTGTAGAATTACCATCTTCCACTTGAGCTACAATGAGTTTATTCATCATTCCTGCACTCATATGGTAAAGCAGGTGACAATGAATAGCCCACTCACCTAACTCATCAGCTGTGAGTAGAGTGGTTATCGTTTTCCCAGGTGGAACAATTACCGTATGTTTGTTTGGCATATTGCTTGGATCCTGACCATTCTCAAGCTGCATAAACATGCCATGTAAGTGCATTGGGTGAGCCATCATACTGTCATTGACAAATTTTAAGCGAATACGTTCACCATACTTCACCACTAGTGGGTCGGCTTCATTAAATTTTTTACCATTTATTGTCCAAATATAACGCTCCATGTTTCCACCAAGACGGATCTCTATTTCACGTTCAGCTGCACGAGTGTCTTTTTGAAGATCTAACGATTGCAAATCACTATATTGCAATGCTTTATTACCTTCAGGTGTTGAAGCATTTGCCCATCCAAATACGGTATTATCATTCTTGTCTGAAGCCGCCTTAACAGTAGCGCTATTCATCGGCATATCATGATCCATACCTTTCATAGAAGACATATCGTGATTCATGCCTTTCATAGAAGACATATCGTGATTCATGCCTTTCATAGAAGACATATCATGATTCATATCTTTCATTGAAGACATATCATGATCCATACCTTTCATAGAAGACATATCGTGATTCATGCCTTTCATAGAAGACATATCATGATTCATATCTTTCATTGAAGACATATCATGATTCATATCTTTCATAGAAGACATATCATGATCCATACCTTTCATAGAAGACATATCGTGATTCATGCCTTTCATAGAAGACATATCATGATCCATACCTTTCATAGAAGACATGTCATGATCCATTCCCATATCTTCCATAGTCAATAAAGAACGAGGACGAGGCTTAGGCATCTCAATTTGTTTTACAGGTGAGGTATTTTCATCATGTAAGGTTCCAACCGAAAATCCAGTACGGTCAATAGATTCAGCTTCGATTTGATAATGGGCTTGTTTCGGTTCAACAATGACATCATAAGTTTCAGCAGTACCTATACGGAACTCATCTACAGGAACAGGTTTTACAGGTTGACCATCGGCACTTACCACTGTCATTTTTAAATTTGGAATTCGTACATCAAAAAATGACATTGCAGAAGCATTAATAAATCGAAGGCGAACTTTTTCTCCAGCTTTAAAATTACCGGTCCAGTTTTGCTGAGGCGTTTTGCCATTCATTAAAAATGTATAGCCTGTGACATCAGACATATCTGTTTTCAACATCCGCATCTGATTCCACATAGAGCGGTCTTGCCAAGTTGCCTTCAATCCATCACGTTTAACTTGTTTCATGACATCAAATACCGTTTCTCGACGGTTCTGATAGTAATCTGCTTCTTTTTTAAGATTTTTCGTAATTTGATCACTTGTAGAATTATGAAAATCAGAAAGCAAAACCACATAATCTCTATCAGTTTTTTCAGATGATGTTAAGGGGATTTTATTTTTCGGATAAATAACTAAAGCACCATATAGGCCGTCTTGCTCTTGCCCTTTACTATGGGAGTGATACCAATAAGTACCATTTTGACGAACCTTGAATTTATACTCATACGTTTTATTAGGGGCGATGCCTTCAAACTGGTTGAACCCAGGTACTCCATCCATGATTCCGGGTAATATCAAACCATGCCAATGAATTGAAGAGTCCTGATTTTTTAGCTTATTATGAACACGAATAACGGCATCATCCCCTTCTTCAAATTCAAGAAGAGGGGCAACGAATTTACCATTAACGGTAATTCTCTTTAGCGGTTTTCCTGTAATATTTACAGTCTGTTCCGCGATCGTTAAATCATATTCTTTAACTGCCGCCATTACCCAAGTTGATGAAAATAAACCAACTCCAATTAAGAGTATATGACTTAACTTATTTGACATTCTATCTCACCGTTAAAAAGACCAGATTAGAGTATTAAGGCAATCCTTATCGTTAGCTCCAATACTCCTTTCCTGCTTTTATAAAATTATTTATTTGATGTATTGGACATATTCATTTTTGAATGATCCATTTTCGAATGGTCCATATTCATCATGGAATGATCCATTTTCGACATATCAGAGGAATTTGCCGCTTGCTGTTGGCCAGGTTCTTGCTGAACTTTATTATCCTTGTTCATCTTACAAGGTTTAGAACACGGCTCTTGTGCTTTTTTTGCAGTTGTCACAGCATTAGATTTCGAATTTGATAGATCTTTTGCATCATTTGCCCAAGATTGAGTACCTGCGATTAATGCTCCCATGCACACTAAAGTAGTTAAGCTACGACGCAATACAGTTTTCATAAGTTTCTCTAAAATTAAGTTTCTTCGTATTACAATAAAACGCTTCACCGAACATCTGAGTGACTTGAAAATGACATTTTTGTAATCTATCTCAATCTCGGGTTTTATAAAGTTATTATAGGTTTAATGAATGACTTAGGATTCTGAGATGAGAATATTATTGGTTGAAGATGAACAAAAAACTGGTGACTATCTCAAACAAGGTTTATCCGAAGCGGGTTATATTACCGACTGGGTTACAGATGGATTAACAGGTAAACATCAAGCTCTTTCTGAAGAATACGACTTAATTATCTTAGACGTCATGTTACCCGGACTGGATGGTTGGAATATTATTAATGATATTCGTAAAAGTGGCAAAACAATGCCCATTCTGTTTTTAACAGCCAGAGATCAGATAGAAGATCGAGTAAAAGGTCTAGAGTTAGGCGCTGATGATTATTTAATAAAGCCTTTTGCTTTTGCAGAGCTTCTTGCTCGAATCAAAACTCTCCTTAGACGAGGGCAGCAAAGAGAAGATAGTAATATTATTAAGATTGCTGATTTAGAACTTGATTTGAGAAAACGTCGGGTAACGCGAGCGGGTCAACGCATTGATCTGACGGCAAAAGAATTCGCGCTTATGGAACTTTTTATGCGTAGACGAGGTGAAATTTTACCAAGAGCGCTGATTGCTTCTCAAATTTGGGATATGAATTTTGATAGTGATACGAATGTCGTTGAAGTCGCTATTAAACGATTAAGAAGTAAAGTTGACAGTAACTTTACTCCCAAATTAATTCAGAATATTCGAGGAATGGGATATGTACTAGAGGTAGAGGATGAATAATAATTTATTCAGAGCGATCAGTTTTCGGATCGGTATTATTTTCTCATTATCTACTATTTTCATTCTAATTATTATGGGTTTATTCATAAATAAATTAGTAATGCATCATTTTGAAACTCAAGACCGTACCCAATTAGAAGGTAAAATCCAGCTTATTCAGAATCTTCTTCAACAGAATACTAAAAATTCTCCAGAACTTAATTTCTATTTAAGAGATGCGTTAGTTGGACACCATGATCTTATGGTCCAAATAGAACGACCGACAGGTCAAGTTTTATTTAGTTCTGCATCCTCAATCATTAATACTCAAAATTTAATCAAGTCAGCAAATAATTCATGGATTAAATGGCAAGTTCAAAATAAGACCTATCGTGGCATGATCTACACTACAGGTATAAATAGAAATTCTGAAATACAATCTGTACGAATTATTGTTGGGATCGATACATCAGAACATCTACATTTTCTAAAAGATTTTAAGCGTCAACTTTTGTATATTGGTTTGGCTGGTACAATTTGTTTAATGTTTTTAGGTTGGTTTGCAACCTGGAGAGGTTTAAGACCCGTGCAAAAAATGGCTAAGGTCGCAGAAGGAATTTCTGCTCAACATCTTTCAGAACGTTTAGAAGTTGAGCATACACCAACCGAACTAAAATCATTGGCAATCGCCTTCAATGCTATGCTGGACAGACTAGAGTCAGCTTTAGAAAAACTTTCCGATTTTTCATCTGATTTAGCACATGAAATTAGAACACCGATTAATAATTTAATGACCCAAACTCAAGTATGTCTCGCCCGTAACCGAGATATTGGTACTTATCAAGAAATACTATTTTCTAATTTAGAAGAATTTGAACGTTTGGCTCGAATGGTGTCCGATATGCTTTTCTTGGCAAAAGCAGAACATGGCTTAAATTTACAGAACTTACAGAATATTGACCTCATTAAAGAAGTTACCGCTTTATTTGATTTCTATGACGCTCTAGCTGCCGAAAAAAATATGACACTTCAACAAACAGGATCTGGCAATGTAAAAGGTGATCCTGCTATGTTACGTCGCGCACTCAGCAACCTATTGTCTAATGCAGTTAAATATGGAAACAAGAATTCTACAATACAGATAAAACTTCAACAGAATTTAGATAACACAATATTTTCAATTGAAAATGAAGGCCCTGAACTCTCTCCTGAACAACTATCCAGATTATTTGATCGTTTTTATCGAACAGATGCGTCTAGACAAAGAACAGAAGAAGGAACCGGCTTAGGGCTTGCCATAACAAAATCTATTCTTGATATGCTTGGGGCGACCATCCAGGCTGAATCCCTCAATGGTCGAATCATTTTTACCATTGTTTTTCAAAGTGAATCCATGCAAGGGGAATCATTTTAACTCATTTTTTGAACATCTTCCATTTACCCGAGTTGACCTTACATAAAGCTCAAACTGAGAGCCAGAGCTACGCCAGCACCTATCATGGCAATTGTGTAGCCAAATATGATAGCTCGGCCAAACTGTGCCCCCCCCTGTCATCCATGCAATTGTCGCTTTGCTTAACATGTTGCTCAGTGTGGCCAGCCCTAGCGCGACAGCAGCCACATTTGTTGTTAAGCCTTCAGTACTATGCAGGCGGGCAAGTGAGACTAAAATAGCATCTACGTCTGCTAGCCCAGAAATAGTCGATAATACGAAGATGCCGCTGGTGCCCAACCATTGTTTTGCTGCCGGGACCAAGACTGCCATGACAGCCAGGAAAGCAGCGAAGCTGAATGCTGTCCCAAGATCAAAAGGAGCCATTGCTTCTATTGTTCGATCGTTGTTTTCAGCGCTGGTAATTTGGCGTTGTCTCCACAATGCCATACCCAGCAGAAGGATTCCCGCAATCATCATTGCACCACCAAAAGTGCTTAGCAATGCTGGCTCAATGACGCCTATCAGCACAACCATACGAAAAAACATGATGCCACAGGCAGCCAATGTTCCAGAAATAGCAGCACTGACCATGACGGGGTGCTGGCGTGTATAGCGTGCCAGTGCGACAGTTGCAGCTGTAGAAGATGCCAAACCACCCAATAGACCTGTCCAGAATATGCCTCTTTCTGAACCGGTAAGCCGCATGGCAAAATGACCTGCCAGAGAGAGTCCGGCAATCAGGATCACTGCCCACCATAACTGGTAAGGATTTAATGCAGCAAAAGGTCCCAGACCCGTATTGGGTAAGTAGGGTAATATAACGACAGAAAGTACCAGCAACTGCAGGGATGCGGTTAATTCACGATGCTCTATCAAGCGTAGCCAACCGTGTAAGGTTGGCTTGAGATCCAAAAATACAGCGACGATTACAGCCGCGGTTAATGCTAAAGTAACATTACCATGGGATGCATATGCACCTAAAACTAATGTCAACAGCATCGCGATCGTCGTGGTAGCGCTTAGATTACCGGAAAGTTTTGCGGTACGCGCGTAGGACACTGTTAATAATAAGGAAAGCCCTAATACGGCCGCGACCAGCGGCCAAGGCCCGAAGTTTGGTTGTAAATGACCGAGCACTCCTCCGAGCAATCCTGTCAATGTGAAGGTACGTAGGCCTGCTACTCGGCTGCCCTCGGGCAATTCACGATCGTGCCATCCTCGTTCTAAACCAATGAGCAGGCCGATGGCAAGTGCTGCAATAAGACCTGGTACATCTGGTGGAAGAAAAGAACTCTCTATCATAACTTTTTATTTCGCAGGCGAAGGGCATTCGTGATGACTGAAGCTGAACTAAAACTCATCGCCAAGGCCGCAATCATGGGTGACAATAACCAACCGGTAAATGGATAGAGTACGCCAGCTGCGATTGGGATACCCAAGGCATTGTAAAGGAAAGCAAACATGAGGTTCTGTTTCATGTTGCCAACAGTAGCTTCCGAAAGGGAACGGGCAACCGCGATACCGCGTAAATCCCCCTTGACCAGCGTAACTTGAGCACTATTCATTGCGACATCAGTTCCGGTCCCCATAGCGATACCGACATCAGCCTTGGCTAGTGCTGGTGCATCATTGATTCCATCGCCGGCCATTGCCACGATGCGACCTTCCTTCTGCAATTTGCTGACCAGTTCTAGTTTATCTGCGGGTTTAACTTCACCATGTACCTCATCAATACCCAGACGTGCTGCGACTGAACGGGCAGTGGTGAGACCATCTCCTGTTGCCATCACGATACGTAGTCCAGCTTCCTTCAGGGTGGCAAGTGCTTCAGGGGTACTTTTTTTGATGGGATCGGATACTGCAAGCAGGCCGGCCAATTCACCATTGATGGCTAGATGCATCACACTTGCACCTTCTGAACGCAGCTCTTCGGCTTGCGGAATCAGAAATTGTACCGAGATACCTAATTGCTCCATCAGTGCTGTGTTGCCCAAAGCTAACTGACGATCGCCCACTTGACCTCGAACACCAATCCCTGAGCCTGATTCAAAATTATCTGGTGTTTCAAGAGACAGGCCACGTTCGTGTGCTGCATTTACAATCGCTTCGGCTAGCGGGTGTTCACTGCCTTGATCAAGACTGGCGGCTAAACGTAATACTTCAGATTCATCGAAACCTGATGCGGCAACCACACGATCGAATACAGGGCGTCCTTCGGTCAACGTACCTGTTTTATCGATGATTAGTGTGTCAATCTTGCGCAGATTCTCAATGGCTGCTGCATCGCGGAACAACACACCATGAGTAGCACCTTGACCCGTTGCAACCATGATAGACATTGGAGTTGCCAAGCCTAGTGCACAAGGACAGGCAATAATGAGTACTGCCACAGCATTGATTAATGCATAAACCCAGCTCGACTCTTCTGGGCCGAACAATCCCCATCCAAAGAAGGTAAGCAAGGCAATGGCTACTACAGCCATGACAAACCAACCTGCTACCTGATCAGCCATACGTTGCATTGGTGCTCTCGAGCGTTGAGCTTGTGCCACCATCTGTACGATCTGGGACAACATGGTACTTGAACCAATTTTCTCTGAACGCATGATCAATGAACCATTGGTATTCAGGGTAGCGCCAATGACTTTATCGCCGACACGTTTAGTGATTGGTAAAGGTTCGCCTGTCAGCATTGATTCATCTACTGAACTACTTCCTTCAGTGACTACACCATCCACAGGAACTTTTTCACCTGGGCGGATGCGAAGTAAATCTCCTACATGGACATGAGTCAGAGGAACGTCTTCCTCAGTTCCATCGGACAGAATTCGGCGAGCTGTTTTAGGAGCAAGTCCGAGTAGTGACTTAATTGCAGCAGAAGTTTGCGAACGTGCTTTTAATTCTAGTATTTGTCCCAGTAGGGTCAACGAAATAATGACCGCTGAAGCTTCAAAGTAAACAGCGACACGGCCCATGGAAATAAATGAGTCTGGAAAGATTTGTGGCGCTACAGTTGCAACCACACTGTAAATAAAAGCAGCCCCTGTACCTAGACCGATCAGGGTCCACATGTTCGGGCTGCGATTCACGACCGATTGCCAACCACGGGAAAAAAATGGCCAACCTGCCCAGAGTACGATCGGCAGTGACAACACTAATTCAATCCAGCTCTGAACCGCCATGTCGAACAGGTTCAGTTGATGGCCAAACATCGCCAAAAAAGTCACGACTATGGTCAGTGGCAGTGTACACCAGAAGCGTCGACGGAAATCACGTAACTCAGGATTCTCATCTTCCTCTAACTCGGGAATGAGTGGCTCCAGTGTCATTCCACATTTAGGACAGTTTCCAGGATGATCTTGTTTAATTTCTGGATGCATTGGGCACGTATAGATGATCGTGCCTGTTGTGCTTGTCTCATTAACGGATTGAGTAGTCTGATGATGCTGTGTATGTGCATCGGCAGTCGTCGTTGCGGGTTTAGCGATATATTGCACCGGGCTGCTATGAAACTTTGATTGACATTTATCACTGCAAAAAAAGTAAGTTTTCCCCTTAAATTCCTCATGGTATTTCGATTCTTCAGTGACGGTCATACCACAGACTGGGTCTTTCAGTACGTCTGTTGTAGCCTGTGCCATATGGTCCTGGTTATGATTTTTTTGATCTGACATAAATAATTCTCTTATGGAAAAGTGGTTTTATGGCCGAATTTTGGAATAAATCTCGGAGTCTGTTGAGCATAGCTGTCATAGACAGCGCCAAACTGTTTACTCATTTCAGCCTCTTCCTTAATTGCCAAGCGGCTGTACATTAAGAGTAAGATTGGAAACATAATCAGTGTCAGTAAAGTTGGCCATTGCAATAAAAACCCCAGCAAGATCAAGATAAAAGCCACGTATTGGGGGTGACGTATGCGCGCATAGGGTCCGGTTACTGCCAATTGGTGATGACGTTGTGCGTGGTACAACACGTTCCATGCTGATGACAGTAAATAGAAACCATAGCCCAAAAAAATATAACTCGCGATGTGCAGAATGCCAAAATGTGGATCACCCTTTTCACCCAGTAGCGTTGACCATAAGTGACCTGAGTTATGCGACAGCAAATCAAGTTCAGGAAAGCGAGTTTGTAGCCAGCCTGACAACAGGTAAATGGTTAAAGGGAAACCATACATCTCGACAAACAATGCAATGATGAAAGCAGAGAAAGCGCTAAAAGTACGCCAGTCTCGTGCTGTGGCGGGTTTAAAAAAACTGAAGGCAAACATAATGAAAATTGCCGAATTTATGATGACGAGCCACCACAGACCATAGGCCGATTCCGCATGATTCATGATGGATCTCCTGGTTCGCGCGATTTTTTATTATCTGATGGGTCTGATTTTTTCTGTTGATGGTGATGTCCATGACCACCATGCATAAAAATATGCATGAGTGGACAAGCTAAAAGGAGTAAAAAGGGTAAAAAACCAACGACATGGGCCAAATGCTCGGTTAAGAGAAAATAGGCTGCCACACCACCAAGCACTAATAGACCGATGGCATAACGTGTAGACCAAAAGTTAGGTACTGAATTATGTTCTTGAGGTTGATGGTTCATGGTGCTTCCCTCTCTAATTCATGGGTAATTATTTAGTTGTGGAGGGAGGCATACAGTCCATCATCATTTGCATCATGGATTGCATCATGTCCATGCGTTTTTCCATCATTTGCTGACGGTCAGCCATATTGGCATTCATGCTTTGGCTACCCATCTGTTTCATCATGCTTATACCTCCTTGCATGAGTTTCATGTGCTCAGCCATAAGTTTCTGACGTTCTTGCGGGTTTTTTGCAGCCATCATCTTTTCATGCATGGCTTGCATCGCTTTCATGTGCTGGTCCATTGCAGCCATTTTGTCTGGAGTCATCGTGCCAGTAGCTGTCTTTTTAACAGTGACTGTGGATGGAGGAGTATTTTCTGGGTGATGAGTTTTATGCTCTTCAGGATTTTGGGCTAATGCACCTAGAGCGGCAGTGGTTATACAAAGTGCAAGTAAAGTTTGGCGGATATAAGTCATGATATTTTCCTTCCATCAGTTGATCAGCCGATACAACCTTTAAATGAATGAAGCAAACAAATAGAGAGAGGTATTTTTCATTTATTTGCTCCACTCATTCTTTTGATGAAGTTGATCGCTGGTTATGCCACCGGTGTTTTACTTAGGTGGTAGCTGGTTATAGTCAATTTTTTTATTTCTATTGAATAATTTTATCACTTGAGTCTATTGATTTTTAAAAATGACAAAAATGTAATTTTGAAGTCATCGCTCTGTTTCTGTCTCTCACTAATAATTGAAATATAAGAGGAGATGATGTGGTCTCATTAAATATAGATTTTATAAAGTCATCTCTAATGAACTAACGAATCAAGAGGAAACGTAAATGAAATTATTTCAAAATAAAATGACTGCTCTACGTAATGTTGTAGTAGCTGCAACGATGATTGTGGCTACTACAACTACGTTCGCTCATGTGAGTTTAGTGAGTGCGATTCCTGCGGAAAATGCATCTATCCTTAGTCAACCAAAGAACTTGACCCTTAACTTTGGTGCAGAGGTTATGTTGATGAATATTAAGTTACTGGATGCTCAGCGAAGAGATGTTCCTTTAAAATATGAAGTTACTCATGACTTAAAGAAATCCTTTGATGTCGCTCTTCCGAAACTGAAAAAAGGTAAATATACCGTTGTCTGGACAACAATGGGGAAGGATGGTCACAACATGAATGGTGAATATAGTTTCACTATTAAATCAACAAAATAAGAATTAATTACATTACTTTTCAACATGCCAGTGAAGTGCTGGCATGCTGTCCCAGAATGGAAAAAATAATGATTTCTGAATATTGGATGTGGGCAACTTGGTTAACTAAGGTTATTTTATACTTAAGTGTAGCTTTTGTCGTTGGTGGAGCCTTTTGCTATTTTTTACTGAGACAATATCTTGAACTAAAAGAATCGATTCTTAAATATATTACAATTGGTGCCGGATTAGGCCTAATTTCCAGTACCTTAGGTTTTTTTATTCTGATCGGTAGTTTTGCCAATACCGGTATTAAAGGTATGTGGGATCCCACGTATATTAATATACTGCTGAATACCCCGCCAGGGCATATACACATTCTTCGTTGTATTAGTTTCACTCTTTTACTTCTTCTCATGGTGGTGAAACTTAACAGGAAAAAGAGTCAGTTTTCTATAACTGAAAGTTCAATATTTGGTATTTTACTAATCCCGATTATCTTTAGTTTTTCTCAGCTCGGACATGTCGCTAATTTAAGCTTACTTGCTCAAATTTTATTATCAATCCATATCCTAGTTATGTCGCTATGGATTGGGTCTTTATATCCGTTATGGAAAACCAGCCGGGAAATAAGTGGTTTACCTTTAAAAGATCGCATGCATGTATTTGGACGTATTGCTGCTTTCATTGTTGGGATATTAATCGCCTGTGGCGCTAGTGTAGCTCTTCTTTTAATTAAAGATTTTAATACCTTAATCAATACTGCATATGGCTATGGTTTCATGGTTAAAATGTTTTTTGTTATAGGTATTCTACTTTTAGCTGCCTTCAACAAATGGTATTTCACCCCGCGTCTTCAACATCCTAAATTCGCTAAACACCTTAGTCATGCCATTTTATTTGAGATGTTATTAGGTCTATCAATTCTATTAACAACAGGCTATATAACCACTGTCGTGGGTATTGAATAAGAGAATTTCAAAATAAGGGAATTGAGGAAATTTAACATTACTGCATTTATCTTTTGTAGCTGAGCACTTTATAAGTACTTAGTAAATATATAATCAAAAATAGTAATATAATGAATTTTATAACCTATTTTTTGATTATATATCATCTTAAACCTAATAATGGTTTAGTTTATTGATTGTAGTAAGCTTTTAAGCTAACTACAATCTTAGCTTTTAATGACTTGTAAGGTTGTTTAAGATGTATCCCGAAGATGGGGATCAATATATTTAAATAATAAAAGCCAAAGACACTGTAGAAAGTTGGTCTGGGAAAATGGCACTAGGTATAGATTACATCATTGAATCAGTCTAATGTTCATGGAGTGGCAATGAAGGACGAAGAATTAAGAAAACTTTATACAATTGAAGCATTCTTAGATTATGGTGATTTACCCAAAAATTTTCGTGAAGGTTGGTCTCCAAGTTTCAGATTACACTTCGAAGAAGTGGGAATAGGTGAAAATGAAAAAGCTCATGCCTACATCAGCCTAAATGGAAAATTAAAAAAAACTAAGTGTGAATGGCACTGTTGCAAATAGGCTGACATGATAAGCTAAATATCTTATTTATTTCGAGATACAGCAGATGAATCCCTTCCACGGTCGGCACTTTCAAGGTGAAATCATTCTTTGGGCTGTTCGTTGGTATTGTAAATATGGCATCAGCTATCGTGAACTTCAGGAAATGCTCGCTGAACGTGGAGTGAATGTTGATCACACCACAATTTATCGCTGGGTTCAGCGTTATGCTCCAGAAATGGAAAAACGTTTACGTTGGTATTGGCGTAATCCTACAGATCGACATTTATGGCATCTGGATGAAACTTACGTAAAAGTGAATGGCAAATGGGCATATCTATACCGTGCAGTTGACCAACGTGGCCATACTCTTGATTTCTATCTTTCTGCTAGACGAAATACCCATTCAGCTTATTGTTTTCTTGGTAAGATTTTGAATCATGTCAAAAAATGGCAGATTCCACGAGTCATAAACACTGATAAGGCTCATACCTATGGCCGTGCTTTGTCGCGACTAAAACAGGAAGGAAAGTGTCCTGAAGACCTGGACCATCGACAGATTAAATACAAGAATAACGTGATTGAATGTGATCATGGCAAGCTCAAACGGATCATCAAGGCTACGTTGGGATTCAAGTCTATGAAAACGGCTTATGCCACAATTAAAGGAATTGAGGTTATGCGTGCTCTACGCAAAGGACAAGCTTCATTATTTTATAACGGTAATATTCTAGGAGAAGTTTGGCTAGTAAATAGAGTTTTCGGTCTCTAAGCTTTTTTGAAGGGAAAATCATCGACTCAGATCCCTATTTGCAACAGTGCCGTTGTTAGTGGTTTGACCCACTAACAACTAACACGTTGGCTATTCATTGAGTAAATCCTAAACTCAACTAATTCTTTTATTTATCAGACAACCATTTTTCGACATTCGACGGCACATTCACGGCAAGCATCAGCACATTGCTGGCAGTGTTGATGCTCATGTTGGCTACATTCATCTGCACAGTATTCACAAGCCTTGGCACAAAGCTCACAAATTTCTTTCATAAAAGGAGATTCTTTTTGCTGCATACGAGCACAGAGCTGACAAATATCTGCACAATCTAGACAACGCTGAATACATTCTCGCATCATCTCCAGATTTTCTTCTTTTAGACAGGCATTTGCACAACTGGCACAGGTAAGGGAACAGCTCATACATGCCTTTGCGCAATCTGAAAATTGGATATCGTTCATCATACTTACCTAAATTCACTTGATTTAGGAATAAGCTAATCAAAAAAAAAGATATACACTAGGACGATTAGGTAAGGGAAAGTAAAATAGTCATAGATTTTGTTAAATGGTTTTAGGAGAGTGTAAATAAAACTGTGTAAACGCTTAAACTTGAATAGCCACCGATTTTGTAGACACCTTTTAGTTAGATAAAATGGCTAATTAACGAGGTGCTTATGAGCAGTAAACGATACCCTGAAGAATTCAAAATTGAAGCAGTAAAACAAGTCACTGAGAAAGGTCATAGTGTGGCTGAAGTTGCTACACATTTAGGAACCACTACACATAGTCTGTATGCTTGGATCAAACGTTATGATCCACAGCAGCCCAAGACAACAGAATCTAGTGATCCAACTACAGAATTAGCGAAATTAAAAAAAGAGCTGCAAAGGGTCACTGAAGAAAGGGACATATTAAAAAAGGCCGCGGTGTACTTCGCAAGCCAGTCCAAATGAGGTACGCCTTTATTCGGGACAACCAACATATATGGTCTGTTCGTCGTTTATGTTCAACGTTAGATGTTCATCACAGTGGTTATTACGCCTGGTTAAAGAAACCTACCAGTATAACTGCGAGGAAGCGGCAACAGCTTTCAGGATTAATTAAACAGTTCTGGTTGGAATCTGGCGGAGTCTACGGTTATCGCAAGATTCATTGTGATTTGAAAGACGTTGGCGAAAGTTGCGGTATCAATCGAGTACATCGACTCATGAAGGCGAATGGTCTCAAGTCACAGCGTGGCTATCGCAAACCTAGAGCTAATGTTAGTACTCCATCGATTGTGGCTCGAAATACTTTAGACAGACAGTTTAACCCCACCCAGCCCAACCAGTTGTGGGTGACTGACATCACTTATATTCGCACTCATGAAGGATGGCTGTATCTTGCAGTAGTAATCGACCTATTCTCACGGCTAGTCGTTGGCTGGTCTATGAAGTCGAGAATCACAACAGATCTGGTTTTAGATGCTCTACTGATGGCTTTGTGGCGAAGAAGCCCAAAGAACAAAGTCCTGATTCATTCTGATCAAGGTAGCCAATACACCAGTCATGAATGGCAGACATTTCTCAAGCATCACAACCTTGAAAGCAGTATGAGCCGGCGTGGAAACTGCCATGATAATGCTGTTGCTGAGAGCTTCTTTCAGCTGTTAAAGCGAGAGAGGATCAAGAAGAAAATCTATGTGACAAGAACTGAAGCAAGGTCGGATATCTTTGAATATATAGAGATGTTCTATAACTCAAAACGCAGACATGGTTCCAATGGTCAGCGTTCTCCATTAGATTATGAAAAGGCCCATCAAAAGATGGTTATGTGTGTCTAGAATTTTGGTGGCTATTCAGTTTTCACCATTCCAGAATTTTGGAAACTGCTTAAGAATTTTTTTTAGCGTTTGAATTAGAGCTGTATCCATGAATTACTACCGATGCTAAAATTTTATGAATGCAGAATTATATGCGATTCTAATCCCATTCATCTTAGATATTTAACCTATAGATCCTAGTTCTAGATCATGAGTTATACGATTTACTCACTTCTTAAGAAGATTCTTTTAAATTTTTCTCATCTTTTATATGTTCGGTAACTCTTATCATCCAATACATCAAAACAAAAAATGGAATAAGCAGAATTAAAAGATAAAGGATACTAAAATTCAGAAAGTATCTGGCGAAAGATAAGGCTGTCAGTAAGACTAATAATCCACAAATCGTATAGACAATTTTATTGCGTTTACTAACCAACTCGACAATAGAAAGATCCTGATTTTTCATTCTATGATCCTTAGTAACTTGTGCAATACTGCATTTCTCTATAACCATGCAGCATATTCACCAGAATCATTAATTGATTTAGGTACGTGCAAGGTAGCCCTTTTAATTCAGGGAATTTTTCCCACATTAAATATTTATCTTTGTAGAGAAAGGTATTTTTCTTAAATTTTTCTTGGCCTGATAACTCAATTTTCATTTGTTCAAGCTGTTTAAAATTCTCAACCACATCGTCTGGAATTGGCATATTTAGAGCTACGCTCTTACCATTTAACCAATATTGAATTGGTCGGACGTTAATAGATTCATTGAATCCTATAGCTTTGAAATAATCGCGTATCGCTTCAGGGTTGTAAAATCCCAATGATTCAACTAGCAGTTTAAAATCTGCATTTGTCATTCTTTACCGTCCTTAATCAGATTAAATTTGATTATATAGTCCACAGGTGGACAATACAAGCAATATCCCAAGTTTAACCTTCTATTGGTTTTAGTAGATTATGGACTGCCAATATTATTGTCTGGTCCATAATCTCTAAAACGTCTAATCCCGATGCTTGGATAAATGCTGCAAGCTGCAGCGTTTATCCAGGCATCTATATTACCTATCTAATCTAGATCCATAGCAGATATATCAGAGCAAAGTGTCTACTTTGCGAACTGACGCAATCAGTTAAATTTTCCTTTCCCTGATTACCGTTGTTTTCAAGTGAGCTTTAAAAAGCTGTGCTTTTTAAATGGCGACCGCAGAAAATAAACTGCTCCTATTTGATCTAGTAGCGGGATATAAAAAAACACCCTTAATGGGTGTTTTCGTGGCCAAGATTATCGGGATATATCTCTATTTTTATTTCTCTCTTGAGTTTTAACTTGTGGCTGCTGTACTGGCTGTTGTTTTGGAGCATTGGCATCATAAGCCGTTAATTTTGGCTTATGAAATTTCTGATTTTGAATGTCGGCATTATGTTGAATCTGAAGCTTAGTTTTATCATTTTTGGTTAAAGCTTTTTCAGTTGTTTCTTTCAATTTACTCAAGCTTTGAGCTTCCCACTTCCCTTTATTTGCCAATGTTTGAACTCTTGCACCTGTTGGCAGTCCAGTTTTAGGATCAATTTCTTTAGTATTCACTTCGACTTTGTTAGACCCTTTATAGGACAGGACAATATCATCATTCTTAATGATATTTTGCTCTTTTAAAGTACGTTCCAGATCCTTCGCCCAGATTGTATTTTTTTCACCTTTACTATTTTCAATAGTGGCGTAGTAGCTACTGTTATTCTTAGGATCATGCTCATAAGGTGCTGCACCATGATCTACTAATTTTCCAACGTGCATTTTTTTCTGATTAAGCTGTTCAACCGCAACGTCTATACTGGCTGTGCGCTGCTTTTCTGTGAAGCCGTCAGCTTTCATTTTTTTATCAAAAACTGTCAGTAAAGCTTTTTCCTGTTCTGACAGGTTATTAATTTTTTCCTTCCGTTCCTGTGTTGGATCTACTTTATCCTTCTCATTTAAAGGCTTCTCTTTCTGGCGTTCATTACCCTTTTCAATAGTATTGGGAATTACCTCTTTACCTTGTTCTTTTTTCATGTCATTGAGCAAGGCTAGGTCAATATCACGAGGTTCATAACCCTTTACTGTCATGCCCTTCATTGAAGCTTCAAGCCATACATTCCGTTTAAATTCTTCAGAGCCTTTAACCTGTATTGTTTCCCATTTTTTAGCTTTTGCTACCTCCACCATTGAAGCAGCAATATGTTTATCATCAATTGTGGTTTTTAAAGCTTTTCCAGAATCTTCAAAAGCTACTTTTTCAGGATTACCTTTAAAGTGATATTTGTCATCTACCACATAATATTTATTGAGCAATGCTTTAGGTATGCCTTCTTCACTAGGTTCTTTACTGTCATCAGCTTTTAGCTTTTTGGTATCAGTTACTTTAGTTTCTTCAGGATCTTGATTAATACCTTTTGTGCTTTTTGAAATATCTATATTTTCAGCTTTTTCAATCGAATTGACTTCAGCTTGATTTGTTTCTAACGTCTGGCCAAGTTTGGTATAGCCGGTTTGTTCTTTATTAAAACTAGGTTTATCGACCTTGTTTGCTTCAGTCATGATCAAGTCCTTATTGATTAGAAATATTTTGGCGACGTGCTGCTTCGTCAATAATCATTTTGGTTTGAATATATTTGTCTGTTAGAAGTGCAATTTGTCTTTCAGTTTCAGTGCTTAAATCTTTATTTTTCTGATATACAACTATGCTTTGCATATAGTTTTTTACAGTGTCAGGCTGATTAACTGCTTTAGATGAAAAGCCATTAGGACTGGTCACGGCTTTATTTGAAGTACAGCCCACAACTGAAAAAGATAGGGCGAGGCTGATTAATGTAAGAGAGATTTTTTTCATGATAGTTTCCTTATTTAGAATTAACTTGGTCTGAAAACGCCTGATAAACGTCATCAATATCTGAATTTTCTATAGATCCCTTTTGACCTTTATTGACTGCATTTAGGTTGTCTTGTTGATCTTCATCAACTGCAAATTCAGATTCAGCACAATTAAAAACCGTATCAACAATTTGTTTGGCTTCGTCATGACTAAATTTAGTGACACCAAGTACAAATAGGCTGTCCTCTAGGTTTTCCAATTCTGCAATCATGGTTAGAGGATCTGATTCATCTGCTGAAACAAGGTTTTCCATTTGTTCTGGTTCATCTACTGCAACCAGATTTTCCATTTCTGCAATCATGGCCAGAAGATCTGGTTCATCTACTGCAACAAGGTTTTCTATTTGTTCTGGTTCATCTACTGCAACCAGATTTTCCATTTCTGCAATCATGGCCAGAGGATCTGGTTCATCTACTGCAACAAGGTTTTCTATTTGTTCTGGTTCATCTACTGCAACCAGATTTTCCATTTCTGCAATCATGGCCAGAGGATCTGGTTCATCTACTGCAACAAGGTTTTCTATTTCGTCATGACTAAATTCAGTGTCATCAATTGCAATAAGGTTTTCCGTTTGTTCTGGTTCGTCTACTGCAACTAGGTTTTCTATTGGATTTTCATCACTAGCTTCCACCTGGCTAAAGAAGTCATCGACAATATTTTGCGCTTCAGTATCTTCTTCCCATTCAACAGCCCCAAAGAATTGATCGACCACTTGTAGACATTCTTCAGGTTGTGGATTTTCTGGATCTTCAAAAACTGTTTTATCTAACTTAAATTCAGGGATAACTAAGCTAGAAATATCTATTTGTTCAGCCTGTTCTACTGTAGTAATTTCAGTTATACGTTTTTCAATTTTTGCCTTATGCAGCTTTACGTCTAAATCAGGAATAGGAATTGAAAGTTCCAGATCCTCAAAGGCAATTTTTTCTAA
The DNA here is from genome assembly GCF_040744925.1 of Acinetobacter sp. FL. Taxonomy (NCBI): domain Bacteria; kingdom Pseudomonadati; phylum Pseudomonadota; class Gammaproteobacteria; order Moraxellales; family Moraxellaceae; genus Acinetobacter; species Acinetobacter sp. FL. Next base: position 1,487 of record NZ_CP160438.1, on the reverse strand, counting down.
TTGCTTGTGAGTTGGAAAACCCTTAATTGCTTTCATGCTAGGAGAAACGGACTTTAGGCGATCCACAAAAGCACTGTCATTAAAATACTTAGCCTTTTCACACATGATAGGTTTTGTATTTTCCATAAAGATAATTTCTTTATCTTGCGACAATTCTTTTAACTCTTGAGGGAGCATTAAAGCTCGTCTTTGATCTGATTCATTTTCTGAATTTGAGCCACCTTGACCCCATGCCATAGAACGGCTTTGGCCTTTAGATTTTGCTTTGAAAGTGAAATAGCCAAGCATTTCACTATATTCATTGGCATCACGTTGTTCTCTAGGCGGATAAACGATTTGCAAGGCATGGTTAGTCACAAGCCCCCTAGTTTGGGTTTTATAAACGTCCTCTAGCTGGCCAATAGATTGAATAATTGTTAATAAGCGAATGTTATAACCCGCGATAAACGAGTTAGCATCTGCAATTTTCGCTACTTTACCAACAGCCGTTGCTTCATCATTCACGACTAAGCACTGATATTTCAAAGATGAATCTTGTTGTGGCAGTGTTTTTAGATTCACATCAATTAAGAGTGAATAGAACAAATTGATTAAGTTCTTAGCATCCCCTAAACGGTTTGGTTGAACACCAAAATAGATAGACATTCTTTGTCTGCGTACATCTTCAAGTTTAAAGTCACTTGATGAAGTTGCAGCGTCTACAATCGGGTTCGCAAAAATCGTTAAAGGTGAGGTAAAAGTAGAAATGATGTTACCGAGCGTATTGTCTGGTGAACTTAAAAAACGGTTTAAAGCATCAAGGCAAGTATCACTAAGCGGTTTATCACTTTGCGCTCTTTCATCAATAATAGATCTAATATGATCCTGAATTGGCTTACCTTTACCCGAACTCTGTCTTAAAACCTCGCCCATAGTTACAGGCAGATCTTCAGTTTCAAATAGATATAGGGCTAGGCCAAGAAAATAAGTTATTAGCATTGTCATTCCAAAAATCGGTTTTAGCATCACCAGTCACAGGGTAGAAGCTTCGACCAAATAGCAAGAATTTCACCTACTCTAAAAATTTTCGTCATGACTAACGGTATCAAATGGATTCCATTTGTGAGATTTTAGATCTTCAGAAAATGGGCTGAATAGATAAACTTTCTGGCCATTCTTAGCACGAAATTTAGAAGTTAATAGGAAGTTTTCAAGCTTCAAATCCAGTACAACTACACTATCCGAATAGTTTTAGAAGGTTAGGAATAACAATCGCTACACCTTTACCGCTTCGTGTCGGAGCAGCCAGAAGTACAAATTGCTGACCGCCAAGCAGTAAATATTTTATTATGATATTTCCCTACTAAAATTCCCTTATTTCCCATCAATCCAGATTTCTGAATTTCTTTTGTTGTGGCAAATCTGGCATCACCGTGTAACGACTGTTTTTTATTAAACAGACTAGCAATGACTAAAGCAGGGAGAACAAAAGTGATAAATAGTGCAGC
>NZ_CP160437.1:0-3172918 GCF_040744925.1 Acinetobacter sp. FL | reverse complement strand
GTGAATCCCCTATCTTCATGTTTTAAATTTAAATTGAACTACAGCACCCCTTGCGAGGGGTGGCCATTCTAACCAAGTTATCCACATCTGTCATGGGTCATTTCTAAAGTTTTGGCCAAAAAAGAAACTTTCTGTTTTAAATTTGAATTTAAACCACATGTGGATAAAGTTTTCCATAACCTGTGGATAAAATATATCACAAAGTTATCCACAATTCATATAAATTATAAAAACATAGTTATCCACAATATAATCATATGATATTAGAATATAAAAGTATCATTTCCACAGAAAAAAGCCGCTCTAATAATAATAAATTTAAATTTTAAAATTTGAATTTAATAATAACGATGCAATCTGGTGTGGATAACTTAACTTACAATGAATTTAAATTCAAAACCAGTAGCCTAATTCAGAAATACAAAATATTGTTTATAAAACTGTGGATATTTTTAGTTTTTAAATAAATGTATTTTAAAATAAATGGTTTATATTGTGTATAAGTTTTAAATTTTATCTCTCTCATTTTTATATTTGTATATTTCTCTATTCTTGGAATTACAATCAAAATTGAACAAAAGACGGGTTTTCATTGACAGCGTAAAGATTGCACAATACAATCGCGAACCTTTATAGAAAGATCATTTTGGAGTTTCGACATGAAACGTACATTCCAACCATCTGAATTAAAGCGTAAGCGCGTTCATGGTTTCCGTGCTCGTATGGCTACTAAAGCTGGTCGTCAAGTATTAGCTCGCCGTCGTGCCAAAGGTCGTCACAGCTTAACTGTTTAATTTCAGTTTAAGTTTAAACGACTTGGGTGTCATGACACTTTATAGCTTCAGCACAGCTGTACGTATCCGCTGTGCTGCAGATTACAAAAGTGTGTTTGATGGTGCGCTTTTTAAAGTGCATCAACCCCACTTCTTATTTCTTGCCAGACCGACCGAATTGCATTATAGCCGTTTGGGTATTGTTGTGGCCAAGAAAAAAGTGCGTCGTGCACATGAAAGAAATCGGATAAAACGACTTGCTCGCGAAAGTTTTCGCCTGCATCAGCAGCAACTGGAATTATTAGATATCGTAGTAATGCCTAAATTAGGTATAGAAGATATTTCTAATGCCGAGTTGCACCAGCAATTACAGATAGCTTGGCAAAAGTTACAACGCCAGGTTAAAAAACACCGAAAAATAGCTGTTTCTTCCTCACAAAACTAGAGATACCAATGAGACGTTTATTGCATTGGTTGATACGTTTCTATCAAATTGCGATTAGTCCGCTGCTTGGACCTCGTTGTCGTTATATTCCAACTTGTTCTCAATATTCGTTAGAAGCCATTCATGCGCATGGCGCGATGCGTGGTGTGTGGTTGGCCGGTAAACGTATCTGTCGCTGTCATCCGTGGGGTGGTTCTGGCTATGATCCTGTTCCCCCAAAAGCAATTCGTTTTATTTCATTTCAGCAAATAGATTCTCAAACCTTTCACGTTGCTGTACCCTTTCGTGATCGTTTTTTGAATCAAAATCACTCTAACCACTTGGGGTAATAGATATGCAACAATGGGCCAGGTTTGCAATTCTCGGGGCCATGTTTGTCGTCGCATATTTGCTCATTTTGGCGTGGCAAAAAGATTATGGTCATGCAGAGACAGCGCCGCAGCAACAGGCAGTCGTTTCGCATGAAGTATCTGCAGATTTGCCAAATAGCCAAGCGGCATCAGCTTCTTCTGATGTACCGCAAGCAAATATTGCAACGCCACAAGCAACAGATGTAACTGCACCTGTAAATCAGCAGCTGATTTCAGTACAGACTGACCTCTATCATCTTTTGATCAATCCAAAAGGTGGGGATATTGTACGAATTGAATTACTGAATCATGACAAGAATAAAGACAGCGATCAGCCGTTTGTCATGCTGGAAAGTGATGCCAAGCGTACCTATGTCGCACAATCTGGTCTGATTGGACTCAATGGTCCAGACAGTAACCGTAGCGGCCGCCCGGTATATGAGGTTGAAAAAACTTCTTATGACTTGCTTAAAGATGCTCAGACTGTCAGTAAAGATAATGGTAAAGCAGTAAAAGTACTGACTATACCAATGGTCTACAAGACTGCCGATGGTGTAGAGATTATTAAGACCTTTACCTTTAAGCAGGGCGAATACCCGATCGTGGTCAACCATAAAGTGGTGAACCGTAGTCAGCAAAACTGGCAGGGTCAGATGTTTGGCCAGATCAAACGTGATAATTCTGAAGATCCTGGTAAGTCTGATCAAGGGATCTTTACGCTGGGTACCTTCCTGGGCGGTGCCTGGGGCACACCAGAAGAGCATTACAACAAGCTCAAGTTTGATAATTTTAATGATGAAAAGCTGAATGTTGATGCAAAGGGTGGCTGGATTGCTGTAGTACAGCATTACTTTGTGAGTGCCTGGATTCCGGGTCAGCTTAAACTGACTCAAGCCAATGGACAGCCATATGCTGCCAAGCTCGAATCACGCAAATCAGCTGATGATATGAATATCATTAGTTTTACTTCGCCAACTATCAATGTGCCAGCCGGTACGGTTGCTGAAGTAGATGCAACCTTCTACTCAGGTCCAAAGATTCAGTCCGAGCTTAAAGATCTGGCAGTAGGTTTGAACCAGACTGTAGATTATGGCTGGTTATGGCCAATTGCTAAATTATTGTTCCTGGGTCTGCAGTTCTTCCATAACATTGTCGGTAACTGGGGTTGGTCAATTATCCTGCTGACTATACTGGTTAAACTTATTCTTTGGCCACTATCGTCCAAGAGCTATCGCTCTATGGCGAAAATGCGGGTAATTGCACCAGAAATGCAGCGCATGAAAGAAGAGTTCGGTGAAGACCGTATGCGTTTCTCTCAGGAAATGATGGCACTCTACAAGCGTGAGCAGGTTAATCCTCTCTCAGGCTGTTTGCCGCTCTTGCTGCAAATGCCAATTTTCCTTGCCCTATACTGGGTATTGATGGAAAGTGTAGAACTGCGTCATGCGCCATGGTTCGGCTGGATTCAGGATTTGTCGGCGATGGATCCGTGGTTTATTCTGCCGTTAGTCATGGGTCTGACCATGTTTACTCAGCAATCACTGAATCCGCAGCCAGCTGATCCAATGCAGGCAAAAGTCTTTAAGATCATGCCGATCATTTTCACTGTATTTATGCTGTTCTTCCCAGCAGGACTAGTACTGTACTGGATTGTCAACAACAGTATCACTATCTTGCAGCAATGGTTTATTAACCGGAGCGTGAAGAAAGAACGTGAAAATGGTGTTGAAGTGATTTAATAATCCATTCAGCTCACTTGATCGATGCTGAATAAATCCGTCCAAGATGATAATCTTGGACGGATTTTCTTTTGCTGTTTTTAAAATTTTTAGGTGATCAATATGCTCAACTCCACCACAATTGCTGCGATAGCGACTCCACCTGGCCGTGGTGGTGTTGGGGTAATTCGCCTCTCAGGTCCGAAAGCCTATATGATTGCCGAACAGTTAACCCAGCGCTCTTTACCAAAAGCCCGCATGGCAGCTTTTCGACAGTTTTATGATGCAGAGCAGCAGGTAATGGATGAGGGATTGGTTATCTGTTTTCCAAATCCCTATTCATTTACGGGAGAAGATGTTGTTGAGCTACAGGGTCATGGTGGACCGGTAATTCAAAATGCCCTGCTCTCCCGACTATTCGAGCTGGGTGCCATAGCGGCCAAGGCTGGCGAGTTTTCCATGCGTGCCTTTGAAAATGGCAAACTTGATCTGGTACAGGCCGAAGCCATTGCTGATCTGATTGATGCCACGTCACAGGCAGCTGCACGCTCGGCAGTACGTTCTTTACAAGGTGCTTTTTCTGTTAAGGTGAATTCTGTATTAGAGAAGCTTATTCATTTACGTTTACATGTAGAAGCGGCGATTGATTTTCCTGAAGAAGAAATTGATTTTCTCGCTGACGGAAAAATTCTCAAGCTGCTGGATGATGTTGCCAGTTCAGTTACGCTGGTACAGCAATCTGCACGTCAGGGCCAGTTACTGCGAGAAGGATTACAGGTGGTCATTGCCGGAAAACCAAATGCCGGTAAGTCTTCGCTCTTAAATGCATTGGCAGGCAATGACCGCGCTATTGTTACTGATATTGCCGGAACAACCCGTGATGTACTGCATGAAAAGATTAGTCTGAACGGGCTACCCATTACGCTCACAGATACAGCAGGTTTACGTGAAACCGGTGATATTGTAGAACAAGAAGGGATACGTCGCGCAATTAAGGAAATTGAACAGGCTGATTTACTGTTACTGGTCTATGATTTGAGCCAAGGTGAAGATCCTTTAAAATTAGCCCAGAATTATTTTGCTGAACATCTGGAGCCTAAGCGGCTTATGTTAATTGGAAATAAGTGTGACCTCATTGGGGTCCAGCCAGAAGCAGGACAATATCAGGGTTTTCGTCATATCAGTGTATCTGCAAAAATGGAAACCGGCGTCCAGATGCTCATAGAAGCGATTACAGACCATGCCGGCTTCCAACCAGAAGAAGATACCTTTATTGCCCGAACACGGCATCTGGACGCAATGAAGCGTACACAGGCATATCTGGCTGAGGCACGTGAGCAGCTTACAGATTTTCATGCAGGTGAGCTGGTAGCCGAATCATTACGGCTGGCCCAAAATGCTTTAAGTGAAATTACTGGTGAATTTAGCGCCGATGACCTGCTTGGGAAAATTTTCGGATCTTTCTGTATCGGGAAATAGTTCAAAAGCAAGTGAACTCATTATCAATAAATTGATAAGTTATTTAAGCCGGTCTTAGGACTCTTTATAGAGAATTAAAACCCTACCTTCATCAGAGTTGGCCGGCTTTTAATCTCTATTAATAATTTGCCAGAATTTTTATAAAAAGTATAAGCAATGAGCTAAATTTTAATATTAGTAACTCCAAGACTTAATAGAAAATTTTACCTGAATCAGGTCTAGATAAAATTTATGGAATTCCAAATATCTAAATAATATTTCCAGTGAAAATGATTAAAATATAATAAATTAAGCTGATTTAGGATTTGATGACTGCTCCATTCTGCTAAGCCATAAAGTTCAGGTAGTCATGATGAAACTATTTTTTTAGGCCAGAGTAATAAGGCCAGACAGAGCAGCGCTATGCTTGCACAGAAACTCAGTACCCCGAATGTTAATCCAAAATGATCAGCCAGATAGCCTACGGCAATAATTGGTACAATTGTGCCCAGATAACCGATAAAAAGATAAGTTGACATAACCGCAGCACGATTACGTTCATGAGTCATGCTGTGAATCAGACCAAATGCACCCATTAACCCTAACCCATGCCCTGCGCCGACCAGAAGGTCACTGATGAAAAATAGCGGGCTCCATTGCGAAATCATACACAAGGCCAGTAAGATCAGGCTGAACATTAATGTACCCACACCCAGATTCAGACTTTTAATGGGTGACAGTGAGCGTGCAAAAAACTGTACAACAGCAGAGGTAAGTAAAATACTGGCAATTGCACTGCCACTTACCAGCGGGCCATGCCATGGAATTAAATCTTTCACAAAAGAAGGTGACAGTGAAGCAAATAAACTAAAAGCACCAAAAGCACTAAAGGCAGTCAGGCCGGCAATAAAAAACAGGGTCTTGTAATGTGACTCAGGAATTTCCAGATGTGGCGCTATAGAAAAATTCTGCCGTTCGAATTGAGGTGATTCAAGGCGGGCCAAACCTAACAGGCAAAGGAAAGCTACCACAATCACCGGCAAATAAGGACTTATAAGAGGCTGATCAGAAAACTGGGCAATCAGTCCTCCAATAAAGGGCCCAAGCCCGAAACCAATCACAGTAATCACTGAACTGAGTTGCGGTGCATAAAGTTTATGTTGATCAGGAATCGTCGTAATCAGGCCAAGCATGGCTGAGGTACTAATCAGTCCAGAAGCAATCCCGATCACAAATCGTCCTGCCATCAACCAGTAAATATCAACGGCAACTGCAGAAAGTGCCAATCCACAAATCACGATGACTAAACCGATTTGCAGTGTACGGAGAAAACCCAAACTATTACTAGTACGACCAAAGAACAGTAAAGTGGCAAGACAGCCAAACATATAGGCGACGAAAATATAAGTAATGTGACTTGGCAGTAAATGCCATATTTGCTGGTAAATCGGATAAAGCGGGCTAGCGAGCGCTGTTCCAATGGTACCAGTACATAAGGCAAGGCTTACCATAAGAAATGGATGCCAAGATTGTTGTTTCATAAATGAAAAGATCAGGTCGTAAGCAGGAATAAAGCTGATAGTAGCCTGAAGCCTTCGAAAAATCGAAAGTAAATAAGTAACCTGGATTAGTGCCTGTCATAAATCTGGGACATTACTATTTAGATAGCCAAGATCTATGGCCAAATCAGGTATAACGCTTAAGCAACCTGAGAAACTCGGCCAGTTCCTTTTCATTATCATCATTTTGTTTGATTACATGTTCACGTAGATGAGATTCAATCAGCTCGTTCATCAGGCCATTTACTGCACCTTTTATAGCTGCCACCTGCTGTAATACTTCAATGCAGCTTTTATCTTCTTGCTGCAACGCAGTTTCTACAGCTTGAAGCTGCCCTTGAAGCCGCTTGACCCGATTTAAAATCTTCTTGTCCTGATGTAAATGACCCATGCATGACCTCTAAAAATAATTATACTAGGGGGGAGTATATGGAATAAACTGTTATGCAAAATTTTAACCTATCCCGACACCATAAACACCAGTTTGATCAGGGGAATCCGCTAGCCCAGAAACGAATCCTGTGGGCTACACTGTTAACCGGTTTCATGATGCTACTCGAAATAAGTGGTGGCTGGCTATTTAACTCTATGGCTTTACTGGCTGATGGCTGGCATATGAGTTCACATATGTTGGCTTTGGGGCTCGCTTATCTGGCTTACCGCGCGGCGCGCCACTATGCAAATGACCAGCGTTTCAGTTTTGGAACCTGGAAAATCGAAATTCTGGCAGGCTACAGTAGCGCCATTTTATTGATTGTTGTAGCTTTATATATGGCGGTTCATTCAGTTGAACGTCTGATTTTTCCGGTTGCTATTCACTATAATGAAGCAATTCCGATCGCAGTACTCGGCCTATTGGTAAATCTGCTTTGTGCCTGGCTCTTGCATGATCATACTGACCATCACCATCACCATCACCATCATGAACATGAACATCGTAAGCATAGTCATGATTTAAATCAAAAAGCTGCTTTCTTGCATGTGGTTGCTGATGCGGTGACATCGGTTTTCGCTATTATTGCGCTTCTGGCTGGAAAATATTTCGGCTGGGCCTTTCTGGATGCCGTCTTGGGAGTTGCTGGTGCTGTATTGGTAGCGCGCTGGGCCTGGGGACTTATAAGAGATACAGGCCGAACCTTGCTGGATGCAGAAATGGATCATCCGGTAGTCGCTGAGATTCGTGAGGTTATTGTCGGTTTACCAGTACAAGTAGAAATTACTGATCTGCATGTGTGGAAAGTAGGCCGTGGAAAATTTGCCTGTATTTTGGCTTTGGAAACCCAAGATGACTTGAATGCTGATCAGGTTCGTGATGCATTAAGTATTCATGAGGAAGTGGTGCATATTTCGGTTGAAATCAATATGCCATTGTAGATGTTCCACGTGAAACCTTCCTTAGTTAGTTAAAATATTTTGTTAAAAATATGTTTAAAAAGAGCCAAAAGATTAGAATCAGGCAGGATTAACCTAAAATGAGCCATCCACGCATGAAAAAATTATTAATGCTAGCGCTAGCTGGAATACTCAGTAGTAGCTGCTTTGCCAATGTAGAGTCAGTACAGAATAATTTAAAGCAGCATTATCCTAACCTGAAATTTGAGCAGATTCAGTCTACTGAGATGAATGGAATCTATAGTGCAGTGCTAGATGGCCAAGTAGTTTACGTGGGTGAAGAAGCCAATCATATTCTGGTTGGTTCCATGATACGTCTTAAGGATCAGCAGAATCTAACCAAAGATCTGGTGCTTAAGCAAAATAGTATTGACTGGAAACAGCTGCCTTTACAGGATGCGATTAAAATAGTGCGAGGCAGCGGCAAGCGTCAACTTGCTGTTTTTTCTGACCCAAATTGTCCATATTGCAAAAAGCTTGAGACTGAGCTTGCCAAACTTAATAATGTGACGATTTATAGTTTTATTTATCCGATCAAACCACAGTCGGTAAAACCGGCTAAACAGGTATGGTGTTCGGATAGCCGTACAGTGGCTTGGCAAAACCTGTTAGTTAAAGGAATACAGCCCACTGCCAATACCAATTGCACTAATCCGATTGAGCGGAATTTGAGTCTGGGAAAATCACTGGGCTTGCAAGGTACTCCGGCAATCATTTTCTCAAACGGTTTTAAACTGATGGGGGCTTATCCGGCGGAACAGATTGAACAGGCTTGGCAGGAATTTGGCTTATAAGCTATAGCCATAAAAAAGCACCGGAAACGGTGCTTTTTTATTTTAATTTTTAAATTATTTAAGGATGATGATTTACACGTGAACGCTTGGTAATCATGTTATAAATAAACAGGATGATCAATGCACCCACGACTGATGCAATAAAGCCTGCAGCCGAGTTTTCATCATAAAGGCCGAGCATACGGCCACCATAGGTAGCCACCAGTGCACCAGCGATCCCTAATAAAGTGGTAACGATAAAGCCTGCCTTGTCATTACCTGGGTGAATTGCCCGTGCAATTAGCCCTGCAATGAAACCGACGATAATAGCAACAATAAGTGACCACATACGCGTTCTCCTTCTTATCTTTTCTGATGTGATGTCTGGAACATGTACGCTTATTATCATTGAGCACGTATCAAATTTTAAAAAGTGCCATAATGCTACTTCCTGTTGAGTTTTTGTGCCGCTAGGGCATCAATACGATAAAACTGCTAAAGAACGTATAAAAAAAGTGGCCATAGGCCACTTTTAAGTATCAGGAATTTAGAAAACTAAAGACCAATTTCCCCAATAAAAGGAATGTGTCGATACTTCTGGTCATAATCCAGACCATAGCCAACAATAAATTTATCTTCTACTTCAAAGCCTAAAAATTTGACTTCAAGTTCAATTTCACGGCGTGACGGTTTGCTTACCAAGGTGCAGAGTTCGATTGAATTAGGATTACGGGTTTGCAGAATTTCCAGAACTTTACTCAGGGTATTGCCTGAGTCGATGATATCCTCGACTACCAGAACATCTTTACCCCGGATTTCCCCGTCCAGATCTTTCAGGATTTTTACATCACGACTTGAAGTAGTGCCTCCCCCATAACTGGAGACGGTCATAAAGTCCAGTTCATGTGGTTTATGAATGGCACGGCATAAATCTGCCATGAAAATGACCGAGCCACGTAACAGTCCGATCAGAACCAGTTCCCGGTCACTTTGTGCATAGTGAGCATCAATTTTTGCACCAAGCTCTTTGACTTTTGCCTGAATCTCTTCAGCAGAAATCAATACGCTCATTTCAATGGTCATGGGCAGATCCCTAAAAACGAGTAAAATGGAAAAATAAAAAAGGTGTTGACCTGCAACACCTCGAATAGGGAAATTTTAATGCAATTTTTCATTCTGTGCATCCTTTTCAGAAGCCAGAATGTGAATTATCTGTTAGTTGAGGGCTGATCAGACTTGAGCAGAACTGCACAGGCTAAAGCCAATACTCCCCATTTAAAAAGACTACTACCAGGAACTCTAGACTGGTTCTGCTTTGCTGTAGGCCTTTTGTCCATAGATATAGGTTGCTTCAACATTACGATCATCTCCTAATGTAAACAGGGCAAATAGGCTGTCTTCTAGTCCCTTGCTATGTTCCTGACGCAGTTTCTGTAAAGCTGTTGCCTTCAGGTCGAGTACTATAAAGTCAGCTTCTTTACCTAAATCGAAATTGCCCAGTTTGTCCTCTAGGTTCAATGCACGTGCGCCCCCCAGTGTAGCGTGGTAGAAAGCTTCAAGCGCAGAGAGCTTGTTGCCCTGTAACTGCTGGACTTTATATGCTTCATTGGCTGTCTGTAACAGGCTGAATGATGTACCTGCACCAATATCAGTCCCGAGGCCAACCTTTACCTGTTTTTGCCAGGTTTTAGACAATGGAAACAGCCCGCTTCCTAAAAACAGGTTTGATGTTGGGCAGAATGCGATTGCAGATTTACTCTGGTGCAGACAGTCCCATTCCTGCTCCTGCAGATGAACACAATGTGCAAATACACTGCGTTCTCCAGTCAGGCCGTAATGGTGATAAACCCCCAGGTAACCCTGCTGCTCAGGGAACAATTCTTTTACCCAAGCAATTTCATCCAGATTTTCACTCAAATGGGTATGTATATAGACATCCGGAAATTCTGTTTTTAATTTTCCCGCCAGCTGCAATTGTTCCGGTGTAGAGGTAGGCGCAAAACGTGGTGTAATAGCATAGAGTGCCCGGCCCTTGCCATGCCATTTTTCAATCAGTGCCCTGCTATCTTCATAGCTGCTCTGGGCCGTGTCACAAAGTGCCTCGGGCGCATTACGGTCCATCATGACCTTACCTGCAATGAGCCGCATCTGGTACTGTGCTGCCTGCTCAAATAATGCATCTACTGATTGTGGATGCACCGTACAGAAAACCAATGCAGTGGTGGTTCCATTTCTAAGCAGTTCTTCTACAAAAAAATGGGCAATCTTGCTGGCATGTTCAGGATTTTCAAACTGCATTTCAGCCGGAAACGTATAAGTATTAAGCCAGCTCAGCAGTTGCTCGCCATATGCACCAACCATTTCACTTTGCGGATAATGTATATGCGTGTCAATAAAGCCAGGAACAATCAACTGTTCAGGATAATGTTCTACCAGAATACCGGCAGGTAATTGGGTCTGGCCCTCCTGCCACGGGCCAAACCAGACTATTTTCCCCTGTTCTGTAATCAGCAGGCCATCTTCTAAATAGCGGACCTGATGAGCCAGATCGGTAGGCTGGGCTACAATCTGCCGAATATCTAGAAAACGCCCGCGAATGGCTGTGGAAATGGGAAGTGAAGACATGGTTAAAACCTGCAAGTTATACTTTTTTCAACCGATTTTAACCGTAACTCTCAGCGACTGTATACCGTTATAATGCGTAAAACGGTTAAGTCAGAGTCTTAACCGTTTAAGCTATCTGTGGACTATTGTGGTAGCTGCTTTTGGTTATAACGGTATGACATCCAGCCGGTAATGGTGAGCACAACTGCAATAAAGCCTAGAGAAATCCAGATTGGCATATGGAATACGTCAAGCAGAAGCATTTTTGCGCCAATAAACAGCAGGATTACACCTAAACCATAAGGAAGGTAATGCATTTTTACTGCAGCACCAGATAGCAGAAAGAACATGGCACGTAAACCGAGAATCGCCATCAGGTTTGCTGTAAGAACAATAAACGGATCACTGGTGACTGCGAAGATTGCCGGAATAGAATCTACTGCAAAAATTACATCAGAGAATTCAACCAGAATCAGTACTACAAAGAGCGGCGTCAACCATAACTGGCCCTGTTTACGTACCCAGAATTTATGACCTTCGAGCTGCGGGGTAATACGAAAATGCTTACGCAGCCATTTCAGTAAGGCCATCTCTTCAATATTGGGGTCATCATCTTGCCCTTTCAGGAATTTATAGCCGGTATATACCAGGAAGGCACCGAAGATATAAAGTACCCAGGAAAACTCCTGTACCATCCATGCGCCAATAAAGATAAAAATGGTCCGCAGGATAATTGCACCCAGAACCCCGTAAAGCAGAACCTGTTTCTGCAAAGCAGGTGGAATGGCAAATGCCGAGAAAATCATCAGCCAGACAAACACATTATCAATAGCCAGCGATTTTTCCAGTAGATAACCGGTAAAGTATTCCATGGTTTTCTGGTTGGCAATTTCAATTCCGCTGTTCTGTTGCAGATAAAACCAGAGACCTGCACCAAAAATCACTGAAACGGTTACCCAGGCTGCACTCCACCACGCAGCCTGCTTCATAGGAACAGGCTGATCCTGATGCTGTCTGAAACCTAAAAAATCTACCAAAAGCATGACTGCAATTATGGCAAAAAATACCAGATACAATCCCATACTGCCGATTGATTCCATCACTATCTCCTCATCCGGCATACGGGCACAAAAAAACCTTGACCTGCTGCCAGATGTTTTTATTCATCTGTGTCAACATGATCAAGGTCTTGCCTACATCAGGGTTAGAACATCCTGATGCTCAGATACCGACTTTTTGCAAAGTGTATTGACGATATCTGACACGCAACCGAACGTTATAAAAAACTATCGGCTACGCTTGGAGGAGGCTACTCCCCTTGTCAAACTAAAATTCTGTCTCAAATAGAATGCTCTATTTGAATATGTGTAGAGTTGCACATTTTTTAACAAAGTGCAATTTAAAAAAATAACTCAAATCAACGGTAATTGTTGTCTGGATGTGGCATGTTAAAACAAATTGACAAGATTCATGAAGGAGAAAAGTATGGAAGTTCAGCATCATGAAAATGACCAGCGCGGTGCCTTTATTATTCCTGAAAATGGCGAACGCTTGGGCGAGCTGACTTATGTGTGGCAGGGTGAGGACAAATTTGCTATTGATCATACCTGGGTCAGTCCGGCAGCACGTGGCCGAGGCGTGGCACGCGAACTGCTTGATGCTGCAGTTGCTTATGCACGTGAGAAACAGGTCAAGATTATTCCAGTCTGCTCTTACGTAGCTACCATGTTTCAGCGTGAGAAAAGTTTTGCTGATGTAGCTGTCTGAGTCTTGTATCTGAACAGGTACTGCTGCTACAAGCAGTACCTGAGAGACTTTAAAGGATTATACAGTCGTGACCAATGGCAGTTTTAACTGAACACGACGGCGTAACCATGCACTCGGACGATAACGTGGATCACGGCTAATTACAGACATACGGTCCAGAATAAGCAGAATTTTATCTGCTCCCAACTTGTCGCCCCATTCAATCGGGCCATAAGGATAGCCCAGACCCATACGTACTGCAGCGTTAATATCCTCAACACTGGCCACACCCTGCTGGGCAATGTCACAGCCCAGATTGACGATCATGGCCAGTACACGCTGTGCTACGAAGCCGGTACTTTCCTGAATCATGCTAAGTGAGGTGCCATCCAGATTAAAAATGGAATGTGCTGCTGTCTTATGTTTTGAGTCAGTGATGAGGGTTGGCATAAGAGTACGATGTTTATTAAAACCGTATAGCAGGTCAATACATACTACCTGTTTCGGATTTACCTGATAGCGTAAGGCCGCAGTCGTTGCGTCTTCACCATAGCTGGCAATGAGCACTAAAGCCTGTTCAGAAGGCTCTGGACCTGTTTCTAGCATTATGCCCTGCTGTTCCAGATAATCTTTTAAAATACTCTGGTCTTTTTCAAGGTCTGCTGCAATCCAGACGGTTGGATAATGATCCAGCTTTTCTACAAAAACTGCCGGGTCTTCACCCTGCTTTTCACCAGTCGTATAGTCATAAAAACCTTTACCGGTCTTTCTGCCCAGCTGTTTGGCTATATATCGCTGCCGGGTAATAACACTTGGACGATAACGGGCTTCTTCATAGTACTGATGATAAATTGATTCGCTCACCGGATGGGAGACATCCATCCCGGTCAGGTCTACCAGTTCAAATGGACCCATTTTAAAACCGATACCATCACGGTAAATCCGGTCAAGCTCAGACACTGAAGCCACATTTTCAATCAGCATGGCATAGGCTTCACTGCCAAAAGCTCGGCCCGCATGATTAATGATAAAGCCCGGGGTATCCTGTGCTTTAACCGGATGATGACCCATTTTGACAGAGAGCTGCATGAGTGCATCTACAATATCCTCACGGGTATTGAAGCCCTGAATGACTTCGACAACTTTCATCAGCGGTACAGGGTTGAAGAAATGGTAACCTACGATCTGTTCAGGACGCTTACAGCCAGCAGCAATTGCAGTAATAGATAAAGAAGAGGTATTGGAAGCCAGAATGGTTTGTGTACCCACCAGGCTTTCCAGCTGCTGCATGAGCTGCTGCTTGACCTCAAGATTTTCAACAATTGCTTCAACAATCAGGTCACAGTTTTTGAGCTGTTCCAATTCGGTCGCTATACTAAGATGGCTCAAATCCTGATCGGCTTTTTCCTGACTGAATTTTCCTTTACTGGCCAGCGTATTTAAAGTCTTGCCGAGTTTTTCTCTGGCTTGCTCTGCAGCCCCCGCCTTGGCATCAAACAGTATTACATCGTGGCCAGATTGGATTGCAATCTGGGCAATACCTGCGCCCATAGTGCCTGTGCCAATAATTCCGATCTGCTGAATCTGAATACTCATGTTTCTATCCCTGAATTATTTACCCTGATAATTTGGTTTTCGTTTTTCAATAAAAGCCTGCATGCCTTCTTTCTGGTCTTCGGTATCAAAGAGTAACTGGAAGGATTTACGCTCTAGCGCCAGGCCCGCATGAAGAGGTACATCTTCGGCCATCAGCGCAACTTCTTTAATCTGTTCCAGCGCGACAGGAGGCAATTTAGCTATAGATTCAGCCATTTTGAGGGCAGCTGGAATCGCATTATCTTCTTCAACTAACTGGGACACCAAGCCCATTTGTAAGGCTTCTTGAGCTGGAACCAGACAGCCAGTCAATATCATGCGCATGGTCTGGAATTTGCCTACCGCACGGAACAGACGCTGGGTACCACCTGCCCCTGGCATTACACCAACTTTTACCTCTGGTTGTCCAAATACCGCTGTCTGGCTGGCAATAATAATATCTGCATGCATGGCCAGCTCACAGCCTCCACCCAAAGCATAGCCATTGACTGCAGCAATGACCGGTTTTGGACAGCTGGCAATTGCCTGCCAGTAACGCTCACTGCGACGTTGCATCATCTGAACTGCATGAGCATTTGCCAACTCTTTTAAATCTGCGCCTGCTGCAAAGTCCTGTTCTCCGCCTGTCAATACAATGGCACGAATTTCCGGGTCATCGCTGAGTTGATTAAAGATTTGTGCCAGCTGAATCCTGACCTGGGTATTTAAGGCATTTTTTGCTTCTGGACGGTGAATTTTAACTACAGCTACATAGGATTTTAAATATTCAACCTGAACGACCTGTTCCATTTTATCTCCATTGTTTCGTTATGCGGAAATATGTTTTATTAAAAATAAGTTTATTCTATAGCCAATGCAATGCTTTTTTAATAAAAACTTAGCTTAATAGGCAATCTTGGCTTCTTTGTAGTGTTTTAGGAAAAACACTTGAGCAGTTTATGGGAATATGATTTTATATTTCGTATTATGAAATAAAATTTTGGACTCATCTAAAGCTGGTTTATTTCATTAATATCCGACTCATATAAAAACTCAATTCAAGACAAAAGCTGCTGCAGTGACGCAATAGCAGAAACCATAAAGATAAGCCTCTACAGCCCAGGAGGAAAACTAGAAAAAATATTAAGAATTTGATGAGCCTGTTCTATCACCGGTATATCTAACTATATGACATCACTTCTAATTGCTGCTTAATACCCAAAACAATAATTTGCTGTAAGCAATAAAGATAATAAGGAAAATTTAATATGGAAAAGGTTTCACCTTTAATAATAGAAGAGGTTTCAGTACCGCCTGCTAAAAAGGTCTGGATGACCGCATTTATATTTTCATTTCTGGTTTTACTGGTCGATGGCGCTGATATTGCATTTTTAACCTATAGCCTGACCAGTCTTAAAGCCGAATTCGAATTAACCTCGATTCAGGTAGGTGCCTTGGGCAGCTGGTCATTGATTGGCAGTGCAGTAGGTGGCCTGATTGGCGGCTGGGCCTGTGACCGTTTTGGCCGGGTACGTATTATTGTAATTTATCTGGTAATTTCATCTGTTCTATCCTGTGCATTAGGTTTCGCAGACTCCTATTATCAGTTTGTTATTTTAAGAACGCTGGCTGCGGTCGGACTGGGTTCATTATACATTGCCTGTAATACCTTAATGTCAGAATATGTGCCTACCAAATACCGGACTACGGTACTTGCGGCGCTAATGACCGGTTTCACTATGGGATCTCTGGTGGCCACACTGTTAGCCGGCTGGATTATTCCGGCTTATGGCTGGCGAATGCTGTACTGGATTACTATTGTTCCCATCTTTCTCTCGGTTCTGATTCATTTTATGGTACCAGAGCCGGAATCCTGGAAAAAATCCATTGCCTTAAAGCTCAAGAAAGCCGAACAGCTGGCACAAACTATCAAACCCACCAATCCATATAAAAATATATTTAAAGAGAGAAAACACCGCAAGATGTTTTTACTCTGGTCATTAAGTGCGGGTGCATTATAGTTTGGTTATTATGGTATGAGTAACTGGTTACCATCTTATCTTGAGGCCGAAGTCGGCATCAAGTTTAAAGAGATGACCATGTATATGATCGGTACATTCCTGATCATGATCTTTGCCAAGGTTGTAGCAGGGATGGTCGCCGACCGCTGGGGACGCCGTGCAGTTTTTGCTTTTGGAACTATGGGCACGGCGCTGTTTATTCCTGTTCTGGTCTACCTCAATACACCTGCCAATATTTTATGGCTGATGTTGTTGTTCGGTTTCCTGTACGGTATGCCATTTGCTATTAATGCTACTTACATGACCGAAAGTTTTCCAACATCTATTCGTGGAACGGCGGTTGGCGGTGCATTTAATGTCGGGCGAATTGGAGCAATTTTTGCGCCTGTTACAATTGGTATTTTTGCTCAGAATGGCTCTATTGGAACCGGCCTTCTGGTAATGGGGGCTGCTTATTTTCTATGTGGCCTGATTCCGCTGTTATTTATTAAAGACCGCTTATATGATCCGCAAAAAGCTGATTAAAAAAGAATTCACAAAGCAAAAATCTACTTTTAATTAGATTTTTTATTAAAAATGCAAGACAAATTAACAGATTAAAAAGAATTTTTATAAATAAAAAACCATGATCAATAACCGATCAGATTCCATATAAGAAAAGGATCACAAGAATGAGAAAGACAGTAATCGCTACAGTAATTGGAACATTATTTAGCCCAACACTTCATGCGGCAGCATTTGACCGTACTGGCCAATCAATCTCCAGTTTTTTACAGCCGGGCAATTACTTTGAAGCCACTTTAACGGTCAGTGATACTACACTCAAGGGCCAGGAGGCTGGCACGACAAATACTGACCGTATGATTGATGATATTGCCAATACTGATTATCGGCCGGCTGCTGCATTCAAATTGCAGCTTGCACCACAATTTTCATTTGGCCTGATTTATGATCAGCCTTTTGCTTCAGACAGTGAATACTCAGGAAATAACAGTTTCACTGCTACTCCGCAGGATCAGGTGGTACTGCCAGGAATTACAACTGGCAGTCTGGCTGAGGCTACAGATGGTCAGATACCTGAGGGACAAACCCTGTCACAGGTAGATACACAGAATTTGAGCTGGATCATGGGCTATCAGCCCAATAAAAACTGGAATGTTTATGCAGGGCCGGTTTATCAGACTTTTAAAAGCGATATTCAACTGCGGGGGGCCACTTACAGCTTATATAACGGTTATAACTTTCAGGCCGAGGAAACAGGAGATTGGGGCTGGCTTGCCGGCTTCGCCTACCAGATTCCTGAAAATGCTATCAGGACTTCCTTAACTTACCGCTCTGCAATCACCCACAAGATTAATGCCAGCGAAGAAGCACCACTGATTGATATGCTGAGTACCCGGTCCGGACGAGATTATGTGGGCAATTATCTGCAACAGCTGGTAGCTCTTGGCCAGATTTCTCCGGAGCAGCAGGCTGCCATTAATAGTATCGTTGCCCGTTTACCTTCTGCAGGGGAGTCTGGAACCACCAAATTTGAATCACCGGCTTCGCTTAATCTTGAGTTCCAAACTGGTTTACGGCCGGGCACTCTTCTGTTTGGTAATGTGCGCTGGGTAAACTGGGATGACTTCGCATTTCAACCTTACCGCTTTGGCGCAATATCTGAAATAGTCGGTGTGCTTTCTACGCCGAGCCGGCCGGAGGGATTTAATCTGGTGCGCTATTTTCATGACCAGTGGTCAGCGAATTTAGGTATTGGACAGCGTTTTAGCTCCAAATGGAATGGTTCTGCTTCTATAGGTTGGGATTCCGGTGCTGGAGAATATGTATCTACGGGCGGTCCAATAAAAGGTTATTACAATATTGGACTGGGCTTTCAATATAGCCCTGCCACGTCATATTTTATTTCTGGAGGAATGAAATATACCTGGCTTGGAGACGCCAAAGGGCAAGTCGGTGCACAGGCAGGAAGTCAATACTATGTCAGCGAATTTAAAGATAACCATTCTATCGGCTATGGATTAAAGATTGGTTATCGTTTCTAGTCAACTAATGGTACAGCCGGTCTCATCCAATAGAACCAATAAGATGTACAGCTTATTTAAAGTAAATCCTAAGCCACTTGATTAGTAAAAATAAGATGACTGCTTTTCTGAGTATATTTAAAAATTTTAGCTAAAATTTAATTTCTTGATATGAAATTTTTTGTAATAGCTATTCTTATGCTTCACTGGATTTTCAAGATTTCTTAAATTATGATGGAATAAAACATAACTGAATTTCACAGTGCGAAATATTATTTACAAATAGCTTGAGCCGTACAGATAGAAATTCAGACTACAAACCCGATAAGGATATGGCCGATGCCGAATTATATTGCACCGCTACGCGACATGAAATTTGTTCTCAATGATTTTTTAAACTTTGAACAGAGCTATCAACAATATCCGGCTGCCCAAGATAACTTTAGTGCAGAGATATTAGAGCAGTACTTGGAAGCTGCAGCAGATTTTTGCCAGAACGAACTTTTACCACTTAACCGTATTGGTGACCAGCAGGGCTGCAAGCTGGAAAATGGTGTAGTAACCACGCCAGACGGTTTTAAAGATGCCTATAAAAAATATGTCGAGCTGGGTTTTACTTCACTCACTGGCGATGAGCAGTATGGTGGACAGGGCTTTCCTACCCTATTCCGTATTGCAATTTCAGAAATCATTACTTCAACCAACTGGGCTTGGGGCATGTACCCTGGACTCTCACATGGAGCCATGCGAACTATTGAACATCATGGTTCTGAACAGCAGAAGCAGCACTACCTTACCCGGCTGATTTCGGGGGAATGGACAGGTACTATGTGCCTGACCGAATCCCATGCGGGCTCTGATCTGGGTCTGATCCGGACCAAAGCAGTGCCCAATGCGGATGGCAGTTATGCTATCAGTGGTGAAAAAATCTTTATTTCTGCTGGGGAACATGACCTGGCTGAAAATATTATTCATATTGTACTGGCACGTTTACCAGATGCTCCTGCGGGTACCAAAGGAATCTCCCTGTTTATCGTACCTAAGTTTAATTTGGATTCGGACGGGAATATTGCCGAACGTAATGGCGTGGTGTGTAGTGCACTTGAACATAAAATGGGTATTCATGGAAATGCGACTTGTGTACTGAATTTTGATCAGGCTAAAGGCTTTCTGATTGGGCCGGAAAACCGGGGCCTAAACTGCATGTTTACCTTTATGAATTCGGCACGGATCGGCACTGCAATTCAGGGACTGGCTGCTTCTGAAGCTTCTTATCAGGGTGCACTGGCATATGCCAGAGAACGCCTGGCAATGCGCTCTCTAGCTGGACCCCAATACCCAGAACTGCCGGCTGACCCAATAATTGTGCACCCGGCAGTACGCCAGATGCTATTAACTCAAAAAGTCTTTGCAGAAGGCTCGCGTGCCCTTGCCTATTACTTATCTACTTATGTCGATATGGCCGAGTTTTCAAATAATGAAGATGAAAAGAAACAGGCAGAAAACAAACTTGCCCTTTTAACCCCAATCGCCAAAGCATTCATGACCGAAACGGGGGTAGAGTCGGCCAAGCATGGAATGCAGATTTTTGGCGGACATGGTTATATCGCTGAACATGGAATGGAACAAATTGCTCGTGATGCACGGATCGCCTGTCTTTATGAAGGAACAACCGAAATTCAGGCAATTGACCTGCTGGCACGTAAGGTAATTGGTTCTAAAGGTAACCTGCTCAAAGCCCTGACCGATGAAATTCAGGAGTTTACTGCGCAGCATCAGCAGCACGATAAATTCTCTGCTCAGGTGCAGCAGCTTGAGCAGCTAGTCAAGGAATGGTTAGAACTGACCAGAGACGTGGTGGATAAAATGCAGCAGAGACCAGAAGAAATTGGTGCCGCAGCAGTCGATTATCTTTATTTCTCTGGATACACCGTATTTGCCTATTTGTGGGCAAAAATGGCGATTGTAGCGGAAGATAAAATTGCTCAGGGCGATACAGATCCTTACTATCCGGCCAAGGTAGCTACGGCGCAGTTTTATTATAGCCGCATTCTAAACCGTACCTTAACCCATGCGGCAATGATCCGTTCTGGAATGGATACCCTATTTGAACTTAATCCGGCACAGTTCAAGTTTGATTAATGACTTTGACTCGACAGGTGTGTAATTCACACCTGTTTTTAAAATTCAAATATAAAGATCATTTTGAAGCTGCTCGCAATGAGCAGTAACTAGCTCCATGATAAGAGACTGATTTAAAAATAATAATTCTGAATAGAAAACTGCTTTGATCTAAAGCGCACAATAAAGGATAGAGCAATGACAGAAAATGTCTGGTCAAATGAATACAAACAATGGAATATTGCCCCAACTATTCAATTGCCTGCACGACATGTGACTTTACTGGATTTCTGGGAACATAGTTTTCAAAAATTTAGCTCGCGTACTGCATTTATTTTTAAAGATAGAAAATTCTCTTTCGACGAGATTGAGCAATATAGCCGTAAATTTGCCAGCTTTTTACAACATCTTCAACTACCTCAAGGTAGCCGCATAGCAGTGATGATGCCGAATATCATTCAGTATCCGATTGTATCACTGGCTGTCATCCGGGCCGGTTATATACTGGTCAATGTCAATCCACTTTATACCGCACGTGAACTACAGCATCAGCTTCATGACGCAGGTGCCTCTGTACTGGTACTGCTCGACCAGTTTATGCCTGTCTACCAGCAGGTCAAAGATCAGCTTGCTATACAGTATGTGGTGATTACAGCTGCGCCAGATTTGCTGATTGATCCTGCTGAAAAACCTGAAAGCCAACAGGAAGCACAAATATTCAGTTTAAAAGATATTCTCTCTGAAACTTTACCGGAGACCTATCTTCGTCCCAAGCTTGATCAAGAGGATACTGTAGTACTGCAATATACAGGTGGAACGACTGGAGTTTCTAAAGGTGCAGAGCTGACACATCGTAATATTATTGCCAATCTACTGCAAAATAATGCAGTGTTTTGCAGTTACTTCGGTGACCGTGATGCCTATGCAGATGAAGTCACGATCTGTGCCCTTCCGCTATATCATATTTTTGCCTTTACCGTGTGTTTATTGCACAGTACATTAAATAAAGGCTATGCCACGGTGCTGGTAGCCAATCCGCGCGATCTGTCTGATCTGGTGCATTGTTTTAAAACATATCAGCCTGCAGTTTTTCCAGCAGTAAATACCCTGTTCAATGCACTTATTAATCATCAGGAGTTTAAAACACTCGACCATAGCCATCTGCGCATCACTACAGGCGGCGGCATGACTGTACTCAAATCTACTGCCGATGCCTGGCAGAGAATTACCGGCTGCATGATCCGTGAAGGCTATGGTCTGTCTGAAACATCTCCAGTGGCTACATTTAACCCTCCGGCTTCCACTACATTCAGCGGTTCAATTGGCATTCCACTCCCGGCAACAGAAATCAAAATTCTTGATGATACAGGGCAAGAAGTGGTACAAGGCGAAAAAGGCGAGATCGCCATACGGGGACCGCAAGTAATGAAAGGTTACTGGAATCTGCCTGAAGAAACAGCAAAAGTCATGACAGTAGACGGGTTTTTCCGTAGTGGCGATATTGGCGTCATGGATGCAAAAGGCTATGTACGAATTATTGACCGTAAAAAAGATATGATTCTGGTTTCAGGTTTTAATGTCTTTCCCAATGAAATCGAGGCTGTCTTATCACAGCATCCTAAAGTGCTGGAAGTTGCAGTGATTGGGGTAGCAGATGAAAAATCTGGGGAAGTACCAAAAGCTTTTATTGTCAAAAAAGAACAGTCTTTAACAGCAGAGGAAATCCAGTCTTATGCCCGAGAAAATTTAACCGGCTACAAACAGCCACGCTATATCGAATTTCTGCATGAACTGCCTAAATCAACGGTGGGCAAAATTCTGCGTAAGGCACTCAGGCAGGATACATCACTACAGTAAAGAGTCATAAAAAAGCGGGTGTTAACCCGCTCTTTCAGTTTAGCTTTGTAATGCTGCCAGCAGTTTTTGATGCAGTCCGCCAAACCCGCCATTTGACATAATCACCACAGCATCACCCTCACCTGCTTCCTGAACTATACGCTGGATAATTTCATCCAAAGAACGGCTCACCTGTGACTTATTCGGAGCGGCCTCGACTACAGGTTGCAGATCCCAGTCCAGGCCTTCTGGCTGATACCAGATTACCTCATCTGCCAGGCGGGTCGAGTGGGCCAGTCCGTCTTTATGGCTACCCATACGCATAGTATTTGAACGCGGTTCAATAACCGCCCAAAGGCGCCGTTCACCCAGACGTTTACGGGCACCATCCAGTGTCGTTTCAATTGCAGTGGGATGATGTGCAAAGTCATCATAAACTTCGATACCCCTGAGCGTACCCAGCAGCTCCATACGGCGTTTGACACCCCCAAAACTGGACAGTGCTTCACATGCCTGAACAATACTGACACCCACATGCTGTGCAGCAGCAATGGTAGCCAAAGCATTGGCAACACTATGCTGGCCTGTCATGGACCATTGAACTTCAGCAATAACCTTACCCTGCTCCAGCACCTTAAAATGGCTGCCATCTGCTTGAATTAGTTCTGCATAGAGTTCGGCTTGGGTATCGGTATCCAAACCGGTACGTATAACAGGTGTCCAGCAGCCCATTTCCAGTACTTCATCAATATGGGTTTCAGTAATAGGCGCAATAATCCGGCCAGTGCTTGGAATGGTGCGCACCAGATGATGAAACTGTTTTTGAATGGCAGCCAGATCATCAAAAATATCGGCATGGTCAAATTCGAGGTTATTCAGGATTGCTGTTTTAGGATGATAATGAACGAACTTGGAGCGTTTATCGAAGAAAGCCGAATCATATTCATCTGCCTCGACTACAAAGTACTTGCCCCCGCCCAGCCGTGCGCTCTGGCTAAATCCAAGGGGCACACCGCCAATTAGAAAACCGGGATTTAAACCGGCCTGATCCAGTACCCAAGCCAGCATGGTGGTGGTGGTGGTTTTACCATGAGTACCCGCGACACCAAGAACATGTTTACCCTGTAATACATGATCAGCCAGAAACTGTGGTCCCGAAATATAAGGCAGACCGGCATCTAGCATATATTCAACAGCATCAATTCCACGCTTCATGGCGTTGCCCACAATGACCAGATCGGGATGTGGCTGTAAATGGCTGCGATTATAGCCCTGCATTAAGGTAATGCCCGCATTCTCAAGCTGGGTAGACATTGGCGGGTAGACACTCTGGTCTGAACCGGTCACAGTATGCCCAAGATCACGTGCCAGAAGTGCCAGTGATCCCATAAATGTGCCGCAAATACCTAAAATATGCAGATGCATAACTCACCCTCTCTACTACTTTTGACACATCACTTGATCTTATCGTGTTGTTGTCGTGATCGATTAAAATTGTCAGCAACGATAGCAAGGCTATTCATGAAAAGATAGTTGTTCTTGTAGTCGTTATAAGGCTTTCAGGGATTTTTTATCAGATCTGATTACTGTTGCCCCGCTATTAAATTATTACGATAAAAAATCTGGTTAAAATATTTGTCGAATTTTTCAAATAGATTAAAGTCTTTACTCTCCTGTACCGTCTTGTATAAATACCCATGAATCCAAACCTGTACCTGCCCCTGCTGTTATTGATTATTTCGAACTGCTTTATGACTCTGGCCTGGTATGGGCATTTAAAATTTTTACATGGTGTACCGTTATGGCAGGCTATTTTATTTGGCTGGCTGATTGCACTGCTTGAATACAGTTTTATGATTCCGGCAACACGTCTTTTATCCCAGTATGGATGGAGCTTGGGCCAAATGAAGATTACCCAAGAAGTAGTCACCTTACTGGTATTTGTTCCTTTCATGATTTTTCTGTTTAAGCAGCCGTTTAAGTTGGACTATTTATGGGCAGGTTTATGTCTGTTAGGCTGTGTTTATTTTATCTTTCGCAGCCAGTAAGAATTTTTTAACTATTTTAATAAAGTTTCTCGGCTGCTTCCTGAAAAATCATAAAAAACAGCCAGCAGCTATAAGGTTAAATGGTCGTGAGCGCAAAAATCAGTCTATAATAGAGGGCTACTTATTCATTTAAAGCTTGGCTCTGGTCGAGATCTCTTTTTACCTAGTCTCTGGAACATTAGCAATGAATGCGGTCGCAACTGACGCTCAACCCCTAGTCGGAATTATCATGGGCTCCCAATCGGATTGGGCTACCCTCGAACATACTGCCAATATGCTCAAGCAGCTTGGTGTCCCTTTTGAAGCTGAAGTCGTCTCTGCACACCGTACTCCAGACCGTCTGTTTGAATACGCTGAAACAGCTCGCGATCGTGGGATTCAGGTCATTATTGCAGGAGCTGGTGGAGCTGCACATTTACCTGGAATGTGTGCAGCCAAAACCGATCTACCTGTACTGGGTGTTCCGGTTAAGTCCTCAATTCTAAATGGTGTAGATTCCCTGTTGTCTATTGTACAAATGCCGGCAGGTATTGCAGTCGGTACCTTGGCCATTGGCCCTGCAGGTGCTGCCAATGCCGCTATTATGGCCGCCCAGATTCTGGGTTTGACCCGTCCCGAAATTGCAAAAAATATAGCAGGCTTCCGTGAAGCGCAAACTGCAAAAGTTGCGGGTAATAATATTCCAGGTCAGGGTTAAGACAGGATCGATATCATGAATAAGACTATCGGTATTTTTGGTGGCGGCCAGCTCGGCCGTATGATGGCCCAAGCTGCCTTACCACTCAACATTCAATGTACGTTTTTTGAAGCCAACCATAACTGCCCTTCAGCAATATTGGGTCAGGTCTTTTCTGAGCATGACGTGCAGGGTCTGGAAAAATTTATTGAAAGTGCAGATGTATTTTCCCTCGAATTTGAAAATACGCCTCTCGCGGATGTTGATACTCTCTTGCAGAGCAAACAGCTTTATCCACCACGTCAAGCATTGGCTACTGCTCAGAACCGTCTGCTAGAGAAGGCACTGTTTGACCAGCTGGATATACCAGTAGCGCCGTATCGTGCAGTAGATTCTTTGTCGAGCCTACAGCAGGCTGTAACCGAGTTGGGTCTACCGATTGTACTGAAAACGGCAACTGGAGGTTATGATGGTAAAGGGCAATTTGTACTGCGCGAGCAAGAGCAGATTGAACAGGCTTGGGCTGAACTGGGTCCGGCCAAATCTTTAATTGCAGAAAGCTTTGTAAAATTTTCCCGTGAAGTTTCAATTATTGCGGTACGTGGACAGAACGGTGAAGTTAAGAGCTGGCCATTAGCTGAAAATCATCATCATCATGGTATTTTGTCACATTCGATTATACCTGCACCGAATAGTGAGCAGTTACAGCCGGTTGCTCAGGATTATATTACCCGGCTGCTGAATCATCTGAACTATGTAGGTGTACTGACACTTGAGTTATTTGTGACAGAAGCCGGTCTGTATGCCAATGAAATGGCGCCAAGGGTACATAACTCGGGGCACTGGTCAATTGAAGGTGCAGTCTGTTCACAGTTTGAAAACCATATACGTGCTGTTGCAGGCCTACCGCTCGGTTCTACAGAAGTGCTTCGCTCTACGGTGATGGTCAATATTATTGGGCGATATCCTGATGCCGCACAGGTACTGGCTTTAAATGGTGCGCATCTGCATATGTATAACAAGGAAGAACGGCCGGGGCGTAAACTCGGTCATATTACCTTAATGCCGGTTAATCATGCAGAGCTGACAGAGCTATGCCGTCAGCTGGCGAAAATATTGCCAGAGCCATTAGCCTTGACTCAAGATATGAACATTTAAACCTTAAACTGTTGCTAAAAAAAGCGGTCATTTTAGTGACCGCTTTTTTTATAGCTGTCATTACGGCATGATTGCGCCTCTTTTTTATTAGCTATAAATATCTTTAATTTTTTAAGTTTTATTTAATATCTGAATCGCGCCAGATTCTTCAATAGTTACTGAATTTATCAACTCAATATTCGACTGAAAAAAGTAGCTTTATATATAGAGTTTATGAAATTAGGGAATAATATTTAGATTTATGAATTCATTTTATTGAATTTAAATTTTCTATTTTAAGTTTGAATTCAAAGTTTCATGCTGTTTGTCTTATGGATAAAATTTAAATTTAAAAAATAAATTCTGAATTTAAAACTAAAAAATAAATTCAAAATTCATCTTGTTGAGCGTAACCATTCTTTAGCCAGTGTATTCGTATTGATAATTATCTATAAATTTAAAAGAAATTATTTGAATTCAAATCAGTTAAAGATGGATTTTAAATTTGAATTTAAACTATTTTTATAAATTTAAATACTGAAAGGTTGTGGATAAAATTTTTAAATTTAAAATAAATTTAAAACAAGGAATTATGAATTTAAATTTACGTTTCAAAACTTCCATTTTGACTTCAGAATGCTATGGTAAAAACAATAATTTAAATTCAAAGTGATAAGGATCTTATGCGCCACTTTGCTCTAATTTTTTCTACCGCTTTTTTGAGCGTGTCTCAGGTTAATGCTGAATTAATTATTAATGGTCAATCGAGTTCTACTTCGGTAACAGCAACATCTGCTATTTCAAATGCCTATAGTCCACAAAATAATTTTCAGGCATGTCTGGGCAACTTGCGTTCACAGGCTATATCTGCTGGAGTAAACGGAAGTACTTATGACCGTTATACCCAATCTTTAACACCTGATTATTCAGTAATCGACAAGCTAAATTATCAGCCAGAGTTTTCTACACCAATCTGGGATTATCTGTCGGGTCTGGTGGATGAAGAGCGAGTACAGGCAGGCCGAACGAAACTGGCACAGCATGCAGAGGTACTCAAGCGTGTTGAGGCAGCTTATGGTGTACCAGCCGAAACAGTAGTAGCAGTATGGGGGGTAGAGAGCAACTTCGGTGATATTTCAGGAAGTTATCCCTTGTTGCAAGCGCTTGGAACATTAAGCTGTGAAGGCCGGCGCCAAAGTTATTTTCGTGGCGAGTTTTTTGCAGCCATGCGAATTTTACAACGTGGAGATTTACGTGAAGAGCAATTAAAAGGTTCATGGGCAGGCGCTTTTGGCCATACCCAATTTATGCCTTCGACCTATGAGGAACTGGCGGTCGATTTCGATGGAGATGGCCGGCGTGATTTAGTCTCAAGTACTACAGATGCCTTGGCTTCTACAGCAAACTTTCTAAAAAAACGCGGCTGGCAAACCGGTATGCCTTGGGGATTTGAAGTCAAACTTCCTTCAGGTTTTTCTGCACAGGGAGAAGGGCGGCGTAATAAAAAAGCTTTAAACAGCTGGGTAAATCGCGGATTAACTCGTACTGATGGTACTGCACTGGTTCAGGGAAATCTTTCAGGTTCTACACCAGCAGGTTTGATGATGCCGGCAGGTGAAAATGGACCGGCTTTTCTAGTATTTAAAAATTTTGATGCAATTTATAGTTATAACGCGGCAGAAAGTTATGGGTTGGCGATTGCCCATTTGTCTGACCGTTTACAAGGACAGGGACCTTTTTTGACGGCCTGGCCAACCGATGATGCCGGAACATCACGTGCGGAGCGGCGTGAAATTCAACAGTTTTTATTAAGAAAGGGTTATGACATCGGGGCAGTAGATGGACTGATCGGTGATAAAACCCGGCAGGCCATTCGTCAGGAACAGCAGCGTTTAGGATTAAATCCAACCGGACGGGCGGGGCAGCAAATTCTGCGTGCTCTGCGTGCTGAATATATTATGCAGTAAAATTTAAAATTAAAGCAGCGAAATATTTCGCTGCTTTTCATGAATATAAAAGTCGGAAAATAATTTAAATTATTTCATCATCTTCGTCTGGTGTAATCATCGCCTCTAGCAAGTCCATAATAACGGCGGTAACATCTTGGCAAACTTCATGGTCATTTAAAATTTCAGATGCAGTGATGGTAATTTCAGTATCACTTGGCAAAAGTTTTTGTTCTTCTTCAATGAGCTGTTCAATAGGTAACAAGGTCTGCTTGATAGAGAAATGTAAAATATCATTAAATTCAATATTTTCATCTTCAAGTTCAATCGCACAATCATTTAAGTAGGGGAGCAGTACTGAATAAAGATAGGGCTTTAAGTCTGTAATATTAAATAGCTCGATATCACGCGATTGCTCAATAGTGCTGATATGATCATTTGCTTCAATCAGAATATGATAGTAACTCACCTGAATATCCATCTTTGTTCCCCTCTAGCTGTCTTAACCATATCATGAAAATGATCTGTAACTAGACAGGGTAATATCCATACATAATATTGCAAGGCTTTTTACCGGAAAACCCTAAAACTATAAACAAGAAAAAACCGCGCCTGAGCGCGGTTTTTTTGAAAGTTAAAGTGAAAAATTATTTTTTATCATCTTTAACTTCAGTAAATTCAGCATCAACGACACCGTCATCAGCTTTTTGTTGCTGACCAGCATCACCACCTTGAAATGCATTCGGATCAAAGCCTTGCGCACCACCCTGAGCACCTTGAGCGGCTTCATAAGCACGCTGGGTGATTGGCATAATGATGTTTTGTAATGCTTCAGTTTTTGCCTTAATAGCGTCAACATCATTTTCTTTAGTTGCAGCTTCAAGTTCAGAAACTGCTGTTTCAACGGCAGTTTTCTCATCAGCAGTTACTTGCTCGCCCAGATCTTTTACTGCTTTTTGTGCAGAAGAGATCAGTGCATCCGCTTCATTACGTGCTTTTGCCAGTTCTTCAAACTTGCGGTCTTCTTCCGCATTCGCTTCCGCATCTTTAATCATTGCTTCAATTTCAGCATCAGACAAACCTGAGTTTGCTTTAATCTGGATCGATTGCTCTTTACCAGTACTCTTGTCTTTTGCAGAAACTTTCAGGATACCGTCAGCGTTAATGTCAAATGACACTTCAATTTGCGGTACGCCACGTGGAGCAGGTGGGATATCGCCTAACTGGAAGTTACCCAACAATTTATTTTGTTGAGCCATTTTTCGTTCACCTTGGTAAACCGAAATATCTACAGCAGGCTGATTATCTGCCGCTGTAGAGAACACTTGTGATTTCTTCGCAGGAATCGTCGTGTTTTTCTCGATAATTGGAGTCAACACGCCGCCCATAGTTTCAATACCCAGTGTTAACGGGGTTACATCCAGCAATAGTACGTCGTTCTTGTCACCAGACAATACAGCACCTTGAATCGCAGCACCAATCGCAACTGCTTCATCCGGGTTTACGTCTTTACGTGGCTCTTTACCAAAGAATTCTTGTACTTTTTGTTGTACAAGCGGCATACGAGACTGACCACCAACCAAAATGACGTCAGAGATGTCAGAAGTTGAAAGCCCAGCATCTTTAAGCGCAATACGGCAAGGCTCAATGGTACGCGCCACTAAATCAGCAACCAAACCTTCAAGTTTCGCACGTGTTACATTGATCACTAAGTGTTTAGGACCAGTTGCATCGGCGGTGATATATGGAAGGTTGATTTCAGTTGCATTTGATGAAGAAAGCTCGATTTTTGCTTTTTCAGCAGCTTCTTTCAAACGTTGTAACGCAAGTGGATCATTTTTCAAGTTCACACTTTGTTCTTTCTTAAATTCTTCAACTAAGAATTCAATTAATGCGTTATCAAAGTCTTCACCACCAAGGAAAGTATCACCGTTTGTTGATAACACTTCGATTTGCTGGTCGCCATCAAGGTCTGCGATTTCAATAATTGATACGTCAAAAGTACCACCACCTAAGTCATAAACTGCAACTTTACGGTCGCCTTCTTTTTTATCCATACCGAACGCAAGTGCAGCAGCAGTAGGTTCGTTAATGATACGTTTAACGTCTAGGCCAGCGATTTTACCCGCATCTTTGGTTGCCTGACGTTGCGCATCGTTAAAGTAAGCAGGAACGGTAATGACTGCTTCAGTTACGGTTTCACCTAAATAGTCTTCTGCAGTTTTCTTCATCTTTTTCAAGATTTCAGCAGAGATCTGTTGCGGTGCCAATTTTTTGTCGTTAACTTCAACCCAAGCATCGCCATTGTCTGCTTTGATGATTTTATAAGGTACAAGGCCGATGTCTTTTTGTACCGCTTGATCTTCATAACGACGACCGATCAAACGCTTGATTGCGAATAATGTATTTTTCGGGTTGGTTACTGCTTGGCGTTTCGCGCTTTGACCAACCAGAATTTCGCCATCTTTATAGGCAATAATGGATGGGGTAGTGCGTGCGCCTTCCGCATTTTCGATTACTTTAACTTTATCGCCTTCAAGTACAGCAACACATGAGTTGGTTGTACCCAAGTCAATACCAATAATTTTAGCCATCTGACATATTCCTCAGTAATTTTTACAATCTTATGTTTGTTATCCGATATGAGAGTCTTTCAAAAATTTTCAAGTAAATTAGCTAAAAATTTTTAAAAACTCCCGCATTTAGAAGGCTTATTGCCCTACCATGACCATTGCAGGCCGTAACAGACGACCGGATAGGGTATAGCCTTTTTGCAAAACTGTACCTATTTCACCAGACTTGGCATTTGGATCAATACCCACCGCCTGATGCAGATCGGCATTAAAACCATTTGCCGTATCCACAACTACCACGCCCGCTTTTTCAAGCGTAGTCAGTAACCCTTTTAATGTGAGTTCTACACCTTCCGATAAGGGAGTTTGTTCTTCACCAGTGGCTTGCAGCGCACGTTCAAGGTTATCTACTGTCTCAAGCAGGTTTTTCGCAAATTTCTCTAGAGCAAATTTTTTCGCAGTCTCAGCTTCACGCTCAAGACGCTCTTTTACTTTTTCACTCTCATAAATGGCATTCGCCGCACGAGCTTTTTCAAGTTTCAGGCTTTCTTCAAGCTTGGTAACTTGTGCTTTTAAATCTTCAGAATCTGTTTCTAAATGCCCTGAACCGCTTTCAGCCTGGGTCTGTTGGTCATGTGCTTCTAATTGCTCTTCTTGAGGATTTTGAGCCTGCTCATTTTGCTCATTCGCCATTGCTGATCTCCGTTTAAATGGGTTTTTAAACATGTACAGTCCTTATTTGGCCTCAGTACTAACTGCGTTACTTCTGAACTGCCATGATTGCTCATTCATTAATACTGTTGAAGTCGGGGCTAGATGAAAAAAATCAAGCAGAAACCCATATAAATATAAGGTTTTTTATTCCTTCTATATATAAAAGATCATTTTTCTAAAAATTATCGGAAAATAAAATCGCTAAACCCCCTATAACAGGACGCTATAGAGGTATTTTTTCTTAAAACGGGCATAATTCTTAAATCATCTTCTTCAATTACAATGTAAAGCTTTTATAACGGTGTATAAGAGTTGTATAGCTGAATTATTATTAAAAATGAAAATTTCATCCTTTATGTAAACTAAAATCTTTATAAACTGAATAATTTAAATAATTCTCATTTTCTAATCCTAAAGATGTGCTTATTTATTTTACTCTGTAACAGTTTAATAAAAGATTTCAGAAGCTGTACCTGTCTTATTCAAAACACCAACCAATTGTATGCAGGACAATGAAAAGCTTTTGTTCATTATGACTTTCGCAAAGCAGTGTCTAGGCTTTGTGTATTTGATGTTTTTTTAAGGAAGGAAATGATGAAAAAATTAGGTTTAATTTCACTGGTGCTGGCAGGTGTTTCTTTTGCAGCTGTAGGCTGTGCGACCAATGATGGTATGACTCATCCTGAAACTGCACAAAGCCAGTCTGCTGTACAGTCTGAGACTGACACTTCATTAGTAAGTGCTCAAGCGTCTACAGATATTAGCGCACAAGGTGAAGTTGCGGCTCAAGCTGATCCTGCAGCTCAACAAATCGAAGCAGTACAGGCAGCTCCTGCTGAGCAGCCAGCAGCTATGACTGATGCTACAGCACAGTAAGAACTAATCCTCCAGGAAAGGATACAATGAAGAGGAGCCATCTCTTGCTTGTTTAATTGTTGAGGAAACAATTGGAAATAGATAATAGACCTGAGATCTGTTATCTATTTTTGTCTAAACAGTCGTTATTAATAAAAATATAAAAACTCAATAAGAAAGATGAACTGTTGATTTAGAATCATAGATGAGAAAGTAATCCAAGTGTTTGACTTAATATTTTAAGTTAACCATAGAGATATTGTTGTTAAGCTGACGGCTGACTTGTTTGGTAGAAATATCTGGCATGATATAAATAGAAAAGACAGTTAAAGTTTTAGTCTGCTCTATAATTTTGAGTTTATTTTAAAGAATAACTGCTATGTCAAACTATGCATAGGTTATAGCTAGAGTAAAAGATAAAAGAAAGCCCGGTTAAAACCAGGCTTAGTCTAGAGGAGGTAAGAAAAAGAGATTTAGTCTCTATCCCATTTCCGATATTCACGCTCGCGTTCACGCTGACGCTTTTCCCATTCCTTGTGATCTTTCTTCCATTCTTTACTATTTTCTCTACGCTGTTCATACAGCTTTTTACGCTGCTCCATACGCTTACGTTCCCATTCACGCTGATCATAACGCTGCTGGTCATAGCGTTGATCTCGGTCATACCGATGATCACGATCATAACGCCGGTCCTGATCATAACGGCCATCATATTGATAGTCATCCGGATAAACCGCACAACCACTTGCTAATACTGCTGTTGCAAGCGAAAGTCCTAATAATTTATTTAACATGCTGCTGTTCCTTTCTACTCTTGCCGTCCAGTGGCAAAAAACATCCTGAAAACCATTGCTTAATGTCAATGACAGTTTATAGAAATAAGAATAGCGTATTCAGCTTGTTGGATTTGTATACACACTAGTTGTTTTATATACCAGTATAGTCAAATGACAGTTAATCATGTAGAAAGTATGAAGAAATAAATAAGGAGAAAATGGCATGGCAGTTTCTAACTTGGCAATACAACAATTATTAAAAAAAACTCAAGGTCCCGCAGCACGTGCACTCGATAAATTGCCTGATCTTGCCAAAGAATCAATTGCCAAGGCATTGGGCTATAGCTATATCTATCCGCAGCTCGACCCTCTGGTCAAATGTTTAATGGCCATACAGCATAAGCAGGGTAAGTTTGGTTTAATTACAGATCAGCCCTTAAAAGATCGAGAAGGCTTTGAAAAACAGATTGCAGAGCTAACCGCAAAGAAAACTCCTATCAAACATGTAGAGGACATCCGGCTACCTTTACAAAGTGGCACGATTACAGCCCGGCATTATCATCCTGATCCACAGAAAAAATTACCTTTAATCATGTTTTATCATGGAGGAGGGTTTGTGATTGGTAGCTTGAATACACATGATGAAGTTTGTCGTCTGATTGCCAAATATGCCAATACTCAGGTGATCAGTATAGATTATCCACTTGCACCTGAGGTTGGTCCAAAACAGATAATTCAGTGCTGTGAGGATGCGCTCGCATGGGCCTATCAGAACCGTAAGCAGCTTAAGATTTATAAAAACCGTATTGCAGTCGCAGGGGACAGTGCCGGTGCCAATATCAGTGCAGTAGTTGCACAGCGTACAGTGAATAAGGCTTATAAACCTTCTGCGCAGTTATTAATTTACCCGGTAGTAGACTTCAAGAGCCGTCACCCTTCTTTTTATAACTATAATGAAGGATTAGTACTGACCAAAGATGACGTGGACCGCGTTACAGAGTTTTATGCTATTCGTCATCATATCGAATTGGATGACCCGATGATTTCGCCTACTTATGGTGAGTTAAAACATCTGCCGCCAACTTTTATTTTAACTGCCGGGCATGATGTTCTACACGATGAAGGAAAGATTTATAGCCATAAGCTGCGTCAGCAGGGCGTAAAGGTCCGCTATCAGGAATTTGAAGACCAGGCTCATGGTTTTGTTAATCTGACTTTGGTATCTGGAAAAGCCAAAAAATATACAATTCAAATTGCCAAGGATTTCCGTAAATTCTGGAATAAAGCAGCATAACTGCTATCAAGGTTTCTTATATTTCTAAAGCTCATTTAGATGAAGTATTTTAGGTTCCACGTGAAACAAAAAATATCAAGTGATCTGAGCTTTAGGAAATATTAAGTCAAACGCAGGTACGTATAGACCTTTTAGAAAAATTGCCTGGGAAAAGTCCGGAAACAGGCAGCCAGTATTTTTCCAGTGTGCCTGATATATTACATTTAAGGAACCTTTAAATTCAGGACGGAAACGGTAATGCCGTTGTCCATCAAACTGATCAATCTGCATCAACTGTTTAGGTAGATATTTAGAGTTGACTGGTACACTTTTAAAGTAAGGTGAAAAACCAATATGCAGAGACATTTCATGTTCAGAAGATGCAATATGGCAAAAGAGTTGATTCTGCTGTCGTCGCCATTCAAAACGTGCCAGTTCTTTAGGAATGCCCCATAACTTACGGCCGTGTATTACAGACTCTGTAGTTGAGACATAAATTTTTGGAATAGTAGAAAGTATACGTTGTGTCATTAAAGGATGATCAAGAATCAATAATTCATCATAAGGTTGTATAGGAGTATCCTGATAGCGTACCAATATGACTTGGACGAAGCGCCCTGTAGAAGAGTAGGACAAACCAAAATGGCGAAATTTTTTCAGAAACTGCGGAGTAAGCCAGTAATTTAAAATAAAGCCTTCTCCTTGCAAGTTCCAAGGCGGTAACTGTAAGTTATGCGGATCAGTATGATTTATTCTTGTCATAACACATACTCAAAATAATTACTTTTCTGCTGATTAATAAATTATGAAAGCTTAATATAGCTAAATCTAAAAGCTCTAGAAAATAGTGTGGGTAAATAAATGTTAAAACAGATAATCGTGGGTATGAGCGCAGGTTTTTTGAGTATCTCGGTATGGGCTGCCAACAGTGCCATGCAAATAAAAACATCTTTGGGTAATATCGAAATAGAATTATTTAACGATAAAGCGCCTGTGTCAGTTAAAAATTTTGAAAGCTATGTAAAGAGTAATTTCTACAATGGTACCATTTTCCATCGGGTCATTCCTGGCTTCATGATTCAGGGTGGAGGGTTTGATGCACATATGAAACAGAAACCTACAAATGCCCCTATACGTAATGAAGCAGGTAATGGTTTAAAAAATACCCGGGGTACTTTAGCAATGGCACGTACCAATGATCCAAACTCAGCTACCAGTCAATTTTTTATAAATATTGCTAATAATGACTTTTTAAATAGAAATATAATGAATGACGGATACGCAGTATTTGGCCGGGTTACTCAAGGAATGGAAATAGTCGATAAAATCGGTGCTGTACCGACAGGTAACAATGGCCCATACCAAAATGTTCCAGTTCAACCAGTTAAAATTTTAGAGATAAAAACAAAAGTAAACAAAACTGATAAATAAATACTCATTTAAGTGGGAATATTTAACTTATATTTCTATTTTAAAATTAATAAGTTATAGGGTAGCTATACTAATAAAAAGTTAAATAAAATGTATATTTTTAGAACACTTGTAAAAACAGCAGCTTAAAAGTGCTTGCCATAGCTCATTTTTGCCCTATAATGAGCTCATCCCGACGCGATTAAGACAAAGATCTTCACTAAAGGGTGAAGGTAGTGGTTCTTATTTGCGTTAATTCTGTCTCTGACGAAGAGCAGAAAGATCATTAAGAGAGTATGAAGAACAACTTGTGTGGATTTTTACTGGTTGATCGATCGAAATAATTTTCATTGATTGAATGGTAGAAATTTCTCGAAGTTTATTTGAGTAAATTTTTAGTCAGAAGATTAATGAGCCAGAATTGGTACCTTGTCTATAAATAAGGTACAAATGATTTTAACTGAAGAGTTTGATCATGGCTCAGATTGAACGCTGGCGGCAGGCTTAACACATGCAAGTCGAGCGGATGAAGGTAGCTTGCTACTGGATTCAGCGGCGGACGGGTGAGTAATGCTTAGGAATCTGCCTATTAGTGGGGGACAACGTTCCGAAAGGAGCGCTAATACCGCATACGTCCTACGGGAGAAAGCAGGGGACCTTTGGGCCTTGCGCTAATAGATGAGCCTAAGTCGGATTAGCTAGTTGGTAGGGTAAAGGCCTACCAAGGCGACGATCTGTAGCGGGTCTGAGAGGATGATCCGCCACACTGGGACTGAGACACGGCCCAGACTCCTACGGGAGGCAGCAGTGGGGAATATTGGACAATGGGGGGAACCCTGATCCAGCCATGCCGCGTGTGTGAAGAAGGCCTTTTGGTTGTAAAGCACTTTAAGCGAGGAGGAGGCTACCTAGATTAATACTTTAGGATAGTGGACGTTACTCGCAGAATAAGCACCGGCTAACTCTGTGCCAGCAGCCGCGGTAATACAGAGGGTGCGAGCGTTAATCGGATTTACTGGGCGTAAAGCGTGCGTAGGCGGCCAATTAAGTCAAATGTGAAATCCCCGAGCTTAACTTGGGAATTGCATTCGATACTGGTTGGCTAGAGTATGGGAGAGGATGGTAGAATTCCAGGTGTAGCGGTGAAATGCGTAGAGATCTGGAGGAATACCGATGGCGAAGGCAGCCATCTGGCCTAATACTGACGCTGAGGTACGAAAGCATGGGGAGCAAACAGGATTAGATACCCTGGTAGTCCATGCCGTAAACGATGTCTACTAGCCGTTGGGGCCCTTGAGGCTTTAGTGGCGCAGCTAACGCGATAAGTAGACCGCCTGGGGAGTACGGTCGCAAGACTAAAACTCAAATGAATTGACGGGGGCCCGCACAAGCGGTGGAGCATGTGGTTTAATTCGATGCAACGCGAAGAACCTTACCTGGCCTTGACATACAGAGAACTTTCCAGAGATGGATTGGTGCCTTCGGGAACTCTGATACAGGTGCTGCATGGCTGTCGTCAGCTCGTGTCGTGAGATGTTGGGTTAAGTCCCGCAACGAGCGCAACCCTTTTCCTTATTTGCCAGCACTTCGGGTGGGAACTTTAAGGATACTGCCAGTGACAAACTGGAGGAAGGCGGGGACGACGTCAAGTCATCATGGCCCTTACGGCCAGGGCTACACACGTGCTACAATGGTCGGTACAAAGGGTTGCTACACAGCGATGTGATGCTAATCTCAAAAAGCCGATCGTAGTCCGGATTGGAGTCTGCAACTCGACTCCATGAAGTCGGAATCGCTAGTAATCGCGGATCAGAATGCCGCGGTGAATACGTTCCCGGGCCTTGTACACACCGCCCGTCACACCATGGGAGTTTGTTGCACCAGAAGTAGGTAGTCTAACCGCAAGGAGGACGCTTACCACGGTGTGGCCGATGACTGGGGTGAAGTCGTAACAAGGTAGCCGTAGGGGAACCTGCGGCTGGATCACCTCCTTAACGAAAGATTGACGATTGGTAAGAATCCACAACAAGTTGTTCTTCATGACGATGTATCTGAGGGTCTGTAGCTCAGTTGGTTAGAGCACACGCTTGATAAGCGTGGGGTCACAAGTTCAAGTCTTGTCAGACCCACCACTACTGACGAAAGCAGTATGCAGAAAAACAGATATATTGACTTATTGATAAGCTGGGGACTTAGCTTAGTTGGTAGAGCGCCTGCTTTGCACGCAGGAGGTCAGGAGTTCGACTCTCCTAGTCTCCACCACGAATCAAACATGATTTGATTCGAAGCTAGAGATTACAGAATTTAATAAATGGAAGGTTCAAGAATCCTGGTTTATTAACTTCTGTGATTTATCACAGTTGACTGCAATCCGACGAGGATGCAGTGAATCATTAACAGATTGGCAAATTTGAGTCTGAAATAAATTGTTCAACTCATTCAATAGACGTTACAGGGTAACCTGTTAACTAACGTAGATTGAACTGAGAACTAGCAAATTAACTGAATCAAGCGTTTTGGTATATGAATTTAGATTGAAGCTGTACAGTGCTTAAATGCACAGTACTCTAAACTGTAATGTTGAAGTTGCTCCTT
This sequence comes from Acinetobacter sp. FL, assembly GCF_040744925.1. Taxonomy (NCBI): domain Bacteria; kingdom Pseudomonadati; phylum Pseudomonadota; class Gammaproteobacteria; order Moraxellales; family Moraxellaceae; genus Acinetobacter; species Acinetobacter sp. FL. The sequence continues at coordinate 3,134,520 of NZ_CP160437.1, read as the reverse complement.
GTAGGTAACGTCGACTGTTTGGGGTTGTATAGTCAAGTAATTAAGTGCATGTGGTGGATGCCTTGGCAGTCAGAGGCGATGAAAGACGTGATAGCCTGCGAAAAGCTTCGGGGAGGCGGCAAATATCCTGTGATCCGGAGATGTCTGAATGGGGAAACCCACTTACCATAAGGTAGGTATTGCATGATGAATACATAGTCATGCAAGGCGAACGAGGGGAAGTGAAACATCTCAGTACCCTCAGGAAAAGAAATCAATTGAGATTCCCTCAGTAGCGGCGAGCGAACGGGGATCAGCCCATTAAGTTATGTGTGTTTTAGCGGAATGCTCTGGGAAGTGCAACCGTAGAGGGTGATAGTCCCGTACACGAAAGGGCACACATAATGATGACGAGTAGGGCGAGGCACGTGAAACCTTGTCTGAATATGGGGGGACCATCCTCCAAGGCTAAATACTCCTGACTGACCGATAGTGAACCAGTACCGTGAGGGAAAGGCGAAAAGAACCCCTGTGAGGGGAGTGAAATAGATCCTGAAACCGCATGCATACAAGCAGTGGGAGCACCTTCGTGGTGTGACTGCGTACCTTTTGTATAATGGGTCAGCGACTTATATTCAGTGGCGAGGTTAACCGAATAGGGGAGCCGTAGAGAAATCGAGTCTTAATAGGGCGTCTAGTCGCTGGGTATAGACCCGAAACCGGGTGATCTATCCATGAGCAGGTTGAAGGTTGGGTAACACTAACTGGAGGACCGAACCCACCGTCGTTGAAAAGCCGGGGGATGACTTGTGGATAGGGGTGAAAGGCTAATCAAACTCGGTGATAGCTGGTTCTCCCCGAAAGCTATTTAGGTAGCGCCTCGGACGAATACCATTGGGGGTAGAGCACTGTTTCGGCTAGGGGGTCATCCCGACTTACCAAACCGATGCAAACTCCGAATACCAATGAGTACTATCCGGGAGACAGACTGCGGGTGCTAACGTCCGTAGTCAAGAGGAAAACAATCCAGACCGCCAGCTAAGGCCCCAAAATCATAGTTAAGTGGGAAACGATGTGGGAAGGCATAGACAGCTAGGAGGTTGGCTTAGAAGCAGCCACCCTTTAAAGAAAGCGTAATAGCTCACTAGTCGAGTCGGCCTGCGCGGAAGATGTAACGGGGCTAAAACTATGTGCCGAAGCTGCGGATGCACATTTATGTGCGTGGTAGGGGAGCGTTCTGTAAGCCGATGAAGGTGGATTGAGAAGTCTGCTGGAGGTATCAGAAGTGCGAATGCTGACGTGAGTAACGACAAAACGGGTGAAAAACCCGTTCGCCGAAAGACCAAGGGTTCCAGTCCAACGTTAATCGGGGCTGGGTGAGTCGACCCCTAAGGCGAGGCCGAAAGGCGTAGTCGATGGGAAATTGGTTAATATTCCAATACTTCTGTGTAATGCGATGAGAGGACGGAGAAGGTTAGGTCAGCCTGGCGTTGGTTGTCCAGGTGGAAGACAGTAGGCATGCATCTTAGGCAAATCCGGGGTGCTCTATGCTGAGAGTCGATAGCAAGCCAGTTTACTGGCGAAGTGGCCGATACCATACTTCCAAGAAAAGTCTCTAAGCTTCAGTTACACAGGAATCGTACCCGAAACCGACACAGGTGGTCAGGTCGAGTAGACCAAGGCGCTTGAGAGAACTCTGCTGAAGGAACTAGGCAAAATGGTACCGTAACTTCGGGAGAAGGTACGCTGCTGATGGTGATAGGACTTGCTCCTTGAGCTGTCGGCAGCCGCAGAAACCAGGCCGCTGCAACTGTTTATTAAAAACATAGCACTCTGCAAACACGAAAGTGGACGTATAGGGTGTGATGCCTGCCCGGTGCTGGAAGGTTAATTGATGGGGTTAGCGTAAGCGAAGCTCTTGATCGAAGCCCCAGTAAACGGCGGCCGTAACTATAACGGTCCTAAGGTAGCGAAATTCCTTGTCGGGTAAGTTCCGACCTGCACGAATGGCATAATGATGGCGGCGCTGTCTCCAGCAGAGGCTCAGTGAAATCGAAATCGCTGTGAAGATGCAGTGTACCCGCGGCTAGACGGAAAGACCCCGTGAACCTTTACTGCAGCTTGACACTGAACTTTGACCTTACTTGTGTAGGATAGGTGGGAGGCTTTGAAGTAGGGACGCCAGTTCCTATGGAGCCATCCTTGAAATACCACCCTGGTAATGTTGAGGTTCTAACTCTGACCCATAATCTGGGTCGAGGACCGTGTCTGGTGGGTAGTTTGACTGGGGCGGTCTCCTCCTAAAGAGTAACGGAGGAGTACGAAGGTGCGCTCAGCGTGGTCGGAAATCACGCGTAGAGTATAAAGGCAAAAGCGCGCTTAACTGCGAGACCCACAAGTCGAGCAGGTACGAAAGTAGGTCTTAGTGATCCGGTGGTTCTGTATGGAAGGGCCATCGCTCAACGGATAAAAGGTACTCTGGGGATAACAGGCTGATACCGCCCAAGAGTTCATATCGACGGCGGTGTTTGGCACCTCGATGTCGGCTCATCTCATCCTGGGGCTGAAGCAGGTCCCAAGGGTATGGCTGTTCGCCATTTAAAGAGGTACGCGAGCTGGGTTTAGAACGTCGTGAGACAGTTCGGTCCCTATCTACCGTGGGCGCTGGAAATTTGAGAGGATCTGCTCCTAGTACGAGAGGACCAGAGTGGACGAACCTCTGGTGTACCGGTTGTGACGCCAGTCGCATCGCCGGGTAGCTATGTTCGGAAGGGATAACCGCTGAAAGCATCTAAGCGGGAAGCCTACCTCAAGATAAGATTTCCCCGTGACTTTATGTCACCTAAAGAGCCGTTCAAGACCAGGACGTTGATAGGTTGGATGTGGAAGCATAGTGATATGTGAAGCTGACCAATACTAATTGCTCGTGAGGCTTGACTATACAACACCCAAACAGTTGTATACAAAGCATCAATCGATTCATAAATATGCAATATCCCTTGATTCAGCCTGATGCTGGAACATACAATTCAGACCCAGATCTGCCCTCTGTTAATAACTCATTTGGACTAAAGTACGGCATATACTGCACCGCAGTTAAATCAGACCCGAACAAGTCCATCAACAGTTGTGCTGGCGACCATAGCAAGAGTGAACCACCTGATCCCTTCCCGAACTCAGAAGTGAAACCTCTTAGCGCTGATGGTAGTGTGGGGTTACCCATGTGAGAGTAAGTCATCGCCAGCTCATTATTCTAAAAAGCCCCCTCATATGAGGGGGCTTTTTTTATGCGTGGGGGAGTGGAAAAAATATTTAGAATGATATTTTTTGAACTCTTTTAAGTAATAGTCAATAATTCATCTAATGTTAAGTAGTCCTATATAAGGATTAAACAATATAAAATTTAGTGAATATTCAACAGGCTTGCTCTAGCCTATAAATATTTTAATATTTAAATTTCTTTTAAAAGCATGAAGTAGCTTATTTTATAAATAATCAGTTATAAGCTAAAAATCTATACTTTATTTTTAGATAATATTTATAAATATTTAAAATACTTCTAGAATGAGAAAATTAATTTTCTGTAAATAAATAGAAAATAAATAACTAAGGTTGGATCTTATTTAAAAGCTGTCTCTCAATTTAAACTAGCCATACTCAAGGCAAAGTAGGCGTTATTCATATGAAATTTAATTCATTCTCTCCTGTATCCCAAGATGAATCTGAACTTCACCTTCCTGAACTTGTGTATTGGGCGTCTTTAGGTGATATGGAACACGTTAAACAGTTATTAGATGCTGGCATTGATCCAAATCAGGCTGATGAAGAAGGATACAGTGCACTGCATGCTGCAGTCGAAAATGGTTATTTAGGTATTGTGAAACTTCTTATAGACAAAGGAGCTGATCTACATAGTAAAGGACAATATACTGCTCTACAGCTGGCAGAAATGGCTATGCATTCTGAAATTGTCGAGTTTCTAAAATCATTTAAATAATTATATTAAAAAAGGAACCTCATCATCCTGATGAGGTTCCTTTATATTTCGCTTGTAGGTAAAACTCCTGTTATACCTCACGTTCCTGGTGCTAAAACATATTATTGTTGTTTTATGTTCTGGAACTTGTCTGTTCCTTGTTGATCTCAGAATACTTTGAATAACTTAACTGATCTAGCTGCAAAAAGCAGAAGAAGATGTAAGTTTAAACTGACAATATTATATTTCTTGACTGTTCAGTAAATTTGAAAAATTTACACTTTTGCTTTAATCAAGCAGAATAATTAATTATTTCACATATGAAGTATTTTGTGTCTCGACCTAAATTGATCTATCTGCTGAGTCAGGCAGACCATAAAGTACAAAGCCTGATCAGGCAGTGTCTTCCAGAAGAATTACAAAGTCCTTCACAAATGCTGGTACTGTTTTATCTTGATCAGCAGGATGGCATAACGCTTACGGAACTGGCTTCACGGATGCAGTTGGTTCCCTCTGCAATTACCGGGCTCATTCAACGAATGACAATACAAAAGCTGGTGATTAAAAAAAGTTCTCCAACCGATGCTAGAACTACCTGTCTATTTTTGACCGATTTATCCAGATCACTTCTTCCAGAGCTCAAGCAAAAAGCCACTTATTTAAATCAGTATATGCAGCAGGGATTTAGCATTGAAGAAATTTGTACTATTGAAAAATGGCTAGATTTTTTGACAAAAAATTTAGATAAAATGAAGGAAAAAGATTTATGAATAACTATATTGAAGTGAAATGTCGAGATGGCTATATCCTGAAAGGAATTTTTTACCCTAGTACTGCCCCTATAAAAAAGAGTGAACCTGTAATCATTTCTCCAGCTACTGGTATTGTTCAGCAATTCTATCAACCTTTTGCCGTATGGTTAACTCAGCAGGGCTATGATGTTCTGACTTTTGACTTTAGGGGAATTGGTGCTTCACTTAATGGCGCACTAAAAGATTCTAAAGCATCTATTCAAGATTGGGGTTTACTGGACCTGCCAGCGGTCATTGATACGGCGCTAAAAAAGACGGGTGCCTCTCAGGTAAACATTATCGGGCATAGTGCGGGTGGTCAGTTAGTGGGTCTGGTTGAAAATCATCAGCAGGTTAAACAGCTTATTTCTATTGCAGGCTCGACAGGGTATATCAAAGGATTAAAAGGTCGTACCAAACTTCTGGCACCCCTTATGTTTAATCTGCTATTTCCCCTAAGTTCAGCTTTTAAAGGATATGGAGCCGCTAAAGTAATTGGAATGGGCGAAAACTTACCGAAAGGCGTTGCGCGGCAATGGGCACAATTCTGTAGCCGTCCTGGCTATGTTATGAATGCGGTAGATAAAACGATCAATAAACATTATCATGAGCAGGTTTGCTGCCCGATTACTGCTATTGCAGCAGCTGATGATGAAATTGCAACAGAACAGAATATTGATGCTTTGTTGAAACTTTATCCGCTAGCCCCTACAAAGAAATTAATTATACAACCAAAACATTATGGCCATCGATCAATTGGGCATATGTTAATGTTCAGGCCTTCACACCAAAATTTATGGCCACTTATTGCTGGTCAGTTAAACTGATTCTAGAGTATTAAGGAAGAGTGAATAAAGCTACTCTTCCTTGATACGTAGAGAACAGAAAATTTAAAAATAAAATTTTTTAATATCATTAAGAGGCTAGGGTTAATTATATCTAAGCGGGATATTAATCTGCCTGAATACAAGCAGTGAGTGATTCTTCATTATCATATAAAAAATGCGCTCAACTATTTTTTGAAAAAGAATATAAAAAGGTCCGGGCCAGTATCCAGCAATGACCAGCCTAAAGGTCGATGAAAGCTATATAGCCTTTCTTAAAAATTAATTTAAATAGAGGCGATAAAACATACAGCAGGGTTTAAATAATAATTTAGGTCATATGAAATAGATGAGTGAAGAATAAAAATTGACTTGTCTAGCCGAAGTTAAAATAAGAAATAATGATTTAAAAAAATTAAAAAAGTAAGAAAAAATACAAGAAAATGGTTAAAAAATGAGAAATAAAAAGCCTTTTTCCCTATTTTTGCTGAAAAATAGTACATACGTGAAAAATATATTAAATGGGGGGTTGCAATGATTCCGAAATCCTCTAGAATGCACCCCATACCGACGAGATAGACGGAAATAAACAAGCGCAAGGCGCTAAGTTGTTGAGTTTATCGAAGTCCAGCTTCTAGTACTGACGAGGTATTAGAAAGATCATTAAGAGAATATGAAGAACAACTTGTGTGGATTTTTACTGGTTGATCGATCGAAATAATTTTCATTGATTGAATGGTAGAAATTTCTCGAAGTTTATTTGAGTAAATTTTTAGTCAGAAGATTAATGAGCCAGAATTGGTACCTTGTCTATAAATAAGGTACAAATGATTTTAACTGAAGAGTTTGATCATGGCTCAGATTGAACGCTGGCGGCAGGCTTAACACATGCAAGTCGAGCGGATGAAGGTAGCTTGCTACCGGATTCAGCGGCGGACGGGTGAGTAATGCTTAGGAATCTGCCTATTAGTGGGGGACAACGTTCCGAAAGGAGCGCTAATACCGCATACGTCCTACGGGAGAAAGCAGGGGACCTTCGGGCCTTGCGCTAATAGATGAGCCTAAGTCGGATTAGCTAGTTGGTAGGGTAAAGGCCTACCAAGGCGACGATCTGTAGCGGGTCTGAGAGGATGATCCGCCACACTGGGACTGAGACACGGCCCAGACTCCTACGGGAGGCAGCAGTGGGGAATATTGGACAATGGGGGGAACCCTGATCCAGCCATGCCGCGTGTGTGAAGAAGGCCTTTTGGTTGTAAAGCACTTTAAGCGAGGAGGAGGCTACCTGGATTAATACTTTAGGATAGTGGACGTTACTCGCAGAATAAGCACCGGCTAACTCTGTGCCAGCAGCCGCGGTAATACAGAGGGTGCGAGCGTTAATCGGATTTACTGGGCGTAAAGCGTGCGTAGGCGGCCAATTAAGTCAAATGTGAAATCCCCGAGCTTAACTTGGGAATTGCATTCGATACTGGTTGGCTAGAGTATGGGAGAGGATGGTAGAATTCCAGGTGTAGCGGTGAAATGCGTAGAGATCTGGAGGAATACCGATGGCGAAGGCAGCCATCTGGCCTAATACTGACGCTGAGGTACGAAAGCATGGGGAGCAAACAGGATTAGATACCCTGGTAGTCCATGCCGTAAACGATGTCTACTAGCCGTTGGGGCCCTTGAGGCTTTAGTGGCGCAGCTAACGCGATAAGTAGACCGCCTGGGGAGTACGGTCGCAAGACTAAAACTCAAATGAATTGACGGGGGCCCGCACAAGCGGTGGAGCATGTGGTTTAATTCGATGCAACGCGAAGAACCTTACCTGGCCTTGACATACAGAGAACTTTCCAGAGATGGATTGGTGCCTTCGGGAACTCTGATACAGGTGCTGCATGGCTGTCGTCAGCTCGTGTCGTGAGATGTTGGGTTAAGTCCCGCAACGAGCGCAACCCTTTTCCTTATTTGCCAGCACTTCGGGTGGGAACTTTAAGGATACTGCCAGTGACAAACTGGAGGAAGGCGGGGACGACGTCAAGTCATCATGGCCCTTACGGCCAGGGCTACACACGTGCTACAATGGTCGGTACAAAGGGTTGCTACACAGCGATGTGATGCTAATCTCAAAAAGCCGATCGTAGTCCGGATTGGAGTCTGCAACTCGACTCCATGAAGTCGGAATCGCTAGTAATCGCGGATCAGAATGCCGCGGTGAATACGTTCCCGGGCCTTGTACACACCGCCCGTCACACCATGGGAGTTTGTTGCACCAGAAGTAGGTAGTCTAACCGCAAGGAGGACGCTTACCACGGTGTGGCCGATGACTGGGGTGAAGTCGTAACAAGGTAGCCGTAGGGGAACCTGCGGCTGGATCACCTCCTTAACGAAAGATTGACGATTGGTAAGAATCCACAACAAGTTGTTCTTCATGACGATGTATCTGAGGGTCTGTAGCTCAGTTGGTTAGAGCACACGCTTGATAAGCGTGGGGTCACAAGTTCAAGTCTTGTCAGACCCACCACTACTGACGAAAGCAGTAATGCAGAAAAACAGATATGTTGACTTATTGATAAGCTGGGGACTTAGCTTAGTTGGTAGAGCGCCTGCTTTGCACGCAGGAGGTCAGGAGTTCGACTCTCCTAGTCTCCACCACGAATCAAACATGATTTGATTCGAAGCTAGAGATTACAGAATTTAATGAGAACTTAGCGTAAAGCACATCTTATTAACTTCTGTGATTTATCACAGTTGACTGCAATCCGACGAGGATGCAGTGAATCATTAACAGATTGGCAAATTTGAGTCTGAAATAAATTGTTCAACTCATTCAATAGACGTTACAGGGCAACCTGTTGACTAACGTAGATTGAACTGAGAACTAGCAAATTAACTGAATCAAGCGTTTTGGTATATGAATTTAGATTGAAGCTGTACAGTGCTTAAATGCACAGTGCTCTAAACTGTAATGTTGAAGTTGCTCCTTGTAGGTAACGTCGACTGTTTGGGGTTGTATAGTCAAGTAATTAAGTGCATGTGGTGGATGCCTTGGCAGTCAGAGGCGATGAAAGACGTGATAGCCTGCGAAAAGCTTCGGGGAGGCGGCAAATATCCTGTGATCCGGAGATGTCTGAATGGGGAAACCCACTTACCATAAGGTAGGTATTGCATGATGAATACATAGTCATGCAAGGCGAACGAGGGGAAGTGAAACATCTCAGTACCCTCAGGAAAAGAAATCAATTGAGATTCCCTCAGTAGCGGCGAGCGAACGGGGATCAGCCCATTAAGTTATGTGTGTTTTAGAGGAATGCTCTGGGAAGTGCAACCGTAGAGGGTGATAGTCCCGTACACGAAAGGGCACACATAATGATGACGAGTAGGGCGAGGCACGTGAAACCTTGTCTGAATATGGGGGGACCATCCTCCAAGGCTAAATACTCCTGACTGACCGATAGTGAACCAGTACCGTGAGGGAAAGGCGAAAAGAACCCCTGTGAGGGGAGTGAAATAGATCCTGAAACCGCATGCATACAAGCAGTGGGAGCACCTTCGTGGTGTGACTGCGTACCTTTTGTATAATGGGTCAGCGACTTATATTCAGTGGCGAGGTTAACCGAATAGGGGAGCCGTAGAGAAATCGAGTCTTAATAGGGCGTCTAGTCGCTGGGTATAGACCCGAAACCGGGTGATCTATCCATGAGCAGGTTGAAGGTTGGGTAACACTAACTGGAGGACCGAACCCACCGTCGTTGAAAAGCCGGGGGATGACTTGTGGATAGGGGTGAAAGGCTAATCAAACTCGGTGATAGCTGGTTCTCCCCGAAAGCTATTTAGGTAGCGCCTCGGACGAATACCATTGGGGGTAGAGCACTGTTTCGGCTAGGGGGTCATCCCGACTTACCAAACCGATGCAAACTCCGAATACCAATGAGTACTATCCGGGAGACAGACTGCGGGTGCTAACGTCCGTAGTCAAGAGGAAAACAATCCAGACCGCCAGCTAAGGCCCCAAAATCATAGTTAAGTGGGAAACGATGTGGGAAGGCATAGACAGCTAGGAGGTTGGCTTAGAAGCAGCCACCCTTTAAAGAAAGCGTAATAGCTCACTAGTCGAGTCGGCCTGCGCGGAAGATGTAACGGGGCTAAAACTATGTGCCGAAGCTGCGGATGCACATTTATGTGCGTGGTAGGGGAGCGTTCTGTAAGCCGATGAAGGTGGATTGAGAAGTCTGCTGGAGGTATCAGAAGTGCGAATGCTGACGTGAGTAACGACAAAACGGGTGAAAAACCCGTTCGCCGAAAGACCAAGGGTTCCAGTCCAACGTTAATCGGGGCTGGGTGAGTCGACCCCTAAGGCGAGGCCGAAAGGCGTAGTCGATGGGAAATTGGTTAATATTCCAATACTTCTGTGTAATGCGATGAGAGGACGGAGAAGGTTAGGTCAGCCTGGCGTTGGTTGTCCAGGTGGAAGACAGTAGGCATGCATCTTAGGCAAATCCGGGGTGCTCTATGCTGAGAGTCGATAGCAAGCCAGTTTACTGGCGAAGTGGCCGATACCATACTTCCAAGAAAAGTCTCTAAGCTTCAGTTACACAGGAATCGTACCCGAAACCGACACAGGTGGTCAGGTCGAGTAGACCAAGGCGCTTGAGAGAACTCTGCTGAAGGAACTAGGCAAAATGGTACCGTAACTTCGGGAGAAGGTACGCTGCTGATGGTGATAGGACTTGCTCCTTGAGCTGTCGGCAGCCGCAGAAACCAGGCCGCTGCAACTGTTTATTAAAAACATAGCACTCTGCAAACACGAAAGTGGACGTATAGGGTGTGATGCCTGCCCGGTGCTGGAAGGTTAATTGATGGGGTTAGCGTAAGCGAAGCTCTTGATCGAAGCCCCAGTAAACGGCGGCCGTAACTATAACGGTCCTAAGGTAGCGAAATTCCTTGTCGGGTAAGTTCCGACCTGCACGAATGGCATAATGATGGCGGCGCTGTCTCCAGCAGAGGCTCAGTGAAATCGAAATCGCTGTGAAGATGCAGTGTACCCGCGGCTAGACGGAAAGACCCCGTGAACCTTTACTGCAGCTTGACACTGAACTTTGACCTTACTTGTGTAGGATAGGTGGGAGGCTTTGAAGTAGGGACGCCAGTTCCTATGGAGCCATCCTTGAAATACCACCCTGGTAATGTTGAGGTTCTAACTCTGACCCATAATCTGGGTCGAGGACCGTGTCTGGTGGGTAGTTTGACTGGGGCGGTCTCCTCCTAAAGAGTAACGGAGGAGTACGAAGGTGCGCTCAGCGTGGTCGGAAATCACGCGTAGAGTATAAAGGCAAAAGCGCGCTTAACTGCGAGACCCACAAGTCGAGCAGGTACGAAAGTAGGTCTTAGTGATCCGGTGGTTCTGTATGGAAGGGCCATCGCTCAACGGATAAAAGGTACTCTGGGGATAACAGGCTGATACCGCCCAAGAGTTCATATCGACGGCGGTGTTTGGCACCTCGATGTCGGCTCATCTCATCCTGGGGCTGAAGCAGGTCCCAAGGGTATGGCTGTTCGCCATTTAAAGAGGTACGCGAGCTGGGTTTAGAACGTCGTGAGACAGTTCGGTCCCTATCTACCGTGGGCGCTGGAAATTTGAGAGGATCTGCTCCTAGTACGAGAGGACCAGAGTGGACGAACCTCTGGTGTACCGGTTGTGACGCCAGTCGCATCGCCGGGTAGCTATGTTCGGAAGGGATAACCGCTGAAAGCATCTAAGCGGGAAGCCTACCTCAAGATAAGATTTCCCCGTGACTTTATGTCACCTAAAGAGCCGTTCAAGACCAGGACGTTGATAGGTTGGATGTGGAAGCATAGTGATATGTGAAGCTGACCAATACTAATTGCTCGTGAGGCTTGACTATACAACACCCAAACAGTTGTATACAAAGCATCAATCGATTCATAAATATGCAATATCCCTTGATTCAGCCTGATGCTGGAACATACAATTCAGACCCAGATCTGCCCTCTGTTAATAACTCATTTGGACTAAAGTACGGCATATACTGCACCGCAGTTAAATCAGACCCGAACAAGTCCATCAACAGTTGTGCTGGCGACCATAGCAAGAGTGAACCACCTGATCCCTTCCCGAACTCAGAAGTGAAACCTCTTAGCGCTGATGGTAGTGTGGGGTTACCCATGTGAGAGTAAGTCATCGCCAGCTCATTATTCCAAAAAAGCCCCCTCATCGAGGGGGCTTTTTTTATGCCTGGGATGTAGAAAACAAAGGGAATTAACTATAGCAATGCTGGCAATGGCTGATAGTCCGGTTTAAGCGGCTTCTAGTTCTTTTAAGATTGCTTCATTAAATTCAGGCAGATCTCCTGGATTACGTGAAGTAATTAAAATCCACCCATGGGCCTTGCAATAGGCCACCGCTTCATCTTTCCATAATCCACCTGCATTTTTCAGGTCCAGTTCCAGGCTTTGATAGCCAGTAACGGTTTTACCTTCAATTCGCCCGGCATTAATTAATGTCCAAGGTGCATGACAGATCATGGCTATGGGTTTACCGTTATCTGTAAAATGCTGAATGAGTTGTTGCACCTGTTCATTAATGCGCAGGGTATCAGCATTTACCGTACCGCCTGGTACAATCAGGATGTCATAATCGACCGGATCGACCTTTTCAAAAGTACTGTCAGGTGTGTAGGTTGGTCCAGGTTCTTTATCACCTTTCATGGTCTGTACTTCTTCATTTTTTTCGGCAGCATGAATTGCTTCAATGCCTTTACTCTTCAAAAATTCAAGCGGTTTAATCAGCTCGTCATGTTCTACACCGGCATTTGAAGTAATAATTAATGCTTTTTTTGCCATGTTCCTGAACTCCTTACTGGTTTTATATTTCTTTAGATTAGTCGAGTTTTATAGAACCCCCTATAGCAGTTCTTAAGCAGCTTTGTATAAAACAGATACAGTTTCAAATTTATTTACATTCATTTTTATGACTCATATAAAAAGCCCTACTAAAAGCAGGGCTTTTTAAATACTGTGTTTTATTCAGCATGAAATTGTCTAATTCAAGTAATAATCATTGTCCAATTTCAGTGATTCAGGCTTCCCGTACTTCTGGCTGTAATGCTACTTTGAGTAATCCATTATGTATGAAACGGAGTTTATCCAGTACTGTATCGGATAAGGTAAACGGATAAGCGTCTTCAAGCCCCATACTGCGATTAAGTGCATTTAAGCTATAGCTCAAAGCAAACCAGTTAATCAGGGTCTGTTCAAAGTCCTGTGAGCCAATAGGAGATTCTTTAAACTTCATGGCAGGGTCAGATGGACGGTTAGGCTCTAACCTTAGACCAGCATGATATGCGGTATCGAGCGTATCCATCATATGTAGGTAATGCGCCCAGGTTTCCGCCCAATCTTCCCAAGGATGTGCAGAGGCATATTGGCTAATATAGCTCTCACTCCAGTTCTCTGGTGCACCCTGTTCATAATGATGCTCTAAGGCCTTGGCGTAGTCCTGTCTTTCATCACCGAACAGCTGGCGAAATTCTTCCAGCCATTCTGGATAAGTATGGGTCAGCAGATCAAAATAATAATGGCCGCTTTCGTGACGGAAATGGCCGAGCAGGGTGCGATAATTTTCACCCATGTTAAGCCGTGTCCGTTCACGATGCACTACATCCGCTTCTGAAGCATTTAAGGTAATCACACCATCAGCATGGCCAGTCATCACAGACTCATGCGGAAGGGGCATCAGGAAATTGAAACGCAGGCCATAACGGTCATGATCATCTGTTTTCGGACGCGGCAAGATATTCATCTGCTGGGTTAGATATAAAAATCTGCGTTTGGCCTGTTCTAATGCTCCCCAATACTGTTTATTTTCAGGAATGGATAGATCCGGAATCTTATGGGTTAACTGACACGAAGGACAATACATATTCGGGTCATCTACCGGAATCATCCAGTTGCAGACCTGGTGGTGAACGTAGTTATAACAGGGTTTATAGTCTGGCTTGGAATCCTTGGGATCCGCATGTTGCCAAAGCTGGTCATTAACTGGCTTGAAAGTACCCATTATTTTCTTTTCGACAATATAGCCTAGAGCGGCTTGGCACTTTTCGCAGTAGATATTATTAAAGAAAACTTGGTTCTGGCATTGTTGGCAATAGAAGATTTTCATTGCTTACTCAGTATGCATAGGTGATGACGACCAGTAATGAAGTTTTATTGGCTGGCCGTCTGGATGTTCTTGTTAAAAATGTGCTTCTAATCCTAGATATGGACCTTTGAACTCGAATTTCAGATCATTATCTTCATAGTCATCCAGGTCGATACTCAAACTACGGTAGCCAACTTTTGCACCTAAATCAACGAGCAGACTGTCAATTACGTTATATTTTATTTCAGCTTGTAGATCAGTTATTTTGGCATCATTGACGTTAGTATAAATACCTTCTGCCTGAGCACTTAGACCAGTAAAGGGAAGTTTGGCCTGCACCAGACCATAAAGTACCGGGTAGGTCTCATCAATGTCGAGGGTATTTAGCCCTACAGAAGAAATTTTACCATCAAGAAAACGTGCTCCCACACCGACATCAGCACTGATAATATTGTCGAGTATCTCGTAATATAAAATAGCATCAGTCTGATCTAGATCTACTTCATGTAATGGTACACCGGCAAGCTCATTTTCTGTCTGACTGTTTAAATTAACATATTTAAGTTTGGCATTCGGTATCAACGGTACAGGATGTTCAATAGAAAGCGACAGCTGAGGGCTACCTTTTTGGTCAAGGTCCTGATCATTAAGGTTCTGCTGGTTGCGGTTGAGCTGGCCATCATAGAACCAGTAATCTATACCGGCTTTTGCACCAATGATATCTGCATGGCTAAGCTGGGCTAGGCTGACCATTAATGCAATACCTGAATATTGAAAAAACTTCATAAGGTCTCTTTTATAATGATGAAAAAGCAAATTAAAAAACCGGAGCAGTAAAAAGGTGTTTTTTTACTATTTCTACGGGTAATAGAGCGCATCATATAGCAAACTTTATTTGATGACTTATATTTAAATGTAGAGTCAGCAAGAGAAAAATATTGGGTTATATTGGATAAAACAGAAAATTTTTAATAAGATTTTTATAATTTTTAGGACTATATAAGACTGTACTTTATAAATTATTTTTCTAAATAATTGAAATTAAAACAAGTGAAGGATAAATAGACGAAAGATTTAAAAAGGTGACTGTAGAAATTACAGCAAAGTAAAACAAAAACAGGTATTGTTTCTTCATAAAAAAGCAAAACTCCAGATTCGGCTTTAAGCAGGCCTTTCTGACTTTGCAGGTTTGTGAATTAGACATACAGCTCAAAAGGCTGACCTAAGTTCAAACAAGGAAGATTTATTCAGGATACTTTTTTTGCTTGCGTTATTATCCCAAAAAAAAGCAGCATTAAAAGAAACCTAAGATTTAGGTGTTTTATGACAGATAATCGTGAAAATTGGTCCGCGCGATCAGGTTTTATTATTGCGGCCATCGGTTCAGCCGTGGGGTTGGGAAATATTTGGCGCTTTCCCTATGTTGCCTATGAAAATGGCGGTGGTGCATTTTTAATTCCCTATCTTATTGCTCTATTAACAGCAGGATTACCCCTGCTATTTCTGGACTATGCCGTCGGGCACCGAAGCAATGGTGCACCGCCTAAGGCTTATAAAAAACTGTTTAAACCTGCTGAATCACTGGGCTGGTGGCAGGTGTGTGTATGTATCATTATTGCTTTGTACTATGCGGGAGTGCTCACCTGGGCGGGTAGTTATATATTTTTCTCCATGGGACAAATATGGGGGAATGACCCGGAGGCTTTCTTCTTCAAAACCTTCCTGAGAACTTCAGAAGCCAGCAATTTTGATATGTCTTTTGTTAGCCATCTTTTTTGGCCTCTGGTGGGTGTCTGGGCGCTGGTTTTGGCTATTCTCTATGGAGGCGTAAAAAAAGGAGTTGAGCTTTCTAACCGTATCTTTATGCCTTTACTGGTAGTGCTATTCACTATTCTGGTGATTCAGGCGTTACGCTTACCAGGTGCAGCTGATGGTTTGAACGCCTTCTTCACCCCGAACTGGAAAGCCATGATGGATTATAAGGTCTGGCTGGCAGCTTATGGTCATATCTTTTTTTCTTTGTCTGTTGGCTTCGGTATTATGGTGACCTACGCCTCCTATCTAAAGCCAAAAACCAATTTAACGGGTTCGGGTCTTATTGTCGGTTTTGCCAATTCGTCATTTGAGCTTCTAGCTGGTATTGGGGTATTTGCTGCACTGGGCTTTATGGCTCACTCGGCCGGTACTAGCGTACAGGAAGTAGTAAGTGGCGGGATCGGACTGGCCTTTATTGCATTTCCTAAACTGATTTCAAGTCTGGGAGCTGGGGCTGATCTGTTTGGTATTCTGTTCTTTGGTTCACTGTTTGTAGCTGGTGTAACTTCAATGGTCAGTATTCTGGAGGTGCCAATTGCTGCCATGCAGGACAAGTTAAACTGGAGCCGCAAGAAAGCTGTAAGTGTGGTTGGTTTCAGTACAGGTGCGGTATCTATTTTCCTGTTCTCAAGTGTCAATGCCATCAAGCTGGTCGATATTATTGACCACTTTATTAATAACCTTGGAATTGTGTCGGGTGCTTTAGTTTCAATTATTATCGTTTCCTGGTTCAAACGTGTACTGATGACTGAGCTAGAAATTCACATCAACTCGATTTCTACAGTTAAACTGGGCCGAACTTGGGAACTTACACTAACTGTAGTTACTCCAGTGGTACTGCTGTCAACTTTGGCACTGACTTTAAATGCCTTACTGCAAAAAGGCTATGGTGATTACTCCTTAAGCCTTCAGGTCTGGTTTGGCTGGGGCAGTATTATTTTCTGTGCGCTAGGCGCATTGCTGTTTACTAAGCTCAGTCAGCGTTAGGAGGTGATATGAATACATCTGCAATTATTATGCTGGTCATTTCCATTGTCTTTCTATGGGGTGGTCTAATTTTATCTATTCTTCACTTGATGCGACATCCTGAAGAGATCGATATTAATGACCAACATAGACTCTAAATAAAAATACATTGCTTCAATACTGAAAGACTATAAAAAAAGTCATTATCTCTTGTAGATAATGACTTTTTACTTTTAAGGGACAAACCATGGATAACTTCATGCAGCAAGAAGTCCTGATAGCTTTTCTGGTCACTTTATTGGCCGGACTGGCCACAGTGATTGGCGGAGCGCTGGTCCTGTTTTTTAGGCAGCCCAGCTTCCGGTTTTTATCATTCGGTCTGGCCTTTTCAGCCGGTGCGATGGTTTACGTTTCGCTTACTGAAATTCTTAATAAATCTATTGCTTCTTTCTCTGGTGCTTTTGACCCTAAAACCGGTTATGCCTTGGGAACTTTTTCATTGCTGCTGGGCATTATTCTGGTATTACTACTTGATCACTTCATTCCTAACCCGCATGAAAGTGTAGAAAAAGGTACAGAGCATGGACTGGATCAGCAGCAGCTGATGCGGACGGGACTGCTGACCCTGTTTGCTATTACTGCCCATAATCTGCCCGAAGGTCTGGCAACTTTTTTTGCCACACTGGAAAGTCCGACCTTGGGAGCACCACTTGCAGTTGCAATTGCTATTCATAATATTCCTGAAGGGGTAGCCATTGCTTTACCCGTCTATATAGCCACTCAGAATAAAAAACTTGCTTTAGGTGCAAGCTTTGTTTCCGGTCTTGCTGAACCTGTAGGTGCAGCACTTGGCTATTTTATTTTGCAGCCTTTCATGAGTGATGCAATTTATGGCATTGTCTTTGGAATTATTGGTGGTGTGATGGTTTATCTGGCCTTAGACGAGCTGCTGCCTACAGCCAAACGTTATAGCCAAGGCCATGAAACCGTATATGGACTGGTATCCGGCATGGCGATTTTGGCTTCAAGTCTGGTACTGTTCAGATTTATCAGTTAAGAGTGGCTGAATAAAAAAGTGGCTTAAATTGCCACTTTCTTAATTCTACAGTAATAAAAGCCATCGCCATGTCCAGGTTCTGGCAGCAGCTGGCGGCCATAGAGCTGCTCAATCCCCCAATCTGCCTGGATCTTGTCTTCTACAGCATCTTTGTGTTCAATAAAGAACTGGGTCATTTGCTGCTCATTTTCAACTTTTAAAATCGAGCAGGTGATATAAAGCAAAGTTCCGCCAACATTAAGCTGTTGCCACATATGATGCAAAATCCGTTTTTGCAGATCGACAGTCTGGGCAATGTCTGAGGGCTGACGCAACAGCCGGATGTCGGGATGCCGGCGCAGAACCCCAATAGCCGAACAGGGCGCATCTAAAATAATACAGTCTACTGGCTGTTCAGGCTGCCAGCGTGTTGCATCGCCTGCTTCAATCTGAACATGACCAGCTTCAAGGTCAAGCCGTTGCAGATTCTCTGTAATTCGTTTTAAACGCTGTGGGTCCTGATCTAATGCAACCAGTAGCGCAGGTTGGTACTTTTCTAGAAGATGCGCCGTTTTCCCGCCAGGCGCTGCACAGGCATCAATAACCGTTTTAGTATTCAAATTGGGCAAAAGGCTGGTACTTAGCTGGGCATGTTCATCCTGTACTGAAAACCAGCCCTCGTCATAACCTGGTAGTTCACGTATAGGCATACTCTGGTCCAGTACAATTCCTACATCTGATACAATGCAGGCATGGGCCTGAATCTGTATATTATGCAGTTGTTCCAGATAGGCTTCACGACTGATTTTACGCTGGTTTACTCTTAGGGTCAGTGGGGCTGATTGCTTGAGGTTCTGGCTGAGTGACTGAATCTGCTCGGGCCAGTCTTTATTTAATCGTTTAAACAGCCAGCTTGGCAGACCATGCGCCTGGTTCAGGGTGTGCTGAAATTGCTCGGTTTCCCGTGTGGCCCGCCTTAAAATGGCATTAACCACGCCGCTGAGCGGATGAAAGCCCAGCTGTTTGGTTGCAGTGACCGTTTCCGAAATTGCAGCATGTGGTGCAATACGAGTGCAAAGTACCTGATACAACCCTAAATACAGGCAGGTTTCGACTACAGGATTATTCAGGGGCTTGGTCAGCAATGGCAGGGCCAGTGACTTGAGGGCGAACCATTGGCGTAAAGTACCAAGTAACAACTCATGGAACAAGGCACGGTCACGGTCGGCCACCTGGTTTAGCTGCTGGTTCAGGATCAGTGATAGAGACTGGCCCTGTTGTACTGCCAGCAGACTATGCACCACTTGTGCACGTAAATTCAGGTCTGGACCGGGAGAGGGAATATAACTCATTGTAGGATTTGCCCAACCTTCAGTTTCTGGGTTTGATTAATTTGTACAGCATTCAGCGGTTTACCGCCTGGCCATTGCAGGCTGGTCAAGCAAAGTACAGTGTGCTGACCGCACTTTATATGAACCCCTTTTTTATCGATCGCAACAATCTCACCTGGCTGGGCGGCAGTATCTTGCTGATCTGAAAGCCGTGATTCCCAGACACGCAGCGCAGTATGGTCATCTAGTTGACAAAATGCTACCGGCCACGGATTAAACGCCCGGATATTGCGGTCCAGAGCTACTGCATCCTGAGTCCAGTCAATTTCTGCTTCAGCCTTGCTCAGCTTATGGGCATACACAGCCAAGCTATCATTCTGGACTTCACTGTCAGCAAGTGCCTGTTGCAGGGTCTGCTCAGATTCGAGCACTGTACAGATGGCTTCAGCGCCTTGTACTGCGAGTTTATCATGCAAGGTTGCCGAGGTATCACTGGCCAGAATCGGACATAGCGTTTTAAGCATCATATCGCCTGTATCCAGCCCGGCAGCCATTTTCATAATAGTGACACCAGTAACCTGATCGCCTGTAGCGATAGCGCGCTGAATAGGGGCAGCACCACGCCAGCGTGGCAGCAGCGAACCATGAATATTCAGGCAACCATATTTAGGAGTATCTAAAACAGCTTGTGGCAAAATTAGACCATAAGCCGCCACCACCATTACATCTGCATTAAGTGCGGCCAGCTGCTGCTGTGCGGCCAGCCCTTGTTCAGTACTGCTTTTAAAATGCAGAGGCTGAAAAACGGGCAGATCATGTGCAAGTGCCAGCTGTTTTACCGCTGAGGCAGTCAATTTCTGGCCACGACCTGCCTTGCGGTCTGGCTGGGTATAAACCGCCACAATGTCATGAGGTGTTTTTAATAATGCATTTAAAGCTACTGCGGCAAATTCAGGGGTGCCGGCAAAAATGATTCTCACAAGTGCAATCCGCTATAAATTTGTTTCAAGTATAAGGCATAATCGGCTGGAGGCCTAAAAGCGATGCGTATCCGGCTGTAACCTGAACAAACTGACTGCTATATATGAACAAAAATTTATTTAAAACTATTTATTTATAATTTTATTTTATATAAAAATAAAAAATTATTCATGCAAGTTTTCGGGATTATTCGAGAGATAAAGGCCTTTGCAGCTTTAAGAAATACAGAGGCTTCTATAGAATGATCACAATTAAAAAATACAGATGATGCGATCATAGCTACGGCCATCGCCTAAGCCACGGAGTGAGTTTTCATGAGCAAAGAAAATATACGCGAGCATTCAGCACCAGTTTATGAGGGCATCGAAAATGCGCCGGCACGTTCCATGATGCGTGCAGTGGGCTTTAATGATGATGATTTTACCCGTCCATTTATTGGTATTGCCTCGACTTGGGCAAATGTTACACCATGCAATATGCATATTGATGGTCTGGCGCGTGAAGTAGAAAGTGGTGTGAATACAGCCGGTGGTAAAGGAATCATTTTTAATACCATTACTATTTCTGACGGTATCTCAAATGGTACTGAAGGTATGAAATACTCACTGGTATCCCGCGAAATTATTGCTGACTCAATTGAAGCTGTTGTTGGCTGTCAGGCTTATGATGGCGTAATTGCAATTGGTGGCTGTGACAAGAATATGCCGGGATGCATCATGGGACTTGCTCGTCTGAACCGCCCGGGCCTGTTTATTTATGGTGGTACGATTCAACCGGGTGAAGGTCACACCGATATGATTTCAGTCTTTGAAGCAGTAGGTCAGCATGCCAAAGGTGAAATCAGTGCAATTCAGGTCAAGCAGATTGAAGAAGTGGCATTGCCTGGTCCGGGATCATGCGGTGGAATGTATACCGCAAATTCAATGGCCTCTGCCATTGAGGCGCTCGGCATGAGCTTGCCGGGTTCATCTTCGCAAGAAGCTATATCAAGTGACAAACAGCTCGACTGTGCGCGTGCTGGCGAAGCAGTAATGAACCTGTTGCGTCTGGATATCAAGCCTCGCGATATCATGACCAAGGCGGCATTTGAAAACTCAATTAAAGTTCTGATTGCTCTGGGCGGTTCAACCAACGGTGTATTGCATTTGATTGCGATGGCACATACTACCGGTGTCGAACTGACACTGGATGACTTCGTACGTATTGGCAAGGATATTCCGGTTGTTGCTGATGTACGCCCTTCAGGTAAATACCTGATGTCGGAACTGATTAAAATCGGAGGCATTCAGCCCCTGATGAAGCGGATGCTGGACCGTGGCATGCTGGATGGTTCTTGCATGACAGTAACTGGTAAAACTCTGGCTGAAAACTTGGCTGATGTAGAAGATTATCCTGAGGGTCAGCAGATTATCATGCCGTTTGATGCACCAATCAAAAAGGATTCACATCTGGTAGTGTTGAAGGGCAACTTGTCTCCTATGGGTGCCGTGGCAAAAATTACCGGTAAAGAAGGGCTTTACTTTGAAGGCCCGGCGCGGGTATTTGAAGGTGAAATTGGAGCTATGCGCGGTATTCTGGATGGCGAAGTTCAAGAAGGCGAAGTCGTGGTCATCCGTGGTGAAGGGCCAAAAGGTGGACCCGGTATGCCAGAAATGCTCAAGCCAACCTCTGCCATTATCGGTAAGGGCTTGGGCCAGTCAGTTGCCCTGATTACAGATGGCCGCTTCTCGGGTGGTAGTCATGGTTTTGTAATTGGTCATGTAACTCCGGAAGCCTATGAAGGCGGACCGATTGGTCTGGTCAAAAATGGTGACCGGATTTCGATTAATGCCGAGACCCGTGAGATGACCCTGCATATTTCAGATGAAGAAATGGCAGCTCGTAAAGCCGTTTGGGTTAAACCGAAACCAAATTATACTTCGGGTGCGCTGGCCAAGTTTGCTAAACTGGCAGCAGGCGCAGACAAGGGTGCCGTTACTGATCTAAATCTGGATGTGTAATTGAACATTTTGTCCTGACTTGTTATAAACCCTTGTATTAAGACAAGGGTTTTTTATTTTTAGAGGCTACTCACATGTCACTGTTACGCCGTTGGTTTGATCCGATCCGATCGAGCTGGTTTTATCAAAAACCTTCCCGGCAGGCGGTATTGCCTACAGATCAGGGGCTGAGTATTTATCTGCGGCTGGATGATGTCTATAGTTATCTGGCTGCACAGCAGCTGACCCAGCTCGACAATATTCTCAGTGATGACATCAAGCCGCTCAAAATTATTATTTCAAGCCGGGCAGCTGAACCACCTAATAATATGACAGCCAGTGAATGGCAGGCCTATTGTGTTAATGATGCGCAGATTCTGGCAAAGCAGCACCGGTTTAGTTTTCATGAAACTCCGGAACTGCCTACTGCAGAGGCCTTGCAACAGGCCGAACTGATACTTCGTAATACACCGTTACAGGGGCGTAATTTCCTGTATCTGCTTGAGGATGTGTTTCATATGCTTTGGCAGCAGCAATATGGCAAGTTGCGCACGCTGTATGCAATGGCCAAGCGTCATCAACAGCCGCATGACTATCCGGAGCGAATCTTTACAGATAATGCAGTCTTGTCCAGCTACTTTGAGTTCGGTGGACGAAAATACCATGCAGTTGATGATCTGCTGCGTTTAACCCGCCGTCTTAAACAGCAAAAACTGCTGACGGGTAATCCGATTTTTCTGATCAATCATATCGAATGGCGTGAGCATCTGCTCAGTGACGCTGAAGAGTTGTCAGATATTCAGAGTATGCATCCGGAGCTTGATCTGTATATTGCACTTGAAGACCCTATTAGCTGGCTACTGCTGGCTTATATTAAAGAAGAGTTGGCAGATTATTATAATATCCAGTTGCAGGTTTATCCACTCAGTTACCATGGCCGTGACTGGTTTGACTGGAGTCTGGCCACCCGCCTATCAAAACGCACCGAAGTTGCTTTTACGCCATTTTGCCGCCCCACTCAGGAAGCAACTTTAAATATGGCACGACTATTTCATAGTGTGCCGGAAGAACAGCGTATTGAAACCATGTACACTCTACTCAAAGCAGTGTGGACGCAAGGCAAAGATTTGTCGTATAAACTGCATTTTATGCAACTACAGCATAGTCTGGGAATTGAGCAGCTTGGTGAACAGGATGTTGTGACATTACTGGAAAAGAATGATATGCACTGTGAAAACATGCACCAACCTAGTTTACCAGTATTGCAATTACGGATTGATGGGCAGAGCTATACCTTTAACAGCCTGTACCGGGTCTGGATGATTGAAAGTATTTTTAACAATGTATTGGAAGAAAAGTATAAAACTGAAAATGATGCAGAGCATCAGCAGAGGGATTAATCAAAGAACCTGAACCCGACTGGAATAAAAAACAGCTGTAAGTTCCAAGCAGTAATATATCAGTTATATTTTCTTTGACCAGACTGAGCTGACAGCCTGCTGGTTCAGAACCTCCAACAATTCTTTATAGTCCTGCACTATATAGTCCGCTTTAAGACGGATTTGATCCTGTTCATGTTGGGAATGTTCATCATATATGGCCACGACCTGTATGCCAGCCGCATGTGCTGCCTCTACACCGACCAGCGAGTCTTCAATAATCAGGCATTCACTGGCTGTAATCTGAAAATGTGCCAAGGTCTTAAGGTAAACTTCAGGGTCCGGTTTAATGCGCGTAACATTTTCGCGGGTAAGAATGAGGGAAAACTGGGTATTAAAATCTATCTTCTGGTAAATGTTGGGATTATTCTGCTGATAACGCTGGATATTATGAATACTGGTTGTGGTGGCGAGGGCCAGCAGAAAATTCTGCTGTTGTAATTCCTTTATGAAATGCTCGGCATACGGTTTTAAACGTATTACCTGATCAAGAAAATG
The DNA here is from genome assembly GCF_040744925.1 of Acinetobacter sp. FL. NCBI lineage: Bacteria > Pseudomonadati > Pseudomonadota > Gammaproteobacteria > Moraxellales > Moraxellaceae > Acinetobacter > Acinetobacter sp. FL. The sequence goes on along the minus strand of NZ_CP160437.1, from coordinate 3,110,756 downwards.
CTGGGAGATGGTATAACGTAATGTTTTGATTTCCTGTTTTGATAAAGCAGAACCATAACTGTCTTTTAAAAAACCACAATATTCTAGGTATGGATCAGCATGAGTCCTGAACAGATTCAGTTGTTGGTCGCGCTGCTGTTGAATCTGTGACAGTGAGATGTTCTGGCCACTCAAGCTTTTAATCAGGTGGGCATCAATATCATTCCAGATACCAACTGAATCGATCAATGTTCCATCGAGATCAAAACAGATTACTTTTTTGTTACTAAACATGGTACGTATTCTTTACTCAGCCCAAGCGCATGGAAGTATAACATGGACGGCTAAAACAGTTTTTCCGCTCTGTCCCTTGTATCATTTGGCCTCAATCTTCTGTTGAGGCCTGCTCCATAAAACCCTGATATTGGAAGTTGCTGACTTTACTTAAAATAATCGCTCTACCCAAAGGGATGAGTTGAATGCTTGGTTATGTCATAGGTGTATTTGCAGTAGCGGGAATGATCAAGGGAACTATTGGTCTGGGCCTGCCCGCAGTTTCAATGGGATTGCTAAGTCTGGTGATCAATCCATTTCAGGCGGCCACCTTATTGATTATACCTTCCATGGTCACCAACTTTTGGCAGCTTTTTGCCGAAGGCCATGTGGTACGACTGATCCGACGTTTCTGGCCGATGCTAGTGGGAATAGTCACCGGGACAATATGGAGTATTTTTCCAACCCTGGGTGAAACAGATATGGCGTTTCATAGCGAAATTTTACTAGGGGCTATGTTGGCGCTTTACGGACTATATGGCCTGTGCGCTAAAAATATGCCGAATCTGGCACCGTATGAGAAATGGCTTTCTCCAGCAATAGGATATCTGGGCGGAGCACTGACGGTAGCAACTGGGGTAGTAGTCATCCCGGTTGTCCCTTATTTGCAGTCTTTACAGCTTAAAAAAGATGATCTGGTACAGTCCTTGGGGTTAGCTTTTACCGTTTCCACACTGTGTCTGGCTATTTTTCTGCATCAAAACCCGGTTGATAATACACCGATTGATTATACTCTATCGATGATTGCCCTGATTCCGGCACTTATTGGCATGTGGTTGGGTACTAAAATCCGTTATCAGATAAGCGAGCAGAAATTCCGGAAAGTGTTTTTTATTGGTCTGGTTTTATTCGGCAGTTATATGATGCTACACCAGTTAGGCTGGCTCTAGCCCAGACTGAGCTGACTTTTCTTTGCCAGCAAAAACTGGCTGAAATGCTGATATGGCACAGGCAGCTCGTCAAAACTACGTGCGGCCAATAAGAGTTTACGATTGGCCCAAGCACCATTCAGCTTGATCTGATGGAAGGTGTAATGAACACTTAGTCGCATGGCTGCACGTTTAGGCATAACTGCCACTCCTACGCCATTGGCAACTACCTGGGCAATGGCTGCAAAATTTGGCAGGCGTAAACGGTACTGGATAGCGCAGCCAAGAAGCTGGGCTTGGGTTTCAATTGACTGCTGTAGAGAATGATGCTGCATTAATCCGACAAAAGGCTGGGTGAGCGTATCGGCCAGAACCAATTCTTTAAAATGACTCAGTTCATGCTTTAGGGGGCAGATCAGTACCAAAGGATCATCAGAGAACTCCAGTGTCTGTAACTGATGGGCCTGAAAGAAACTGGAAATCAGGCCCAGGAGCGCCGTCCCCTTATCCAATGCATAAATAATATCGTTACTTTCTGCCTCTTTCAGATCGATTCTGACCTGAGGATTTTCAACCAGATACTGGGGTAGCAACTGTGGCAGATACTCACTTTGTGCAGATGAGTTACACCAGAGTGCGACTTCACAGCTTAAATTTCTGGAGAAAGGTAGCATACTGTGCTGTAAATGCCGCCCTTGCTGAATCATCAATGTGGCCTGCTCGGCAAAGGCTTGTCCGGCTAAGGTCAGACTAACACCAGAAGAGTGCCGGATAAACAGCTGTACGGTAAACTGCTGTTCCAGTTTTTTGATACGTTCACTGGCTGCCTGCAAGGAAATGGCTGAGCGCTCAGCACCCCGGGTCAGACTGCCACTGTCTACAATATTCAAAAAAAGCTGCAGATCAAATAAGTCAAGGCGCATGGCTGAGCTGTTCTTGGAAAGTACCACTATCTTACTAAAACCCCCATAAAAAAAGCAGCCCGAAGGCTGCCGAAATCAACAGATCAAATCAGGTTTTATCTTTAAGGCTAAAAAACCAGTTCAATAAAATTGCTGCGAAGGTTGCAGTACCAATACCGCCCAGATTAAAGTTGCCAAAGACCAGCTCAAAATTACCGGCTCCCAGAATAATAGTCACGGCAGCAACCACCAGATTTTTGTTATTAGCAAAATCGACCTTGTTTTCAATCCAGATTTTGGCGCCGGCAATGGTAATCAGGCCAAATACTACAATTGATGCACCTGTCAGGATAGCGGTAGGAATAGTAGAGATGACTGCACCAAATTTTGGTGAAAGGCCCAGAAAAATTGCAAAGATACCGGCAATCACAAAAATAATGGTAGAGTAAACCCGGGTAATCGCCATTACCCCAATATTTTCACCATAAGTCGTCATACCGGGAGCACCAACACTGCCAGACAGTGAAGTCGCAATCCCGTCTGCAACAAATGCCTTGCCTAGATGCGGGGTCAGATTTTCACCTGTCATCGCCCCAACTGCCTTGATATGTCCCAGGTTTTCAGCTACCAGGATCAGTGCAACAGGTGCAATAATCAGCATGGCATTCATTTCAAACCGGGGCGTGGTCATACTTGGCAGTCCGAACCAGGCTGCATTCGAGATGACTGAAAAATCAATCGGTTTACCATAGCCCAGCACATTACTGATGATAAAATAAAGCAGGTAAGACAGTAGTAGCCCAACCAGCAATAATAAACGCTGCAAAAGTCCACGGGTAAAGACTGCGATCATACCCATAGAAAGTACCGTTAGTAGTGCCATCCACATATCAAACTGATTGCCTGCTACACTCTTGACGGTCACTGGCGCAAGGTTCAGGCCAATAATCATTACCACTGCGCCTGTTACCACAGGAGGCATCAGTTTCTCGATCCAGCGGGTACCAGTCAGCATGACAATGAAACCGATGACGGCATAAAATACCCCACAGGCCACTATACCGCCCAGAGCAACAGCCAGGTTCGGATTGACACCGCTACCAATGGCATGACCACTTGCTGCTGCGACTACACCAATGAAAGCAAAGCTTGAACCCAGATAACTTGGTACCCGACCGCCTGTAATTAAAAAGAATAAAATGGTGCAGATCCCGGACATCAAAATAGCCAGGTTAGGATCAAAACCCATCAGTAAAGGTGCAAGTACCGTTGCGCCAAACATGGCGAATGCATGCTGGATACCTAAAACTACACTTTGTGCCGGAGGGAGATATTCATTGGTAGAGACGGGTCGCTGGTCAATGTGACCGGCATAAGGACGCCATTTGGGAAACCAATTGGACATAAAATGAGCTCTTGAAATTCAAACTGGCGACATCATACTCTTTCTTTTCTGGAGAATTAATCTCTCCAGTAAAATTAAATGATGATAATTACAATAGTTTTTTGGTTTTTTTACCAACCGGTAAAAAGGTTGAATAAGCTAAATTTTACGAAATCAATCAATTAATTTATGATTTTTTAGAGTATTGACTTTAAAAATAATTTTTGCATGAGATAAAAATAATATGTTTTAAGCAGTATTTTTTAATAGAGCCTGATTGGAATGGAAAACGGATGATAGCTACATATTGATCTGCCAGTAAATTAAATCTTATTTACTGGCAGAGATTTTAAGTATTTAAAACCTATTCGCTAAAGTATGGATTAGCCTGTGTTACGTAAACCTGCGGCAATACCCGCAATACTGACCATCAGGGCGTGGTCAACCGGTGTATGTTCAAGTTGCTGTTCAGCCAGATAGATCCGGCGGCGTTTCATCAATTTGGCCTGTAACAGGTGCAGGGGCAACAGATACGGTTTACGCACCCGCATTGACTGGTCCAGTACTTCATTATGGCTGAGCAGCTTGGATTCGCCCTTGAGTGCCAGTAAAGTCTGAACAGCATCTTGCAGACGCTGACGCAACTCTTGTCCAAGTGCTTTGAGTTCAGGGTCATCAGTCAGATGAGCCTCATAATATAGCGCTACATGGGCATCGGCCTTAGAGAGCACCATTTCCAGCATGTCTATCAGTGTCTGAAAATAAGGCCATTGCTGTAACATTTCATCCAGCAGTTCTTTTTGGCCCTGATCCAGTACCTGATTTAGTGCAGCACCTGTACCCAGCCAGGCAGGGAGCATCAGCCGGATCTGGGTCCAGGCAAATACCCATGGAATAGCACGCAGGGATTCGATACCGCCACTGACTTTACGTTTGGCCGGGCGTGAGCCTAGCGGCAGCATCTGCAGTTCCAGCTCAGGAGTTACAGTACGCAGATATTGCACAAAGTGTGGATTCTCCCGTACAGTCTGGCGATAGACCTGTACTGAAAGATCAGTCATGCGATGCATCAGTTCACGCCATTCGGCTTTAGGTTCTGGCGGTGGCAATAAAGTTGCCTCTAGCGTTGCCGCGGTATAAATTTCCAAATTTTGCAGGGCAATACCTTCCACACCAAATTTGAAGCGAATCATTTCACCCTGTTCTGTTACCCGAATGGCCCCTGATATTGAACCGGGTGGCTGGGAGAATAAAGCCTGCTGGGTTGGTGCTCCACCACGGCTAATAGAACCACCACGACCATGAAACAGAGTCAGCTGAACAGCATGTTGCCGCGCCACCGCAGTTAGCTCTTCCTGAGCACGGTATTGTGCCCAGTTGGCAGACATAAAGCCGGCATCTTTTGCGGAGTCGGAATATCCGATCATTACCTCATGCTTACCCTGAATGTGCTGTCTGTACCAGTGCATATTGAACAGTGTCGCCATCGTAGCGGCTGCACCATCCAGATCCTTTAAGGTTTCGAACAGGGGCACAACACGCAATGGTCGTTGTATACCTGCTTCTTTTTGCAGTAGTAGTACGGCCAGTACATCGCTCGGGTACTCCGCCATGGATATAATATAGGCACCCAGGCTTTCAGTTGGCTGTTCGGCCAAGGTCTGCATAGTCGCAAACACTTCCTGAACATCGGGATGCAGGATCAGACTTTGTGCCGGCTCATTGAAGTGTTTAGGCAGTAAAGGCCGTTTACTTTGTAATTCCTGCAACAAGAAGTTCTGGCGTGCCTGTTCTGTCCAGGTGTCAAAATTTCCCAGACCCAAGTATTCAGTAATGGCCGAGATGGCTTGGCGATGACGGCCCGACTCCTGACGGACATCCAGTTTTAAGAGTTCGATACCAAAACAGTTAACCCGACGGATAAAATCCAGCAGTCGGCCATTGGCAATTTCTGGCAGATTACAGGCCATCAGTGAGCGATAACAGAGAAGTAAAGGCTGGAGTAATTCGTCCTTGCTATGAATAACAAGGCTGGCGTCAGCATCTTGCCCCTGTAATTTCTGTGCAAGCCAGTGACGGGTAGCGCGTAAACGTTCGCGTGTTTGACGCAGATATTCCCGGTAGGGTTCAGGATGGGTATATCCCAACGCTTCGCTCATTTCCTCGGAGCAGTTCTGAATGGAAAGTTCCCAGCGCAAGGCTTCAATATCACGTACATACAGATCAGCAGCCTGCCAGCGTGATAGCCATAAAACTTCCTGTGTAACCTGATGGGTTACATTCGGATTCCCGTCCCGGTCGCCGCCCATCCATGAAGCAAAGCGAATAGGTGCAACTTCGAGCGGCAGAGGTCGGCCACAATGCTCGAGTACCAGCTGATCCAGTTCATGAATAAATTTAGGTACAGCATTCCACAGGGTTTGTTCAATAGTGGTAAAACCCCATTTTGCCTCATCAATCGGGGTTGGACGATGCTGGCGGATTTCATCGGTTTGCCAGGCTGAACAGATCAGCTGCTTCATTTCATCCAGCACACTCTGACGTTCATGAGGGGTCAGTTTTTGCTGGTCCAGACGCGACAGGCACTGGTTGATTCCGTCATATTTCTGAATCAGGGTACGGCGGCTGACTTCTGTAGGATGTGCGGTCAGTACCAGCTCGATCTTGAGTTCACAAACTTGCTGGTAGAGCGCATCAGCACTGATATCTTTTTGTTTAAATTTCTGAAACAGGTGATCAAGCGGGTTTGGAGAAGGAGCATTTTCATCGAATTCATGCTGTCTCCGGCTGCGGACCAGATGATATTGCTCGGCAATATTGGCAAAGTTCAGAAAATGGGAAAAAGCCCGGGTCAGGGGCAGAATTTCTTCATCTTTTAATGTTGAAAATAGTTCTTCGAGCTGTTTTTCTGCTTCTTTTTGTCCGTCACGCGCACCTTTAGCTAAAGCACGAATCTGTTCAATCTGATTAAACAAATCCTGTCCCGCATGCAGTTTGAGGGTTTCACCCAGAAGATTACCGAGCAAACGGACATCTTCACGTAACGGGGCATCAATTTGTTGAATCATCACCTTTCTCCTGAGGCTGTTTTCCTTATATCTTTTTGACTATACCGCGATTATGTGACTTGCCAAGACAGAGAATTTGAATTCCTGATCTTTTGTGCAAAAAATAACAGGCAATACAGTTAAATTTTTTAAAATAGAGTAGAAGTCTGGTTCAAGGTGGAGATGAGCGAACCTGATAGCGTAATAAAAACAGCTCAATGGACTGCTGAATCATGCAGTCACGTTCTTGCTGATCTGGGACCGGCTGCATACCAAGTAATACATGCTGATGTCGGATACCCAATAACAGGGAAAGTAATAGCTCGGTATACATGACCGGGGCAGCTGGCTGAATAAAGCTCAACTCAATAGCCTGGCGGAAGAAATCTGTCAGGCTATTGGTCAGGCGCTGATGCGAAGCCTTAAAAAACTGTTCTACCAGAGGACTCTGCTCGGCTGCCAGCTGTAGCAGGATATATTCAAGCTTGAGCGCTTCTGGCAGGTAAATTAGATGTAATACCCGGCTACAGACCTGATACAGCTCTTTAGCAAAATGACTTTGTGCATGCAGACTGAACTGGCGGGCCGGTATCGCTTCCTCGCAACTTTCTTCAATGGCACAGGTAAATAAAGTGGCCTTGTCCTGAAAATGATTATAGACCGTCAGCTTGGTTACACCGGCTTCAGATGCAATCTGGTTCATACTGGAGCCGTGATAGCCCTGTTTTAAAAACATACACTTGGCTGCAGCCAGGATCCGGGCTCGTTTTTCCAAATCTTTAGGACGACCTGCTGTTATTTGCACACCATTATCCAGAAACTTTAAATAAAAGAAGAATTAAAAATATTTTAATTTATGTACCGCGCGGTATATTAATTAAAAAATAAACAATTTAGTATAGCGATCATTATTCTGCCTTAAAAATAAATCTGAAATAAGAGCAATTTGCATGAGTTTAACCAAATCCGCCCTGGTGAGCCTGATTTTTATGTGTTACCTGACTTTAGGGGGGTGTAGCCGGGAAGCTCCCCAAACTGAAGAAATTCCTTATGTAATGGTCGCACAGCCCTTGACTACGCATCATGAACAGAAAAGTTATGCCGGCGAGGTTCAGGCCCGCCAGCAGACAGCACTGGCTTTTCGGGTTGGCGGGCAGGTTACTGCCCGGCTGGCGGAGGTAGGGGATCGAGTCCGGGCAGGGCAGGTCTTGGCCCGGCTGGATGTGAGTGATGCACAACTACAAAGTAATGCTGCCAGGGCTCAGCTGGAAAGTGCTCAAGCTGCTTTAAAAATAGCGGCCGATGAATTACAGCGCTTTAGACAGCTGCTGCCGATGAATGCAGTCAGCCGTTCCCAGTATGACGCGGTTGAAAACCAGTATAAATCGGCTGAGTCCGCCTATCGTCAGGCCCAGTCCAATTATCAGGTCAGTACCAACCAGACCCGCTATAACCAGCTGCAGACTAATCGAGCGGGCGTGATTACCGAACGTAATATTGAGGTTGGGCAAGTGGTAGCAGCCGGGCAGGCAGCATATCAACTGGCAATTGATGACGACCGGGACGTAGTTATCGGCATACCTGAGCAGACTACCAGCGCTATAAAAGTTGGTCAGACTGCCTGGGTCACCCTTTGGTCACAGCCACAAGCCAGATTAGCTGCTTATGTTCGGGAAATCTCACCTGCAGCAGATGAGTCACGTACCTTCAAGGTTAAAGTTGCGTTACGTGAAGGGCCATCTGTCATTCAGCTCGGGCAAAGCGCACGGGTATTTTTTGACTATAGTCAGCCGAATGTCCTGAGTGTGCCTTTATCTAGCGTATCTGCCCATGAAAAACAGCCTTATATTTGGGTTCTTCAGCCGGATCAGCGTATACATAAAGTACCAGTTCAGCTCGGAGCCTATGGCCGGGACTCTGTGCCCGTACTTTCCGGTCTCAAAGCTGGGGACTGGGTAGTAATTGGAGGAGTACACCTGTTGCATGACAAGCAGAGAATTCATCCGGTAGACCGTAATAATCGTCCGGTGAAGCTTGCAGCAGGAGCACAACCATGAAGTTTAACCTGTCGGAATGGGCACTGCGTCATAAAGGATTAGTACTTTATTTGATGATATTGCTGGGTATTGTCGGCATTTATTCTTATTCCAAACTGGCACAAAGTGAAGACCCGCCATTTACCTTTAAGGTTATGGTGGTACAAACTTACTGGCCGGGAGCAACAGCCAGAGAAGTTTCCTTGCAGGTTACTGACCGTATTGAAAAAGAGCTGATGACCACCGGACAATATGAACGCATCATGGCTTATTCCCGGCCGGGCGAGTCAATGGTTACCTTTATTGCCAAGGACTCGCTCAAATCAAACCAGATTCCCGATGTCTGGTACAACGTGCGTAAAAAAGTCAGTGATATTCGCCATCAATTACCTCAAGGTGTACAGGGGCCATTTTTTAATGACGAGTTTGGAGATACCTTTGGCAATATCTATGTACTGACCGGAAAAGATTTTGACTATGCCATTTTAAAAGAATATGCCGACCGTTTGCAGTTACAGTTACAGCGGGTCAAGGACGTCGGTAAAGTTGAGCTGATCGGACTGCAGGACCAGAAAATCTGGGTTGAAATTTCTAATACCAAGGCGGCACAGCTGGGTATCCCGGTGACTGCCATCCAGCAGGCCCTGCAACAGCAAAATAGTGTTGCTAATGCCGGATTCTTTGAAACCAGAACTGATCGTATCCAGCTACGGGTGAGCGGACAGATTCAAAGTGTAGACGAATTAAAACAGATGCCGTTACTGGTCGGCGGGCAGACTATCCAGTTATCTGATGTGGCAGAGGTTTACCGCGGCTTTAGTGAACCGGCCCAGCCGCGGATGCGCTTTATGGGTGAAAATGGAATTGGAATAGCCGTTTCCATGCGTAAGGGTGGAGATATTCTGGCGCTGGGAAAAAATCTGGAAAATACCTTTGCTAAGTTACAGAAAACCTTGCCGCTGGGTATGCAACTGCAAAAAGTATCTGACCAGCCAGTTGCAGTGAAACGTAGTGTTAACGAGTTTATGAAAGTACTGGCCGAAGCAGTTATTATTGTTCTGCTGGTCAGCTTTTTTTCTCTGGGCTTTCGCACTGGTCTGGTGGTGGCTTTTTCTATACCGCTTGTGCTGGCGATGACATTTGCCGGAATGAACCTGTTTGATGTCGGCCTACACAAGATTTCACTTGGTGCCCTGATTCTGGCTTTAGGTCTGCTGGTAGATGATGCCATTATTGCTGTCGAAATGATGGCTATTAAAATGGAGCAGGGCTACAGCCGTATAAAAGCTGCTGGTTTTGCATGGAACAGTACAGCTTTTCCAATGCTGACCGGAACACTGATTACTGCTGCCGGTTTTCTACCAATTGCCACAGCTGCTTCAAGTACTGGTGAATATACCCGTTCTATTTTTCAGGTAGTCACAATTGCCCTGATTGTTTCCTGGTTCGCAGCAGTGTTGTTTGTTCCTTACTTAGGTGAGAAGTTTTTACCTGATTTTAATCAGTTACCGGTTCGGGCACCGTGGTACCAGCGTCTCTGGGCGCGGCTGCGCAAACGCCCTGAACCAGAGCCGGTCAGACCGGTACATATATTGGATGAAGTTCATGATCCCTATCAGAGCGGTTTTTATCAACGGTTCAGAAAACTCGTCAATACCTGTGTAACTTATCGTAAGACCGTCATCATCAGTACAGTGGGATTATTTATACTGTCAATCCTCATGTTTAAACTGGTGCCACAGCAGTTCTTTCCACCATCTAACCGTGCTGAAATTCTGGTTGATTTAAAACTTGAAGAAGGTGCCTCGCTTACTGCTACTGAAAATGCTGTCAAAAAGGTCGAGAGATTCCTCTCCACACAAGAGGGTATTGATAATTTTGTAGCCTATGTCGGAACCGGTTCACCACGATTTTATCTGCCTTTGGACCAGCAGTTACCTCAAGCCAGCTTTGCCCAGTTTGTTGTACTGGCTTCTTCTCTGGATGACCGGGATGAAATCCGTCGCTCACTGGACCAGCAGATCCGTAAACTTTTACCGGAAGTTCGTACCCGGGTGTCATTACTGGAAAATGGGCCTCCGGTCGGATATCCGATTCAGTACCGGGTTTCAGGTGAGGATTTAAGCTTAGTCCGTCAGTGGGCACAGCGTGTAGCGCAGGTCATTGGTAAAAATCCAAATACTACCAATGTACATCTGGATTGGGGTGAGCCCAGCAAGACCATTATTTTAAATATTGATCAGGACCGCGCTCGCCAGATGGGAATTAGCAGTGCTGATCTGGCCAGATTCCTGAACAGTTCCATCAGCGGGGCGGCTATTGACCAGTACCGGGAAAAACGTGAACTGATTGAGATCCGTCTAAGAGGAGACCAGGCAGAACGGGTGGATGTCGGTTCATTGGCCAGCCTGGCCGTACCGACCAGTCAAGGGGGTACTATTCCTTTGGCCCAGATTGCCCAGATTGATTACAGCTTTGAAGAGGGATTGATCTGGCATCGTAACCGTTTACCGACCATTACAGTCCGGGCAGACATACGCAGTCAGCAGCAACCTGCAACAGTCGTGAATGAAATGGCTGGACAGATCGAGCAGTTACGTACCGAGTTACCGCCTGGTTACCTGATTGAAGTTGGCGGGACAGTGGAAGAGTCGGCACGTGGCCAAAGTTCAGTAAATGCAGGAATGCCGCTATTTCTGGCTGTGGTCATGACTTTACTGATGTTACAGCTCAAGAGTATCTCGCGGGCATTGATAGTATTTCTGACCGCACCTCTTGGCCTGATTGGTGTAGTCATCTTTTTGTTGCTGTTTAACAAACCTTTCGGTTTTGTGGCCATGCTGGGCACGATTGCCCTGTCCGGCATGATTATGCGTAACTCTCTGATCCTGATTGACCAGATCGAGCAGGATATACAGGCCGGTCATGATCGCTGGAATGCCATTATTGATGCGACGGTTCGGCGTTTCCGTCCTATTATTCTGACGGCCTTGGCGGCGGTTCTGGCCATGATCCCCCTATCACGCAGTATTTTTTTCGGTCCGATGGCAGTAGCGATTATGGGTGGACTAATTATTGCGACGCTGTTAACACTATTTTTCCTGCCAGCTTTATATGCAGCATGGTTTAAGGTGAAAAAACCGTAAATATGCAGTAATTTTTGCTGAATATGAGGTGCGAAATATTGAAAACTTCAATATAGTAGCACCTTATCTTTTACACAAAATAACACAGCAAATTTCATTGCATAAAAATAACTGATGCATGCAATGAATGAGGTCAGAGAATCCATGAGGCAAGATACACTCGCACAGCATCGCCGTTATATTGCGATCTCGTATGTTTTCATGTTTCTGGCATTATTTAGTGTCATTACCGCAGTCATTGCCTATATTCTGGCGCGCAAAGTTGCTGGTGTCGATCATGCAGAAGTCTGGCTTAATTCCCATGCCTTATGGATTATGCGAAATATAGTGCTGTTTTTGGGAATGACAGTTTTTGCAGCGCTATGGTTTATTCCGCTGATTTTCTTTTACTGGGACAGCGAACTTTGGGTTACAGCCTGTACAGTTCTAGGCGTCGTCTTTACTGCGATTGCCTGGCTGTTCCTGTTAAATGCCTGGATTAAAGGTATTTCCAAGTTCTTCAATTACAAGGCAGTTTTTTAAAGTCTTTTAAAAAAACCGGCTTTGCCCTTGTAAAACAGTGCCTAATCCCCAATTTTACACGGCAGTTGTATAAATTAAAATTCCGTGAGGAGCATCGCCAGTCATGGCTAAACGTGATTATTATGAGGTTTTAGGGGTTTCCAAAACCGCAAGTGATGATGAGATTAAAAAAGCCTACCGAAAGTTGGCGATGAAATATCATCCGGACCGAAATCCTGATAACCCGGAAGCTGAAGAAAAATTTAAAGAAGCCTCAGAGGCTTATGAAGTCCTGTCTGACAGCGAAAAGCGTAGTATGTATGACCGTATGGGTCATAGCGCGTTTGAAGGCGGCTTTGGCGGCGCAGGCGGCGGCTTTGGCGGTTTTAGTGCTGAAGATATTTTTAGCCAGTTTGGTGATATCTTTGGCGGGGCTTTTGGCGGTGGTGGGCGTCAGCAGCGTCAACGCCGTGGTTCCGACCTGCGTTATGTGATGGAATTGACACTTGAAGAGGCAGTACGTGGTGTCAAGAAAACTATTACTTTCAATGCGCCTGCGCCTTGTGAAGTCTGTCATGGAAAGGGTTCCAAGAATCCAAATGATGTAGAAACCTGTAAAACCTGTCACGGTGCAGGACAGGTACGTATGCAGCAGGGCTTTTTCTCTGTACAGCAGACCTGTAGCACTTGTCGTGGCCAAGGTAAAATTATTAAAAACCCATGCCATGCCTGTCATGGTTCCGGTGTTGCAGACCGTCAGCAGACTCTGGAAGTCACGATTCCTGCAGGTGTGGATAATGGTGACCGGGTACGTCTGAGTGGCAAGGGCGAAGCCATTCGTGATGGCCAGTCAGGTGACCTGTATGTTGAAGTCGTAGTGCGTGAGCATGAAATCTTCCAGCGTGATGGGGCTGATCTGTATATGGATGTGCCTGTCAGCATTGCTGATGCAGCGCTTGGCAAGGAAATCCAGATTCCTACACTTGAAGGCCGTGTAAGTCTGAAAATTCCTGAAGGTACCCAGACCGGAAAGTTGTTCCGTTTACGTGGTAAAGGCGTACGTCCGGTACGTAGCAGCATGGTAGGCGATCTGCTTTGCCGTATCGTGATTGAAACCCCGGTCAATCTGACCAGCCATCAACGTGAACTGCTAAAAGAATTGCAGGCCTCTTTTGATGGTGAAGACAGTACGTCTTCACCGAAGAAAAAGTCATTCTTTGATCGCCTGTTTGACTAAGCAGGTGCTCTGAAATAAAGGGCAGCTATTGAGGAGCTTTTCTTCATAGCTGCTTTTTCTTATTTAAAATAATCTGGAATACTTAACAAACCTGTCTGTTTAGTCACAAGTTTATTCTGACTGTATAGCATCAATATCATTCCAGCTTACCAGTTCCTCCTGCCCAGTGGCTGAGGTAGAGGCCTGCACTATACTCTGCTGGGTAACCTGTGCCGCAGAAGACTGTTCCTGTATTCTACTTGCCTGCTCATCGGGCATAATAGTGTCAATTTCCTCGACTGCAATACCTGTAGCTGTTTCATTCGGAACCTGTACTGTCCCAGACGGTAAAGAGGTCTGGTGCAGAGTCGTCGTGATGCGTGCTGTAGATAAACTTGCCAGTGTATCGCCCGCTTGAACTGCCGGCTCAGCCCAGACTGCACCCGTAAACAGTATTAAAACGATTCCCAAACCCGTAAAGTGAAAGCGCATATCTTTTCCTTATCTGATGACACCCAATGGTGCTGGCTAGTCTGCGCCTGCTTGTTTAAAGAATTGTGAAAAATACGGAATTATCTGAACATTTTTTAATATTTTTTCAGTAGTTAACTAGATAAATAAAGTCATGAATGAGCTAAAAATATTGCTTCTTCTTTGAACTGTCTGTTTTCTTAATGGTTCATTTTTATAAAGGAACTTTAAGCCATAATTTTTCCAGACAAGTTTCAGAGAGCGGGAAGAGTTTTGTTATAGTAGAGCAATTTTAAAGATGACTTCAGGGAAAATGTTATGTCAGCAACTCCACGTATTGGTGTTTTAGGCGCAGGTGGCCGTATGGGCCGGATTCTGGTTCAGGCAGTCCAGCAGGCAGGTTACCAGCTGGCAGCAGCAGTAGAGCGTCCAGAGAGTTCACTGGTAGGAGCCGATGCGGGTGAGCTGGCAGGTATTGGTACGCTGGGGGTCAAAGTATCTGGACAGCTGGCTGACGTGCTTAATGACTGTGATGTGATCATTGATTTTACGGCACCTGCTGCCACTGAACAGCACTTGAAACTTTGCCGTGAAGCAGGGGTAGCAATGGTCATCGGAACCACTGGCATGAATGATGAACAAAAAGCCGTACTGGAAGAAAGTGCTAGCCAGACACCTGTAGTTTATGCAGCCAATTATTCAGTTGGAGTCAATGTGTCGATCAAGCTGCTCGAGCTTGCAGCAAAAGTGTTTGGTGATACGGTTGATATTGAAGTGATTGAAGCACATCACCGTCACAAAGTTGATGCTCCATCGGGCACTGCGCTCATGATGGGTGAAGCGATTGCGGATACTTTAGGCCGTAATTTAAAAGAAGTGGCAGTTTATGGCCGCGAAGGCCATACCGGCCCACGTGAGCGTCAGACCATTGGCTTTGAAACCATTCGTGGTGGCGATATTGTTGGTGAGCATACTGTCATGTTTATCGGGGAAGGTGAGCGCGTCGAAGTGACCCATAAGGCAACCAACCGGATGAATTTTGCCGCAGGTGCAGTACGTGCAGCCGCATGGGTTGTTGGACGTGAAGCAGGTAAATATGATATGAAAGATGTGCTTGGATTCAATAATATCCAGATGTAGCGCTAATGGCCCTTTTCAGGAAGAAAGGGGCCTGATTACAGTTATATAAAAAGTATGAAAAATAAAAATGAAAAAGAAAACTATATTCAATATTTGCTTGATGTTACTGAGTCTGTTAATTACTCAATCTACCTCGGCAGAGCAGGCCAGACTAAAAATTAATAAACAGAATATCAAGGTCTGGACTTACCAGACGTCTCGTAACCCGGCTGCATCCTATAAGGCAGAGACAGTATTTAATGTACCCCTGGAACGGGCTGTTGCGCTGATTATGGATGTTGAGCGTGCCCAACAATGGGTCCCCTATATGGGGAAAATCAGTATATTAAACCGAGATGATCAAGCTGGAGGATTTTTGCTGCATGTGGTAATGGACTTACCTTTTCCGCTTAAAGATCGTGACCTTATTATTCAAAGTAAAATTACTAGAGAGCGTAATGGTACAGTGAATATCCGTAACCGGGGTATGGCAGATTCCCGTTTTAGTCAGCCTGACTATATACGTCTTCAAGACTATCAGGGGGACTGGACTTTTCAGCGTTTAGGTGCAAATAAAGTTAAAGTCACCGCAATGGGATATGTAAACCCGGAAGGCAGTTTGCCCATCAGTTTTATGAACATGTTTGTGGAACAGCAGCCTTACCAAATGCTTAAAATCATGCGATCCGAGCTTGAACGGCCTATGTATATCAATGCCAAACTTCCTGTAGCTATTCAATAACGTCATTTCAGCCTGCCTTACAGGCTGAAATTGATAACACTTATGATTCACAGGCTATGGAAGGCTGTTGTCCTTTCCTCTGGATGAATACCAGAAGCAGGCCTACTATGCTCAGTACTGCGCCACTGACCGACACTGCCATATAACTCCAGCCCATGCTAAGTACGGCACCACCCGCTACAGCGCCAAGCGCATTACCCAGATTAAATGCCCCGATATTAACTGAGGACGCGAGTCCTGGTGCATCATGAGCGGCTGACATTACCCGCATCTGTAAAGGGGGTACCAGAGCAAAGGTGGCTATGCCCCAGATCACCAGTCCGACTGCTGCCCCCAGTGGATTTTTTGCCAGTAACGGAAAGAGCAGCATACTGACGATCAGCAATACAAAGAAACCGATTAGGGTTTTGTCCAGAGACAGGTCAGCAAATTTTCCGCCTAAATGATTGCCGATCGAGAAACCTATACCAATCAGTACCAGCATCAAGGTAATGAATCCTGGAGATGCCTGGGTAAATTCAACCAGGCTCGGGGCAATATAGGTATACAGGGTAAACATTGCACCAGAGGCCAATACTGTGGTCAGCATTGCCAGTACGACCGGCCTGCGTGTCAATACTTTCAGCTCAGCTCTTACATCAGGCCTGCTACCTCTATGGTCTTTAGGTAAAGCTTTCCATAAAGATAGCATCGTCAGCAGACCAAGACCGGTAATTGCCAGAAAGGACTTTCGCCAGCCAATATTTTGTCCAACCCAGGTTGCCAGAGGGACACCACCAATATTGGCAACAGTCAAACCCATAAACATAGCTGCTACTGCGCTGGCCTGTTTATGGACCGGAACGACACTGGCGGCTACTACAGACCCGATTCCAAAAAATGCACCATGGTTTAAACTGGTGATAAGACGTGCACCCATCAGACTCATATAACTGGGAGAAACTGCTGCCAGCAAATTACCTATAGTGAAAATAGCCATAAGCAGAATAAGTGCCTTACGGCGGCTAAAGCTGCTAAACCATAAAGTCATCACTGGAGCGCCAAGCATTACGCCCAGCGCATAACCGGTAATCAGCATACCAGCTCTCGGAATAGAAACATCAAGATCCCCGGCAATATCAGGTAACAGTCCCATTGGCGAGAATTCGGTTGTACCAATCGCAAACGCACCGACTGCAAGGGCAAGCAGCGGAAAATTAATTTTCATCCGTACTTAATCCCATACTGGTGCCAGCTGCTCCGGACTGATTTCCCGTCCATTACGTTCAAGTTCGGCGATTTGCTGCATCTCTTCATGGCTCAGCAGAATTTTCTGGGCTTCTAGATTACTGAGCAGATGCTCACGCTTGGTAGAAGATGGAATTACTGAAAAGCCCTGCTGCATAGCCCATGCCAGGGCAATCTGGGCGGTACTCGCTTCATGTAAGGCTGCAATACGCATAAGAACAGGGTCTTGCAGCACCTTGCCATAAGCCAGTGTCATATAAGAGGTAACCTGTATATTCTGGCTCTGCAGATATTGCACTAATGTACGGTTCTGCAAATAAGGGCTTAGCTCGATCTGGTTGGTTACAATCTGGTCTGGTCCAACTGCTGCAATCGCCTCTTTTGTCTGGGCAATATTGAAATTGGACACACCAATATGTTCGGTGAGTCCCAGCTTTTTGGCTTGATACAGGCTCTGCACCAGTTCAGCAGCAGAGTAGCCCAGACCGGGTGCTGGCCAATGAATGAGTGTCAAGTTCACAGCATCTGTCTGTAACTTGTGCAGGCTGTCCTTCAGGCTGGCAATCATCCGTTCTGGTGCATAATTTTCAGTCCAGATCTTGGTGGTTAAGAAAAGCTCCTGTCGGGAGACCTTACTTTGCTGTATGGCTGTACCAACTTCTGCTTCATTACCATAAATCTGGGCTGTATCAATCGCCCGGTATCCAACATCGAGTGCCTGGCTGACTGAATCAATGACGGTTTGACCGGACAGGCGAAAGGTACCTACACCGATTTTAGGAATAATCATCGTAACCTCGACTATTTTTAAAAGTTAAGATTATTTTGTCGGAAGCTTTATTGCTAAAAAAGTAGATAATCTGCAAAATATTATTGTTAATTTGTCATTAATTGGATTTGATGAAATCTACTTTTGAAGAGCTGCAGGTTTTTGTCAGTATTGTGGATAGTGGTTCGATTGTTAAGGCGTCTGAACAGCTCGGCCAGTCAACTTCTGGATTAAGCCGTATTTTGCAGCGTCTGGAGAGTAAGTTAAACGTTACGTTACTGGAACGTACTACCCGCAAGCTCTCGCTGACACAGGAAGGCCAGCTGTTTCTAGAGCGTGCACGCAAGATTATCAATGAGCTGAACGATGCTGAAGAGCTGCTGCTTAAATCTGACCACGAGGTTTCCGGTAAAATCCGGATCGACTCGGCCACCCCCTTTGTGCTGCATGTAATTGCTCCACTCATGCAGAAATTCATGCAGCGCTATCCGTGTATTGAAATTGAACTGAACAGCCATGACCAGATTATTGACCTTTTAGAACATCGGACCGATGTGGCTATCCGTTTTGGTCAGCTGAATGATTCAAGTCTGCATGCCCGTTTACTCACTCAAAGCCGCTTATATATAGTTGCAAGCCCCGCTTATCTGGAACAGTATGGCACTCCACAAACTGCTGGGGAGCTATTGCAGCATCAGTTAATCGGGTTTAGTTCTCCCAAGCATTTAAACACTTGGCCTCTCAAACTGGGTAATGAATACTTTACCGCAACTGCACCACTTCGGGCATCTAATGGTGAGACTGTACGGCAGCTGGCCCTGTTGCATCATGGAATTACCTGCCTGTCTGAATTTCTGGTGGGTCAGGATCTGGCCCAGAACAGACTGGTTGCCTTGTTTGAAGACCAGATTGAATTACATTATCAGCCTATTCATGCAGTTTATTATCAGCAGGAACATTTACCAAAACGGGTCAGGCTGCTGATCGAATATCTGGTACAGGAATTAAGCTCGGGTTTTCATTTTAAACCATTTGCCTGAGATGCTGGTACAGGTAAACGGAGCTCAAATAATGGAAGCCTCAGCTGTCTGGATGTCTGCAATAATTCGAGTCGTAAATACTGCTGCTGTTGTGAACAGACAAACTCGATTTTAGGTTGGAGTAGACCTGTCATAATCAGCCCGTTTTCAGTAGGTTTCTTATAAAGATAATGCCACTCTGTGCTGGAAGGGAGTGCTGTAATTTTCCAGAGCTGATAGCCAGGCAGTGACTGCATTTTTAAATAACCTCCAATTAATGACTGACACAGTGCATTTTGAGAAGTATTCTGCTGATATTGTGGCTGACAAGCTGCTAGCCATAGACAAATAAATAATAAAGTACAAGTTTTCATCAAGTTTTGCTCAATTTTAATTTTTTTCAGCTTAAACCTGTGCTATAGAGCATTACAGACACAAAAAAATTTAAAAAAGCAGTACAGATATGGCATTTCACTACCAACTTCTTGCCAGTCAGCTGGCCGGAAAAATTCACAGCCAAGCTTTAAAAGCCGATCAGCGGCTCAGTTCTCTTCGGGATTTTGCCCGGCAGCATGAAGTGAGCCTGAGCACTGCACAAAGCTGTTATGAATTACTGGAAGCTCAAGGCTTAATTTATGTACGGCCCAGATCTGGCTATTTTGTGAAAGGGCAGTCATTACAAAACCCGTTACCCCGTCATTTAGATTTCCAGTCCAGACCGCGTGATGTCAGTAATCTTGAACTGCAAATTGAAATACAGCAGGCTTCCATTCAGACTAATTTAGTACATCTGGGGGCTATCCAGCTATCACCACAACTGGTACCTGTAGAGGCTTTGCGCCGTTCGATTCAGCGTGCGCTCAAGCATAGCCAGCCGGAAGACTTTCTATACAGTGACCGGCAGGGCCATAAAAAGTTACGTCAGGCTTTAAGCGAACACTGGGCAGAAGATGGCCTGTATATTCAGCCAGAAGATATTTTAATTACCAGTGGCTGTATGCCTGCATTATCACTCATTATTCAGCAGCTTACTGAAGTGGGTGATAGCATTCTGGTACCAACCCCAAGTTTTAATGGCCAGTTACAGCTACTGGCCAGTCTGAAGCGTAAAATTATCGAAATACCGGCCAGTCATGCAGGCGTTGATCTGGACCGGCTGGAACAGATGATGCAAAGCGGGCAGGTAAAGGCCTGTCTGATGACTGCGAATTACCAGAATCCGCTTGGCTACTGTCTGACCAATACAGAAAAGGCACAGATTGCACAGCTGGCAGAACGCTACCGCTGTTATGTGATTGAAGATGATATTTATGCTGAATGCGGCTTTAATCTGGAACGACCATTACCTATTAAGTACTGGGATCAGGCTGGTTACATCATCTACTGCGGTTCAGTTTCCAAGTCTTTATCATCTGCTTACCGCATTGGGTGGGTATGTATCAGCCAGCAGCTACAGTCTTTTAGAATTGGGTTATTAAATGGAAATGCCATCGTCAATACACCATTGCAGCTTGCACTGGCCGATCTGATATACAGCCGCAGTTACCGTGAACATTTAAATAGTTTACGCCCCCGTCTTATGCAGCAAGTAAGACAATATCAGGAATATATTTTAAAGGCTTTTCAAGGCGTTAAAATCGGTCTAAGTCAGCCTGAGGGTGGTTATGCCCTGTGGCTGGAATTTCCGGTACAGATTGACGGACTGGAAATGTATCATTTTGCACAGCGGCATGGTATTAACATTGTACCGGGAGAAGTATTTGGAGAAGACCGGCGCTACCGGCATTTTATCCGTTTAAATGCCGGACATGGCTTAAGTCATGAGATCTGCCAGTCAATTGATAAACTGGCAGAATGGGTAAAACAAAAACTTGATAGCACAGACAGTTAGTCAAAATCTGCTTTTAAAACCACCCGGTAACGTACTTGACCTGAGTGCAGGCGTTCAATAGCTTCATTAATCTGTGACATTGGAAACAGTTCAATCTGTGGAGCAATATTTTTACGTGCTGCAAACTTGAGTAACTGACGCAAAGCCGCCGGTGAACCGGTGGGTGAGCCCGTCACTGATTTGTTCCCTCCAATAAGGGTTCCTACTGGTACCTGCATCGGTTCAAGGGTGAGTCCCAACATATGTACGGTACCATGTGGTGCCAGTGTGTGCAGATAGGATTTCCAGTCCAGACTGACATTAACGGTACTGAGCAATAAGTCAAACTTGCCGTATTGGTCTTTAAGTGCCGCAGAATCACGGCTGTTTACTACGTGATTTGCACCCATTTCAATCAGCTCGGGTGTTTTATCCAGACTGGAAGTGAAGGCGGTAATTTCGCAGCCCCATGCTTTAAGCAGCTTGATGGCCATATGGCCCAAGCCCCCAATTCCGATAACACCGACATGATGTACAGATTGAATTTGATGTTTCAATAAAGGGTCAAAAACAGTAATACCGCCACAAAGCAGGGGGCCGGCACTTTGTGGATCCAGATCATCGGGAAGAGGAATCGCCCATTGCCAGTCGGCACGTACTTTTTCAGCAAAACCGCCAGCATGGTCAACAATAGTCGCTTTAGAGCCACCATTACACATTACCTGATCACCGGCAATACAGTAATCACAATGCTGACAGCTTTCTGCTGTCCAGCCGATACCCACACGTTGGCCCAGTTGCAAGCCTCTGGCTTCTGAGCCTAAACCAATAATTGTACCGATAATTTCATGACCAGCCACAACCGGATAAACTGAACTGCCCCAGTCATTATTTAGTACTGAAATATCAGAGTGACACAAGCCACAGTACTCAACCTTGACTTCAACCTGATGTGGCTGCAAATCACCGGCATCGAACTCATAGGGAACCAGTGTTGCACCTGGCTGCATGGCAGCATAGGCACGAATAGTATTCTTCTGACTCATAACAACTCCTTGGCAGAAAAGCGGATGTTTGGCTTAGACTTAAATTTACAGCTATTTTCATGATCATCAACCATACCGACGGCCTGCATAAAAGCATAACAGGTCGTCGGTCCAACAAATTTGAAACCATATTTTTTTAAAGTTTTTGAAAGTGCAAGACTGGTCTCTGTCTGGGCAGGAGCCTGACGAAAATCTGTCACATTCCGATATAAAGGTTGACCATCGACAACTTGCCATAACCAGTGGCCTACATCACCGACTTCAGCTTTAAGTTTTTGCCAGGCAACTGCGTTGTCACGAATAGCCTTCAACTTGCCCAAGTGACGGATAAGACCTGAATCCTGCATTTTTTGCTGTAACAGCTCATCACTCAAGCCGGCAATCTTAGCAATCGGATATTGAAAAAAATGCTGCCGATAAGCCTCGCGCTTTTTTAAAACGGTAATCCAGGAGAGGCCGGCTTGCTGACCTTCCAGACACAGCATTTCAAATAGGCGTTGCTCATCATATTCAGGTTTTCCCCACTCCTGATCATGATAGGCAATATAAAGCGGGTCATCCGAGCACCATCCGCAGCGCTGAGGGGTCATCATGGTGCTCCCTGAGTGGTTTAACTTAAGGTTCTTAAACAGTAAATCTTAGCCACTCACTGGTAAGATTATTCCAAAAATATAGTTCGGCGATAGCAAGATCGTCAAACTTTAACCAGAAATCTTTACCATTCTTATCATTAAAACCTGTGCTGATCATCAGCGCATCTTCAGTAATTTCCATTATCCAGCCTTGGTAACTCTGTCCGGCTAGCACAATTTTCTGCTGGTTTCCAGATTCTGCAAACTCGACCAGCCGTTGAATTAAAGTTTCTGACATATTTTTTCCTAACGCAGATACAGATAAGGATTCACTGCACCACGACCTTTGCCTTGCAGATAAATTCCATAATGAAGATGAGGAGCTGTATGACGGGCATTACCAGTATTGCCTACGTAACCGATGAGCTGTCCCTTTTTAATATAATCACCGACTTCCAGACCTCTCTTGTGCCCATCAAGATGGGCATAATAGTGCCAGCTGCCACCTGGTCCCAAAATCCAGATGACTTTACCTCCAAGATTGTTATTGCGCAGATCTGCGATCAGCCCCTCTGTGGCACTATAAACTTTTGTACCGCGTGGAGACATAATATCAATACCTTCATGAGTGCGTCCTTTACTACGTGACACTCCCCAGGTATCACTGAGTTGTTGACGCTCCACACTCTTCACTGGAACCGGCAAACGCGAAGCAAGCTGCATACGATGAAGTTTACTTACTTGGGCAGCGGGTAGGGCAGAAGGTTTTTTCGGCGCAGAGGTACAGGCCGCTATCAAGATAAAACACAAACTTAAAAAAATATAACCGGCAAAACGTGACACACGACTTCCTTGATTAAATAAGTTTATAAAATGACAGTAACCAGTATGTCATCACTCGATAAGCTGAATCAATTTTTTCATAGCCGTTGGCAGACCACGCATTAGAGCCTGTTCAGGACTCAGCCATTCACCACCCAGTTCAGTCTGTAGAAACTCACGTTGTTCTGGTTCCACGTGGAACAGATAGGTATCTAGCAGCCAGGTAAAATGAGTGAAGCCATGTGTAATCTGAACGGGCGCTTGCTTCTGCTTTAAACCATATTGTGCCAGCAGCTGAGAAAACTGCTGCTTATCTTCAATTATAGGCAGACAATACAAGCCGCCCCAGAGACCGCTAGCTGGCCGCTGCTGCCATAACCATTGGTCTTGGCTTTGTAATAATAAGATATGGCCCTGTTTCAGCGGCACAGGCTTTTTGGGTTTTTTATAAGGCAATTCAGTTTCTAACCCTTGCTGATGGGCAAGACAGTGCTCCTGCATCGGGCAGTAAAGGCATAACGGTTTTTTGGGTGTACAAATGGTAGCACCCAGATCCATGATAGCTTGCGTATAATCATGGTTACGTTCAGTCGGACATAGCTCTTCTGCCAGTTTCCAGAGCCTGCGTTCTTGTGCCGGCTGGCTCAAATCTTCTTCAATTGCAAAAAAGCGTGCCAGTACCCGTTTAACATTGCCATCCATAATGACACCATACTGGCGCAATCCGAGTGACATTAATGCGCCTGCTGTCGAGCGGCCTATACCGGGCAAAGCAATCCAGCCCTCAAGGCTGTCTGGAAATTTACCTTCACGGCTAACTATTTCAGCTGCTTTATGCAGATTTCGGGCACGTGCATAATAGCCCAGTCCAGCCCAGTATGGGGCTACTTCATCCCAACTAGCCAGTCCCAAGTCATTTACAGTAGGAAACCGCTGGATAAAGCGTTCGAAATATTGCAGCACAGTCTTGACCTGGGTTTGTTGAAGCATAATTTCTGAAACCCAGACTTTATAGGGATCATCACTGACTTGCCAAGGCAGATCATGCCGGCCATGAACATCAAACCATTCAAGTAAAGCATGTGAAAAGGAAAATTCGGACATATAAATTTCAGGCAAGAATTACCTAGAGATTATAGCTGAACTACAGCGAGAATAGATTTTTTAGTTGGAAAAAGGCTGTTTCATGGCAGGTGTTTTAAACAGCTTAAAGATTAAGTATTAAAGATAAATAGCACCGTTATAGTAAATGGCAGAAATCAGTAAACTCAGTAACCAGGATAAAAGATGATGCCCTAGGCATCATCTACTCATTTATTCTTCGTCCAGTATTCCCCAGCGCTCGTCCAGTCTTAAAGCCTGACCCGCATAGCGTGGAATAATATGGATATGGAGATGCTGGGAAGCTTCTCCAAAGACAGAACCATCATTAAAGCCGATATGGAAACCTTCAGGCTGATGACGAATTTTAAGTTCATTACGCGCCAGTTCCAGAAGCGACATCAGACTTTTACGTTCTTTATCAGTGACATCGAAAAATGAACTGATATGGCGCAGGGGAATAATAACAGAATGTCCCTTAGATAACGGTTTTGGCTCAGGCAAAATGGCACCAAAGTCATTTTTATCAATCACATCATATTCATCAAAGTCACAATATGGACAATTATTTTCAATCATGATTATACCCTCATCGTTTTATTTATAGGTTGAATCTATGCAGTAAGGTAATCAGCACCTTACTGCGGTTTTAATCTTTTATAGGTTAAAGGTGACGTTGTAGCAAATCATACATGGCCTTTAAGCTTTGTCGCTCTGCTTCTGCGTTATAGCCCAGATCTACTCCATTGGCCCGGGCACGTTCATCGGCTAATGGATTACTAAAACCATGTTTTGCTGCTTCAAATACAATAACATCATGCTCTACATCCGCTGCCTGCATTTCCTGCTTGAAACTGGCTACATCATCTAGAGTGACCATGCTGTCGAGTTCACCGTGCAATACCAGAACTTCAGCCTGAATTTTTCCAGGCTGTGCCGGCTCTTTTGCAGAGAGATTACCGTGAAAAGTAGCAACGGCTTTAAGTGGTGCACCTGAGCGTGCCAGATCAAGGACGACCTTGCCCCCATAGCAAAAGCCTATTGCTGCCAGTTTATCCGGATTTACTTCATTTTGTTCAGCCAAAGCCTTTAGGCCAGCTGACGCACGAGTCACTATTGTGTCCGGATCCTGAAAAGTTTGGGTCATCCATTCATTGGCTTGGCCCGCGTCGATAGTTACCTTTTTGTCACCATACATATCAATTGCAAGTGCAGCATAACCATGCTCAGCCAGCTCACGGGCACGTTGTTCAGTATATTCAGTTCTGCCCCACCATTCTGGCGCTACAATCACACCCGCTACTGGTGCATCAGATTCTGGCGCAGCAAAATAGCCAACTAAATTGGTACCATCTGCTACGTTATAATGAATTTCGCGGGTTTTGATTGTTGAAGTCATTCTGATCAATCCTTGTATAAACTTAAGAGAATGACCTGATTAAATCATAAAAAATATTTAAAATGACTGAAAAGAAAAAGAATATAAAAGAAGAAATGTGAAAATTTATGTTTTTAATAAGATGAAAAAATAAAAAAGAAGGATAAATCCTTCTTTTTTATAACACGATGAATATATATTTATACTCGGCCGCGTGAGATAAAACCAACGATTGCCAGAATAACTGCAATCACAAGCAGAATCACTGCAAAGTCTTTAGATAAGCCTGCTACGCCACCAAAACCTAACAGACTTGCAATTAGTGCAATCACCGCAAAAATAATCGCCCAACGAAACATGATTTATCTCCATAATTTTTTATTAATGTGTTTTTAGTATAGAGAGCAAAATAAAATATAAGTGTGAGCTTTGTGTTTAAAAATTATACCAGGTATTGCGTTAAGTAAATGATTTGTGAGAGATGTATTTTTTAAAAGTCAAAACACACAATGATATACTGTTCAGGTAGTAAATTTGTATGAAGTATTATGGTGAAGCCGTTGCGTCCACAGTTTTGGAAAGTCTATCCACTTGAACAACTTAGCCCGGAAGAGTGGGAAGCGCTTTGTGATGGCTGTGGTTTGTGTTGTCTGGTCAAACTTGAAGATGAAGAGACTCAAGAGGTTGCCTATACCAAAGTTGCCTGTAAATTACTGGACTGCAAGACAGCGCGGTGCAGTGATTATACCAACCGGAAACAGCAGGTTCCTGACTGTATCCAGCTGACTCCAGAAAAGCTCGCTACAATTCACTGGTTACCTCCGAGTTGTGCTTATCGCCGTCTGTCTGAAGGTAAAAATTTACCTTCATGGCACTATTTGAATACCGGCAGTCGCCAAAGTGTGATGAAAGCCAAAAAATCAGCAGCCGGCCGCTGTATTTCTGAACTGGACATTGAGGAAGACCAGATAGAAGAATATATCGTGCGCTGGGTACGTTAAATTAAAAATAAAAGAGAAGTATCTCAAGCTTCTCTTTTATTCTATCTCATCCGAGCTTGGCCTGAATCCGTTCTTTCCATGAGGTCCGGATAATAGTAAGGCTGGAGCTTAAGCCAAGTAAAATCATAATTAAGGCTACAATTAAATCTGGCCAGACCTGCTGTGTTCCAAATACGCCTACAGCAGCCAGAACTACCGCTATATTACCAATCGCATCATTACGACTGCACAGCCACACAGACTTCATATTGGCTTCGCCATCCCGAAAAGCATATAGAATCAGGGCAGTCAGGATATTAGCGATCAGTGCCAGTGTACCAATAATACCCATAGTAATTGCTTCTGGCGGTACACTATGTATATAGGACCAGACCACTTTGCCCAGAACAATGAAAGCAAAAACCAGCATCATCAGTCCTTTTAGCAGGGCAGCTGTTGCGCGCCAGTATAATCCAAGACCCAGTACGAAAATAGAAATCAGGTAATTGAAAGAATCTCCTGCAAAATCCAGTGCATCAGCCCAGAGTGAAGTGGAACCTGTATGTGCTCCACCTGTAACCTCAACAATAAACATAGTGAAATTTAAAAATAGGGCTATCCACAGCGCATTTCTGAATTTACGGCTTTTGGCCTGTGTTTCCTGACAACTACAGCAACCTGCCATTATTCAACTCCTGAAAGATCAGATAGAATAATTAAAAAGTCTGGAGTAACTCCAGAGTCAAGAGGGGAACGTATGCTGTATTCGATTGGTGAACTGGCTAGGAAAAGTAAAATTTCGGTAGACAGTATTCGCTTTTATGAAAAGAAAAATCTGCTTTCGCTGCCATTACGGGGTAATAATAACTATCGTTATTATGATGACACTGCGCTTGAACAGCTTATCTTTATCCGGCATTGCCGTGAACTGGGAATGTCACTTAAAGAAATTGGACAGCTGACTGAACTGTTGAAAAAGCCGTATCAACAGTGCAATACAGTTGATCAACTGCTAGAAGATCATTTGGGACATATTGAACAAAAACTTCAACGCCTTGAAAATTTCCGTACAAAGTTACAACAGCTGCGCCAGACCTGTCGGGCTGACCTTACTATTCAGAACTGCAAAATTATTTCTGGCCTTAAGCACCCTGAACCATAAGCTTTAACTTTCCTGAAAATTAATTAAATCAAAAGGAAATATTTGGTAAAGCAATACTTTGATTAAATCGGACAGATATATTCATTCATTTGTATGATGGAAAATATAGTCAGAATTTAAGAGAGAAGTAATGTATAACAATAAATTCCGCATAACATCTATATTATTTTTTAGCCTGTTTACCTTGTATGGCTGTAATTCAAATCAGGGACACACTAATACTCCGGAAAGCCATCAACAGGCTGACCAGACTTCAACTTCTAAGCAATTACAGATATTTAAAGTACAGCAAATTACCCAGTTTAATGAACCTTGGGCACTCGCTATCCTACCTGACCAGCGACTACTGGTCACTGAACGAAAAGGTCAGCTCAAGCTATTTGACCCGCTGACAAAACGTACAGTAAATATCACAGGTCTGCCTGAAGTAGCATACGGTGGGCAAGGCGGTCTGGGCGATATCGTATTGCATCCAAATTTTAATCAAAACCAGTGGGTTTACTATAGTTATGCGGAAAAAGGTGCTGGAGGACAGGGAGCAGCTGTCGCCAGAGCCCGGCTGGACCTGAACAGTGCAGTGCCAGCTTTAAAAAACCATGAAGTAATCTGGCGTCAGATACCAAAAGTTTCGGGGCAAGGCCATTATGGTCATCGTCTGGCTTTTGACCATGAAGGAAAACTCTGGATTGCCTCAGGTGAGCGCCAGAAGTTTACGCCGGCACAGGATATGAAATCTAATCTTGGGAAAGTACTGCATCTAAACGATGACGGTACACCGGCCAGTAATAATCCATTTGCACAGCAGAGTAGAGTAACCGCCGAGATCTGGTCATTCGGACATCGAAATCCGCTTGGGATTGCATTTGATGCTAAAAATCAGCTCTGGGTCGTAGAAATGGGACCGAAAGGTGGGGATGAGCTGAACCTGATTAGAGAGGGGAAAAACTATGGTTATCCCATCGTTTCCAATGGAGACCATTATGATGGTAAAGCGATTCCTGACCATTCAACCCGACCTGAATTTCAAAAACCCGAGCTAAGCTGGACACCTGTCATTTCTCCCTCGAGTCTGCTGATTTATCAAGGCCGGCAATTTCCCAAGTGGCAGGGGAAGGCACTGATTGGAGGGCTGTCTTCAGAGGCTTTGATTATCGTAGATCTGGAGCAAAACCCGGCGAAAGAAATTCAGCGTATTGATATGAAGGAACGTATTCGGGGATTACAGGAAGCTCAGGATGGTTCGATCTGGGTTATTGAGGATGGCAAAAATGCAAAACTTTTGAAACTAACGGCTGGCTCATGAAGCATCGGGGTATGAAGCTGATATTTAAGCCAGAATATTTGCTATTTTTGCCCCGCACTTATATACAGTACTGCTTAAAAACTGCCGTGCAGCAGCCTGAAAATACGCTACTATAAAAGCTTATACAGTAATGCAAAAAGAATATGTCAGATACTCAAATCCCTCTACCTGAACGTCTGCGTCCACGTGACCTCTCAGAAATTATCGGACAGGATCATCTGCTCGGTGAGCAGGCACCTTTACGGCAGATGATTGATCAGGGGCATTTGCCTTCTATTATTTTCTGGGGTCCACCGGGTGTGGGTAAAACTACTATTGCCTTGCTTCTGGCACAGGCTGTAGATCGACCTTTTATTAGCCTTTCAGCGCTCAATACTGGGGTTAAAGAACTACGGGAAATTATTGCTGAAAGTGGCGATCTGCTGACACCTGTAGTTTTCATTGACGAAATTCATCGCTTTAACAAGTCTCAGCAGGATGCGCTATTAAATGCGGTAGAGAAAGGTAAAATCACCTTAATCGGAGCGACAACTGAGAACCCGTCTTTTGAGGTAAATGGTGCGCTTTTGTCACGCTGCCAGGTTTATACCTTAAATATTCTTGATAGCGAATCTATTCAAACCTTGCTTGATAAAGCACTTCAAACAGATGAATTTTTAAAAGAACGGCATATCCAGATTGAAGAATATGATGCACTCATCCAGTTTGCTGCTGGAGATGCTCGCAAGGCACTCAATCTACTTGATCTGATTGCCAGTACCTTTGAACCCGGCCTTGAAAATATAATTAATAATGCCATCGTGGTTAAGGTTGCACAGCAGAATATCGCACGTTACGACAAATCCGGTGAACAGCATTATGATTTAGTATCAGCATTTATTAAGTCAATTCGGGGAAGTGATCCGGATGCAACTTTGTACTGGATGGCCCGGATGCTTAAAGGTGGAGAAGATCCGGTATTTATTGCACGCCGTATGCTGATTGCAGCATCAGAAGATATTGGCAATTCTAATCCGAATGCACTTTTACTGGCTGGAGAATGCTTCCGTTCAGTTCAGGCAGTGGGTATGCCTGAAGCACGGATTATTTTAGGTCAGACAGCAGTATATCTGGCTACCAGTGCGAAAAGTAATAGTACTTATCTGGCAATTAATAAGGCCTTGGCCTTGGCCGAGAAAACTGCCAACCTGCCTGTTCCCCTACATTTAAGAAATGCGCCTACCAAAATGATGAAAGATCAAGGTTATGGAGTGAATTATCTATATCCGCACGATTATCCGGAGCATTTTGTATTACAGGAGTACTTGCCCCCTGAGCTAAAAGGTACTCAATTGTATGAGTCGGCACGTAATAAGCGGGAAGTGGAAGGTGAGAAGCTACAACAGCGCCGCTGGCAGCAACAACAGCAACAGTAAATCAAGGGCCGTACCCGGGCCCTTGTTTTTAGGATTTAAAAAGTCTGTTAATGATATTCAGCCTATTTTTCTAGATATTATTTTGAAAAGTTGAGTCTTCCGATAAGCCTTTTTTATTTTTGGTATATTTATTTATATTTACTTAATGGGTTATATAAAAAATAAAAAATTTCATTAAATATTTTAAAGTTATTTATTCTCTTAATTTTAAGATCATAAGTTAGTAATTGGCTAGAGATAAATTTTTTAAATAGAAAATTCCAAAATTTTTAATCTTTAGGCACTCTATATAAGGAATTTAAATTATATAAAATATTTAATAGTATTTCTTTTATAGCTAAAAAACTCAATTTTTATAAGTTTACATTGAACACTAATTGTACAAATAAAAGTAACCTAGTTAAAATTTAAACTCTATAAAATGACACTAGCTCAACATAGAAAACAGCTTTTTAGCATCAAAACAACATATTAAATTTAATTAAATTCTCATAATTAATATATCAAATAGATGGCTGGAGAGTAACCTATGAGACTTAATACAATCGACTGGATTGCATATGCTTTAACAATTATTGGTGGAATTAACTGGGGCCTGGTTGGTGCATTTAATTTTGATCTAGTTGCTGCAATTTTTGGTGAAATGAGTGCTCTATCCCGAATTATTTATGTATTGGTTGGTTTGTCTGCACTTTATCTAATTTATACGGGTACTAAACTGGGTAAAACAGTGCACCATGACCCTCATGCAAAAGTTGTTCGCTAAGTAAGCCTAATATTTTAAATTTTATATAAAAATGGAGTCTTGGCTCCATTTTTATTTTTATAAAACACTATTTTTACCTTTTTCTTAATATTTAAAAGCCACTCTATAAATATTAGCTTATAGCTTTTCTATTATTTTTTATAAATTTCCTACTGCTGCTTTACAGTTAAATATTAAATTTCTATTTTAAAAATTAACTTCTTATTTTAATGGAAACTATTTAATCAATACTATTCACCCAATTATAAAACAATTAATAGAATATTCTAGCAGAGATCCTCTTTTAAAATTAGTAATAAAATTGACATAACATTAAATTATTATACCCAGCATTTCCTTATCTATTATTTAAATTATATGAATAAAATATTTAAAATCAGCATATTAGCTTTAAATTTATTTATAGTTGCCTGTAACGATGAAACCAGTAAAAATTTAGTCATACCACCTTCAAATCATACTGAGTCAAAATATTATCAAACTAAAACCCCTTATCAGCCACAACAGGATATAAAAAGTTACGAGCCAGTTCCTTCAGGCTTTCAGCCTGTCTTTATAGAGATGGTTGCACGTCATGGATCAAGAGGGTTATCAAGCCTTAAGTATGATCTGGCCTTATATCATTTATGGAAACAGGCGAAAGCAGAAAATGCCTTAACTCCTTTAGGGGAACAACTGGGTAAAGACCTAGAAACTATGATGCAAGCTAATATACTTTTAGGCTATGGGGTAGAAGGTATTCGCCAGTTTGGTTATGGTAATGAAACTGTGACAGGCATTTTGGAACATCGTGGAATTGCTGACCGCTTACTGCAGCGTTTACCAAACTTGTTTAATCAGGATGCTTCAATCTGGATACAAAGTTCTGGAGTGGACCGGGCAGTCGATAGTGCAAAATTTTTCACAGCTGAATTAATTCAGCAGCGAAGTGAGCTTAAAAATAAAATAGAACCTGACTCCTATACCAGTCTGACCAGTACTATTTCTCCTACCATTGAAGAAGGTGGAGTCGACCGCTTCAAGCTTTATTTTCACCGCTTAAATGCAGAGGAAGATTTAATTAAAGCACTTAACCCTCATCAACAGGAAATTTATGAGACGAGTCAGACCTATCAACAGTTTGAAGAAAATAATGATGACTTGAACAAGAAACTTGATGAATTATCTAACCATACTCAGGCTGAGGCAGTTGCATTAACTGTACTCGAACCCATCTTTAAGGCAGATTTTATTCGAAAGCTCGGTTTACCTGACTATATTTTCAGTAATACAGGCTCATTTACGGTCACTACTCCTGCAGGGGAGCAAGTTACAGAAAAGGGTAAGGGTAAAAATACAATCGCAAGCACGGTAGATGCTGCAGCTTATCTGTATGAGCTTTATTCGATTTCAGGTGGAATGCAAAGTGAATTACGAGGAACAGACTTTGCTAAATACATGCCTTTAAATGCTGCCAGGTTTTACGCTGAATTTAATGATGCTCATGACTTTTATGAAAAAGGACCAAGCTTTTTAGAATCAAATCAGGTAACAAGTAAAATAGCATATGGCCTAAAACAGGATTTATTTCAACAAGCTGATCAGGTTATCGAGAAAACACAACCTTATAAAGCTGTTTTACGTTTTGCCCATGCAGAAATTATTATTCCGCTTGCGACCAGTCTTGATCTGCATAGTATGATGCAACCTTTAGCCCTGCATCAGACTTATAGTTATGCTACCAGCACATGGCGGGGCGAAACAGTTTCACCTATGGCCGCCAACATACAGTGGGATATTTATCAAAATCCTCAAGGTCATACGCTAGTAAAAATGCTTTATAACGAAAAAGAAACTTTATTTAAACCAGCTTGCAATTATGCACGTTACCAACCCACAAGTTTTTATTATGATTATCAAAAATTAAAACAGTGTTATCAGGGCCGTTAAATTGCTGGGTAAAAAATTATACTTATCTGAATAATAAATCCATGATTGAAGTGTCCAAACATAATACTATTAAAATAAAAAACCGGACTCTATGTCCGGTTTTTTGATTTACTGCTATTTTCAGATGTCGGACAGATCAATACCTAAACGTGCAGCTACTTCTTCATAGGCCTCAACAACACCTCCTAATCCCTGACGGAAACGGTCTTTGTCGAGTTTTTTCTTGGTATCCTTATCCCATAGACGGCAGCCATCTGGAGAGAACTCGTCACCAAGTACTATACGGTCATGGAACACACCAAATTCAAGCTTGAAATCTACCAGAAGCATATTGCCCTGAGCAAACAGGTCTTTTAGAACTTCATTTACTTTATAGGTAAGAACCTTCATCTGTTCCAGCTGCTCCGCAGTAGCCCAGCCTAAGGCAATTGCCTGAGACTCGTTTACCATTGGATCACCTAAACCATCATCTTTAAAGAACAGTTCAAAAGTAGGTGGATTAAGTTCCTTACCTTCTTCGATACCTAGACGACGACATAATGAACCTGCAGCATAATTACGGATCACACATTCTACCGGAATCATTTTCAGTTTCTTGACCAGAACTTCTGTAGGTGAAAGCAGCTTCTCGAAATGAGTTTCGATCCCGGCAGCAGCAAGTTTTTCCATGATAAAGGCGTTAAAACGGTTATTCACCTTGCCCTTACGATCTAGTTGTTCGATTTTTTCGCCATTGAACGCAGAGGCATCATCACGAAAGACTAAAATCAGATGGTCGGCAGAATCTGTTTCATATACAGATTTCGCTTTACCCGTATAAAGCAAGGTTTGTTTTAACATGGAGGAACCTTTTTACAAAAAAAATGCCTAGTACGACTAGGCTGGCCAATTTTGGTAAATCTGAGCTAACAGCTCTGCAGCCTGCTGTGGATCTGCAAAACTATTATCGGCATTAAACACAGCAAGTGTATGACTTGCACCTACGGAGGTTAGTCTTAAAACATATGTCCGGTTATCAGCTTTAATAGTGGCTTCATGACCATTTTTACTCTGGCCAACCACGCTATAGTTAAGGCTGCTCAGCGTGGCAAGAGTATATTGCCAGATCGTTGCCGAGTTACCCTCAATTTTAAGTAACGGATTGCGGTTACCATCCATCACTACTTGAGGACGCCCAGTTTCAGTCACATTCTGAGCTGTAGCAGACTGATTTGTACCTTGCTGAGCTGATTCTGGACGAGGCAGGGCAAAACGGTTGCCCCGCTTATTTTCAAGTTTAGGCGCATTATCAATGGCGAGCTGTTCAACTGTAGGTGCCGGATACAGCGGCGTAGCTGGTCGTACCAGAGAACCTTCAGGATATTTAAGTGGTTCTAGTGTGGTTGTATTTTTATAGTCAAGAGAACCATTATTGATGCTCATGGAACTGCAACCAGCCAGACTTAAGGCTGAAAGGGTCAGGGCTAAACCAATACGTAACTGCATAATCTTTGTGCTCTTATTCAAGTATACCCGCTGCTTTGAGGGCATCACGCAGTGGGGTGCGATACTGTTCTGCAAGTGGGGTCAGCGGCAAGCGAATACCAGTGCCAATCAGACCCATTTCATGAAGAGCCCATTTCACAGGAATTGGATTCGATTCACAAAATAGAATGTTATGTAAATTTGATACTTTATTGTTAAGTTCAAGAGCTAAAGTCTTATCTCCCTTGATTGCAGCTGCACAGATTTCGCTCATGATCTTAGGTGCAATATTGGCAGTTACAGAAATATTCCCCTGAGCCCCGCCATGAATCAGCTCGCATGCTGTAGCATCATCACCCGAATATACTGAAATCTTGTTTTTCAGCCCTTCGATCAGTTTGCAGCCCCGCATAATATCGCCGGTAGCATCTTTAATACCAATAATCTGTGGAAGATCAGCCAGACGGATTACAGTTTCATTCTGCATGTCTACACCAGTACGACCTGGTACATTATACAAAATCTGTGGTAAATCGACAGCTTCAGCAATCGCTTTATAATGTTGATAAAGACCTTCTTGTGTCGGTTTATTATAATAAGGAGTCACCAGCAGGGCAGCATCTGCACCCAGTTCCTTGGCTTCTTTAGTCAGTTCGATGGCTTCGCGTGTTGAGTTCGCACCAGTGCCGGCAATAATAGGAATACGTTTGTTGGCCACACGAATGATTTCTTTGATCACCTGTGTATGTTCAGCCATACTTAAAGTCGATGCTTCACCTGTTGTGCCAACAGCAACAATGCTGTTAGTGCCTTGTTCTATGTGCCACTCAACCAGCTTCTCAAGACCCTTCCAATCTACGCTACCATCTTCAAACATTGGGGTGACAATGGCGACAATTGAGCCTTGAATGGTCTGTGCTTGCTGAGTCATTTTAAAAAAATATCCTTGTTGTCCATCCGGATAGTTTAAGAATTAAGTGTCTGGATGGTTGCAGTATTTTGAGTGTAAGCAAAATATGAACAGGCATGGCCCATTGCATAATGCTTATGCAAATTATGACTGAACATCTGGTGAAGAACAATATACTTTCGCCAAAGCGATGAAAAACTTTGATGAAACATATTCAGGCGACCAAAAATTTTTAATTTCCAGTCTGATAATGAATTGAACCGAATTATTTTAATTTAGAAAACCTGTAGTTCAGGACAGTGAAATGACCAGGTAAATCATCAAATATTAAAATTAATAGTCTGGAGAGCCAGAAAGATAAAAATCACCTGATTAAGAGCTAATTGTGATGAGCTTATAGAGGAATATAATAAAAAAAATTTAAAATATGATGTGCTAAAATTACTCAAAAAATAATAAGTTATTAGTTCTAGCTATCAGAAAATTAGTAGAAGTTAGGCTAAAAAATCAAAAAAATATAGTATTTACAGCTCTATTGCTGAGTTTTTTAGTCAGTATTATTTGCCAGTTATTGTTTTTATCACTATCTCAGTATTTTTATATTAGAAGAAAATTCCAGTAATTAATAAAAAAAATAGAAATTTCTAGAACTTATGGATAGTTATATTAAATGTTGGCCTTCTGGATGATGTGAGGCTAAGTCATCACCTCTACTTTAAGGATACGCTAGATGGGTGGATCAAATAAAAAGCATTCCATTATTACGGTGGTTATCTGTTTTTTAATTGCTGTCATTGAAGGGCTAGATATTCAGGCTGCGGGAATTGCAGCTGCCGGTATCCGTGAACATTTTGGGCTAGATAGCTCACAGTTAGGCATATTTTTTAGTGCTGGTATTCTGGGGCTGTTACCGGGCGCATTAATCGGGGGACGTTATGCAGACCGGATTGGCCGTAAAAAAGTTCTGATCTGGTCAGTTGCAACCTTTGCGGTATTTACTTTATGCACGGTATGGGTCAACAGTTTCTATAGCCTGCTATTGGTACGGTTGCTGGCAGGTGCAGGGCTCGGCGCGGCTATGCCGAATCTGATTACTCTGGCTTCAGAAGCCGTGAGTCCTGCCCAGCGTGGCCGTGCTGTAGGTTTGATGTACTGCGGTATGCCGGTCGGCGCTGCCGCACTATCCTATATCGCCAGTCTGGAGTTTGGGGCTGACTGGAAAAATATTTTCTACCTGGGTGGATTGCTACCGATTATTGTTATTCCGATTATGGTTAAATTTTTGCCAGAATCACATGAATTTTTGCAATCCCGACAATTACAACCCCAAATCGAAATACCAAATTCATTTAAACCACTGTTCAACCAAGAAAATTTATTACGGACTTTGCTGGTATGGGGCAGTTATTTTTTGACCCTGATGGTGGTGTATATCATGTTAAGCTGGTTACCGTCCCTGTTTATGGAACTCGGTTTCTCGCGTAAAGAAGGCAGCACTGCACAGTTCTTCTTCATGGTCGCAGCTACCGTTGGTACAATTATTCTGGGTATTTTGACAGATCGCTGGAAAAAAGCCTATGTCATACTCCTCATGTATGGCGGTATTGCTGCCGGGCTGTTTAGTTTAAGTGCAGCGGGTTCCTTGCAGCAGATGTACTGGGCAGCTGCTTTAACTGGTGCTTTTGTCATTGGTTGCCAAGGGGTACTGTATGCGTTTGGCAGTATTGTTTATCCGACTAATATCCGGGCTAGTGGAGTAGGTATGGCATCTGCTGTAGGACGGGTTGGAGCTATGCTTGGGCCAGCAATTGCAGGTCAGTTGCTGTCTGCCGGTTTTGGTGCTGTTGGAGTCATTTCTGCAGCTATTCCCTGTATTATTATTTCAGCAATACTCATGCTGTTTTTAGTACGCCGCTTGCCTGCACAGACCTGAATCTGATCATTTAAAAGCCCGCATCTGCCGGGCTTTTTTATTGGTGTGACGAGAAAAACACAGAAATTCAACTTGTCTGGTTAAACTGTGCTGAAACCACGCTACACTATTTTGATTTTCAGATACAGCTTAGAGGGGCTACCGCATGCTTCCGCAAAACAGTGCTTTGATTATTGTCGATGTGCAAAATGGTTTTTGTCCCGGTGGCAATCTGGCAGTCAATGGGGCGGACCAGATTATTCCGTTAATTAACCGGCTGGCTCAAAAGTTTAAAAATATTATCCTGACTCAGGACTGGCATCCGGAAAATCATATTTCATTTGCAAAAAACCATGTAAATAAAAAGCCTTATGACAGTATTGAGCTAGCTTACGGGACACAAGTACTGTGGCCGGCACATTGTGTTCAAGGCACTGACGATGCTGAATTACATCCCTTGCTCAATGTTCCAGCTGCACAGCTGGTAATCCGAAAAGGATTTCATCCTGACATTGACAGCTACTCAGCTTTTCTGGAAGCAGACCAGGAAACTGTAACCGGTCTGGCAGGTTATTTAAAAGAACGCCGAATTGATACAGTATATATTGCAGGGATTGCTACAGACTTCTGTGTGGCCTGGACAGCAATGGATGCACGTCAATTCGGTTTTAATACTTTTGTAATTGAAGATGCCACCAAGGCAATTGATCTTGAGGGTTCACTTGAACAAGCTTGGCAGCAGATGCTGGATAGGGGCGTACAACGTATCCAATCAGATGATTTATTTAAAGTCACAGTTCAAGATGAGTGATGTGCTCAAAGAATATGGCAGAATGGGTATTTAAACCCGCTTACCTCAACAGAAAAAGAATATTTTTATAGTAAAACTTTAAAGTTTGATTTTCTCTGTCAATACATGGATGAATTTTATGGCTGCCTTGTTACGCTTAACCCAGTTTATTCAGAAAACTTTTGCATTATGGGTTGTCCTGTTTGCAGGGATTGCGCTATTAGTGCCTGAGGCTTTTGTCTGGCTCAAGGCCTATATTACCTGGATGCTGGGTATTATCATGTTTGGCATGGGCATGACCATGACACCAAATGATTTTAAAAGCGTATTACAAAGCCCAAAAGCAGTAATCATTGGAGTAGCTGCCCAGTTCGTAGTCATGCCGGGTCTGGCTTTTATTTTGTGTAAATTATTCCAGTTACCGCCTGAAATTGCGATTGGTGTCATTCTGGTCGGATGTTGCCCGGGAGGTACAGCTTCTAATGTAATTACTTATATGGCCAAGGGCAATACGGCGTTATCAGTAGCCTGTACCTCGGTATCTACCTTATTGGCACCTATTCTTACACCAGCAATTTTTTATGTATTGGCCAGCCAGTGGATTGAAATTAATGCTGCTTCAATGCTGGTTTCTATTTTGCAGGTAGTGCTATTTCCAATACTGCTAGGGCTCATTGTCCGTAGCTTACTTAAGCAAAAGGTAAAACAGTATATTCAGGTCATGCCTCTGGTTTCAGTGGTTGCTATTGTGGCCATTGTGGCTGCGATCATTGGCGGCAGCAAGGCTTCTATACTGGAATCCGGGTTAATGATTCTAGGAGTAGTCATGCTGCATAATACCTTGGGATATTTGTTGGGATTCTGGGCCAGTCGCCTGTTTAAGTTACCTTATGCAGACAGTAAAGCGGTGGCAATCGAGGTTGGTATGCAGAATTCAGGACTGGGTGTTGCACTTGCCGCCGTACATTTTGCTGCTTCACCAGTTACAGCAGTA
This sequence comes from Acinetobacter sp. FL, assembly GCF_040744925.1. Lineage (NCBI taxonomy): Bacteria > Pseudomonadati > Pseudomonadota > Gammaproteobacteria > Moraxellales > Moraxellaceae > Acinetobacter > Acinetobacter sp. FL. The sequence goes on along the minus strand of NZ_CP160437.1, from coordinate 3,071,582 downwards.
CCAAGTGCCATCTTTAGCCTCTGGCATAATATTTCCGGCCCGGCATTGGCAACTTACTGGGCCAGCCGAACTCGACAGGAAGTAGCGCCACAGCGGCATGAGGAATAAAACTGGTTGTATCTAAACTGTGAACCCAGCTTTTCTCAGAGATGATGATCTAAAGTGCTAGAGTGGTAGTGTTCAATAAGAGTGCGCAATATTAATGCGCTTCAGCCGGTATAATATAAAATTTGGCTAGCCTTAAACCACCAGATGAAACAGGTACAACTTATAGTCTTCACCCGGCCATACCATATAGCGAGCGATAATATTGGAAAATAGACGTTACGCATAATCTTGAAAATTCATGATTATTAAAGCTGTCAGCGGTACAACTATAACTGATCACCTAGAGACTAACTTTCCTAATCGGCTTATAGGATGGATATACAAGACGTCTATACTAATCAGGAATAATCCTGCAGTTAAATATCGGTGCTGCCAGCTCTGGATTGTTTGTTTAAGACTTTCTCCAGGATCTGGTAGATTTTCTTATGATTGGACTGTGCCACATTAAATCTTAGGAACTGATTAGCGGTTGGTGATGAGCTGAATGCTCCGCCTGGTGCGAGAATTACACCATGTTTGAGCGAATCTTTAGAAATTTTATCCGCCTGATAGCCCGCAGGTAACTGGCACCAGAGAAACATACCCGCTTTAGGTAACAACCAAGGGTGAATATCTAGCTTTTTTAAGTTTCCTGCGGTTTTACTCATAGCCTCTGCCAGATGCAGGCGCAGCCAGTCCAGATGCTTGCGGTAGGCTGAATCTGTTAAGGCATGATAAATAATTTCAGTATTTAAATGATTGCTGTTAAAACAGGTAGCAATCTTAAGATCGATCAGGCGTTCAACCCATTCTGGTTTGGCAGCGATATAACCGCAGCGAATAGATGCTGACAGGGTTTTAGAAAAGCTGCCAATCTGTATTACCTGATGAAAGCCATTTAATGCTGCATAACGGGGTGCCGGAATTAATTCAAGATCAGCAAAGATATCATCTTCTATAATAATCAGTTGAGCTGCCTCGGCCAGTTTGAGTATCTGGTATGCAGTAGAAATCGAGAGGCTGGCCCCAGTCGGGTTATGTATACCGGCATTAGTAATATAAAGTCGCGGCCGTTTAGCCAGTGCAGCTTGAAACGCTGCTATATCTGGACCCTGAGCTGTAAAAGGAACTGCTATAGTTTCGACTTTATGCACCTTGAGTAACGCGTGAAAGTTAAAATAGCAAGGGTCATCAATCAGGACAACATCACCTGGATTTACAAAGAGCCGACAGATCAGGTCGATTGACTATGTACCGCTATCAGACAAAATTATCTGCTCAGGTAGACTGTATACCCCTGTCATCTCCATACGTCTGGCAATCAGATGGCGTAAGGGTGCATAACCGGCAGGTGTAGAATAGCTGACCAGACCATCAGGTTCAGTTCGTGAGGTTTTTCTCAGTGCTTTTCGTAAAGCAGCTTCTGGCATCCAGTTTGCCGGCATCCAGCCACATCCTGGTTTGAGAGAATCTGGCTTTGCTTCAAGAGATTGCCGTGAGATCCAGAGCGGATCTATTTCCCGGGTGAAACAAGGTTCAACCGTATTTAAAGGATAAGCCCTGACCGACGAGCAAACAAAATAGCCCGCTCCGGCACGTGCTTCTATAAGTTCTTCCGTGACCAGCCGTTCATAAGCCTCTACAACGGTAGAGACCGAAAAATTAAATTCCTGGGCCATTGCCCGTACTGAAGGTAAGCGTGCCCCTGAGACCAGATGGCGGTTTGCTACTTTTTCACGCACACTTTGCATGACTATTTCTATTTTTGTTTTCTTTACATTATTTTCCATAACAGTGCCAATTTCTAGAGCAATACAGTACGTTTAAATTGTATGGGGCTGTATCTGTTAGTACAACTATAAGATGTCTTATAACACATCAACCGTTATAGGAAGATAGAGTATGTATAAGTCATCTAGAGGCTGGTTAAATGGGCTGATTGGCGTAATTATTTTTTCAGGTTCCCTGCCTGCAACCCGAGTCGCTGTGGCAGGTTTTACCCCGGAGTTTTTAACTGCTGCCCGTGCAGCAATTGCCGGATTGCTGGCCTTATTGGTCTTAAAAATATTGAAAGAGAAATGGCCTAAACGTACTCATGTGGGCTCTCTGGTAATTGTATCTTTAGGCGTTGTTATAGGTTTCCCTTTATGTACTGCACTTGCGTTGCAATACATTAGTGCATCATATTCAATTGTCTTTATTGCTCTGCTGCCCCTATCTACAGCTATTTTTGGTGTAATACGTGGTGAACAGTGGCCCCAGCCTTTATTTTGGTTATTTGCACTTCTGGGTAGCAGTGGTGTCATGGGTTTTATGCTGCTTAAAGTACAGGGTGAAAATAGCATGTCTGGAAACCTTTGGATGCTAGCTGCCATAACGGTTTGTGGACTGGGTTATGCTGAAGGAGGAAAACTGTCGAGACAGCTTGGCGGGTGGCAAGTAATTTCTTGGGCTTTGGTAATTTCTTTACCGCTTATGCTCATACTGAGTTATGTCTATCTACCACAAAGTTTTAGCCAGATTACTATTTCTGAGCTGCTGGCACTGTTATATGTCGCTTTCTTTAGTATGTTTCTCGGTTTTATTTTCTGGTATCAAGGCTTGGCACAAGGTGGGGTACTGGCAGTAGGACAATTACAACTGCTACAACCGTTTTTAGGTTTAGGCTTGTCTGCTTGGTTGTTGAATGAAACCGTAAGCCCAATAATGTGGGGGATTTCACTCATGGTTGTCATTTGCGTAGCAGGAGCTAAAAAATTTTCGGTATATCCCTCGTCTACTAATTCTATAAACAATGTAAAACAATCTTAATTATGAAATGATCATTTCTTTTAAATAATAAAAAAGAGAGCAATAAACTCTCTTTTTTATTATCAGATATTAAATTATTCGACAGTAACGGACTTGGCTAAATTACGCGGCTGGTCCACATCGGTACCACGTAGCACTGCAACATGGTAAGACAATAACTGCACTGGAACACTATATACAATAGGTGCCAAGCAGGCAGTTACAGTAGGAATGCTGACCACATGCTGACGCTCTTTTTCCTGTATACCACTGTTCTCATCTGCAAAAACAAATAATTCTCCACCACGTGCCTGTACTTCTTCCATATTCGATTTTAATTTATCGAGCATGTCATCTTGTGGCGCAAGAATAACTACTGGCATATCGTTATCTACCAATGCCAGTGGGCCGTGTTTTAATTCTCCTGCTGCGTAGCCTTCAGCATGGATATAGGAAATTTCTTTCAATTTAAGCGCGCCTTCTAGCGCGATCGGATAATGAATCCCCCGGCCTAAAAACAGACAATGCTGTTTTTCTACAAACAGCTCAGAGAGACGTAAAATCTCACTGTCATGTTGCAAGGTATCCAGTATTACTTTTGGACAGTGCCATAACTCTGCCGTAATCTCAGCAATCTGCTGAGCACTAATACTTTGCTTGACCTGACCGACTTTTAATATTAACAGCATTAATGCCGCCAGCTGGGTAGTGAAGGCCTTGGTTGAGGCGACACCAATTTCTGGCCCTGCCAAAGTCAGCAGATAATGATCTGTTTCACGTACCATTGATGAAGTTGCAACATTACAAATCGTCATGGTGGTAATTGGGATATTTTTCTCGGCAGCCCGTTTTTTGGTATCACGCAGGGCAGCAAGTGTGTCGGCAGTTTCACCAGACTGAGAAATACAGATATATAGGGTATTTGCTATAATTACCGGCGAACGATAACGGAATTCGCTGGCGATTTCGACTTGGCAGGACAGCCCGATAATCTGTTCAAACCAGTATTTGGCAATCATCCCGGCATGATAGCTGGTGCCACAGGCAATAATCTGTACCTGCTGGATATTCTTGAAATCATTTTCAGCACTTTCCAGAAAATCTTCACGCAGGTGGTCACTATTTAGAGCCTGAGATATTGTCTGCTGAATCGCTTCCGGCTGCTCATAAATTTCTTTGAGCATATAGTGCTTATATTCACCTTTAGATGCATTGCTTACTGTAGCATCCAGCTCTTTTACCGGACGGTCAATACGCTGGCCATGAGCATAAACTTCAATACTGTTACGGGTGAGGCGTGCAATATCACCTTCTTCCAGATAGATAAAACGGTTAGTGATCGGAAGCAATGCCAGCTGGTCAGAGCTAATAAAGTTCTCGCCAATACCTACTCCAATCACAAGAGGTGAGCCTTCACGTACTGTAATTAACTCATCCGGATGATCAGTATGGATAATTCCCAGTGCATAGGCACCTTTTAACTGTGGAACCACCTGATTAACTGCTTCCAGCAGATTTGAGGTTGATTTAAGGGCATCATTAACCAGATGTGCCACTACTTCGGTATCGGTCTGTGAGGTGAAAACATAGCCGAGAGCTTCCAGATCATCTTTGAGTTCCTGGTAATTCTCAATAATACCGTTATGAACAACTGCAACATTACCAGAGATATGCGGGTGAGCATTATCTTCAGTCGGTTTACCATGAGTGGCCCAGCGCGTATGAGCAATACCGACCGAACCGCTAATCTGGCTGTCACGAACTGCCTCTTCCAGCATGGCTACTTTACCGACACGGCGTTCGCGTACAATCTGGCCATTATGCAGCAGGGCAACACCGGCTGAGTCATAACCCCGGTATTCAAGGCGTTTTAGGCCTTCAATTAAAATATTAATAATATTACGTTCAGCAACGCCACCAACAATACCGCACATAGTTTATTCCTCTATTTTTTAATTTTTTGTGGACGCTGATAGTTTTCTTTGGAGAGCTGTTTGGCACGTTCAAAAGCCAGAGAATAATCTTCAACATCACGGGTAATGACTGAGCCTGCACCAACTGTTGCGCCATTACCTATTCTGACCGGGGCAACCAGTGAGCTATTTGAACCGACAAAGGCCTCATTACCAATAATGGTCTTATGCTTGTTGGCACCATCATAATTACAGGTAATTGTGCCTGCACCAATATTGGAATTTTCGCCGACTTCAGCGTCCCCTAAATAAGTAAAATGATTGGCTTTCGAGCCTGTACCGATAGAGGTATTTTTCACTTCAACAAAATTACCAATATGTACATCATTGCCAAGTTTTGCGCCCGGACGAAGGCGGGCAAATGGCCCAATCTGGGTATTTTCACCCACTACCGCGTTTTCAAATACGCTATATGGCTGGACTTTGGTTCCAGCCGCAATTTTAGTATTTTTGAGAACACAGCCTGCGCCAATCTCGACAAAATCACCGAGTTCACAGTCGCCCTCAATAATGACATTAATATCAATTCGCACATCTTGGCCGGCTTTTAATGTTCCACGTAAATCAAAGCGTGAAGGATCAATCAAATGCACCCCTTGCTGCATAAGATCTTTCGCCTGCTGCTGCTGAAAATCGCGTTCCAGTGCAGAAAGTTGCAGGCGGTCATTTATTCCTTCAACTTCAAATGCCAGTTCTGGTTGAATTGATGCAATCTCCAGACCGTCTGCCACGGCCATCGCTACAATGTCAGTCAGGTAATATTCACCCTGTACATTGTCATTGGAAAGCTGCGGCAGCCACTGATGCAGCTTGGCATTGCTGACACAATAAATACCGGTATTGATTTCATTAATCAGACGCTGCTCATCCGACGCATCTTTGTGCTCGACAATTGCCTGAATTTTGCCACTTTCACGTACAATCCGGCCATAACCTGCTGGATTTTCTGCAGTTAAAGTAATCATGCCAATACCGGTTTCTCTGGATGCCTCCAGCAGCTGTGCTAATGTCTGCTGGCGCACTAACGGCACATCACCATATAGAATCAGAGAAATACCTTCTTTAGGTAATACCGGCAGCGTCATTTGAACCGCATGTCCGGTTCCGAGCTGTTCTGCCTGTTCTACCCATTGAATTTTTTCTTCAACAAATGCATCTTGAACCAGTTGGCCACCATGGCCATAAATCGTAATAATATTTTCAGCTTGTAGTTTTTTTGCGGTCTCAATCACATGACCAAGCAATGGACGCCCTGCCAGAGGTTGTAAGACTTTAGGTAAATGGGAACGCATTCGGGTTCCTTTACCTGCCGCAAGAATAATAACGCTTGTAGACATGAGTAATCCTAAAAAATAGGGTTAAATCTTGGAAAAATATAAATAAATTAATATACAGAGTGCAGCCCAGATACCCGCGATAATATCATCAAGCATAATACCAAAGCCACCATGTACCCGGCGGTCAACTACCCGGATTGGCCAAGGCTTCCAGACATCGAACAAACGGAACAGGGCAAAACCGATAAGAACCCACAGCCAATTCATCTGACCCAGATACACCAGTGGTAAAAATGAAATAGACTGTCCAGCAAATTCATCCCAGACAATGCGGCCATCGTCATGTACACCCATGAGTTCAGCAGTACGCCCGCATAGATAAATACCTAGCAGTGACATCAGTACAATAATTAAGACACTATTAAAAAAACCCAGTGCCAGCCAAGCGGGTATAAACAGCAAGGCAAAAGCAGAACCAAACGTACCCGGTGCCTTAGGTGCTAGACCTGAACCGAAACCTACGCCAAAAAATACAATACAGCGCTGTGTCCAGGTCATCTGTTTAAATTTGATGGAAGGTTTATGCAAAATGTTGATATCCGTGAAACTGAAACGGATGGTCTATGCCATCTTTTTCAAAAGTTAAGCCGAGCCGCTCAGTAATATGCCCGATTTTGCTAATTTTTACATGACTTTGTTGTTGTAAAAGTTTTTCATAAGCCGTCGGACTCAGCGTAAAGCAAAGCTCATAGTCATCACCACCAGCTAGGGCATACTGGAATTTTTCATTTAAAGAGAGCTGCTGTAGTACAGGATCAAGTGGCAGACACTCGAGTTCGATCCGTGCGCCTACATGCGATACCTGTAAAATATGACCTAAATCCTGTGCCAGTCCGTCTGAAATATCGATCATGGCTGAGGCCATGCCTTTAAGCTGCTGGCCAAGTTCACAGCGTGGTGTGGGATAATCTAGCCGTTTTTGCAGAGGATGCCCGGGATGTTGCAGACCATAAGCCGCATCTCCAACCTGCCCACTTACACAGATATAGTCACCTGCCTGGGCCCCGCTACGTGTAATGGCCTGTCCGGCTTCAACCCAGCCCAATGCAGTAATACTGATAGTCAGATGTGGACCCTGAGTGGTATCACCACCAATCAGGCTAACACCAAACTGCTGGCAGCAGTCAAATAGGCCTTGGCTAAAAGCCTGTAACCACTCGTGATCTACCTGTGGCAAAGTTAATGCCAGTAAAATACTGTGTGGTTTGGCACCCATGGCAGCAATATCAGAAAGATTTACCGCGACACTTTTCCAGCCAATGGCATGGGCAGAGGTCGAGAGCGGGAAATGACGGCCGGCCACGAGTGTATCGGCACAAATGACCAGTTGCTGGCCAGGAGGAGGGGAGACCAGAGCCGAGTCATCTCCAATACCTAAATCAACCTGACTATGATGATCACGGTTAAAGTAGGTCTGAATTAAGGAAAACTCGGCCATCGTCAACAGCTTTTATTCAGCTTGCTGTTTTTCTGCCGCACGCAGACTTTGTGCCAGACGGTCAAGTACACCATTAATGTATTTATGACTATCTGCACCACCAAAATGTTTGGCTAGTTCGATCGCTTCATCCAGTACGACCCGGTAAGGAATTTCAAGATGATCCCGTAGCTCGTAAGCGCCCAGACGTAACGTAGCCAGTTCTACACCATCAAGTGCACCAAGCTCACGGTCAAGTACCGGAACCAATAAGGTATCAAGTGCTTCATGCTGGGCAACAACTTGCGTAAGCAGCTCATGGTAATAGCCAAGGTCGACCTTATGCATGGCATTTTCAGCACGGGTACGAGCTTCAATTTCATGCACCGGATTATGGCTCATTTGCCATTCATATATACCTTGTACAGCAAAACGGCGTGCTTTGCGTTTTGCTGCATAAGTTGCTTGAAGAGTTTGCGACATCTTTTAGATTGCCTTTAACAAGTTAACCATTTCAATAGCAGTCAGGGCAGCTTCGCTACCTTTATTACCTGCTTTTGTACCAGAGCGTTCAATCGCCTGTTCAATACTGTCCGTAGTTAATACACCATTGATCACTGGCAAGCCAGTATCTAGCCCAACTACGCCCAAGCCCTTGGCACATTCACCGGCTACAAAGTCAAAATGTGGTGTACTGCCGCGAATCACTGCGCCTAGCGCAATAATGGCATCAAATTTGTCTGTTGCAGCTAGTTTTTTTGCAACTACTGGCAGTTCCCAAGCACCCGGTGCGTGAACAACAGTAATATTCTCTTCAGATACACCATGACGTTTCAGTGTATCAATCGCACCTTCTAACAGATGTTCTACAACAAAACTGTTAAAACGGCCGACCAGAATCGCGTAACGGCCTTCGCTCGCGAGATGTAATAAACCTTCAATACGGCGAATCGCCATAGCAACCTCGATTATTTAACTAAAGTTTGATCTGCGGTGATATATTCCACCACTTCCAGATTAAAGCCGGACAGGGCATTAAAGCGTAATGGCGAGCTAAGTAGCTGCATTTTCTCTACCCCCAGATCCCGTAAAATTTGTGCCCCTACCCCAATAGTCTGATACTGCTGCGATAACGCTGCGTTCGATTTGATCGGTTTAGGCTTGTTCAGGCTTTCAAGCGCAGGGCCCAAGTCCTGCAAGTGACGCTGTCCGATCCAGACCAGTACACCACGTTCGCTATCAGCAATGGTTTTTAAGGCACGGTCCAGATTCCAGGCTGGCTCGCCTTCCTGCTTGTTAAGTTTCAGCAGATCACGAGCTGGATTAAAACCATGCACACGAACCGTAGTGACCCCTTCTTTAGGCTCACCTTTTACTAGCGCCAGATGAATATCCGGGTTACCGATTTCACGATAACGATACAGGTCAAAAGTTCCATATTCAGTGTCGATACTTTGCTGGTCAATACGTTCGATAGTCTGTTCATTGGTCATACGGTAATGAATCAGGTCTGCAATTGTACCGATTTTCAGTCCATGTTTTTCAGCAAAAATTTCCAGATCCGGACGGCGTGCCATTGTACCGTCTTCTTTAATAATTTCACAAATGACTGAAGCCGGTTCCAGTCCTGCCAGTCTTGACAGATCGCAGCCTGCTTCTGTGTGTCCGGCGCGGTGCAAAACACCTCCCGGTTGAGCCATTAATGGAAAAATATGTCCTGGCTGGACAATATCACTTGGTTTGGCATGGGCGGCTACGGCAGTACGAATCGTGTGAGCTCGTTCAGCTGCTGAAATGCCGGTTGTGATACCTTCAGCCGCTTCAATAGACAGCGTAAAGTTAGTTCCGTGCTGGGCACCGTTAGAATCCACCATCAGTGGCAGATCCAACTGCTTGCAGCGTTCACGGCTTAAAGTCAGACAAACCAGACCACGCGCATGCGTAATCATAAAATTAATATCTTCAGGGCGTACGTGCGTGGCGGCCATCACTAAATCGCCTTCATTTTCACGATCTTCATCATCCATCAGGATGACCATTTTTCCTGCACGGATATCTGCAACGAGCTCTTCTACAGTATTGAGCGGCATCTATCTAGACCCTCTTTTTTTGTCTTGCTGACAATAAATTGCATTGATAAGCCATAGTCTAACGTGTTTTAACTATATTTGCCTATGCTTATGATATGGATGTTCCGGTTCTGTTATACACACCCTAATAGCCCTTTGAAAAGAGTGAAGATTTTAAAACAGAGCTGAATGTGCTTAATCTTTGTTCACCTGGAAGATTTTGGGCCTGTGTGCCAAGGCTTTTAGACTGAAATAAAAAAACCTGACCTATATACAGATCAGGTTTGTGTTTTCAGAGAAACTAGACTTGTTCTGAACGTACTTTTTTACCCATCAGGATTTCAGTACGGATTTGCTGTGCAAGTTCAGCAGACTCAGTATTTAAACCATTGAGCATAAATGCATTTCGGGTAAGGACATTACTCGGATTTGGCATTGGCATTAGCTGGTAATTCTGGCTGATGTCTTTAAGCTGTTCATTATTGAGATATAAGGCAGTTTCCTTGGCGTTGAGCTGCTGGGCCAGACGTTCAGCAGCTTGCTGGGCGTTGAGTTGCATTGCCTCAACCGCGGTTGCAACCGCACTCCGTGTTTGCAGGGCAAAACGTTTGTCTTCACGGTAACGTTTATACAGTACATCTGAAAGTAACTGGAATACCGTGCCTACCATAAGCAGACACTCAACTGCCGGTTTGGAGTCAGCAGAGACAGAAACGACTGCACCATTCTGGTTAAATTCCTGTCGAATTTCCAGATTGCTACTGCGTAGATGATAATGCTGTGCACACAGCTCAATACTTTTATTCAGAAAAATCTGACAAAGCTTAAAGTAAGGCACAGAAACGGACTGGTTTACGCTACTAAGCAACTGTTTTGGATCATAGAACTGAATGTTTAAAGCCACTCGCTGATCATTATCTGAGGTTGTTTCGGCAGTTCTAGCTTTAGGTAATGGCTGGGCTTTAGCCTGCTGCTGGACTTGGGCCACCATCAGGGCAGAATTATGTTTCTCTAGTTCAAGGGCCTGGGTCAACTGCTGAATTTCATGTTTCAGGCGTGACTCATTATTGATCCGTGCCAGATATTCGCTACGGCTTGGACGCGCAACTGCCCGGTAAGCCAGCCATAACAGCATATGTATAAACAGTGATGCCAGAATTGCCAGCCATTGGGTCCGTAAAATTTCACCAATACTGGGTTTAATCAGACTGACTTCAATACTGCCCACTTTCTTTTCATTCTGCAGCGCATCACGCACAAATACTTCACCCTGACGGGTTTTAGCCATGCCACTTGATGCTAAAAGCTGGTTGTTGGCATCCAGAATGCGAATAGATGCCACACTCGGATTGGTCGCATAACGGTTGGCGACCAATGCCAGCGAAACCGGGTTGGGGGGGTCCAGCTCTGCCAGAGAGTCGCTGACCAGTTGACTGGTCATCAGCTGGCCTTGGCTGGCCCGATTCTCATTGAGTTGATGGGTTGTTGCAAGAACCAGTAAAAAGGTATGCAATGCAAAACTTATTATCAGCAGGCTAGCAAATAGCCCTTGTCTAGGCGCATTCAACGTAAACTTCCAAGGCAATTATATTTGATTTCGATTATGATTCTTACAATAGTTGTAGCTCAGACCCGAGTCAATTCATGCGAGAAATCATTCTTATATCATTTTTAGGACCTGATCAACCCAACCAGTTTACGCGATTAATGCAGGTATTGTCCGTACATTCCTTGCAAATTCTGGATGTGGGGCAGGCCGTTATTCACAATCAGCTCACCTTAGGCATTGTAGTCGCGTCAAACGACCAGACTGCAACAGCTCTGGCAATGAAAGAGATTTTGATTTTAGCACATGATATTGGTTTAACTGTGCGCTTTAAACCAATCTCAAGCACAGAATACGAACAATGGGTGAATGAAGGTGGCCGAACCCGTTATATTGTCACGGCTTTAGCACCTGAACTGTCAGCTTCGCATTTACAAGCTGTTACGAATATTGTCTCAGGGCAAGGCTTTAATATCGAAACGGTCACCCGTCTATCGGGACGGCCTCATCTGAATCATGAACAGGTAGAACCTAAGCGTAGTTGCATACAGTTTGGCTTGAGCGGACAAATGCTCGATGCCGCAGCTATGCGAGCTGCCTGTCTGAGGCTCTCAACTGAACTTAATGTTGACGTTGCTGTACAAGAAGATAATGCTTACCGGCGTAACCGACGCCTGGTCTGTTTTGATATGGATTCCACCCTGATTGAACAGGAAGTCATTGATGAATTGGCAATAGAAGCTGGTGTTGGTGCACAGGTGGCTGAAATTACCGAGCGTGCCATGCAGGGTGAACTCGATTTCCAGCAGAGTTTCCGTGCACGGGTTGCTCTGCTTAAAGGGTTAGATGCCGAAGTTCTACCAAAAATCGCCGAACGACTGACAGTGACAGAAGGTGCAGAGCGTCTGATTTCAACGTTAAAAGCTTTGGGTTATAAAACTGCTATTCTCTCGGGTGGTTTTCAGTATTTCGCAGAATATTTACAGGCCAAACTCGGGATTGACGAAGTACATGCCAATATACTTGATGTAGAAAATGGCCGTGTCACTGGTGAAGTGAAAGGACATATAGTCGACGGTGCCCGCAAAGCCTTCTTACTGCGTGAACTGGCAGAAAAAATGGGTATTTCCCTGGAACAGGCAATTGCTGTTGGAGATGGTGCTAATGACTTGCCTATGCTTTCAATCGCGGGCTTAGGGGTGGCTTTTCGTGCCAAACCTCTAGTACGGCAAAATGCTAATCAGGCAATTTCGAGTGTAGGCCTAGATGGTGTTCTTTATTTATTGGGTGTACACGATAAGGACCTGAATCGTGCCTGATGCGTAAATACAGTTACAACTTGTGCGACTCAGGAGTCGCACTTTTTGTTGGTAAACTTCTGATAAACAGATAGTTAATAAAAAAATAATCTTGGTTTGTATATGTGTAGATTAAACTAAAAAATTATCTTTTTGCTCAAAAAAGCAACATATTTTTTTGTAATGACGCGCCAAGATTGATACAGCTTGGGATAAGACATTTCTATATATTTTTTAAATGTAATGACAAAAGAATGTTGCGACAAGGTATGTCGTGTAATCGGAATTCAGGGCTTTTTTTCTATAGAAAACTCTTCATAATGCCAACAAGTACAAAACAGGCTAAGCAGAATAATCAATTTTGCAGGGCATTTGGGGAATAACATGATGGTCTAAGAAAGGGCCTAACGACATCATTAATGACGGAGATTGGTTATGTGGACAGCGAATTATGCAACCATCATGGGATTTGGTTTAATTGTTGCTGCACTTGTTGCTGTTTTCTTTTCGCCTTACCGTCGTTGGCTGAGTTTTATGCTTGCCGGTATGGTGTTCTGGGGACTACTGGAAATGGTACGTTTTGGTATTCAGTCAGTTTTTATTATTCCACTCACTTACAGTTATTTATGTGCACTCAGCCTGGCCATGCTGGCGATTACCATGCTCTTGCTGCGTGAAGACCACCGTGCACAAAAAGCCCTGGCTAAACGCCAGTATATTGAGCATACTCCAGTTTATGAAGACGACCAGCAACAGTGTTCAAGTCGCTAAAAATAAGCTGACTTAACAAAAAAGGTGTACCTGTCCGTACACCTTTTTTTACGTTTGATAATTTTTAATATACAAAGACTTTATTTAAAAATAAGCTTTTATGCTACGATCATAAGATTATTTTTTATAAGAATATAATAGGCGCGCATGTCATGAAACTCTCTTCAATTCCTGTTGTTCACTTGCCTCTGGTTGACCTGAGTACTGATCCTCTCGATTTACTCCTGATGGGATTAGCTCTACGTATGAAGCAATTGGCCCGTACCAGTCCAAAGTTTATTGAACTGACCCATGATCGCCAGTTCCGTATCCAGATTGGGACAGAACAGGGGATGGCACGTCAGTTTGTCATTAATCATGGGCAGGTAGAAACTGTATCTGGTTCTGCTGAAAAAGCTGACTTTATTTTACAGTTTGCTGATAGTGAGCAGGGGGTGAAGACGCTGCTTAAAGGTGATCCAACTGCTTTTATGACAGGGATGCAAAATGGCAGTATTAAAATGGAAGGTGATTTTGGTTTACTGGTCTGGTTTAACCAGGTAGCAAAACTGCTTCCACCTAAACTGCCAAAGCCGGTTAAAGAAAAAATTAAAATGGCTCGCCAGTTTTTAAAGGAAAAAACAGGTAAATAATAAAACCCAGCCCTCTTAAAATAGAGGGCTTCTTTATATTTTTTTAAAATTACTCTATTTCAAGATTGAAGGTAACCGGACCATCATTTACCAGATGGACTTTCATATCTGCTGCAAAAATACCGGTTTGTACATTCTCAAACTGAGACTTCGTGTAGGCAACCAGTTCTTCATAAAGTACTCTGGCTTCACTCGGTGGCATCGCTGGTCCAAAGTCCGGACGTAACCCTTTTTGGGTTTGAGCCATCAGGGTAAACTGGGAAACCAGTAAAATACCACCCCCTGCCTGACTGACATTCCAACCCATTTTTCCCTGCTCATCATCAAAAAACCGATATTTTAAAATTTTATCGATTAATTTCTTACCCGTATCCAGCGTGTCTTCTTTCCCTAATCCTAAAAATACCAGAATTCCATGACCAATTTCACCGGTAGTTTTGCCTTCCACTACGACTTTGGCCTCAAGTACACGCTGTAATAATGCCCGCATTTCACTCTCTTTTTTGCTTACTTAAAGACTGGGTTAATAGTGTATCAAAACTCGCTTTCTAAACTTGAATATATATTTTATTGATATTATACAATAGCTTATTTTTAAATATTTGAATAACCGATTATATTTATTTTTATTATCATTTTTAACTATTTTAAAGACTCTAGTAAAGTGCCGCTGCAGAAAATTAAAGAGATGATGTTATGTTTAAGCGTTCATTACTGGTCACCATGCTGGGTGTTACCATGTCAGCAAGTTACGCAGCGCCTTTGACCAAAGACAATGGAGCACCTGTAGGGGATAACCAGAATTCAATCACTGCCGGCGAGAATGGCTCAACTTTGCTTCAGGATGTACAGCTGATTCAAAAATTGCAGCGTTTTGGTCGTGAGCGTATTCCTGAGCGTGTAGTACACGCACGTGGTACAGGAGCATATGGCGAGTTTATTGCGACAAAAGACTTATCGGACTTAACGGTTGCATCACTATTTAAAGCAGGAACCAAAACACCGGTTTTCTTGCGTTTCTCTACTGTAATCCATCCTAAAGGTTCACCAGAGACATTACGTGATCCGCACGGTTTTGGCCTGAAGTTTTATACTCAGGAAGGCAACTGGGACCTGGTCGGCAACAACCTGCCTGTATTTTTTATTCGCGATGCTATTAAATTTCCCGACTTTATTCATGCCATGAAGCCAAGCCCGGTGACAAATGTTCAGGATCCAAACCGTGTGTTTGACTTCCTGCAAAGTCAGCCTTGGGCTGTAAATATGCTGACTTACGTGTATTCTAACCTCGGTACTCCAGTCAGCTACCGTAACCTGGATGGCTTCGGTGTGCATGCTTTCAAACTGTACAATGCTAAAGGCGAGTATAAGTATGTGAAATTCAATTTCCGTACTCAACAGGGTGTTAAAGGCATGAACATGGAACAGACCCGTGAAATGCAAGGTATGGACTTTAATCACCTGACCAATGACCTGTACAACAATATTTATGCCGGAAACTATCCAAAATGGGATTTATATATTCAGGTACTTGACCCGAAAGATCTAAACAAATTCGACTTTAATCCACTGGATGCTACTAAAATCTGGCCCACTCACCTGATTCCAGAAGTTAAAGTAGGTACTTTGACGCTAAACCGTATGCCGAAGAATTTCTTTAATGAAACTGAACAGTCGGCATTTGCACCAGGTAATCTGGTTCCAGGCATTGAGCCTTCTGAGGACCGTCTGCTACAGGGCCGTATCTTCTCTTATTCAGATACCCAGATGTACCGTTTAGGTGCAAACCATCAGCAGATTCCAGTAAACCGTCCTCTGGTCAAGGTCAATAACAATAACCAGGAAGGCTTCATGAATGTATCTGAACGTGATTCAGATGTGAACTATGAACCAAGCCGCAAGGAACCTAAACCTCCAACTACACATGCCAAAGCAGTCATGACACCACTTGAAGGAAGTGTATTACAGCAGGCAATCAAGAAAGAGCAACCATTCAAACAGGCCGGTGAACTCTATCGCTCCTATTCAGCGGTTGAAAAAAATGACCTGATCCGTAATTTGGCAGCTGATTTGGGTGCAGTAAAAGATACCGAAACCAAACACATCATGCTGTCCTACTTTTATAAGGCAGATGCAGAGTATGGTACACGGCTGACCCAAGCGGTAAAAGGTAACCTGACTACTGTTAAGGCAAAAGCAGAGCAACTGCAAGACTAAGTCCGGTCAGTCCTTCAGTGAGGAAAGGTGAGTTAACTTAATCACCTTTACCTCATGCGGTGCACTAGTTTTAAAGTGGAGTGATTACAGCAATATGTTAGAGATATTTTATTATTTTGAAGACTAAAGGGAATCCTGATGAGTTTTTTAAAAAGCACTTTCCTGATTTCACTATTTTGCCTGAGCAGTACCGTCGTGATGGCCGAAGTAGCTGAGACTCCTGTGCAAGACAGTAAGCTGTCAGCCCAGCAGGAACTGGTTGATCTTTTCTTTGCGGCTGCAAAAACAGGAAATAAAGAAGTAATTGATGAATTCCTAAAATATAGATTTCCGGTCGATAGCAGAAATCATGCAGGTTTTACTCCCTTGATGATGGCAACTTACTATGGCCAGCAAAATATTGTCAGCACATTATTGGCATCCGGGGCTGACCGCTGTGCCAGAGACAATAAAGGTAATACAGCCTTGATGGGTGCTATTTTTAAAATGGAATGGGCAATTGCCAGACAGCTGCGTAAGGTCGACTGTGATATGAATACACAGCAGCCCGGACAAAAAACTGTAGCAGAATTTGCTAAAGTGATTGGACAGGAACAGGCTCTTAAAGAGCTATTGAACGAATAATATATACTGGCTAAGTTTTTAAAATATAGATAAAAATTTAGCGGACTGTTTGCAGGTAGATTCTGAACAGTATAAGACCATAGTCTTGCTTTACGTATCTACATGAAAAACTTGGCTTATAGCTCATCAAAATATGTTTTAATTAAAAGATTAAAGCAAAAATTTTCTGCATATGTCTGCAATTATTCACTCCCTTCTTGATACTGACTTATATAAATTCACCATGCTACAGGTGGTATTACATAAGTTTCCGCAAACTGACAGCGTCTATCATTTTCGTTGCCGGAATCTGGAAGATACTGTATATCCTTTGTCAGATATCCTGGATGAACTCAATCAGCAACTAGATTATTTATGCCAGCTCACATTTAAAGAAGATGAGTTGCAGTATCTGCGCAATCTGCGTTTTATCAAGAGTGATTTTGTCGACTATCTGGAACTGTTTCAGCTCAAGCGTCGTTTTATTAAAGCCAGTATAGATGCAGAAGGCCGACTGGATATCTGGATTGAAGGCCCAATGGTTCAGGCCATGATGTTTGAAATCTTTGTACTGGCACTGGTTAACGAACTATATTTTCGCCGTATTCGCAGTGAAGAAGTATTGGCTGAAGGTGAACGACGTTTGCAGGCCAAGCTGGAACTGATCAAGAGTTATGAGCGTGGACAGCAGCCAAATGATCCTCCTTTTCTGGTGTCAGACTTTGGTACACGCCGTCGCTACAGTTTTGAATGGCAAAAGCATGTAATTGAAGAGTTCCATAAGGCCAGTCCAAGTGTTTTCCGTGGTACCAGTAATGTCTTATTGGCAAAAGAGCTGGGTATTACTCCTATCGGTACAATGGCACATGAATTCTTGCAGGCCTTTCAGGCACTGGATGTACGGCTGCGCAATTTTCAGAAAGCTGCACTGGAAACCTGGGTACAGGAATATCGTGGTGATCTGGGCATTGCCTTAACTGATGTTGTGGGTATGGATGCCTTCCTGCGTGATTTTGACCTGTATTTTGCCAAACTGTTTGATGGTCTGCGGCATGATAGTGGTGATCCTTATGCATGGGGTGACAAGGCCTATAAGCATTACCGCAAGCTAAAAATTGACAGCCGGACTAAAATGCTGACCTTCAGCGATGGCCTCAATCTGGAAAAAGCATGGAAACTTCATCAGTACTTTAAAGACCGCTTTCAGGTCAGTTTCGGTATTGGTACCAATTTGACTAATGATATGGGTCAGACACCCTTAAATATTGTTTTAAAACTGGTGGAATGCAATGGACAATCGGTTGCCAAAATTTCAGACAGTCCGGGTAAAACCATGACCGATAACGATACCTTTCTGGCCTATTTACGACAGGTTTTTGATATTCAGGAACCTGAAATTTAAGCCGGTTTACATAGCAGTTATTTTATAAAGGCCCTGTAAAAAACCGCAATGGCTTTAAATTAGACTATGCTAAAATTGGCTTCAGATAAAAAATAACCTGAAATAAGTGTAATGATGACACCTGATTTTAACTTTGGTTTACTGATCGAAGCCGAGGAGCTTTTACCACAGCTGGGTCATCCGAAACTGCGTATTGTCGACTTAAGCCGAGAATCGGTTTATCAGCAACTGCATATTCCGCACGCTTTACATTTAAAACCTAAATTATTGGTGCGTCATGAAGAGCAAGCCTCTGGCCTGCTCCCAGATGAGCTGGGCCTGCAGGCATTAATTGAATATTTACAAATTTCTCCAGAACATCATGTAGTTGCTTATGATGATGAAGGCGGGGCATGGGCAGGACGCTTGCTCTGGAACCTGCATTGCTTGGGTTTTGAACAGACCAGTCTGCTAAATGGTGGTATTCATGGCTGGCTGGCTGCCGGTTTACCTACTTCATCTGAACAGGCGGTTATTAAAGCCGCTGATGCACTGGTACAGGTTGACCTTGGCCAAATTGAGAAATATCGGGTAAAATATGATCTGCTTCGTCAAATGATTAAAGAAGATAGCACCCAGCTATGGGATTGCCGAACCTTTGATGAGTATACTGGCCTGCGTCTTGCAGCCCGTCGTGGTGGACATATTCCAGGTGCTCGCCATTTTGAATGGAGTACTGCCCTTGACCGACAAAATCATCTAAAATTGCATCCGCTAGAACGCACCCGACAAAATCTGCAGAATGCAGGTTTTCAGCTGGACCAGCCTGTCGTGGTGTATTGTCAATCGCATCATCGCTCTGGGCTGGCTTATATACTGGGCCGACTTCTCGACTGGGAAATACAGGCTTATGATGGTGCATGGAGTGAATGGGGCAATCGCCTCGACAGCCCTATTATTACCGGAGAGTTGCCGTTTTGAGCCTCACATCACGTCTGAAAAAAAATATCTTTATTCGGGTCCAGCGCCTAGTTCCCCAGCATCAGCTAAGCCGGGTAGTCGGTAAAATTGCTGCCAGTGAGAACCCGCTGGTACGTGCGGCGGTCATTCAGACCTTTAAAACCCGCTATGGCGTAGATATGTCAATTGCCGAGCAGGTTAATGCTTTAAAATATAAATCTTTTAACGAATTTTTTACCCGTGCCCTACGCGAAGGTGTGCGTATGGTAGATGCTGATCCTAAGAGTATCGTTTCACCAGCCGATGGCGCTATCTCACAGCTGGGTACGATCCATGACGGTGATATTTTTCAGGCGAAAGGGCAAAGTTTTTCTGTCGAGAAACTCATCGGTGATCCACAACTGGCAGAGCCATTTAAACATGGCCAGTTTGCTACGGTCTATCTTTCTCCGCGGGATTATCATCGTGTCCATATGCCAATAACAGGTACATTAACTGAAACCCTGTATATTCCAGGTGAGCTGTTTTCAGTTAACCAGATTACTGCCGAGAATATTCCTGGCCTGTTTGCACGTAATGAGCGTATGGTCTGTCTGTTTGATACCGAACTGGGACGCATGGCGGTAGTCATGGTAGGTGCCATGATTGTGGCTGGAATTGAAACAGTGGTTACTGGAAAAGTAAAACCGTCCGGTCGTCTTGAGCTAAACCAGCATAATGTGGTACTGGAAAAGGGTGCCGAACTGGGACGTTTTTACTTGGGCTCAACTGCTGTAATTTTATTTGAACAGGATAAAATGGCTTGGGATGCGGAATTTAAGGCCAATTCTGTGGTGACTATGGGACAGAAACTGGGTCAGGCTCTTTAGAAGACCAATAATAAAAAATGCGCCTTGAGGCGCATTTTTTATAGATCTAGTTTAAATGATATAGGCGTTCTTTAGGGAAGACAGCTTTGAAGGTCGAGCCTTCATTTTCCTTAGATTCAATTTCCAGATAGGCATTATGCTGCATGAGTACATGCTTGACGATCGCAAGGCCTAATCCGGTACCGCCGGTTTGCCGGCTGCGGGCACTATCCACCCGGTAGAAACGTTCAGTCAGTCTTGGTAGGTGCCGTGGGTCAATTCCGATGCCTGTATCCTGTACGGTAAAATAGCCATGTTCACCATCATCATGCCAGCCGATAGTAATTGTACCGCCCTTAGGCGTATATTTAATGGCATTGGTAATCAGGTTGCTAAAGGCACTAGCCAGTTCCATATCTGAACCGATCAGGTCACAATGGCTGTCTATGTCCAGATTAAGCGTATGGCCATAATCGACATTATAGGCCTGAGCATCATCAAAAAGCTGGTTCATTAGACCGGGCATTTCCACAATCTGGTTCTTGGCAATTTTCTTGTTATTTTCAAGACGTGATAACAGCAACAAGTCATTAACCAGAGAATTCATGCGCTTGGTTTGTGCCTGCATCTGGTCAAATGCCCGTTTCCAGCGTGGATTCAAATCTTCCTGATCGGTAAAAGTCTCAATGTAGCCACTTAATACAGTGAGCGGGGTGCGTAATTCATGCGAAATATTGTCGACAAAATCTTTACGCATCTGTTCCAGGTTTTGCATGCGAGTAACATCATAAGCCACCAGCAAATGACTTTCGCCACCAAAACGGGTTAGCTTGATTTGCACATAGTGGTCTTCATGCACGGGCGACTTCATCTTGATGCCATCTGGCGCCTGATCAATATTTTGAAAATATTCAATAAAAATAGGCTGGCGTAGTATCGTGAGCAAATTACGACCACGATCTAGGGGCTGTATACCAAGCAGTTTTTCAGTAGCCGGATTAAACCATTCTATCTGGTTCAGATCATCAATCAGCATTACTGCTTCAGACAGTGCGACTAATGAAGATTGCGCCCGGTCAATCAGTCCGACCATTTCTGCCTGCACGATGCGTTCCTGACGCTGGGCCCGGTATACATTAAACAGGAGTGCTCCCCAGATACCGTTTAAATTAGGTGGAGCATCATAAGGCCGGTTGGAAATCCATTCATTTACTAAATATAAGGACCGTAGTTGAAAGGCAAAAAACACGACAAAGCCAATGAAAATACAGCTCCAGAAATAGCCGATTCCGAAACCGATCAGACTGGCAACGAGCAGTAGAAAGACCAGCAGCCGTAAGTCCTGTTTAGCAAAAGTCCATAAACTGCTGTATCGGAATTTTTTGTAGTCCCGGGCCAGCTCAGGGACCGGATATGGTTCATACATAAAGTCAGTTTAACCTAGAGCGACATCAGCACGGGTCGAGAAGCGGTAACCGGTTCCACGTACAGTCTGTACAAAGCGGTCGGCACCATAAGGCTCAAGCACCTTGCGTAAACGTCGGATATGTACATCAATGGTACGATCTTCAATATATACATTTCCGCCCCAGACCTGGTCAAGTAACTGGGCACGGGTATAAGCACGCTCTGGATGAGTCATGAAGAACGCCAGTAATCGGTATTCGGTTGGCCCCATTTCCAGAATAGAATCACCAAAGCTCACACGCTGACTGACCGGATCTAATAGCAGGCCATTGGCATCAATTGTTTTCTCACCGCTCAAGGCATTGGCACGGCGCAGTACAGCTTTAATTCTGGAAACCAGTTCACGAGTTGAGAATGGCTTGGTCATGTAATCATCTGCACCGGCATCAAGGCCTTGTACTTTATGGTCTTCTTCGCCACGAGCAGTGAGCATAATTACCGGAATTTCAGAAAGATTTTCATCGCGCTTCAGACGGCGACACAGATCAACACCACTGATACCGCCTGGCATCATCCAGTCCAGAAGAATCAGGGCCGGGCGCTGATCAACAATCATCTGATGAGCCTGCTTGGCATCTTCAGCTTGCAGACATTGAAAACCTGCCATGTCCAGAGAGGTATGAATCATTTCACGGATCGGTAATTCATCATCTACAATTAAAATATAATCATCTTTCACAGCGCAATACCCTATTCGTTATTAACGGTGAACCGTTTTTATTTATGACAGGCTTATTACAAAGATAAATTATGACAGTATCATTGCAAAAATGGGGACAAAGTCTATTTTAGCAATTATTTGTGACAAATATTACATTCAAATAGCAGCTCTGCAAAAGTATGGTATTAATAATTCAGAAATTGTCAGAATATTAAATTAAGAAAGATAAGCGATCAGCTCACAATTTAAAGAAAGACTATTTCTCAAATTTTTCTAATAATGCCATAAATACCACTTGGGCTGCTGCCAGTATATCTTCAAGGCTCTGTTTAAAACCGCCCATAACCCAGCGAATTGCCAGCTGTGTGACATAACCATTCAGGCCAGTCGCGATCAGTGAAACTTCATGCTGGCTACGGCTTAGATGCGGCATCATTAACATCACAAAAGCCTGAATCATTCGATCAAAACGCAGCATGGTTTCCTGAATGGTGGCCTGGTTATGCAATTCCTGAACCAGCATGGCATCCACATAAATGATACGTGCAACCCGTGGATCATCTTTTAACATGTTGAGTAAAGCCCGTAAGCCGGCTTCAATCATTTTATCAGGATTAGGCGAAGCCTGCATAATAGCCTGCATTACCCTTTGCTGTAGCTCTTCAATCAGCTGGAGAAAAATAGTCTGGAACAGCTGTTCACTTTTCTTGAAAGATTCATAAAAATAACGTTCAGTCAGTCCGGCTTCACGGCAAATATCTTTAACCGTAACTGAAAAAAAACCTTGAGTACCGTAAGCCTTAATTCCCGCTTCAATCAGCTTGGTGCGACGTGCCAGTTTACGTTCTGACAGAGATAATCCCTTGAACTGGCGTTCCCTCGAACTGGTAGCTGTATCTGCCTGTGGCTCCTGAGCATATTCTGACTGACTCATCTTTACCTATTATTTATAGAATTTTATGGCAGCCATTTTAACAAGTTTTTTAAAAGAAGGTGCTGGCAGATACTGCCGTTTATTTTTTATACATTTTTAACTTTAAAGAAATATTGACAATATGAATTGTCAAAATTATATTGAAAAGGAAATTTGCTATCTATCTGCCACTGCAGAGAGAAAAATAAAGGAACATGCATGAAGAATTTTAAAAATAAAGTTGCTGCCATTACAGGTGCAGGCTCAGGGATTGGCCAACAGCTGGCAGTTTTGCTGGCTAAACAGGGCTGCCATTTGTCTTTAAGTGATGTTAATGCGCAAGGCCTACAAAAGACTGTCGAACTGTTAAAAGACAGTAATGTACGAGTCACGACCCAGATAGTGGATGTGGCAGATCGTGAAGCAGTAAAAGCATGGGCTGAAGAAACCGTCAGAAATCATGGGTCGGTAAATCTGATTTTTAATAATGCCGGCGTTGCTTTAGCTTCAACAGTCGAAGGTGCCAATTATGATGAGCTGGAATGGATTGTCGGAATTAATTTCTGGGGCGTAGTATATGGCACTAAAGAATTTCTGCCTTATCTGAAAAAGAGTGGTGATGGGCATATTGTCAATATTTCCAGTTTATTTGGTTTGACAGCTCAGCCTACTCAGTCTGCCTATAATGCGACCAAATTTGCAGTGCGTGGTTTTACTGAATCGTTACGTCAGGAACTGGACCTGCAAAAATGTGGGGTAAGTGCCTTATGTGTGCATCCAGGCGGTATTCGTACCAATATTGCCAATGCTGCTAAAGTCAATCAAAGTCTTAAATCACTAGGCATGCATCCCGAAAAATCAGTCAGTTCATTCAACAAACTGCTCCGTATTCCACCAGAAGAGGCTGCTCGCCAAATTCTGGATGCAGTACTGAAAGACAAGCGCCGTCTATTGATTGGTAATGATGCAAAATTTCTGGATGCCTTGCAGCGCGTTATGCCGGCCAAATACCAATATATTACTGGTCTGCTGACTGGCATGAATAAAAAACCACGTAACCAGATCGTATAACTGTTTATTAATATACTAAATAAAAAAAGCCCAGATCTTATTATCGGTTCTGGGCTTTTTAATACCTAAAAGAAGAGGGTATTATTTTAAATTAATACCTCTACAGTTTTTTTCTTCCATACAAACTGGTAATACAAACCTTGTAAAATACACAGACTTACAAAAGCAAGTGCATAGGCATACCAGATTCCTTTAAGGCCCCAAATTTGACTAAACCAGTAAGCGCATGGCAGTTCAATCGCTAAAATAGCAAAAATATTGATGAGCATCGGTACAGTTACGGTGCCACTGGCCCGCATGATGGAGGCGAAAATGGCACTGGCTCCAAAAAACAGAATAGACCACAGTACAATAAACAGTAACTGCTGACCCAGCTCGACTACTTCCGGATCGGTAATAAAAAGTGCCATCAGATACTTCGAGAAAAGATAGCCTAATATTACCAGAATGCCAGTGATGACAAAATTCATGCCGAGCGCAGTACGGCTCACCCGTGACAGTAAATCATTTTTACCCGCTCCAATCGCTTGGGCTGCAAAAATTGAAGCTGCGATACCTATAGAGAGTGCTGGGAACTGGATATAGTTTAAAACCTGGTTAACTGCACCATAAGCTGCTGTGGCATGGGCACCAAAACGGTTAACCAGCCCCACAATGACCAAGCCAGCTACAGAGGTGGTTACCATCTGGATGCCAGTAGGAATACCTAGCCTTAAAATAATTTTACTTAATTTCGGCTGATGACGGATATAACTGAACAGCTCCCGGTCTGGACGTAAAGGATGATGTTTTTTATTCAGATAAACTGCAAGAAAGCCCAGCACCGCAAGATAGCCCACAATAGTCGCAATAGCCGGTGCAATAATCCCCATTTTAGGTAAGCCGAAATAACCGGCGATCAGGATAGGGGTGATCATTAAGCCGATCAGGCTGGTCATACCCAATGCAATCAGTGGCGTTACACTGTCACCGACACCCCGTAAAATAGATGTATAAATAATATAAATAAATAGCAGGGGACTGCCAGCCAGCATCCAGCGGACATAAGGAAGTGATAAATGCATCACAGCCGGGTCTGTACCCAGTGCAAGCAGAATATGCTCGGCAAATATAACCCCCAGTAACGCCACAATAATCC
This sequence comes from Acinetobacter sp. FL, assembly GCF_040744925.1. Lineage (NCBI taxonomy): Bacteria > Pseudomonadati > Pseudomonadota > Gammaproteobacteria > Moraxellales > Moraxellaceae > Acinetobacter > Acinetobacter sp. FL. The sequence continues at coordinate 3,046,403 of NZ_CP160437.1, read as the reverse complement.
CGCCGATTAATGTCATAAATAAGGTAGAACCAACTACGCAGCGTACCTTCTGAATATTCTGAGCACCCCAGGCCTGGCCAACCAGTACGGTGGCTCCTGCTGAAAGCCCAATTACAAATGCCATCAGGCAGAATAAAATTGGAAAAAACACGGAAACGGCAGCAATTGCCTCGACGCCCATCATCTGCCCGACAAAGATCGTATTAATTGTCCCGGACAGATTTTGCAGAATATTGGTTGCAATTAACGGTAAAAGAAAAACTAAAAAAGTTTTCCAGAGTTTCTGCTGCTGTATAGTAGTTTGATGTGGTGCCATAACAGTGCGTCGCACTCTCCCTGTTTTTAGTATTATCTTTAAAATAACCTTAACATAGGGCTGATCTGAAAAACGCTATGAATTAAGTAACTTCCTGCCGAATATAGTGGTATCTGTTTAGCAGCCGCGTAAAATTTCGCAAGCTTTATGCAATGTAGATTCCTGTTTAGCAAAGCAGAACCGGATCAAACGTAGTTCAGAGGGCGGTTTTTCATAAAAGGCAGAAACAGGAATAGCCACAATACCATGCTGTTCAGCCAAAAATTTACACATTTCCATATCATTCAGTTCTGGGCAGATCTGGCTGTAGTCCAGATTCTGAAAATAAGTACCTTGAGGAACTTCATACTGGAAGCGTGAACCTTTTAATCCTTCAATAAACAGGTCTCGCTTGGCCTGATAAAAACTGCCGAGCTGCTCAATATGTTCCGGATGCTGTTGCATATAGCTGGCCAAGGCTACCTGGCAGGGAGTATTCGCACAGAAATTTACAAACTGATAAACCTGACGAAACAGGCGCATGAGATGCGGTGAAGCTGCACAATAACCTGTTTTCCAACCTGTCACATGAAAGGTTTTACCAAATGAACCAATCACGAAACTGCGCTCGGCCAGCTCAGGGAAACTGAGGGCACTTAAATGCGGACGGCCATCAAATACCAGATGCTCATACACCTCATCGCTGAGAATCACGATATTGGTGTCTTGCACCAGTTTAATCAACTGTTGCCAGTCTTCACGTGTCCAAACAGTAGCACTCGGATTATGTGGAGTATTGACGACTATCATTCGTGTTTTAGAGTTGACCTGTTGTTTTAAATGTTCCCAGTCAACCTTGAACTCTGGCGCTTGCAGGGCTATACGCTTACAGCTTCCTCCCATCATCTGTACACTGGGTACATAGCTGTCATAACTCGGATCAAAAATAATTACTTCATCACCCGGACGAATCATCGCTTGAATAGCGCAAAAAATAGCAATTGTAGCACCTGGTGTAATGGTAAGCTGAGCCCGTGGATCAATATTGATCTGGTCCCGTTTATAAAACTGGGCAGCCAGCTGTTCACGAAGTGTCAGTAAGCCATCACCCGGAGCATATTGATGATGGCCGTCACGACTGGCTTTAGATAATGCCTCGACCAGATCGGGAGGTGCTGGAAAATCTGGAAAACCCTGAGACAAGTTCAGTGCACTCAGGCGCTGTGCCATTTCTGTCATCACGCTGAATATGGTCACGTTCTGTGCGGCAAACTTAGACTCTACTTTAAACATATCGTCAACCTCCTTTTAAAATTTAACTCAAGCTTAAAAAGCAAAGTCCACCAGCGCGCGAATAATGCCGAGAGTCAGTCCGATAAAAGCGCCTACGACTACGCCGTTGACGCGGATCATGTGCAGGTCGCCACCCACTTCGTTCTCAATTTTGTCAATCATTTCCCGCGAATCCCATTCATGAATTCGCTCACTAATAAAATGAATCACCCGGTCACTGTACTGGTCACTAAAGCTAACAGCTAAACTACTCATCCGCTGATTCAGCAAGTGACGGACTTCTCTATTCTGCATTAGGTTCTCACCCACCTGCTGAATGGCAACTCTTAAATTCAGAGCAATTCCCGAATCCGGTTTTTCTAAATCGTCCTTGACAGCATTACACAATATAGCTACCGCGCCACTAATAAAGTTAAGTACTTGCGGACTGCCGAGCAAGGCATCCTTGGCACTGTTCAGACGTTGACTCGACAGGCTATTTTCATCTGTCAGTTCCAGCATAAGCTGGCTTGCATATTGTTCAATACTCTGCCGCCACGGATGCTCGGGATCAGCCAGCATGGACTCGACCCGGCCAAGCATCGAATCAACAGTCCGCTGCTGTACATCAATACCAATCCAGCTGGCGCCTCTTGCCAGTTTCCAGACACCGAGTTCCTTAAACAGCTTACGGGTCAGCTCACGTGTCTCTTCCGGATGTGACTTCATCCAGTCCTGAGCTAGATCCAGCCCACGCTGCAATACATCCTGGTGAAAATCATTTTCCAGTACAGCACGCAACATTTCACTGGTCAAAGTGTTGATCTGGGTATTACGTACCCACTGCACACTATTATTCTGGATAAAACGGCCAATTTGCTCCTGCCCGACAAATTCAAAAATTTTGGGTACAGTCTGCTGGATAATCTGTACCACTTGCAGATTGTTATCTGGCTGAGCCAGCCACCGTCCGGCTGCCATGGCCAGATCAGTATCTTGCAGACTGCGTTCTACCACTGAGGGAGACAGGAAGTTTTCCTGTACAAAGCGGCCCATAGACACGGCAATCCGATCCTTGTTGCGTGGAATGATTTCCGTATGGTCTTTTAAAAATGCCGGAATAGGAATACGACCAAAAGGATTCCGGAATAGAACTGTAATCGCATACCAGTCAGCAAGCCCGCCCACTACTCCAGCTTCAGCAGCAAGCATCAGGATCTGGATTAGCCAGGCATACTCTGGCACGAGCTTGGCCATGGCAATGAGTATGAGCCAGGCTACAACCGCCACAACCAGAGCGATTGTGGCATAACGTTTACTACGGTTCAGACTCGGAGAAGTCACAGGTTCAGCCATAAAATTTTATTTGTCCTTAATTTTTGTTTTTATCATTTGGTTGTGTTCTGGGCTGGTGCAGTCTGGGGTTGTAGGACCTGACCAGTTGGACTGACTCCATATTTCTGTCCAATAGATGACAGAATAAGGCGTGCATCAAAGGCCTCCTGAGGCACATTTTTCTGCTCCTTGTAACATTCAATAGTATAGGAAACCTGAACCGGGTCAATATTTACCACTTGTGGCATATCATAAAACGGATCTGGCCAGAAGCCGGGATAACGCCGGTAATAAGCAGAAGGATAATAGGACCGGCTTGGATAGACGACTGCCTGACGGGGTGGCTGCTGGGTACGGTTGCTCGGATCATCCAGTACTTTAAAATAGCGAAAACCGTTTTGTACTGTGGTCTGTGCCGCTTTAACCAGGGTAATTTCTTCTGCAGTCCCATAACTGATATTGTCACGAGCTTGGTAACTGATACGATAGGTCTGCGCATTTAAAGCATAACTTGAGAATTGTCCCAACTGGTCAAATGTCAAAGGCTTGTGCGGGGTAGTAGCACAACCGCCAAGCAGCAGAGCTGTACCGAGAGCAAAACCTATAGATAAATTTTTCATCATACACCTCCTATCAGGAAGGACAGCACAATGGCTGGGGAGTGCAGGAAGGTTAAAAGCTGCTTCCTGGCTGATCTAGGAATTCCAGTTCTTCCGGAGGTGATTCACGGCCCAGAATTTTGTTGCGATGCGGATAACGCCCGAAACGTTCAATAATTTTCTTGTGACGTTTTTCATAATCCAGATTAACCGGATTACCCAGACGCTGAAAGAGCTTTAATGCAAATTCATGCATCATTTTTGATTCACTGTGCATGAATGGCATGTATAAAAAAGAACGTTGTTCAGGATTGAGCTGGGCATCCAGATTCAGGCTGATCGCTTCCTGGGCCAGAGCCAGAGCTAACCCGTCCTGTGCAAAAGCCAGCGGCTGGTCACGATAAAGGTTGCGGGAGAACTGATCTAGAACAATAATCTCGGCAAGGCGTCCATGGGCTGTTTTGCGCCATGACCAGAGCTCTGCCTGAACTGCTTGTGTATGAACTTTGCTAAAGTTCTGCCGTATTTTCTGATCAAAAGTATCACTTTTTGAAAACCATAGTGACTGGTGCTCAGGATTAAACCAGAAATCGAGGATCTCCTGATAATTCATAAGTTTTAATACCTATCAAGATTTATTTTTCAATAAAATCACAAATTTTCCGTGTCTTATACAGCAAGATTGTGATAAATATTTGCCGGGATAAACGCAGTATAATTGCCGGAAAATCAGTTGACTGTCACAGTAGAGCGGGTAAATCGCGTTATACTGCATGACTTAGATGATTTGAATTAATAGTTTTTAAAAGTGAGCCATGTATGAGTCAACCCGAATCAATCTCTCAAGTTTTGATACCAACATGGGTAGATTCTTCGCTCTTCAAAGGCATGTTGCGCGGAGTGGAACGGGAAGGCCTGCGCATGCAAAGTAATGGGTTTATCTCTCAAGGTCCGCATCCACACAGCCTGGGGGCGGCGCTCACTCATCCGCATATTACCACTGACTACTCTGAAGCCTTGATGGAATTCATTACGGCCCCCCAACCTGATATTCAGACCATGCTGGCTGAACTGACAGATATTCATGCACTGGTTTACCAGCATCTTGAACATCAGGAAAAACTCTGGCCACTTTCAATGCCATGTATGCTGGACCGTGAAGAAGACAGTATTCAGCTGGCACAATATGGCTCGTCTAATATTGGCCGGTTTAAAACCCTATACCGCCGTGGCTTAGGGGTGCGTTATGGCCGGCGTATGCAGACTATTGCAGGTGTTCATTATAATCTTTCATTTCCCGATGAGCTCTTTGAACAGTTACAGCAGCATGAGCAAGATAAAGCCTTAACACAGCTGAGTTTGCAAGATTATCGCAGCCATCGTTATTTTGGCCTAATCCGTAATTTCATCCGCCTGACGCCACTGGTAATGTATCTGGTGGGCGCTAGTCCGTCAGTATGTCAATGCTTCTTAACAGGTCGCGAACATCACTTGCTGCCACTGGTCAAAGGAACTTTATATCTTCCATATGCTACCGCATTACGCATGGGGCGTTTTGGCTACCAGAATTCGGCACAAAAACAACTAGGTATTCACTATAACAACCTGTCCGGCTACCTGGATGGTCTACAAAAAGCTGTGAAAACCCCTTATGCCAAGTTTAGCCGTCTGGGACTAAAAGACGCAGATGGTGAACCGCTCCAGATTAATGATCATGTACTCCAGATTGAAAATGAATATTACAGTCTGGTCCGGCCAAAACAGGTACCAAGAGATGGAGAAACACCATCTGAGGCTTTAGCAAACCGTGGTGTCGGTTATGTGGAACTGCGGGCCGTCGATATTAATCCTTATAATCCGATTGGTATTGACGAAAATACTGCTGGTTTCCTTGAAGTGCTGGCTTTATATTGTCTGCTAAAAGACAGCCCAGACCTGCTGCCAGAAGAACAGGACCAGATTGAAAATAATCAGGCTGAAGTGGTTAACCGGGGCCGCGCTTCCAACAGTCACATCACTGAACGTGGCCAGGAACAATCCTTGGAACAATGGGCTCAAGCACATGTTGTGGCCATGCAGCCTCTGGCAGTATTGCTGGATGAGGGCTATCACACCCAGCTGTATAGCCATGCCCTGCAACTGATGCAACAGCGTATTCAACAGGTTGATGAGACCTTATCAGCGCATGTAATTGCCGATACGATAAAATGGGGTGGAACCTGGAATCTGGGTAGCTACCTTGCACAAGAACATGCCAATTTTTATGAACAGCATGCACTTACACCAGAGAAGCAGGAATACTTTACAAAACTTGCACAGACATCGCTAGAGCACCAACAACAGCTTGAAGCCGATACCCGTATCAGTTTTGAAGATTATCTTGCCCATTATCAATAGTGAAAATAACAAGAGGTTGATCCATGCAATGGGGTAGTTATCGCTTCGTAAATGGTTTATTGCTGATTGCCAGTATTGTAGGGATGGCATTTGCACTTTATCTGGAACATGTCAAAGGCTTGGAACCTTGTCCTTTATGTGTCTTCCAGCGAATTGGTCTGATTGCGATGGGCTTGGTTGCCTTAGTGGCAGTAATTCATAATCCGGTATCGAATATAGTCAAACGTCTTTACGCCTTTTTGGCGACCTTAGCCATGATCTGGTCTGTAGGTGTTGCTGCGCGACACGTCTGGTTGCAGCATTTACCACCAGATCAAGTGCCAAGCTGTGGGCCGGGACTGGACTATCTGGTAGATGCCCTGCCATTGAAAACCGTTTTTCAGCAGGTTCTGACCGGTTCGGGCGAGTGTGCCATGGTAGACTGGACATTTTTAGATCAGTCGCTGCCGTTCTGGTCACTGGTATTTTTCTGTATCTTGTTAATGCTATGCTTATGGCAGCTGGTACGTAATTATCCATATAGCAAAGCAGTCAAGAAAAAATATTAATCCGGATCTACCTGACAAGATATCGAAAGGCCAGCTTGATATATATCAAGCTAGCCTTTCAAATTCAGATAATTAAAAAATTTATGAGCCATAAATTATTTAAGAGTAGCAGTGGCTATTTTATATTCTTAATATTTTATGTCTCAGCAATATCTTCAAGTTTTATATTTTCTGTATGCAGAATGTAGTGATCTAAACGTGTATTTTCAAGCAGAGGATCAGGATAGAACCACTGTACAATCTGCTGAGCAACCTGAGTATGATACTGGATCTCAAAATGGTTCAAGCCGAAAAATACTGCCTTATGGTGTTCAGGTACCTTGAGCTGGAAACGTGGATTGGGATGTTCTCCCAAGGCACTTTTAATACTCACCAGATAATCACCAATAATCTTTAAAGCGCGGCTGTTAATATGTTCTGCTTCAACTGTACCAGCTACAAAAAAGGCCTGAATATGTGAAGGCAGGGGCGCAGGTTTACGGCTGTCATCCATTGTTCCAATACGCGCATCTAAATATTCCCAGTCGTCATCACGAACACTGCCATGGCGCAAGTCAATAATTCCATTACTACGAATATTTACCAGGTTACCAATCATATTAATCAAGGGGAAACGTCCGAGCTTTTCCTGCAAGGTAAAACCAAAACGCTCTAGAACCGCACCATGATGCGGCGACCCCAGACAAACCAGATTCCCTACTTTACTCAACCAGCCCTGCATATTTTGCTTGCCATAAAATAAGGCACTACGAGACACCAATCCCCCCATACTATGGCCAATCAGGTCAATCTGGCTAATATCAGGGTTACGCTGGATCAGGTCATTCAGTAAATTGGCAAAACTGCGCCCATTGGCAGAAATTCGCCGTCCCGTATTATAGTTTAAATAAAGCATAGTACCAGGATGCGGTTGTGTCAGCAGATGCGCACCAATACCTGTAAAATTTGAATTGGCCCAGGTCAGGTGGTTCATGCAGAGTCCATGTACAAAAATAACCACTTTACCTTTAAGCCGGCCCTGCTGTACCCGGCCATGGTGTTCATACAGAACCATAGGAAGTGCGAGCGGATTTTGCTGTGCTAAAAGATAATCACCTAATACACCGTTCAATATACCAATTAGAGAATGTAATTGCGGTGTCAGGTCTTTGCGATGCAGGCCGGGAAAGTGCTCAATAATTTGACGTAAACCGGGCGCAAGAAAATAATGGCCATAGCGTTGCAGGGCCCGGTAAGAAAACTGGTAAATCTTTTCTACACGGGGCAGGGCCTGAAAATATCTGGACTGCTGTTCACTCATGCCTAATGTGTTTAATAATAATTCACGGTGAATCATCTGCACCAGTTCATGTATACCGCTTAAACTGGTGGATGCCAGCTGTGCCAGTCCCTCTAAGAGATCTGCCTGACTGGGTGGCGTGCGGTCCCATCTACAATAGGTTTCATGCAGTGGCGTCAAACTTGGCATATTTATAGTCCTGATAGCCTGTTGGTTACATGTAGCCGGCTCTTTATTTTTTAAATATTTAAGAGTATAAAAACTACGCATCCCTGATGAGCTAAACATACTGTGAATAGAGAGATGAGCTGCATTTTTTTGTCCAACAATCTGCTTTTTCCTGTAATGATCAATTTTTAGGAAGACACTCGGGTCTAAAATTTCGGACACATTCAGAGATAATAAATATTTTAATGAATATCATTTATTTACATGGCTTTAAAAGTAATTCGAACTCTATTAAAGGGCGACTGCTTAAACAGTACTGTGCAGAGCATTTACCAGACATCAAGATCCATCTGCCTGACTTGAATATGCCGCCTGTCGAGGCATTAAAACAAATGTCTGAGCTGATTGAGGCTTTAGAACATGTGGCTTTGGTAGGAAGCAGTCTGGGGGGATTTTATGCGACACAACTGGTCGCTAAGCATAATATTCCAGCTGTACTGATTAATCCGGCTATGCGACCATGGTTACTCTTTCGAAAACTATTTGCTGTAGAATCCGTTCCTTATCCAGTGACCGAACACTGGACGCTTGATAATGCCCAGTTACAGCAGCTTGAACAGCTTGCAATTCCTTTTGCCCGGCATGCCGAAAAAATTTTGGTATTACTGCAACAAGGTGATGAAGTTTTGGATTATCGAGAGGCCCAGCGTTATTATAGTGCGCCTGCACATTCATCATTAATTATGACTGAAGCGCATGGCAGCCATGGGATGGACAATTTTGCAGAAAAACTTCCCATGGTGCTTGAATTTTTATCGTATTCCATAAAATAAAGGAAATTGTACAACGTGTCTCAATATACGGCTCAATCACTTGAAGTTCTCTCTGGTCTGGATCCGGTCCGTCGCCGTCCAGGGATGTATACCGATACCACACGTCCTAACCATCTGGCACAGGAAGTGATTGATAATGCTGTAGACGAAGCACTGGCAGGACATGCTAACCAGATTACGGTTAAGGTCTATAAGGATGGTTCATTGTCGGTTGAGGACAATGGGCGTGGAATGCCGGTTGATATTCATCCGGAATACGGTCAGAGTGGCATTGAAATTATTCTGACCAAACTGCATGCCGGAGGTAAGTTTAGTACCGATAACTACCAGTTTTCGGGTGGTCTGCATGGTGTAGGTATTTCTGTAGTGAATGCTCTTTCAACCCGGGTAGAGGTTGAAGTACAACGGCAGGGCAATCTTTACAAAATGGCTTTTGAACATGGAGAGCCGGTTGGACCTTTAGAAGTTCTAGAAGGTAAAGCACCTAAGCGCGCCAGTGGAACCACAGTTCGGTTTTGGCCAGAAACCAGATATTTTGACAGCCCAAAATTTGCCTTGAAGGCGCTCAAACATAATTTGAAGGCCAAGGCAGTATTGGCAGCTGGTCTGAAAATTAATTATATTGATGAAATTAATAATGAAAAAATAGAATGGCAGTTTGAAAACGGTCTGGTCGATTACCTTATGGATGAACTGCAGGAGCGGGAGATTGTTCCACAGCCTGCTTTTGTAGCAACAGGTGAGGCAGAACGAGCCAGTGCTGAATTTGCAATCTGCTGGAATACCGAAGGTGGTGAACAGATTCAGGAAAGTTATGTCAACCTGATTCCAACAGCTCAGGGAGGAACGCATGTAAATGGCTTGCGTTCAGGCATTACCGATGCATTACGGGAATTCTGTGAGCTGCGTAATCTATTGCCCCGTAATCTCAAGCTTTCGGCTGAAGACGTATGGGATGGGGTAAATTATATCCTGTCTTTAAAATTCCAGGAACCGCAGTTCTCTGGTCAGACTAAAGAACGTTTATCAAGCCGTGAAGCATCATCGATTGTGCAAAATATTGCTAAAGATGCTTTTACCCTATGGTTGAATCAGAATTCTGAAATTGCCATGCAACTGGCAGAAATGGCAATCTCTAAAGCTGGCCGGCGCCTGAAGGCGGCTAAAAAAGTCGAGCGGAAAAAAATTGTTTCGGGTCCGGCTTTACCTGGAAAACTGGCCGACTGTGCCGGCTTGACCCGTGAAGATAGTGAGCTGTTTATTGTAGAAGGGGACTCAGCTGGCGGTAGTGCCAAACAGGCGCGAGACAAAAATTTCCAGGCAATCATGCCGATTCGGGGAAAAATTCTGAACACCTGGGAAGTATCTTCCGATGAAGTGCTTGGCTCTCAGGAAGTCCATGATATCGCAATTGCTATCGGGGTCGATCCAGGCAGTGATGATCTGTCCGAATTGCGTTATGGGAAAGTCTGTATTTTGGCTGATGCTGACTCGGATGGCCTGCATATTGCCACTTTGCTTTGTGCCTTATTTGTTAAACACTTTCCAGCACTGGTTGAAGAGGGTCACTTATTTGTAGCAATGCCACCTTTATTCAGGATTGATGATGGTAAGGATGTGCATTACGCTCTGGATGAGGATGAACTTGAAGCCATCCTGAAAAAGACCAAAACCAAGACTCCACAGATTACCCGTTTTAAAGGTCTGGGTGAAATGAATGCCAGCCAGCTTCGTGAAACCACCATGGATCCAAATACCCGTCGTCTGGTACAACTTGATCTGGATGATATTCAACTGACAGCAGGTTTGCTCGACAAATTACTGGCCAAGAAGCGTTCTAGTGACCGCAAGCACTGGCTCGAACAAAAAGGGAATCTGGCTGATATTGTAGTGTAGTGTAGATTGTAGGATAAATCTATAAAGTTGTAGGAATAACCTATAAATTGTGTAGGATAAACTTATAAAAAAGCTTATAATTTGAACAAGGAAGTTCAGGATGAGCTAGAAAGTGAATAGCCCTGCACGCAAAATTCAGAAATCTGCTGTTAAGAACATTGTTCGTTTTCCCTCAATAAAGGCTAATGATGGAAAAACAATTCTTGTTGAATCCCTCTTAGAGTCGAAATATTGTCTTCATTTAGAGTTTGACGCTGAGGTCGAGACTTATTCTCCACAACCTCGAAAATTTGAGGTTCCTAAAGGTGATGGTGAGAGTGGTATATATACACCTGATTTTGAAGTTATTTACATCTCTGGTGTGAGGAAGTATGTGGAGGTCAAGCCCTCTGCAAATGCTCAAACTGAACACTATCAATCTCTCTTTTCTCGCTTTTCCAATTTCTTGCAGGGTACTAATACAGACTTCATGATAGTGAGTGAAATTGAGATCTATCAGCAGCCATTACTATCAAACTATGAAAAGCTTTATCAATATAAAAAGCGTCCCCTATTAGATATGAGAAATCTTCAACAGTGTGCTGAAGCTATTAATGGTTCAATATCACTAGCACAGTTGGTAAGTTTACTTGGTGATCGTGCGCATTTGAGAGAAATATACTCATGGCTTGCGCTGGGTTATTTGCGATTTGATATGAATTTAGAACCATTAAGTATGACAACAGAGGTGAAATTCGATGTCTGTTGAACTGTGGGAACAGGGTGTAATTATTGAGTTTAGCAATAGTATTCCTTGTCATCGTGCGATGGTTAGAACTGTAGGAAAAGCAGAAATTGTTTTAGTAGATATTGAAAATGGGGAAGTATCTAGACTAAATCGAGAAGAGCTAGGAACAATTTACGCTTTAGGAAATATAAAATTTCTTGCAGAATCACGAGATTTTGGGGATCTTAAATTTATTGATCTGTCAGAAAAAGAGCAGTATGAAACCAATAGAAAATATAAATATATAAAAAGGCTTCAGGAAAATAGTATTAGCAAAATCACTGAGAAAAGTGCCAAAAACACTATAAATCAAGTAGCGATAGAGCTAGGTGAAAAACCACCCCATTGGCAGTCAGTAAGAGGATGGTACGCTAGTTTTGTAGAGGCTGGTTTAAAGATAAGAGGTCTTTATCCTAAACATCGATTTAAAGGTCATAGAAATCCTAAGATAGATACAAAAGTTATTGAAATTATTGAAGATGCTGCAAAGCAATATTACACACTAAGTCAATCATCCATGGCTTCGGTTGTTCGCAATGTTGAAGCTAAAATTATATCGCATAATTTAGATCATCCTGAAGCCCCACTTCAGAAACCTACATATCATACTGTCCAGAAACGCGTTTTATGTGGACTTTACCAAACTAAGAGAAAAGGACGACATGGGGCTCGAGTTTTACAGGCAGAACTTTCTAAAGCATTAAGTGGAATGACTACCACTAGAGTATTGGAGCGTGTTGAGCTTGATCATACTCAGTTGGATATTCATGTTCTGCATGATGACTATAAGACCTTACTTGGTCGGCCTTATATTACTGCTTTGATAGACCATTATTCTGGAATGCTACTTGGGTTTCAAATGTCTTTTGAAGAACCTTCATATGCGTCAGTTTGTTTAGCTTGTTTGAATGCGTTCTTACCAAAAGATGATTGTATGAAGGAATTAGGATTAAACAGTTTTTGGCCTGCTCATGGTATCCCTTCTACGCTTGTAACAGACAATGGTAATGAGTTTTGGGGAAAGAAGTTTATTGCTGTTGCAGATGAGCTAGGGGCTGTTTTTCAGTATTGTCCGATCCGTAAAGGTAATTATAAAAGTCGTATTGAACGTTTCTTCGGTATAGTTAATGCACTGGTACTTGATGATTTGCCTGGCGTGGTTCGAAAAGCTGGTAAATGCGGGGATGGTTATGACGCTAGACAGGAAGCTGTGCTCACGTTTTCAGAGTTTAAACGCTATTTTGTGAAGTGGGTGACAGAAGATTATCATCATTCGCCTGTAGAAGATTCAGATCTGACACCTTATGAAATTTGGACAGGTTCGGAAGAATGCTTTCCAGTCCCTGTAGAAGACAAAATGGAGTTAACTACTATCTTATTAGCTACAGCAACACGTACGCTACATAAGGGTGGTATCGAAATTTTTTCAATGAACTATGACTCAAGTCTACTTAAAGATTTATATAGAAGAGATGGACCGGGAGAGGTAACTGTAAAATATAATCCTTTTGATATTGGCTATATTTTGGTGTTAGATAAGATTAATAAGGTCTATTTAAAAATAGATTGCCTGAAATATTCTTATGCCTCTAATCTTTCTGAGTTTGAACATAATAAGATTCGTGCTGCTGCAAGAGCTGCTCGACAATCAAAATTTGATAACCTGAATCTCCAAAAAGCTAAAGTTCAACTTGCCAAAGAGCGTGAAGAATATCATGCAAGAAATGCTCGAAAAAATAAGCAAGTAACAACATCTAAAGCAGCCAGATCAGATAAAACGGGTATCCCTAATATCAGTCTTGTGGTGAATAATTCACAACGTATGATGAAAGTCGATTTTGAAGATGATGGGGATAATCTCAGCTTAAACGGATGGAGTATGGGCTAATGAGAACTGCTGATGAGAATCATCCATTCATTAAAAGTCCATTTCTTACGAAAATGGTGAATCTATTTGATTCTTTACGTAATAAGAAGAAACAATATGGTGTTGCTTCTTGCATGTTGGTGACTGGAGAATCTGGAAGTGGGAAATCTGAGTTAGCAAAATACTATGCAAACAGTAATCCGAAAATAGAGGAAGTAGAGCGGACATATATTCCTGTTCTACACTACGAATTACGCTCAGTTTCTACACCAGAGGAGTTCTTAAGGTCACTGTTGGTTACTATTGGCGATCCACAGTGCGGACGGGGTGCGAGAAACAAAGGTGAACTGTATGAGCGATTGATTACATTGCTTAAGGTGGTTGGTATAGAGTTACTGATCCTTGATGAAATTCAGGTGATCATTGAACGTCGTAGTGCAAAGGTTGTCACAGGAATTGCAGATTTATTTAAAGATCTAATCAATGATACAGAAATACCGATCATTTTTATGGGAATGCCTTGGAGTAGATATCTTGTTGAATCAAATCAGCAATTAGCACGTCGAATATCATACCGATACACCATTCCACCTTTTAGGATCAGTAGTAACGAGGATCGTGATGATTATAGAAGGCTCTTAATGTGCTTATCAGAAGCATATGGGCTTTCTAAAAAGATTAAATTGGAAGAAATTACAATGTCATTAAGGTGTTTTAGTGCAACGAGTGGAAATCTAGCAGCTACTGCTAATCTTGTTCGAGATGCTAAGATGATGTCTGAAATGGAAGACATGAAAGTAGATACTGATTTGTTTGCTGAAGTTCTTAGCAGCTATGGTATTGATGAGCGAAATAATGCTTTTTTACAGCCGATTGAAAAATTGGTCTTGAGAGAACTCATCGTTCATTCAGATTGGCATTTTGGGTATAGAGCAAATAAAAATGCGATCATCGATGCTGAATATGTTGAGTTTGGCGTATCAAAAGGCAATAAAGTGTTTTGTTTGGCAGGATAAATGATAGTTTATTTCAAGGTGAAGCATTGTGTTACTTGATCGATCACGACCAAATGATCAGCAAACATTTATCGATTACTTGCATGATTTGGGAAAGAAAAATGGTTTCTCTGATATCAAAACCTTTAAAAAATTTCTAATAAATTCCTCTAAAGAACGGTATTGCATCTATTCTGTTCACAGCGTTGATATATTTAGAGTTATTTCAGGGCTTTTTCTTGAGCTTGGAATTGATCAAGTAGAAGTATCAGATGTGACGAGACCAAAATGTTTCAAGTGCCTAGATCGATATCCAGCAAACTGGTCGTGGAATAAGATAGCTAAATACGGATGTGTAGGTCAGATCTTTACTAGTAAAAAGTTTGAGCCGCTACACCAAGCATTTAAAACTAAAAATAAAGAGGAATATTGTGGTTTGATAAAATGTTCTATGAGTAAGCTCGGACTAAATACTTCACTTATGTCGGATAGGCTTTATTTCTCTAGTCTAATCCCCGAAGAAAATTTATATTCGAAGAAATATAGATTGATAAGGAAATATCTATAAATAGGCTGATAGTCTTAAGATTCTAGTGAGTATTGTATAGTTTACTATCGATTTTGAGGTCATTGTGATGCTTCTCGCTAGACCTGTAATTCAACTAGATGAATGCTTGGTCAGTTATCTGATTCGAATATCAGAGCAAAATGGCTTTAAACACATAGGTCATTTGCTGCATTATGCTGGTTTGGCTTGGAAAAACAACCGTGTACCAGTGCATCAGATTTTAACTGGTGAGTTTGATCTTACCGTATATTTGTTGCAGCTTGGGTTAACAAATAGTTCTTCTCAAATTGAGCCCATATTTAATTCTTTTCAAAGCGTTATTGATACACCCTATCTATTTGTTAAGTATCCTAAGGTATGTCCAGATTGTATTGAAGAGTTTGGGTTTTGTAGATTTGAATGGAGTTTATTGCCATACCTTGTATGTACTCGACATAGAAAATTACTGATAGATATACACTCTAGTACTGGTAAACGGCTGAGTTGGTATCGTAGGTGTTTAAATAAATTTGATGATGATATTGATGTTATCAATTCATTAAGTAATGTTGCTCCGTCTGAGGCAATCAAACTCAGCCAATATATTGAAGCACTATTACAAGGTAGAAATGGAGTTTCTTGTCCTGAGATTTTGCAGGGTTTGGAGCTTCGAGAATCTCTCAGTGTGATCCATTTTATTGCTCATTATAGATCAAGGTTACTTGGTAGTTCATTTCAACCTCGCTCGATAACGAATATTGAGCTTGCTCAACATTATCAGTATGTATGGGGAATGCTTGAGAATTGGCCAGATGCTTACTACAAATTCCTCCACCAATATCTTGACTACCCAATGAGCAAGCGAGGAATCGGTGGATTAAATAAACATTTTAGGGATTTATATGAGTCTCTGCATCGTCAGAGGGAAAACAAGGGAGTTGCTCGGATAAAAGTTGAATTTGACCAGTATATAGAAAGGTATTGGCCTAGTGTCTTGGAGTCGAAGCGTATAACACGCATTCAGCTGACTACTCTAGTACGAAATATTGTGTCAAAAAAGGAAGCTGCTAAAATTCTTAATTGTCATCCAGATAGAATAGATAAATTAGTACAACAACAAAAGCTTACTCCTAGTGTTTTTGAAGGGAAAAAGCACTATTCTCGTGAACAGGTTGAGGATCTTGCAATTCAGATATCCTCAAATTGGACGATTAATGAAGCCTGTGATGCATTACAGCTCACAAGATATCAGTTAAAGCAATTGTTAGATGCGGGTATATTACATTCGTTTCAGCGCCCCAATGCTTTAAACAGAGATTGGATTGTCGATAAAACGAAATGCCAAGAGTTGATACAGAGCTTGTGCCAGAAAGCACGGAAGAATTCTCCACCTTCAGGAGCATTATCAATTTCAAGTATACAGCGTAGAGGGTACTCAATAGTTCGTTTAGTTCTAGCCATGCAAGCTGGACAGATCGAATTTGGGCAATGCCAAGATATTAATCATCCTTTAAGCTGTAAGCAATTTACCGATTTTACTTTAAAATAGTATTTTGAATTATCAAAAGGCCGATAGTAAAAAACAATAGATTTCAAAACAGGACTCATTGAGGAGCAGGGTATAGCTTTTTAAATTCGTCTCTATATTTTTTGCTAAATCTTAGGATTCTTGATATCCTGGCATTTATTTATTTGCTTCTGATGCTGTATGCCTAACGCTTTAAAATTTCTCGATTTATTTGCTGGTGCTGGAGGCTTGTCTGAGGGATTTATTCGTGCTGGATTTCAACCAGTTGCCCATATCGAAGCGGATACTTCAGCTTGCTTTACACTTAAAACACGTCAAGCATTTCATTGGCTTAAAAATAATAATTCTATAGACATTTATTCAAAATATTTAAGAAACGAAATAACACGTCAGCAATTGTACAAGACTATCCCTCAAAATGAGATTGATTCTGTAATCAATGAGTTTATTGGTCCCGATACTCTTAAATCAATCTTCAAAAAAATTGATACCCTATTGGGGAATACAAAACTAGATCTTATTGTTGGTGGTCCACCCTGCCAAGCTTATTCTTTAGTTGGACGCTCACGCAGTAACATGGTTAATGATCCAAGGAACCACCTATATAAATACTATGCAGAATTTCTAAAAAGGTATAAGCCTAAATATTTTGTTTTTGAAAATGTACTTGGACTATTAACCGCTAAAGATCCAAATGGTGAGTTTTATTTCGACAAAATGAAAAGTCTATTTGTCGAAATAGGTTATTCAATTGAATATAAAACTTTATCAGCAAGTGAGTATGGTGTTCTTCAAAATAGAAAGCGAATCATTTTGGTAGGTAAAAGAGGACATCGTAGTAAAAAATCTTTTTACCCTGAGATTGAAAAATGGGCTCCTGAAGCAACCGTTTGGGATCTACTCAAAGATCTTCCTAAAATCAATGCCGGTGGAGGTAAATCTTCCCCATTAGAACCGATCTCTGAACCATCGCAATGGCTGAAAGATGCTCAGATATCAACTGACCTCCCTTTAACTTGGCATGAGGCACGTCCACACTCTGAGCAAGATTTAGAAATTTATAAGCACGCTGTTAAGTTATGGGATACTGAAAAAAGACGTCTCCATTATGATGATTTACCTGAACGCCTAAAAAGTCATAAAGGGCGTAATTCTTTTGTTGATCGTTTTAAAGTGGTTGCTGGAGATTTGACCGCCTGCCATACTGTTGTTGCACATATCTCTAAAGATGGACATCATTACATTCATCCTGATATTGAACAAAATCGTTCATTAACACCTAGAGAAGCAGCAAGAATTCAAAGTTTTCCTGATGATTATTATTTTGAAAATGTTTCGGGAAAACCAGCACGTACAAGTGCCTTTAAACAGATTGGAAATGCAGTACCTGTTTTACTTGCACAAAAAATTGCAGAAAAATTATTAAAGGATTGGTAATGACTGAAAATTACATTACTTCAGAAGATTTAGCATTTCGTCCACGAGCACGTCTACTACAAATGCTCGGTGATCAGCTAATTGGTTCTTCTCGTTTAGCAATTTTTGAGCTTGTGAAAAATGCTTATGATGCTGATGCGGATACTGTTTTAATTACATTAGAGGGAGTTAATACAGAAAGTGCCAAAATTATTGTCGAAGATAATGGTGAAGGGATGTCAGCAGAAATTATTAAAAATATTTGGCTTGTCCCAGCTCACGATCATAAGGAACAGCAAAAAAAAGAAAAAAAGAGAACAAAAGCAGGTCGTCTACCTTTAGGTGAGAAGGGGCTGGGAAGATTTGCAGTCCATAAATTAGGTAATGAAATACAACTCGTCACAAGGGCTAAAGATTCTGATGAATGTGTTCTCCATATTAATTGGCAAGATTTAATTGATAAACCTTTTTTAGAAGATACTCGAGTAGAAGTAGTTACGAGAACTCCAATTACCTTTACAGGAGAAAATACAGGTACTCAAATTACTATAAGTAACTTAAGAGAACAAAATTGGTCTAGAGGCGATGTAAGAAAACTTTTACGCCAAATTACTTCAATATCTACACCTTTTAATGAAAAACGAAGTGATAAGTTTGAAACTTTACTTGAAGTTAAAGGACATCCTGACTGGACCGAAGGTATTTCAGATATTGATAAATTAAAGGAGAGAGCTCCTTGGCATATCTCATTTTCAATCGTCAAAGGTTTACTATCTTTAAGTTATAATTTTATTGGTGTTCCTGGAATCAAAGTAGAACCTCGTCAAGAATTATTAGAAAATGAAAAACTTTTATTACCATCAAATTTGAAAAAAAATAAAGTTGTTGTGGAGCCTGAAGACCTATTTGGAATTGGTGATATTAGCGGTGAATTTTTTATATATGATCGCGATAAGCTAGTTATATCTAAGTTTGGAGAGCAACAACTTGTTGAAAGCTTCTTGAATGAAAATGGCGGTATTCGTGTATATCGAGACAATATACGAGTTTATAACTATGGCGAACCTGGCGATGATTGGCTCGGTCTAGATTTACGAAGAGTGAATGTCCCTGGTAGGCATATTAGCCGGAACATCATTGTTGGTTCGTTAGATCTCAGCGTTGAAGATAGCTTTGATTTACAAGAGAAAACTAATCGAGAAGGTTTCATTGAAAATGAGACGTATGAAAGATTCCAACAAATTGTATTAAGTGTCCTATCTATTGTTGAGACAGAGCGTCAAAAAGATAAAGAGCGTATAAGACAAGTAACGGAAACAGGTAAAAATATAGAAGAGAAAAAAATTGAAAAGCCATTAACTGAACTTAGAAAACTGGCGAAGAAGCATAACTTAACAGATGAATTAGAACCATTAATTGAGAAAACTGAAAAAAATTATAATGAAATGCGTGAAGTAATGCTTACTTCAGGTTTTAATAATATGGGACTAGCTATTGTTTTCCATGAAGTTGAACATGGTGTTAGATCTTTATATCGGACTATTGAGTATAGTGAAGATATTACTTTAATTAAAGATCATGCCTATGAACTTGTGAAAATTTTAGATAGTTTCTCTGACTTGTTGAGAAAAGGGGATAATAAGCCGGCGAGCCTAAAAAACTTGATTCGTCGTGCAAGAGATATTGCCTCGATTCGATTCAGAGCACATAAGGTTCAATTCGTTTGTCCATTCCTTGAGGAAAATATTCCTGATATTGAACAAAAATATATATTTAAAATATTAATCGGTTGTTTAAATAATATCTTTGATAATTCAATATATTGGCTTCAAGCACGCTGGCCTGAAGATACTATAGGTCAAAGAAAGATTTATATAGACGTACGTAGAGACTTTTATGGTAAAACAGCAATTATTGTTGCTGATAATGGTCCAGGTTTCCAAGATGAGCAAGAGCAGTTAGTAAAACCTTTCTTTACGAGAAGACCTAATGGTATGGGTATAGGCTTGTATTATGTGAATCTTGCAATGGAAGTAAATAAAGGACGTCTAGTTATTCTTGATGATCAGGATGATGTACCAAATGAGTTTGATGGTGCAGCTATGGCTTTAGTTTTTGATTAATTTTTTAGGTTAAATTAATAATGTTAACACCTCCACGTTTTGTTGTGCTTGATGATAAAAAAGAACACTTAGAGCCTATTATTGAGACATTTAAACATATTGGTTCTTCATGTATTGGGGTTCAATATAATGAAGAAGATGCTTCTCATTTACATCAAGATTATTACAAAGGCGTGAGAGGTTTATTCATAGATTTAAATCTATCTGGTAGTAGCTCATTGGGATCAAGTACCCATTATGCTGAAATTACTAGAATTTTAGAGACAGTTATTTCATGTGATAATGGTCCTTTTATAATGATTCTATGGACAGATAATCCGCAAGAATGTGATCAATTAATTGAATATATAGAAACTCGTTTAGATCCAAATAAAAAATATTGCAAACCTTTACTTATCAAATCCTTATCTAAAACTATGTATATTGATGCTAATAGCTCAATAAAAGAAAGTAATCGCGAAACGTTCAAAGAAGAAATTAAAGGTTTTTTTTCGTCTGTCCCACAAATAGCAGCTCTTTTTGACTGGGAGTCAAGAGTCTTAGAGGCTGTAAATCAGACCCTTATTGAACTATTAAATTTAGTGCCAAACGATAAGAGAAATTTTAACGACTATCCATCTGAAATAGACAAAGTATTAAGCTGTATTACTAGCTCTACATTGGGTGATGGACATGTTAATAAAGACCGTCAACAAGCGTTCAATATTACAATTGCACCAATTCTAACTGATAAAATTCTGAATAATAAAAATTTTAATGAAGAAATTTGGGAAAATGCTATTACTAAGGTAAATACCCCAGAATCAAGAATTACTGATCCTAAAGCAATTGGTAAGTACAATAAGATGCTACATCTTGCCGTTACTGGTTATGAAAACATGACACCATTGGATTGGGGAGCTGTATTAAACCCGATGAGTTGGGGCAATGAAATGACGAATGATTTTTTTGGATTAACTATAGATCAAATTAAGACAGATGTATTTGGGATAAAACCTGAAAAATCGTCAAGCTATGAACCTATATTTGTTAGACTAGGTGCAGTATGTGATTATGCTCAACAAAAAGAAGGTTTAATTCCATATTATTTAGGTTATAAGATATCAAAAACAGATTTCGTTAAAAGAAAGAATGACTTCGAATGGCATTCGCCCTTATTTTTTACGGATGTAGAGCAAGAACCTTTTTATTTAGTTGTTAATTTAAAATATCTACTAACTTTACCCTCACATAAAACCTCAATTTTTGAAGCCAAATACAGGATTAGAGAGCAATTACTTAATCAATTAATTTTACGAGCAAGTAATCATGCATCGAGACCTGGTATCAATGAGCTGTATGTAAAATAAAGATATTTTTATTCAATATAGCTAAAGTAGATTGGAATTGAAACTATCTACTTTGGCTTATAATATTCGTTCAATATTTGATATGCTGTATTCCGAAGGCCATTCATTGTTGAATCATCTAGATTATCGTCTTTAATCATATTTTTTAATTCTTTTTTTAATTCTTTATCATTTTTAATCTTAAGAGCTCTTGATGAGATAAATCTAAAACCAATATCCACATTCGTTGCGATTGTAGCGATACATAAAAAGTCTTCATTCTTTTTATCATCGCTTAAAAAAATATTATTTTTATTGTTAACATAATATTTTGAAAAGATGACAAATCTATCTTCAATTTCTGAGTTTGTATAACTAATTAATCTACCATAATCACTGCCACCGTAGCTGATAACAGCTCCAAAATCTAATCCATGCTTTAAAATATTTTGACCATTTTTAGCTGGGTCATATTCATACAAAGAAGCTTTAGATAAAAGGTTATTATCAGGAAGCTTAAACCTATTTAAAAAATCTATATCATTTGATTCACATAGCTTTTTTGCGATACATCTTAAAATATCATTCATTAAAAATTCATCTACTTTGATATTTCTGCTTAATATTTTAATTATGAAATCATATCTATTTTTAGAAATTTGAAGCTTACTTTTTATAATTTCAAAAAAAAGCTCCTTACCATTCTCTAATACATAATTATTTATAAAGGTAGTCAATAAATTATTTTGCTCAACAATTTCATCAAATATATTTATATCAGACATAGATTCACTTTTCTTATTGAATAAAAAATTTTTACTACTAAGTTTCATTCTCTAGAATCTTGTATTAAGGCATTAATTCAGAGGCTTTGATCTGTAATGCATTTGATAACTCATAGATTTTTTCAAGTGTAGGATTTACTTCTCCTCTTTCAATCCGTCCTAGATAACTACGATCGATGTTACAGAGCAATGCTAATTGCTCTTGTGACATATTTATTTCTTTTCTGTACTTGCGAACCAATTGCCCAAATTGAATAGTAAGTTCTGACATAAACATTCAAATGCTTAAAAAACAGAACTATCACTATTTGTGGATTATATATCCACGGACTATAATCCTCTTTTTGATTTTCTAGTTTTTAATCATGAAACAAATAGTCTCTCCTATCTTTCAATCTTTTCTTGTTCTTTTACATCAAAACAAAATTGATGAATGGACATCAAACCAAATTTGGAACAAATTGAATCTTTCAGAAGATGAAAAGCAACGAATCAACCAACAACAACTTTATAGAATCTTAAGAAAACTAGTAAAACAAGGTTACTTGGCCAAAAATATTCATTCTGACAATTCAAGGCTTTCAACATTTGTGGAAACAGAAAACATGTACGAATTTAGAAAACAATTTGATCTAATCGCAGTTAAAAGTAGTTTGAAAAAACTTGTTTGTAAAACTACTGAGCTAAAAGAGAAGCAAAAAAGTTATGAGAACCAAATCAAAGCTTGTGAGCAAGCCCTTATAGACTTTCCTGAGCTTAAAACAGAAATTATCAAAAGAAAAAACAAGTTCAATCAAAATATTGAAGAAATTAAATACTATAGTGACTTTTTGAAATCGTTATTAGAATCAAAAAATTAAATGCATAAAAATTTATTTTAATCGATAGGAATGATCCGTAACTAAAAAAATGTGCTTTTAAAAGTAAGTATTTAGATAGGATAGTTTTAAACTTTTTAAAGTAGTAGGAATGATCTGCCAGTAGCTTTTTATAGTTTTATCCTACAATTCGATTTATATATTTATGCTTCAATATGCTTATTTAAGCTTTAAATTTAGGCAAACTTTATAAAGTTATCCTGCAACTGACATGTAGGCCAAGAAAAATCTGTCCAATGTAGAACTTTGATATAAGTTAAAAAATCAAAGTATTAAAAAGCAGAGCCTTGGCTCTGCTTTAAACATTTAATTATTGTTTAAAAATGGTATTTTACTAACGCACTTACGTTATTTTCGCGTACATCTGGTACACCGTATTTATTGTTCCAGAGAGAATATTCAATACCTAGGTAAAGACGGGTTTCAGGTGAAATATATTTACCGGCATTCCATTTAAGCTGGCTGGTCCAGTTCAGTTCACTTGCATGAGCTACTTCGTCATCTTCTGCAGTTGACCAGTCTAAAAATCCGTCAAACAAGAAGTCTTGGCTGCCTAATTTAAACGGTACTCCATAAGTGAGTGTCATCTGCCAGTCATCTTTCTGGATTTCATTATTTGCGCGATAAAAGTTGATGCTGGCATATTGAGTATAAGGAATAGCTAAATCAAAACCGATACCGTAGAGATAGTTATTAAAACTCTCAATTCCATCACCGCTATTGCCTTCCCAAGTGGTTGAAATCAGTACATCTTTAACTGGGCCGGCAGACAGTTTTTTACCCGAAACTTCGCCCAGGCTTAAGCGTGGAGAAAATTCAAAATAGGTACCTTTATCACCGCCGCTTTCAGTACGGTCTGCAAAAGCAAATACATCACCATATTGTAATTTGGCTGCATATTCAAAGGTTACAGTAGTTTGTTCCGGCTCTGTAGTAAGTTCATAGTTTTCACCGTACAGTCCGGTAATACTAAAATCCTGCCAGACTGGTTTGGCTTGAGCCATGGACGCAGTTGCTGCTAGAGCACATGTCAGTGCGATATGTGTAAATTTCATGTCAGTCTCTCCCCCGTAGACGGCATAAAGAATACACACTATTGTTTAAAAATAAAGACAAAATTTAAGCAGTAAAGAAAAAAAGTCCACCGAAGTGGACGCGCTAAAACAAATATAAGATAAACCCGGAATTAAAGCTGAAACTGTATGCATCAAGAATTTTAAGCGGAACTCTTGAAATTTTCCTTAAACTCTCTGGTTAAAAAACTGGCCCTTCTCTAGTTATTTGGAATAGGCCTGAAAAATTATATATTTAGATCATACCGATTATAGAACAAGTTGCAACCTTAATCTCTGTATTCTATGAACTCAAAATAAATCTTCTTATAAAGGGGGCATGTCTAACCGGTTCGAAAATATAGGACAAGGTTCTTCAAAAACCACTTGGCTTATTAAAGCAGGATTTATGCATATATCTAAATAGGTTTGTAGGGAAAAGCGTGATGTGTTGTTACCGTTGTGTATGCTTTAGAAATTTTTACAGAATTCACTTGCATATTTTTAAACTTAGCCCGATATTGAAGATAACAGCATGAATAAAATTTTAGCGAGAATTGAGCTAAAACAGGAGGATAGGCACAAAAAACTGCTCGGTAAATCATTAAGTATTGTGTTTAAGTCACCCGTAATATGTGTCAATTCCAACAAGTTTTGCACAGGTAAGATTCGACCAGAAAGAAGAGGATGAGATTATGAACATTGAAATCCGTACAGATAAAAATATTCAAAACAGTGAACGTCTGATTAGCTATGTGCGTGCAGAACTAAACCAAGAATTCGAACGTCACAATGAGCGAATTACTCATTTTTCAGTTCATATCACCGATGAGAACGGCTTAAAAGGTGGAGATGACGATATCCGTTGTATGATCGAAGCCCGTCCTTCCGGATTAAAACCTGTTGCAGTCAAGCATAAAGCACCGAGTGTCGATTTAGCCATTCATGGAGCTATAGATAAATTGAAACGTAGTCTCGAGCATTTAATTGAAAAAAATGAACCTCAGCGTGGTGGTACTCTCGAAATACCAGATGAATTACCTGAGTAAGAAAAAAAGCCCCTTAGGGGCTTTTTTATGGCTTATTATTTTTATTCAACAATTTCCTTTCAACAAATAAATAATTCTTCGGCATAATAGGAGAAAATTTCCTGTAGAGTGCCAAGATATGTTAACTGCCTCACAACAAGCCTTGATCCAGGCCATAGAAGAATTAGATCTGGAGCAGGTACAACGTCTTTTAAATGAGGGGCTCGACCCGAATTTTATTGATCCTGAAAAAGGCCCTCCTATTTCAGTAGTATGCGATGGCCTGTTTCAATGGTGGGAAGACGTTTCAGAAGCTTATGCTTCTGATCAACCTTTGACAGAGCAGGAAAAACAGCAAAAATTACAACCACATTTGGCGATACTTGATGCTTTAATTGAAGCTAAAGCCAATTTACACCTATGGGATGCCGAAGAGTTTTATGGTCCACTTTGGGATGCTGCAAGTGCTGCCTGTACTCCTGCCATACAACGTTTACTTGATCATAAAGTAGATCCAAATACTCGTGATGAGGAAGGTCAAACTATTCTCACATCAATCAGCGAATTATTCTTTGACTGCGATTTTGATAAAATAGACTGGACACAGTCACTACCTGAAGAAAAAGATGCATTGGAACTGCTACGTCAAAATGGCGCAAAAATGTCGAAAGAATTAATCTGATTTTGAGTAATCTTATGAATTTATCTAAAACTTTATCTTTTGTTATGCTTTCTACTGTAGCCGTACATACAATGGCTGCCGATTTTTCTTTTGACCGTCCAGGTACAGGTTTTGGTACCAGTATTACACCAGTAGGCCAGCTTGCATGGGAACAGGGATTACCGACAGTAAGTTATGATAAAAGTTATCAGGCTGGCGAAAAACAGAGAGTATTAAATTTAAATGCCGATACACTTTTACGGACCGGTTTAATGCCTGACCTGGAATTACAACTAGGCTGGCAAGGACCAGCCTGGACCCAGACTAAATATAATGGCAAAACAACAGAAGATGACGGTTTGGGTGATATCAGTATTGGTGTAAAAAAAGCCATAGACTTAGGTGATGAGCGTCTATCGATGGCAATTCTGGCAGAAGCTGTTCTGGCAACCGGTAATAGTGGTTTTAGTAATGAAGATGATATTTATAGTCTGAGTTCTGCTGTTGCCTATGTTTATAATGATCTGGTTAATACTTCAATCACAATGCGTTATGAAGTACAAGATGGTAACTGGGCAGTTACTGCGGTACCTACATTTGAATATCAGATTGCTGGCAAGTTGTCCGGTTTTTCTGAATTCGTTTACCGTAAGGCAGAAAGCCGGTCAGATGAAACCTCTCTGGCTTCAGGCCTGATGTATCAGGTTAATAATCGTACCCAGCTGGATGCTAGCGTCGGGGTCGGCCTTGCAGGAGACACACCGGATTATCAGGGTGGTTTAGGTATTTCTTACCTGTTTTAGGAAGTAATACAGATAAGATTAGTGAAAAGCCGGCATTTATTTAAATGCCGGCTTCTGCTGATATTTGATATTAGTTATTATTAATAAACAGAATATAAAACTATATTGACTGTCCTATTGAACAATAAAATGACACTATCTTTCTGATTTTATTAAAATTTAGCTGCGATCTATTCGATGCGCAAATTCAGATAGGTCAGCGAGTGCCTGTTTACTTTCATCAAACCAGGCGCTGAACATTGAAAAGTTATGCCACATACCTGTATAAATTTTAAAATCTACCTCAACTCCAGCAGCTTCGGCCTTTTCCTTAAAACGCTGCGCATCATCTAGCAGAATTTCTTTAGAGCCGACCTGAACCAGAGTTGGGGGTAAACCGCTGAAGTCACCAAATAAGGGTGAAACCTGTGGATCTGCTGTATCTATTGAAGGCGGTACATAGTATTCAATACCCCGTTCCAGTAATTCGATTGATAATAATGCATCAAGTTTACGGTTGTAGCGTAAGGATTCACTGGTCAAGGTCAGATCCAGAAATGGTGACATAAGTACCAGTGCACTCGGCAATGGTTGTTCATTCTGCTTGAGTCGTAAAATCAGTGCTAATGCAAGATTAGCTCCACAAGAATCACCTGACAAAATAATATCTTTGGGCTGAATATCTTGGTCGAGTAGAGTCTGGTAAATATCATATACAGCTTCCAGAGCTTCGGGGTATGGATGCTCTGGTGCCAAAGGATAGTCAATATGAACGACCTGCATCTGGGTTCGGGCAGCAAGCTCAGTCATAAAAGACCGGTGAGTAGCCAAACCTCCTAAAAAGAAAGCACCCCCATGAATATGTAGAATCATCTGGGTAGCATTAGGTTGAGGCTTGATTTCTTCTGCGCGAACACCGGCTAACCGGAGTGCCCGGATCTCGACTTCAGGATTTTTGGGAAAGACTCGGCCCAACTGATTAAACGCAGTACGCAGTACAGGAAGAGGAAGAGCAAATTGGCTGGGTTTACGTACCAGCGATTTCAGCAGTGACTCGGCTAAAAATTGTTTAAAAATTGGGTCAATCTTCATACTTTTTCCATTATGGTGATTTACTATTTTTATTGAAGTGTATTTACCGACAGTTTTTACAAGCGTACACTAAACGGTCACATTCAAAAGTTGAATTCTTGTTGTGACTTCTTTAATACTAGGGTGGTCGACTAGTGCAGGACAAGGGAAGCTAGAAAAATGAAAAAAATCGCAATTGTGTTAGGACTGTTCAGCGTGACTGCTTTGGCAAATGCAGCTGATCCGCTTAATGGTACAGTATGGAAAACGATAGACGACCAGACTAATCAAGCGAAAGCCTTAGTCAAGTTTACTGAACAGAAAAATGGAACTCTGACAGCATCTATTCAGAATGTACTCACCAAAGGTGAGGAAAATGCCTGTACGAAATGTGAAGGTCCATACAAAAACAAGTCACTTAAAGGTTTAACCATTGTTCATAACCTGAAAAGTGTAGGTACCAACAAATATGATGGCGGAACCATTCTTGATCCACAGTCAGGTAAAACCTATAAACTGAAAGGTGAGCTGGCTGAAGGTGGTAAAAAACTGAAATTGCGTGGTTATATCGGTGTATCAGCTCTAGGCCGTAACCAGACTTGGGTTCGCGCTAACTAAGCTTGAGCTAAAGTCAAATTCGATAAAACTCCCGGCAAAATTGCCGGGATTTTTATATTTTAAACTTAGCTTCTCTCAGCAAGCGTTCGATAAGAAAATTCATCAAAACCTACCACATAGCCTTGTGGTGTTTTTAATACCGGACGTTTGATTAAGCTGGTATGGGTAATTAAAGTTTGAATCAGCTGCTCTTCACTCTCTAGGGCTTTCTGCTGCTCTGTTTCCGAAAGTTTTCGCCAGGTAGTTCCTTTTTTATTAAGAATTACCTCAGCTCCCATCTGCTCCAGCCATTCCTTGAGAGTCTCTTTATCTATTCCCTGTTTTTTATAGTCATGAAATTCATAGGGCAAGTTTAGTTCATTGAGCAGATCAAACGCTTTTTTCATTGAACTGCAATTTTTAATTCCATAAATTTTCAGCATATTACTATCTTTTTTAACCTTTTCGACAAGACTAAAGGTTAGCTAAAATTACTAGTATTGGCTATTCGATTGAAATTAAACTTTTATGAAAGTGACACAGGACTGTCACATGAAAGACTTAAAATAATTTAATAAAGGAGTAAGATTTAAAAATATATGAATCAAGAGGGTTTTATAAAATGAGAGTCCTAAAATAGAGAAAACCCACATTTAATCATCCTGATCATGCGGGTCTCAAGCTAACGTCCATTGTCATGTCCTTAAAAAATAAGCTAAATCATTTAGTTTATTTTCTTCATCCTACGGCTTCCGATCCTTTTCGTGTCATCCTGACCCATCCTTGTGCCGTAGCGGTATAATGCGCTTAAGCAGCTGTAATAAAAAGAAACAATAACTACAAATCATGTAGGACAAAAACTCACATTGAGTTTACATGTGTACACTATTTTAGTTTATTTTATAGTCGATTATGACTGGTGCATGATCACTAAACCATTGTTCTTTATATACCCAAGCATTAACTGTACGGTTTTTCCAGTCTGGTGAACAGGCTTGGTAATCAATTCGCCAACCTACATTTTTAGCACGGGCCTGACCACGGTTGGACCACCACGAATAAAGTTCTGCTTCTGGACGAACTTCACGGAATGTATCTACATAACCCAGTTCATTATAGATATGGTCCAGCCACGCCCGTTCATGAGGTAGACAACCGGAGGACTTCTGGTTACCTGACCAGTTTTTAATATCAATACGTTTATGTACGATATTATAATCCCCACAGATAATGATAGATTTGCCTTCCTCTCGCCACTGCTTAAGGATTTTTTGATACTCTTCTAAAAAGTAATCTTTACGTGCCTGTGCTTCATCACCAGATGAACCTGATGGTAAGTAAAGTGAACAGATATAAACCGGATAGCCGAATCCTAAATCAAATTCAGCTGTAACAAAGCGGCCTTGGCTGTCAGCCAGTTCAAAACCTAGGCCATCTTTAACTGAAATAAAAGGCAGGCGGCTATAGATCGCAGTTCCAGCATAGCCTGGACGCTCAGCTGGAAACAGATGCGTGTACCAGCCTTCTGGTTTAAATTTATCGGTCCACTGCGCATGGGTAATCCGGCTCTCCTGCATGCAAATTACATCAGCATTAGACTGTTCCAACCATTCCAGCAGGCCTTTAGTCACTGAGGAACGTAAACCGTTTACGTTAATTGAAACCACACGTAGAATTTTTTGATCACCTGGATAGCTACTCTTTGGTATCATGCGCAAGTCTTACCTCAATCTAAAAATTTGGAGCACCTCATGACAACGCCTGTGCAATTTAACCCGCAAGCTTTCATCGAACTTGCCTTATCACGTGGTGTGCTTAAATTTGGTGAGTTTACTTTAAAATCAGGCCGTGTGAGTCCTTATTTTTTTAACGCAGGTTTACTTAATGATGGCGAAGCATTGTCATTACTGGCAGCAGGTTATGCTGACAAGCTGACAGAATGCAATCAGGTAGAAGTAATTTTCGGGCCAGCCTATAAAGGGATTCCATTTGTGGCCGCTACAGCTGTGGCTTTGTCACAAAATCATGGTGTAAGTGTGCCATGGGGCTTTAACCGTAAAGAAGCCAAGGATCATGGCGAAGGTGGAGTACTGGTAGGTGCTTCAGTACAAGGAAAAAAAGTCTGGATTATTGATGACGTGATTACTGCTGGCACAGCCATCCGTGAAGTAGTAACTATCCTTAAAAATGCGGGTGCATCAATTGCCGGCGTACTGGTTGCTCTTGATCGCCAAGAAAAAGGTCAGGGTGAACTCTCTGCAATTCAGGAAGTGCAGAAGGAGCTGGAGATTCCTGTACATGCACTGATTACGATGAAAGACTTGATGAATTATCTAAAAACGAAGGGCGATAAGGTGGCACTTTCAAAAATGGAAGCCTATCGAATGAAATATGGGATCTGATATTCAGTCGAAAAGTTTAAGTCTTTTAAAGCCCTATTTATAATAGGGCTTTATTCTTCTATTCAATCAAATAAAGTTATAACTCCTGACCAGTTTGAGTTCTTTATTCCGTTTTGATCACCTGGAAAAATTAGCCCATATAGAGGAACTAAAAATAATTAATAATATTAAGGTCTGACAGGGTTTTATATACTGACCCTTTTTATAAAGATATTTAACATGAAATAAAAGCTTTACTAAAATTGAGAAAAAAGCACAGTTAATCTCCGCTATACTTTTCTGGATTAAAAATTGATAGAGCAAAGACAGATGCGCGTACTTGTTGTGATGGATCCTATTGAAAATGTAAATCTGAAAAAGGACTCAACCATGGCTATGCTATGGGCAGCCAGCCGTCGTGGCCATGAACTCGGTTATGCATTACAGCAAGACTTATACATTGATCAGGGTAAAGCTTGGGGCCTGATTTCTCCTTTAAAGGTATTTGAAGACTATAATCATTACTACGAGTTAGGCGAAAAACAAAAAGAATCAATCGCAGCCTATGATGTGGTATTGATGCGTAAAGATCCGCCATTTGACATGAACTTCATCTATACAACTTATATTTTGGAGCAGGCAGAGCGGGAAGGTGCACGTATTGTCAATAAACCGCAGAGCCTGCGCGACTGTAACGAAAAACTGTTTGCAACTCAGTTTCCAGAATTGCAGGTGCCAACCCTGGTGACCTCACAGCAACAGCTGATTCGTGAATTTATTGCAGAACATCAGGATGTGATTGTCAAACCACTTGATGGTATGGGCGGCGCTGGAATTTTCCGCTTAAGTGCGACAGGAGCCAATATTGGTTCCACACTAGAAATGCTGACTCAACTCGGACAACAGCCAATTATGGCACAGCGTTATATTCCGGAAATTGTTGATGGTGATAAACGTATTTTAATGATCAATGGAGAGCCTGTACCATACTGCTTGGCGCGTATTCCACAAAATGGTGAAGTACGCGGTAATCTGGCAGCAGGCGGTTTGGGCGAGGCCCGTCCCTTAACTGAAAATGATAAAGTAATTGCAGCTAAAGTTGGACCTTACCTGAGGGAGAAGGGCCTGATCTTTGTAGGCCTTGACGTTATTGGTAATTATGTGACTGAAATTAACGTTACCAGTCCAACCTGTATTCGCGAAATTGATAACCAGTTTGGTACTTCAATTGCGGATGATCTGTTTGAAGTTCTGGAAAACAGCCCCTCAGCTTAAAACTGGAAATATAAAGAAGCCCAGATCTGGGCTTCTTTATATTCTATAGGGATAGCGCTGAAATAATTTTATGGTCAAGATCAGACCAAGCACAGAGAGAATCGTACTGACCCAAGCAATCATGCTCCAGAGCTGAGTATAAGAAATTAAGGCTGCAGTCAGTGGGGGAATAGTAAGTTGTGCAAAAGCAGAGACTTGCAGGACTAACCCGATACTGGCTGCTGTGGCATTTGGCTGTGGTGCATAATGCAGACTAATGGCAGAAATAGTAGTGGGAATAAAACCTCCCAATATTGAAAATACCATGATAGCTAGATATTTCAGACCAAAAGACAAATTAAAATAAGTAGAGAAAGCCAGCCAGCACATCATGACCATAAGTATAAAACCTGTGCTAATGAGCCGTACAGGTGCCAGACCACGATGCAATAAAATACCGGAAGTAAACGTACCTAAAATATTAGAAACTGAAACAAGAGCAGTTAGTGTTCCGGCAACTTTTAGACTAATCTGCTCATCAAGATACAATGTCGGTAAAAAGCCAATTACTGTCAGCCATTGGCTGGTATAACAGGCAAAAATAAGAGCCAAGATCAGTACAGGCGGATGACTTAAGGTTGTTTTCAAAAGCTTAATGAATAAAGGAGGGGAGCTATTTTGTATTTTGTTGATAGGCGGTAACTGTAGGTACGCGACAGCCGCCAGCAACAGGCAAGATAAGCCAAGCATATTCCAGATCTGCTGCCAGCTCCAGAACTCTAACAAGAGTGGTATAAACAGCAGGGCGAGACGCACACCTAATCCCAGATAGGATCCCCATAGCCCCATTTTCAGGTTAAGTGATTCAGGCGTACTCAGCTGTTTAAGCAAAGTTGGAGCACATAAAGTGATAAAAAGGAAGCCAACACCTTCAATAAAACGGAAAATAAACAGGCTATAAAGATCGTTAATCCATAAACTGCCCATGCTGGCACAGCCTAGAATGA
Organism: Acinetobacter sp. FL; assembly: GCF_040744925.1. NCBI lineage: Bacteria > Pseudomonadati > Pseudomonadota > Gammaproteobacteria > Moraxellales > Moraxellaceae > Acinetobacter > Acinetobacter sp. FL. The sequence goes on along the minus strand of NZ_CP160437.1, from coordinate 3,013,715 downwards.
CTAAACCCAATATAAGACATCTTTTTAAACCAAAATATTGTGAAAGCTCGCCCAAGCTTAGAGCAAAACACATACCAGCTGCTTGTACCAGTGAAAGTGCTAAACCTGCCTGAGTTAAACTCAGGCCAATTTCCTGCTGTAGAATGGGTAAACCCGCAGATAGTTTACCTACGTGAATAGCGGCTAGGTAACCTGCGAAAATGATGCAAAAATTAGTCTTTAAAGAAGCTGGAGCCACGTTTTTCATCCATGAAAATATTGGATTTTTTGAATATTAAGAGAATTTTTTTATAGTTTATAATGAGATTTTATAAAAAAATTAGAATTTTTGCATAATATGATAATTTTTATTAATCTTGTATTTGAGTCAGTAAAGCTCTTATACAAAACTTTACTCAAGAGAAAAATCATAATAAAGAACGAGAAGGGATATTTTTATCTTTAATTAAATTAAACTCTCGATAATTATACGAATTTATATAGGGTTAATAATAAAACTAGTTTAAACTTTAAAATTCCAAGAAAAAAACGATGATATGCTTGGTGAAAAAAAGTAAATAAACTTTTCGAAGCTTAAACTTTGTGATTACAATTAGCGGTCAAAAAACTGGTTCCCAGTCGAATTATTTTAGTATTGAAGAATTAAGCCGTGTCTGACTCACAACAACGTATATCCAAACATGTCATGATTATGGCTGCCGGCACAGGCGGCCATGTTTTTCCTGCGCTTGCTGTTGCCAAACAATTACAATCAGAAGGTGTTCAGGTTTCATGGTTGGCAACTCCTCAGGGTATGGAGAACCGCCTGCTTCAAGATCAGAAAATTCCAATTTACCAGATTGATATTCAGGGTATACGTGGTAATGGCATACTTCGTAAACTTATGGCGCCCTTTAAAATTTTAAAGGCAACTTTTAGTGCTATGCGTTATATGAAGCAGCTAAAAATTGATGCGGTGGCTGGTTTTGGTGGATATGTTGCAGGACCTGGTGGCTTGGCTGCTCGTTTATTGGGTATACCTGTCATTATTCATGAACAGAATGCCGTAGCCGGTTTTACCAATATGCAGCTTTCTCGTATTGCAAAAATAGTCTGTCAGGCATTTCCAGAAACTTTTCCGCCACAGTCCAAAGTGGTCACAACCGGTAATCCGGTTCGTAAAGAAATTGCTGAAATTCTAAATCCAAAATGGCGCTATGATCAGCGTGCAGCTGCACAGGCACCGCTAAATATTTTAATTGTGGGAGGTTCCTTGGGTGCACAAGCATTAAATGAGCGAGTCCCTGCCGTATTAAAACAGTTTGATATGCCTTTAAAGGTATTTCATCAGTGTGGACAAAAACAGCTGGAATTTACCCAGTCTGCCTATCAGGGAGCACCAGCAAGTTTGCAAATTGAAGTACAGCCGTTCATTACCGATATGGCCAAAGCTTATAGTGATGCTGACTTAATTATTTGTCGTGCTGGCGCACTTACTGTTACTGAAGTCGCAACTGCTGGGGTGGCTGCCATATTTGTACCTTTACCTATCGCTGTAGATGACCATCAGACTGCCAATGCCCGGTTTCTAGCAGATTTGGGTGCTGCCAAAATCTGTCAGCAAGCCGTCATGAGCCCTGAATATTTAAAAGAACTTTTAACGCCCTTACTTAACCGCCAGTTACTGACTGAAATGGCAGTCAAAGCGCGGCAACAGGCACAACCGAATGCAACTCAGCACGTGGTTGATTTAATTAAAAAATTGTAATATAGAGTTTATTATGTCTCCTTCTATTCCTGCTGAACAAGTTAAAGAATTAATTAAAATTCCTGAAATGCGCCGTATCAAGCAAATTCATTTTGTCGGAATTGGTGGGGCAGGTATGTGTGGTATTGCTGAAGTACTTAAAAATCAGGGTTACTGCGTTTCAGGTTCAGATATTAAGGCCTCGAAGACCACAGCTCAGCTCGAAGAAAATGGTATTAAAGTATTTATTGGCCATGCGGCTGATAATATTAAAAATGCCAGTGTACTGGTAGTGTCTACCGCAATTGATCCTGAGAATCCGGAAGTCAAAGCCGCGATCGAACAGCGTATTCCAGTGGTACGCCGTGCCGAGATGCTGGGCGAGCTGATGCGTTACCGTCATGGCATTGCAGTAGCAGGGACTCATGGTAAAACCACAACTACCAGTCTCCTGACCTGTATGCTGGCAGAAGAAGGCATGGATCCTACTTATGTTATTGGCGGCTTGCTGAACCGTACTGGTGTAAATGCTGCATTAGGAGCAAGTCGTTATATCGTAGCTGAAGCCGATGAGTCAGATGCATCCTTTTTACATCTTGAGCCAATGGCAGCTATCGTAACCAATATCGATGCTGACCATATGGATACTTATGGCGGTAGTTTTGATGTACTGAAAGATACCTTTATCCAGTTCCTTCACAAGCTGCCATTTTACGGCTTGGCAGTTGTATGCGGTGATGATGCCAATATTCGTGAAATCATGCCGCGGATCGCGCGTCCATTATTAACTTATGGCTTCAATCCAGACAATGACATTCGCGCTGTCGATGTTGAACAGGATGGCATGCGCAGTCACTTTACGGTATTACGTAAAGATCGTGAGCCATTACGCCTGACGATTAACCAGCCCGGCCTGCATAATGTATTAAATGCACTGGCAGCTATTGGTGTTGCAACAGATGAAGGTGTATCCGATGCGGCAATTGGCCGTGCACTGGAAGGTTTCAGTGGCGTGGGGCGCCGTTTCCAGGTTCAGGGTGAGTTTGGGCTGGAACAGGGTACAGTCAAGCTGGTCGATGACTATGGACATCATCCGAAAGAGGTAGAAGCTACCATCAAGGCTGCACGGCAGAGCCACCCTGACCGTCGACTGGTTATGATGTTCCAGCCTCACCGCTTCAGCCGTACCCGAGACTGTTTTGATGACTTTGTCGATGTACTTTCACAGGTTGACCAGTTACTGTTACTTGAAGTTTACCCTGCTGGTGAAAAGCCGATAGTGGGTGCGGACAGCCGATCGCTAGCACGCAGCATCCGTCTGCGTGGCGAGGTTGAACCAATCCTGATCGATCCGGTCCAAGGCAATCTGCAGAATGTTATACAAAAAGTGTTACAACCGAATGACTTGTTATTAACCCAAGGTGCAGGTAACGTGGGGGCTATTTCACTTGAACTCGCTCATCACCAGCTCTATCTGAAATAGGACTTTTGGGTCATTTAAAAAATATTAGTGATAAAACTTTAAGGATATCAACGTGTCAAATGCTTTAAAATTCGGCAAAGTTGCAGTATTGCTTGGCGGGAAATCAGCAGAGCGAGAAGTTTCGTTAGATAGTGGTCGTGCTGTGCTTGAAGCATTGATACGTTCAGGGGTGGAAGCTGAGGCCTTTGATCCACAAGAACGTTGTGTCACTGAACTGGTGAATTATGACCGCGCTTTTATTGTATTGCATGGTCGTGGCGGTGAAGATGGACAGATTCAGGGTGTACTGGAGTGGTTAGATATTCCATATACCGGCACAGGGGTACAAGGTTCTGCGATTGGTATGGACAAGATCAAAACCAAGCAGGTCTGGCAGGGCAGTGAACTGCCGACAGCCCCACACCGTATTGTGAACAAAGATGCCGATGCTGATGAGGTAATTACCAGTCTTGGTTTGCCATTCATCATTAAACCGGTACATGAAGGTTCAAGTATTGGCATGAGTAAGGTAGAAAAACCTGAAGACTTTGCTGAAGCTTTGGCCAAGGCCACTGAACATGATGCTGTAGTCATGGCAGAAAAATGGATCAATGGCCGTGAGTTCACGATCGTATTGCTAAATGGCCAGGCCCTGCCAGTTATCCGTCTGGAGCCGCCAAAAGATGTCGCGTTTTATGATTATGAAGCTAAATATAATCGTAATGATGTGCAATATGGTATTCCTTGCGGCTTAAGTGAAGCTGAAGAGAAGATGCTTCAGGAGCTGGCCTTGCGTGCATTTCAGGCAGTGGGCTGTAAAGGCTGGGGCCGTATTGATGCCATGCAGGATGAACAGGGTAATTTCTGGCTGCTTGAAGTCAATACTGTACCAGGCATGACCAGCCATTCACTGGTTCCTAAAGCAGCCAAGGCTGTGGGTTATGATTTTGACCAGCTTTGTGTCACGATTTTGGAGCAAACACTGCAATATCATGGAGTAGACCAGTAAGCCATGGCTCAGCTTCCGACTTCTATGCGCCGTAAACCGCGGGCAGCAATTACTTCTATTCATGAAAAACCACCAACCCGGAAGGAAAAGCTTACTAATCTGGGTGGGTGGCTGATGCTGGTAATTGCCTGCTTGGTGCTGGTTATAGGAGTTTATGGTTTATACCGGGTTATGACAGATGCTACTGTAGCTGAACTTCAGGTAGTTGGAGCACGCTCCGATGCTGAACAGCAGCAGCTGGTCAAACATCTGGACCCGGTAATTCAGGCTAACTATTTTACCTCTGATCTGGAACAGATCCGGGACGAAGCCTTGGAAATATCTTGGGTAGATAGAGTCGTCGTATCACGTGCATGGCCAAATGCCATCCGGGTACGTGTTATGCCACGTCACGCAATTGCCCGTTGGGGAACAGGACGACTGCTTAGTGACAGTGGGGATATTTTTACTGAGGCGGTGTATAGCAGTCATCAGCAATTGCCCTTACTTCATGGTCCGGCCAGTCAGTCCAAGGTGATGATGCGCCGTTACAATGAGATCAATCAATTATTTCGACCAGTCAATTTGCGTTTAAAAGAACTTTATTTAACAGAACGTATGACTTGGTTTATGCAATTTGATTCTGGACTTCGTATTATCGTGGACCAAGATCAGACTATGAGTAAACTGCAACGTTTGAGTCATCTGGCACAAACTGACTTAAAACCAGTGTGGAACAAAATCTCGGCAATTGACCTGCGTTATCGTAATGGCCTGGCTATTCAGTGGAAAAGTGCAGCACCACCTAAAATCATAAATAGTCAGTTTGTTGTAACGATTGATGACACAAGCATTGCAGGCGGAATAAGGGCAAAGCCATAATACGTGGCTTTATAAGATTGAGGCATTGGGCCAAATATAAACAACGAACATAAAATGGTAGTGAGTAATGAGTGAAGCTGTTCCCTCGGTTGTTGCGATTGATATTGGGACGCACAAAGTTTCAGTTTTAATTGGTAAGGTCCATGCTCCGGATAATATTCAGGTCATTGGTATGGCGAGTGCTCGCAACCGGGGTATGAATAAAGGAAAAATTGTCAGTCTCGATAAAGTCATTGCCGCAATAAAAAATGCTGTCGCAGAAGCAGAAAATATGGCGGAATGCCGTATCCACTCGGCTTGGGTGTCTATACCGAGTACAGAATTAAAAAGTTTCTATGCTGCTGGCCGTACCCCTGTTACCAATCCGGAACGTATTATCAGCACCAATGAAGTGGTGCGTGCGCTGGAACTAGCCAAGGCAAGCCATGTAACAGCAGACTACTATCTGGCCAGTGCTGTACCATTAGGTTTTGAACTGGATGACACGCCAGAATGGGTACAAAATCCGATTAACATGTCAGCACAGAGTATGACCGGACATTATCAGCTAATGATGATGCCAATCAGCACTATGCAAAATCTTGACCGGGCCATGAAAGGTGCAAATATTGGGGTCGAGAAGATGGTGGTATCTTCTTTGGCAACATCGGAAGGCAGCCTGTTGAAAGATGAAAAAGAATATGGCGTCTGTCTGGTCGATATAGGCGCAGGTACCACCAATCTGGCAGTCTATCTTGACGGTCATTTAGCACTGGTTCATACCTTGCAGCGAGGAGGGGAGCATGTTACCCGGGATATTGCTGCTGTGCTACAAACAACGACTGAAGAAGCCGAGCGTATTAAAATATTACATGGTTGTGTTGATTTACATGCAGTAAAGCCTGATCATATGATTCAGGTACAAGGGATTGATGGTCCGCAAACGATTAGTCGCATTGAACTTGCAGAAATTATTATTGCACGCTATGAAGAAATTTTTTCTAAAATTCGAGAAGAACTAGAACGAAGTGGTGCAATTCATGGCTTGTATCATGGTGTCGTGCTTACAGGGGACGCATGCCAGATCGAAGGCATGGTAAATCTGGCGCGCCGTATGCTAGGTGTATCCGCCCATTTAGGTAATCCACCTTTACAGGTGTATGCAGAAGAACAGCATCAGGCTTCTTTGCGTCGCTCCATGTATGCCACTGCTTCAGGCTTACTACTTTTTAGCCAAAGTGAAATGCAGGCGACCGTTGATGAGCCGGAAGAAACAGAGAAACGCCCATTCTGGAGTCGGGTTGCCAATGGATGGACTAACCTGAATAGCAAACTAAAATCGATCTTCTAGGATGTATGGGTTTTTTGGGAATATTGTTAGGAAGTTGTAAGTGAAAAGCCGTGTACTTGACAAGGTGAGCATTGCACAGCATTCTAAAAAATATTTTTTACAGATCAAGGCAGTATACGGGCTAAAGTGACTGCCACAATTTAATTAGGAAATCTAAAGGTCATGTTGTCCTCATTTGAACTAATAGAAGATGAACCAAGCGATAGCAACGGTCAGGCCCGTTTCACTGTATTTGGTGTAGGCGGTGGTGGCGGTAATGCTGTACAGCATATGGTGCAGTCCGATATCAAAGGTGTAAAGTTTGTCTGTGCTAATACCGACAAACAAGCTCTCGACCGGATGAACGCTCCATTTAAAATCCAGCTTGGCGAACAAAGTACACGTGGTCTTGGCGCAGGTGCTAATCCGGAAGTAGGACAGATTGCCGCTGAAGAAAGTCGCGAAGTAATCCGTCAGCATCTTGAAGGTGCTGATATGGTTTTTGTGACTGCTGGAATGGGCGGGGGAACAGGTACAGGGGCCGCACCTGTGGTTGCTGAAATTGCTAAAGAGATGGGGATTTTAACCGTCGGTGTAGTGACCACGCCTTTTAACTTTGAAGGCCGTCGTCGTCAGCGTTCTGCAGAAAAGGGTATTGATGCGCTTGAAGCTCATGTCGATTCCCTGATTATCATTCCAAACCAGCGCCTGCTCAGTGTGTTTGGTGATATTTCCATGCAGGATGCATACAAAAAAGCAGACGATGTACTGCTTAATGCAGTACGTTCAATCTTTGATCTGGTTGTACGTCCAGGGCATATTAACCTTGACTTTGCTGACTTGAAAACTGCAATGAGTACCCGTGGCTATGCCATGATGGGTGAAGGACGTAGCAGTGGACAGGATCGTGCCGAGAACGCAGCCCGTCTGGCTATTCGTAGTCCGTTACTTGATAATGTTAATATCATGAATGCCAAAGGTGTTCTAATTAATATTACAGGTGGTGCTGACGTAACTTTACGTGAAACCGAGATTATTACAGATGTCGTTAACCAGATCGTGGATCTGGATGATGGTGAGGTATTCTTTGGTACGGTATTTGATCCAGATGCGCGTGATGAAATTCGTGTTACAGTCATTGCCACCGGTTTGACCCGTAATGCTGCTGATGCCGTTGAGCCAAAACGCCAGGCCCAGTCAGCTCAAGCACGCACTCAGGCTACCCCCCATGTTTCTGTTGAAGAAGATGATGTGCCTGCTATCAGCAAGCGTCAGGCTGTAGAAGCTCCAGCAGCCTCTACACCAAGCTCTACGCCGCGTTCCTCACCAATGAGTATTCAGGATTACCTGAAAAACCAGCAACGCAAGTAAAAATGCAGCTAGTTTGAACAAAAGCTGATGTCTTTACAAAAGGTAGTGGTCAAACACTACCTTTTTGTTTTTTATCAATGGCTAAATATGCTAACGTATAGCGGTTTTTTAGGTGGAAGACAAAAAGCGAATGTTGAAACAGCGTACCCTCAAACGTATGGTCAAAGCCAGTGGCATTGGACTGCATAGCGGTCAGAAAGTCATGATTAACTTTGTTCCGCATACAATTGATGGCGGCATCATATTTCGTCGTATTGATCTAAACCCTCCTGTTGATATTCCTGCTGATGCCTTACTCATCCAGGAAGCATTTATGTGTTCTAACCTGGTGCAGGAAAATGCCAAGGTTGGAACCATTGAGCATGTCATGAGTGCAATTGCCGGCTTGGGAATTGATAACCTGATTGTGGAGGTTTCAGCCTCTGAAGTGCCAATTATGGATGGTAGTGCAGGTCCATTTATTTATTTACTCATGCAAGGTGAGCTGGTTGAACAAAATGCACCCAAGAAGTTTATTAAAATTTTAAAGCCGGTTGAAGCCCTGATTGATGACAAACAGGCTATTTTTACTCCCCATCATGGCTTTCAGTTAAATTTTACAATTGATTTTGATCATCCTGCATTTGCTAAAGAATACCAATCTGCCACGATTGACTTCTCTACTGAAACTTTCGTATATGAAGTTAGTGAAGCCCGAACTTTTGGGTTTATGAAAGATCTGGATTATCTAAAAGCAAATAATCTGGCGCTAGGAGCCAGTCTTGAAAATGCAATTGGTGTAGATGATACCGGCGTAGTGAACGAAGAGGGGCTACGTTTCTCAGATGAGTTTGTACGCCATAAAATCTTGGATGCAGTAGGTGACCTATATCTGCTCGGGCACCAGATTATTGCTAAATTCGATGGCTATAAGTCTGGCCATGCTTTAAATAATCAGCTGCTACGCAATGTGCAGAGTGATCCCAGTAATTATGAAATTGTAACATTTAATGACATTGAGGACTGTCCAATTTCTTATGTAAGTCTTTCATAAGTCATTGTCTTTATATGGTTATGTTATAATATAACATCTAAAAATGTGAAATAATTCTCTAAATATCTTCTCTAAAGTAATTGTATATTGCTGCCATGTTACTTTTTATTGCTTGCCAAACGTAGCAAGGCTTGGCTAAGCTTGGGGTCGCTCACAAAGCCAGCAGCATTTCGTAACATTTCCTGTGTTTCTGGTGCAAGTGATTGAGAAGATGCAGTTCTGACAGGAATATCAGGTTGTCTAGACCTGAGATAAGGCCGGATCTGTTTCAGATCTTTCAGTTCAGCATGTTGAGCTAACTTAGAAATATATTGCTTTTGCAGGTAGCCGAGCTGACTAATCAAGGCTTGATTTTCACCAGTTACCGTCAAAATGCCGTATTCATAACACACGACTTGCCATTGTTCCGGTTGGGGTAATAGCGGTTGAATTAGTTTCGTAAGTTTCTGCCATTTAGCAACTTGCGCTTTAAGAAACGTTAAGTTTCCTGTTTTTAGGTGTTTTCTTGTCTGTTGAAAGACGTTGAAAGGTTCTGACATACATATTTTCCACATAGTAATGTCTTAATCTTATGCGCTTGTTTCAGCTGATATCAAGGAAGAGATCACAAGGAACCTTGAGTAAGAACAGTTAAATGAGGTTTTTATGCACACGCGTCGTATTTTACTAGCGTTTTCACTCGCCGCATCAGCTGCATCAGTTGCATTTGCAGATCTGGTTGAATTAAACGGTACCACATCATCACCAGATCGTCTTGAAGAACTTACCCGCACTTTAGCTCAAGGTTCATATTCTCAGCCGGATGATATTAATATTCCAGCAAACACGAATGTCAGCATTACTCTTCGTGAGAAAACTGTTGAGTTGAATAATGAATCTTTAGCAAAAAAGTACGGAACTAAAGCGACCCCATCTTACAACTCCAGTAATCCTTATTCATGGCTAGTCAGCCATCCCCTACCTGATATGAAACGCGTCAGTTCTAACTACGGTGGCCGTGTTATGGGTGGCCGGGCTGAAAATCATTCAGGTCTGGATCTATCTGCACCTAGTGGTACTCCAATCTATGCAACTGGTCCAGGTATTGTGACCAAATCAGGCTGGGGTACAGGCTATGGCCAGTATGTAGAAATTAATCATGGTAATGGTTATTTAACTCGCTATGCCCATACTTCACGTTTGGTCGCCCGTGTAGGTGACCGTGTTGAAGCAGGTGAACATATTGCAAATGTTGGCTGTACCGGCCGCTGTACCGGCCCGCACCTTCATTATGAAGTAGTCAAAGATGGCCAGCGTAAGAATCCTTCAACTTACCTTGCTATGCTGCCGTAAAATTATAGTATCACCACTTTTAATATGAATTGTATAAAAAATCGCCTATATTGGCGATTTTTTGTTATTCTGAGTAATAAAACGTCACTTGGTATTTATCTTATGAATAATTCTCCATGATGGCATTCACCTGCGGCGATACCTGCTCTACACGAAAACATGATACATATAGGGGATAAGACAGGAAGATTAAGAGAAAGGTGAGTTATGGCGTTTTACGGTGATACCGACGCACAGGAAACACAAGAATGGCAAGATGCTTTTGATTCAGTACTACAGCATATGGGTACAGAACGGGCAGCATTTCTGCTTGAAAAATTGTATCAGCGCGCGATAGCTAAACATGTTCCTATTCAGCGTCTCAATACGCCATATCTCAATACAATTTCAGTAGATGAACAGCCTGCTATGCCAGGCGATCAGGATATGGAGCGAAGAATTCGCGCCCTGATTCGCTGGAATGCCTTGGCAATGGTGTTACGTGCTAACAAGACTGGTGATGATCTTGGTGGCCACTTGGCAAGTTTTGCATCTAGTGCCACCCTGTATGATGTAGGTTTTAACCATTTTTTCCGTGCTGCTAGTGATAATTTCGGCGGTGATATGATCTATTATCAAGGTCATTGTGCACCGGGCATTTACGCACGTTCATTTCTGGAAGGCCGACTTACTGAAGAGCAGCTCGGCAATTTTCGCCGTGAAGTAGGCGGAAATGGTTTACCAAGCTATCCACATCCTTATCTGATGCCAGATTACTGGCAATTCCCGACAGTATCTATGGGCTTGGGACCAATCATGTCAATTTATCAGGCCCATATTCAGAAATATCTGATGAACCGTGGCCTGATTAAAGAAGAAGACCGGAAAATCTGGGCATACCTGGGTGATGGCGAGATGGACGAGCCAGAGAGTCTGGGTGCGATCTCATTGGCAGGTCGCGAAAAGCTCGATAACCTGATTTGGGTGGTGAACTGTAACCTGCAGCGTCTGGATGGCCCGGTGCGTGGTAATGGTAAAATTATCCAAGAATTAGAATCACTGTTCCGTGGGGCAGGCTGGCGAGTAATTAAGGTAGTGTGGGGTCGCCACTGGGACCCGTTACTGGCCAAAGATACCTCTGGTGCATTAAAAGCTGCAATGGAAGAAGCAGTAGATGGTGACTATCAGCGCTATCAGGTTAAAGGTGGAGCCTATACGCGTGCTCACTTCTTCGGTAAATATCCGGAAGCTGAAGAGCTGGTAAAGAATTTAAGCGATGAAGATATTGATAATCTGAATCGTGGCGGTCATGACCCGTACAAGGTCTTTGCTGCCTATGCTGAGGCAACCAAAGCCAAAGGTCAGCCGACAGTTATTTTAGCTAAAACAGTAAAAGGTTATGGACTGTCTGAAGAGATTGAAGCGGTAAACAAGACGCATCAGATCAAGAAAATGCAGCTTGAGTCACTGAAATATGTTCGTAACCGCTTCAATCTGCCATTTAATGATGAACAGCTTGAAGAACTGCCATTCTATCGTCCGAGTGAAAATTCTCCCGAGCTAAAATATCTTAAGGCACGGCGCGAAGCTCTAGGGGGTTATCTACCGGCACGACGCAAAGAAAGCTATGCTCTGGATATTCCAGAACTGTCAGTTTTTGATGGCGTTCTACGTGGCAGTAATGGTAAACAGCAATCTACTACCATGGTAATGGTACGCCTGATCTCAGCATTGCTTAAAGAAAAAGCAATTAAAGATCATGTTGTTCCGATCGTACCGGATGAGGCACGTACTTTTGGCCTAGAAGGCATGTTCCGGCAGTTAGGTATCTATGCTGCACATGGTCAGCAGTATACGCCAGAAGATAATGAACAGCTCATGAATTACCGTGAAGCCAAAGATGGGCATATGCTTCAGGAAGGTATCAACGAAGCTGGAGCCATGAGTGCTTGGGCTGCACTGGGAAGTAGCTATTCAACCAATAATTTGCCGATGATTCCGATGTACATGTATTACTCCATGTTCGGTTTCCAGCGTATCGGTGATATTGCCTGGGCTGCAGGAGATGCGCAGGCTCAAGGTTTCTTGCTGGGTGCAACTGCAGGTCGCACTACCCTGAATGGTGAAGGTTTGCAGCATCAGGATGGTCATTCACATATTCTGGCCAGTACCATTCCAAACTGTGTTTCATATGACCCTTGCTTTGGTTATGAGCTGGCTGTTGTGGTACATGATGGTTTGCAACGCATGTATGTAAATCAGGAACGTGTGTTCTATTACCTGACACTCATGAATGAAAACTATGAACATCCACCAATGCCACAGGGTGTAGAAGAGGGCATCAAACGCGGGATGTACCTGCTTGAAGAAGAAGATAAAGCCACTGTCCAGTTGCTGGGTTCAGGCGTCATTCTGCGTGAAGTGATCAAGGCTGCTAAAATTCTGCGTGAGGAATATCAGGTTCATGCCAATGTCTGGAGCGTCACCAGCTTCAATGAACTGGCACGTGATGGAATGGCATGTGAAGAATATAACCGCCTGCATCCAGTAAATGAACAAACCCGAGAATCTTGGGTTTCTCAGCAGCTGCGTGGTACAGATGGTATCGTGGTTGCAGCAACGGATCACATGCGTACTTATAGTGAACAGATCCGCGCTTATCTGCCAGATAACCGGCCTTACGTTACATTAGGTACAGATGGCTATGGCCGTTCTGATACCCGCGCCAATCTTCGCAGTTATTTTGGTGTAGATGCAGCTCATATCGTGGTTGCTACTCTGAAAAAACTGGCAGATGAAGGTGAAGTTGAAAACCGTCTGGTTAAAGATGCTATTTCCAGTTTTGAGCTGGAAACAGACCGTCCGGTAGCCTGGGCACCTCAAGCTCATCCGGAAGTCCAGACAGTTGCAGAATATCAAGAACCAGTATCAGGTGAGGAGAACTAAGCCCTATGCAAATCAAGACACCTGATATCGGCGTAGATCAAGCGAATGTTGCAGAAATTCTGGTCAGAGTAGGCGACCATATTGAAGTAGATGACAGCATTGTCGTGTTGGAATCCGATAAAGCAACGGTTGAAGTGCCTGCCACTTCAGCCGGAGTAGTTAAAAGTATCCTGGTCAATCAGGGCGATGACGTGACTGAAGGCACAGCATTGATTGAACTTGAAGCAGAAGGTACATCTGGTGGCGTTACTGAAGCTCAAGAAGCCGATGCAGCACAGAAAACTTCAGAAAATACTCCAACTGAATTACCTGACCGGGAAATTCAGCAGGAAATTTCATCCCATCAGCCAAACTCTTCGACCCAAGCTGCTCAACCGTCTGAATCTGAATCATCTTCAGCTGCTACGGTTGAAGTTAAGTTGCCTGATATTGGGGTAGAGAAAGCACTGGTGGGTGAGCTGCTGGTTCAGGTAGGTGATGATATTCAGGTTGACCAGAGCATTGCAGTAGTTGAGTCAGACAAAGCCACCGTAGAAGTACCAAGTACTGTAGCAGGCAAAGTACAAAGTATTACCGTCAAAGAAGGTGATAGCATTAAAGAAGGTGTGGTGCTGATTACTGTACGGACCGCTGAAGGTTCGGCCGAACCTGTATCAGAGAAGCCTTCCGTCCAGTCTGCTACAGAAAAATCTGCATCTCAACAGCAGGCTGCTACATCAGTTGAAAATAGTAGTAGTGCTGAAAGTACAGAAATTGAAGTCACTGTACCGGACCTTGGGGTAGATAAAGCCACAGTCACTGAAATTTTAGTTAAAGTCGGTGACCGTGTAGAGGCTCAGCAAAGCTTGTGTGTGGTTGAGTCAGACAAAGCTTCAGTTGAGATTCCAAGTTCTGCTGCCGGCATCATTAAGGCGTTACATGTAGAGTTAAACCAGGTCGTTAAACAGGGACTATTACTGGCTGTAGTAGAGACAGAGAGATCATCTGAACCGGTTAAAACTAAACAGGCTGCAGCGGTTAAAGAGCCGGATGCTGCAACGCAACAGACTGTAGCTAAGCCGCAAAATGATACTGGTACTTTATCAGCTCCAAAGCAGGGCACTGATAAGTTAAGTAAAGAACAGCAACTTGAAAATGCCAAGGTTTATGCTGGGCCTGCAGTACGGAAGCTGGCTCGTGAACTGGGCGTAGTATTAGCACAGGTTAAGGCATCGGGTCCGCATGAACGTGTAATGAAGGAAGACGTTTTTGCATATGTCAAAACTCGTCTGACTGAAGTGCAAAAACCTGCAAGCTCAACTCCAGCACCTGTGGTTTCAGGTTTGCCAGCTTTGCCAGATTTTACTGCTTTTGGTGGCGGTGAACTGAAAACCATGACACGTTTGCAGCAGGTGTCTGTTCCACAGCTTTCACTCAACAATTATATTCCTCAGGTAACCCAGTTTGATCTGGCTGATATTACCGAACTTGAGGCATGGCGTGGTGAATTGAAAGCTAACTTTAAAAAAGAAGGCATCAGTCTGACTATCTTGGCCTTTATCGCCAAGGCGGTTGCTCACCTGTTAAAAGAAGAGCCTTATTTTGCAGGTCATCTGGCTGATGATCAGAAAGCAGTAATGCTGCGTCATGAAATTCATATGGGTATTGCGGTAGCTACGCCAGATGGGTTGACTGTACCGGTACTACGTAATCCTGACCGGAAATCTATCCGTCAGATTGCACAAGAACTGGGGGAGCTGAGCCAGAAGGCGCGTGATAAAAAGCTGTCTCCAAAAGACCTGCAAGGTGCCAACTTTACCATTACCAGTCTGGGTTCAATCGGTGGTACGGCATTTACGCCGCTGGTTAACTGGCCACAAGTGGCAATTCTGGGAATTTCTCCGGCAACCATGCAACCAGTGTGGAATGGTGAGTCTTTTGATCCGCGCCTGATGTTGCCATTATCATTGTCTTATGATCATCGGGTCATTAATGGTGCTGATGCAGCACGTTTTACCAATAAGCTGACCAAACTGTTAAAGGATATACGCAGTTTATTGCTGTAATCTCCTTATCTAGATAAAAAGCCCTGCAATTGCGGGGCTTTTTATCAGCCCGATTAAAAAATATTAATGTATAAATCCGGGTTTAAAATAAAAGGGGTTTGAAAATTTGGCTGGCTCGTTTTACACTAGGCCTACTTCATTGGGGAGTAGCCGCTATTTACGTTCCAGTAAATAGGTGATGGTCAACATAATTGTTCAACAGAACATGGTCATCATAGCCAAAGAACCCGAGCTTTAATTCTTTTGTTGGCAAGACCTTTGATTTATCTTTCTGCTTGATTATGGCTGGCGGGAGAGATAAGTCATGGGACTACGCTAGCCAGAGAATAATCATGCCAGATTTTTTCACCTCCTTAATCTCTAATATGCCAAGTAGTATGGCGGCTTTTTCTGTATCAACAGCGATTGTTGCTTTGGCTGAAATGGGCGATAAAACTCAGCTTTTGGCCCTTTTGTTGGCTGCGCGTTTCCGTAAGCCTTTACCTGTTATTTTGGCCATTCTCGCTGCTACGCTGATTAATCACGGGCTTTCCGCAGTATTAGGGCAATTTATTACCCGTATGGTTGACCCGACTGTAATGATGTGGATTCTGGCAGCAGGTTTTATTGGCATGGCAATCTGGATGCTGATTCCTGACGAGCTGGATGATGAAACTGAAAATATTAATAAATGGCAGCGCTACGGAGTATTTGGTGCCACATTTGTATTATTCTTCTTGGCAGAAATTGGTGATAAAACCCAGATCGCTACAGTTGCCTTGGCAGCTCGTTTTGACAGTATTTTCTGGGTAACAGCCGGCACCACGCTAGGTATGCTTCTGGCTAATGTACCTGCAGTGTTTATTGGCGATAAGCTGGCACACAAGCTGCCCATAGCTCTAATTCACAAGATTAGTGCCTTTATCTTCTTGGCGATTGGTATCTTTACTATTGTGCAGCATTACTTTTTCTAAGCCAACTTTATGACAGCCCGGCAGATACCGGTCGGGCTGTATTTTATATTTTGAGCCTACTTAAAAAACTGCCTGAGCAGTACAAACTAAATTTTTTATTTTATTGTAAGTTTTAATGAATCCCATTATTTTAATAAGGAATTAAAAATTTAACTTGTTAAGTCAATTTGGGGTAGGGGATGAGTTTAGATCGCACCACATCACAGGTGCTGTTTGATAACGGCACACATAAATGCATCAGTTTTACCAGTCTGGTTAAAGGTGAAGGTGTACAGGCCAATCAGTTTCTGATTATTGATCATGAGCGGGCGGCGGTTCTCGACCCTGGTGGCGACTTAACATATATTCCCCTGACCATGGAATTAAACCGTTACACCCGGCTGGCCAATCTTGATTATGTAATGGCTTCACACCAAGATCCGGATATTATTACTTCCATGCCACGCTGGCTGGTTTATACCGATGCCAAGGTGGTTGCATCAAAACTCTGGGCACGCTTCTTACCCCATCTGAACTCAGCCTTCATGAGTGACCGCATGAAAGGTAACTGGCTGGACCGTCTGGTTGAGCTCCCAGATCAGGGGCAGAGTATTGCGCTGGGACATGCTGCGATACTGGCTATTCCGGCTCACTTTTTACATTCAGTGGGTAATTTTCAGTTCTACGATCCGGTTTCTAAAATTTTATTTTCAGGTGATATGGGTGCTTCTATGGTAGAGAATGCCAGTCAGCCACTTGAAGACTTTGAAGCTCATATTCCTAAAATGAAAGCTTTTCACCAGCGCTATATGTGTGCAAATAAGGTTATCCGTTTATGGGTGAATATGGTTCGTAAAATGGATATTGAAATGATTGTGCCACAGCATGGCAGTGCATTTATTGGCAAGGAAAAAGTGAAACAGTTTCTGGACTGGATTGAGACACTCCAGTGTGGCGTTGATCTGATGGATGAGCGTATTTTTCACTGCCCGGTTTAAAATATTAAAAAATACTTGAGTAGAAAAACAACATTTTCTAAGATTCTGCTATTGGAAATAGCCAATATCTAGACTAACGAGAATATAAGAAAATGTTGTCTCAAGTAACTTATGAAAATGCCTGTTTAAGCTGTGGTGCCTGCTGTGCCTATTACCGGGTATCATTTTATTGGGCAGAAGGCGAACAGATTCCTGAACATCTGGTAGAGCCAATTACACCAGTTTACTCATGCATGAAAGGGACTAACCAGACCCAGCCACGTTGTCAGGCACTAGAAGGAACGCCAGGAGAACAGGTTAGCTGTAGTATTTACAGTATGCGAAGTTCAAGCTGCCAGGAAGTTCAGGCTGGTGACAGTCAGTGTAATAAAGCGCGAAGCGCGCATGGGATGATTCCGCTGATTAATATTGAACCTCAGGTAATCAATGATGAAAGCTACGATCAGGTTAGCTAAGCATAAATAAAAATAAAACGAGTAGGTAGATAAAACTATGGGCAAAAATGCTTCTGCGAAGATACTGATTTCTCTGGTCTGAAATCGCTGAAATAAAAATTCTCTGGGAGAAAAATGAAATTTGAGGAGAAATTTGTTTATAATAGCTCACGGAAATTACCAGTGAGACTGTTATGCTGACCATCGTTCAAGAAGCGTTAACCTTCGATGATGTCTTGTTACTCCCTGCCTACTCTACTGTTCTCCCAAAAGATGTCTCCTTAAAGACACGTTTGACCCGCGGTATTCAACTTAATATTCCTCTTGTTTCAGCAGCTATGGATACTGTAACCGAGTCACGTATGGCAATTGCCATGGCTCAGAACGGCGGTATCGGTATTCTGCATAAGAATATGGATATTGCACTTCAGGCTGCAGAAGTCCGCCGTGTCAAAAAATTTGAAGCCGGTATGGTTAAAGACCCGATTACAGTTACCCCTGAAACCACTGTACGTGAACTGATTGCGATTACGCAAGCCAATAATATCAGTGGTGTACCTGTGGTTAAAGATGGCCAGGTGGTCGGCATTGTTACTGGCCGTGATACCCGTTTTGAAACTAATCTTGAACAGCCTGTCAGCAATATTATGACGCCACAAGAGCGCTTGGTGACTGTGCGGGAAGGCGAGTCTAAAGAAAATATTCAGGCCTTACTGCAACAGCACCGTATTGAAAAAGTACTGGTCGTGGACGAGCAGCATGCGCTTAAGGGGCTGATTACGGTAACGGATTTCCGTAAAGCTGAACTTTATCCAAATAGCTGTAAAGATGACCTTGGCCGATTGCGTGTTGGTGCAGCAGTAGGAACTGGTGCCGAAACACCAAGCCGTGTTGAAGCCTTGGTTGAGGCAGGTGTAGATGTCATTGTGGTCGATACTGCTCATGGTCACTCAGCCGGTGTAATTGAACGTGTCCGCTGGGTCAAGAATAACTATCCGCAGGTTCAAGTCATTGGTGGAAATATTGCCACAGGTGATGCTGCGCTGGCGTTACTTGATGCCGGTGCAGATGCAGTTAAGGTAGGTATTGGACCAGGTTCAATTTGTACCACCCGTATTGTTGCCGGTATTGGTATGCCGCAGATCTCTGCAATTGACAGTGTGGCCAGTGCACTTAAAGAACAGATACCACTGATTGCAGATGGCGGTATCCGTTTCTCGGGTGACATGGCCAAAGCAATTGGTGCAGGTGCCAGTACGATTATGGTCGGTTCATTGCTAGCAGGAACTGAAGAAGCACCAGGTGAGGTTGAATTCTTTCAGGGACGTTATTATAAGGCCTATCGTGGCATGGGTTCATTAGGAGCAATGGCTGGAGCGACTGGGTCTGCAGACCGTTACTTCCAGGACTCTAAAGCGGGTGCCGAGAAATTGGTTCCAGAAGGTATTGAAGGCCGTGTACCATATAAAGGCCCGATGGGTAATATTGTGCACCAGATGATGGGCGGTTTACGTTCATCCATGGGTTATACCGGATCTGCGACAATTGATGATCTTCGCCAAAATGCTAAATTTGTAAAAATTACGGCAGCAGGTATGTCTGAGTCTCATGTACATGATGTCACGATTACTAAAGAAGCACCTAACTACCGTGTAGGTTAAATCATGATTGGGCTATTTTTGACCTGATCCTTATAGAAAAAGCCGTCAGTTTTATGACGGCTTTTTTGTTTTGGTGTAAAGTAAATCCAATTTGCAACAGCTTGGTTAAATAACCATAAACTATAAGAAGTGAGTAAAATATGAGCTATTTTGGAACCGATGGTATCCGTGGTAAATTTGGTGAACTCCCAATCACCCCTGAATTTGCCTTAAAACTTGGTTTCGCTGCAGGTAAGGTACTCAAAAGAATCAATCCTTCTGATAAAACATTAGTCGTACTAGGTAAAGATACCCGTTTGTCCGGGTATATTTTAGAGTCAGCCTTACAGGCTGGTCTTAACGCTGCTGGCGTTTATGTACATTTACTTGGGCCTTTACCGACTCCCGCAATTGCCCATTTGACACGAGCTTTACATGCCCATGCCGGGATTGTCATTTCTGCTTCGCATAATCCTTATTTTGATAATGGTATTAAATTCTTTTCCAGTCAGGGTAAAAAATTGCCAGACGAGCTTCAAGAAGCAATTAATGCGGAACTGGAAAAAGAAATTCGTATTGAGGATACAGCTAATCTGGGTAAGAGTGTCCGGGTAAAAGATGCAGCTGGCCGTTATATTGAATTCTGTAAATCCACCTTTCCTTACCATCATGATCTCCGTGGCCTGAAAATTGTAGTAGATTGTGCCAATGGAGCAGCCTATAACGTAGGTCCTGCTGTTTTTCGCGAATTAGGGGCAAAAGTTATTGCTCTATATAATGAACCAGACGGCCTAAACATTAACGAGCAATGTGGTTCAACTCATCCGGAAAACCTGCAAAAAGCAGTAATACAGTCACATGCCGACCTTGGTATTGCATTTGATGGCGATGCTGATCGGGTCGTTATGGTAGATAAAGCCGGTAACCTGATTGATGGTGACCATATTCTGTATATTCTTGCGACACAAACCAGCCAGAAACCTGCAGGTATTGCCGGTACCCTGATGAGTAACCTGTCACTGGAACTGGCATTAAAAAAAGCCGGTGTCGATTTTGTTCGGGCCAAAGTCGGTGATCGCTATGTATTGCAGGCACTGGAAGAGAATGGCTGGATGACTGGCGGTGAACCTTCTGGACATATTCTTACCTTGGACAAGAGTACAACAGGAGACGCTATTATTGCTGCACTTCAGGTATTAACTGTCATGGTTGAGCAGGGTAAGGCTCTGGATGAACTGGTTGCAGACTTTGAGCTTTTTCCACAAGAGCTCATTAATATTCGTTTAGAAAAAATGATTGATCCTTATTCGATTCCTGCATTGGTTGCTGAATTTGAAAAAGCTGAAGCACAGCTTGAAGGGAGAGGACGGCTTTTAATAAGAAAATCAGGTACTGAACCAGTCATCCGTGTCATGGTAGAGGGTGAAAATGAGCAGGAAGTAAAAGCACTGGCTCAACATCTGGCCAATGCCGTAAAAAATCAGGCAGATGTACTTGTGGAGGGCTAAAGCATGAGTGATGTGATTAAAGATTTAAGTGAGTTACGCCTGACTTATCAGAAAGGTGAGCTGCATGAAGCAGAAGTAGATACCCAGCCACATGAGCAGTTCTTGAGCTGGTTTAATTATGCTCTTCAAGCAGGATTGCATGAACCTTATGCCATGTCCTTAGCTACCGCAAATGCTCAGGGGCGACCACATGTGCGTACCGTGTTGCTGCGCGGCGCCACTGAAACAGGTTATGACTTCTATACCAATTATGACAGTCAAAAAGGCTTGGATCTGGCAGTTAATCCTTATGCCGAGCTGCTATTTTACTGGCCTGTATTGGAACGGCAGATCCGTGTCCATGGGCGGGTTGAGAAAATTTCAGAACAGGAGTCAACGGAGTATTATCATAAGCGGCCACATGACAGTCAGGTTGCTGCCCATATCAGTCAGCCACAGAGTGGCGTAATTTCTAGCCGTGAAGAATTACAGCAGCGCTTTCAGACTCTACAACAGCAAGTAGAGAACCAGCCTCTTGAAAAACCTGTATTCTGGGGAGGCTATCGTCTACACCCTGAATATTATGAATTCTGGCAGGGACGGCCTAACCGTTTACACGACCGCCTCAGTTATGAAAGAATCGATGGTCATTGGAAATTACAACGATTAATGCCATAGATGCCGAATATTCAAGTTAAGCAACGCCCTTTACTGACACGTGTAGAAAGTTTTCAACACGTGTCACCCTTTCTTGCCCATATTCTGGCCAGACGTGGAGTCGCTTCTGAACAAGAACTTGAACTCAGATTAAAATATCTGCTTTCTCCTTGCCTTAAAGGACTGGAACAGGCAGTTGAGATTATAAATCAGGCCATTGACCAGCAGAAAAAAATTGTTATTGTCGGTGATTACGATGCAGATGGTGCAACCAGCACTGCTCTGATGATTCTTGCTTTAAGAGATATGGGCGCAGATGTAGCCTATCTGGTTCCTGACCGGTTTAAATATGGTTATGGACTTACGCCTGCAATTGCGAATCTGGCTTTTACCCGTTTTACTCCCGACCTTTTGATTACTGTAGATAATGGTATTTCTAGTCATGAAGGGGTAAAACAGGCGCAAGACCATGGTATGCAGGTTATTATTACAGATCACCATCTGACTACCAAAGAAACGCCAGCCGCTGAGGCAGTAGTTAATCCGAACCAACGGGGCTGTAATTTTCCGAGTAAAGCCTTGGCTGGAGTAGGCGTTGCCTTTTATGTACTTGCCAATCTGTGCAGTTTTCGCAAAAGGGCAGACAAATCTGTCAGCAATATAACCCAATATCTGGACCTGGTTGCCTTAGGTACCTACGCCGACGTTGCGAGCCTTGATTACAATAACCGTATTCTGATCGATGCTGGTTTGAAACGCATACACCAACAGCAGTGCCGTCCAGGAATTCTGGCATTACTTGATATTGCCGGACGCGAACCGGCAGCTCTTAAAGCACAAGATTTAGGTTTCGTACTTGGGCCGCGTATTAATGCAGCAGGCCGTATGGAAACTATGGAAATCGGAATTGAGTGCCTGTTAGCCCCTGATCTGGAAAATGCTTATCCTCTGGCCCGGCAACTTAATCAGCTAAATATTGAACGCCGTCAGATTGAAGCACAGATGAAGCAGGAAGCCTTGCGCTATCTGGAGCAATTACAGTTATCAAAAGAAAATATACCTCCCGCGCTGATTATGTTTGAAGAACACTGGCATCAGGGCGTGATTGGAATTGTCGCTGGACGCTTAAAAGAGCAGTTTCACCGGCCAAGCATTGTATTCGCAGCAGATGAAGACGGTATTCATATCAAGGGATCGGCCCGTTCGGTTGAGGGAATTCATATTCGTGATTGTATTGAGCAGATCGCTGAACAGTATCCCCATCTGGTACGTTATTTTGGCGGTCACGCTGCCGCTGCCGGACTCACGATCCGTAAAGAGCATTTTTTAGAATTTAAACAGGTCTTTACTCAGCTAATTGCAGAAATGGATGAAACGCTGCTCTCTGCTACACTTTGGACAGATGGGGAGCTGCCTGCAGAAGCATTGGTTCTTGACACAGTGGATCTGATTGAAAAGTTAGGACCATGGGGACAAAAATTTCCGTCACCTGTGTTTGAAGGAACTTTTAAGGTTGTAGACTTCAGATGGCTTAAAGAGACTCATCTCAAATTACGTCTGGCATTAAATAACGGTCAGGTAGTAGATGCAATTGCCTTTAATGCAAAAGACAGATTTGAGTATGATCCGGAAAATGATCAAGTCGATCTGGTCTATGAACTGGAACGTAACGAGTTCAATGGTAATACAGGCCTGCAATTACGTATAGTCTATCTTAAGCAGAAAATTTTATAATAGGCCGTTTGAACCAGTTTAAGTATAGTAGATCGAATTGATGGGTACTGACCGTAATAGATATATTGCTTTATGACTTGTAAAATATAATAAAAAACCCATCCGGAGATGGGTTTTTTATTAGTCTAAATATTACTTCAGATTAGAAGCGGTATTTTGCAGCTACACCAAAGCTGTTGTAGTCGTTATTACCTGCTTCACCGAAGCCTACACGACCTTCCAGACTTACTTGCTGGTTAATGAACTTACGGGCATTTACGCCAAATTCATTAGAGTCTGTTAAATCATTGTTGTAATAGTCGGCACCGATACTGAAAGTTTTGTCAATGAAGTAATCTGCCGCCAGATTATATTCATCAAGATCACCGAACGCTGCACCCGCTTCAAGGTTGATATCTTTACCATTGCTAAGAGTCGTAACATATTTAGCACGAAGTGTTGGGTCTACACCGTCGTCATTGTCATTGTCATAACCTTTTAGACCGGCTGCAATTAAGAGACCTGGAGCTGGTAAGTAACCAACTTCTGCACCATAGTAAGTTGTATCATAATCAACAGTACCAATTGGTGTATCACGTTCTATATCTTGACGACTAACATTACCACTTAAGTAAAAATCTGAGTTAGGTACAAAGTATTCTGCACCGACACCATAACGGTTATCATCAACATCACCACGGTCAGCGAAAGTTGCGAATGCACTTACATTGCTGGCACGGTCAAGGAAAGCAGCTTCTGCAAGCGGCGCATTACGTGTTTGAACCGGATTAAAATAATAAGTACCGTTTACACCAAAAGCACTACCTGAATCGCCATTGTCGGGGTCTACATAACTTGCAGATGCACCTACTTCGGCTTGATAAGCATTGGCTGTGCCCGTTACTGCTAGAGCTGATAAAAGCGCTGACGCAATTGCTAGTTTTTTCATGGTTATTCACCCCTCTTAAAATCTTGTTAGCTAAGTTGCATACATAATGTTTTGTTACAACTTCAGTTTATGTGTTTTTAAATTCGGGTCAATCACAGGAAAGTAACGAGAATGTTGTTCGCGTAATAATATGTAATTTTTTTGATATAAGTATTTGATATATAATATTAAAACTTAAATGTTTAGTTTTATTAAAAGCATGGAGATTTTGTGAATAGTATAGGGGTTAGATTATAGATTATTCAATTTTGATTACAACTTATTTAAATGTGAACAAAATTTACTCATTTTTATCTTTTTATTTTCAAGCTGAATTTACATATTGTGTTAGCTTTGAAATATGATGTTGATCTGTTGCATACATTCGGACAACTTGTAATTCACTCCCATTTATTTCATTTTCAATATAAATTTTTAATTTTAATAAACTCATGAATGATCCCTGCCCAATATCAATTTTCAAATTTTTTATCACGCTACTGTTATTTGAAATGATCTCAACGAGACAGATGCTCTATGCTACAATTTAAAGATTAAAAGGTTTTTTTGAGAGTAAATCACGTGGAAATTAATCCGTATCTAAACCAGTTAAAAGATTTAAGTGAACGTAGTCAGACTCTACGGGGGTATCTTTGACTACGATCTTAAAAAAGAACGGTTAGAAGAAGTTTTACGTGAGTTAGAAGATCCGAGTATCTGGAATGACCAGAGTCGTGCTCAGGCGATGGCTAAGGAAAAAGGTGAGCTTGAAAATGTTATTAATGTGCTGGAAGGTTTAAGTACCCAGCTGGAAGATGCACAGGCAATGCTAGACCTTGCAGTCGAAGCGGATGATGAAAGCCTGCTTGCGGATGTACAGGCTGAACTGAGCTCTGCGGAAGAAGCATTGGCAAAACTTGAGTTCCGCCGCATGTTCAGTAACCCCATGGATCCAAATCCCTGCTATGTCGAAATTCAGGCTGGTTCGGGCGGTACAGAGGCACAAGATTGGGCCTCTATGTTACTGCGGATGTATATGCGCTGGATTGAACGTCATGGCTTTAAAGCTGAGTTGATGGAAGAGTCTGATGGTGATGTCGCGGGAATCAAATCAGCCACTATCCGGGTAGAAGGCGAGTATGCATATGGCTGGCTACGGACAGAATCCGGTGTACACCGTTTAGTACGTAAGTCGCCATTCGACTCGGGTAACCGTCGTCATACGTCATTTTCTGCTGTATTTGTTTCACCTGAAGTAGATGATAATATCGAAATCGATATCAATCCATCTGATGTACGTACAGATACTTACCGTGCATCAGGCGCGGGTGGACAGCATATTAACAAAACTGACTCTGCAGTACGTTTGACCCATATGCCAACAGGTATCGTGGTCGCATGCCAGAATCAACGATCACAGCATGCCAACCGTGATCATGCCTGGAAACAGCTACGTGCCAAGCTTTATGAACTTGAAATGAGTAAGCGTAATGAAGCTGCACAAGCTTTGGAAGATTCCAAGTCGGATATTGGCTGGGGTAGCCAGATTCGCTCTTACGTACTTGATGACTCACGGATTAAAGATTTGCGTACTGGCGTTGAAAATTCAAATACCGGAGCAGTACTTGATGGCGATCTGGACAAGTTTATTGAAGCAAGTCTGAAACAAGGGCTTTAATTTTAATTATAGCTCATATAAAAACAGGAGCAGGCCTCCTGTTTTTATAATTTTATTAATAAAATAATTAATTAGGTAATTTCATTAATTAAAAAAATCGTACTGCCAGCAAAATATCCCAAGCCCAGCAATAGCCCAATCCAGAACAGGCCGCCTAGCAGGTTATAAAGCAGAAACATCGGATAATTCATCTGATTGGCACCTGCAGCAAATGGAGCCACTGAACGTACAAAAGGAATAAAACGAGCCATCAGAATAGTTTTACCACCATGACGCACAAAATAGCGATTTGTACGGGCTAAATGTTCCGGTTTGATAAAACGTGATTTTACACTGGTAATCTGTGGCCCAAAGAATTTACCGGTATGATAGTTAACAATATAACCTAGAGTGGCCGCTGCAAAAAGCAGCATGATCATAAAGTCAAGGTGCATAAAATCTACTGAAGCACATAATGCTCCTACACTCAGGAGCAAGCTGTCTCCTGGCAGGAAAAACATGGCAATAAATGCAGTTTCAGCAAAAATAATCATAAACAGGAGCGCATATACCCACATACCATAGGCTTCAATAAAGCCGGGCAAATGCTGTTCGAAACCAAGCAAAAAATCAATCAATTCCGTCTACCCATTTGTCGTGTTTATATAGAAAACGAGAAGTTACAGGCACTTCCATACAGCAGGCTGTATACAACGTTATACTCATTCAGCTTTGGCCTGATCTGGTCACAGTCAAAAATCCATATTTCAATATATAAATAAAAAATTAATATATTCAATATGATATAAAATTTATGACTTTTATTCATTCTCAAAACTGACAGCAGTATAACCCGGTTTAGCTTAAAGTAAACCTCAGGTGTTTACCGATAAAACTGCTTTTCTGGTCTGATCAGTAGCTTTATAAGTGCTCTGAAT
This sequence comes from Acinetobacter sp. FL, assembly GCF_040744925.1. Taxonomy (NCBI): domain Bacteria; kingdom Pseudomonadati; phylum Pseudomonadota; class Gammaproteobacteria; order Moraxellales; family Moraxellaceae; genus Acinetobacter; species Acinetobacter sp. FL. Next base: position 2,987,258 of record NZ_CP160437.1, on the reverse strand, counting down.
AGAATTTAAGACATAGTTGAGGAAAGGGTTAAATGCATATTAATATGGGGTATACCACAATCTTCATATACTTCCCCAAAACATGCAAAACCGAGTTTCTGATAAAATGATATTGCATGGACTTGAGAAGATAGACACACCTGATCAAGCTGCTGCTCCTGTGCATATTTAATGATAGCCTGCATTAGAGCTTTACCTAAACCACGTCCACGATCAGTTTTAAGAACGGCTACTCGGCCAATCCAGTGATTTGGTAGTAACCGTGCAGTTGCAATGGCACGTGTCTGATCATACAGAATAAAATGAACAGCACATTTATCGTCCTGATCCCATTCATCTTCTGCTGCAATCTTTTGCTCCTGAATAAATACTTCAGTACGAATAAACTTTGCTGCTGACTGGAGTTCGTTCCAGCTGCCATGTCTAATCTGGATTAAAGACAAAACTTGCTCCTGTAGCATATCGATATAAATGAATTAGCCTGATTTTAATGCAGCAAACCGGTACTGCTACACTATTTTTATAAAACTTTTTGAATATAGAGAGTTTTAATATTGACTCATCAATGAGTACAGTGAAGGTTATGGGGAAAGTCTTCTGAGAGTGTTAAAATAAAATCCCCCGTTCAACAGATCACGTTTATTTCTAAATTGAATAACAAATATCGTAAAAATTCGATATTAATATCGATAAAAAACGATATACTGTATTTTAAGGGTGACGTGTTTTACATCAGTGCGAGAAAAAGTGATGGACACAGAAGCGATTTATAAAGCTTTGGCAAATCCGATCCGCAGGCAGATTTTACAGTGCCTGAAAGATCCTGAGCAGTTTATTCCTAAGCTAAATGAGTGTGAATATGATTTTAGCCGGGGAGTCTGTGCAGGGCAGATTGAAAAAATTGCCAATGTCTCTCAGTCGACTATGTCCAACCATCTGTCAGTGTTGCAACAGGCAGGACTGATCCAGGCAACCAAATATGGTCAATGGTCTTATTTTTCGCGCAATGAAGCACTGATCCAGGAATTTGTAGATACTCTACAACAATCTCTCTAAATCTTTTTCAGGTGAAGAAAAGATCTCCCAAGGATATGAAATATGACTGATCTGTCTACTCCCGCACAGTTTGGCGAACTTCAGCTCAAGAACCGTCTGGTTATGGCCCCATTAACTCGAACCCGTGCTACTGAAGACCGTATACCCACTGATCTGATGGTGGAATACTATACGCAACGTGCGAATGCTGGCCTGATTATTGCGGAAGCAACTGTGATTGCAGAAGAAGCAAACGGATATGAACGTAGCCCAGGTTTATATAATGATGAACAGGTCGCTGCATGGAAAAAGATTACAGATGCAGTGCATGCTGAGGGAAGCCTGATTATTTCACAACTGTGGCATGTAGGCCGTATTTCACATCCAGATTTACTCAAGGGTGAAATACCAGTTTCATCAAGTGCCATCAAACCGAAAGGTACCGTTAGTCTGCTACGACCAAAACGTGAATATGTGACCCCACGCCCGCTCGAAATTTCTGAAATTAAAGCCATTGTAGCGCAGTATAAGCAGGCAGCCATATATGCCAAAGCTGCCGGTTTTGATGGGGTAGAAGTTCATGCTGCAAATGGCTATCTGCTGGACCAGTTCCTGCAAAGCAGTACGAATCAGCGTGAAGATGAATATGGTGGTTCTGTTGAAAATCGTGCCCGCTTCTTACTTGAAGTTGTCGATGTTCTGATTGAGGTATGGGGAGCAGGACGTGTTGGCGTCCATCTGGCACCACGTGGTGATGAGCATGATATGGGCGATGATAACCCGAAAGAAACCTTTGGCTATGTGGCTGAAGAGCTGGGTAAACGTCAGATTGCCTTTATATTTACCCGTGAATATCTTGCAGAAGACAGTATTAGTGCTTATCTGAAAGAACGTTCAGGCGTACCCTATATCGCGAATATGCGCCTAGATGCGGAAACAGCTAAAGAGCTGCTGGCCAGTGGTAAAGCAGACGCCGTATCGTTTGGCAAGGCTTATATTGCCAATCCGGACTTATATCAACGCCTGATGAGCAATGCGCCACTTAATGAGCTTAATACCACTACCATGTATGGTTTTGGACCGGAAGGCTATACTGACTACCCGAAAATGGCTATATAAACACCAGGGTTAAAATTCTTAAGGGGCATGATCCAGAGGACTGGGTCATGCTATATTTGCCGATTGTTTCTTGACTGAGAGTTCTGCTTGGGAACACCATTTTGGTACAACGCCTTACTGGCGTTAATAAAGCCGCTTTATCGGAAGCGTTTATATAAACGTTCGGGACACTTGCCTGATTTTCAGGATGAGCTGCTGGAACGCTTTGGGCCTTTTCAGCCTCCTTTACATACGCAAGCGCTCTGGTTCCATGCTGTTTCTGTCGGTGAAACCAATGCAGCACAACCTCTGATTGAACATTATTTAAGTTTAGGTCAGCCGGTACTATTGACCAATACGACCCGTACTGGACAGGCACGTGCCAAATCCTTATTCGCACAGCGTTATCCGACACTGTTTCAGGCAGTATTTCTGCCGGTAGACCATCGTTACTTAATTGAAGAGTTTCTGAACAAATACCAGCCCAAACTGTTGGCACTGGTTGAAACTGAACTCTGGCCGAACCTGTTGCAAATAACCCGATTTTGGCATATTCCTGTCTTATTGTTAAATGCACGCTTATCTGAAAAGTCCGCCAAAGGTTATGCCAGAGTAAAAGGCCTTAGCCGTTCCATGGTCGAATGCCTAGATTTAATGCTGGCTCAGGATCAGCCAACCAGACAGCGTTATATCGAATTGGGTATGCCACCTGAAGCTGTTCAGGTTGTAGGAAATATCAAGTTTGATATTTCTGCACCGCCTAAATTTACTGAACGGGCTGTCCAATTAAAGAGAGACTGGCAGTTAGAGCCACGCAAGATTATTCTACTGGCCAGTACTCATGCGCCTGAAGAACTAGAGCTGTTAACTGCTCTTCGGCCCTTTTTACAAAAGCAGCCAGAACTCTTATGCATTGTAGTACCACGACATCCTGAACGTTTTAATGAAGTATTCGAGCAGTGCCAGAAACTGGCACTGCTTACCCGACGCCGTAGCCTTGACCAGACGATTCAGCCAGATACACAAGTCTATCTGGCCGATAGTATGGGTGAATTATGGTTATGGTATGCTTTGAGTCAGGCCTGTTTCGTTGGTGGCTCTTTAAATGAGCCAGGGGGCGGACATAATATTCTTGAACCGATTGCACTTCATGTTCCCACGGTTATCGGTATGCGTTACTTTAATTTCCAGAGTATTGTTGATGAGTTCATAGAAGCTCGAGGAATTTTGATTGCACATGATGCAAACGAGGCTGTAAACCAGCTGCTTGCCTGTATAGATGACCCGGAGGCCGCAGGTCATTTAAGCCAGCAAGCCTATAATGTTCTCCAAAAAAATCAGGGTTCTCTAAATCGGCACATCCATGCTATTGATCAGTATTTATAAGTCAGCATAAAAATGAATATTGTTTTACTTGAGCCGCAGGCAGCAGCGACCGAACCATGGACTATCTGTTCCAGACGTCAAGTCCAGCATTTACATCAGCATCTGAATATAAAGACAGGTGATACTTTAAAAGTGGGTATCCGTAATGGTGAGCGTTACCTGACAGAAATCGTTGCTCTGAATGACAATACAGTACAGGTACGGCCATTAAAACAGGAACAGCTACCAGATAAACTTCCTGTCACCCTCATTGTGGCTATGCCACGGCCAAAAGTATTACGTCGCCTGATTATGGACAGTGTAACACTCGGTGTTGAAAAGATTATTTTATTGCACAGCTACCGGGTCGATAAGAGCTACTGGCAAACCCCATTTTTACAACAGATTGAAAGTTATGTAACACTGGGCCTGGAGCAGGCAGGAGATACAATTGCACCGGCTGTAGAAATCCATAAGCGTTTTAAGCCTTTTGTTGAAGATATATTGCCTGGGTTAATCTCAGCGCAGCAACCTGCTTATGTGGCACATCCCTATAGCGAGCAGGCTATGCCGTCCAGTATAGTGCATCCCTGCACTGTAATTATTGGACCAGAAGGTGGCTTTATTCCTTATGAAATAGAATTGCTCACTCAAAATGGCTGTCAGGCCGTGCATCTAGGCCAACGTATTATCCGTACTGAAACCGTGATTCCGTATGTGTTAGGTCGGCTGTTTAGTGGCATCTGATGGTTTATCTTCCTGTACTAGACTGTTGTCGCCGCGGTAAACTTTAACTTCCTGTACCGGATAAGGAATAGAGATGCCATGCTCATCAAAGGCTTTGATCACCTGTTCCTGAACTTCACTGACTGAAGCACCAATATTGGTTTCTTTTGTATCAATCCACCAGAACACGCTGAGCCTGACAGAAAAGTCAGATAAAGCAGAAACATTCACACTAAAAGCCGGCTGGCTTAAAATTGTACGCTGGTTATTAAGTATATTCAGAATCAGTTCTTTGGCTTTTTGTGCATCATCTTCATAGCTGATCCCGACATCAAAGTTACAGCGGCGGCGCGGGTAGGCAGTGTTGACAGTTATTGAGCTGGTATAGACTGTCGCATTTGGGATCAGAATACGGCGACCATCCGGCGAGCGTAAATAAGTTGCCCGAATCTGGATATCTTCGACCGTACCTTCCAGTCCATTTACAATAATATCGTCACCAATCCGGAAAGGTTCACTCAGTAAAATCAGGATACCTGAAAGCAGGTTCTGAAAAATATCCTTAAATGCAAAACCGATTGCGACCGAGCCGATTCCTAACGCGCTCATCAGTTGTCCCGGTGTAAAGCCGGGCACTGAGATTACCAATGCAATCAGCAAACCAAAAGATACAATAAAGGTACTTCCTACCCGGTTTAGTACCAGAACCAGATTCTGTCGGGTATAGGTTTTATTATGCAGGGTCTTGCGAATAAAAAATTTAAACAGGGCTGATAAGAGCCAGAAAATCAGGAAAACTGCTAGAGCAATACAGAAGTAGGGCACACGTTCCCAGAAACCTTCAATGATCTTATCAATGGTACTATAGGCATCATTATATTTGCTGGTGTGTTCAATCACCTTTTGTGCAGTTTTTTCACCTGCTTCGTGCAGTAACTGAGTAGTTCCCTCAGTTACATCACTCAATTTCTTTGCTTCTTCAGCCACAGCTTCATCCGCACCTTAAACAAAGACCATATTCTGCCTGAAAACCATATTGAATTTAATCGGCTACTTGCCAAAATTATACATAGGCTGTACCTGAGTTAAAAATACGGCGTCGCTTTTTGCAAGACTTCCCGTGGTATTTCAATAGGCTGACTTTCACTCAGGTAAATCCAGGTACTGCGGCTGACAAAGAAACTTAAAATGACTAAAGCAATTAACAGCCAAGCTACAGTTTTTTCCCAGAGCAGGGTTCGACGTGGATGCCCAAAACGGTTAATCCCTGCATCACCCGCGGCAAAAAGCAGGTAAATCATGAACAGGAAATTAACCAGAGGTAAGAACAGCAGCAGCGCCCACCAGCCGCTATGATTACGGTCATGCAAACGTCGTACTATCAGGACCAGGTTAAAATAGGCATAAAGCAAGGTAAGTATTAATAAACCTATACTGGCCAGCTGATCCCACATCCCTGTAATATTATAGCTCTGAGGAGTGCTTTGCATATTAAAGCTGCCCATGAGCAGACTGAATATAACCAGTATGAAGAAAGCGATACAATTTAAAAGGCCATTCCAGCCAATATAGCTTAAACGGCTAAAGCGCCCTCTCATCGAAAGAGGATGATCGGTTTCAGTGGGGTAAAAATTATATTCAGCAGTCATGATCGCTCATCAGTTAATGGCTGGATTGGGTAAGAAAATGTTGCTTTTATGCAATTATTAAAGTTTTACCGGTTTAAAATTATAAGATAAAGATTAAATTAGTTTCTGATAAATCAATCATATTTGTTAAAAAGCAGTTATTCTGTTGAATAAAAGTTAAGCGCTTTATCTACGACCAAAGCATGATTGTCAGTTGTACTGAACAGTCCTATTACTGGTTGAAAGGCAATCAATAAAATAAATAATACCCCGTGCTAAAAGTCTCGTGAGGAGACGTACAATATCAAGGAAGTGATACTATGAGTGAGATCTATCCTGTACCTGAAGAATTTAAAAAAACTGCCCGCACTGTCGAAGAAGATTATCTGAAACGTTACCAGCATTCGATTGAACAACCTGAAGAATTCTGGGCTGAAGAGGCAAAAAGGATTGACTGGATCAAGCCATTTACACAAGTTAAAAATAGCAGTTTTGCTGCTGATAATTTCAAGATCGAATGGTTTGCTGATGGCCAGCTTAATGTCAGTGCCAACTGTCTGGACCGACATTTAAAAGAGCATCCGCACAAGCCTGCAATTATCTGGGAGGGAGACCATCCTTCACGTCACAAGATTATTTCTTTTAAAGAACTGCATGATGAAGTATGCCGTTTTGCCAATGCCCTGAAAAAATACGGGATTGTTAAAGGCGACCGGGTAGTCCTATACATGCCAATGGTCAGTGAAGCTGCCATTGCCATGCTGGCATGTGCCCGTATTGGAGCAGTGCATTGTGTAGTCTTTGGGGGATTCTCTCCTGATTCGCTGGCCAGCCGTATTGAAGACAGCCAGGCAAAAATGGTAATTACCGCTGATGCCGGTATGCGGGGCGGCAAGCTGATTCCTCTTAAAGAAAGTGTCGATCAGGCCTTAGAGCATGCAGAAACAGACTCAGTTGAACATGTAGTAGTAGTACACCGTACCGGTAATCCGGTAGAAATGAAACCAGAGCGCGATCTGTGGTATCACGAAGTAATAACTGAAGTGAATGAAATCTGCCCGCCGGAGCCGATGAATGCTGAAGATCCACTTTTTATTCTTTATACCTCTGGCTCTACCGGTAAACCTAAAGGCGTACTGCATACTACTGGCGGATATCTGGTTTATGTCAACAGCACCTTTCGAGAAGTATTTGATATAAAACAGGACGACATATACTGGTGTACTGCCGATGTGGGCTGGATTACTGGTCACAGCTATATTATTTATGGGCCATTATCTAATGGTACCACGACGGTAATGTTTGAAGGTGTGCCGCAATATCCAAGTTGGGCGCGTGTAGGCCATATTGTCGACAAACATAATATAACCATCTTATATACTGCACCCACTGCAATTCGGGCCATGATGCGTGAAGGTGATGCTTACGTGCGTGAAAGTGACCGCAGTAGCCTGCGTTTGCTGGGCTCTGTTGGTGAACCGATTAACCCTGAAGCCTGGTCATGGTACTACAACGTAGTTGGAGAAGGGCGCTGTCCAATTGTCGATACCTGGTGGCAGACTGAAACGGGCGGCATACTGATTTCACCACTCCCCGGTGCGACTGACCTTAAACCCGGTTCGGCTACGCGGCCTTATTTTGGAGTGCAACCTGCTATTGTCGATGGTGAGGGTAAGGAGCTGGACGGTGCAGCAGAGGGTAACCTGATTATTAAAGATTCCTGGCCGGGCCAGATGCGAACCATATGGGGAGATCCACAGCGTTTTATTGAAGCCTATTTCTCGACATTCCCGGGTAACTATTTTACTGGTGACGGTGCTCGTCGTGATGAGGACGGTTACTACTGGATCACAGGTCGTGTTGATGATGTGTTAAATGTTTCAGGTCACCGGCTGGGAACTGCAGAAATTGAAAGTGCCTTGGTGGCACATGACCATGTTGCTGAAGCCGCTGTAGTGGGAATGCCTCATGAGATTAAAGGACAGGGGATCTGTACTTTTGTAACCTTACAGGCAGGCGTTAATGAGTCTGAAGAGTTAAGGCAGGAACTGGTCAGCTGGGTACGCAAGCAACTTGGCCCAGTGGCAACACCAGATGCGCTGCACTGGGCACCCGCACTGCCCAAGACACGTTCCGGTAAAATTATGCGCCGTATTTTAAGAAAAATTGCTGCCAATGAACTGGACAGTCTGGGAGATACTTCGACCTTGGCAGAACCAGCTGTAGTCGAGCAATTGATTGTTACGGTCTATCCGGGCCACAAGTAAAATATTTCTGAATACCGCCTTGCTTTAAGGCGGTATTTTTAACTATAAGAATAAACTGAAGAATACACACAGCTGTACAAGCCATAAAATTTTAATGAGTACCCTAGATAAAAGCTTAATGAATACAACAGAAAATTCTTACTCTGCCGAGCAGGCGATACAGACAGCACAACAACTCACCCGGCTATTTTCACATACCGCTGCCTTACGTGATAAGCAGGGCGGTAACCCTAAAAAAGAACGTGACCTGATTCGGGAAAGTGGGCTACTTAAACTGTCAATTCCTACTGAATATGGCGGTTCAGGAGCAAACTGGACGACAATTTTTGAAACTATTCGAATTATAGCGCAGGCAGACAGTTCACTGGCGCATGTCTACGGATTTCATCACTTGTTGATTGCCACGGTACAACTGTTTGCACAACCACAACAATACGCCAGCTGGTTCAGGCAGACTGCTCAAGATAACCTGTTTTGGGGCAATGCGCTCAACCCCCTCGACCGTCGTACTACAGTAACCCGAATTACAGATCATGAATATATTTTTCAGGGGGATAAAAGCTTCTGCTCCGGTTCAATAGACTCAGACCTGCTGCTGTGCTCGGGCTATGATGAACAGGGCAAATTGCTGATAGGTGTGATTCCATCGCAGCGCAACGGCGTTAGTTTTTTAGGGGACTGGGACAATATGGGTCAGCGCCAGACCGACAGTGGCACCAGCCATTTTGAACAGGTGCATGTCTATAAAAAAGAGCTATTACTTAACCCCGGCCCACTGAGTACGCCCTATTCGAGTCTTCGTCCGCTTATTGCACAGCTGATTTTTGTCCATTTATTTTTAGGTGTAGCAGAAGGAGCATTTGAGACTGCTAAAGCTGTTGTACAGGGCCAAAAAGCCTGGTCAAAGTCTCTGGCTGAACAAGCTGTAGATGACCCTTATACCCAGAAACATTTTGCCGAGTTTTATGTGCAGCTTGAAGGGGTAAGGCTACTTGCAGCAGATGCTGTGAAGAAACTGCAGGCAGCATGGTTACAGGGTGAACACTTAAGTTCAGTGCAACGCGGGGAGGTTTCTGTTGCAATCGCAACTGCTAAGATTGCTGCAACCAATACCTCACTTTATATCACGCAAAATATATTTCAGGTCATGGGGGCACGTGCCACAGCTGCCAAACTGAATCTGGACCGCTTCTGGCGCAATGTTCGAACCCAAACCCTGCATGATCCGGTTGACTATAAATATCAGGAAATTGGGGAATGGATATTAACCGGTAAACTACCTGAACCCAGCTTTTATTCTTGAACGGGTATGAGAGAAATAATTTTCAGGTCAATCTTTATGTCCAGAATTTAATATACAACTCTCTTCAGAGACAGCTTATAGAAAAAGTGCAGGCTATAAAAAACCCTCAAGCCGAGTCTTGAGGGAGGAGAACTGCCATGGGGTGTTATTATTATTTGATTCATGAGCAACCAGGTTTAGCTGATTAATCAGGCAGACTTGGCAGATACAACATGCTGCTGCTCTACTTCTAACTCACGAACCAATGGCAAAACTTTTTCGCCGAAATACTCTATTTCTTCTATAAAATGTAAAAAGCCTGAGAGGATCAAATCAACCCCGGCATTTTTAAGCTCAATAATCCGTTCAGCAATTTGTCGGGGAGTACCAATCAGATTGGTCTTAAAACCATCATTATATTGCACCAGATCCTCAAAAGTGGATTTTGCCCAGTTTCCTTCGCCTTCACGACTGGCAGCTCCTGCCTCACGAGTAGCCTTCCCAAAAGCCTGTACTGCCTGAATATCGGCCTGCTCGATAATCTCTTGTAATACTGCCTGCGCTTCTTCTTCTGTATCACGAGCAATAATAAAGGCATTTACCCCGACCTTAATTTGATGACCATTTAAAGCCGCTTTGGTACGCAAATCACTAATCTGTTTGACCAGTTCATCAACGCTATTACCATTGGTAAAATACCAGTCAGACACACGTGCAGCCATATCACGTGCGGCTCGGGAACTTCCACCCTGAAATACCTCAATATGAGGCTGCTGTAGAGGTTTGGGTTTAAGGGTATAATTCTCAAACTGATAATATTTACCTTTAAAACTATACTGATCCGTAGTCCAGATTCCTTTTAAAGCTCGAATAAATTCTTCAGAACGTACATAACGTTCATCATGTTCAGGCCAGATCTCTCCAATGGCATCAAATTCTCCACGAAACCATCCACTCACAATATTAACTGCTATGCGACCTTGAGTCAGATGATCAATAGTAGCGAGCTGTTTGGCAGCCAGAGCCGGTTTCCAGGGACCTGGTAAAATGGCAGCAATGACTTTCAGCTTTTCAGTTTTTGCGAGAAGAGCATGGCTAAAGCTGACAGACTCATGCTGGTTTTCGGCGCCATAGCCTGCTGTAAAACGAATCTGGGTTAATGCATATTCAAAGCCGTTTTTCTCGGCAGTCTGCGCTAAACGGACGTTATATTCATAACTCCAGTCGGTGCGCTGCTCAATCTTACTCACCACTAAGCCGCCACTGACATTTGGAACCCAGTAAGCAAACTTCAGCTGCTGTGCTTGATCATCCTTCATAGTGATTTCCTCACAAACTGTTAGGCTACATGAGTCTTCAGGTTTTTTGGATGCAAACGCGACTCTGCTGCATCTAGGCTGGGTACAGCGACAGATGGCAAGACCTCTTCCTGCTCAATCTGTTTATTGATCCCCAAATTCTGGTTAGCCTGCTCAGTTTTGACTTTAACCAGTTCTGCACGTTGCCCTTTGGCTGGCGCCCACTCTAGAATTGGAAGTGCGCGGGCAACAGCCAGTGTAATGCGGTCTGCCAGCTGTTGACTCTGGATGGTATATTCTGGAGTAAAATCACGATCTGTGGCATAAACACCAATTGGTAAAGTCTGTGCCTGAAAAAAGCTAAACAATGGGCGTAATTGGTGTTCCAATACCAATGCATGGCGGTCGCTACCACCAGAGGCAGCCAATAATACAGGTACATCCACTAAGGCTGTCTGTTCGACAAAGTCAAAAAAATGCTTGAATAGGCCAGTAAAAGAGGCACGGTAGACCGGGGTCCCAACAATTAAAGCGTCTGCTGCTTCCACAGCAGCCAGATCATCCTGTACGCGCTGTGGAAGCTGGTTACGGTAAATAGCGCCTCCCAGTAAAGGCCCAATTTCACTAAATTTAATAAAGTGGATATTAATAGGCGTTGCCTCGCCGAGTTCATTTAATACCGCCTGAACCAGAGTTTCAGTTTTAGACGGTGTATTGAGACCACCTGAAACTGCAACAATATTAAGAGGCTGAACAGAAGATGAAAAATGATGTGTCATGTAAATAAACCTGAATAGCTCGCTAGTTACTATTTATTAACGGTCAGAAGCAGCCAGCCTGTAAAATAAGGAAATTAAAATAAGTTATCGTTTTTCAAGATATCTTTTAGATCAAAAAAAAATAAAATTTAAGTTATTGTTTTATAAAAATTTAATATAAACTGAGATTTAGGCGGCTCTAAAAATAGTAATTTATATGAAATTCTGATTTGAATTGAATAAAAATATCAAATACATTAAGAGCGCTTTATTATTGATCAGTTCTTGCTAGCTTGCACACTAAATTAGTGAAGAATTGCATATCCTTAATGTCATGAGTGCAGTTAGAATAAAGCTGTACTGTGCAAAGAGATCTCCTGTTTCGCTTATGAACATATTAATCGTTGATGATCATCCACTGTTCCGGCATGCCCTGATTCAAGCCGTGCGTTATAGCCTGCCACAGGCACAAATCTCTGAGACAGCTGCAGTAAATGAATTTTATGAACGTCTGGAAAAGGGTTCAGAACCAGATTTGGTTTTACTGGATTTAAACTTGCCCGGTGCTTCAGGTTTTTCAGCACTGGTTCATGTCCGGGCCCAATATCCTTCTATTCCGATTATTGTAGTCTCTGCTCATGAAGAGCTCTCAATTATTCAGCGTGCAATTGCGCACGGGGCAATGGGCTATATTCCTAAATCTGCCCATCCAAGTCATATTGGCGAGGCAATTCGTCAGGTATTAGAAGGGGAAATCTGGTTACCACCGAATTTGCCTACCAACGTGAGCTTTGATCCGAGAGCAACTGATGAGACCGAACTTGCAGAGCGAATTCAGTCACTTACACCACAGCAGTTCCGTGTACTGATGATGGTTGCTGAAGGTCTGCTCAACAAGCAGATTGCTTATGAACTGGATGTTTCAGAGGCTACCATCAAGGCACATGTAACAGCTATTTTCCGTAAGCTGGGAGTACAAAACCGTACTCAGGCAGTATTGGCTATCAAGGCACTTAATATTGATGAAAAGAGAGTCTAATTTAAAATAGCTATAAAAATAAGGCCCATAAATAAGGCCTTATTTTTTGTACCGAATGTTTTAAGCCAGGCAGTCCTGTTTGGCCATCAGATCAGTGCAAAACAGCGGATTCAAGGCAAATTCTAAATCATCAATCTGATCTTGTGATACTTGTCCTTTTTCCTTTAAATAATTTGCTACACGATCATCACGCAGGCTCAAGAATGCTGCATCATATACACCAAGCTCGACAAATAAAGCCGCAGTTTCCAGACTGTTAAAACGGTCCAGAAAAATATCACCTTCATACATTAAGAAAATATGATCCGAATCAGCCTGAGGGTCTACCTTTAAATACTCGGCCAAATCATAAGGTGAAGTCTTAATAAAGAGCAGATCGGATAATTCATCAAACTGGGTCATATCCAATTGGTCCTGTCCGGTTTTTACCTTACCCAGCCATGCCTTAAAGACCAGTACCGCTCCACCACGCAGCAGCATACTCCAAAGCTGATGACGTGCAGCATCATCTAGACACTCAGATTCTGACTGTAGGACCTGAATCAGCTTTTCTTCCTGCTGGGCTAGCTTGTCAAATAAACCCAGACCTTGGGGCTGATAGGCAGCGGGAGCAAAAACATCAAATCTTAATGCTTCAAATACCTGAAGTGCCAGAGGAACTGCGCTGTGGTAAAGGGTATCGAGAGCCTGTAATTGGGGTTGGGCAAGCTTGCTATGTTTAAACAATTGCTGCCACTGGATTTCAGGTAATAGCGCATTGGCACTATAATCCCGATAAAACTGTTGTGAAGGCTGGGCACCGTGTCCGACAATTTCTGACATATTCATAATAGAATCCTTAGGTTTTTTCTCTGACCGGTTTTTTCATAATGCAGGCAATGAGAAAACCTGATGTATATATCTATTTTATGAGGGTGGAGGGGGGTAAATAGAAATAAGACTAAAGTTGTATAAGATTAAAAATGGGTTTTTTATTTTTATAAAATCAATAACTTGTTTAATTGTAACTAAGTATACAAGTGTTCACTTTAAAATTGAGCAGCTTTGCCATAGAAAATTCACAGTTGAAATTTTTGGCCAGTTTTTCATCATTAAATTAGCTGTTTTTTGATTTATTCTGCCTGTCTTGCCCTTATATTTTGTCAGTTAACGCTGAAAATAGTTTTTCACAGTCTTTTTCACCAGCTTTATACTGGCAAAAGAGACTGTTCAATTATTTATAGATCAAGACTGATCACCTATGATTTTTAAACCCGATAACCAGGCGCGTAATGCTGCTGGTTTTAATGGTTTTTTCAATAAGACAATATTGTGCTGTTTTAAACGGTGAGGTAATTCAGGATCTGAATCTGCGGTAATCAACGCTACGGGTACAGGATGATGACGATGCTCAAGAATAAAGTCTAATCCTAATTGTCCCTGATTTAGATGTTGGTCAATCAGCCAGACCTGAATATTTTCCTGTTCGATAAGAGCAATTGCCTGTTGAGGTTCACGGGCTTTAAAGACCTGATACCCCCATTTTGTTAGTAAGGTTGACATACCTTCAAGGATAGTTTCGTCATTGTCCAGACAAAGAATGCGATAAGCCTTGGTTTTCAGTGGTGCCACCTGTACTGGGGCAGTTACTGTTTTGGGTGGCGCTACAATTGGAACTTCCAGAATAAAGCAGGAGCCCTTACCTTGGGTAGAGTATACATGAACCGGATAATCTAGCAGGCTGGTCATCCGCTGAACAATGGCCAGACCTAGGCCCAGACCTTGCTCACCCCAAGGCGAGGTATGCCCACACCGTTCAAATTCCTGAAAAAGTTTAATACGCTGTTCTTCAGCAATCCCGGGCCCGGTATCCCAGACGCCAATTCGGATATGGCCCGGTCGTTCACTGGAACGTAATACACCTAAAAGCACCCGGCCTTTAGCGGTATAACGTAAGGCATTACTGACAAAATTCTGTACAATCCGGCGTATCCACTGCGGATCTGTGTCTATCCAGAAGGGTGCATCGTGGACGTGAAACTGAATATTGCGCTGTGAAGCAATCGACTTGAACTGCAACTCCAGATCGCGTAGCAGGTCATGTAGAGGATAAGACTGCCGGTTTGGCTGCATATTGCCCCCTTCTAGTCGGGCAATATCCAGAAGAGCTGAAAGCATACTTTCAGCCCCATGCAGGGCCCGGTCCAGTTGTTGCAAAGTGATACGATCTTCATCGTTGTTAACACTCTGCTCCAAAGCGGTACTAAACAGCCGGGCAGCATGCATTGGCTGTAACAGGTCGTGACTGGCAGCTGCAATAAAACGGCTTTTCGACATGTTCGCCTTATCTGCCTGTTCGCGGGCAAGTTGCTGCTCTGCCAGGGCATCTGCCAGCTGGCGGGTGCGGTCAATAACGCGTGCTTCCAGTATGGCTTCATTTTCCCGGAATGCAGTAATGTCGGCAAAGGTAGTCACGAAACCACCCCCTTCAATTGGGTTGCCGCGCATCTGGATCACCCGGCCATCCTTACGGATACGCTCAAACTCATGTGCGCTGCCGACCTGCATCCAGTGAATCCGCTTACGGACATGTTCTTCAATAGACCCGGGACCACATTCGCCACGCTCGGCATTATAACGGATCAGATCAGAAATCGGACAGCCGACATAAACCAGATCTTTAGGATAGTCAAACAGCTTCAGGTACTGGTTGTTCCACGCCACCAGACACATATTTTCATCGACTACACTTACACCTTGGGTCATGTGGTCAATCATGGTCATCAGCAGATTCTGGTTGAAACGCTGCCATTGTGAAGCCTGGTCCAGAATATTGGCCACCTGGCCTAATGCCAGGCCATTATTAACCATGGCCGTAGTAAGCAGGGTACGGGCTGAAGCGGCACCAATAGTACCGGCCAGATACTGCTCGGTAAAGCGCCACCACATACCGTTAGCGACACTATTTTCATTAAGAACCAGATTGTTCTGGGCACAAAATTGCTGAAAAGCATGCGTCGCTGGCCCTTCTCCAGTAATACGTCGCGCCAGAGTCATGAGGTCACCTACTTTTAAACGGACCGCATCCTGGTGCAAATAACTCATGTCAGTGGAAGCACTGTGTGCTGGTAAAGGTTTAGTTTCATAATAAAAGAAACTTTCAGCCTGAATCTGCTCAGCAATACTTGGGCGGTAAATTCGTGATATCCAGATATATAAAATAATATTGAGACCTAATGCCCAGATGACGCCATGCGTTAATGGCGCAAAGGATTCAAAGCCTAACAGGGCCTCCGGGCGTAACCAGTGCAGGCCGAGTGGTCCAGCCGTAAGGAACTGTTGGGCAAATTCAGTATAGCTTTCTGGCAGACTGCGCAAGATGGTAGGTAGCAGCAGGGTATAGGTCCACATAAAGAAACCAACAATCAGTCCGGCATACACCCCCTGACGGCTACCACCCCGCCAATAGAGTCCACCAATCAGGGCAGGGGAGAACTGGGCTACTGCACTAAAGGCCAGCAGGCCAAACACAGATAACTGGTCAATATCGTTAAAAAAATGAAAGAACAGGAAGCCCAGGAGCATGACACCCAAAATGCAGACCCGCCGGGTAAATTTAAGAACTTGTGGTAAGCGTTTGTCATGCCGGGAAATAATATTAAAACGCCATAATGCCGGCATGATCAGATCATTACTAAGCATAATGGAAAGTGCAACCGATGAGACCAATAGCATACCGGTCGAGGCAGAAAAGCCTCCTAAAAATGCTAATAAAGTCAGCCATTCCTGATTATAGCTGAGCGGAAGGGAAAGCACTGCCACATCAGGTACGGTAAGAAAGTTTGGTGCAGCATGCAATGCCCAGCTGGCAATAGGAATAATTGCTAGTGTCGTTAAAATCAGATAAGCGGCAAACCAGCGACGTGCCCCGCGAATATGTTTTTCGTCGCGCAGTTCAACCACGGCCACATGGAACTGTCGTGGCAGGCAGATGATTGCCAGTGCAGCCAGCAAGGTCTGTACCCAGAAAGTTTCCGGCACACCAAATAGCTGTACTTCATAAAATGTCTTGGCAACATCACCAGAGACCTGCACAATATTTTCAGGAGCATCAAAAAGAAAAAAGAGCGCTACACAAAGTAGGGCAAACAGCTTAACAAAAGACTCAAAAGCGACAGCCAGCATCAGACCACCATGTTGCTCAGTATTGGCGATCTGCCGTGTACCGAACATCATTGCGAGTATAGCCAGAACACCGGTAAGTAAAAGCACACTGTTGGTGGTGGTATGTAAGGATTCATTCTGCGTTAGTATGACCGATGCACTCAATGCAATGGCCCTGAGTTGTAAAGCCAAGTAAGGAATAATGGCAATGACAGCCAGAATAGTCACTAAAGAGGCAAGACTACCGCTTTTACCATAGCGGGCAGCTACAAAGTCAGCAATAGAAGAAATAGCATGATGCTGGCGTACCCGACCCAGACGGCGCCAGATATCATAGCCTAATCCGACGAATAGCAATGGCCCCAGATAGATCGGCAGAAAAATAATACCTTCACGTACTGCAGCACCAGTTGCGCCATAAAATGTCCAGGATGAACAATATACTCCGAGCGTCAGGCTGAATAACAACATACGGCCACGAGTACTTAAACGGCTGGCATGCTTTTCACCAAAGAATGCACAGACAAAAAGTATAAAAATATAAAGGGCCAGTACCCCGATGATCAGCCAGCTGTTCATATTGCTCACGGTCTTTATTGCTGCTTCTATGATACCTCAAGCGCAGGATAAACAGATGCCTGATCAGTATTTAAAGACCAAAGTCTAAGTTACGGGAACCCTACAATATTGTTAATTTTGTATACGTAAAAAAAAGATTAAAGATTGGACAAAAGCGACCAATAGCTTGGCCGCTGATTAAGGAGCAAGGTTATGGATGAGCTTAAGGTAGAACGAATTCTACAAAATCCAAAATTTAAAGAGATGGTGGCCAAGAAAAGAAATCTCAGCTGGACATTAACTGCAATTATGCTGTTTGTCTATGTCGGTTTCATGCTGTTGGTAGGTTATAACAAAGAATTCCTGATGAGTTCTTTTAGTGGCGGGGTAACAACTTGGGGAATTCCTTTAGGCCTCGGCATTATTGTCCTGTCATTTGTATTATGTGCAGTGTATTCATATATCGCCAATAACACACTTGATGAACTTAACAGAGAAGCTTTGAAAGAAGTCGAGGCAATCGCGCAAGAGTCTACGACTACTAAAGGAATGCACTAATATGAAATGGAATTCATGTAAAGCAAAAGTATTTGCTGCGTCCACATTTTTAACTTCTGGTCTGGCTATGGCTGGCCCTGATCTGGGTGCGGCTGAGCAGCAGGCTACGAATTGGCACGCAATTATCATGTTCGTGATTTTTGTCGGCCTTACATTGTTCATTACCAAATGGGCAGCCAAACAGACTCAGTCAACTCAAGACTTCTACACTGCAGGTGGTGGTATTTCGGGTTTCCAGAACGGTTTGGCGATTGCCGGTGACTTCATGTCTGCTGCATCGTTCCTGGGTATTTCTGCCATGGTGTTCAGTTCAGGATTCGATGGTCTGCTGTACTCGCTAGGCTTCATGGTTGGCTGGCCAATTGTTCTGTTCCTGATTGCAGAGCGTCTGCGTAACTTGGGTAAATATAACCTGTCAGACGTGGTGTCATTCCGTCTGGAAGAAAAGCCGGTTCGTACCTTGGCAGCAATCAGCTCACTGGTCGTGGTCGCGTTTTACCTCATTGCACAGATGGTCGGTGCGGGACAGCTGATCAAACTGCTATTTGGCTTGAACTATAATATTGCGGTCGTAATTGTTGGCCTGCTGATGATGGCTTACGTAATGTTCGGCGGCATGTTGGCTACCACCTGGGTACAGATCATCAAGGCTGTAATGCTGCTTTCTGGCGCAACTTTCATGGCATTTATGGTAATGAAAGGTGTTGGCTTCAGCTTTACTGCAATGTTTGACCAATCTATCCAGATTTTCGCTAAAGTCCATGATATTACACTGGCAGAAGCAGGCAAAATCATGGGACCAGGCAAACTGGCAGAGAACCCAATTGATGCGATTTCCCTCGGACTTGCGTTGATGTTTGGTACTGCTGGTCTTCCACATATCCTCATGCGTTTCTTTACAGTAAAAGATGCAAAAGAAGCACGTAAATCAGTGGTTGTAGCAACAGGTTTCATTGGTTACTTCTATCTGCTGACCTTCATCATTGGTTTTGGTGCAATCTTGTATGTATCGAATAATCCACAATTCATTGATGTAGCGAAAATGGCGGTTACAGGCAAGTTAGAGCTTGTAGGCGGTAACAATATGGCTGCGGTCCATCTGGCTGATGCTGTGGGTGGCGACCTGTTCATGGGCTTCATTTCAGCGGTAGCATTTGCCACAATTCTTGCCGTAGTGGCTGGTTTAACCCTGTCAGGTGCTTCTGCAATCTCGCATGACCTGTATGCAAACGTATTTAAAAAAGGACAGACTACGCCTGAATCTGAACTTCGCATGTCTAAAATTGCCACTCTGGGCCTTGCGATCTTTGCAATGATTTTAGGTATCCTGTTTGAGAAACAGAACGTGGCCTTCATGGTAGGTCTGGCATTCTCGGTTGCTGCGTGTGCTAACTTCCCGGTACTTGTTCTGTCTATGTTCTGGAAAGGCCTGACGACACGTGGTGCAGTAGCCGGTGGTGTTGTGGGTCTGTCACTTGCTGTAATTCTGATTGTGCTGTCTAAAGCAGTCTGGGTGGATACACTCGGTATTTCTGATACGCCAATTAACCCTTTCAATGGCCCTGCAATCTTTGCTATGCCACTTTCATTCTTCTGCTGCTGGTTATTCTCTGTAACTGATAAATCAGCGCGTGCACAGCGTGAACGTAAAGAATTCGATGCCCAGTTTGTACGTTCCATGACTGGTATCGGAGCTTCCGGTGCTCAAGATCACTAATTAATTCAAATAAAAAGCCCCGCAATTGCGGGGCTTTTTATTAATTCATTATTTTTTGTCACCAATAATAGTTGACCAGTACAGGTCAGCAATTTCACTACCATTAAAATAAACAGTAGCTTTTAATGATTCAGGCTGGTTCTGGCGCACATCAATCATCTGGTTGTAGGTGTCACGTATTTTTAAATTACCCTCAGTAGGTAAATGCTTATAATTGTTAGATACGGTTTCAGCCATTTTAAAGGGTGTAGTGGTCTCAAAATTAAAGCTATAACGGAAATCTGCCTGGTAAGGCTGGCCAATAATTGTCCCGCTGGTGGTAAGTGTGCGTATTCCATTACTTCCGCTGCCATATTCATCGGCTAAACGGTAGTTATAGTTTCTGACTTGCAGGTACTCTTTACTGGTTTCATTATAGTTTGTTCCGCCAGCTGGTGCATTAGCATCCTTGCTGACCCGCTGAAATTCCAACTGATCAACCTGATAAGCCTTTTCTTTACCTGCTGTAGTTGTTGTTTCCCGATAGGAAATACTGCCTGAAATCAGGTAATCATCTTTCAGGCTAAAATCTACATTTGAACCATAGCGCACATTAGTAAATTTCAAAGTAGTGGTATCACCATTTACGGTTTGGGTAATACTTGAGCCCTGACGATAAGTTTTATCGAGAATAATACAGTTTTCTTTATCCTGTTTTAGGCTTAAAGTCTTTACTGAGCCATTCGTAATTACTTCTGCACAAAGTCGGTTTGGAAACTTGATGCTATTTAGACCCAGATTATAAATCTGTACCAGTCTGCCAGTCCGGCCATAAGGATAGTCTGCAAAAACCTCCCCAACCATGTGGCCTAATGCAACGTTATAGTCTGTCTCATTGCTGCGATCACCAGTGATTTTATCGCGAATCTTGTCCAGAATACTCTGGTCTTCAAAAGGCACGAATTCTTCTGATAATTCTGGCGAAATTGTTTCATTAGGAACATTTGGTGGCGTACTGATAGTAACGTCATCGGAACTTCCGCCTCCTCCACAGGCTACCAGTAAAGTTGAGCTCAAAGCCAAGCCAAGTAAGCTGATCTGCTTTTTCATAAAATGTACTTCCTTAATTTTATTTGTTTTTTTAGACTTAAAAACGAATTAGAATTTTTACTCTAAAATTTTGGATATGGGTCTTTTTAATGTCATTATTTTGTAAAAATTGAATAGATATAAGATTCAGAAATATTTTTTAGATAAAATTTTAAAATTGTTGTTTTTAAAAGATTAATTGAAAGAAAACCTCTGGACGTAGAGTTTATAGGCATAGGGTTAGAGTTACATTTCTTAATATAAGATTTTATAAATTTATACTTTCTTTTTATAAGGTCTCGCCACACTCCATTTAATTAATAAATAATAATGGCTACATCATAAAATGGCTGGGTTAAAAGCAAGCTTGCATGTACTTCTTGGATTCTGGAAAGGGTTTCGCTTATTACCTTCCGCCCAGTTAGTTTTATTACAATTTTTTATACTGATTCTATCTTTGCTCAGCAATGATAGTACACCGTCTCGTTCTGTCACCTGGTTGCTGGGCGTGATCGCACTATTACTGGTGGCAAAAATGATACGCCAGACTCCAGCCTACACCGCACTCGGTCTCATTTTTGTCGGTGGTGCTTTTATTTTTTCTGTGCCCATACTTTTTGGTTATGAACATGTGGGTCTGATCATTACTACCCATGCTTTTGAAGCAAGTGCCTATTTCTGTGCGGCTTATGGACTGATCCGCTATATGTTTGCTGACCGTTATCTTACTAAGGATGAGCTTTTTGCAGCTGCCGCAGTCTTTACCTTGATCGCTTGGGGTTTTGCCTTTCTTTATAACATCTGCCAGCTGGTAGTTCCTTATAGCTTTCAAAATCCAAATCGGACAGGGCCATTGCAAACCTGGCTGGATCTTCTGTTTTTAAGCTTTAGTCTCCAGTCAGCTACGGGTCTTGCAGACCTGATGCCAGTCAGTCCGGCGGCACGTGTTCTGGCAATGTTACAGATGTTTGGCGGAGTAATGTATCTGGCACTTATCGTTTCAAGACTTATTGTACTGCAATATATTTCACATTCACCCCGTACGAATAAAGACAAATCTTGAAAATTTTCCTTTACAGGAAGTTAACGGCTTTCATTTGTAAGTTAATTTAATATATCACTCTGAATACTGGTTGGGTATTCTTTGTTTTTACAATGTCTTAGCAGAATGCATTTTGACCGCAGAGTCTGTCATCCTATTAAAAAAATATATGGGGGTAAATCACCTATGTCTTCCAAGTCCAAAGCTTGGTTTTCCAATGTTAATCCTAATGTGTTTATTAGCACGGTTGTGATTATCCTGATCTTTTTAGCTATTGTTATTTTTGCTCCTGATGCATTTGAACTTCTGACCAAAAAATTAAATCAGTGGATTACTGATTCTTTCAGCTGGTTTTATGTTTTATCGGTTGCCTTATTTTTAATCCTGCTAACAGGTATTGCTGTGTCTTCCATGGGCCGGATCAAACTTGGGCCAGATCATAGTCAACCTGATTATACCTATCCTTCCTGGTTTGCCATGCTGTTTACTGCAGGTATGGGGATTGGCTTAATGTTCTTTGGTGTTGCTGAGCCCATTATGCATTATGTCAGTCCACCAAGTGGCCAGCCGGAGACCGTACTGGCAGCACAACAGGCCATGCGTGTTACTTTCTTCCATTGGGGTTTACATGCCTGGGCTATTTATGCAGTTGTTGGGTTGTCACTGGCTTATTTTGCATACCGTCATCAGCTTCCATTAAAAGTCCGCTCAGCCTTATATCCTTTAATTGGTAAGCGTATTTATGGACCAATTGGTGATGGAGTCGATACTTTCGCCACAATTGGGACCATATTCGGGGTTGCCACTTCTCTGGGTTTTGGTGTAACACAGATTAACTCGGGATTAAATTACCTGTTTGGCTGGGAGCAGAGTATTCTGACTCAGATTATTTTAATTGTTGTGGTAAGCAGTATTGCTTCACTCTCGGTTTTTTTAGGTCTGGATAAGGGCGTTAAGCGTTTATCTGAACTCAACCTCATTCTGGCATTGCTATTGCTGGCTTTCATATTTTTAACTGGCGCCAGCATTTATTTATTGCAGACCACCATCCAGACAGCAGGACAATATGTATCTAACCTGTTCAGCATGACTTTTAACTTATATGCCTATCAGCCTAATGGCTGGATTGGTGGCTGGACTATCATGTACTGGGCTTGGTGGATTTCTTGGTCACCATTTGTAGGTATGTTTATTGCCCGAGTCTCACGAGGACGTACTGTTCGTGAGTTTATTGCAGGCGTATTGCTGATCCCTACAGGTTTCACCATTATCTGGATGGGATTCATAGGTAATGCAGCGCTATATAATGTGATGTTTGAAGGAAATAATAGCCTGCTAGAGGCAGTGAAAACTGATTCTTCTGTAGCGCTGTTTGAATTCTTGACCCAGTTACCCTGGTCTGGAGTAAGCAGTATTTTAGCAACTGTTCTGGTCATGCTGTTTTTTGTGACCTCTGCCGATTCAGGCGCCCTGGTTACCGATTATCTCACCTCTAAAACAGATCAGTCTCCTGCTTGGCAGCGGCTGTTCTGGACAGTACTTATGGCGCTACTGGCTATTATTCTACTCATGGCTGGTGGTTTAGGTGCATTACAGTCCGCCACCATTATGAGTGCTTTGCCATTTACCTTTATTATGCTGCTCATCTGCTGGGGGTTGCTCAAGGCATTAAGATTAGACAGTTTGAAAATGCAGGCTATTCAGGAGGCACGTATTACACCGCGTGCTATTCATAACCCGCGCAGCTGGCAACAGCGTTTAGGCCTGATTATGCATTATCCACATAGTCGTGATGAAATAGAGCATTATATAAAGTCTACAGTTGCTCAGGCATTTCAGCATATTCAGCATGAGTTTAAACGTCGTAATCTTGAGGTGAGCATAGAAAATCTTGAGGACGGATTGCTATTAAGGGTGGATCATCGGAATGAGATTAATTTTATCTATAAAGTAGTTTCACGTGAAACCACCCCTCCGAGCTTTATGACTGAAGCCCAATCAGCTACCGACCATGAATATTATCAGGCTGAGGTGTTTTTAAGAGAGGGAGGACAAAATTATGATGTTATGGAATGGACGCAAGAAGATCTGCTTCAGGATATTCTGGACCAGTATGAACGTCATCTTTACTTCCTGAACGTCATACGCAGTTAAATGCAATAATAAAAAGGACTCCAATGGAGTCCTTTTTTAGTTCCTTAATCTGTTAACAGATTAGAAACGGAATTTGGCGTTAACCCCTACAGTTTGAGTATCTGCATCTATACCTACTGCGTTTGCATTAACATAGCTTGCGCCTACTGCAACTGCTGGAGTAATAAAGTAGTTAATGTTTGCTCCCCAAGCTGAATCCATTACATCAGTAAAATTAGATTCAGCATAAGAAGCGCCTACACTAAATTTTGGTGTAAAGTAGACATCAGTTTTTAACTGATATGCATTGTTGCTGTCTGCATGCATCATTGCGGCTTCAAAACCAACTGATGCATTTGTACCATCAACTGGGCCTACATATTTAGTGCGGGCAGTTACGATATCTTGAGAAAGACGCTGATTAGTAAAACCGGCAGTTGCAGCTTCACCTACAGTTTTTAGAATACCATTAGACATAATATTGTTGGCGTCTAGAGCAAAAGGATCAGCAATATTTGCATAGCCTACTGCTACCAGGAAATTAGGTGCCAGAAGTGCACCAAGCTCTAATGCATAACGATCGCCATTATTTTCAATAGAACCTAATTTTGTACCAAACTCAGATATATCTGTATCTGTTTTAGTGTGGCTATAAGCTGCACTGGTATATAACGGAACAACTGAAGTCGGAATATATGCTTCACCTTTTACACCGTAAGTGTGTGCTTCAGTATCTAGACTCAAGGTACGATCTGCACCCAAGTCAAGATTACCATAGGTGTAAGCAAGAGAAATGTTAGAAGCTTGGTTTAAAAATGCGGCTTCAGCTAATGGCCCTTTGCTTGAATCTACATTTTTATAGTAGTAAGTTCCGGCTACTGAACCAGTAAAATCTTTATCATTGAGTGTGGCATCGATATATTCAGATTGTCCCTGAACCTCAAATTGATATGCTTGCGCACCGGTCATGGCTAGTAGTAAAGCAGTGGCTAAACCGAGTTTTTTCATGATATTTACCAGTTTATTAAAAATGGATTAAACCACTGCATTGTATTGTAACAATTTATTAAGTCAATGAAGTAAAAAGATATTATTTTATAGAGTAATTATACTAAATATGATAAAGAACATTTTTTGCTCATTTGGAATAAGGTTTGTCAACCTTTTAAAAAGTTTCGATATAACAGTTAAGTAATACTTAATTAATGAATAAATTTTAGGAAAAAATGAGTTTTGAATAAGAGTTTTATGATTGTTTTAACTGATTAATATAGAAGAATTAATCAATAATTTTAGAAATAAGAAAGGAATCAAATTGAAGTATTCTATATTTAATTTTTGGTAGGATAGATGCTTTTTTAAGCACCCTATAAGCTAAAAACTTTAAATTAGAATTTATCTTAGTAGTTAGATTAAGATAAGACTTAGCTCTACAAAATTGTAAAAAGCGATAGATTTTCTAATCCTTATTAAATTAATCAACTTTACTTTATACATGAAAAATCACATAATATTTATATCAGATATATACAACTTATATCTGCACCACAGAATTTTTAAAACCGTATTTCTGGTTTATCCGCCCAGCTTTCCCCAAGGTTGGGCTTTTTTTTAACCTGAGTTTTATACTTAGACAGTGTGCTATTTTAAATTACAGTTAAAATAAGAAATTTGAGCTGTACATGCAAAACCAAAAAATGACTTGCGTAATTTTAAAAAAGTTTTAACTAAAAATAAGTAAATTTTAAGTAAAAAAAGGCCCAGCTTAAAAGAGATAACTGGGCCAGAAAGGATGCATAATATTTGGGAGATACATCCTGAGGAATTCAAATAAGTGTGATTAAAATCTCACTTATTGTTCTTAAATGTAGTATGCAACAGTTTTTTAAATGTGTTAAATTGATAATTAATATTTTAAAAAACGGTAAAACCAATTAATAGAAAAATTATAGAGTTAGAAAAAATATTAATCTTTAACTTGAAAAGGGATTTAAGCTAAATGAAATATTATATAGTTGCAGAAACTATTTATCTTTTATCTTTCAGAAAAGTTATTAAAATTATAGTTCTGATTTTTTAATAAAATTTTATAAATTTTGTATAGAGAAAAAATATAGTGTATTTAAAATTATTTATATTTTTACTCAGGGCTCTATGTATTCTGCAGATCTCTTAGACTTTAAAACTAGAGTGATAAATTTTTAAACTATTGAAAAAGATAGAGTAAAAGGTAAAATAGCCCCTCTTGGGGAACAGGTTATTACTAACTTTCCATTAAAAAAACATCAGTAAACTTTAAGTATTCTAAAGAAGCTATCTCTGCCCGAAACTTTTATGATCTTAAGTTTTTATAAAATATATTTTTGAATACTAGAATTTGTAATGGGATATGTTTGATGAAGAACCAGCTACGTTCAGAATATATTACCCGGCGTTTGTTCTGGTCCATGTTGGTTATTATTTTTTCACTTCTTTTTATTTGTATTCCTCTGACTATAGACAGTTATCGTACTTACAAGAAAACAGACTTGGCTCTGACAGAAATCTCTGCACTACGTAATATGGCCGAGCTGACAAATATGATTTCACGAGAACGTGGCCCATCAAATAAAGTCATGTCGAGTACCACAGAAGAGTTCGCACAGAATCTCAGGGAACTAATTGAGTTTCGAAAATCAGTAGATACACATATTGCTGAAACAGTAAATATTTTAAACAAGGCCGGCTTGTCAGCAGATGCTGAAAATGTATCTAAGAATGTGTTGCATTCGCTAGAGCAGGGTAGACAGGCTATAGATGGCTATATTGCTATACCTCGCTCTAAAAGAACCTCTATACAGCTTGATCAGTCGATTCAGAAAATGTTTGCTGCTTGGGATAGCGCTCATCAGGTCTTAAAAAATGTCATTTCACATTCAATGGGGAAAAATACCGTTATCTCTGATTATTATACCCTGATTTTAATTTTGACTGACCTGCGGGATCAGGCTGGACGTTTGGCCTCCAATATTATTGCAGCGGTCACTTTTCAGGAGAAAATTCCAGAGGAAAATCTTGTACGCTCTTTGCAGACCCAGTATCAGGCTTATTACTTATGGGATCTGATTAATTCTATTCAACAGGATAAATATAGAACACCCCAATATTTAAGACTACATGGTGAAGTTAAAACAGAGTTTCTGGAAAAAGCGATTCCAATGGTAAAAACGCTGATCAATGAGAGTATAAAAAATCAGCCGTACTCTATGACAGGAACCCAGTTAACTGAACAAATCGTTGATAAATTTTTGACAGTGGTTAATTTACAGGATTTTCTGCTGGATCATAGCGTTAAAACAGCTGAAGAGGTACGCAGTAAGGCATGGAAAAAATTTATCCTGACTCTTTCTGTTTCTGTTATTTCTGTGTTTAGCGCCATTTTTACTATGGTTTATGCACGCTATAAAGTATTTACCCCCTTAATCCGGGCACGCAATCTGATTTTAAAGCTTGCCGGTCATCAAGATGCTCGTATCCAGTCCTCAGATATTCTTTATCCACTCTCGCTATTTGAGGCCATACAAAAACTACAGGCACAGCTGGCCGAGCGTGATGTACTTGAATTACAACTGCGTAATATTGCCAATACCGATATTTTAACCGGAGTATCGAATCGCCTAGCATTGGATGAGCACATACAGTATCTAGAAAAGCACGTTAAACAATTAAGCCAGACTTGTCTGATTCTGGTAGATATTGATTATTTTAAACAGGTGAATGATCAGTACGGACACATTATTGGTGATCAAATTATTCAGCTTGTTGCCAGTCAGCTTAAAAAAAGTGTACGTTCTTCGGATCTGATTATTCGTTATGGCGGAGACGAATTTATCATATTCTTGGAATATGTCGAGTTCGGTGCAGCTTTGAAAGTGGCAGAAAAAATTCGTGCTGAAGTCCAGCAGGCCCATCTTAAGCTTGAAAATGGTAACTCAATTTCTGTTTCAGTGAGTATAGGCGTCGCGACAGGCGCAGAAAACTGGTTAGAACTGCTGGAAAAGGCGGATCAGGCGTTATTCCGGGCAAAGGCAGCGGGACGAAATAGTGTTGCGTAGTAAGAGATTTAAATTCCCGAATGTCTAGAATACGCTAACTTGGAATTTTTATTTAAGCTATTAAAAATTTTAACTTTTTATATTTTGATGAATATTTTTATAAATGAGGCAGCTGTTAAAGCTATTGATAGAAACAACAGCGTATTGCTAAAAAAAGTATTTATAAGTATCTGTCTGCATAAAACGTCTCAGTAAAAAATTATGAAGTTTAAAAATAAAAAAAACGGTGAATATATCACCGTTTTCAATAGGGCTTTAACAGCTGGGGAGTCTATTTCAATAAAGGTTTCAAGAAACGGCCTGTATGTGAAATAGCTACTTCAGCAACCTCCTCTGGTGTGCCGGTAGCAATAATCTGACCACCACCAGAGCCTCCTTCCGGTCCAAGATCGACCACCCAGTCTGCAGTCTTAATAACATCCAGATTGTGCTCAATCACTACAATGGTATTACCCTTGTTGCGTAGCTCATGCAGGATATCTAATAACTTGGCAATATCATGGAAATGCAGGCCTGTAGTAGGTTCGTCCAGTACATACAGAGTTTTCCCAGTATCACGTTTAGCTAATTCACGGGCCAGTTTTACCCGTTGAGCTTCACCTCCCGACAAGGTGGTTGCCGACTGGCCCAGACGGATATAACCGAGACCTACCTGAGTCAGTGTTTCCAGACGGCGATGAATTACCGGAATAGCCTCGAAGAATGCAGCTGCATCTTCTACCGTCATTTCCAGTACATCGGAAATATTTTTACCTTTATAGCCAACTTCCAGAGTCTCACGATTATATCGTTTGCCATGACAGGCATCACAGGGTACATACATATCCGGCAGGAAGTGCATTGCTACCTTAATCATGCCGTCACCTTCACAGGCCTCACAGCGGCCACCTTTTACATTAAAGGAGAACCGGCCAGCACTATAACCGCGTGCTTTGGCTTCTTGTGTTTGGGCAAACAGTTCCCGGATAGGTGTAAATACGCCTGTGTAGGTTGCCGGGTTGGAGCGTGGGGTACGTCCAATCGGACTCTGGTCAATATCTACAACTTTATCAAGAAATTGCAGACCATCTATACTGTTAAATTTCTCTGGTGTTAAGGTTATTGCTCCATTGAGCTGAGTAGCTGCCAGAGGTAACAAGGTCCGGTTAATCAGGGTGGATTTTCCAGAACCAGACACGCCGGTAACACAGGTCATTACACCTAGGGGAATGGTAAGGTCAACATTTTTCAGGTTATGTCCTGACGCCCCTAACAGCTTAATCTGTTCTTCCGGTTTTGGCGGTTGAACACGCTGTTGTGGTACCGCGATTTTTAACTCACCAGAAAGATATTTGCCAGTCAGCGAATCTTTGTGCTGGCAAAGTTCATCGGCTGTACCCTCAGCAATTACATAACCGCCATGCACACCTGCACCTGGGCCAATATCAATGATATGGTCAGCAGCACGAATGGCATCTTCATCATGTTCAACCACCAGTACAGTATTGCCCAGATCACGCAGACGAATCAGGGTTTGCAGTAGGCGATCGTTATCACGCTGGTGCAAGCCAATCGAAGGCTCATCCAGTACATACATTACACCCATCAGACCGGCACCAATTTGTGAAGCCAGACGAATACGCTGTGCTTCACCACCAGACAAGGTTTCTGCTGAACGCGCAAGACTCAGATAATTCAGCCCGACACTGACCAGAAAGTGAAGACGCTCACGAATCTCCTTGAAGATTTTGTCACCAATTTCACCTTTGGCACCTTCCAGATGCAGATGCTCATAATAATGTGCGGCATCACCGATCGACATGCGGGTAATCTGGCTGATGGTATGGTCCAGAATCTTTACATTACGTGAAATCTCATTTAGCCGAGAACCGTCACAGACATCACAAGCAGCATTCGACAAATATTGTGACAGGTCATCTCGTACATAATTACTTTCAGTCTCACGGTAGCGCCGTTCTAGATGTGGCAATACACCCTCAAAAGGCATAACCCGGTTATGACGGCGGCCACGTTCGTCCACATAGCTGAGATCAATTTTCTCACGCCCTGTACCATATAAAAACTTCTTCTGGATATCTTTACCTAAGTCTTTCCACGGGGTATCCAGAGAATAATCATAATGGGCAGCTACTTTTTGTAGCATTGAATAATAATAAGGGCGCTGACGGTCCCAGCCACGGATTGCGCCTTGGCTAATACTCAGCTCTGGGTTATGGATCAGTTTATCGGCACTGAAGTGGCTACGGGTACCCAGACCATCACAAGCCGGACAGGCACCAAACGGATTATTAAATGAAAATAACCGTGGTTCCAGATCACCTACCGCACGCTCACAGTCCGGACATGAATGTTTGGCCGAAAATACCCGGTCTGGATGTTCATCTTTCATCCAGGATAAAACTGCCAGATCTCCACCGAGCCGTAGGGCGGTTTCAAAAGATTCAGCGATACGATTACCCAGGTCATCACGTACTTTGAAACGGTCCACAATTACTTCAATAGTATGTTTCTTTTTCTTGTCCAGTTCGGGAGGCGTATCAATTTCAATAATTTCGCCATCTACACGTGCACGGACAAAACCCTGACTTTGCAACTGTTCAAAGAGGGTAGAGTATTCACCTTTACGTTCACGTACTATCGGTGCCAGCAGCATCAAGGCCGTTCCTTCGGGCAAGGCTTTTACAGCATCTACCATTTCTGACACAGTCTGCGCCACCATTGGCAAGTCATGTTCCGGGCAGTACGGTGTACCTACACGGGCGTAGAGCAGTCGCAAATAGTCATAAATTTCTGTAATAGTTCCCACTGTAGAACGTGGATTATGACTGGTTGACTTCTGTTCAATTGCGATTGCAGGAGACAGGCCTTCAATTGCATCAACTTCCGGTTTTTCCATCTGGGATAAAAACTGACGCGCATAGGCCGACAATGACTCGACATAACGGCGCTGACCTTCGGCATACAGGGTATCAAAAGCAAGAGAAGATTTACCTGAGCCCGAAAGTCCCGTAATTACCACGAACTTGTCCCGTGGAATATCGAGTGACACATTTTTGAGGTTATGGGTACGTGCGCCTCGAATACGGATATGACTTTGACTCATGAATCGTCCTAAGTAAGCGTTTAAAACTCTATATATGGTAGCGCTTTAAAAATGTTCAAGCGTAGTTTTTATGATTTTAAAGCGTCAGTTTATGTCACATTGTTTTACTATTCACTTAAACCTTCAGGCCAGTCCCGCTGCCGGTAGGCACTGTCCCAAAAAATCCACTCCAGCTCAGCACCACGTTTATAAACTTGCTGCATTTTATTTAATGTCTCTTGATCACACTGCTGAGCCACCCGGTCCAATGTCATGATCACTTCCCTTACCGCATGATGAAACTCTTCACCCGCATAGGTATCAATCCAGGCCTGATAGGGATTGTCGGGCGCTGAATGCTCAACAATATATCTGCCGACTTCAGCATATATCCAGAAACAGGGTAACAGGGCAGCCAGAACCACCGGATAGCTTTCTGACCAGGCAGTTGCACTCAGGAATGATGTGTAATGATGGCAGGCTTGAGTCAATGGTGTAGCTGCAAATTGGGCTGGGCTAATACCGAATTTCTGCATGAAATCCTTATGCAGGCTACGTTCAAATACAATTGCTACCCGTGCAGCTTCAGAAAACTGAATCACTTCCTCGGCATTTGCAGCCTTGGCTGCACAAACTGCAAGGGCACGGCCGTAGGCAAGCAGATAATGTGCATCCTGAATAATATAATGAGTGAAGATTTTTTTGCATAAGGTTCCCTGCATCAGTTCCTGGTTGAAAGGCATCTTGAGGATTCGTTCATATAAACCCAGATTATCCCGCCACAGTAATTGTGAAAAATGCAATTTTATACTCCTGAAGGTAAGCGTTAAAAAATACTTAAAATATCCCAATACTATAGGATGTTATCTATAAGACCATGAGCTCTTGAATATAACTTAAACTCCTTAATACATCAGGTTGCTCACTGATCAAAAAGTTTTTACCGGCTTCAAAAAAAACAGGTCATAATTATTGGAACAAGATGCCGTAGATTTCTCCGGTTCAAACAGGTTTTAAAACATTCATTGCGAATAGGTTTATCCATGAAGCATTTCCGATTTTCCATTTTTTTTACGGTGGTGTGTCTCGCACTGTCAGCTTATTGGGGCTATACCCATGGGCCTCAAGCAGGTATAGAAACCATGTTCAAGGCTCTGACCATCACGGCCATCCTGGCAGTAATGGAGGTGTCTCTGTCATTTGACAATGCCGTAGTCAATGCCTCAGTACTACGTAACTGGGACCACTTCTGGAAAATGATCTTCCTGACAGTTGGTATCTTAATTGCGGTTTTCGGTATGCGTCTGATTTTCCCTGTGGTGATTGTTGCAGTCACTGCTGATATGGGATTAATGGAAGTGGTAAGACTGGCACTTAATGATCCAGCGACCTATTCGCAGCGGTTGATGGACCATCATGCTGAAATTGCCGCTTTTGGTGGAGCTTTCTTGCTTCTGGTTTTTCTGAATTTCTTCCTGGATGAAGGTAAAGATACTCACTGGTTTCGCTGGCTGGAGCGACGCTTAACCAGTTTGGCCAGCGTACCGGCCATGTCTGTATTTATTGCCCTGATTGCTTTGCTGGTAGTGGCTGCCAATGTAGACGAGACAAAACGTCTAGTCGTAACTATGGCCGGTATCTGGGGAATTGTAATTTATATCGGGGTACAGGTACTTAGTCATCTGCTAGGCGGTGAACCGGAAATTGATGAAGAAGGTAACGCTGTTACACATGACAGCACGGGCGCAGTAACCGGTGTAGTAAAAGCAGGTTTCGGCGGTTTCCTGTATCTTGAAGTGCTGGATGCATCTTTTAGCTTTGACGGTGTAATTGGAGCTTTCGCAATTACCAGTGATGTAGTTATTATTATGCTAGGCTTGGCAATTGGTGCAATTTTCGTCCGCTCCATGACTATTTATCTGGTCGAAAAAGGTACACTGGATGCTTACATCTACCTTGAACATGGTGCGCATTATGCAATTGGCGCACTGGCCATCATCATGCTGGCAAGTGGCACAGGCGTACATATTCCTGAAGTGGTAACCGGCCTGATCGGGGTAGCATTTATTGTCTGGGCAGTACTGGCTTCAATCCAGTATCGTAAACGGACAGAACGTCTTGGTTAGAATATATTTTTAAACTCAGAATAAGTTGAAGGGTATAGTCATATACCCTTTTTTATTGTCATTAATATCGTTATTTCGAATAACAGAGCTACGCGCTTTGAGCTGCTTTATCTTATAATTCATCTTATTTTCTAATAAGCCTGTTGCTATGATGAATGCCTTAGAACGCCGTTCAACTTTTGCCTTAAGCAGTATCTTTGCTTTACGCATGTTGGGCCTGTTCATGATTATTCCTGTATTCTCTGTAGCAGGACAGTCATATCAGTATGCGACACCAGCATTGTTGGGCCTGGCTGTGGGTATATATGGTCTGAGCCAAGCGATTCTTCAAATTCCATTCAGCTTGCTGGCAGATCGATTCAGCCGTAAACCTCTTATAGTGATTGGCTTGTTGCTGTTTGCTCTGGGCGGTACAATTGCTGCCATGTCAGAGACTATCTATGGCGTGATTATTGGCCGTGCTATTGCCGGGGGTGGTGCAGTTTCAGCGGTAGTGATGGCTTTACTCGCTGATGTAACCCGTGAAGAGCAGCGTACTAAAGCAATGGCTGTGATGGGCATGAGTATCGGCCTGTCGTTCGTAGTAGCTTTTAGTCTGGGTCCTTGGCTTACAGGAATTGTCGGTATTTCCGGCCTGTTCTGGGTAACCACAGTCATGGGACTTCTGGCGATTCTGATGTTATTCATGGTGCCTAAGGTCACTCGTCATCATAAGAATTTTTCACAAGGCTATTTGCAACAGCTTAAGCAGGTCCTGAAAATGGGTGACCTGAACCGTCTGCATTTTTCAGTATTCAGCCTGCATTTGCTGCTTACCGCAATGTTTGTATATATACCTTCACAGCTGATTGAATTTGCTCATATTCCGCTTGCCAGTCATGGGATGGTCTATTTACCGCTTTTGGTAGTTAGTCTGTTTTTTGCTTTTCCCAGTATTATCCTGGCGGAAAAATATCGCAAAATGCGTGGAATCTTTTTGACGGCAATTACTGGAGTTATATTAGGCCTGCTGATCATGATTTTTGGCTTTGAGTCTAAATATATCCTGCTGACCGGCCTTGGGTTTTTCTTTATTGCTTTTAATGTGATGGAAGCATTATTGCCGTCCTGGCTGTCCAAATCTGCACCTTTGCAGTCTAAGGCTACCGCCATGGGTGTCAATGCCAGTGGCCAGTTTCTGGGTGCCTTTTTCGGAGGAACACTGGGCGGTTTCCTGCTGACTTTGCATAATACTTCTCTAGGCTGGAGTATCCTGACAGCAATTGCCATAATCTGGTTATTCATCAGTTTTGGTCTGGCTCAGCCACGCTATTTAACTTCACTGGTTTTAAGCTTGCCAGAAATGCAGGAAACAGATGAATGGACTTCTAAGTTATTGGCGATTCGTGGTATTGAAGAGGTCGTGGTGATGCCTGAACAGCAACTGGCCTATATTAAAGTCGATAAACAGCAGGTGGATGCAGCTGCTCGACATAATTTGACGCAGTTGTTGGGTAAAGAGGTAGCCATTTAAGCATAACTCTTATAAAGTAAAACATAGAAATGAATAGGAAGAGAACAGCTGATGCGTGGTGTAAATAAGGTTATTTTAGTAGGGACTTTAGGGCGCGATCCAGAGACAAAAACTTTCCCAAATGGCGGCTCTTTAACACAGTTTTCTATCGCAACGAGTGAATCGTGGACAGATAAAAGCACAGGTGAACGTAAAGAACAGACAGAATGGCACCGTATTGTGCTACACAACCGTCTAGGTGAAATTGCCCAGCAATATTTACGTAAAGGTTCAAAAGTTTATATTGAAGGTTCATTGCGTACCCGTCAATGGACCGACCAGAACGGTCAGGAACGTTATACTACCGAGATTCGTGGTGAACAGATGCAGATGCTAGACTCAGGCCGACAGCAGGGCGATCAGGCAGGTGCAGGTTTTGGTGGTGATCAAGGCTATGGTCAACCACGTTTCAATAATAATCAGGGTAGCCAGGGCGGTTATGGTAACGGCAACCAGCAGGGTAGCGGTTTTAATAATAACAGCAACCAAGGTGGCGGTTATGGCAATAATAACCCGGGCGGTTTCGCACCTAAAGCTCCTCAGTCAGCTCCAGCCTCTCAAGTTCCGGCTGACCTGGATGATGATCTGCCATTCTAACTGGTATTAATAAAACAAAAAGCAGACCCGTGGGTCTGCTTTTTTACGTTCATTTTTTAAATAAAAAAGAACGACTCAAAAAAAGAGCTGAGTCGTTGTTGAGCAAGTTCTATCAAAAGTAAAAATACTGCAAATCTATTTTTAATTAGCCATTAACGATTGAACCGCCGTTTACATGAATAACCTGGCCTGAAATATAGCTGGCATCATCGGAAGCCAGAAATAGATAGGCAGGCGCCACTTCGCTTGGTTGGCCCATGCGTTCCATTGGCGTTTCCTTACCAAAATCTTTAACCTGTTCTTCATCAAAGCTACTTGGAATAAGCGGGGTCCAGATTGGTCCGGGCGCAACACCATTTACACGAATTCCTGTTTTATTTTTAAGGAGATTAGTCGATAAACTACGTGTAAAAGAGGTAATGGCGCCTTTAGTACTCGAGTAGTCAATTAGCTGGTCATGTCCGTGATAACTGGTGATGCTGGTTGTATTAATAATACTGTCACCTTCTTTTAAATAAGGCAGTACTGCTTGGGTCAGGTAGAACATTGAAAAAATATTGGTTTCAAAAGTCTTGAATAATTGCTGCTGCGGAATATCAGTCAGATATTTCTGTGGGTACTGTACCCCGGCATTATTCACCAGAATATTAATTTTCTGGAATTCATTTAGAGTTTTTTCAACTAGCTGATCAACTTCTTCTTTTTTCTGGATATCACATTTTACCAGAAGGCAACGCCGGCCTTCCTGTTCAACCATTGCTTTGGTATCTTCAGCATCCTGACTTTCTTCTAGATAAGCAATCACAATATCTGCACCTTCACGTGCAAATAACAACGCAACTGAGCGACCGATTCCACTGTCACCACCAGTAATCAATGCAACTTTATCTTTTAATTTATCACTACCTTTATGGGAAGCCTTGATAATTTCAGGCTCGGGATTCATTTTGGTCTGTTTACCCGGTTGATGGGTTTGAATCTGTGCAGGTGGTGTAGCTGGGTACTGATTCATAAGATCTCCGGATGATTGTTATAAAAAAATAAATAAAAAGGATTCAGAGAACTCTGAATCCTTGACTTAAAATAATTACATACGGTCCCAAGCATCTTTAATAGCATGTTTAGCCTGTTCCCACTTTAAACGTGATTCACGTTTAGTTTCTTCCCATTTCTGCTGCAAGCTGCCTTCCATCTCATCAAAGTGACGGCCTTCATTTTCTCGGCGGCTCGTATAACCCAAGTTATAAGCACCTGAATAATCACGATCATATTCCAAGTCAGGATAGTGTGTTAATGCATCTTTATAATATGGAGTCTTATTATAATTTTCCTTCCAATATTCCTGAGATTGACGATGTGTATCGTCTTTATAAGTGCTGGTCGTATCCGTTAGGTTTTCATTTACGTCAACCATTGTACATCTCCTGCTTTATAGTAAAAATCTATAGTTAAAATATAAAAGCTATTTACTAAAAAAGATGTTGGGAAAATATATTAAAACATAGAGGGATTGCTGCTTTATGTTTTCTAATTTTACATTGAAATATTATTTAATAAATTAAATATAAAAAATCGGATATTATATAAATATCCGATATTAAATTTTTTATTTTTAAGAAAGAAGTAATATATTTAAATCTATCTATATTAACAAATAGCCAAAGATGAAAATAATCTTAATTTTCTAAGATTAATAATCTTCATTTTGACCTTCCTGACGAGAGCGATATTGATCATCGGTTTCATGCTGCATTGCATTATTACTATTTTGCTGATGCTGCTGACCCTGTTCATACTGAGTGGTGCGTTGCTGCTGTTGCTGTTCAGGGCTAACTTGCTGTGGCTGGCCGCCATGACTTTGCTGATTATGCTGACTGGTAGCACCCATGCCTGTACCTGTCAGCCCTTGGCCTTCCTGACCACGATTAGTTCCTTGCTGGTTATTATCAACACCACCTTGCTGATTCAGACTTTGGCCTTGTTGGCTCATGCCCTGCTGGCCCATATTTTGACCCTGCTGACTCTGAGATGAACCTTGCTGGCTTTGTTGATTATACTGATTCTGTTGACCCTGCGGGTTATAATTCTGCTGATCTGGCTGTCCTAAACCTTGGCCTTTCTGATCTGACTGCTGGGTATGTTGCTGGCTTTGCTGCTGTTGTTGCTCAACATTCTGCTGGCCTTCCTGCCCGACGCCAAGTTGTTGGTTCTGGTGGTGGATACCCTGATCCTGTTTGCTCTGGGTATTATTTTCCTGTTGTTTCTGTTCGCCAGTCTGTCCTTGCTGGTTTTGCAAATGCTGTTGATTTTCCTGATTTTGATTGTTCATATTATTCATGTCTCACCTCTTGTGTTTAAAATAGTCTATACATCACATGAAAATAATTAGAACATAGAATTAGGTTATGAAGTGTTTAAGCATGTTGCTGAATAATTAAAATTAATTATTTAAAATAAATAAGAATATAGAATTAGGTAATTAAAATAGGAGGTTGTTATGTTTTAGGTTAATCTTAAATTAATTTAATATTACATTGGTTACATATAAATAAGATTTAAAGATTATCTAGATGAGTTTTGCTTTATTAAAAAAAATAGGAAAAGCACTTTAGTGCTTTTCCTATTATTATTTATTATTACAGTTTAGAAAATTATGCCGGAATCTTTTTGGCCTGCATTTCACGAGCCCAGACGCGATGCTTGAGCAGTGCAGTCTTCAGCTGTTCCTGAACAGCTGTAAAGTTCGGCATAGTAATTACACCTTCATCAGGTTCAATAAGAGGCATGGTAGTAATTAATCTTTCATTCCCGTTCAGGAAGACCAGTGGTTTCAGATGCTTATAGGTTTCCATAATATAATGCATCAAATAACCTTCCTGATCTGGTACAACTTCTTTGGTACCGCCAAGTACTACAGTTGCATCATAGAAAATCGAAGGTTCTGACTGATAGTTTCCTTTGAGTGGTAAAGTCGCGTTCGTATCAGAAGTTACGAAACCACTATGGTCACTGATACATTCAAGGATAACGCCTTCCTTGATTGCCCAGTCCTGAATGGTTTCAAATTCCTGCATGCTGAAGCCATCTTGTACCAACAGGGCCAGACGGCGTGCACGAATATCAAGTGGCGGGAAGGCCTCCTGACTCAGGCGTTTTGACGGAGTAACAGTTGCTAGCTCGCGTTTTGGTGGCATAGGAAGTGAAAGCTTCTGTGCAACATAACTTGCCAGTTCATCATCGATATAGCTGAGCATTTCATTGACGATACGTTCACGGATATAAGCACGTTTAACTTTGGTAAGCTCAAATACATAAGCATCTTTAATATGCTGTTGCTCATGTGGAGTCTGGCTAACATAAAATAGACGTGCCTGACTAAAGTGATCATTAAAAGACTCACTGCGCTCACGTACCTTATGTGCATCTACACGTTCATAGTAGCTTTCAAAACCACCGCCACTTGGTGCCGGTGGAGTTTCACGTGGCCAGTTGTTATCAATCGAATTAGGTTCATAGTTTGCCTGACCTTGATGCACAATCCGCTGGTGATAACCATCACGCTGATTATTATGGAAAGGACAAACGGCACGGTTAATTGGAATCTGATGGAAGTTTGGACCTCCAAGACGTATTAACTGGGTATCTGTATAAGAAAACAGTCGTGCCTGTAGTAACGGGTCATTACTAAAATCAATACCCGGTACAACATGTGCCGGACAGAAAGCTACCTGTTCAGTTTCTGCAAAGAAATTATCTACATTACGGTTTAGTGTAATTTTACCAATTGGAGTTACAGGTACCAGCTCTTCTGGTATTAATTTGGTGGCATCCAGAATATCAAAATCAAACTTATGCTCATCCTCTTCAGGAATGAGCTGAACACCGAGTTCCCATTCCGGATATAAACCGCTTTCAATAGCATCCCACAGTTCACGGCGGTTAAAATCAAGGTCTTTACCATTGATTTTTTGTGCTTCATCCCAGAGTACCGAGAATACACCTTGCATCGGGGTCCAGTGGAATTTCACAAAGTGAGATTTACCTTCAGCATTGATCAGGCGGAAAGTGTTCACCCCGAAACCCTGAATGCCGCGGAAACTTCGTGGAATTGCACGATCAGACATTAGCCAGATTACATGATGCGCTGTCTCTGGTGTAAGTGAAACAAAGTCCCAGAAAGTATCATGTGCTGAAGCTGCCTGAGGGATATCATTGTGTGGTTCGGGTTTAACAGCATGTACGACATCTGGAAACTTTATCCCGTCTTGAATAAAGAAGACCGGCATATTGTTACCCACCAGGTCATAATTTCCCTCAGTGGTATAAAATTTCATGGCAAAACCGCGAACATCACGTGGAATATCTGGTGAACCGCGTGAGCCCTGTACAGTCGAGAAGCGTACAAACATAGGTGTGGTAATTTGGGTATTAGTCAGGAAGGCCGCCTTGGTAAACCGTTCATTTCCTTCATAAGCCTGAAATACGCCATGTGCACCAAAACCACGGGCATGTACAATCCGCTCCGGAATACGCTCATGGTCAAAGTGGGTAATTTTTTCCCGCATGATAAAATCTTCAAGCAGGGCAGAGCCACGCGAACCTGCTCTTAGCGTATTCTGGTTATCTGCAATTTTTAAACCCTGATTGGTCGTCAGTGCATGACCCGTAGCATCACTTCGTGCACTATTTAAGTCAAAAGTCTTGAGGTTATCGTTTTCTTTATCTGGTGTGTCGGCGCCTGCCAGCTCACTTTTAGAATAATGTTGATTCGTCATACCATGCCTCTATTGTTTTAGGTGTGTGTACTACAAACTTCAAAGACAACCCTTATTCAGGTTGAATCAGCTGATTTAATTCACGGCAAGCCTGATTTAGAACTTTATGCAACTTCTCTTCAGGCGCACCCTCTGCATAGAATCTGAAATCATGAACCTTGCCGTTATAGTAAATAGAATAGAAAAAGGTCCCGACAGGTTTTTCTGGTGTTTCCGAACCACCAGGTTTCACCAGACCTGTACAAGCCACAATAATGTCGGCATCAAAGAAATGATGACCATGCTCAGCCAGATAATGAGTAACTTCCTGAGACTCAGGCGTATACTCTTCAATCAGGTCTTTAGGAATATTTAAGATTTTTTCTTTAACTTTTAAGTCATAACAGACCAAACTGCCAATTAAAACTTCACCCGAATGCGGGTTAAGTGAAAACTGATAAGCCAGATAACCTGCTGTTGCACTTTCGATGAACGCAACTTTTAAGCCTAGATCTGCCAAGTGCTTGCAACAGACATAAAACATTTAGAAGCTCCCTTGTCTTATTAGATTTAGTTCTAGAGCAATGCTTTTTAAATTTATTGCGATGTCGGTAGATAAAAACAGAAAATGGGCAAAATTGAATTAGCAACTTACATACTTAATACTTTTTGAATATAAAAGTTAAATAGGGTTTTCTAATATAAAATAAATAAAAATAAAGACTTAAGTATAATTGTTTCTCTGTATTTCTATAATATTTACATATCGCTATATAAACAGTTGTATAAAAATATATCCAACATACACAATCCTTACACATTAAATTAAAAGTTAAAACTTAAGGTGGTCATTCCTTTAAAAATATAATCATGCATGATTAAGAGAAATAAAATTTCTGCATTTGAGATTTATTAAATTATTTATATAAATCAATAAATTAATCTATATTTTTGGTTTATTGTTATTTGTGGGAATATTAGAATTAATAAATTTAATGAAAAACTTCTACAATAATATCCCAGGTGTTTCAAAATATTAAAATGTAAATAAAAGTAGAGTTTATAGTCTTTAGTTTTTTGAAAATAAAAGAAATTTATTAAAACACAACTTTATTTTTACGTGTTCTTAACCAGAGATAACACAAACTTTATTTAAAAGAAGAGGGGAATGCTATTTCTTAACAGGAGTGGATTAAAAAAAGAGATAATGAAATATGGTTACCACAACAACGCAGCCAGTGAGAAAGCTGACCCAGAAGAAAAGCCCGGCCTTATCTCATAAAGAAACAGTAAAATTTTTTTCTGAACCTGAGCGGGATACGGCTGAAAAGGAAAAATTCGCCGAAATTTATTTAGAGCGTTTTATTGATACAATTACACTTGAAGAAAAGGAGTTTCCACAAAATTTAGAAGATTTAGGGGCATGGCTCAACAATAAAAATATTCAGGCATGTGAATCTTTTCAGAGCTATCTGGAACGAAGGAGGCAAAATGGTGCCCGTGAATATTTTAAAAACGTCGGTGAAGCTCTAGAATTTCTGGTCAAGATTGGCCCGACCAAAATGGTTGATGGTTCTTGGCTCTATAGCTTGTGCAAATACTGGCAAAATCCTGTTTACAATGAAGCGATCTCGATTTACCTGGATGAACTGGGAGGTGGATCTTCTTCACTCAACCATGTCTGCCTCTATCAGCAATTACTGGATCAGCTTGAACTTAACGATTTTGAAAATCTTTTGAGTGATGAACATTATATCCAGGCCGCGGTGCAACTGGCTTTAGCTTATGCACCTGCTGAATATATTCCAGAAGTGTTAGGATTTAACATGGGATATGAGCAGCTTCCCTTACATTTACTCATCAGTAATTATGAGTTAAAAGAACTTGGTATTGACTCACATTATTTTAATTTGCATATCACGATTGATAACTTTGATAACGGCCATGCCCAGAAAGCCCTAGAAGGTGTACTTAAAGTTGCCCAGCGCTATCAGGATAAAGAAGAATTTTTGCGCCGTGTAAAAATTGGCTATTACTTGAATGATGTAGGTATAGGTTCCACTGCGGTAGTTAAAAATCTTGATCTGCGCAGTAATGTAGAAAAAATTCTGATCAAGAAAGCCAAAGTGGGTCGTTTTATTCATGGTGATAAATGCCGTATAGAAAACCGGCAGATTAATGACTGGTTACAGGATGATGAGAGTACAGTGGCCTTCTTGGATGCCCTGATCCGTAAAAACTGGATCAAGCCGGGGGAAGATGTACAGGAAAGCCGTTTCTGGAAATTGATTGATGATGACCGCGGTAAAATGTTTGGTGTATTTAGCTATCCTGAAAAACAGATGATTTACGACTGGATTCAGGGTCCACAAAGTACTTCAACCACCAGCTTGCGTGGTTGGGCAAGAAAGCATGAGCAGAAGAACCAGAATCAGGACCGTCCAGAAGATATGGTCGATTTTGAACTGACTTTTTTGAAGAAGTCCTATCAGGCTGAAACTGATTTCCAGAAGCGTATGAATATGTTACTTCCTTATCTGGCACCTCATATGCATCATACCCCGGTAGGGCTATGGAGTACGGATCAGTTTACACGATCACTGTTTCCAGCTCTGAAAGCTTCTTTTGTTTAAGTTCAGTTAGGCGGGAATTTTCTTGAATATAAAGTTCTTACATGATCGGGTATAGCGCAATTCTATACCCGAATTATTTTGTGAAAATGAACTACAGCAAGATCTGACCATTGAGCCAGTTGGCCTTTATGTAAATACTGAAATTAACATTATATATACAGAAATTTGTACTTAATTTTTTCATCCTGAAAGAAACTTTTTAAGTTTATTTCTTCTATTTCAGTGGGAATTCGTCTTATAAAAATATTATTTATTAATGGGTTATATTTTTTTAATTATTAGGCCGAATTGTTTAGTTAGATGAATTTATCCTCCAGTTTGCTTAATACTTGAGATAGACAATTTAGAATTCTGGCATTTTTTAATACGGCGTTTCTGAGAGCGTTGGTACATAATCTGGAAAACGGTTAACTGACGGATAATAACTTTGGATATTGCAGTAATCGGTAGTGGCATGGCTGGGCTTGCTACCGCAAGAATTCTGAAAGATGCAGGACATGAAATTACTATTTTCGAGGCACTCCCGGGCCGAGGTATGGACAGTCATAGTCTGGAGTTTGAGGGGGGCCTGATTGATGCCCCGCTACGGGTTATGAATCCCTATTTATGGAAGAATACATTGAGTCTGGCCAGTTACCTGGGCATTAAAACTTTTCCGGTACGTACCTATATGGCCTGTAGCTGGCTATTTGAAGACCGTACTGAAACCTGGCTCACAACTTCACGTACCCGCATTGGTAATATTCCCATTATTAATAACCGCAAGGGCATCAAGCAGTATGGCTGGCGTCTGGTTAAAGGTATGCTACAGCTAAAAACAGCAATTCATCAGTTCTTCAAGTCTAAAAATCAGGATATTACACTGGCTGAGTTCATTAACCAGCATGATATTGAAGAAGTATTCTGGCATGGCGCAGTAATGCCGGTACTCTATACTATCTGTACCTGTAATCCGAAAACCATCGGAGACTGGCCTGCCAAACCGTTACTAATTTTTCTGCGTCAATTGACTGATGGAGATG
The DNA here is from genome assembly GCF_040744925.1 of Acinetobacter sp. FL. Classification (NCBI taxonomy): domain Bacteria; kingdom Pseudomonadati; phylum Pseudomonadota; class Gammaproteobacteria; order Moraxellales; family Moraxellaceae; genus Acinetobacter; species Acinetobacter sp. FL. The sequence continues at coordinate 2,943,683 of NZ_CP160437.1, read as the reverse complement.
CCCTGATCCGTATGCAAGGCGGAACACCTGCATTGGTAGATAAATTGATCGAAGGTATTCGTATTCAAAGTGGCTCTCCAATCTGTAAGGTGGAAGAACAGGGTGAAAAAGTTCTGCTGGAAAAACAGGATGGTGAGCAGTCGGTCTTTGACCGGGTAGTAGTTGCAACACCGACCACTAAACTTGAAGAGTTCATGAACCCGCAACAATTTGCGGATGATATTGAACTTCTCAAACAGTTTAAGTTTGAACAGGGAGAACTGGTTATACATACAGATAGCTCAGTGATGCCGCCGCGCCGTAAAGACTGGTGTGTACTGAGTTATATGATGGACCGTCATTTTACCCGACAACAGTTTACTGTCTGGCTTAATGCAGTTGAGCCAAGTTTGGTCGGTAAGTCTCCGGTATTTCAGACATGGCGTCCGGTTACTGAAATTGATCCAAAAAAAGTGATTTCCAGTGTAACGTTGACTCGGGCAGTAGTTGATTCCAAAACTGTGGCATTAAACAAAGAAGTCCAGCAACGGCATTTACAGCCGAACCGTAAGGTATTCTACTGTGGTTCATGGTCATGTGATGGTCTGCCGATCTTGGAGTCTGCTGTCACTTCGGCTATTCATATTGCCAAGATCTTTGATGCACCTTTGCCATTTTTAGGTTTAGAACCTAAAGTGGAGATCGCACCGCAACTTGGTTATTAAAATCTCATGAAATGGGCCCAGATACTCTGCCAGTATTTACCCCAACATAAATATGCTATTGATGCAGCACAGTTGGGTGACTCGGCAGAGTTGGCCTGGACCAACCTGGGTTACTGGCAAGCTGAGGAAAATTATCCTCAGGCCTGCCAGCAGCTGGCTGACCGGTTAGCACAGGCAGTACAGCTTAAGGCTCAGGATGCTGTATTAGATCTGGGCTGCGGCCAGGGAGCGAGTCTGCTGCATTGGCAAAATCAGTACCAGGTTCAATATATAGAAGCTGTAGAGTTACAGCAAAACTGTGTCAAAAAGATTGGTCAATATCATCTGCCAGCCTTAAAAGCGATTTATAACCAGTCTTTTCTTGCCTTAAAACCAATAAAATTTACTCAGCAGTTTGATGTAGTTCTTTGTATTGATGCTGCTTACCATCATGCACTAAGCCATTTTCTGAATAGTGTAACTAGTCATTTAAAGCAGCATGGTCATCTAGGATTCCATTATTTGATGTTGTCAGATGACTGGCAACAGGCAAGCCTCTGGCAAAAAAGTAAATACCAGTTATTGGTCAAAGTAGCTGATCTCAAACTTAAAGACTTAAAAACTCAAACTGAAATGGTAAATCTGCTAGAAAATTATGGTTATGAGCAAATAATGATCCAAGATATATCTTCAGAAGTTTTGCAGGGCTTTTCCAAATACGTGGCAAAACTACGTAACTCTGGACAATCCACCATAAAAAATACAGATTATTATAAAATCCAGATGACAGCCAAACTTTGCGCCCAGCTTTACGCTGATGGATTAATTCGCTATGTACAGATTAGTGCAATAAAAGCTGAATAAATCGAGAAAAGAAAAGTAGAGGAGAAATGGTGCCGGCACACGGATTCGAACTGTGGACCTACTGATTACAAGTCAGTTGCTCTACCAACTGAGCTATGCCGGCACTGTGGCGTAGATTCTACCGAAAAACACCTAATTTTCACAAGCGAAAAAATGAACAAATGAATTTTGTCTAAGTTTAATGCTTTCAGGTCATCAAGAAGGTATCGGAAGATACCTTCTTTAATTAATATTTAAAAATTAATATTCCCAGAACATACGCTGAATTTCTTTAGCATCTCTGGTCTGAGTGAGTGCAAGTGCAGTCAGCAATTTGGCTTTTTGCGGATTTAAATCATGTGCAACCACCCAGTTATATTTATCATCTGGCTGTTCGGCATTTCTTAATACAAAACCTTGGGGTACACGAGATGAACGAATAATCTGTATACCGCGCTGCTGGAGCTCAGTCAGGGTAGGTACAATATTTTTGGCTACCGAGCCATTGCCTGTACCCGCATGAATAATTGCCTTTGCGCCTGCTCGAGCATATGCTGTATAGGCATCGGGCAACATATTGCCAGAACCGTAAACAATCTGGACCAGCGGCAGAGCATCGCCCTTAATATTCTCGATATTAAATTCAGACGTATTGTTAAATCGTTTGGCTACGCTTCTAAACCAGTAAGGTTTCCCTTCAACCAGTGTACCTAGCGGTCCCCATTGACTGGCAAAGGCATCGGTATGGATATTAATTGTCTTGCTGACATCACGTGCTGCAAAAATATTATCATTCATGAGCACGAATACGCCTTTATTTTTTGCATTTTCTGCGGCTGCCAGAGCAACAGCACTATACAGGTTTAAGGGCCCATCAGCAGACAGCGCTGAAGGTGGACGCATAGAACCTACCACTACAATCGGTTTATCAGTATGCACGGTCAGGCTTAGAAAGTAGGCAGTTTCTTCCAGAGTATCTGTTCCATGCGTAATCACTACACCGTTAACATCAGGTCTTTTAACCAGCTCATTAACTTTACGGGCAATTGTCAGTAATTCTTTATCAGTAATACTCTCGGAAGCTATCTGAAGAGCCTGTACTCCAGTAACATTAGCCAGATTCTGGATTTGTGGTACTGCGTTTAATAGGTCATCAACGGGTACCTTAGCCGCTGTATAGGTAGCACTGTTGGTTGAGCTGGCACCAGCACCGGCAATGGTTCCTCCAGTTGCTACAACCACAACATTATTTTTGGCAAAAGCAGAAAAGGGCAAGAGTAAGCCCAAGCTTAAAGTCAGAGCGGAGAGTGTTTTTTTCATCATTTTTCCTTTTAAGATTTATGTACATTCCAAGCATTTTTTGTACCATTTATAAGTTAATACAAAGCAGCAGATTTTAGTCATATAAATTTAAAATACTGTTTTTAGATTAATAAATATTCAGTGATGAGGATTTCGATATTTAAATAGAATGTTGAGATATAAATTCAGTTTTAAAAGATTAAAAGAAGTTTGAGGAGGTTTAAATGATATTTAAGAGTTACTAGATAAGCTTGAGATTATTTTATTCTTAATTTATAAATTTTTGGCATTGAGCTCAATGATAAGAAATTTTTTTATTAACTGATTTAAGCTTCTTTAGATTTATAAATTAATCATTATACCCCAACTAATTTAGGATTCAATAGGGCCAACTGGAAAACATGAGGCAATAAAAAAAGCCTAAACCCTTTAGATTTAAGCTTTTAGAACTCTATGAGATATCATAGAAAGTAAACTTGGCGGTGAGAGAGGGATTCGAACCCTCGATACGCGTAAACGTATACACACTTTCCAGGCGTGCTCCTTCAGCCACTCGGACACCTCACCAAGGCGTGCGATAATAACTAAAAAAACCGCGCCTGCCAAGTTGAAACAATTGATTTGAAGAAAAATAAATAACTCGGTGATAATATGGCGCAAAAATGGCATCTGTTATGAAGACAAAATATGCAAAGTTCTGCAAAAAAAGCCGCATTGCCTGCGATTACCTTGGCAGCATTAGGGGTGGTATTTGGGGATATTGGGACCAGTCCGCTTTATGCACTTAAGGAATCATTCCATGCAGCTCATGGTTTAGGGATCAGTACAGCTAATGTATTAGGTATTTTGTCGATTATCTTCTGGACAATGACGCTGGTCATTACCATTAAATATATCGCTATTGTAATGCGTGCAGACAACAATGGTGAGGGCGGCATCATGGCGCTTCTTGCATTGAATTTACGTAATACCCGTTTCAGTGACCGCAAAAAATTACTGTTAATTGCTATTGGTTTTATTGGTGCTTCACTATTTTTTGGTGATGGCATTATTACGCCTGCGATTTCAGTATTATCTGCCGTAGAGGGTCTGTCTATCGCAACAGATGCTCTGGATCCGTATATTGTTCCAATCGCCATTACCATCGTGACGACCCTATTTATCATGCAAAAGTATGGTACTGCTTTTGTTGGCAAATTTTTTGGTCCATTAACCCTGCTCTGGTTTTTCTCGCTCGGCTTATTGGGCATTTCCAGTATTATTCAGACACCTGTGGTACTAGGAATGTTCAGCCCACACTGGGCGTTTCAGTTTATTGTAAGCCATCCGCTCATGACTTTTTTTATCATGGGAGCGGTAGTGCTTACTGTGACAGGTGGTGAGGCACTCTATGCCGATATGGGACACTTTGGGCCTGTACCCATCCGTCTGGCCTGGTTTTTTGTAGTCTTGCCATGTCTGGTACTTAATTATGCAGGACAGGGCGCATTATTATTGAGAAATCCGAGTGCTATTGAAAATCCATTTTATCTGCTAGTGCCGGAATGGGCGCTGTATCCAATGATTTTTCTGGCCACTATGGCTGCAGTAATTGCTTCTCAGGCGGTGATTTCAGGCGTATTTTCATTGGCGCGTCAGGCTATCCAGCTGGGTTATTTACCACGCCTTACTGTTAAGCATACCTCGGATTCAGAACAGGGCCAGATTTATGTGCCATTGCTCAATTGGGTACTGCTTGCTTCTATTATTGTCTTAATCCTGATTTTCCAGACCAGCTCGCGCCTTGCTAATGCCTATGGCCTGGCTGTAACTTTAACCATGCTGTGTGACACTTTGCTGATTGCTGCATTTATCCGTTACAGCTGGAAATGGAAAATGCCAAAGCTGATGCTGCTGATCATTCCATTTCTGATACTGGACTTGGTACTGGTCAGTGCTACCTCACTAAAGGTATTCTCGGGCGGATGGGTGCCATTATTGATCGGTGGAGTTGCTTTTCTTCTGCTGATTACCTGGAAACAGGGGCGTGAGCTGACCTTTGTAAAATTACAGCAGGATACCTTGCCTCTGGAGCTATTTGTCGAGAGTATCGGTGATCAGGCTAACTGGGTAGAAGGAGAGGCAGTTTTCCTGACCGGTACACCTACTGTAGTTCCACATGCGATGCTGCATAACATGAAGCATAATAAGGTCTTGCATCAGAAAAATATTATTCTGACAGTCAAGATACAAGATGTACCTTATATGCCTGACGAACAGCGCTTTCATGTAGAGGTACTAAATCAACATTTTTATCGGGTTGAGCTGTACTATGGTTTTAAGGATGAGATGAATATTCCTCATGCTCTGGAAGCAGTCTATGAGGCACTTGAGCTTGAATATAACCTGATGCAGATTAGTTTCTTTGTCTCACGTGAACGGATTATTAGTACAGTTGGAGACGGTATGGCACCTTGGCGTGAGAAGCTATTTATTTCAATGCAGCGTAATACCAGCCCTGTGAGTGACTTCTACCAGATTCCGACCAACCGTGTGGTAGAACTGGGTAGCCAGATCGAGATCTAGTGAAAATACACATAAAAATGGCACTTTCGAGTGCCTTTTTTATTGCCTGCTGATCAAGTGAACAGTTTTGCGACATAAAATGTCGTTCTAAACGGTAGCGCAATATACAGCATGCTCCTGAATTGTTAAGCTTCGCGTTCATGTTGATCTTGATGTGGTTATGGCAAAGAAACCAAGCAAAAAGGCTAAAACTCAAGCTAATTTTTTAAGCCAGAATATTGGAAAGATTCTACTTACCCTAGTTGCAACGGGAAGTTTTGCAATCGCATTTGGCAGTGAAAAAATTGCCAAGCTTCTTCCTGCCTCAGGCGGCAATAGTGGATGCCTAAAACAGTTCTACCGTGATGTGCCACCGATACTGAGCAGGGAAAGCCTGAAAAAAGACAGTTATGCACTGTGCTTTAACGGCTTCAACGTGATGTATTCGGGGGTGTCCAAAACCCCATTGTGGTCGGCCGAGTATCTGACACCTGAACGTTTAAGCATCAAGATCAAGCGTGAAGACAATTTCCATGAGGAAACACGGGTGCAACAGGCGCATCGTGCATTGCTGACAGACTACCGTGGTTCAGGCTATGACCGTGGGCACATGGCGCCAAATGGCGATATGAATAACACCGCTGCACAATATGATAGTTTCTCTTTAGCTAATATGGTACCGCAATCGCCTAAAAATAATCAGGAACTCTGGCGTAAGCTGGAGGAAGCCGTGCGTGCGATTGTAACCAAACAGCATAGGGATGCTTATGTTGTTACAGGGCCTGTGTTTGAGGGAAAACGACTCAAAACCATTGGGCAGGGCGTGATTGTGCCAACTGCCGTGTATAAGGCGGTCTATCTGCCCAAGCAGGGCATTAGTGGTGCCTACTATGCGCCCAATAATGATTCCCAGCAGGTAAAAGTGGTCAGTATCTGTTATCTGGAAGAAAAGCTAGGCATTAATTTATTCCCGCAACTGACCGAGCAGCAGAAGCGTAACATCTATCAATTACCGTTGACCGCAGCTCAGGTTAAGGCCAATCAAGACATTAAATATATGCGTTGGGATGCGGAAAGCCAATGTGCGGAAGAAGCCGATACCGCCAGCATACAGGCTCAACAAAAGCAGTTTGCTTCAGGACAGCCCCAGACTGCTGAAAGTAAGTTGCCACAGATTGATGAGGAAACCAAGCAGGCGCTGATCAAGCAGTTGGTGGATATGCTGGTGCAGTATTTTTTACAATTGTTGAGATAATGTAGAGCATCTTGCAAATCATCTATGTTTAGCTCAGTGTGATGAAAAGAGAATAATAATGGGGAACGAGATGTTTAAGCCTTTTGTGAATGGAAATGAGTCTTCCGCAATCTATGACCTAACGCTGGAAAATCAGGTCGATTGTGTGAGCCTATATGGCAATCTGCAAATAACCAAAGATCAGGTCGGTTTACAGGCTGCCAAGAAGTTGCAAGCCTTTATTAATGAGCTGGTGGCAGCCCTGGAACAGGAAAATCTCCCTGAAAAAATTCAGCGCCAACCTGAACAGGAAATCGAAAATCCATTTCTATAAAAAATGCTTTAAGAAACCATCGTTTCCTTATCAACTTGATTAAGAACTATAAATGGTATTGTTCTTCCGCCACTGTTGTGGGGTTAAACCAGTCCAAAGCTTAAATGCGCGCTGAAAAGCGCTTTGTTCTGAATAGCAAAGCAGCAGGGCAATCTCCTGTAAACTCAGGTGTGGGTCTTTTAGATATTCAGTTGCCAGCATAAAGCGAACTTCCTGTACCCGTTCCTGAAAAGTGGCATTTTGCTGTTGCAGGTGGCGTTGTAACTGCCGAACCGAAACCCCCAGTTTCTTCGCAATAAAGTCGATCTGGTATTGGTTCTTTTGCAGGCCTGTCAAAATGGCGTGCTGCAGACGTTGATCGAGTTGAGTGGAATTGGGAAGCTTATCCAATAAAGCTTGAGCTTGTTGTAGCAACAATTGCTGTAAAGTGTGATCGCCTGTTCGAAGTGGCTTAAAGGCTTCGGTAACAGGTAGAAGTAGCTGAGTTTTAGGCTGATCAAAACGGACTTTACAACGGAAATACTGCTCATAAACCATAATGTTTTTCGGTGCGGTATTCACAAAATGCACTTCGTGTAGATTGAGATCTTCACCTGACAGAAATAACTTATGGAATTGCACCATCAGCGCAATTGCAATTTCATCTGTTAATTGGGTTGGGTTGGGTTCTGGAGCTTCCCAGCGGATTGATGCGTAGGGTGGGTTAAATTCAACGACGAGAGGGCTACCATCATAAATTAAGCGATGAAAATCATGATAACGCGCCAATGCTTCGCCCAAGTTTTCACATGACAGTGCGAGATAAGCAATAATTCCTAAATGTTTAGGTTGTACGTGCTCTGCAATTTCTAAGCCTAAACCTGTCTTGGGATTTAAACGATTAAGATCTTCAAGTAAGTCACGCCAAATGACGTAATCAAAACGTTCAAGATTTTGGACTTGTTGTAATTGCTCAGGAATTTCAATATTTTTTGTTTCGCAATAAGCCTTTAATAAATGCCCTAATCCGCCATAAACAGAGCCTGTATAGTTCTTGAGTTGGGACATCCTGTCTACTCCTTATTCTGTCGTGTTTTGTCAATATAAATATATCGTATCGTCAATACTTCGCCTACAAAAATTTATATCTTTAAAAAAATAAGGAAACATTTGGAGAAAACCATGTTGAAGGGTTTTGTTGCAGGTTTGGCAGTTGTAAATGCATATGAATGGTTTGCTCATAAATATCTATTGCATGGGGTACACCGTAAAGGCAAGCCACGTTTCAGTCCAACGCCAAAACAGATGGAATCGCATTGGGCACATCATCGTGAAGTCCGTAAACAAGACTTTTCTGATGATTGTTATGTGGAAGGTCTAGACAGTTGGCGTACACGTAATGAAATTATGTCATTGGCTGTGGTTGCAACCGTGTTGAGTGCGGCAGCCTATCCATTCTCCAAAGGGATGGCGCTGTCATTCTGGTATTGTGCAGGTAATTATTATTATGTGCATCGCCGTTCTCATTTAGAGCCAGAATGGGCAAAAAAACGTATTCCCTGGCATTATGATCATCACATGAACTCAAATCAAGATGCGAATTGGTGTGTGACCCGTCCATGGTTTGATTATGTCATGGGCACACGCGTGGTTTCATCTGCTGATTTAAAAGAAGCCAATCCACTCGGTTTACCTCTACCTGCGCCACTTTCCAAAGCGCTGACTCAAGCGATTGAATCGGTTTTCCCTGCGAAGTGGGTTGAGCAAAAACCAAAGTTAGTGACACCACCTGTAGCCGATGCGGAGCAACAAGAATCAGTTGCTTAGTGAAAAATGCGAAGTGTGACAATAAAGCACCAAAATTTTGACGAATCACGACAATACTTCAGTCGTCCATGTCGTGAATTGTCAATAAAATCTGTTTTTAATGTCAATATTTTTGTTCATTTTATAGCTATTTTGATTCAAGCATTTGAAATGCACAGAATTTTCAAAATGACAAAATTCACGTTTACCCTCTAGCGTTGTATAAACGCAGTTTCCATACCTTGCTTAGGCAAGGTATTTTTTTGCCTGAGGAAATGTTGAGTGAATAAAAAACCTCTCAAACGATGATTTTGAGAGGTTGGTTTTTTGAGTAATACTCGCGTTTAAAGACGCATTTCAATCCCTTGCTCAGCCAAATATTGCTTAGCTTCTGGAATGGTGTGTTGACCAAAATGGAAAATTGAAGCAGCCAGTACCGCATCTGCACCGCCTTTCAAAATTCCGTCAGCCAAATGTTGTAAATTGCCTACGCCACCTGATGCGATGGTCGGAATATTGACACGATCATTGATCTGACGCATCAAGGCAATGTCATAACCCGCTTTGGTTCCATCGGCATCCATACTGGTAATCAGCAATTCGCCCGCACCGAAGTCAGCCATTTTCACAGCCCATTCAATCGCATCAATTCCTGTTGGCTTACGACCACCGTGGGTAAAGATTTCCCACTTGTTTTCGCCAGTTTTTTTCGCATCAATTGCGACCACAATACATTGTGCGCCAAAACGCTGTGAGGCTTCCTGCACAAACTCAGGCGTAAATACTGCTGCCGAGTTGATACTGACTTTATCAGCACCCGCATTTAGTAATAAACGAATATCTTCAACTTTACGGACACCACCACCAACAGTTAAAGGTACAAACACGCTTTCAGCCATACGTTCGACTGTACGATAAGTCGTATCCCGCCCATGATGGGTTGCAGTAATATCAAGGAAGGTAATTTCATCGGCGCCTTGTTCGTTATAACGACGTGCAACTTCGACAGGGTCACCTGCGTCACGAATATCAAGGAATTGAACGCCTTTAACAACTCGGCCATTATCAACATCCAAGCAAGGGATAATACGTTTTGCGAGCATAAATTTTTCCAATTATAACAGCCGATTATGAAACTCACCTCCGCAGATGCTACACCTTGATAGAGGGAGAAGGTATTCTATCAAATTCGATATGTTTTTTTGCAGGTTTTCTATGTCGGTTTATACCCCGTTGAGTTTAAAGGAAGTTCAGTCCTTCGCAGCACCTTATGGACTAAAGGTTCAGGAACTGATTCCAATTCAAGGCGGTATTCAGAATACAAACTATTTTTTAGTGAACGAGGATGGTTCGCAGTTTGTACTTACAGTATTTGAAGAGATGAATGCAGCACAGGCAGGTGAACTGGTGCCAGTACTTGAGCATCTGGGCAATGCACATTTGCCAGTTGCGGTGCCCTTAAAACAGGCTGAAGCTGCAATTGGCCAGATTGCCGGAAAGCCTGCCCAGATTGCACCACGACTGGTAGGAGAGCACCCTATACCGGCCAATACTGCCCAGACAGCTGAGGTTGCCAGAGCACAGGCAAAATTGCATGTCGCTTTACAGGATTTTGATTTTGAGCGCCAGAGCTACCGTAATCATAGTTACTGGAGTCAGGTTGCTGCTGAACTAAGACCCGACATGGATGTACAAGACCAGCTTTTACTGGATAGTGTATTTCAGCAGTTTGAAGTATTTCAGGCTAAATACCCGCAGCGCCCGCTTGGCTTCATTCATTCCGATCTGTTTCGTGACAATACCTTATTCGAGGGTGACACTTTAAAGGGAATTCTGGACTTTTATGAGTTAAACCATGATGAATTGCTGTTTGATATTGCCATTACGATTAATGATTTCTGTAGCGATTATCCGGCGGTGAAACTTGATCAGACACGGGTACAAGCCTATCTGGAAAATTATCAGACTGTGCGTATGCTGACAGAAGATGAAAAAGCCTGTCTGCCGGTTTATCTGGCCATGGCAGCCTGCCGTTTCTGGTTAATGCGTCTGCAAGTAGCACAGAAGAATGCGCAGGAACAGCGAGGTGGAGAGGATATCTTGCAAAAAGACCCGCTAGAAATGCGTAATATGCTACAAAATCGTCTGGCACTTATCGGGAAGTAAGGCAAATGATGCGTGATCAGGGGCGACTGGTAGAGTGGTTTGATGAAAAAGGTTATGGATTTATTCAACCCAATGAGCCTGATAAAGGACGGGTATTTTTACATATAAAGGATTTTGCCCGACCTGGACCCCGGCCAATTATTGGTTGTGCACTAGAATATCTGGTTATTCTGGATGCACAGGGCCGCTATCGTGCTCAGCAGGTGACCTATCTCACAGCTGCACAGGCCCGTAAAAAACCAGCCCGGCAGCAGACACGTTCACAATCTAAAAAAGCTTTGCAGCCCTTTCAGCTTCTGATCGCAGTCTATTTTATAATGTTGGGTATAGTGACTGCGAGTGGTCTTATAAATGGACTGCTTTTATTATTTACTATGCTCATGAATGTAGCAACTTACTGGTTTTATGCTCAGGATAGAGAAGCAGCACAGGCCGGACGGCGCCGTATATCTGAGCAGACTCTACATATATTATCCTTTCTGGGAGGGTGGCCTGCTGCCTGGTTAGCCCAACAGAAACTGCGACATAAAACACAAAAACAACCTTTTCGAAAAATATATTGGATTACTATAGTTCTAAATATCCTGTTGGTTTTATGGCTGATTTCTCCTTTGAATCCCTATTGATTCAAATTCATACTTAAAAAAGGAAAAATAAATGAATTCTGGTACTGTCATGAATGACTCAAGACGCAGTCTGACTTTCAGTCTGTATATTCTTTATATTCTGGCGATTTTCACAGCTGGTTTGCTGGCTGTAGTGGCGCTGGTGATCAATTATGTTAAACAGGACCAGATGCGCGGCGGTATCTATGAAAGTCATTTCACTTGGCAGATTCGGACATTCTGGTGGTATCTGATCTGGAATATTGTGGCTTTTATACCTTTTATCTTTTTGCTGTTTACAGATAATAATGCCGATGCTTTTGCCTCAGTTCTGCTACTTGCCTCAGGTTTTTGTGTAGGAGTAATCGGGTTGGCATGGCTATGGATTGTATACCGTGCTATTAAAGGTTTATTGCGTTTAAATGAAAATAAAGCCATGTATGAATAATTTTAAATTAATTTCAAAAGCCTGAAACATCAGGCTTTTTTATTATTTAAAGTATTTAAATCTTCAGTAACAGGCTCTATATCTTTTGAACCTAAAAATTTAGGTCGCCATTCACTTATCATAATGCTCAGAACGACCAGAGCACCCCCTATTAAAGCTAATGGCGCCAGACGCTCACCTGCAAGCCGGCCAAACAGGCTGGCCCAGATGGGTTCTCCTGCATAGATAATTGCCGCACGGGATGACTCTACATAACGCTGTGCCCAGTTCATGACCAGTTGAATAATTGCACTGCTTATTCCTAAACCAAATGCTGCTACTGCAAGCTGCCAGGAAAATACCGGAATACTGTGCTCTCCCAGAAATGGCATGCTCATAAAACTTAACACCGAAGTAAAAACCAGCTGAATAACTGTTACCCGCCGCAAATCTACCTTTCCTGCAAAATAGCCGATCAGGATAATTTCCAGTGCAATGGCGATAGCACCAAATAATGTGAGCGCCTGTCCAAAACTAAAAGAGATCTGTGTAAAACCATTACCAGTCAAGAGTACCAATCCGCTAAAGGCCAGAATGACACCTATCCAGGTCATGATATGTGGTATTTTACGGAAGATAATCCAGAGTAAAAATGGAACAAGCGGAACATAGACTGCCGTAAGAAATGCTGACTCACTGCTACTGATGGTCTGTAAACCAATAGTCTGCGTGCCATATCCAATCGCAATGGTGCAGCCAATTAGAAAGCCTGCTAACAACTCTCGCAGATTGAGGCCACGCATGATTCTCCAGGATAGCAGCAGCACCGCCAGAGCTGCGGCTGCAAACCGGCAGCCTACAAAAAACATTGGTGAACTATAATTCAGAGCAAACTGGACTGTCAGGAAAGTTCCACCCCAGATCACTGTTATCAGAATCAGGGCAAATTGTGGCAGCAGCGAAGAGGAAGCGAGTTTGGATAAATTTGCAGTATTCATTACATCTGGCTTGGTTTTAAGGCCCGCCTATATTGCGACAAGCTTGCACTAGATACAACCTTTGCTAGTTTTCAGTTAAACCCTATTCATAAGCAGTTATTATATTTTTACTTTGTTTTACTTGCTGCTCATTTATAAAGCGGCAATACACTATAAAAAGAGGTTTCAGTTAATATAAAAAAGAGGCCAGATGGCCTCTTTAAATCTGGCTGTATATTTACAGCACTACAGGCGATTGCTCGTCAAGAAGCAATTGTGCTTCACGCAGGCTGAGCGTACCTTCATAGATTGCACGACCGGTGATTGCACCCAAGATGCCTGGCTGGTCTTTCAGCATACGGATATCTTCCATATTGGTTACGCCACCAGAAGCAATAACAGGTAACCCCGAGTACTGGGCCAAGGCTACAGTCTGCTCAATATTTACACCTTGCATCATCCCGTCACGTGCAATATCAGTATATACAATACTGGATACACCCGCATCTGCAAATCGTTTGGCTAGTTCTGTCGCTTTAACATCAGTAACGTTAGCCCAGCCATCAGTAGCGACCATACCATCTTTGGCATCGATACCCACAATAATGCGTCCAGCAAATTTTTTACAGGCTTCTTCAACAAATTCAGGATTTTGAACTGCTTTAGTTCCAATAATAACGAAAGACACCCCGGCTTCAAGATAATGTTCAATCGTTTCCAGAGAGCGGATTCCGCCACCAATCTGCACAGGCAGTTCTGGTTGTGCCCGTACAATAGCTTCAACTACAGGTTTATGAATGGGTGTACCTGCAAAAGCACCGTTCAGATCGACCAGATGCAAACGACGTGCCCCTTCATTGACCCAATGCTGTGCAGTTGCTACCGGATCATCAGAAAACACCGTATCGTCTTCCATACGGCCCTGTTTTAAACGGACACATTTACCATCTTTTAGATCAATTGCCGGGATGATCAGCATGCTTTCGCTCCTTGCTTAACCTGTTGAATTTTATTGGTCTAATCTTAACAATAAACTTGAATTTTCTAAATGCTATATTTTGATCTATCAATAAAATAAGACTGACTTAAATTAGGCTAGATATTGTCAGCTTAGAGTTATGTTTTTGTATTATTCAGTATGGCATTCTATATAAAAACAAACATGTTATTAAGTGAATTCAGCAATTAACTTCAGGCTAAGTATCCAAATGATAAGGTGCGGTAATTGAGCTGCTATTATCAGTCTGAACTAGTAACTATGTCCCGCAATTAAAGGGAATATCAAATCACTTATCTGATTCGCTGCTGATCAATTAAAATTCTATTCATAGATGTAGCTATCTTTACATAAGATCAGGCACATCATTTATAAAACAGAAAATCTGGATAACCATTACGCGGTCACTGGTCTAAACAGTTCACCTGTTCAAGCAGCCGTAAAGTATGCTCAGGCAATAGGCTACGTTTTCTGAGTTCCTGAAATACCAGCAGTGCTGCATAAACATCTGCTGCTGCATAGCCGATTTGTGTTGAGCTTAAACGCATATTAGACCAGTCAGATATACTGATTTTTTTAAATTTGGGAAAATTTTGCTGGAATAGCAGGGCCACAGCATTTTTTAAACCTATAGGCTGCTTAAAGCCAAATGCAGAAAAGCATTTTGAGAGTTCTACTGTACTTTGCAGTTCTATACCTTTTTTCCGGAACAGGTGAACATCATTTTTTAAACCAAAACCGACCTTCACCTGTTTCTGATTTGCCAATATTGGCTTGAGAAAATTGAGGATGTCTGGGTTAAGCTGAAACAGGAACACCTTTTCTGCAGTGGCCAGTTGGATAAGATGAGGCCCTGTTGAAATCTCGCCACGTCTAAAAGTCGGTTTAGATTCTGAATCAAAACCCAGTACAGTAGCCGTAACTAACTCATATTGCAGAGGTAGACAGTCTTTCAGACTGCTAAGCACATAGATATGTGAAGCATCTAAATTTTTAAAGAGAGGAAGCTTATTGATTTCTTCTTTATTCGGGAGCAGAGAAAGTTCAGTGCTTTCAGGCATAACAAAAGCTCCCGAGTAAAAGTATCAGTTATTTATAATACTCCAGCCGATACATGGCTTGAGTATAGGCCTGCTATTCAGCCCGTTGCTGTATTTCAAGCTGGCTATATTGTGCTTTTTGTACATAGTCCTGATAAGCTGGAACAGCAATAGCTGTTAAAATTCCGAGTGGAACAATCAGTATATATAACCAGCCTAGCACCTTTTCCCAAGTTGCGGTTGCACGCGGCAGCCCATAGTTATTTATGCCTTCATCACCACGGGCAAAGAACAGATATAATATTAAAAACAGATTCACCAGCGGTACTAGCATCAGCAGTGATAACCAGCCGGTATGATTGCGGTCATGCAGACGCCGAATGGTAAAAATAAAGCTAAAGTATATCAGGACAATATACAAGATCCCCATCATGATCAGACCAGGTATAGAGATGTTCTCTGCACCCTCAGCAGTATTAAATAAACCCGGTGCAAAAAGTCCTATTAAGAAAACAAGCAGGATAACGCCGAAACTCATCAGCATGTTCCATCCTAAAAAGGACAGGCGTCCAAAACGGCCATGTGCTTTTAAAGGTGAATCTGTAGTTGAACTGAAACTGGAAGTCATTTTTTATAATCCTTAATGTTTTTATTAAGTTTTTGTTTAAAGCAGTAGGCATCATAAACAAGCTTGAACAAAAGGAAAAGTGAAAACTTCTAAACTATAGGTTTAAAGCTGAATTACAATAAAAAAGCCCACCTGATGATGAGCTATGGTAAAAGGTTTTAGACCTGTTTAAATCTTCCAGTCCACAAAGTTTTTAAGTAACTGTAGACCGGCAGTATGACTTTTTTCTGGATGAAATTGGGTGGCGAATAGATTATCTTTTTGGATAGCTGTACAGAAGTCCAGTCCATAATGGCAGGTTGCCGCAACCAGTTCAGGGTTCTGTGGTTCGACATAAAAACTATGCACAAAATAAAAACGGCTATCCTGAGCAATATTTTTCCACATTGGATGACTTGGTTCAGCCTGCTTAACCCGGTTCCAGCCCATGTGGGGAACTTTTAAACCTTCAATCTCAGGAAAACGCTTCACTGCGCCTGCAAAAATACCCAAGGCATCGGCGCCACCATTTTCCTCAGAATATTGCATTAATGCCTGCATGCCGACACATATAGCCAGAACCGGTTTATTGAATACTGCATTTTTAACAACATCATCAATTCCGGCTTCATGCATACCTTGCATACAGTCACGCATTGCCCCAACACCGGGGAACACAATTTTATCTGCCTGAGCAATGAGTTTAGGGTCATTGGTGACATCAACAGTAGCACCCACATACTCTAGTGCTTTCGCGGCCGAGTGCAGATTGCCCATGCCATAGTCAAGTAAAGCAATACGGGTCATTACAGGCTACCTTTAGTTGAAGCCACAGTATTTTCTGCACGTGGATCGACTTCACATGCCATACGCAGGGCACGTGCAAAGGCTTTGAATACACTTTCGATCTGGTGGTGTGAATTTTTCCCTTTCAGATTGTCGATATGCAAGGTCATTAAGGAATGATTGACAAAGCCCTGGAAGAATTCAGAAAACAGGTCTACATCAAAACTGCCAATACGGGCACGGGTAAATGGAATATCCATAAACAGACCCGGACGGCCAGAGAGATCGACTACAACACGTGACAGTGATTCATCCAGTGGCGCATAAAAGTGTCCATAGCGGCGCAATCCCTTTTTATCACCCAGTGCCTGGGCAAAAGCCTGACCTAACGTAATACCACAATCTTCTACTGTATGGTGGTCATCAATTTCCAGATCACCATCACAATGAATATCAATATCAAAAAGACCATGACGCTTGATTTGATCAATCATATGATCTAAAAAGGGAATGCCAGTATTTAAGGTGCCCTGACCCGTACCATCAAGGTTGAGACGAACTCGAATCTTGGTTTCGTTAGTATTTCTTACCACTTCACTGATACGTTGCGTCATGGACACATTCCTCAAAAACGTCAAAAATGTTTGATGTGAAAACTTGCGCTGTGTTGATCAAGGTCAAAGCCACAGCATATTAGATTGCTCAGGAGGGTTAATCAATGCCTATTACCGTACATGCTCATACTTCTCTAGAAAATGCAGAAGTCCGCAGTCAGCTTGAGCGATTGTATGACACCAGTCCGGAATTCGGAGACGGGCAGGATGCGGTCGAGCAACTTGAACAGCATCTGGCCCAGTATACAACGTTGTATACAGCAGAGTTTAATACCAAAATTATAGGTGCAATCTGGTGTACGGGACAAGGGGAGAGCAAAACTCTGGAATATATCGTAGTACATCCAGCAAATCGTGGTCGTGGAGTTGCTGAACGTCTGGTCAGTGAAGTCTGCCGCTATGAAGAGGCAAAAGAAGTCAAAAGGTTTGAGCCAGGCTGTGGGGCTATCCATCGTTGCTTGGCACATCTAGGCAAACTGTAAAGATATAACTAGGCAAATATAGCTTAAGAGGATATTAAGTTTATCAGTCTCGCTATTACTGCTTGTTCAATCTTTTTAATTTTGCATGAAAAATAATCTTTTAAATATTTTTATAAAGGAAAGACTTGACGATCAGTTAATTAGATTGTTTAATACGCCCCACATCGGCGCGATAGCTCAGTCGGTAGAGCAACGGATTGAAAATCCGTGTGTCGGCAGTTCGATCCTGCCTCACGCCACCATATTTGTGTTTTCAGTCCCTGATCCCATCAGGGATTTTTTTTGCTTAAAATATATGCATTTAAACTAAAAAAAACTGATTTTTGTTGACTCTTGCCAGCAGATACGGCTTAATACACCTCATCGGCGCGATAGCTCAGTCGGTAGAGCAACGGATTGAAAATCCGTGTGTCGGCAGTTCGATCCTGCCTCACGCCACCATATTTGAAAAGCCCCATATACTGTATGGGGCTTTTTTTATGCTGATTAAAAATAATGAATATAGCTAAAGGGCAAAATCAGGAGTCTTTATTAATATTTAGATACTGATTTAACTGAGCGTAACAGAATTAATGGTTAATTATTATACAAAATAAAACAAGTGACTTATATATTGAATTGATACCAGCTCTGGAGTGACATTGCTATGCACTTCTTTAAATACATTATTCTGATAGTTTTTAGCATGAATGCTTCGATAGCAGTTTTTGCACAAAGTGTCGAACTGCCAGTATTAAAAGTCATGGCTGAGCCTGAGATGCGCCAGGAAACTGGGTTTATTCCCTATCAGGAGAGGAAAAGCGAGCAGCGTGCTTTACAGCATCGGATGATGCAGATTGAGGATGACTTGCAGAATATCACTGTTAATGCCCATCCGGTGCGGAATATTGAAGCGAGTGAGGGCAGGCCAGAGGTTAATATGGATCATCTGCCCTTAGCCTTACAACAGCATTTACTGGCAATAGCAGCAGGTTTACAGTCAGATAACCCGATGCGTGGGCTGGAGATCATGTTACAGCCATTTCGTAATGAATCAGGACAGATTCAGTGGGATTTGGGTAAGGTTTCGCTAGGTACACTAGAGACTCAGGCCCTTAGAGACATAGACTTTAGTCAGCCAGTTACCACTATACCCCGTCTTCGTATAAATTAATCCAGTTCTTGCTATTGCAATAATTCAGACAAGAAAAAACGCCCAGATGGGCGTTTTTTAACAAACTGATATTAAGCAGTTTTTACTGCAGGCTCAACAGCCAGCATATGTCCATTTTCTTCAAAGTTAATATGCCATTGCAGCGCTTCACGAAGCAGATGTGGTGTATGGCCACCTTTAGCAGTTGAACGGTCAAAATAGTCGTTCAAGGCATCTTTATAAAGTGGGTGTACACAGTTCTCGATAATTACACGGGCACGCTCACGTGGAGCCAGTCCACGAAGGTCAGCTAGACCCTGTTCTGTAACCAGAATATCAACATCGTGTTCGGTATGGTCAACATGAGATACCATTGGAACGATTGAAGAAATATCGCCCCCTTTTGCAATCGATTTAGTTACAAAAATTGCCAAGTGTGCATTGCGGGCAAAGTCACCTGAACCACCAATACCATTCATCATCTTGGTGCCGCAAACATGGGTAGAATTCACATTACCGTAAATATCAAACTCAAGCGCAGTGTTAATACCAATAATACCTAAACGGCGTACCAGCTCAGGGTGGTTTGAAATTTCTTGTGGACGTAATACAAACTTGTCTTTATATGCTTCCAGGTTGCCGAAAACACGCTCACCACACTGGGTAGACAATGTCATTGAACAGCCAGAAGCAAATTTCATTTTACCGGCATCGATTAGCTCAAAAGTACAGTCTTGTAATACTTCTGAATACATCACCAGATCTTCAAAGTTTGAATCTTTAAAGCCGGTCAGTACAGCATTGGCAATTGAGCCGATACCTGCTTGCAAAGGGCCCAAATTTTTCGGTAAACGGCCATCAGCAACCTCTTTTTCAAAGAAATTAATCAAATGATTGGCAATTGCCTGAGTTTCCACATCTGGTGGTGTTACTGTAGATGGAGAATCTGGTGTTTCATTAAATACAATACCAACGATTTTTGCAGGATCAATTGGAATCGCAGTTGAACCGATACGGTCATCTACCTGAGTTAAAGGTACTGGTGTACGGGTTGGGCGGTAAGTCGGAATATAGATGTCATGCAGACCTTCAAATTCTTCACTTACTGAAGTGTTAATTTCAATAATGACTTTTTCTGCAAAAATAGCAAAGCTTGCAGAGTTACCTACAGAAGTTGTTGGCACAATATGGCCATCTTCAGTAATTGCAACTGCTTCAATAACTGCAATATCCGGGCGTTTAAGCTGCAGGTTACGCATCTGTTCTACAGTTTCAGACAAATGCTGGTCAATAAACATTACTTCGCCATTGTTGATCGCACGGCGCAGTGTGTTATCTACCTGAAATGGCATGCGACGAGCCAGCACGCCAGCTTCAGTCATCTGTTTGTCCAGATCGTTACCCAAGCTTGCACCGGTAATTAGGGAGATTTTTAAAGGATGCTGCTTGGCACGTTTTACCAGTGCCTGAGGAATTGCTTTGGCTTCACCTGCACGAGTAAAGCCACTCATACCGATAGTCATGCCATCTTGGATGAACTCGGCAGCTTGATCTGCACTGATTACTTTGTCATGAAGGGAGGCTAATCGAATACGATCTAAAGACATGGTTTACTCTCAATATGCTCGAAACTAGACGGATTGTACCGCCCAAAAAACAAATTGTGCATGCCTGTTAGGCTAAGGTCTAATTTTTTCAGAAAATGAAGGTATAAATATTTTTGATGATTTTTAAGCTACTATTTTTTAAATAAATATTTTTAAAGGCTAAGATAATTGTAAAATTCAAATGTCCAAAATTTAATCATGATTAAAAACGGTCACTTAGACTTTGCTTAATCTTTTCTAGCGGATTATGACTACTATTTTCTTCAGTTTTCTCTTTAGGTATCAGCAGTGAGATAATAGCTTCTAACCCGCCTTCAGGACGATTATGGATTTTAAGTTCGCCTTGATGGATATCAACAATACGTTTGACAATTGCTAAGCCCAAACCACTACCTTGCACGGTACGGGCGGAGTCTCCACGCACAAAAGGTTGCATCAGATCCTGAATCTGGTCTTCTGGAATTCCCTCGCCATGATCTGCTACCTTGATGATAATCCGGTCATTTTCTGTATAGGCAGACAGTTCGATTGGTTCAGCACCATAACGCTTGGCATTATTGATCAGGTTGCCAATCAGGCGTTTCAATGACAGGCTACGTGCTGGAATGATAGGAACATCCTGTGCTTCAAAACGAATATCTAGCGGTTTGAACTGAACAATCAATTCCTGTAGCAAGATGTTGATATTGGTGTCTTTCAATTCTTCGTCAGAGCCATCACGCATATAGGAGATGAACTGATTCAAAATTGCATCCATATCATCAACGTCATAAATCAGCCCTTCACGCAGGAATTCATCCGGTAACATTTCAGCAGTCAGACGAATTCGGGTCAACGGTGTACGTAAATCATGTGAAATACCTGCTAGCATGATCATCCGCTCGCGCTCTGTCTGCTCTAGCGTATAAACCATATGATTAAAGGCCTGATTTACCTGACGGATTTCTAGTGGACCATGATTGGTTTCCAGATAAGGTGCCTTCCCAGTTTTACTGTACTGGTTTGCCGCATTTTGCAGCCGACGTAAGGGGCGATTTAACTGCCGGACCAATGTCAAAATAATAATAGATGCAATAATCGGAACACCGAGCAGCCAACCAAAAATCAGTTCAGGGCTATAGTTGGCATAAGTTTTTAATGGTTCACGGACCCAGTTTCCGTGCATTTCGGGGGTCTGTATCCAGATTCTTGGGCTTGGCTTAAACTGGAAATACACCGTAACATTATCGACTTTTAACTCTCTAGCCAGCTTTTCCTCAATATGGTTAGTAAAGAATTCGGCGATCACCTTTTCTCGAACATTGGGATACTCTTTAGGGTCAGTGACATATTCAATTCCGACCCGATTTTTGAGCCAGGTATCTATATCCATTTCAACATTGTCATGGAAGATACGCAGTTTGGGGTTATTGATAATTTCAAGCTCAACAGCCAGATAACGGGCATGTTGCTGAATTTCAGGTAAATATAAAGTACGCCAGAAAAACCAGAGTGACATGACCAGACTGAACAGCACCACAAAACCGACCAGAACTGTAGTACGCATTGCTGCGGAGCGTGGCTTGATCTTGTCCAGGAAACGTTCCCCACGGGTGCGTTTTTTCTCTGAATAAGCCACATAGTCAGTAAATTCTTGTGGATCAATAGGGTCGAGTTTCACTCCAGATTCCTATAAGTGTATTTTATAGTCAGACTGTAATTTTATGACAGAATTTTAGCAGCTTGTCTTGGCTCAAAGGCCATAGGCAATGCGATTTTTTAAGCATTCTTATACGAATTAGCCATTCACTTTATTGGCAGATATAAAATCTCCCAGTAGTGAATGGCATGTACAAATCATTAGGATAATTCCGATCATAAAATAAACAGGTTATTCAGCGCCATCTGGCACAAAAACGTAACCTACGCCCCAGACTGTCTGAATATAACGCGCACGTGCCGGATTTTCTTCAATCAGACGACGCAGGCGAGATACCTGAACATCAATTGAACGTTCCATGGCACCCCATTCACGACCACGCGCCAGATTCATCAGCTTATCACGTGTTAGGGGCTCACGTGGATGCTGAACCAATGCCTTGAGCACGGCAAACTCACCAGTTGTTAAAGTGACCACCTGACCTTCACGTGTCAGCGTACGGGTCGATAAATCTAGAGACCATGGTCCGAAACTTACGACCTCTACCTGCTGACTAGGAGCACCAGGTACTTCACGGACCTGGCGACGCAGAACTGCCCGGATACGGGCAAGAAGTTCGTTCGGATTAAATGGTTTAGGCAGATAATCATCTGCACCTGCTTCAAGACCGGCAATGCGGTCAGAATCACTGCCACGCGCGGTCAGCATAATAATTGGAATATCAATATTGGACTGTCGTAAACGGCGGCAAATACTCAAGCCATCTTCAACTGGCAACATAAAGTCGAGTACAATCAGTGAAAACAGTTCACGTTGTAGCAGACGATCCATCTGGGTAGCATCATGTGCAGTTTTAACAACGAAGCCTTTATCTTCCAAAAAACGTTGTAACAGAGTACGCAAACGCACATCATCATCGACCACGAGGATACGTTCAACGCGATCTGTATCGGCTTGTACAGCATCTGTATGTTCAGCAGGTACAACTAGACTCATGATGTGCTCCTTTATTGTTTATTGTCATCGTGATCAGACCCATATACAGTATTGAGTATACGATGCTTACAATGAGTTTTACTATGCTCTAAAGCACCAAATATTGCAGTAAAAATCAAGACATAGATACCAAATATATACAGGTAAAAAATAAACAGGAACAGCCAGATCTTGGTAATTTACGGGAATTTTGTCGTAAAATTGCATAAAAACCATGGAACTTCACTAAATTAGCATTATTGCTGATGTGTAATTTAGATAAAACAATAGTAGATTTTATGGCCTTGGTCTTTATAATCACAGCTTTTAGTATTTATCCTTGTGGAATCAAACACGATGACTGACTTAGTTCAGCAGCTGGCAAGCGAGCTTGCCGTACGTCCAGATCAGGTTGAAGCTGCCATCAAGCTTATAGATGAAGGTGCCAGTGTTCCTTTTATTGCCCGTTACCGTAAAGAAGTGACACAAGGCTTAGACGATACGCAGCTACGTCAGCTTGATACGCGTTTATCCTATTTACGTGATTTAAATGAGCGACGCGCTAAAGTCATCGAATCGCTGAAAGAACAGAATAAATTAAGCGATGACTTGCTGGCCCGGGTCGAGGCCGTCGAAACCAAAAATGCTCTTGAAGAAATTTATGCACCTTATCGTCCAAAACGGACCAGCAAATCTTTCAAGGCAAGAGAAGCTGGGTTAGGGCCGGTTGCTGAGAAAATATTGGCTGAACAGGTTGACCCGAGTGAAGCACTTGCAGGGTTCTCGCATGAAGAGTACCCAGACCTGGAAAGCCAGCTGGATGCCATTCAGCATATTATTATTGATGAGTGGGCACAGAATATTGCGCTGACGGCTGAGCTTAAAGCCAACTTTGCAAAAACTGCCGTTTTGAAAAGTGCAGTAGCAAGTGAAGAGAAGAAAGAAGTTGGTAAAAAATTCCGTGACTATTTTGAATTTTCAGAAAATTTGAATAAAGTCCCTTCGCATCGTTTACTGGCCATGTTACGCGGGCGTCAGGAAAATGTGCTGGGCCTTAAAGTTGATGGTGAAAATGATCCGGCGATTCAGCGTATTGAGGTTGAATATCAGCTGGATCAAATTCAGCCACAGACACGTCAGGATTTTCTCAAGCAGACTGCAAAACTGTTCTGGATGGGTAAAGTACGTCCACAGGTTGAGCATTCATTACTGACCGAAAAGCGTTTAGCTGCTGAAAATGAAGCTATGCAGGTCTTTGCAGAAAACCTGCGTCATTTACTCTTGTCTGCACCGGCAGGTAGCCGACGTACATTGGGCGTAGACCCGGGTATACGTACTGGCGTAAAACTGGCAGTAGTGAATGAGTCAGGTGATGTACTCGCCCATAGTACGATTTATCCGTTTGCTCCAAAAGAAGATAAAGAAGGTTCAGTGGCCGAACTTGCGCGTTTGTGCCGTGAATTTAATATTGAACTGATTGCAATTGGTAATGGTACAGCCAGCCGTGAGACTGAAGCTGTAGTGGCTGAAATGATGGCAGCCAACCCGGATCTAAAACTGACCCGTGTGACTGTAAGTGAAGCTGGTGCATCAGTCTATTCAGCGAGTGAGCTAGCTTCTCAGGAATTGCCTGAACTGGATGTGTCTATTCGTGGAGCAGTATCTATTGCCCGTCGATTACAGGACCCACTGGCTGAGCTGGTTAAAATTGATCCGAAATCAATCGGCGTGGGGCAGTATCAGCATGATGTAAATCAGGCCGGTCTTGCAAAAACGTTAGATGCGGTAGTTGAAGATTGTGTAAATGCGGTGGGCGTAGACGTTAATACCGCCTCTTCTGCAATTTTAGGTTATATTGCTGGTTTAAATAAAGCAATTGCCCAACAAATTGTAGAATACCGTAAAGAGAACGGTCGTTTTGACAACCGTCAGGACTTGAAAAAAGTTCCCCGTTTGGGCGATCGTACATTTGAACAGGCAGCTGGTTTCTTGCGTATTCAAGAAGGTAATCAGCCATTAGATGCATCTTCTGTTCATCCGGAAAGTTATGGTCTGGTTGAGAAAATTGTTGAAGCCAAAGCCACTACTGTAAAAGATATTATTGGAAATAGTGAAATTATTCGTCAGGTAGACCCTAACCAGTTTATTGATGACAAGTTTGGTCTGCCTACTATCCAGGATGTATTGGCCGAACTGGAAAAACCGGGTCGTGATCCGCGCCCTGAATTCCGTACTGCCAAGTTCCGTGATGATATTACTGATGTAAAACAGCTGACTGAAGGTATGCAACTGGAAGGCGTGGTAACCAATGTTACTAACTTTGGCGCTTTTGTTGATATTGGCGTCCACCAAGATGGACTGGTACATATTTCAGAATTGGCAAACGAATTTGTTTCAGATCCGCACAAGATTGTAAAGCCGGGACAAATCGTACAGGTACGTGTGATTCAGGTCGATGCAGAGCGTAATCGCGTTAATCTTTCTATGCGACCTGAGGGTGCTGCTGCGCCGGTAAAAACATCACCACGTCCGCGTCGTGAACAAAATCAGGAGCAGCGTCCGGAGCGTAAGCCACAAGGTAAACGTCCTCAACATGCCCGTCCGCAAGGTGAACGCCCACAAGGGAAGAAACCACAGGCAGCTAAACCGCAGGAACAGAAAATTGGCGGATTAGGCGCTTTATTATTGCAAGCAGGTATTAAAGGATCTAAATAATCTCTGCGAAGTAAACGGAAACCTCCCAAGTGGGAGGTTTTCTTTTTCATCTAAAATAAATTGAAGAAAGTTTGGCTAAAAAGAATGGGTCTTGCACAAAGTTACTACCAGAATAATTTTTTAGAATTCAGGAATGAAAATGAAGAGGCTATATTAGGTTCACTGGCTTATCAGCATGAGTTCAGTCTTGATGAATTACAAAAAAGTGCATGGCTTAAGCAAATTACGATTTTAAAGAGAGCTCTTTGTATACTTGATCAAGGCGAGATCTTTTTTGAATTTCATATTCCACGTATGGGGAAACGTGTAGATAATATTTTGATCATTCAAGATTTGATTTTAGTCATTGAATTCAAAGTAGGAGATACGCAATACAGTCACTCAGCACAAATACAAGTAATTGATTACTGTTTGGACTTACTTAATTTTCATGCAGGTAGTCATAATCAGAAAGTAATTCCAGTTTTGGTGGCTACACAGGCAGCAGAAACTAGGCAGAATTGGGAGGAAATAGCCTCATTAAATGAGGCAGCATGCTGTAATGCAGAAAATTTTGGAGAGATACTTTCTGAAATTATTCAGCAATTTTCTCATAATTCAGTCATTAATACCCAATCTTGGCTGGAAGCTCCCTACAAACCGACACCGACAATTATTGAAGCAGCACAAGCTTTATATAAAGGCCATCAAGTCCAAGAAATTTCTCGTAGTGATGCAGGTATGATTAATCTTGAAATTACCTCTAATAAGATTGAGGAAATCATTGAATACTCCAAGCAAAATAAAATAAAGTCGATCTGCTTTTTAACCGGGGTACCTGGTGCAGGCAAAACGCTTGCTGGTCTAAATATTGCGAATCAGCGCTTGAAAAAGGACCAGACAGAGCATGCTGTTTTTCTTTCAGGTAATGGGCCATTGGTCGATGTATTACGTGAAGCATTGGTGCGCGATACAGTAAAAAATTTTAAATTGCAGGGCCTGTCAAAAAGTCGTCTAGCGGCAGAGCGTTCAGCAAAAGCGTTTGTACAGAATATTCATCATTTCCGAGATTATTATTTACGCTCTACAGAAATACCTGTTGAGCAGGTAGTGGTTTTTGATGAGGCGCAGCGGGCCTGGCAAAAAGAACAGGTTTCTAATTTTATGAAACTCAAAAAGGGGATTGATAATTTTACTATGTCTGAACCCGAGTTTTTGATCAATGTGATGAATCGGCATATAGATTGGTGTGTTGTAGTCTGTTTAATCGGTGGTGGTCAAGAAATTAATACAGGAGAAGCTGGCGTTACTGAATGGTTAGAAGCCTTGAAACAGAAGTTTTCTGATTGGCAAATTTATTATTCCGAAAAGATATTAGAAGACAGCGTTTATTTGGACTCTACAGAACATAGGAACTGGCTACAAACTACAGGCATTAATGAACAGGATTTACATTTAGCTGTCTCTGTACGTTCATTTAGAAGTGAGCGGGTATCACAATTAATTCAATATATTTTAGATGGGAATTCTCAGGCTGCTCAACAGCTCTATTCAGAGATCAGTTCTGATTATCCTGTCGTATTGAGCAGAAATTTGAAGTAAGCTAAACAATGGTTAAAAACCAGGGCAAAAGGATCGGAGCGTTACGGCATTGTAGCAAGCTCTGGAGCAAAGCGTTTAAGAGCAGATGGAATAGATATTAAAAGTAAAATTACTCCTGGACATTGGTTTCTGAATCTAGATACAGATGTACGCTCTTCATATTACCTAGAAGAGGTCGCTACCGAATTTGATATACAGGGTCTGGAAATTGACTATACCTGTATTGCTTGGGATATTAATTTTTATTTTGATCAGGAGTGGAAGTATCAGGCTTTCAAGGGTAGTACATGGCAGAAAATTAAAAATGAAGTCAAGCAAAAATACTTGCTAAATGCATATCGGGTTTTATTGACTCGCGCGCGACAAGGCATGGTAATTTATGTGCCTGAAATAGAGCAGGCCGACTGGACCCGGCCAGCGAAATATTATAATTCTACTTATCAATTTTTAATGGATTGCGGTTTCGAAACCTTAAAATGAAAAAGTAAGATGAAAAAAATCCAACTCTAGCAAGCATAAGGCAGAGTTAGATAAAAGTTAAATAAAATAGTGTAAAAATCACACATTATAGTAGCATAATCAGGCTTTAATTCAGAAAGATTGTCAGACAATATCAACTCGCTTTTTATAAAAACATCGATGTTAGTGTTACATCTGACCTCGAAGTCGATTCTAATTTTTATTCCAAACGGTTGTTTTATGTCAGTTTTAAATTTGAGAAAACCCTTTTATTTAAAAGATATACTCTCTGGACTTGTCGTTTTTCTGGTCGCATTGCCCTTGTGTTTAGGCATAGCTTTAGCCTCAGGTGCACCCATTATTTCCGGTATTATTGCGGGGATTGTAGGCGGAATTGTCGTCGGGGTGTTGAGTGGCTCACACATCAGTGTGGCAGGCCCGGCAGCCGGGCTCACGGCAGTCATTCTGGTACAACTGGATCAATTAAGCGGCAATTATGCCGCTTTTTTATTGTGTATTATTTTTGCCGGTTTACTTCAAATTGGCTTTGGTCTATTCAAGCTAGGTTTTTTTGCTAATTTTATTCCCAATAACGTTATTTTAGGGCTGCTCGCAGCAATTGGCGTAATTCTGATTGCAACTCAATTACCTTATTTATTGGGTATCAATGATTTCTCATGGTCAGCAGTTTGGTCTGGAACATTTTTTTCAAATTTTAGCTCCCTTGATAAAGGTGCAGCACTGATTGGTCTGCTCAGTCTATTTTTGATTCTGGCTTGGGACAGTAGTCCTCTTAAAAAACTGGTTTTGCCATCGGCACTGCTAGCTGTGGTTGCCGCCGCGCTATTAAATTTTATTTTAATGTCGATGGGGTCTCCTTTGGCAGTTCAGAATCATAACTTGATTCAGTTACCTAATTTACTGGAAGCTCCAAGAGATGTACTGATTTTCCCGGATTTTAGCTATTTAGCAGAACCACTGATTTACACCGGGGCTATTACCCTTGCGGTAGTCGCTTCTCTGGAAACACTTCTGAATCTCGAAGCGGCAGACAAACTTGATCCACAAAAACGTTCATCACCACCGAACCGCGAGTTATGGGCACAAGGCACAGGCAATATTGTTTCCGGTTTAATTGGAGGCATGCCAATTACGTCGGTAATTGTACGTAGCTCCGTCAATGCCAATTCTGGCGCACGCAGTAAATGTTCGACCATTATTCATGGCATTTTCCTGTTACTGGCAGTGATGTTTTTTGTGCCATTGATGAATATGATTCCTTTATCAGCTCTAGCTGCGATTTTAATTTTAACGGGCTTTAAACTTACCCATCCAAAACTCTTTAAAAAGCTTTATCAGCAGGGCTGGAAACAGTTTTTGCCTTTTATTATTACATTAGTTGCGATTTTACTCACAGATCTGCTCACTGGAATTCTAATTGGATTATTGGTCAGTAGTGCTTTTATCCTATACGGTAATTTGAATAAGGGCGTACGTGTATATAAGGAAAAGCATTTGCACGGTATTGTTACACGGATTGAACTGCCTTCACAGGTTACTTTTTTAAACCGTTCAGCACTCATTTCGGCTCTCGAACATGTTCATAAAGGTGAGCAGTTAATTCTGGATGCGACTCAGTCCGATTCAATCGATCCAGATATTTATCAAGTTATTCAGGACTATCAGAATGAAACTGCCATTAAACGCAAGATTGATTTAAAACTAATCGGATTCAAACAGCATTATCATGAACTGGATGACGCAGTACTAGATATTGATATCAGTACTCGCGATTTGCAGCAGCAACTGACACCTGCCCAAGTACTGAACTTGCTTAAGGAAGGAAATGAGCGTTTTGTGAAAAATGAACGTTTACAACGTGATATTTACCGGCAGATCCGAGTAACTGCTGATCAGGGTCAACATCCGATTGCTGCCGTACTCGGCTGTATGGACTCAAGAGCTCCTACAGAGATGCTGTTCGATGTCGGAATTGGGGATTTATTCAGCCTGCGTATTGCAGGAAATGTGGCCGGACAGAAGGTCATAGGCTCTCTTGAGTTTGCCTGTCAGGCTAAGGGTTCAAAAGTAATTGTGGTGCTGGGCCATACTGACTGCGGAGCAGTAACTAGTGCCTGCCAGCTGCGGTTACAGCATAAAAGTATTTCTGACATTAAAGAAATGCCGCATATTCAGTATATCTTGGGGCCGCTAATGCATTCGGTTCAGAGTGCTTACGATATTATGCAGCCGCGTGAGCTGAATCGGCCTTTTATTGATCAGGTAACTACCCTGAATGTTCATTACAATATCCAGTATATTGTTAACCACAGCTCTGTCTTAAAAGAGATGCTTGAACGTGGAGAAATAGCCATTGTGGGAGCAATTTATGATGTGCAGACCGGTCGGGTCAATTTTCTGGAATAAAAAAACTAGCAAAATGCCTCCAGAATAGGAGGCATTTTTATTGATAAAGTAATTATATTTACCAGTGTTCACCTGGAAAAATACGGGCATAAGCGCGTTGAACCCAGTTAAGTTTTTCCTGTTTACCCACTGATGCGCTGGAACTTGGAAACAGATTAAAGCCAATTGACATAAACATATTGTTGATTTCAGGAGCAATCGAATAAGTAATGGATGCCAAACGGCCAAGATGCGTAGCCAAGCGTTTCGGACGCTTGATAATGGCATAGGCAATCAGATCAGCTGCCTGCTCAGGCGACAGCGTAGGGACATAACGATAAATTTTGGTTGGTGCAATCATGGGAGTGCGCACCAGAGGCATATAAATTGAAGTGATTGCAATCTTGTGTGAATGCACTTCTGCTGACAGACAGCGGCTAAAAGCATCTAGCGCGGCTTTAGAAGCCACATAAGCAGAAAAACGGGTTGCATTAGCCAACACACCAATTGAACTGATATTAATGATCTGTCCGTCACGACGCTGCATCATTTGCGGCAATATATTCAGAATCAAACGGATCGCACCGAAATAATTCAGCTGCATGGTACGCTCAAAGTCATGAAAACGGTCAATTGATTCATGGACGGCACGGCGAATAGAACGTCCAGCATTATTAATCAGGATATCAATATGGTCTACAGACGCCAGAATTTTCTGGGAACATGCATCAATAGCATCCAGATCATTTAAATCACATGGGAAAATAGTTGCTTTTCCGCCTTCTGCTTCAATTTCAGCCTGAACTTCTTGCAAGGTAGATTCAGTACGGGCAACCAGCAGCACATGTGCACCCGCTTGAGCAAGTTTCTTGGCTGTAGTTAGGCCAATTCCACTGGAAGCACCGGTGATGAGTGCTACCTTGCCATTTACCTTATCTTCGAAAAGTTTCTCTAATTTGTTGTTCACGTAGATCTTCCTGGCTGAAAATTTGCTGAGGCAAAATAAATATAATTTTTTTAAATATGTTATAGCCATGACCTGCGATAGGCCAAGGGGCTCAGTCGGTTTTTATCTTAACGAAATGACGGGAAAAATCCAGAGTTAAGTGGTTGAATCTAAAAATAATATTTAGAGTAATTACTCTAATTTGGGTATGTGTTTATACTGTGTTTTAACACAAGTTAAAATAGTTGAAAAGATAAAACTTTGAAAAAGCAGTTCATAAATGGAAAGTAAAAACATATGCCAGATTAAAATAAAGCTATCAGGTAGGGCTAATTATCAGAAACATTCGAGTTCAAGCTTTTTAGTCACACTGTCTGGTATTTGAGGGAATATAAACAGGGCCATGTATGTTGACCCTGCTTGTGTATAACTTAAACTGCGGCAAGTGCCTGTTCCAGATCGGCAATCAGGTCATCAGCATGTTCAATGCCGATAGATAAACGCACCATATCCTCGCTAACCCCTGCAGATTTCAACTCCTGTTCATTGAGCTGACGATGGGTAGTGGTTGCCGGATGACAAGCCAAACTTTTCGCATCGCCAATATTGACCAGGCGGGTAAAGAGCTGCAGTGCATCAATAAAACGGGTACCGCCAGCAAGTCCATCCTGTACCCCAAAGGATAAGATAGCCGAAGGTTTACCTTGAACATATTTTTGTGCCAGTGCATGCTGTGGATGGTCTGTCAGGCCTGCATAATTTACCCATTTGACTTTTGGATGGGCTTTCAAATACTCGGCAATTTTTAGAGCATTTTCGGTATGGCGCTCCATGCGCAGGCTTAAGGTTTCCAGTCCTTGCAGAATCAGGAAAGCATTCATCGGGCTAATGGCGGCGCCAGTATTACGTAAAGGTACAACACGTGCACGGGCAATATAAGCAGCTTCACCAAGCGCCTCAACATAGTTAACCCCATGATAACTTGGGTCGGGCGTATTTAACACTTTAAAGCGGTCCGGATATTTACCCCAGGGGAATTTACCGCTATCGACAATCGCACCACCAATACTGTTACCGTGACCTCCAATATATTTGGTTAGCGAGTGCACCACGATATCAGCACCAAATTCAAAAGGCTTGAGCAAGACCGGTGTCGCTACCGTATTGTCAACTACCACCGGTACACCATATTCATGGGCAATTTTACTGATGGCTTCCAGATCAATGATATTGCCAAGCGGATTACCTATTGACTCGACAAATACCAGTCTGGTTTTATCATCAATCAGAGAGTGTAATGCTTCTGGATTCTGATAATCGAAGAAGCGCACTTCAATTCCCTGTTTGGGCAAGGTATGGGCAAACAGATTATATGTACCACCATATAGGGTGGAAACAGAAGCAATATTATCGCCTGCTTCGGCAATAGTCTGAATCGCATAGGTAATTGCCGCCATACCCGAAGCAAGTGCCAGTGCACCTATTCCACCCTCTAGAGCTGCGATACGCTGTTCAAGAACCGCTGTTGTAGGGTTCATAATACGGGTATAAATATTGCCTTGGACTTTTAAATCGAACAGGTCGGCCCCATGTTGAGTATTATCGAAAGAGTAGGACGTGGTCTGGTAAATAGGTACCGCTACGGCTTTCGTCGTCGCTTCAGGACTATAACCGGCATGAATTGCCAAAGTTTCATCTTTATATGTCATATTATTTCTTCGATGTGGGTTAAAACCTAATCGAGTCTAGCATTTTTTAATATGAAATAAAGCTTTCCTATTCTTTGTCTATATCTATTTATTTCATAAGTATAGTGATGAGTTTAAGCAAACTCAAAATCTTGGTGTGAGTTTAATTTTTAGTCACAAAAGGCTATGAGATAACCCGCAGAATACCCAGAGTACGCCTTATGTTTTCATGGTATTCATCGTATAATACGCTGGTTATTTTTTCGCAGTTTGCGATATTCTGATTTTCAATTGAGGAGTCCTGCGTGGCCCAATATATTTACACGATGAACCGTGTGTCGAAGATGGTTCCGCCTAAGCGTGAAATCCTGAAAGACATCTCTTTGTCATTTTTTCCGGGTGCAAAAATTGGTGTGCTCGGTCTTAACGGTGCAGGTAAATCAACTCTGCTCCGTATCATGGCGGGCGTAGATAAAGATTTCTCTGGGGAAGCACGTGCGCAACCAGGTATTAAAATCGGCTATCTGGAACAGGAACCACCTCTGGATCCGAACAAAGATGTACGTGGAAATGTTGAAGATGGTCTGCGTGAACCGTTAGATGCATTAGCCCGCCTGGATGAAGTGTTTGCAGAATATGCAGCAGAAGATGCTGACTTTGATGCACTTGCAAAAGAACAAGAGAAACTTGAAGCCATCATCCAGACTTGGGATGCACATAATCTGAATAACCAGATGGAACAGGCTGCTGCTGCATTAAACTTGCCGGCTTGGGATGCTGACGTGACTCTACTTTCAGGGGGTGAACGCCGCCGTGTTGCACTTTGCCGTCTGCTTCTATCTA
Source organism: Acinetobacter sp. FL (assembly GCF_040744925.1). NCBI lineage: Bacteria > Pseudomonadati > Pseudomonadota > Gammaproteobacteria > Moraxellales > Moraxellaceae > Acinetobacter > Acinetobacter sp. FL. The sequence goes on along the minus strand of NZ_CP160437.1, from coordinate 2,910,266 downwards.
AACCGGACATGCTTCTTCTTGACGAACCGACTAACCACCTGGATGCAGAATCTGTGTCTTGGCTAGAACGGTTCCTAAAAGACTTTCCTGGTACCATTGTTGCTATTACGCACGACCGTTATTTCCTTGATAACGTTGCTGAGTGGATTCTGGAACTTGACCGCGGACATGGTATTCCTTACCAGGGCAATTACACGTCTTGGCTGGAACAGAAAAATGCCCGTCTAGAGCAGGAACAGAAACAGGAAGAGTCTTTTGCTAAAGCCTTGAAAAAAGAACTGGAATGGGTTCGTTCAAATGCCAAAGGCCAGCAGAAAAAGAACAAGGCTCGTATGGAGCGTTTTGAAGAGTTAAACTCTAAAGAATTCCAGCAGCGCAATGAAACTTCTGAAATTTATATTCCACCTGGTCCACGTTTAGGTAATAAGGTAGTAGAAGTTGAAGGCATCAGTAAATCCTTTGATGGACGTCTGCTTTATGAAAACCTGACCTTCTCTGTACCACCAACAGCAATTGTTGGTATTGTTGGTCCAAACGGTGCGGGTAAAACCACACTATTCCGTATGATGACTGGGGAACAGCAGCCAGATACCGGAACAGTTACTCTGGGTGATTCAGTTAAAGTGGCCTATGTTGGCCAGATTCGTGACACCTTGGATAATAACAAAACCGTATGGGAAGAGGTTTCTGGCGGTCTGGATATCTTGAAAGTAGGTGATTACGAAATTGCGTCTCGCGCCTATATTGGCCGTTTTAACTTTAAAGGCCAAGACCAGCAGAAACGTGTAGGTGAACTTTCTGGTGGTGAGCGAAACCGCTTGCAGCTGGCAAAAATCTTGCAGCAGGGTGCTAATGTAATCCTGCTCGATGAACCTTCAAACGATCTTGATATTGAAACTTTGCGTGCACTTGAAGATGCAATTTTGGTCTTTCCGGGTACAGTTATGGTGGTATCGCATGACCGCTGGTTCCTGGACCGTATTGCAACGCATATTTTGTCGTTTGAAAATGAGCAGCCTGAATTTTACACGGGTAACTATGCTGAATATGAAGCATATCGTCAGTCACGCCTAGGCGATGCGGCTGTAACCAAACGCGCCAAATATAAAAAAATTAGTGGATAATAGCCACAACTGAAAAACCAGCCTGAGGGCTGGTTTTTTTGTTTTTAGGATTTTGGCATCTCAGACTATACCAATAGAAAAAACTGTAGTAACAATTAGTTACTGTGGTTTTCAAATTGGTAAATTAAACATCGTTCTACTGTCAGAAGTGAACTGGATATCCCAGTAGCATACTGTTACCTTAGAGGATAAGAGCTGTAAAGTAATCCACTAAGAACCGAGGAGACTGTTAATGGGCGCGCATCATGGGCACGATCACAGTCATGCAGTCGTCACTGAAGGTAATGCCAAAAAGCTTGGTTTTGCTTTGGCACTAACCACGATCTTTTTAATTATTGAAATAGTTGCCGGCTTTATAACCCAAAGTTTGGCTCTGTTATCAGATGCTGCGCATATGTTTACCGATGCCGCAGCGTTAGCTATTGCATTGGTTGCCATTAAAATTGCTAAACGTCCCGCTGATGATAAGCGTACCTTTGGCTATCAACGCTTTGAAATTCTGGCAGCACTTTTCAACGCCTGTATGTTGTTTGTGGTGGCTATCTATATTTTATATGAAGCCTACCAGCGTCTTAGCCAGCCCCCCGAGATTCAGAGCCTTGGCATGCTCTCCGTGGCAATTATTGGTCTAGTGATCAATCTGATTTCCATGCGCATTCTGTTTTCGAGTTCGAAAGACAGCCTGAATGTGAAAGGGGCTTATCTTGAGGTTCTGAGTGATGCCTTGGGTTCAGTTGGTGTTATTGTTGGCGCCTTAATTATTTATTTTACTGGCTGGATGTGGGTAGATACCCTAATCGCAGTGCTAATTGGTTTCTGGGTATTACCACGGACCTGGATATTGCTGAAACAGAGTATCAATATTCTACTTGAAGGCGTACCTGAAGAGATCGATATTGAAAAGCTGCGTAATGACCTCTTGGAACTCGATGGTGTCGAGAGCATTCATCAGCTTAAAGTCTGGGCTATTACTTCTAAAAATGTGCATCTAACTGTGCATTTGTATGCACCACATGCAAACCGGAACCAACTTTATCAAAATGCTCTCGAAATGTTGACCCATGAGCATGGTATTACCGAGGTGACGTTACAGATTGAGGAGGACCCATGTCAGACACTTGCTCATGACCATCAGAATGATCATGAACACAGTCACTAAGTTATTTTAGGGTTTAAATCTGCCACTCATGGCCACATTCACGACACTTCCATTGTTTCTGGGATTGCATAAATGCCTGCATGGACAGTTTAAAGTCTGGCAAATCGCGCCAGAACAGGAATCCGGCTATAAGGCAGATAATAAATACAGCTACAGTCGCCATTTGCAATGTACTGCCGGCACCATCACCAAAGATCCACATGCCGATACTGATTACCACCAGTAGTAATAGAATAAAAATAGCCGGAATCAGGAACACCAGACTTTTAGGAACCACAGGACGGGGGGTATTGGTTCCTTGACTCACTGGTATGATCTTGGGACTCTGGCATTGCGGGCAGCGATATTGCATGGAAAACTCCTAAACTCTTTTGCGGTCTATTTTACCGAATAGTGTAGGTAAGCCGAAAGTGTAAGCATAAAAAAAGCCACTGAATAGGTCAGTGGCTTTTAGAATTTGGCGTCCCTACGGGGATTCGAACCCCGGTTACCGCCGTGAAAGGGCGATGTCCTAGGCCTCTAGACGATAGGGACTTATGAGGCAGTTACACAAAGTAGAACAGCTTCTGGTGGAGTCAAGCGGGATCGAACCGCTGACCTCTACAATGCCATTGTAGCGCTCTACCAACTGAGCTATGACCCCAGCGTTTGTGTGAGCGCAATATTAGGGGCATTGCGCTCATACGTCAACACAAATATTTACTCGTCTTGATCATCTGCTTTATTTTTCGGCAATTTCAGGCTTTCATTAAGTTTTTCCCAGGCTTTTAACTCTTTTTTGCTCGGACCACCCACAATTTCTAGTGCACGACGCAAACGGGCAAAGGTCAAGTCGGGACCTAAAGTCACCATAGATTGCATGACAGGCGTGGATGAGGTTGAACCGGCAATCGCAATAAAAAAAGCAGGCATGAAATCACGTAGCTTGATGCCCATTTGGTTAGACAGATCCATTAGAGTCTGGCTGACCGTATCATTATTCCAGGTAAATAGACTTTCCAGCCGCCAGATGGCAAATTGCAGGCTTTGACGAACCTGCTCCTCAGTCAGTTTTTTACTTTCAAACTGTTCTTTGGAAATATTCGGGAACTGATTGAAGTAAAAGCCCGCCCAGTTTACTGCATCAGAAAGCAGATTGATTCGCGGCTGGATGGCTGCAGCAATCTCTTCAAGTTTATTACGGTCTGCCTTCCAGTTGAGCAGGGTATTTAACAATTCTGCAGGAGACAATGCCTTAATCCACTGACCATTTAACCAGTTAAGCTTTTCAACATCAAAAATCGGGCCGCCTAGTGATACACGTTTAATGTCAAAGTGTTCGATCATTTCTGCCAGCGTAAACTTTTCACTTTCATCTGGCATAGACCAACCCATACGACCCAGATAGTTTAGTAGGGCCTCTGGCAATACACCAATATCACGGTAATAATTGATTGATGTTGGGTTCTTCCGTTTAGATAACTTGGACTTATCCGGATTACGTAGTAGTGGCATATGACAGATTGTTGGCATATCCCAGCCAAAGTAGGAGTACAGCAACTGGTGTTTTGGTGCCGATGGAATCCATTCTTCGCCACGGATGACATGCGTAATTTGCATAAGATGGTCATCAACCACGTTGGCTAGATGATAAGTAGGCAATCCGTCAGTTTTTAGCAGAATCTGCATGTCTACCTGAGCCCAAGGTATCTCAACTTCACCACGCAGCATGTCATTAAATTTACATACGCCTTCAGCAGGTACTTTCATGCGAATAACATGAGGTTCACCAGCTGCCAGACGGCATTCAACTTCTTCATGAGAGAGCTGCAGACCCCGGCCGTCATAGCGTGGACTTTCACCACGGGCCTGCTGTTCGGCACGCATCTGGTCGAGTTCTTCTGGAGTTGCAAAGCAATAAAAAGCATGACCTTTTTCAACCAGTTCTAATGCATACTGTTTATAGATATGCATACGCTCGGACTGGCGATATGGTGCATGTGGGCCACCGATATCTGGTCCTTCTGACCAGTTCAGTCCCAACCATTTTAATGAGTCCAGAATCATTTTTTCTGATTCAGGGGTTGAACGCAGCTGATCGGTATCTTCAATACGCAATATAAATTCGCCTCCATGCTGCTTGGCAAAGCACATATTGAACAGGGCGATATAAGCAGTACCAACATGGGGAAAGCCAGTTGGAGAAGGAGCAATACGGGTGCGGACGTTCATAACTCTTAATTTTCAATAACAGATTAAGACTATTATAACGAAAAAGCCTGACAGCTTAAGGGTTAATTCACCGCAGGCAGGTCAGGCTAGAAAAGACTATGAAAATTATAAAATTAAGAGGTTTGCTGTGGAAAAATAATCTGTACCAGACGGCTGAAGCGCTGGTTCTGTGCCGCCAGAAAATTCTGGGTAGGAGCAGCACGCATAGAAGTCAACATTTTTAAATCCAGCTCGGATCTGTCAACTGAAGGCGTAGTTTTCTCAGATTGGCGCTGGTTTAAAGCTTTTTCAATAAGAGAGCCTGTTTTAGCAGGAGCATGGGTAGAACCAGGTATTTTAGATAAATCCTGATTTTTAAGACTGTTGCCTTGTACAATAACTGCGCTATGCCCCATCTGACTGAGTGTAAGCATACTCAAACTTAAGTAAAAAATCTTAAATAAATTCATGTTCATGTAAGAAGAGTCCCCCTATAAATCGGCTAATTTTTATAAAGTTTGCCGAAAATCGCATGAATTAAAACAGCTTTGTCTTAACAGTTACAGTATAGACTCACAATTCATTACAAAATTTTAAACTAACTCTAGTTAAAAAATTACAATAAACCCTAAGCTGTATTGGAAGTGTAGTTTTAACAGATAAATGTGTAGAGAAGGTGAAGAGAAAATAGGAAACTTAAGAGTGCTCAAGATACTTGGATTTTTTGACTGTACTAGAAGCTAAATGAAAGATGAGAGTTTCGGTTAGAGAAAACCTGATAACTGTGCCTAAAACAACGTTATAGAAAAATCAAGGACTGTAGAACTTAATCAATTGAAGGGAATGCAATACTCAACTGTATAATGAGTTGTTGTTTTATAAAAATTTTCAGTATATTGCAAATTGTTTATCAAGTGACCTAGAGAAGTAAATGAGAAAGCATTTCCAATGGGGTTTAAAAGGTGGCATGTTAGCCACCTTAATACTATGTGGTTCAGTTACACAAGCTGCTGACCGTCAATTTTTGAATGTCTCATATGATGCGACACGTGAATTTTATGATGATTTCAATAAGTCATATGGTGCTTACTGGAAAAGCCGTACTGGTCAAACAGTTGAATTTAAACAGTCACATGGCGGTTCAGGTAAACAGGCACGCTCAGTAGTTGATGGTTTAAAAGGTGATGTAGTGACTTTAGCCTTGGCAAATGACATTAATGAGATCGTAAAATCTGGCCAGATTAAAGCAGGCTGGCAAAAAGAATTTCCTTATAATTCTGCACCCTATACTTCAACCATCGTTTTTATGGTACGTAAAGGTAATCCGAAAAAAATTCAGGACTGGAAAGATCTAACCAGACCGGGTGTGCAGATTATTACACCTAACCCTAAAACAGGCGGCTTGCCACGCTGGATTTATCTGTCGGCCTGGGGCTATGCACTGAAACAGCCGGGTGGTAATGATGCTAAAGCACGAGAGTTTGTTAAAAGCATGTATAAGAATGTCAAGGTGATGGACTCTGCTGCACGTGCCTCTATGACGACATTCGCCGAACGTGGCATGGGTGATGTACTGCTAACCTGGGAAAATGAAGCTCTAGTCACGCTTAAAACTTTAGGCCCTGATAAATATGATATTGTTTATCCATCAATTTCAATTTTAACAGAACCATCGGTTGCAATTGTTGACAAGACAGTTGAAAAAAATGGTAATAAATGGCTGGCTACCGGCTATATTAATTATTTGTATTCTCCTTTGGGCCAGGAAATGGCAGCAAAATACTATTATCGGCCACGTAACCAGAAAGTTATGGCGAAATATGCTGCTCAATTTCCCAAGCTGAAAACTTTCACCATTGATGAAGTATTCGGGGGATGGAGCAAGGCACAGCAAACCCATTTTGTAAATGGAGCAACATTTGACCAGATTTATAATGATCGTCGCTAACCATTCGTCGTTCAAGTAGTTCCTCTGGAAAAGCCCTGTAGCAGAATAATTCTGTCAGGGCTTTTTAATGATGCTTTAAAAAAGATCGGCAAAACGGTTTTCTCTATAGAAAATAATATTTCCCTACAAAAAGCCATTTGGAGCTTTATAAAAACAGGGTAATAATGTGCAGTTAAATTTTTAGCTGTCTGAACCGATCTTATGTCGCATATTTCTGTATTACTCCATGAAACTGTTGCTGCCGTACTGGCAGAGCGCAATACAGGAATTTATGTAGACGCAACCTTCGGCCGAGGTGGCCATAGCCGTGAATTACTGGCTCAGCTCAATACAGATGCTCAGGTTTATGCCTTCGATAAAGATCCTCAGGCTTTGGCTGTTGCTGCCGAGCTCGAGCAGCAGGACGCTCGCTTTAAAATTATTCATGCCAGTTTTGCTGACCTTAAACAGGAGCTTGAAAAAATTGGTATAACTGAAGTTGATGGGATCATGGCAGATTTGGGGGTTTCATCGCCACAACTTGACCAGGCTGAACGCGGTTTTAGCTTTATGCAAGACGGACCTTTAGATATGCGTATGGATAATTCCCAAGGCCAAACCGCAGCAGAGTGGCTGGTCAATATTGAAGAAGAGGCATTAGCCAATATTATTTATCAGTATGGGGAAGAGCGTTACAGTCGCCGCCTAGCCCGCGCAATTAAACAGGCAGGCTACATTGCAACCACTGGCCAGCTGGCTGAACTCGTGAAAGCTGCCCATCCAAAATGGGAAAAACATAAGCATCCTGCTACGCGTACCTTTCAGGCTATTCGTATTGCCATCAATAAAGAATTAGAGGATATTGAGCTGTTTCTACCACAGGCAGTCGATATTCTTAAACCACATGGACGCTTGGCGGTAATCAGTTTCCATTCACTGGAAGATCGTCTGATCAAACAGTTTATACAAAAAGAATCAAGTTTGGCCGAAGATTCAGGCTGGGGAATGCCGCAAATACAGCAGGACACTCGCCGTCTGAAGAAAATTTCACGTATTAAAGCCAGTGATGCCGAAGTTAAAGAAAACCCACGCTCACGTAGTGCTTGGTTAAGAGTAGCAGAACGCTTAGCATAGTAAGGCGCACAATGAAAAAAAAAGTTGTTGAAGAAAAAGCTGAACAACCTTTCTTGCAGAAACCGGCTCTCAAGAAAATTGTGGTTTACACAGTTCTGGTACTGCTGGTTTTTATGAGTGCGGTCATGGTGGTTTTTCAGGTTTTTCAATATCGTCATGATTACCGAGATCTGAGTTCCTATATGCGTGAAAGGGATGACCTGAACGCAGAATGGGGACGCCTGCTGATTGAACAACAGACTTTTGGCGCCACTGCCCAGATTGGAACCCGGGCAGTAACCCAGTTGCGTATGTATTCTCCGCCGGCTTCACAAACTGTGGTGATTTCCTTACCTATGACTTCTGAGCAAAAAAAATAAGGCATGCTGTATGGTAGACAAGCGAATTAAGCAAACACGAAGAAAACAGCAGTCAATTTCGGAAAAACCTACTCTTGCCTTTGATATGTGGCGCTTCTATTTAATGTGGGGCGTGGTATTACTGTGTTTTGTCATATTGATTGCGCGTGCATTTTACGTACAGATTATTAATAAGGACTTTCTGCAGAACAAGGCCAATGCCAATATTTTAAGAACCGAGTCTTTAAAAGCCATGCGTGGGGTCATTAGCGACCGTCATGGTGTACCTCTGGCGATCAGCACGCCAATTATGAAAATTGTAATTGATCCGCGTGATTATTTTGATAATAAAAAGCTCTACGACGAGATTACAGCCGAGTTAAAAAAAGATCCGAATAACCGCAAACTCAAGCGTCAGTTACCTGATAAAAATCTTAATCTGGATGAGTTGGCCGATGCAGTCGGTATCGATCGGGCCGAATTAAAAAGAAAATTAAACGAGCGGCCAAGATCACGTTATCTGGTTCTGAAAAAAGAAGTACCACCACAGCAGGCAGACCTGATCGTCAAGCGAGATTTTCAGGGGGTATATGCCGAGAAAAATTATAAACGCTATTATCCGCAGCCACAGCCAAATGCTCAGATTATTGGTTTGACCAATAGTGAAGGGACTGGTATTGAAGGCCTGGAAATGCAGCTTAACAAACGGCTGGCTGGTGTTGATGGTGAGCAGAAAGTTATCCGTGATAAACGCGGTAACCGGTTGAAGGTAACCGAGGTTATTAAAGAAGTTGAACCGGGTGAAAATATTACACTCAGTATTGACTCACGTTTGCAATATATTCTTTATCGTGAACTTACAGCTGCAGGTATCGCCAACAATGCCCGCTCGGCCAGTGCTATTGCAGTAGATGTTAAAACCGGTGAGATTCTGGCCATGACCAGTTGGCCCTCTTATAACCCGAATGATAAAAATGGACTGGCCAATAAAGATGCCATGCGAAACCGCGGTGCAATCGATATGTTTGAACCGGGTTCTACCATGAAGCCATTAAGTGTGGCTGCGGCGCTAGAAAGTGGTAAATATACACCAAATACCATTATTAATTTAGGCTCAGGCTCAATGCGGGTCGGTAACCATACTATTCGTGATACGCATAGTTATGGCCAGCTTAGTGTAACTGGTGTAATTATCAAGTCATCAAACGTTGGTGTGGCGAAGATGGCTTTATCTTTACCCTATTCAACTCTTCCGACATTTTTTAAGCGAATTGGTTTCGGGCAACGTTCAGCTGTGAAGTTCCCGGGTGAGAGTACAGGCCTGATTTTACCACCAAGTAAATGGAATGTTTCAGAAGTAGCCACTATGTCTTATGGTTACGGTATTAATGCCACTGTACTGCAAATGGTACAGGCCTATGCCATGCTGGCAAATCATGGTGTAAAAATGCCTCTTAGCCTTTATAAGCTGGATGAACCGCCTAAAGGCGAGCAGCTTCTTGAACCTAAAATCGCTGATCAGGTACTCCTGATGATGGAACAGGTAACATTACCTGGAGGAACTGCACGTCAGGCTAATATTCCCGGTTACCGTGTTGCAGGTAAAACAGGTACGGCCCATAAACTGCGAGCTGACCGTAAGGGTTATTCGAGTAATGAGTACCGCGCCCTGTTTTCTGGTGTAGCACCAGTAAGTGATCCACGACTGGCTATTTTTGTGGTCGTAGAAAATCCGAAAGGAAAATATTATGGCGGTCTGGTGGCTGCGCCAGTATTTGCCAGGGTAATGCAGGAATCACTCCGTTTGATGAATGTGCCATTAGATAAGCCGCTCGATGTTCCACAGGAACCGTAAATCAGGTGATGCATGACAATTACATTTAATGAAATATATCCAGGTAACGCCAACGTAGAGTGGGCGAATCAGCCATTTAGCGGTTTTTGTCTGGATAGCCGTAAAGTACAGGCAGGACAGATCTTTATCGCTTTAGATAGCTTAAGTCAGTCTGATAAAACTCGTATTTTTGCGGAAAATGCATTAAGCCAAGGTGCTCTTGGTATTATTTCCGAATCTGATCTCGGCGTGACCACAGCATGGGTTTGTCCCCAGGTCAGAAAATGGATGGGTGGGTGGCAAAAACAGTATTTACAGGCTACCCGGCCGGTAAATTCTGCCCGAATTCTAGCTGTCACAGGGACTAATGGTAAAACCACTATTTCCCGGCTGATAGCAGAACTGATCAGCTTCCAGAAGCAGCCCTGTGCTGTAATGGGAACAACTGGTAATGGTATTTTACCGCATCTGGTCGCTTCAACACATACCACACTAGATGCGTTACAGCTGCAAAATGCCCTGCATGATTTTTCCTGTCAGGGTGCGAATTTTGTTGCTCTCGAAGCTAGCTCACATGGCCTGGAGCAGGGTCGTCTGAATGGCTGCGAGATTGAAATCGCTATTTATAGTAACCTGAGTCGAGACCATCTGGATTATCATGGAACCTTGGCAGCTTATGCAAATGCCAAGGCTTTGCTGTTCAAATTTGCTACGCTGCGTAGTGCCGTAATCAATCTGGATGATGATTATGCACCAGTAATGCTGGAAACAGCACAAGCCAATCCGTCCCGACCAAAGATTTTGACCTACTCATTACAACATCCAGAAGCAGATTATCGCGTATCTGATATTCACTACAGTCTTGAAGGAGCGAAGTTTAAGCTGATCGCCCCAACAGGTGAATATGTGGTACAGAGTCCGCTTTTAGGTCAATTTAATGTTGAAAACCTGGTGGCCAGTCTGATTGCAGTAGAGCAGGCCGGTTTTAAACTGAGTGATATTTTAGCAACTGTACCTCAGCTCAAGGGAGCTCCAGGCCGCATGCAGGTGATCCGTGATGCAGAGCGTTTATTTGTAGTGGATTATGCTCATACACCTGATGCTTTAACACAGGTTCTGGTTACCTTGAAACGCCATGTCCAGCATCAGCTTTGGGCCATATTCGGTTGTGGTGGTGATCGCGACCGTGGCAAACGTCCGTTGATGACTCAGGCAGCTCTTAATGATGCTGACCCGGTGATTCTCACTTCAGATAACCCGCGAACAGAAAGTCCTGAACAGATTTTTACTGATATGAAACATGAGGTTGATTTTGGTAATCATCATGTGCAGGAAATTCGCGACCGGCGTGAAGCAATCAAATATGCAGTGCAACAGGCACAAGCTGGCGATATTGTAGTCATTGCCGGAAAGGGTCATGAAAACTATCAGGAAATTGATGGCGTTCGTCACTGGTTTGATGACGTGGTCGAAGTGCAGTCCGCACTTGAAGCCCAACACTGCAATTTATCTCAAGCCTATTCTGCTGACTAGGAAAACTTATGCATACCTCTACAACAAGTACCGGGTCTTTGGAGCCCTGGACAGCCCAACAATTAATGGAAGCAACACAAGGCTACTGGTATCAGGAACGTTGCCCTGAGCAGCCAATCAAGCGGATTCTGACGGATTCACGGCAGGCAGAAGCTGGAGATGCTTTTCTTGCCTTAAAAGGTGAGCGTTTCGATGCACATGATTTTGTGGCTCAAGTTTTAGATAAGGGCTGTCAGGTTGCAATTGTTGAGCGTCCTCTTGACCTTGACATGATGCAGCTGGTTGTTACAGATACACGGCAGGCACTAGGAAGGCTTGGAGCCTATCGTCGTCAGCAGAATCCACAGCTTAAAGTAATTGCGCTGACGGGGAGTAGTGGTAAAACGACTACTAAAGAAATGCTGGGCAGTATTTTGTCCCGTCTTGCACCTACCTTGGTCACAAGAGGCAATCTGAACAACGACTTGGGCGTGCCTATGATGTTGCTCGAGCTTACAGCTGAACATCAATATGCAGTGATGGAACTGGGCGCCAGTCATCAGGGTGAAATTGATTATACTTCACAGCTGGTTCAGCCACAGGTGGCAGGTATCATTAATGTTGGTACTGCACATTTAGGTGAATTTGGAGGTCGTGAAGGTATTTGTCGGGCTAAATCGGAAATCTATGCTCATATAGCAAAAGATGGAACCTCAGTTATTCCAGCGGCTGATGATTTTACTGACGCTATCCGTCATGCTGTTCAGACAACGCGAGTCCTGAGTTTTGGTGAAGGCGGCGATATATATGCAACAGAAATGACGCTATTGGCTCAGTCTGCCCAATTCATGCTACATACACCACAGGGCGTGCGTGAAGTTAATCTGCCTTTTGCGGGTTTACATAATGTACAGAATGCAACTGCAGCTACAGCTTTCGCGCTTGCGATTGGTATTTCTCTGGACGATATAGTCATCGGTCTCGAGCTGGCACAAGGGGCTAAAGGGCGATTAAATTTTATTAGCCATAAACAGCATTTGTTTATTGATGATACTTATAATGCCAATCCTACATCGATGCGGGCCGCCGGAGAGGTTCTGGCACAGCAATCCGGTATCAAAGTAATGGTCACTGGCGATATTGGCGAGCTGGGTGATGCTGCAGCTGTTGAGCATTACCGTCTGGGGCGTGATCTGGTGAGCCAGGATATCAATTTTGTAGTAACAATTGGCGAGTTTGCACCCGCTGCACTTGAAGGTGCCCGTAGCACCCGGTACGGGAAAAAAATGCAGGCCTTTCTGACTCAGGCCCAAGCACTTCCTTTTCTAATGAGTCTGGTCGAAACACATCAACCACAGTCTATGAGTTTCCTGTTTAAAGGTTCTCGTTATACCCATATGGAGACGTTGATGGCTGATTTGATGGAGAAAATTTAATGCTGTTATGGTTGTTTGAACAGCTTGCGGGCTATCATAGTTCGTTTCAGGTGGTTCGTTATTTAACATTTCGCTCTCTATTGAGTGTCCTGACGGCCCTCAGTATTGGTCTCATTCTGGGACCAGTCATGATTCGCAAGTTACAGGCACTTAAATATGGTCAAGCAGTCAGCTCTTTTGCTCCTGAAAATCATGCGAAAAAAATGGGTACACCTACTATGGGTGGGGTGTTGATTCTATTATCGATTGGTATTTCAACACTACTCTGGGCAGATTTATCTAATCCTTATGTCTGGATTGTACTGGGCGTGATGGTAATTTTTGGTGCAGTAGGCTGGGCAGATGACTGGATCAAAATCCGTTATAAAGATAATGCCGGACTACCTGCGCGCAAGAAATTCTTCTGGACATCTATTGCCTCTTTAGGTGCCGGTATTGCACTGTATTATATTGCAACCCAGCAACCTAGTGCCGTACAGACAGCTAACATGCTGGATCTGCTTATTCCATTTTTTAAAAATCTGACGATTCCATTATCCGTTATCCCATTCGGTATCGCCTTTATTGTCTTTACCTATCTGGTTATTAATGGTGCTTCAAATGCGGTTAATCTGACTGATGGTCTGGATGGTTTGGCAATTATGCCTATTGTACTGGTTGCTGCAGGACTAGGTGTATTTGCCTATCTGGCAGGTGATGTACGCTTTGCTGATTATCTGCATATTCCTTATGTAAAATATTCTTCTGAACTGGTAGTTATCTGTTCGGCCATGATTGGTGCCGGTCTGGCTTTCCTCTGGTACAACGCTCATCCTGCTCAGGTGTTTATGGGAGATGTGGGTGCTCTGGCACTGGGAGCAATGCTCGGTACAATTGCGGTCATGGTTCGTCAGGAGATTGTTTTTGCAATTATGGGCGGTGTATTTGTCATGGAAGCAATTTCCGTCTTCCTGCAAATTGGCTCGCTACGTATGCGTAACAAACGAGTTTTTCTGATGGCACCATTGCATCATCATTATGAAAAGCAGGGCTGGAAAGAAACCCAAGTAGTAATCCGCTTCTGGATTATTACAATTATGCTAGTGGTTTTGGGACTAATGACCTTAAAATTACGTTAAGCAAATCTTTTTATAAAAGCCGGCATTTGCTAATAACTGCCGGCTTTTTTTATTCTGGAGAAAATAATGAACCTGCTCATGTGTCCTGTATGTCGGGAACAACTCAAATTGGTAGACAGGACATGGCGCTGCGTAAATCACCACAGTTATGATGTAGCCAAACAGGGGTATGTCAATCTGCATGTGGTACAACATAAACACAGTAAAAATCCGGGCGATACGCCTGAGTCGGTTCAGGCAAGACGAGCATTCTTGGCTGATGGTTTTTATGCACCGTTACAGCAGGCAGTGGTCAAGATAATCTCCAGTCTTCGTATTGAAAACCTGCTGGACATTGGTTGTGGTGAAGGATACTACACACAGGCCATGCAGTCTGAAGTCTTGCAATGTGTAGGAGTTGATATCGCTAAAAATGCGGTACAGGTTGCTGCAAAGACCAATCGGCAGGTAACTTGGGTGGTTGGTACAGGTGCAGTTTTACCTGTAATTGACCATTCAATAGATTTATGTACCAGTTTATTTAGCCCCATTCCCCAGCAGGAAATCTTGAGGGTTTTAAAGCCAGGGACTTATCTCATGGTAGTTACGCCAGGGCCTGAGCATCTCTACAGTATGCGTGAAGTATTATTTGAAGAAGTAAATGCTCATGAACCGGCCAAGTTTGTTGAGCAGCTGGCAGAACATTTTGAGCTGGTTGAACAGCCACTGATTGAAACCCGGCTACTGCTCAACCAGGCGCAACTCAAAAATCTGGTTGCCATGACCCCTTATGCTTATAAGGCAAAACCAGAGCGCCACCAAAGATTAGAAGCACTGGAAAATTTTGAGACTCAAGGCAGTTTTCAGGTTTATCTGTTCAAGAAAAAAGACTGACTTTAAGAATAAAGAAGCCACCTTTATGGTGGCTTCTTTATTTAAATCATTGGACCTCTTGAATCAGATTCTCCAGTGCATCACGTTGCTGAGGTTCAGTACGTGGTTGCTGTGTTCGGGCAGGTTGATCTGGTGTATTAACTTGAGGGGGAGCTGAGCGTGAAGGAATCAGGATTTCTTCACCGGGCAAATCGGCAAAGTCATTAGTGACAGCAGCCGGAGGAGGGGCCGGACGATATAAAGGACGTGCCAGAGGAGGGGAAGCACGATCAACCTTAGGTTCTACTTGGCCCGATGTTTCTTGTAGTCGGGGAGCTTTGGCATTTTTGTCTAGCTGTACCCAGGATGATGGAGTACCCTTGAGCGCATTACCCATGAAGTTAATCCAAATCGGTAAAGCTGCTACCCCGCCATATTCACGACGGCCCAGAGTTGTTGGCTGGTCAAAGCCAACCCAGGCGACAGTCACTAGTTTGCCGTTAAAGCCCGCAAACCACGCATCTTTAGCATCATTTGTAGTACCGGTTTTGCCTCCAATATCACCACGGCCAATTTTTAAAGCAGCGCGTCCTGTACCATGCTGGATCACATCCCGAAGAATATTGGCCATATCATAAGCCGAGCTCGATTTTAAAATGCGCTGCGCCTGACGATAATCTGATTCCGGTTCTTTCTGCTCGCTAATATTATTCTTTGATTGCTCTAAAGACTGATTGGTCACTTCAATGACTTCATCATCAGGCGTCTGCGGAATGTCTTCTTCAGTATCATCTTTGGCATTAATGCAAGGAATACAAGCATATTCCGGGTCAGCCTCGAAAATCACTTTGCCATAGGCATCTTCAATTCGACTGATAAAGTGAGGCTGGATTCGGTAGCCCCCATTGGCAAAGGTGGCATAACCGGTTGCCATCTGTACAGGTAGAACCTGCGGTGTTCCCAAAGCAATGGTATAGTTACGTGGAATCTGGTCATCACGTAAACCAAAGTCCATAAGTAACTGTCGTGCACGCTCAATTCCTACATTTTGTAGTAAACGTACAGAGACCGTATTACGTGACAAATAGAGTGCACGGCGTAAAGGAATCATTCCCAGATATCGACCATCCGAGTTTCTGGGTGTCCATTTACCGATCGTAATCGGACTGTCATTTACCATCGTATAGGGGGTCATTCCACGCTCTAAAGCCAGAGCATAAATAAAAGGTTTAATCGTGGAGCCAGGTTGACGCCAGCCTTGTAAGGCCCGGTTAAACTTGGACTGATAAAAACTGTAGCCCCCTACAACTGCTTCAATCGCTCCATTATTTGGATTAATTGCAATCAGCTGGCCCTGTACTTTTGGTAACTGGACCAGTGCCCATGAAGTTTTACTTTCATTTGGGCGCAACCGGATAATATCTTTAACTTTCACAATCTGAGAGGCACGACTTGGCGCTCCCCCTACACTGTTAGCATTGCGGTAAGGCCTTGCCCAAGACATGCCAGACCATGGTACTGTCACTGTAGAACCATCCTGCATCAGTGCTTCAAATGAGTTGGAATTGACCTTGACTACCTGTGCAGGGTAAGTATTTGCAAATGCCCGAAATTTGTTTAAAGGCTCATCATGTGCCTCGGCCCCGCGCCAGCCATGGCGACGGTCATAATCTTCCAGACCATTCTGGACTGCCTGTTCAGCATAGGCCTGACGTTTACTGTCAATGGTGGTGTACACTTTATAGCCTGAATCAATGGCCAGATCACCAAAGCGTTCTACCAGTTCAGAGCGAACCATCTCACCTACATAGGGAAAGCGGTTACTGATTCCACGATCAGGCATGTCCAAGTTGATCGGCTCAGCCACGGCAGCCTGATATTGTGACTGGCTGATATATCCAAGCTGTAACATACGGCCCAGAATCCAGTTGCGACGTTCCAATGCCCGTTCAGGGTTAGCAACCGGATTATATTTTGATGGAGCTTTAGGCAGGCCGGCCAGCATCGCCATTTGTGCCAGACTTAGCTCATCCAGACTTTTGTTATAATAAATTTTGGCAGCTGCGGCGATACCATAGGCATTTTTACCCAAGAAAATCTTATTGACATATAAGGTCAGAATTTCTTCTTTACTCAGGTTTTGCTCGATTTTTCGTGCCAGAAAAATCTCTGTCAATTTACGTTTTAAGGTGCGCTCCGGGCTTAAATAATAGTTCTTGGCCACCTGCATAGTAATAGTTGAACCGCCAGTCTGCACGTCAGATCCGGTAACACTCTCTGTAACAGCACGCCCCAAGCCTTTAAAGCTGATGCCACTATGCTCAAAAAATGAGGAGTCTTCTGCGGCAAGAAAAGCATGAATAAAGGCTGGCGGAATCTGTTTATATTCAACCGGTACAGACAATTTTCCACCGTACTCAGCCACTAGCTCGTTATCGGCAGTATAGACCTGTAACGGCTTAAGTAAAGGTGCTTTTTTGAGCGAACTCATTTCAGGCAGTGAAGGGGCAATATAAAGATAAATACCATAAAACCCCATTGGTATTGAGACTAGAATGATAATTAAAATAGAAAAAAAGGGGTGAACACGGCCTGAACTGGATAGCTTTTTCATAACAAGTAAGTTTTAATAAGAGCTAATGGCAAACTAATTGATGGTCAGTATAGCCGTTAGATAAACGGATTGTTAGATTAGATATTGTATCCGTGCAAAATTATACGCTGACTATTAGTTCGTTATTTTTTTGGGGATAAAAAAATAATAGGAAAGCATTGTGCTCAGGTTATATCGTAAACCAAATAAAGGATTAGTCGGAGTAGATGTAAGTTCTACTTCGGTTAAATTGTTAGAGCTCTCTGTAAAAGGTGGCAGATACTGGGTTGAAAGTTACGGGCTTTATCCGCTTTCCGATGGAAGTGTCGTTGAAAAAAATATTCTGAATCCTGAAGCGGTTGCCGATGCTTTAGAGCGCGTAATTGACATTGCTAACCCTCAGGCGGCTAATGCGGCTTTTGCAGTACCTACTTCGGCGGTGATTAATAAAGTCATCGAGATGGATGCAGACATGAACGATGATGAACGTGAAGTTCAGATCCGTATGGATGCAGAGCAATATATTCCTTTTCCTTTAGACGAAGTCAGTCTTGATTTCGAAGTGTTGCCAGATATATTGGCAAATCCTGATCGAGTAAATGTACTGCTGGTGGCCACCCGTACTGAAAATGTAGATGCACGTGTCGAAGTGCTGGAAATGGCAGGTCTAACTGCGAAAATTGCCGATGTAGAAAGTTATGCGCTAGAACGTGCGTTTAAAGTGTTCGCTGATACATTGCCTATAGGGGTGAATACTGTAGGTATTCTAGATATCGGCCACACCATGACAACTTTGTCTGTCATGCAGCATGGCAAGATTATCTATACTCGCGAGCAGGTTTTTGGTGGAAAGCAGCTGACTCAGGACATCCAGAATCGTTATGGCCTTTCCTATGAAGAAGCTGGCCGGGCCAAAAAAGAGCGTAATTTGCCAGATGATTATGATATTGAAATACTCGAGCCTTTTTTAGAGGCCTTAGTGCAACAGGCTGCTCGCTCTTTGCAGTTTTTTTTCTCGTCTTCACAGTTTAATGAGATTGATCATATTTTATTGGCAGGTGGAAATGCCAACATACCGGGACTGGCCAAACTACTCCAACAAAAGCTGGGCTACCGGGTAACAATTGCCAATCCATTTTTACAGATGGGTTTTGCGCCGCAGGTTGATGTACAAAAAGTTGAAAAAGATGCATCTTCACTCATGGTGGCTTGTGGTTTGGCGCTGAGGAGTTTTGATTAATGACAACAATTAACCTGCTCCCTTGGCGTGATGAGCTAAGGGAACAACGGAAAAAGCAATTTATTATTATTTGTATTGGGGTAGCATTACTAGGTTTAGCCGGAGTGGTACTGACCTGGATGTACTATGACCGCAAGCTGGATGATCAGGAACAAGCTAATCAACTGATTATCAGTACTAACCAGAACTTGGATATACAGCTTAAATCTCTAGATGGCCTGCAAGAACAGCGTGATGCCATTATTGAGCGCATGAACCTGATTCAGGGCTTACAGGGTAAACGTCCGGTTACTGTACGTTTGGTGGATGAGCTGGCACGTGTAATCCCAGCCAATATGTATCTGACCAAATTTGCACGGACTGGTGATAAATTCACTCTCGAAGGGAAGGCAGAAAGCCCGAACACTGTAGCTGAGCTTTTGCGTGGACTAGAAGCTTCACCTTGGTATCGTAATGCCTTTATGAACTCATTCCTTGCCGCGGAAGAAAAGAAAGAGCAGAACCCAACTTCGCTGATACCCCGACCAGAAGAAAACTATGGCAGTTTTGTTGTAACTGTAGACGCAGGCGAGATTGCTGCTGATAGTCCGCCATCGGCTGATCCCAATGCACCAACCAATACAGCAGCAACGGGTCCTGCAGCGGGAGCAGCACAATGAGTCGTGAAGAATTTGATGATTTAAACCAGGAAGATGCTAAACCTGCTAAAAGAAAAATGACGCTAGAAGCCTTCCTGCAACAGTTTAATACTCTGGATACACATAATTACGGCAGCTGGCCTTTTTCAGTCAAACTGACCTGCTGGGTATTTCTGTTTCTGCTGGTTTGTGCAATTGGCTATTTTTTAGCAATTCGCCCCAAACTTGAAGCTATTTCTAAT
Organism: Acinetobacter sp. FL; assembly: GCF_040744925.1. Classification (NCBI taxonomy): domain Bacteria; kingdom Pseudomonadati; phylum Pseudomonadota; class Gammaproteobacteria; order Moraxellales; family Moraxellaceae; genus Acinetobacter; species Acinetobacter sp. FL. The sequence continues at coordinate 2,890,929 of NZ_CP160437.1, read as the reverse complement.
GCGCAGGCACAAGAACAGAATCTGTTAAACGAGTTTCGTGAAAAGGACTCTAAACTGCGTAACTTACAGCAATACCAGGCACAACTACAGGAAATGGAAGCGAATTTTAATGAGCAACTGGAACAGTTGCCTAAAGAAACCGAGATTCCTGGACTGGTTGAAGATATTAACGTTGCAGGAGTAAGTTCTGGCCTGAAATTTAAAAATATTCGTCTGGAAAGTGAAATTCGGCAGGAATTCTTTATTGAACAGCCAATTGATATTCAGGCAACAGGTGATTATCATGCCTTTGGTTCTTTTGTGAGCACTATTGCGGCGCTTCCACGAATTGTAACCCTGCATGACTTTGAAATTACCAGTACACAGGCGCAGAACTCAGATATTCCAGAAGTAAATTATGCGGTGAAAGCTAAAACATACCGATATGTCGGTAATAATGAGCAGCCAAATACTACGGATACCCCAGCAGGAGGGCAGCCACAATGACTTGGAATAAGATCATTTTAGGCCTGTGCTGCGGCATGATTCTGGTAGGCTGTGATTCACGTATAGATGCAGTAAATGAAGAGATGGCAGTCATTCGTAACCAGCCACCTCTACCGATTGAACCGGCACCTGTGTTCAGTCCTGTACCTACATTTGCTTATGCAGCACATCAGTTCAGAAGTCCATTTTTACCTAGCTCGCTTGCAGCTGAGTTAAAAGTTATGGCCGGGAAGCGGGTTTATCCGAATTTTTCACGCCAACCCCAACCTCTTGAGAGCTATGCCCTTGAATCTTTAAATATGAAAGGCAGTATGCGTAATTCAAGAGGGCAGATTATTGCACTAATCCAGACGCCCGATGGCCAGATTGAACAAGTGCAGCGCGGGAATTATATGGGTATGCATCATGGGCGTATTGTTCAGATTACACCTACCCAGATTGACCTGGTTGAGATCATCCCGGATGGGCGAGAAGGCTATGTGGAACGTCCCCGCAGTCTAGTACTGATTGGGCCACAGCCTTAAGGATGAAAGGAATAAAAATGAAAAAGAGTTTTCAAGAATTTTTGATGGGGGATGGCAACAGCATGATTCATTTATATCGTCAATTTGCGATGGGAGCAGTTGCTGCAGCAATGATGCAGGTGGTAAGTGCAGCGGTCAATATTACCAATATTGTACCTATGCAGATTCCGGGACAAGGGACAGAAATTCGAGTCATATTTAATGGATTGCCACCCCAGCCCCAGGCTTATCAGCTTGAACAGCCTTCGCGACTGATCTTAGACTTTGATCAGGCCAAGCAAAATCTTAAACAGCCTAGTATTCCGGTTGCTACCAATGAAGCAAGCGCAATTCATGTGGCCTCTGATGAACAACGTTCCCGAATTATTGTAAGTTTAAAAGATGCAGGTGCCTTTACTACCCGTGTAGAAGGCAATACTTTTATTTTAAAGATTAATCCGGTAACAGGCGCGCCTACAGTATTGCCTCAGCCAGTTGCTGTAGCACAGCAGCCTGCTCAGGGTATCTCGAACATTGGTTTCCAGCGTGGAAGTCAGGGCGAGGGACAGGTTTTAATTGATTTTCTGAACCCGAATACTCCTGCTGATGTACAGCAGCAGGGAAGTAAAGTCATAGTCAGGATGCTGGGAAATAAAATCCCTTCCCATCTGATCCGCCGCTTGAATATGAATGATTTTGCCACGCCGGTCTCGACTGTTGATGCCTATAATGAAGGCGGTAATGGTATTATTACTATTCAATCAACTGGCAGTTATGAATATATGGCGTACCAGACTGAGAACCGCTTAACAGTCAGTTTAAAGCGCCCGGAAGAAAAGAGTACGGTCAAAACCCGTTCTGCACCTAATTATAGTGGTAAAAAGGTTTCACTCGACTTTCAGGATATTGAAGTTCGTCGGGTATTACAGTTGTTAGCAGATTTCACTGGTATCAACCTGGTTGCAGCCGACTCTGTTCAGGGAAATATTACGTTGCGCCTGAAAGATGTACCATGGGACCAGGCTTTAGACATTATTTTAAAAACCAAAAACCTGGATAAACGTCGTAATGGTGATGTAATCTGGATTGCTCCGGTTGCAGAGCTGATTAAAGCAGAAGAGGAAGAAGCTAAGGCGATTGCGCAAAGTACCAGACTTATGCCTTTACAAACTGAATATATCCAGCTGAATTATGCAAAAGCTGTCGATATCGAAAAATTGATTACCCAAGGCAGAAATAGTGGTAATGGTAGTGCTAACGGTGCTTCAAACAATACGGAGGCACTGGGTGATAGCGTGGGAAGCCTGCTGAGTCCAAGAGGAACCATTTCAATAGACCCACGTACCAATACCTTAATCATTAATGATACTGCTCAGAAACTTGACCAGATCCGCCGTATGATTGATCTTCTGGATGTAGCTGTAAAACAGGTGATGGTTGAAGCCCGTATTGTCAGGGCTAGTACTGACTTCACCAAAGAAATGGGCGTGAAGTGGGGAATTCTTTCACAGGGTATTACCCGTAATAACAGCCTGCTGGTCGGCGGCAGTGAAACTACCTTATGGAATCTGCGTGATCCTGATGACGATGGTAAATACACCATAGAGCGACCACAAAACCTGAATGTGGATTTAGGCGTTACAGCATCGGGTGCAAGCCGTATTGCCTTCGGTTTAATTAGTCTTTCTGATTTTATGCTGGATCTCGAATTGTCAGCCTTGCAGGCTGATGGTTATGGTGAAGTCATTTCTACGCCGAAAGTACTAACAGCTGACAAACAGCAGGCCCGAGTTGCTTCTGGTACCCAAATTCCCTACCAGTCTTCAGAGGGCGGTGGCGCCAATGCAGTCTCTACCACTGAATTTGTGGATGCTACTTTAAGTCTGAATGTAACACCCAGTATTACCCCTGATGGTAAAATCCAGATGTTGCTGAACATTACCAGCGATACTCCGGGGAACCCGACACCAACTGGCCAGATCGCGATTAACAAGAATGAAATTAATACTAATGTGCTGGTTAACAATGGTGAAACTGTAGTCCTTGGCGGTATTTTTGAACAGGAAACCAGGAATACGCAAACGAAAGTACCTGTTCTCGGAGACCTGCCGGGTGTAGGCCGTTTATTCCGCCGTGATGCTAAAAGTAATAACAAGCGTGAGTTACTGATTTTTGTCACACCACGAATTGTTAATGACAGTGCGACTGGAAATCATTAATATATTTTTAATTCAAGTAATTCAATAGGTGACTCCTTGCCAAGCAAAGAGTTTGACACCCTGCCAAATATCTATTTGGTAGGGCCGATGGGAGCTGGAAAAACCACTGTGGGGCGACATCTGGCAGAGTTACTGGGCCGGGAATTTCTGGACAGTGATCATGAACTGGAGCGTAAAACAGGAGCAAATATCCCTTGGATTTTCGAAAAAGAGGGAGAAGCTGGTTTTCGGAGTCGGGAGACCGCCGTTATTGACCAGCTAACACTTCGGCAAAAGCTGGTGCTAGCTACAGGTGGTGGGGCTGTAACGCAGGCGCCTAACCGTGAATTCCTCAAGCAGCGCGGCATCGTAGTATATCTCTATACACCAGTAGAAATTCAGCTTCAACGTACCTATCGTGATAAAAACCGGCCATTATTACAAGTAGAAAACCCGGAACAGAAGCTTCGAGACCTGTTGGCTGCCCGTGACCCGCTCTACCGGGAAGTGGCACATTATATTATCGAGACCAATCAAGGGGCAGCACGAGATCTAGCCCAAAAAATCTTGAAGATTATTAGCTCTGAAGAGTTACACTCCGCACCATGATTACGGGTTCCAGACTGTATGCAAACCTTATATGTTGAATTAGGCGATCGCCGTTATCCTATTTTTATTGGTAGTGATCTGAGTCCTCAAACTTTGCTTGAACCTTATATTCTGGGCAAGCAGGTTATGATTGTAACCAATACTACCCTCGAAAAACTTTACTTGAACCATTATGTAAGGGCGGTTAAATCTCTGGATAAATTAGTCGCTACGTGTGTATTGCCTGACGGTGAACAGTATAAAAATATTCAGCATCTTAATCTGATTTTCGATGCACTTCTGCAAGCTGGCTTTAACCGGGACTGTACCGTTCTGGCGCTTGGAGGTGGTGTAATTGGAGATATGGCCGGATTTGCATCTGCCAGCTTTCAGCGTGGAGTTTATTTTATTCAGGTGCCAACGACCTTGCTTTCGCAAGTGGATTCCAGTGTCGGGGGGAAAACAGGAATTAATCACCCGCTGGGTAAAAATATGATTGGTGCTTTCCAGCAGCCACAGGTAGTTATGGCAGACATGTCACAGCTAAAGACATTACCTGACCGTGAGTTATCGGCTGGCCTTGCTGAAGTAATCAAATATGCCTTACTGGGAGACCGTGATTTTCTGGAATGGCTAGAGCAGCATATGGATCAGCTGGTTGCTCGTGATCCTGAGCTTCTGGCCGAAGCAGTGTATCGCTCCTGTGCGCATAAAGCCCGTATTGTGGCGCGTGATGAAAAAGAGCAAGGCGACCGTGCGTTATTAAATCTTGGCCATACTTTTGGCCATGCGATTGAATCTTATCTGGGCTATGGAGTGTGGTTGCATGGAGAGGCAGTTGCCACCGGTATGGTCATGGCAGCAGATTTGTCTCAACGTATGGGCTGGATTTCAGCAGACGACTTGCAACGTACAAAAAATATTATTCAACGTGCAAATTTACCGATAGTATGTCCGCACATTCCGCTTGAGCAGTTTCTGGAATATATGGCACATGATAAAAAAGTTCTGAATGGACAACTGCGTCTGGTTCTCCTGAAACAGTTAGGACAAGCTATAATTACCAGAGAATTTGACTTAAAGCTGATGAAGCAGGCAATTCTTGCAAATCAACAAGGAGCATAGGCAAAATATGGCAGCAGTTCGTATGCAACGGGACAATATTCAGCGGTATATCTGGCTGATGAGCGGATTGCTGTGCCTGTTACTTGCTTTTATCTTTTGGCTGATGACAGATAAAGAGCAATTGGTCGAAGTGAAAAAAACGCCTGAGAGTGAAGCCCAAACTCAGATCCAGCCTGAGAAGGTTGGTTCAATGACCCATCTTGGTGCATTGCTGGAAGAAGTTCGGCCACTTGAGCTGACTACTCGAATAGTGGCTTCAGGCATTCATGAGCCTGAGTTTCGTGGTACTAAATTTATGCTGGAGAATAAGAAACTCTGGACCAATGAACTATTTCGCTCTTCTGAAGAAGATATTATTAAAAGCTTTCTGAAGAAACAGCCTCAACGTAATAATTTTATTTATTTCCGACTCAGTGGCGAAGAACAGACAGAACAGTATGTGCTGGCTTATGGCAAGTATAAGACAGCTCAGGAAGCTGAGCAGGCATTGGATCAATTAAATCTTGTACTTCCACCTTCGCTTAAGCCGCATACACAAAAGTTTGAAGATTATGCAGCTTTTGTAAATGATTTAGGTTCAGAGGAGATGAGCGGAAGTGCAAAAGTACGTGAGATTGTCTTGAAACCGGCTGCCTTACCTAAAATTGATGAGAGCTTACTTAGCCGAACAAACCCGGCAGCTAATACAGCGCAAACCAATAATGCGCCTTCCACTGTAAAAACGACAATTACCCGAAGAGATCAAGAGGGTAATGTAGTTGATATACAGCGTTCACAATCTAATATTCCTGTTTCGCAGCCATCACGTGCTGGCACCTCAGCTGATGCGTCTAGACCTGTTGAAAATGAAATTAGTGATCCTTTTAATTAATAGTAAAATTCAGGACCTGTATAAAACTCTTCGCAATGATGCAAAATAGAGCATATTTCTTATATTTAAAATAATTTTGCACCATATTGGGTCGTAAATTAGTCTTAAAAATAAACTTACTATGCTTTTAAGTAGCTTAGATTTATGTTTTTTAAGTAATTAGTAATATTTTTAAAAGTTGGCATTTTTTTTGCTTTATTAAAAGGCTATTTGAATCTGATTTATCCGGTTGACACCAAAACTGCTCAGTTAAACTGCTAGATACTTCTCTTGCATGCTTTAAAAGAGTTCGTAAAAAGAAAAACAGAAGCCATAACCATATACCTTCCTTACAGAGTAAGCGTATATTTAGGCCGGTGACTGAGCTTTTTACATCTGCTGCTGGTTAAGAGAGCAAATTGCAAATTATAGAGAGAAAAATTGTTCGATGCCCATTAGGGGCCATGTTAAGAAGGGTACGCTATGCACATGCCATCGCCTAATACTGTAGCTCCCGCTCAAGGTTTATATCAACCCGATGAGTTTAAAGATAACTGTGGTTTTGGCCTGATCGCCCACATGCAGGGTGAAGCCAGCCATCATTTGGTCGAGACTGCAATTCATAGTTTAAGTTGCATGACTCACCGTGGCGGTATTGCTGCAGATGGTAAAACCGGTGATGGTTGTGGCTTGTTACTGGCGATGCCTAAACAGTTTTTCCGTGAAGAAGCACAAAAACTTGGCGTCAACCTGACTGAAATATTTGCTGCCGGAACCGTATTTCTAAATACTGATCCAGCCTTAGCTCACCATGCTAAACAGATTTTAAATAAAGAAATAGAAGCAGAAGGCTTAAAAGTTGCAACTTGGCGCGTAGTCCCAACAAAAACTGAAGTGTTGGGTGAAATTGCTTTGCGTTCTCTACCTGCTTTTGAACAGATTTTAGTGAACTGCCCGATGGGAGTTACTGAAGTCGAGTTTAACCGCAAGCTTTTCCTGGCACGTCGTCGTGCCGAACAGCAGGTCAATGATCCACTGTTCTATGTTACCACGCTGGCTACTACTGTCATTAGCTATAAAGGTCTGATGATGCCAGAAGCGATTGCAGATTTTTATACGGATCTGGCCGATGAGCGCCTACATTCACATATCGTGGTGTTCCATCAGCGTTTCTCGACTAATACGCTGCCGCGTTGGCCACTGGCTCAACCATTCCGCTATCTGGCACATAATGGTGAAATTAATACCATTACAGCTAACCGTAACTGGGCAATGGCGCGCACACCAAAATTTGAAAATCCGCTATTACCCGGCTTGACTGAGATGACGCCAATTGTGAACCGTACCGGTTCAGATTCATCAAGTTTAGATAATATGCTAGAAATTCTGGTGGGTGGTGGTATGGATCTGTTCCGTGCTTTGCGTATGCTGGTTCCACCAGCATGGCAAAATGTGGAAACACTCGATGCAGACTTGCGCGCATTTTATGAATTTAATTCTAAGCATATGGAAGCTTGGGATGGTCCTGCAGGTCTGGTTATTCAGGATGGCCGCCATGCGATCTGTATGCTAGACCGTAACGGACTGCGTCCGGCTCGTTGGGTAATTACCAAAAATGGCTATATTACCTTAGCATCAGAAATTGGGGTATGGGGTTATGAGCCAGAAGACGTAATTTCTAAAGGTCGTGTTGGTCCTGGACAGATCCTCGTGATCGATACCCTGACCGGTAAGTTGCTGGACACTCAGGATGTCAACAAGCACTTGAAAAATATGCGTCCTTATCGTGCCTGGTTGCGTGACCATGCTATCCGGTTGCAAGGCAGTCCGGAGCTTGAAGAGCACCTGTGTGAAAAAGGCCTGAAAAATGAGCAGTTAAAAGCTGCACAAAAAATGTTCATGGTCAGCTTTGAAGAACGGGACCAGCTATTGCGTCCGATTGCTGAAAGTGGACAGGAAGCTGTCGGTTCAATGGGTGATGATACTCCTATGGCCGTCTTGTCACGCCAGGTTCGTCATGTATCTGATTATTTCCGTCAGCAGTTTGCGCAGGTGACCAATCCGCCAATTGATCCTTTGCGTGAATCAATCGTGATGTCACTGGAAACCTGTCTGGGTCGTGAACAAAATGTATTTGAGCAGGGACCAGAACATGCAGATCGTCTGATCATTTCAAGTCCAGTATTGTCTAACTCAAAAATGCATCAGATCCGTACATTGGGTCGCACAGGCTATGAGATTGCCGAGATTGACCTAAACTATGTTGCAGAAGAGAGTTTACAGGCTGCAATCGCGCGGATCTGTGCCGAGTCTGCTCAGGCCATTCGTGATGGTAAAACTATTCTGGTCTTATCGGACAAAAAGATTCGTGAAGGCTATCTGCCGGCAAATGCGGTCATGGTGACAGGTGCTGTCCATCATTACCTGATTCAGGCTGGCTTGCGTACCGATGCCAATATTGTGGTCGAGAGCGGCTTTGCACGTGATCCACATCAATTTGCAGTACTGTTAGGTTTTGGTGCAACAGCTATCTATCCTTATCTTGCTTATGATGTCATCAATGATCTGATTGCCAAAGGCGAACTGCTGGGTGATCCGATTCATGCGCAAGCAAACTTCCGTAAAGGTATTGAAAAAGGCCTGCTGAAAGTCCTGTCAAAAATGGGCATTTCTACCGTTGCATCTTATCGTGGCGGTCAGCTGTTTGAAGCTGTGGGTTTATCAAGTGAAGTAGTAGATACCTGCTTTGTTGGTGTACCAAGCCGTATTCAGGGCGCAACTTTTGTTGACCTTGAAAATGATCAGAAAAAACTGGCTGACTTAGCCTGGAAAGCGCGTAAGCCAATTGATCAGGGTGGTATGCTAAAATTCGTATTCGGTAAGGAATATCATGCCTTTAATCCGGATGTGATTAATGCGTTGCATAAAGCTGTGCGTTCTGGCCAGTATCAGGACTTTAAAGAATATGCACAGCTGGTTAACCAGCGTCCAATTGCCACTATTCGTGATCTATTTAAGCTGAAAACAGATAATCCGATCGCATTGGATCAGGTTGAGTCTGTAGAGTCGATTCTTCCACGTTTTGATTCTGCAGGAATGTCATTGGGTGCGTTATCTCCAGAAGCACATGAAGCGATTGCTGTAGCAATGAATACCATTGGTGGTCGTTCAAACTCTGGTGAGGGTGGTGAAGATCCGGCACGTTACGGGACCATTCGTAACTCAAAAATCAAGCAAATTGCTTCTGGACGTTTTGGTGTAACACCTGCTTATCTGACCTCGGCAGAAGTTTTGCAGATTAAGGTAGCTCAAGGGGCGAAACCGGGTGAAGGCGGACAGCTACCAGGTGGTAAGGTCAATAGTCTGATTGCACGCTTACGTTACTCGGTACCAGGCGTTACCCTGATTTCTCCTCCACCGCATCATGATATTTATTCAATTGAAGATTTGTCTCAGCTGATTTTTGATTTGAAACAGGTTAATCCGCAGGCTATGGTTTCAGTCAAACTGGTGTCTGAGCCAGGGGTGGGAACTATTGCAGCGGGTGTAGCCAAAGCATATGCGGACTTTATTACCATCTCTGGTTATGATGGTGGTACAGCAGCCTCACCATTATCATCAATTCATCATGCCGGCTCTCCATGGGAGCTGGGCCTGGCAGAAGCGCATCAGGCCCTGCGTGTAAATGATTTGCGTGGCAAGGTGCGAGTACAGACTGATGGTGGCCTGAAGACTGGTCTGGATGTTATTAAAGCTGCAATTCTGGGTGCGGAAAGTTTCGGTTTTGGTTCTACACCAATGATTGCATTAGGCTGTAAATATCTGCGGATCTGCCACTTGAATAACTGTGCAACTGGTGTCGCAACTCAGCAGGACCATCTGCGTCATGAGCACTACATTGGTGAGCCAGAAATGCTAATCAATTTCTTCCATTTTATTGCGGAAGAAACTCGTGAATGGCTGGCTGCGCTTGGGGTCGCTTCACTCAAAGATCTGATTGGCCGTGTAGATCTGCTTGAAGTATTGCCTGGTGAAACTGACAAACATGCCCATCTGGATTTAAGTGCATTACTGACTTCACATCCGGCAGCAGAAGGCAAGGCGCAGTACTGTGAGGTACAGGGCAATGAGCCATTTGATAAAGGTCTGCTGGCTGAACGTATGGTTGAAGAGATGCTGCCAGCGATTGAAGCGGGAACTACAGGGACCTTTAACTATAAAGTGGTGAACTGTGACCGTTCGATTGGAGCACGTATCTCTGGTGAGATTGCCCGTCGCTATGGAAACCTCAGTATGGAAGCCCATCCAGTAGTCATGAACCTGAATGGTACAGCAGGTCAGTCACTAGGGGTATGGAATGCGGGTGGTCTGCATATTCGCCTTGAAGGTGATGCCAATGACTATGTTGGTAAAGGCATGGCGGGTGGCCGGATTTCGATCTTCCCGCCAAAAGGTTCGCCGTTCCAGACTCAGAATACCGCAATTATTGGTAACACCTGCCTATATGGTGCAACTGGTGGTAAACTGTTCGCGGCTGGTACAGCTGGCGAGCGTTTTGCGGTACGTAACTCTGGTGCCTTTGCAGTAATTGAAGGTGCAGGTGATCACTGCTGTGAATATATGACTGGTGGCGTGGTCACTGTCCTGGGTAAAGTTGGACATAACTTTGGCGCGGGCATGACCGGTGGTTTTGCTTATGTGCTTGACCTCGACAATGATTTTGTTGACCACTATAACCATGAGTTAATTGATCTAAACCGTATTTCGACTGAAGCGATGGAAGATCACAAAGAGTTTCTGCTGCGAATTATTGATGAGCACATTGCCGAGACAGGTAGTGCCTGGGCCTACAAGATCCGCAATGAATTTGATTACTACAGCCGTAAATTCTGGCTGGTGAAACCAAAAGCGGCAAACCTGTTGACGTTGTTAAAAACGACTCAGGCTGATCCTCAATAATTCCACGACTGCAAATAAACAGGCAGGTACAGACTCCTGAACACGGAGCTGTGCCCACCTACGGAGAGAGACATGGCAGAACGCCTCAATAATGACTTTCAATTTCTGGATGTAGCACGTCAGGATCCAGAAAAAAAAGATATTGCTGTCCGCAAAGCAGAGTTTGTGGAGATTTATAAACCGTTTAGTCAGGATGTTGCATCTAACCAGACTCATCGCTGTTTAGGCTGTGGTAATCCATACTGTGAATGGAAGTGTCCGGTACATAACTATATTCCAAACTGGTTAAAACTGATCGCTGAAGGTCGCGTATTCCAGGCGGCGGAACTGTGCCATCAGACCAATACCCTGCCAGAAGTCTGTGGACGTGTTTGTCCGCAAGACCGTTTATGTGAAGGTGCATGCACCCTAAATGACGGATTTGGTGCTGTAACTATTGGTAACGCTGAAAAATATATTAATGATACCGCCTTTGCACTGGGCTGGCGTCCAGATATGTCTAATGTCCAGTGGACCAGCAAAAAAGTTGCTATTATCGGTGCTGGACCGGCGGGTCTTGGCTGTGCAGATATTCTGGTCCGTAATGGGGTAAAACCGGTAGTTTTTGATAAACGCCCGGAAATCGGCGGCCTGCTGACATTTGGTATTCCTGAATTTAAGATGGAAAAAGATGTCATGAAACGCCGCCGTGAAATCTTCACCGGTATGGGGATTGAATTCCGTCTGAACACTGAAATTGGTACAGATATCACGATCGATCAGCTACTGAATGATTTTGATGCAGTGTTCATGGGAATGGGGACTTATACCTACATGAAAGGTGGCTTTGCAGGTGAGGAATATGAAGGTGTATATGATGCTCTTGATTTCCTGATCGCCAATGTTAACCGTTGTCAGGGCTGGGAAAAAGATCCATCTGAATACATTAGTATGGAAGGAAAAAAGGTGATTGTCCTAGGTGGTGGTGATACTGCCATGGACTGTAACCGTACATCAATCCGGCAGGGCGCAGCAGAAGTAACCTGTGCTTATCGCCGTGATGAAGCCAACATGCCAGGTTCACGTCGTGAAGTACAAAATGCCCGTGAAGAAGGGGTGAACTTCCTGTTTAACCGCCAGCCTGTCGAGATTGTAGGTGAAAATGGTAAGGTGACAGGTGTTAAAGTGGTGACGACTCAACTGGGTGAACCTGATAGTCGCGGCCGTCGTAGCCCAGAGCCAATACCGGGTTCGGAAGAGATATTACCCGCAGATGCCGTGTTGCTTGCTTTTGGTTTCCGTGCTAGCCCTGCTGACTGGTTTAAGGAGGTCAATATTGGACTGGATGGTTCAGGTCGTGTAGTTGCTCCAGAACTTCAAACATACAAATTCCAGACATCGAACCCGAAAATCTTTGCAGGTGGTGATATGGTTCGTGGCTCTGATCTGGTAGTCACTGCAATCTGGGAAGGCCGCCAAGCTGCTGAGGGTATTCTGGACTACCTGGACGTTTAAGTTACTGTTTTAATGCATCACCTCGGGCCAGTCTTGGGGTGATTTTTATATATCCGGTTTTTTGATCAATCAGAAAACTAGAAGAAATACTTATAATAAATCATCTTATAAGTATTTGTATTTAAATATAAAATAAATATTTGGTCTTAAAGTAACCGTCTTAATGATTTTTCAAACCCGCTATGTTATGAGTCATAGGTACTATATATTTTCATCATAAATATTCTTTTCAATACATAAAAAATCTTGTATGCCATCTATTTAATTTATCAATTTGATAGTTTTGGCTAACTAAAGCAAGCAGTTTAGCCATGTGCGTTACAGTTTTCTAAACTCATACTAATGGTATCTCCGTTAGGCAGCCATTATGATGAATGATTTAATGACAGCAAATCCACTGTACCGGAATCGGCCAAAGGCATCAGGAATTACTGTACGTAAGTTAGACTTCAATCCGGAAAAAATTTCGCGTTATTATTTTGCTCACTCACCTTTGATGTCACATTTTCTTACAGCATTATCTTCTACCTTTCCGGTAGGTGAACAGTTTTTTGTACATAGTGTCCGGAATGTACGGGATCAGATTACAGATCCGGTTTTACAAACACAGATTGCTGCTTTTATTGGACAGGAGGCTATGCACTCCAAGGCCCATACTGAATTTAATCAGGCTTGGCGTAAAGATGACTATCAGCTCGATAACTTTCAGGCATGGCTGGAATGCCAGAATAAACACGTGCGCAATTTACCGCCCAAGGTACAGCTCGCGATTACCAGTGCTTTTGAGCATTTTACAGCTTTACTTGGTGGATATATCCTCAAACATCCTGAGGTATTAAGTACACTGGATGAGGATGCCATGAAGCTTTGGGTATGGCATGCCATTGAAGAGATTGAACACCGCTCTGTTGCATTTGATGTTTATCAGCAGTTATATGCTGACCAGCGCTTGCGTCGTCGCGTGATGAAACGGGTAACTGGCGGGTTTTTTAGTCTCGCAGCCTACTCAACCGGACGTTTATTTATGCAGGATAAATGGAAGAGCCTGCCTCAAATTAAGGGTAATCTATTTGGTGCTTATCTGCTGGTTAAAATGCTGGTTCAGCTGTTTCCAGAATATTTGTCATATTATAAAAAAGACTTTCATCCTGAACAGAATGATTATTCTATTGAACTCGAATACTGGAAAAAGCATCTGGCACAAGATTATCAGATGACCGACTTTCAGTATTAACTCTCAGTTTAATATTGAAAGAATAGTAGGGTTTCATCTATCGTCTCTTATAAATTTTTACTAATAATTTTAATAAATTAAAGCTTTTTTAGGCTTTCCTAGCCTGTTCCTTCCTTGAATTTCCTTGCTCATCTTTAAAATAAAGCAACACAAATAGCTTAAATTATATTTACAATGAATTTAAATGAACAAATACAAATAAATATTAGAGGATAGCTGCATGAAAATGCTGAGTAAAAGCCTAATCGCTCTCATTCTGGCCAGTACATTAAGCCTTTCAGGCTGTGGTTATAACACTTTACAGGTGAAAGATGAGGCAGTAACTGCTGCTTGGTCTGAAGTACAAAACCAGTACCAGCGCCGCGCTGATCTTGTACCGAATCTGGTCAATGTTGTTAAAGGCTATGCCAAACACGAAGAACAGGTACTCACTGAAGTAACTCAAGCACGTGCCAATGTGGCCGGGCTAAAAGTAGATCGTGAAGTACTGGAAGATCCTGAATTATTTCAACGCTATCAGCAGGCACAAAGCCAGTTGACCGGTGCATTATCACGCCTGATTGCAGTTTCAGAAAACTACCCTGACCTGAAAGCAAATGAACAGTTTCGTGATTTACAGGTCCAGCTTGAAGGTACCGAGAACCGTATTGCTGTAGCACGTAACCGCTACATTAGCAGCGTGCAGGACTTTAACTCTTATGCCCGTCAGTTCCCGCAGGTTATGACAGCAAAAGTCATTGGTATGGAACCTAAACCAAACTTTACTGCTGAAGCTGGTGCACAAAAAGCTCCAACCGTATCTTTTGAATAAACTTAAAAAAGGGGGATGATAATGCAGAATAAATTTGCAGCTCAAGCGACCATCCCTTTTTGTATTATACGGCTGTGTTTGCTCAGTATAGTCCTGCTAGGCGGTCAAGCGGTTTGGAGTGAACCTGTAGAAAATGACACAACTGAAGCTGTGGTGTTAGGTAAGGTTTTACAAAACCAGCAACAGGCCAGCCATACCGCGACAGACCCCGTGACTACGTCTGCACGAACTAAAACACCTGAAGTTAATAATGATATGGCGGAAGGTGAGTCTATTCGTGGGTTACCGACTTTAAATCAACCAGTAGTAGATCAGGCGGGACTTCTTACTGCTGCTGAAAAGCAGGCAATTGATCAGAAAATTTTAAATCTCTATCAGCAGGGTAAGGCACAGATTGGAATAATTATTGTACCTACTACAGGACAAGAAGATATTTTTGACTTTGCTATGCGTGCCGCAAACCAGTGGAAACTGGGTTCAGCCGAACAGGATAATGGACTGTTAATGGCTATCGCAGTAAATGACCATCGCATTCAAATTCTTTCAGGATATGGCCTTGAGGGCGTATTACCTGATATTGTGCTGAGTAGGATTATCCGTAATCAGATTACACCCTTTTTTAAACAGGGGCAGTATGTAAAGGGAATTAACGCCGGTTTAAATGAGATTGAGCGTATTTTAAACCTTGATCCTGAAATCGCACAGCGGGCGGCCGAGCAGCTGAAATTACAACAAGAACAGGCACTGCATGAGCAGCAAGCCAAAGAGCGCACCTTTAACATGGGGCTGTTTATTTTAATTGCCGGTATTTTTGGCTCATTTATTGTCGGTAATCGTTTAAGTGCTTCCACTGCTGGTGTAGCTGCAGTTGCTGCAGGTCTGGTAAATGGTGCAGGTGCAGTCACCAGTTTATTACTCGGTTTTGGGATTTTCTTTTTACTGATTACTTCAATTGCCCAGACCATACTACATCTGTTTATTGCTTCACGTGGTGGAGGCGGTGGTGGCAGAGGCGGATTTGGTGGCGGTGGCTTTAGTGGTGGAGGCGGTGGCTTTGGCGGGGGAGGAGCATCAGGCTCATGGTAACTAAAACAGATACGACAGAGATTGTCACACAGCCAAAATTAGAAGAGAAAACTTCTCATAGTTTAAAACGCTGGTTTAAACACTTCTTTTATATGCCAGCCAGCAAGCGGTATTTCAGTCGTGAAGACCAGAATGCGATTGCCCAAGCAGTACAACAAGCTGAACAGGGACATGTCGGTGAAATTCAGGTAGTGATTGAAGGTCATATTCCCTGTCAGCAGGCCTATAGTCAAGATACCTGTTTGCGCGCCCGACAGCTTTTTGCAGAGTTAGGCGTCTGGGATACCGAATATAATAGTGGTGTTCTTTTATATCTGAACCTGTGTGAACGTACTGTTGAGATCGTAATTGATCGTGGCATAAAACAGGCTACTGAGCAGCATACCTGGAATGAAATCTGTCAGCAGATTACTGCCGGTTTAAAACAGCAGCAGTACCGTGAGGCAGTGGTAGAAGGTGTATTAAGTATTGGACAGGTTTTAAACAGTTTTTATGTTAACCAAGTCATTGATGATAACAATGAAATAGAAAATCGTCCTATTATATTAAATTAATGAGACGTATTTTTAGACCGATAGTGACATTTTTTGTCAATTTATGACAATTAAATTAAATATAGATTAGGCTAAAAAATTTTATTTATATAAGTATCTGTTCCTGTAGCAAAAATAATTATAATATGCCTTGGCACAGTTAGTGCTATATATAAATTAGTTGTACAGCTATATAAAAATCACATGTGGTGGAGAATGTTATGAATACACAAAAAGGTTTTACCTTAATTGAACTCATGATCGTGGTTGCGATCATTGGTATCTTGGCAGCAATTGCGATTCCTGCTTATCAGAACTATACCAAGCGCTCTCATGTTACTGAAGGTCTAAATTTAGCGGGTGGAGCTAAGGCTGCTGTTTCTGAGTATTATTCTTCTCAAGGTGTTTGGCCTGCAGGCAATGCTGCAGCTGGTTTACCGGCATCTGCATCTATTAAAGGTAATGCTGTGCGTAGCGTTGCAGTAGATGCTAGTAAAATTACTATTACTTACAATACCAAGGTAGAAGCTGGTAAAACTATTGAGTTGAAAGCTGCTCAAACCAGTGGCGGTATTACTTGGAATTGTACTGGTGGTGACTTGAAAGCAGAATTACGTCCTAGTAACTGTCGCTCTTAATTGTTATGTAAAAAAAGCATCTTCTTAGATGCTTTTTTTATTTTTGGACAAAGACAAAATAATGCCAAGAAAAATTATACCTTACCTTCTTCTTTGCTGCAGTATTATCGCTACTTTTATACTTTATCAAGAAGGACTCTATGGGGTTTATGTATTTGACGATGGAGTTAACATACTCGAAAACGAAAAATTAGCCATTACCTCTCTCGATTGGCTAAACTTACGATCAGCTTGGGGGGCAGGAGACGCTGGGCCTTTAGGTCGTCCAATTGCAATGCTTAGTTTTGCCATTAATCATTATGTTACTGGTTTTGATCCTTATTATTTTAAGCTTACTAATTTAGTTATTCATTTACTTAATGGATTATTGGTTTTTTGGGTTAGTTTAAAAATACTGCAATGGCTAAGTAAACGTTATCAAAAGATTAGCTTTCAAAGTACGCCATATTTAGCTGTATTAGTAAGCTGTGTATGGTTGCTGCATCCACTCAACTTAACTAGTATACTCTATGTTGTACAACGTATGACTAGTCTTTCGGCATTATTTGGTTTGCTAGCGGTATTAATTTACTGTATATGGCGCATGCGCACAGTAACCTGGTTGAGTACAGGGCTTGCTGCTTTCGGACTAAGCTTAGCTTTGTTAGCGTCCGTTTACAGCAAAGAATCTGGTATTTTATTTATTTTACTAATTTACTGGATAGAGCTTACTTTATTCCAAGCCAAGAATAATAACTTTCAACCCGTCTATATTAAGCGACTCAAATTAATTTATTTAGTATGGGGACTAGGAGCAGTTGGTTTATTAGTATTTATATATCTGCTTCCACCATATCTAAATCCTACCAATTTTACCCGTCGTGAATTTTCTTTAAATGAACGATTGCTCACCGAGACCAGAGTAATCTTTTTTTATTTAAAAATGTTTTTTTATCCACTCCTTTCTGATTTAAGTTTATATCATGATGATTTCTTAATTTCTAAATCTATCATCAATCCCATAACAACATTATATTCTCTAATAGGTTTAGCTGGAATTAGCGTAGTGTGTATTATTTTAGTCAAAAAGCATCCTATGTTACTGTTTGCATGGGGATGGTATTTGATTAGTCAACTACTCGAATCTACTTTTATTAGTTTAGAGCTTATTCATGAGCACCGTAATTATTTTGGTACTATTGGTTTTATAATCACTGCAGTTTATTATTTAGCGCAGATTGGTAACA
The DNA here is from genome assembly GCF_040744925.1 of Acinetobacter sp. FL. Lineage (NCBI taxonomy): Bacteria > Pseudomonadati > Pseudomonadota > Gammaproteobacteria > Moraxellales > Moraxellaceae > Acinetobacter > Acinetobacter sp. FL. The sequence continues at coordinate 2,873,198 of NZ_CP160437.1, read as the reverse complement.
AAAAAATACTGCCATTTATTTATCTACTCAGCGGGCTTTATGTGGTAAATCTAGCCTTTACCACTTGGCAGCGTGCAGAGATTTGGTCTAATTTGGTAGATCATGCAGTTTATGAAGCAACTATGCATCCTAAATCTGACCGCGCTAACTATCAGCTTGCTCGTATTTATATGAACCTGATGCAGCTTCATCCTGAACAACAGACTTACTATGCTGATTTAGCAAAAAAAGCATTGGAACATTCTAAACATAGCTATATGCCTGCTAATGGTGCTTGGTTCGCAGAGCTGCATTTGGCCTCTTATCTTAAACACCCGATTAAACAACAAGCAATTGATGAGCTAACTTGGCGACTTAAGCATAAACCTTTTCAAAATAATAATGTAAGTTTTTTGAGTGCGTTTGCTAATTGTCAGATTAATGGTTTTTGTAAAATTCCTCATGAACAAGCAGTACTTATTATTGCAGCAGGTTTAGATAATCCAAGCGTAGGGGATGATCTAAAATCTGAGATTTATAAGCTATTAACGCAATATTATATAGGTGTCATTTCAGACTTTGAAAAGGGTAGGGAGTTTATACAGCATGCAGTGGCTTTGCATGAGGATGTAAATGGGCGACTTTTATTTGCCCAAGTTTATCGTTTGCAGGGCAAATATAGTCAAGCCAATGCCCAATTGCAGCGTGCTAATCAATTGGATAAACACCAAACTTGGTATAAGGAAATAGCAATTGAGCAAAGAAATTTGCGACAGGCAGAAACCAGATAATACAGCAGTTATTAAGTTCTTACCTGCTACATGACTGCTAAAAGCAAAACAAGCTTATGCTAGAATGTTAAAGCTAGTCGCTTAAAGGATAAAGAATTGAAAGTTAGTATAGTTCTTCCTGCCAAAAATGAAGTTGGTGCAATTAGGCAAACTATTGAAAAGATCAGACAACTTAATATTGATAATGAAATCATCGTGGTGAATGATGGTTCAACCGACAAAACTTCAGTTGTAGCGGAACAGGCTGGTGCAAAAGTCATTACTCATCCTTATTCAAAAGGAAATGGTGCAGCAATTAAAACTGGTGCACGTTCTGCAACCGGTGAAATTATTGTCTTTATGGATGCTGATGGTCAGCACGATCCAAATGATATTTTACACCTACTTAAAAAAATTGAAGAGGGTTATGATTTAGTTGTTGGGGCACGACAAAAGGGGTCGCAAGCAAGTATGGGGCGTGGTATTGCAAATGGTCTTTATAATAATCTTGCAAGTTATATGACAGAGCATAAAGTAGAAGACTTAACTTCCGGTTTCCGTGCTGTTCGTGCAGAAAAATTTAGAGAATTTTTATATCTTCTGCCAAATGGGTTTTCGTATCCTACTACTAGTACGATGGCATTTTTCAGAGCTGGCTATTCGGTTACTTATGTGCCCATTCATGCTGCCAAGCGTATTGGGAAAAGCCATATTCAGCCTATGAAAGATGGTGTGCGTTTTTTTATTATTATTTTTAAAATCGCTACGCTATTTTCACCATTGAAAATGTTCTTACCGATTGCTGTAGTACTGTTTTTGATAGCGACAGGATGGTATGGCTATACATTATGGGATGTAGGCCGTTTTACGAATATGAGTGCTTTGCTTTATACAGGTAGTATTATGATTTTCTTGATGGGGCTGATCTCTGAGCAAATTACCGCATTAATGTATAAAGACAATCAATAAGATATTTTAATGGGTCCTATCACAAAATCCACACTACGCACTAGCATAGTATTAGGCTTGCGCTTATTAATTCAGGCTGGGACATTATTAATCATTGCTCGTATGCTCGGGCCAAGCCAATTTGCAGCTTTTGCAGGACTTGCAGCCCTAGCGGTTCTACTCGGTACCTTTTCAACCTTCGGTACACATCTTGTTTTATTAGCTGAGGTTGCTAAAGATAAAACACATCGTCAGGAAGTGCTACGCTATGCTGTACCCACCACGCTTATTACAGGTAGCCTACTATTTTTTGCTTATATCGCTGCAGGTTTGTTGTTTTTTAAGAATATTGAGTTGTCTTTATCGGTCATACTTTGTATTGGTTTTACAGAAACTATATTATTACCTTTATTTTTAATACCAGCTACTGAAGAGCTAGCTCTAGAAAAAACTGCACGCTCACAGTTATTGATGATTTTCCCATTAGGTTTGCGGACACTAGCAGCAGTTGTCGTGATGTTGCTTGCGGTAAAGCAGCCATTAGTGGTCTTTGCTTGGCTATACCTTGCCAGTGCCCTATTAGCACTACTTTGCATGAAATGGTATAAACCAAACGCTTGGCTTAGCCCAAACGAGTGGCAACTGGCGAATAAACAAGAATTAAAATACAGTGCAGGCTATGCAACATTGGCATTAACTGCTGCTGGCCCAAGTGAACTTGATAAAATGCTTGCAGTAAAACTATTACCGCTGGGAGTAGGCGGCTTATATATCGCAGCGTCAAGGGTTATTGGTGCAGCGACTTTACCTGTAACTGCGCTATTACTTGCTGCGATGCCTCGATTATTTCGTGGTCATATCGAATCACAGACACAATCACAACGATTAAACCACTTGATACTCGGCTCTGTCTTTATTTATGGGGTTATTTTAGCAGGGTTTTTATGGGTATTAGCACCATGGGTAGAGTGGCTATTTGGGCACAAATACCAAGGCATAACCGAGATATTGCAATGGCTATGCTGGGTTGTACCGGCATTGGCTCTCAGGATTAGCTTAGCAAGTATATTAATGACTATGGGTAAGCCTTGGCTACGAGCTGGCATTGAAATCTCTGGTACGTTTACTCTTATTATAGGGGCTATTATTCTTTACCCTTTGTTGGGGATAGTGGGTATGGTATTAGCATTGACTGTTTCGGAGTGGGGTATGGCTGCTGTCGGATATTTTTTCACTTTCAATAAGTTGATTTATAAATGAATGTGATATTTAAGCTATTTATTTTTACTCCTTATACCCAATAATCACTGTTTCCTCACCCCTCCTTTGAGTAAAAATATTAATTAAATCCGCTTCCATATATTTAGCTTTGTTAAATTTAATATCTTCTTTTCCTAACTTGCTAGAAAGTTTTAAGCTCTCTTCCCAGTTAAATTTTGCATGTGCCCCCCTTTGTAAAATCTCAATCTTGCAAAACCCTGCATCATTAAGCCAACGTGCTAATACATTTTGTGAAGGTATACATAAGTGATATGGGGGATGTAGCCCAGCCCACGCAGAACCAAAAAGTTTAGCACCACTAGCATTTGGGTTGGGCGTTCCAATCCAAAGGCAACCGCCATGGTTCAATGCTTGATAACAATCCTTTATTATTTGTTGAGGGTTGATAACGTGCTCTATTACCTGATTCATTGTGATTACATCAAACTTCTCATTTGCATCGAAAGCATTCAAATCACCGAGGCGAACATCCAATTCATTATCCCTACATTTATCTACCACAATAGGATCAAAATCGCAGCCATAAGTCTCCCATCCCATTTGAATAGCAAGGCGTAAAAAATCACCTGCTCCACACCCCAAATCGAGTAATCTACCCTTTTTCTTAAATTTTTTAGTTAGCAAATTTCGCCCAAAACGATCCAATTTATGCCGCAATGGTGGAACAGACATAAATAAAAAATAGCCTAGAGTGAAGATTTTTTTATCAAACTTGATGCCTAATCTTAATGAAAAAAAACCTCTTATTAACTTCCACAATAACGAATCACTTGTAAAAACAGGCTCTACCTCGATAGCTCTATGGGTGAGATAGTCCTGATAAAGTGCTGGCAAACTTTCTTCTGCAGGTCTGGGGTTTAAAAATAGTGACTGACAAAAGCTACAGCGATAGATACTCCACTCATCAGGCATAATATTTTCGTCATCATGCCTTTTATAAATTGGTGTGGTTTCAATTCGTTTATTACAAGCTGGACATCTATCTAAAAATACTAAATTACCACGTGACCAAGTATTTGTTTGTTGTTCTTTCATCAAAAACTACCTAATACTTTTGCCCAAGCATCAGCGGACTTTTCTACAGTAAACGCTTCCGCACGCTGTAATAATTCTTGTGAAGATGCAGGGGTTTTGTCGATCAACCTCTGAATGATACCATCTGCCAAAGCTGTTGGGTCTTCATTCTCAACCAAAATACCCCAGCGACCGTTTTCTAGTATCTCTCTAGGTCCGTGTGGACAATCTGTTGCGATAATTTGGCAACCATTTGCTAATGCTTCAACCAATACTAAGCCAAAACCCTCAAAACGTGAAGATAGCACAAATAAATCTGCTTGCCCCAACACATCTAGGGGCTTATCTGTATTGCCTCGTAAAAAGATATGTTGCTGCAAGTAATATTTATCAATTAAATTTTGCAGAGCTTGTTTATCTTCACCATCGCCCCAGATATCTAGTTGCCAAGGTTGAGGAACTTTAGCCATTGCTTCTATAAGGATATCAAAACCCTTTTGGTAAGTTAATCGGCCAAGTGCCACAATTTTAGGTATTCCATTATTTGGTATATCTTTCGTTGCTCTTGGAATGAGTTGTGTATCATCTAAAACAGGATTATAAATCGTAATAACTTTATCTTGATTCACCTTAAAATTGTCAAGTATATCGTGTTGCACACCATTAGAAACAGCTACAACCACATGACATTTTTTATATACAGTAGATGCAAATATTTTATCTAGCTCAAATCGTATTCGTCCCATCATAGTTGGCTTGGCAATGATTAAATCATGTGTAGCATGCACGCCATGTGCCCAAAAAATTTTCTGACCTGAACGGTTTATGGCTAAGTGAGTTAAAAAGCCAATATCAGTAAATGCAGTAATAATATGGGTAGGCTGCCATGTTTTTATGAGTTTGGAAAGATTAGGAACGAACTGATGCAGACCACCAGCAGCGATTTCATATATAGGACATAAGTCTTGAGCTTCTTGTAGAAACTCACCATAGGCTTGACGTAGAGCAAATGCACATTCATGTCCACGTCGCTGCAATTCGGCAACCAAACGTAGCGTCACACGCTCAACGCCCCCAGTAACCATACGGGGTAGAACAAATAGGATTTTCATAATTCAACTTGTGAAGTAAGTAGTTTATTTATCTTTCCTTTTACTTTAAGAGTAATCTCATTCCAATACATATAGCTCGGTTTATTAACTAGAAAACCATCTTTTAACTGCTTAGCGATAGCTGATGCTAAGCTTTCAGGACTACGTGGTCTTGCTAAATAAGGCTCTAAGCTTGCAGCTTGTTTTGGAAAATTAGCAAATAAATTCGGTGATCGTGTTGCAACGATAGGACGATGCATCATCATGGCTTCTCCTATTTTATTAGGCGCAGCTGCATCTAAAAAAGCCGAACGGCGATGAGGAATCGCCAACACATCACAAGCAGCTAGTGCATACGGCACCTGTCTAAACAGTACATTACCCAAATAGTGTATACCTAATTGATCCAAATCCAAGTTTGGATCAGACCGTCCACCAAGTAGTAATACTATATCATGACCTTGCTGGCGTAATATTTTTACAGCATCTATTAAATCTTGTACGCCTCTATCGGGCTCCATACTACCAAAATAGCCCACAAATGTTTGTGTTAGAGGTAACTGTAGCTTAGTCCGTGCTTCTGTTTTGTCTATAGCCCTAAAATGCTTGGCATCTATGCCATTACTTAAGATTGTATCGTATTGCGGTTGCCCCAGTTCCTGTAATAATGTATGACTAGCAAAGAAACGCATATCTGCTTTTTTTAATAAGAAGCCAAATAGGTCAAATCCTAGTGGCTTTATATATCCAGAGAATTCATCATATTTATCATATACATCAAATATAAATTTTGCTTTATGCGATATTGCTAATATATAACCCAGTAGACCAATATAACAATCTCCACTTGCTATAACTAAATCATATTTTTCTCGCTCAATACTTTCTTTGATGTATTGGTAAAATACTGCTCCTGTTCTTACAGGGGTAGAGATAATTTTTAGATTGTTGTCAGTATTCTTTATTCTTTTTGATGAATGGTAATCGATAAGCCAGAGCTTAATTTTTATATCTTGCTCTTTGGATAAATGTAAGGGTAACTGATAAATACGACCGAATTTTTCAGTTAGCGCATCACGGTTAGTATTGAAGCGTTTGCCTATGAAAAGGATGTTCATCATTATATTTTACTATCTAAGCACTATTTGTAATTTTGGAGAGTGCTAATAATCATCTCTGAAGGTGAGTAAGATGATTTCTTGTCTTCTTCTCTTAAATTAGTATATTTTCTAAGAGAAAAAAAATCTGAAAAGTCCACAACTTCACTTTCCATAATAGCATTACTACCTAAGCCATCTTCCCGCTCCGTATGGCTGCGCATAACAATCGTAGGTACACCAAGATAAGCTAGCTCTTCCTGATTTGAACCACCATCGGTAAGCACGCACTCTGCAGCATAAGCGAACCTTATAAAATTAAAATAACTCATTCTAGGTAGTAGCTCAATATTCTTTTCTTGTTCAAGAATTTCATATAGCTGATATTGATTTAATCTTTTAAGTGTTGCAGGGTGAAGCACAAATTTAATGGAAATAAACTGTGCCACTTGCTTAATTTTTTTAATGAGTTCAACCAATCTTGCTTTATGATATATATTATTAAAACGATGAATAGAAACCACTACATAAGGAGTTCTATTCTTTGAGCTACTAAAATTATTATCTTGTGCTACTTTATCAATGGCGTCAAAAATTGTATTTCCATTGGTATTAAATATAGTTGCCTTACTTACTTTCTGCATATGCCTATATGACTTATCATCTGGGCAAAAAGCGATATCTGTCATTTTAAAAACTAAATTGCGTATTAACTCTTCAGGAAAAGGGCTCAAATAATTTCCTGAGGTTAAGCCACTTTCTATATGTATTACTTTGCAGCCAGCCCTTCTACCACAGTAGGCACTGATGAGGGTGGTAAGGGTATCACCGTGTACAAGTACCAAAACATCGGAGTTGTTATATTTATCTTTCATTGTTTTTAGCTGCTTCACTGTACCCCCGTACGCCTTAGGCAGCCAAGCAAATAAAGAAAAAATAGTAGATCGCTCAATAGGTATAGTTGCGTATAGTTTTTCTGTTTTTATGGAAAATTCATTAAATAAATCATCCATAGTATCTTTATGTTGACCAGTCATCAGGATAGTGCATGGAAGGGCACTTTTTTCGCAATTTGAGATAATAGGAGCTACTTTGATAAGTTGTGCCCGAGTTCCGATGATAAAAACAATATGCCTATCTGAACTTATTTCACTCATTTCTCTATCTCTTACTATTGTTCCAAATTAATCGTTCCCTGCTGCTAATTAGAGGAGGCAAGTTACGAGTAATAATTAAAATTCGATTTTTAGACCTGACAGATAAGCTAGACTATTTTAGATATATTGTAGTGTAATTTAGTAAACAATAAAGTAATCTAATATGATAAAAACTGACATATTTTTTCAGATTAATTATTTTTTAAGTATAATTTATTGATATAAAATTAAAATATTCTTGGTCTGAATATGGCCATCATATATACATTATAAATTATCGTAAAAAATGCAAAAGGGCTTCACTTTGATTGAGCTGATGATTGTTTTGACAATCATTGGTCTTCTAGCTGTAACTGCTATTCCAGTTTCTCAAAACTATGTGACTCACTCTCAAGTTTCGGAGGCTTTAAGTATGGTCAACGCATATAAGAGTGATTTAATCACGCTTTAGGTAGAAAGAGGAGTGGGTCCACCCTCACTGCCTGATATAGGTATCATTTAAACAGGCATGATAAATTCAAAATATGTGCACAATATTGCGCTCAATACTAATTACCTTAGAGCTATATGTGCTTTTGAGTTTACTTTTCACACTATAGGTGTAAATAATGGAATTACTGACAAAAAATAGCTTTTGTAATAATGAATTACAGTAGAAATGATTCTGCTCATTGAGAATGCATCTCTACCAAAATTAGACAGCTTTATTTATCGAGCACATATGAAGGGATATAAAAATAAGAAAACCAGCTTAATGCTGGCTGTATTTTTATATCTGACTCTGAATGTAGTTCTCAATTCCCACACTCTGAATTAAATCCTGCTGGGTTTCTAACCAGTCCCAATACTCTTCTTCAGATTCTAGAATTTCTTGTACCATATCACGGGTTACATAATCCATAAGTTGCTCAGATAACAACACAGCTTTTTGTAATGCTTCAATATTCTCTTTTACCTTACGTACATCACAAGAGAGAACCTCTTCAGTATGCTGACCAATATACAGCTTGCCAAGGTGCTGCAAATTCGGCAGCCCTTCTAAAAATAAAATCCGTTCAATGACTTTATCGGCATGCTTCATCTGATGAATAGACTCTTTGTACTCGGCCGAACCCAGCTTTTCAATCCCCCAATCATTGAACATACGGGAATGTAAAAAGTACTGGTTAATAGCGGTCAGTTGATGATAAAGCACTTGGTTGAGCTGATTGATTACATCACGATTGCCTTTCATTGTAAGTTCTCCATAAACAATTTCTGCCTTATGAAAGATATAAGGCAATCTATAGAGTTATCTTAGCGAACCCATCCATGAATGGCGAGTAATTTATAGAACAGCAAATGAAAATCGCAATCAGAAACACAGCAGCTATTTTATGGTGGAGAATAAAAACCCGCTTGGAATCACAAGCGGGGAGGAGAAGATGATCGATTGATCATGAGAGAGTTCTTGCATAAATCTTTTAATTCTCTTCACAAGAAACTTGAAGCTGAACCTCAATTTATACAAGAAGAATCTTTATTATCATTATATTTCGGGGTTTAAGCTGCTACAGAAATACGTGCTGCAATTTCGGACAGTTCATCACTAATAATACTACGTGCTTCTGGAGCACAGCGACCACAGCAGGTTCCTAGGTCAAGTAAATCACGAATTTCACGATAGCTTTCTGCACCATTGGCGACAGCATCTTTGATATCTTGATCAGTAATTCCACGGCACAGGCAAATGTACATATCGGCGCTAACCACAGTAATATAAACGGGATAAGTGATATTATTGATAATTATTATCGTTTGTCAATGAAATTCATTTAAAAAGACTATTTTTTTAATTGGCTTTCTGAATAAAAAAATATCACCTGAGCGGAAATCTGAGTATTACATAGATTGCCGCACAAAGTGATTCATGATTTAGATTTAATTGCTTAAGATTAAAGTACTGATGAATTTTATAAGTTATTGATTAATAATAACGATACCGTCCATCTCAACCAAAGCCCCTTTAGGTAGGCTTGCTACACCTAAAGCAGCACGCGCCGGATAGGGCTGAGCAAAATATTCACCCATAATCTGGTTAACCAGCTGGAAATGAGAAAGATCAGTCAGATAAATATTGAGTTTGGCAATATCAGCCAATGTGCCGCCAGCAGCTTCACACACAGCTTTTAAATTATCAAAGACGCGACGAACCTGTGCTTCGATGCCATCGACCAGCTCCATACTGTAAGGGTCTAAACCAATCTGACCAGACAGGTAAAGTGTTTCACCAACCAAAATAGCCTGAGAGTAGGTACCAATAGCAGCTGGAGCATTTTCAGTATGAATCACTTGGCGGGACATCGATTTCTCCTTGATTTTTAACCTGTCTGATCATAAACCATGCCCGGCAGTGACAAAAGTACTAATCGATATAACTGATCAACTTGATTTAACTGGCATTCTGGACCAAAGCAACTGGCATAGACAAACGGCTAATACGTGGAAAACCAAAATGCATGCGTAAATCGCGAATGATTTGGGCAATCTGACGACGGTTATTGACTACGATGTTGACATAAGTCCGGTCATCCTGCGAGTGAACCATTTCCACTCCGGTCTTGGCTTTACGACATTGATAGATCAAGTCAGAAATCTGCTCGTCATCCATTGCCATGTCGATACACAGATAAGCAGTGAAACTGACTTCTTCCTCACTTTCTGAATTCCAGTGTAGCGGCATGATCGTTTCCGGATGCAGATGCTGTTCATGCATTAAATTATTACAACGGGCCCGATGTACAATTAAGCCACGGCGTGACAGATGGCCCTGAATCGGGTCGCCCAAGACCGGGTTGCAACAGTGCGCATATTTCACATCTACGCCATCTGTGCCCTGAATCAGGCGTTGTGAATTATATTCTTCATCAGCCTGTTCCTGAGCATAAAGATGATTAGCAACCAGTTGTGGTAGCAGATCGCCTACAGCGATTTGTTCAAACAGACTTTCTTTATGCTCAATGTGGCGCCATTGCAAAAGATCAACCCAATCAGCATCAGACAAATCTTTTATTGAGCGATTGAACATCTTCAATGCCCGATTCAAAGCTTGCTGACCCACTAAACGCTGCTCATCAATATCCTGATCTTTTAAAATATTCTGTAAGGCACGACGTGCTTTTTGTGTGTTGATAAAGCTGAGCCAGTCTGGATTTGGAGTTGCCAATACATCTGTAATAATCTCAACCACCTGTCCACTGACCAGAGGCGTAGAAAGCGGTCGTATTTCTCCATTAATTTTGGCACCAACGGCATGGTTACCTAAAAACAGGCTGGCCGCATAGGCAAAATCAACTACGGTAGCACCTTGAGGAAGTTCATGCAGATGACCGTGTGGGGTATAAACCCAGATTTTTTCCTGATGCAGATAATCCAGCAAATCATTAAAAGTGGTTTTGGCACATTCGCCATCAATCAGCGTATTCAGATTTTGCATAGAAGCCTGAATAGCCGAGCGGCAAGCTTGTGGTGCACTTTCACCTAATACTACACCAAAGCGCGCGGCCTTACGCATCAGTTCAGTCTGAATGGTTAAAGACAAGGTAGTCTGTTCGCCCTTAAGTTTCATCAGAAGCGATTGATTACCACCGGGCAGGGGACGACGGATATAGTCTTCAAACTGTAAAACCTGAAAATTCTGCTCTAAAGCCTCAACCAGGCGATCACAGTCAGCAATACTTTGCAAAATAATCTCGAATGCATGGCTATGGGTTAGCTCTTGCAGATTCATCTCATTTTTAACAAAATGTCGTAATAGTTCAATATTGTTATCTTTCTTCTTAATTCGCCCTTCAAGATGATAAGCTTTTAACAGCTCTCCAAGCTTCTGTTCCCATATTGCCTGAAACTGGCAACGTTTTGGCTTGGTCTGTTTGAGTGCTTCCTGAACATTATCAAACATATCAAGGTCAAGATTCTGATAACACAAATGCTCGAGGTTATCAGCCATCTCGTTCATACCCACAATACGCGCCATAGGTACAAAAATATCAAAGGTTTCTTGGGCAATACGCGCACGCTTGTCAGGGCGTAAGGCATCCAGTGTAGTCATATTATGGTAGCGGTCAGCCAGTTTAATAATAATGACACGCGGATCTTGTAAAGTTGCCTGCAAAATTTTGCGGAAGGACGCAGCCTTATTATATTGTTTGTCACTGGAATGCGTTAGCTTGGTAACACCATCTACCAGCTCGGCAACTACAGGACCAAATTTTTCTTTAATATCTTCTTTCGAAAAATCGGTATCTTCTACCACGTCGTGCATCAAGGCAGCCATCAGTGTTTCACTGTCAAGACGCATATGCGCCAGAATACAGGTCACAGCAATCGGATGCAGTATATAGGGCTCGCCACTTTTACGGGTAATGCCGGTGTGTGCAAGATCAGCAAAATCACAGGCCGCAAGTACACGCTCGACGTCGTCTGGACTTAAATACGCATCGATAATCATTTTGAGCTGTAATCTGGCTTGGCTGACCTCTTCGCCTGGCATAAATCACCCTTTACTGATAGTTTTCAGTTAAATTTAACAATCTTCTAATGAAAATCATATTGCTTCACTTGTCAATTTTTTACAGGCAAAAAATAGCAATTTTTTTCAATCAGACCTATTGTTTTTGCCGATTTTTAAAACATTCAATTCCCTTGGAATAAAAAGGCCTAGTATTGAACTAGGCCTTTTTAGAGAAGCTTGGTCTTATTGAAAAGAGAAACCTTCAAGATTCAGATTATTTGCAGACAGGGCCAAATCAAGGCTAGAAGTCTGATAATCCTGATCACGCTGTTTCAGGATGTCTTTAGAAACGTGACCAGCTGCAATTTCACGTAAAGCAACTACAGTCGGTTTGTCATTGTCCCATTCAACAGTAGGCTCAATGCCTTGTCGTGCAAGTTGACGCGCGCGCTTGCTTGCCACTAGTACAAGCTCAAAGCGGTTGTCTACATGGTCTAAACAATCTTCAACGGTTACGCGTGCCATAAGAGTTCTCGTTTATTTCAATATAAAATCTGGGCTAGACTGCACAGTATAAAATGCTTTTAGGCTTGACTCAAGTTTATTCACTTACCGGGCTGATGAGTTTTTCGATCAGGCCTTGATGACGATTAGCTTGCTGGACCATGGTAAGGCGGTTAGCATTGATTACAGACTCAAGATCGTGCAAGGCTTTATTGAAATCATCATTAATGATTAAATAATCAAAATTGACATACTGCTGCATGTCTTCAACCGCACAGCTCAGGCGGTGTTCAATTACCTCAACGCTGTCAGTACCGCGATTAGATAAACGCTGACGCAAGTCAAACTGACTTGGCGGTAGAATAAAAATCTGTCTGGAATCAGGAAAAATCTTGCGAACCTGCTCGGCACCTTGCCAGTCAATCTCAAGTAAAACATCATGTCCTTTAGCCAGCTGTTCTTTTACAGTGGCCTGTGATGTCCCATAATAATTACCAAAAACTTCTGCATATTCTACAAAACCGCCCTCTTCAACTTGGGCCAGAAATTCTTCTTTACTGGTAAAATGATAGTGTACACCGTTCAGCTCGCCGGGACGCTGACCACGAGTCGTATGGGAAACAGATACATGCAAATTGCTGACACGTTCAAGAAGGGCTTTAACAAGAGATGTTTTGCCTGTTCCTGACGCAGCAGAAACGACAAACAATAGACCCGACATGATATTTTTCCTGATATGATAAAATATCTTCTCTATTTTAGAGCAGAGCGCGCCTAAACTAAATAGTTGAGCTGAAATAGTTGGCGGGTTCTGACAAAAATATTCAGCCGTTTAAGTGAACATTGAGGATCTTATGGAAATTGTATTGGCCAATCCACGCGGGTTCTGTGCAGGTGTAGACCGAGCCATTGCGATCGTCAACCGTGCACTTGAATGCTTTAACCCGCCCATTTATGTTCGTCACGAGGTGGTACATAACAAATTTGTAGTAGATGATCTGCGGCAGCGTGGCGCCATCTTTGTTGATGAACTGGATGAAGTACCAGACGATAATATTGTTATTTTTAGTGCTCATGGAGTTTCCAAGGCAGTCCAGCTAGAAGCTGAACGTCGTGGTCTGAAAGTATTTGATGCAACTTGCCCCTTGGTGACTAAAGTTCATATTGAGGTAACCAAGTATGCACGTGAAGGTATAGAAGCAATTCTGATCGGGCATCAAGGTCATCCGGAAGTTGAGGGAACCATGGGGCAGTACGATAAAAGCCAAGGTGGCGATATTTATCTGGTTGAAGATGAACAGGATGTTGAGGCCTTAACTGTGCGTAATCCTGAAAAAGTTGCTTTTGTTACCCAGACGACCTTATCTATTGATGATACGGCTAAAGTGATTGATGCATTGCGTAAGAAATTTCCTCATATTCAGGGACCACGCAAAGATGATATTTGTTATGCCACACAGAACCGCCAAGATGCAGTGCGTGATCTCTCGAAGCAGTGTGATGTTGTACTAGTAGTAGGTTCCCCCAATTCTTCTAATTCTAACCGATTACGTGAACTGGCAGAACGTATGGGTAAAACAGCCTATTTGGTAGATAATGCTGATCAGCTGGAACATGGCTGGTTTAGACAAACTACCAAAATTGGTGTAACCGCTGGAGCATCTGCGCCAGAAATTTTAATTAAACAGGTAATTCAGCGCCTGCAGGATTGGGGAGCCCAAGCACCGCAGGAACTTTCAGGCTGCGAAGAAAATATTACTTTTAGCCTGCCTAAAGAATTGAGAATTCCTGTAACGCAGGCTTAAATATAGATTTTTATTAGCTTTTAAAGTTTTAAAACAGATAGTTGTTAAATAACGGTTATCTGTTTTTTTATACCTTTTATCTGTTCTGTATATGTTCTGTTAATGTAAACTGTATTATTTAAAAGACGTCAAAATTTTGACAGGAGGCGATCATGCAACTCAAGCGCGGTTTTACGTTGGTTGAATTGATGGTCACTATTGCGGTAATAGCAATTCTTGCTACCATCGCTGCACCCTCTATGAATAATTTGATAGCAAAGCAAAGACTTAATTCAGCAATTAGAGAGCTTTCAAATACTCTAGGTAAAGCACGCAGTCAAGCTGCACTTTTAAGAATAGAGGTGACAGTGATTCTGAATACTGATAACTCTAATACTGCGAATACTTTTTATTGGAATCCGGTGGACTATAATCGGCTCATTTCTTCTACAAGTAATATTACCTTTAATCCGGACGGAACAGTTAAAAATTCATCGGGTGATATTGATTTCATAGTGTGTAACTCCAAAACAAAAACTACAAAGACAATTACTTTAACTAAGATAGGAACTCAGTACATAAAGCCAGAAGGAACATGTACATGAATTATAGAAAAAAGAATCAAGGCGTTGGTATGGTGGAAGTATTAGTAGCGCTGACTTTACTGGCTATAGGGGTTTTAGGTTTTACTGCTCTTCAGTTAAGGGCAGTAGATGCTACAGCAGAGGCAAATAATCGTATCCAGGCAATGAATTTAGCACGTGATCTGGCAGAGAGAATCAGAGCCAACCAAGTTGGATTGTCTAAGAGTATTGTCGTAAAAGATAGCACAGGCAAGGATACTAACCAAAAAATTAGTGCCTATATGAATGCCTTCGCTTCAAAACAATACTTGGAGTCTTATAGTTGGAGCGGACAAAACTGTTATCAAAGTAAGAGATGTAGCAGTACAGAGTTGGCAAATCAGGATGCTAATCAAATTCTATATAAGGCTTTTTTGATTGGGATGAAAGTAGGGTTAAGTGATTGTGCTGGTGCTTTAAAAGGCGAAAGAAGCTGCATTTATGTAGCTTGGGGAGATTCGCAGCCAAATGATGGGAGTAGTTCTACAAGTTGTACTAATAATGGAAGTTATACGATGACTTCACAGTGTGTGGTACTAGAGGCCTATTAAATGAATATTAAAAATAATCAGTTAGGGTTTACATTAGTTGAACTGATGGTCTCTATAGTTTTAGGATTATTAATTGTAGCTGCAGCCTCTCAGCTTTTTATAACAGGGCAAACAAGTTTAAATCTACAGCGGGCAATGGCTGAAATACAAGATAATGGTAATTTTGGGCTCAATTATCTTATTCAGGATATTAGAAAAGCTAATCTTGACGCGGCTCAGGCCGTTATTAATGATCGTAATTTATATGGAGGTATAGTTCTGACTGGTTTGGCGAGCTATCCAGCTAGTCTGACGCCGGCTGAACAGGAGATAATAACAGCTAATCTCCCATATACTTTAAGCTCTGCTAATATTCCTAAAACCTTAATGACACGAGGTGCTGGTCAGTCTACAGGAAGTGGTAATCAGTGGACAGGCGCTAGTAATGCAATCGGTTCAGCAGGTGATAGTAGTATTGTATCGGCAAGTGATCAGTTAGTAATTCAATATAAGGCAGTAGAACCAAATACCACTGACTGTGAAGGTAATATAATAAATCAAACTGATATTACTGATGGAACTTATATAGTACAGCGCTACTTTTTAAGAAGAGATGGTAGCGACAGTAATAATTTGGCTCTTGCTTGTGACGCAGGGCGATATAAAACAAAGGTTGCCACTTTGCCTACATCAATTAGTGGTTACGGTGGGGCAGGAGAGATTATCATGCGCCGTGTAGATCATTTTCATCTTTTACTTGGTATAAAAGAAAATAATACTGACGAGTTTCGTTATGTTTCTATAAGCGAATATATGGGTAATAACTCTAATGATCTCACCCTTACTAATATATTGCCTAGACCGCGTATTATGTCACTTCAAATAGGGTTATTAGTAAGGGGTAGTGAAAATATGAATGATAGTCTGGTTACTAATACCCAAGAATATAATTTGTTAGATCAAAAGTTAAATTTAACGCCTGCTGCCCAGAATTCTGGTAAATATCTCCGTCAGATTATCACTCAGACTATAGCTCTTCGTAACGGTTACGGTTTAACGGAGGAGTTATAATGAGTTATATAAGACAGAAAGGCGCTACATTAATTGTTGTATTGATCCTATTGGTCATTATAATTATCGTTGGTACTCTTGCGATTCGCCAAAGTATTACAAGTTTAGCAATCGCTACCAATAGTCAAGCTCAGACCTTATTAATGCAAACAGCAGACAGTATATTTTTTACAATAGAACGTGATAACGCCGTTTTAGCAAATTTACAGAAAAATATAAGTGCATTAGGCTTATTTGGTGTGGTTAAGCCTGATTCATATATTAATAAAGAGCTCGTATTTTGTTATCGACCTAAAAATAGAAGTAATCTTTTTAATTTACGCGACTCCAGCATAGTATATTGGAATAGTCAAAGCTCAATTAATAATACCGAGCTGGGTATTAGTGGTTTTTGTAAAATACAAAATAGTGATTATAGTAGTGGTAGAGCAGCCGTAATTACACAAGTGGCTGTGAAAAAAGGAAGTTTAGATTCTGACACACCATTTAAATTTTTTCCTATAGGCACTGATAATACAACAGTACAATTACAGGAAGTTCAGCCTGTGAGAATTATTGTAACTTCGGTTATTCCTGGTGCAGCAGTCTCTACTAATTTACCAAATGGCGTAAGCAATTTCGACAGTGCCGTAGAAAATTGTTTCAAGAATTATACCAATGATAATGTAGAGGCTTATCCTACAAATGACACAGTAGCAGACTGCTTTGCAAAATTAGGTGTTCCTTATAATCGACAGGTTATGGATTATGCAGTTATCAACTATGCCACTAAAAGTTGATTAGAAGATGGAGTGTATATAATGGATAAACTCATTAAAAAAATAAAAGTGGCATCTGTATCTGGCATAGTGACAATTTTAATTTGTATAACTCAGTCTGTTTCAAGTTATGCAAGTGATACCGAATTATATCGTCCGCCTCAAAATAAAGAATTGACACTTATGTTTATGCTGGATGTGTCAGGTAGTATGAGTCCTAGTGGCAATAGTTATGGTGAGAATCGGCTACAAAGTTTAAAAAACGGTATGCTTAAACTTTTACAAGGTGATTCAAGTGATGGCACACAGCCATTACCAGATGATCTGGTTACTGGCCTGTCAGAATTTAGTGGAACTACAGGACGCATCAAGCTTGAAGCGCGTTCTTTAGGAGAGAAAATTTCTATAGGTGGTGCCAAAGAGGTTTATAGGACTATACAGACTATAGAGCAGAACGCTAACCGTACTGTTACCAGCTCGCGTATTACAAGTTTTTCTCAGAATAGAACACAGTATGGTACACGTACACAAAGCTGCTGGTTTATTTTCTGCTCTTGGGATGAACCAGGTAACTGGACACCATCTGATAGTTCTAACACTGGTTGGGTTAACCAGTCATCCAGTTCTGGCACTTGGACCAGTGACAATCCTTCTTGGTCATTATCAGGTAACCCTACTGCTACAGCTACTACTAATCAAGAGTGTAGGGCATGGGCAACAAACAATACTTCCTGTACATTATGGATAAATACCAGTACACCCTTATCAAGTTTTAATACGAGTACAAGTGTTACTTCTAATACATCTTTTAGTTATTCAAATATTCGTAGTGGAAGTGAAAGTCCAATAAGTTCATCCTCACCGGTTACTAGTGGTATTACCAATAGTAATCCTAGTTGTAGTGGCTCAAACTGTTCAAGAACACAGTCAAGAACACAGTCAACTACAGAAATTAAAACAACACCTCAGAATGCTACAGCCAGCTATACATCAACAGTGACTTATAGTGGGGCAAATACTATAACTCATCGTGAAAGAATGATTAATGCGGTAAATGCTTTGACAGCAGGTGGGGGTACACCTACTGCATTTGCCTATGCTGAAGTGGCAGCCTATTTGATGGGGCAAACAACTAAAAATGTTGTTAATAGCGGATTTACTGCCTCTAGTGAAGGCGCAATTAGAAATACTAATAATTATATTAAACCAGAGCAAATTGATAGTAGCAAAACCTGTAATGGCCAAGGGATCTATTTCTTAACAGATGGTGTACCTGAGTACGGGAGATCTAATTCATCTCTAGATATTATGAGAACAAGTTTAGGGACCTCGGGAAGTGATTTTTCTTGTAAGGCTGACTCATTAGGCTGGAGAACTCCTTATTACAACTCATCAAATAATACGAATAACTGGACTTGTATAGGTGAATATACGAAAGCAATATTAAATAAAGATTTAAATCCAACAGGTACGAGTATTCTTACAGCTGTAGTAGGTTTTGGTAGCGATATGTCAGCTGATCGCCCATCTTCATCTGTTGCTAATGATATTGCAGATGCTAAAGCTTGGGGAGAGCTTGGAGAAGGTGGCTTCTATAAAGGAAATAATGCACAGTCTATTGTCGACAGTGTAAGTGACTTTATTAATAAGCTAGATCGTTATATTCCTGGTGTTACTGTAGGTTCTGCTACTATACCAGTCGATGCTTTAGATACACAGAATGTACAGCCTTGGGCCTATTTTCCCCAGTTTGACCCTAAACCAACCAATAGCAGCACAGGTGCATTAACTTGGATTGGTAATGTTAAAAAATATAAAACTCTTAATAATAATTTACTAGATCGTAGTAATGAAATTATTACTGATAATAATGGATTGCTAAAAGATGATTTAAATGATTATTGGGCGGATACTTCTGTTACAAAAACTATTACTAAGGAGGTAAATGGCAATAAAATTTCCTTTAAGGTCAAAGTGGGAGGAGCTTTAAGTCAATTGCCTGTAGGATATAATGCAAATAATACCCCTATAGAACGACGTATATTTACAGACAGAACTATTCAAGTTAGCTCTACTGACTCTACTACAAACCAAATAGGCAGTATTAGTTCAGGTAACCTTAAAAAAATAGGAAGGAATGATTTTATTTCTTCTAGTGTTAATCAATTTAAAGAAGATCCAAAAAGAGGATATATTTTATCGTTATTAGGATATAACGTAAGTAGAGAGCTGGCGAGCAGTATTAACAGCTTACCTAAAAATGATACAAACCAGACTCAACTTGAAAGACTAGTTTCTTCTAACTCTGCATTATTAAGGCAGATGGGGGCGGTCATGCATTCTCGTCCTATTTTGTTAACCCAGCAAGGGACTACGAAATATGAGAATGAGGTACTGTCTTATGATGATCGAGATGATTTAATTTTATTTGGTACAACACAAGGTTTATTACATATTGTAAAAGCTGGGAAAACTGCAACAGATACTGAGGCAGGAAAAGAATTATTTACTTTTGTTCCTAATGAAATGATCGAAAATCAGGCTGAAGCCTTTCTAAATCAGGAATCTCAGTCAGGTACACTACAATATGGAATAGATGGTCAATGGACAGCATATACAGAATACGTTACTCAAAAGGGTTCCAATTCAACGGATGAACCTGTAGTTACTGTAAAGGGGGGGAAACAGTGGGTATATGGGGGTTTACGTATGGGAGGGAGAAGCTATTACGCACTAGACTTAACGGATATCTCTTCAACTGATAATAATTCGGTACCAAAATTAAAATTTCGTATAAATCCTTCTGCTACAAGTAGTGGACCTTTAAGTTATATGGGTCAAAGCTGGTCTAAGCCTAATATTACTTGGGTAAACTGGAAAGGCAAACGTAAATTAGTTATGTTTGTCGGAGGCGGTTATGACATGGGGTACGAAGCTGATGTATATAATCAGGTCAATGGAGTTGGGGCTGGTGTGTACATGTTTGATGCTGACAATGGCGATTTATTATGGTGGGCCAGTAGTAATTTGGCAGCAGATGTAAATTCTGAAAATTCCCCTAATGCATTGAAAGTAGATGATATGAAATATAGTGTGGTCAGTCAGATCAAAACGGTAGACCGTAATAATGATGGATTAGTCGATCATTTATATTTTGGAGATTTAGGGGGGCAGGTTTGGCGTATTGACTTAAATAATACTAAAACTCTTACTGATGCTTTCGCCAAGAGAGCAGTAAAAATTTTAAATTTAAATAAAACTAACGGTAGTAGCCCACGTTTTTATACGACCCCTAGTTTTACCATACATAATGGCGGAGCTTCTGGTTTGTTTGCTACGATTTCTTTAGGGTCGGGAGACTTGAGTTCTCCTATGTCTGCTGAAAGTTCTAGCGGTAAAGATAATATCTATGTAATTTTTGATAAAGATGTTACTAAAGCCAATTTGTATCAGTTAACAGATAACCAGTTAATTACACGAAATATAGTTATAGGTAGTTCTGGCAATACATTAGCAGTCAATACTGATGGTAATACTAAAACTACTCTTGCTCGGGCAGGCTGGTACTATCCTCTAGCAAATAAACTTAGAGTTTTAAATGATACCGTCGCTATTGCTGGTGATTTATATGTAAGTGTTTTTGATTCTTCAAAGGATCTGGATGCTTTAAGTTGCAGTGGGGGCGTACGGGGGGAAAGTAATGTAGAGCAATTTTGCCTACCGTATGGACAATGCTCTGAAATAAAAAATGGTTCAGAAGTTATAGGAACGAGATTAAAAGATGTGCCTCTAGGAAAAGGTAATATTGGTATTGCTTTTGGTGGATCGACAGGAACACCTTCTCCAGACCGGACATTAATTCTGAACGTATCTAAATCCGTAGGGAAGGTCTTGCCTAACTATCCAGGTAAGCTAAAGCTTGTATCTCAGCGTTGGTATGAAAAGTATGCGAAAGCAAGTTAATATAAGAGATAAGAGGTTTATCGCTTATAAAAAATATCAGCATGCTTACACTTTGGTAGAGCTGATGGTTGTAGTAATGGTTATTGCAATCTTAGCTGCAATTGCATTGCCAAGTTATCAGCAATATAAGCGTAAAAATGCGCTTTCTAATGCTCAGCAAGAAATGCTTAAACTTGCTGAGCAGCTAGAAAGATATAAAGGTAGAAACTTTAGTTATAAAGGATTTGATGCTAGTTATCTATATAACTATATTGCTAATGGTACCTCTAGTAATTATCTGAACAGTGACCAGAGTTTATCATTGCCATTAGGTGGCCCTAATGTGGATTATACAATTGAAATTAAAGATATAAGTCAAAGTTCTCCAAAGCTATTAACTGCAAGTGATGCACTAGGTCAGAGTTGGGTTATTAAGGCAACCAAGAGCACAGCAGGTACACAGGTTCAAAATTATAATGTTTTACTAAATAGTGCAGGACTACGATGTATGACTAAAAATACTATTGCTGGTTATGCCAATTGTGGGGCTAGTGGTTATGAAAGTTGGTAAATATAATGGTTTTACGCTTATAGAAGTTATGATTGTAGTAGCTATTATTGGAATTTTAGCAGCGATTGCCTATCCTTCTTATAGCCAATATATTATAAGAACCAAACGTACAGATGCACAAAGTGAAATGTTGCAAGTTGCACAGCGTATGCAAACCTATAGGGCAGCTAATAATACGTTCGCTGGTGCTACAATAAATACAGTTTATGGAAGCAGCGTGATCCCGAAACAGGGAACAGCGCTTTATAACTTAACTTTTAGTCCCTCCCCGACCACAGCAAATGAATGGACATTAATAGCGACACCAATTAGCAGCACATCTCAGGCTAATGATGGGGTTATTTGTCTGAATCACCAAGGCCAAAAATTCTGGGTCAAAGGTGCCAGTGCCTGTGCCTTATCTAATACCTCTAACTGGGACGGCCGCTAACTTAAATTCAAAATTGCGGATAAATAGTTTTTGATCTTTCATTCAGGGTAAACTTCGCGTAAAATATTGCCCTCTATGAAAGGGGTTTGAAACGTATCGATGGTCGGTACAGGGATAATCCGTAAAAACTATAAGGTTCTATCATGGTTGTTATTCGTCTTGCACGCGGTGGTGCTAAAAAACGTCCGTTCTATCAAATCATTGTGACTGATAGCCGTAATGCACGTGACGGTCGTTTCATCGAACGTATCGGTTTCTTCAACCCTACAGCTCAAGGTAAAGCAGAAAAACTTCGTTTAGATGCTGACCGTTTTGCTCACTGGGTTTCTCAAGGTGCTCAACCTTCTGAACGTGTTGCTTCTTTGGCTGCTCAAGCTAAAAAAGCTGCAACTGCTGCTTAATTTCAGGTAGTAGTTAGCCCATGACACCAACACAGAATGTTCCCGAAGATCGTATTCAGATTGGACAGTTACGTTCAGCATATGGATTAAATGGGTGGCTCTGGGTCTATTCCAATACAGAACCCATGAGTAATATATTTGACTATCTGCCTTGGTACATTGAAACCAAAGCAGGTTGGCAAATAGTTGATGTAAAACGTTGGAAACCACATGGTAAAGGCCTGGTTGTAAGCTTGAAAGGTGTGAGTGATCGTACCGCAGCAGACAATCTGGTTGGCGCAAATATCTGGATTTCAAAATCGCAACTACCACAACCAGGTGTGGATGAGTATTACTGGTCAGATTTAAAAGGACTCACTGTGCTGGGTCTGGATGAAGAAGAGCAGGAAGTTAATCTCGGACAAATTCATGAACTGTTTGAAACAGGTGCCAATGACGTGATGGTGGTACGCGCGACCACTGACAGTGTTGACGGCGAAGAGCGAATGATTCCATGGCATAAAGATGTGGTACAGCGGGTTGATCTCGAAACTGGTCGTATCTACGTGAATTGGGGCGTAGATTTTTAATTCTGTTTAGGATTAACGCAGCAGGAAAATAGAGGAGTCTGTGATGTTTTTTGCAGTCATTACGATTTTTCCTGAAATGTTTGAAGCGATTACAAGTTTTGGGATTAGCAGGCGTGCAGCAAAACGCGATTTAATGCAAATTCATTGTATTAATCCACGCGAATTTGCTGAAGGGAATTACAAACGGGTGGATGAACGTCCATTTGGTGGAGGTCCCGGTATGGTGATGATGGCTGAGCCTCTGGCAAAAGCAATTCATCATGCCAAAGAGCTTGCTGTGCAGTCAGGTGCAGTTCATGTTCCTGTGGTATATATGTCGCCACAGGGAAAAACCCTAAATGAGACTGCGGTACAGGATTTCGTTCAATATGACGGACTGATTGTACTGTGTGGCCGTTATGAAGGGGTTGATGAACGTCTGATCCAGAAATATGTTGATCAGGAATGGTCAATTGGTGATTACGTGTTATCGGGTGGTGAACTGCCGGCGATGGTTTTATTAGACAGTATTATCCGGAGGCTTCCGGGTGCGATGTCTGATGAGCAATCTCATGTGCAAGACTCTTTTGTGGATGGTCTGTTAGACTGCCCGCAATATACCAAGCCAGACCATTTTGAGGGAATGAATGTTCCAGAGATTTTAAAATCGGGACATCATGCCAATATTGAAAAATGGCGGTTTTTGCAGCGCTATCAACGTACTTTAGAACGCCGGCCCGAGCTGGTAGAAAAAGTTGAATTGACCAAGCAGCAAAAGAAATGGCTACAAGATTCGCAAAGACAGGCCAAATAACAGGTATTGTCCAAGCATATATACTACAGGCAGTTTGCCTGAAGTATTTCAATAGGCTCTTTATGCATTGAAGCGGTCAAGCATAAAGGGAAAGTCAATCGGGTTTATGCGTTTTAGCCTCTATACCCAGCGATGATCAGACCTCTTCTGACTCGCGCATACTGGAGATACCCCATGAGCGGTAAGCATCCTTTAGTACAAGCTGTAGAAAATGCTCAGCTTAAACAAGACATCCCGGCTTTTGCACCAGGTGACACAGTAGTTGTCCAGGTAAAAGTAAAAGAGGGCGACCGTGAACGTCTACAGGCATTCGAAGGCGTAGTAATTGCTAAGAAAAACCGTGGTCTGAACTCTGCGTTCACAGTACGTAAAATTTCTAGCGGTGTTGGTGTTGAGCGTGTATTCCAAACTCACTCTCCAATCGTTGCTCGTATTGATGTGAAACGTCGCGGTGCTGTACGTCGTGCTAAACTTTACTACCTGCGCGATCTGTCTGGTAAAGCTGCACGTATCCGTGAAAAACTTCCAGCTCGTAAAACTGAAGCTTAATCAGTTTTGTACAGCTAAAAAATGCGCCTTCTGGCGCATTTTTTATAATTAATAATATATTATAATCCCTGAAGTTTTAGGCGATTGGCATGCTGCCGGTAAACATCTACAGGGTCAGGTGCAAACACATCTCTTAAACCTAAAACCTGATTCACTTCATCTAAATGATTCCAGTGATAGTTATCACGGATTGTTTTACCAAAGCGGGCGCTACAGCGTGAAACCAGCCCATCATTATCTTTACCCTGGTCAATCAGTAAACTGGTGGCCTTTAATGCCGAGTCTGGATCAAGGGCATTAGTAATAGCTCCTACGCCGGTAAATGAATAAAAATAGATTCCTTGTTGCTGATACGGACCTTCACCACAGCTCGTAGTAGGCATACCAAGTGGAAATCTGCTGTTAAATTGGGCTGAGCCTGTCAGGCTTAAGCTGTTGCCACCTGCCAAGGCATCATGTGGATAACTATTTGGATCAAGTCCTTGAGCCCAGGTAATCATTTTTGAAACCAGATTGACTACGCCCACCAAGGGTGCCTCTACGACTGTACCTTCAGCCTTTAAAATCAGGTCAGCTACCGGTGAACCTTTATTAGGTGCCCCGACTGCTGTCAATGAAGCCACACGTTCAGGTAAAACTCCGGCAACATAACGGATGGTAGGACCACCATGAGAGTGTCCGACCAAATTCACCTTTTGTGCGCCTGTCAGGGCCAGAATTTCTTCGACCTGCTGCGTAAGCTGCTCTCCCCGTACTTCAGTAGAGTTTAAAGGTGATACCCGGGTTGCCCATGCATTTGCTCCATTACGTGCCAGATCTGGCAAAATCTGATAAAAATAGTCGAGACCGAACTGGTCTGTACCAATACTGATAAAACCTGCCATACCATGATTGAATACGATTGGATATTTAGTTTTAGCATAGTTTGAAACGATCAGTCTGGTCGTAGCCTGTTCAGCGCTGGTTGCCGCTTGTGCTGTTAAAGCTACTGAGGCAAAAAATATAGCAAGAATGAATTGTCCGTATTTCATAATAATCCTCAATTTTTTTATTTTGATACTGATTTGATTCTTAATGGGTCATCCATCTGATGATGTAACTGACCAGAGAGAAGGTGCTGTTCAGTCAGCTTTTATAAACCCTCAAGTTTTAAGCGATTGGCATGCTGACGAAACAGCGCTACCGGGTCAGGCGCAAAGCGGCCTGTTAAGCCAAACATCATATTGGCAAGGTCTGTATGATTCAGATTATAGTTATCCCGAACCACAAGACCGATATGGGTGCTACAGCGTGCAACCATTCCGTCATTGTCTTTGTTGCCATAGGACAGTGGTCCTAATTGCATCAGGATGCTGTCAATATCCAGTAAATTAGTTGTTTGTGCTGTACCGGTCCAGGAATAGTAATGAATTCCTCGATCTACTTTAGTACCTTGCCGGTTACAGTCAGAGGCTAAGGCAGAGGTTGGGAAGCGCCGGTTGAAATCGGCCGATCCTGTTTCAGTAAGGGATTTCATTGAGCCATCAAAATCAATGGGCAAGTCAAACTGCAACTGTGCCAATGAAATCAGAGGCGCGATTAGA
The DNA here is from genome assembly GCF_040744925.1 of Acinetobacter sp. FL. Classification (NCBI taxonomy): domain Bacteria; kingdom Pseudomonadati; phylum Pseudomonadota; class Gammaproteobacteria; order Moraxellales; family Moraxellaceae; genus Acinetobacter; species Acinetobacter sp. FL. The sequence goes on along the minus strand of NZ_CP160437.1, from coordinate 2,847,261 downwards.
TAGTCACCGACAATATTAAATACGGTCCGGGTTGCTGTATTATTCTGGATATCATCTGCTACCTTTGAACCACGAAATGTTCCACCTACGCCAGTAACCGAGGCAATATATTGTGGTTTGATGGCGGCTACATAACGTGCCGTAGGTCCGCCATGCGAGTGACCAATCAGATTGACTTTATGCTGGCCAGTAATGGCCAATACATCTTCGACCTGACTCAGCAGCTGTTCGCCACGTATTTCAGTAGTGTTGGCCGGCGAGAGTTGAGCGGCAAATACAGTTGAGCCATTACGCGCCATATCTGGCAGAATCTGATACCAGTAATCAATATTAAAGCTTGAGTTGCCAATTCTAGACCAGCCTAACCAGCCATGAGTCATCACAATTGGATATCTGGTCTTGGCATAATCTGATAATGCTTTTTCCTGAACCTGTAATATCGCAGGTTTGGTATGCGCTATTGTGGTCAGGGACGTGATGCTGGCTAATAGCATAGCAGCACTGAGTATTTTTATTTTTTTACTCGTATAATCCATAATCTATCCTTAATTTTGTTTCTTTTTTTATTTATGACTTAGCAACACCTGTTTTAGTTTTTCCTCCCTGATGTGATGAAATAATAAAGTCCAATTTAGATATAGCTATGTACCTCCCTGATGAACTGGTTTTTTTATTTTTCAGTTATCTCATGCAAATAAGCAGAGTATTTAAAGTGCCGAGTAATTACTGATCTTCTTTAAATGGCTGTTGAATTAATATACATTTTTTGGAATTTTAGGATAAGGGTTTTGGTTAATTTTTGTACTCTGATATTTATGCCTGAACATTGTATTTGGTGTATTGCACATAAAAATTTTCCTGTTTATAAAGTGCTGGACTAAATTGCTCAAGTCACTGTTTACCTTGTTCATCAAGCAGAACTGTTGTTGAGCTATACTGATAGATGAGTAATCCATACATTGATTAGTTGGCAAAAGGCAGCTTGCCACCCTGGTCATGTACAGTTTCAAAGGTTTCAACCCGTAACTGCTCTTGTGCATTATTAAAATATTGCTGGCGTAGCTGCTGTATTGCCTGGTCTTTCGCTGCCTCGCTCATCCCGCCTGTCTTAATATGATCGCGTGCACTCAGATACTGGTTCACCCGGCTTTTCCAGTCGTCACGTTCAGTGTCCAGTCTTTCCAGACGTTGGGTTGCCTCTGGTCCCACCAGATTTAGCCGCATCTGGCGTATCTCATCATTTGAACCACCGCGTGCCTGAATGTCTGCGGTAAGTTTTCTTAAATCTTCGAGTTTATTAAGCTGCTCAAGATTATCCTGCCAGTCTTGTGGAAGCTGTTTGAACAGTTCTTTAAGTTCCTGTGCTTTCTCACTTTCAGACAGGTTTTTATCATCCAGAATGTCCATGCGGTCCAGTGTATATTGATGATAAATATTTTCGGTTCCAAACAGACCTTCTATTTCATAAGCCGAGAAAAACTGCTGACGCAGATTTTTCATCTTGTTAAAAATAGCGCGATAGTATTGTGTGCTGTCTCTGTCGGTACTTGAAGCCTGCAAGTCACCTAGAGCAATACGGTAGTCAATATAACGGTTCCACAGGTCCAGAATCTGTGACTGTGCGGGGTCTTTATGAACTGTCTGAATATAGGACTTAAAATCGAGCTTGATCTGCTCAATATTTTTCTCACCATATTGTGTAATAAAATATTCAAAACAGTTACGGGTCTGTTCATTAATGATGAGGCGATTAGAAGAATCTAGCCGGAGCTGGCAGTTTATTTCAGTATCCTTCTGGCTTGGACTCAGGTAGGGAATACCTGCTTTAACCTGTGCTTGAGTTAGTACGGTTTGTTGGGGTAACAGCCCGGAAGCCGCTGCTGGTCCAACCGGCTGTTTTATGGTTTTATCCTGAGGCATAAGCCAGAAAATCAGGCCTGCTACACAAATGATAACAATAGATAAAACCATCCATATTTTATATTTCTGCATTCCTATGCACCTGTAATGCCGTTCTATTTATTTTAATTTTTAGAATCGGGTTCAATATGCCATAAAATTTTCTGGAACCTATAGAAAAGTTGTAAAAGGTGGGAACAGATTGATAACATGACGGCACTTACTCTAATCTGATTTTTCTCATGAAACGATCCTCATCCAAGATTCAGCGCCGCCCGGTTAGCGGGGTTTTTTTATTGAATAAACCGCTGGGGATCAGTTCAAATGCAGCATTGCAAAAGGTACGTTGGCTGTATCGTGCTGAAAAAGCCGGGCACACTGGGGCACTCGACCCTTTGGCTTCAGGCCTGTTACCCATTTGTCTGGGTGAAGCCACCAAATTTTCGCATTACCTGCTTGATTCAACCAAACGTTATCAGGCCACTATACAGCTTGGGCACAGCACGACTACTGGTGATGTCGAAGGTGAAATACTTTTACAGGCTGAGATACCCGAACTGGACGAAGAGAGAATCCGGCAGGTACTGGCCCAGTTTAAGGGTAATATCGAACAGGTGCCGCCGATGTATTCGGCTTTAAAAAAAGAGGGTCGTCCCTTATATGAGCTGGCACGTAAAGGTATTGAAATTGAACGTGAAGCACGGCCAGTGAGTATTTATGCGATTGAATTACTGTCATTTACGGCGCAGAGTATTACGCTGGATATAACCTGCTCTAAAGGAACTTATATTCGTGTCCTGGGGGAGGATGTTGCTCAGGCGCTCGGGAGTTATGGCCATCTGACTTATCTGCACCGTATAAAAACAGGGCCTTTCGACCTGATTCCCAGCTATACCATCGAATACTTGGAAAGTCTGAATGAAGCTGAACGTGAGGCACTATTATTACCAGTTTATGCACCGGTTGACTATTTTCCTAAAATACAGGTACCAGAAGGACGAAGCGAATACTTTAGCCGGGGTATGGAAAGTAATATCGAGCATATAGCAGAGACCCAAGTGCTGGTATTTGAGGGTGAAAAATGTCTGGGTCTGGCAGAAATTACAGATAAGAAACGGCTGGTACCAAAAAGGGTGCTGAATCTCTGATTTACTGCAATATTAAACATCAAGGATAGATCTGGATATGGATATCGAAATTATTATCAGTCTGGTTTTTTTTGCGTTTTGTGCCGGCCTGATTGATGCTGCTGTTGGAGGCGGTGGCCTGATCCAGATTCCAGCACTGATGGGAACTTTCCCGCATTTGCTCCCAGCAACAATTTTCGGTACTAACAAGCTGGCGTCAATCGCAGGTACTGCTTCAGCTGCATTTTCCTACGCCAGACGGGTGCGTTTTGTCTGGAAGTTACTGGTGGTCATTGCCGGCTGTGCATTTGTCAGCAGTTTTATCGGGGCTGCCTGTGTATCGATGATTCCGGTTTCTGTATTACGTCCACTGGTACTGCTTATGCTGATCATCATGGCTGTATATACTTTCATGAAAAAGCAGTTCGGCCAGGTACATACTGAACGTCCGGTTAACTCCAGTTTCTTGTTAATGGCGGCACTCGGCAGTATTTTAATCGGATTCTATGATGGTATTTTTGGCCCTGGTACAGGTAGCTTCTTTATCTTCTTCTTCATCCGGTTTTTAAGTGTTGATTTTTTACATGCTTCTGCACTGTCTAAAATTGGTAATTTAATGACCAATCTGGCAGCTTTAAGTTTTTTTATTCCAACCGGTCATGTTCTGTTTGGTATTGGTTTAGGTATGGCACTGGCCAATATTTTCGGGTCTTTAATGGGGGTCCGGCTGGCTTTAAAGTATGGAAGTGGCCTTATCCGGATTTTATTTTTAATTCTGGTGAGTATTCTGATTATACGCCTGACCTATCAGATGGTAACAGCAGGCTTCATGTAAAATAAAAAAGCATAGTGAATACAAGCTGATACAAAAACACGGTTTTTTAAAGACAAAGTGAAGCCTGTAAAAAAGCTAATATAAACAAACATTAAAGATAAGACTCTAATAAAATTATATCCAACTGGAAATATTTTGTACGGGTTGCATCATCACCTTAGCCAATGAATATTTTAGTGAAAGGGGAGCAGTATGAATATATTTGAAGCATTACGCGAGAGCCATGAACGCCAGCGCGATCTTGCTGACCAGCTTTTAAAAACCCATGGAGATTCTCCAGAGCGTCGTAGTGTATTTCAAGCACTTAAAAACGAGCTGTTCGCTCATGAAGTGGCTGAAGACCGCTTTTTTTATATTCCCTTAATGATGACTGATTCTGGTCTGGGTATTACTCGCCATGCTTTGGCTGAACATCATGAAATGGATGAAATGGTTGAAGAGCTCACCGAGCTGGATATGAGTAATACAGGCTGGCTGGCACTGGCAAAAAAACTGACTGAGACAGTTCATCACCATCTGACTGAAGAAGAACACCGTTTTTTTCAGCAAGCCGGTAAAATTCTGGATGAGCAGCAAAAAACTGTATTGGCCAAACAATATCTGAACGAATATGAACACTATAAGGAAATCAGTAAAACCATGCTGTAGTATCAGAAAAAGATGGCAAGAGCCATCTTTTTTGGTTTATTGGGCTTTTAGAAGTCGGTGACCGGTTGACGTGAACGTTTGCTGGTTCCTACCGTTACACCAACTGAGGCAAGCATAATGCAGCCAAGCGCAACCCACTGCCAGGTATTAATCTGTTCTTTTAACAGGACCATGCCAGCCAGCGCAGCCAGTGCAGGCGAGAGACTGGAGAGGGTACCATAGCTAAGTTTACTCAGGCTTTTCAGTGCCAGCAGATCCAGTGCATAAGGTATGGCGGTAGCCAATAAGGCAACCATAAGTACTTTACCCCAATGCTGGGTTTGCACTAGTGCAGGAGCATCCTGATATAATCCGATAGGCAGGAGTGCCAGTGCCGAGATAATAATGGCAATCGTCAATGCATGCATCCCAATATTTTGCTGTACTACTTTTTGACCAAAATAAATATAAATTGCCCAGCAGAAGCCGGCCCCCAGTGCACAGGCAGCTCCAAATACTGAAAAATTCTCGGCATTGGCACTGCCCCAAGGCACCATCAGTACAATTCCGATAATAGCCAGTAATACCCAGATATAGTCGCTACGATATTTGACCGACAATAAAGCCAAGCCTAGCGGTCCGGCAAACTCCAGCCCAACTGCAATACCTTGAGGAAGTTTATCTAGTGACAGATAAAACAGAATATTCATCAGGCCAAGTGATGCGCTATAGCAGAGCAGATCACGCCACCGTAAATAAGGCAGTCTTGAAATGATGCGCCAGGAACGAAACATGAGAGTTACGAGTACAGCGGCAAAACACAGCCTTAAAATAGTTACAGTCAGCGGATCCAGAACTGAAAAAAGCTGTTTGGCAAAGGATGCACTGATCTGATAGGAAATCATGGATAAAACCATGAATAGCACAGCAAGCAAAGATGAGTTTGACATAGGCGCGCGTGATCAGAGCATTTACCCAGATCGTAAAGAAAGAGATAGAGTCTATTATAACCAAAGCCCGGATAAATAGAGCTGGGAAAAAATACCTAGTTTGAAGAAGCCGAGGAATCTTTAGCTTGGGCGCGCAGGCGCGCGCGTTGAGTTGTTACTGTACAGCCAATTGAAGCAGCAATAATAGTTGCCAATGCGAGCCACTGGCTCCAGAGCAGCTGTTCACCCAGAAATAAAAAACCTGAAAATGCAGCAATCGCAGGTTCCAGACTCATTAAAGTACCAAAGCTAAGTGCAGTCAGATTACGTAGTGCAATCATTTCTAGAGAAAAAGGCAAGGCACTGGCCAGTATGGCAAGGACAATAAAAGAACCTATATGAGGTAATTCAAATGCGCTAAGAGTGGCAGGTGTAAACAGTAAAGCGGCTGGAAGCAAACAGCATGTACCGACCATCATGCCCAGGCAGACCGTATGATTCCCTGAAATACCCGAAGGTTTTTGCCCTGCAATAATATAGACAGCCCAACAGGCGCCGGCCCCTAATGCATAAGCTACACCTAACAGATCAAGTGACTGCTGCGTTTCATCTAAGGGTAGAAGTAATAAAAGGCCTAATACCGCAAGGCCGATCCAGATAAAATCATAGCGCTGACGGGCAAAAAACAGAGCTACACTCAAAGGGCCAATAAACTCAAAAGCGACTGCAATTCCTAATGGTAACCGGGCTATAGATAAATAAAACAGCAAGTTCATGCCAGCTAGTGCCAGTCCATAACTCAAGATGGCTTTCCAGCGGATATTCCTGAGATTAACTTTCCAGATTTGAAACACTGCAGCCAGAATGAGTGCACTAAACATTAAACGCAATGCTGCCACAGTAATGACCGGAAACTCACTGATCAGTACTTTTGCAAATGATCCGCTACCCTGTACTGAAAGCATTGCCAGTATAAGAAGCAAAAGAGCTTGTAAATGCGGTGCCTGTTTTATATTAAGCATGAAAAAAGACTGGAGCAATCAAAAGGATAATATCAGGTTCACTATAGGACTGGCACAAAGAAAAAGCCACAACCTCACGGTTGTGGCTTTGTCAGTATTTGTACGGATCAGAACAGTACACGAACGCGGATTGTGCCTTCTACTTGATGCAGAGTATCGAGTGCTTCTTGAGATGCAGAAGCATCTACATCCATCACCAGATAACCTACGTCACCTTTGGTCATTAATGACTGGCCCGAGATATTAATATTATGCTCGGCAAACAAAGTATTGATTTTGGACAGTACGCCAGGCACGTTTTTGTGAATGTGTAGCAGACGGTGTTTGCCTTCGGTCAGCGGTAAGGCAATTTCCGGGAAATTAACTGCAGAAAGTGTCATACCTTTATCAGAATAGGCCACAAATTTTTCAGCTACTTCCAAACCGATATTTGCCTGTGCTTCCATGGTAGAGCCACCAACATGTGGTGTCAGGATCACATTATCAAGACCACGCAGTGGAGAGACGAACTCTTCCCCATTTGCTTTTGGCTCTTTCGGGAATACGTCGACAGCAGCGCCAGCAATATGGCCAGATTTAATAGCATCGGCCAGATCTTCAATCACCACACAGGTACCGCGTGCTGCGTTTAAAAAGATTGAACCCGGCTTCATTTTTGCAAGCTGTTCTTTTGTAAAGAAATTACGGGTAGATGGAACGTCTGGCACATGCAGAGACACTACATCAGCAGTTGCAAGCAACTCATCTAAAGAGCCTATCTGACGGGCATTACCCATAGGCAGTTTAGTTACTACATCATAATAAATAACTTGCATGCCCAGGCTTTCAGCCAGAACAGAGAGCTGTGAACCAATTGAGCCGTAACCCACAATACCTAAAGTTTTGCCACGTGTTTCAAATGAACCGTTGGCAGATTTATTCCAGCCACCACGATGACAGGAAGCAGATTTCTCAGGTACACCACGAAGCAGCAGGATAGTTTCTGCCAGTACCAGCTCTGCTACAGAACGGGTATTTGAATAAGGTGCATTAAATACCGGAATCCCACGTTCCATTGCTGCTTTTAGGTCAACCTGGTTGGTACCGATACAAAAACAGCCAACCGCGATAAGCTTGTTGGCTGCTTCGAAAATCTCTTCGGTCAACTGCGTGCGAGAACGTATACCGATGAAGTGGGCATCTCTGATCGCTTCCTTGAGCGCTTCGCCTTCAAGCGCAGTCTTGCGATAGTCAATGTTGGTATAACCTGCAGCATTTAAAGTGTCGATCGCGTTTTGGTGAACGCCTTCTAGCAACAAGAAACGAATTTTATCTTTAGGAAGTGAAAGGTGTTGGCTCATTACCGCTCCGCTACAAAGGCCAAATTTAGTGGCAGTATGATAACATATTGGTCGCCCTATAGACATTTGCTTTATGACTGCCTCAGTGGATATTTTCCTGCTTTATGGTCGCTAGGCTGGTTTTATAAAACGCCAGCATGCCAAACATAACCTGAAAATCTGCTGTACTTATATATATGGTGTTGTGACAGTATATTTTTAGCATGCTTTATCCCGGCCTGACTTAGGGGTAAAATGTAAGCGCTTTTAATACCGGAATGAAAAAATTTCACGGTTTTTTCATCTTGTCCAAAGCAGTGCTTCTATTTCATGATCAGATTGTTGTTCTTTAAATTTTATTGGAAATGAAGCTTCTATAGTGCCGCACTTCTAATCTATTTCTTGCTAGGTCCGCAAAACGATGAATGCTCCAGTTACTTTAGCACCTGAATTATTGACCCAACTTTCTGCAATTGTTGGGGAAAACCGTATTAAAACCGATGCTGCCAGTCTGGATGCCTGGGGCAGGGACTATACCAAGCATTTTGAACCTAACCCGTCAGTCATCGTTTTTCCATCCAGTACAGAGCAGGTTCAGCAAGTCGTCAAGCTGGCCAATCAGTTTAATATTGCGATTACCCCTTCAGGGGGGCGTACCGGGCTCTCTGCTGGAGCAGTAGCAGCCAATGGTGAAATCGTAGTAAGCCTGGATAAAATGAACCAGGTACTGGAATTTTTTCCGGCAGACCGGATGGTACGGGTACAGGCGGGTATTGTAACCGAGCAGTTGCAGTCTTATGCAGAAGAACAGGGGATGTACTATCCGGTTGATTTTGCTTCTTCAGGTTCATCTCAAATTGGCGGCAATATCGGTACCAATGCAGGCGGTATTAAGGTTATTAAATATGGCATGACTCGTAACTGGGTGTTGGGCCTGACTGTAGTAACTGGTAAAGGTGATATTTTACGCCTGAACAAAGGTATGATTAAAAATGCAACCGGGTATGCCTTGCAACATCTGTTTATTGGTGGAGAAGGTACATTGGGGCTGGTAACTGAAGCTGAAATCAAGCTGGAACGTCAGCCACAAGACTTACAGGTCATGGTACTGGGTGTGCCAGATTTTGATGCGATCATGCCTATTCTGCATGCGTTCCAGAGCAAGATCGATCTGACAGCATTTGAGTTCTTTGGTGAACTGGCAATGCAGAAAGTGCTAGCCCATGGTCGTGTACAGCGTCCATTTGAAAGCCAGTGCCCATTTTATGTTCTGCTTGAGTTTGAAGCACCTTATGAGCCAATCATGGATAAGGCAATGGAAATCTTTGAACATTGCATGGAGCACGGCTGGGTACTTGATGGTGTGATGAGTCAGACTCTGGACCAGGCACAAAATCTATGGCGTCTGCGTGAAGATATTTCCGAGTCAATTGCCCCATTTACTCCCTATAAAAATGATATTTCAGTATTGATCACGCATGTACCGGCGTTTATTAAGGAAATTGATGCAATTGTTCAGGCCAATTATCCAGATTTTGAAATCTGCTGGTTTGGGCATATTGGCGATGGCAATCTGCACCTGAATATTTTAAAACCTGAAAATCTGAGTAAAGACGAGTTCTTTGCCAAATGCCAGGTCGTTAACAAGTATGTATTTGAGACCGTAAAAAAATATGATGGTTCAATTTCTGCCGAGCATGGGGTTGGAATGACCAAAAAGCCTTATCTCGACTATAGCCGTTCTGCTGAAGAGATTGAATATATGAAGGCACTTAAAAAAGTATTTGATCCGAATGGTATTATGAATCCGGGCAAACTGTTTGATCTTTAAGGCTACATAGCTTTAATAGTGTAAACAAAAAAAGCGTAGCACAATGGCTACGCTTTTTTTGCTGAAGGGGAACATGCAATGTTAAGAGTTTTTATTTTATCTTCGCTGTTACTGGGCGTGATGAGTGGCTGCGCTACAACCAGCAAGCTCATGAACTTTAAGTCTGATACACCTATACAGCAAGTTTTACAGGAGCGTCCCGAGCTGCTCAAAGATCTTGCTACAGTAGAAATACGCCAGTTTTTTAATAATATTGAGCGTCCGACAGCAGCTCAGGTAAAGGTTACTGAAACCGGCTTAAAAGATGATTCGGTCCGTTCAGTTCGCACTATTTATAGTTTCAAACATATTGAAAATAACTGGGAACTGGTAAATACCCAACGCTCATACCAGTGCATGCGTGGTAAAAATACCAAGTCTTTTCAGGCTGCTCAGTGTCCCTGAAAATATATAACTGATGTATAGGGATAATTCGGCTAAAAGTGGATCTGCTCGATATAGCCTTATTTTCTGGAATGGGTGGATCACTGTAAAAAATATAATTATTTCTTTTTCTTAAAAGAAGACTGCTACACATAAATTTTGCGACTGTAAAATTCACAGTATTTAAGATTATTCTCTGTTAGACTATACTGACTTGACCAAGTGGGTGTACTTGGTGAAGTCATAAAATCTCACATCATTATTTTTATCTTGCTAGACACTTTGTGAATACAGTGTTCTAAGTCGCTGCTCTCAAGCGCATTTTCTAAAACTTAATTTTTGAATACTTAGTGCTTGTCATTGGGCTGACGTTTATCTCCCTAAAAATGATACTCAGCCTTACAAGCCGATAAAGATATGTAGATAACAATGCAAAATATTCAAACCACCACATTGAGCCGCGCTACGCTCATGTTCCCATTGGCTTTGGTCCTGTTCGAATTTTCAGTGTATATCGGCAATGATCTGGTCCAGCCGGCAATGCTTGCTATTACTAGAGACTTCGGAGTCAGCAGTAGCTGGGCACCTTCTTCAATGTCATTTTATCTATTGGGTGGCGCCTGTGTTGCATGGCTTTTAGGACCACTTTCAGACCGTCTTGGCCGCAAAAAAGTTCTGCTCTCTGGAGTATTATTCTTTGTAGTGTGCTGCCTGCTGATTTTATTGACGCAACGTATTGAAACTTTTCTGGCCCTGCGTTTTTTACAGGGCATTGGCCTGACGGTAATTACCGCAGTAGGCTATGCTGCCATTCAAGAAACTTTTGAAGAGCGTGATGCGATTAAGGTCATGGCACTCATGGCCAATATCTCCTTGCTGGCACCTTTGCTTGGCCCTATTTTGGGTGCTTTTTTAATTGACCATGTTTCTTGGCACTGGGGTTTTATCGGTATTGCCCTGCTGGCATTTTTAAGCTGGTTTGGTCTGAAAGCTAAAATGCCGGAGTATAAGCAGAGTATTCCTAAACAGCCGATCAGCTATATTCTTTATGATTTCAAAAAGGTTTATCAGGATAAGCATTTTTTAGGCTTAACACTCGCTTTACCGATGGTCAGCATGCCGCTGATGTTATGGATTGCACTCTCTCCAGTCATGCTGGTCGAAGAACTTGGACTCAGCAGTCTGCAATATGGCATGGCACAGTTTCCGGTACTTGGCGGTCTGATCCTGGGCAATATTGTACTGATTAAAGTGATCGACAAGCTGGCATTAGGAAAAACAGTACTTATAGGTCTGCCTATTATGCTATTCGGTACTTTTATCCTGCTTCTGGGCGTGATCTGGCCAGCATATTTTTTGTGGAGTCTGATCATTGGAATGACCTTGATCAGCTTTGGAGAGGGACTCAGCTTTTCTGTCCTTTACCGGTTTGCCCTGATGTCATCGCAGGTTTCTAAGGGAACAGTTGCAGCCGCAGTATCAATGCTATTGATGTTCAGTTTTTTCATTATTATTGAGCTGGTTCGTATGCTTTACGAGCAGTTTCATTTATTGGGATACAGTCTGGCATGTCTTGTACTGATTGCGCTCTGGTTTACATTTCCACGGATGCTTTTAAATAAAGTAATGCAGCAGCGTCAGCAGCAGGATCTGAATTAAATACCCATTAAGTAGGCAATAAAAAATATGGACATCTGTTGAGATGTCCATATTTTTTATAGGAGCTATATTCTATTTAATTACACCACAGGCAATACGCTCACCACCACCACCAAGCGGTTTAGGATGATCTGAATAGTTATCACCACCTGCATGTACCATCACCGAAAGTCCCTGGATCTGGCTCAGGGTCAGACGCGGTGATAGCAAGGTCTGGTTAGCTTTCCCGTTGGAATCTACCGTAACAGCGGGCAGGTCCCCCAGATGACCAGTGGTTGGAGTACCATGACCTGTACCTGTGGGGTTAAAATGTCCGCCAGCAGCTTGGGCGGCAGTCATTTTTCCGTCTTTCATTGCTGGTTCGCATGAGCCACGTTCATGGATATGGAAGCCATGCTGACCTGAAGGCAGACTAGACAGGTTGGTCATGACTATAAGCCCCTGAGGACTGTCATGGAAGGTAACTGTACCGATTTTACTACCCACACCTTCAGGTGAAACAGCATGCACAGTAACGGTCTGCTGTTTGGCTGAATTGTGATGATCCATGGTAGTACAACCTACCGATACCGCCGCAGTCAGTGCACAAAGCGCGCTAACTTTAAATAGGGAGGAAAACATACAGTGCATCCTGATTGTGATTATTGTGCAGTCCAATTCAAGCAAAGCACTGTTCAATACACAATCAGCATTAAGTATGGTCTTGTATAAGTTTATTAACTTTAATCATTTACGGTGATTTCGGCGGCTCTTCATCATTTAAAATTTCATAGGCCAAAGAAGCATCCGGCACAGGTTCGGGTTCAGTGGTTTCATGCAGCCATTCACGCCAGATTGCCAGTATTACGGCTAAGATTACCGGACCAATGAATAGACCAACCAGGCCAAAACTGGCGACTCCACCTAGAACCCCAAACATGATAAGCAGGAAAGGGATTTGAGTCGCACCAGAGATTACCAGTGGCCGAATAACATTATCTGATGTACTGACAATACAGACACCCCATGCAAATACACCAATGGCTTCTACCGTCTGCCCCTGTGAAAATAGCCAGAGAGCAACCGAGCCATAGGCGACCGGTGTACCAAATGGAATTAATGCCAGCAAGAAAGTTGCAATAGTCAGAACCATCGGATTAGGCACCCCCGCCACTACATAACTTAAGCCAGCCAGGATTGCCTGAGCAATTGCAGTTAGACCTACACCATAAACTACGGCACGGGTAGTTTCTGAAATAGTGTCCATATAATGATGGATACGTGGCCCAATCACTTTTTCCATGGCTGTACTGACCTGTCTTAGAATAGTCTGTCCGTCACGGTAAAAAAAGAATAAGGACATGATCGCAAAACAGAGTTTAATAATATTTTTGCTAATTTCATTCAGGACGAAACGGCCATAACCTAAATGACCTTGGATCCAGGCAGCTACGTTTTGGGTAATGGACTGCGGGTCAGTATTTAGTTCTTTTAAGGTCCGGGTAACTTCTTTGCCAATGATAGGTAACTCGCGGATAAAATCAGGTACAGAAACATGTCCGGAAAAAATCTGGCGTTGCAGCTCGTAATACAGGTTACGGCCTTCATGCTGCAAAATGAAAATAGCAAAGGTCAGGGGAATACCAATGACCAAAATAATCAGAACAATCATGACAGACGCACTGATACTTGAACGCTGGTCGCACATCCGCTGGATAGACAGATAAAGTGGCCAGGTCATATAGGCGATAATTGCTGCCCAAAGGACCGGTACAATAAAGTATTTGAGCACATGGAAGCCCAAAAATACCAATATAAAAAACAGTCCAAATAACAAAACCCGCTGTAGGGTTGGAGCATATTGTTGCACTGATTTCTCTGATCTTTGATAGCCGATTAATCATATTAACCGAAAATACTCACCGGGGAAATGAATGCCGGGTGTAGGCCCGTGAATAAATTACACGATATAAAAAGAGCGGATAGCAGCTCAAAAATCAGAACCACTCGGTTGGATCTTCAATAATACTATCCAGAACCGGTTGCCACTGAGCTTGTAAAACCAGCAGATTTTTCTGATATTTATCAAATATAGCCAACCCCTGCATGGCCTGTTGGGCATAAGCTGAACGTTCTGCAATCCAGGCTACGGGTTCCTGTCCAACTTTTTGAAAAAAGCTCTGCATATCCTGCTGATTACTTTTTGGTGACTTGATCCGGTTTGCCAGCAATAGAATTTTTACCTTGCCTTTTTGTATCCGCCTGATCTCTTGGAGATGTTTTAAAAAACGCCGGGTACTGTCAATATCAAAAAAAGAAGGTTGAAGCGGAACAATAATATGCTGGCTTTCACGGATCAGCTGTTCAGCATGTTCTCCACGTAATGCGCCGGGTGCATCAATAATTAAATAGTCCAGGTCTGCGGGAGCTTCACCGATCTGTTTTTCTTTTCGCCAGTCTAGAGCAATAATTGGCGTGGCTGTTTCAGGTCGTAGCTTTAACCATTGTAAGGCTGACTTCTGGTGATCTGCATCTGCCAGCCCGACCTGATAACCTTTTTGGGAGAGTGCCGTGGCTAAAGTGATTGCTGCAATGGTTTTTCCACAGCCCCCTTTCTGGTTAGCAATCAATATTGTTTTCATTCACTTTAGTACAATGATCTATCTCTACCCTAGCTTAGCAGCTTTTTATGTGAGAAATGTGACACATGACAAAAGTTGTAGGACTCTATACATTACTATGCACATGAAATATGAGGAATATATATGTCAATCTGGATGGCCATGCTGATTGGTGCCTGCATCGGTGTGGTACTTGCCACTTTCATTTTGTCAAATACACGTAATGGACGGATCAAGGCGGAATATGAACAGTATATTGCCGAGCTAGAACGTGAACACCAGAAGGCACTGACTCATGCACAAAAGCGCAGTGTAAACACTAGCCGTGCAGTCCTTAAGGGCAAAATGGCCGAACAGCTGGCTCCAATCCTGCCTGAGTTCCAGTATTTGCCGAGCGATGCCAAATTTTTAGGGGACCCGGTGGATTATGTGGTATTTGATGGCTATACCGACTTTCGTGATGGCGAAGGCCGAGCAGATGAAATTCAAGTAGTGCTGATTGATATTAAAAGTGGAAATGCACGCTTAACCAAAGGCCAGCAGGCAATTGCTCAGGCAATCCGTGACGGGCGGGTACGTTTTGAGACCGTGCGTATTGATTTTGATGAAGTATAGCGCTTAGACCCGCGTTTAAATAAATAGAGTCAAGACAAAATCAAACCTAAACCGTGCTGATTGTTACTAAAATTTGATACTCTTTTCATATTTTCTTCTTCTAATATAGAGTTAAGAAACACGCTGATTACAGGGGGAAATTGATGTCAAAACGCTTAATATGTAGTGTATTACTGGGCTTATGGGTAGGACAGGCCAGTGCATCGACCTCTGCTGAATATAATATTGCTAAAGGATTGGCACCTGCTGTAAAAGATCAGTCTATTGCAGTACTTAAACCTTTCGCTGGTGATTTCCGTATATTAGGTTCAAAAATTTATACTCATGATGAACAAGCCAAATTTTCCCCCATTGATTATGCAGTCAGTTGGGGAATGTTTGCCGAGCCGGAAATTGCCCGGCGTATCAGTGTGAACCAGTATGACCGTTTCCTGAACTGGAAAATAGACAAGCTGCCGGTACCACCGAAACAGGCCATGCAAATGGTATCAAATATGCATATTATTCCAGCCAATCCTAAAATTGCCCAGGAAATTAAGAAAGTGAAACGGGGTGATCTGGTCCGTTTACATGGCGAGTTGGTTGAAGTAAAGGATAAAGATTTGGTCTGGACCTCATCACTTACTCCAACTGATTTGGGAGAAGGGGCTTGTGAATTATTTCGGGTAAACTCGATTCAATGGATCGAGAAAGTCAGAAGTTAAATTTAAAGTTGTTACGAAATTAAATAAAGGAAGTTTAATCCAGATAACCTATACCCGACTTCACAATAATGCAGCCGGGTATATGTTTTCGGGCTTCAGAGGTATAATTACCAAGAATTATATATTTTAGCTCTGCCATTTACTGCTGTTTTGCAGGTTCAGAAAATGGTGGCTGTGATTGTTGGCTGGCAGTTTGCTGCTGGTTTTTCCAGTGCTTCAATTGCTCT
Source organism: Acinetobacter sp. FL (assembly GCF_040744925.1). Lineage (NCBI taxonomy): Bacteria > Pseudomonadati > Pseudomonadota > Gammaproteobacteria > Moraxellales > Moraxellaceae > Acinetobacter > Acinetobacter sp. FL. Next base: position 2,831,444 of record NZ_CP160437.1, on the reverse strand, counting down.
TGCGCATGTAAATAATCGCCTAAGCCCTGTACCTGATTGTTATTACCTTTCTGTTCAGGTTGCTGCTCAAGTAATTTGGCCTGATTATCCCAGTATTCTGCATGTAGCCCCTGAATATAGCGACCCTGCTCAGTTTTTAAGTCCAGTTCACGCAACATATTACGTGCTGACTGAATATGCTCGCGTTTTCGCTGCTGCTCAAATTCTTCAGTGAGCGAGCCTTCCTGACGCATTTTACCAAGTTCTTCCTCCAGTTCATCACTCATGGCTAAAAAACGGCTTTCATAGTCTTCCAGTAGCTGAATATCGTGAGCATCATTCGGAGTAGCCGGAAATTGTTTAACTGGAGGCGTTTCCAGCTGTTTCATGACTTCTACATCTTCCTGCTGTTGCTGCGAAAGATCACCAGTTTCCGGGTTTTCCTTTTGGCAGCCGCCCAGTAAGAGGCCTGAACAGAACATCAGAGGTAAAGCGAGACGGGCTGTTTTATTCATATGTACTCCCTCATTTTAAACATGATTTTTTCAGTTATTTATAACTGACTTTTTTAAAGCTATAAGCATAAGTTACATATGGAAATTCAATTTCATCCTGAGGTTGCTTGTTAGTATAGTGCCGGACGGTTTCTTCAAACTGCTGTTTTAGGGCCCGCTGTTGAGACTCTGACATGGCTGCAATAAAGCTGGTCGACAGTAAACGTTTGGATACCACCTGTTCTACCGTACCTTTTTGTACTTGTGATAAAACCTTGACCTTTTCCAGCTGAAACAGAAACTGGTTATCAAAAACTTCTTTCCAGTGACCACTATGATAGCGTGGGGTAGTTCCTTCAAATGGCGCAATCAGCTCAGCCAAGGCATGCACCCATTCAACTTCAATATCACGCTGGTTCCAGACCAGTCCCAGATAACCTGCCGGTTTAAGCACCTCATAAATTTCATTCAGGCTCTGAATATCAGCAAACCAGTGAAAAGATTGTGCACAAAGTACGGCATCCTGGCTCTCATTCCCTAAAGGTAAATGCTGTGCGGTGCCCGGTAATGCGACAACATCCGGATAACGTTTTTCCAGTTCTGCGAGCATTTCTGCAACAGGTTCAACCGCAGTAATATGAGAAGTTAAAGCCTGTAAATATGGTAAAAATTTGCCTGTACCTGCGCCCAGATCGACGACATACGACGATTGACTTAAATTCAGGTCATTCCTTAGCCAATCAATTACCTGTTTAGGATAGCTGGGCCGTACCTCCTGATAAAGTCGGGCAGCCTGACTAAAGCCTTTTTGTGCGGCAGGATGTAGTGAATGTGTCATATTTTGCGCTTTTTAATTTGAGTGACCTCGATAAAATAAGATACTGAGCAAATTGGCTCAGGCAAAGGCCTTATTGTTTTCATTTTTATAGGAGAAGTGTAGGCGCTACGGTGCCTCATAGGCGAATGGACAAGCAGATAGTTTTTGAAGACGACGATATCCGGGTAATTTTTCTAAAAGGACATTCTCGTGAACTGGTTTTTTCCTTTGGTGACTTAATTACCAAAGCTAATGGTATGTCAATTAATGCCGAGAAATCTCTTTCTAAATATGACTACAACGTTATTGGTGTCATGCCCAAGCGGAAATCATGGTTTCCGGCAGCCAGTATGCAGGCCATGCTGGAACAGATACAGCCTATTTTAGCGCAGTTCGACTATGTAGCTGGATATGGCGGCTCAATGGGTGGTTATGCTGCGATAAAATATTCTCGCTTGCTTGGCATGAACCGGGTCATTGCTTTTGTTCCGCAATACTCCATTAATCCAGATGAAGTCAATGACCGCCGTTATAGCGAGTTCTTTGATGCTGACCTGAATGCCAATATGCGGATTGAACGCTCTGATATTGCGCCAGATAGTGAATATATTCTGGTTTATGACCCGTATTTTGAAGCTGATCATGAACATTATTCAAAAATTCAACCCCTAATTCCGCAACTGCATACTATTCATTTACCGTTTACCGGCCATGATGCCTTGGCTGTACTGGCCAGCTCGACCCTGCTAAATGACTTTATTTCACATGAATGGGACCAGCAATATTTTTATAAACAGGTGCGTGAGGTTAAAAAGAACAGTAAATTCTATTACCGTAATGTTATTGCCAGGTTCCTGCCAAAACACAGCGCCAAACTTGGAAAAATCCTGAAAAATGGTGAATTCCAGCTCGACGGGCAATATCTGGATGCTCAATTAAAGCAGCTGATTACCCGAACCTTGCTGACCAACAAGCAGGTAAATGAGCAGGACCTGTTGAAGCTGGGTATTAAAGTCAACATGCCACATGATCAGGAGCAGCGCAGCCTGTTGCAGGACTGCCATCAGGCCTATCTGGTATTTAATTTAATTACTCAGAAGCTGGAAAGCTATAGTCAGGATGCGATTAGTCTCAATAACAAGTATCTGATCTCTCTACAGGCGAAAGAAACTGGTCTGCTCAGTGTTGATCTGAACAATGAGCGCTATATGGTGGTAATGAATGACCGCCGTATTATGCGGCTGGTAAAAGAGCAGGATGCACTTTCTCCAGACATGAGTCCGATTGTTCTAAAAAAATATCCGGATTTTTATGTACTCAGTTATAAAAACCTGAACCTGAGCTGTGATGAATATGGCAATTGCCATTTTTCTGTAGAACACGTTCAAAATACAGAGAAATTTGTGGTGGTCTAAAGGCCAGATTAATCTGTTAGCCGGTCTAAGCCTTCATGGTTTAGCCCGGCTTTTTTGGGTCTGTAAATAGCTGGAATTTAAATAGGAAAGTTACCTGATCTTACAAACTTGCTTTATTCTGTATGTGGGCTATAGTCGGGATTCAGTAATAGGTTTTTTGTAAATACCTAAATTTAAAGAAAAAAGATAAGGAGTGTAGATGTGAATGTTTATCCATCTTTGCTGTTTAGCTTAATATTTTTATTCCCTGGCTTCGCTCATGCGGGTGCAGTACATACACCGCATCTGGTTTTTGGTCTGGGAGTCATGGTAGTGCTGACTTTCGCGCTATATATCTTAAAAGAGGCCTGGCAATTTTATAAAAGCCATCAGCACAAACCAGTGATTAAAAAACGTAAATTGCTGGCACCTGAAATTTAACACTAAAATTGTAGGCTAAGGATCATCTCTTGCATTGCTCTGGAATAAACATGGACGAGCTGTTTAAATGGAGTAGAGTCGCAGGAGATGAATCCAATGAAAGCCGTATTTCTAGACTTTAATTCACTGAACCAAAATGATCTGGAGATCAGTCGTCTTCAACAGCAGTTTGACCAGCTGATTTTACATGCAGTTACTGCACCAGATGAAATTCTGGAGCGTGTACAGAATGTCGATGTCATTATTACCAATAAAGTCAGAGTAAATGCCGAACTGATTCGTCAGCTTCCCAAGTTAAAACTGATTCTGATTTCTGCTACCGGCACCAATAATGTAGATCTGAGTGCAGCCCGTGAGCATAACATCGTGGTCTGTAACTGTCAGGGCTATGGCACACCGGCTGTTGCCCAGCATACCTTATTGCTTATGCTGAGTCTGGCAACCTCCTTTTTAAAATATGACCGTGCGGTGCGGACCGGTGCATGGAACAAGGCCGAGCAGTTCTGTCTACTCGACTTCCCGATTGTTGAACTGGCTGGAAAGACTTTAGGAATTGTAGGGTATGGCGAACTCGGACAGGCTGTAGCCCGGCTGGCAGAGGCATTTGGCATGCAGGTCAAGATTGCCTCTTTACCGTGTCGTCCGGGGGGAACTGATCGGATTCCATTAAAGGAGCTGCTACCGCAAGTTGATTTTCTGAGTCTGCATTGTCCTTTGACCGAACAGACCCAAAACCTGATTGGAGCAGCAGAGCTGCAACAGATGAAACCTACCGCCTTTCTCATTAACTGTGCACGTGGTGGACTGGTGAATGAGACAGCATTGGTCCAAGCCTTAAAAAATGGTGAAATCGCCGGAGCTGCCAGCGATGTACTCACCGTTGAGCCACCTAAACAGGGCAATATTTTACTGAATGAGGATATTCCAAATCTGATTGTTACACCGCATTCTGCTTGGGGAAGTGTTCAGGCGCGACAGCGTATGCTAGAGCAGCTTGCTGAAAATACTGAAGCCTTTAAACGAGGCCTGCCTATCCGGCAGGTCAATTAGTAAAGAGTTTTAACCAGCCAGCCCATTCCAAAGCATGGGCGTTGCATAATTCTAATCTCTTAATATTTTGCCCAAATATTGTGTAAGCCTGTTAAGCATTTAAAGAAAGGTGTTAGCTCAATATATTTATTTAATCCCACGCAAGTTTAAAGTTCTGTGATTGCATAGCTGGTAGCGCCTGAATGGGGTTGTAAGGGCGCTGTAGTTTGGGTAGCTGTCGATGATTGGCTTAGAGGTTGCTGAATAATAGGCGCCGGTTGTTGCGGTGTGCCACCCCATGCTTCTCGGGAGCTCTGGATTCTCTGGTTAGCTTGTTGAGCTGCCTGCTGTGTTCCCTGATCCACCTTTTGAATAGTATCTGAGGCAACAGATTTGGTGTTGTTCCAGGCGCGGTCGACATCTGGTTTAATTCTGGCGATGCCTTTTTCAGTCACCTTTCCCACTTTCTCCGCAGTATTGATTACGCCTTCTTGTGCTTTATAGGCAAATACATGCAGCAGATTTGGGTTCTCACCATAAGGTGTGACCGGTTTAGTAATCTGTGAAGAGGTCTGAGTAGAATTCGCCTGGGCGAGGAGTGGTACAGCGCCCATAAGAGCGATGAGCAAAAGTATTGGAGTTTTAATATTCATTAAGAATCGACCTCGAATTTGTTAAAGAGCGGTCTGAATGTTTTAGTGTAGCGGATGATGTTTTAAAAACAATGAATATCCTGTGAAGAATCGCTAAAGAAGAATATTGCAGTATCTTATAATTATTTTAATTTAAAAAAGATATAAACGGTTATACAGCGATTTATGCAGCAACGTTATAGAGGACGCCCTATCTTTTATAAAAACAGGGCGAGTTTGCTAGTTACATTGATCTAGCGCTTCTTTGGCAAAATGATCGCGCAGGGTAACAAAATTCTTTTGAACATTCGCATCATGCAGGTTAAATTTCTCTGCTTTGCTGGTGCCATCACGCTGGAATGTGGCCGAACCGGCATTAATTAATCCCATACCTTTAAATGACCACTGCTCCACAACACGGTTTTCACCAATATCACCTGTAAATTCAATCACGCATTTATCAAGGAATTTGGTCAGTTTTGCCTTGTTGTTGTTAGTTGCCGGAACAACTTCAAGATTTTGTACTTCCTGTAAAACGCCAAGATCAAGCTGAGGAATTTTTGGGGCTGAGCTACAAGCTGTAACTGCGATACTCGCAAGACCCGTCAACATGAGTGTTTTAAATGTCATATGATTCTTTCTTGTTGAGTGTTGTTAGTTTGAGTATATGAAATATATAGTGAATTGCCTATAGTCATACATTATCTATTCCAGTCTTGAGGACGAATACGGCCTGTTTGATAGTAAATAGAAACAAGTTCTATAAAATTTCTAAAATCAGAATTTTCATTTAATATTCGATTAATGGATTGCCAATCAACCTCTGGTCTACGACGAGCAGGTAATAAAATTTCACTTTCACTTGGATTTTCAGGAATTAGAAGTATTACCCCGATACCGTGGAGGGCAGAAAGCATCCGAAGCTCTTCTTCAACCTCACTCGTAGATATTGATGTTGCGACTAAATATCCTTCATTAGCCCAACTTGAATTACTCACAGCCTGAAAAAAACTACTACGAATATTACTGCTATTTAGTTCCTTCTTGACTTCAAAAGACCATAGACGAACATTTTGACCAGAGCTATGTTTTACACAGGTTCTGATTAATTCATTCCAACGGTTATCTAATGCTTGCATAGCAACAACGTCAGGATGTAGCCATTGATTTCCATTCTGACCACGGGAATTTTTTGAACGTTTCTCATCAATTCTAAGGCAGTTTAGATTAAATTCAGAATTTAAAAACTCAATAAGAATTGGATAAAGATCATGTTCAGATAAATGATCTAATTTAATAATAGGTAAGTGAACTTCAGCATCAATATTTTCAGAATTAAAAATAGTATTAATTTCCCGTGTTAATTCATATGTTGAATTAGGATCAAACCAGAATTGTCTTGGACGAGGTTGATCACGTATATGAATATGCGGCGATACCTTTAAAATACTAGTTTTTGCATTACTACTAATTTCACGAACAATTTGTTGTACAAAATCTGAATTTGATTCAAATCGATGGTTTAATCTTTTTTGTTCGTAATCTTCAGGAAAAAGCTGAATAATAGCCTCAGCTATTTCACGTGATGTAAATTTTTGATTTGGGTAAGATTTTAAAAATTCTACAACTTTTTGCGATTGTGATAATTTCATTATATTTAAAAAAATAAAAACCCCACTAACTTATAGCGGGGTTCTATAGACTTTTCAACTAATTAAAGCTTAGTGCTGCAACACCGAAATATCAGCTACTTTGGTAAACAAATCACGAAGCTGTGCAAGCATACGTAAACGGTTTGCTTTCAGCTCAGCATCATCTGCCATCACCATAACACCGTCAAAGAACGCGTCCACTGGCACACGAAGAGCAGCAAGTGCAGACAACGCAGCAGTGTAGTCTTTGGCAGCAAATAATGGCTCAACCACAGGCGTAATTTTCGCAAGTTCAGCAAATAATGCTTTTTCAGCATTTTCAACCAAGTTTGCTTCAACCACTGAACCTTCAGGTGCAGCTTCTTTCGCCAGAATATTTGCAACACGCTTGTTTGCAGCAGCCAATGCAGCAGCTTCAGGCAGATTGCGGAAATGGTTAACGGCATTAACACGTTTGTCAAAGTCAAGCGGAGAAGCAGGTGACATCGCCTGGACTGCCTGAATGACATCTACCTGAACACCTTGGTCTTCATATTTGGCCCGGTAACGGCCTTCAAGGAAGGCAACTGCATCACTACGGGTTTTATTCGGATCAGTAATCAGCGCGCCATAGGCATGCAGGGCAGAGTTCACCAGTGCTTCAATCGTTACATCAAGATTATTTTCAATAATCAGGCGCAAGGTACCAATTGCCGAACGGCGAAGTGCAAACGGGTCCTTTGAACCTGTAGGAGCCTGCCCAATTCCAAAAATACCTACCAGTGTATCCAGACGGTCGGCCAGTGCAATCGTAGTGCCTGTTTTGGTTTTCGGTAAAACATCACCTGCAAATTTTGGCAGATACTGCTCGCCAAGCGCTTCAGCGACTTCATCATTTTCACCCTCAAGTCGGGCATAGTATGTCCCTGCAATCCCTTGAAGCTCAGGGAATTCACCTACCAGCTCGGAAGTCAGGTCGCATTTAGACAGCATGGCGGCTCTTTCAGCATCAGCAACCTGTGCACCTGTAAACTTGGTCAGTTCCACAGCCAGCATTGCGATACGTACAGTCTTGTCCCATAAGGTGCCAAGCTGTGCCTGAAATACCATGTTAGCCAGTTTTTCTGAACGTGAAGCCAGCGGCTGTTTCTGATCCTGCAAAAAGAAGAACTCGGCATCTGACAGACGTGGGCGAACAACTTTTTCATTACCTTCAATAATCTGCTTCGGGTCTTTTGACTCAATATTCGATACGGTAATAAAATAAGGCTGAAGCTTGTGGTCGCTGTTGACCAGACAGAAGTATTTCTGGTTATCCTGCATGGTCGTGATTAGTGCTTCTTGTGGAACGGCAAGAAAACGCTCTTCAAAGCTGGCACGCAGAGCCACCGGCCATTCTACCAGTGCAGTTACTTCATCACGCAAGTCAGCCGGTACAATGGCAATTGCATTGACTTCATCAGCGAGAGCTTTTACCTGCTGGTCAATAATGGCTTGACGTTCTTCAAATGAAGCTACGACTTTAGCTGCACGCAGTGCATCCAGGTAGGCATCAGCATTTGCAAGTGTAATTGCGTCTGGTGCATGGAACCGGTGACCATAGGTTACATTACCAGCTGTATGGTCTTGAATAGTAGCATCAATGACCTGATCATCTTTTAGTAATACTACCCATTTGACTGGCCGTACAAATTCAGTACGGCTGGCTGCTGAGCGCATACGTTTTGCCACAGGCAGATGATCTAAAGCAGTTTGCAGGATTTGTGGCAGTAATACATCCAGACTCTGACCTTTTACATCTTTTAAGTAGCAGACCTTTTCAACTTTACCTGCCTGGAATGTTGATACTTGATCAATACTGATACCCTGACCACGCATAAAGCCTTCTAAAGCTTTGGTTGGTTTGCCTTCAGCATCATAAGCCGCTTGAACCGCAGGACCATCAAAACGCTTCTGTGTATCTGCTTGTGCACCATCGACATTCACAATTTTAAGGGCTAAACGACGTGGGGCAGCATAAGCTTCGATTGAATCAAAGGCTAGACCAGCATCTTTTAAACCTTTCACTGTTTCTGCCTGTAAGGCATCTCGTAGGGTTTTCAGGCTTTTTGGAGGAAGTTCTTCACAGCCAAGTTCAAATAAAACTGTATGTTTAGACATTATTTGTTCTCCGCTGATTTTTCTGCCTGAGCAGCATCATTTTCCGCTTGAGCTTTAAGCTGGGCCAAGACTTCATCACGCAGATGAGGCTCGGCCATCGGGAAGCCTAGTTTGGCACGGGCCTGTACATAACTCTGTGCAATGGCACGGGCCAGTGTACGTACACGCAAAATATAGCGCTGACGTTCAGTCACAGAAATCGCACCACGTGCATCAAGAAGGTTAAAGCTATGTGAAGCTTTGATCACCTGTTCGTATGCCGGTAGTGGAAGTTCTGCTTCCATTAAACGGCTGGCTTCAGTTTCGTAAAAATCAAATAGTTCAAATAGTTTTTCAACTGGCGCATATTCGAAGTTATAAGTGGACTGTTCTACTTCATTCTGGTGAAACACATCGCCGTAAGTGACCGTACCAAACTGGCCTTTGGTCCAGACCAGATCATAAACCGAGTCTACACCTTGCAGGTACATGGCCAGACGCTCAAGACCGTAAGTAATTTCACCTGTAACCGGATAGCACTCTACCCCACCAACTTGCTGGAAATAGGTAAACTGTGTCACTTCCATACCGTTCAGCCAGACTTCCCAGCCCAAACCCCAAGCGCCAAGTGTTGGAGATTCCCAGTTGTCTTCTACAAAACGGATATCATGGGTTAGCGTATCAATACCAATAGCCTTTAATGAATCCAGATAAAGCTGCTGGATATTATCCGGATTAGGCTTCAGCACTACCTGGAATTGGTAATAATGCTGTAAACGGTTTGGATTCTCACCGTAACGTCCATCTTTAGGACGGCGTGATGGCTGGACATAAGCCGCATTCCAGGTTTCAGGGCCTAATGCACGCAGAAAAGTCGCAGTGTGGAAAGTACCTGCACCCATTTCCATGTCGTAAGGTTGTAATACGACGCAGCCTTGCTCGGCCCAGTAATTTTGTAAGGCAAGAATTAAGCCTTGAAATGTATCAATATGTGATATGGCGCGACTCATGTAGCATCCACTAGAATATGAGAAAAAATTGTCCCTAAGTATAGGGAATTTGCAGGGGAGTGGCAAAGAATTCTATTTAAGAGTGCGAATCATGAGTTAAAGCAGAATTTTCAAGTCAGACCAGGCTTATTATTAAAATCAGTTCAACTTTTTTATACAGATAAAATTCCACCAAACAGGTATTTAAACCTAGATTCTAGAAAATAAACCAGCATAAAACCTGATTTAGCTATAGCGGAATTCCTGTCCTTCAACTATTCATCAGTAGGTTTTTAACTTGTTAAAATGTGCAATCGCTGGGGCAGGCTGTGAATCAAAATATTTAAGTAGCAACCAGTAAAAGAATCCGGTCAATAAGGCCATCATATAATAGCCGCCACTTAAATAAAGTTCCCAGCCCATTGAAATATTATGATTGAGTATGAGCTGCAACAAAGTCAGCATAATTAACCATACACTTATAGAGCCGACTAAAATAATTCCCAGATTTAGATGAAATTTGAGTTGTATAAGCTGAGATAAGCCATAAGCAAACGGTAATGCTAGAATACAGTAAACTGCATAAATCATGACAGCTACAAACAGAATACTGACTACAGAGGATAACTGGCCTGCACCATTGGCGGCTGCCGAGAAAATTAAAATCACCAGCAGGCTTGGTATCGGTGCCAGAAGCAAAGAGCGTATTAAAGCTGTATTGCTATAGATTTTATTGTTCATATCATCCAGTCTTGATTAATCCCTGATCAATTATGAGTAAATAACAGAGCCAAGTAAGTATAAAGCCGAGAAAAGTTAAGTAACGCTAAGAAGCGTTGTGACTGCATTACAAAAAAACCAATATTGTAAAGATATAAAATCAATGCACCTTAATAAGGCTTAGGCGTATACTCGCCCTGTTTTTTATCTAACAAGAACAGGTTGTGCAGTGAGTAATTCACAGTTTTGGCTAGACACCCTTAAACCTAATTTTAAAACGCTGCCTTTAAAAGAGCGCTTACTCTGTGGTTGTGGCGCTCTGCTGGGACTGGCGATTTCATCAATTATTAGCTGGTATGCACTGGGCGGAATCAATGCCTGGTATATTGCGCCCATGGGTGCTTCCTCAGTTTTATTATTTGCAGTGCCGGCCAGTCCACTGGCGCAGCCCTGGAACATGGTGGTGGGCAATACCATTGCCGGCTTAATTGGTGTCAGTTGCGCTTTATGGATTCCTGATCTTACTTCTGCGTTTAGCTTGGCCGTTGGCCTATCTATTTTCTTGATGATGACTACAGATTCATTACATCCGCCTAGCGGAGCTGTAGCAATTACGGCAGTTTTGGGTGGCGAGGGTATACATCATCTAGGTTATCATTTTTTATTTTATCCCGTGTTACTAAATTCGGTTTTATTGCTGGGTTTTGCTATTTTTTTTAATCGTCTGTTAGGGAAGCATTATCCTCATCCACGGCAGGTAAATGAGCGTTCCAAAGACCCGACGCCTACCCAGAAGGTGACCATTCAGCCACAGGATATCCAGCAGGCACTTGAGCATCAGACCGAGCTTCTTGATATCAGTCAGTATGACTTGGAAAAAATTATTCTAGAAGCCCAAGAACGGGCAAATGAACGCATAGTTTTACACTATCACTGTCGTGATATTATGAGCCGTGACGTCATTGTGCTGCATGAAAACGATGATATTCATAAAGCCTTAGACAAGTTCAAACAGGTCAATTTAATGAGTCTGCCCGTAGTGAATGCCTCAGAGCATTTGGTGGGTACACTTGCGTTATATGATGTGGTCGAGTGGTTTAAGCGCGGTGCAGATTACCGGGCATCATGGGAGTATCTGGTAAAACAGATTATGAACCGTAAGGTGGTGACAGTTCACCCTGAACAGCCAATTCAAGATTTGGCGCCCTATTTTGTAGAGAAATCTTTTAACTATATACCTGTAGTTGAAGCAGAACAGTTAATTGGAATTATTAGCCGGGCAGATATGATTGCAGCCATGCAGCAAGAAATTCTGCATTTGCGCCAGAAACCATAATTTATAGATAAATAAGAAGGCTACGGCTGTCTAGGGGCACAACCGTAGCGACCAAACTGGTTAGAGAGGAGAGCTATTTAGCGTTTCACCTTATGTTCATCATAAACAGTACGTACTGGCTGCTGATAATTTTGTGGCGGTGCATCCAGACGATAATCACGTTTAGGCATTAATAGCCATAAAATCAGATAAACCAGAATTCCAGGAAAAGCTGCACTCATAATCGAGATCAAGACAAAAATGATGCGCAGCAGATTGGCATTCCAGCCAAAACGTTCTGCAATACCGCCCATTACGCCGGCAATCATGTTTTGTCGGTTAGAACGATATAAGCCAGAATCTGACATCGAAGTCTCCTCGCTGTAAAAAATAAATCTGATAACGAAACAATCATTACCCTCAATATTTATATAGTGATGAATGAATACCTTTTAAAGACGTATGTTCAGTAACTTGGTTAAGTTATGTAAGCAGGAGTTCAAATTTCTATAATTTGACCACTAAAATACCCTTAAAGTTATTTCCAACTCAGGAAGTCGACTTTATTTTTATTGGTATGCCTTTTCTACTCTTTTGAGTATTTAATTTAACTTGAGCGACAATGGTATTGAAACGCCTGATTTTAATGATAAAAGTGTATTGAAAATACATTTATTGGCCTGTATAAGCCGAATGTCGTCGGACCAACAAGTGAGTGATGAATAGAAAAATGCCTGTTCTAGCCAGAGTCTGTACCATTGTGTTATTAGGCGCATTGATGGGTGGCTGTGATCTCTCGCAGTCAGAAACACGGGAAAGCTCACCTCTAAGTCAGGGTCAGCTCCCTTCTTTGAATAATATAAATTATACTGATGAAAGTTTGGTGACAGGCCGAAAACTGACTGAGGTTGCAGGCCGTGCGTCTTTGCCAGTACTGCAAAATGAGCAGAATGAAGAAGTACGCAGTACAAATTTACAGTATGCAGGACGTTACTATACGCAGGTTCCCTGTCAGGATGCTTTTGTAAATTGTGGCAAAGGAAGGGCAGAATATATTTTAAATTTGCTGCCTGACGGCAGTGCCCACCGTATGATCGCTACATTTGGCCGGGTGCAACCTGGCGTAGACAGGCCTGATATAGCGCAGCGCCGTTTTTATCGCAAAGATCACTGGTCTGTTGATCAGGCTAAGAATGAAATTATTGTGCACTTGGCTGAAGGGGTCAATTTTTATTATCGTGTTGATCCCAAGCAGAATCTGGTCATGAATCTCTATAAGACCTTGCATGCTAATGATCAGCGGGTAATACAGACTTTTATACAGCAGCATCCATTACCTGAACAGCCCTATAAACTGGTCAAAGATGCAGTAGAGTTTTAAGACTTGGAATAATTTAGAATCAATAATAGTCTGAAGTTAAAAAGAGCGCCTAAGCGCTCTTTTTAAAGAATATCTTATGTTGAAATGATGAGCTTAGTAGTCAAAGCTGAAATGTTCAGCTGCCAGAGAAGTCATGGTACGTGAAGGATTCACCATGGCTTCAGCATGGCCTTGTGCACGTGGCAGCATACGTTCGAAATAGAAGTCTGCAACCTTGATTTTAGCTTTATAGAATTCAGGAGTTTCTTTACCTTCACCCGATTCAAGTTTTTCTGAAGCCACTGCAGCCTGCTGGGCCCAGAAATAAGCCATCATGGCGTATCCAGAGAACATGAGATAATCAAAAGAGGCACTTGAAACAATATCCCGGTCTTTACGTGCAGCCAGCATGATACGTACAGTAAGAGCATTCCACTGAGCACAGATTTTAGTCAGGTCCCAGGCAAAACGGCGCATATATTTGTTGCGTGCATGACGGCCACTGAATTTTAAAATTTCAGCGGTATAATCACGAACGACTTTACCTTTAGAAGACAGCAAAACTTTACGGCCAATCAAATCCAGTGCTTGCACACCGGTTGTACCTTCATACAAGGTGGCAATCCGTGCATCACGAACGATCTGCTCCATGCCCCATTCTTTGATATAACCATGACCACCAAAGACCTGCATACCATGGTTAGCTGCTTCAAGACCAAGTTCGGTCAGAAAGCCTTTTAAAATAGGCGTATAAAAACCGAGTTTATCATCGTATTCTTCATATTCAGCATTGTCACCGCGGGTAAGGGCATCTGTCATTTTATCGGCAAGCTGTGCAGCATGATAAATCATGGCACGGCCACCTTCGGCAATAGCTTTTTGTGTTAGTAGCATACGGCGTACATCAGCATGATGAATAATCGCATCAGCAACTTTTTCCGGATCTTTTTTACCGGACAGGGCACGCATTGACATGCGCTCTTTGGCATAAGGCAGTGCGCCTTGGAATGAAAGTTCAGCATGTGCAATACCCTGAACCGCTGTCCCGATCCGGGCAGTATTCATGAAGGTAAACATGGCATGTAGCCCTTTATTTTGTTCACCAATCAGATAACCGGTAGCATTATCAAAGTTGAGTACTGCTGTTGCAGAGGCCTTGATACCCATCTTGTGCTCAATTGAACCGCAGTTCACTGCATTGCGCTCACCGATACTTCCTTCAGCAGTTGGGAGGAACTTCGGTACGATGAACAGTGAAATACCTTTTGTACCCGCAGGTGCATCTGGCAGACGAGCAAGCACGATGTGTACAATATTTTCAGTCAGGTCATGTTCACCCGCAGAAATAAAGATTTTGGTACCGGTTATTTTATAGGTACCATCAGCCTGAGGTTCAGCTTTAGTCTTTAATTGACCCAGATCGGTACCGCACTGGGGCTCAGTCAAACACATGGTCCCTGACCAGGTACCTGCAACCAGAGGTGGCATGTAAATATCTTTCTGCTCTTCAGTCCCGAATTGCAAAATAGTATTCATGCAACCCATGCTTAAGCCCGGATACATGGTAAACGCCCAGTTGGCTGTGCCCATCATTTCCGACTTGATCAGATTGAGTGACATAGGGAGACCCTGTCCACCATACTGCTCCGGATAAGACAATCCCTGCCAGCCGCTTTGTACAAACTGGTCATATGCTTCTTTATAGCCTTTAGGGGTAGTGACTTCACCGTTGTTCCAGTGACAGCCTTCATCATCGCCGGTTTGATACAGGGGGGAAATTACATTTTCACAGTAATCTGCTGCACCTTCTAGAATCATGTCGACGGTATCACTATCAGCCAGTTCACCATTGGATAAAGTCTGGTAATGGGCTGGATAATCAAAAACTTCGTTCATCAAGAAGCGTGTATCACGAAGGGGAGCTTTATATGCTGGCATGGGTCTTAATCCTAATCTAGAAATTGTTTTGGATTATCTGATGTATGTATTCAATTATTCATAAATTCTATAAAAATACATTGATATGACAGCAAAATTAAAATGTCAGAAAAGCTAATCTAAGCACAATTGCCAATCTTAAAAGGACTTGAGCTTGTTAAAATAAGCTGGATTATCTGTACAGATTAATTTGCAGTTTTTTTAGTTTAAATTATAAATAAATAAGGTGTTTAGAAAAACCTCATGAAATTACAATATTTAACCTTGTGCCTGTTAGGTTTAAGTCTGGGGGCGTGTACACAGCATGTCATTAAAACCAGTCCAGATGCTGCTAAAAGTGCTGGACAGCGCGCGATACATGGTCTTAATTCCATGCTTGAAACCTCGAGCTATGATTATCGTGGCCAATTCTTAGTAAAAGCATCTGCGTTACAAGATATAACTAAAACTCAGGAAGAACAGAAGAAATCGGATCGGTTCGACCACACATTGCAAAAGCAGATTGACCAGTTTTTAAAGAAACAGCATATTTCTCTTACAACACAACAAAAGCAGCAACTTTATCAGGCGATGGACAAGGAAGCTGATCGTTATAGAGCAGCGAGTACAGTTTCCGGGCGCCAGTTTGATGTTTGGGCGTTAAATCTGCTGAGTAATATTCAGTTTGATTATGCTGGTTCAGTACATTATCGCCAGAAACTGGCGTCTCTTAATCTAACGGCAACCTATAAAAAACCGACTCTGCTGGTACAAGCCAAAATTCCAATGGTCGTGGACTTTAAAGATTATAAGTTCTATAGCAATTATTTTGCGCTTATGCCTTATCTGGTCAATCAAGACAGTCAGAGCAGCTTTACCTATATTGACTTTTCCAAATATAAAAGTGATATCAATAGAGTAAACCTGCAAGAACTGGCTGAGTACATTAAGCAGATGAATGCAGTCGCTTACTTGCTAGCAGAGCCGCAACAGATACATTCGCTCGCTCTAACGGCTCAAGACCGTCAACAAGGCCTGGTTGAGAAAGTCCGGTTAGATACCACTCTTGAAGCTATTTCTTTACAATCAAGTCTGTTTAGTCAGCTCAACAAAGGGTACTTATCTCATACCGTCTTAGGTATGCCAGTACAGTCTAAAGACAATCAAATAGCAACCGATGCTGCTAGAGAAAAGGATGACTTTTCACACAAGGTAGAACTGGATATTTTATCTTCTGAAATAGGTGGTAGCGCCGAAACAGAAGCTTACCAGTCACGTGTATTATTAACCCAGTTGGTTAATGAGCACTTGAACCAGTTACAACATCCTGATATGGCAACAGACAGTGCTGTTGAAACCAGTTGTATAACGGACAGCCACAAGAACTGCAGAGATGCAGCCCAACTGACAGAAGATTCTGGACGTTTAGATACTGCTAAAGAGCAGACGTATACAGCGGCTGAAGAGGAAGCGAGCGGTTACCTAACCAAAGAGGAATGTCAAGCATTGCTTCAACAGCCTCAGCAGGTTGCTATGGGGCAGCTGAATGCTTGTCGAAATGAGTATGGTTTAGATGTTTTTCAAAAAAATGTAAAAGATAAGGGAACACTTTATAGTCTCAATGAAGCTTTGCTGAATTTACAGAAGGTATTTCTCCCTTATGAAAAACAGCAGTTGACTACAGCTGAGGAATTTACCGGTTTATGGAAGAATCACCAATCCGATATACAGCAGGCAATGAAGGGGCTTCATCGGCAGACACCATTACAGGTGGATGTTGGACTAGACCAGCAGGGCCGGGTAGTACAGATTAAATATGGCTTGCAGTACACAACACAAAAATATGGTGTACTAAATATAAAAGCTGACATGGATATTTTAAATTATGGTAATGCTACCAAAATTGACCGTGCCCAGTTGCGTAATGCCAAGTCGATTGAAGAAGTCAGTAAAGGCTCAATGTTTGAAAACCTGATTAAAGGATTAGGGCGCTCTATGGGTGAAGACGAGTCATCCAGAACCCATACTCGTAATGAAATGCCTGATTTTGAGCAGCAGGTACATAAGCTGGCAGAAAAGACTTACGCACGTACTCACTCTTACCAGCAAACTTATCAGACTATTTTCCTGATGGAACTGGCAGTTCAACAGCCAGAACTGCTGAATAATTACAGTCCGCAGGCATTACAAGAAATCTCTCAGGTTTATGCGTATCGTTATCAGGACGCTGATCAGAACACACCAGATACACAAGAACTGGCAAAAATTAAAATCTTGCAGGAAAAACATCAGCTCAAGGAAAGTATCCAGTTTGATGAGGTTTTGGGTAAAAGCGTAGACAAAATGGTCTCGGAAGTGATTACAGATGCTGAAGACCGTCAAAACTGGAACAAGCTGGCAACCCAGTACAAACAGCCCCAAGCTCTCTTTATTCAGTATTATATACAGCGTTTTGATGAGGAATATGAAGTTGAGCCAGCTAGCCGTCCCTTTCTGAAAGCAGCCGCAACAGTACTGGTGCGTGCATATAAAGACACTACCCAGAATAATCTTTCAGTAAAAAGTATTCAGCAGCTGACTTTAGATCAGGCCGATTATATTGACTTCGATTTATACCAAGAGACTTATCAAAAATTAAAGCAGCATGTTAAATAAGGCAGTTTAATTCTCTATTATAAAAAGAACCTCAGTTGAGGTTCTTTTTATATTTAATCTAGAAAATCCTGCAATTCTGGTTTAACACCGTGCCAGATTGAAAATGATTCAATTGCTTGTCCAACTAGCATGCCATACCCATCGGCATACTTTACTCCGCGTGCTTTGGCTTGGTCCAGAAAGCTTGAAGCTTTGCCATAAGCCATCTCATAGGCATAGTGAAAGCTCAGACTTTCAGGTAGAACCAGTGCTTCACCAGTTAAACTGGCTGAAGTTGCATTAATCACTAAGTCAAAGTTTCCACTCAGTTCGTTTAATGCCATGGCCTGTAACGTGGTTTGTGGTACGGCTTGCTGCAAATCCTGAACCAGCTGTTCAGCACGACTTAAGGTACGGTTAGCTATAACAATCTTTCTGGCACCTGCCTGAGCCAGAGGATATATCACACCGCGAGTAGCGCCACCTGCCCCAATAATCAGAATTTGACTATTTTTTAGTGGCCAGCCCAAAGCAGTAATGGCGGCCACTAAGCCCTGCCCATCGGTATTGTCTCCATATAGCTGGTCATTTTCCCGCCATAACGTATTGACTGCTTTGGCAATCTTGGCACGTTCAGTCAGTACATCACATAAGGCAAATGCTTCTTCCTTAAAAGGTACCGTCACATTCATGCCTCGGCCGCCTTGTGTAAAAAAAGCTTTAACCGAAGTTTTAAATGCATCAGGTGCTGCCAGTTGTTTGACATAATTTAGATGAATGCCAGTTTTCTGGGCAAAAGCCTGATGAAGCTCAGGAGAGCGGGACTGCTCAATCGGGTTACCAATGACGGCAAACTGCTGATTCATCTCACAGTATCCATTAAATGAAATGCAGACAATATACGTCAATCAGTAATTTTTGCCCACTGAAGTTAAAAACGGTTTCAATCAAAACTGAAAGCTGAAAATGAATAAAATCCTTAAGCTGACTCAAGGATCACAAATCGAGCGGATAACATCAATGAGGACCGTAACCAGACTTAAAGCCAGTGCAATACCAGCAATCACACTGACTGTTATGGATACGCCATCTGAGATCGTATTATCAGAGACAATTGTTACAGCGATGGAACATAGAAGAATAGAGAAAATACACCATGACAAAATCACAGTATGATTATTTGATTTTCTTAACATTATTTTGCTCAAGATAACCTGTTTAATAGTAGCGGTATAACTCGGCAGACATATCATTACCTTTTCATAGGTAAGAGCGACAACCGGGCCTAAAGAAATAGGCTAATGTATTCTCTTCATAAACATGCAAATATGCACCAAGAGAACTGATCTATAATCAGGATCAATAGCCTGACCAAGTACATAAAGTGTACCTGATATTTTTTAATTTATAAGTATTAAAATGCTAATGAATGAAACACTATGTGAAGCTGTTTAACAAAGTGCAAAGATGTAATTTAAAATTGCATAAAAAAGCTGCTTTAAATAAAGCAGCTCCCATACTTTAAATGCTGAATATTATTGCAATTCATTCAGCCAGTCATGAGGTTTTAAATAATAATCAGTCAGGCGTTTTTCTGGCGAATCCTGTTCCCATTCAGGGCGATATGACCAAGCGGCCAGATTTGGCAAACTGACCAGAATGGATTCAATTCGTCCGCCAGTTTGCAGGCCAAACAGAGTGCCACGGTCATAGACCAGATTATATTCAACATAGCGACCACGACGGTACAGCTGGAATTCACGCTGTGCTTCAGTATAAGGTTTTTCTTGGTTCTTTTGAAAAATTGGTAAAATCGCCTCAAGGTAACCGTTACCTACAGCTTGTATATATTTAAAGCAGGTTTCAAAATCCCACTGGTTTAAGTCATCAAAAAACAGGCCTCCTACTCCGCGTTGTTCGTCACGGTGCTTCAGGTAAAAGTAGTCATCGCACCATTGTTTATGTTCGGTGTATACCTCTTCACCAAAAGGCTGGCAGAGATCATGGGCTTTCTGGTGCCAAGCCCGTACATCTTCATCATCTGGATAAAAAGGAGTAAGGTCAAATCCTCCACCAAACCACCAAACCGGATCTTGGCCTTCTGGTTCAGCAATAAACAGACGGACATTTGCATGTGAGGTTGGGACATTCGGATTTTTAGGATGAATGACCAGTGATACGCCTAGAGCCTGTGCTTTGGCACCTGCAATTTGAGGATGACGTTCGGTAGCTGATGCTGGAAGTCTGGAGATATTGATGTGAGAGAACATCACTCCACCTTTTTCAATCACTTCGCCATTTTGCAATACGCGCGAGCGCCCACCACCACCTTCAGGGCGCTCCCAGTCATCAATTACAAATTGCGCCGTTCCGCCGCCGGCCTGTTCTCGCTGCTCTAACCCGGCACAGATACGTGCCTGCAGATCAAGAAGAAATTCACGAACACGTTGAATATCAGCTGAAGTTGGATTCTGCATGATGACCCTCGAGGGAGAAATAAAAAAGGTTAATCACATCAAAGCATAAAGACATAGAAAAAGTAAGGGATTTTTTCTAATAATATTGAAAAAATCCCTTAAGTTTTTATTTTATCTGGTTTAAAGAAAGTGAATTAGAAGTCATCTTTTTTATAAAGATGTGACATACGCTTATGTTTAGTTTTTAAATATTCTTCATTAAATGGATTTAAGCCCACAGTTAATGGAATACGGTCTACCACGTTTATACCCTGATCCTGCAGCGCTTTAATCTTTAATGGATTATTGGTGATCAGACGTACCTGTTTAACTCCAAGATGATTAAGCATAATTGGACACATATCATAATGACGCGCATCTGCGGGCAGATTTAGCATTAAATTGGCATCGACAGTATCATGACCCTGATCCTGCAGGGCATAGGCACGGATCTTGTTAGTCAGGCCAATCCCGCGTCCTTCCTGACGCAAATACAAGATCACACCTTGACCTGCTTCATTGATTAACTGCTGGGTCGCCTGTAATTGTGGACCGCAATCGCATTTAAGTGATGCAAAGGCATCTCCAGTAAGACATTCAGAGTGAATACGGACCAGCACCGGGCCATCTGGCGGAGTTTCCAGCCCTTTGGAAAGTGCCACATGTTCCTCACCGGTATCCGGATCCTGAAATACACTGATCTTGAACTCACCAAACTTGGTGGGTAATTTGGATGTGGCAACAAATTCAATCGGCACAGCTCAGCTCGTCTTTGTCATAGAAAATCGCTAAAGTATAGCCTAATGCTCGGCTATTGGTAGAATTGCGATACTGAAATTATTGATAAGATTTTCTTTTTTGTAGAAAGCACACAATAATAGTTGATAAATAGTAAGATTATTCAGGATAATCCTGTGCACTAAACAACGCCCTATGAGATAATGCTCGAAATTACGTCGCTAGAAATGTGGCTGATGGAAGGTGATTTCTTTCGATAATTTATCGATTTAACCCGTTTACCTAGCTTAGATTTGCCCGGCTTTAGAAGGCTTTGCCACATATGCTGTATACCGAAATTCCCACTCAACGCCCCGTAATCTCCTTGTTAGAGGGTATTGATCATCCGCAACAATTACGTGAGCTTCGCCAAGAACAACTGGCTCAGGTTGTAGATGAATTGCGTCAATATATTTTATATGCGGCCGGACAAAGTGGCGGGCACTTTGGTGCAAACCTGGGTGTAATTGAACTGACCGTCGCCCTGCATTACTGCTTTAATACACCAGATGACCGCTTGATCTGGGATGTAGGTCATCAGGCCTATCCGCATAAAGTACTGACTGGCCGGCGCGAACAAATTACTACAATTCGTGCCAAAGATGGTCTGGCAGCCTTTCCTGCACGAGATGAATCTGAATTCGATACTTTTGGTGTGGGACATTCATCCACAGCAATTTCTGCCGGCCTGGGTATGGCACTTGCACGTCGTTATCAAAACAATCCGTGTGAAGTGGTATGTGTGGTGGGCGACGGTGCCATGACTGCGGGCATGGCTTTTGAAGCCATGAATGACGCAGTGGCTCATGATGCTGATCTGATCGTAGTGCTCAATGACAATGACATGTCAATCTCACAAAGTACTGGCGGTTTTGCCAAACATCTGGCTGCAATCTGGGAAAAAGGACAATTTGTCAATGTTGATGAAAATGGTGAGGCTTATGTACAGCCGCACCCACAGTGGATTTATAATTCACGTCTGCATCAATCAGCGACCAGTGCGGCTGATAACCTGTTCAAAGCTATCGGATTCGACTATTTTGGTCCTTTTGATGGTCATAATATCGACCAGCTGGTTCAGGTGTTTAATGCCCTGAAAAAACGCAAAGGTCCACGTCTGGTTCACATATATACCAAGAAAGGAAAAGGGTTTATACCTGCCGAAGCTGATCCGATTACTTATCATGCTATTAGCAAGTTGCCTGCCCAGCCAACCTTGGCGACTAAAAAGGCCCCACCTAAATATTCAGAGATTTTTGGGCAGTGGTTATACGATCAGGCAGCGCAAGATAAGCGTCTCATGGCAATCACGCCTGCCATGTGTGAAGGTTCGGGTATGGTTGATTTTGCTCGGGACTATCCGGAACGCTTTTTTGATGTGGCAATTGCAGAGCAGCATGCCGTTACGCTGGCTGCCGGTATGGCTTGTGAAGGCCTCAAGCCTGTCGTGGCCATTTATTCTACTTTTCTGCAACGCGGTTATGATCAGCTGATTCACGATGTCGCATTACAGAATCTGGATGTTACTTTTGGAATTGACCGGGCCGGTCTGGTAGGTGAAGATGGTCCAACCCATGCAGGGGCTTATGACTATGCTTATATGCGGACTATTCCAAACATGATCATTATGGCACCTAAAGACGAGAATGAATGCCGTCAGATGCTACATACAGCCTATGTCTATCCAGGACCTGCTGCGGTACGTTATCCACGGGGTTCAGGCTTAGGTGTAAATGTTCAGCAGGAAATGAGTTTGCTGGAGCTTGGCCGTGCTGAATTACTGGCTGAGTTTAATCCGCATCATGAGCAGCAGATCAGTATTCTGGCGTTTGGAAGCCGGGTACAGGCTGCACTCGAAGCAGGACAGGAACTGGCCGCTGCGCACAAACTTGGTGTTCGTGTAGTCAATATGCGTTTCGTGAAACCGCTAGATGAAGAAATTATTCAACAGCTGGCCGGACAGACCACATTATTTGTAACTGTAGAAGAACATGCAGTGATGGGCGGCGCAGGTAGTGCTGTTAATGAGTTCTTGGCCGAGGCTCTTCTTGTGAAGCCAGTGTTAAATCTGGGGCTGGCAGACAGCTTTATGCCACAGGCTTCTCATGCGCAAATGTTAGAGGAAAGCGGCCTCGATGCACTCGGTATTCAGCGCTCGATTGCACAGTGCTGGGCCAAGCTGACTTTACATCCGTAAAACAGGCTCTAAAATTTAACAACATTTTCTCCCTAAAAGCGCATTCATTTGATAAAATGAATGCGCTTTTATGCACTATTCTTTGTCAAAATTTTTCTATTCTGTAGTGGGTGTTCAATGGAACCTATGGTGGTGATGGCTGCGCGTGCGGCTCAAACAGTTGGTCAAGAGCTTTTAAAAGCGCATCAAAATCGTCATAAGCTCGATCTACAAGTGGAAGAAAAAGGAATTGATGGTCCAGTAACGCGTGTAGACCGTTATCTGGAACAGTTAACTATCGATACACTTCGTAAAAGTTACAAAAATCATAGTTTCTTGGGTGAAGAGTTCGGTCTTCAGGAAGGAAAAGGTCACGATGCCGACTGGTGCTGGGTGATTGATCCGCTGGATGGAACTTTAAACTTTATTCATGGTTTTCCGCATTTCTGTATTTCTCTTGCTGTTCAGCATAAAGGGATTACCCAGCATGGCGTAATCTACGATCCGGTAAAAGATGAGTTATTCTCTGCCAGCCGTGGCCGCGGAGCAATGATGAACCAGCGCCGCATTCGTGTAAATGTTAAGGACAGCCTGGACAATACCTTCCTGGCAGTAGGTCATCCTTACCGTACTCAGCGTGCTGGTGAAGTAGTATCTTATGCCGAGCAGCATTTTGCTTCTTTGCTGGCTGTGACTAAAGCTGGTGCACAAATTCGCCGTGGCGGTTCTGCTGCGCTGGACTTGGCTTATGTGGCTGCTGGCCGCTTTGATGGCTTTTTTGAAGTTGGTCTGAAGCCTTGGGATATTGCAGCAGGTGAGCTCTTGGTTAAAGAGGCGGGTGGTACTGTAGTGGATGCGCGTGGTGGTTCTGAATCCATGTCAAATGGACAGGTCTTGGCATCTTCAATGAAAATGTTAAAACCGTTGATGCAAACTGTAGTTCCTGCTTGGGGCGATGCAGCTAAATAAACTCTGCAATAACGTTTAAAAAGCCCTCAATTGAGGGCTTTTTACTTACTGGTACGATATATATTAAGGTTTGTTTCTCTATACAAGTTTCCACAAATGCTGAATTAAGGTTTTTTAAAAATTAATTGTATAAAAATTAATCAAAATTAACTTAAAAATGAGTCAATTACTGCTAAAACCGCTCTTTATTTTAGATTTAATCGAAAAAAATGATTACTTTTTAAAATGTTTCTGGTATCATGCTGTCACGCACTTAAATTTCCGTTCATTACCTGAACATTCTCTTCTAATCATTGTGTATGCGCGTACTGTCCATAGAGAGGACTATTCCTCGCGCCCCAATCGCTTAAGCGATTCTTTCAGGTTGCGGCCGTAATCATGCGTGCGTTTAATCCACATCGTCGTTATTCGGATCGCTGCTGAATTCTATATTTTTTCAGCTTCTAGTCGCTGTGCCGCTTTGTGCCGATGTCCATATTTGTATTTATTAAATGGAGCACCCAAAACAGGGTGAATACTCTCTATGAGCAAAACTTTTGCTGAATTTTCTTTACATGAATCTCTTACCCAAGCACTGACAGACTTGGGCTTTACAGCGCCAACTGCTGTACAAGAACAGGCGATTCCTGCTGCCTTAGAAGGTAAAGACCTTCTTGTTTCAAGCCAAACTGGCTCTGGTAAAACTGCGGCATTCTTATTGCCAACATTAAATGCTCTTGCTGATCAAGATACTTTCCTGCCGTTTAAAGAACGTATGCGTGCAGTGACTCAACCGAATATTCTGGTGATTTCGCCTACTCGTGAATTAGCCCAGCAGGTTTGTCAAGATGCAATCGCGCTGGTACGTCATATGAAAGGTGTACGTATTGCTGCGATCATGGGCGGTATGCCTTTTGGTAAACAAATCCAGCAGTTAAAAGGTGCGCAGGTTGTAGTGGCCACTCCAGGCCGTCTGCTTGACTTGGTAAACCGTCGCCAGATTAAACTGGATAAAGTTGATGCGTTAATTGTAGATGAAGCTGACCGTATGCTTGACTTGGGCTTCTCTGAAGACCTGGAAGCGATCAGCGAACTTGCTCTAAACCGCAAGCAGACTTTAATGTTTTCTGCAACTTTTGCTGATCGTATTATTCGTCTTGCTGAATGCATGATGAAAGATCCAATGCGTATTGCTATTGAAACAGGTCATTCAACCAATACTGACATCACCCAGACATTACACTGGACTGATGGTTTTGAGCACAAGAAAAAACTGCTGACTCACTGGTTAGAAGACGAAACTCTGGATCAGGCTGTTGTGTTTGCAAGCACTCAAGAAGATACCGACATGCTGGCTGAAGAACTGGCTGAAGCGGGTCACTCTGTTGTTGCATTACATGGTGCGATGCCACAAACCGTACGTAACCGTCGTCTGCGCAGTATTCGTGAAGGCCGAGCTAAAATTCTAGTGGCAACTGATGTAGCTGCTCGTGGTCTGGATGTACCAACCATTTCACACGTAATTAATTTCGGTTTACCGATGAAGCATGAAGATTATGTACACCGTATTGGTCGTACTGGTCGTGCTGGCCGTACCGGTAAAGCCATTACACTGGCAACTTACCGTGAACGTGGCAAGATCCGTGCTCTGGAAGATTACCTGGAAACTCGTCTGAATGTTTCAGAAATTGAAGGCCTAGAGCCATCTCCACCGCCGGCTCGTCCGCGTCGTGAAGGTGGTGGCGGTAAACGCCCGGGCGGCCGTGATGGTGGCCGTGGTGGTTTTGGTGGTGGTCGCCGCTTTGAAGGTGAATCAAACTTCAAACGTCGTGAAGGCGGTCGTGATGATCGTCCACGTCGCAGTTTTGATGATAAACCGCGTAGCGAACGTCCATTTGGTGATGACCGTCCTAAGCGTGATTTTGGTGACCGTCCAGCCCGCCGTGATTTTGGCGACCGTCCACAACGCAGCTTTGATGATAAGCCACGTGGTGAGCGTAGCTTTGGTGGTGCTGAACGCCCACGTCGTGAATTTAATTCAGACCGTCCACAACGTAGCTTTGGTGATCGTCCGCAATCACGCAGTTTTGGTGGTGAAGACCGTCCACGTCGTAGCTTTGATGACAAGCCACGTGGCGAGCGTAATTTTGGTGGCGATCGTCCACGTCGTGAAGGCGGTTTTAATGACAAACCACGCTTTGACTCAAATGATGACAACCGTGGAAACCGCGTAGATTATAAACCACGTACTGGTGGATTCCGTGCTGCGGGCGACCGTAGTGAGCGTCCAGCTGGTGGAGACCGTCCACGCCGCAGTTTTGATGACAAACCGCGTGGCGAGCGTAGCTTTGGTGGTGAAGATCGTCCACGTCGAGACTTTGGCGGTGAGCGTCGCCGTAAATTTCAAGACTAAGCTGTAATAAAATAAAAAAGCCAGTTCCTGAACTGGCTTTTTTTATACTTTTAATTTAATTAAGTTTAATGGGCCAACATCTTATTTTTATAAAATAATGAACCAATAAAAAGAAGCGGTATCAAACGATTCATTTTGTATATGTCATTTTAAACTTCTTGAATATCAAGTTATAGCTTTCAAGTTTAAAGTCTTTTCAAATCTCGCTATTTGAATCAAATAGAATGATCTTGGCATTTTTTCTTAATCCTTTGGCACTCTCATAGGACAAATTGTTAAAATACAACCAAGTTTTAATGGTTCGATGCTATAGTAGGCGGGCTGAAAAAGGCAGGAAATTCTCAGTTATGAATTACCCAAGTTCTCTTGATACTCGGCCCCTGATTGAAATCAGGAACCTGAGTTTTAAACGTGGGGAACGTATCATTTATGACAATGTTAGTTTAAGCATCCGTCGTGGTCAGATTACTGCAATCATGGGCCCTTCCGGTACGGGTAAAACTACCTTACTACGCCTGATTGGTGGTCAACTTACACCTGATCAGGGCGAGATATTGCTTGATGGCCATAACATTGCCAAAATGTCGCGTTCAGAGCTGTTTAAAGCGCGTGCTCGTATGGGGATGCTGTTTCAAAGCGGTGCATTGTTTACAGATATGACTGTATATGAAAATGTCGCATTTCCATTGCGTGCTCACACGCAGTTGCCCGAGCACCTGATTACTGAACTTGTTGCACTTAAACTCGAGTCAGTCGGTTTGCGTGGTGCCGAACAAATGATGCCTTCCGAACTCTCAGGTGGCATGAACCGTCGTGTTGCACTGGCGCGTGCGATTGCTCTTGATCCTGAACTGATTATGTATGATGAGCCCTTTGCAGGACAGGACCCGATTGTCATGGGGGTACTTACCCGCCTGATCCGTTCTTTACGTGAAGCACTAGATCTGACGACAATTGTGGTTTCACATGACGTTGCTGAGACTCTTTCAATTGCTGATTATATCTATGTAATTGCAGAGGGCAAGATTCAGGGTGAGGGTACACCTGAACAGTTACAGGCTGATGCTTCACCCTTTGTTCGCCAGTTTTTAACTGGTGCTGTGGAGGGGCCTGTGGATTACCAATTTAGCAATCAGGCTTATCTGAAAAATGAGGTTGGTTCATGAATGCCATTGCCTGGTTAGGCCGACTTGTTATTGAACGGGTGCGTGGTATTGGTGTAGCAACCTTGATGTTGCTGCAGATTATATTTTCATTGCCGACCTGGCTTGGGGTAAAACTATTTATTTACCAGATGTACCGGGTTGGGGTGATGTCGCTATTGATTATTACGGTCTCTGGACTCTTTATTGGACTGGTATTAGGGCTGCAGGGCTATTCAATTCTGGTGAATGTGGGTAGTGAAGCCATGCTGGGTACCATGGTTGCCTTAACCTTACTGCGCGAACTGGCTCCAGTGGTCGCGGCACTACTATTCGCTGGCCGGGCTGGTTCTGCACTGACAGCAGAAATTGGTCTCATGAAAGCCACTGAACAGCTTTCCAGTATGGAAATGATTGGGGTAGACCCGCTTAAACGGATCGTTTCGCCACGTTTATGGGCAGGTATAGTAAGTCTTCCCATGCTTACCGTAATTTTTGGTGCAATAGGCATACTGGGCGGCAAACTGGTCGGCGTAGATTTTCTGGGTGTAGATGAAGGCTCTTTCTGGAGTGGAATGCAAAGCAGTGTACAGTTCGGGCATGATGTAGTGAATGGCATCATCAAAAGTATTGTATTTGCATTAATCTGTACCTGGATTGCAGTTTATCAGGGCTATGCCTGTGAACCGACTTCAGAAGGCATCGCTACTTCAACCACCCGCACAGTAGTTTTTTCTTCATTATGTGTTTTAGGTTTTGATTTTGTGTTGACTGCGGTCATGTTCGGAGGGGTTTGATGAGATCACGTATTAGTGAGCTGGCCGTAGGTATTTTCGTTATTCTTTTCGGCATCGCTCTATTTTTTCTTGCCATGAAAGTCAGTGGTCTGGCGGGTACCAGCTTACGTGACAGCTATGAAATGAGTGCTCAGTTCGACAACGTAAACGGACTGAAACCCAGAGCTAAGGTTACCATGAGTGGCGTCACAATTGGACGTGTAACCGATATTACCCTAGATCCAGTGTCGCGTCTGGCCAAGGTGGATTTTGAGCTTGATGGTAAACTTACAGGTTTTAATCCTGAGCAGTTAAAAACTGTACAGCAAAATGCCATAGAGGAATTACGCTACAGTAGTGAATATGCTGCTGCGGCACCGGCACAACAAAAAGCTATGGAACAGCAACTGATCAGTAACATGAAATCCATCACCAGTATTGATGAAGATGCTTATATTATGGTGGCTACCAATGGATTGTTAGGCGAGAAATATCTGAAAATTGTTCCAGGCGGTGGACTGAACTATGTCAAACGTGGTGAAACAATTGCCAATACGCAGGGCACTATGGATCTGGAAGATTTAATCAGTAAATTTATTACAGGTGGTGCGGGTAAATCATCAGAAAGTTCGGCAACTGAAACGGCTGAAGCAAATAATGCTCAGACTTCATTTGTCGAGTAATGTAGAGGAGTGATTGAGTGAAAACTTTATTTAAACAAACCCTGACAGTAAGTATATTAACCAGCTTATTGGCAGGTACAGCATTTGCTGCACCTTCTGAAGCTCCTCCGGCTTTCATTAAACGTGTAGCAGATGGGTTGATTGGCCGTTTAAAAGCTGATCATAACAAGCTGCAAACTAATCCGGCTGCAGTCAAAACCATTGTACGTGAAAATCTGGACCCTTACATTGATTCCCAAGCATTTACACGTATTGTGATGGGTACTTACGCAACCAATCAATACAGTTCAGCTGCCCAGCGTGCTCAATTTGAGAAAAATTTCCGTGAAACTCTGATTGAAAATTATGGCAGTGCTTTTGCAAAATATAGTAACCAGTCTTACAGCATTCGTCCTTATAAAGCCACTAACAGCAAAAATCCTGTAGTTACTGTCGACTTTAACAATAAGGGCGAGAAAATTCCGGTTTCTTTCCAGTTGGTAGATAAAGGTACGCAATGGAAAATCCGTAATATTAACGTCTCTGGTATCGACTTGGGCTTGCAGTTCCGTAATCAGTTTGCAGCTACGGTAAAACGTAATGGTGGTAATCTGGATAAAGCGATTGCAAACTTCCAGCCGGATGCAGATGCTGCAGTCAGTCAGGCAAAAAAATAAGGTTTAGTTAGGGCAGGTGCAGAGTGGTTGAATTAATTGGGCAGGAGCTTAAGGTTACTGGGAAAATTGATTACGCTAATGCGGAACAATATTATCAGCAGGGCCTCAAGCTTATTCAGTCTCAGCAGCATTACCCACTTATAGTTAACTTGGCTGGACTAGAGCATAGGAGTACGCTGGCCTTAGCGGTGCTGATCCGCTGGTTAAGGCAAACTCCACAGGCTCAGGGTTTGCAATTTAAGGGTGTGCCAGACAAGATGATGAAAATCATTCAGGCTTGCCATCTGGAAAATGACTTGCAACTGCTCAGCTAAACTGAAATTAGAAAAGCACCATAAGGTGCTTTTTTTATATCCATTTTTTCCAACGGAAGTAAATTAAGGGGCCTACAAAAAAGGCAATCAATATACTGATGACTACCATGAAACTGGTGGTACCTTTAGCAAATGGAAGCACATCAGTATTCATACCATAAACACTGGCAATCAGCATCGGTGGCGCCAGCATACTAGGCAAAATCGAGAAGCGACGGATCGTATCGCTCTGTTCAGTATTAATAAATCCTGAAGTTGTATCCAGCAGGAAGCGAACCTTTTGAAAGAGGAAAGCATCATGTTCAACCAAAGAACGTACATCTTCACTTAATTCACGAATATCTGCATCATAAATATGACTGCTTAGAGCACGCGGACGCGATAAAAAAGTTAGTACTCGACGCAGGTCAATCAGGCAGAGCTGGGCTTTACCCAGGGTATCTTCTTGCTGGGCTAGCCGCGTAATCATGTCGTCCAGATCCAGAATCTGTTCGCGATGATGATTATTTAAGACCTCAGTAGAGTATTTTTCCAGATCCCTATGGATATCTTCTAATATATCCGCAAGTTCATCCAGTTTGGCTTCTAATAACCCTAATAAAATCCAGGTCGGATCTTTATAATCCATTTCATAATCATTACGGCGCGCACGTGCCCGGAATGCCCGAAATGCCACCAGTTTTTCGCCACGTAATGTGAATAGATGATTTTTATGTAAAATAAAAGCCACAGTCTGTACGGTAGCCAGTCGGCTCATTCCATCTTCAGTCTCATTATCGACTTGATAATTTTTATTTTTCGTTAAAAAGTAGGTACTGATATGCAAAATTCCATCGTCATCGCGGTAGAATCGTGCTGATGAAGAAATGTCTTCTAGAGACTTTAAAGTCGGTAAATTTTGGTTATAGGCATCTATGACCCATTGCTGTTCCTCCTGTGAGGGCGCAATCAGGTCAATCCATACAAGTTCTGGATGTAAATCAAAGCCACCATTAATAGTGGCATCTTCCAAACTACCGCGCTCTGTGGCGTAAAAGGCTTCAAGCATATCTTTGGCTCCCTTGCGCAGTATTGGCGTTCAAGATGGGTGAGTATTTTAGACAAGGATTGCCGGAAAAACACACCCCAACAGAGATTTTTTTAGTCTCCTTTGCAATTCTGCTTTAAGCTTACTTGAAAAGTATGAAAAATTTACAACATGGTCAACATATTATGAAAGCTATTGGTGTTTTTTGTGGTTCTGCCATTGGAACTGAGCCTGTTTTTTTAGAAACGGCCCAAGCAGTCGGACAGGCAATCGCCCAGCGTGGGCAGACTTTGGTTTATGGTGGGGGACGTTCCGGCTTAATGGGTGTTATTGCAGATAGCGCCCTACAGGCAGGGGGAGCAGTGATTGGCGTGATTCCCCATGCTTTAGTTGACCGTGAATTGGCACATCCAGACCTGACTGAATTGCATGTCGTTCAGAACATGCATGAGCGAAAAACTAAAATGTCAGAACTTTCAGACGGTTTTATTGCACTGCCGGGTGGCGCTGGAACCTTGGAAGAAATATTTGAACAATGGACATGGGCTCAGTTAGGGATTCACCAGAAGCCTTGTGCTTTTTTAAACCTGGATGGCTTTTATAATGATCTGCTTAAAATGATTCAGTTTACAGTCGATAAAGGTTTTACCCATAGCCGGTTTGTTGAAAAATTAATTGCCTCGGACAATATCGAACAAATCTTGCAGCAGTTTGACCAGTATCAGCCGCCTGCACCGAAGTGGGGAACTTCTGGCGTAAATCCATAAGGCAAATTGATGAAAAAAATTACTGTGGCAGCTGCCGTAATTCTAAATAAAGAGCATGAATTACTGGTAGTACGTAAGCAAAATACTCAATATTTTATGCAAGTTGGTGGCAAGCTGGAAATAGATGAGCCACCAGAGCAGACAATTATCCGCGAGATTCAGGAAGAAATTGGTTGCGAGGCACAAGTAGAGCAGTTTATTGGCCGTTTCGAAACACAGACAGCTAATGAGCCTGACCATGAGCTGATCAGTTACCTATATGTGGTTGCTATAGCCCAGTCACCCCGGATTGCCGCAGAAATTGCTGAAATGAAGTGGGTCAGACTGGATGATCAGACCACTTTGCTTGCTCCGCTGACTCGTGAGATTGTTATACCTTGGTGCGAGCAGCAATTGCTGGAAAAAAACTAGGCTGTTTCTGCGGCTGCAATACACGCAGCAAAAATATGCTGGCAGCCCAGCTGGGTCAGGGCTTGAGCCAAGGCCGAAAGTGAGCTGCCTGTAGTCACTACATCGTCTAGCATTAATACCCGGCGGTAACGCCGGCGTTCGGTGAGGATCGGCTGAAATTGCATTTCAATCTGGTTCAGACGTTCGAGTCGCGATAAGCCTTTTTGCGAATGCTGAGCCAGCCGAATTACAGGTTGCCAGACCGGAACATTCAGCTCACGGGCTAGAATTTTTGCAATGACCAGTGACTGATTATAGCCGCGTTCAATTAAACGTTCGGTTGATATGGGCATAGGCACAATGGCCTGAACTTTAGGTAACCTGAGGGTTAGTATCGATGCAGTCAGTAACTGCTGATAGTTTAACTGCTGCTCATATTTAAACTGCTGGATAATACGATCTATTGGATATTGATAGCCATAGGCAACATGAATGTTTAATTCTTGTCGTTCTACAGTCTGCCGATACCAAGGCAGCTGTTCCCAGCAATCATGACAAACCCCATGCTGCATTTGCAAACTGCTGCTACAAAGCGGGCAGGGTAGTAGCCGTGAGATAGGTCTGAGTAAAGAAGATGGGTTAAACATAGGCATAACGTGGTGCCTCAGGTAACCAGCGCTTAAGTAAAGCTTCTGCATTTACAGGATAATCCTTGAGGACTTGTTCGGCTACATAGTGTGCCTGAGTCAGCAAATGATCGTCCCGCTCCAGTTTAGCCACGCGAAAGCCCATATCGCCTGTCTGCTTGGTTCCAAGCAATTCTCCTGGGCCCCGCAGTTCTAGATCTTTTTCGGCAATCACAAAGCCATCATTACTTTCCCTTAAAATGGAAAGCCGCTCCTGGCCATTTTGTGAAAGAGGAGTTTTATAAAGCAGGGCACAAAAGCTGGCTTTTGCTCCCCGCCCAACCCGGCCCCGTAACTGATGCAGTTGTGACAGCCCAAGGCGCTCGGCATTTTCTATCACCATAATTGAGGCATTAGGTACATCTACCCCGACTTCAATTACTGTAGTCGCAATCAGAAGTTGTAGTTCATTGTTTTTAAATTGTTGCATGACTGACTGCTTTTCATCAGCTTTCATTTTGCCGTGTACCAGTCCAATATTCAGGCTAGGAAAGCGTTCCTTAATTTCTGCATAAGTCGCTTCAGCAGCCTGGGCATCCAGTGTTTCGGACTGTTCTACCAAGGTGCAGACCCAATAAGCCTGTTTGCCCTTTTGACAGTTGGTAGCAATTCGCTGCAAAACTTCTTCACGGCGGTCAAGTGGTATAGTCACAGTCTGAATCGGTGTACGTCCGGGAGGAAGCTCATCAATCACCGAAGTGTCGAGGTCACCATAGGCACTCATGGCTAGAGTGCGTGGAATTGGTGTAGCTGTCATCACTAGCTGGTGTGGAGTCATCTGTTCAGCCCCTTTGTTACGTAAAGCCAACCGCTGATCGACACCAAAGCGGTGTTGCTCATCGATAATAACTAGACCTAAACGGGCAAACTCGACATTTTCCTGAAACAGGGCATGAGTGCCTACAACCAATTGAGCTAGTCCGCCTCGTATAATTGCTTCTGCCTGTGTCCGGGCTTTACCTTTTTGTTTGCCTGATAGCCAGGCCACCTGAATGCCCAGTGGTTCGAACCAGCGTTTGAAATTCAAATAATGCTGTTCAGCCAAAATTTCTGTAGGTGCCATGAGTGCGACCTGCCAGCCGGCTTCTAGGGCATGACAGGCAGCCACTGCTGCAACTAGCGTTTTACCTGCACCTACATCGCCTTGGACCAGCCGTAACATGGGTTGATGCTGCTTGAGATCAATCATGATCTCTTTAGATACTCTTCTTTGAGCGCCCGTCATATTAAAAGGCAGATTAGCCAATAATTTTTTAGCCAGTATTGTGCTGGGTTCAAAAGCGGGGGCTTCAATTTCACGGATATAAGCGCGCCGAGCTAACAGGCTGATCTGATGAGCGACCAGTTCTTCAAAAATAAGCCGTTGCTGTGCGGGATGTGAACCTTGCATTAACTGTTGCATATTGGCATCAATGGGTGGCTCATGAATATATTCAAGCGCTTCTTTTAAGGCGTAACCGTTGGTGAATTTTTCTGGTAAAAGTTCAGGAAGATTTTCACTGTGCTGCTCGAGAGCTTGGCGTACGTATTCACGTAGCTTGGCTTGAGTTAGGCCCTCGGTAGAAGGATAAATGGCAGTTAAGCGGGTTTTAGGCAGAGCAGTTTGTGCACTGATTTGCTGAATTTCCGGATGGTAAAGTTCTAGTCCGCGTGCGCCTACTCTAACTTCACCGAATACCCGCAGCCGGTTGCCACTACGCATTTTATCAGTCAGGGCCTTGTAGATATGATAAAAGCGCAATGTAACCTTACCAAAATCATCTTCGAGCAATACCGCCATAGATTTGCGTTTGCCGGGCGGAAAATCGATAGAACTTACCATTCCTTCAAGCAAATAGCTACGGCCCACGACAAGTTGGTTCATGGGAATAATAGTGCTACGATCTTCATAATCACGCGGAAGATGAAATAGCAGATCATCAGTAGTAAAAATATTCAGTTTCTCGAGTAATGCAGCTGACGCTGTACCGACACCCTGTAATTGATGGACTGTAGCCATGTCCCCCTAACTTAGGTCATACCATGCATATTCTATTTATTGGTTATGGTAAAACATCTCAAAGACTTGCAAAACAGTTATTTGAGCAAGGCCACCAAATTACCACAATCAGCCGAAGTCCGAAATTTGATCCTTATGCCACTCATCTGATTCAGGATGTACAGCAGGCTGACTTCAGCCAGATTCTCCCTGTTGATTGGGTGTATATTTTACTAAGTCCAGACCAAAGTACAGCTGAGGCATATCAACAGACCTATGTATCTCCAATTGAATCGTTAGCAGCTGCTTTAAATGGCCATCCGGTAAAACGTATTGTAGTAGTGTCATCTACCCGGGTCTATGGTGAACAGGCAGGACAGGAAATTAATGATGAAACTACAGTTTATCCATGTGATGAACAGGGCTTTCTATTACAATTAATGGAGCTGAAATGGCAGGCAGCCTGCCCTGAACAAGTGGTAGTTGTGAGGCCGACCGGAATCTATGGTACATCGGTTGCACGAATGCAAAAGTTGGCCCAGAGCCGAAAGACTTATCCAGACCTGCATTATAGCAACCGCATTCATATTGATGATCTGGTAGCTTTTTTGGCACTTCTAATTTGTATTGAAACTCCGCAGCCGAGTTATATCGTAACGGATAACCGGCCTTTGCCTTTGCCTGGTATTATTCAGTGGTTTCAGCAGCAGCTAGGATTACCTATACTGGCCCTTGAGTCGCAGCAAGCCAGCGGTAAACAGGTATATGCCAGCCGTATGCTGGACAGTGGTTTTCAGCTTAATTATCCTGACTGTTTTCAGGTCTATGCTGACCTGTTAAGTCAGTCAGCTTAACCAGTTTAAAAAAAGCCGCTGTCAGCGGCTTTTTTTAAATTACTTTCTTTTGCGCATCAAGCGGCGTTTAGCTTGCTGTGCAGCCACTGCATTTAAAGCTTCTTGCAGTTCTTCATCACTAAAGTCAGTAATGTGATGCAACATTTGTAAGGTCACTTCATCCAGTACCAGTTTAGCGCCTTCGGCCATATTGCTAAAACCGGCATCGAATTCAATTAGGCCATTCTCATTGGTACGGATATATTCTTGCTGGGTTAAGACTTTAATAAAGCTCTGGAACAGGGCCTTATCAAAGAATTCTGGTGAGTTAAATTCATAAAGTACAGACAGGCGCTGACCCAGCAGATGGCTTAAATCTTCAACCTGTTTTGCAGAAATAGTGCCAGAACCCCGTTGCGTAATTAGGGCCAAGGTCATGTAATAACGCTCTAGGCTCTGCTTTACGGGGGCGGCTAATACAACCAGCTGATTATGTTCTTCAGTATTTGGGGCAGAACTTATCAGATTGCCTTCTTCATCCTGGCTCATCAGGCCACCTTGAATCAGAGCATCTGCATTTTGGCAAATCTGCTCTTTTAATTCGTCAGTATTCCATTTCAGGAATAACTCGGCCTTCAGGAATGGATACAAAGTACGGATAACACTGATCAGATCGCCGCGGCTGATTTTACCATTGTGCTCAACCAGTGATGCAACCAGAGAAGGCAAAACAAACGAATGTAAAATATTATTGCGGAAATAGGTCAGTAAGACTGCCTGATTATCTTCAATTGCAATAATATCCCCCAGTACATGCTGAACCCGTTTGATCAGTTTTAGTTTCAAGCCATAGGCAATTATTTCTTTACCAGATAAAGGCGTAACCTTAGTACGTTCATCATAAGGCAGTGCAGAGGCTAGACGTCGGTAAGCATCAAGCTGTTTAATACATACTTCTTCATCAAGTGTATGTTTCGGAGTGGCCAGTAAGATGAGTGATAATAACGATACTGGATTAATTACCACCGCACGGTTGATATTTTCTAAAATAGCAACAGCCGAGCTATTAATTGCTTCTGAAACTGCCGCAGGAACCGGATCATCATTTTTCTCGATGACTATATTTTCGGCGCCGTGCTGTTTCAGCAAGTCATCTAGGAATACAGGTTCACCAAAATTTACGTGGACCTTACCAAAAATCCGTTCGATTTTACGCAGGGTCTGCAAGATTCCAAAAATAGATTCAGCTTCTTTTGGTTTGCCCTGCATTTCACCTACATACGTTGCGCCTTCCATGAGACGTTCATAGCCAATGTAGGTGGGTACAAAGGCAATAGGTTTAGCACGTCCACGTAGATGGCTATGCACAGTCATTGCCAGCATACCGGTTTTGGGGGGCAGCAGACGGCCGGTACGTGAACGGCCACCTTCAATAAAGTACTCAAGCGGTGTATTACGTGACAGAATGCTATATAGATATTCTTTAAATACCGAAGTATACAGTGCGTTGCCACGAAAAGAGCGGCGAATAAAAAATGCGCCCCCACCACGTAATAGCTGGCCCACAAATGGCATATTCAGGTTATCACCTGCCGCAATATACGGAACCATCAAACCACGCTTATAGATCACATAAGAAAGCAGCAGGTAGTCGATATGACTACGGTGACATGGTGTATAGATAATTTCATAGTCTTTTGCCAGTTCACGAACAGTATTAAAGTTATGTACTTCTACACCATCATAAAGCTGCGTCCAGAGGCGGGTCAGTGCCATATCGGCAAACCGTACTGCTGAAGCTGAATAATCCGATACGATCTCATTCAAGTAACCAATTGCACGGCGTTCAGCTTCCAGCATGCTAATTTTGCCACGGATGCTTTCACGGCGAATGGCTTCTTGAACATCACGCGATTTGATCAAAGACTGCATCACATTGCGACGGTCAGATAAATCTGGTCCGAGTACGACTTCGCGCTGGCAATCCAGATAGTCATTTAAGGTACTAATAATATAAGTCGCTGCTGAGAGGTTCGGATAATTTTCTTTGGCGTATTCAACCAGTGTACGTAAAGACTGGCCTTCATGAAATTCCAGATACGTTTCACGGCCATGTAAACCAATATTAACCAGCTGTTTGACTTTACCCGGCGTCGCCCAGGTATCTGTAAATAAAAGTTTAAACCAGGAATCTTCTTTATCTGGCGAGCGGCCCCAAAGCACAGTAACTGGCACCAGTTCAATATCGTACTGTGGATACTGGTCGAGAAGCTCAATCAGACGAAGTAAACGTGGTGGAAAATTATGAGCAGGCGGATTTAAAAGATTTTTTTCATCATAATGTTGCAGAAAAAGAACCGAAGCTTTTTCTTTATGCTCGTCAATGACCAGCGGGTCCAATGCCGGAGCAAGCTGTAAACGTCGGGTTTCTGCATCTACAATTAAGGCATTACTGCGAGAATAGTTTTGCAGGACATAACAGGTAATTTTTTTATTAACTTCAGCCAATTCCTGCTCTTCAGCCGGTGACTTGCCTGGAACTTCGCCAATAACATGGGGGGTTACGACAAGGTCAAGCAGCTTGCTTGAAAGCCGCCGATACAACTGACCAAATCCACTCTTGGACATAAAAACTCCTAGCTAGACGACTGAAACCGGTATCCGGTCATCGACTGATTTTGTATTAAATCGAACAGAAAAACGGATCTGCCATTTTCTGCTAAAACAGAAGAGAATGGCTAGCTTTTATCGTTAAAAATCGTATTTTTAGGGATTATAACTCAAAAGTAAATATGGCAGCAGCTCTCAGGAAAGTTTAGCGTTTTACTCAGAAAATATGGCAAAATAGTTTATCTGTCTTGTTTTCGTTCATCATTTCATGGGGCTGTTTCGGTCTTTCATTCATTAAAGGTATCTTATGAATACTTTAACTCAAGAACTTGTTGAGCTTTTAACCCTGGAAAAGCTAGAAGATAATATCTATCGGGGAATAAGCCGCAACCTGGTCGGTAAACGGGTGTTTGGAGGCCAAGTACTTGGACAGGCCTTACGTGCAGCATCTTATACTGCGGACCGTCCCGCACACTCCATGCATGCTTATTTCCTGTTTGGTGGCGATGTTAATGCGCCTATCATTTATGAGGTTGAACGTCTGCGTGACGGAAAAAGCTTTGTCAGCCGTCAGGTGCGAGCCATTCAGCATGGACGTACCATTTTTTCTGCGATGGTGTCTTTTGCAGAACCGGAAGAAGGTTTGAACTATCAGCATCAAGAACCAAGTTATCCTGCACCTGAAACACTAAAAGCCGAGCAGGAGTTAAAAGAAGGTTTAATCAGCTTTATCCCTGAAAATGTACGTGCTAGCTTTATGCGGGACCGTCATATTGAAATCCGTCCGGTAAATGTGGATAACCCGTTTCAGCCGCAACCTGAAGCGCCTTATTATGCCCACTATTTACGAACCCATGACCAGATTGCAACCGAAGTCGATGAAATTTCCCTGCATCAGGCCATTGTAGCGTTCTATTCTGATTTCACCTTGATGACCACAGCGCTACGTCCACATGGCTTAAGCTATCTTTCACCAAGTTTGCAATGTGCCAGTCTGGATCATGCAATTTATTTCCACCGCCCTTTGCGCGCGGATGAATGGATGTTATATGACATGGAGGCAACAGTCAGTGCCAGCTCACGCGGTTTAAACTTTGGCCGCATGTGGCAAAATGGCCAGCTAGTATGCAGTACTGTACAAGAAGGCCTGATGCGTTTACGTGAAATTGAAACCCAGTAATATCTGCTAAAATGTACATTCTAAAAGCCCTCCTCAGGGAGTGGCTTTTAAATATTAATAAAAGTCCCTATAAATAGCCTCGATTCTTGTGGAAGCTCATGGCATAGTGCCTGAAAGGGACTACTTGACTACTACTTACTCTAATGAGCCTAAATACACAGATTCTATTTGCTGCCATTATCGGGCTGGCTTTCGGTTTTTTCTTAAAATATAACCCTGACCTCAGTTTTTTTGACAGCAGTATTTATCTGCTCGGCATTGCCAGCAGTATATTTATTGGTTTGCTCAAGATGTTGCTCATTCCACTCATTTTCAGCTCGATTGTGGTTGGTGTTTCTAACCTACAGTCTGGTGGGCAATTGGGCCGGATCTGGAAAACCACTTTAATTTGCTGTGTGACCACTACAACCCTGGCACTAATTTTAGGTATTGGTTGTGCCCATCTGTTTGAAGTGGGTAAAGGGATGAATATTAATTTATTCCAGGAAGCCATGCAGTCATATCAGACCCCAGATACAATGACGCCGTCTGCTTTTTTTACCAATTTTATTCAAAATACTCTTATTAACCCGTTTAAAGCTTTTAGCGATGGTAATGTGCTGGCTGTAGTAGTGTTTGCATTGTTTCTTGGGGTTGCACTGGTGAAAGGCGGGGAGAGGTTTAATTCGATTCGCGGACTGAGTCAGCAGTTTTTTGATCTGATGATGATGTTGGTCGGCTGGGTCATGAAACTGGCTCCCTTGGGTATTTTGGCACTCCTGGCAAAACTGGTCGCGACTGAAGATATTTCTATTTTGAGTCGACTGGCTGAATTTGCTGCAGTAGTAACCGGCACAACAATTTTTCATGGACTGGTAGTCTTGCCGCTACTGCTCTGGATTTTTGGCCGGATGTCACCGATACGCTTTTTCCGTGGTGCACGTATTCCCTTGGTAACAGCTTTTGCAACCAGTTCGAGTTCAGCAGTCATGCCTTTGAGCCTGAAGGCTGCACAGGAGAATCTGGGAGTACGACCTCATATTGCCGGTTTTGTAATTCCTTTGGGCACACAGCTTAATATGGATGGGACGGCTCTTTATGAAGCTGCGGCGGCTTTGTTTATTGCGAATCTGATCGGGCTGGACTTAAGCTTGGGACAACAGGTGATTGTCTGCCTGACCGCCATGATTGCTTCATTAGGGGCCCCGGGAATTCCAAGTGCAGGAATGGTTACCATGATTATGGTATTACAGTCAGTAGGGTTGCCTGCCGAAGCAATTGCTATTTTACTGCCGATTGACCGTTTACTTGATACAGTGCGTACTGTAGTGAATGTGCAGGGTGATATGATGATTAGTGTAGTGGTAGACCGTTATAGCCAGCCGGCTAAAGATCTTCAGTCCGAAGTTTAAAAGAACTGTGTTCTGTATTTCCTTAACATGGACTGCAAAGTATTCCTACCGGAGAAATAATCTATTCCGGTAGGATAATTTCTGTATCTTTACCGGGTTATTCTGGTTTTTGTTCAGCGTGCTGTTCTGGTAAAAAGTCTTCCAGCTCTTCTACAGTATCCGCTTCATCTTCTTCAACTGCTTCTGGAATACTGTCCAGATCAAACTGTGTGGACTGTTCTAGCGTAAAGTTCAGACGACCCGCCATAACACTGGCCAGCTCTTCTAACCCCTGTTTGTTCAATGAAGAAAATAGCTGGATCGAGAAATTGAGCTTCATCTTCTTCAATTCCTGCTTGACCTCAAGCAAAGTTTTATTAGCCGGACCGCGGTTTAACTTGTCTGCTTTCGTCAACAGGATATGTACAAACAGTTTCCGGGAATGTGCCCATTCCAGCATCATGGTATCGAAATGCTGTAACGGATGACGGATATCCATGAGTAGTACTAAACCTTGCAGGCTTTCACGGTGAATCAGATAATTTTCCAGTTCTTTTTGCCAGACAATTTTCATGGTCTCTGGAACGGCCGCATAACCATAACCAGGTAAATCTACCAGACGCTGGTCAGGGTTACCCAGACTAAAAAAGTTGATCATCTGGGTACGGCCAGGCTTTTTAGAGGCACGTGCTAGTTGTTTTTGGTTGGTTAATGCATTAATGGCACTGGATTTTCCAGCATTTGAACGACCTGCAAATGCAATTTCGTAACCGGTATCTTCAACACAAAGCGAAAGCTTGGGTGCACTCATCAGGAACTCGGCTTTACGTAACCAGTTTAGTGCCCGTACAGAGTATTCGGTAATAGCAGGGTCCAGCGCTTTTTCATAGCTGATTTTCTGCCTAGGCGCCTGCGCCGTTTTACTGTTTTTAGATTTACCACTGCTGCGATGCATAGCACTTCACTTGCGTTACTGAGATTACAGCGCCTAGTATAAAGGAAGTAAAGGATTCTCGCGAATCTTGTACTATCAAGTTATACAGATTAGCAAAAATTCAGGAAAGATTAAGTAAAGCAATTGCTGAATGAGTAGAGAGATGTGGTTGAACAGGCTGAATATTTAGAACCTGGCCTAATGTATATTGGTTCAGACTCTGATAGAACTGTTCAACTGCTGTATCTAAAATACCTTTAAGGCCACAATCCGAACGGAGCACACAAGGCGGTGAATTACATTCTACAATTGGCTGGTCACCTTGCAATATCCGAACAATATCGCCTACACGTGAATCAAGTGCCTGCGGATTCAGCTGAATACCGCCCCCTTTGCCACGTAATGTAATCAGCCAGCCCTGTTTACCCATAAAATGTACAATCTTGACCAGATGATTATGGGAAATCTGTAAATCTACTGCAATTTCTGCAATGGTATATGGCGTATTTCTTGGACGTGAAATATACATCAAGCTACGCAAAGCATAATCAGTGAATTTATTTAATTGCATGACCAGCCAGCTTTGGAAACAGAGAAATAGGACACTATCTTAGCCTGAAAGCTTCCCGAAAGAAACTTTCAGTACATTATATAAATCTTTATATTCATAAGATCAAAAACTTACCGGCGCAGTCACATCCACCTGGTCACCTGCTTTATAGTGGTTAAGCAGAATGTCTTCTACAGAGTATTCCGTCGGGGTTAGGTCAGGCTTGACCACAAATGTATAACTATTTTCTTGAGCTTCCTGAAAACTGAACTGTAGTGGTTGTAACAGTTCCTGACCAGGAACATGGACACGGACTGAAATAAACGCGCCCTCATCAGCCGGAGTAATTGGCTGGCCATCTGTTGATTCTATGGTAAAGCGTTTACCACCTTCTACATCTTCAACCTGTGTAATCTTGAAAGGACGCCAGCCAGCCCAACCACCTTGATGCTCTGCCAGATTGCTGTATTTCTGTTTTTCCACCCCAATTAAAATATCTGCCAATTGTAAATAAGCCTGTTTCCATGCTTCGATCAATTCCGATTCGAATGGTACATCCAGTACTTCACTAATCGAATGCAATAAATTATCACCTACGATTGCATATTGATCAGGTTGAATGTCGAGGCTAACATGTTTGGTAGTGATGCGTTCAACGGCCTTAGCTAAAACAGCAGGATTCTCAATGTGCTCTGCATAAGCTAGTACCGCAGCAGCCAGTGCGCGTGGCTGGCGTCCTGTACTTTGATGGTCCAGATTGAAGACATTTTTTAATTCTGGATGGTTGTTTAGCATGCGTTTGTAGAAATAGCTGGTTAGTGCCACACCATTTTCACGCAGTACAGGAACAGTAGATTGGACCAGTTCGATTTGTTGTGAATTCATGTTGAGAATCTCAAGGTATCTAAAAAGATATATTTAAAATACATTTTTAAAAATTGTTATGCAATAGATTGCTCATACAAAAACCATATTTTTTTTATGGTTTAAGATAAGTGGTTCTAATTAAATATGAAATAATCATAAATAAAAGCGAAAAATTGTAGTTATATTGAACAATCTACTGTTAATTAAATTTAATCAGCCCATTAAGAATATAATTTTTATGACATGAATAAAAAAAGAGGAGAGTAAGCTCTCCTTGATTAAAACTATCTTAAAACCTGTAAAGCTTGCTGAATATCAGTTATCAGGTCATCTACAGCTTCAAGACCAATACAAAAACGGACTAAAACACCCTCTTTTAGGTGGGTACATTCAAGCGTCCGCAT
Source organism: Acinetobacter sp. FL (assembly GCF_040744925.1). Lineage (NCBI taxonomy): Bacteria > Pseudomonadati > Pseudomonadota > Gammaproteobacteria > Moraxellales > Moraxellaceae > Acinetobacter > Acinetobacter sp. FL. The sequence continues at coordinate 2,788,016 of NZ_CP160437.1, read as the reverse complement.
CTCTTTGAGCTGATACAGCATAACTAAACTGACCGGTCCACCCCAGCTAAAGCCTAGCTTAAAGAGTCTGAGCCGGTCACAAAATTTTCGTACTGACTCAAGATCATATTCAGGTTTAAAAATAACGCTGACTAGTCCGGCACTTTGTTTATCTATACAGGTTTCTTTCCAATATTGATGACCGGGTGAATTTTCATCTGCGGGATGTAATACCTGTACAAACTCAGGCTGCTGCTTCAACCAGTTCAAGAGCACGATGGTATTGGCAGACTGCTGCTGATAGCGAAGTTGCATATGAGCCAGACTGCGTTGTATCTGGGCTGCATCATCTCCAGAAATCGAGATTCCCTGAATGGCATGCATGCGAAACAGTTGTTGATATAGTTTCCGGTCACGTGTAACTACACTTCCCATTAGAATGTCAGCACCGCCACTTGGGTATTTGGTCAGGGCATGGACTGTCAGATCTACACTCAAATGCTCATCAGAAAAATCAAAAGCATTAAAAGCAAGACCGGCTCCCCAAGTATTATCTAGTGCAGTAAGTATTCCTGACTGCCGGGCTTTTCTAACCAGTCTTTTTAAATCTGGAAACTCCAGACTGACTGATCCTGCTGCTTCCAGCCATAAAAGTTTGGTTTTTGAAGTAGGCTGAAAACTTTCATGCTCCAGCGCATTATAAATTTTAACCTCAATACCATAACGTTGATGCAGGTTGCGCAAATGCTCCATGTTTGGACCATAAATATTGTCTGGAACCCAAACCTCATCCCCGTGACTTAAGAAACAGGAATTGACCAGATTAATTGCTGATAGTCCGCTAGGGGTAAGCAGACTGTGCTGTCCACCCTCAATCTGGGCAATATTATCTGCCAGGGTAAAAGTAGTCGGTGTACCGTGTGTGCCATAACTATAATCATATGCATCAGTCCAGTGCCGGTTAAACAGGGCATCGGTGTTTTTAAAAATGATAGTGGATGCACGAAAGAGGGGAGGCTGCACTGTTTCAATATATTGTGGAGCTTTACGTGGTGCGTGAACTAGGCACGTCTGTTTATTCTGAATCTTAGACATAATAAACTGATAACGCCAATGTGGATTAAAATGACAGATAAAGTGATTTTTCCAGATTTTGCAAATGGATTTGTGAAAATGCGTAATCAATTTTTCACTTATCCAAAATTGGCGTCATTTTTGCAAATATTTGGCTAATACATTAATGATTGGTCAATACTATGAAAAAAAATTTAAAGGTCCATTATTTTCAACATATTGCCGGTGAGGGTTTTGGGAGTTGTTACGATTTTTTACGTCAGCATCAAGCCCAGATTAGTGCAACAGAATTTTTTGCCTTGCCTTTTAACCTTCCCGTAGATCTTGAGGCTCTGCCTGATATTGATGATGTCGACTTGCTAATTGTCATGGGTGGAAAAATGAGTGTAAATGATGAAGCACTCTATCCATGGTTAAAAGTAGAAAAGCAGTGGATTCGCCGTTATATTTCAGCTGGAAAACCGGCAATTGGTCTGTGTCTGGGCGGACAGTTGATTGCCAATGCGCTGGGTGCAGAAGTTAAGCCTAATCATCATCAGGAACTTGGCTGGACTACAGTTTACCGTAGCCGAACTGTTCCCAAAGACTGTTTTGCTCTACCTGCCCAGTTTGAAGTAATGCAGTGGCATCGGGAAACATTTGAAATTCCTCACGGGGCTATCCAGTTAGCAGAAAACCCTGTGTGTGCCAACCAGATGTACCAGGTCGGAAAAAATGTACTTGGTTTCCAGTTCCATCCAGAAATCACTCCGAATACCTTGAGGCTTTTTCTGGATGATGATGAGGAGTTATCCATATTCAACGGTGATTACACACAGTCCGCAATACAATTAAAAAAATCGGTTTCCGAACAGTTTGTCGTGGGGAACTCTATTTTGAATGAAGCGATTCAATACGTATTGCGTAGTTAACATACCAGTGCTCCTTAAATATCAAATAACCCAGATAAAATCAGGAAAATTGAAAAAGAGAATTGCGTAAGAGTTAAACAATCGTTATAATGAGCAACCCCTAAATTTGGGGCACTAACGGCGAATAAAGTCGTTAGGATCGTGACAGTCGTGGCATCGATCATGACCTTAGTGATTTTCACTGCCTTTGACACTTACCAATAGGTGAGGTGCGTCAAGGGTGATTCTTTATATATTTTGGCTTGGAGTTTACTGGTATGTCTAACCAGAGAATCCGTATCCGTCTTAAGTCTTTTGATCATCGTCTGATTGATCAATCTGCTCAAGAGATCGTAGAAACCGCTAAGCGTACTGGCGCACAAGTGTGTGGTCCAATTCCGATGCCTACTCGCATCGAACGCTTCAACGTTCTTACTTCACCGCATGTAAACAAAGATGCGCGTGATCAGTACGAAATCCGCACCTATAAACGTCTGATCGATATCGTTCAGCCAACAGACAAAACTGTTGATGCGCTGATGAAATTGGATCTTGCGGCTGGTGTTGACGTTCAGATCGCATTGGGTTAAGGCTTTCGGTTAATTAGCTCCTAAGTTAATTAAGCCGCTTTTTTAGAGGTTTACACACATGGCTATTGGTTTAGTCGGTCGCAAGTGCGGTATGACCCGTATCTTCACAGAAGCCGGCGTCTCTGTGCCAGTTACAGTGATCGAAGTTGATCCAAACCGCATCACGCAAATCAAAACGCTTGAAACTGATGGTTATCAAGCAATTCAAGTAACTACTGGTGAACGTCGCGAATCTCGCGTTACTAACGGTCAAAAAGGTCACTTTGCGAAAGCAGGCGTGGCAGCTGGTCGTCTGGTTAAAGAGTTTCGTGTTACTGAAGCAGAGCTTGAAGGTCGTGAAGTTGGTGCTTCTATCGGTGTTGATTTGTTCGCAGTAGGTCAGATCGTTGACGTAACTGGTCAATCAAAAGGTAAAGGTTTCCAAGGTGGTGTGAAGCGTTGGAACTTCCGTACGCAAGATGCTACTCACGGTAACTCTGTTTCTCACCGTGTTTTAGGTTCTACAGGTCAAAACCAGACTCCTGGTCGCGTGTTCAAAGGCAAAAAAATGGCCGGTCACCTAGGTGATGAACGCGTAACAGTACAAGGTCTTGAAATTGTATCTATTGACGCTGAACGTTCTGTTTTAGTTGTTAAGGGTGCTATTCCTGGTGCAACTGGTGGCGACGTGATCGTTCGTCCTACCATCAAGGCCTGAGGGGAAATAACGTGAATTTAAATACTGTTTCCGGCTCTGCTGTTGAGTTGTCTGAAGTTGCCTTCGGACGTGAGTTTAACGAAGCACTTGTACACCAAGTTGTTACAGCTTACTTAGCTGGTGGTCGTCAAGGCTCAAAAGCTCAAAAGTCACGTGCTGACGTATCTGGCGGTGGTAAAAAACCATTCCGTCAAAAAGGTACTGGCCGCGCTCGTGCTGGTTCTATTCGTAGCCCAATCTGGGTTGGCGGCGGTAAAACTTTTGCTGCTCGTCCACAAGACTGGTCTCAAAAAGTTAACCGCAAAATGTACCGCGGTGCAATGCAATGTATCCTGGCTGAACTTGTTCGCCAAGATCGCTTGGTTTTGGTTGAAGAGCTTCAGGTTTCTGCTCCTAAAACTAAAGAATTGCTTGCAAAACTGAACGACTTGAACGCACCTCGCGCATTGATCGTTACTGATGCGGTAGATGAGAACTTATATCTTGCAGCACGCAACCTTCCACACGTTGATGTGGTAGATGCAACTGCAATCGATCCTGTAAGCCTGATCGCGTTCGATAAAGTTGTAATGTCTGTAGCTGCTGCTAAGAAAATTGAGGTAGAACTCGGATGAACAACGAACGTATCTATCAGATTCTGAAAGGACCAGTCTTCTCAGAAAAAGCACAAGTTTTAGGTGAAACTGCTGGTGTTCAAGTATTCAAGGTTGCGATTGATGCAAACAAGCTTGAAATCAAAAAAGCAGTTGAACAACTCTTTGGTGTAGAAGTGGTTAAAGTAAACACGACTATTACTAAAGGTAAGTCTAAACGCTTTGGTAAAACATTAGGACGTCGTTCTGATGTTAAAAAAGCATACGTCACCCTGAAAGCTGGCCAAGATGTTGAAATGGCTGACTTGGGCGATACCGCTGAAAGCGCAGCGGAATAAGGACGAAAATTATGCCGATTCAAAAATGTAAGCCAACGTCTCCAGGACGTCGCTTTGTAGAGAAAGTCGTTCACGACCATCTTCACAAAGGCGCTCCTTATGCTCCGTTGGTTGAAGCTAAGAAACGTACTGGTGGTCGTAACAACAACGGTCACATTACAACTCGTCACGTTGGTGGTGGTCATAAACAGCACTATCGTATCGTAGACTTCAAACGTAACAAAGATGGTATTCCTGCGACTGTAGAGCGTATTGAATACGATCCGAACCGTACCGCACACATCGCATTGTTGAAGTATGCTGACGGTGAACGTCGTTATATCATCGCGCCTAAAGGTCTGCGTGCTGGCGATAAAGTACAGTCTGGTAACGATGCTCCAATTCGTACCGGTAACTGCTTGCCACTTCGCAATATGCCACTTGGTTCTACACTACATAACATCGAACTGAAAATTGGTAAAGGCGCGCAGTTAGCACGTTCTGCTGGTACTTCTGTTCAGTTGTTGGGTCGTGACGGTTCTTACGCAATTGTTCGTCTGCGTTCAGGCGAAATGCGTAAAATTCACGTTGAATGCCGTGCTGTAATTGGTGAAGTTTCTAACCAAGAAAGCAACCTTCGCTCACTGGGTAAAGCTGGTGCTGCACGCTGGCGTGGTGTTCGTCCTACCGTACGTGGTATGGCGATGAACCCAGTTGATCACCCGCATGGTGGTGGTGAAGGGCGTAACAAAGGTATTCAACCTGTAAGCCCATGGGGTCAAAAAGCTAAAGGGTACAAGACACGTACCAACAAGCGTACGACTAAGATGATTATTCGCGACCGTCGCGTTAAGTAACAAGTAAAGGAATCTGACTAATGCCTCGTTCTCTGAAAAAAGGCCCATTCGTCGATGCGCACTTGTTCGCTAAGGTTGAAGCGGCTGTTGCGGCTAATAACCGTAAGCCGATCAAAACTTGGTCGCGTCGTTCGATGATCCTCCCAGACTTTGTTGGTCTAACAATTTCTGTTCATAATGGTCGTAACCATGTTCCAGTAATTATTACTGAACATATGGTTGGTCATAAACTCGGTGAATTCGCGCCAACTCGTACCTATCGTGGTCACGGTGTTGACAAGAAGTCTAAACGTTAAGGTGCTATGATGGAAGTTACTGCTAAATTACGCGGTGCCGCTATCTCGGCACAAAAAGCTCGTTTGGTTGCGGACCTTATTCGTGGCAAATCTGTTGCTCACGCGCTTAATATCTTGAACTTCAGCAATAAAAAAGCTGCGGTACTGGTGAAAAAAGCTTTGGAATCTGCAATTGCAAACGCTGAACACAATAACAGTTTAGATGTAGACGACCTTAAAGTTTCTACGATTTACGTGGATGAGGGCATGAGCCTGAAACGCATTATGCCACGTGCTAAAGGCCGTGCAGATCGTATTACTAAGCGTACTTGTCACATCACCGTTAAGGTAGGGGTTTGATATGGGTCAGAAGGTTCATCCAATCGGTATCCGCCTAGGTGTTGTGAAACGTCATAACGCTAACTGGTATGCGAATCCGAAACAATACGCTGAATATTTGCTTAAAGATCTTCAAGTACGTGAGTTTTTAACTAAAAAACTTAAAAGTGCGATGATCAGCAATATTCTTATCGAACGTCCTACAGGCGCTGCTAAAGTAACTATTAGCACTGCTCGTCCAGGTATTGTAATCGGTAAAAAAGGCGAAGATATTGAGAAATTACAGCGCGAACTTACCAACATCATGGGTGTTCCAGCGCAAGTAAGCATCAATGAAATTGATCGTCCAGACTTGGATGCTCGTTTAGTTGCTGAAGCGATTGCTTCTCAACTGGAAAAACGCGTTATGTTCCGTCGTGCTATGAAGCGTGCGGTACAAAATACGATGCGTGCTGGTGCTAAAGGTATCAAAGTTGAAGTTTCTGGCCGTCTAGGTGGTGCAGAGATCGCTCGTACTGAGTGGTATCGTGAAGGTCGTGTACCTTTACATACACTTCGTGCTGACATCGACTACGCTACCATGCGTGCTGAAACAACTTACGGTACAATCGGTGTTAAAGTTTGGATCTTCCGTGGTGAGATCTTGGGTGGCATGAAACAAGTCATGAACCCTGCTCCAGCTGAAGAGCGTCCAGCTAAACGCGGTCGTGGGCGTGGTGAAGGTCAAGAGCGTCGTGGTCGTCGTTCGGACCGTGCTGCAGACAAGGGAGAATAATCCATGTTGCAACCTAAACGTACCAAATTCCGTAAAGTGCAAAAAGGCCGTAACACTGGTCTAGCACATCGTGGAAGTACAGTATCATTTGGTTCTATCGCACTCAAAGCTACTGGCCGTGGTCGTATGACTGCGCGTCAAATCGAAGCTGCGCGTCGTACCATTAGCCGTCGTGTTAAACGTGGTGGTAAAATCTTTATCCGTGTATTCCCGGACAAACCAATTACTGAAAAGCCATTAGAAGTTCGTATGGGTAACGGTAAAGGTAACGTGGAATATTGGGTTTGCGAAATCAAACCAGGTAAGATCCTGTACGAAATGGAAGGTGTGAACGAAGAACTGGCACGTGAAGCATTTACGCTTGCTGCTGCTAAGCTTCCGTTTAAAACCACTATCGTGACTCGGACGGTAATGTAATGAAAACTAAAGATCTACGTGAAAAATCGGTAGAAGAATTGAAAGCTTTGCTTGATGAGCAGCAGCTTAACCAATTCCGTCTTCGTATGGCGAAAGCAACTGGTCAGTTGGGTAAATCGCACGAAGTGCAACTTGCTCGCAAGGCGATTGCTCGCATCAAGACACTCCTTACCGAAAAACAGGGGAACGGACAATGAGTGAAAATACAGTCCGCACGTTAACCGGCAAAGTCGTAAGTGACAAAATGGACAAGTCTATTGTTGTGCTTATTGAACGCCGCGTTCAACACCCGTTGTATGGCAAACTTATTCGCCGTTCAACTAAATTACACGCTCATGATGAGAACAACGTTGCTAAACTTGGCGACCTTGTGACCATTAAAGAAAGCCGCCCAATTTCTAAAACCAAGTCATGGACATTGGTTGAAGTTGTTGAAGCAGCTGCTGAGTAATTAGACGTTCTTGTTGCATCATCGGACAATTTCAAGTACTCTTTGAGCCTTTCGAAATTGTGACCGGTGATGCTCGGTTTTGGAGTAGGGCAATGATTCAAACCGAAACGATGCTCGACGTAGCAGACAACAGTGGTGCACGCCGCGTACAATGTATTAAAGTACTTGGTGGCTCACATCGTCGTTATGCTTCTGTTGGCGACATTATTAAAGTTACTGTAAAAGAAGCAATTCCACGTGGCCGTGTTAAAAAAGGCGACGTAATGAATGCAGTTGTGGTACGTACTAAGTTCGGTATCCGTCGTCCGGATGGTTCTTTGATCCGTTTTGATGACAATGCTGCTGTATTGTTAAACAACAATAAAGCTCCGATTGCCACTCGTATTTTCGGACCAGTGACTCGTGAACTTCGTACTGAACAGTTCATGAAAATTATTTCACTGGCTCCTGAAGTTCTATAAGAGGCAATCATGGCTAAGATTAAAAAAGGCGATCAGGTAATCGTGATCGCAGGTAAAGAAAAAGGCAAACAGGGTACTGTTCTGTCTGTTTCTGGTGACCGTGTTAAGGTTGAAGGCCTTAACTTGGTGAAGAAGCATCAAAAGCCAAACCGTGTAACTGGCGCTGAAGGCGGTATTGTTACTCAGGAAGCTTCGCTTCATATCTCAAACGTGGCAGTTTTTAATGCTACAACCCAAAAGGCTGACCGTGTTGGTTACCGCGTAGATGAAAACGGTGTGAAAACTCGCGTTTATAAATCTAACGGTGAATCAGTGGCGGTAGCGAAGTAATAGGTTGAATGGGCAATGGCCAGACTTAAAGCGCGTTACAATGAAGAAATCAAGACTAAGTTGAAAGAAGAACTTGGTCTTGCTAATGTGATGGAAACTCCTCGCATTACTAAAATTACCCTGAACATGGGTGTAGGTGCAGCTGCAACTGATAAGAAATTATTAGATGGCGCTGTATCTGATATGCAAGCAATTGCTGGTCAAAAACCAGTGGTAACACTTGCACGTAAGTCAATCGCTGGTTTCAAAATCCGTGATGGTTGGCCGATCGGTTGTAAAGTAACTTTACGTGGCGACCAAATGTACGAATTCTTGGACCGTCTGATCTCAATCGCAATCCCTCGTATCCGTGACTTCCGTGGTTTCTCAGCGAAATCTTTTGATGGTCGTGGTAACTATTCTATGGGCTTGAAAGAACAAATCGTTTTCCCTGAAATCGATTTTGACAAGATTGATCGTATTCGTGGTATGGACATTACCATCACTACGACTGCTCGCACCGATGACGAAGGCCGTGCGCTTATGCGTGCATTCGGCTTCCCGTTCAAATAAGAGGTCGATATGGCTAAGAAAAGTATGATTAATCGCGAATTAAAGCGCGAGAAAACCGTTGCTAAATACGCTGCAAAACGTGCTGAATTAAAAGCTACGATTGCAAACGTAAATGCAAGCGACGAAGAGCGTTTTGAAGCGATGATGAAATTACAAGCATTGCCGCGTAATGCATCTCCAATCCGTCTTCGTAACCGTTGTGGTTTAACTGGTCGTCCTCATGGTTACTTCCGTAAGTTTGGCCTGGGCCGTAATAAACTACGTGATACAGTAATGCAAGGTGATGTACCAGGCGTTGTTAAGGCAAGCTGGTAAGGAGCGACTATAATGAGTATGCAAGATACCGTTGCCGACATGCTAACACGTGTTCGTAACGCACAAATGGCGAAGAAACAAACTGTTTCTATGCCGAATTCTAAGTTGAAAGTTGCGATTGCTAACGTACTTCAACAAGAAGGTTATATTTCAAATGTAGAAGTTGCTGATGTTGAAGGCAAACCTACTTTGACTATTACTTTAAAGTATTTTGAAGGCAAGCCAGTTATCGAAACTGTGAAACGCGTAAGCCGTCCAGGTCTTCGCCAGTATCGCGGTAAAGATAAACTTCCAAGCGTCAAGCAAGGTTTGGGTATTGCAATTGTTTCTACAAGCAAAGGCCTCATGACTGATCGCGCTGCACGTGCTGCAGGTATCGGTGGTGAAGTTATTGCTTTTGTTTCTTAATAGGTGATTCCTCATGTCTCGTGTGGCTAAAGCCCCAGTAACTGTACCTAACGGTGTTACAGTTACTCAGAACGGCCGGCAGGTCGAAGTGAAAGGCACAAAAGGTAACTTGTCTTTCAACCTGCATGCGCTGGTCGAGCTAAAACAGGAAGAAGGTCAGCTTCATATTGCTCCAGTTAAAGAGTCGAAAGACGCTTGGATGCAAGCTGGTACTGCTCGCGCTGTGTTAAATAACCTTGTAAAAGGTGTTAACGAAGGCTTCGAACGCAAGTTGCAACTGATCGGTGTTGGTTATAAAGCTGCGGTTAAAGGTGACGTTGTCAACCTGAACCTTGGTTATTCTCACCCAATCGATTATTCCCTTCCTGAAGGCGTAACTGCAGAAACTCCTACTGCAACTGAAATCGTACTTAAATCTGCGAATAAACAGTTGTTAGGTCAGGTAGCTGCTGACATCCGTTCATATCGTCAACCTGAGCCGTATAAAGGTAAAGGTGTTCGTTATTCGGATGAAGTTGTACTTCGTAAAGAAGCTAAGAAGAAATAAGGCGCGAGGTTCTGATGAACGAAAAGAAACAATCCCGTTTGCGTCGTGCGAAAAGCACACGCTTGCACATTCGTGCATTGGGTGCGACTCGTTTGTGTGTAAACCGCACTCCGCGTCACATCTATGCTCAAGTTATCTCAGCAGATGGTGGCAAAGTTTTAGCGCAAGCTTCTACTTTAGATGCCTCTCTGCGTAGTGGTACTACCGGTAATGTTGAAGCAGCTACTAAAGTGGGTGCTTTAATCGCGGAACGAGCTAAAGCAGCTGGCGTTACTAAAGTTGCATTTGACCGTTCTGGTTTTAAATATCATGGTCGTATCAAAGCCTTGGCTGATGCTGCCCGTGAAGGCGGCTTGGAGTTCTAATCATGGCGAAAGTTGAACAAAACGAAGGTCTCGTTGAAAAGCTGGTTGCCGTTGATCGTGTAGCCAAGGTTGTTAAGGGTGGTCGTATCTTCTCTTTCACAGCATTAACTGTTGTGGGTGATGGTAATGGTCGTGTAGGTTTTGGTCGTGGTAAAGCACGTGAAGTTCCAGCTGCTATCTCTAAAGCACTTGAAGCTGCTCGTCGCAACATGATCACTATCGAACTTAACGATGGTACTCTGCAACACCCAGTTCGTGCTCGTCATGGCGCAAGCCGTGTATTTATGCAACCTGCATCAGAAGGTACTGGCGTAATTGCTGGTGGTTCTATGCGTGCTGTTCTTGAAGCAGCAGGCGTGCGTAATGTATTGACGAAATGCTATGGTTCTACTAACGCTGCAAACGTCGTAAATGCAACCTTTAACGGTTTGCGTGACATGACTACTCCTGAGAAAGTTGCTGCGAAACGTGGTCTATCAGTAGAACAAATTCAAGGGTAATCAGTCATGAAAACGATTAAAGTTACCCAGACTAAATCTTCATCGCACCGCTTGAAAAATCACAAGCTGAGCCTGAAAGGTTTAGGTCTGCGTCGTATTGGTCATACTGTAGAAGTGCAAGATACGCCTTCTAACCGTGGTATGATCAACCAAGTCTACTATATGGTTAGTGTAGAGGAATAAGCCATGACTCTGCGTTTAAATGAACTTGCACCTGCAGAAGGTGCTAAACGTGAAAACCGTCGTCTGGGCCGTGGTATCGGTTCTGGCGTTGGTAAGACCGGTGGCCGTGGTGTCAAGGGTCAAAAATCACGTAAGAGCGGTGGTGTACGTCCAGGTTTCGAAGGTGGTCAAACTGCACTTTACCGTCGTTTGCCTAAATTCGGCTTCACTAGCCAAATCGCTTTAAAAACTGCTGAAGTACGTTTGTCTGAACTTGCTAAAGTTGAAGGTGATATTGTTTCACTTGAAACTTTAAAAGCAGCGAATGTAGTACGTAAAGATATGTTGCGTGCTCGTGTCGTACTTTCTGGTGAAATTACTCGTGCTTTCACTGTACAAGGTGTTGCATTGACTGCCGGCGCTAAAGCAGCTATTGAAGCTGCTGGTGGCAAAGTCGAGGAGTAATCGCTAGTGTCTATGTCTCCTGGTTCTTCAAGTCATGTTAACATGATGAAAGGTCAACCTTTTCATGTGAAATACCGTGAAATTATTCGTCGAATGATGTTTCTGATCGGCGCATTGTTGGTCTTTCGGCTAGGAGCGCATATTCCAGTACCAGGCATTAATAATGCTGCGCTCGAAAACCTATTTAATGCAAACCAAGGTACGATCCTTGGTTTGTTTAATATGTTTTCAGGTGGGGCATTAGAGCGAATGTCTATCCTTGCGCTTGGAATCATGCCCTACATTTCTGCCTCGATTATTGTGCAGTTGATGTCAACCGTGATTCCAAGTCTTGAAGCCTTGAAAAAAGAAGGCGAGCAAGGTAAGCGTAAGATTAATCAGTACACACGGCAAGGTACGCTGTTGCTGGCTTTAGTGCAAGCAACCGGCATGTGTGCCGGCTTGATTGGGCAGGGGATTACCCTAACTTCAGGTTTGGCTTTTTATGTACCGGCTGTAACCTCTCTGGTTGCAGGGACCATGTTTTTGATGTGGCTTGGAGAACAGATTACCGAACGTGGTGTTGGTAATGGTATTTCCATGATTATTTTTGCAGGTATTGTAGCAGGTTTACCTAATCTGATTATGCAATCGCTTTCATCTGTAGATAGCGGCCAGACCAGCCTGATTGGCCTGGTCATTTTTGGCTTGTTATCACTTGGGGTGCTGGCGGCAATTGTATTTATCGAAAAGGCCCAACGCCGCATATCAGTAAACTATGCACAAAAACAGCAGGGCCGTCGTGTATTTACTGCTCAGCAAACCCACTTGCCATTAAAAATTAATATGGCAGGCGTTATTCCGGCAATTTTTGCCAGCTCTTTGCTGCTGTTTCCAGCAAGCTTGGGCCAGTGGGTAGGGAGTGCTGATCCAAATGCAGGGATGATCAAACGTGGTCTTCAAGACTTGGCTCTTGTATTATCGCCTGGACAGCCTTTGTATTTGGTGCTCTTTGGTGCGTTAATTATCTTTTTCTGCTATTTTTATACGGCACTTGTTTTTAGTCCAAAAGAAGTATCAGAAAACTTAAAACGCAGCGGAGCTTACGTGCCTGGTATTCGCCCAGGTGAGCAAACTGCTCGTTATTTAGATCATATTCTCAATCGTCTGACCTTCATCGGTGCGATGTATATTACAGTGATCTGCTTGATGCCGATGGTATTACAAAGTTCATTTGGTATTCCGTTTTATTTAGGCGGAACCTCCCTGCTCATCGTAGTAGTGGTTGTTATGGACTTTATGGCCCAGCTTCAGGCTCATCTGACTTCGCATCAGTATGACAACCAGAGTTTAATGAGAAAAACGACTGCTCATCCTAAAGGATAAGCGCACTTAGAGGTTTCATCATGAAAGTACAAGCTTCTGTAAAGAAAATTTGTGGTAGCTGTAAAGTTATCCGTCGTAATGGGGTTATCCGCGTGATTTGCAGCGCTGAACCTCGTCATAAGCAGCGTCAAGGTTAATCTGATCAAGACCTGTTGATTTCAGTAGGCTAATTAGGTTAATATCCGCCCCTCAAGATTTTTGTGGGGCGGTTGATTATCTCTACTGCCTTTTTGGAGAAAGTGAATGGCTCGTATTGCCGGTGTAAACATTCCGGATAACAAGCATGCTGTTATCTCCCTCACGTATATCTTTGGTATCGGTCGCCACACTGCTAAGAATATCTTAGCTGCTGCAGGCATCACACCGACTGTCAAGATCCGTGAATTGGATGATGCTCAGCTTGATGCGATTCGTGCAGAAGTTGCCAAGGTTCCAACCGAAGGTGATTTACGTCGCGAAATTTCCATGAACATTAAACGTTTAATGGATTTAGGCTGCTACCGTGGTCTTCGTCATCGTCGTAGCTTGCCTGTCCGCGGTCAACGCACCAAAACTAACGCACGTACCCGTAAAGGTCCGCGCAAACCGATTAAAAAGTAAGATTTCTGGAAGCTAAAAGATGGCTAAAGATACTCGCACACGCAAGAAGGTCACTCGTACCGTCTCTGAAGGTGTTGCACACATTCACGCGTCTTTTAATAACACCATTGTGACTATTACCGATCGTCAAGGTAATGCACTGGCTTGGGCCACTTCAGGTGGACAAGGCTTCCGTGGATCACGTAAATCAACTCCGTTTGCTGCTCAGGTAGCTGCTGAAGTTGCTGGTAAAGCAGCTTTGGATTACGGTTTGAAAAACCTGGACGTCCTTGTAAAAGGTCCTGGTCCTGGTCGTGAGTCTGCGGTTCGTGCATTAGGTGCAGTGGGTTATAAGATTAATAGCATTACCGATGTGACGCCAATCCCTCACAACGGTTGTCGCCCACCTAAAAAACGTCGCGTGTAAGGAGAAACATTCATGGCTCGTTATATTGGTCCAAAATGCAAACTCTCTCGCCGCGAAGGGACAGACCTGCAACTTAAATCTGGCGTTAAACCTTTTGACGTCAAAACTAAAAAACATGCTAAAGCGCCTGGCCAACATGGGCAATCTCGCGCTAAGCAATCTGAGTACTCACTACAATTACGTGAAAAACAAAAAGTACGTCGTATGTACGGTGTGTTAGAGCGTCAATTTAGTAATTACTATAAAGAAGCTGCTCGTGTTAAGGGTGCAACTGGTGAGAACCTGTTGAAGCTGCTTGAAAGCCGCCTTGATAACGTTGTTTATCGCATGGGTTTTGGTTCTACACGTGCAGAAGCTCGTCAGCTTGTAAGTCACCGTAGCATTACTTTAAATGGCCGTCGTGTAAACATTGCTTCTATTCAAGTAAAAGCTGGTGATGTTATTGCGGTTCATGAAGGTGCTAAACAACAATTACGTATTAAAAGCGCAATTGAATTAGCTGCTCAACGTGGAATTCCAGCTTGGATTGAAGTTGATCATTCTAAGTTCGAAGGTACGTTTAAAGCTGCGCCGGATCGTTCTGATTTACCTGCTGAAATCAACGAAAGCTTGATTGTAGAATTGTATTCTAAATAATCCTTGAGGTAGCAATAATGACGCGTACTGCAAACGAGTTTCTAACTCCGCAAGCGATCAAGGTCGAAGCGGTAAGCGGGACCTCGGCAAAAGTGATTCTGGAACCTTTAGAGCGTGGCTTTGGTCATACTCTAGGTAATGCTTTACGTCGCATTCTATTGTCTTCTTTGCCTGGCGCTGCTGTGGTTGAAGTAGAGATAGAAGGTGTCGAGCACGAGTACAGTACTTTAGAAGGCTTGCAGCAGGACATCGTCGAGCTCTTGCTGAACCTAAAAGGATTGTCTATTAAGCTGTTCGATCAAAACGAAGCTTACTTAACATTAGAAAAACAAGGTCCAGGCGATATTACTGCTGCTGACCTGCGTTTACCTCATAATGTTGAGGTGGTTAACCCAGAGCATTTGATTGGTACACTAAGTGCTTCAGGCTCAATTAAAATGCGCTTGAAGGTTGCTCAAGGTCGTGGTTATGAGACTTCTGACTCACGTTTCCCGGAAGGTGAAACCCGTCCAGTCGGTCGTTTACAGTTAGATGCTTCTTATAGCCCGATTCAACGTGTGTCTTACACAGTGGAAAACGCTCGTGTAGAACAACGTACTGACCTTGACAAGCTGATCATTGATCTTGAAACCAACGGTACTGTTGATCCTGAAGAAGCAATCCGCAAAGCGGCAACAATCTTGCAACAGCAAATTGCAATTTTTGTTGATCTTCAGAAAGATCAGGCACCTGTGGCTCAAGAACCTCGCGAAGAAGTTGACCCAATTTTGCTTCGTCCAGTGGATGATCTAGAGCTAACTGTTCGTTCTGCTAACTGTTTGAAGGCAGAAAATATTTACTACATTGGTGATCTTGTTCAACGTACTGAGGTTGAGTTACTTAAAACTCCAAACCTAGGTAAAAAATCGTTGACTGAGATTAAAGATGTTTTGGCATCGAAAGGTTTACAACTCGGCATGCGTTTAGAGAACTGGCCACCGGCTAGTCTGCGTATGGACGATCGTTTTGCCTATCGTAGCCGTTAATTAAGTAGGACTATCACCATGCGTCATCGTAATAGTGGTGTGAAATTAGGCCGTACAAGCAGTCATCGTAAAGCGATGTTCCAAAACTTGGCTAATTCTTTGTTCGAACACGAGTTGATTAAAACAACTGTGCCTAAAGCAAAAGAGTTACGTCGTGTTGCTGAGCCTTTAATCACTTTAGCTAAAAACGATACTGTAGCAAACCGTCGTTTAGCGTTTGCTCGTACTCGTTCAGCAGCAACTGTTGGTAAGTTATTTACCGTTCTTGGCCCTCGTTACAAAGAACGTAACGGCGGTTATCTGCGTGTTCTTAAAGCTGGTTTCCGTGCAGGTGATGCTGCGCCGATGGCTTATGTAGAGCTTGTAGATCGCGAAGTTCAAGCTTCTGCAGAATAATTTTTATTATTCAAAAAAGGGCCGGTTTTTAACCGGCCTTTTTTTATTAATTGTCTGACCAAATGTAAAATTGTCCTCAACTGATAAGAAAAATAGATAAATTGCATAAACTTGACATTGCCTATTGTCAATTTTGTGTTTTAATAAAATAATCGTGTTCAACAAGGTTATAACAATAAAATGGATAAACACATTGATGTTCTAATTGTAGGAGCTGGTATTTCAGGCTTGGGCCTGGCCGCGCATCTTTCTAAAAACTGCCCCCAGCGCTCATTTGAAATTGTAGAAAGACGTGAAGGAATCGGGGGAACTTGGGATTTATTCCGCTATCCAGGTATCCGCTCCGATTCGGATATGTCGACTTTTGGTTATAATTTCAAACCATGGCGTAAGGCCAAAATTCTGGCAGATGGTGCCTCAATACGCCAGTATTTACATGAGGTTGTGGATGAATTTCACCTAGACAGGAAAATTCATTTTAAACACCGAGTAATTTCTGCGAATTATGATACGGCCCTTAAACTCTGGATAGTGGAAATCGAAGACCAGCAAGGTCAGAACCAGACTTGGTACGCTAATTTTCTACTCGGCTGTACCGGTTACTATAATTATGATGAAGGCTTTATGCCTGAGTACCCTGGACAAGACCAGTTTAAAGGTACTTTGGTGCATCCTCAGCATTGGCCAGAAAAGCTGGACTATACTGGCAAGCGAGTCATTGTGATAGGTAGCGGTGCAACAGCTATTACTCTCGTACCCTCTATGGTGAAAGGGGGGGCGGCTCATGTAACTATGCTACAGCGTTCGCCTACCTATATTGCTTCAATTCCTTCTATTGATTTTGTTTATCAGAAAATGCGTGGTTTTCTTTCGGAAGAGATGGCTTATAAACTGACGCGTGCACGTAATATTGGTATGCAGCGTGCAGTCTATGCACTCTCACAGAAACAACCTAAACTGGTACGTAAGCTCCTTTTAAAATCGATCGAAATGCAGCTTAAAGGTAAAGTGGATATGAAACACTTTACTCCAAGCTATAACCCATGGGATCAACGCCTTTGTGTAGTACCCGATGGTGACCTGTTTAAAGCTTTGCGTGAAGGTCATGCCAGTGTCGAGACTGACCATATTGAAAAATTTACTGAAACAGGAATCCAGTTAAAGTCAGGCAAGCATCTGGAAGCAGATATTATTATCTCTGCAACTGGTTTGCAGATCCAGATTATGGGTGGA
Source organism: Acinetobacter sp. FL (assembly GCF_040744925.1). Taxonomy (NCBI): domain Bacteria; kingdom Pseudomonadati; phylum Pseudomonadota; class Gammaproteobacteria; order Moraxellales; family Moraxellaceae; genus Acinetobacter; species Acinetobacter sp. FL. Next base: position 2,770,996 of record NZ_CP160437.1, on the reverse strand, counting down.
ATACAGGGAACTGTAGATGGTCAACCGATAGATACCTCAGAACATATGCTATACAACGGTATTCTGATCAGTGACGTACCTAATATGGCAATGATTATTGGTTATATTAATGCTTCTTGGACATTAAAAGTCGATGTTGCAGCAGAGTATATCTGTCGACTACTTAATTATATGGATAAGCATCATTATGATGAAGTGATAGCGCCTACCGATCATAGTGAGATTGAACAGGATACTGTGATGGGTAGTCTGTCCGCAGGATATATCCGTCGCGCTGCCGACGTAATTCCAAAGCAGGGGAAACATGCACCTTGGCAAGTGACTAATAACTATCTGGCTGATCGTAAAGCCTTGAAACAGGCTGGCTTTGAAGATGGAATCTTGCAATTTACTAAGCGTGATAAACAGCTAGAACGTAAACCTAAACTGGTTTCATAATCCCGATTAAAAAGGAGCTTTAAAGCTCCTTTTGTAGTATTAGAATTTAGATTTTATAATGTTCTGGAAATTAACTCTTTCATGATTTCATTGGTGCCGGCATAAATTCGGTTAGCGCGGTGATCAATATAGGCACGTGCAATTGGATACTCCAGCATATAGCCATAACCACCATGCAGCTGTAAACATTCATCCACGACTTTTGAATACATATCAGAAAGCTTGTATTTGGCTGCTGCTGCTGCATCAATACCTAATTGCGCCTCAAGCTGCAATTGCATACAGCGGTCCAGGTAGGTACGGCCCATGTCAATTTCTGTACGCAATTCAGCGAGCTTAAATCGTGTATTTTGGAAAGTTGCTATCGGTTTACTGAAAGCTTTGCGTTCTTTTGTATATTGTACCGTATGCGCAAATGCAGCTTCAGCACCAGCTTGGCAAATGATTGCTACCAGCATACGTTCCCATGCCAGCTCTTTCATGAGCATCATAAAGCCTATACCTTCCATGCCCAGCAGATTTTCTTTAGGTACCCGGACATTATCAAAAAATAGCTCACAAGTATCTTGGCCTTTCATACCAATCTTATTGAGCGGTTTACCTTTGCTAAAACCTGGGCGGTCAGCCTCTACCATAATCAGAGACAGGTTTGCTGAACCTTTATCACTGTTCCCGGTTTTACAGACTACAATTGCCATATCGCAAAGATAACCATTGGTAATGAATATTTTCGAACCATTGATGACATATTCATCCCCATCCAGTATCGCCGAGGTACGTACTGCCTGAAGATCAGAACCAGTACCCGGTTCAGTCATAGCAATAGCAGTTACTACTTCGCCGGTGGCCATTTGTGGCAGCCAGTACTGTTTCTGCTTTTCATTACCAAAGTTATTAATATAATTCGCTACAATATCAGAATGCAGAGAAAAACCGGTCGCTGAGTCACCTGCATATGCCTGTTCTTCAATCAAAATCATACTATAAAGCCGGTCTACACCAGCGCCGCCATATTCTTCTGGCATGGTCGGGCAAAGCAGACCCAGAGCTCCAGCTTTATTCCATAAATCACGATCTACATGCTGCTGTTGCTCGTATCGTTCTGTATAAGGGATGACTTCCTTTTCATAAAATTTACGTACAGTCTCACGAAATGCATCATGATCAGAATTAAACAGATTTCTAGGTAACATGGGTGCAAGCGGACGAATAGCAGCAGATTGCATTTTTTGTTTTATCCTTGTGTGATATTTTCTTTTAAACCTAAACAGCCCGGCTTTTTTGTACAATAGGCCAAATGCTCAATCACCATCAAAAAATTGATGGTTTTCGCCATTTTATGGAAAAGCTGCAAATTTTAAGAGTGGATCAGTTAAACTATTCTGAAATTATTCACTTGGGAATAGAAAATGTCTGAAGAAATGACTTTGGAAGAACGTAAAGTAATTTACCGTGCACGCCGGGGACTAAAAGAAATTGATGTATATTTTGACCCTTATGTAAAACAATATTATTTACAAGCTGATGTGGAAGAAAAAGCCACCTTCGCCGAGCTCGTCGCACAGGAAGATCCTGATCTTCTAGACTGGTTTATGGAGGTTTCTGAACCTCCACGTCCGGAGATGAAACAGCTAATCATTAAACTTAAACATTATGTCCATGGTTAAGCAGTGTTTTAAGCTGAAACCTAGCCGCATGGCTATTATGGTTCAGCTTTCTTTACTACTCGGTTTGCTGATTTTGTTCTATTCACTACTACCGTTGGGGCTATGGCTACTCTGTTCTGTCATTGGTTTGATAAGTTATAGCTTATTTTTAAAAGCGCCGCGTCCTGTACGCTTTGAATATCTAGATGCTGAAGAATGGACTCTTCAGTTCTGTAAAGCTAAACACTTAGATCGTGTTGTGATTCGAAAGATAATTGATCATCAACTTTATATTGTAATTTATTTTCAGAAAAATCAGGTTAAACCCTTGGTTATCTGGAGTGATCAATTGTCTCTTGTATACTGGAAAAAATTAAAAATGTTAGCCAAGCTGTATTAGTAATATTAAAATATTGTTTTAATTTACTTTTTTGTTTATGTAAATTATTTATTAATCCGATTATTAGGTGAGTTGCTGTTCGTCAAATAAATTATAAAAATTTTAATTTGTCTGACAATTCTTCATGTCTAGTTGTCAAACATAGGTTAAATTGATTCACAAGCAGTTTTTAATATCTTTACTTTTTAAGATAACACTAGATTAAAACGCTGCATCAAATTTAAAAAATTACAAATGAATTTGAATGTAGGGTTTGCACTGAATATGTCCAGTTAATAAGTAGCATGTGCTGAACCGTCGCAATGCTACTTTTTTTTGCCTAAATTTTTTAAATTTCCTGATTCAGGTCATATTTAATCGTACTTTTTACTGGCACAGTTGCAGTGAAAATTAGAGTAATTACTCTTCTCTTCAGATTTTGCATCTGATATGTTGAGCTAACTCATGGATATAACAAAATTAAAAAGAGGACAGGAAGAATGTTAAACGTCCAAAAAATTGGCCAAGGCATGGCACTCGCAGTAATGGCAAGTTCTTTATTTACCGGATGTTCTTATGCAGTAAAGTCTGGGACAAATCTGGCCTTGGGCTTTAGTGAACGGCACATTGTGCCCCCAATACTGGCTATGAATGATTCGGATATGGTCTGTAATTCTGGTAATGCTTTAACACCGGCAATTATGGCGACTAAAGATATGGGGGGAGATCCTACCCGCATAGCTGTGTTGCTTTACACGGCTTCTGGCATGTGTGCGGAAAATCAGGCACTTGAAGCCGAGCTGCGTTATTTGCGTGCATCAAAAAGTGGTAACGTGACCGAAGCACAGGATGCCCGGATTGAGCAAAAACGCTGGGCTGCAACTGCTGCACAGCGCCAGTATACGGCCTATCAACTATTTGCAGAGCGCTGGGAAGCAAAACATAAAGCTACCCTCGGTGACTCATGTCCGACCATGCGTAGTGACCTAGACCAGACTGTGTATTTGCTGGGAATGATCAGCGGCTTGCAAGCCATGACTAATGATATTAATTCGGGGGGGGAAGCCAATGTACCTAAAGATATCGCTGCAATTGTAGAGCGCGGCATGACTTGTCTGGATAATAACAAGTTCTGGGGCGCTCCACAGGCGACCCGCGCCGTGATCTGGACTCTGTTGCCTGGTTCAGGTGATGGTAAACCCGACCCGTATCAAACCTTAAAACAATCGGTACAAATTGGAGAGCAAAAAGGCGTGCGCATGTCACATGCATTATATGCAGTCGCAGCACAGGCATCAGGTGATGATAATAAAATCCGTGATGCATTACGTACCTATCATGCCTCACTTGCTGAAGACAAACCGGTTAATCCGGATTACCGTTTAATCGATACAATGGCAGGAATGATGGTTCGCGGTATTTCTGATCGTTACTGGACTGAGAATACCGGAGTACGTACTGCTGAAGGCGGGATGAGCAGTTTCTGGGATGAGCAGCAATCTGGCAATGAACTAGAGGACCTGTTTGAAGGGGGAGATACAAATGGCGTGGAGGACTCTAGCGATATAGAAGTCGAAGCATCAGATACCCCAAACGAAACTAAACAGGGCAATTAACAGTTCAAAAAGGGCAGAACATGATGCTAGCATAATCTGGATTTACCTACATTTGAATATGGCGAGTATAAGGGCATATGACTATAAACGACTGGAATTTAATTAAGAAGTTAGTTTTTATAGCCAGCTGTGCCTCAATTTCAGCCTGTTTACAGGTATATGCGGATTATTTTATTTATTGGCGTGATCTTGTATTTAGAGAGCCGTGGCGTTTATGGTCTGCCCACTGGGTTCATGTAGGCTGGATACACTATTTACTGAACATGCTGGCATTCTCTTGTCTGCCTTTTATTTTTCCCCATATTCGTATTCGCAATTTCTTTTTCTTGCTGATTGTTTTAGCTCCACTCATCAGCCTGAGTTTTTATTATATTTTACCCTCAGTTGAAGCCTATGCAGGTCTATCCGGTGTCTTGCATGGTTTATATGTAGCAGGCGCAGTCATCTATAGCCAGTATAAAAGAGAGCGTAAATTTGCATTGTTAGTATTCAGTCTGATACTGGCCAAACTACTTTGGGAAAATACAGTAGGTCAGCAGGGAACAGCAGAGCTAATTGGCAGTCCCGTACTGGTTGAAGCTCATCTGCTAGGCGTATTCTGGGGCACTATATTGGCCTTAATTGCTCTGGTATACCGCAGGAGGAAAATTAAAATAGGCATGGCAATTTAGAAAAAGAGCAAGGATCGTATTTAACTACTTTTTACAGTTTCATCATAAATAGCGTAACCGTAGTGTGGATAAGGATATATCCACATTAAAGAAATAAAAAAAGAATTTTATGCCCAAGCATTGCTGAAGCATAAACACAGGATAAAAGTGGAAAGAACATGCAACCAACACAAAAACAAACTGGCTTGGGCCGCCTAAGCTATATCTGGACAGAGTGGATTTCCACTTTTGTTATTCTTGTTTTGTTACTGCTTACACTGGTGATTGGGACCGGTGAAATGATTCATGGTCAACTACTACGGATGGGAGAACGTCTGTATGGCGATCCTACAAGTGGAATGCAATATTCGTTTTTACGGGCTGAACCAGAAAAACCAACCTGTGAACGTCATCCTGATATTGATGCACAGGTACAAAAACAGATGCAGGCCAATGCAGCAGATGAGTTCGCTGATATTTTCGGCACCGCTTCAGAAGCTGATGTTAGGGCTTCGATCTTGGCAGGGCAGCAACTCTGTGAAGAAAAATATCAGTTCCATGATCGAGCAGTTACCTATATTGATGAGCACAGTACCCTCAGAACATATCGGGCTGTCGAAACTTCATTTTTCGGAGTTTTTCAATTTGGAACCGAAAACCGTGCTCTAATTCTAGTTATTATGGTGGTATTTGCTGCCATCAGCGCGACTTTAAAAACCCATCATATTGGTTTGCGGAGCCCCGCTACCCGAATTGACTATAAAGTATATTCGGTCTTCATGCTGGCGGCGAATCTGTTACTCACTTCATCTGCTTTAAGCCAATATCATTCAATGATGAATGCCGGAGTTGAAATTGGCCGGGAAATCCAGATTATTTATGGGCTGTGGATTACCCTGTTTGGTATATTAAGCCTGATCAGCTTATTTTATCTGTTTAAGCCTCCTAAACCGTCACGTGAAGGCGGCAGCTTTGGTCTGGCATTTCTAAGTGTGCCTTTATATGCCTATATGGCAGTAATTACTGGGGTGGCCTTTACTTTCTTCATGGACTATCCGATGGGTCAGGGAATTTATCTCGGACAATTGGTCGAGTTCTCCAGTATCTTTTTAAATCTGGCTTTATTTATCTGGGCAGGGATGCTGTTAAAACAGACCCATATTGTAGATATGTTCCTGAATATTTTACGTCCATGGAACTTGGCTCCAGAAACTTTGACCTGGTTAATTTTGCTGGCTGCTGCTTTGCCTACAGCTTATACCGGTGCATCGGGAATTTTTGTTATTGCAGCCGGCGCGATTATATATAAAGAGGTTTGGCTTTCAGGTGGGCGCCGACAGTTCGCACTGGCCGCAAGCGCCATGTCTGGCTCACTTGGTGTAGTATTACGTCCATGTCTGTTGATTGTAGTGGTCGCTTCACTGAACAAGGAAGTAACGACTGACTTACTTTATCACTATGGTTTATATGTATTTTTATTGACTTCGACACTGTTTCTCGTTATTTCACTCTTCTTTGCCGAACGGAAATTTCGGATTGCTGCGCCAAGTGTCGCTTTTCCAAAGTCATTTCGTGCTATAGGCCCAGTACTACCTTATGTACTGATCTTTGTATTGATCTGGCTATTTTACAAATATATCCTGGCAACCGATCTTAATGAATTTACAGCGCCAGTCATGATGCCCGTAATTCTGCTTATGATTGTTCTGTTTGATAAGTTAAGGCAAAGCCCGGAAGCTGTTACTACGGTAGGCTACAATCCTGCTGTAGACCGTTATGCAGTAACAATGGGCGATCCAGCTACACTGGCTACAGTGAACACCGCTATACCTGCGACTGAATACCATCAGGTGGTTACAGCTAACGCAACACAAGGAATGTCTGCTGATCATAGCGTAGCAAGATCAGGTCCGGTAAAAGAACCCCAAGTAGGTTTTAAGCGTGCTTTACATTTATCTACCAGTGAAACAGTGGGCCATATTGGTGCTTTAGTAATTCTCATGGCACTGTCAGTCAGTGTGGGTGGGTTTCTGGAACACATTGAGATTATGAGTGCTTTCCCAACTGATATCAGCAATACCTTTTTAATGCTGGCAATGATTGTTGCTGTCATGGTATTTGTTGGCATGATTATGGACCCATTTGGGGCAGTCATTCTAATCTCAGCTACAATTGCGCCCGTGGCTTATCAATATGGTATCCATCCTGTACATTTCTGGATGATTGCTTTAATTGGTTTTGAACTGGGCTATGTCACGCCACCTGTTGCCTTAAACCATCTCCTTGCCCGTCAATCTATTGGTGATGAAGAGGTAGCAGATGCGGATGCAGAAGTACGCCATAAATCATTTTACTATCGCTATGAGCGGTGGATATTACCAGTTATTGTAATGTTTCCTGCGATGCTAATTATTACTTTCGCGCCTTATATTTTTAAGCTATTCGGCTGGTATCAGTAAAATATTGAAACATTAATAAAAAAGCACTCTCGAGTGCTTTTTTTGTAAGTATCTTTAGGCAACAGACTAGCTCGAAGGTTGTTGTGCCAGCTGGGCTTCAAGCAATTTAATCTGCTCTTCTTTAAGCTGAATCAGTTTATCTGCACTGGCATGCTGTTCTTGAAGAAGTGCCTGCTGCTGCTTTAACTGGTCCTGGATATCATCCAGTTTAGCAATTTCTTCTTTAGCCAGTGCTGGAGCCGGATGAACAGGTTCATTTAGGAGCTGATCATCGACCAAGGGAGGACCTTGTTTGGCTTGCTGAGGTTCGGACTGGTCTGAAGGGACAGCATTCATAGGCTTTGATGTACTTTGCTTAACTTCTACCGGCTGTGAGACAGCAGGGGACTGGTCTTGTAGCAACCAGAAATACAGCGCGATCATGACGATGATTGCCGTGATAACACCGGCAATAAACCATAATAAGTTTGAATTATTTTTTTGCACTGTAACAGACATCTTTACAGCCTACTGTTTCTGACGAGGCTTGAACTGGATTACCCCTACATCATCAGGAAGAGCAAGTTCCTGTGGCTGCTCTATATGAGTAGGACGCCGATCTGAATAACTACATTCAATGCATTCAATCCATTCATCATCTTCGGTAGTCAGCATAATAATTTTATCCAGCGCTTCGCATTTTGGACATCTTACTCCTGCGATAAAACGACGTTTAATATTCATTATCCTAACCACACACTGATTAAATAAAGGACTAGTTTAAGCGGTTTTAGGGTGATCCGTCCAACCTTGATGACGTAATAGCGCGTCAATTTTAGGTTCACGACCACGGAAATTGACAAAAGCATCTAGTGCCTTATCTTTACCACCTGCGGCCAGTATGGCTGAACGGAAAGCCTTGCCGGTTTCAGTATTGAAAATACCTTCATTTTCAAAGCGGTCAAATGCATCACTTGCCAGTACTTCAGCCCACTTGTAAGAATAATAACCAGCAGCATAACCGCCGGCAAAGATATGACTAAAACTGTGCTGGAAGCGATTATAGGGTACAGCTGGCACTACTGCATATTGTTCGCGAATATCATCCAGAACCTGCTGAATCTGTGAGCTATTTAATGCTGACGTCATTTTATGAATAGTAAGGTCAAATAGTGCAAACTCGACCTGACGTAAAGTCTGCATGCCAGACTGGAAAAAACGTGCTGCCAGCAGTGCCTGTAATAACTGCTCTGGTAAGGCATCTTTAGTTTCAATATGTTCACTTAACAGGTTCAGGCTCTGCTGATCCCAAGTCCAGAATTCCATAAACTGACTAGGTAGCTCGACTGCATCCCATTCCACACCATGTGTACCTGCTACTGAAATATTGTCGACTTCGGTGAGCATGTGGTGCAGGCCATGACCAAATTCATGGAATAGCGTATTGACTTCATCATGAGTGAGCAGGGCAGGTTGTGTTCCGACTGGGGGAGTAAAGTTACAGACCATGTAACATACAGGCTTTTGCAGGTGTTCGGATTGCTGCATGCGTGAACGGAATCCGCTCATCCAGGCTCCGCCGCGTTTACCGCTACGGGCATACAAATCAAAATAGAAACCGCCCAGAACTTCGCCTTGGTCTTCAAGCTCAAAATAATGTATATCGGGATGCCATGTGGCTGCTTCCCGCTCTACAATCTGGATACCATATAAACGTTCTACGATCTGGAATAAACCACGAATGACTTTAGGAGCAGGAAAGTAAGGCTTTAGATCTTCCTGAGACAGATTGAACTGTTGTTGTTTAAGTTTTTCTGAGTAGTAGGCTGTATCCCAAGGTTTAAGCTCATTCACCCCATCTGAGCCGGCTATTGCTTTAAGTTCAGCAATTTCTTTCAGAGCGGGCTTACGGGCATGTTCAGCCAGTTCAACCAGAAATTTATGCACACTGTCTACATCGGGTGCCATCTTGCTAGCCAAGGAGTACTCAGCATAGTTGTTAAAACCTAGCAGTTTTGCCATTTCCTGACGCAGACTCAGAATTTCTTCCATAATCTGGCTATTATCATATTCAGGATGGTCAGACTGCTCTGAAGCGCGTGTAGTATAGGCCTTATATAGTTCTTCACGTAACTCGCGGTCATCGGCATAAGTCATAATTGCCAGATATGCAGGCAGGTCCAGTGTTGCCACAGGCTGTTCCAGTTCACGCTGCTGTCCATACTGTTTTAGCAGCTCGATACTGCTTTGTGGTAAGCCCCTGAGCTGCTCCTGTTCAAGCGGTTTAAAATAGGCCTGCGTAGCATCTAGCACGTGATTGGAAAAATCTGAAGAGAGTTGTGATAAACGTGCAGAAATCTCTGCATAGCGTTTCTTTTCTTCACCTTCTAGAGCAACACCTGAAAGTTTAAAGTCACGTAATGCCAGTCGAATGGCACTTTGCTGAGCTTCTGGCAACAGGGAGAAGTCAGGGCCGTCATGTAGAGCCTGATAAGTCTGATACAAGACACTATGCTGACCAAGTTCAGTATAATATTCACTTAAGGCAGGAAGTAAGGCCTGAAAAATCTCGCGTGTTTCGCTATTATTCATCACGGCATTTAAATGCGAGAGTATGCCCCAAGACTCGCTCATATTATTCTCAAGCGTATCTACCTGTTCCAGTATGTGAAGCTGTTGCTGGTGATTTTCTGGGACTTGCTGTAACTGCTTTAAAAAAGCCTGACCATATTCAATCTGCTGTTCAATCTGCCGCTTTAAATGCTCAAGTTTGATCTGGTCAAATTGTGGCAAAGGTAAAGTTGCTTTTTCCAAAGTCATCGTTATACGCCTGATTTTCAAAATACTTGCTACTAGATGTAAGACTTGTATAAAGGGAAATCAAGAGTTGGCAGGAAAATAAGCGTGGGAATCTTGTGGCTGAGCATTAAACTTGCCTTTAAAAAACATGATTGTAATAAAATTTTTAATAAGGCTAAAAATGAAAAGGCAAGAGATTAGCTCTTGCCATTCACCAAAATAAAGAAGATTTAATCCTGCCGTGATTTGGCATTGGACCTGCGCTTCTTATCCTTTGATTTTTTCTTGGGAGCTTCTTTGCTTACAGAAGCCTTTTCAGCAGATTTTTTTCCTGACTTCTTGGTATAAGAGCTAGGTTTACTGCTTTTATTGCGTTTTTTACGGACAGGTTGCTCACCAGAGTCATCCTTGTTGCGTGCGCCGTGATTTTCTTCCCGCACCTGTGCAACGCGAGGGGCACGGCTACGCACTGCTCGTCCAGCATGAGTAAGTTGCCGAACCAGCTCAAAGTCAATTTTCCGTTCTTCAAGCTGAACACCTGCAACCTTAATTCTGACTTCATCTCCCAAGCCAAAAACCTGGCCACGAGACTGGCCAATCAGACTCTGACTCGGCTGGTCATAGACAAAAAAGTCATCTCCAAGCTGGCTGACATGCAGCATGCCATCAACGTACAGATCTTTCAGGGTAACGAACAGCCCGAATTCAGTTACAGCACTGATTATACCATCGAATTCTTCACCTAGATGCTGCTGCATATAATGGCATTTTAGCCACATTGTTACACTACGGGAGGCTTCATCAGCACGGCGTTCTGTCTGAGAATAATGCTCACCTGCCTCAGCCAGCTGGTTGCCTGACAGGGCAAATTGTTTATGTTTCAAATGTGCTTTAATTGCGCGGTGTAACAGTAAGTCCGGATAGCGGCGGATTGGCGAGGTAAAATGAGTATAAGCTTCATAAGCCAGACCGTAATGACCGATATTTTCTGGTCCATAATAAGCCTGCATCATAGAACGTAATAATACGGCATGAATACTTGGTGCATCAATCCGGTCTTTTGTTGCTTCAATGACGGCCTGATAATCGGCCTGAGTTGGCTGCTCCGGGAAATTTAACCCCAGGAGTTTCACATAATCCCGTACTTTCTGGGTACGTGAAAATTCTGGTGCATCATGGACTCGATATAACATTGGAATTTCATTTTTCAATGAATATTCAGCAGCTGCAACGTTAGCCAGCAGCATACATTCTTCAATCAGTTTATGTGCTTCATTACGGCTACGTGGCAAAATTTCCTTAATACCGCCCAGCTCGTCAAATGTCATATATGTTTCGACAGTTTCAAATTCCATCGCATGACGTTTTGCACGTAATTCTTTCAGGACCTGATAAAGTTGGAACAGGGTATTAAGTGATTTGCGAACAGTACGATCTTCAGGGACAGCTTGGCTGTCACCGTCCAGATAGGCAGCAACCTGGGTATAGGTCAGACGCGCTTTAGAGTGCATGACTGCCGGATAAAATTCATACTGGGTAACACGGCCGGCACGTGAAACATTTAAATCACAGACCATACACAAGCGGTCCAGATGCGGATTCAGTGAACAGAGACCATTAGAGAGCGCTTCTGGCAACATCGGCAGGACAAAATGCGGAAAATACACAGAGGTCCCGCGTTCTTCAGCTTCTTCATTCAGTGCTGTGCCCAAACGTACATAGTGACTGACATCAGCGATTGCGACCACCACTCGATAACCACCGCCCGGACGTTTTTCTGCGTATACGGCATCATCAAAATCGCGTGCATCTTCACCGTCAATTGTGACCAGAGCCAGATCACGTAAATCTACCCGGCCCTGACGGTCCTGTTCATCCGGCTCTTTAAAACTGGCTGCTTCCTTTAAAACCTCTTCAGGAAACTCATAAGGCAGCCCATATTCCAAGATGGTTTGTGGAATGATAATTTCAGTATCGGCTTTATCTGCCATTGATTGCACAATATGACCGGTAGAAAACTCTTCCCGAGTCGGATAATCATCAATGGCAACACGCACCATATCACCCAAGTTAATTTTGGCGTGATCGATCAGTTCTTTTTCCAGGGTAATCGGTTGATGCTGGTTTGGCATGGAAGGCTGAATAAAATATTCACCTTCATACATTTTCAGCTGCCCAATAATCTGCTTGACCCGGCGCTGGATTACTTCAGTAATAAAGCCCCAAGCTTTACCCTTGCGGTCAGTACTGGTCTGACGTACCCGTACCCGGTCACCATTAAAGACCAGACGCAGTTCACGTTCTGGTAAATACAAATTATCCTGGCCATCAATCTGTGCGATGCCCATACCTTTTGTATTGATATACACTGTAGCTTCATAAGTAGGCAAGTCAGCAACCAGCTGAAACTTGAATCCATCCTTGACCAGTTGTCCATCACGTACCATTGCAATCAGGCGGTGATTAAGCGCGTCAATACTTTTTTGGTCCTGGATTTCAAAATGCTCAACCAGGTCGGCATGGGATTGCGGCGCCTGTAACTGTTCAATCGTTTTTTGAATCAAAATACGACTTGGAATAGGATTGTCATAACGTTCAGCTTCTGCTTTAGCTTCAGGATCGACCCAATTTTTCATAATTTCGTTTGGCTTGACATCAGAAGATACCTTTAGCATAAGTCATGCCGGCCCGGACTGCACGTAAATGATTGCAATAATGTGTTTTATCTTGAGAATAATCGGAAACTAAGTACCTCAAAAATTATAGAGTGAGCATTTAAAGATCAGAAAAGTCTGTAAAACCCGATAAATTGCTTAAAAAATATTTAATTGAACAAAAAAGGCAGAAATTTTTTCAGTCATGGCTTGATGATTGGGAATTAAGTTTGTATTATGGCGGCTCGTTACGGTGAGATGGGTGAGTGGCTGAAACCACGTCCCTGCTAAGGACGCATACGGGTAACTGTATCGAGGGTTCGAATCCCTCTCTCACCGCCAACGATTACCTCAATGCGCTCATAGCTCAGCTGGATAGAGCACTTGGCTACGAACTAAGGGGTCGGGAGTTCGAATCTCTCTGAGCGCACCAATTTATCGGTTTAATTCCTATAAATATTTGAAGTAATTGATTGTAACGACTTGCCGTTAATGGCACACAAGTACGCGCTCATAGCTCAGCTGGATAGAGCACTTGGCTACGAACTAAGGGGTCGGGAGTTCGAATCTCTCTGAGCGCACCAACTTGAACATTAAACCGCTTTATAGCGGTTTTTTTGTGCCTGAAAATAATAGATTACTACTTTAATAAATTGGCCTTTAGCTACTTTGGAAATATGAAAACTGCTTATAAAAATTTTTGATCAAGAGTTATCTGATTTTCTCCAAAACGCTTACTAACTAGGCATTCAGATAAAAGTTGTTAAAAAAGACTTATAAAAGTCTGAAAAACACGTATAATGCGCAGCATCAAGTACGCGCTCATAGCTCAGCTGGATAGAGCACTTGGCTACGAACTAAGGGGTCGGGAGTTCGAATCTCTCTGAGCGCACCAACTTGATAAACGATAGAAAAAACCGCACATTTGTTGCGGTTTTTTTGTATCTAAAATAACGATAAAATATTTAATAATTATTTCACTCGCTGTTTAATTTTTAAAGCTAATATCGTATTTCCACCTATGGCAGGTAACATATCATGATAGGGCAAACTGCGCATGGTCCGCAGCAGGAAAGGCGCCTGGTCATGAATTTTTACCGCACTGGTAAGCTTTAATACAGTACCCTGACCATATGCATCAAGCTGCATACCGCCTTGTATATACTTTAAGTCCCCACCCACCGCATGAAAAACATTTTGTAGTGAATTCGGGTAGTCAAAGCGCAGTTTAAAATCGAAAGGAATACTGATTACACCTAAACCAACAGAAACCTGATAATCAGCATCAAGTTGTTGTGGATTAAGCTGCTTGCTCTGTACATTTTTAATCTGACGTGGAAAGAGCGATTTAAAGCTAGGTGGCTGTAGCCAAGGTTTAAGTTGCTCCGGGTTCTGTGCAAGATACTGATAGCTGGTACTAAAACGCATAGCTTCTGTACCCTGCTGATAGGGCACTTGATAGCCCGAAAGAATAAAAGATACAGGTTCTTGAGACTGCTGGCTTAACTTGACAATTTTCTGACGCTGAGCAGTACTGAGCTGGAACTCTGGTAATGTGCCTGCTTTCAGGTTTTGGGTTGTTGATATTTTATAGCGACGTTGCAAGGCTTCTAGTAAAAAGGCATTGGTAGCACCTGGAATACCAAGTTTGGCTTCTGGAATGGCATTCAGGATCTTACTGAATAAAAAACCTTTAGGCTGGTTAAGATCGCCCCATTGGGTAATCGTAACTAAAGTTCTCTGGTTGCCTATATCAAACCATTCAATTTTTCCCGCACCGTAAGGGACAGGAGCATCAATTACTAAGGTGGCAATACTATTATTGCTGTATTGATGCTGCATTAATACCTGTTCTTTGAAATTGAGTACCGGAATAGGCGTGGGAATATGAATCTGATATTTGACCTGAGTAATATTGCCTTGTTGAGCTTGGATCTTCGCAGATTTAAGCGTGGGAAATAAACCGGCATAATTACGATAGTGAGTCAGCAGTTTGGCAATATTCTGGCTAGAGGTTGGAACAATTACTGCACCACTATAATATTTTCCTTGTATTTTCTGCTGGGCTTGAAATGTAGGCAGTTGAATATTTTGTTTAGGGTGAGCATAAATAAAAATACGGTCGCCTGTGAGGCCTGCAAGCGTCTGGATGTTACCTTGAAATGGTGAAAGACTGCTGGGTATCTGTTCGGTCCAGGTTATAATTTGGGCTGATACTACAGTACTGGCAGATAGCCAAAACCATACAATGAGATAAAAATATCTGTTGCTATAGAACATGCCAATCCTGTTTATCTATTTTTTATGCGACAAAGTGAAAGAATATTAAGGAAAAAGGGTAGTTATCTACTATAACTTCGGACACTAAAAAGATGAGGAAATAACGTATTCTGGTGTAAAATTTAAAACAATTTGAAAGTTTTGATGATGTGCTTATGTCTGAAGTTCAGCCTGCTGTATCTGTGCGCTATAGCCTAAATCTGGAAGAATCCCAAGATGGGTTCTCTTTGGCGACATTTGGCAAAAAACAGCTGACTCGTTTTATCACGCCTCTTGTCAGCATCGCTATTGTGATATGGGGTATTTATTTAGGACCTACTGGCGTTGGCCGTTATTATGTGGCACTTGGCGTATTCTTCCTGATATTACAACTCATCATGCGTTACTGGTTTTTACCGATGATGTTCAAACGTCAGTTTATCAAGTATCAGTTTGGTAAAAGTGAGCAGGGGATTGAGCTGTTTCAGGACTATATTGAACTCTATGCAAATGGTCGCAAGCAGACTTTCCAGTATGCAGAAGTACAGCACTTTGCTATAGGCAAGCTTACTTATATGCTTGAGTTCAAGAACCGGACTGTCATTATTGTACCGAAACGGGCTTTTCTAAATGCCCAGCAACAGGCTGTATTTGAAAATACATTCAAGAAATAAATTTTATTGAACTGAAATAGAAAAGGAAGGGAAAAGCATGGCTACGCGTCCATCAAAAATTGTCTGTGTAGGCCGCAGTTATGCGGATCATGCCAAAGAGTTGGGGAACGCCGTACCTGACCGTCCGGTACTATTTATCAAGCCGCCAAGCAGCTTGGTTGGACTTGAACAGGGAATTAGCTGGAATCCGGCATGGGGCGACTGTCACCATGAATGTGAGCTCAGTTTACGTATAGACCAGCCATTACATAATGAAACTGATCCGCAAGAAGCTTTGAAAGCTGTTGGAGCAGTAACTCTAGGTTTGGACCTCACCTTACGAGAGTTACAAACCGAACTTAAAGGCAAGGGCCAGCCTTGGGAGCGGGCCAAAGCTTTTGATGGTTCCTGTATCTTGGCAGACTGGGTAAGTCTGGAAGAAATAAAAGACTGGAAAAATATTCATTATAGCTTACAGGTAAATGAGGCATTACGTCAGGAAGGTGACACTTCATTACTGATTTTTGATATTGGTTATCTGCTTGCAGATATCAGTCAGGTATTTACACTTGAATCGGGTGATGTCGTCATGACCGGTACACCGGCTGGTGTGGCTGCATTAAAATCTGGAGACCGTCTAATCATGACGTTAAAAGGTGTTTCCCAAGATTTTACATGGAATACATTTGTTCAGTAAATAGATGGTTTTAAGTGTTAAAAAAGGCCATTTCATATGGCCTTTTTTAAGAAGACAGGTAATTTTAAATTTTATTTTCTCTCAAAAATCGTTGAAAGAGGAACAGAAAGTTTGGCAGAAAGATAGTCATCACTTTCAATGAGTACGGGACCAAGTTTTTGCATCCATTCATCATCTGGATGAATATTGCCTACATCATTACGTCGTGGCAGTGGATACGGAAGTGCTTTATAGAAGCTCCAGAAGTCAACCTGACTTAGATTACGTACCAGTACATAATCATTATTTTCTGTACGCTTGACCAGATTCTGCTCTTCCAGCATAGCCACATAAGCCGGCCAGCGGCCTATTTCCCCACGGCCCAAGATATTCATAGCTTCTTTTTCAGTAACCGTTTCCCCCAGTTTCTGTTTTCGATAAAACAGATCCAGAACATCCAGCAGCATCAACACCGGATGACGTGTCTGGCCATAGCGAGAATGAAACGCAGTAATCGCAAAACTGACCTCAACCCCTAAAAGTACAATATTCCAAGACAGGTAAATCCATAACAGGAAAATAGGAATTGCGGCAAAGGCACCATAGACAATTTCATAACTGGTGAAATTGGACATAATGGTGCCAAACAAGTTCTTGAGCATTTCAAAAACAATTGCACTGAATACGCCGGCCAGTGCAGCAGCAATCACAGGTACATTGCGGTTGGGTATAGTCCAGTAAATAATAAAGAAACCAGCAATCGTCAAGGCAATCGAAAGCAACGACAGGAGAAACGCGCCATCCATTTCATAGCCGGCAAAGTTATTGCTTAAAATACTTAAAGAAGCCAGCGCAGATGAGATGACAAAAGCACTGCCAAGCACAATGGGCCCTAAAGAGATAATTGTCCAATAACGCATGAAACCGACAATACCTCCGCGTGTTTCTTTAACACGCCAGATCCGGTTAAACGCGGTTTCAATGGTACTTAACATCATGATGGTTGTAACAAAGAGGAACAGCACCCCGATGACAGTCAGATTGCTAGACTTCTCGGTAAAAGCATTGAGCATTTTGTCAAATGCAATCGTGCTTTTAGGCAGAAAATTGCTATAAATAAGCTGCTGTAACTGCTGACGCGCTGGTTCCAAGGCCTGAATAGAGGAAATAATGACCAGAAATACGGTCAGCATGGGCACAATCGCAAAGAGCGTAGTGTAGGTTAAAGAACCTGCCAGCTCTCGACAACGGTCTGCTTCAAAACGGCGAATGACAAACAGGATAAACTTGAACCAAGTTTTGTCATAGAACGGAAGCTTCTTCAAAAAATTCAACATAAAAATAAAATCTCGATTTTTTTCATGATCTTTATGTAATTCGTTGTTCCAGCTTAGCAAAAACTTAAAGAAATACCGTATAGTTTTCTTTTTAGCTAAACTCTAAAAGTGTATGCAAGCTTATATTCTTGTTCTTTATTACAGTAAATATGGTTCTACCCGGGATATGGCGCATTTAATTGCAAATGGTATCGAAGCCACTGGTATGAATGTAAAGATCCGTACGGTCCCACAATTAGCGACGGTAGTCACAGAAGCTGCACCGAGTATTCCTGCAGAAGGTGATATCTATTGTACGCTAGATGAGCTGGCTAATTGTAGCGGTCTGGCTCTTGGTTCACCTACCCGCTTTGGTAATATGGCCAGTGAAATGAAATATTTCTGGGACCAAACGACCAGTTTATGGCTGAGCGGAGCATTACATAACAAACCTGCCTGTGTATTTAGCTCGAGTGGTTCTATGCATGGTGGGCAGGAAAGCACTTTACTGAGCATGCTGCCTCCACTTTTCCATCATGGTATGATGATTATAGGGCTTAGTAATGACCATCCGGCGCTCTCAAATACTAAATCTGGGGGCACGCCTTATGGTGCCACACATGTGAGTGGACCACGCCATGACCAAGGGCTGACTCAGGAAGAAAAAGATTTGTGCTTCGCCCAAGGTAAAAGGCTTGGAGAGATTGCTCTTAAACTGCAGCCATAAAAAAGAGCGCTAATGCGCTCTTTTATTGTCAAAGAAGCTTATTCCTGAACAAAAACTACTTTGCCATCTGCCAGTGACTGTACACGGGCTAGTGACTCGACACGATATCCTTTTTCAAGTAAGACATCGCGGCCAGGCTGAAAAGACTTTTCAATTACAATCCCGACCCCAACAACTTCGGCATTGGCTTGATGAATCAGGTCAATCAGACCTAAAGCCGCTTGGCCATTCGCCAGAAAGTCATCAATGACCAGTGCGCGGTCACTTGAGTTCAGATGCTTGTTTGAAATCGCAATTGTACTTTCAGTCTGCTTAGTAAATGAAAAAACTTTAGAACGGTATAAGTCATCTTTTAAAGTCAATGACTGATATTTACGGGCAAAAATTACAGGAACACCCAGTTCTAGACCTGCCATGACTGCAGGAGCAATACCAGATGCTTCAATCGTGATAATTTTGGTGATGCCTGCATCTTTAAAGCGGGCAGCAAACTCTTTACCAATCTGCTGCATCAATACAGGATCAATTTGGTGATTTAAGAACGCGTCCACTTTTAAGACTTGATCAGATAGAACGATACCTTCACTTAAGATTTTCTGTTCTAGTGCATGCACGGGAGAATTCCTCTAGGGGCGGATGCTTTTTCAAGCAAAAGCGTATTTTAAAAAGCATCCGCAAAAATGCAAGCTGAAATTGATCAAATTACTTAATTTGTTGGTCCTTTATAACCTGTTAATAACAGGCCATAGGACGTTTTACCATCTTGATGGGTAACTTTAACCGGTAAGTAATCCAGTTTTGGGGCCAGCCAGAAAACTGTATTTCGCTCGGCCTTGTCATGTTGCATTCGTACTTTAATGGTGCTGAATGTACCATAAGAGGTTTTCACCTGTTCAGTACCTTGCCTAATAAACTTGCGGTTTTCCACTTCTTTGGCATCAGCAATTGGATAGGTTGACTTTAAACCTGAGCCTTTTAAATCTTCCCGAATCTGTAATTCGGCATTTAGCTCATCGAGTACCCCAGATTGCCAGGCAAAAGAACGGGACTTATCATCTTTTTGCGTTTTGATAAGTTTGGTGCCCGGATTAAACTGGATGCTCATTTTGTCATTATGTACTAAAATTTTGCTCGTCCGGTTAAAGCTGTCAGAGATAATCTTGTTATTGTTAAAGCTAAAACGGCTGGTTTCGGTGGCTGATGCAATAGCGCCCGCCTTTGCGGCAAAGGTGTACACCCACTGGTTACCGTTCTTACTTAAAGTCCGGGTCGCTGTACCCATATTCTTATCATTATAAGAAAATTGATAACTGGCTTGAAAGGGACTCATGGCGAGAGCATGACTTGAAAAACCGGAAAATAACAGCGCCGTGGTCATACCAGTCGCTAAGGTCAGGGTTTTAAACAGGGTAGTTGCCATAAGTGTGGGGATCCTTTTACAGAAACAGGTTGCATCAAAGAAACATAACTTATTTTTCATCTAGTATTATGCTCTTCAATAATGAAGAAGTAATAGAAATAGGCTACTTAACTGTATCAGTATGTAGGTTTTTCACAGTTCAGCTTAAATATAAGATATTTTAAAGTCTATTTTTGTTGAAGTGGCGTCACATGGGTAGCTTCAATATCATCTTCTATTTTCTGCATTTGGGCATCGCGCATAGACTTATGCAGAATAGCCCGCATATTAACATTCCCAACCAGAACCAGTTCTGCTTCACGTAACAGCCCCTGATTTACATTGATTTTATCCAGTGTTTCCAGAACCGAACGGCTTTTGCCCAACCACTGATTCAAATCCAGATATAACAGGTCATCTTTAACTTGCACAATATTAAAACGCTCCAAGATAGAACCTAAAGGGTCTTTTCTTAAAATTTTCTGGTAAAAGAAGAGAGCGGCATTAAATCCGATTTTTATAAATACATTTTTAAATTTGGCCTCAATCACCTGCGTGTCACTGATCTGCTCAAAAATCAGAAGCTGGGTGTTTTTATTGAGTTCCATCTGTAGCAGTTTTAAGTCAACAGACAGGGTGGTATATAAACCCTTTACTTCCAAAGTGGCGTACAGTCTGAGCCAGTCATCATGCACATCAGCATGCAAATCCTGCAAAAGTTTAACATTATTGGTGACATAACGTTCAAAAGTGGCATTCAAAAAAACTTGAGACAAGGCAAACTCACGCTCTTCTTCAATAAATCCCTCTGCTTTTTGATATACTTGACGTATACGTTTAGAAATATTGGAAATTAGCGTTCTAGGCATAAAAATGATTCCAGATGGAGAGTTCTTTTTCGTTCAGTTGCAATCTTGACGGGACGTAAGAAAATTTCAAGCTTGAATCCTGCAGTTAGCTGAATTTAATCGCGTCATTTTTAATGTTGAGTATGAAGATTGGTGACTGGGGTGACAAGTCCATAAGTTTAATAATAACTTTGTATTGTTGTTATTTTCTACTTCTTTCTAAACCGACTTCAAACCAAAAGAGTCTGGCTGGTAAAAAGTCATATGTTGAAAAAAATAATTTTACCTGGTGGGATAGGTCTGGCTTGGTGGCAGGATCCGATTTTTATGGGTGCTCTGTTGCTGGCTGTCATTTTACATTCGGCGATTTTAACTCTGCATTTTGCAATGCCAGATCCAGAGGCTGCTGCCAGTAAGGAAATCGCTGTCAGCATTCGTCCGAGTTCTGAGCAGGTCAAAGATGCCGACTATCTGGCACAGGCAGACCAGCAGGGTTCAGGCCGCTTTCGAGAGGCTCACCGTATCTCAAGCCAGCTACCGGCCAGTTCACAACAACAGAGTGCGGGTGAGCAGCAGCAGGAGACTTTACAGCAGATGCACCAACAGCCTCAAATACAGTTTGAAGACAAAGTCCTGATGACAATCATGAGCTGGCGCAAAGAAGCGGAGCAAAACCAGCGTAAAAAGGCTTTAGAAGAATTACAGAGCCAGTTTCAGGCTAAGGCAGCAACGGCTGCCAGTCTGGAAGCCCAGTATTTACAGCGTCAGCAGGATTTCAGCCGTCAGCAGCGTATCAAAACGGTGGATGGAATACAGGCCAAGCAGGATGCAGCAGCTGCCTATCTGGACAAGTTCCGTGAAAAAGTTGAACTCTATGGTAACCGCTATTATCCGCAGCAGGCTAAGGCTGAGCGCCTAACAGGAGAAGTGCAGCTTATGGTCATCCTGAATGCTCAAGGCGGGATACGTGCAATCCGGTTATTGGAAAGTTCAGGACATACCATTCTAGATGAGGCAGCTAAGGCTTCTGTACGTAAAGGTGCGCCATTTGGGCGATTTGATGCAGGTATGAAAGATATTTCTGAACTACGCATTGTACGGACGTGGCGATTCGACCCGGCCGAGGCTGAATTCGAAGTAAAATAAATTAAAGGTTTCGTATTAAGGATTAGAGTTCAGTTTCGGCCGGTAATAAGTTCCCTGCTCACGGCCATCTGCCCAGACAGCTTTGAGTTTTTCATCAGCAAGATAAAGAGAACTTGGAAAAATCTGAAGCTGTTTTAAGAATTTGGCTTCAGGTTTGAGACCGATACACTCTCCGGTTTTCCACCAGATACCTTCTGCATATTGGTCCAGGCTACCGACTGCCAGCATCCATTTAAAATGACCATTTTCTTCCAGTAGCAATTCAGAGCCAACTTCCATGACGCCGCTGAGATAATAATGTCCACTCCATGTTTTATCTTTAGACTGAAACTCAGACTGCGGACAGCTGCTCTGCACAGTAACAGGTTGTTCTGCAAAAACTACAGGCATAAACATTGTACTGGTCAACAGGGCAGTAATTTGCATGAGTAGTTTCATAGTTATTATTCCTGCCAAGTTTGTAATTATTAAAATAGCTTACTTTAATTTATTCTTCCTGATAAGGATTATTCAGGCCAAGCTTGGCCAGAATTTCAATTTCCAGTGCTTCCATTTCATCGGCATCTTCATCACTGATTTCGTGGTCATAACCTAACAAATGTAATGTGCCATGGACCAGCATATGTGTGAAATGCTCTACGGGTACTTTCTGCTGCTCGGCAGCTTCTTGTAATACGACCGGAATACAAATCACCAGATCACCCAAAGGCCGGGCTGCCAGCATGGGTAAAATTTCTTCCGGAATTTCACTCGGGAAAGATAAGACATTGGTAGGTTTGTCTTTCCGGCGGTATTCCAGATTCAGCTGTTGACTTTGATCAAGGTCAACACAGGCAATTCCAATTTCGCAGTCCTGTTTAACGTCAAGATGACGAAGAGTGGTTTCAATCACTTTTTTAAGATAAGCACGTTTGAGCACCAGTTCAGGCGCTACAAACGTTTGTTGCAAAGAGAGACTAAGTTTCAAAATAAACCTTAAATGTTGTCTGGTGTTTCTGATTGATGCTGTGCATCTGCAGCAGTATCATTTTCATTTACAAGTGCTTCTTGACGTGCCTTGCGCTCAGCACGTGCTTCAGCACTCAGCCGGGACTGTTCACTGTCCCAGCCTTCATATGCTTCTACAATTTTTTGTACCAACTGGTGGCGTACTACATCACGTGAATGAAAGCGGGTAATATGAATTTCCTTAATCGGTTCCAGTACCCGCAAAGCATGGGCTAGTCCTGATTGCTGTCCACGTGGTAAATCTACCTGAGTAATGTCTCCGGTAATTACTGCACGCGAACCAAAACCCAGACGGGTCAGGAACATTTTCATCTGTTCTGGCGTGGTGTTCTGTGCTTCATCCAGAATGACAAAAGAATGGTTCAGGGTTCGACCACGCATATAAGCAAGTGGGGCAACCTCAATGACCTGCCGTTCGATGAGTTTGGCAACCTTCTCGAAACCGAGCATTTCATACAGTGCATCATAAAGAGGGCGAAGGTAAGGATCAATTTTCTGGCTTAAATCACCCGGCAGGAAGCCCAGCTTCTCACCTGCTTCTACCGCCGGACGGACCAAAAGAATTCTCTGGATTTCATTACGTTCCAGCATATCGACTGCAGCAGCAACCGCCAGATAGGTCTTACCTGTACCAGCAGGACCGATACCAAAAGAGATATCACTTTGCAAAATGCGCTGCACATAACGTTTCTGGTTGGCACCGCGTGGATTGATCCGGCCTTTTCGGGTCTGTAACCAGACACTGTCGAGGCCGGTATGTTCCTGCTCGGTATCATCCATCAGCTCGCGCTCGGTCTGACTGCCTTGAATCATCATATGCAGTACATCGGCACTGATCTGCTGCGAAACCTCGGCTTCTTCATGCAGTCGCTGTAACAGGCTTTCTGCCCGTTCAACTGCATCGATTTCACCATCTACAAAGAAGCTATCACCACGATGGGTAACTTTGACATCCAGACGCTGTTCAATCTGTTTCATATGTCCGTTATAAGCACCTAACATGCTCTTAAGGCGTTCCATAGAAATGCCAGGGAAACTTACTGTACGTCGAATCGCTGCAGTCAAGAGAAATCCTTTAAGTAATTTTTGTCGTTCCCCTTACATTACGCCACGTCAGGCTCAAGATTCAAGAGTTCTCCGTAAACTAAATTTAAAGTTTTAATTTCGGTAATTTCAATCTCGGCAAAACGTCCCACCCAGGCCGGGTCTCCGATAAAGGTAACCAGACGGGTATTATCGGCCGTACCGACTAGCAGGTTCGGATCCCTTTCTGAAATATTTTCAATCAGAACACGTTGAATCGTTCCTTGCATGGCATTTGTTTTTGCAATACTGGATTGCTTGATCCATTGCTGAACACGTGCTAAACGCTCTTTTTTCACTTCTTCCGGTGTGTCATCTGCCAGCTCTGAGGCTGGTGTACCAGGACGTTTGGAATAAATAAAGCTATAAGAGTGGTCAAAGTCCATTTCCTGAATAAACTGATAAGTTTCTTCAAAATTCTGATCAGTCTCGCCTGGAAATCCAATAATAAAATCACTTGATAAGTGCATATCGGGACGGACTTTGCGAAGCTTGGCTATTTTTTCAATATAAACATCAATAGTATGGTTACGCTTCATTGCCTGAAGTACGTCATTTGAACCACTTTGTACCGGCAAATGTAGGTGTGAGACCATTTGTGGCAAGTCGCGGTAACACTGAATCAGATCATCATTAAATTCTAACGGGTGTGAAGTGGTATAACGAACCCGACCAATACCCGGAATTTCGGCCACCAGACGCAGCAGGTCAGCAAAGGTACAGATAGTGCCTTCGAAAGTCTCTCCACGATAGCCATTTACGTTCTGGCCAAGCAGATTGATTTCGCGAACGCCTTTTTCTGCCAGACCAGCAATCTCGGCCAGTACATCATCCAGCGGACGTGAAACTTCTTCACCACGGGTATAAGGAACTACACAAAACGAACAGTATTTTGAACAGCCTTCCATGATTGAAACAAAAGCTTTATAGCCTTCTACGCGTGGTTCGGGCAAAAAGTCAAATTTTTCAATATCCGGAAAGGAAATATCAACCAGCTTGATCTTCTCTTTCTTTGGCTTCTCAAGCTGGTCTATATGCTGGTCCAGCATTTGCGGTAAACGGTGCAGGGTTTGCGGGCCAAATACCATATCGACATAAGGCGCACGCTTTTGAATATTATCGCCTTCTTGGGAGGCCACACAGCCACCCACACCAATCACCAAGTCAGGATTCTGGTCTTTCAGCTTACGCCAGCGGCCCAGCTCACTAAACACTTTTTCCTGTGCTTTTTCACGGATTGAACATGTGTTCATCAGCAGGATATCGGCATCAGCCGGATTGCTGGTCAGGATATAGCCATGTGAGTCGCCTAAAAGGTCTGCCATACGGTGACTGTCATACTCATTCATCTGACACCCTTGCGTTTCAATATACAGTTTTTTAACTGGCATATTATCGGCAGGGGTGTGCTGTGGCTGGGTAACAGTGTTTTCTGAGGCAGCTTTGGCACCATTTGGAATGAAGGTTTGAACCGTCATGTAGGCTCCTAAAGGATAATGATCAGATAACCGGCCTGAATATACATAAATCGACCGGTAAAGGGATTTTTAAGGTCGCACATTTTAACAGTATTTTTAACGAAAGCCCTAAAAATAAATTCAGTTCAGTTTACGTTGATTTTACAGACAAAATTACTTTTGAATTAATGAGAGGTGAATCATGAGTTTACATAACACAACAGTAGTCATCATAAAGAATAATTAAACTATCGGTCCGGAACTGGGTTTTGCAGCTGGAAAAGGGCGGGTATGCATCTCAAGAAAAATAATTCATTAAGTAAATATGGATTAAAAAACAAAAGTTTTCAGCGCCTCTTGCTTGGAAGCTTGATGAGTGTATTCGGTATACATTGTAGCCAAGCTGCTGACGAGCAGTTTAATGATGCCTTAAGGGCTGCCAATGCGGGTAATGTTGCGCTGTTAGATCAGTATCAGGCTGCTATGCAAAATGATGTACTTGGCTATTATCCGGAATACTGGAAATTAAATACCAATCTGGGTTTTCAGTCGCCTTCAGCAATTATTAGCTTTGCCCAGCGGTATCCACAGGCTGCCATGACCGAAAAACTTGCCGCTGACTATGTAGAAGAAAAAGTAAAACAGGCTGATTATGCCAATGCCCAGCCAGTTTTGGCTTATGTGACCAATCCTGACCGTGCAGAAAGCTGTGCGGTTGCCCAGGTGCGGGCTAAGACTGGCGACCCTCTGGTCTTCGCCGAGTATAAGGATATATGGTTTACTACTGAATCGCAGCCTGATTCCTGTACCGGTTTGGGGCGTATGATGCTGGCCAGCCCATTAATGACTGCTCAAGATCGCCAGCAGCGTTTATGGGGACAACTACGGGCAGGACAGTCGGGTCATGCGCTGGCAACTGCACAAACTATTGGGCTACCTTTATCATTGCCCCAGCTGAACCAGATTCAGGCTAATCCGCTTAATTATTTATGGTCTGCACCCAAAGCGACTCCAACCGATCATGCTTATCTGATTTTTGCCTTGGGACGCTTGGCCAATAACGAACTGGAAACAGCGTTATCTTCGGTAAAACGCGCGGCTGAGGGTACGCCTGCCGATGTACAACGCTATTTGTATCGCACAGTGGGTTATATTGGCGGTACTACTGTCATGAAGAATAATTTTAATCGGGAAGTCCTGAATGCTTTAGATACCAGCTATGGTTATCCATTTACCCCTGAAGAAGCAGAAATCTATGCGCGACAGGCGATTCGCTTTGGAGCGTGGGAGAGTGTAATCCGTGCTATTGATAGTATGACAGTCACCCAGAAACAGGAAGACCGCTGGCAATACTGGCTGGCCCGTAGCGTGGAAAAACGGAATGACAGTGGTTCACGCCAGACAGCACGAGCTATCTATAGTAAATTGGCCCAGGCAGGCGATGATTATCATAATCTGTTAGCAAAGGATCAGTTGGGCCAAAAATACAGCAGTGTGCCGGGTAATCAGCAACCTTCTAGCCAAGACATGCAGCGGCTGAACCAGAATATCCATTTTAACCGCGCGTTTACCTTGCGCCGTATTAATGCACCAGATAGCTATATTAACCGTGAGTGGAACTGGGCAGTACGTCAGGCATACCTGAAGCAGGATGATGGTTTATTACTCGCTGCGGCGAAACGTGCTCATGATATGGGATGGTATGATCGAGCAATCTATGCCGCAGAACGTACAGTGAGACAGCATAATTACAGTTACCGTTATGCTACTCCACATCAGGGTACAGTGGTGAGTCATAGCCGCAATGTGGGAGTAGATCCTGCTTGGGCTTATGGACTTATGCGTCAGGAAAGCCGTTTTGTATCTTCTGCACGTTCACATGTTGGAGCTGGCGGATTGATGCAGATCATGCCGGATACAGCACGACTGGTCGCCCGGCAAATGGGCGAGAGTTATAACCCGGCTGCCCTGACTGATATGAATACCAATATCCGCTACGGTACTTATTATCTGTCCATGATACAAAATCAGCTCAGTAATAACCCTGTATTGGCAACGGCTGGCTATAATGCCGGTCCGAACAGGGCTAAGCGCTGGCAGCCTGAATTTCAGAGTCTGACTGCTGATCAATATACGGAAGCCATTCCGTTACTTGAAACCCGTGACTACGTTAAAAATGTCATGGCAAATGCAACTCATTATGGGGTGCTATTGGGGCAAGGACCACAATCTATTCAGAACCGGATGAAAGTAATACCGGTCAGGAATACACCATAAGGGTCCGGTGAATTAATGTGTTACTGCAATTTATAGCTAGTTTTTCAATGAAGAAAATAAGTCTAAAGGCAACCTCTTCTTTTGCAGCTGCCGGATGTGTAACTGCTGTGATCGGGTTGTGTAGTTCTCCGGCCTTTGCTGCACCAGCTTTGCAGGGGTATGTGATGCGTGTGCAAATGACACCGGCAGTATGTGCACTGGACTCATCCAGACAGAAAACCCGCCAGTGTCTGGAAGGGTATTCATTGACGATTGCCGGTTTGCTGCCTGAAACAACAGAAGAAGACTGTACAACCAGTTCTTCTGCAAATCTGTCACCCATTCAGGCAAACGTTGTGTCGCGTATTATGCCGGGTGAAAATAGCCGTGCTCAGTTATGGCATAGCGTAGGAGGGTGTTTGCCAATGAATGCCAGCCAGTATTTCCGTACCATTATTAATTATGCCGAACGCTTAAAAATACCTGCCGATCTGACCGGCTCAGTCAGTCGTCAAATGCAAAATAATTCATTAAAACAGCAGTTTTTAAAACTGAACCCTGCTTTGCCAAATAATGGAATACGCTTTAGTTGTGAAAGTTTAAGAGGCACACCTGTCTTGACAGAGGTTCAGGTATGTTACCGGGTTAATGGGCAGTATAAACAGTGCTCAAGTGAAGTCGTCTCCAGTTGTCCAGGTAGCTTTACCGTAAAAGGGGCATATTAAACAATTATTTGATGCTTAAAGATAATCTGTAAGTATGAAAAGGATTTCATTTATATTTCCTATCAGACTTTAGGGGAAATCCATTCTCTTTTACATGCATCTGTCAGACGATTGGAGTACAATCTTTGCCGTTTATGTTTATTAAGATTAGATAGAACAGCTATTTAATCATTATGACGATCCTCAATTGGAGATAATTACATGAAGCAACCTGTTCGCGTTGCCGTTACTGGCGCTGCTGGTCAAATTGGTTACAGCCTGTTATTCCGTATCGCAAGCGGCGAAATGCTGGGTAAAGACCAACCAGTTATTCTTCAATTATTAGAAATTCCTGTTGAGAAAGCTCAACAAGCGCTGAAAGGCGTAATGATGGAACTAGACGACTGTGCTTTCCCATTGTTGGCGGGCATGATCGGTACTGATGATCCTAAAGTAGCATTCAAAGATGCTGACTACGCACTTCTTGTGGGTTCACGCCCACGTGGTCCTGGTATGGAACGTGCTGACCTGCTTAAAGTGAACGGTGAAATCTTCATCGGTCAAGGTCAGGCGCTTAACGAAGTGGCTAGTCGTGATGTTAAAGTATTGGTTGTAGGTAACCCTGCAAACACCAATGCTTACATCGCAATGAAATCTGCCTCAGATCTTCCAGCGAAAAACTTTACAGCAATGCTACGTCTTGACCACAACCGTGCCTTGACTCAGCTTGCTCAAAAAGCAGGTGTTGCAGTTTCTGACATCGAAAACATGACTGTTTGGGGTAACCACTCTCCAACCATGTATGCTGACTATCGTTTCGCAACTGTGAACGGCGAAAGCTTGAAAGACAAAATCAACGATGCTGAATGGAACAAAGACGTATTCCTTCCAACTGTTGGTAAACGTGGCGCTGCGATTATCGAAGCACGTGGCCTGTCTTCTGCTGCTTCTGCTGCAAATGCTGCTATCGACCATATGCGCGACTGGGCACTTGGTACAAACGGCAAATGGGTAACAATGGGTATTCCTTCTGACGGATCTTACGGCATTCCTGAAGGCGTAATGTTTGGTTTCCCTGTAACCACTGAAAACGGTGAATACAAAATCGTTCAAGGTCTTGAAATCGACGAATTCAGCCGTGAGCGCATTAACGTAACTCTGAACGAACTTGAAGAAGAGCGCGCAGCAGTTGCTGACATGCTTAAATAATCTATTTTTTAGGTTGATAAAAAGCGCCTGTCATAGGCGCTTTTTTTATAGTCACCTTTAGATTTATCACAAAAGATAACAAGAATACATCGGCCTGTAGCCCTAATTTTCTGCGTATTTGTTAGTTTATAGATTGATGAAATAACAAATAGGAGTCAACTTATGGTACTCGAACAACAACCCACTTTAGAATTATTATTTGAGCAATTAGGCTTACCTTCAGATGAAGCTTCTATAGACCAGTTTGCAAAAGATCATCAGCTTCCTTCTGATGTAATTTTACCAGAAGCAGATTTCTGGACACAGGGGCAGAGTTCTTTCCTGCGTGAACACTGGCATCAGGATGATGAATGGATCGTGATTATTGACAAGCTGAACCAGATGCTGCACGTTGAAGACGATAAAAATCCTAAGCATCCTGAATAAGAAAAAAGGCTCTTCTGTGAAGAGCCTTTGATTTCAATCAATGAACACGCGACTGAAGCAGTTTCATAAACCAGTCCTCATTACGCACAGCCTGAAAGGCAAAATGTTGTCGTAACGTTTTCCGATCAAACTCTTGAGTCTTGGTATATTTGCTCAGCCAGTGCCGGGTAAGAGCCAATTCATTTTTAGCAACAGATGCATAGCCTAAAATCAGAAAAATTTCACCATGCTCATAATGTGCCAATGGTTTTAAAATCTGCTGGGCAATTAAAGCAAAATGCGCTTCACGATTCAATTCAAAGAAAACCATATAGGCTTTAGCTAGCTGAATCGAGAGGTCAAGGTAAACCCTTAACGGCATTTCTTCATATTCCAGGCGGCCTTGTTCAAGAATGACAATAGCTTCCTGTAAGAAATGAACCTGTTCCTGACGATGATTGCTGCGGTTTACCAGTTCCATACGTAACTGCCCACGCTCAAGCGCCAGTTCAGGCGTACTGGATGACAAGAACAATTGATCTGTTTCACCAATGCGGGCTATCAGTTGCTTGGTATCTTCTAGCATTCGCCATTACTCTTATAAATATTAAGTTTATATATGAGGCTGGTTTTACAGATTTAAAGCGACCGGCCTGGCCTTTACCATAACACCGGTCCACTACGTAACCATGCAGTAATGGACAGGCGCTGTTGTTGCGCCTTTAAGACTTCATGCAAAAGATCACTTTGAAAAATCACCAATCGATTGGGTGCGGGTTCAATAATATGCCAATCCTGATGCACATCCTGTAAGCGCAACTGCCCACCCCAGTGACTCTGCCATTGTTCATGTAAGTAGTAAACAGCAGAAAAAACCCGATCATTTTTTTGTTGGGGATTATCACGGTGTAAAGTATAAAACTCGCCAGCATTATAACAGGCGAAATGAGCTTCAACTTCACGAATACTGGTAAAGAATGCCCGGCTAAGTGTGATAGCCAGTTGTTGCAAGGTGTTTATATGTTGCTGTGCAATAGGCAAATTCTCATTGATCCATAAAATATGGTCACTGCGGATTTGCGTAACCACTCCGTTTTGAACAGCAGCTTCCCGAAAACGATTAATATTTTCAGTACATTCT
This sequence comes from Acinetobacter sp. FL, assembly GCF_040744925.1. Taxonomy (NCBI): domain Bacteria; kingdom Pseudomonadati; phylum Pseudomonadota; class Gammaproteobacteria; order Moraxellales; family Moraxellaceae; genus Acinetobacter; species Acinetobacter sp. FL. The sequence goes on along the minus strand of NZ_CP160437.1, from coordinate 2,740,089 downwards.
TCTACTAAATCATGCAAATAAGCTTGCTCATAGGCTCGATCAATAACTGCAAAACCATGTTGATGTAAATCACTGATCACTTGGTCAAGAGCCCAGGATTGCGGTAGAAGAACGTCTTCCATATCACCTCGAAAAAATAAGGATAAAAAGTAAGGGATTATTTTAGAATAAGAGAAGTTCCTTAAAGAAACATTTTTTCATGCTAAAATGCCTATTGAACTAAGGAATTAATGCAAAAATGAATTACCGTCACCATTTCCATGCAGGCAACTTTGCCGATGTTATGAAACATGTACTGTTGCTGCAATTGTTGACACGCCTGAATAGTAAAGACAAGCCTTATCGTTATATCGATACGCATGGCGGCGCGGGTCAATATGATCTGTCGTCTGCACCTGCACAAAAGTCTGGTGAATTTCTGACAGGTATTCACCGTTTGGTCAAGCTGGATGACTCAGTCAAGCGTAATGCACCAGAAGGCGTACAGCAATACCTGAAACTGGTTGAAAGTATGCGTAGCCAGCAGGGTCAAGGGGCTTATCCTGGCTCACCATGGTTTGCATTACAGGGAATGCGTGATATTGATAAAGCCACAGTGTTTGAAATGCAACGGGATGTATTTCAGCAGTTACGTGACAATATTCGTGATTCACGTGCTGGGCTGCATGAACGTGATGCTTATGAAGGACTGCTGGCCGTTATTCCACCGAAAGAAAAACGCGGTCTGGTCATGATTGATCCGCCTTATGAATTAGAGCGTAAAGATTTTCCGCAATTGGTAGAGCTTTTACAGAATGCCTATAAAAAATGGCCGACGGGCGTATTTGCCGTGTGGTATCCGATTAAGGATCGCGCCATGATTGAGCGTTTTGAAAAGAAAATGATGAAGACCGGTATCCGCCGGCAGCTCATCTGTGAAATCTGTGTATGGCCGGATGATACGCCAGTCGGTTTAAATGGTTGTGGTTTACTGGTCATTAATCCGCCTTGGAAGTTTTCTGAAGATGCAGATGAGGCACTACAGTGGTTGTTTCCACATCTGCGCATGCAGGAAATTGGCGGACATGCGGCAGTACGCTGGCTAGTTGGTGAATAGTCTGTATTTTACCGTAAATTGGATAAGGTCATAGTTAGGACGTATAAGAATGACAAATATACCTAAGCCTGAACGGGATGATAATTCTCACGACTCATTTGATGGAATTACCTTTGAAGTGGTCGAAGAAGAGCATACTCATGAAGGGCAGAAAATAAGGCGTCGTGGAATTTATCTATGGCCGAACCTAATTACGACCGCAGCTTTACTTGCAGGGTTCTATTCAATAGTCGCGAGCATGAATGGAGTCTATAGTCAGGCCATTTATGCGATTTTTATTGCTGCGCTCTTAGATGGTCTGGATGGACGGGTAGCACGTGCCATCGGTGCACAAAGTGCTTTTGGTGAACAATTTGACTCATTGTCTGACCTGCTGGCTTTTGGCGTAGCGCCTGCAATGCTCATGTATAGCTGGAGTCTTAATGATCTTGGTCGTATTGGTTTAGCTTGCTGTTTTGTCTATACCGCTTGTGCCGCCTTCCGGTTAGCCCGTTTCAATGTGCAGATCGGAGTAGTCGATAAGCGTTATTTCATCGGGATTGCAAGTCCGTTGGCTGCAATCATTGTGGTTTCATTAATCTGGGTAGGAATAGATTTTCCAGCGATTTTTGATCTGCAGGACCGGGGAATTCAAGCCACCAATGCTGTCCTGATGCTGATTATCGGAATCCTGATGATTTCTAATATCAAGTATTACTCATTTAAACAGATGGATCGCAAACGTGTACCTTTTGCAGTCATGCTTCCTGTTGTTTTGATTCTTGCAGCAATTACGTACAATATACCTGTTGGAATACTGACTGTTTCTATTATTTATGCATTATCAGGTTTCATTACAACATTTTTGGCCCGAAGACATCAAAGTCGTATTATAACCTAACCAAATCAGGGGGTTCAGTATGGTTAAATTGATTACGTCCTTGAATCAATCACAGCAGCTGAACCCTAAATCATTTTCTAAACTGAACTTGGCTTATCATCCGCCTAAAGGCCGTTTTAAAATTATCCATCAGGGTCTGATTCTACCCAATCTGCCTGCTCCACTTCATTATCTTAATTTTATAAGTATTATCGGGCAGCCCCGAATACCCGTATTTTTTAATCAAAGTGCCATTCTTGAGCAGGCGCTCGATACTGCAACAGTTTTAGTCAGCTCCAGTCCACATATGGTGGGGCAACTTAAAAGTTACTCTGTAAAAGAACAGTGCTTTTTTAATTCTGATGATTTTTCCTTTGCAGATATTGATCAAGTATCTGGTGAATTACCTGTATTACGAATCAAACGCCAGTCACCCGAGTTTTCTATAGATTTAAATGTGGTGACTCTGCCTGTTCTTTCTCAATTTATAAAAATAAAATGGGGTTTATTCGAGCACTGGTCTTTGCTTTGCCAGTGTAAAGGCGAAGTTTACTACCAAGAACAGCGTTATTTGATTGAAGGAACCGGTAGCTTTGAATATGCCCGTGCTGCCAATATACCCGTAATTACCTGGTGCTTTTTTACCTATCAGGTCATTAATCTGAGCCCGTCCTTACAAGTTCTGCTTCTGCAAATCCGTAATAATTTTAATCAACTTGTTCAATCACATCTTTATGTGCGTGATATAGCTGGAGATATGAAGCTCCATGATAAAAATGTAATATTCAAAGTAGACCGTGTTTATCCTAAGGTGACTACACCTAATGGTAAAGAGATGTACTTGCCTAGAGAATTTTCTTGGTGCGTAGAACATGAAGGACAAATATTATTTGAATTGCATGCACAAAGCCGAGGGGATTTCAAATTTGGTTTAGCGGCAGGCTATGTCGGAAGCTTTCGTTATCAGGCTCATTGGGATGGCGAAAGCTATGAAGGCGAGAGCGGTTATATTGAATATATTGACTGCCGACCTTTGCGTTGGCAGGAAAAAAATGAACAGGATAAAATACTGGATCAGTTAAGTGTGGCTGAGCCCTGTATACTTAAGAAATAAAAAAAATCCGGGTTTTTGCCGGATAAATAACCAGTCGATCACTTTTTTATAAAATACCGCTTGCGTTGAGAAATAAATGGCCTATAATGCACATCCATCGGCGGTGATGAAGATTAAAACTTCTGATAAAACAGCAACTTAGTTAAATATAATTAAGTCAGGTTTTGTTAGATAGGTTTAAAATAATCTGAATTACCAGTTGACTTTCTGAAAAGAAAGCGTAATATAGCCGACCTAGCTTGCTGCTGACGAAGCAGTAAGAAGATCATTAAGAGAATATGAAGAACAACTTGTGTGGATTTTTACTGGTTGATCGATCGAAATAATTTTCATTGATTGAATGGTAGAAATTTCTCGAAGTTTATTTGAGTAAATTTTTAGTCAGAAGATTAATGAGCCAGAATTGGTACCTTGTCTATAAATAAGGTACAAATGATTTTAACTGAAGAGTTTGATCATGGCTCAGATTGAACGCTGGCGGCAGGCTTAACACATGCAAGTCGAGCGGATGAAGGTAGCTTGCTACCGGATTCAGCGGCGGACGGGTGAGTAATGCTTAGGAATCTGCCTATTAGTGGGGGACAACGTTCCGAAAGGAGCGCTAATACCGCATACGTCCTACGGGAGAAAGCAGGGGACCTTCGGGCCTTGCGCTAATAGATGAGCCTAAGTCGGATTAGCTAGTTGGTAGGGTAAAGGCCTACCAAGGCGACGATCTGTAGCGGGTCTGAGAGGATGATCCGCCACACTGGGACTGAGACACGGCCCAGACTCCTACGGGAGGCAGCAGTGGGGAATATTGGACAATGGGGGGAACCCTGATCCAGCCATGCCGCGTGTGTGAAGAAGGCCTTTTGGTTGTAAAGCACTTTAAGCGAGGAGGAGGCTACCTGGATTAATACTTTAGGATAGTGGACGTTACTCGCAGAATAAGCACCGGCTAACTCTGTGCCAGCAGCCGCGGTAATACAGAGGGTGCGAGCGTTAATCGGATTTACTGGGCGTAAAGCGTGCGTAGGCGGCCAATTAAGTCAAATGTGAAATCCCCGAGCTTAACTTGGGAATTGCATTCGATACTGGTTGGCTAGAGTATGGGAGAGGATGGTAGAATTCCAGGTGTAGCGGTGAAATGCGTAGAGATCTGGAGGAATACCGATGGCGAAGGCAGCCATCTGGCCTAATACTGACGCTGAGGTACGAAAGCATGGGGAGCAAACAGGATTAGATACCCTGGTAGTCCATGCCGTAAACGATGTCTACTAGCCGTTGGGGCCCTTGAGGCTTTAGTGGCGCAGCTAACGCGATAAGTAGACCGCCTGGGGAGTACGGTCGCAAGACTAAAACTCAAATGAATTGACGGGGGCCCGCACAAGCGGTGGAGCATGTGGTTTAATTCGATGCAACGCGAAGAACCTTACCTGGCCTTGACATACAGAGAACTTTCCAGAGATGGATTGGTGCCTTCGGGAACTCTGATACAGGTGCTGCATGGCTGTCGTCAGCTCGTGTCGTGAGATGTTGGGTTAAGTCCCGCAACGAGCGCAACCCTTTTCCTTATTTGCCAGCACTTCGGGTGGGAACTTTAAGGATACTGCCAGTGACAAACTGGAGGAAGGCGGGGACGACGTCAAGTCATCATGGCCCTTACGGCCAGGGCTACACACGTGCTACAATGGTCGGTACAAAGGGTTGCTACACAGCGATGTGATGCTAATCTCAAAAAGCCGATCGTAGTCCGGATTGGAGTCTGCAACTCGACTCCATGAAGTCGGAATCGCTAGTAATCGCGGATCAGAATGCCGCGGTGAATACGTTCCCGGGCCTTGTACACACCGCCCGTCACACCATGGGAGTTTGTTGCACCAGAAGTAGGTAGTCTAACCGCAAGGAGGACGCTTACCACGGTGTGGCCGATGACTGGGGTGAAGTCGTAACAAGGTAGCCGTAGGGGAACCTGCGGCTGGATCACCTCCTTAACGAAAGATTGACGATTGGTAAGAATCCACAACAAGTTGTTCTTCATGACGATGTATCTGAGGGTCTGTAGCTCAGTTGGTTAGAGCACACGCTTGATAAGCGTGGGGTCACAAGTTCAAGTCTTGTCAGACCCACCACTACTGACGAAAGCAGTAATGCAGAAAAACAGATATGTTGACTTATTGATAAGCTGGGGACTTAGCTTAGTTGGTAGAGCGCCTGCTTTGCACGCAGGAGGTCAGGAGTTCGACTCTCCTAGTCTCCACCACGAATCAAACATGATTTGATTCGAAGCTAGAGATTACAGAATTTAATGAGAACTTAGCGTAAAGCACATCTTATTAACTTCTGTGATTTATCACAGTTGACTGCAATCCGACGAGGATGCAGTGAATCATTAACAGATTGGCAAATTTGAGTCTGAAATAAATTGTTCAACTCATTCAATAGACGTTACAGGGCAACCTGTTGACTAACGTAGATTGAACTGAGAACTAGCAAATTAACTGAATCAAGCGTTTTGGTATATGAATTTAGATTGAAGCTGTACAGTGCTTAAATGCACAGTGCTCTAAACTGTAATGTTGAAGTTGCTCCTTGTAGGTAACGTCGACTGTTTGGGGTTGTATAGTCAAGTAATTAAGTGCATGTGGTGGATGCCTTGGCAGTCAGAGGCGATGAAAGACGTGATAGCCTGCGAAAAGCTTCGGGGAGGCGGCAAATATCCTGTGATCCGGAGATGTCTGAATGGGGAAACCCACTTACCATAAGGTAGGTATTGCATGATGAATACATAGTCATGCAAGGCGAACGAGGGGAAGTGAAACATCTCAGTACCCTCAGGAAAAGAAATCAATTGAGATTCCCTCAGTAGCGGCGAGCGAACGGGGATCAGCCCATTAAGTTATGTGTGTTTTAGAGGAATGCTCTGGGAAGTGCAACCGTAGAGGGTGATAGTCCCGTACACGAAAGGGCACACATAATGATGACGAGTAGGGCGAGGCACGTGAAACCTTGTCTGAATATGGGGGGACCATCCTCCAAGGCTAAATACTCCTGACTGACCGATAGTGAACCAGTACCGTGAGGGAAAGGCGAAAAGAACCCCTGTGAGGGGAGTGAAATAGATCCTGAAACCGCATGCATACAAGCAGTGGGAGCACCTTCGTGGTGTGACTGCGTACCTTTTGTATAATGGGTCAGCGACTTATATTCAGTGGCGAGGTTAACCGAATAGGGGAGCCGTAGAGAAATCGAGTCTTAATAGGGCGTCTAGTCGCTGGGTATAGACCCGAAACCGGGTGATCTATCCATGAGCAGGTTGAAGGTTGGGTAACACTAACTGGAGGACCGAACCCACCGTCGTTGAAAAGCCGGGGGATGACTTGTGGATAGGGGTGAAAGGCTAATCAAACTCGGTGATAGCTGGTTCTCCCCGAAAGCTATTTAGGTAGCGCCTCGGACGAATACCATTGGGGGTAGAGCACTGTTTCGGCTAGGGGGTCATCCCGACTTACCAAACCGATGCAAACTCCGAATACCAATGAGTACTATCCGGGAGACAGACTGCGGGTGCTAACGTCCGTAGTCAAGAGGAAAACAATCCAGACCGCCAGCTAAGGCCCCAAAATCATAGTTAAGTGGGAAACGATGTGGGAAGGCATAGACAGCTAGGAGGTTGGCTTAGAAGCAGCCACCCTTTAAAGAAAGCGTAATAGCTCACTAGTCGAGTCGGCCTGCGCGGAAGATGTAACGGGGCTAAAACTATGTGCCGAAGCTGCGGATGCACATTTATGTGCGTGGTAGGGGAGCGTTCTGTAAGCCGATGAAGGTGGATTGAGAAGTCTGCTGGAGGTATCAGAAGTGCGAATGCTGACGTGAGTAACGACAAAACGGGTGAAAAACCCGTTCGCCGAAAGACCAAGGGTTCCAGTCCAACGTTAATCGGGGCTGGGTGAGTCGACCCCTAAGGCGAGGCCGAAAGGCGTAGTCGATGGGAAATTGGTTAATATTCCAATACTTCTGTGTAATGCGATGAGAGGACGGAGAAGGTTAGGTCAGCCTGGCGTTGGTTGTCCAGGTGGAAGACAGTAGGCATGCATCTTAGGCAAATCCGGGGTGCTCTATGCTGAGAGTCGATAGCAAGCCAGTTTACTGGCGAAGTGGCCGATACCATACTTCCAAGAAAAGTCTCTAAGCTTCAGTTACACAGGAATCGTACCCGAAACCGACACAGGTGGTCAGGTCGAGTAGACCAAGGCGCTTGAGAGAACTCTGCTGAAGGAACTAGGCAAAATGGTACCGTAACTTCGGGAGAAGGTACGCTGCTGATGGTGATAGGACTTGCTCCTTGAGCTGTCGGCAGCCGCAGAAACCAGGCCGCTGCAACTGTTTATTAAAAACATAGCACTCTGCAAACACGAAAGTGGACGTATAGGGTGTGATGCCTGCCCGGTGCTGGAAGGTTAATTGATGGGGTTAGCGTAAGCGAAGCTCTTGATCGAAGCCCCAGTAAACGGCGGCCGTAACTATAACGGTCCTAAGGTAGCGAAATTCCTTGTCGGGTAAGTTCCGACCTGCACGAATGGCATAATGATGGCGGCGCTGTCTCCAGCAGAGGCTCAGTGAAATCGAAATCGCTGTGAAGATGCAGTGTACCCGCGGCTAGACGGAAAGACCCCGTGAACCTTTACTGCAGCTTGACACTGAACTTTGACCTTACTTGTGTAGGATAGGTGGGAGGCTTTGAAGTAGGGACGCCAGTTCCTATGGAGCCATCCTTGAAATACCACCCTGGTAATGTTGAGGTTCTAACTCTGACCCATAATCTGGGTCGAGGACCGTGTCTGGTGGGTAGTTTGACTGGGGCGGTCTCCTCCTAAAGAGTAACGGAGGAGTACGAAGGTGCGCTCAGCGTGGTCGGAAATCACGCGTAGAGTATAAAGGCAAAAGCGCGCTTAACTGCGAGACCCACAAGTCGAGCAGGTACGAAAGTAGGTCTTAGTGATCCGGTGGTTCTGTATGGAAGGGCCATCGCTCAACGGATAAAAGGTACTCTGGGGATAACAGGCTGATACCGCCCAAGAGTTCATATCGACGGCGGTGTTTGGCACCTCGATGTCGGCTCATCTCATCCTGGGGCTGAAGCAGGTCCCAAGGGTATGGCTGTTCGCCATTTAAAGAGGTACGCGAGCTGGGTTTAGAACGTCGTGAGACAGTTCGGTCCCTATCTACCGTGGGCGCTGGAAATTTGAGAGGATCTGCTCCTAGTACGAGAGGACCAGAGTGGACGAACCTCTGGTGTACCGGTTGTGACGCCAGTCGCATCGCCGGGTAGCTATGTTCGGAAGGGATAACCGCTGAAAGCATCTAAGCGGGAAGCCTACCTCAAGATAAGATTTCCCCGTGACTTTATGTCACCTAAAGAGCCGTTCAAGACCAGGACGTTGATAGGTTGGATGTGGAAGCATAGTGATATGTGAAGCTGACCAATACTAATTGCTCGTGAGGCTTGACTATACAACACCCAAACAGTTGTATACAAAGCATCAATCGATTCATAAATATGCAATATCCCTTGATTCAGCCTGATGCTGGAACATACAATTCAGACCCAGATCTGCCCTCTGTTAATAACTCATTTGGACTAAAGTACGGCATATACTGCACCGCAGTTAAATCAGACCCGAACAAGTCCATCAACAGTTGTGCTGGCGACCATAGCAAGAGTGAACCACCTGATCCCTTCCCGAACTCAGAAGTGAAACCTCTTAGCGCTGATGGTAGTGTGGGGTTACCCATGTGAGAGTAAGTCATCGCCAGCTCATTATTCTAAAAAGCCCCCTCATCGAGGGGGCTTTTTTTTATGCGGAGGGTTTTATATAAAATAATAGTTACTTTTAATAAATAAATTATTATATTGATTTTTCACTTATTTAAACTTCAGCTTGTGAGCTGTATTTATAAAGCAGATAAATTGATAGGGATTATTATTAAATGAAAAGACAATTAAAATATGGCATAAGTATAGGTATATCACTTTTTATTTGTACTTCAATCAGTCATGCCGCCTCAGCTCAAGAATTAATAAAAGTAGCTGAGTCACAAAAGCAGCCTTTTTTAAATACTTTAAAAAACTTAGTAAATATTGAGTCCAGTAGTCGCGATATAGAAGGGCTGAATATAATTGCCAAGCAGGTAGCCCAACAACTTAAAAATACGGGTGCTCAAGTAGAAATTATTACTAATCACGATATTTATCGTATGGATGATACGCCCGAGCAAGTGGGACCAGTTGTGAAAGCAACCCTTAAAGGTAAAGGGCAAACTAAGATTATGTTAATTGCGCATATGGATACAGTTTACCCAAAAGGCTCATTAGCAAAACAGCCATTTCGTATTGAAGGTGATAAAGCATATGGCTTGGGAATCATTGATGATAAGCAGGGAGTTGCATCAATTATTCATATTCTGTCTATGCTTAAAAAATTAAACTATCAGGACTACGGCACCATAACAGTATTGATGAATTCAGATGAAGAAATCAGCTCGCCAGGCTCCCGTAAACTGATTAGTAAAATTGCTCAACAGCAGGATGTCATATTTTCATTTGAGGGTGGGGGAACAGATGGAAGTTTACGCTTGGCCACCAGCGGTATTGGCGCTGCCTATTTAGAGGTTAAAGGTAAGGCCTCTCATGCGGGCGTTAAGCCTGAAGATGGGGTAAATGCATTAACTGAGCTTTCTCACCAGATATTACAGCTGCAGAATCTGTCTGATGCTAAAACAGGTTTAAAATTAAACTGGACAGTTGCTACAGCTGGCAAAACCCGTAATGTAATACCAGAAGAGGCACAGGCCCAGGCAGATGTACGTGCCTTAGACAATGCCGATTTTAAGAAAGTTGAAAGAATATTGGCTGAGCGGATAAAAAATAAAAAATTAAAAGACAGCCAAGTGGCAGTTAAATTCGAATTGCGCCGGCCTCCTTTATCTGCAAGTGAGCAAGCTCGATCAATTGCCAAGCAGGCCCAACAAATTTATTTGCAAGAATTCAAACAGTCATTAAATATTCTAACTGAGGCAACAGGTGGAGGGACAGATGCTGCCTTTGCTGCGCTGGATTCCAAAGCAGCAGTCATCGAAGGAATGGGAGTTTCAGGATATGGAGCCCATTCCAATCAGGCCGAATATATTCTGGTAGAAAGTATTGTTCCACGTTTATATATGGCTACTCGGCTCATTATGGATATTTCAGAGCAGAAAAATAAATAGTTTTATATAAGACTAGAGTAAAGCCATGAATTCTTATTCATGGCTTTATTTAATTTAGGACATTTAATTGTCTGCGTGCGTGCTTTAATGCTGTTCTTAATCCTTCTTCCATAGTTGGGTGATAAAATGGTTTTGCAAGTAAGCGATCAACAGTTATATTTTCGGCCATCATCCAGTTTAGCAGATGGGCAAAATGTTCAGCATTGTTTACTAATAGTTCTGCACCCAGTAATTGTTTAGTCTGTTTATCTACGTATACCTCAACTTTGCCCATATTCTTTCCTAATACGATGGCTCTTCCCTGTTTCTCATAAAAAACTTCTCCAGTCACAAATTGAGAGCCTGCTTTAACCAGTTGTTGATAACTTTTTCCAACTATAGCCATTTCTGGTTGGCTAAATACAATAGATAGGGGCGTAAATAATTTTATAGGTTGAATATGGGGGTAATTTAAACAGTTATGTACAGCAAGCTTGCCTTCTTGTGCTGCCTCATGCTGAATGGGAGTATCTGTATATGCATCGCCTACTATAAAGATAGGGTACTCAGCAAGCTGTTTGGTTTCTGGATGAACAGGAAGATTTTTAATATCTTTAAAATCAGAATGAATCTGGTCAAGTTTTAATGTATTTAGAAGACTTTTCCTTCCGGTAGCTACTAACAAATAATCAACTTCTAAGTCTTTAAATTTTCCATTCTGCTGATAACTTAACTTTACCCCATGCTCTGTTTTTACCACCTGTTCAGGTAAGGTGTTATATAAAATAGATAACTCTTTAGCAAATTCCTGCTGGGCGATTTTCTGAAGTTCTGGACTACTTAAATTACCTATCCGCTGACTACGTGCAAATATGGTTGTTTTTACATTTAAACGTTGCATGGCTTGTGCGAGTTCAAGGGCAATTACACCGCTACCCACTACGGTCAGTGAATTGGGTAGAGTCTCGAGCTCAAAAATATCATCTGATGTAATTAAACGATCCTGAAGTTCTTTTTTCCATTTAATATCGAAGCTTGGAGTTGAGCCAACTGCAAGAATAAAGCTTTTAGCCTGATAATGCTGGCTATTCACTTCTACGGTGTTGGCATCAATAAAATGTGCCTGTCCAGAGATTTTATGAGCTTCATTCCAGCTTTTTACATCCATCAGAGTAGCTTTTACAAATTGATCTCTGAGCCGTCGTACATGTGGCATGACGTGAGCTGTATTAATCTTGCTTTTAGCTTCTAAGCCAACTTCATCTGCATGATGTATATCATGCATCCGGTTAGCTGAAGAAATCAGAACTTTACTTGGCATACAACCTACACGGGCACATGTAGTATCCCAAGAGCCGTCATTGATAATTAAAATATTTTGTGTATGTTTAATTGCCTCCTTATACGCACCAATGCCGGCTGTGCCTGCCCCAACAATAATAAGATCGTACATTTATCTACCTATTTTAAAAGATTTTTTATATTCAAGGTTTCATCATATAGTGTTGTAATTTTTGGTTTGTATCTTTTGTTAGAACTGATTAAATAAAGGTATTAATAAAGATTCAGATTGATAAAAAATGTTATTTTAAGTAAATTTAACTTATAACTAATCAATTTTTAAATGATTTGAATTTTACAAGAAATATAGGGTCTATAAATGTCTAACTATTTAATCAAGTTAAGAAAACTTGGGGTAAATATAACTCTACTCACGAGTTCAATTGTATTGGTCGCTTGTGGTGGTGGTGGAAGTGAAGGTTATTTTAATAATGATAATTCTAATTCTGGTGGGAATAGTGGCAGTGAAACACCTTCAACACCTGAACAAACAAAAGATCTTTATGCGAACTTTAAAGCTTCTAAAACTGCAATGTTGTTATCAGGCGACACACTAGTATTAACTACACAAGTATTAAATTCAGAAACTGGTGGAGCTGCAGCGGATGAACCTGTAACATTACAATTGGTCAACGCAAAAGAATTAGGCATTTCAATTGATGGACTAGCTGAGCAAACAACTGATTCTAATGGTTATGCCATCTATACTTTAAAACTTAATGCTTCAACAAATCAAGCTTTGTTGAGAGATGGTATCTCGATCAACTTATTAAATGCTGAAAAGAAAAAAATTTCTGACATACATATTAATATTGTTGAAAGTGAAGTTGAAAGACCTCTGTATGATCTGGCTATTCAAACTAATAAAAATTTACTTTCAGTGAAGGGAGATACTGCAACTATTACTGTAAAAGCTTTAGATACAAATGGTGGTTCTCTAATAGGAAAAACAGTAACTCTTAGTATATTGGATTATACTAATAATCGTGTCTTAATAGATGGTCCTTCTACACAAATTACTGATGAACTTGGAAATGCAATATTTACAGTTCGATTGCCTTTATCTACTGGAGAGTTAGCTACATCTCTAATGGCAAAAGGAATTAGTCTAGAAGCCAAAATTACAGATCCAAAAAATGTCACAGTAATAAAGCCTTTAAAACTTAATGTAATTGCAGGTGAAACTTTAACTCCAGTTGGAAATATTACATTTGGTAATGCAGGGGTACTGACAACTAATAATGAAAAAACCTTCTATTCAGAGGATATTTCTGCTCAAGTAGTAGATATCGATGGGAAGCCTTTAGCTAATCAGAAAGTTACGATGTCTATTAATATTGTTTCTGGAGCGTCGGGACGTTATATATTAAGTTCTGAACTTGAGACATTAAGAGCTACAGATATTTTAAACATTGATATTTATAAAATTAGACCATTAAAGGCAAAATTAAATGAATTTAATACATCCTTAGCATCTTTAAATGGTCAATTAGCTTTAATCGATGAGACTGACCCAGATGCAAAAACTAAAAAAACTGCATTACAATCACAAATTAATTCTCTAAATATTGAAATACAAAAAATTAATAATGAAATTTCAGGAATCGAAGCAGATAAAACATTTATAGCACGTTACGTAATTGAGCCTAGGACATACTTATTATGTTCAGCTAGTCCTAGCCCGTCTTCTACTTCGCTCGCTACGAGTTTAGTTGACAGGAGTAAGGCTGATGATTCTGCAGTAAATGAATTTAGCTATACTACAAGCGCAGCAGGCTCATTTGATTTTAAAATTAATTATTTGCGTCGTTATGCCGGTTGGCAAACGGTTCAAATTAAAGCATCTACAACAGTTAGTGGAAAAACTGTTGAATCTATAATGTTTTATCCATTAAATCCTCTAAAAAGTGATTTGGAGGCAGATGTCTCTCAACCTTTTGATATTAGCCCTTATGGGGCAGGACGCTGTAGTTACCAAAAACCTTGGGCAAATTTACTCTAGAAATAGAAACAGCGCCTAGGCGCTGTTTTTTTATGAATGTCAGTATCTGAAAATTAAAGTGAGGTTCCCATACTTACCCCAACAGTTGGGCGTACATTCATAGAACTGCAGCCCATCAAGGTAAGTGAACATAAAAGAACGAGTAAAATTTTATTCACGTAATAATCCCTGTTGCTTGGCGTGATTAAATAGAGCAGTCGAGCGCCCCCCACTGCGACAGACCAGCAGAATCGGTTTAGGCAGGCTATTATAATAACGAGCAAACTCAACAATATCCGGCTGTGAAACTTTTACACTTTCAACAGGCTGGTAAATCAGACTGACATGAGACTTTTCTGCAACAGTCCGGAGCTGATTTACGGTTACAGGATTGCCGAGCTCACCGTCGGGCCGGTTAACAATGACTGATTTAAAACCCTGCTTGAGTAACTGCTGAAACTTTACCAAATCCATCTGTCCGGCTACGCTAACCTCTTCATTTAAAGGTTTGCTGATGGCTTGGTCAGTAACAGCAGCATTGACTGAAGAGATGGCACTTCCACACCAGCCCAGACTGAGCAGAAGGGCGCATATGTATTTAGTCATCCAGCAGGTCCATCTGTTTTGCTAATTGATAGAGGTTATTTGAGCGATTGCCAGTACGGCAGAACATTAAAATAGGTTTTGGCAGTTCATTATAGTGATTTGCAAATGTGCGCACATCAAGTTCACTGATCTGGCCAGCAACAACAGGCTGATAGACATAATCTAGGCCCGCAGCTCGAGCGGCCTCTTCAATCTGTGCACTGGTAGGCTGTTCAGCACCACCTTCCATATCTGGACGGTTATTGATGATCGATCTGAAACCTTTTTCAACTACTTGTGACACATGATCAGGGCCAATCTGGCCTGCAAAACCTACATTCTCGCTCATTTTTTTACTCCATAGATTCATAAGGAATTTATGCAGACATGATAGCATTAAGCAAGATTATGCGTCGAAATCGGTAGAAAATTAATAAATTTTTCCCAACAAAATATTAATGGATCTGATGAATATTTTTGATTGGAAGGTTTTTTAATCATATATGGGTTGAGGGGCAGATTTAGAGTTTCTGTTCTTATAAAATAATACTATTTGAAAAGTCGGGCATACTCGCATTAAAATTTTCATATACATTGACTGGATGAAAATGAATGATTCTTGTATGTCCAAGCTGCAGTGCAAAAAATCGTGTACCAGAGGAAAAGCTTGATGCAGCTCCGAATTGTGGACAATGTCATGCTGCCTTGCTTCCACGAGCACCAATTGAGTTAACTGAGCAGAATTTTAGTAATTTCATGAGTCATAGTGACCTGCCTGTACTGATTGATCTATGGGCCGACTGGTGTGGGCCATGCAAAATGATGGCGCCGCATTTTGCTGAGGCTGCCAAACATAACCCGCATGTTATTTTTGCCAAGATTAATACCGAGACTTCTCCACGCTTAAGTGCTGCATTTAATGTCAGAAGTATCCCGACCCTAGTACTGATGAATAAAACCACAGAAGTTGCTAGAATAAGTGGCGCCCTTCGATCTGCCGAGTTACAACAATGGCTGGATCAGCAACTTAAAGTCCGGAGTTAATGTGTCAGATACTAATCTAAAACCTGAAGGGGTATTGTCTCTTCAAACAATTGCTATGCCTGCTGATACCAACTGGAGCGGAGACGTATTCGGCGGCTGGATCGTTTCACAGATGGATTTAGCTGGTGCAATTCATGCTGAACGTTTTAGTAAAGGACGATGCGCCACTATTTCGATTAACCAGATGACTTTTCTGGTACCGGTTAAAGTGGGCGATGTAATTAGCTGTTATACCAAGATTTTAAAAGTTGGTAATACTTCAATCCAGATGCAGATTGAAGTCTGGGATAGCCATGATTCATCACGACCAGCTAAACGTGTTACAGAAGGAGTTTTTACTTTTGTCGCTGTAGATGTGAAAGGTAATAAACGCATAATTCCAGAAGAGGTTAAGCAGAAGTTTTTAGAGTCACAACAGGTTTAAAATAAAAATCCCAGACATAATCTGGGATTTTTTATATTGTCATTAAGATGGTTTAAGCCGATCTTTAGCGACCCAAGCCCACAGCATTTCACACTGAATAGGCTCTTCACCAGACTCGTCTACCACTGAGACTGTAACGAGCGTTTCGCCTTTCTCCGAGGTTTGCATCATCTGCTGCTGTTCAGCAGTCAAAGTTGCTACAGCGGTCATCGCTCCCTGAGTGGGCCGTTTAAAGTCAATTTTAAAACTTTTAATCAGTACAATAGCATTCTGAGGAACATTCATTGCAGTTACAAAACCAGTAGCAGTTTCGGCAAGAAGTGTCATGGCACAGGCATGAATCTGACCAATATGGTTCTGCATGACATGATGATTTGCCATACTGACTACCACTTTGGATGCGGTTACTTCA
Source organism: Acinetobacter sp. FL (assembly GCF_040744925.1). NCBI lineage: Bacteria > Pseudomonadati > Pseudomonadota > Gammaproteobacteria > Moraxellales > Moraxellaceae > Acinetobacter > Acinetobacter sp. FL. Next base: position 2,724,003 of record NZ_CP160437.1, on the reverse strand, counting down.
AGATAACGAACCTTTGCTGTACCTACCATTGGCACCACCCGACCAAATGCTCTACTCCACAAAGTACTGCGCAGGCCTTTAGGAAGCTTTGATGTGGTCTTGATCAGTCTGGACAAGCGATTATTATGGGCCATGAGGTTTCTCTTGCAAGCAATAGTGTCTTAATCTTTGAAGTTGTTAAATTGTAGTGGCAAGCCAAACTGCTGCTCACGCAGAAAGTTCATTACCTGCTGCAGGGTATCGCGCTTTTTGTCTGTTACACGGATTTTGTCACCCTGAATCGATGATTGCACTTTAATCCCACTTTCTTTAATGGCTTTATTAATTTTTTTTGCCGTATCTGAGTCAAGACCATCTTTAAGTTTGATCACTTGGACTACATTTTTTCCTGAAGCAGTCGCTTTTTGGGGATCGAGTGCCTGTACATCAATTTTACGTTTGTAAAAGTGATTCTCTAACATGCTATACACTTGTTCACATTGGAAATCACTTTCTGTGCTAATTTTAATTTCTTTATTTTTTTCATTTAGTTCGATGGAAACATCCTGGCCGCGGAAGTCAAACCGGGTTGCAATTTCCTTTTGGGTATTTTGAACAGCGTGATTAACTTCAAATAACTCTAATTCAGATACAATATCGAAAGATGGCATGGTTTAGACCTTTACAAAGGGAAAGAATATCTGAGATGCTAGGGATGTTTTCTTCATTTGCCAAGTATTGTTTACATCAAAGGAGTGCGCAATGATCCGTAAACAAGAAATTACTACATTTGAGTTCCCAGAAAATGCTGTTATCTGGGATGTCCGTGACACAGGTTCATATGCAGAAGGTCATATTCGAGGTGCGATCAATCAGCCTATCAATGATCTGAGCGCGGAAAGCTTGTCTCAGGTAGCAGCGGATCAACCGATTTATATCCTGTGCGGTGGTGGCAGTAAAGCCCCGCGTGCGGCTGAAATGCTTGAAAGCATAGATGACTCGCGTGAATACGTGGTGTTGATGGGGGGGACCCGAGCAGCACGTGATGCAGGATTGCCTTTGGAACAAGAAGGATAGAAAAAAGCGCCCCAGAGAGGGCGCTTTTTTTCAGGCTATGAGTACTGTACTGTCCAGCTTCGCACAGGCTGGTTGATTCAAGAATTTCTTTGCTGTTTTAAACGTTTTTGAAACCGTTGAGGGTTGAGCTTCTGTACTACACTGGCCGGTACAGGGCAGGCTTCTTTAAATACCAATGCAGCCAGTATTTCACTGCATAAGGGTGCATACAGAAAACCTTTAGAGCCTAAGCCGGAAAAAGTATAAATTTCTGTATCAGACCCCATTTTGCCGAGCAGGGGAAAGTAATCCATAGTTTGGGCACGAACAGAGGCACGGCCCTGCCAAGCTTCTATAGGCGGCAAAGTAGATGCATATTCTGGAAATACTTTTGCAAGAAGTTCTGCATTATGCTGATGATCTTCAGCCAGGACTTCATCATCTTCACGGCCTGGTAAGAACGAAGCGCCAAGAAGCAGATTTTCAGGATCAAATTGCAGACAATAACCGCCATAACTGATGGCTTCCTGCATATTCAGAGGTTGTACCGTATTATTGACCCAGCTTACTTGCCCTCGAATTGGCCGTAGTTTCGGGCAATTGCTGAGCAGTGACTGGCTCTGTCGAGCACAGCACACCACCACATGGTCAAATTTACCCAGAGATTTACCGTTGGCATCATATAAGACGGTGTCTTGAGCTTGCGGAATAATACGTTCCACGGCTGCCTGCGCAAACTGGATCAGTGAATGTTCTAAAATCTGGTCACGTAACAGATGTGGAGAGACACCGCCAGCTCGATTAAGCCGTAGACTTTCAGACTGTGTAGAAAGCGGGTGACATTGAGCAGTTTGTACTGTAAGTAATTCATCCGGATATTGTTCTGCCAGACTCAAGAGCTGTTCGCCTTCTTTTAAAGCCATCTGGTGAATCTGTAATGGTCGGAAAGCTCTAAATTGCTGATAATGATTAAGTGCATATTGCCAAGTAACTGTCATTAAATGGGTATGACTTTTTTCGATCTGGCTGAGCTTCGGATTTAACAGGGCAAGTGGATTTCCAGAGGCACCAGCTAAAGGCGCATTGCGGTCAAACAGTTTAACCTGATGGCCACGCTGGGCAAAAGACCAGGCTACACTTAATCCGGCAATACCTGCACCAATCACAGCGATCTGTTTTTGCCGATGAGTTGTTTTAACAGCTATTCGGGGGGGGAGTTGCCCTGAAGTCAGACTCTCTGGTTTTTCCTGCTTTTCAGTTGCAGCATCGGCAACGGACGGCTGCCAGATCGCTTTTAACATTTCACGCTTATGACCAAAACCACGTGGACGTGTAACCTGAATGCCGTGACTACGTAACCCCCGCTTGAGAACACCGGCGACGCTGAATGAAGCAAATGTAGTACCATGGTCAGATAAACGGATAATATGATTTAAAACCTGTTCTTCCCACATATCCGGATTACAAGAAGGCGCAAAGCCATCCAGAAACCAGGCATTTACAGATGCTGTCTTTTCCATAAGGGGGAACATATCATGTGCATCTCCCAGCCATAGGTCAAGGCTAAAGCGTTCTTCAGGAAATGACAGCCGGTGACAGCCTGCAATCAGTAAGGGATACTGCTGGAGCAGCTGCTCGGCTAAAGGAGCAAGTTCTGGCCAGGCTTTTAATGCACGGATCAGATCAGGTTTACCAAGCGGAAACTTCTCTACACTGACTGCATGCAGATGGCTATGATTATCAGGTCTGACCTGTTGCCAAAGTTGCCATAACGCTAGAATATTCAGTCCAGTACCAAAACCGGTTTCACCTACACAGAAATATTCAAAGTCGCTTAAGGTAGCGAGGCGTTCAGTCAAGTCATTGCCATTTAAAAAAACATGGCGTGTTTCCAGCAGACCGTTATCTTTAGAGAAATAGACATCTCCAAACTGTCGGGATACCGGTACCTCAATATTATCGATAAGTTGCCAGTCTAAAGCAGCTGTTTGAATCGGATAGGACAAACCATAAAACCCTTTATTTATGCAGAGAAAAAGTGGAAATTACCACTGACGCCGGCGCTTGGTGTATACATAACTTGCAATAAGAAAACCCATCAATACGCCTACAGCTAAAGTTGCTGCGCCGTAGAGAAACATCTGGGCACTACGTTCACTCTGTAAAACCTGAACCTGTACAGCAAGGCTATCATTTTTTAATTGCAGTTCCTGATTTTGTGCCAGCGCGTCCAGATTGGCTTTTTCCAGTTGTTGCAGGCGTATACCTTGATCTTTGATCAGTGTTTTAATCTTGGCATCTTGCAAGGCCTTATTTTTGGCGAGTTGTTCAGCTGTTAAAGGCCGGACTTCCTGAGGTTGGCCTGTAGGGGCAACTGTTGCAGCGACAGCCATAGCGGCTGGTCGGTTAGCCGTATTAGCATTTAGTGGGGCTGTTACAGGTGCAGCTGCTACAGGTTCACTGACTGCTTCAACAGCCCAGGCGGTAGAACAAAAAAATAGAATGCCCAGACAGCTTTGGACTACAACACGCATGAATTTATCCTTGAGGAAAGGCTTTATTGAAAGGCTTAATATCGATATGCGCATAAACACCAGCTTTTAGGAAAGGCTCTTCTTTAAGCCAGACATCCAGTGCTTCACGGCTATCAAACTCAACAATCATAGTACTGCCATAAAAACCTGCCTGAGGATCAGCAGGGTCTTTAGGCATCGCACCTGCTACGATCAGGCGGCCTTCGTCATTTAGCTTTTGTAACCGTTCAATGTGTTGAGGACGTGTGGCGAGACGTTTTTCAACTGTACCCTCGTGATCGGTACAGCTTAATACAAATAAAGGCATGAAATTTTTGACCTGTATGACACACCTTAAGCTTCGGGCGACTTAAAGTGTTTACGTAAGACTATGAACTGAATAATGATAAAGGAAAACATAACAATCATGTCACCAAATGCCGTAAATTCTCCCCAATATTTTCCATTCATCCAGATAAAGGCAAAGAAAATATGCAGGCAGGCCATGACTACAAACATGGCAGCCCAAGCAAAGTTCAGATTCTTCCAGCCTTTTTCGGTCAGGTTGAAAATAGGACCAAATAAACGCTGGATCAGGGGTTTACGTTCTTTACCGAAAAATGGCGACAAAAGGAAAGCTCCGGCAAAGACCAGATTCAAAATAGCTGCCTTCAGACGGATATAAAAATCATCGCTAAGCATTAAAGTGATACCACCAAAAATTACGGTCATAAACAGCACAATCCACTGCTGTTTATCCAGACGGAATTTTTGCATGACAAATAAAGCACCATACACCACCAACATGGAAATGATGAGTCCTGTGGTCGCCACCAGAATATTATTGTTATCTACACCGCCCGCAGAGCCGATCAGTTGTAAAAGTGGATGTTGGGTATCATCTGGTTCAACCGTCTTGTACAGATAAAAGAAAATAATCAGTGGAACAAAGTCCAGAAGCGCTTTCATGTTAGAGTATCAGTTCTGTTTAAATAAATAGCATAGTATAAGAGATGCACGGCATAGATTTACATACACACAGCAATATTTCTGATGGAACTTTGTCTCCAGAGGCGCTGGTGCATGCTGCTGTTGCAGCAGGTGTTCATACCTTGGCCCTTACAGATCATGACAATATGGACGGCATCCAGCGGGCTAAAGCCTGTAGCATGACACTTGAGGCTCCTTACTCACTCAGGATTATTCCTGGTGTAGAGATTTCAAGCCAGTGGTCACGCCCTGCCACCAAAAAGAGTTATGGTGTACATGTAGTTGCACTGGGCATGCAAAATCCGGCCCCATTACTGCAAATGCTTGAGCAGCAAAAACGTATACGTGCAGCACGTGCCAGACACATTTGTCATCTGCTCACCGATATTATTCAGGTAGATATTTATGAGCAGGTTCTGGCGTTGGTTGAAGGTGAACCTGACCGAATCACCCGAACACATATTGCCAAAGCACTGGTACAGCAACAGATTGTATCCCGGCCACAGCAGGCTTTTGACCGTTATTTAAAAGAGGGGAAAAAAGCTTTTATAAATTTTGAAGGTCTAGGACTGGCCGAAACCATTCAAGTTATACATGCCAGTCGTGGTTTTGCAGTTTTGGCTCATCCAACCCGTTATACCTTGTCGGCCACCAATATTCGTTACCTGGTCGAGTTATTTGCAGAGTCTGGCGGAGATGCAATCGAATTGCCACCGGCCAGTGACCCGACTTCTACTCGCCAGATGATTGACCGGCTGATTCAGCAGTATGCGCTGAAGGTTTCAATTGGTAGTGATTATCATGGTGAAAACATGCCTTGGCTCAAACTGGGCAATGTACCTTCACTCCGCCCAGACCAGATTGGGATTTGGGAAAGTTTTTCGCTATAAACCTGTTTAAAGAAGATTATCGTCCTGTGCCTGAATTGGGGGAGGCGTAGGCTTACCTAAAGTGCCGAGCAGTTCAATTTCAATCAGTCGTACCATTGAGTCTAGCGGTAAGTCATTACTTTGGGTGCCAAACGGTTCTTCAAGTTCTGTACTCAGTGCGTCAAGCCCCAGGAATGTATAGGCTAGCAGCCCGACCAGAAATGGGGTAAGCAAACCTAAAGTCTGGCCCAGACTAAAAGGCAGCAAGAAACAGAAACAATAAACAGTACGGTTAAGCAAAACCGAATAGGCAAACGGAAGAGGCGTATTGGCAATCCGGTCGCAACCAGTCTGAACCTCACTCAGTGCTGCTACATTTTGATTCATCTGTGTATAGATGATGTCGGAAATTTCGCCTTCTTTTAAAGCCAGCAACAGTTCCCACTGAATCAGGCTCAAAGTATACTGCGGCGCATTATGGTGCTGATAAAGCTGGGTCAGTGCCTGCTGTGACATACCGCTGGTCTGCAAAAGTTCAGTAGGATTAGCAGTCTGATGACGCAAACGGTCACGTAATACATTGGCAAATACAATGACGTGCTGAATAATACGTTCACGACGTGCCTGTGGCAGTACACGGCAGTCACGGTCAAAATGGCGGGCATTGGCAATCAGAATACCCCAAAGACGCCGGGCTTCCCACCAACGGTCATAACAGGCGGTATTTTTGAAACCCAGAAAGATCGAAAGTACTACTCCAATTAAAGTAAAACCGGCTAAAGGAACTTCCGGAAAGCGATACAGATCAATATATTCAATTCCGCCTACAATGGCTGAGATGAGCATAACAATCCCAAGCGGCGGCAGAATTTTAGGTAGAATCGTACCGCGCCAAGAAAATAATAACTTTAAAACATCGGGTTGCTCGCGGACAATCATATCTGCTAAAACGTCACTGGGTTTAAGCTGATCTTTACGGCTTCAACCGGCTTTGTCAACCTTATTCTCGACCTGTTCTGAAGTATTGAATAAGCCCTGCTCAGCAAAGGAAAAACTGCATTCTGGAGAGATAATAAAATGATCAAGCAGGACAATTTCTACTAATTTACAGGCCTGAGATAATTGCCGCGTGAGTTCCAGATCAGCCGGTGAAGATTGTGCCTGTCCAAAAGGATGGTTATGTGCAATAACCAGATGACAAGCATGCTGTTTTAAGGCATAGCGCAAAATCTGGTTGATAGATACGGCACAATGATTCAGTGAACCAAAAAATAATTTCTTGAAACTGAGCTTGCGCAGGTCATTATCCAGACAGAGCACTGCAAAAACTTCCTGCCGTTCTCCCAGCAGTTCGTAACGTAAATAGTCTAGCACCTGAGCTGAAGAGTTAAGCTCGAGCTGGGGCTGGTGGAAATATTGCTGGAGGTAACGCCGTCCTAACTCTTTAACTGCCATGAGCTGTGAATATTTACTAGGTCCCATGCCATGGAACTGGCTTAGGTCACTCAGTTCGGCATCAAATACTGGACTCAGGCCACCAAAATGCTGAATCATCTGTCGTGCCAGCTCCACTGCTGAATGCTGTCTAGAACCGGAACGCAGGAAAATGGCCAGAAGTTCTGCATCGGAAAGACTTTGTGCCCCTTGCTGTAATAGCCGCTCTCTGGGCCGTTCCTGTTCCGGCCAATGCTTGATTGAATTTTGCATAATAGTTCACTTTTCTTGTTTATTTTCGTTTTTATATTTCCAGCCGAGAGGCTTGGGTCAGCAGATATTTAATGCTATTGTGAGCGGCACTGCAACAGAGGATTACTGTTCGTGAGCTTTGATTTAAGTGTAATTTCAAATAAAAATATTATTGTCGCTGTCACGGGCGGAATCGCCGCCTATAAATCTGCTATTCTGGTCCGCCGGCTAAAAGACTATGGTTTTAATGTCAGAGTAGTGATGACGCATGGTGCCCAGGCTTTTATCACACCGCTGACTTTCCAGGCCCTCTCAGGTAATCCGGTATATACTGAACTTTTAGACTCTGAAGCTGAAGCAGGAATGGGGCATATTGAACTGGCACGCTGGGCAGATCTGGTTCTGGTTGCACCCGCCAGCTGCGATACACTGGCAAAATTCGCTGCCGGTCTTGCCGATGATTTGCTGAGTACCTTATATCTGGCGACTAAAGCTCCAGTCTGGGTAGCGCCAGCAATGAACCAGCAAATGTGGGCAGCAAAAGCTACACAACGAAATCTGGCGACACTGGTTGAAGATGGTGTTCATGTGGTTATGCCAGAAGCAGGTGCTCAGGCTTGTGGTGATGTCGGACTTGGTCGCATGCCGGAACCAGAAGATCTGGCCCGTCAGGTTAAAGACTATTTTCATAAAGCCCAGCGTGCTATTGCTGAAAAATTTGGTCTGCTGGCCAGCAAACATGTGGTCATTACAGCAGGTCCGACCCGCGAAGCGATTGACCCGGTACGTTATATTTCTAACCATAGTACCGGAAAGATGGGTTTTGCTCTGGCCGCGGCCTGCTATGCAGCGGGAGCTAGAGTTACCTTAATTGCTGGCCCGGTAAGTCTGGATACGCCTAATGGGGTAAGACGCATTAATGTATCTTCAGCAGTTCAGATGTTAGAACACAGTATGCAGATGCTGGAAGAAGGCTGTGATATTTTTATCGCCACCGCAGCTGTTGCCGATTATCGTGTGGCAGAAGTTGCTGAGCATAAAATCAAGAAAGCCGGCGATGAGCTGAATGTTTCCCTGATTAAGAATCCCGATATTGTGGCAACTATTGCCCAGCAGCAAAAGCGCCCATTTATGGTCGGTTTTGCAGCAGAAACCCGTAATGTAGAAGAGTATGCAGCTGGGAAGCTGATTGCGAAAAAGCTGGATATGATCGCTTGTAATGATGTATCACGGAATGACATCGGTTTTGCTTCCGATGAAAATGCCATGATTGTATTTTTTGCCGAGCAGTATCATCTGCAAAAACGTGAGCTGGAAAAGGCGTCTAAGCAGGAAATTGCCCAGCAGCTGGTTGAGGCTGTCGCTGATGCTCTGCATCAAAATGCCGCTGTATCCTGATGTATAAAAGACAGCCTGTAAAAAAGACCGCATTTGCGGTCTTTTTTACAGGCTGTTAATTAAGCCTGACCTTCAGCATCGGCAGCCCGTTGCATATTAGCTTCAAACTCGGCATCAAAGTTGATTGGAGTTAAAAGCAATTGCGGGAAGCTACCTTTAGTAACCATATCATTTACAGCTTCACGCAGGAATGGAAACAGGATATTCGGGCAATAAGCACCCAGAATGTAAGGAAGACGCTCTTCCTCAACATTATCTACCAAAAAAATGCCTGACTGGGTTACATCGACAATAAACGCAGTATCGCCGGCATTGTTTGCTTGAACTACTACTTTGAGTGAAACCTCAAAATGAGTCGGATCAATTTTCTCTGCGGAAGAGGATAAATTGATATTCAGTTCAGGCTGCCATTCTTTGGTAAATACTTGTGCCCCTGGTACTTCAAAAGAAATATCCTTAGTATAAATACGCTCTAAGGCAAGTTGTGGTTGAGTTTGTTGTTCTTCACTCATTCTTTATATCCTTGATATGGAAACGGGTTAAGCTAAAAGACTATCGAGTTTACCTTCGCGCTCAAGAGCATAGAGCTGATCAAAACCACCGATAAACTGATCTTTAATAAAAATTTGTGGAACAGTACGATGATTAGTGCGCTGCATCAACTCCACACGTACTTCAGGTGCTTCATTTGATAAGTTAATTTCTTTGTATGCTACACCTTTACGCTCAAGAAGCTGTTTAGCACGTACACAGTACGGGCAGAAGGTGGTTGAGTAAATTGTTACTTCAGCAGCCATAAATTATCTCCTTAAGCTTTGGTGGTTTTATTACCTTTTACCAAGGGTAAACCTTGGGCTTTCCAGTTGCTAATGCCACCGTCGAGACGGTAACTGTCATTATGTCCAACTTTCTGTAGCGCACTACCTGCAACCTGACCCAGATTGCAGATAAAAACTAAAGGACGTTCTGTCGCTTTTAATTCATCAACATGATTGGCGATCTGGCTATAAGGGATATTTCGACTACCACTAATATGGCCTTCACGAAAATCTTTAGCATCACGCAGATCGATCAGCATGGCATTTTTTGCCTTGACCAGAATTCCAAGTGACTGCGGTGAAATTTTGCGGCCATTTCGCTGTCCTTCAAAAATGAAAAACAACACCAGCAAAACCCCTAACGTACCAAACAAAAAGGGGTGATTCCCCATAAATTCAAGCCAACGTTCCACAAGTCACCTAATTCAAATCAAAACTGATCTAGAGTATATCGTATATATATGGTGATCAAAATCATCCCTTCAAGGGATGGACTTTAGAAAACCGTAATAAAACTAATTTTTTTGCTGAGCTTCAGCAATCTCATCCTGCAAGCGTAAATAGCTTTCCAGACGACGGGGCAGAATTTCTCCATTCTTGGCCGCCTCTCTGAGCGCACAATGTTTTTCATGTGTGTGAGTACAGTTACGGAACTGACAGTGCCCCAACAGATTTTCAATTTCAGGAAAACCGCGCTGAACCTTATCTGCATCCAGATGCCACAGGCCAAATTCACGAATTCCAGGCGAATCAATCAATGCGCCGCTAGTTCCAAAACGGATTAAACGCGTAGAAGTAGTCGTGTGCTGACCTAAAGCAGAATTCTCGGAAATTATATTGGTTTTCTGAGAGGCATCAGGAACAATTGCATTGATCAGGGAACTCTTTCCTACACCAGACTGGCCTACAAATGCGACAGTTTCACCATCTAGGCGTTGTGCCAAAGCAGACAGATCACCTTTAGACTGTGTTTGCATGACTTCATAACCCAGTGCTTCATATTCGGACACTAGCTGTAAAATAGGATCATTCTGACTGAGCAGATCAGTTTTGTTGAGTACTAGAAGCGCAGGTATCTCAGCATCTGCACATGCAACTAAATAGCGGTCAATTAGCATCGGGGCCGGTTCTGGCAAGACAGCAAAAACGACTACGATCAGAGAAATATTAGCTGCAACCGGTTTGACCTTATGATAGCGATCCGGACGGGTGAGTAAGGAAGACCGCGGATGAATCGCTGTGATAATACCTAAACCGGTATTGGGGTCGGCTTGCCATTTGACCCGGTCTCCTGTAACCAGTAATTCTAGATTGGTACGGGTATGGCAGCGCCAGACACTGCCCAGTTCCATCGGTTTCCAGAATGGCTCCGGTTCACCTGGCTGGGTCACAGGTTGTGGCGGATGTTCAACAGGAACAGACAAGGCTTCCACTTCAAGCTGGCGGCCATAATGCTGTACCACCAGACCTTCAAGGTCATTTGAAGTATCGATTTCTTCCTGACGTGTTTTTTGCTGTTTCTGAATCCGGCGTTGCTGTTGTTCAGTCAAGCGACGTTTACGAATTAATGCCATTCATATCCTGAGAAAAACCACCTGTTAAGGATGGCAAAAATAGCATGAAGCGGGGTTGAAGTTACAGCCAAGATACAAGAAATTTGCTACTATTATTACTTTCCAAGTACATTAAGATGGTCTTTCATGAGTAGTACCCCAGATACACGGTTAATTTGGATTGACCTGGAAATGACCGGTTTAGATACCGATAACGATCAGATTATTGAAATTGCAACAATTATTACAGATGATCATTTAAATATTCTGGCTGAAGGTCCGGTACTGGCTATTCACCAGTCTGATCAGGTCTTAAATGCAATGGATGAGTGGAATACTCGCCAGCATGGACAATCGGGTCTGATTCAGCGTGTACGTCGTAGTACTTTAACTGCTCTTGAAGCAGAACAGCAGACGATAGATTTTCTAAAAAAATGGGTTAACCCGAAAACTTCACCAATGTGTGGTAACTCGATCTGTCAGGATCGCCGTTTTCTGCACCGGTTAATGCCAGAACTGGAACAATTCTTTCATTACCGTAATCTGGATGTTTCTTCAGTCAAGGAACTGGCGAAACGCTGGCGGCCAGAAATTATGAGTGGCCTTAAAAAGCAGGCATCGCATCTGGCAATGGATGACATTCGTGACTCAATCCGTGAATTGAAATATTATCGCGAGTATTTCTTTATTACACATGATAACCAGCATTAAGATATTTTTAGACTCAAATATGTTGCTGAATTAAAATATCAGCCATAAAAAAACGCCTGAATTTACAGGCGTTTTTTAAAATGTTGAATCAAGATTGTGATGTAAAGAACTCTTCACTAAATTCCATCACCAGCTCAGAGCCAGCATTAATCTTGGCAATACGCATAGACAGTTCAGGTAAAATGCGCTGTACAAAGTAATGTGCCAAGGTCAGTTTGTTCTGGTAAAACTCACCAGATTTATCTTTTGCTGCCGCTGCAATACGTGCAAACATATAACTGAAGCTGAGCAGGCCAACTGCATGCAGGAAGTCAACTGCAACAGAGTTAGAGAAATCCGGTTTTTCTGATGCCTGTTCAATGATAAAACGACTTACCGCTTCAATATCAGTTGCCGCGTCTAGTGTTGCATCTTTAATGAAGTTGAGATGAGTATCCATATTGTTGGCAAAATCACGGATCTCTGCAATGTACTCTTCCAGGAAAGCACCATTATTTTTTATCAGCTTACGGCCAATCAGATCTTGTGACTGTACACCATTGGTGCCTTCATAGATCTGGGCAATACGTAGATCACGAACACATTGTTCCATACCCCATTCGCGAATATAACCGTGCCCCCCGAAGACCATTTGTGCATCCAGAGTTGCCTGGAATGCTGTATCCGTTAAATATGCTTTAGCAATTGGAGTGAGCAGGGCCACGCGATCATTGGCTTTTTTCACAGCTTCCGGGTCAGTAGAGAACTTGGTAATGTCCAATTGCTGACCTACATACACTGCAAATGCACGTGATGCTTCATTGTTAGCACGAACATTAAGCAGCATACGGCGCACATCACCATGAACCAGAATACTGTCGGCAACCTTGTTTGGTGATTTTATACCTGAGGCGCTACGACCTTGAATACGGTCAGTAGCATACTGAGCTGCATTCTGGTAGGCGAACTCGGAAGCTCCAATACCTTGAATGCCCATTGACAAACGTTCATAGTTCATCATAACGAACATGGCTGCCAAGCCTTCATTCTCTTTACCAACAATAAAGCCTTTAGCGCCATCAAAATTCATTACACAGGTAGCGGAAGCTTTAATACCCATCTTATGTTCAATAGAGCCTGGTCCGACAGGGTTACGTTCACCTAGACTGCCATCTTCATTGACCAGGAATTTCGGAACAATAAAGAGCGAAATACCGCGTGAACCAGCAGGGGCATCCGGAGTTTTTGCCAATACCAGATGAATAATATTATCACTCAGGTCATGGTCGCCACCGGTAATGAAAATTTTGGTACCGGTAATACTGTAACTGCCATCTTCATTCCGTTCTGCTTTGGTTTTAATAATACCCAAATCAGTGCCTGCATGCGGCTCAGTCAGACACATGGTCCCTGACCATTCACCTGAATAGATTTTTGGCAGATAGGTTTCTTTTTGTTCCTGCGAAGCATAACTGTTAAGTGCCATACCTGCACCTACAGAAAGCAGGGGATAGAGCATAAATGCCGGATTGGTCGCAAACAGCATTTCATCTGCCAATACAGTCAGCATTTTTGGCATTGCCTGACCGCCCCATTCTTCATCGGCTCCCAAGCCAATCCAGCCACCTTCTGCATATTGGCGAAAAGCTTCCTTATAGCCCGCAGGAGTAGTGACTGTACCATTATTATATTGTGCACCTTCTTCATCACCACTGCGGTTTAATGGCAGAGTCACGTTCTGTGCAAACTTGGCCATTTCTTCAAGAATTGCTTCAGCAGTTGCTGCATCTACATGGTTTAGGTTTTCATTGGCTTGCCAGAATTGTTCTGCCTGAAAGACATCATTCAGAATAAAGCGCATATCTGCAAGAGGTGCATTATAAATTGGCATAGTTCACCTGTTTATTGTTCGAATCAGTAGATTTTAATCAAGTTAAGTAAAGTGCCGTTATACCTTAACCGATTACGTACCAGATTTTGAGTATTTGATAAAAGAAAAGGACTGTCCAGAATAATGCTGTGCAGTCCTTTCCCATGAAAACTTGCTATAACAACGTTTTGTTAGAAGACGAAATGTTCAGCATCAAGTGCCATGAGTGAATCAAGGCCGCCTGCGATTACGTCAACATGTGAGCGTACACGTGGCAGGATTTTCTTGAAGTAGAATCGTGCAGTGGTAATTTTGGCATTGTAGAAATCAACTTCTGTACTGCCAGCTGCCAGCTGCTGCTGAGCCAGAAGTGCCATACGTGCCCACAGGTAAGCCAGTGTTACATAGCCCGAGAAGTACATGTAGTCAACTGCTGCTGCACCTACTTCATCCGGATTTTGCATTGCTTTCATACCAATTTGCATAGTCAGCTCACCCCACTCTTTATTGAGTTTGGCAAGTGGCTCGATGAACTGGGCAAGTTCTGCATTATCTTTGTTGGCTTCGGCAAATTTATGAATAATCTTGGTGAAATCTTTCAGCATGGCGCCTTGAGTGCCCAGCACTTTACGGCCTAGCAGGTCAAGAGCCTGAATTTCAGTAGTTCCTTCGTACAGGCAGGCAATACGGGTATCACGTACAATCTGTTCCATACCATGTTCAGAAATGAAACCATGACCGCCATACACCTGAATACCTTTATTCGCAGCTTCCAGACCGGTTTCAGTCAGGAATGCCTTAGCGATTGGGGTAAGAAGTGACAGGATATTGTCAGAGAATTTACGCTCTTCTTCAGTTGCGCCTTTTTCAACAACATCAGCATGCTGGGCCAGCAGATAAACCAGTGCACGGCCACCTTCGGCAAATGCTTTCTGAGTCATCAGCATGTTACGTACTGCCGGGTGAACAATAATTGGATCAGCTTCTTTTTCTGGGGCTTTAGGGCCAGAAAGCGAACGCATCGCCAGACGGTCTTTTGCATATACAATAGACCCTTGGAACGCTGACTCAGATGCAGCCAGACCTTGTACTGCCGTGCCAATACGTGCCGTGTTCATGAATGTGAACATACAGTTCAGGCCGCGGTTTTCAGGACCGATCAGGTAACCGGTTGCACGATCAAAATTGATAACGCAGGTGGCATTACCATGAATTCCCATTTTATGTTCAATTGAACCACAACGCACGGCATTACGCTCGCCAACTGAACCATCAGCATTCACGTTGAATTTTGGCACAATAAACAGAGAAATACCTTTGGTACCTTTAGGCGCGCCAGGCAAGCGGGCAAGAACAATATGAATAATATTTTCTGCCATGTCGTGTTCGCCGGCAGAAATAAAGATTTTTTCGCCAGAGATTGCATAGCTGCCATCAGCATTTGGTTCAGCTTTGGTACGAATAATACCTAGATCAGAACCTGCATGTGACTCGGTCAGGCACATGGTGCCCGTCCATTCACCTGATACCAGTTTCGGCAGATAGATCTCTTTTTGTTCATCAGAACCATGATGCTCAAGAGTACGCACTGCACCATGAGACAGACCCGGGTACATGCCCCAAGCCCAGTTAGAACTACCTACCATCTCAGAAATAGCAATGCCCAGCGAGTTTGGCAGGCCCTGACCGCCGTACTGCTCTTCAGCAGAAAGAGATGGGAAGCCGAGTTCGATATATTTTTGATAAGCTTCTTTAAAGCCGGTTGGTGTAGTCACTACACCATCATTCCAGCTACAGCCTTCACGATCACCAATCTGGTTTAACGGAGAGAGTTCGTTTTCACAAAAGTCTGCAGCCGCTTCAAGATACTGATCTACTAAATCACGGCTTACATTTTCCTGAAAAGCCGGTAATTTTGCATAATGTTCTTCGGCATTTAACAGTTCATGCAGAACAAATTGCATATCACGTAAGGGCGCTTTGTATTGTGGCATATCGGGTTCCTCAATACTGGTTAAACCAGATTTATAATCCTAATAAACGATTTACGTGCCAGCAGCGACACATATATTTGTATGCTTACATCGTGCAATAAGTTGTACCACCACACAAGCGTCGAAGGGGTATTGTTGGTGACTGTAAAGTCAAAGAAAAGGCTCTTGAAAAATCTAACCTGTTTGAGTGTAAACAGTTTTTATTATTTTAAGCTGACACAAATAGTCAAAATCGTAAGGGAATATGTATGGTATGAGCAAGGAATTAAATAAAAAAGACACCCAAAGGTGTCTTTAATAGTTTTACTTTCATGCTACCGGTTTAGCAGCAGGCTGCGGTGTTAATGGCTGAGCAGTTGAAGGCTGGGGCGCCACTGTTGCTGTCCGTTTAGGCTTAAAGCGCATTTCACAGGTGCCTTCAATGGTTTTGTCGGCCATCTTGAGCTGAACGGTTTGTCCGGCAGGCTTACCTGCGCAGGCCTGCTGGAGCTGCTGATAATGCATCTGCCGTTCAGTACGGCGCTTATCCCACTCTGCACGCTGTTCCGGTGTCATATTCCGATGATGGCGTTTCATATGATGACCTCTATCACCATCTTTGTGCATCATTGGGTGATGTGGTTTATCTTGTGGAGCTGTAGAGGATTGACAGGCAGTCAGGCCCATAACAGCAGTCAACGCTGTACCCAATAATCCGGCCTTGATTAAAGATTTCATTATTATTACTCCTGAGCCAACTATATTTACCAATAGCTTAAGATTAAATAATAAAGATGTAGAAACAATGAAGAGTATTTTTGCCAGAGCTTAGTTACAATGATGAATCAGAAGAATAAATTGAGAAATTGTTTTGAAGATCCGCCGAGTTCCTATTGCCTTACGCCTGTTTCTGACCGTGCTGTTTACGACGTTATTCATTACGACGCTCAGCTTGGGGGTATTACATTGGACCATGCAGAAAAACTTTGCCAAGTATGTGGCAGATGTAGAAATGCAGAAGCTGGATCTTCTGATCAGTAATCTGGCTGGTGTATACGGTTTATATCAGGACTGGGGTAATGCTATTCAGGCGCAGATTTTACAGATTGAAGGTGAGGCTGCACCAGACGACTATGACCGTCTTTCGCGGTGGTGGCTGCGCCGTCAATACGATATTGCCTTGCAGCAGCGTTATTTTCAAGAACATTCCATGATGAATGTCTCTCCCCAGTTTCCGGCCAATGAACAGTTACGGCAAAAAATGGTGGATACTGAAGAACTGCGGTTTATTGAAGAAAATTTACCTTCCGAATATCAGCCTTTTGAAGGATTGCGTTTTCCGTTAAGTGCTAACCAGAGCATGACCCATAATCCGGAAAAGAAAACCAATCCCTCTACGCTTCAAAGCGTAGAAGCTCAAGCTGGTAAAAAACGGTTCATTTTTATGCCAGACCGTCTGGGGCTAAGTTCGCGGTTATCACTGTATGATGCCCAGCGACAGTTTGTAGTCGGTGAGCCCTCTGATCAGGAAGTATCTTATCGTCCTATAGTGGTAGGTAATCAGGTAGTCGGCTATCTGGGCTTAAAACCTGTGCTGGATCAGGATGATGCTTTAAGTATCAATTTCTTCAGTAACCAGAAGCGCTACCTGCTTTTAGTATACGCATTAACCATTTTGGCCAGTTTGATTGCTGCTATATTAATGGCAACCTATTTTAAAAAACCGATTCAGCGCCTGCTGCGTGCCACACAGGAATTAACTCGAGGTAATTATCTGCATCAGGTCAAAATTCGCCGTAATGATGAGCTGGGTGATCTGGCCAATGAGATTAACCAGTTAGCAATTATTCTTGACCAGCATGAGCAGTCACGCCGGCAATGGGTTGCAGATACTTCACATGAGTTGAAAACACCGTTAGCGGTACTACAGGCCCAGATTGAAGCCATGCAGGATGGCATCCGAAAAGCTACCCCTGAGCATCTTGCTGCCATGATGCGTCAGGTCAGCAGTCTGAAAAAACTTACTAAAGATCTGGCGGATCTGGCCCAGGCCGAGGCCCAGCAGCTCAAGTGCTATTTCTCTAATGTTGATCCGTGGTCTGTGGTACAGCAGGAAATTGAAAACTTCCGGCCGAACTTTGAACAGGCAGGACTCTCAGTACACTCAGAGGGAACAGGGGCTGAATTACAATTGGATGTAGACCGATTCAAACAAATTGTGGTCAACTTGCTTGGAAACAGTATTCGCTATACAGAAAGTGGTGGAGAAATCCGTATTCATACTGAACAGTCTGATACGCATTGGAGTCTGTATGTGGATGACAGCCCGTTTGGGCTCAGCGATGAGCAGCTGTCACGTCTGGGTGAGCGCTTTTACCGAGTAGATGATTCGCGTACGCGCAGTACCGGCGGAACCGGATTAGGTCTGGCCCTGTCCTGTAAAATTGCCCAAACCATGGGCGGAGAATTAACATTCCATCATTCACCACTCGGCGGTTTGCGTTGCAAGCTGACTTTTCCCAAATTAACCACTATATAAGGAAGCACACTCATGAAGCATGTCATGCTGGTAGAAGATGAAGTTGAACTTGCTGGACTGGTACGCGATTATCTTGAGGCTGGCGGTTTTGAAGTGAGCGTCTTTCATGATGGGCAAGAAGCCTATGACCATTTCCTTCAGCGCAAACCAAGTCTCATGATTCTGGATCTAATGGTACCGCGTATGGATGGGTTGACTATTTGCCGAAAAGTACGTGAACAGTCAGATATTCCTATTATTATGGTCACTGCCCGGACTGAAGAAATTGATCGTGTACTTGGCTTAAATATGGGTGCTGATGATTACATTTGTAAACCGTTTAGTCCTAAAGAGCTGGTAGCACGTGTACAGGCGGTACTGCGCCGTCTGGACCGCAAGGCTGAACCTGAACAAAATAGTCTTTTCAGAATCGATAAGGCGCAACAGCGTATCTGGTATCAGCAGAAATCCTTGAATCTGACACCCACAGAGTTCCGCCTGTTAGAGCTGTTTTTAGAACACGTGGGACAGGTATATTCACGTGCCCAGCTGTTAGATCATATTAATCCTGACAGTTTTGATGTAGCCGACCGTGTGATTGATAGCCACATTAAAAATCTGCGCCGTAAAATCACTGATGCAGCTAATACTGGTAACCGCCATGAGTGGATTCAGGCAGTTTACGGGGTAGGCTATCGTTTTGAATATCCAGATGAATAAATAGCACAGCTTTAATTTTCTCACTAAAAAGCGGAGAGCATATGATCCGCTTTTTTATTGATTAGCTCTGGTTAGAGGCTGTGGATGCTGAGGCTAAGAAGTTGTCTGATGATCAGTGCGGTGCAGAATATGATAAGTCTGCTAGCCATATATTATTCTCTTGTCTTTATACGACAAATACTCTATTTCTTATAAAACCCATTAGATAAATTGTTTTTAGAGAAATAGTTGCTGAACAAATACTTATAATTTCCTGTATTTTTTCTAATTAGTTGGCTCTAACCGGATTAGAGGTGTGGATAAAATGTATCTTATCCACACCTCTACAGTTTCAGCTATGAAGAGCAGCTAACCATAATTTCGGGTATATCACTTGGTAGAGGCGCCAGGTCTTCTGATTTCTCGGTTTCTGGCTGAAAAACAAACGGCTGACTGAGTAAGGTGAATAAACGATCTACTTCAGAAAAGTCATCCTGTTCTGCCAGTTCAATCGCTTTTTGTGCCATGTGGTTACGCAGAATATAGCGAGGATTAACCTGTTGCATGGCCTGATCCAGCTTATCTGTGTCCTGATGCTCACGGATTTGCTGATACAGGGTTAAGAAGGTATCAAACTGCCGGATATCGAGACAGTCATCACGAAGAGCCTTATATTCCTTTTGCTGTAAGCGGATAAAACTGTGAGTGTAGTCCAACTGTTCACTTTGCAGAATTCTTAAGAAGGCCATACCACATTCCATACTGTCTTTATGGAATTCGGGTAAGCCCATTTTCTGACATAAACCAAATTGATACTGTTCCAAAAAGGTCGGTTCAAACTGTTCCAGACATTTGGTAAGTTCTTCCTTGAATTGTTCCTTTTCGGTTTCTTCAGCCAAAGGAATAAGGTTATTTAACCAGATCCATAAGTTCCAGTGAGCAATACTTGGCTGGTTCTGGTAACTATAGCGTCCCTGATAATCCGAGTGGTTATTGATCCAGCCCGGGCGGAAACGCTCCATAAAGCCATAAGGACCAAAATCAAGGGTTGAGCCAGTAATATTAAGATTATCGGTATTCATCACCCCGTGAGCAAAACCAACCAGTTGCCACTTGGCGATCATGCTAGCAGTTCTTTTAATCACTTCTTCAGCAAATGCCAGTCCAGGTAATTGTGTTTTCAGACAATCCGGATAATGCCATTCGATACATTGATATGTAAAATCTCTAAGTAACTCTGGAGCATACTGGTTAATCCATTCAAAATGTCCGAAGCGGATATGGCTATCAGCAGTTCGCAGTAACATGGCACCTAGTTCCAATGTCTCGCGCTGTATATTCTGGGTGGAACTGGTGAAACCTAGGGCATTGCTAGATGGCACACCCAAGGCATTAAGTGCATGACCAGCCAGATATTCACGGATTACCGAACGCAATACAGCCCGGCCGTCACCCATGCGTGAATAGGGGGTAGGTCCTGCACCCTTAAGGTGAAGGTCAATCGTCTGGCCTTGTCGGTCAAGTACCTGTGCAATCAGCAGGCCGCGACCATCTCCAAGTTGTCCTGCCCACTGCCCAAACTGATGTCCTGCATAGACCATGGCTAAGGACGGACATTCCTGAAACGTTCTTTGTCCGCTGCAAATTTCAACCCAGTTTTGTTTTTCTTCTTCAGTCCATTGCAATTCTTCCGCCAGATGCAAGTTAAAGTGACCCGGCTTGGCACCTCGTAATGGTACAGGCTGTTGCTGATGATAAAGTCGGGAGTCGAGGGAAGAATATCTTGGATTAAATTGCATAAGGTACCAGACAAATAAAAATATAGATTTACTATAACAAATTTACTGGTCCAGCCTAGTACTAGTTAAGGCATGATAAGAATTGGATACAAATACCTTAAAAACATAACTGCTTTAAAAGAAAAAAGGCTAAAACCCATTTCCGGTTTTAGCCTTTTTTAAAGTTTTAAAAATCAGGTAGTCTGTTTTTTCAGGCCACGCATAACTTCTTCTAACGATTTACGGTGATGAGCCAGACGCTCCTCTACCTGCTGGAATTCACCTTTTAGGCGGTTATCCATCTGGTGGATTTTTTCTGCTACAGCAGCTTTTTTGGCATGAAGCTCCTGTTCCTTGAGTTTAGCCCAGTCATTTAAGGTATGAGTAAAAGCTTCGTATTCCTGAGCAAGCCGCTGTTTAACAGTACTGATATCTGTATTCACATCATGGCCGTAGATAGCAAGATCTTGTTCAGCATATTTAAACTTCATTGCCAGTTCAGCTTTCTTGATATTAAAGCTTGGTATGCGACGCAGATTTTTAGCAAGTCCCAGTTTTGAACAGCTCCAGATGAGCCACTTGGTAGGGTCATATTGCCACCACTTTACACCATTACGATAGTCGTACTGGAAAATGTGGTGATAGTTATGATAACCCTCACCCCAGGTAGCAATTGCCAGCCAGAAGTTATCACGTGCTGTATTTTCATCTGTATAGGGACGTTTACCCCACATATGACAAAGAGAGTTAATAAAGAAAGTCACATGATGACTTAGAACCAGACGTAACAACCCACCCAGTAGAACTACTCCCCAGATATCACCTACAGCCCAGCCAATCCCGCCCAGAATTGCAACATGTACGGCAATTACCAGCGGTACATAGTACTTGTGCTGAAACATAACCAGTTTGTCATTTAAGAGGTCAGGTGCATTTTTATAGTTAGGTGCTGCAGCCGGATAGTCACGAATCATCCAGCCCAAGTGGGCATACCAGAAACCATTATTGATGGAATACGGATCTTCTTCTACATCATCAACATGACGATGATGGGTACGGTGGCCAGAAGCCCAGTATAAAATACTATTTTGTACTGCAAACGTTCCACCAATCATCAGGAGGATTTTTAAAGGCAGGGAGGCTTCATAGGCACGGTGCGCCCATAACCGATGGTAACCTGCAGTAATACTTAAGCTACTAAATGCTAACAAGAAAAATAAGCTGAGCCATGCACTTAAGCTAAAATCATGATGATACGCGTAAAGCGGAATCAGAACAGCGGCAGCAATGGGAGTCCCAAGTAGAGTAATACTGGCGGTCCAGTTAATTGGGGCTTTAGTTAGGGGAGGATTATTCATCTCCAGTAACGCTCCTACAAGCCTTTGCAACAAAGGCAAAAACGAAACAGCGCAGCTATTTTTTGTCAAAAATAGCCATAAGACCCGCATCTTAACATGTGAGTACAGCTGTTCACTAGCATTATTGTACGCTTGTACACCTTAAACCGTAACAGAATGAATGTTTGTTTTTCACGCGTAAGCAGGAGAGTACAATATGAAGAAATATACTGATAAAGCGTTTAAAAAATATACCTTTTTGAATCTAAGGCTTAGCGTGCTTACAGGCAGTTTAATGTTCTTGATTGGGCTTGCAGGCTGCCAGTCATCACAACATTCCACTTCTCTAGAATCCCGCCCAGTCTCAAAACAAAAAGTAGTGACTCAAGCATCATCTAAGCAGCTCAGCCGTGACGGTGTTCAGGATGTAAATTGGCGTATTGTCAAAATTAAAAGCCAGCCAGCCAAATTTTTCAATCAGGTACCTTTTATTCGCTTAAACTCTGTATCAAGAACCGTGACCGGACATACAGGATGTAATACTGTCTTTGGGCGTTATGACATTAATACGGCCCAGAAAACCCTGAACTTGACTGCTAAGGCAGGACATCAGAGTTGTGATCAGGCACTGGCACAGGAAGCTGATCTGGCTGATGCTCTAGAGCGGGTCAGCCGTTTCCAGCTGAATAATAAGCAGCTGTATTTGCAGGACCGGACTGGCCAGATTCTGATTCAGGCCGAGCAAAACTAGCTAACCGGTTTAAAGCTGACTCTGCATGGTTTTGGGAATGTCGGTAATAAGACCTTGTACCCCTGCATCACGCAGGGCTTTTGCCCGCTCAATACTGTTGACTGTCCAAACACTAATATTCAGTTGAGCTAAATGAGACAGTTGAATCATTTCAGGAGTAGCCAACTGGTCCATCCAGCCAATGTGCGAGCAGCCTAAATGATGGGCTTTTTCGATTGCCTTGCTTTTAATATCATCTTCTACCAGAAGGCCGCGTTTAAATCTGCTGCGTTGCTGCTGCAAGCTACTTAAGACTTTTTCATCAAAGCTGGTGATAGTAACCTGTTGCTCCAGACCCTGTAGCTGTTGTTCTAGGCTCAGTGTCAGTTTTTCTGCTTCTGGAAGTGTAGTAACCGGTTTAATCTCAACTTCAATATGCTCAAAGTCATTTACCAGACTAAGCACCTGCTGTAATTTTGGCGTGTTTTCCGTTTTAGGCCAGTTGGCCCACTGATGCCGATGGTCATAACGTACCAGATCACTTTCAACACATTCATACAGGGGGTGAGGTAAGCCTGCGGTTCTCAGAAAGTTATCATCATGAATAACAGTAAGACAGTTATCCTTGAGCTGCCGTACATCAAACTCGACAGCACGAACTCCCAAATCACGTAAATACTGGAAGCCCCCTAGTGTATTTTCAGGAGCTTCACCACGGGCACCACGATGGCCAATAATTTTCATGAAACAACTCGAACGAGTTTTGAACTTAACTGAATATTATAAACCTAAATTGTGTCATTTATATTTTTTTGCCACAGAACCTCATTGCCACCCTCAGCCCGTTGCAAGGCACGTGAAGCCACGAACAACCAGTCCGATAAACGGTTCAGAAGTTGTAAGGACGTTGGTTGGATATTCTGGTCACGGCTATGTACAGACATCAGGGTGCGCTCGGCACGACGGCAAACAGCACGTGCCTGATGGGCATAACTACAGGCTAAAGTGCCTGCCGGTAAGATAAAGTCCTTTAACATCGGTAGATCTTCATTCATCCGGTCAATTTCCTTTTCAAGAAATTCCACTGAAACTTGTTGTAGCAGGTTGAAATTTGGAATACAGACTTCACCCCCTAAGTCGAACAGCCAGTGTTGAATTAAACTTAGAGATTTATCCCAGCAGCTTTTGTCTTTAATTGTACTCACTGCAATTTGTGCACGTAAGACGCCTATACATGCATTCAACTCATCCACATCCCCTAAAGCGTCTATACGCAGATCATCCTTGGCGACGCGTGAGCCATCTCCAAGGCCGGTAGTACCTGAGTCGCCTGTACGGGTATAAATTTTACTTAAACGGTGGCCCATAAGTTTTCCTTAAACTGAAAGCAATAAAAAAGGATAATGCCGGTCAGAACATTATCCATAAACTGCGCTGTTTTAAATATATTTTTTAGAGTTCAAATATTAATAACGGAATGTAACACCGGCTGAGGCGAGGCGGCCGCCATTAATATAATAACTCCCACTGCCATATGCTGTACGATATTTTGAATCACTAACGTTTTGAATGTTAGTAAAAATATTTATATGGTTATTGATTTGATATTGTCCATGAATATCTACACGGAAATGGCCCGGGATTTGGACATCGTCAAAGGCACTATTATCATAATGTCCATTTGCAAGCATCGTAGTTGAGAAGATGTAATGTTCATCCCTCCAGCCTGCTGTTAAAGCAATATTTTGACGCGGACGACGGCTTAAATCTTCATCACTGTTCTTATTCTTTGCACGGACATAATTGTAGCTTAAATTTGTAAATAAGTTTTTACCTTGCCATTTCACATAAAGCTCACTACCTTCCATTTTCGCTTTATCAAGGTTTTTCATCTGATTGAGAATACCATCAAAGTCAATAAGATTATCAACCTGGGTGATATAGAGAGATAAACCAGTTGAAATATTATAAGCTAGTTTCTGGTCTAGACCGATTTCATATGAAAGGCTTTCTTCTGGTTTTAAGTCAGGATTTCCACCATAAGCATACATGTCATTAAGTGTAGGCGCTTTAAAGGCTGAACCAATATTTCCATAAACACTGGTTAATGGTAGAACTTGGTAACGAACAGAACCTTGAGCAACAGTGTGTGTGCCGAATTTCTCATTGTCTTCAACACGAAGGCCAACCTGTGTATTTAATCCTGCCTGATCATATTTATGTTGAATATAATAGCCTGTCGAATTAACATCTTCCTGATATGGCGTGCCATATGAAATGACATCCCCATCAATGTTTCGATGTGTTACACCCAGCAATAATTTTTGATTTGGTGTGAAGCCCCATTGGCTATAAATTTCAGCTTCTTGGGTTTTGCTATGTACATAATCTGAAGAACTATTTTGATCAATATCATCTTTAAATTGAGAGATACGTGCGTTTAACGCTAGATTCTCAAGAATATTTATACGACCTTTAACATTAATAATTTCATTTTTAAAATCTTGAGAAATTAGGTTCCCATAATTGTCATAATCGCTATAGCCTTCATTTTCGCTATAATCAACAGAAGCAGCATAATTTTCTTTATCAACCCCTATCTTTGCACTATAACCTTTTTGATCAAATGAGGCATTAGGAGCATTTTTTATATCTTTTATGGGTGTCCCATCAGTTTCTAGACGTTGGCCACGAATTTGTGCATAAAAATCATTCTCTACTAGATCAGCACCAATAACAGACTTATATGTTTTATCTTCACCAATTTCACCCGTAATAAAAGCTGAGGTTTTTTCAGGTGTTTTTGAAATTAGTTGTACAACACCAGAAATTGCATCAGTACCGTATAAAACAGAGGCTGGTCCTTTTAGTACTTCAATCTGCTGAATATCTGTTGTGTCAATAAATGCGAGTGATGCCGTGCCAGAAGTTGCTGAATTTAGACGAACTCCGTCTCTTAATATAAGAGCTTGATCTGATTTGCCGCCACGTAAGAAAATTGAAGCTATTTGTCCATAACCTCCGCTTTGTACCATATTGATAGCAGCATCTGTCTGTAATAATTGTGGTAAAGATGCGATGGGTGACTGTTCAAGAACCTCAGGTTCAATAATCGTAATTCGAGCAGGTACTTCACTTACTTTTTCAGCACTTTTTGACGCAGTTACTACAATTGGATCAAGTTGAGCCGATATAATCGTATCTTCAGCAAAAATTGCAGGAGAAAACCCCATCGCAATAGCGATAGCCCCTACCAGACGGGTAGGTTGAAATAAAATAGACATGACTTTATGCTCCATACATTCACCCCCCGTGAATGATTGAGTTGACAGGCGCAACAAGCAGGTCTCCGGACTCAAACATAAATATTGCTTTGCAATATTGGCATATTCGCCTTCCCACACTTTATGCAGTGGCGTAAGTTAAAACTCAAATAATATGCGGTTCATTTTACCGTTGCGGGGGCAGTGTTGGATTTGCACCAACTTCCCTAAAGCTCTAAGCTAGACTTGTTGCAATCGCGCGCAGTATAAAGTTTGCCTGTCAATTAAACAATCCATATCAAGAATATTCAGGATGAATTTTACGCAAGCCAAAAAAATTGCATTACAATGAACGGCCCGTCATATTTATAGATGAACTATAAACCAGGCAGTCTAAGAGCCAGAACTGTATGCGTACCCGTGCTAAAATTTGTGGAATTACCCGAACTTCTGATATTCAGGCCGCTGTTGAGGCGGGTGCAGATGCTATTGGGCTGGTGTTTTATGCACCAAGCCCCCGATATGTCAATATGATACAGGCTAAAAATCTGATAAAACATATACCTGCTTATGTCCAGATTGTTGGACTATTTGTTAATGCTACTGCAAGTGATGTCTGTCAGGTACTGCATGACATTCCATTAGATGTGCTTCAGTTTCATGGTGATGAAACGCCTGAACAGTGCCAGAATATTGCAAAGCAGGCTAAACGGCGCTGGTATAAAGCAATTCAGGTCAAACCTGATCTGGATATATCGGCCCAGATCAGTCATTATCAGCAAGCAGGTGCAAGTGCTGTATTACTGGATGCCTGGCATCCTGTACTTAAAGGTGGTACAGGACACCAGTTTGACTGGTCAAAATTTCCTAAAATCGATGTACCTTTAATCCTGGCAGGTGGTTTAACGCCTGAAAATATTAAAGAAGCTATTCAGACTACCGGAGCATTTGCGGTAGATGTCAGCGGAGGCGTAGAGTCCGCAAAAGGTATTAAAGACCAGCAACTCATTGAACGATTTATGCAAGGAGTCCAACGTGGATCAGCAAAATAATGTGATTGACTACACCCGGTACCCGGATGCCCGTGGGCATTTTGGTATCCATGGCGGACGTTTTGTGTCAGAAACGCTGATGGCGGCTTTAGAAGATTTAGAAAATCTATATAACCGCATGAAAAATGATGAGCAGTTTCTGGCAGAATTCGACCGTGATCTTGCCTACTATGTAGGTCGTCCTAGTCCTTTATATTATGCTGAGCGATGGTCAAAAGAATTAGGCGGTGCGCAGATTTATCTGAAACGTGAAGACTTGAATCATACCGGCTCCCATAAAGTGAATAACACGATCGGACAGGCTCTGCTTGCTAAGCTTTCTGGTAAAAGACGGATTATTGCAGAAACTGGCGCCGGTCAGCATGGAGTAGCTACCGCTACAATTGCAGCACGTCTGGGAATGGAATGTATCGTTTATATGGGCGCAGAAGACGTTAAACGACAGGCCATGAACGTGTACCGTATGCGTTTGCTGGGCGCGACTGTAGTACCGGTAGAAAGTGGCTCTAAGACACTCAAAGATGCCATGAATGAAGCCATGCGTGACTGGGTTACCAATGTCGATTCTACTTATTATGTAATTGGTACAGTAGCGGGTCCGCATCCATATCCACAACTGGTTCGTGACTTTCAGTCGATTATTGGCCGTGAAGCCCGTCGTCAAATTCAGGAGCAGGCCGGACGTTTACCCGATGCACTGGTTGCCTGTGTAGGAGGCGGCTCTAATGCTATGGGACTATTTTATCCGTTTTTAAATGATGAAAATGTCCAGATGTATGGTGTAGAGGCCGCAGGACACGGTATCGAGACAGGCAAACATTCAGCACCATTGAATGCTGGTCATGTCGGTGTATTGCATGGTAACCGTACTTATTTGATGTCAGATGCACAGGGCCAGATTATTGAAACCCATTCTATTTCGGCAGGTCTGGATTATCCGGGAGTAGGGCCGGAACACAGTTTTCTAAAAGACATGAAACGTGTGAATTATGTGCCCATCAATGATACAGAAGCCTTACAAGGTTTTCGTGATCTGACCCAGATTGAAGGAATCATTCCTGCACTGGAAAGCTCACATGCCATGGCCTATGTTTCCAAGCTGGCACCCACCATGTCAAAAGATCAGATTATCATTGCAACCGTATCAGGACGTGGTGACAAAGACCTGATGACTGTTGCCCGTATTGACGGTGTAGAAATGGTTGAGATGTAATTCTCCATCTCTTCATACACCTAAAATAGCTCGTGCTGGATTAAACTCCAGCACGATTTTTTTATTTATCAGATCAATTAATACTTTTATCAATTTTAGAATATTAAAAATATTTATAAGTAGAGTGGCTATTAATATAACTTGGTATTTCAATGATTGATTGCTAAAAATATAAGATCTTTTTCTGGTTGGTCCGATTTTATCAAGACAGGATAAAATTATGGCCAATACACCTCATCTATAGATATTTTGACAGGAGTATCAATGCCTAGTCTATTTATTGTTATGCTTGGCGGACGACATGCACGTGCCAATACTGAAGTACATGATGTGGTGCTGGCAGTCGGGGATACACTTGAAGAAGTTTACCCCCAACTCAAGCAGTCGTGGTTTGGAGAACAGAAAGGCCTGCACATAGATGCATGGGCTAAAATCAATGGTATAACGTTTGAAGAAAAGAATTATCA
This sequence comes from Acinetobacter sp. FL, assembly GCF_040744925.1. Taxonomy (NCBI): domain Bacteria; kingdom Pseudomonadati; phylum Pseudomonadota; class Gammaproteobacteria; order Moraxellales; family Moraxellaceae; genus Acinetobacter; species Acinetobacter sp. FL. The sequence continues at coordinate 2,695,551 of NZ_CP160437.1, read as the reverse complement.
GATCCATTTTACCCAAGCTCAGCCTCAGGCTTCTGAACAGAAACTCTATTTAATTAACCTTGGCGGTTATGATGCACAGGAATTTGGGGAACTGCATCGTTATGTACTGGTCGTAGCACAGAACCATATGATAGCCAAACAGCGGGGGAAGCAGTATTTTGCCAGACATTGGAAAAAACAGCATACAGACCGCGTATTAGATATTGATGACTGTATTGCCATTGATCAGGTTTATGGCCGTTACATACAATTGATAGAAGGTAATTTTTTTGGTAATTGTTGGGAAAATACCTATCTAACCATTTAATCAAAAAATTGGTAAAAGAAGTTCTGGATATTTTCTGGAAAAGCATAATTGACTGTTAAACCCAACTGTTTAATACTTGAACAGTGTTTTTTCTATATTGTTTTGAAATTTATGGAAGAGTCTCCTTAAACGGTTTAAATGAGCAAAAAAATAAAGGGAAATATAGAGAGTAAAATGATCTTAGTAGGCAGATTATAGTTTTTAAAAAGCTTAAATAAGCTGATATAGCTTGGGTTTGGGAGCAGGGGAAATAAAATGGATTTGATTCAGGCAAATGGACAGCCGCGTTATGGGCGATTTTCTCAATTGCCGAGTAGTATCAGCCTTGACCAGTACGAGTACAAAACACCCTATGGGGAGGTCCTTCAAGGCTGGCGTAAAAAACTAAAATATAAAAAGTTTAAATTCTGTAGTATTCAGCATGAACATTATTCAATTGGTCTGGCAATTGTTGATATTGGCTGGGCCGGACATGCTTTTTTCTATATTTATGATCATGCAAATGAGCAGGTGCAGCAGTGGAATGCAATTCAGCCTTTTGGCTATAGAACCCATCTGGATGAGCAGCCACTTTACAATCAGAGTCATTTCTACAAATCACCCTTTGCAATTGAAATCCAGCATGCCAATGGGGTGCGTTATATCCGTATAACCAGACATGGCGAAATTAAATTAAGTGCACGAATGTTTTGTGCCGGTACCCAGCCCTTGAGTTTGTGTAGTCCAAATGGAATCAATGGGTGGACTTATACCCAGAAACTGACCACCTTGGCCGTAGAAGGTTATTTTGTTAATAAGCAGAAACAGACCATTCAGTTTAATGAAACCAGTTTTGCTTCACTGGATGACACCTGTGGTTTTCTAAGACCGGAAACTGCCTGGTACTGGCTGTCATGCAATTTCTGGGATGCTAAAAAACGGCGAATTGGATTGAATCTGGCCTCTGGGGTGAATGAAAGCTTTGGTAATGAAAACTCGCTCTGGATTAATGGTGAGCTTTTTACTTTAAGTGATGTATTATTTGAACCGATTGATGACAAAAGCTGGAGTATCCGCGCATTAGATCAGCGTTTAAATCTGGTGGTCCAGACCAGCTGGCGTCGTTATGAAAGTATTAACTTACGAATGGTAGGAAGCCAGTTTAGCCAATGGCAGGCAAAAATAAGTGGAACAATCCGGACTGAACAGGATGAAACTATAGAACTTCTATTTGAACATGGCTTATTAGAACAGCACTATGCAAAATGGTAATGTTCGCTTATTTATAGTGACTCAAAAATGAAAAGGCCAAGATGACTCAGCCTTTCCATTTTTTATATATAGCTTTAGTCTTGTGCTGCCTGCCAGAAAGCCTCTCCTGCCAGAACCGGATCACCCGTTTCTTCTAGTGTTTTTATCCATACATCATATTGCGCAATAATAGGATGCTGACTGGGATGAAAGTCTTTTTTAAACCAGTCCCGGTACTGTTTGCCCATACGTGTTAATGTACCGTGACGGCCAAAAAACCAGGGTAAACCCCGAACATTCATCTGCAAGCGTTGCCAGGCAGAAAAGCCGTCATGCCTTAACATGACGTTGGCACGATAAAGAGTAAAACCAAACATCAGGCCGGTAGTCCACACTAAAGTAAATTTACGGGTCATTTCTGGCACATTGGCGATGTCATGCATGACATCAAATGCAACATCACGATGTTCCATTTCTTCAATAGCATGCCAGGCAAACAGAGCACGGACATAGGGATGCGCATCTTTTAAAGTTGATTTGTATGCAAAAAAAGTCTCGGCCATTAACGCGGTGAGATGCTCGGCAGCAGCAGTCATGGCAATATTATATTCAGGAGAACGCTGCTCGAGTTCAAATTTGAAAATTCTGGTTAAACGCTGAATAAACTGATCTACGGGCATACCCTGTGCTTTCATGAGCTGGTTCATCTGATCATGGGCAATTCCATGCTGTGCTTCCTGACGGATAAAATCAGCCACCCGGTTCTTCAGCTCAGGGTCGGTAATCTGATCACGAAACAGGCGTACACTCTGAATAAAATAACGCTCACCATCAGGGAAGGTCAGACTTAATGCATCAAACATACGAGTAATAAACGGATCACCGCCAAACCAGAAACGTGGTATTTCATTCAGTTTGAAATTCAGGTGAGAGCGCACCACCGGACGGGCTTGATACTGGACTACTGCATTCATATTATTTTACTTCATATAGCCATTTATACTGCTCAGTATGTCGGGCTTTATCGCTTTTGTTTTGACAGTTCTTGCCAATTTTTATACTTTTTACGACAGCAGGACAGTTAATGGATTAAGCTGCACATGTCAGTATTCAAAATATCAAATGGTTATTTCCATTTATGGAAAACCTGCTTGCAGAGCAAAAACCTGAACTGGCGCCAGCTGGACATATCTGCTGAACAGCAGCAACAGCTTGAGCATATTTTAAGTCTGCCGATTGATACCCAGTCAGACATGCAGTTTTTTCTTGATTTGATTGAGGTAAGCCGGCAACAGTGGTCGCTTCCGAATCTGGTACTCGATATGGCCTACTGTATTAGCCCGGCAAACTTCGGTGTACTAGGCTATATGGCTTCCAATAGCGCTACCTTGGCACAGGCAATTCAATACGTGATGCGGTTTCATCGTTTAGTGATTGACAGTGAGCAGGCATTACCTCTGCATATTACCGAATATAAAAACAAAATCCGCCTCTATTGGCCTTTGGTTGATGAGCAGATGACGGTATTATGCGAACTGACTCTGGCTGCAATGGTACATTTGGCCCGTCAGATCATCCCTGAACAGCAGCTTTTTTTACAGGCTGTGGAGTTTGTCCATTTTCCAAAAGTTTCCTTACTGAATTACCAAAAGTTTTTTCAGTGTACGCTAAAGTTTCAGCAGCCTTATTATGCTATTACCTTTGCACGGGAAAGTTTAAGTAGCCGGCCATATCAGGCAGATTCTACCCTTATACAGTTGCTGGTCAGGCAGGCAGAAGAAGCGCTGGCCTCTAAAGCGACAGCGCAGGATCTTACCCAGCAAATTCACTGGATTGTAGGTGAATATATGAAACAGCAGCAACGGGCACCTTTACTGGAATGGATTGCAGACGAGTTGCATCTATCTGTGCGAAGTCTGCAGCGCGCCTTAAAAAAGCAGGATACTTCCTTTAAGGAAATTGTAGACCTGCAGACGATGAAGCGCTGTGAGCTATTACTGGTACAAAATGAAAGTCTAAACCGGATTGCTGAGCAGCTGGGCTATTCGGACCAGTCAGCATTAGCACGCGCCTATAAACGGGTGAGAGGCTCTACACTGCTGGCATTTCGTAGAGCACAGCAATGAGACCATTTATATAATAACTGTTTACAATATAGGCTGATTCAGACTGTTTTCAGGCGTGGATAACGGAACAGGATGGAGAGGATGGCAAAAATTGCCAAGACCCAGCAGTAATAAATATGGCCAAGCAGCTCAACAGGCGACAGTTTGGCAATGGAGCAGGCCAATAGCAATTGAGCTCCATAAGGAATCAGACCCTGAACAACACAAGAAAAAATATCCATTAGAGCAGCCACACGTTTTGGATCAAGTCCATATTCTTTGCTGACTTCACGTGCCATGTCACCTGAAAGGATAATTGCTACGGTATTATTTGCCACAAACAGATTGGAGAAAACTACCAGAAAACTGACCCCCAGTTCACCGGCCCGTTCACGGCTAATCCTGAATAGACGCGTAACGCTATAGATCCGCTCAATCAGCCACTGCAGTCCGCCTTCCTTTTGCATGATGGCAGACAAACCGCCTAAAAACATAGACAGCAAGGCAACTTCAAACATGCCGACAAAACCGTCATATATTGCAGTGTTTAGCTTCAATAGATTAAATTCAGGCTGTACAAACAAACCGATAAGACCTGAAAGCAAAATTCCTGTACCTAAAGTAACCAAAACATGCAAACGGCTAAAAGCCAGCAAGAAAACAGCCAGATACGGTAAAATGAGCCATAAATTATAAGAAGTATGCTCAATGGTCTGGGAGTCATGCGTGGTTAGAATATAGATCATCAAAGTAATTACCGAAGCGGGGACGGCAATCCAGACATTCACCCGGAACTTATCGCGCAATTCAACATTCTGACTACGGGTAGCGGCAATTGTAGTATCTGAAATCATTGAAAGGTTATCACCGAACATTGCGCCACCTACCACTGCACCAATAGCGTAAACCACTTCAATATCGGTAACTTGGGCAAATCCAAAAGCAATTGGTGCACAGGCAGCGATTGTTCCCATTGAGGTGCCCATCGCCGTAGCGATAAAAGCTGAAATAATAAACAGCATGGGTAAAACAAAAGAAGGCGGAATAATAGAAAGTCCGAGCTGTACGGTTGCATCTACGCTGCCAATGGTACTGGAAACACTGGCAAAAGCTCCTGCAAACATAAACACCATGAACATAAGAATCAGGTTCGGATGACTGGCACCTTTTAGAAATTCTTCAATAGCTTCATTAATCTGGCCGCGATAGATCAGCAATGCAAGAATAATCGCTGGGAGGGCTGCAACAGGAGCTTTAACTTGATAAAAGGCAAATTCGGTTCCGATAATTGAATGGTAAATACCACTGCCTAAAAAGATGGCCAAAAATACAATAAGCGGAAGCAGTGCAAGCACGCGAGCCTGCACCTTGCTAGAAAGGTCGGAGGTCATAAAGTATAAGAGAGAATAAGAAAACCTTTATAGTATAAGGCAGGTTTCAATATTTCAGTAAATTTAAACAACCGTGCAGGAAAACTGCAAGATATAAAAAATAAAGGCTGTAAAAATTAGGTCTAACTCATTTAAGTTCATTTCAGACAGCCCAAAAATAGGAAGCTTTGATCATTGAGAAAAAAACGAAAATATTGATAAATGTAGACCTCGGGTTGTTCTGGAATAGATCGCCACAATGCGCTGCTTGCTTGCTCTATCTATTGAGTAAAAAATAGCGTTACAATGCAGCGTCTTGTATTTCTACAAAACCAAGTTCTCAGTTTTCAATGATTCAAGGAATGCACAACCCTATGTCACGTTTAGCCACCCGTTTTGAGCAGCTTAAATCACAACAGCGTAAAGCTTTGGTTTCTTATGTGATGGCTGGTGATCCAGCACCGCATGTAACAGTCCCGCTGTTACATCGCATGGTGGAAGCAGGGGTAGACGTGATTGAACTTGGGTTGCCATTTTCAGATCCAATGGCAGATGGTCCAGTCATTGCTTTGGCTGCAGAGCGGGCACTGGCAGGTGGAACCAATACGCTAGATGCACTGAATATGGTAAAAGAATTCCGTGAGACGGATCAGGAAACACCGGTCGTACTTATGGGTTATCTGAATCCGGTCGAAGTAATTGGCTATGAGCAGTTTGTTTCAACAGCCAAAGCTTGTGGTGTAGATGGCATATTGCTAGTCGACTTGCCGCCTGAAGAATCTGATCGTCTGGTGACGATCCTGAAACAGCATGAGATGGATCAGATCTTCCTGCTTGCTCCGACCTCAACCGACCAGCGTATTCAGCACGTAGTAAAACAGGCTAGTGGCTTTATTTACTATGTTTCGCTCAAAGGTGTAACTGGAGCTGCCAGTCTGGATGTCACTGCAGCTGCAGAACGTATCGAAAAAATCAAAAAAGCCACCGATGTTCCAGTCGGAGTAGGCTTTGGAATTAGCGATGCGGCTTCTGCAAAAGCAATGGGCAGTGTGGCAGATGCAGTAATTGTGGGAAGCGCTTTTGTAAAAACTTTTGCAACTTTGGCCCCAGAACAAGCCGTTGAGCAAACGGTCAATAAAGTCAAGGAGCTTCGAGCAGCGCTCGATGAATTAGTATGAATCAAGAAGTGAAACCAGGGAAAATCCTTAGTACACCAACACCATGGACGGAACGTTCGGTTCCGGGTATTGAGGTACCTGACGAACAGCAGGCTTTAAAAGCCACCTTTACCGAGCCAACTATTGAGTGCCCGGAATGTCATGCCCTGGTTACACGTACGGCTATGTCTTTTAATGCCTATGTTTGTCCACAATGTGATGAACATTTACGTATGAAAGCCCGCGAACGCCTGACTTGGTTCCTGGATCAGGTCACAGCTGAACTTGGTCAGGAATTTACTGCTAAAGATCCATTACATTTCGTCGACAGTCGTCCTTATCCGGAGCGTATGCGTGAAGCACAGGATAAGACCGGTGAAAGTGAAGCTCTGATTGTCATGCAGGGTACGCTTAAAAATCTTCCGCTAGTGGCTTGTGCTTTTGAGTTTGATTTTATGGGCGGTTCCATGGGTACGGTTGTGGGCGACCGCTTTGTGCAGGCCGCTGAGCGAGCAATCGCACAACGTCAGCCGCTGATCTGTTTTGCAGCTTCAGGTGGTGCCCGTATGCAAGAAGGGATGTTGTCTCTTATGCAGATGGCTCGTACTTCTGCAGCGATCCAGCGACTTAAGGATGCAGGTTTACCTTATGTTGTGGTCTTGACTCATCCGGTATATGGTGGTGTTACTGCATCTCTAGCTATGCTGGGCGATGTACATATTGCTGAGCCTAAAGCCATGATTGGTTTTGCTGGTAAACGCGTTATTGAGCAAACTGTTCGAGAAAAGCTTGAAGAGCCGTTCCAGCGTGCTGAATACCTGCTTGATCATGGTGTAGTCGATCAGATTGTCCACCGTCATGCATTACGTGATACTGTATATCGCATTGTAGCTAAACTGATGAACTTGCCTTGAACAATGCTCCACATGCAACCGATACATTAAACACATGGCTCGATTATTGGAGCCATGTTCACGTTACAGGGATTGATTTAGGTCTTGAACGGGTCATCCCTGTTGCTGAAAAACTGGAAGTCACCCAACCTGTTGCCAAGGTATTTACTGTCGCTGGTACCAATGGCAAGGGATCAACCACCACCACTCTGGCCGCAATTCTCAATGCGCAGGGTTATAAGGTGGGTTTATATCAATCTCCTCATATTTACCGTTTTAATGAACGGGTCAAACTGGCCGGTCAGGAAGTTGATGACCAGTCCCTGATCAATGCGTTTGTAGCTGTAGATCAGGCCCGCCGTGAATGTGGACTGAGCCTGTCTTTTTTTGAAGCCACTACACTGGCCGCTTTTGTCATCTTTAAGCAGCAGCAATGTGATGTCTGGGTACTAGAAGTCGGGTTAGGTGGACGCCTCGATGTGGTTAATGTGGTTGATCCGGATATTGCTGTCATTACCAATATTGGACTCGATCATACTGACTGGTTAGGTGATACTATTGAAAAAATTGCCTATGAAAAGGCCGGGATTATCCGTCCCGGTATTCCTGTAGTATTTGGTGGTTTACAGACTCTGCCTCAAGCCATCCAGACAAAAGCCGAAAGTTCACAGGCAACGCTATATACCGCTAATCGGGATTATTTCTTTAAATATAGTGAAAATGGACAGTACTGGTTTTTTGCTTCATCGGGCCTGACCGTGAAATTGCCAGTCGGCTCACTGGCACTAGAAAATATTGCGCTGGCTGTTGCGGCAGTTCTGCTGAGTGGCCTTGATGTTACTCAAACTGCTGTTGCTCAGGGCATTCAAAAAGCTCGCCTGCCGGGGCGTTTTGAAATACGTAAATTGCAGAATCGCACTATAATTTTAGATGCAGGGCATAATCCTCATGGTGTAGAATTTTTGTTAAAGCAATTGCGAAAATTTCTGGAATACAATAAACAATACACGGAAATTATAACTGTCTTTTCAATGTTGGCAGATAAAGATATTGAAACCGTGGTGGATATACTCAAACCTGCTGTTTTAAGTTGGAATATTGCCCCGTTAACCGTACCGCGTGCAGCTTCTTTGGTGCAGCTTGGCTTTGCATTACAGGAAGAGACAGTTAAACAGTTCAGCAGTGTGCAAGAAGCATTTCACTCGGCAGTGGCCGAAGCTCAACAGCACCAGCTGATTTTGGTTTGCGGTTCGTTTCATACCTTAGAAGCGGTTTGGGAGTATCTGGAAGAATGTCAATGAATAGCAAACAGCGCTGGATGGGAGGCGTTGTTTTATTAGGTGGTGGTGTTTTATTGGCAGCATTACTCTTAAAGGGTAAAGAAGAAATTGACCAAAAACATGTTCAGGTTCTCCCAACTGAACAAGTACAACAACAACGTAAAAATCCTGCTAACCAAGATCTGGTTCAGCTACAACCTTTAGCTGTAGATGTCGAAACTGAAAAGCGTCTGCTTGAGGAGCAGCGTCGCGCGCGTGAGAGAGCAGTTGCCGAACAGGAAGCACGTGCTGCAGAATTTTTACAAATGCAACAACAGGCCGAAGCAGAGGCTGCAAGAAAAGCTGCTGAGGAATATGCAACGTTAAATGCCTTGCGTAATGGAAATCAGGAAAGTTCAGATAATATTCCACCTGAACTGGTTGATGAGAAAGCTAAATCAGCACCTAATACACAAAATAAACCACAGAATACTCTGAACGCACAGCAGTCAGAAGCTCAGAAGAAGGAAGCTCAGCGCAAGCAGGAAGCTGAGCGTCAGGTGGTTGAAAAAAAGCGCAGTGAGCTAGAGGCCAAACAAAAGGCTGAGGCAGAACGCAAAGCGGCGGCAGAGAAAAAGGCCCAAGAAGAGCAAAAACGTAAAGCAGCAGAGAAAAAAGCTGCCGAGGAAAAAAACTTAAAAGCTGAAGCTGAAAGGAAAAAATCTCAGGAAGAGGCCAAGAAAAAAGCCGAAGCTGAAAAAGCTCGTAAATTACTGGAGGAAGGAGATGATGACCGACAGTGGATGGTCCAGGTGGCTCTGGCAGCTAATGAAGCTAATGCAGACGCCATTGTCTCCAAATTACGTGCTAAAGGCTATAAAGTTACCCGTAGCCCAACTTCTAAAGGAATCCGGATTATGGTCGGACCGGCTAAAGACCGGGACACGGCAGATGAAGCCCGTAAAAAAATTGTTAATGATGCCAGCCTGAATATGAAATCTGCTTGGGTTATTGACTGGGTACCACTCGATAAACGCTAATCCTATCATTATTTTTGTTCTGGACTCTGCAGCTGTTGCCGGGTCCATTGAATATTTTCTGTACTAAAGAGTCGCTCTATATTCTTCCAGATAACATGGTAACCATAACCCCCATGCTTCATTTCAAGTAAAGCCTGCTCTGTGCTCCAGTTTTCAAATACAATACGGTACATTGCAATACTGGCACCAGTACGGTCTGAGCCATGATAGCAATGAATCAGTACCTTCTGTCCAGAGTGTTGAGCTTGCTTTAGATATCGCATAATTCCCAGCAACTGTTCACGGTTCATTGCCCAGGTGCGAATGGGCAGATGTATGACTTGAATATTCTCTCCCTCTAAAATACCGCTATCCCGGTCGTGTGTACGCAGATTAATTACAGTCTTGATATTTTTCTGTTTTAATAAAGGTAATAAACCGGAACTGGGCTGTTCGCTACGGTAGACCCATGAACTGACCCGATAAAAATTATGTGCTGCTGAAAGCTGGTTGCCCCAGTGCTCAGGTCGCTGATGGTCGGGCAGCGCAGGAGCAGTCATGCATCCATTGACTATCAACACACTGCTGCATAGACCTGTGAGAATGTATCTGTTTTCTATCATCCTGCTTTTCTTTAAATTAAGTAGCTATTTATAACAAAAAGCCTATCTGCAAGAGATAGGCCTAAGAGAATATAAACAGATTAAATTTAGTCTTTATCAGGTTGTGGAGTTAAGCGTAGATAAGGTTTAACCGCCTTATAACCCTTTGGAAAACGTTCTTTTAGTTCGGCTTCATCCTGAAGAGATGGAACAATCACAACATCTTCACCTTGTTGCCAGTTTGCTGGAGTAGCGACTTTGTGATTATCGGTAAGTTGTAATGAATCTACAACGCGCAGGATTTCATTAAAATTACGACCAGTAGATGCAGGATAGGTAATAATCAAACGTACTTTTTTATTCGGATCGATAATTACCAGAGAGCGGACAGTTGTAGTTTCACTGGCATTTGGATGCAGGAAACCATAAAGTTCGGAAACCTTGCGATCCTGATCTGCAATAATCGGAAAATTTACTGTAGTGTTCTGGGTCTCATTAATGTCATTTATCCAGCCTTTATGTGATTCCACATCATCTACAGATAAAGCAATCGCTTTTACTCCGCGGCGTTCAAACTCGTCTTTAAGCTTTGCAGTATAGCCCAGTTCAGTGGTACAGACCGGAGTATAGTCGGCAGGATGTGAAAACAGAATTCCCCAGCTATCTCCAAGAAATTCATAAAAATCAATAATTCCTTCACTAGACTGCTGCTGGAAATTTGGTGCGGTATCGCCTAGGCGTAATGTCATGATTATTGCCTCTAATTCTGATTGGTAAGTATAGTCTTTATATAATATGGAACAGATCTTTAGTATTGAGAACCACTGTTTACATATTTTCTTATGAAAATTTTGTATATGAATATTTTAATTTTCATCAGTAATTCTGATGGAAAACTCTTTTCTGTGCTAGGTGAAACTGTTGTAAGTTTGCTAAATTAGCAGCATTTTCGTGTAGCGATATGCATGCCATTCAACAATTTTTTTTACAGGTTTTGTGCAAAGCCCTTGTACTTGTAAATTCTGGCATCATAATAACGACTGAGAAAAAATTACCATTTGACAAGCAAGATTTAGAGAGTCTATTACATGTTGGCAAGTCTGATCGGAGGTATCTTCGGTACAAAAAATGAGCGCGAACTCAAGCGGATGCAGAAAATTGTCGAGAAGATCAATGCGCTCGAGCCGACCATATCTACCTTAAATGATGCAGACTTATCTGCAAAAACCCAAGAATTCAAACAACGTTATAATAAGGGTGAAACGTTAGATAACCTTCTGCCAGAGGCTTTTGCTGTCTGTCGTGAAGCTGCAAAGCGTGTAATGGGCATGCGTCATTATGATGTGCAGCTGATCGGTGGTATTACCCTGCATGAAGGCAAGATTGCCGAGATGCGTACCGGTGAGGGTAAGACCCTGATGGGAACACTGGCATGTTATCTTAATGCCATCAGCAGTCAGGGCGTGCATGTTATTACTGTCAATGACTATCTGGCGCAGCGTGATGCTGAGTTAAACCGTCCTTTATTCGAGTTTCTCGGCTTGTCGATTGGTGTCATCTATTCGATGCAGAATCCGGTAGAGAAATCTGAAGCTTATAAAGCTGATATTACTTACGGAACCAACAACGAGTTTGGCTTTGACTATCTGCGTGACAACATGGTGTTCTCGCTGCAAGAGAAAAAACAGCGTGGTCTGGTGTATGCCATTATCGATGAAGTTGACTCAATTCTGATTGATGAAGCACGTACACCACTGATTATTTCTGGACAGAGTGAAGACTCGTCACAGCTTTATGCAGCGATTAATACGATTCCACCAAAACTGCGTCCACAAAAAGAAGAAAAAGTGGCCGATGGCGGTCATTTTTGGATCGATGAAAAACAGCGCTCAGTAGAGATGACTGAAATTGGTTATGAAACGGTAGAGCAGGAACTAATCCAGATGGGCTTGCTGGCAGAAGGTGAAAGCCTTTACTCCGCAGCAAACCTGAACCTGGTACATCATATTACTGCTGCGATCCGTGCACATTACCTGTATCAGCGAAATGTACATTACATCATCAATGATGGTGAAGTAATTATTGTTGATGAGAATACTGGCCGTACCATGCCGGGACGCCGCTGGTCAGAAGGCCTGCATCAGGCAGTAGAAGCTAAAGAAGGCTTGGAGATTCAGCCGGAAAACCAGACACTGGCAACCACGACTTTCCAGAACTATTTCCGTCTGTATCAAAAACTTTCTGGTATGACCGGTACAGCTGATACTGAAGCTGCGGAGATGAAAGAAATTTATGGACTGGATGTGGTGATTATTCCAACTCACCGCCCAATGATCCGTAAAGATCTCAACGATTTAATCTATCTGAATCGTAATGGTAAATATAATGCCATTATCGGAGAGATCCGAAATATTCGTGAAGCTGGTGTAGCACCAATTCTGATTGGTACCGCTACCATTGAAGCCAGTGAAATTCTGTCTGAGAAATTAACGCAGGCAGGTATTCATCACGAAGTTCTAAACGCTAAGCAGCATGAGCGTGAAGCAGATATCATTGCGCAGGCGGGTTCACCAAATGCTGTTACCATTGCTACCAATATGGCAGGCCGTGGTACAGACATTTTGCTTGGTGGTAACTGGAAAGCTAAACTGGCAAAACTTGAAAACCCGACAGCAGAAGATGAAATACGGCTCAAAGCAGAGTGGGACCAGTACCATGAAATGGTACTAAATGCCGGCGGCCTGCATATTATTGGTTCCGAGCGTCACGAATCACGCCGTATTGATAACCAGCTGCGTGGTCGTGCCGGACGTCAGGGTGACCCGGGCGTGTCACGTTTTTATCTGTCACTAGAAGATGATCTGATGCGTATCTTTGCAGGTGACCGTGTAGTGGCAATGATGCGTGCTATGGGGTTGCAGGAAGATGAAGCAATCGAGCATAAAATGGTATCGCGCTCTATTGAAAATGCGCAGCGCAAGGTAGAAGCACGTAACTTTGATATTCGTAAAAATCTGCTCAAATATGATGATGTTAACAATGAGCAGCGTAAGATTATTTATTCTCAGCGTGACGATATTCTCGCAGAGAATAGTCTGCAAGATTATATTGAAGAGATGCATCGCGATGTCATGCAGGGACTGATCGGTAATTTTGTACCCCCTGAATCGATTCATGATCAGTGGGATATTGATGGTCTGGAAAATGCATTGCGTACAGATTTAGGAATTGATCTGCCAATTCAGCAATGGCTGGAAGAAGACCGCCGACTGGATGAAGAAGGTCTGGTTGCACGAATTACGGATGAAGTCATTAACCGTTACCGGGCCCGCCGTGAACAGATGGGTGATGAGTCGGCAGCAATGCTGGAGCGTCATTTCCTGCTCAGTTCACTAGACCGTCACTGGAAAGAGCATCTTGCGGCAATGGATTATCTGCGACAAGGTATTCACTTACGTGGTTATGCCCAGAAAAATCCTGAACAGGAATACAAGAAAGAAGCCTTTAACCTGTTTGTAAATATGTTGGGTACCATTAAAGCTGACGTGGTAACAGATCTGTCACGTGTACATGTGCCGACTGCTGAAGAGCTGGCAGAAATGGAAGCACAACAACAGGCACAAGCGGAATCTATGCAGTTAAACTTCGCTCATGATGAAGTAGATGGCCTAACAGGTGAAGTAACTCATGAAGAGACTTCTTCTGTACCAGAGCGTTCACGTCCAGCTCAGGGGAATATTACTCCGCCAGCAAGTCGTAATGCTCCTTGTCCGTGTGGTTCAGGCCTGAAGTATAAACAGTGTCATGGTAAAATCTAAATATTAGCACGTTAAGCTTAAAGCAGAACTTCGGTTCTGCTTTTTTACAAGGTGTTACATATTATGTATTCGATTGCAGATGCTGCATTTAAATGTTATTTACTTGCTCATGATGAGTTGAAAAACTGGAAAAATATGAAAAAAGTACTCAACCTTTTAGTGGCTGCTACGCTCGCTTTACCTGCTCTAGCTTTTGCCGAAACGGGTCAATCAAGTCACGCTACCCCTGCGCAAGTACAAGCTGCCCAAGGAACAGCTACGGCTCAGGCTGAATTAAAAAATGATACCATTACCCTGATCAGCCCTCGTACTGGTATTCGCTATACCATGAAAGCTACTGAACGCCCGATTATTTTGAGAACAGCGGCTATTGCAGCAGTAAATAACGTTACAGTGAACCGCATTGTAGCGTCAAATCCTGCATTATCGGCTGCCAGTCAGGAACAGGCCAAACAGTCACTTCTAGGTACAGAAACAGCTCTTGCTTCAAATTAATTTTATGATTCACATATTAAAAGCCGGATTCTATTCGGCTTTTTTGTATGTATTTAATAAAGCTTAATATAAAAATCACCAATTCATTTAGAGTCTCTCGATTTTTAGAAAAATTTGCACTAAGCTGTTGTGTTTTCAATAACTATATCACTGGAAATTCAAAAATGACTGTGGGTGACGTATCAATGCCACAAATGCATGTGGTGCAAGGCGTAAAAATTGGTTCAACTGAAGCATATATACGTTATCCGAACCGACGAGATCTGGTTATTTTTGAATTTGCAGAAGGGTCAAATGTTGCGGGCGTATTTACCCAAAATGCTTTTTGTGCTGCGCCAGTGCATATCTCTAAAGCGCATCTTTTAAAAAGTAATGCCCGTTACCTGGTGATTAATACAGGTAATGCCAATGCCGGTACTGGTAAGCTGGGGATGCAAAATGCGCTAGAGACCTGTAACAGGCTTGCCGAATTAGCTGGTGTTCAGACATCTGAAGTGCTGCCCTTTTCTACAGGCGTCATTGGTGAGCAGCTACCAATGCAGCGTTTACTTACAGGCTTACAGCCTGCACTTGATAGTTTGAAAGCAGATGCGTGGCTGGATGCAGCAAGTGGAATAATGACCACTGATACTACACCTAAAGGTGCATCGGAACAGTTCGAACTTGATGGCATTACCTACAGCATGACTGGTATTTCTAAAGGTGCAGGTATGATTCGGCCCAACATGGCGACTATGCTGGGGTTTATTGCCACTGATGTACCTATTAGTTGTGAGCTGGTACAGCATCTGTTGAAAACTACTGTGGAACAGTCCTTCAACCGCATTACTATTGATGGCGATACATCAACCAATGATTCATGTATTTTGGTGGCTACCGGTCAGGCTGGCGGAGCAGAAATTACCAGTCTGGAAGATGAGCGCTATCAAACTGTACTTGAGGTCTTAACCCGCATCATGAAACGGCTGGCCCAACTCATCATTCGTGATGGAGAAGGGGCAACCAAGTTTATGACTGTGGCGGTCGAAGGCGGGGCAGATACCCAAGAATGTTGTGACGTTGCCTATAGTATCGCTCATTCACCTTTGGTAAAAACGGCTTTCTTCGCATCTGATCCGAACTGGGGACGGATTCTGGCCGCGATTGGCTATGCAGGTGTTAAAAACCTGGATGTAGAAAAAATTCAGGTCTGGCTGGATGATGTCCAGATTTGTAAGGATGGCGGAACTGCTGCTGACTATACCGAAGAAGCCGGAGCAGAAGTGATGGCACAACAGGAAATTACAATTCGTGTTGATTTAGGCCGTGGCGAGGCGAAAGATACGGTTTATACCTGCGATCTGTCTTATGATTATGTCAAGATTAATGCAGATTATCGTTCTTAATATCATGAATAAAAAAAGCCCTCCATGTGGGGGCTTTTTTCTAAAATAAAGGTTTTTATCAACTGTATGTTTAATACGGTTGAGATGATGGATCAAATGCCAGCGAAAAGGCTAGCAGCAAAAACAGAGAAGGCATGGTTATGACTGATGCGACATTAATTGCCAATGAAGCAAAAAATATTGTGCAGGCGCATTTGGACCGTTTAGGGGAACCCAAAAGTACTGCCCTGACTGAACAAGTGAAACAGGAAAAATTTGAACAGATCAGGGCCGAACTGAACAAGCGTGATGCTGTACTGGTTGCACATTACTATTGCGACCCTGAAGTTCAGGAACTGGCTGAACTGACAGGCGGCTGCGTATCCGATTCACTGGAAATGGCACGTTTTGGTCGTGATCATGCTGCTTCTACCTTGGTAGTAGCCGGTGTAAAATTTATGGGTGAGACAGCTAAAATTCTGTCACCAGAAAAAACTGTGCTCATGCCTACACTGGAAGCTACCTGTTCACTGGATCTAGGTTGCCCTGAAGATGCGTTTACGCGGTTTTGCGATGAACACCCTGACCATACTGTTGTGGTATATGCCAATACTTCAGCTGCGGTCAAAGCACGTGCTGACTGGGTAGTGACTTCAAGCTGTGCAGTTGAAATTATTGAGCATCTAGATAGCTTGGGTGAGAAAATCATCTGGGCACCTGATCAGCATCTTGGTCGTTATATCCAGAAGAAAACCGGTGCAAATATGTTGCTCTGGGATGGGGCTTGTATTGTTCATGAAGAGTTTCGCGCACGTGGTATTGCCACCTTGAAAGCTCTCTATCCAGATGCAGCCGTTCTGGTGCATCCTGAATCCCCTGAATCGGTGATTGAGGTGGCTGATGCAGTAGGAAGTACATCACAATTGATTCAGGCAGCAAGGTCTTTGCCACATACCCATCTGATTGTGGCAACAGATCGTGGTATCTTCTATAAAATGCAACAGGCCGTGCCTGACAAGATCCTGCTTGAGGCACCAACAGCAGGTGAAGGGGCAACCTGCCGTTCATGTGCACATTGCCCTTGGATGGCTATGAATGAACTCGATGGAATTTTGCAGGTTTTACAAAAAGCTGACCAGAAAATAGAGGTTGACCTTGCACTTGCACAGCGTGCAAAGTTGCCTTTAGACCGTATGTTAGCCTTTAGTGCCAGCTTAAAGCGTTGAAAATGATTAAAAAATGTCTAAAGTGCCTGATAAATATACATTTGAGGTGTTTTTTAATATTTTTTTAAATATAGGTGTTGACGTGACCATGCGTCACGCCTAGAATGCACACCGTACCGCACAAAGTGCGATACAATAAAAGCTGAGATGAATCGGAGTATGGCGCAGCCTGGTAGCGCATCTGGTTTGGGACCAGAGGGTCGTAGGTTCGAATCCTACTGCTCCGACCAATTTAAATCGGCGAAGTATCGCATGATATTTTTATCATCGGTCATGCGCCTGTAGCTCAGTTGGATAGAGCATCCGCCTTCTAAGCGGATGGTCACAGGTTCGAATCCTGTCAGGCGCGCCATTTGGTAGCTTGGTATTTAGAATCAAAGATGTTATGGTGGATGTAGCTCAGTTGGTAGAGCCCTGGATTGTGATTCCAGTTGTCGCGGGTTCGAATCCCGTCATTCACCCCATACTCGGAGTATGGCGCAGCCTGGTAGCGCATCTGGTTTGGGACCAGAGGGTCGTAGGTTCGAATCCTACTGCTCCGACCATTTAAAGAACCCGCGTCAAGCGGTTTTTTTATGCTTGAAATTTAGAAAAATAAATCATAATCTCTAATCTCTAATCTCTAATCTCTAATCTCTAATCTCTAATCTCTAATCTCTAATCTCTAATCTCTAATCTCTAATCTCTAATCTCTAATCTCTAATCTCTAATCTCTAATCTCTAATCTCTAATCTCTAATCTCTAATCTAAGAATTAATTATAAGTTTCTTAATAATGAGCCTTATATACTTAAGAAATAAAAAAAATCCGGGTTTTTGCCGGATAAATAACCAGCCGATCACTTTTTTATAAAATACCGCTTGCGTTGAGAAATAAATGGCCTATAATGCACATCCATCGGCGGTGATGAAGATTAAAACTTCTGATAAAACAGCAACTTAGTTAAATATAATTAAGTCAGGTTTTGTTAGATAGGTTTAAAATAATCTGAATTACCAGTTGACTTTCTGAAAAGAAAGCGTAATATAGCCGACCTAGCTTGCTGCTGACGAAGCAGTAAGAAGATCATTAAGAGAATATGAAGAACAACTTGTGTGGATTTTTACTGGTTGATCGATCGAAATAATTTTCATTGATTGAATGGTAGAAATTTCTCGAAGTTTATTTGAGTAAATTTTTAGTCAGAAGATTAATGAGCCAGAATTGGTACCTTGTCTATAAATAAGGTACAAATGATTTTAACTGAAGAGTTTGATCATGGCTCAGATTGAACGCTGGCGGCAGGCTTAACACATGCAAGTCGAGCGGATGAAGGTAGCTTGCTACCGGATTCAGCGGCGGACGGGTGAGTAATGCTTAGGAATCTGCCTATTAGTGGGGGACAACGTTCCGAAAGGAGCGCTAATACCGCATACGTCCTACGGGAGAAAGCAGGGGACCTTCGGGCCTTGCGCTAATAGATGAGCCTAAGTCGGATTAGCTAGTTGGTAGGGTAAAGGCCTACCAAGGCGACGATCTGTAGCGGGTCTGAGAGGATGATCCGCCACACTGGGACTGAGACACGGCCCAGACTCCTACGGGAGGCAGCAGTGGGGAATATTGGACAATGGGGGGAACCCTGATCCAGCCATGCCGCGTGTGTGAAGAAGGCCTTTTGGTTGTAAAGCACTTTAAGCGAGGAGGAGGCTACCTGGATTAATACTTTAGGATAGTGGACGTTACTCGCAGAATAAGCACCGGCTAACTCTGTGCCAGCAGCCGCGGTAATACAGAGGGTGCGAGCGTTAATCGGATTTACTGGGCGTAAAGCGTGCGTAGGCGGCCAATTAAGTCAAATGTGAAATCCCCGAGCTTAACTTGGGAATTGCATTCGATACTGGTTGGCTAGAGTATGGGAGAGGATGGTAGAATTCCAGGTGTAGCGGTGAAATGCGTAGAGATCTGGAGGAATACCGATGGCGAAGGCAGCCATCTGGCCTAATACTGACGCTGAGGTACGAAAGCATGGGGAGCAAACAGGATTAGATACCCTGGTAGTCCATGCCGTAAACGATGTCTACTAGCCGTTGGGGCCCTTGAGGCTTTAGTGGCGCAGCTAACGCGATAAGTAGACCGCCTGGGGAGTACGGTCGCAAGACTAAAACTCAAATGAATTGACGGGGGCCCGCACAAGCGGTGGAGCATGTGGTTTAATTCGATGCAACGCGAAGAACCTTACCTGGCCTTGACATACAGAGAACTTTCCAGAGATGGATTGGTGCCTTCGGGAACTCTGATACAGGTGCTGCATGGCTGTCGTCAGCTCGTGTCGTGAGATGTTGGGTTAAGTCCCGCAACGAGCGCAACCCTTTTCCTTATTTGCCAGCACTTCGGGTGGGAACTTTAAGGATACTGCCAGTGACAAACTGGAGGAAGGCGGGGACGACGTCAAGTCATCATGGCCCTTACGGCCAGGGCTACACACGTGCTACAATGGTCGGTACAAAGGGTTGCTACACAGCGATGTGATGCTAATCTCAAAAAGCCGATCGTAGTCCGGATTGGAGTCTGCAACTCGACTCCATGAAGTCGGAATCGCTAGTAATCGCGGATCAGAATGCCGCGGTGAATACGTTCCCGGGCCTTGTACACACCGCCCGTCACACCATGGGAGTTTGTTGCACCAGAAGTAGGTAGTCTAACCGCAAGGAGGACGCTTACCACGGTGTGGCCGATGACTGGGGTGAAGTCGTAACAAGGTAGCCGTAGGGGAACCTGCGGCTGGATCACCTCCTTAACGAAAGATTGACGATTGGTAAGAATCCACAACAAGTTGTTCTTCATGACGATGTATCTGAGGGTCTGTAGCTCAGTTGGTTAGAGCACACGCTTGATAAGCGTGGGGTCACAAGTTCAAGTCTTGTCAGACCCACCACTACTGACGAAAGCAGTAATGCAGAAAAACAGATATGTTGACTTATTGATAAGCTGGGGACTTAGCTTAGTTGGTAGAGCGCCTGCTTTGCACGCAGGAGGTCAGGAGTTCGACTCTCCTAGTCTCCACCACGAATCAAACATGATTTGATTCGAAGCTAGAGATTACAGAATTTAGTAAATGGAAGGTTCAAGAATCCTGGTTTATTAACTTCTGTGATTTATCACAGTTGACTGCAGTCCGACGAGGATGCAGTGAATCATTAACAGATTGGCAAATTTGAGTCTGAAATAAATTGTTCAACTCATTCAATAGACGTTACAGGGCAACCTGTTGACTAACGTAGATTGAACTGAGAACTAGCAAATTAACTGAATCAAGCGTTTTGGTATATGAATTTAGATTGAAGCTGTACAGTGCTTAAGTGCACAGTACTCTAAACTGTAATGTTGAAGTTGCTCCTTGTAGGTAACGTCGACTGTTTGGGGTTGTATAGTCAAGTAATTAAGTGCATGTGGTGGATGCCTTGGCAGTCAGAGGCGATGAAAGACGTGATAGCCTGCGAAAAGCTTCGGGGAGGCGGCAAATATCCTGTGATCCGGAGATGTCTGAATGGGGAAACCCACTTACCATAAGGTAGGTATTGCATGATGAATACATAGTCATGCAAGGCGAACGAGGGGAAGTGAAACATCTCAGTACCCTCAGGAAAAGAAATCAATTGAGATTCCCTCAGTAGCGGCGAGCGAACGGGGATCAGCCCATTAAGTTATGTGTGTTTTAGAGGAATGCTCTGGGAAGTGCAACCGTAGAGGGTGATAGTCCCGTACACGAAAGGGCACACATAATGATGACGAGTAGGGCGAGGCACGTGAAACCTTGTCTGAATATGGGGGGACCATCCTCCAAGGCTAAATACTCCTGACTGACCGATAGTGAACCAGTACCGTGAGGGAAAGGCGAAAAGAACCCCTGTGAGGGGAGTGAAATAGATCCTGAAACCGCATGCATACAAGCAGTGGGAGCACCTTCGTGGTGTGACTGCGTACCTTTTGTATAATGGGTCAGCGACTTATATTCAGTGGCGAGGTTAACCGAATAGGGGAGCCGTAGAGAAATCGAGTCTTAATAGGGCGTCTAGTCGCTGGGTATAGACCCGAAACCGGGTGATCTATCCATGAGCAGGTTGAAGGTTGGGTAACACTAACTGGAGGACCGAACCCACCGTCGTTGAAAAGCCGGGGGATGACTTGTGGATAGGGGTGAAAGGCTAATCAAACTCGGTGATAGCTGGTTCTCCCCGAAAGCTATTTAGGTAGCGCCTCGGACGAATACCATTGGGGGTAGAGCACTGTTTCGGCTAGGGGGTCATCCCGACTTACCAAACCGATGCAAACTCCGAATACCAATGAGTACTATCCGGGAGACAGACTGCGGGTGCTAACGTCCGTAGTCAAGAGGAAAACAATCCAGACCGCCAGCTAAGGCCCCAAAATCATAGTTAAGTGGGAAACGATGTGGGAAGGCATAGACAGCTAGGAGGTTGGCTTAGAAGCAGCCACCCTTTAAAGAAAGCGTAATAGCTCACTAGTCGAGTCGGCCTGCGCGGAAGATGTAACGGGGCTAAAACTATGTGCCGAAGCTGCGGATGCACATTTATGTGCGTGGTAGGGGAGCGTTCTGTAAGCCGATGAAGGTGGATTGAGAAGTCTGCTGGAGGTATCAGAAGTGCGAATGCTGACGTGAGTAACGACAAAACGGGTGAAAAACCCGTTCGCCGAAAGACCAAGGGTTCCAGTCCAACGTTAATCGGGGCTGGGTGAGTCGACCCCTAAGGCGAGGCCGAAAGGCGTAGTCGATGGGAAATTGGTTAATATTCCAATACTTCTGTGTAATGCGATGAGAGGACGGAGAAGGTTAGGTCAGCCTGGCGTTGGTTGTCCAGGTGGAAGACAGTAGGCATGCATCTTAGGCAAATCCGGGGTGCTCTATGCTGAGAGTCGATAGCAAGCCAGTTTACTGGCGAAGTGGCCGATACCATACTTCCAAGAAAAGTCTCTAAGCTTCAGTTACACAGGAATCGTACCCGAAACCGACACAGGTGGTCAGGTCGAGTAGACCAAGGCGCTTGAGAGAACTCTGCTGAAGGAACTAGGCAAAATGGTACCGTAACTTCGGGAGAAGGTACGCTGCTGATGGTGATAGGACTTGCTCCTTGAGCTGTCGGCAGCCGCAGAAACCAGGCCGCTGCAACTGTTTATTAAAAACATAGCACTCTGCAAACACGAAAGTGGACGTATAGGGTGTGATGCCTGCCCGGTGCTGGAAGGTTAATTGATGGGGTTAGCGTAAGCGAAGCTCTTGATCGAAGCCCCAGTAAACGGCGGCCGTAACTATAACGGTCCTAAGGTAGCGAAATTCCTTGTCGGGTAAGTTCCGACCTGCACGAATGGCATAATGATGGCGGCGCTGTCTCCAGCAGAGGCTCAGTGAAATCGAAATCGCTGTGAAGATGCAGTGTACCCGCGGCTAGACGGAAAGACCCCGTGAACCTTTACTGCAGCTTGACACTGAACTTTGACCTTACTTGTGTAGGATAGGTGGGAGGCTTTGAAGTAGGGACGCCAGTTCCTATGGAGCCATCCTTGAAATACCACCCTGGTAATGTTGAGGTTCTAACTCTGACCCATAATCTGGGTCGAGGACCGTGTCTGGTGGGTAGTTTGACTGGGGCGGTCTCCTCCTAAAGAGTAACGGAGGAGTACGAAGGTGCGCTCAGCGTGGTCGGAAATCACGCGTAGAGTATAAAGGCAAAAGCGCGCTTAACTGCGAGACCCACAAGTCGAGCAGGTACGAAAGTAGGTCTTAGTGATCCGGTGGTTCTGTATGGAAGGGCCATCGCTCAACGGATAAAAGGTACTCTGGGGATAACAGGCTGATACCGCCCAAGAGTTCATATCGACGGCGGTGTTTGGCACCTCGATGTCGGCTCATCTCATCCTGGGGCTGAAGCAGGTCCCAAGGGTATGGCTGTTCGCCATTTAAAGAGGTACGCGAGCTGGGTTTAGAACGTCGTGAGACAGTTCGGTCCCTATCTACCGTGGGCGCTGGAAATTTGAGAGGATCTGCTCCTAGTACGAGAGGACCAGAGTGGACGAACCTCTGGTGTACCGGTTGTGACGCCAGTCGCATCGCCGGGTAGCTATGTTCGGAAGGGATAACCGCTGAAAGCATCTAAGCGGGAAGCCTACCTCAAGATAAGATTTCCCCGTGACTTTATGTCACCTAAAGAGCCGTTCAAGACCAGGACGTTGATAGGTTGGATGTGGAAGCATAGTGATATGTGAAGCTGACCAATACTAATTGCTCGTGAGGCTTGACTATACAACACCCAAACAGTTGTATACAAAGCATCAATCGATTCATAAATATGCAATATCCCTTGATTCAGCCTGATGCTGGAACATACAATTCAGACCCAGATCTGCCCTCTGTTAATAACTCATTTGGACCAAAGTACGGCATATACTGCACCGCAGTTAAATCAGACCCGAACAAGTCCATCAACAGTTGTGCTGGCGACCATAGCAAGAGTGAACCACCTGATCCCTTCCCGAACTCAGAAGTGAAACCTCTTAGCGCTGATGGTAGTGTGGGGTTACCCATGTGAGAGTAAGTCATCGCCAGCTCATTATTCTAAAAAGCCCCCTCATC
This sequence comes from Acinetobacter sp. FL, assembly GCF_040744925.1. Lineage (NCBI taxonomy): Bacteria > Pseudomonadati > Pseudomonadota > Gammaproteobacteria > Moraxellales > Moraxellaceae > Acinetobacter > Acinetobacter sp. FL. Next base: position 2,672,078 of record NZ_CP160437.1, on the reverse strand, counting down.
GAGGGGGCTTTTTTTATGCGTGGGATTTAAAAAAGAAAGAGAGTTAGCCATAGCAGTGCTGGCAATAGCTGATCTATTTAAGCTGCTTAAGAGTTTAAAATTTTTTAATTAGCTGGCTATCCTAAAAAATAAATTGTATGTTTTATAATAAAAATATGCTATAAAAATTAAAAGAGGCATAAAAATTGCATTAATTTTATATGATAAAGTAAGGATGGGATATTATGAAGTTGTCGGTTGGGCTTAAAGTTGCAAATAGTTTATCCCTTACTCCCCAATTACAACAAGCCATCCGTTTACTTCAGTTATCTAGTTTGGAACTCGAACAAGAAATCCAGCTTCAGTTAGAAAGTAATCCTTTACTTGAACAAATAGATGATGAAAATTCAATTTCTACCCTATCAAATTCTAATAATACAGATATTCATGAGCTTGATCAGAGTCTAAATGCAGATCATTTACCTGAAGAGCTACCAGTAGATACTCATTGGGATGAAGTTTATATTCACCAGTCTACCGCGCTTGAGATTCCTGAGTTTCAGGAACAAGAGGACAATAATCATAAATCTTTAAGTTTAAAACAGCATTTGCTTGAGCAAATTAACCTTTTACATTTTTCCCAGATTGATCAGTTAATTGCCTATTGTTTAGTTGATTCTTTAGACCAGCGAGGCTTTCTTGAAGCTGAAATTGAAGAAATTACTGCTTCTGTTCAGAATTTACTTGCAGAAATGGGTCATGAAGAAGAAGTAGAGGATGATGAGGTTTATGTGGTACTCAAGCATATTCAGCGGCTTGATCCTTTGGGTGCAGGCTCACGTAATCTGGCAGAATGTCTTAGGATTCAGCTTGAAGCTTTACCCTCTGTGCCAGTTATTCAGGATGCTTTGATATTGCTGGAGCATTATCATTTACTGATTGCTAATGATCTTGGCAAGCTATTAAAACAGACAGGGTTGAATACTGAACGTTTAAAGTCAGCAATTAATATGCTTAAAACTTTAAAAGCTTATCCCGGTATAGAATTTGAGGATGAATCATCTAATTATCAGATTCCTGATGTAATTGTATCTAAGAAGGACCAGATTTGGCATGTTCAGCTAAATACCGATATTTTACCTAAACTGCGTATTAATTCTTTTTATGCTGGTATGATTCGGCGCGCTGATCAAAGTACCGATAATAATTATTTAAAAGATCAGTTATATGAGGCAAAAAATTTTATTAAAAGTATTGATGAGCGGCATAAAACTTTATTAAAAGTAGCCAGCTGTATTGTTGAACATCAGCGGACTTTTTTTGAAATTGGGGCAGAGGGCATGAAACCCCTCATTTTGAGAGAGGTCGCTGAAGAAGTACAGCTGCATGAGTCAACTGTATCCCGGGTCACAAGTAACAAATATATGCTGACTCCACGTGGCCTGTTTGAGCTTAAGTATTTCTTTTCAAGTCACGTAGGCACCACCTCAGGGGGCGAGGCTTCTTCAACTGCAATTCGTGCCATGATTAAAAAACTAGTCTCAAATGAGAATCCCCGTAAACCCTTGTCTGATAATTCCATTACGAATTTACTTAAAGAAGAAGGGATTGATGTAGCACGCAGGACAGTAGCAAAATATCGTGAATCTTTAAATATTCCGTCGTCTTCTGACCGAAAGGTCTTGATCTAGTTTTTAGTCGAGCTATTCTAATAGTTCATTATGACAGCATAGTGAAACTTTCATTTTGATTTAGAGGAGCGGCAGGAATGGTTTGATATAATTTAACAGAATTCTATTTTCTGTCATTAGACTATCCCTGTTCTGACTTTAAAGCCTGAAACGAGGTGAGGAATAGAATTATGCAAATTACCATTCGTGGCCACCATTTAACGATTACCCCTGCAATAGAGCAGGATATCCGTTTCAAGTTTAATCAGCTGACTCAGCATCTTGACCAGGTAAATAGTATGCAGGTCAAGCTTAGTAAAGATCATGAAGTTACCAAGCGTTCAAAAAAAGGTAGTGCTAACCATAAGGCTGAAGCGATTATCCGTTTACCTGGAATTGAGCTATTTGCACAGGCTTGTGCAGATGATATGTATACTTCTATTAAAAAATTATCAGAAAAAATAAAAAGACAGCTTTATAAACATAGAAAGTTGCAGTGTAGTCATCAACCTTTAGGAATTTAACGAAACAGTTTAAAAAAGAGGTTTAGTACCTCTTTTTTTTCATGTGTAAATTTTACAGGCCAACTGCATTATTCCTTTAGAGTTATAGTAATATATCTGGTTTTTACACCGTCAGTCTTACAAGAGGTTTTTACAATGAATAGTGAACAGCTCACTGAGATTCTACAAGCTGCTTTTCCAGAGGCAGAAGTTGCTGTGAGCGGACAGGCGGGAAAATTTGATCTTCGTATTGTTGATGATCAGTTTGAAGGTAAACGTACAATTGCTCGTCAGCAGGCAGTATATGCTCCTCTAAATTCCTATATCGCGAGCGGAGAAGTGCACGCGGTCACTATTCGCGCAATGACCAAAGAAGAGTGGCGCAAAGCAAGCCTGTTTGGAGCTTAAGACTTAAATGGATAAATTTGTAATTAATGGCGGTATCAAGCTCCAGGGTGAAGTACGTATTTCGGGTGCAAAGAATGCAGCTTTACCTTTACTTGCCGCCACTATTCTTGCCGAAACACCTATTACACTGACCAATGTTCCTAACTTAAAAGATGTAAATACGCTGGTAGAACTGATTGCCGGTTTGGGAATTAGCATCAGCTACAGTGGTGATACAGTCAAGGCAGATACCTCTACCTTAAATAATCAGTTTGCACCTTATGAGCTGGTTAAAACGATGCGTGCCTCTATTTTAGTGCTTGGGCCATTGGTAGCCCGTTATGGCAGTGCTCAGGTTTCCCTGCCAGGTGGCTGTGCAATCGGATCGCGTCCGGTTGACCAGCATCTCAAGGCACTCGAAGCCTTGGGCGCACATATTGAAGTTGAAAATGGCTATGTTAATGCCAAAGTAGATGGCCGTTTAAAAGGTGCAGATATTACCTTTGATATGGTCACAGTAGGCGGTACAGAAAATATTTTAATGGCAGCAGTACTGGCAGAAGGCGTGACTACACTTCGTAATGCTGCTTGTGAGCCAGAAATTACAGATTTGGCTAATATGCTCATTAAAATGGGAGCCAAGATTGAAGGTGTAGATACAGATACACTGGTGATTACAGGCGTAGAATCTTTGCTAGGCTGTGAATATGCTGTAGTAGCTGACCGTATTGAAACCGGTTCATATCTGGCTGCTGCCGCGATTACTGGTGGTAAGGTTAAGACGACCCATACAGACCCGACATTACTTGAGGCAGTGCTAGATAAGTTCGAGGAAATGGGTGCAGAAGTCACACGCGGAGATGACTGGATCGAACTGGATATGCAGGATAAACGTCCTAAAGCAGTAAGTTTCCGTACCTTACCTCATCCCGACTTCCCGACAGATATGCAAGCACAGCTTATGGCTGTTAATGCGATTGGACATGGTTTTGCAACTATTAGTGAAACAATTTTTGAAAATCGTTTTATGCATGTGCCTGAGCTTTCACGCATGGGAGCCAATATACAGGTGGAAGGTAACGATGCCGTCGTGACAGGAGTTGAAAAATTATCAGCAGCTCCGGTCATGGCTACAGATCTGAGGGCTTCATTCTCTCTGGTACTGGCAGCGCTGGCAGCTGAAGGGGAGTCCATCGTTGACCGTATTTATCATATTGACCGGGGCTATGAGAATATTGAGGCTAAACTTCAGAGTTTAGGTGCCCAGATTAAGCGAGTAAGTGCATGAGTGATGTAAGAAACGATGATCCAAATTTTGATGTAATGGGTAATTTTGATCATGGTTTAACCTTGGCTTTGAGTAAGGGACGTATTTTAAAAGAAACATTACCTTTACTTGAAACAGCAGGTATTAATCTGCTGGAAGATCCGGAAAAGTCTCGCAAGCTAATTTTTCCAACTACCCATAAGCAGGTACGTATTCTAATTTTACGTGCTTCAGATGTACCTACCTATGTTGAAAATGGTGCAGCAGATCTGGGCGTTGCTGGTAAAGATGTGTTGATGGAACATGGGGCTCAGCATGTTTATGAGCCACTTGATCTAAAAATTGCTAACTGCAAGTTAATGACAGCAGGCAAAATTGGTATGAAACGTCCACAAGGACGTTTAAAAATTGCCACTAAATATGTCAATCTGACTCGCCAGTACTATGCAAGTCTGGGGGAACAGGTAGATGTAATTAAACTTTATGGTTCAATGGAGCTTGCTCCCTTGGTTGGCTTGGGGGACTATATTGTTGATGTCGTAGATACCGGCAATACCTTGCGGGCTAATGGTTTGGAGCCGCTCGAAGAAATCTGTAAAGTGTCTTCACGTCTCATTGTTAATAAAGCTAGCTTTAAACGTAAGCAGGCATTGCTCAATCCAATTATTGCGCAGCTGGAAAAAGCAGTAGAAGCACGCCAGCAAATGAGCCCATAAAGTATTTGTTATCTAAGACCGTCCTCAAGGACGGTTTTTTTATACCTTAATTGGTTTTACCGCAGATTTGAAACTTCATCAATCTTAGCAAAAGTTATTTTCAATAAAAGTCCTTGAATACAAGAGCGATTCCTACCCACAAGTTCGTAGAAAACAGGTAAACTAAAGTTTTACATAGACCTTGTGGGTAAATTGATGCGACGTTTATCGACTCAAGATCAAAACTTCAAGCAAGCTTTTGCAGACTTGTTAGCTTTTGAGACAGTTAGTGACCCTGAACTTTTAAAAACTGTAGACCAGATCATTGCTGATGTGCGTCAACATGGTGATGCTCACGTTCTTAAACTCACTCAACAGTTCGATCGACATCCAGCGCATCAGTTTTCTGAACTTGAACTGACTCAAGCACAGTTAAAAACAGCATTTGAAAATTTAGAGCCGCAGGTACGTGATGCTTTAGAGATGGCAGCGGATCGGATACGTGCTTTTCATCAGGCACAGAAACAGGATGGCTGGTCTTATATAGATGAATTGGGCAATACCTTAGGCCAGAAAGTGACTCCATTAGATCGGGTCGGTATTTATGTTCCGGGTGGCTTGGCCTCTTATCCTTCCTCTGTTCTGATGAATGCGATCCCTGCACATGTAGCAGGAGTATCCGAAATAATCATGGTAGTACCGGCACCAGATGGTGAATTAAATCCTCTGGTACTTGCCGCTGCATTCCTTGCCGGGGTAAGCCAGGTATTTACTATTGGCGGAGCACAGGCAGTAGCTGCACTTGCTTATGGTACAGAAACTGTTCCGCGTGTTGACAAGATTACCGGACCGGGTAACCGTTTTGTTGCAGCAGCCAAGCGTGCCGTATTTGGGCAAGTGGGTATTGATATGATTGCAGGCCCTTCAGAGATTCTGGTTTATGCTGAGGGACTAAATAATGCTGATTGGCTAGCCATGGATGTGCTGTCTCAGGCAGAACATGATACTGTGGCTCAAGCTATTTTTATTACGCCAGATGAGCAGCTATTACAGGCTGTGGAAGAGGCGATTGAAAAACATTTAAGTCAGCTACCCAAAGCCGAGATTGCCCGTACTTCAATTGCCAATCGTGGTGCTTTAGTTCTGGTAAATAGCCGTAAAGAGGCAATAGAGCTGATTAATCAGGTTGCTCCAGAGCATTTAGAATTATGTCTTGATGAAGCTAAAGAGATGGCTACCTTGATTCGTCATGCAGGAGCTATTTTTATGGGCCGTTATACACCAGAGGCAATTGGTGATTATTGTGCAGGTCCGAACCATGTCTTGCCGACCTCAGGCACAGCGCGTTTTTCTTCTCCGCTTGGTGTATATGATTTTCAGAAGCGGACCAGTCTCATCATGTGTTCTGAACAGGGCGTACAACCACTGGCACGCACTGCGGATATCCTGGCACAGCAAGAAAATCTGGATGCTCATGCTCGCTCAGCCCGCTATCGCTATTGAGAGGCTTTTATAAAGAATTCAGGGGCTGTCAGGAACAGCCCTTTTTGGAAAATGAATTTGAGAATCTTAAACATGGAACTAACTACCGAACAAATGCGTTTTTGGAGTCCTGAAGTACGTAAACTTGAACCGTATATTCCTGGTGAACAGCCTAAACTTCAAAATCTGTTAAAATTAAATACTAACGAAAATCCTTATCCGCCATCACCTTATGTTGTTGATGCAATACAGGCTGTGCTGGCTAATCAGGCTGATGTATTACGTCTTTATCCGGACCCCGATGCAACTGCATTAAAAGAAGCAATTGCCCAGCAGCAGGGTATTACAGCCAGTCAGGTATTTGTAGGCAACGGGTCTGATGAGGTACTTGCACATATTTTCAAAGCATTTTTTATTCAAGAGTATCCAATTTTATATCCAGATATAACCTACAGCTTTTATCCGGTATATAGCCAGTTTTTTGGAGTTAAAACTAAAATACTGCCACTAAACGCTGACTTCGAAATTGACATTGCTGATTATAGGCAACCCAATGGCGGTATTATTATTACTAATCCAAATGCGCCCACCAGCATTGCATTAGATCTGCTGTCAATTGAAGAAATTCTTCAGAATAATCCTGACTCTGTAGTGGTTATAGATGAAGCCTACGTAGATTTTGGTGCAGAATCTGCAGTAAGTTTGGTAAGTAAGTATGAGAATCTGGTGGTATGCCAGACGACCTCCAAATCACGTTCACTCGCAGGTTTACGCGTTGGTTTTGCAATTGCCCAGCCACATTTAATTGCTGCACTTGAGACTGTTAAAAACAGTTTTAATTCCTATCCAATGGACCGTTTAGCTATTGCTGCTGCGGTAGCTTCATTTCAGGATCAAGACTATTTTCAGGCTATGTGCCAGAAAGTAATTGATAGCCGTGAGCAGCTTGTAAATGGGCTAGAAGGTTTAGATTTCAAGGTATTACCTTCTAAAGCTAATTTTATTTTTGTTTCTTTAGCTCATAAAAATGCTGCTGACTTGGCTGCCGAGCTGCGTCAACATGGCATTATTGTACGTTATTTTAACAAACCCCGTATTAATCAGTATTTACGTATTACTGTCGGTACGGATGAACAAAATCAAAGACTTATTGATACATTGAGAAATCAGATTCTAGTCTGATTATGATTCACCTGTTCTCTGCCATGTATTGAGTAAGTCCAGCATGGCAGATATTTTATCGAAACATTCCTGATATTCTGCCTCCTGTTCTGAAGCAATAGTAATACCGCCGCCTGCCCAGATAGAAATATCATGATCATATTTCTGGATGGTCCGGATCAGGATATTCCAGCAGCCTGTTCCATCAAAATTAAAATAACCTAATGAACCGCAATAAGTACCCCGAGCAGCTTCTTCAAGTTCTGCAATAATTTCCATGGCACGTATTTTAGGCGCACCCGTAATTGAGCCGCCCGGCAAAGCAGATAACAAGACCTGAAACGGTGAAATATTTTTGTTTAATATAGCTTGTACTTCACTGACCATATGATGGACTTGATTAAAACTTTCAATTTCAAATAATTTTAGTGTTTTAACTGAACCCTTTTGGGCATAGAGACTGAAGTCATTACGCAGTAAATCAACGATCATAACATTTTCTGCCTGATCTTTTTTGGAATTAATTAAAGTGTTTTTTGCTTTCTGGTCAAGTATCGGATCTGCATAACGCGGCATGGTGCCTTTAATCGGGCGTGTTATAATTTGCTGTTGTTCTTTAAAATCAATAAAAAGCTCAGGAGAGCAACTTAAAATTTCAAGATTATCTATTTTTAGGTAGCCCGCATAAGGTGCATTTGTTATAGCCCAAAATTTCGCTGCACAGTCTAGTAAATGACCATCACCTTGAGCTTTAAACTCTTGAGTTAAATTAATTTGGTAACAGTCACCTGCTGTAATATATTCCTGCACTTGCTTAAAGGCTGAAATATATTGCTGTTTAGTCCAGCGTGGCTGACAGGTCTGAACCAGCTGAAACACCTGAGTATCTGAATCATGATCTAAATGAAGAGCATCATAAATATTTTGATAAATGATTAATGCATCTTGACCTTCACTATAAAATATCCACTCTTCTGCTTCATACTTTAAATAATGATGATATTTGCCTAAATATAAACTTGGCTGTTTTTTATATTCTATATGAATTTTAAGATGTTGTTGGGCAGCAAAATCGTAGCTAATAAATCCAATATATCCACCGTTAAATCCTGCTTGAGAAGAACCCTTAAATTCAGGATCTAAACAAATAAAATCAAGTAAATCTATTTTATGATGAGTAATTGAATAAGAATGATCAGTATTTTTTTTATAAGCTGAAAATAAGCCGGACTGGTATTTAATATATTGATCTGGCAGAAATGCAATAATAGGCCGATGATTATCTTCTAAATAAACTAAACCAAAAAAATCCCTCAATTTATTTAAAATAGAAGCAGGATCATTATGATAAAAATCAAGCTTTTTTCTCAGCTTTGGCATAGTCTATAAGTGCATCTGATAAAACAGTGGCACATATTACTACATAATTAACTATGACCTAAATCCAGATACCGTTTATCGGTTTTGCTTTGATTATGATGGGCAGCAGTTGATCAATTAATCCTCTCAGGCTAACTTAAGCTTGCTAATCTAAAGTAGCTACTCAAGGACAGGATGTTTCTACTGCAGAAAATAAAAAAACAGTAGAAATTAAGAGTAGCTAGACAATCAAAAAAATAAAAACTCTTAGGAGAGTATGGAATGAAAATGTTTACTAAAATTGCTTTAGTTTCTTCTATGGCAATTAGTGCAAATGCAATGGCAATGCAAGCGATGGATGATGCTTCATTAAGTGCAACCACTGGCCAAGATGGTATTAATATCGGGATCGGTATTTCAAAGGTTGAAATTGAAAAATTATTTATTCATGATAATGATGGCCTAACAGGTGGAAGCACTGCTGGAAAGGCTGGTGCCATCGTAATTAAGGGTAACGGTAAAACAGGCGATATTAACGAAAAGCTGGGTGTAGTAGTCAAAGCCAATTATGATGATGCAGGCAAATATCTGCTAACAACTCGTAATCTTGCTGACCTGCGTATTGACTCTGATGCAGGCGACAAAGCAGCTGGTGGTGCATTTATTAATATTGCTGCTGATGTATCGGGTCTAGATATCAATATTGGCGAGATTGGGGTAACCGGTTCTAATGCTGTAGCAGATCCTGCAACTGCAACGAGTATTCGTCGTGGGGGGGATGATACAAACTATAATGCTATTCTCTCTGGCCTTTCATTAAAAACAGGTCCAATGTCAGCAAATATTCAATTAGGTGCAGCTCCACAGGGCGCCATGATTAAGCTAGATGCAAAAATGCTGGGCGGTCTTGAGATCAAGAACCTGGGTATTCTAGATAACTCAACTAAAACAGCTACACGTGCTGCTGGTGAAATTTTTGTCGATAGTATTAAAGTAGCTGATGCTAATGCTCGTGATCTATCAATTGATCAAAAAATTAGTGTGATCGGTAAAGAAGGTACTAATAATGGCTATATTCGTATGGTAAGTAACTCAGGTCCAATTGATAACTATGTTAAGGGTGTTCATTTAGGTAGCCGCGATGCTGCTTCAATTGGGGATGTAGAAATTCAGGGACTACAAACTTATTACAGTCCTGCAATGGGTCAATACAACCAAGGTTCTGTGATTACCATTTCTGGTCGATAATAAATTTCTATTTAAAAGCGCGTGACTTCACGCGCTTTTTTTTACAATAAAATATAATTTTTTTCAAAAATCCTAAAAAAAGCTGTTATTTTTAAAAAAAAAAGGTATCTTGAGTGGTACAAGGAAGTAGAGTTTATACTCTAGAAAAATAACGAATATCAGTATAATTACTGAAAACTAAAAAGTTAAAGATATGTTAGAGATCGCTTTAGGCTCGGCATTAATGTATTACTTTGCCACGGAAGCCTTTGAAATAAAAAAGAAACCGGAAGAAGCAGTTTATTATACAGAAACTTTAGATTCTCGAAATAACTCTTTTGTCCGAATGCATAGAGAACCTGTACTTATTAAACCCGCATTAGAAGACCAGTTCCGAGGTATTGTCCGTCAGGCTTACGATTATAGTTGTGGTTCAGCCGCACTTACTACACTTTTAAATGGGTATGTTGGCACTGATTTATCAGAACAGCAGACCATGAATGGACTTTTAAAGTTTGGTGAAACAGAACGTATTATTGAGCGACGCAGTTTTTCCCTGTTGGACATGAAGCGTTTTGTAGAAGCTTTAGGTTTAGAAAGTGGAGGGTATAAAGGAGAATTTTCAGATTTGGTCAAGCAGGGTCAGCCTGCAATTGTACCAATCAGTTACGCCGGTTTTAAGCATTTTGTGGTTTATAAAGCCTATAAGAATGGGCGCGTTTACGTCGCTGACCCGGCTTTGGGGAATATAAGTTTTGACGAGCAGCGTTTTAAGGAAATTTGGGAAAATAATACACTGTTCTTGATTAACGTAGCGCCTGAACAAAGAAAAAACCTGTTGGCTTTGCAAGATGCTGATATGCGTCATGTAGAAGATGCCACAGTAAACCGTTATGCCTTCGTAGATATTCAATACCCGCAATTCTATATGGAAAAAATTGCCGATAAAGCCTCAACTATACGTCTAGATCGAAATTTGAATAAGGAATCAGAAAGTTATGGGCAACCTACCTATAACTATCTGAGGCTCTATTACAAAAATAAATAGCAGCACAGCAATTGTTTGAAATTAAAAAAATAAAAAGGTGGGATGGAAAATGGACCGTAAGTGGATGAATAGAACAGTCTTGGCTTTAAGTATTCAGATGTTATTTGGGATGGCTTATGCGGCAGAACAGCCGGTAGCCCCAGAGAAGGAGAAAACAGCAAATCGGCAGGACGTTGAAGCCGCATCTCCTGAACAGGCTATTACATCAGAAACAGTGTCAGAGCAGCAAGACGCTTCAATGGCTCTGCAACAACAGGCAGGTGATGCGACTAAAGAAACCAATTTACAGGAAGTGTTTACATCCAATGAGCGTCAGTATTCTTTAATCAAAAAGGGTGATATCTCTGCATATTATGATGTCGACTATACTTATTACAGAGATACACAGCTAGATTTAGAAATGGCTCAAGGGCAGCTATACCAATTACGGGTGCAGGAAAATGCCAGTCATACCCTAACCAATACCTTTACTGCTCAATATGGCGTGCTGGATAATTTAACGTTCACTGCTTCATTACCTTTGGTTGCAAAAACAGATCTGCTCAAAGATGCTTCTACTGCGGGTCTGGGGGATATTTCAGTAGGGGCGCGTTGGGAGCCTTTTCCCTTAAAAGCTGGACGCTTACCGCTGATCTTATTTGGTAATCTTTCCAGTAAAACTGGCGATAGTCCTTATGAGATTAATCCAACAACAGACCTTTCTACCGGTAAAGGATATTATTCGGCAGGTATAGGGGCGAGTACCCGTAAATATATTGATCCTGTTGTACTCTTCGCCTCAGTATCAGCCAACTACGGTTTTAAAGAAACTGGACTGAATCAGCGCCGTGGGTCACGAATCATTGATGAGTTTAATCCAGGTATAAGTGGTGGATTCGCTTTTGGTTTTGCCTATTCATTTAACTATGACGTTTCGATGACCATGTCTTATCAGCAAAGTTTCAATACTGATGCTGAATTCACATATACAAGTGGAGAAAGTTATTCGGTTGCAGATCAAACCAGTTCAACCTTTGCAATATCTCTAGGCGTACGGGTATCACCAGAGACTATTGTAAACGGTACACTGGGTATAGGACTGACAGAAGATGCACCTGATGTCTCTTTAGGTCTTTCTTTCCCACTGGATATTTTGGGTTTTGGTAAAAAATTACGCTAAGAGGCTGGTCGTATGAAAATTAATCGACTTCGCCCGCTAGTGTCTGCAATTTTATTATCGGGCTGTTCCAGTGTTGCATTTGCTCAATTAGGGCAAAATTTATCTGTTGATATTCGGTCATTAACTATGGGAAATGCTGTAACAGCAGACCCTCCCGGGATTAGTGCAATCCATTTTAACCCGGCGGCATTGACCAAAATTGAGGGCTTACAGACCGACCTGCAAGGAATTGTGGCGAATTTTGATATCAAACGTGAATTTACCGTACCTGCTGGCTACAATGTATTTGGTTATTCTGATGACCCATTAGTATGTAATGACGGGCCAGAAGTTGATTCGGACTTGTGTACTGATTTTAAAGGCCCGGTCAGGGGCGATGTAGAGTACGTCAGCCTGTATGTTCCGATTTTAAAAAAAATGGTCGATTTGGGCGAAGGGATGCCAATGGTCGCACCAACAGCGGGGATTGCATATAATCCGCCTGGATCTAAAACTACATTTGCTACCGCTATGTATGCACCTCTGGTAGCCGGTTTTGGTGCTGAAAATGGTAATCCTGGTAACTTTATGGGGCAACAGGTTGCCTTGGAGAGGATTACCTATCTATCGCCATCTTTTGCTTATGAAGTGAATGATGAATTATCAATTGGCGCATCTATTGGCATGTCTTATCAAGCCATTGGTCTGAAAACAGATTTACGTTTTCCCAATGAATTGATTGGAATGTTACGTATGATTGATGAGGTTGTCTGTACACCTTTCAAGGAAAACCAGGACATTATTACTGATATCTTACTATTAGGTATTTGTAATGCTGAAGAAGGTATGAATCCTTTTAGCCGTTTTGGACAGATGCAAGTTGCTTTAGAACAATCTCTTAGTCCAAGTTATAACTTGGGTGTACTGTGGGAGCCAACGGATGACTTTAGCTTAGGCATGGTGTATCAAAGTTCTGCAAAAATGCGGTTAAAAGGTAAATACCATATTGATAATGCCAAAGCTCCACAAGAACTCATCAATGGTCTCATGTCCTCACCGACTGGGCAGATTCTGGCTGCTATTTTAGGCTTTCCCCGTTCTATTCCAGGAAGTGAGTCAGGGCTGGTGGCTATGGATTTTGAATACCCAGCACACTTTCAGGCAGGAATAAAGTATAAAATTTTACCTGATTTACAGCTTAACTTCGATGTAGGCTGGACAGACTATAGGGCTTGGGACAAATTTAAATTTGAATTTGACCGGGAAATTTCTGTGCTAAAAATTGCAAAACTTTTATCTGAAAATATTGGGGATGCCAATCTGGCCTTGCCTCTAGAATTTACTTCGCCATGGAATTTTGGAATTGGCTTCGAATATTCAGCTACAGACCGTTTAAAGCTACGGGCAGGCTATGAACCACGGACCAGTGCTATTCCTGACCATAAACGTAATACCATGGTTCCAATCAATAACGCACAACTATTTGGTCTTGGATTAGGCTATCGTTTTGATGCAGATACAGATCTGGATTTATCAATTGGTTTCTTACAAAGCCGCGATAAAATTCCAGCAGGTGGCAGTAATTTAGGTAATTTGCCTGGGGTAAATAATATCTTGCTGAACCCGTTTGCGGGTTTAAATATGAAAACGGATACTAAAATTACAATCTTGGGTCTAAGTTACAGAACAAAGTGGTAGGCTTTGAAAAGAAAATGAAAAGGGACATCGTCATTAAAATGATATTCGCATTAGGTTTAATGCCAGTATCGTTTGTATCAGCTGGAGAGTTTCATACTATTATTGGTCCTGATGGGCGGCCTATGGTAGTACAACGCCCAGATAAAAGACCTGAAAAACTGGTTCAGCCTGAGGCTGAAACTACCAATTTTACTCATAAACTAAAAACATCTAGGGATGACAAAAGTCAGATAGATGTTGTGATTATGTCATCAAAAAATATTCCATCTTCTTCAAATGGGATGGAGAAGAAAACAGCTCAAGATATAATTAATGCAGATAATCAGCCGTTGATTGTTGCCCCTAAAGAAATACAGGCTGTTACATCGATAGTTAAACCAGTAGAAAAGTTGCCAGACCATAGTTCTTCTATAAAGCAGCCGAAACAAGTTGTGACGCCACAAAAAAACATTATTATTCCAGAGACGCAAGCAACCCATCAAAAAGAGCAAAAAATCAATACTCCAGCCCTCACCGCACAGCAACAGGCTTTAACAGTAATTGACGGTGAGCAATATATTAAAAGTGAATATCTGGAAGATAAAGAATTTAATATAGATGGAAAAAAACGTTTCTATACTATGCCAGAAGGGATTATTGATACACGTAATGGCTCCACGCGTTTACAGGTTATTGAAAGAGAGAAAGGGGTAGGCAAGTCCACTTTAGATCATCTGTTCAAAAAGAGTCCGATACAGGCAAATCAGGTAATTGTTTTAGCTCCTACTTACTATCGTATATCTCAGGCCGAAGCAGTAGAAAGTTTAGGACAACAGTGTTTTAAAGATAAAAAGATTAAGAAAGCTAAAAGGATGAATGCAGAGCAAGAAATTAATATCTGGCCGCGCGCTCCTTTAAAGGATCAGTTCGATTTTGAAGTGGTTGAACTATCTGACCAGATACAGCATGTCCAGATTAACTCGTACGCCTCCCAGCAAAACAGACCGACTTTTTATTGGCCTTTAGTCATATTTCTGGATGCAAAAGGTTGTGTCATTGAGGGGGCTGGAGGCTTTAAAAACCATGATACTGATGCCTCGATGATTCATTTTAAAAAACTTGAAGGTGTGATCCGTATACCAGTCCATACTCAGTACTTACTAATGACTCCCTTACTTTCAGCCCCAGATACGCCGAATTATGTACTGAGTAATCAGGGACAGTTAAAACTAATTGCACTACGTTAAACCGAAAAAAAAGAGCATGAATAATGAAAAATAAATATCTACTACCATTTACGATGACTGCATTAATGGCTGCATTGAGTGGCTGCGGTGGTGAAAGTGCAAATATTATCCCCGAAAAAGATACGATGACGTATGTCAATGGAACATGTAAAGCAAATGATAAAGGATGTACTGAATTTATTTTAGATTATCCCGTTGATGGTCTGAATTTTACCTGTAGTAGTGACGCCAATAATACGTTTATAACTTTAATGGATTTTGCCAACTCTGTAGTTACAGGAACTTGCCGTACAGGCGATAAGGCAGAATTCTTTATGATGGGCAGTGACGACAGAAAAATTAGTCTGGGTGAAGTAGATCTCAATAAAATTAGTTCATCCGATACAATTGGTACGGTTCCTCGTTTGACCTTGCTTGATCTTGCTGCTGGAATAACTGGACAAGATGCCAAAATGCTTCAGCAGAGTGATCCTACCGTGAAAGTTGCCTTAGAACTGGTTAAAATTATTCAGGCATTGGCACTCAAAGAACAAAGAATTGAAGTGCCTACGGATATCCAGGCACTTTATATTACAGATGCAGTAAGACAAAATCTGGAAAAAATTTCTACCTCAGTGACTGCCGAAGATATTGTCAGTAAAAGATATGTTGAATTGATTCGCCCATGGCTGGATGTTTCACAAATTACAGATCAAGATGCTTTTATTACACTGAATAAATTAGTCAATATTGCTAATTCTGCAGTTTACCAACCTGAATTTGCCGTCTTTCCAACAAATTTAATTGATCAAATAGCAAGTAATGCCGGCTCAGAAGGCATGGTAGGGTGTAATAAACCAGTTTGTGACTTAAATGATATTTCTATTAAACGTGCTTTAGGTCATTTTATGTTGATTACTGACCGGCAGGGCTACACTCTTGGGAGTGGCATTCAATGGAAAGGAAGTGTTACTAAAGCTACATCTGCAGTTATCGGTGCTAATCTGGAACTTATTACCTCTACCAGGCCAGTGAGAATCACTGCGGAATCACAGGATCACTGGATTAATCCACTTACTAAGAGAATAGATCAGCCTTTTACATTTAAAGTCAGTGAACAGAACTCTCAGGATTTACTGATTACTCAAGGTAAACTACTTAATAACAGTATTATGGCCGGGCAAGAAAAGTTCTACAAAAAAATTACCAGAAAAACAACGATCACAGAAGCAGATAAAAATGATTTAGGTCACTGGCAGCAGGAGGTAGCCGGTGAGTTATTTCAAGGACCTATGGACCTGTACAAAATCTACCATATTACTTATCTGGATAAAAAAGTCTTCAAGTCTATTAATAATAGCCGTGTAGGCGAAAATTATATTTTTCCACTTTATGCTGACCTGACCTTCAAGTTTAATGATACTTCGGTCAATAATATTAAACTGGGCATTGTAGTAGATGCCAATGGAGATATTCGAACTAATATCCGGCCAAATGCAACTGCATCAGATATGTCTACGGCTTTATGTAATTCAGATAGTATCAGCTCGGAATTAATAGATAATTATGGAGTGCAACAGTATCGTTTAGGAACCACAGCCCGCGTATTTACTAATGATAATTCTATTTCTGTACGCATGATTTTAGCCAATGATACTTTTAATAATATCAATGGGGCATTAGTGGGAATGAATGTCAAATTGCAGCTCGCAGAAAATGGTGAAATACTTTCTGTTGGGGGAGCGAGGATACAGCTTGGTGGACTATTAAACGGTAACAGGTCAATTCGCTTTACGGACTCTGCAGGAGAAGCTGTACAATGGGCCAATACATTAGCAAGCTTCCAGAATACCTTTAATAATGCAAACCAGAAAAAGTCTGAAAATGATCCAACTAAAAAAGAAGTCACACAGGCTGATTTAAATCTGGCAAAGCTGGCGGGCGGAAAAATAGAAATGACATTGCCAGACTGTTATCAGGTTAAAACTAAATAAAATTCTGACATTAAATGATTTGTATTTATATGAATCAAGTTCTATGAAAGACCAGAGTAATGTTAATTTGCTCTGGCCTTTTTATTATATTTTATATTAGCCGGTATGATCTATACGCGTACCAATAGTTTCAAGATGGGTAATAAAAGAATTATTTTTCCGGTCTTCAAAATAATGACGCAAAGTCCGCTCAACACTCGGAAAAGCTAATTCAGTCCAGGGAATTTCATGTTCATCAAAGAGACGACATTCAATACTTTCTTCACCCGCTCCAAATGTACCATCAATTAAGTTAGCTTTAAACAGCACATAGATCTGCCCGATTCGTGGAATATTATACATACAGTATAACTGTTCAATATGAATTTCGGCTTCAGCTTCTTCACGGGTTTCACGTGCTGCACCCTGTTCCATGGTTTCAAATAATTCCATATAGCCAGCTGGCAGTGTCCAGAGTCCGTAACGCGGTTCAATAGCACGGCGACAAAGCAGGACTTTATCTTCCCAAAGTGCTAAAGCTCCACAAATTACCTTCGGATTCTCATAATGTATATTTCCACATTGAACACAGACACGACGAATTTGATGATCGCCTAAAGGAATTTTTTCAGTTGTCTCATGCCCACAAATGATGCAGAAATTCATATACATTAACGCCAGGAGAGGTGGCATTCAGCATAACCGAAATTTTATGCTTTCGCATCATTTGTATGTCAAGCCCGACAATTTCAGCTATGATGAAAATAGAATAAAAGAGCGAAGATAAGGTAATGGCATGGATGATCATTCACTCATACAACTTCTGCAACAACGCTTGCGGTTTTCAAGACGTATACAGCCTGCCCATGCCGCAGTCCTGATTGCTATTACCAATGAGCCTGATCCGAAAGTGCTGCTAACACGCCGTTCTGCCTATCTGAACAGTCATGCAGGTGAAGTCTCGTTTCCAGGCGGGAAACGGGATGCGACAGATACCAGCAATATTGTGATTGCACTACGGGAAGCTCAGGAAGAAACTGGCCTTAACCCGTTTGAAGTAGAGCTGATAGGCGATTTACCTATGCATCGTGCGCGTAATGGTATGTTGGTTAAACCGGTAGTTGGACTTATTCCGGCCGGGTTGGAGCTCAATCCGCAGCCTTCTGAAATCGACCGGATTTTTTATGTTTCATTAGACGAACTGATGCATGCACCTCCTGTACCTTATGAGGTTCACTATGCGCATCAGTCATTATATTTTCCCAGTATGCGGATTAATAATGAAATTATTTGGGGCCTGACTGCCCGAATGTTAATTGCGCTGTTTAAATATGGCTTAAATTATAAAAAAGAATGGCCATTCTTGTTGAACTCGCCTACTTTTCAGGCTAGAAAATACTGACTAAAACAAACAGGGAATAGAAACATGTTATATAAATTTGAAGGGCACGCGCCTAAAGCTTTACAGCAGCCTTGGGATGGATGGGTAGCAGACAATGCCACAGTGATTGGTCAGGTTGAAATGGGGCAGCAGGTCAGCATCTGGTTTGGAGCGGTGATCCGTGCAGATAATTCTAAAATTCACCTTGGTGATTATACCAATGTGCAGGAAAATGCAGTATTACATACTGATGCCGGCATCGAGATGAATATCGGGCAATATGTTACGATTGGTCATCAAGCCATGCTGCATGGCTGTACCATTGGAGACAATACATTAATTGGAATTAATTCTGTAATTCTAAATAATGCAGTAATTGGTAAAAACTGTATTATTGGTGCTAATGCCTTGATTCCAGAAGGTAAGGTTATTCCAGACAACTCAGTTGTTATGGGGTCGCCTGGAAAAGTCGTGAAACAGGTGGATGAGCAGGTTGCAGCGCATATCCGTTTCAGCGCACTACATTATGCAGAACATTTTAAGCGGTTTACACACTTGGAAGAAGTTAAACTTTAACGGAATCTGAAAGATGAAAATTTAGCCAAGTATAGACTTGGCTTTTTTGTATTTGCTCTGTGAAATCCTCGCCACTGAAACATGAGTGGAGTATGATAGCCAACAATTTTTAACTGATTTTATTTAAGGTTGTGCATGAAATTGCTGGCATTGGAAACTGCCAACGAGCAGTGTTCCGTATCCATAGTAGATGACACTCAGGAGCTGTTCTTTCAGCTGGATGAGCGTACTAAAGCACAGACACAAATGATACTACCTATGATTGAAAAGGGGTTGCAGCAAACTTCACTGCAATTGGAGCAGTTATCCGCAATAGCGTTTAGCCGTGGACCAGGCTCATTCAGTGGAGTACGCATTAATGCTGCAGTCACCCAGGCACTGGCTTGGGCTAACGATTTGCCAGTCATTCCCGTATCAACCTTACAGGCACTGGCTCAGGCAGCCTATCGTCTGACGGGCCTCGAAGAAGTGAGTGCCGTACTGGATGCACGGATGCAGGAAGTTTATATAGGCAGTTTTCAGTTAGATGAACAGCATATTATGCGGCCAGTTGCTGAGGAACAGCTACTTGATTATGAGACTGCCAGACAAGCTGTCCAGTTTCCACTGGTGGGTTCTGGTTCAGCCTTAGTTGATACAGCACAGGTAAACTACCAGCAGATTACGGCAACAGCCCAAGATATTGCAGCGATCGCACGAGTACAGGCATTAAAAGCCGAGTGGTTAAGTGCCGAGCAGGCTTTACCAGTCTACTTGCGTGACAATGCGTGGAAAAAAATACCAGAACAAGGTAAAGCATAATTAGGAATACGGTATGGATCTTTTACTGCTATTTAAAGCAGCCATCATGGGTATTGTTGAGGGAATCACTGAATTCCTTCCGATTTCAAGTACTGGACATTTGATTCTGGCCTCAGAGTTAATGGATTTCTGGACTAAAGAAAAAAGTGCAGTCTTTGTAATTGCCATCCAGATGGGGGCAATCGCGGCAGTGATTTATGAATACTGGTCGCGTCTATGGGGCGCTGCCACAGGTATGATCACGGGCGAAGAAAAAGGTCGCCGTCTGGGCTTTGGGCTGATTCTGGCCTCGATTCCAATTGTACTGGTGGGTCTGACGTTTGGTCAGCAGGTTAAAGAGCTTCTATTTAATGATGTGGCAGTAGCAATTGGTTTGATTGTTGGTGGCCTGATTATTATATGGGTAGAAAAGAATCCACCTAAAGTCAATGCACCTGAAGTTGAGAATATCAGTATCAAACAGGCAATCTGGATTGGCCTGATTCAGGTCTTATCACTGATTCCGGGCACCTCGCGCTCAGGCGCAACAATTATTGGCGGCATGATGTTGGGTCTGTCACGTAAATCGGCAACCGAATTCTCTTTCTTTCTCGGTATTCCTGTCATTATCGGAGCCGGTCTTTTAGATCTGTATCAAAGTTATGATGTACTGGAAAGTAATTTTGACTGGTTGGTAATCGGCTGGGGGATTCTAGTTTCCTTTATTTCAGCATTGTTCCTGATTCGTGTTTTAGTCGCTTATGTGGCCAAGCGCGATTTCATGATCTTTGCCTGGTACCGGATCGCATCCGGATTACTGATCCTGCTATTTGCCTTTACTGGCTGGAGATTATGGTAAGCCATGCGCTTATTTTGTGAAGCTGAATATGAGGATCAAGCACAGCACTACGCTGCTGTGCTTGGTTCACGAGGTATAAATTTAGGTATAGAAACAGTTGAGAAAATCAATAGCCGTTTTTTACGCCTGAATCCGGAACTTGCTTTATGTACAGACGCGCAAGGTTTATGGCTATGTGCAAATGGCATGAAAATGCAACCAGACTGGAAAGCTGAAATTCCACGTTTAAAGCGTGCCAGTTTAAAGTCGGAAATGCTTGCCCGCGCCTGCCAACTGGGAGAAAAGCCGCAACTGATTGATGCCACTGCCGGTTTGGGGCATGACAGCTTGCTGATGGCCCATTTAGGTGCAGAAGTCACTTTAGTCGAGCGTCATCCCATTCTATTTACGCTGCTGGAAGAAAGTCTGGCCCAGGCACAAACTGATGCATTCCTGAACTCAGCCGCAGCAAGGATTAAACTGGTTTTTGCCGACTCTGCTGATTATTTGCGTCAGCAAACAGCTCGACAGCACAGGATAGACGTTGTTTATCTTGATCCGATGTTTCCACAGCGTGACCAGAACCAGCAGGACCATAAAAAACAGGCCCAAGTTAAAAAACAGATGCAGCTTTTACATATGCTGTTGCCTGAACAGGGAGAGATGGACTTGGGAGATGAACTTTTATCTCTTGCACAAGCAGTTGCAAAACGGGTCATAGTAAAACGGCCACGTCATGCAGGATTTCTAGCCGAACAAACACCTGATCATCAATGGTTAGGCGACGCCTGCCGCTTCGATGCCTACTTTTATCTGCCTGATTAAAACTATTTGGTAACAGCTTCAATATTAAGCAAAGTTTTGTTATATAGTTAGAAAGTGGCATTGCTAAATTCTATCTCAGGCCTAAACTGTTTAGGCCTTTAAAAAAATATCATTTTCCCAGACATCCTATGATTAACCTCAAACCATCGATTAATTTTTGGCATGATTTTCAAAGCAATCAGATTGCCGGGATGTGGTTATTTTTAGGTTCTCGTCGCGCACTGGCTGCTGTGCGGCCTTCAATCCTTCAGTTTATTGTCTGGGGCGTACTGGGAGGGCTGGCCAATACTTTATTTAGCTGGCTGACTGCTGGTGAAACTGGCGAGTTTAATTCTCAAGGACTGGTGAGTTATGCCTTATGGCCTTTTCTGGCCTTAATTGTCGGCATATTCCTGTCACAGCGTACCAATAATCCACGATTAATGCTGGTACCGACTATCTTATGGCTGATTCTGGATACGCATATTGCGCTATTGCAAAGCCTGATTCAGTATCTGGGGCAACTTGATTATTTACCTTATGCAATTTATGACTATTTGCCCATCCTGTTTATGGTGCTGTTTGTCTGGCAGAGTATGGCTGTGGTCTGGGTATTTGGTCGTGAACTAAAATGGCCGTGGTGGGAATTTGCCCTGATCATGCTGGCGACATTTATTACATTGGTCGTATGGCAGATGTCAGTTAAAGACCAGCCAATCTGGAAAGTAGAAAGTGTCCCGCCATCATTTTCTGAAGAGGCTTTCTATAAGCAGAGTCAAATACTGAATCGTACTCTGGAAGATGTGGAGTATGGTGAGTTTGCTCAAACGCACTGGTATTTCTTGGGTGTCGCTGGTGCTAGCTATCAGGATGTTTTTAAATCTGAAGTAAAACGGATTAGGGAACAGTTTGATACCCGTTTCGGAACATTCGGCCGTTCGGTAATGCTAATTAATAACCCACAAACCCGTACTGAAATACCTATTGCTTCTAGAACCAGCATTAATCTGGCGCTACGCCGTATCGGGCAGCAAATGAACCGTGAAAGTGATGTGCTATTTTTATATATGACTTCACACGGGCTGCAAAATCAGTTTGAAATTGAAAATGCGCCTTTAGAGCTGGATCAGGTTGATCCAAAATGGCTACGTGAAGCATTGGACCGTTCCGGTATCCGCTGGCGTGTAATTGTAATTTCTGCCTGCTATTCTGGCAGTTTTATACCTGCCTTGCAGTCTGCCAACACTTTAATTATCACAGCTTCTGCTGCTGACCGTGCTTCATTTGGCTGCTCCAATGAAGCTGACTATACTTATTTTGGGCGGGCTTTCTTTGATCAGGCTATGCGTGAACAGTCTTCCTTAAAAACGGCGTTTGAACAGGCACGCAGTACGGTAGCGACTTGGGAGAATGCTCAAGGTTTTGATCCTTCTGAGCCTCAGTGGGTCATCGGCAAAAATATGGAACTGATGTTGCCTCAACTGGAACAGCGCCTGTTCCCGGCTACCACAGCAAATCAGCCTAATTTATCATTAGCTGTATCCCAGTCTGCTCAGCTCGAAAGGGCAGGAAAATAAAAGGAATAAGAATATGGAACTATTGCAGACCAATCGTTGCTTTGATGGTGAACAGCGTATTTATCAGTGGACTTCAAAATATCTGAAGGGTGAGAGCCGTTTTAGTATTTTTTTGCCACCTCAGGCGCTGCTGGATGAACCCTGCACCACTTTATTTTATCTGGCAGGCTTAACCTGTACCGAAGAAACCTTTGCAATTAAAGCCCACGCCCAGCGACTTGCTGCCCAGCTCGGACTAATTCTGGTCTCTCCTGATACTTCGCCAAGAGGGGAAAATGTTGCCCAGGGAGACAGTTGGGACTTAGGCCAAGGCGCTGGTTTTTATATTAATGCCTGTGCAGAGCCATGGTCTGAACATTACCAGATGGAAAGTTATGTGACAGATGAGCTTTATCCGGCAATTCTGAAAAACTTTCCAGTGCAGACCGATAAAGTCGGGATATTCGGACATTCTATGGGTGGCCATGGTGCCTTGACGCTAGCATTTAAATATCCGGAAAAGTTTAAATCGGTATCCGCATTTGCACCAATCTGCGCACCGAGTCAGTGTCCGTGGGGAGAAAAAGCATTTCGACATTACTTGGGTGAAGACCGCCAGCAGTGGACTAAACACGACGCTGTACAGTTGATGACACAAAAAGGTACCTTATTTCCTGAAATCCTGATTGATCAGGGGCTGGATGACCAATTCTATGACCAGCTCCATCCTGAACTGTTTGCACAGGCCTGCAAACAGGCAAGCCAGCCACTACGCTTGCGCCAGCATACTGGCTATGATCATGGTTACTACTTTATTCAAAGCTTTATGGATGATCACTTACAGTTTCATGCCATCCAGCTGGAAGAGAAATAAGCTTGAATGATACAGAGCATACTTCTAGTATGCTCGCCATTGTGCCTGAAATTCCTGTTGTGCCATGCGATTCAGATGATCAATAACGACTTTTTCCAGACGTTGATGCTCATCTTCGGCACGTTGACTTTCTACCTGAACAGCTAACTGTTCAGTTTCAGGGGTTAAAATGACTTTTGCATCTGGCATAACAATTGTAAAAGCTGTCCCATGCTCTTCAATTTCAAACTTGTGTTTCCAGTGATTTACCAGACGTTTAGCTATACGACCAGCATCTTGAGTATCAATTTCTGTGCGACTATTCATGTTGCTTCTCATTCTCAATAACAAGCATACTGTAGCAGAGTTTTACTCAAAGTACTTCCTCAAAATTTTAATACCTGTCTCAACAGGGATTGCATTTATGCTTTAGTGCCCAGTAATCAGGAGCTTTTTGCTATAATAATACAATAGTCAATTTCTCAAGCCAGGTCCTCCGATGTCCAAGCCCTATCTAATTGCACCTTCAATTTTATCTGCAGATTTTGCCCGTCTCGGTGAAGATGTGGAAAAAGTATTGGCAGCCGGTGCTGATGTAGTTCATTTCGATGTAATGGATAATCATTATGTGCCTAATCTTACTTTTGGGGCGGGTGTATGCAAGGCGCTCAAAAAATATGGTATTCAGGCACCCATTGATGTACATCTGATGGTTTCACCAGTTGATCGCACAATCGGTGACTTTCTGGACGCAGGGGCGGACATTATTACCTTTCATCCAGAAGCATCTGACCATATTGACCGCTCTTTACAACTGATCAAATCTGGCGGAGCGCAAGCTGGGCTGGTGTTTAACCCAGCAACTCCATTGCATTATCTGGACTATGTACTGGATAAGGTAGACCAGATTCTGTTAATGAGTGTAAACCCAGGGTTCGGCGGCCAGAAATTTATTCCAATGACTTTAGAAAAACTACGTCAGGTACGCAAGATTATTGACGCAAGTGGCCGTGATATCCGTTTAGAGGTAGATGGTGGCGTAGGACCTGCCAATATTCGTGAAATTGCTGAAGCAGGTGCAGATATGTTTGTAGCAGGTTCAGCCATTTTTGGAAAACCAGATTATAAAAATGTCATTGATGAGATGCGGGCTGAACTGAATAAAGTAGGCAGTGTAGAAGTTTAAGCTATTTTAAATAACTCGATAAGGTCTGTGGATAACTTTGTTTATAACTCTATGGATATCCTTGTTGATAACGCTAGGGATAACTTGGGTGAAATATAAACAATTAACTATCAATTGCTTATTAATTAGACAAAAAAAGTATAAAAAGGATTCAACTGAATCCTTTTTTATTGACTTAATCACTCCAAAAGCAAGTATTTTTATTAGCCAGTGTCTAAAATTTGAACTGTCTAATTTATAGCTACAGCCTGTAGAACAAGGCTTTTTTAAAGCTATATACTTATCTGGAAGTGAAGTTTGGCTTTTGTGCATAACTTTGATAAATTTTTCCCCATCTGCTGTAACACTATTTTTAGGGTTTACTTAAAGCTCAAGAGATTTTAAATTTAAATGAATGGAATCTGAGCAAAAGATACCTTTGTATTGAGCTACTGTTTATCTGGACAGGCTCAGTTAAAATAATCAAAGTTTCAGGAGGAACGGCCTCCCCATAGTGGAAAAATTGTCAGGACGGCCTGACGAGAAAGGAAAAGACCGGATGGCATGGTTACTATTACTCTTAGCAGGTCTTTTTGAAGTAGTTTGGGCTTACTCAATGAAGCTTTCAGAAGGCTTTACTCGCTTAGGCCCAAGCGTAATTACGATTGTTTTTATGATACTGAGTGTAGTGCTGCTCTCTATTTCGATGCGGACTTTACCTCTAGGTACAGCTTATACTGTCTGGACAGGAATAGGCGCAATCGGTTCTTTTTTACTGGGGATTTTTATTTTAAATGAACCGGCAGGAGCAATGCGAATGCTGGCAGCAGTACTGATTGTATCTGGATTGGTTCTGATGAAATTATCTTCAAGCAATTAGAGGCAGGTAAAAAAATATGAAACTTGCAATGCAGTATATGGATTCTCCAGTGGGCCGTTTAAGGCTGATCGCAAACGAGAAAGCACTGGTAGCCGTTCTTTGGGAAAATGAGCAACCTAAACGTATTCAGCTGGCAGAACTGGTGGTTGAGCCGGAGCATCCGGTTTTGCTTCAGGTACGCCAGCAGCTTGAAGAATACTTTGAGGGAAACCGGCAGCGATTTGACATACCGCTAGACTTTGCCGGAACAGAGTTTCAGAAACTGGTCTGGACCGAACTGTTAAAAATTCCTTATGGACAGACCCGTAGTTATGGGCAGATTGCTCAAGCGATTGGTCGACCTAAGGCGATGCGCGCCGTAGGTGCTGCAAATGGTCGTAATCCGATTTCAATAATTGCACCTTGTCATCGGGTAATAGGAGCTAGTGGTGCATTAACTGGTTTTGCGGGTGGACTGGATAATAAAACAATTCTGCTGAACCTAGAAAAGAATATCCAGCTTTAAGGCGTTGATTTGCTGAGTTAGCCAAGCGGACGGTTCATCTTTAACTGCTGACCCCGTATTAGCCTAAACAGCTCTGCCTGATATAAAGCATCATCTAGAGCATTGTGATTTTTACTTAGCTTTGGATGTAATAGTCGGTCCATATGCCGTGAACTGGTTTCTGACCATTTACAGTGCTGGGCAGCCATAAAATAAGACTTAATATCCAGCGCGCTGATTCCAAATGGGTTATGCCCTAAAAATGCCCAGAAATAATAGTTAATAAACGACCAGTCAAATCCGGCATTTAAACCTACAAAGACCAGTCGTTGATCTCTTACAAGTGAGCTAAGCCACTGATCAAACATTTGCATAGCCTGAACTGGTTCCAGACCGGTTTGCTGTAAGCTCTCTAATGAAAGTCCACAGACATTTAATGCTTCCGGTATTGCATTACTATTTAATGGCTTGATTTCACATTGAAAGTTCTGTTCAGGATGATCAATATTACATGCGCCAATGGAAAGCAGGCTATAAATACCAGGTATAGGGCCAGACGCTTCAATGTCGACTGAAATATAAAGTTCTGATTTCTGAGCCAATATAATTTATTTCCTTGAACACTGCATATTAAATCATAATAGCGCTGAATGAGTTTGAAAAGCTTGATAGAACCTTAAATTCTACTTCATAACATATTTATAGCTAAACAACTGGGGTAAGGAAAATGTTATTTAATTTTATAATTATAGTGGCTGTAATCGGCCTGATTGCTTGGATTTCTTCTCCTAAATTTAAAGGTAAACTGGGCGAATTCACAGTGAAGGTACATGCTAAAAAATACTTGAGTGAAGAGTATATTATGCTAAATGATTGCACGCTACCTGATGAACAGACTGGTACTACTCAAATTGATCATATTCTGTTAAGTCCTTATGGTATATTTATTATAGAAACTAAAAATTATCAAGGATGGATCTTTGGCGGAGAACGCCAGAAACACTGGACACAGAAAATATATAAAAAATCTTTTAGGTTTCAAAATCCGTTATATCAGAACTACAAGCACATTAAGGTATTGGAGTCAGTGCTTAAAGATGTAGTTGAGCCTGAGTATTTGCATTCAATTATAGTTTTTACCCCCCAGAGTACTTTCAAAACACCCATGCCAGCTAATGTATTACAGGGAAAAGCATGGACAGATTACGTCAAACAATTCCAGCAGACTGTGATTCCGGCAATGAAACTCAAACGCATTAAATACCATCTAGAAAAAGAAATACTAGAAAAGGGCTGGAAAACTGACCGGCTGCATATCGAAAATCTTAAGCAAAAACAGGAAGAGCAGAACTGAACCTGTGCAAAAATAAATAACTGATAAAAATAGTCAAACACTGGATTGAGTAAAATTATAGAAATTAAAATCTGATGAATCTTTTATAAATTTGTACCGCTTTCTAATAGGAAAAAGAGAAGCTAATAATTTGTTTAAATTAAATTTTTAGAAATGATTTTAATATCTGAACAATTATATTTAAAATCTAAAAATAAGATAATGATGATAAAAATGATAATTAGTATCATTAAGGTATGCTTCATGTTAAGATTCTGCCGCGATTGAATTGATATACCTTGCTTTAAAAAATTGACTTTAGTGGACTTTGAAAGAAGAACCGTACTATGCAAGGCTAAGGCGAGTTGCAGCCAGTGCCCTATAAAAGTCTAACCTTAATAAAAAGATGAGGGAGACTATATCAATTCATTAAGGGAATTATTGACGACAACTATTTTTGGCTTAACTCGTATGTCTAGACCATTAAACTCTACGCCTAAACCTTTATTTTTGGCAGTACGGACTATTCTGTTTGCTTCCACTGCTTTACTGATACAAACTACCTTTGCAGCAGAAACGGATCAGAAAAATGAAACAAGTCATTCTGATAATGTACAGCAGCTTCAAACCATTACTTTAACAGCAGAGCAGCCACAGGCAGTCACAGAAAACTCCGGAAGCTATACGGTTAAAAGTGCAAGTACAGCGACCAAGCTGGATCTATCTTTACGAGACACGCCACAGACAGTTAAGGTCTATACACGGGCCTATCTGGATGACCGGAATATTGAGTCTTTTCAGGAACTCATGAGCCATATTACGGGAGTAACAGCTTCACGTACCGATGAACGCCAGAGTTATTATGCACGTGGTTTCCAGGTCGATTATTATCTGGTCGATGGCTTGCCAAGTACCTTAACACTGGCTGAAGGTGATCCGGATTTAAGTATTTATGACCGGGTAGAGGTAGTTAAAGGGGCAAATGGTTTAATGACGGGAGCTGGAAATCCGGCAATCGGGCTTAATCTGATCCGCAAACATGCTAATGCAAAAGAACTGACAGGTAACCTGACTGCATCAGCCGGTTCATGGGATAGCTACTCTAGCTCGGCAGATTTTTCAAATGCTTTAAATGAAGACGGTTCATTACGCGGTCGGGTCTTTGTGAAACATTTACAAGAAAATTCCTTTATGGATTTTTATTCCAAAGAGCGCAATATTGCTTATGGAGCACTGGACTACGACCTGTCCGATCGGACCACTTTATCGTTTGCCGCCATGTACCAGCAATTAGAACGTGATGGAATTCGCTGGGGAGGGCTACCGGCCTTTTATAATGATGGTACACGAACCAAATTTGACCGCTCCCTAACCGTTAGCTCAGACTGGACCTATTGGGATGTCGACTCAAAGGCCATATTTGCTTCACTCCAACATAACCTGTTTAATGATGTCGATTTACATATAGGTTATTCTTATCGTCGGGATGACAAAGATACAGCTCTGCTTTATGTCGATGGTAATGTAGATAAAAACACCCAAAAAAGTTTGGGGGCTATTTCTGTTTATTCCTCTGAACAGAGAAATGATGAAAATAATGTCGATATTTATATTACTGCGCCGTTTACCTGGGCTGGACGCCAGCAGGAAATTGTAACTGGTGCTTCATGGAACCAGAATGAGCTTCTTACCAATAAATATGGAACGATTCAGGGAAAAAAAGAAGGTACAAATGATCTGGACATCAATACCCCTAATGAGCTGGATTTTTCCAATATGAATACGGAGTTGCTGACTCCGATTACTAACCCGAAAAGACTGGCATTAAACAAGACTACTCAAAGCGGTGTTTATATTGCTGGTAAATTTCATGTGCTTGACCCTCTTAAAGTTGTGACAGGGGTACGGCTGTCAAACTGGGAATTTGAATCAAGTGATGGCAAGGGAACGCGTAAATTCGACAATCAGGTTACTCCTTATGTCGGAGTCATATATGACTTTGCAGCAGATCATTCGTGGTATGCCAGTTATACCGATATTTTTAAATCGGAAAACCGTCGTGATATAGATGGTGGTTATTTAGACCCGGCTATTGGTAAAAACTATGAAACGGGTATTAAAAGTGAATTTTTTGATGGCCGTTTAAATACAGCTTTATCTGTCTTTAGAATAGAGCAAGATAACTTTGCCGAGAAAATTACAGATGGATATGTAATTGTTAATGGCGTTAAGACCTCTGAACAGGCTTACCGAAGTATTGATGGAGTCGTCAGTAAAGGGGTAGAGCTAGAGGTTGATGGCGAAATTAATGATCAATGGAGTCTTAACTTTGGTATCGCCAACTTTGAAGCACGAGATGCTAAAGGTGAGAAGGTAAATCCCAATAATTCCCGTACTACCTCAAATCTGTTTGTTAAATATAGCCAAGATAAATGGAGTGCTGGAGCAGGAGTGGATTATCGAAGTAAAACTTATTCATTAATAAAAAAGGATAACTGGCGAATTGACCAAGGTAATATCTGGTTGGCGAGTCTTATGCTGGGTTATCAGGTTGACCCGAATATCAAGGTTCAGCTCAATATCGATAACTTATTTGATAAAGTTTATTATGAAGGGATTGGTGAAAGCAGTATGAATTATGGTGCACCACGTAATGCAACACTAAGCTTGCGTTATAAATTCTAACCAGACTTTTGTCTGAAGATTATAAATATTCAAAAGACAAGTAAAAAGGGGTAAATAGCCCTTTTTTATTGTATATAATAGATATATATTTAATGCTCATAAATAAGAATTTTCTTTTAAAGTAAAATATTAGAAGAACTAAATATATTTAAATTTTTATTAATTTTAAATTGTGGTGTAGAGGCGTTTTAAAAAAATAATAGAATAAATGAAATTTTACCCTAATATAAAGGTTTTAACTTAGTTTTTAATAATTAGTCAAAAGTAAGATTTTAATAAAAATAAGTTTAATTTAAATATAATTCAGTATTGAATTAAATGTTAAAATTTGAAGGGTTATTAAATAAAATAATTTATTAATATAATATAAAGATTAATCGGTTAATAAATCTATAGTCTCTAAAGCTGATTTGGAAATGTTTTTAGTGTAGTTATCATAAGATTGGGCTGCTAGACATATAGCTATTATAGTCATAAATAAGATAATTTTTTTATTAATAATCATGTTGAATTAACCCTATTCAATTCTGTTAAAGAAAAGATATATTAATTTAATGATCTAATCTAATATAGAAATATTACTCATCTATCTGTTTTTGAGATATGTTAACTTTTAAACAATGTAATTATCTGATCAGTATTGTTGAAGAAGGCAGCTTTAATGCTGCTTCCGAAAAACTTTTTATTGCTCAGTCAGCTTTAAGCAGACAAATAAAAAATCTGGAAGATGAAATAGGTTTTTGTGTTTTTAATAGATCCGAAAAAAAAATTAAATTGACCCCTGCTGGATTGGTTCTTTATAAAAGTTTAAAGAATCATCTTGAGAATTTTAACAATTCAATTGAACTGGCAAAGAGAATTAGCGAGGGAGAAGACAGAAATATAAAAATCAGCCACTCTAGCAGCATTATCTTTGATCAAAAAAAGTTGCAGATTTTAGATGAGTTATGCGGAAAATATAAAATTAATATAGAAATTAATACTATTTCATCTGAGGATCAAATTGAAGCAATTCTTAGCGGTAATATTGATATCGGTTTTATTCGACCGCCTGTTCATCACAATTTAGATGAAATAGCTTCTATAAGTTTATATGAAGCCCCTTTATATGTAGCAGTTTCTGCTTCTAATCAGAATTTTAGTGACAAGACCAAGGTTTATATCAGAGATTTAAAGGACTTAGAATTTGTTTCTACCCCCCATTCTGAACGAGGAGGACTGAGCTACTTAGCTTCTAATCTTTGCTTAAGCAATGG
The DNA here is from genome assembly GCF_040744925.1 of Acinetobacter sp. FL. Classification (NCBI taxonomy): domain Bacteria; kingdom Pseudomonadati; phylum Pseudomonadota; class Gammaproteobacteria; order Moraxellales; family Moraxellaceae; genus Acinetobacter; species Acinetobacter sp. FL. The sequence goes on along the minus strand of NZ_CP160437.1, from coordinate 2,640,695 downwards.
TTTTTCTCAAAAAAAATCAAGAATAACTTCACGAAAGTTGTCCCAACTGGATTTAGTTGCAAAGGATTTTGGGATTTGTATTGTTCCTGAGGAATTTGTTAGTATTCTTCCACAGAATGTAAAGTTGCTTTCTATAAACGATAAGAATAATCAATCTGAAGTTAAATTAATTTGGAAAAAGGGGAATGATATTATTATTAAAAACTGTGTAGAAGCTATTCAGGATTCTTATATATCGGATTTTAAATTATCTGAAAATTGATAAATAAAGTTTATATTAAGTATTAGAAATATTTAAAAAATAAGGTTTTAAACTAATTTAATAACTTTTATAAAATATAATTTTTATTTATAAGCTGGTTGCTTTTAATACTTAAGCTAAGTTAGATATTAATTTTTCAAATATAAATAATCTTTAAGATATTAAATAAATTTTTATTACTAATTTGATAGAATTGATATAAAGATAGAGCCCTAAAGCTCTATCTTTACTAGTAAAATATATATAATGAAAATAACATCTGATATGTTGTTTTACATTAAGCGTAAAACGACACAACGATTGTCATTCTACTTCTAATATAATCAATAGATTAAATTGCGTTGCGACATAAAATGACATCAATAAACGACATGACCCTTGTCATTATCTTAAAACAACGACGCAATTTATGTCATTAGAAAGAGTAAAGATAAAATTTTTAATGAGAAGCTAATGTTAAGTATGCAAAAAGAAGATCATATTTATTTGAAATATCTATTTTTTTTGTAAAAAAATTTAAGGTATTTTAAGGTGGGTAAATTTTAAACTATTATATTGAAAGTTCATGTTTTAGATGCGGGGCATGGTGATTGTATTCTTCTGGATTTCGAGCACACTAAAATCTTAGTAGATAGCGGTCCCAAAAAATGAAAATAAGAAAAGTTATTATTTCAACATTAGAAGCCTTATTGGGTGACTCAAGTAAAATTGATTTAGCGATTGTTACACATAATGATGATGATCATATTGGGCGATCTAAATACTTATTACAAACTAGTATTAAATTGGTTTCACGCCTTAATCATATTAAACTTAAAAATTTGAAATTTATAACATTTAATTAACCACTTTAGACTTTGCGGATTTCAGTCTAGTAATGGATTTAACTGATTGTTTTGTTGGCAAAATTGCATATTTTTTAATATGATTGCCTCAACTCAAATTTAACTAAAAGATGGATTAATGAATAAATATATAATTTTTGTTCATGGTTTAACCGGAAAGGTTGGTACAACATGGGGACTATTTCCTCAGCTTCTGAGTGAAGACCCAACTCTCGGAGATTACAGAGTGAAAGAATTTGGATATTACTCTCCTAACTTTGCATGGATTAAGCCAGCTCCATCAATTTCAAGTATCGCAAATGGAGTATTAAGTGATATCAGAGCTGAGTGTGATTTAGAAAATGATGACATAATATTGGTCGGTCATAGTATGGGCGGCATAGTCATAAAAAAATTATTATTAAGACTTAATGCTCAAGGGATAAAACATAATATTAGCAAAGTATGTTTTTTTGATGTGCCACATGACGGATCAGGCTTAGCTAAGATTGCTAAATACATTAGTTGGAGAAATAAGCACTTAAAATCACTAGTCAGTAATTCTACTGACCTAGATGATATACACGAACAATGGGTGGATAAAAGAATAGATCAACATTTAGACATATTAAGTATTATCGATGCTAACGAAACTATAGTTTCAGCAATGAGCTCTAAAAGCATCTTCAGACATCACCAGATTGAAACTATAAATAATGTAGATCATAGTTCAATTGTTAAACCTAAAACAGCAAATGATAATATAGTAATTCATTTAAAAAAATTTATAAAATCAAAGCGTTCATTAGGGAAATTCAACTCTCAAATCGGCAAACCAATATATGAATGGCTTAAGTATGATGAACGTAAACATGAACTGCCTTACAAAACAGATAGTGCTCGACAGTTAGCATTTGACTCACTAACACAAGCTCTTGAATCTGAAACTCCTTATGTTAGGTTAACGGGTTTGTCGGGCTTAGGTAAATCCAGATTAATACTAGAATATAAAAATCATAAAAATATTGATGATGAAGATTTCTTAGTTCTTAATGGTGCAGATTTGGAGACAGCCATAAAAAATGAAATATCAAGACTTTCTGAAAGTGGTGTAACAGGTTATGTTATTATTGATAACTGTTTAGTTGAACTACACAATTATGCAGTGAATGCAATTATTACTAATAAATCTAATCTTAAGCTAATAACAACTTATTTTTATCATGATGAGCCAAGACATCTCAAAAATAGTATTCCAATTAAATTAGAAAAGTTAGCATCCGAACAAATTAACGAAATTATTCATGAACGTTTACCTCAATTGGATGCCCCTTTAAGAAAACAGTTAGAAGCATTTATTGAAGGATTTCCATTACTAGCACAAATGGCTACACATGAGTTACAAAACGATGGGGCTCTAACTACAAACTTCAATGAGCCTGAGCTAGTTGAAAAGTTAATTAATGGTGATGGTGCTCTTACTGATGAATCCAGAGACCTATTAATTGTTTTTTCTCTGTTTGATTATTTCAAATTTCAAAAAGACAGTCATCAAGCCTCCAATATTGATGCCGATTTTATTAATCGAATAGCCCAAACAGATCAAAAGTGTTTTGACAAAACTATCACTATTTTTAGTCAAAAAGAATTAATTAACTGCACTAGTAACTTTGCTCGGATAGTTCCAAAACCACTTGCTCTTAATTTAGCTATGCAATGGTGGAATACAAGTTTATTCGATAGGCAATCAGATTTAGTTAGTCAACTACCTCCATCATTGTTAGAAAGCTTCTGTAAGCAAATTAAATACTTAGATTCATCAATGAATATTCAAGAATTTGTTAAAAACTTTTGTGCATCTAATCGCCCTTTCGGCCAAGCGGAACTGTTGCTTACTAAAGCGGGTTCAAGACTTTTCCGCGCACTGGTTGAAGTGAACCCTGTAGTTACAACTCAACTTATATTTCGCATTATTAATAATTTAGATGATACTGATATATTATCTATTTCTGGGGATATCAGACGTAACTTTATTTGGTCATTGGAAATGTTAGTATTTCATGACTCTTGCTTTAATGAGGCGGCTTGGTGCTTATTTAAATTTGCTCAGTTTGAAAATGAAAGTTATGGTAATAATGCTACTGGTCAATTTGCACAATTATTTAGAATAAACTTGTGTGGCACTGAAGCAAGCTTTGAAAAGCGATTAGCCTTGCTAGATAAAGCAATGGGATTAAATACTGAAAGTGCTGACTCCGTCATTATTCAAGCAATCAAATCAGCTATTAGCACCCAAGGAGGCACAAGAGTAGTTGGAGCCGAATATCAAGGTACTAAGCCAGAACTTAAAGAATGGCAACCTGAAAAATACTCAGAAATATATGATTATTGGCAACATCATCTGAATACATTAATTACTCTTATTAAGCGTGGCAATATAACTGAACAAGTTAAGAATGTATTTGGACATGAAATCAGAGGATTAATAAAATACCCAATTCAGCAGCAACTAGACCTCTTTTTTAAAGAAGTAATTAGATTTTCTGGGAAATACTGGCCTACGGCTGCTCAATCAATAACTCATGCTTTGCAATTTGATGTTAAAGGCTTGGAACCAAAAGAAATAGAACTTTTAAAGTCTTGGGAACAATTATTATCACCAGATGATAATGACCTTGAAGAAAAACTGAAACTAATTGTTCTCAATCCTTCTAGAGAATATGTTAAAGATGCCGATGGCCGCTATATTGATGTTGCTGCCGAGGATGCTAAAGCTTTAGCAGAATCTATTAAAGGAACTTATAATGATTTAATTCCTCATCTTAAGATGTTATTAACCTTTCCAGAACATAAACAAAGCTGGATCTTTGCTAAGCATCTAGCCATACAATTGGATGAAAATGCTATAAATGTAATTTTGAATAATCTTTTAAACTCTTTACGTAGAGATAAACCAACCAACATACAATTCCTTGCAGGATTTTTAAGCGGTATTAATGATAAAAATATCAACAAATGGATGGAAATAATTGAGTTAATTGCTTCAGATGAAGCTTTAGTTCAATACTATCCAGATACGGTACGAACAGGTAAGTTCAACTCACATCATTTAGATATTTTTCTTGGATTGATAAGTACCGGTAGACTACCAAGTAGTGCTGCATCAATACTGAGTTATGGAAGTGTAACTCAACATCTAACAGAAAAAGAAATTACAGAATTTTGTTTATCCTTAAGTAAATTTGATGCTACAGCAGTTTGGGTTGCATTAGATAATTTAAGTATGTATGTGTTTGGACGTACAGATCTTGACTTAAAATTGATAAATCCAACTTTAGCTATTTTAGTTCTCAATGTTTCTTTCAAAAAAAATGATAAATTATATCAATTTGATAGTCATCATTGGCTTGATTCAGTAGAAAAACTATTAGATACCGAAGATAAAGAGTTTGCTTTAAAGTTGTGTCTTCACTTGATTGATCAAGTAGGTAGCTATGATATTAATTACAATGATTTATGGGACTATATTGGCGAAGCATTCTATAAAGCATTTGAGCTTCATGGAGAATACTTGTGGTTTAAAGTCTCATCCAAGTTCCTAGATGAGAACTATAAGAAATCGTATAGATTATTAGATTTACTAGGAAGTGGAAAATCATATCATACGCGTGACAAAAGCATCTTTGATCTATTGGATGCAAATAGTATCGTTGAATGGTGTAAAGATGAAGTTGCTTTGATGATCACAACTCATGCAATAAAAATGTTTATTTTGGATGGGGATAATAGGATTTTTAATCCTTTGCTCCTAAGATTAATATCTGAATATAGTGATAATGAATCTTTTAACAGCACAGTTTCAGCAAATTTTTCAAGTAGGTCTTGGATGGGGTCTCTTATTCCTTACTTGCGAGAGGATAAAAAATTGATAGAAGCCTTAATTGACCATGAAAACATAAAGATCAGAAATTGGGCAAAGCAGTTTGTTGATTATATCGATAGAAAAATTGATTATGAAACCAAGCAAGAGGCAGAAGAAAAAATGCTTAGAGGATTTGATTAATTTCTTAAATATAACTATTTATAATTAGTGAAAGGGGGGATTATGTTTTCTTAAATGTAATACCTCTCAGAATCAAATACTCAGTACAATATATTTGTAGTTATTTGAAAAAAAGTTAAGTGTATTAAAATCATAAAACTTTTTTAACTCACTATTTAAAAGCATACAGTGAGGGAAAACACTCAACTTTCTCAGGAAAAAATTTATGCTGCTTAGCAAAGTATAAGATCAATAACTACTTGGACTTGGACACTCTTGATCAACAGGAAAACGGTTGTGTTAAAATATTAATCTATTATTTAAAATTTTTTTATTTTTTCCTATTATTTTGAATAGCTTAATTTACTCATAATTCCTCTATAAGCATATTGATATCAATAAAAGTGAGATGAAGTCTTAACTAAGATTTTGAGGAATAGCCATAGCCTTTCTTGATCAAATAAATTACATCAGCTTTCCTGTAAAATTTAATTTTATGTGTATTACCAATTAAAAGTGGTGTAATAAGGCCCTGAATGCTTAAATTAGGTATATGTGACTTATGCATATTCATGAGTTTACTAACTTCAGCACCTGTTAAGTATTCACTCCTAATTTTTAGAGCCCTATTAATATCGGCAGTTGTAATTACTTTCCAATAAAGTAAATCCTCGATTTTAAGTATTTCTGTTTTGATCCAATAAGTATTGAACCAGTTAGGAGGACAATTTAATAATTGAAGTGCATCTTCATAATGGGTATACATTGGAGAAGAAATTTTTTCCAATAGTAAATCAAGTGATTCTAGGTTTATAAGAATGTTCCCGGGATTCGATAATTTTTTCTTAAGGAATTGTTTGGTGACAAGTTGTGCTACCTGTAGTGGAGATTTTTCTAAGCGTTTTGCTGCTTCTTTTAAGGGAATGTAAAGGCTGTCCTCAGTTTGAGTAATACGATCATTAGCATGCTTTTTTCTACCTGCTGAGTTGGGATAAGTTTGAATAGATAAAATCTTTTCCCGCGTTATATGATTTATAGAAGACTTCAAAAAAATATTATTTCGAGTTTGATCCACTTTAGGTCCATGAATAGGAAAAATACCTAAACTAGCTAGCTTTTCCGTTAGATTAGTTGGATTAACATTCAGTTCTCTTGCGACAGCTCCAATAAGAATTTTTTCACGATGGAACTCATCAAGGGACTTTTTAGAAATAAAGTGTTGAGTGGTTTTTGAAGTTGATGTTTGAGTTGCTAAAGAGAGAATATGGTTCTTTATAAGAAATCTTACAGTCTCTGTATTAACATTGAGGCAATTTGCGGCTTCTTTTAGTGTATAAAATACTTCAGATTTCTGAATGATATAGTTTTCATCTTTGATGCTCGAAAGTATTATCTGTAATTCTTTATATTTTGATAAGCAGGTAACGATGCTAGGTATTGAAATATAAATTTCATCCTTTTGCTTATGGAGATGTAAATGATTTAAGGTGATTAAATGTTTTATCTCATTCCTAGATTTATTTAATACCTTACAACAATCTTGAATAGTTAAGAAACCTTGATGAGTCGTTATATTAGAAAAGTTAAATTGGTCACAAGCTGATTTAATAAAATCTTTATATAGGGGGATAAATCTATCCTTAATAAGAAAAGGTAGTAATGCAATTCTTGGATGTATATTTGGAAGGTGATTTAATAAAATAGAGTTTATCGAGTTTTGAAAATTTTTCGTGTTGTTGAGAAATGCATAAGTAAGATTAACTAACTCTTCATTATTTATATTTAGATTATTGGAAATATTGAATTTTTCCAGCTTAGTGAAACAGTTTATAAGGATATTTATCTTGTCTTGTTCCGCATAGGAAAATAGAGTTTCTAACCATTCAATGGTCTGTGTTGTATTGCAAGCTATAATAGGAGCAAGTCTTATATCTGTTTGACATTTTGGGCAAATACAGAGTTTAGAACGAATAATATTTAGCTTTTTGAAACAGTGGGGACAGTGGTTTAATAACATTACCTTATGTTTAGGGCATGCATAATTAAGTTTCAAAAGCCAATCTTTTCGCCAAAATTCTTGATCTCTAAGGCATAAGGGACAGTAATGCTGTAAATCATTATGAAAGAATTTATCAGGTAAGAAAGCATTCTTCCAAAGTACCTCTGAACGCTGTGTAATTGATTTTCTTCTTAAAGATAAATGACTATTCCTAGTATCTAACCTCATTTTGGATAAGAAAGACGCGAACTTTAGATCATGACTAATTATAGAGACAAATTCTTCAATACCTTTAATATCCGCTAAGTGTTTGTAAATGGCAGCAGCATGTTGATAAGAATTAAGCTGAATCAATCTTGTTATGAGACTTCCGGCAGACTCTCCATCATAAGCTATTGGGGTAGTCGGATAAAATAATCTGTCCATTATCTAAACCTTATTTTTAAAGATAATTGATTTTTATTCATTAAAAATGGGTTTTGATTAATGAGGGACACAAAACTTGTTAATCCGGTTTCCCATGTTTCTGCAAAGTCTATTGATTTAATATTATAGTGATTATTTTGCAAGGCCTTAAAAATTGTTTGTTTTATCAATAGACTAATGAAAGCAATATTTCCTCCTGTAGCTACGTGTATTTGTAAGCTAAGTAATTCATCTTTTAATGGGGTTTCAAAAATAATAGGCGTATGCTCAGTAATATTTTTTTGATAACGATCTAAGAACTTTAGTAAAGAACCATTTTGATCGAGAGAATATTCAAGCTTTTTAAAATGATAACTAAGTGGAAATCTACGGGCTAATTGCGTGTCATTCTTTATAATATTTTCAAATTCAGGTAATCCTACTAGACAAAAAGTAATTCCTGTACGATTGACAAGATTTTTGATCCATGAGGCTACGTTCTGGTTTAATCTTTTTGATGTTTTTGTTAAATCAACTAAATGATGAAACTCATCTAAAATAATCAATTTAGTTTCACAAGTTTCAATGCATTTGCACAGTCGATTCGTAAGTTGAAGTGTATCCCCAATTGTAGGCGTTGGATCATTAAATTGTTCTAGCATATGTGCTGCTAAAGATTTAACTGTAACAGGTGAGGGCACCTCAATGTAAAAAGCAGGGATAATCTGCTGAATAGCCCCATCAATTCTTTTTTCAGAAATTTTGTATTTAGACATTAACGCTTTACAAATAGTGGTCTTTCCCATACCACCCTCAGCAAGAATAAAGCAACCTAAAGGTGTCCCAAATAATTGAGTTTTAATCACAGCTTCATCTACCTCAATAAGTATCTTTTTTATATCTGGGGGGATGACAATTATGTTCTTTACTTTTTCTATTATCTGTAGAAGTTCCATTGTACTCATCTAAATTCCCCTTTATATGTTAAATAGTTAAATTAAAGTTCCATTGATTCATAATCATCATCATCTGTGGTAGATAAAGACTTTTCTGAAAAGGAGGGGGTAGGTATTTGTTCTTGAGAATATTTATTCAAAGTATCTTGAGTTGATAATATGTCTATCGAATCTGATAGTTGAGTATTAATTTGGTTTATAGGATTTGCTTGGGACAAAAGAGCTTGTATTTTTGCAGGTAAATCTAATTTTATATTTTTTAATTTTTTATTCTCAGCGTAAGCATCTTGAATTTTAGTATAAAGTTTCCATCGAGCATATAAATCAGTATATTCACCTAATAGTCTTTGGTCTTGTTGAGAAATACTTTTTTTCTGTTATTGAATACACAAATGTTCATAAAGAGATAAACCTTTAGTATAATAGGGATTAGTGGATTCAGCGACAATAAAACTATTATTATCTTGAGGGTTTCTAATATAAATTCTTTCTAGATTTGTCTCATCTACTAAAATAATAACACTCTTATTATCATAATTTTCGTTAGTTAATACATGAGAGTAATAAGTTAGATAGGAAAAATGAATTCTTCCATTATTAACTTTTTTCTTTTTAGGAATGCGAGCTAGTATGTCAATTTCTTGCTCCGACATGGAAAGCACAGGAAAAAGCTTGATTGTTTCATTCCAAAAAGTTAAAGGTATTCTATTATCAATTCCACTATGTTTAGATTGATGATAAATACATTCAATCCATTCATGTATAAAATCTCTTAAATTTGAAAAAGTTAAAGATGCCTGTTTTTTAGAATTATATTCGCCTCGAAAGGCTGCATTAGAAAAAGTAGTACCTTTAAGCTTTTGACTAAAGCTTAAAGTAAAAGTTCGAAAAAAATTTTCGATATGTGGCTTGTCATCAGGAGTATGCTTTTGAGAGGGAATAATAGTAATTTTTCGATTTTCACAAATACTACTAAGCGCATTATTTTTGAATTCAACACCGTTATCAGGAATAATCGAAGAAGGTATCCCCCCTGGTAAATTTCTTTGAGGGCGTGTGAACATATCTTTGAGTAAACACAATGTATTACTGCTATTAGGTGGCAATATACTTAAATGCCATCCTACAATACACTTAGAAAATACATCTATACCACAAGTTAAAGTGGGCCTTCCAATAACTTCAAATGTATGATCATCTAAGACAATCACATCTAGTAAATGAGAGTCTATCTCAATGATACTCAGTAAGAAGGGGCTGTCACGTTCTTCACCCGCAGCCCTAAATTTTTTATTCGCTACCCGCAGTCCTTTTTTACTTCTAACAATGTCATATTGATCCAAAGCTTTTATATGACGTTGGATTGTTCTTATGGTTGGAGGCTTAGAATAGATACCTTTCTCAAGCATTTGAGATACAACATATGCTTCAACATCTTTCGCAGATCTTCTTTCTGCTGGTTTGAGAAAAATCTCAAATATTCCATTTTTTAGAATAGCAACTACATCCGGTGAGAATCGTAGAGAGCGATTACCCTGATTATGCTTGAACTCAGTTAAAAATTTTTCTTCTTCTCTAAACCTTTTGATCCATCGTATGACTGTTCGAGAACTAGGAGGGGCTTTATCTTTAATATTGGATGAGACTTCTTCAATTATTGTGTTAATAGCATTATGAGATGAAAGATAAGACAAGTTTAAGGCTGCCTCAATGTATCTTTTTTTGCGATTAATTACTTCATAATTATGTTGATCTAAGAATGGATAGAAAGGGGTTTCACTATATTCGATCTCATGATTATTAGATAAGTGAATAAACTTATCTAACGGCATATTGTAAACCTTACCTCCTTTGATAGAGGAAAATCTAACTTTATTACCAATTACAGCAGTGATTTCATAATCATTACCATACAAGTTAAATCTAAAGCCCTCTCTAGGGAACAGTTCATTGCTCATAGTTACCACGACAAACCATTAATAGATATCTCTTTATGGAAGATTAAGTAATCACCTAAATTACTAGGTAAATTTAATAGGGAGAGTGATCTATACACATCACTTGGTGCCTTATAGTATTTGTCTAGATTATGTAGGGCTTTATATATCAGTTCATCAGGCCAAGTCTGTGTATGCCCTCTTGAATAAAAAAATAAGATCCTCTGAACTAATTTATCGTTAGCAAGAACAGACTTATCAATTACATTGAATTCAATTTTTAGGTAATTAAAAATATGATGACCTAACCGTTCTAATTTTTTCAATTGGTCACTGTTTAAATGATCAATTGAAGGTTTTACTTCATGAACTGCATAAGTATGATCTTTGTATTTAATAAGAAAATCAGGATACAAAAAAATCTTATTAAAATTAGGAATTTCAATTGCTTGAGTTCTATAGGCGATAACTTTTTTATCTTGCTCAAGAGAAAGGGCGTATGCTAATTCAAGTTTACTTTCAAGTGGTATCATCCCTTGATTCTTAAAACTAGGAAAAAGCGAGGTTCTTTTACCTATAGTCCCTTGTTCTATTCTTCTTTTACCCACTAGAGTGCGCGCAAGATTGGTACTCGTAGAAAATGCACGATCTATTTGTGCCTTTATATTTTCAAGATTTGAATTGTCGAAGCTCATGATGCACGACTCCCTAAATAACCTAAAATCTAAGCTATCTACAAGGAATTTAAAGGAATTTAATATTCAAGTAGTGAAATGATTTATTATTAAGAGATGAAATTTTTATTTTAATGCAGGTGAAAAGTATATTTTTATAAAATTCAAAGTGTTTTTATAAGTTTTGGTATTATAATACCCATGTGATGTCTTTAAAATGGTATTATAATACCAATAATAATTGTAACAATGTATTTCAATTGATAATTATTTTTTTATTTAATATATTGTTTATGATCTCTAACTTAGATTTATCCTCTATTAACTTTATGAATAAATCCTTTATTTCATCCTTATAAAATGTATGGTTTTGAGGTTGTTTTTGCATTAATGAATCAAGATAGTCAAGGTTTGATTCAAGCATTGATATATTATCCAGTAATTGTGATTTTGTAGATTTTAAGTCTATACTTTCACTATGTTTTTCATGGATTGAACTTCTTAACTCATTCATTTTTAAAGTTTCTTCATAGCAGTATGTATTTCTTTTAGATTTTTCAAAATTAATAGAAAGATAGTTCAGTTTACACAAGTAGGAAATTCCTCGGTAAGCTTGTTCTTTTTTAAATTTATCTTCTAGCTTCATTTCTTTTAAAAATCTTTTGGGTTCCCAGCCATCTATTGTATTTTCTTTGATCAGTTTAAAGAATAAGTTATCAAGAGGAAAGCTTATCAAATTCATATCTAGATGCTCGTAAAAAAAAGACATTATATTTTTAATTTTTATTTTTACAAGATCAAAAAACATTGCTTTCTTAACTTTATTATAATATTAATTTTATAATGAAATTATTTTTGTGCTACATATTTTATTAATAATTTAAACTTTTTTTATATTTTCCATTGGTTTTATATTTTATTTAAAAATATTTTTATTGTATTGTTTTTTTGTTAATTAAACTATTTTATTTTATTAATTAATAATCAAGTATTTGTTTTAGATCTGACACTTTTGATTTCTGTACTTTTATTTATATTGAATTGAGTGTTAATTTAATCATTATTTTAATATATAAAAAAGATTAGTATGGATTTCTTCTTGGAAGAGTATATTGTTTGATTTTATTGGAGATAACTGATTGTTTATTTAATAGCCATAAAACAAATATAAAGAAAAATTTTATCACTTACATAGTTTAAAGTTAGGTCTATATTATCTAATTATTCATCATTTTTGAAAGCGGTGACTTTTCATCCTCTACTTTAAGGTGCTCAGTGACCCCACTTGTTAAATGACATAGTGAGGGAGATTTAATATTCCAATCAAATCAAAAGAACTACTTGTGGGTTGGACATATTAGAGTTTTTAGGTTTGATCAAATAAGTACTTAATCAGTGATACAAAAAAATAATCCCTCCAAATTGGAGGGATTATTTTTTTGTATCACAGCTATCTAAACAGATTATTTAAGTAGGGATCACGACCATAATTGTATTGTAGATAGTCTAAATCCCAATAAATACCGTCACCTTCTGCATCAGCACCAGTATCAAAATTGATAATTCTATAATCATTAGCTAGAGCAAAAATATGAAGGCACCCAGATGATAAATCGCATCTTAAATCATATCGGAACATTGGACAGTCATAGGGAATAATACGACCATCTTCATCCTCGAAATGTGTTAGTCGGCTTGAGGTTATCTCAATTTCACTATACGGAATTTGATAACCAGAATAACCTACAACGATGTATCCACCATCAATATGCAATTTTTTATAAGCCATGTGACTCACTCCTACTCAACATTGTTTGTATCATTCCAATTGAATGATTGCTTGAGAGACAGGATATCTAGTTTCAAAATTTTTATTCCCCCCAAAAAATTGCTCAAAATTTGGGGGAGATTTAGTATAGGCTTTGTCTATATGAAAAATTAAAATTTATTTATGAAACCTCTCAAAATATACCATGAAATAGATTTACGAACATTCAGAGTTGAAATATCTGATTTCATACATCAAGAAATTTACCGTTGTTTACAAATAAAAAATAAACTAGATGATGTGAATAAAATAATAGAAATACATTCATTATTAAGGAAAAAACTAGATAATTTTAATTCTGTATATACAGAAGATCATATTGTGGAAATGGCAAAATGAATAGCCACCGATTTTGTAGACACCTTTTAGTTAGATAAAATGGCTAATTAACGAGGTGCTTATGAGCAGTAAACGATACCCTGAAGAATTCAAAATTGAAGCAGTAAAACAAGTCACTGAGAAAGGTCATAGTGTGGCTGAAGTTGCTACACATTTAGGAACCACTACACATAGTCTGTATGCTTGGATCAAACGTTATGATCCACAGCAGCCCAAGACAACAGAATCTAGTGATCCAACTACAGAATTAGCGAAATTAAAAAAAGAGCTGCAAAGGGTCACTGAAGAAAGGGACATATTAAAAAAGGCCGCGGTGTACTTCGCAAGCCAGTCCAAATGAGGTACGCCTTTATTCGGGACAACCAACATATATGGTCTGTTCGTCGTTTATGTTCAACGTTAGATGTTCATCACAGTGGTTATTACGCCTGGTTAAAGAAACCTACCAGTATAACTGCGAGGAAGCGGCAACAGCTTTCAGGATTAATTAAACAGTTCTGGTTGGAATCTGGCGGAGTCTACGGTTATCGCAAGATTCATTGTGATTTGAAAGACGTTGGCGAAAGTTGCGGTATCAATCGAGTACATCGACTCATGAAGGCGAATGGTCTCAAGTCACAGCGTGGCTATCGCAAACCTAGAGCTAATGTTAGTACTCCATCGATTGTGGCTCGAAATACTTTAGACAGACAGTTTAACCCCACCCAGCCCAACCAGTTGTGGGTGACTGACATCACTTATATTCGCACTCATGAAGGATGGCTGTATCTTGCAGTAGTAATCGACCTATTCTCACGGCTAGTCGTTGGCTGGTCTATGAAGTCGAGAATCACAACAGATCTGGTTTTAGATGCTCTACTGATGGCTTTGTGGCGAAGAAGCCCAAAGAACAAAGTCCTGATTCATTCTGATCAAGGTAGCCAATACACCAGTCATGAATGGCAGACATTTCTCAAGCATCACAACCTTGAAAGCAGTATGAGCCGGCGTGGAAACTGCCATGATAATGCTGTTGCTGAGAGCTTCTTTCAGCTGTTAAAGCGAGAGAGGATCAAGAAGAAAATCTATGTGACAAGAACTGAAGCAAGGTCGGATATCTTTGAATATATAGAGATGTTCTATAACTCAAAACGCAGACATGGTTCCAATGGTCAGCGTTCTCCATTAGATTATGAAAAGGCCCATCAAAAGATGGTTATGTGTGTCTAGAATTTTGGTGGCTATTCAAAAGATGCTTTAGATGCGATTGTTTTGGGTTATAACAAAGGCTATTTCACTCAATACATGAAGGAGTCTATTCTTAATAAATACTATGCTGAACAGGAGTTCCCTTGGCTTATAGATAATAGTGGAACTGTGCAAGAAAAAGACAATAGAAAAGAGGATCTAAGACAAACTTTAAATGATTTTCTATGTGTTTATGAAGAATACTCAGCCCATAAATGGTCAATCAATTTACTTTATCCACCCCAATTATTTGTATATGAAATAGATTATGAATTTGTTTTGGAATATTTACAAAATAGCGAATATTTAAGCACATTTGTACCTTGTACCGATGATATTACTTTTATAAATGGACCTACCATAACAAGTGAACAAATTGGTAATGAACTTGTAATAAATCAAACACCATTTGAAGTATTTAAAGCCTACAAAAGAGAGGTGATGAACTTTGATTATGACTATGAAGAGTTAGAAATACCTAAAAGTACAATTTCAAATAAATTAGATTCAGAAGAATTACAAAGTAAGGAGCTTACAACTCGACATTACTCGAATTTGATAGAACTTTCTTATGAAGGTCAACCTACCCATACCCAAGTGTGTAGCAAACTTAAAGTTGAAGTAGATATGACTTCACCTTTAAGCCAAAAGGAGTTGGAAGAAACAATTGAACTATTTAGAAGAGAAGTATGTAAAGTTCAAGGGAGAAATCGTACTGCCAATATGTTACTTGCTGAAAATTTGGAAGAACTCGGAAACGCAGCTAATCAGGCTAAGTTAAAATCAATAGACTTTTATGATTCGATGGAAGTGTTTTCATCATCTCCTCTCAATATTGTTAAAGTCTCAGAATTTAAATTATTGCTATGCGGATTGATGGTATATAAAGCACGTTGGTTAAATACAATGGAGGAGCAGGCACATTGGGTAGTAGATTCAAAGATAAAATTTGATCTATATAACTTGTGCTGTGATTTATCTAAATCGCTAATGGCAATTTATAAACGAGGCTTTAGTGAAACAAACATTGAACGTGGATATGAGCAAGTTAGTGCATTAATAAATACAACATTTAAAGAATTATATCCAAATCACAAGTCTCGAAAAACATCATGATCGCTTATGTGCTGCATAATAGTTACATAATATGAGGCTTATTATTACGAGATTTTAGATTTAATACCTGTAAGCATTGTGATATATGATGATAAGAATCAATGTCACAATTGATGTTTATTTTAGGCAAAGTTGCAAAACTTCATTTTTCTTGAAAAGTTAACTTTATTATTGTTTTTACAAAATAATAAGGCTTTATAAGGCCTTGATTTTGTAGTTGTATGAGATGTGAGTTTCGTATATTTAATATTTTTTAGTTTCTGCAGCCGTTATATATTTGTTATTCCTCTCAAGAATAATTTTGGTATTCCATAGTGGTTAAATAAAAATAGAGCTATTAAGCTCTATTTTTATTTAACAGTGGAATGACTTTATAATAATTTCACATCAACTATTATTTAACTAGTGACATTTATGTGTCGCAAATGACAATCGATGTGTCGTTTTACGAAGTTACTTTTACCAGCTTAATGCGCCACCTGTCTGATAATCAGTTACGCGTGTTTCAAAGAAGTTCTTTTCTTTACGCAAGTCCATCATCTCAGACATCCACTGGAATGGATTATTTACACCAGCAAACTGCTCAGGCAAGCCCAACTGGTTTAAACGACGATTACAGATAAATTTGAGATACTCTTCCATCATTGCTGCATTCATACCAAGTACTCCACGTGGCATGGTATCCCGTGCATACTCAATCTCAAGCATAGTGCCTTCTAAAATCATCTGAATGATTTCTTGCTGGAACTCCGCAGTCCATAGGTGCGGATTTTCGATTTTGATCTGGTTGATCATATCGATCCCGAAATTCAAATGCATTGACTCATCACGCAAGATGTACTGGAACTGTTCAGCTACACCATTCATTTTATTACGGCGGCCCATTGATAAAATCTGGGTAAAGCCACAGTAAAAGAAAATACCTTCAAGAACACAATAAAAGGCAATCAGGTTACGTAGCAGAATCTGGTCATTTTCCGGAGTGCCCGTTTTAAAAGTCGGATCACTTAAAGACTGGGTATATTTCAGTCCCCACGCCGCCTTACGTGCTACTGACGGTACTTCACGGTACATATTGAAGACTTCGCCTTCATCCATTCCCAACGACTCGATACAATACTGGTAAGCATGGGTATGAATTGCCTCTTCAAATGCCTGACGCAGAATATATTGACGGCATTCCGGGTTGGTAATATGACGGTAAATTGCCAGTACCAGGTTATTTGCGACCAGTGAATCGGCAGTCGAGAAGAAACCGAGTGAACGCATGACAATAGTACGCTCATCTTCAGTCAAGCCGTTTTCAGACTTCCAGAGCGCAATATCATGATTCATGTTAACTTCTTGCGGCATCCAGTGGTTGGCACAACCATCCAGATACTTTTGCCATGCCCACTCATATTTGAATGGAACAAGCTGGTTTAAATCAGCACGACAGTTGATCATGGCTTTATCATCAACCTGTACACGCTGCGCACCCATTTCCAGCTCTTCAAGCCCAGGCGCAACATCCAAATGATTTAAGGATTCAGATGCTCGAGCCAGCGTATCGGTTGAATCTGCTGGTCGCAGCTGACCGGTTCCAGCGGATTGTCCATAAGCCGCATTCTGCGGTGATGGCTTTGCATCAGATACCACTTGCGTATGAGCCGCTTTTTGCGGTTCGACGGGCGCAGGCTGCTGTGCTGGAGCAGCCGGTTTTTGCGAATCATCTTCGAAATCGTCCCAACTTAGGATAGACATAATAGTTCTCTCTTCGTTGCTTATATCTTTATCTGACATCTCACATACGAAGATGTCACTACTATACGCTCATTCTGTGTAAGCAAAATTAAGTTTTACCAATTGCTGCTCTATTTTTAGTCATTAGGCTGCATTGATCTTACTTATTTTGGTTACGCTGTTGTGCCCGGATTTTAATAAAGGCATATACCATCGGTACGTAGAAAAAAATAAAGGAAAAAACCAGAACCGCGAGTCCTAACACATAGTTATGAGTCATATGAGGCATGATCATTTCCTTTACTTTACAAATTTATTTTTGGCTCTCCATCCTTATCCTTAAACATATTATTATTTCCAGGATAAGGACAAAGGCCTTAGCTCATCAATTACTGACAAGCTTCACAGTCAGGATTATCAATCGAACATGCCATAGGCACCGGCGCAGCTTGAGCAAAACCGTCTTCTTCAGCTACAGTTTCCGGTTTGGTTTCTACCACAGGAGCTGCAGCTACTGGGGCCGCCGCTGTGGCTTTAACAGCATTTAATGCACCGGTGTTAATAGTTGATTTCTCGGCTGAAGTAGCACCAAGCGCTCGCAGATAATAGGTTGTTTTCAGGCCACGCAACCATGCCATTTTATAGGTTAGATCAAGTTTCTTGCCATTGGCACCTGCAATATACAGGTTCAGAGACTGGGCCTGATCGATCCATTTCTGGCGTCGTGAAGCAGCATCTACAATCCAGCGTGGCTCAACTTCAAATGCTGTGGCAAAAATAGCTTTTAACTCATCTGGAATACGGGCAATCTTCTGTACAGAACCTTCAAAGTGTTTCAGGTCATTTACCATTACCGAATCCCACAGGCCGCGTTCTTTCAGGGCACGTACCAGATACGGGTTTATCACTGTAAACTCACCAGACAGGTTTGATTTCACATACAGGTTCTGGAAGGTTGGCTCAATTGATTGCGAAACACCACAAATATTAGAAATGGTTGCAGTCGGTGCAATCGCCATTACATTCGAGTTGCGCATACCGTCTTTCTGGACTTTAGTACGTAGAGTATTCCAGTCCAGACGTTGGGTACGGTCCACTTCAAACATACGGTCCGGGCGGGATTTTGCTACAATTTCCAGAGAGTCAATTGGTAAGATTCCTTGATCCCATAGCGACCCTTTGAAGGTTGAATAAGCACCACGCTCAACTGCAAGATCACTTGAAGTCTGAATGGCGTAGTAACTGATCACTTCCATAGATTCATCAGCAAATTCAACTGCTGCATCTGAACCGTAAGCCATGTCAAGTTCATACAGTGCATCCTGGAAGCCCATGATACCCATACCAACCGGACGGTGTTTCAGGTTAGAGTTTTTGGCTTGTGGTACAGCATAGTAGTTAATATCGATAACGTTATCGAGCATACGTACAGCTGTTTTTACGGTACGTGCCAGTTTCTCGCGGTCAAGCTTGCCGCCTTGTACATGCTGTACCAGGTTAATAGAACCGAGGTTACATACTGCAATTTCATCCTGATTGGTATTCAGGGTAATTTCAGTACACAGGTTGGAAGAGTGAACCACACCCACATGCTGCTGAGGTGAGCGCAGGTTACATACATCTTTGAAAGTAATCCAAGGATGACCTGTTTCAAACAGCATAGACAGCATTTTACGCCACAAGTCTTTTGCACGGATTTTCTTGTGCAACATGTTCTGTTCTTTGGCAACAGACTCATAATAAGCATAACGCTCCGCAAATGCTGAACCTGTCAGGTCATGCAGATCAGGCGTTTCAGAAGGGGTAAACAGGGTCCATTCACCATCTTCGAAGACACGCTGCATAAACAGGTCAGGTACCCAGTTGGCCGTGTTCATGTCATGGGTACGACGACGGTCATCACCTGTATTTTTACGTAGTTCCAGAAACTCTTCAATATCAAGATGCCAGGTTTCAAGATAGGCACATACTGCACCTTTACGCTTGCCACCTTGGTTAACTGCAACCGCAGTGTCATTTGCAACTTTAAGGAATGGAACTACACCTTGAGATTTGCCATTAGTCCCTTTGATATATGAGTTCAGCGCACGAACCGGGGTCCAGTCATTGCCCAGGCCACCAGCCCATTTTGACAGCATGGCATTATCACGCATTGCGCCATAGATATTGTAAAGATCATCTGAAATGGTGGTCAGGTAGCAGCTGGAAAGCTGTGGACGCAGGGTACCTGAGTTAAATAGTGTCGGCGTAGACGCCATATAGTCAAAACTGGACAGCAGGTTATAAAATTCGATTGCACGGGCTTCTCGATCATCTTCCTGAACAGCAAGTCCCATAGAAACGCGCATAAAGAATAGTTGCGGCAGTTCGAAACGTATCCCATTAGAATGGATGAAATAACGGTCAAATAAGGTTTGCAGGCCTAAATAGGTAAACTGGTTTGAACGTTCTGGCTGAATTGCTGCTGCCAGCTTTTTCAGGTCAAATTTCAGCAACTCGGCATCAAGCAGTTCAAGCTCGACCCCTTTTTTCAAGAAAGCTTCAAGCGCTTCACTTTCCGGTGTATCTTCAGACAGTCCCAAAAATGCCAGACCGGTTGCCACCAGTTCATCACGTAACAGACGGGCCGTAACATAAGTATAGTTAGGTTCCTGTTCGATACGGGTACGTGTTGCCATCATCATGGTGGTGGCAATATCAGATGCTTTAACGCCGTTGTAGAGGTTTTTTACAGTTTCATCAATAATTGCTTGTACATCAATACCTTCCAGACCTTCACTAGCTTTTTCCAGTGTGGTTTGAAGTTTGCTCATGTCCAGTGGCTGAAGCTGTCCTTTACTGTCAGTAATCTGCAGTGTTGGATGGTGATGAGCGCCAGTTTGCTGGCGAGCTTGGTTACGCTGTTCACGATAAATAACATAAGCACGGGCAACTTTCTGCTCGCCAGTGCGCATAAGTGCCAGTTCAACCTGATCCTGAATTTCTTCAATATGAATCGTCCCGCCAGAAGGTAAACGACGCTTGAAGGTATTCATGACCATTTCAGTTAATTGGGTAATCCGGTCATGGACGCGACTAGAGTCAGCACTTTGCTGGCCTTCTACCGCCAAAAATGCTTTACCAATCGCAACAGAGATTTTTTCTGCATCGAAAGCGGCAACTTCACCGGTGCGTTTGATCACCTGAAGTTGACCTGGGGTTGAAGTGATTGCGCTCATCTCAGTCGCTCTCCATTGTCATCTATTGTTATGTTTAATAAGCCTGATTCATCTGTTTGCAAAACAGGACAGCTGATCAGGATAAACACAAGACTTAGTGGTTTATATTTGAATTGGACACAAGATACGGGAATTTTTAGAGTATATCAATATTGACATTTTAGTAAAAATTTTTCTTGAAAAAGGCCTTTGCTTCGCAGCAAATTTCCCCATTTTCTGTCATTCAGCTATAAGCCTTATTGGCTAAGGCATAGCATAACAAAGCTGGTTCAGCATGCTTATAGATAACTATGTGGATAACTAAAAAAGCGACGAATCAATTACTCAGTTTCTGAACAATGCAATCTTTTGTATATAAAAATACATTTTATCGGTTAAAAAAAAGCTAAAATCCGGGACAACTACTAGAATCTATATAAAAGCCTAGTGATATCAAGCATTAAAAGAATATTACAAAACAATGCTGACATGTATCAGTTTGGTGAACAGCTACTTGTTTACAATGTAAACGTGTGTATATTGCGAATTATTAATGACGTATCACTGAGTTTCGATTCATTAAAGATACCAACAAACATATACATAGAGGCATATTTCATGAGCCAAGAAGAAAAGTTACCAAAAATTTTAATCGTTGAAGATGATGAGCGTCTTGCTCGTCTGACCCAGGAATACTTAATTCGTAACGGGTTGGAAGTGGGGGTAGAAACGGATGGTAACCGTGCAATCCGCCGTATCATCAGTGAACAGCCAGATATGGTCGTACTTGATGTAATGTTGCCAGGAGCAGACGGATTAACCGTTTGTCGTGAAGTGCGTCCACATTACCATCAACCGATTCTGATGCTTACAGCACGTACTGAAGACATGGATCAGGTACTGGGTCTGGAAATGGGCGCTGATGATTACGTGCCGAAACCAGTTCAGCCACGAGTACTATTGGCGCGTATCCGTGCACTGCTGCGTCGTACAGATAAAACTGTTGAAGATGAAGTGGCACAGCGTATTGAGTTTGATGATCTGGTTATTGACAATGGCGGTCGCTCGGTCACTCTCAATGGTGAGCTGGTTGATTTCACCAGTGCTGAGTATGATTTGCTGTGGTTACTGGCTTCGAACGCGGGCCGTATCTTGTCACGTGAAGATATCTTTGAGCGTCTGCGCGGTATTGAATATGATGGTCAGGACCGTTCAATCGATGTACGTATCTCACGTATTCGTCCAAAAATCGGTGATGATCCAGAAAATCCAAAACGTATTAAAACTGTACGAAGCAAGGGATATCTGTTTGTCAAAGAAACCAATGGTCTATAAGATATAGCGGTTTTTTTGCTTCTAAACAAATTCATCTCCTTACAAGGTTGGTCGAGTGTTCAAACACAGTATATTCCTGCGTATATACGCAGGACTTGTAGTTCTGGTTGCTTTAGTTGCTGTATTTGGTTACCTGCTGGTCCAAATCATTAACTATCAACGGGCGCAGGAATATCGGGAATCACTCACAGATGGTATTTCTTATGTGATCAGTGAGGGGGTTTCCCGGCAGCCAAGTGAACAGCAAAAACTGGACTGGATTGCGGATGCCTCTGATCTTCTGGAACTTTCAATCTATTATGTTGATGCCAGTAAAGTAGAGCTGTCACGTGCGGAACGCAAACGAATCAATAATTTGCAGGCAGTAGTACGTTATGATGCCAAGAATACAACTGCGTATATTATTCTTGGGCTAAAAGATGATCCTAAACATTATCTCTATGTCAAAGTAGACAAGATTGGCGAGCGTCAAATGAAGGCCTTGCCAATTTTTATTTTAGATTATCTGATTTACTATCCGGGTCAGGAGCGCGAGTATCTGGCCAAGATTCAAAAATACTTTACTTATCCAATTTCTATTCAAAACCTGCATGAGCTCCAGCTCGATTCTGAACAGATCGGGCAGCTGCGTCAGGATCAGAGCATTATGCTCTATAAAGATAGCGCGACCATGCGTGGTACTAATATTACGATTATTTCACCAATGCCAAGCAATCCGTCTGAAGTGCTGGTGATTGGTCCTGTGCCGGTCTTTAACTGGATGCCGTTCCAGCTGGCTGGTGGCATTACCTTGCTGAGCCTGTTTTTATTGAGCTTGGGAGTTTACGGTTTAATTGTACCGCTAGAGCGCAAGATCCGTCAGGTACGTTATGCTTTAAACCGTATGAAATCTGGTGATCTGTCATTACGTGTACCTATTGAAGGTAATGATGAAATGGCTAATCTGGCAGCCAGTTACAACAATATGTCAGATCATATCCAGCGCCTTATTGAAGCACAACGTGAGTTGATGCGCGCCGTTTCACATGAGCTAAGAACACCAGTGGCCCGGATTCGCTTCGGTATGGAAATGCTGGCAGAAGAGGATGATTATGAATATCGTCTGCAACAGATTGAAATGATCGATAAGGATATTGAAGCACTGAATACCCTGATTGATGAAATTATGACTTATGCCAAACTGGAGCAGGGGACACCTTCGCTTGAGTTTGAAGAACTTCCGCTGGTAGAAGTGCTGAGTCAGGTAGCAACCGAAACAGAAGCTTTAAAGACCCAAAAGGAAATTGAATTGTTAGCACCAGCCCCTGATCTCCGGGTAGATGCTGAACGCCGCTACCTTCATCGTGTAGTACAAAATCTGGTGGGTAATGCAGTTCGTTATTGTGACCATAAGGTGCGAATTTCGGGTGGTATCGATAAAGATGGGAAAGCTTTTGTCAGTGTTGAAGATGATGGAGCAGGTATTCCAGAAATAGATCGTGCCCGTATTTTTGAAGCCTTTGCTCGTCTAGATGACAGCAGAACCCGTGCTTCAGGTGGTTATGGACTGGGCCTTTCTATTGTCAGTCGTATTGCATACTGGTTTGGTGGAACCATACAGGTTGATCAGAGCCCGGACTTGGGAGGGGCACGTTTCATTATGACTTGGCCTGCTCAGCGTTTTAAACATGAAGCCAGAAAAAATCGTATCGATAAAAAAAGCACCTGACAGGTGCTTTTTTATATTAGTCTTATTGCTGGATGGTGGGGTCAGGTGCAATCAGTGGATTGCCTTGGCGTAAACCTTCTAAAGCTGCCTGATTAAAATCAACCAGAAGTTTATGATTTTCGACATCGATACGATGGTTAAGAATTACTTTACAGTCCCCATTGATAGTTTCAACTGTATATTCGTCCGCAATATTTAAAATGCCAGCCAGATTAACGGTAGTAGAAGCATAATCTTCAGTGAAAAGCTTATAAATATCGTTTAAGTCAAAAATGGCATTATTAACTTCCGGATATTTACGTACATACCCCTGTATATATTTAATCAGTAAATCTGCATATAAAAAATAATTAGGTTTATGGGTGAATTTTAAGCTCATGTTATTGCTCCTTATTCTTTGATTTTAAGCATAACCTGTAGTGAAAATTAGCAGTGTATTAAGTTCATTAAAGCATGTAACTGAATTATCAAAAAATTATTGAGTGATCACAACACGGTCCCGTCCTGAGCGTTTAGCTTCGTAGAGAGCTAAATCAGCTTTATGCAGTAGTGCTTCTATATTGTGTGGGACTGCCGGATTAAATAAAGTCAGACCGATACTGATCCGGATAGAAAATTGAGTCTCTGCATCTAGCTGGATGATATGTGTTTTTAAAGTTTCTCTTATCCTTTCAGCAATTTCAAATGCCTCAGCAGGACCAACATCAAGCAGCACTATAGCAAACTCTTCACCACCTAACCGGCCAAAAAGATCATAGCTGCGCAAGCTGCGCCGAATAACTGCAGCACAGGCCCTTAATGCCTCATCTCCAGCCTGATGCCCATATTTGTCGTTGATCAGTTTAAAATGATCAATATCAAGCATAAGTACCGCAAGCGACTGACTTTTCTGAGTGCGCTGTCTAAGAAGTAAATGAGCAGAGCGCATAAATTGGCGCCGGGTTAAGCTGGCAGTCAGCTCATCATGTGCTACATGATGTTGAAGTTCCCGGATCAGTTGGGAACGGATGCGGTTAATACTTGAAACAGTTAAGGGGGCAATTGCCATGGTAATAATACCAAAGCGGAGTGAAATCATTTCCAGATAGTACTGTTCAGGATAAAGTGTCAGGTATTTATCTGACATGAAAAAAGCAATATAGAAGCAGCTAATTGATGTAATCAGTGCCACAGTAAAATGCCGGTAATTCAGGGCACACCAGATTAATGCTGCAATCGGATAAAGAATGGCGCCTGGGCCTGAATCGTAGTAACTGAGTGATAACGAAAATAACAGTACAAAAATGGGTAAGATATGCAGAAAGCTATATGGTCCATCTGCTGGGCGAAAGATCTGATGAATTCCTTTTTGATAAGGCAAGTTTAAAATAAGAGGCAAAATTAAAATCGCATTCTGTAACTCGGCACTAAACCAGTAACCAAAAATAGTCCAGAATGAGCCGTGAATAAGTTTGGTATCTAATTGAGGAAATAGACTGGCAATAAAGAGTGAGCTAACCAAACTGCCTATGCAGCAGAATAAAAGCAGAAACAAATAAAAATAGCCCTGGTGCAGTAGACGAAAATAAGGGCGAAATTTTATATAAAAGGCAAAGGCAATAATTACATAGAGCAAATTGGCAGTAGTAAAACCAAGGGCAATACACCATGAGTGAAATGACAGAAGGTCTGAAACTACATAACCAGTAAAAGCACCTGCTAAAGTATAGGCATTTCGGGTAGCCGGAAAGCGTGCCAAGCAACCCAAGAGAATGGAGTTAGCTGGCCAGAAAGCTGCCAGATGATTAAAAGGACGGGTTGCAATACCCCACATGCAGCAAGCGAAAATCATTATTGCGAAGATGAAGAAGTATTGCCATGCCTGAACCTTTAGTATTCTTCCTTGAAAATAGGGCATGAGCTAAGCCTTGCAAGATATATAATTACAGTCTCATAAAAAGTTAATAAAGCATTGTTGTTTAAATGTTGATCATAGTTGAGTAATATTTATAAATACAGTCATGTTTTAAAGCAAGATCAAGAAAAATGTAAACTGAAAGAATAGGGATGTTAGAAAAGAATATTAATATGAAAAAACAATAGAGCTTGAGAATATTATTTTTTTAACCGATTTTATGGCTGTAAAAGTACAAGACTTGTCTATATAGGTTTAAAAACGAATAAAAAATCATCCAAAAGACTAAGTGCCTTTAACTAGCAAGTCAAATCATAAATCAGGTACAATTGGCGGGATTAATTTTATGTTTGGTATATTTAAACGGCCAATACATACATTCTTTGTTAATATAGGCCTGCCAGGAGTTATCCCCGCATGAGTGCCATTACTCCATACGATTGGGCAATTATTGCTTTCGTGATCGGCGTTACATTTCTTTGTGTTTTTATGCTGACAGTTCCCTTACTCCTTGGGGGTAAATCATGGGGGCGTGCCAAGCAGGAACAGTTTGAATCAGGTGTAGTGAGTGCCGGTGGTGCACGTATTCGCTTGTCTGCAAAGTTCTATCTTGTTGCTATTTTCTTCGTGGTATTTGACCTTGAAGCTCTCTATCTTTATGCATGGGCATCTTCTGTGCGCGAAGTGGGCTGGATCGGTTTTGCAACAGCCGCTGTATTTATTTTAGTTTTACTCGTTGGTTTGATTTACGAAATGTCGACAGGTGCACTGAACTGGGCACCTTCAGACAAGCGTAAAGCAGCAGGGATTAAACCTAAAGTAGGCTCACCTAATATGGATCTTGCAGAAATTACCCGCTTCAACTCTATCGACGAGCTGGTGATGGACCCAACGGGTCAGATTCCAGCTCAATCCTCAGGTCGTATGAAACAAAAAACATCGACTGTTTTGACATCTGAACAGGAGTAACTCGGGATGAAATATACCTTAACCCGTGCGAATCCAGATGCTGAGCAATATCCGCTTCAAGAGCGTCAAATCGTAACTGATCCGCTTGAGAGTGAAGTGAATAAAAATGTGTTCATGACCCGTTTAGAGGACGTGCTGCACACAGCTGTAAACTGGGGCCGTAAAAATTCTATCTGGCCTTTTAACTTTGGTACATCTTGCTGTTATGTAGAGTATGCAACGACCTTAACAGGCGTTCATGATATGTCACGCTTTGGTGCCGAGGTTATCCGTGCTTCACCGCGTCAGGCTGACCTGATGATCGTTGCCGGAACCTGTTTTACCAAAATGGCACCGGTAATTCAGCGTCTGTATGAACAGATGCTTGAGCCAAAATGGGTTATTTCCATGGGTGCCTGCGCCAACTCGGGCGGTATGTATGACATTTACTCTGTAGTCCAGGGTGTAGATAAAATTATTCCTGTAGATGTATATGTACCAGGCTGTCCGCCGCGTCCTGAAGCTCTGCTCCAGGCATTGATGCTGTTACAAGACCAGATTCAATTAGAGCGCCGTCCGCTTTCTACAATAATCGGTGATGATCTTCAGCCAGTATATAAGCCAAAGATGATGCCGGAACGGGACCGTAAACAGGCTCAGCGTATTGCTGTGACTAATTTGCGCTCTATGGATGAAATTGAATAATTTTAGCGACTGAATTTTTAAATGCACCCGTATGGGTGTAATTGTCGTTAGGGTTGACCAAATTTGTATTGAATAGGAAGCCAAGCCAATGGCTGAAACTGACATTGCTATGCCAGAATCAACGCCAGTTGATTCACGCCCAGCATTTGCAATTGTAGAAGAACTCAAAACCAAGTTTGGTGAGAACTTCTACGTGCAACCGACTTGTGAAAATTTTCCGACGGTCTGGGTCGAACGCGCACGTGTACAAGAAGTGCTGATGTTCTTGCGTACGGTAAGTAAGCCGTATGTGATGCTATTTGACTTGTCTGCGATGGATGAGCGTTTACGCCAGCATCGTGATGGTTTGCCTGCATCAGACTTTACTGTGTTCTATCATTTGTTATCGCTTGAGCGCAATACCGATATCCGGATTAAAGTGGCGCTGAATGAGCATGACTTGAACCTGGGTACCATTACCAATATCTGGCCAAATGCCAACTGGTATGAACGCGAAGCTTATGACATGTTCGGGATTAACTTCGAAGGTCATCCGATGCTTCGTCGTATTCTCTTGCCAACTTACTGGGAAGGTCATCCGCTTCGTAAAGAGTACTCTGCGCGTGCAACTGAATATACGCCATATATGCAGGACAAGGCCAAGCAGGACTATGAACAGGAGCATCTGCGTTTTGTACCAGAAGACTGGGGTCTAAAACGCGGCAATGCCGATGAAGACTTTATGTTCCTGAACCTGGGTCCTAACCACCCGTCTGCGCATGGTGCATTCCGTGTCATCTTGCAGCTAGATGGTGAAGAGATTAAGGACTGTGTACCGGACATTGGTTATCACCATCGTGGTGCCGAAAAGATGGGTGAACGCCAGACTTGGCATTCATACATTCCTTATACTGACCGCGTAGACTATCTGGGTGGCTGTTCTCAGAACATGCCTTATCTGATGTCGATTGAACAGTTGGCTGGTATTACTGTGCCAGATCGTGCACAGTGTATTCGTGTCATGATGTCAGAGCTGTTTCGCATCAATAACCATCTGTTATATATCGGTACTGCGATTCAGGATGCCGGTGGTATGACTCCGGTGTTCTATATGTTCGCCGATCGCCAGAAAATTTATGATGCAATTGAAGCTATTACCGGTTTCCGTATGCATCCGGCCTGGTTCCGTATTGGTGGTACTGCACATGATCTGCCAAATAACTGGCAGAAACTCATCCGTGAAATCCTTGAGTGGATGCCGAAACGGATGAATGAATACTATACGGCTGCACTTCGCAACTCGGTGTTTATGGGTCGTACCAAAAATGTGGCACAGTATGATGCTAAAGCAGCATTGGCTTGGGGCGTAACGGGTACAGGTTTGCGTGCGACAGGTATTGATTTTGATGTGCGTAAATACCGTCCATATAGCGGTTATGAAAACTACGACTTTGAAGTACCAGTAGAGTATGAAGGTGATGCTTACGCGCGTGTCATGGTTCACTTCCATGAAATTAACGAAGCACTGAAAATTATCAAGCAATGTTTGGATAATATGCCTTCTGGTGCTTATAAGGCAGACCATCCACTGGCTGTACCACCACCAAAAGATAAAACTTTAAAAGATATTGAAACCCTGATTACCCACTTCTTGAGTGTGTCTTGGGGACCTGTAATGCCAGCAGGTGAATCCGCAGTGATGGCAGAGGTGGTTAAAGGCGCGTCAACTTATTATTTGACTTCAGACAAGTCAACGATGAGCTATCGTACCCGTATCCGTACGCCGACCTTCACGCACTTGCAGCAAATTCCTTCTGTGATTAATGGCAGCCTTGTGTCTGACTTGATCATTTATTTAGCGACTATTGATGTCGTAATGGCAGACGTGGATCGCTAAGGGGTAACGCATTATGATGATTTTGACTGACAAAAAACCACGTGTGAATGTCGAAGGGATTTTAACTTCTGAAGAAATCCATGAAATTCAGCATCACATTGGTCATTATCCCTATGCACGTGCGGCTTCACTGGACGCACTAAAATGTGTGCAGCGCCGTAACGGCTGGGTAGATGATGCCCAGCTTAATGCGATTGCCCAGCTGCTTTCAATCAGTACTGCTGATCTGGAAGGCGTTGCAACGTTTTACAACCGTATTTATCGCCAGCCTGTAGGGCGTCATGTGATCCTGTTGTGTGATTCGATTGCATGCTTCCTGATGGGTGCAGAAACTTTGGCAGAAGCATTTCAGCGTGAACTTGGCATCCAGTTTGGTCAAACGACTGCTGATGGCCGTTTTACCTTGCTACCAATCTGCTGCCTGGGTAACTGTGACAAAGGCCCAACGTTAATGATTGATGGAGATACTCACGGTCTGGTTGAAGTGACCTCTATCCAACAGTTATTGGAGAAGTATGTATGAATACCGAACCAAAACCAATTTACGGCGACGGTAACCCGGAAACTCATCCATTAACTTGGCGTCTAAGTAAACAAGAGCATGTACGTAGTGCTGATGACTATGAAACGCTTGAAGGTTATGAAGGCTTTAAAAAAGCGCTAGGTATGCCGCCAAAAGATGTACTGGAAATTGTCAAAGCTGCAACCGTTAAAGGGCGTGGTGGTGCAGGCTTTCCGGCGGGTATCAAATGGTCGCTGATGGCGCCAAATGATAATTCAGGACCACGTTACCTGATCTGTAACGCCGATGAGATGGAACCAGGTACATTCAAAGACCGTTTGCTGATGGAGCGTTTACCGCATCAGCTGATCGAAGGTATGCTGATAGCAGGTTATACCCTGGAGGCGACTCATGGTTATATCTTCATCCGTGGCGAGTATATCGAAGCTGCACAGTATTTAAATGAAGCTTTGGAACAGATCCGTGCCAAAGGTTATTTGGGTGAAAATATCCTGGATACTGGCTGGAACTTTGAAATGTACGTGCACACTGGTGCAGGACGTTATATCTGTGGCGAAGAAACTGCACTGATCAACTCGCTAGAAGGCCGCCGTGCCAATCCGCGTACCAAACCGCCATTTCCACAGGTCGCAGGTGCTTGGGGACGTCCTACAATTGTCAACAACGTAGAGACTTACAACAATCTGCCAGCGATTATGCTGCGTGGTCCGGAATGGTATATCGGTCTGTCTGCAGGCAAGTCTAAAGATCCTGGTACCAAAATTTATGGTGCATCAGGCAAGGTAAAATTTCCGGGACTATGGGAGCTGCCATTTGGTACTACGGCACGTGAAGTCATTGAAGAGCATGCCGGTGGTATGCGTGATGGACTGAAACTGAAAGCCTGGCTGCCAGGTGGTGCATCAACAGACTTTCTGACCGCCGATCATATTGATCTGCCAATGGACTCTGACAGTATCATGAAAGCTGGCTCTCGTCTGGGAACCTGCTTGCTAATGGTGTTTGATGAGAACCAGTGCATGGTTTCAGCGACCCGTAATTTAGAAGAATTCTTTGCGCGTGAATCTTGTGGCTGGTGTACACCATGCCGTGATGGTTTGCCATGGAGTGTGAAAGCACTGCGTTCAATTGAAAATGGTGAAGGCAAGATGGAGGATATCCAGCATCTTCAGGAACTCACCAAGAAATTGTGGATTGGCAAAACATTCTGTGCCCACGCACCAGGTGCGATGGAACCGCTACAGAGCGCATTAAAATATTGGCGTCATGAGTTCGAAGCGAAGATCAAAGATCATGCTCCAGCTCGTGAAGCAGAACAAGCTTAAGGAATTCGACTATGGCTACAATTCATGTCGATGGAAAATCATACGAAGTTGACGGCTCAGAAAACCTGCTACAGGCCTGTCTGTCACTGGGTATCGATATTCCGTATTTTTGTTGGCATCCATCCTTAGGCTCTGTAGGTTCCTGCCGTCAATGTGCAGTAACCCAGTATGCAAATCCTGAGGATACGCGCGGTCGTCTGGTTATGTCATGTATGACCCCCGCGGCTGACAATACCTATATTTCGATTGAGGATAAGGAAGCGGTAGATTTTCGTGAGTCTGTCATTGAATTCTTGATGACAAACCACCCGCATGACTGTCCGGTATGCGAAGAGGGCGGCCACTGTCACTTGCAGGATATGACTGTGATGACCGGTCATGACCGCCGTCGTTACCGCTTTACCAAGCGGACGCATTACAATCAGGAACTGGGTTCATTTATTGCACATGAAATGAACCGCTGTATCGCATGTTACCGCTGTGTACGTTATTACAATGACTATGCCGGCGGTACTGACCTGGGCGTATATGCCAACGCGTCACGTGTGTATTTCGGTCGTCCGGAATCAGGTGCCTTGGAATCTGAATTCTCTGGAAATCTGACAGAAATCTGTCCAACTGGCGTGTTCACTGATAAAACTCACTCAGAGCGTTATAACCGTAAATGGGATATGCAGTATGCGCCGAGCGTATGCCAAGGCTGTTCTTCAGGATGTAATATCTCTCCGGGCGAGCGTTATGGTGAGCTGCGCCGTGTTGAAAACCGGTTTAACGGAGAAGTAAACCAGTACTTCCTGTGTGACAAGGGTCGTTTTGGTACCGGTTATGTCAACCGTGCCGACCGTCCACGTCAACCGCAGTTCCGTTCAGGTACCACAGTGACTACCGCAACTGTAGATGAAGCGCTGGATCAAACTATTGCCAAGTTAAAAGGTAAAAAAGTTCTGGGAATTGGTTCGCCACGTGCCAGCCTTGAGTCTAACTTTGCACTACGCGAACTGGTTGGGCAGGAAAACTACTCAACAGGTATGAACCAGAAAGAGCAGTCACTGGTCGAGCTAGCCGCAGCTATCATGCAGACTGAGGGAATTTATAACCCGAGCATGCGTGAAATTGAAAGCTATGATGCTGTTCTGATTTTAGGTGAAGATCTGACCCAGACCGCACCACGTATGGCCTTGTCTGTACGTCAGGCTGCAAAAAATAAAGCCAAAGAAATGGCTGCAGAGCGCCGTACTCAAGAATGGCTGGCTGAACCGGTCAAGCGTATTGCTCAAGATGCAAAATCTCCGATCTATATCTTGGCTGCAACCCAGACCCGACTGGCAGATGTCGCTACAGGTGAAGTGGTTGCTTCTCCAAACGATATCGCGCGTTTAGGCTTTGCGGTCGCACAAGCAGTAGCGGGTGAAACCATTACTGGTCTGGATGACAGTGCATCTGCATTTGCACAGACTATTGCTGATACCCTGAAAGCTGCGAAAAAACCTTTGATCATTTCAGGCACCAGCTTGCAAGATGCTGCCATTATGGAAGCTGCTGCACAGGTCGCACAAAATCTGGGTGCTCATGCCGGTTTAAGCCTGACTGTTCCTGAAGTGAACTCAATGGGGCTGGCTCTGCTTGGTGGCTTAAGTCTCGAACAGGCGTTTGCACAGGATTATGATGCAGTAATTGTGGTTGAAAACGATTTGTATCGTCGTCTGCCAGCTACCCGTATTGATGCCGCACTGGCTAAAGCGGCTGAGGTTATTGTATTGGACCATTCTGATACAGCGACTGTTGCTCAAGCATCGATTGTATTGTCTGCTGCAAGCTTTGCTGAAGGAGATGGTACGGTAGTTAGTCAGGAAGGTCGCGCACAGCGTTACTATCAGGTTTATGATCCGTCATACTATAACCCTGCTTATGCGATCAAGGAGTCTTGGCGCTGGCTGCATGCTTTACAGACCGGTCTTGAAGACAAGAACATTAGCTGGACTGTACTGGATGATGTCATTGAAAGTGTCGCCAAAAATGTACCTGTACTTGAAGCGAT
The DNA here is from genome assembly GCF_040744925.1 of Acinetobacter sp. FL. Classification (NCBI taxonomy): domain Bacteria; kingdom Pseudomonadati; phylum Pseudomonadota; class Gammaproteobacteria; order Moraxellales; family Moraxellaceae; genus Acinetobacter; species Acinetobacter sp. FL. The sequence continues at coordinate 2,607,815 of NZ_CP160437.1, read as the reverse complement.
CCAAGATGTTGCTCCAGACGCAGGCTATCGTATCCATGGTCTGAAAATTGCGCGTGAACCACGTCGCTATTCTGGTCGTACTGCAATGCGTGCGCCGCTTTCTGTACATGAGCCAAAACAGCCAACAGATATTGACTCTGCATTAACCTTTTCTATGGAAGGTTATGTGGGTCCGCAAAAAGCATCATCTCTGGTACCATTTGCCTGGGCTGCGGGTTGGAACTCGCCACAAGCCTGGAATAAATATCAAGATGAAGTCGGTGGCCATTTAAAAGGTGGAGACTCCGGCGTGCGTCTGTTTGACCGTCTGGCTAAACGCCCGGCACGTAGCTATGTTGCACCTGCTGCAGTTCTGGCAAATGCAGAAAGCTTCCGCCTGGTTCCAATGCATCACATCTTTGCTTCTGGTGAGTTCACTGTTAAAACACCAGCGATGGAAACCCGTATTCCTGAAGCGATGTTTGCTGTAGGTGAACAGGATGCCAGCCGCCTCAATGTACAAGATGGTCAGCGTATTACTGTTAAAACAGGGGATACCTCCATCAGCCTTCCTGTACAAGTGATTGAATATTTACCGACAGGTTATATCGGTTATCCGGTAGGACTGGCGCCTACGGTATCCTTGGCTGAGCCTGTATCAGTTGCGGTAGGAGTGTAATCATGAACGAAACCTTACGCGTACTACCGCAATGGGCAGCCGGCTGGGAAACTACCTTTATGGTAGTACAGGCCATTATCGTACTGCTGGTGGTGGTATTAATGGCAGCACTGATGTCTTTTATTGAGCGTCGCCTGCTGGCTGTCTGGCAGGACCGTTATGGTCCGAACCGTGTAGGTCCAGGCGGTATGTTCCAGATCGTAGCCGACATGCTTAAAATCATGTTCAAGGAAGACTGGACACCAAAATTCTCTGACAAACTGACATTCCGTCTGGCACCTGCGGTTGCGATGGCAACTGCAGTACTCTCATTTATGGTGATACCTGTATCACCATCTCTGGGCGTAGCCGATATGAGTATCGGCCTGCTGTTCTTTATGGCGATGGCTGGTATTGCAGTTTATGCCGTATTATTTGGCGGCTGGTCTTCAAACAACAAGTACGCATTACTGGGTGGCCTGCGTTCTGCAGCCCAAACGATTTCTTATGAAGTCTTCCTGGGTATTTCACTGATGGGTGTAGTTGCAATTGCAGGTTCTTTCAACCTGCGTGAAATTGTAGAAGCCCAGCGTGACATGTGGTTTATCATTCCGCAGTTCCTTGGTTTTATGATCTTCGTAGTCGCAGGCGTAGCGGTGACTCACCGTCATCCATTTGACCAGCCGGAAGCCGAACAGGAACTTGCAGAAGGTTACCATGTTGAATATGGTGGTATGAAATGGGGGATGTTCTTCGTTGCTGAATACGTCAATATCATCCTGATTTCTGCCCTGATTGTAACTCTGTTCTTTGGTGGATGGCTTGCACCATTCAATCTTGAAATTCCGTTCTTGCCACCAGCATTTTGGTTCATTATTAAAACTGCTTTCTTTGTCATGATGTTTGTATTGGCTCGTGGTTCACTTATGCGTCCACGATATGACCAAGTGATGAATTTTGGCTGGAAAGTGTGTCTGCCATTGGCGTTAGTAAACCTATTGGTAACTGGCGCTGTTATTCTGATGAATGCGGCCTAGGACAGCAGGGAGTTAAAAATGTATAAAATTCTAGCTGGAGTTGGGTCAATTGTTCGTACGCTATGGATGGTCTTCACCCATGTCGGACGTAAACGTGACACCATTTTATATCCGGAAGTACCTGCTGAGCAGATCGTACCGCCACGTTATCGTGGACGGATTATTCTGACACGTGACCCGGATGGTGAAGAGCGTTGTGTTGCCTGCAACCTGTGTGCTGTCGCCTGTCCAGTAGGCTGTATTTCACTGCAAAAGGCAGAGAAAGAAGATGGCCGCTGGTATCCGGAATTTTTCCGTATCAACTTTTCACGTTGTATCTTCTGCGGTATGTGTGAAGAAGCATGCCCAACCACAGCCATTCAGCTGACACCTGACTTTGAACTTGGTGAATATGTTCGTCAGGATCTGGTTTATGAAAAAGAACATCTGCTAATTTCTGGTCCTGGCAAATATCCTGACTACAATTTCTATCGTGTAGCAGGTATGGCAATCGAAGGCAAAGACAAAGGTCAGGCACAAAAAGAAAGTGCACCTATTGATGTACGGAGTCTATTACCATGATGTGGCCATTTTATCTAATGGCTCTTGTGGCCATTATCTCGACGATTCGTGTGGTAACCAACACCAATCCGGTACACGCTTTACTCAGCCTGATTGTTTCACTTCTGGCAGTAGCAGGTATTTTTCTGATCGTAGGTGCGCCGTTTGCTGGTGCACTTGAAGTGATCGTTTATGCAGGCGCTATTATGGTGCTGTTCGTGTTTGTGGTTATGATGCTGAATCTGGGGCAGCAAACCATGGAGCAGGAGCGTAAATGGTTAAACTCATCTGCTTGGGCCTACCCGGCACTGATGTCATTCCTGATGGGGCTGATTTTAGTGTGGATGCTCGGTGGTGAATACACTACTGCAGGTGCTATGCTCGGCCGTGAAATTATCGGACCCAAGGCTGTAGGTCAGTCACTCTTTACACATTATTTATTATTGGTTGAGGTTGCCGCAATGCTGCTTCTGGCTTCGCTGGTTGCTGCATTCCATATTGGTCGACGTGAGCCGGGTGCAGAAGAGGAAAACAATAATGGGTAACATCCCTCTAGAACATGGTTTGATTGTCGCGACCATTCTTTTTGCACTGGGCTTTTATGGTGTAATGGTACGACGTAACCTTTTGTTTATGTTAATGAGCCTTGAAGTCATGATGAATGCAGCAGCATTGGCATTTGTATTGGCGGGTAGTGCTTGGGCACAGCCGGATGGACAGATTATGTTTATCCTGATTCTGACCTTGGCAGCAGCAGAGGCTTGTATCGGTCTCGCGATCGTCCTTCAGTTTTATCATCGCTTCCATCATCTGGATGTGGATGCTGCTAGTGAGATGCGCGGATGAGCTATTTATATTTAACAGTATTATTCCCGCTAATCGGTTTTCTCTTGTTGGCGGCAGGACGCGATAAGCTTTCTGAAAATATCTCTGCAGTAATCGGTGCAGGCTCAGTAGGACTGTCTGCTCTGATCGCACTGATTGCTGGTATAGAGTTTGTAGGTAATGGTTCAGTGGCTCAGGTTCAGCATTTGTGGACCTGGTTCAGTGTTGGTACATTTGCTCCTGGCATTAGTCTGCATCTGGATGGTCTATCTTTATTGATGACCGGTATGATTACTGGGGTAGGCTTTCTGATCCATATCTTTGCTTCGTGGTATATGCGTGGTGAAGAAGGTTATGCACGCTTTTTCTCTTACTTCAACCTGTTTGTAGCAAGCATGTTGTTGTTAGTACTTGGCGATAACCTGGCACTTTTATTCTTGGGCTGGGAAGGCGTCGGCCTGTGTTCATATCTGCTGATCGGTTTTTATTATTCGAATCCTGCTAATGGCTGGGCGGCAATTAAAGCCTTTACCGTGACTCGTGTAGGTGACGTATTCCTGCTGATTGCATTATTCCTGCTTTATCAACAGTTCGGAACATTAAATATCCAGTATATCGTGGCAAATGCGGCTCAGGTCATGACTCTAAGCTCGTCACTATCTATCTGGACTGCTTTAATGTTATTCCTTGGAGCAGCCGGTAAATCTGCACAGATACCACTGCAGACCTGGCTTGCAGATGCAATGGCAGGTCCAACACCTGTTTCTGCACTGATCCATGCCGCTACTATGGTAACTGCAGGTGTCTACCTGACCTGCCGTATGTTTGCTGTAATGGAAATGGCGCCAGAAGTGATGCAGTTTATCTCTATTACTGGTGCGGTTACTTTGCTGGTTGCTGGTTTTGCTGCCTTGGTACAGACCGATATCAAACGTATTCTGGCTTACTCAACCATGAGTCAGCTGGGTTACATGTTTATGGCGGTTGGTGCAGAAGCTTATCAAGCAGGGCTGTTCCACATGCTGGCACATGCTTTCTTTAAAGCATTACTGTTCCTGTCTTCAGGTGCAGTGATTCTGGCTTGTCATCATGAACAGAACATTTTCAAAATGGGTGGTTTACGCAAGAAAATTCCATTTGTGTTCTGGTGCTTTGTTATTGGTGGTGGTGCACTGGCAGCGTTACCAATTGTGACCGTGGGCTTCTTCTCTAAAGATGCGATCCTTGGTGCAGTTTATGCACAGTCAGCCATGTCCAACCTGCCACTTTATAATACATTGTACTGGGTAGGGGTAGTGGGTGCTTTCCTCACTTCAATTTATACATTCCGCTTGATCTGGGTAGTATTCTTTGGTGAAGAGAAGACTCATGCGCATGAAATCAAGGGAGTGACCTATTGGGGTCCGCTGGCAATCCTTGCAGCGTTGTCAACCGGTTTGGGTTACTTCTTGCAAGGTCCAGTAAATAAGCTTCTGGCTACAGCTATTCCTGCATTTAGTATTCCTGAAACACTGGAAGATGCGGTTGCACATGCCGAGCATCTAGCAAGCGGTGTTGCAATTGCTGGTCTGATCGTGGGAATTATCCTGTTTGCTTTTGCTTACAATGTCGTAAAAAGCATTGCCAATACATCGTTTGGTACAGGTATTGCCAATATCTGGCGTAATGCTTTTGGCTTCGATGCCCTTTATCATCTTGTTTTTGTAAAACCATATTTGCTCATCGCAAAGATCATGGGTCGTGATCCGATTGACAGTCTGTGGCTGGTTCTGCCTGCGCTAGTTAAAAGCGGCAACAGCTTTACAAGTTCTCGTCAAACCGGTTTGCTACGTGAATACGCATCTAGCATGTCACTCGGGGTAGTGGTGTTGCTGATGATCCTGATCGTGATTCAGGTAGTGGGGAAATAAAATGGAAAACAATTTAATTTTACCCGCGCTGATCCTTGTTCCGTTCATTGCAGGTTTTATTTGCTGGCTGGTCGACAAGCTCGACCAACATCTACCACGCTGGATTGCTTTAATTGGCATGCTCGTTACTTTGGGTCTGACCATTGCTCTTTGGCAGACTGGTACTTATGACTATAGCTTGGGCCAGAAGGTTCCAACCTGGTCTGCAGAGTTTGCACTACCTTGGATTCAAACCCTGGGTATCAATATCCACTTGGCAGTAGATGGACTTTCTTTACTCATGGTCGGCCTGACAGCACTTCTTGGTGTGCTGGCAGTAGGCTGTTCATGGGGTGAAATCCAGAAAAATGTTGGTTTCTTCCACCTGAACTTATTATGGTCTCTAGGTGGAGTCATCGGGGTATTTCTGGCTATCGACATGTTCCTGTTCTTCTTCTTCTGGGAGATGATGCTGGTGCCGATCTACTTCCTGATCGCACTTTGGGGACATAAAGGTTCAAATGGACGTTCGCGTGTTTATGCGGCAACCAAGTTCTTTATTTATACGCAGGTTGCAGGCCTGATCATGCTGATCGGTATTCTGGGGCTGGTGATTTACGGTTATATGATGACCGGTACTATCAACTTCAGCTATAACTATCTGCTGGGCGTTGCCAATGCGCTGGACACTCAGCTGCCTTCAGTTGCATACGCATTTATGATCTGTATGTTTATCGGGTTTGCGGTCAAGTTGCCAGTATTCCCGTTACATGGCTGGTTACCAGATGCCCATGCTCAGGCGCCTACAGCAGGTTCGGTTGACCTTGCAGGGATCCTGATTAAGACTGCTGCTTATGGTTTGCTCCGTTTTGTTATTCCGTTCTTCCCGGCAGCATCTGCAGATTTTGCCAATATCGCTATTATCTTTGGTTTGATCGGTATTTTTTACGGCGCATGGTGTGCTTTCCAGCAAACAGACATGAAGCGTCTGCTGGCTTACACTTCCATTTCGCACATGGGTTTTGTGTTATTGGCGCTATATGCCGGTAATATCCTAACCTTCCAGGGTCTGATGATCATGATGCTGGCTCATGGTTTGTCGTCTGCTGCATTGTTTATTATGTGTGGCCAGATTTATGAGCGTCTGCATACACGTGATATGCGTCTGATGGGCGGTATTCGCGGTCAGTTCCAGTATCTGCCATTCTTCCTGATGTTCTTTGTGGCAGCGTTAGTTGGTATTCCTGGTTTGGGTAACTTCATTGGTGAGTTCCTGATCCTGATGGGTTCTTATGCAAAATTTCCAGTATTTACAATTCTTGCAGCAGTCAGTCTGGTATTTGCCGGTCTGTATGGTTTAATCCTGATTCACAAAGCTTTATTTGGTGTGCCAAATGAAGAACAAAAGCAGCATTATTCACATCCATTAAAAGATCTGAATGCTCGTGAGATGGTAATTCTGCTGATCTGTGCGCTAGGTCTAGTCTGGCTTGGTCTCTATCCACAAACTTTCCTTGATGTGTCCAACTCAAGTATGGCGTGGTTAGCAAATAGCTACATTCCTGTTCAAGAAGTCGTTGATGTCACCCAGCAGGTGTCGACTCAACTCGAAAATGTGGAGATCCAATAAGCCATGAACTTCACAATGTCATTTTCCGAGCTTATGCCATTAGCTCCTGTGATGATCGTGGCCTTAACTGCGATCGTGGTAATGATCCTCACGGCAATCAAACGTAACCATAACCTGATTGCTACTGCCACAGTAGTGGGTTTAAACCTGTCCGTCATCTATATCCTGATGGAAATGTTCGGTGGTCATTTTGTACCGGCGAATGTTATGGGCATGTTTATGGTTGATCCATTTACCATGCTGTACCAGTTACTGATCTTGATTGCTGCACTGGCCTGTTCAACACTGTCTCATGCTTATATCGAGACCTATAAGAGTAACCGTGAAGAGCTGTATATTCTGCTACTGACTTCAGTGGCTGGTGCAATGCTGATGGTTTCAAGCAGTCACTATGCATCTTTCTTTATCAGCCTCGAACTGATGTCAATTCCGGTTTACGGTTTGCTGGCCTATACACATCAGCGCGCCCGTTCTCTTGAATCTGGTGTGAAGTACCTGGTGCTGTCAGCTACTGCTTCAGCTATGCTGCTGATGGGTATGGCATATATCTATGCTTATACTGGCTCACTGTCATTCTATGACTCTGTACAGGCACTCATGCAGGCAATCCAGCAACCAATGGTAATTATTGGTCTGGGACTGATTATCTTTGCTATTGCATTTAAACTATCGCTGGCGCCATTTCATAAATGGACGCCTGATGTTTATGCAGGTGCACCAGCACCGATGGCAACCTTCCTTGCTACCGCAGCAAAAGTAGCGACTATTGGCCTGTTTGTGCGCTATATACTCACTTCAGGTGCGATCCTGATTGAGTCACTAGTGACTATTATTACCATTATTGCAGTTCTATCGATTCTGGTCGGTAACCTGCTGGCAGTTCGTCAAGTAAACTTAAAGCGCATTCTAGGTTATTCATCGATTTCGCATTTCGGTTATCTGCTGATTGCACTGGTCAGCATGACCTATGTAAGTCTGGGCAGTGTAAGTGTTTACGTGATTACTTATGTATTAACTACGATCGGCGCTTTCGGTGCTGTTGCCCTGATGTCGAGTCCATATAATAATCTGGATGAAGCTGAATCACTGGCAGATTACCGAGGTCTGTTCTGGCGCCGTCCGGTTCTGACTGCAACCTTAACTGTCATGATGCTGTCTTTAGCCGGTATTCCGTTGACTGCAGGCTTCATTGGTAAGTTTCTTGTAGTTATGGCAGCAGTTACTACCCAGCACTGGTTCTTGGCTGCAATGGTGATTGTAGGTTCAGGTATTGGTCTATATTACTACCTGCGTGTAATGGTGGTTATGTATATGACGCCGCCTGAGACACCGCGTATCGATGCAGATAAGCACTGGGGCCAGAAAGTCGGCGGTTTAATGGTTCTTGGTGCAGCTGTGCTGGTATTGTTCCTGGGTATCTATCCAGATCCAATGATCAAGCTTGCGCTTCAAGCCGAGATTTTATCTCCAATCCACTTCATGTTAAGTCAGCAATAATTCTTAAAAATTATTGGATTTAACAAAAAAAGCCCCCAGACATTGGGGGCTTTGCTTATTTCAGATATAAAAAACATTTATAATGCCTCCAACTAAAACTTATTCTTTAGGTGTTCTCCCGTGCCCATTCAAGAAATCCGACATCCATTAATCCGTCATAAAATTGGTCTTTTGCGTCGTGCCGATATCAGTACAAAGAATTTCCGTGAACTGGCTCAGGAAGTTACTATGCTGCTGACTTATGAAGCAACACAGGATCTGCCAGTGGTTGACCATGAAATTGCAGGATGGGCAGGACCAGTTACAACTCAACGTATTGCCGGTAAAAAAATTACCGTAGTACCAATTTTACGTGCCGGCATTGGTATGCTGGACGGTTTTTTAAATCTGATTCCGAGCGCCAAAGTTTCTGTATTGGGGCTTGAACGTGATGAAGAAACATTAGAAGCGCGGACTTACTATAAGAAACTGGTTCCAGATGTACAAAATCGTATTGCCATGATTATTGATCCAATGCTGGCCACAGGTGCTTCGCTAGTGGCTGCAATTGATGTCCTTAAAGCCAGTGGCTGTAAGGATATCCGGGTGATGGTCCTGGTTGCAGCGCCTGAAGGAATCAAGAAAGTAGAAGATGCTCATCCAGATGTGCGTATTTTTACTGCTTCAATTGATGAAGGACTAAATGCACAGGGGTACATTGTGCCGGGTCTAGGGGACGCAGGCGACAAGATTTTTGGTTCAGTACAAAAAGACTAAAATATTTGCTGTCGAGGTAAGAAAGAGGCGAAAGCCTCTTTTTTTATTAGAATATTTTAAATTTGAAATACTGCAAATTATGCTGTTAAGGTTAAGAGTGTAACATTATAGCAAAGGCCTGTACCCGCTTAATCTGGCTAGAATGAGCGTGATATTAGCCAGATGAATTCCTGCTAAAAAATGAGATTTTTTCAAAAATAGCTCCAAAATAAGAAAGACAGTAAGAATATAGCTAATGAAAATGATGTAGACTGATCAAAAAAAGCGCCTTAAGGCGCTTTTTTTTATCTCTCTTCACAAAATCGCATAAATGCTTTTAAACCCGGACCCTGATATTTCTGGCGGTGAACCAGCATAAAAAGAGGGCGCGTTAACTGCCAGAAGGGTGTATCTAGTATGACTAACTGACCTTTTTCACGAAGAGGCTCAATAGCTAGTCTGGAAATACAGGAAACCCCCATACCACCAGCAACTATTTTTAAAATGGCTTCATTATGCCCAAGCGTTAAACGGATGTTTGCATCAGGTAGATCCTGCAAAATACTATTATCAAATACTTCACGGGTACCTGAACCTTCTTCACGCAAAATCCACTCAGTATTTAAAAAATCTTTCTGACTCAGCGGTTGTTTAAGCTGTGCCAATGGATGATCAGGTGCACAGCAGACAGCAAGCTCATCATCACGCCAATGGATACATTGCAGTTGGGGTAAATGGCATGAGCCTTCAATGAGTGCCAAATCCAGCTGAAACTGATTTACAGCTTCAATCATCTGGCGGGTATTACCTACCTGAAGCTGTAGATGAGCTTGGGGCTGAAGCTGCAAAAAACCAGCCATCAGATCAGGCATTAAATAATCACTGATCGTTAAGGTCGCACCCAGACGCAAATCAATACTTTGTAGTTCACCTTTGGCAGCCTGTTCAAAAGACTCACAACGACCTAGTATTTCTAAAGCTTGCGGAAGCAAGAAACGTCCCAGATCATTCAGTTGTAGACGTTTACCTAAGCGGTCAAACAGGGGGGCACCCAAACCATCTTCCAGATCTGCCAGTGCCATACTGGCTGCACTTTGAGTCAGTTTTACGGCATCGCTTGCCCGGGTGACGGTACCCTCTTGAGCAACTGCTACAAAAACCGCCAGCTGGCGTAATGTCATACGCATGAATGAAGCCTTAACGTTTAAAAAATATAAAATAAATAGATGGTCATGCTACCATGAGCACAGTCTCTCATGCCATGTAGAAATCATGTCAATTGAAAAATTTACTCAGGAAAAAGTTTTATCAGTACAGCGCTGGACCTCTAACCTGTTCAGTTTTACGCTGACACGACCTGCACATTTCAAGTTTACTGCCGGCCAGTTTGCGCGTATAGGCTTAAAAGTTGGAGATGAGCTGATCGTACGTGCTTATTCAATTGTTTCTTCACCTTTTGATGAAACCCTGGAATTTTTCTCGATTGTTGTGCCTGACGGTGCTTTTACTTCTCAGCTACAGTACCTGAAAGTAAATGACGGGCTGTATCTGGAAAAGATTCCTTATGGGTATCTGACTTTGGCACGTTATCAGTTGCCACTGCCTAAAGATCTATGGCTGCTTGCCACAGGAACCGGTCTGGCACCGTTTCTATCAATGCTACAGGATTTTGAAACTTGGACTAAATATCAGTCAATTCAGCTGGTCTACAGTGTACGTACAGCGGCTGAGCTGGCTTATATAGACCGCATTCAGGAAATGGCCAAAATATTTGGGGAAGAGCATCAAGGCTTTCATTTTATACCAGTTATCACCCGTGACCCAAATGCACGATTACATGAACGTTTGCCCGTACTTATTGAAAATGGTGCACTGGAAGCTGCGGTAGGGCTGCAATTTAACCCTGAGACCAGTCATGTAATGCTTTGTGGTAATCCGCAAATGGTAGAAGATACCAAAGAGGCACTGAAACGGCGTGGGCTCAGTATGAATCGTCGGGGTGAGGGAAATATTGCGGTGGAAAATTACTGGTAAGGAATAATAAGTATATATAGATATGTTTAATGTACAAACATATCTACAAACTCACGGATCTCCTGAATTGCACTGTCAACATCTGAACTGAGCCAAGTCGGTTCAAATATCCCTGAATAATGTTCAATACGGTCTTGTGGGACCACCAGCCGGATTGGACAGTCTTCTTCAAGCAGGCGCCAAGGAATGATAGGCACTTCCTGATCCAGAAATGCACTGATATTACGAATATCAATGATCATCGCATTTACACAATCGGGAAACGGCATTACTGAAAATTCTTCAGTACGACGCCGGAAGTATTCTAGATCACCCCACTTTAACACATAGCTAGGCTTGCTAAACTCAATAATCCCGATCAGGTGCAGGTCACGCGTATGATGTAAATAGCACTGATGCGTAACATCTGTGTCTAAATCCAGTGAGGTACGCTGTAGACGATATGCCATAAATAAACAGAATGCATAAAACTTGGCCCAATAGTATAGCGCATTTTTAACTACAACTTAGAAACATTGCACACGTTCCCACTATGCTTTTTCACACAATACAACATAAGTGCTTGTTATGATGAAAATCCAAGCCATAAGAATAAGAGAATGACTATGCAACACGATTTTAATAAACCGCCTCATACTAATGGCCCACAGGATACGGCAAAAAAAAACCGTTTACCTATTTATATTCTTATTGCGGTAGGTATTTTTCTGGCGGCTTTAGTAGTTTATATGATTGGCGACCGTGATCCGGATTCCTCTGAGGCTCCGCCACAGCATCCTAATGCAGAAATGGAACAAGCTTCCATGAACAATACAACCCCAGCAGTAGCCGGTAATACCGAAGCGACAGCAGTAGACAACAGTACGGCAACGGCAACAGATACTGGCGGTACAGCAGCAGCTCATGATACCGGTACTGGCTCTGCCCATGGTCAATAAGGCTAGCTAGACGAGGATCAGACTATAGTGGCGGCCGTTTAAATATTGCTATCCACTTAAGTCACCTCAGCCTATAGCCTTAATGTGTATACATTAGGGCTTTTTTGCAATCTTTTACTGACGATTTGTTGTATTTATGCTCACTGTAGTTGAATAAACATTGTCCACAAAATATGTTGAAAAGGAATATAAGCCTAGCTTTCTAAACATTCTTAACAACTTAAAACGCTTTAAAACAAGCAAATTGAAGCATAACAAGAGGGCATAACAAAATGAATGATTACTATGCTGGAGGAGCCCGAGGTCCGGGTTTTGATGCAATGTACTATTGGGATCAATTCCATCCCATTATTGCGGCGGTTGTGATATTAATTCTGGGCTGGATTATTGCATTGGTCATTGCTGCCGGAGTTAAAAAGCTTCTGCAAAAAATGAATACCAATCATAAATTATCTAATGCAGCAGGGCACACTACAACTACAGGAACGTCTCCGAATTATGAGGGACTTTTCTCACGTATTGTATTCTGGTTTATTTTAATTATTGCCATTATTGCTGCTTTAAATGTTCTGAATATCAATAGCGTCAGCGGTCCGTTTAGTAATATGATCAGTCAGGTGCTGGTATTCATTCCTAATCTGATTGCAGCAATCGCGGTAGGCTTTATTGGCTGGCTGGTAGCACGTCTGGTGCGTACCGGTTTAACCAAGGTACTGGCCCGTACACAACTTGATGAAAAGTTGAGTAATGATGTCGGTGTAAGTCCTATCAGTAAAAATATTGCTGATATCATTTACTGGTTAATCCTTTTACTGTTCCTGCCAATTGTCCTTTCTATTCTGGGACTGGATGGCCTCTTGGTGCCAGTTCAAAACCTGGTTAATAAAGCTGCGCTATATATTCCTAATATATTCATGGCAGCTATCATCCTGTTTGCAGGCTACATTCTGGCCAAAATTGTTCGTGGCATTGTAGAAGGTCTGGTTAATAGCCTTGATTTGCAGACTCAGGTACAAAAAGTAGGTTTATTTAAAAATTCTAATTTACCTGGATTCCTTGGTTCATTCGTGTTTGCAATCATTATGATTACAGCACTGATTGTAGCTTTTGAAGCACTAGGTATACAAAGTATTTCTCAACCTGCAACTGCGATGCTCTATGAAATCATGAATGCAATTCCGCATATTATTGCTGCGGGCCTGATTCTGATTCTGGCATACATCGTGTCACGCTTTGTCGGCCGTCTGGTTGCTGAACTGATTGCCGGTACAGGTGCAGATGAACTACCAGCTAAGGTTGGTGTTCAGCGTTTCATGGGTAATGCCAAAGTATCCAGTATTGTTGGTTACCTAATTGTATTCTTCACTATGCTGTTTGCTCTGTCTGAAGCAGCAAACCGTCTTGGTTTTGAGCAGGTCAGCGCGCTAATTGCCATGTTCATTTACTTTGGTGCCAATATTCTGCTAGGTGCAGTAATTTTGGTAGTAGGTTTCTGGCTGGCCAATATAGTAGCGAATGTTGTTGAACGTGGTGAATACAATAGCTCACGTTGGTTAGGTTGTCTGGTTCGTGTATTAATTATGGGTCTGGTAATTGCTATGGGTCTACGTGCAATGGGCATTGCCGACTCTATTGTAAACCTTGCCTTTGGTCTGACTCTGGGTGCTGTAGCAGTAGCATTTGCTCTAGCCTTTGGTTTAGGTGGACGCCAACCGGCTGAACGTGTTTTGACTGACTTGATTGATAAAGCAAAACGTGAGGCAAACCATCCAAACCCTTTACGTAATAATGACTCTGGTACTACCAGTTCAACAATGACTTCAACCACTGGTTCATTTGCAGCTGCTCACACCCCTGCAACTAGCCCGTCAATGACTTCATCTCAAGGTACAGATACTTCAGCCGCTAAATCATCTGAATTATCTATGGACGGGGCTTCGTCCCAGGTAACTGACAGCACAACTAAAACTGCGGAGAATGGAACTTTTATGCCAGATACCGATAATGATACCAATGCGCCAATGCGTACTGATTTGTCAAATACTACTCCGGCAACATTAACGACTGCACCATATGGTGATGATGAAGCCTCTGGCATTGATCAGGTTACGCCTGATTCAGTAGGGGTTAATCCAGTAAATCCGCCTACTAATAATCCATTTGGCTCTACAGGTGAAGCTGAGCCGAATGTAGATGCTAACAAAAATCCAGAAAAGAAAGATGATCAAAAATAAGCTTTGATCTGATTAAAAGATGGGTCACCTGAGCGTGGCCTTTCTTTTTAAGTTCATAACAGGAGAGGTATAAAAATAATGCAAAACTATTCGGAGCGACGTTCACCTAACAAGGTTCTTGCACCATTAATTATTGCCGGTATTACTACAGGTTTTTTAAGTGCGGCTTATAAGTTTATCTTTAAGAAAAATTCTGAGTTAAGTCATAAACAGAATGTAACCGAAAGTAAGTCCGAACATAATTCAAAGGTAAAATGTCCAGAACAGAAGCATGAGGAGTTCTGAAAAATCTTTAAGACCAAATATCGTCATGAAAGTATGGCAAATTTTGCAGGGCGTCAATTGTGCTGAGGAAACAGTTTATATATGATGAAGACTTAAAGAAAAATAGTATTCAATAAAAATCTAAACAAGGAACTGTTATGTTAATTAAAAATCTTTTAGATACAATGTTTAAAACAGAAAAACCAAGTTCAATGAGGCTTGCTGTAAACAAGATGGAGGCGACCATTAACCGTTTACAGCAGGCGCGCCAGATCATTTTATTACGTACAGATTATCTCGAATAACTTATACATATTGACTGGCAGCATGGGCAGAAGCCCATGCCCATTGAAAGTTGTATCCCCCTAAGTGACCAGTGACATCCAACACTTCACCAATAAAATAAATCCCTTTCTGTTTTTTGCTTTCCATGGTTTTGGATGAAACTTCAGTCGTGTCTATCCCACCCAAAGTTACTTCAGCGGTACGGTAACCTTCTGTGCCAGAAGGCTTAACACTAAAATTTTGCAGATTCTCACCGATTTCTTCTAGTCTCTGGTCACTTAAATTACCAATTCCAATTTCAGATTCTTCAGGCCAAATCAAGTTCTGTAGCTCTACTTCAATACTTTTAGCCATATATTCATTAAGTAATGTACGGAGCAGAACTTTAGGCTGCGACTGTTTTTTTTGTTTTAACCATATCGCTATATCTGTTCCCGGCAGAAAATTAATCTGAAAGCTTTCACCATTACACCAATAATTAGACAGCTGTAGGGCACTTGGGCCACTTAGACCGCGATGGGTAAATAACAGGGCCTCAGTAAAACTATTTAAAGAATTACTTAGAGTTGCTTCCAGTGCATTGCCACTTAAACGGGTAGTTACTTCCTTGAACTGATCACTAAAGGTAAAAGGAACTAAGCCTGCACGGGTAGGGTAAACATAATGACCGAACTGTTTTGCCAGTTCATAGCCAAAACCTGAACCACCCAGTGTAGGAATAGACAAACCACCAGAAGCTACAACAACAGATTCACAGTTAAACTGACCTTGTGCTGTGATAACTTCGAAGCTGTTTTCACAAAGTGGATTTACCGCTTTGACTTCACAGCTGCTTCGAATTTCAATATTTCCTGTTTTTTTACATTCACTGAGCAGCATGTTTAAAATATCTTTGGCGCCGTTTAAGGTAAAGAGCTGTCCATGCTTGCGCTCTTCATACTCAATACCATAATCACACACCAGTCCAATAAAATCCCAGTTGCTATAGCGGGATAGAGCAGAGATAACAAAATGCGGATTATGGGAAATGTAGTGTTCAGGCTCGACATATAAATTGGTAAAGTTACATTTACCGCCACCAGACATAAGAATTTTTTTGCCGACTTTATTGGCTTTCTCTACAACCAGAACCTTACGCCCCCGTCTGGCAGCCAAAGCTGCGAGCATTAGTCCAGATGCGCCGGCACCTATAACAATCACATCATAATATGCTGCAGCCATCAGTAATTCCCAGTCATAAAAAAGCTCGGCATTATAGTCGATTTTCAGAAAAAGATTCAGGAGGTAGAGGGAAACCTTGTAATCCTCCACTGTGAATGGCGAGAATACGGGTATGAGGTTGAAAATAATTTTTTTGAATCAGATCTATTAGTCCAAATAGCATTTTTGCCGTATAGATTGGTTCAAGAGGAATACTATAAGCTTTCTTAAAGTGTTGTATAAAGTCGAGCAGCGCAGGCGTAGTTTTAGCATAACCACCAAAGTGATAATCCTGTAGCAGCTGCCAGTGGGTTTTGTTAGTCCATTGAGTAATTTCTGCTTGTAAAAAATTTCCCTTTAGCACTGGAAAACCTAAGACCTGATGCTGTTCTGAACTGGCTTCAATCAAGCCACTAATAGTTCCGCCAGTACCCACCGCACAGCAGAAAACATCATAGTTTTCCAGATCTTGTGAAGAAAGGATTTCCTTGCACCCAGTTACAGCGAGTGAATTGGTACCGCCTTCTGGAATGATATAAGCCTGAGGAAAACGTTGCTGTAACGTCTGCAGGTAGGCCTGGTCGGCCCGGTGTCTGTATTCATGACGACTTATAAAATAGAGCTGCATGCCATTTGCTTGGGCCTGCATAAGGGTTGGATTAAACGGATGCTGAGCCAGTTCTTCTCCCCGGATAATACCTATAGTAGATAAACCGGCAAGTTTGCCTGCGGCGGCGGTAGCAGCAATATGATTCGAAAAAGCGCCTCCAAAAGTCAGAAGCTGTTTGAATCCTTCTGCCAGAGCAAAATGGATATTGTTTTTAAGTTTATAAAATTTATTGCCAGAAATTTCTGGATGAACCAGATCTAGCCGCTTGACAGTTAAGTTCAGTTGAGCGTTCTGAATAATAGTCTGGTAAGGTACAGGCTGAGCTAGAAGGTCAAGCATAAAAACTGGCAATATAGACTAGACTAAGATAAAACAATCATAAACTGTTGTAGCTAAAAAGGCAGTCCACTGCTGTTACATGGTAGTTATTTAAACAGCTCATTATGAGCTGGTATCAACTGAACTGATTACGGACATACCCGGACGCAAATCCTTAATTCCTGGCTGATTTGAATCAATTGCAATCCGTACCGATATACGCTGTACCACCTTGGTAAAATTGCCTGTAGCATTATCAGCCTTAATTACACTAAATTCTGAACCGGCTGCCGGAGCAATCCGCTCTACGCGACCAGTAAACTGACGATCATTCAAAGCATCTACTGTAAAACTTGCTTTCTGACCTACTTTCATATTGGCAATCTGGGTTTCTTTAAAGTTGGCGATAACCCAAGTCTGTTTTGGAATCAAAAATAAAAGCTGTGAACCTGCAGCAACGTATTGCCCCACACGCGGGTTTACCTCCCCAAGCTGGCCGTCCATTGGAGCACTGATCAGACTATAGTTTTGGGTGGTTTGAGCCTGTGCTTGTTGTGCCTGTGCATTTTTGACCTGTGCTTTCAGACCAATCTGGGCCACTTGAGCAGTTTTCAATGCTTCACGTGCGACCTCAACATTTGCTTCAGCCTGTCTAAGCTGTGCTTGTGCATTTTTTACATCAGCTGCGGCTCTGTCCTGTTCTGTTTTAGATGCAGCACCGCTATTACCAAGCTGCTGATAGCGCTGTAGCTGGCTACGCGCCAGTTCATAGTGTGCTTTGACCTGTTCTACCTGCGCCTGAGCTGCTGCAATATCGGCGCGGTGCTGGGCAATTGCCTGTTCTTGGTTAGCCAGATTGTTTTCTGCCTGTTCTACCGCAGCTTCTGCCTGGACAACTTGTTCCCCATAAGTTTTTGCATCAATTCTCAGTAAAGGTTGCCCTTTTTTGACATAGTCAAAGTCTTTGACCATGACCTGCTGAATATAGCCATTAATTTGAGAAGACAAAATAGTTGTTTGCCCTTTAACATAGCTGTTATCAGTACGTTCTATTGCTGTATGAAACGGACCTAAACGCCAGGCCCATAAGATAATTGTAATACCAATAATTAAAACAAGCAGCATCCAGAATAAAGTGGAATGTCTGGTTGGAATCAGCTTGCTGGAAGGTTGAGGTGTAGCAGGGGCTTCAGTCTTTTCATGCTCAACCTGTTCAGATTGTGCTGCCGGTTCTGTCTGTTGATCAGTTTTATTTTGGTCTTCTGGCATGGATATAACTCAAATTCTGTTTTTATATCAAATTTTCATTTAACTTGCAGGTTGTGTCTATGTCTGCATGCGTCTTGCAACAATCTTCATCCGGACAATAATAAACAGGCCCCAGATTAACAGTACTACAGCAAACAGCCCGTTCAGGGCAATAACATCATTATAGGCCCGGACTTGTGCTTCGCGGGTTACAACTTGATTCAAGTTTCGTAATGCTTGAGTTTGTGCGAGTACCCTATCAGGTGACTGAGCAGCTGTGGCGGCTTGGTATTGATGTAAACGCTGGCTAATCAGTGGATCGGTTCTGTCCATTTCTAAAGTAATTTCAGCTTTGTAGTTTTGGGTACGATGCTGTTGGTAGGTATTGAAAAATGAAGAACCGACCAGTCCGCCAAAAGTCTGAGTTGCAGAGAACAGCACAATGAAGGTAACGACATGCGATGGCCCTTGTGCTAGTGTTTTGGCAAAACCGGCCAGTAGCAGGGGGCCAATAAAAACACCGCCTGCAAACCCAACCAGAAACTGACTGGTAAAGAAATTGGAAGGCCGTACATCACTGGTCAGATGATAATCTAGACCACATGCCACCAGGATCAAAAACTCAGCCAGTACCAGATGTATAATAATTCGCTCTCTAGAAAAGGTTAAAGCACTAAAAAGTGTACCGGACAGAATACCCGCTCCAATAACGATATACAGTGGAACAAACTGGTCTGGCCCCATACCTACCGTTTTTAAAAAACTGACAGCGGCATAACTTTGTTCCGACATGAGCAGACGAATGGCAAAAGCGCCCAGAATAAAATGTAAAATTGCCCCCGTACTCAACCAGCGCGTCATAATAAGCGGGTTGACCCGGTAGTGTTCATAAAGTAATCCGGCGACTAACAGGGTAAGACCAGCAATAAGCACATATGCCAGCCATTCACTATTAAACCACCACAAGATTGGTCCCTGAGTAAGTACTATACACAGGCAGGCAAAACCTGGAGCAAGTAATGAAAAGGTAAAAAAGTCCTGTTTTTCAAAAACATAAATTCTTAGACTACGTGGTAATTTTAATGAAACTACCATTGCCAGACAGCAGATGGCTAACCCTAGTTCAAAAGTGTAAAGTACCATCCAGCTATGAGTATCGACCAGGTAAGGTGAAATAATCCAGGCTAGAGGCAAGCCAAGCTGCTGAAAACCAAAAGCAATATAAATACCTTTGGCCATATCTTCTTTCTTGAAAGCTTGCATAACATAATACATACCTAGAGAACTGAGCGGCGCGGCAGCCAGACCGGCAATAAAACGGGCAAAGAGAGCCATTTCATAGGTATGTACTAAAATATGCAGAATCAGAACTGCAATAAAAGCAATCAGCCCGACTTCTGAAAACAGACGTAAACCATATTGTTGTCGGGCTTTAAATAAAATCAGGTTTGAGCTGACATTAGCCATAACATAGGCTGCTGGTAGCCATGCCGCTTCTGATAGGGTTAAACCATATTCCCCCTGAATGATAGGTAGATTGGCAGTGATAAAACCATTACTCAAGCTGGCTGCAATGGCTACAAATAATCCAATAAACAGATAAAGAAAACGCTTTGGGCGTGAGTGGGCGATTGCTGCTGGAGAACCAGGTAAGGTCGGGCGTTCATCCGGTGTCCAGTCCGGTGGAGTTTCTATAAAACGTGGTGTTTTATCCATACAGCTTCCCAGTTTTAGAACCCAAGGTTATAAACCTTAAGTTCCACTCATATTTCCCTATATTAAGGCGACCGCCAACTCTATAAATAAAGCTTCAAACAAAGAGTGAGCTTATTACAAGTTATAGCTTTCTCGCTAATTGAATTTTTAAGTATTAAAAATGATGGAGAGTTCGACTAGGCATATATTGAAAGCTATATACTGATATGTAAGTAAGTTTTTTGTTGAAACTCTAAAGCTTTAGTTAAATATAAGACACTACAGTATAAAAAGAAAACTGCATTTATACTTTTCAAAGGGGCAGTTTTGAGCATGCTCCCTATGGTTTTCTGCAAGTTCAAGGAAGGCTAAAGTAAATATAAGTTTTATATAAAAGTTTACTTATTCAGGCTGTTTGCTGAGCGATGACTGTTGTATTATTTTCAGTATGAAACAATAACAACAACAAAAAAGGAGTGCCAGTATGGAAAAGCAGTCCCCAATTTTTTATCTATTTGTATTAATGCTGCTGAGCGGATGCGGTCAAGATCAGCTGAACAAACCGGTAACTCAGACACCCCTCAGTATTGCAGGTACGCCTGTATATGAGCAGCATTACCGTTTGACAGATATACAAACAGCTAGGCCATAAGACAAATTATATCCTTACAAGAGAGTTAGCTGAAAAAGAAAGGAAGGTGGGCATATTGTCAGTACACGGTAGTGCTAACTAAAGAGTAAGAGATAAAAGATGAAAAGTGCTACGTCAGACTAATGAAGTATTGAAGTAGACGTCTTACCTCTATGCAAGGGTTTGTCTTATTTAAAACCTTACAAACCGGATAAAAAGGTCTTGTACTCGCCCAATATGCCCGAACTTTGAATATTGTCCTGTTTTTAAAAACAGATCAATAAAATAATCAAATGAGATCTACTTGCCAGTTTGATGCTTGAATTTCCAGATTGTTCTGACGTAATTTCTGACTGATCTGGTCGGCCTGTTTTTGTAGATCGCTGACAGAGACTACTTTTATCCAGCGAATTTCACTGGAACTGTATCTTGCAGATTCACGCCGTGTACTGTCAATTGCCTGTTGAAGAATACGATGCTGACTAATCAGGAAATCCCGTTCATTTAAAACATCCAGTAAAGCTTTACCCTGAACGGTTTGGGCCTGGGCATTAGTCATGTGAATCCGTTTAATCAAATCATGCAGCTCGGTGTTGACTGCAAATGCTTCTTTTAACAATTTCTCGGGGTCTTCACTGGGCTGGTCGCCTTCTTGTATCAGTACATTGTTATTAATACGTTGCTGCAAAGATGCAAGCTTGGTCTGTAAATCACTTCGCAGAATCAACGCTTCGGCAAGTTTCATGAGATAAAGTTATACTCTGCTATTTTCTTAATATAAAAATATTCTGAGTCTTTATTTAATACCATACAATTTCAGTTTGTATCTTGGCTGCTGTATGTTTTCTAATAAATTGATAGACTAACTCTATGCACTTCGCTATAAAGACCACAATTAAAGATTTCTCTCTAATGATTTGAGGACACGCTTGTGGAATCGTTATTTATTATAGGTTCAATTGCACTAGCTCTGATGCTGGGCGCAATAAGTCCGGGCCCAACATTTATTTATGTGGCAAAAAATTCAATTGCGATTTCACGTAAGCATGGCCTGTTTACTGCACTGGGCACAGGGACTGGCGCAGCATTGTTTGGTTTTCTTGCCGTCATGGGGTTACAAGCCATATTGCTGGCTGTGCCTTCGGCCTATTTTATTTTGAAAGTCTGTGGCGGTTTATATTTACTTTGGCTGGCTTATAAAATTATTAAGCATGCTAAAGAACCAATGGGTAGTACCTATGGATCAGTTCAACCGATGAGCTATGCCCAAGCTTATCGTTTAGGCCTGATTACACAGTTAAGTAATCCTAAAATTTCTATTATTTTAGCCAGTATTTTTACTGCACTCTTACCTAAAGAAATACCTCCCTATTTTTATGTGGTCTTACCTCTGCTGTGTTTCTTTATTGATGCTGGCTGGTATTCTCTGGTAGCTGTTGCACTATCTGCCGAGAAGCCACGTCAGGTTTATTTGAAGTTTAAAGCTATTTTTGACCGGATTGCTGGTGGTGTAATGACATTATTAGGTCTTAAATTAATTTTTGGGATGAAGTAATACTTTCTTTTTTTATAAAATAATAAGGCCTGTTTAAAAAGCCCCTCACTTGAGGGGCTATTACTTTTTAAAATCAGTTAAAAAGATTTAATAAATTTATAAGACTTAAAATAGTATTGAGTTTAATAGGTGTGTTAAAACGCTTAATTTAATTAAATATTTTATGAATAGTAAAGTTAAAAAATATTTGTAATTCAGAAATAATAAGTATAGTTTAGCACTTTTTAAATTGCTGACCATTTTTTATTAAATAATCGTTACTTATTTCGGGGGAAATAATGAGAAAACTTCTGGTTTCAGTTTTAGGATGCACGCTATTAATGATTTCGGGTTGTGCTACTATATTTAATGGTTCAACTCAAACTGTAAATATTCGTAGTAATGATGCACTTGCTAAACTATATGTTAATGAAGAATACATGGGTCAACATAATGCTGTTTATACTTTCAAAAAGAAAGATAATTATATAATTAAAGCAGAAAAAACGGGTTGCCAGACTACAACGATTACTCCTAAAAAAGTATTTGATCCGACTACCTTATTAGGTGTTTTTCTAGATTGGGGAATAGTCTCTATCTTTGTAATAGATGGAGCAGCGACAGGGGCATGGCAAAAATTTACTCAAACTAATTTTGTAATTGATCCTAACTGCTGATCTACTTGATTAAAATAAAGCCCCTATAAACATAGAGGCTTTATGAAGTTTAGTAACCTAGTCTTAAGACACTTTATCACCCGGTTTAGCGCCATTCTCAGGTGAAATTATCCACACACCTTCGCCATTACCTGCCGCCAGAACCATCCCGTTAGAAACACCAAAACGCATTTTACGTGGGGCCAGGTTTGCCACCATAACGACTAATTTACCTTTAAGATCTTCAGGTTGGTAAAACTCACGAATTCCACTAAATACATTTCGCGGTTCAGTTTCGCCAACATTTAAGGTAAGTTGAAGAAGCTTATCAGACCCTTCTACATGCGCAGCTTCTAAAACTTCTGCTACACGCAGGTCAACTTTTATAAAGTCTTCAATACCAATAATGTCTGCTTCACCGACTTGAGCTTCAGCTTTTTTCTCTTTGGCTTTTTCTTTTTTCTTCTCTACTTTAGCAGGCTCTGCCACAGGTGCTCCTAATGACTCTTTAGATGCATCAACCATTGCTGTAACTGCTTTTGGATCAACGCGTTGCATCAGCGGCTGGAATAATTCAATTTCATGATTTACCAGTACCTGCTTACGGGATTCAAAGTTAAAACTGTCAAGCTTCAAAAAGTCTTGAACCTGTTGAGCTAATACCGGAAGTACGGGCGCCAAGTAAATTGCCAGTTGGCGGAACAGGTTAATACCAACAGAACATACATTATGAACTTGAAGCTCTTCACCTTCAATTTTCGCAAGCGCCCAAGGTTTTTTCTCATCAATATACTGATTTGCACGGTCAGCCAATGCCATGATTTCACGAATAGCAGTCGAGAATTCACGGGCTTCATAAGCCTTCGCAATCGAATCACCAGCTTCAATAAAACTCTGTACCAGCTCAGGTTCAGCACATTCAGCAGATAGTTTATGATCAAATTTAGTATTAATAAACTTGGCACAGCGGCTGGCAATATTAACCACTTTTCCAACTAGGTCAGAATTTACCTTCTGAATAAAGTCGTCCAGATTAAGGTCGGAATCTTCTACTTTATCTGAAAGCTTTGAAGCAAAATAATACCGCAGGTATTCAGGATTTAAATGTTCCAGATACGTTTCTGCTTTAATAAAGGTCCCACGAGACTTTGACATTTTCTGCCCATTGACAGTCAGAAAGCCGTTTACAAATAAACCTGTAGGGGTACGATAATTAGCACCTTCAAGCATGGCAGGCCAAAACAGGGCATGGAAATAAACGATATCTTTTCCAATGAAGTGATACACCTCATTTTCAGAATCTTTTTTCCAGAAATCATCAAAATTTAAATCTGGGCGTTTGGTCTGGATATAGTTTTCAAAACTCGACATATAGCCAATCGGTGCATCTACCCAAACGTAGAAGTATTTATTCGGTGCATCTGGAATTTCGAAACCAAAATAAGGCGCATCACGGGAAATATCCCAGTCTGAAAGCCCTGCATCAAACCATTCATCTAACTTGTTGGCAATTGAAACCGGTAAACGTCCTGAATCACGAGTCCATGTCTGCAGATATTCTGAAAAGTTAGGTAATTTAAAAAAGTAGTGATCTGAAGATTTCTCTACTGGTGTCGCGCCGCTTAAAGTTGATTTTGGATTAATCAGCTCAGTTGCATTATAGGTCGTTCCACATGCTTCACACGAGTCACCGTATTGGTCTTCCGTTTTACATTTTGGGCAGGTACCTTTAATGAAACGGTCTGAGAGGAACATGCCTTTTTCAGGGTCAAATAGCTGAGTAACCGGGCGAACCGCAATATTTCCAGCTTCACGGTTTTTAATATAGATTTCTTGAGAGCGTGCTTTATTCGTGTCGCTATTGGTAGAGTCATAATGATCAAAGTGAACCCCAAAGCCATTAAAGTCACGAATGTGTTCTTTTTGCACATTGGCAATCTGTTCTTCCGGTGTAATGCCATTTGCCTCGGCACGTAACATAATTGCTGTACCGTGAGCATCATCTGCGCAGACATAAGTCACGTCATGGCCCATTGCACGCATAGCACGAACCCAGATATCCGCCTGGATATAACCAAGTAAGTGTCCCATATGGATGGGGCCATTAGCGTAGGGAAGGGCGTTAGTGACTAAGATATTACGCACAGATTGACTCTCTCATTCGTATTCATTATTTAAGACGGTCAATTTTACCTGATGAGCGAAGGAAAACAAAGCGAGGCTTTATTTAACAGTAAGTCTCACGCTGTAGTTAAGTAAAGAAAGAAAAATGAGTTTTCAAAGAAAATAAGACCAAATTTTTATTTGATAAATAAAGGCAGAGATAATTAAAAAGAATTGAATAGAACTAGATTTAGAAAAGAAATTAGAAACCAGCAGCTATAAAGCTGACTAAATTACTTGAAAATTAGAGGCTTTTGTCTGTCTGGCACAGAACAGCTATTAACCTTCACGACACTTACAGGTAAACTAACCCTATTCAGCAGAAATGGTCCGGTTTGGAGTCAAAGTTATGTCATGGTTTTCTTCATTAAAATCAGTATTTTCACCAGCTAAAGGCGTGAAAGAAGAAGAAATCCAGCAGGTACTGCAAAATTATGTGCTGCCGCATTCTAATAACCGTTTGCAGGACCGTATTACCCAGTTGCAATTGCATGAGGCAACCCTGCAACTGACCATTAAAACATATCCTGAAGAAAAGCCTTATCTACAGCAATTACATGATGAACTGGCTGACCAGTTAGAAAAATGCGGATTGCAAGAACTGAACCTGCATGTAATTCAACAAAAAAATAATCTCGCAGCTGCGACCCCTGCTCAAGACAGCCAGAGTGAGAAAAGTTCTTTACCGCCGGTAGTGGATGCTTCAGCTCAAGTCAGTCCTAATACTGCGCCTGACAATGACCCGAATAATCCACCTATTGAAAAAGCTGCGCCCCAGCAACGCGATGTACCAAAACATTCACGTATTCAGAATATTATTCTGGTCTCTTCTGGAAAAGGTGGGGTAGGCAAGTCTACAACAACTGTTAATCTGGCGTTAGCATTACAGAAACTGGGCTTAAAAGTTGGCGTACTGGACGCCGATATTTATGGGCCGAGTATTCCGACTATGCTTGGCAATGCTGGACATACGCCTCTTATTGAAGCAGAAAATTTTGTTCCTCTTGAAGCCTATGGCATGGCCGTACTTTCAATCGGCCATTTAACCGGAGATCACAATACACCTGTAGCGTGGCGTGGTCCCAAAGCTACAGGCGCGCTGATGCAGCTATTTAACCAGACTTTATGGCCTGAACTGGATGTGCTGGTAATTGATATGCCACCTGGAACAGGGGATATACAGCTTACATTGGCTCAGCGTATTCCAGTAACAGGTGCTGTAATTGTAACTACACCTCAGAATGTAGCATTAATGGATGCCACTAAGGGAATCGAACTGTTCAATAAGGTAAAAATTCCGGTGTTAGGTGTAATCGAAAATATGTCTACACATATCTGCTCAAATTGTGGTTATGAGGAGCAGATTTTTGGCACAGGCGGAGGTGACCAGTTGGCAGATCAGTACCAGATTCCGCTGCTTGGCCGTCTTCCACTTAATGTTCAGATCCGTGAAAATGCCGATGCCGGTAAACCTTCCGTAATTGCAGGGGATGAGGCAGCTGAAAGTTATATTGAAATTGCCAGAAAAATTGCTGAAAAACTGCCTCAGCATAGTCGAGATGAGAAGCGCATCTTCTAATTGCGATATTCTGAAAGCAAAGCCTTCTTGATACGGCAGGGTGAAGTTCAAGAAGGTTTTTTTGTTTGATATTTTAAAATAACTAAAATTAATTAAGTATTTACTCTAGAATGACTGCCAAGTCAATTTGAAAATTTTCGCCGTTTTTATCATTTTTTCTTTATTAGCTCCCCGCTAAGCTCTCAGCTGTTTTTTTTAACTGTTATTTTTAGAGCTAATCTTATGAAAACTCTCCTGAAAGTTTTACCTCTCTCTTTAGGTATGCTGGTCGCGGCTGCTCCTGTGATCAGTTCTGCTACAGTGGTTTATACTCCTTCATTTCCTGCTGCGAAAAAAACCGTGCCTGTTCAGGCAGCTGAGGTACAAAATACAGGAGTTACTACAGAAGCAGCTGCTTAATATTTCAACTACCTAGCTATAAATAAAAAAGGATCAGCTCTGATCCTTTTTTATTTATAGTCTTTCGAGCAGAAGAAGTGACTCAAGCGTTCTATTTGTATTTTTTCTTACAAATTATTGTATTTAAAATATTTATATAAATAACACTCGGTGGTAAATTCTATTTTATAAAGGCTCCTAAAATTATATTTTGCGAGAGTTTATAAACTCCTTTAATCTTCGCTCACTCAATAGTGAGGTGACTCTATGATTTCATGGCTTTTTATTGGCCTAGTGGCAAGCGTGCTGCTTACACCAGGACCGACAAATACTCTACTAGCCTCTTCTGGAATCCGGCTTGGGGTGCGACGTTCTGCACGTTTAATTCCAGCAGAAGTTTTAGGTTATATTATTGCCATTACTGTCTGGGGCACCTTGATTGATACAGTATCAGCTACCCTGCCGATCCTGCCAACTTTATTAAAGCTTTTAAGTGCGTTTTATATTATTTTTCTGGCAGTTAAACTATGGAAAACTGCAAATGTACAGCTTGATCTGAATCAGCCTGCGATTCGTCCTCGTGAGCTATTTGTAGCGACTCTACTCAATCCTAAAGCTTTATTGTTTGCTTCGGCTATTTTTCCGGTCGCTGCATGGGTCAACTGGTCTATCTATGCTGTGCATATGGGAGTTTTTCTGGCTCTTATTGTGCCGATTGCATTATTCTGGACTTTTATTGGTTCAAGTTTGAATACCCCAAAAGTCCGGTGGTTAAATCAGCGTAATCTACAGCGAACGGCTTCCTTGATTCTGGTCAGCTTTTCTATTCCACTAAGCTACTCGGCTTTACTGAGTCTGTAATAATATTCAACATGCATACGTGTCAAGGCTTGTAGCTGATCTTGTTTTCATTGTGACAGATTTAAGTTAAAGTACAGCGCAATAATTGATTTTCAGTATTTTTGGATAGAAACAAGATGGCTATTAAGTCTGATCGTTGGATTCGCGAAATGAGCGAAAAACACGGCATGATTGAACCGTATGCAGAAAACCAGGTCCGCCTCGATGAAAATGGTCAAAAACTGATTTCTTATGGTGTGTCCAGCTATGGCTATGATGTTCGCTGTGCACGTGAGTTTAAAGTTTTTACAAATGTCCATTCTGCAATTGTTGATCCAAAAAATTTCGATGATAAAAGTTTCATCGATATTGAATCAGATGTCTGTATTATTCCACCTAACTCGTTTGCTTTGGCCCGTACGGTAGAGTATTTCCGTATTCCACGCAATGTACTAACAATTTGTCTGGGTAAATCCACCTATGCACGCTGCGGTATTATTGTTAATGTCACACCGCTGGAGCCAGAGTGGGAAGGCCATGTTACGTTAGAATTTTCAAATACTACCAATTTGCCAGCGCGTATTTATGCAGGTGAGGGTGTTGCTCAGATGCTGTTTTTTGAAAGTGATGAAGTGTGTGAAACTTCTTATAAGGATCGTGGCGGGAAATATCAGGGGCAACGAGGTGTGACTTTGCCAAAAGCATAATTCAGGTTTCATTTATAAGTAGGCGGATCATTTGAATCCGCCTATTTTTTTACAATTCATTCATCGGAAACCATGTCTTTCAAGGCTATTTTTTTTGCAATTACATTTATATTCAGCATAATTAACTTTAAAAGATCTAGGTATAAGTACTGTTATAGCAATAATTGAATAAAGCTAGAAATACCAAGATATCGAGGAATAAAAATAAATGATGCGGAGCATCAGATAAAAAGGAAGACCGAGATGATTCATCATTGGAAGACTACAGGATTTCGTATGTCCTGTTTGGCCGCTATGGCCGGCTTATGCTTGACCCAAACTGGTTATGCACTTGAATCCTTGTCTGATGACCGTTTAGCTGAAACAGCAGGAGAGGGAATAGCACTTCTTCCCGAGAATTTTAAAATGGTCTTTCAGGGACCCAATGATCAGTCGGCAGCTTCAAGTTATAACCGTTCAAATATTACCGATGCAGCCAAGTATGATACAGGTTTCATCCGAATCATTCCGACGGGTGAGAACTATGAACAACTTAAACTGACCGCCGCCCAAGCCGCAGCAATGCATAATAAAGCAGACATTTTTATCTACGGTCTGGCCTTATCAAAATCCAATTCAGACTTGAACCAGAGGTTCAGTAATCAGGGATTTAACTGGGGAGATGCTGCAAATCCATGGTTATTCCGTGCTGGAACAGCGACCAATATTAAACAGTTCGCTGCAAAAAATCCTTCTGGTGATATCAGCTATCTGGCTCTAGAAGCTCCCCTGGTTAAAGTTGATGCCGATGAATCAGATAATAATATCAAGCTGGGTTTCTGGCTGGATGCTTTTTCACGCTCTTGGGATTCCTCTAATACATTAAATCCGATTACGGGAGCACCGATTCCCAAGCCAACTGCTGATGGAAATGATCAGGATCTTGATAGAAATCAAAGACTGCGGATGCAATTCGTAGCAAATGGTCTGAGCCTAAATGGATCTCAAGTCCGTTTATTTCAGACTCAAGCTTCAGACAATACCCAGCATAACCAGTCACTTGGTATGGCTAATATTATCCGGTTGAATACCAATGATAACCCATCCACTCTCAAGATAAGTGACTCAGAAACCAGCCGCAATGCTAAAGCTATACGTTTGAGTACAGCAGCTATTCAGGAGGGTACGGCAGCTACACCAGCTTTGGATAAATCTTTCGCGCCAATTTTTAATGATCAGGAAGGTTTATATCTGTACAGTCCAAACCTTAATCTGGTCTTGGGTAATATGTACCAGCCTTTTGTTCTAGGTTCTGAAGGAAACAATATTATTCTTGAGGTCACCCGCATTCCGAATGTGCCGGAAATCTATAGCCAGATTTATACTTTTTATAATGATACAGATAAAGATACCAAGCTTGAGGGTGCTTTAACCGCAGCTTCTTTTAAGGGCTCAACCTGTAATGTGGCTTATTGCGGTTCGAATTTATCTGATGTCAAAGCCGGTACCTCAACTATTAAATATCAGGGCACAAATGCTACTCATAGCAGTATCTCGATTGGTAGCGTAACACGTGATCCAACTACAAATTTACTTAAAGCAAATACTGATAGTAATGCTACAGGTGTGGTATTCAGAGGACCATCCAATACGATGACTAATTTAGGCTCTGCGGTGATTGACGGGGTCATGATACAGCATCTTAAATTCAAGACGACCGGACTATAGGAGAAGTATATGTTAAATAAATTTAATTTATTATGTGCTTTAGTCCTTTCATCTACAGCCCAAGCAGAACTTATAAATCTCGATAATGAGGCATTGTTGAGTATCACAGGTCAGGGGGGAGCTGATTTAAGCTGGACACTGTCGTTAAACCATCAGTATGCGAATAATATGAGTCTTAAAAATATTTCTGAATATGATCCACAGGGAACTGTAACTCAAGCTTTTTATTCTTATCAATGTGTTTCAGATATTTTATGTCGATTTGCTTTTTCACCCAACAACCATACCGAAAATGGTAGTCAAAAATGGCTGGTATTTAAACAGTTACAGGGTACTCTTCAAATAGATAAATTCTCTTTAGATGGTTCTACAATTCTAAACCGGGAGGGTGAACCGCAAACCGCACTGCAACTTACTTTTTATGATGACCATCCGTTAAAAGTCCGTAATTTGGGCTTTAAAAGTCTTGCGGTAGAAAGCGGAAGTGAAGGGTATTTAAATGATAAAAAGTATACAACTTACGATGGCGGCAAGCTGGTCCCGAGATTTGATCAAGGAGGGGAACAAGGCTTTATGGGAGTGAACATGCATGGGAACCTGCATATGTCAGGTAATCTGAAGATTTTCAGTTATAACTGTGCGGGCACAACGACAAGTCGCTGTTAAAAGAAAAGAGAGCTCATCAATAAGGATGTTGAAATGAGAAAAATAACAAAATTAAAGTGGCTCAGTGTCTGTATATTTATGGCACAGCATTCTTATGCATTGCAGCAACTTTCTGATTCATCATTAAGTACAGTCACTGGTCAGGATGGTATTTCTATTACTCATGAAGTCTCTAAAGTGGTCATCGATCAAGCAAACTGGGTAGATTATTCCAACACTGGAAAAATGAAACTAGGTTTACATAATGTCAGAGTAGAGGGAATCCACCAGCAGAATATCAAAAGTACTTTAGATGTTGATGTTGGAAAAACTGAGCGGGGCGTAGGAATAAAGATACAGGGCAGTATTTCACCTTTTCAGGCGACTGTCGAAAAACTGATGCTGATCTGTGATACCAGTTGCACGAACACCGTTGCTCAACAAAACCTGGGTTCCTTGAGCCTCGCGACTATCTCGCCACTTATTTTTAATCTGGAAACAACAGCGGGCCTGTTTAACCGTGACGAGAAAGCTCATCTGGATTTCAGACTACAAAATGCCAGTATTGGTTATGGCTTGAATGGCCATAATCTAACCTTGAAAGATTTAAATTTTAATATTTCAGCGGATGGATATATGTATATCGACCCGACAGAAGGAATTGTACTGGCCACAAAAAGTAAAAATGGAGCCACAGATCATGTAATTGAACTGGGCCGGGTTTCTGATCTAACTGATGTTCATTCAAGCCGGAGTGATGCTACTAATCCTGGAGTAAACCTGGATTTACGTTACGGTTCTGACCCCGCTAACCAGAAAAACCTGATCCGTATGGGAGCATCAGGTGCTTTAACCAATGGCAAGATTTTTCTAAATGCTGACCAGACAGGACTGGCAAATTTTAATACAGTTAATGCTACAGATTTGAAAGAAACAACACGTAAGGCACAAGGGTACGATACCAAAGGTGGCTTACACTTAGGACTGGCAGCAGAGTTTACCCGTCAGGGAAATCCATTACTTACGGCTAATCATCAGGCTACAACTCTTGAGCTAGGTCATACGGGTAAAGGCAGTTATGCGATCGAATTTTCTAACTTGTCTCCCTTGGCCATTCGCAATGCAAATAGTATAACTGCTTACAACACCCAAAATGCTTATATAGACTTGGGTGATATCTATATTAATGCTGCCCAGACACCTACATTAAGTTTTATCATTAATGAAAATATGAGAAAGGTATTGGGTGAAACAGCAGCTGAACTGGTCTATAACATAGTGCCATCCGGTACTACACAAAATATTGCCTTACTGGCTATGCGTGGTATGGACTTTCAGGCGATTGCCCGTAAAGCAAGATTCATTTCTGATAATTCTATGGCAGCATTAACCAATCAAAGTGCGGAATGGGGTATTGGTATTCCTATTTTTAACTTAAATACCAATCTTGCCCTATTTTCTAAGAATTATAGTTACCACGGAAGCAGCAAAGCCGGATTAGGCTATAACTTGGCTTTGTCTACAGAAGGTTATGGTATTGACCAGAAAACTAATACGCCTAGTACTACCTCGCTTATTATTGTTGATGGTGCAAGAGGTTCGCATGGTGAAGAAGTAAATTATTATGCAGGTTTTAGAAATATAGATGCGTATTTAAAATCTGATGGTGTCATCGGATTTGAAGATGAGGGAATCTATATTAAGGCTGACCACTTGTTACTCGCTGCTAAAGCAGAAATCGCAATTGGCCAGTTACCTGGCTCTTTATATAACTGTCCGGCTGGGGTAACAAGCTGTGATAAAAAGGTAGTACCCATTGATAACTTTGCTCGCAAAAATGATGTTTTAACCTCGTTGGCATTTAAACTGGATGGTAATGGTGAGTTGTTTATTATTCCGGGTGTTAACCCGACTGAAGGGAATCTGGATAGCAATTTTTTAACTCTAAAGGCAAATTTCGATTTTAGCGAGTTAAATACTTCACAAAAGCAAGATCCTTCAGTGTTAGGAAGTTATGTAAGTCTGATTAATGAAGACATAAGGCCAGACGGTACGTCTAAAACTTCAAGCATAAATATCAATAAAATGCAGGGTAGTGTCGGTCTTGAATCTAGAGTCTATGTAAAGCAGGATACCGTGAAGGTAGACAGTCAAATACAGTTTAACCGGGCTTCTACATTAATGAGTCCTGGACAAGTTAATACATTGAATACGGGTAAGATTTTTAAAGCAGAGATGGCGATGTCCCCTTCAGGTAGCATGCAAAAGATTGCAGACCTTGCAATTACGGGTGGCACCATGCGTAGTACTTTAGGTATTACACCACGCTAGATTATAAAAAGAACAGATAAGGAAAGATAATGAAAAAGACTGGTTTAGGTATTTTGTTTGTCTCTATATTAAGCAGTTCAACCCTATATGCGATGACAGAGTTAGATGACAATGCCCTCTCACAAGTTGAAGGGCAGGCTTTATTAAATTTAACATATAATCAAGGCATAAACTCTGGCTCTATGCAGCAAAGCAATATGGGATTTTATCGTTTAGGACTGGCTGCTGAATTATCTCTGAATGCCAATATTAAGAAATTACAGTTAGGATGCGGGGGAAGTAAGGGAGCAGGCTGTGATATTGATATTGATAATATTGCTCTGACTGGAATAAATCCTGTAGATGGTTCATATGTAAACTCAGATTTTGTCTTAAATAATCCTTTCATTGAATTTGCTATTGATAATCCTAATTCAGCAGCCACACGTCAAGTGGCTGGTTTCCGTCTGGGTGCACTTTCAGCTTTAGGTATGATGAGTATAGGTGGAAATTCAGATTTAAGTAAACTTAATGATGATAAGGGGATTAATAGTTTAAGTGGTGATATTGGAGTGAGAGTTACAAATGCTAATATTAAAGGCATCCAAGTCACCCTATTGGGACTACCAATATCGACGGCAGATGCGAAAGTTACAGATTATGCTACTACTCTAGTGGTAAATCGTTCCTCTACATTTGATCTATTAGGTATGGACGCGAATAGTACTTTAAATATTGCAGGCTATCCATTATTAAAGAATCTTCATTTAGATACCAATATGAAAGATATTCCATTTAGTACCGTCCATCGCTTAGTAATTGCAGATAGCAATGGGGGGGCAACAAGTAATGCTTCTCTATCTTTACAGAATAAGGATATTTTTTGGCAAAATGTAACTGATAACTCTTGGAAAGCAAATGCAGCTCAAAAAGGCTGGTGGATGTCTATTCCTGATACGCAGTTTGCAAATTTAAATATGGACGGATCAAATGTTAAACTTCCTATTTCAAGTGCGGTTGGAGGTTTATTAGGAGCAACAGTTAATATTGATCCTATGGACTTAGGTCAGCTGCCTATTTCCAACTGTTACGGTGGCCTTAAATTCTGCTAATAAAAAAATCCCGCATTGAGCGGGATTTTTTATGGAAACCTATTTAGCAAGTTTTGCCAGTAATTCATCTTTGTTAATGTTAACTGATTCTATATCAGTACGGCCTTTATATTCAAAAGTACCCGCATCCAAGCCTTTTTCACCAATCACAATTCGATGTGGAATACCAGTGAGCTCCAGGTCAGAGAACTTAACGCCTGGGCGCTCATTACGGTCATCTAGCAGTACATCAAAACCTTGAGCTTGTAGTTCGATGTACAGTGCTTCAGCGGCCTCCAGAGTGCGTGGCGACTTATGGGCATTCATTGGTACAATCGCTACTTCAAAAGGAGCAATGGCAGCAGGCCAAATGATACCTTTTTCATCATAGTTTTGTTCAATTGCTGAAGCAATTACACGAGTTACCCCAATACCATAACAACCCATAGTAACGGTAAGTGGCTTGCCATCTTCTCCCAAAACTTTACAGCCTAGCGCTTCAGAATATTTTTTACCAAGCTGGAAAATATGTCCGACTTCAATACCACGCTTAATTTGTAAAGTACCTTTGCCATCTGGAGATGGATCGCCCTCGACCACATTACGCAAATCATAAACTTCAGTAAATGATGCATCACGTTCCCAGTTCACTCCAGTTGCATGTTTGTCAGCTTCATTCGCTCCAGCAACAAAATCTGAAAGTACTGAAGCAGCACGGTCAACAATTACGGTAAGCCCTTTCTCGACCAGCCCTTGGGGACCAATGAAGCCAGCAGTCAAGCCCAGTGCGGCAATTTGTTCTTCAGTCGCGAAAGTGAGCGGTGCAGCAATCAGTGGATGCTTCTCTGCTTTAATTTCATTAAGCTCATGGTCACCACGCAAAAATAATGCAATTACAGGTGAGTGACCTTTTTCATCGGCGATACCCTGCACGAGGAGTGCCTTAACAGAATGGGCAGGATCAGTGTTCAAGAAAGTTGAAACATCTGCAATGGTTTTTTGATTTGGCGTGTCTACAATTTCGAGTGCTTGAGTAGGCGCTGCACGTTCTCCCACTAAAATAGCCTCTGCCATTTCAATATTGGCTGCATAGTCCGACTCTGTCGAGAAAGCGATATCATCTTCACCACTTGAAGCCAGCACATGAAACTCATGTGAACCTGAGCCACCAATAGAACCTGTATCTGCTTGTACCGGACGGAAATCGAGTCCTAATCGACTGAAGATCCGGCAGTAAGTTTCATACATCACATCATAGGTTTCTTGTAGGGATGCCTGGTCAACATGAAAAGAATAGGCATCTTTCATGATAAATTCACGTGAGCGCATAACACCAAAGCGCGGTCGAACTTCGTCACGAAACTTGGTCTGGATCTGGTAAAAATTGATTGGCAACTGCTTGTAGCTTTTAAGCTCATTACGCGCCAGGTCAGTGATTACTTCTTCATGAGTCGGACCGAGTACAAACGGGTTAGTATGACGGTCATTGAAACGCAGTAATTCCGGACCATATTGTACATAACGGCCAGATTCTTCCCAGAGACTGGCAGGCTGGGTTACGGGCATAAAGGTTTCCAGAGCACCAGCCCTGTTCATTTCTTCACGTACAATCGCCTCTACTTTATTCAGCACACGTACGCCCATCGGCAACCAGGTATACAGCCCTGAAGCCAATTTACGAATCATCCCCGCTCTTAACATGAGCTGATGCGAAATAACTTCTGCATCATTTGGGGTTTCTCTTAACGTTGCAAATAGAAAGCGGCTTGCGCGCATGAAAACAGTCCTAAAAGTGAGCATTGTAAAAATAAGATTATACGACAAAAAATGAGATGAATATTTCATCTCATTTTTTTCATGGCCTGATTATGACATTAATTTACGGAATTGACGTATCATCAGGTTCTTTAGATCATCCAGATAAGTAAAAATGACTGGAACCACGACCAGTGTCAACAACGTAGAGGTAATTACGCCACCAATTACAGCATGGGCCATGGGCGAACTCTGTTCACCACTTTCACCTAAGCCCAGTGCGAGCGGTACCATCCCCATGACCATAGCGCTAGTTGTCATCAGAATGGGTCTCAAGCGTGTTGTACCCGCAGCAATAATGGCATCGTAGCGGTCCATTCCACTTTCAATTCCTTTTTTAATAAAATCAATCAGCAAAATGGCATTTTTGGTCACCAGTCCCATTAACATGATGATACCGATAATCGAGAACAGGTTCATGGTCGAGTTAAATAAATAGAGGGCCAAGAATACCCCAATCAGTGAAAGGGGGAGAGAAGCCATAATAGCAGCCGGATGAATAAAGCTATTAAACTGTGAACCTAAAACAATATAGATAAATACAATGGATAAGGTAATTGCAGTGATTGCATATCCTAAAGATTCAGCCATATCTGCATTGGCGCCTTCTGTGTCGAAACTATAGCCGGGCGGCAGTTTGAACTGGGCTTGCATGGCATCAATATCCCGGCCAATATCGCCAGCAGGGCGGCCTGAAGTATTCGCTTCAATCAGCACTTCACGGGACAATTCACGGCGGTTAATCTGGGACGCACCTGAAGTTTCCTTGAAGCTTGCGACCGTTGCTAGCGGAACCAGAATATTCTGGTTGTTATTATCGAGTTTTTCTGAATTAATATACATATTCTGGATATCACTTGGCAGAGTGCGCGCATTTTCACTCAGGCGTAGATTGACGTCATAGTTCTCACCACGTTCATCTTCCCAAGTTGTGACGTTATCACCTGCAATTAGTGGACGTACGACATTTGCAATCTGGTTCACTGATAGTCCTAAATCACTGGCCAAGACGCGATTAATACTGACAGAGAGTGTAGGTTTTGGCTCTTTAAGAGAAGTTTCAAGATCAACCACACCATTAATTTTTTTCATTTCTGCCATAAAACGGTCGGATATTCTCTGGAGTTCATCCAGATCGGGCCCTTTGATTGAAATCTGGATAGGTTTGCGTCCACCGGAAACGACCTCATCTGCCGATGCCACTGAAGTAATAGTAATACCACCGACCTGTTGTAACCGGTTACGCAGGTCATTATTCAGATCATTTAAGGTTTGTTCACGTTCGTGTCTTGGCGTAACAGTCACCCGGATGCTGCCGTGGTTTTTTCCGCGGTCAGTCATACCGTTAATTACGCCATATGTGGTCTGTACTTCCGGGTGCTGCCGAATAATATTTTCGACCTGTTGCAGTTTTGCCTGGGTATATTGCAAAGAGGCATCAACCGGAGTTTCAAACTTTACCCGAATAGAACCTTTGTCAGGTGTAGGTACAAATTCAGTACCGATCAGTTTTGACAAGGCAAACGCCCCAAATAAAGAAAGTACAGCAATCAATACTGTTAACAGGCGAAAGCGTAAGGCTAACCTGAGCAACTTTTCATAAACTGCTGTCAGGTCATCCAGCTTTTTAGAAGTCCATGCAAAAAAACGGGTTAAAGCGTTCTGTTTTTTAGGCCTGTCTTTGCGTTCAGCCCAGTGTGCAGAGAGCATCGGGTCAAGAGTAAAGCTGACAAACATGGAGATCAGGACAGCGGTACTAACAGTAACGCCAAACTGATAGAAGAAACGGCCAATAATGCCGCCCATGAAAGCGACAGGCAAAAATACAGCCACAATGGTAAGGGTAGTTGCCAGCACTGCCAGTCCAATTTCTTTAGTACCATCAAGTGCTGCGGTCACATGATCTTTACCCATATCACTGTGCCGGACAATATTTTCCCGAACTACAATCGCATCATCAATTAGTAAGCCGATACTTAAAGAGAGTGCCAGCAGAGTCATCATATTGATAGTAAAACCAAATGCCCAGATAAAGGTTAGTGTTCCAAGCAAGGCAATCGGCAGAGTTAAACCAGTAATGACAGTAGAGCGGAAAGAACCTAAAAACAACAGTACAATAATAATTGCCAGTACCGCCCCCTCTACAATGGTGCGGGCAACGTCCTTAATGGTAGATTGAATTGATTCTGAGTTATCAACTACTACTTTTAGCGTAGTACCTGCCGGTAACTGTTGCTCGATCCGGTCAATGACCTGATAGGCATTTTTGACCACATCTACAATATTGGCGTCCGCACTACGTAAAATATCAATGGCAACTGCTGACTTGCCATTTAAATAGGCCGCAGTTTCCATTTCAGCCTGAGAGTCGGTAATCGTGGCAACCTGTTTTAGGTAAACTGGAGTACCTTGTTTATTGGCTATAATAAGCTCGCCGAACTGATACGGATTGAGAACCTTGGCCTGAATTTCAACCACCAGTTCCGAGTCAGGTTGCTGCAACGCTCCACCTGGAATCTGTACATTCTCATTTTTTAAAGTATTAATTACCTGGTCAATACCGACTCCAAAGCTTCGGAGCTTTTTTGGATCGACTGCAATGCGGATTTGTCGCTGTGCATCGCCGAGCAGATTAACATTACCCACTCCTTCTACAGTCCTTAACTGCGGTAAAATCCGCTGATCCAGATAAGAGCTCAGGTCTTTTAATGACATGTTATTAGATTCGAATACCAGCGACATGATGGCACTTGAGGTCGGATCATACCGCTCTACTACCGGATCTTCAATTTCATCCCTGAACTGTGCTGTTACTGATGCAATTTTATCGCGAACGTCTTGTGCGGCTACAGAGGATGAAATATCCAGGTCAAATTCTGCCACAATGGTTGAAAGCCCTTCGCTTGAGGTCGAGGTAAGCTTTTTCAGGCCTGAAATGGTGTTAATCTGATCTTCCATTTTTTTTGTAATTTCAGACTCAACCGTTTCCGGGGATGCGCCTGGGTAACTGGTATACACCACTACAAAGGGAAAATCTACGTCGGGATATTCTTCTACACCCATTCGTTGCCATGAGGCCAGTCCCAGCACCATCAAACATAACATCATCATGATGGTAAAGACCGGGTACTTCACACTGATCCGCGTAAACCACATATGTCTAGATCCTTATGATGCAGGCTTGCTGATACTGACCGGCTGGTTAACCTGATCAGTGGAAAACTGGACCCGGCTGACCACATCCGTATTTTGCAGTCCCTTTACCACAGCCGTATTATTGCTGAAGTCTTGACGCAGGAGAGTAAGAGGAACCTTAGTAATACGATTATTGCGGATAGCCCAGACATATGGGCTCTGGTCTATGCTCTGAATCACATCTAGAGGTATAAGCTGACCCTGAAGCTGGTCACTGCTAATGATATAACCTTCAACAAAAGCACCCATACTTAAGGACTGAATGGCTTCATTTGGTCGTGCAAAGAACTCAATCTGGCGGCTGACCTGATTAGCAATTGGTGAAATCCGGCTTAGGGTTGCAGTGAGCTGCGCCGGGTTACCCTGAATCTGGTATTCGATTTTCTGGCCGACTTTCAAGGCCTGCTGCTGATCAGCTGGTAAGGATGCCTGTATTTCCAGCTGGCTAGGATCAACAATTTCAAATAAGGTCTGACCGGCGCTCACTGTCTGGCCCGGCTCCACTTGGCGTGCAGTAATTACACCTGAAATCGGACTGCGTAAAATACCGTCCCGGTCAGCTTTTTGTGCAATATCTACATTCGCCTGTTGAGCTCTGACGTTTTCCTGCTGACCTCTATAGTCAACCTGGGCTTCTTCATACTCTACCTTGGAGATAAATCCTTGATTAAACAGGCGACGTTTACGTTCAACCATTAAACGACTCTGTTCAGCCTGAGCACGGGTAGAGGCTAAATTAGCTTGTGCTTGAGCCAGTCTGGCAGCATTATCCTGATTATTAAGCTGCACTAGCACTTGGCCTTTATGAACAGACTGACCTACGGATGCATTCACTTGAGTGGCAGTTGCTGTAATTTGTGCCTGAATTGAGCTTTGATTTACAGCTTTAATTGTTCCAGTAAAAGCCGTTCTATTAAATAAAGTACCACTTTTAACCGGAATCAGATCTTGAGGAATCAGTTCAATTTTAGTGGCTTCGGTCGGTGTTGCAACAGGTTCTGACCTGTCACAGGCTATTAAAGCCAGACAGAGACATAACAGGCTTATTCTGGGAATAAGGTCAAGAGTAGGCAGAGTCAATATACGCGTTGCTACTCGCATGCATATTCATCCTTATGTTCAGCATAATGCTTTTAAATTATTTTTCTCTAAAAAAGCTTACATTATTCAATAGCTTTTAAACGTGAGATAATTCTGTCGTATTGGGCTTGGATATTGCGATAGTTTGTTTGTAAAGAAGTAATATTATTTTTAATGAGAACAATATTCTGATAATTGCTGTTCAGACTATTTTTCAAGACAGCAGGTACAGGTTGGCCTTTCCTTAAATAATCCATTTCCTGCCGTTTAAAATAGATCCGGTCACTCTGTAATTGTCGAAGCTGGTCTTGCTGAAAACCAAGCTGTTTTTTGAGGTTGGCTAAATGTTCATCACGTTTAGCCTGAGCTACCCGGCTGTTGGTATATGCTCTTTTAAGTTTTAAGTCCTGTTCACGCTCTCGGGCCTGAACAGCGCGCTGTGGAGCCTGCTTTATGTCTTTATCTACATTGTAGGGCCGAC
This sequence comes from Acinetobacter sp. FL, assembly GCF_040744925.1. Taxonomy (NCBI): domain Bacteria; kingdom Pseudomonadati; phylum Pseudomonadota; class Gammaproteobacteria; order Moraxellales; family Moraxellaceae; genus Acinetobacter; species Acinetobacter sp. FL. The sequence continues at coordinate 2,567,387 of NZ_CP160437.1, read as the reverse complement.
TGCGTTGAATAACCTGCATATTCTGATCTAGTGCTTCATATCCATAACGAATATGGGCCGGAGTCACCGAGGTACTAATATTGGCAATACCATTATTATCATAATAACGGTACCACGCCGCTTTAGGTGTTTCAGTGGCATTTGCAATTACTGGAATAGACAGGCAGCTCAGGCTGCAAACTATCAAAAACTCACGGGTTATATTTTTCGTTCGTATCCAGCAACTTTTAGCTATAGCATGTAACACCATAAAATTCCCCAACACACTGGACCGAAGCACTTATCTTTCAGTAATAAAATTGTTATATTAGAGCTGATTTTTGCAGTTAAAAATACGGTATAGGCAAAAAAAACCAGTTTCTGATAAAAACATAAATTATCTTATTGATTTAAATGACACCCTGTAAAGCTATACTTAAAATGTTCATTGGAAATACAAGTAAATTTATGTTAAAAAAGTTGAATAACTGTAAAAATTAATCCGTCAAATATTATGTTGAATAAGCGGGAAGGCCGATTAGATGGAAGACAAGTTTCAAAACCTTAAGGTTATGGTAATCGATGATTCAAAAACTATTCGCCGTACAGCAGAAACTTTGCTGCAACGTGAGGGCTGTGAGGTAATTACCGCAGTTGATGGTTTTGAAGCATTGTCCAAGATTGCCGAAGCCAATCCTGATATTGTCTTTGTCGATATCATGATGCCGCGTCTAGATGGTTACCAGACCTGTGCACTGATTAAAAACTCACAAAATTATCAGAATATACCGGTCATTATGCTGTCTAGTAAAGATGGGCTATTTGATCAGGCTAAAGGTCGTGTAGTGGGTTCGGATGAATATCTGACCAAACCGTTTAGTAAAGACGAATTGCTCAATGCAATACGTAATCATGTCAGTGTCTAGAAAAAGAACTTGGGGAAGAAAATGGCTCGTATCTTGATTGTTGATGATTCACCTACCGAAACTTTCCGTTTTAAAGAGATCTTGACCAAGCATGGTTATGAGGTTCTTGAAGCGACTAATGGCGCAGATGGGGTAACTATTGCCCAGGCAGAATTACCAGACTTGGTATTGATGGATGTGGTGATGCCGGGTGTTAACGGTTTTCAGGCAACTCGTCAGATTGCTCGTGGTGAAACAACTAAAGATATCCCGGTGGTCATTGTCAGTACAAAAGACCAGGCAACTGACCGGGTTTGGGGCAAGCGTCAAGGCGCCCGTGACTATCTAACCAAACCTGTTGATGAAAATAAACTAATCGAAGTAATCCAACAATACCTCAACGCAGGATAGTGCTATGGCAGCAAATGGATTTATCGAATTACTTCGACTGGCAAAGCGTGGCAACCGTAGCTATGCTGCCAGCAATAATGAAGTAAACCGGTGGTCAGGTATTGCTTTTGAAATGCTGGGGCAATATTTTGTTGCTCCACTTGGGGAAGTTTCTGAGGTTATTTATCCTCCAAAGTATACCGCAGTCCCTAATACTCAGCCTTGGGTACGTGGACTGGCTAATATTCGGGGAAGACTACTTTGTGTGGCTGACTTGGCACAGTTTATATCTGGTCAACGCAGCAATTTCTCACCTACTCAAAAAGTACTCTGCATTAGTCATAATGAACAATATGTGGGTGTGGTGGTCGATCGGGTCTTGGGGATTCAGCATTTTAACAAACAAAGTTTTTTTTCAAAGAATGACGGACTGGAGGTTCAGTTAAATCCATATTGTCAGGGTTATTTTTATCAGCATAACCAGCATTGGCATGTGTTTTTATTCAGCCGTTTATTGAAAGACTCACAGTACATGAACGCATCTACAAAATTTATAAACTAATTTGACGCGCCTACTCAATAAAAGCGTTTTCAGGGGAGAGGCTGTATGGGCTTTAAACTCAAAAAGAAAAATACGGGAGAAAGCGGTGCTGCTCACAGCAGTAATGCGTTTTTAACCAAAATACAGACACAAGTCGAAGACTTTGCACGGTTATTTGGAGATAGTTCCAAATCTAAACCGTTTATTTATGGGGCAGCATTATCTTTAATTCTATCCGTTATTCTTTTACTGTTTTTATTCTATAGCGTACCTCGTCATAATGAGTTAACTCGTAGTTTGGGTGAATTGCGTCTACTGTCGCAAACTATTTCCCGTCAAGCAACCGAGGCGACTGCTTCTGGAACGCCTGAGTCCATTAAAACCCTGTCACAGTCACAGGCGCGCTTTGCTGAAAATCTAGAAACTGTACAGGATATTCATGGCTCAACTGATGCCGAGGTCCGGCAGGTTGAACAGACCTGGAATGCGGTATCTCGAAATATTGACCAGATTACCAGCCAGCAGAAAATTATTAACAAACTCTACGATACCAATATTGCTATTTCTGAAATCATTCCAGGTATTCAGGCAGAATATAACCTGCTAGTCGACCAGATGGCACGACAAAATATGAGTAGTAGCCAGGTAGTTATTGCTAAAAACCAGGTATTTATCGCGGAACGTATCTTGCGTTCGATCAGTTCCGTACTTGTAGGTAATGACAGCTCACGTGAATCTGCAGACGACTTCAATGCTGATACTGAAACTTTCGGTACTTATCTCAATGCACAGCTGAACGGCAGTAGTGAGCTAGGTGTAGAGCGTATTAATGACCCCGCATTACGTGAATCTCTAACCAATATTCAAGATGAGTATAATGCGGTCTTAAAATCTGCTGCAGCGACAGTTCTAAATAACTCCAACCAGATTGTTCAGGTTCGTCAGGCATCAGCACAAATTTTCTCTCAATCTGACGAACTGCTGGCAGCTCTAAACAAACTGACTGAGTCGGCAAGTAGTAACTGGGCAGAAGTGGCGCTTGCAATTCTGCTGCTGGCGTCAATTGCTGCCTTGATCTTCTCTGTAATTAAACTTCTGGCACTGCGGGGAGCGACGGATAAACAGCGTGTGACCCGCCTACAGGACGAATACGACCGTAACCAGAATGCAATTTTACGTCTGCTGGATGAAATTGCAGATCTTGCAGATGGTGACTTGCGTTCTTATGCAACCGTATCTGAAGACTTTACTGGTGCGATTGCGGACTCAATTAACTTTGCGATCGACCAGTTACGTGATCTGGTATCACGTATCAATGAAACCTCGCAAGAAGTATCACGTTATACCCAAAATACGCAGAATATTACTAACCAGCTGGCTGAGGCTTCAGAACATCAGGCTCAGGAAATTGCCGGCGCTTCCAGTGCAATCAGTGAAATGGCAACCTCAATTGACCAGGTATCTGCCAATGCTTCTGAATCTGCCGAGGTTGCACAGCGCTCAGTACAGATTGCTTCTAATGGTGCAGATGTTGTAAACCGTTCTATTGAAGGGATGGATACCATCCGTGAACAGATTCAGGAAACATCAAAGCGTATTAAGCGTCTGGGTGAGTCTTCTCAGGAAATTGGTAATATCGTTTCCCTCATCAATGATATTGCAGACCAGACAAACATTCTGGCATTGAATGCGGCTATTCAGGCATCGATGGCTGGTGAAGCAGGCCGTGGCTTTGCTGTGGTTGCCGATGAAGTACAGCGTCTTGCAGAGCGCTCAACCTCTGCAACGAAACAGATCGAGACACTGGTAAAAACCATTCAGGCCGATACCAATGAAGCAGTAATCTCGATGGAGCAGACCACAGCCGAGGTAGTACGCGGTGCCAATCTGGCAAAAGATGCGGGTATTGCACTGGATGAAATTCAGAAAGTATCAGGCGATCTGGCAAAACTGATTGCGAGCATTTCTGATGCTGCAAAGTTACAGGCTGCTTCAGCAGGTCATATTTCCAGTACCATGAGTATCGTACAGGAAATTACCTCGCAGACCACCAGCGCTACTTTTGATACTGCACGTTCAGTATCAGAGCTGGCCAGTATGGCAGAGTCACTACGTGAATCTGTAACTGACTTTAAACTGCCTGAATAATCTCAATAAAAATAGAAAACCAGACAGCAGCCCCTGAAGCAGGTTGCTGTCACAGGCACTAAGCGCATCGACAAGATGAATTCGTGTTCGAAAGTAACGTCTTGCATGATGGTTACAAAATAGTTTTCTGCCGGTCTTGGTAGAAGAAACGAAGAAGTTTTAGCTATGAAACAAATACTAAAAGACCTGATTGGAACAACGACTCTTCCTGAAGATAGCTATCTTGACCAAGATGCAGAGATTCTTGAAATTTTTGTTGAAGAACTAGAAGAAATCTTTACTGATTTGGATGTTTTGATCCAGCAGTGGATACAGCAGCCTGAGCAGCAGGACAAGCTGACCAGTATTCGCCGTTATTTTCATACCTTAAAAGGCTCCGGCCGGATGGTAGGAGCTAAAAGTTCCGGTGAGTTAGCTTGGACGGTTGAAGATCTCTTGAATCGAATAATTGCTAAAACACAGGCTTTTACCCTGGCGATCAGTCGTTATGTAGAATTGGTCTTTAAGATTTACAAATACAAGTTATTTTATAACTTTAAAAATAGTCAGCCTCATGCGATTGATTTGCGTCCCCTCGTATTGATCGGGCAACAACTGCAACAGCAGGGCAGTCTTGCACCGGCACTTGAGGAATTGCTGGAGCTTAGCTGGACCTTATGTTCGCCTGAGACAGTCACCGGGCTTGAGCTGGTGGAACATACAGCAGAGACTCTACCACCACTAGGTGTAGAGAAGCTTGAAATTCACGAGGAATTTGATTCATTAACTGCCGAGACACTGGCGATATTTCTTGAAGAGTCGGAAGAACATCTGGCAACTATTGATGAGTTCTTGAATAATAATGAACAGGGCAGTAATTATAATGCTCTGATCCGCGCTTTACATACTTTGCGTGGCAGCTCGGCCATGGCTCAGGTAGAACACATATTTGAAGCAAGTAGTAAAATTGAAAATCTGTTTAAAACCATGCTGCAAGATGAGCTGGTATCTACTTCAAATGAAACCGCTTTACTTACTCATTATGCTGAATTTGTAAGGGATTATCTCTACATTCTAAAACAGGAATGTAATATAGAACAGTTGGAACGGGTTTATCAGACCTTTAATCATGCTTGGGAAAACTACGGATTTCATCAAGAACCTGTGGATGATCTCGTGAACCCTCAAGGTCTGGTTTCAAGGCTCCTCGAGCTTGAGATCAACCAGTTACTAGATGCCGAGTTCGAGTTTGATCAGCGTACCCGTACCGAATATCCAGAATATTTACAGCTTTTGGTAAAGCAGGCACAGGAACTGGTTGAACATACACGAAACCGTGCCTCTCAAGGCGTATATGATTTTACGTTAGAACTACTTCAGAGCTATCAGCAGCTCTTGGCAAAACCGCAGCTATTAAATCTTGATTATGCATATGAACTGTATACTCAAGCTCATCAGCAGCTGATTTATCTGTTTGATACGCTTGCAGCGGGACAGCGTGTCAGCCTGAGCCCGGCTCATCAAAGTCTGCTTGAAGAATTATCTGCATTTGTACAGCAAGAAATACAACAGGTAGAAGAGTTGTCCACTGTTACTGAGCCTTTTAAAGCTCCGGTTGACGTAGCAGTTTTGGAACATACTTTCAACTTGGGAGAGCTTTCAGCACGTATAGCGGCTGATAAAGCGCTGATGCATTCTGAACATAGTAATCAGGTTGCTGATGCTGATCTGCGCGATATCTTCTTGGAAGAGGCCGAAGAATTACTGGCTGGTATGGATAGTGACCTGAACAATTGGACAAAAGAATCAGGCCAAGTTACTGCTCTGAACAATCTAATGCGTTATTTGCATACCTTAAAAGGTGGTGCAAACATGGTGCAGGCCACCCATATGGGATTAATTGCACATGAGCTGGAAAGCATTTATCAGCGAATTATTAACGGGCAGGTTCAGGTCTCTACTGTACTGATGAGTATTATCCGGCTGGTACAGGATGAGCTGGCAGAACGCATCCAGATACTACGTGAACAGCAGATTGACTACCCGGCGCCAGCAACTATTGAAATCCTCAAAAATATTGAGTCGATCAGCACTGGTGTATTAGTGACTACGGCTGAGCCAAAAGTAGCAGAAGAGAAGCTGTCCGAGTCGAGCCAAAATATTGAATCAGATATAGCTGATTGTACACTTGCGGATGCGGAAATCGCTGAGCATTCCGAAGAGTTACAAACAGATGAACAGGTAAGATCAATTGTTGAAGAAGTTTTTCTCGAGGAAGCCGAAGAGCTGTTACAGACCGCTCATAAATTACTAGATCAATGGGTAGAAGAGCGCAGTAACCGGAGTCTGTTACTACAGCTGCAACGGAATGCTCATAGTCTTAAGGGCGGCGCACGGATGGCCGAGCTTGAGCCGGTAGCCGTGATTGCTTATGCGCTGGAAAATACTTTTGAACAATTTGGTCTGCACAATCTTACCACTAGTGTTTATGACCCGCTTTTACATACTGCTTTACGCTGGTTGGAAAATGCTATCTTCAAAGAGCAGTATGAAAACTTTGACAGTTTGAAGCACAGCTTGGACTCGATCCAGTTTACTGAAATTCCTGCTCAGCTCATCAATCAGATTCCTGCAGATGATATCGTAGCTGATGGCAGTCTGTTTGAATTCGTGCATGGTGATGGTACTGAACCGCCTTCCATGATGGGTGAATGGGACAATACAGAGCGGACTGAAAATAATGAAATGATCCGGATTTCAGCCGATCTGGTTGAGAAAATGATTGATCTTGCAGGTGAAAACTCCATCAACCGTTCCCGTATTGAAATGGATGTGGGACAGGTCGGTTCTATTCTTTCCGACATGGAACTGGCTATTCAACGACTGGCTGACCAGTTACGCCGTATGGAGGGTGAGCTTGAGAGTCAGATTATTGCTAAGCATGGTACAGAGAATTCACGTTATAGTGATTTTGATCCTTTAGAAATGGATCAGTATTCTTCGCTAAATCAGTTATCCAAATCACTGGCTGAGTCAGCATCTGACTTACTTGACTTTAAAACCACATTATCTGAAAAAATACGTGATACTGAAGGTCTGCTATTACAGCAGTCAAGGATTCAGGCAGAGATTCAGGAAAACCTGATGCGGACCCGTCTGGTACCCTTTTCTCGATTATTACCGCGTTTACAGCGCATAGCACGGCAGACCTCTTCAGCACTAAACCGTCCTGCAGAACTCGTTGTTCAAAACACTGAAGGAGAGCTGGACCGCAATATTTTAGAGCGACTGGTCACCCCGCTTGAACATATGCTGCGAAATGCAATTGATCATGGTATTGAAACCATTGAGCAGCGTCTCAAGCAAGGGAAACCTGAAAGTGGCCGTATTGAGCTAAATATTAATCGCCAAGGTACAGATGTCATCATTACTTTTACAGATGATGGCCAAGGTATTAATCTTGACAAGCTGAAAAATAAAGCACTAGAGCGAGGCCTGATTGGAGCGGAACAAAAACTGGAAGCTGAAGAGCTGGCCCAGTTGATTTTCCATCCAGGTTTAAGCACTGCAGCAGAAATTACCCAGATTTCTGGTCGTGGTGTAGGGCTGGATGTGGTACAGAGCAGTATCAAGGCGATGGGTGGTCACGTGACGGTCGAGTCTGTACAGGGGCAGGGTACAACATTTACGATTCGTGTACCAACTACAGTAGCAATCAGTGATGCCCTGATGGTTAAAGCAGGTGACCAGCAATATGCTGTACCATTGGCGCAGATTGAACGTATTGTGCGTATCTCTCCTTCTATGCTGGAAGACTATTTTGCTGGCAAAGAAGATACTTTCCGTATCGACAATATGTATTATAAGCTGCGTTATCTTTCAGAGTTTGTAGCAAATCAGTCTCTGCCTCGTCTTACCGGTATAGCCCACTCTCTGCCGGTACTGCTGATTAAAGGGAGCAGTGGCCAGACAGTAGCGTTACTAGTTGACCAGCTGGTCGGATCTCGTGCACAAATTGTGGTGAAACCAGTGGGTCAACAGCTGGCTAGCGTAGGTGCAGTAGCTGGTGCAACAATTTTGGGTGATGGACAGGTTTGTCTCATTCTGGATGGGCAGTATATTGCTCGTCAGGTACAGTCTTCATTACGTGTCAAGGAAGTAAAAGAATCTCGTGAGTTGCATCGCTTTAATGATGAACGACGTCTGATTATGATCGTTGATGACTCAGTCACTGTACGCAAAGTCACCAGCCGATTGCTTGAGCGTCAAGGTTATGATGTAGTGACCGCTAAAGATGGTGTTGAAGCGATTGAACAGCTGGAAAGTATTAAGCCTGATTTAATGCTGCTCGATATTGAAATGCCGCGTATGGATGGTTTTGAAGTAACTAATCTGGTACGTCATCATGATGTACATCGTAATATGCCAATTATTATGATTACTTCACGTACAGGTGAGAAACATCGTGAGCGCGCTTTTGCACTCGGAGCAACGCAATATATGGGCAAACCTTTCCAGGAAGCAGACCTGTTGGCCAATATTGAAGCGTTACTTGAGGTTATGGTCTAACGCGGGAGAAAAAAGATGAGTCAAACCAAAGCGAATTCAACTCTGGCAAAGATTGATCAACAAGAGTTACAGCACCTGATTACAGTATCGACCGGTTTTATCGATGCTTATATTATTCAATGCTATGCTCAGGTACCGATGTTGCTACCCCAGAATATTGTATTGTCTGCTCTTGATAGTTCGATTAACGTCGATCATATTGATTGGCATGATTTTAAGCTTCCGGTCTATAAGGTAAATAGCCCTACGGCTAAAACAGCAGTTGCACTGGTAATAGAAGGAGAGCAGGTAGATCAGCGCTTTGCCTTGATCTGTGATGAAATGCCTCAGACTATCAGACTGCGGATTTCAGAGGTGGTCGATGAAGAACAGCCTTTTGATGATTCAAATATTTATCAGTATGTACGTATGGGAGACCAGATTTTTCAGGTTCCCAACCTGAACGAGATTCAAAACCAGTTAAGTCATAAGACATTCTAAAAATTCATTTGAAACAAAAGAGGAACCGACAGGGTTCCTTTTTTGTTTATCTTATATTCATCAGCTCAGGAGCTGTATCAGGATTTTTTCATAAATCTCTGCTAGCGGTTCCAGATCGTCTACATTTACGTGTTCATCAATTTGGTGGATACTGGCATTCAATACCCCAAGCTCCAGTACCTGTGCACCAGTTGGAGCAATAAAACGTCCATCTGAAGTACCACCGCTGGTTGAAAGCTTGGCTTCTACACCATTAACCTCATGTATCGCTTGTACAGCAGCGTTTACGAGCTCCCCCACGGGTGTCAGGAAAGGTAAGCCAGATAAGGTCCACTTAATATCAAAATCAACCTGATGATACTGTAAAATAGCAATTACTCGTGCTTTAAGCTCATCTGCGGTCACTTCAGTAGAATAACGAAAATTAAATGTAACTGTCATTGTGCCAGGCACTACATTGGTTGCACCGGTACCAGCTTGGATATTGGAAATCTGGAAAGAGGTTGCTGGAAAATACTCATTCCCGCTGTCCCATACGGTCTCACATAGCTCTGCAAGCGCTGCAGAAGCTGTATGAATCGGGTTAATCGCCAGATGTGGATATGCTACATGTCCCTGTTTACCCTTAACAGTTAAAACACCATTTAGAGAGCCCCTACGACCATTCTTAATGATATCACCCAGCTGATGAGTACTAGACGGCTCGCCCACCAGACACCAGGTCATTTTTTCATTACGGGACTCAAGTGTTTCTACTACCTTTACGGTCCCATTTATTGAAGGACCTTCTTCATCAGAAGTAATTAAAAAAGCAATTGAGCCTTTATGATCAGGATACTTGGCAACAAAACGTTCTGAAGCGATTACCATCGCTGCCAGAGCTGTTTTCATATCGGCACTACCACGACCATATAGCTTACCATCACGTATTTCAGGAATAAACGGATCAGAATTCCAGGCATCCAGGCTTCCAGTGGGCACCACATCAGTGTGTCCTGCAAAACAGAAAACTGGGTCTTTAGTACCACGACGGGCCCATAAATTATCTACGTCTTCAAAGCGCATGTTTTCTATATGAAAACCGACCTTTGATAAACGTTCAGCCATAATATTCTGGCAGTTATGGTCTACAGGAGTAACTGAGGGCTGGCGCAAAAGTTGCAGGCTAAGGTCGAGAGTGTCTGATGATGAAGTCATACCGGAGATCAATGTCTTTAAAACTTGCCGATATAATAGGGGAATATGTAATTGAAAGGGAGTTTAATTAGAACAAACCTAGTCTGTATAAAATTAGGAAACCCTATCCGTAGATAAGGTTTTTTGAAAAACTGATAGCAAAATTAAAGTTTTTGTTTAGTATCTTCTGCAGTATTGGATACAGCACTTCCTGCACTAGAAACATCCTCGCCCAAGCCTTTTACTGTGTTACAACCAGTCAGTACAATTGCCAAAAACATTGAAGCAGCTAAAATTTTTTTCATCATCATCTCCAAGTTAGATTTATTTTGATGTTCACTCAGGCTAAAAAATATGCTTAATAAATAACATTATGTTTTGATAGTAGAAACGTTATGAAATGTTTCAGAAAAAGATAAATCACTTATTTATATTGCATTTTTTAAACATTATTAGAGGTTTTGAGTAAGGGAGGTAGACGGTACATAAAGAACTGCGGAGATGCATGATCAGAATAATATAAACCTTGAGTCCACCATAAAGCCCTGTCCGAACTTTGCACCTGATCCGGACATAACCACTCCTGTCGCTGTAGACGATAGTAGTCTTGCTGGGGAATATAATCAGCCCATCCTCCAAATCTACGAGATAAATTAATCCAGGTTGAAAAGGGCTCAGAAGAGTCAGGCCAGTTTTTTAAGGGGAAGTAAAGTTGTCCCTTGAGAATAGCGTAGCGCTCTTGAATGAGATGTCCTGATACCTCTTCAAACTGGAACTGTTTCTGCGTAAAGTGATTTAGTTTGCGTAATAAGGTATCACTACGGTTAAGACCAAACCACGATGCCAAAGAAGGTTCTCTTTCAGCCAGATAATATTTTAAAGCCACTTCCCAATGTTCTGTTTTTCCCGTTTCGGTATTTAGAATTAAAAAATCCAGCTCACCAATTGTTTTTGGTCCATCAATAATCTGGATGCTATGTCCAAGTAAACGATATGGATGATATGCATGATCAAGTAGCCAGAACCAGATCAGCATTTCAAAACGTAGTCCTAGGCGCGTACTTTTAAGCTGTCGAAGGAAGTGCTCAAGTGGTTCAGGTTGCTGGTCAAGCTGTTTTAAACGGGGCAAATAGGCTTGGAAATATTTTTGCCAGATATGGTCACTATGCAAATTAAAATGATGCTTAATTATGAGTTCTTGTGGCAGGCTTTTAAGAATATTCGGACTGGCTAGACTAAAAGCCAGCTGACGTATGGCAGGATGCTTAAATTGTAACCATGGTTCAAAATAAGCCTGCTGATCACCAAACATATACATAGTCCGCCCATAAATATCATAAGAAAACGCGCAGAATAAAAATATAGTGCGCATATAAAACACTTTATACTAGCGCAATTGCGGGATTAGGAAAGAGATATGAGAACATTGTTTTGGCGAAGTCTGGTACTGATTTTTATTGTACTTGGACTGATAGGGGCAATTTTACCCGGCATGCCAACGACAGTGTTTTTAATACTTGCTGCATGGGCTGCGTCTAAAGGCTGGCCACAAATGGATAACTGGTTACTGAATCATCCAAAATATGGGCCAACGCTCAGGGCTTGGAGAGCTAATGGCACTGTTCCGCGTAAAGCGAAATGGTTGGCCAGTATCATGATGTTAATAAGCGGTATTATTATGCTATTTACTAATGCACCACTGCTTGTCAAAATCTTTACAGATGGCATCATGCTGGTTGTGGCCATCTGGTTATGGATGCGTCCTGAGCCTCAAGATCGACCTTTACAGTCCATCGAAAAAAAAGTACCGGGAGAAATTGAGTAAAAAATGTCTAGCTATACCTTGGATCAGGCAGATCTGTTAATTGATCTGGCACAGCAGAAGCTTCATCTTCCTAAACTAAAAAAGTGTTATGCCATTTCTTCTGGTAAAAATGGAGTAGGTGAGCAGGAAAATACAGGCCAGACTCCACGAGGTTGGCATCGTATAGAAAAAAAAATTGGGGCGGAACATCCTAAAAATTCAGTGTTTATTGCACGTCAGTTTACTGATGAGATTTATAGTCCTGAACTGGCTGCTCAGTTCCCACAAAGAGACTGGATTCTAACACGCATACTCTGGTTACATGGGCTTGAGCCTGGTTTTAATCAGGGAGAAGGGCGGGATACCTTCCAGCGCTATATTTATATTCATGGTACACCAGATACTGAGCCGATGGGTATTCCGATGTCACATGGCTGTATTCGTATGCGTAATGAAGAAATCATTGAGCTTTTTGATTTAGTGCCCGAGCAGGCTTTAGTTTTTCTCTCAGAAACACCGCTTGAATTAATTTAAACAATACATAAGTCACATTATATTTATCAGATATAAGTAAAAATAGACTGTATAAACACCTCTAATTTTTTAGAGAAATGTTTAAATAAAATACAAAAAACATTGTTTTTCCTTTAATTTACCTATTTTTTAATCATTCGAAAGTATTTTTATGAAAACAGATAGAAAAGCGTTTGACACCAGATGAGGATTCTCTATAATGCACCTCACAAACGATGAAGACCTAAAGGGCGCTTAGCTCAGTTGGTAGAGCGTCTGCCTTACAAGCAGAATGTCGGCGGTTCGATCCCGTCAGCGCCCACCAAGCCTTTATGTTGTGATCTTTCGTGCAGCGGTAGTTCAGTTGGTTAGAATACCGGCCTGTCACGCCGGGGGTCGCGGGTTCGAGCCCCGTCCGCTGCGCCACTTAAGATTTCAGAGTTTGTACCACAATAGCGACATTGTGCAAATGCAGCGGTAGTTCAGTTGGTTAGAATACCGGCCTGTCACGCCGGGGGTCGCGGGTTCGAGCCCCGTCCGCTGCGCCATTTATGCAAATCCTATTGAGGGCGCTTAGCTCAGTTGGTAGAGCGTCTGCCTTACAAGCAGAATGTCGGCGGTTCGATCCCGTCAGCGCCCACCATAACTTAGTGACTTTTACATTATTTTAAATAATGTAATGTGATGCAGCGGTAGTTCAGTTGGTTAGAATACCGGCCTGTCACGCCGGGGGTCGCGGGTTCGAGCCCCGTCCGCTGCGCCATTTCATAAAATTTGGTATCCTAATTTCCTGAGATTAAGATATTAATCAGTGTATAAGCATAACTGCTTATGCTACTATCTCTAATAGCTATGCTATTTCTCAGGGCGCTTAGCTCAGTTGGTAGAGCGTCTGCCTTACAAGCAGAATGTCGGCGGTTCGATCCCGTCAGCGCCCACCATATATCCTATTCAGTTGCAAAACATTATTTGTTCCCCTAAGATTATCTAAAAATATTCTTAATATAACTAATAATTATGAAAAACCCTTATCAGCGTAAAACTGTATCAAAAAATCAGCAAAAACCTTATTCGGTGCTCGAGAACTATCAGCAATTTATTCAAAATATTATCGCGCAACGTATGATTATTGCGCTTTATCATGAAGGATGGGCACTCTGCGCAACGCCTTCAGGTCAGCAGGCATTTCCCGCCTGGCAAAGTAGAAGTCTGGCAAGATTGTTAATAAAAGATCAGTGGGAAAACTATAAGATTCATGAAATTACATTAAAAGATTTGATTGGAAAAGTTCTGCCTTATCTGAGGGTAAATGACACACATCTGTCTTTAGATCTGACACCAGAGGGACAAAATATTCTGGTTCGACCAGAAAAATTTTTACTTGATCTTAAAAACTATTTATATCAGCTGTATTTACAGCAACCCGAAGTATTTAGAGAAATGCAATTACCTGCTCCTCGAAGTATTCGTCTTCATTAAAAGTTTATTTTTCTAAATAAAAAATCCTGCAATAGCGGGATTTTTTATTTGATTATTTTTAAAGAATTTCAATTGCCACAGCTGTAGCCTCACCGCCACCAATACATAACGCAGCTATGCCTTTATGTCCACCTGTACGTTTCAGGGCATGAATAAGTGTCAGAATAATACGTGAGCCGGTAGAACCTACAGGATGACCAAGAGCACATGCACCGCCATGAATATTTACTTTTTCTGGATCAAGGCCAAACTCATCGATTGGGTACATGGTAACCATTGCGAATGCCTCATTAATTTCCCATAAATCGACATCAGCCGCGGTCCAGCCTGCCTTGTCTAGAACTTTTTTTACTGCACCTACCGGCGCAATGGTAAATTCAGAAGGGTGCTGGGAGTTTGAAGCGCTCGCAATAATCTTTGCTAAAGGTTGTAAACCACGTTGCTTAGCAGTTTCATCCGAGCAGAGAACAAGCGCAGATGCTCCGTCCGAAATTGAGCTGGCATTGGCTGCTGTAATTGTTCCATCTTTTGCAAAAGCCGGACGCAAAGACGGGATTTTATCAATATTGGCATTAAATGGCTGCTCATCCTGATCTACTACTGCCTCACCTTTACGGCTAGAAATAGTTACAGGGACGATTTCATCTTTAAAATAACCTTCAGTAATCGCAGTTTGAGCACGTTTTAAAGAGCGGATGGCAAAATCATCCATTTGTTCACGTGTATAACCGCGCTCATTGGCCATATCCTGAGCAAAAGATCCCATCAGGCGTCCAGTTTCTGCATCTTCCAGGCCGTCAAGAAACATGTGGTCTTTGATTTCGCCATGACCCATGCGAAAACCTTCACGGGCTTTTGGCAGAAGGTAAGGCGCATTCGTCATGGACTCCATACCGCCTGCAACTACAATGTCTGCTGAACCGGCTTTGATCATATCTGCGGCCTGCATTACAGCTTTCATCCCTGACCCACAGAGTTTATTAATAGTAACAGCGCCTGTACTATCTGGAATGCCAGCTAAACGCATTGCCTGGCGAGCAGGGCCCTGTTTTAAACCTGCTGGAAGCACGCAGCCCATAATGACTTCTTCAACGTCGTGTGCCTGCAGCCCAGCACGGGAAACTGCTTCTTTAATTACTGCTGCACCCAATTCTGGTGCAGTCTTTGTAGCGAGTGAACCTTGGAAACCACCCATCGCAGTACGCGCACCGTTAAGAATCACGATGTTTACCATTGTTCTAATCTCCACTATTTCATTATAAAAATAACTGATCTTGAGCAGTATATTTAGAAAAAATTAATGAATAAAGAATAAACACTAGTGAACATTAGACTGAACAGTTCTTAGCAAGTACTTGCTAACGATTCTACTCGTAAGTGGCCCATAGGACTAAGTACTAAACGTTTATTTAGGCTGGCAGATGAGCTGGCACAATAGAAAAAACTACCATTCGAACCACGCGGTAGCCCGGTATCTGCTTTAAAAAACAAACGCGGTTTATTAAGAGCCCCTCGCCAATCTAGTCGACCATACTCAAGATCAAGCATTACTGTAGACAGTATTTTTTCATTAGAATTAAGCTCCTTATCATTATTGGTATCTACAAAGATGAGTAAACCTTTATTCCATTGCTCATCTTCACACTGCTCTAGGTTCTGGCTTGAACAGATAACTATCTGATTACGATAAGTTAATGCATAATTTTTAGCTTGAATAATCTGCATGTTTAATAAGTGTGGAAGTGATTTGGCTTCCTGCTGTGCTCGGTACTCTTGGTAAGCAGGAATAGCAAAAGAAGCTAAAATTGCCACAATCGCTATACAAACTACGAGTTCCAGTAAAGAAACTCCATTGTTATTTTTCTTCATGGTTAAAAAATTACCTGTTTATTATAGTTTTTTGTTTTTTTAACAGTAAATTAGTGTGTAGTTATTGCATTCAAAACCAGAACAAATGATCATTAGCTTAGCTTTTGAATACTGTTAAAATAAACAGAAGCGAAAAAGATAAGCTATTCATTAGAATAAATTGAGTGAAAATTTACCGAATTACAACGGAAATTGTAAGTAATTTTGTCAATAATTTACTTGATTAAAATTATCAAGCACTTGGAAAAAAAACAAAGTGTTTGTATGATTCAAAGTGAGTAGCTTAAAAATAATACTGGGGTATATATAAGCTTATCTCAGGAGCCAAAAAGTTAATTTTAGGCTGAGCTTGAACAACAATGTTATCTCTGGAGGATAATCCATGAAATTGAGTCGTATTGCACTTGCTATGCTTGTTGCTGCTCCTCTTGCTGCTGCAAATGCTGGCGTAACTATTACCCCATTAATGCTTGGTTACACAATGTTTGATACCCAGCACAACAATGGCGGTAACGATGGCGACCTGACTGATAGCGTAGAACTTGATGATGACCTGTTTGTTGGTGCAGCACTTGGTGTTGAACTTACTCCATGGTTAGGTTTTGAAGCTGAATATAGCCAGATCAAAGGTGATACCAGCGTTGCAGGCAATGAATATAAAGGCGAAAATATCGCTGGTAACTTCTATGTTACTTCTGACCTGTTCACTAAAAACTATGACAGTAAAATCAAGCCTTATGCATTGTTAGGTGCTGGTCACTATAAATATGAGTTTGACACTGATGCTGGTCGTGCTGGTCGTGGCTTAGATGAAGAAGGTACTCTAGGTAACGCAGGTCTTGGTGCATTCTGGCGTATTAATGATGCCCTGTCTCTACGTACAGAAGCACGTGGTACTTACCATTTTGACGAGCAGTTCTGGAACTATACAGCTTTAGCTGGTCTGAACGTTGTTTTAGGTGGTCACCTGAAACCTGCTGCTCCTGTGGTAGAAGTTGTTCCTGTTGAGCCAACACCAATTGTTGAGCCACAACCACAAGAACTGACTGAAGATCTGAATATGGAACTTCGTGTGTTCTTTGATACTAACAAATCAAATATCAAAGATCAGTACAAGCCAGAAATCGCTAAAGTTGCTGAGAAGTTAGTAGAATATCCAAATGCTACTGCTCGCATCGATGGTCACACTGATAACACTGGTCCACGTGCTCTGAACGAACGTCTGTCACTGGCTCGTGCTAACTCTGTGAAATCTTCACTGGTGAACGAGTACAATATTGATCCATCTCGCTTGACTGCTCAAGGTTTTGCCTGGGATCAACCAATTGCTGACAACAGCACTAAAGAAGGTCGTGCTATGAACCGTCGTGTATTCGCGACAATTACTGGTAGCCGTACTGTTGTTGCTCAACCAGGTCAAGCTCAATAATCTGAGTTTAACTAAAAAAAGCAGTTCTTCGGAACTGCTTTTTTTTATACTAATTTTATTCTAATAAGCCATCTTTCAGTATCTATCTTTACTTTTAATTACTCACTGTTTATCTCTGGTCAGTTCAAAATTTTTACCTTAATTTTTATTCTTAACTTATAGGCTACTTATTTATCTGAATTTTTTAAGAAGAGCAGGCGCGATATAGTAGAATAATTTTTATTTCCTAATTTAGAAGGCAATAATTGCTTTTCATAGTTACATCTTATGTCATATGAAAATAACCAAGAGCGCTACAAGTATAAAGAAATATAGAAATAAAAATACCCAGCACAATCATATATAGAGTGAGCTGGGTATATTCATATTTAGAAAGAGGGTTAAGTTCTTGAAGGTAGGGACTAGTCAAGGTTTCCCGGTTTAACATCCATTTCTTTGTAAGAAACTAACTTGGTTTTATGTTTAAGCTTATAACCAAACCAGATGACTAAAAACAAGGGAATACTGATATAGGTTGATAGCAGTCCAATCCAATCAATTTTTCCTCCTGTCACAGCTTCATAATTTTGCCCAAGAATAATAATGGAACATAAAATAAATGCGAACCATGGAGCGAAAGGAAAGAATTTTGCTCGATAAGCCAGGTCTTCAAGCTTGTAGCCTTGCGCGATATAACCTTTACGGAAACGATAATGTGAGATCGCAATACCCAACCAGACAATGAAACCGCACATGCCCGACATATTCAGTAACCAGTTAAAGACTTCCTGCTCACCGACAAATGTCGTCAAGAAGCACAGCGCGGCAATCGCAGTGGTGGCGTATAATGCGTTCATTGGAACGCCACGTAAATCCAGCTTAGAAAATATTTTTGGCGCCCGGCCTTCACGTGCCATATCAAATAACATACGAGTGGACGAATACATACCCGAGTTACCCGCCGATAGAATGGCAGTCAAAATTACAGCATTCATCAGGCTGGCAGCAAAGGCAAAGCCGGCCTGTTCATAAAGTAAAGTAAAGGGTGAAAGTGCTATATCTTCACTGGCAGCTGCTTGTAGCAATCTTGGATCATCATAGCTCACTAACGTGCCAATGATAAAAATACATACGATATAAAACAGCAGGATACGCCAGAAAATCTGTTTAATAGCAAGCGGAATAGTGCGTTTTGGATCTTTGGATTCCCCTGCAGCTACTCCGACCATCTCAGTGCCCTGAAATGAAAAACCAGCAATCATGGCTACACCGATCATTGCCTGTAAGCCACCAACGAATGGTGCTTCGCCTTTGGTCCAGTTGCTAAAAGTAATCATTCCCGGCGTTAACATGATTTTTATAATCATGGCGATACCAATAATGATAAAGGCAATAATGGCTACTACTTTGACCATGGAAAACCAGAATTCGCTTTCTCCAAATCCTTTAACGGTCAGTGCATTGATGCCGAAAATGATGGCCAGAAAGATTGCACTCCAGTAAAAACCAGGAATATCTGGAAACCAGAATTTCATAATGAACTGAACTGCCACCAGTTCAAATGCGACAGTAATAGCCCAGTTGTACCAGTAGTTCCAGCCCAAGGCAAAACCAAACCCATCTTCTACATATTTGCTGCCATAGGTAAAAAAAGCACCAGAGGTTGGATTATGGGTGGCCAGTTCACCAAGGCTGGTCATCAGAAAATAGATCATGATACCGATTAGGCCATAAGCCAGCAGCGCACCACCAGGACCGGCATTGGCAATAGTTGATCCTGACGCAAGGAACAGTCCTGTGCCAATAGAACCACCGATCGCAATCATATTTAAGTGGCGAGCTCCCAGCTTGCGCTTGAGTTTCGCGGGCTGATTTATTTCGCTCATCGAGATTCCTTTATTACATTAACGCGCACAGGCATACAAAACTTTAAAGCCTTGTTGATCAGCCTTAAGAGTGCATTGACCAAAACGCTGTTCAATCAAATGGGGATAATTTAAAAAACGGTTTGCAACAATCCATAGCTCGCCACCATTCTTTAAATGCTGAGGCGCAGTCTTACAGAGTTCTTCGCTGGCCTCATAATGGGTATGAATACCCTGATGAAAAGGCGGATTACTGACAATTGCATCAAGCTCAAAAGGTGCATCTGCAATACTGCTCACAGGTTGCAGACGCAATTGGGATGCTGGAACCTGATTACGCTGAAAAGTAAGTTCTGTTGAACGTAAAGCAAAAGCATCGACATCAAGAGCATATACAGTATTTGCCGGATTGGATTTTGCCAAATAGCAGGCAATAACACCAGCCCCGCATCCAAAGTCGGCAAGTGTACCTGATTTTACTTGGTCCAGATAAGGAATTAATACAGCGGTGCCAACGTCCAGATGACTCTGGCTAAAAACGCCCGGAAGGGCACAAATCTCGATTTGCTGGTCTTTTAACTGGACAGTATAGGTTTTTAACCAGCTCTCTAGTGGTTTTTGCTGTTCTATATGTTCCAGTTTTAATTGCCAGAACTGGCAATGACGTGCACTGTCGAGCTTGACCGGATGCCCAAAAGTATGTAACTGCTTGGCTGCACGTTCAACACCTCCTTTTTTCTCTCCGACCAAAAACACAGACTGACCGATTTCTAAATGGCTGACAATATTATGCAGTACATAGTTAAGCAATTCCTTGGACTTGGGAACAAATATGACCACCTGATTAAACTGTTGTTGCGGAAAATCTACACCAAAATGGGCGTTAAAACCTGCTGCCTGAAATCCCTGATAATCACTAAAATTCCAGGTCCAGATAGAAGCATCTATCCGCGGTCCCAACTGGTTTAATAGCTGATCATTGGGTGCATGAATAAAAAGCACCTGCCCAGAGAGCTGGTCAATCTGCCGCAGCACAACTTCACTTCTTGGATCCATGGCATTTCTCATCAAAAACAATGCCCAGACTGGGCTGGGCAATATCACTATAACAAGTATTATTTCTTGGTTTCAGGTAATACGATATTAAGAATTAATGCTGCAATACCACCTGTCGCTACACCAGAACTAAAAATATTTTTAAATAATTCAGGCAAATGTTCCAGAATTTGAGGCACCTGCGCCACACCTAAGCCCAGTGCCAGAGAAATTGCAATAATCAGCAGGGCACGACGGTCAAGCTGAATACCTGACAGGATATTTACCCCGGATGCAGCAACTGCACCGAACATCACCATCACTGCACCACCGAGTACCGCTTGTGGTACTGCTTGAATAATCCCGGCAACGGCAGGGAACAGACCCAGGATAATCAGCATAATTGCAATCCACAAACCTACATAACGGCTAGCCACACCAGTCAGCTGAATGACACCATTATTTTGTGCAAAGACTGAACTCGGGAAAGTATTAAATAAACCTGCCAGCAAAGAGTTGGCACCATTTACCAGAACGCCACCCTTAATACGTTGCATCCAGCTATCGCCATCTACTGGCTGATTTGACAGTTTACTGGTTGCAGTAATATCACCAATTGCTTCTAATGAAGTGACCAGATAGATGAAAGCCATCGGAATAAATAAACTCCATGAGAAGCTTAAGCCAAAGTGCATTGGTGTCGGTATCTGGATTAAAGGTGCCTCTTCAAGCGTAGAGAAGTCTAAATAACCCATAAATCCGGCCAGAATATAACCGGCAACTAAAGCAATTAAAATGGCAGAGCTTTTGATCCAGACTGCTCGCATACGGTTTAGCAAAATAATAATTGCCAGGACAGTACAAGACATAATCAGGTTATCGGCACTGGCAAAAGTTTTACTTTCCATTGCCTGATAACCACCGCCCATAGAGATCAGACCTTCTTTAATTAAGGTTAACCCGATGAGCAGTACAACAATACCAGTTACTAAAGGCGTAATCAGTTTTTTTACCCAAGGTAAAATACGGGATACCCCCATTTCAATGAATGAGCCTGCAATCACTACACCGAAAATAGCAGCCATAACCGCTTCTACCGGCGTGCCTGACGCTACCATGGCTGAGCCAATCCCAATGATAGGGCCAATAAAATTAAAACTGGTGCCCTGTACAATCAATAGTCCAGCACCAAATGGTCCGACCTTCTTACACTGCAAGAATGTCGCGATACCTGAAATGACCAGAGACATTGATAAAATCATGTTGGTATCTTCACGAGACACCCCCAGCGCCAGACAGATCAGCAGGCCTGGAGTAACAATAGGTACAATGATGGCCAGCAAATGCTGTAATGCAGCCAGAAATGCAATTAATGGACGAGGCCGGTCATTAAGGCCGTAGACTAGATCTAGACGCTCATTTTGATCAGATGAAGTGTTTAAGTCAGACATGAGACAAACAGGGGAGTGGCAAGGTGGCGCTATTCTAATCGAGTTGTTACACTTTAAAAACCTTAAAGTACACCGCTTGTCAAAATATATTGTAGTTGTCAATCAACTGTCACTACTAATGCGTAGCATTTTTTTGTATAATTTGCCCTCAAAATTGTAGGCGTATCGAATTTCATGTCAGATATCAAAACTCTCCGCAACATCGCAATTATTGCGCACGTTGACCACGGGAAAACCACTCTTGTCGATAAACTTCTTCAACAATCAGGTGCACTCGGTGATCGTGCCGGCGAGATTGAGCGTGTCATGGACTCGAATGCGCTTGAATCAGAGCGTGGTATTACCATTCTCGCTAAAAATACAGCGATTACATGGTTAGATAAGCGTACTGATACCACTTACCGTATCAACATCGTAGATACTCCGGGACACGCAGACTTTGGTGGTGAAGTTGAACGTGTTATGTCGATGGTAGACTGTGTACTTCTTCTGGTTGACTCTCAAGAAGGCCCAATGCCACAAACCCGTTTTGTAACACAAAAAGCATTTGCACGTGGTTTGAAACCAATCGTCATTATTAACAAAGTAGACAAGCCAAGTGCCCGTCCAGACTGGGTTATCGATCAGGTATTTGACTTGTTCGACAACTTGGGTGCAACTGATGAACAGTTAGACTTCCCGATTGTATATGCTTCAGGCTTACGCGGTGTTGCTGGTCCTTCACCAGAAGAACTGGCTGAAGACATGACACCGCTGTTTGAAACTATTGTTGACATCGTTGAGCCACCAGCAGTTGATGTTGATGGCCCATTCCAAATGCAGATTTCATCACTTGACTATAACAGTTTTGTTGGTGTAATCGGTGTTGGCCGTATTCAGCGCGGTTCAGTTAAAACCAATACACCAGTAACTGTGATTGATAAAGAAGGCAAGACCCGTAATGGTCGTATTCTGAAAATCATGGGTTACCATGGCCTCGAGCGTATCGATGTTGATTCTGCAAATGCAGGTGACATTGTATGTATTACCGGTATTGATGCACTAAACATCTCTGACACTATTTGTGATCCGAAAAATGTTGAAGCATTACCGCCACTGTCTGTAGATGAACCAACCGTATCTATGACTTTCCAGGTAAATAACTCACCATTTGCTGGCCGTGAAGGCAAGTTCGTGACTTCACGTAATATCCGTGAACGTCTGGACCGCGAATTGATCCATAACGTTGCTTTACGTGTTGAAGATACAGACAGCCCGGACCGTTTCAAAGTTTCAGGTCGTGGCGAACTTCATCTGTCTGTACTGATTGAAAACATGCGTCGTGAAGGCTTCGAGATGGGTGTATCCCGTCCTCAAGTGATCATGAAAGAAGTTGACGGTCAAATGCAGGAACCGTATGAAAATGTGACCTTTGATGTTGAAGAACAGCATCAGGGTTCAATCATGGAACAGATGGGTAACCGTAAGGGCGAGCTGACCAATATGGAAGTTGACGGTAAAGGCCGTATCCGTATTGAGGCAACTGTACCTTCACGTGGTCTGATCGGCTTCCGTTCTGAATTCCTGACCATCACTTCTGGTACAGGTATCATGACTTCTAGCTTCTCGCACTATGGCCCAGCCAAAGCAGGTGCTGTAGCTAAACGTCAAAACGGTGTGCTGATCTCTATGGTAAATGGTACCTGCCTGGCATTTGCTTTGTTCTCGCTGCAAGACCGTGGCCGTCTTTTTGCTGAACCACAGCTTGAAGTTTATGAAGGTATGATTGTTGGTATGAACTCACGTTCAGACGACATGGTGGTCAACCCGACTAAAGCAAAACAGTTAACTAACATGCGCGCATCTGGTACAGATGAAGCATTAACACTGACTCCAGCTATTAAATTTACGCTGGAACAGGCGCTTGAATTTATTGAAGATGATGAACTGGTTGAAGTTACACCTAAATCAATCCGTATTCGTAAAAAATTCCTGACAGAAAACGAACGTAAACGTGCTTCACGCAGTTAATTCTCGTTTAAGTTGAAAAAACCGCCAGTAATCTGGCGGTTTTTTTATATAAATAACAAAAAGAAATTGGAATCTTTAAAGAAATCGCTAAATTATCCTAAAGGTTAATGCCCTTTAAATAGGATTAAGAATGTGAAAAAGATTAGGGCATGGGTAAATTGAGTCTGGAGATAAAATGAGTATTATTCAAGAATTTAAAGAATTTGCTATTAAAGGCAATATGATTGATCTTGCAATTGGTGTCATTATTGGTGGGGCGTTTAATAAAATTATTGACTCTCTGGTTAAAGATATTTTTATGCCCCTGATTTCTTTTATTCTAGGTGGAGAAGTTGATTACTCTAACTGGTTTCTGGTGCTAGGCGATAATCCAAATAATGTTAGTAATCTTGCAGCGGCTAAGGAAGCAGGTCTGAATGTCTTTGCCTATGGCAATTTTCTTACCATCTTAATTAATTTTCTGTTACTGGCTTGGGTTGTCTTTTTAATGGTTAAAATGATTAACCGTTTACGCCGTAAACACGAGGAAGCGCCACCTAAAGAAGAGGCAGCACCTACACCAGAAGATATCCAGTTACTGCGCGAAATCCGTGATGAGCTTAAAAATCGCTCGGCACCTTAAAATATAAATGGAAAAACGGCACAACAAATGCCGTTTTTTATTTTGACCGAACGCATCACTTTAAGTCTTAAAAAAATAAAGCTGAATAAAACCGCTAGAAATTCATACGGAACTTGATTTCCAGCAAGTGGAAGCCAAACTGGCTTTTTACCGGACCATGGATTACACGTTCAGCACCACTAAAAACCAGTTTATCGATTACCGGCACCAGTTGACCTTTTTTGACTTCACCCAATTCACCTCCGCGTCTAGCTGAGTTACAGGTCGAGTATTGCTGTGCAAGTTTATTAAAGTCTGCACCACTCTGGAGCTTCTTTTTCAACTGTTCAGCCAGTGTTTTTTCTTTAACCAGAATATGACGGACGATTGCTGTTTTCATATAGTTTCTCCTGCAACTGAACCGGTTTATTTTACTGTTCGTAGCGGCTGGCATTCAGGGCAAAAAACACTTGCACGCTGTCCTAAACGGATATTCTGCAAAGGAGTTTCACAATTAATGCACATTTCACCTCCACGGCCATATGCCAGCAGAGTCTGTTGAAAATAGCCATTTTCTCCTGCGGCATTACTGTAATCACGCAAGGTCGAACCCCCTAGTTCAATTGCAAATTTTAAAATCCTTTTAATTTCAATCACCAACTGATCAATTTGTTCATAGCTTAAGCTTGAAGCAGGTTGAGCTGGATGGATTCTGGTATTGAAGAGACTCTCGGTTGCATAAATATTGCCGACACCGACCACTACATGATTATCCATGAGTGCAACTTTTATGCCGACCTGCTTGTTTTTGAGTTTATTTACCAGGTATTCAGTATTAAATGTCTCAGATAGTGGCTCTGGTCCTAACGGATCAATTAATTTATGTTGTGTTTCATGGTTCAGCCATAAAATACAGCCAAAACGACGCGGATCATGATAACGCAGCTGTATATTTTGGAAACTAATAATCAAATGATCATGTTTACGTAATTCGGTCGCAGCCTCACACAAGCGAAACGAACCTGACATGCCTAAGTGCCATAACATGGTATCGTGTTCAAACTGCGCAAGAATATATTTAGAGCGGCGATTTAGCCTGATGAGCTTCTGGCCTTGCAGCTTTTGAATATCTTGAGGAATGGCCCAGCGAAGCCGCGGCTCACGGACCTCAACAGACATAACTTTTTGCTGTAATAAGGGTTCAAGGCTCTTTTTGGTGGTTTCAACTTCGGGTAATTCAGGCATTGATCGAGTCATTCTTATGCAATAGCAATAATATCGGGTTGCATGAATAATTTACAAGCTGGTATTGATATGAAAAGGAGGAAAAACATGGCAGAGATTCTACCTTTAACCTGGTTTCAGCGCGATACTTCAGACGTTGCGCATGATCTGGTTGGGTGTAGGTTATGTGTGCGCCAAGATAGTGGAGAAATCAGGCGCTGTATCATTACAGAAACAGAAGCTTATCTGGGCTGTCAGGATAAAGCCTGTCATACCTATAATAACCGTAAAACACCACGTACCGAAGTTATGTACCAAGCAGGTGGAACTATTTATGTATATCTGATCTATGGCATGTATGAAATGCTTAATATTATTACCCAGACTGAAGGTGTGCCAGAAGGTGTGATGTTGCGGGCCGGCTATTTTGAGGATGCCGAGACACGGCAGGAATTCAAGTTAATGGCTGGTCCAGGGAAACTGACCCGGCATATGGGAATTAATCGTACTTTTAAAGGACAGAAAGTCGGACTGGAAAGTGGGCTATGGATAGAACAGAAAACTCAGCAGCCTGAAATTGTACAGACACCGCGTATTGGGATCGACTATGCTGAAGAGGCCAAAGACTGGCTGGAGCGTTACTGCTGGAAAGCACATCCGAGTTTGAGCCGTTAAGGTTTGGTTCATATTAACTCCTGTACAGAGTATGTTGTATTAAAGGCTGTCTTACTCATGATTTTGTATGGTTTTTTTAGGCTGGACTATAAAAATAAAGCTGGTTCAGTGTAGGCTAGTGAGCGTCTAGGCACTCTGCCCACTTAATAATAAAACCGGAGAAATATATGGCCAAGCTGTTTGAGAAAATTAATTTTGGTAGCCTTGAACTTGCCAATCGCATTATTATTGCACCTATGTGCCAATATTCAGCCACTGATCAGGGTGAGGTGACTTACTGGCATGAACAGCAGTGGGCCAATTATGCTCTGTCTGGTGCCGGTTTATGCATTGTAGAGGCAACGGCGGTACAGGCTGAAGGTCGAATCAGCTATGCTGATCTGGGCTTATGGAATGATCAGCAACGCGATCAGATGTGGGCTTTGCTTAGTAAAGTCCGCCAGATATCTCCCATGCCTTTTGCGATTCAGTTAGCTCATGCCGGGCGTAAAGCATCAACTGATAAGCCATGGCTAGGCAAAGGCCAGATTGCACCAGATCATGAACATGGCTGGAATACGGTGGCACCCAGTGAATTAAGTTTTGCCGCAGCTGACCTGAAACCACATGCCTTAACACTTGATCAGATTCATCAGGTACAGGCAGATTTTGCGGCAGCTGCGCGTCGTGCAGTCGAAGCAGGTTTTGACCTGATTGAACTCCATGCAGCCCATGGATATCTGTTGCATCAGTTTTTATCGCCCTTATCCAATCAGCGTACAGATGAATATGGCGGCTCACTTGAAAACCGTATGCGGATGGTACTGGAAGTATTTCAGGCGATCCGTGATGCAGTACCAGCAGGCTTCCCGGTCGGGGTGCGTCTTTCGGCTACTGACTGGATGGATGAGCAGGGAGGCTGGAATGTAGAATGTAGTGCCGGCCTATCAAAAGCCCTACAGATGCTGGGAGCGGTTTACATCCATGTTTCATCAGGCGGACTGCATGAAATGCAGCGTATTGAAGTCGGGCCAAATTATCAGGTGCCTTTCGCAGAGAAAATTAAACAGGGTGTAAGCATTCCTGTTATCGCAGTCGGACTGATTACCGAGCCTGAACAGGCCGAAGAAATCCTCCAAAAAGGTCAGGCAGATGCAATTGGTTTAGCCCGTGCTATGCTATATGACCCACGCTGGCCTTGGCATGCAGCTGCAAAACTTGGTGAAAATATTTCGATCGCACCGCAGTATCTACGGAGTCAACCGCATGGTTTAAAAGAGTTGTTCCATCCTTTTAAAGCAGAAAAATAAATTATAAAAAACCCCGTCATCTGGCGGGGTTTTTTATTCAATCTTTAGCTTTTCTTGGCTTTATTCTGATCAGTCATCATTTTATTAACGGTATCCAGTGATTCTTTAGCGCGTGGAACATTCTGCTGGGCCAGTGCACTAAAAATTTTCTGTGCCTCAGGCAGATTTTGCTGCACAATAGTTCCATTGGCAAGCATATTACCCACTGCCATCAAGGCTGGTATATAACCTTTTTTGGCCAGATTCTGAATACTTTGGAGCCCCTGATTAACCTTGGCTTCCTGCTTGTTCTTGATGCCTGTACTAATGTCATAAAGTGCCTTGGTATGAATTGCCGGCATACTATTTTTCTTGATAAGCGGATCAAGTCGCTTTAATGCCTGTTGGTCAGATGCTGGCTTATTTTCTGAAAATAGCGCCACTGCAAGCTGGACAGTTGCATCATCAAAGCTCGCATTTGAGGCCTTTTCCAGATACTCTCTGGCTTTCTTCTCATCTTTAGGCAGGCCCAGTCCACCAGTCACGTAGTTATTGGCAAGTACATAATCGGCCACTACATAGCCTTTCTCTGAGGCCTGCTGGTAGTATTTTAAGGCCTGCTGCTCATTTTTAGTTACGCCTCTTCCCACCTGGGTCAGGTAACCCAGATTATACAACGCCTGCGGATTACCTTCTTGAGCCAGCTTTTGCAACTGTTGATAAGCACTGGTGTAATCATTCGCTTTAATTAGCTGTTCAATTTGTTCAAAAGCCGGATTTTTATCACTACTTGGTGTAGCCATGCTAAACGTGCTGGTGACTGCAATCAGGCTGGCGAGCAGAATTTTTTTCACTTTTTTCCTCTTCTTTCTGCAAATAATTCCATTTATGTGGAATAACTGTGATTCATTCAACATAAATCATAAGCTGAATTATATGAATGTAAATATGGGACACCAAAAATCTTGCAAGATTAATCAGGCTACAGCTATGACTATGCCGGTCTTTCCTTAAATTCTGATTAAAAAATAAAAGAATGTATTAGGTGATAATTTTTGATGAAAGCTCTAAAACTATTGAAATAGTTTTTATATCTTAACCTGCTTTATAGATAAAAATATTTATAGTAATTTGATTTTTCTATTAGAAATTAGGTTAAACCTGGTTTCTTCGAGAGCAATAGAGTTCAAAGAATGAGTTTTAAAAAATATAGACTGATTGATAAAAAACCTCCAGATTTACTGGAGGTCATATTTACTACTCATATTTCAAACACGGTTTTATTTTGGCCGTGCCACATCGCCTCTAAGCGTTTCTGGCAATTCCAATAAGGTTAGTCCAAGCGTATCAAGTGCTACCGGTTTAGCAACTACTAATGCCTTATAGCCATCTTCAACAGCGATACTATTAACCACTTCTACATCATCATGCAGTAGAGTCGCCGGAGCAGGGGCAGTACCTGAGCCTTGTACTAAATGTAGCCAGTGCTTCGGTTTTGCCTTGAACCATAGCCGAGCGACGATTTCCTGACCCAGATAACACCCCTTGTCATAATGCACACCACCACGCTGATGCAGGCGTAGTTCCTGAGGCTGGAATTCATGCTCAGTCAAGCTGGTGATCCAGGCTTGGCCCTGTTCAATTGCCTGCAATTGCCAGGCATTTAAATCCGTATCTTCACTACTAAATCTGGTGAGAGCATTATCCATGCTTGGAGAAACGGCACCACTCTCTTCAAATGCCATTTTAGAGAATGCACCATATTTGCGGATATGCTTGGCAAATTCTTCAGACTGGTCCTGAGTCACCACAATACTGAAATTTTCAGCATCTTGCCGACTTAACCATAAGCCAAAATGAATACGGCCTTTTAAGTCACAAATAGCAGTATAACGGTAGTTACTGTCCAGTCGCTCTACATCTGCCGTGACTTGGCCCTGCAAGAATTTTTGTGCATCGACACCTTTTAAGCTAAAACAGAGAAAAGCCAAACTAGTCATGTTATCAGTCTCAATCTTGCAATTTAATACTAAAGAATGAGTTGTATTTTCCCTGATTTTTAATAAAAAAGCAGCTTTTTGCTAGAAAAGCCCATTTAAAGGTAACCAAATATTTCAAAAACCGGTATTTTTATATATAGGTATTTGAAATATATAAGATTTGGGAAATGGGTTTTGAACAGCGTACAATGCCAATGCACGGAAAGTGAAATCAACACAAAAAGATGAAATAAAGCAAAAAGATGCAGAGGCAAGTACGTATGAATAACCAATACCGCAAAACGTTGCCAGATACCCAGCTTGAATACTTTGATGTGCGTCAGGCCGTCGAAGATATTCAGCCAGGCGCTTATGACCAGCTTCCCTATACTTCCAAAGTACTTGCTGAACAATTGGTGCGCCGCTGTGAACCAGAAATATTAACCGAATCTTTACAGCAACTGATTGAGCGCCGCCAGACTCGTGACTTTCCATGGTATCCGGCACGTGTGGTTTGTCATGACATTTTAGGCCAGACTGCCTTGGTTGATCTGGCAGGCCTGCGTGATGCAATTGCTGAACAGGGCGGTGATCCGGCCAAAGTTAATCCGGTGGTACCGACCCAGCTGATTGTTGATCATTCGCTGGCTGTAGAATATGGCGGTTTTGACCCGGATGCTTTTGAAAAAAATCGCGCTATTGAAGACCGCCGTAATGAAGACCGGTTTCATTTTATTAACTGGACTAAAACTGCATTTAAAAACGTTGATGTCATTCCTGCCGGAAACGGCATTATGCACCAGATTAATCTTGAAAAAATGTCACCAGTGGTTCAGGTCAGAGATGGTGTTGCATTTCCAGATACCTGCGTCGGAACAGATTCGCATACCCCCCATACCGATGCGCTGGGCGTAATTTCGATTGGGGTGGGTGGCTTGGAAGCTGAAAACGTGATGCTTGGCCGTGCCTCATGGATGCGTCTGCCGGATATCATTGGTGTAGAACTGGTTGGACAGCGTCAGCCTGGCATTACTGCGACTGATATTGTGCTGGCTTTAACTGAATTTCTGCGTAAGGAACGTGTAGTAGGTGCCTATCTGGAGTTTTTTGGAGAAGGTGCTGATAGCATGTCAGTCGGTGACCGTGCCACGATTTCCAATATGACGCCGGAATATGGCGCCACTGCAGCAATGTTCTATATTGACCAGAATACTATCGACTATCTGCGCCTCACAGGTCGTGAACCGGAGCAGGTACAACTGGTTGAGCAGTATGCCAGACAGATCGGGCTCTGGGCCGAGCAGATGAAAGAAGCAGTTTATCCAAAAGTATTACGTTTTGATCTGTCTCAGGTAACCCGTAACATCGCCGGGCCGTCTAATCCGCATGCGCGGGTTTCTACCAGTGACTTAAAAGCAAAAGGAATTGCCGGGGTAGTTGAACAGCGTGATGACGGTTTAATGCCGGATGGGGCGGTTATTATTGCTGCCATTACTTCATGCACCAACACGTCGAACCCGCGAAATACAGTAGCTGCCGGTTTGCTGGCACGTAAAGCCAATGAATTGGGTCTAACCCGTAAGCCTTGGGTGAAATCTTCATTTGCCCCCGGCTCAAAGGCGGCAGCATTATATCTTGAAGAAGCAGGGGTGCTTGAAGATCTGGAAAAACTCGGTTTTGGTATCGTAGCTTATGCCTGTACCACCTGTAACGGTATGTCAGGCGCGTTAGATCCAGCAATCCAGCAGGAAATTATTGACCGTGACCTGTATGCCACAGCTGTACTTTCTGGTAACCGTAATTTCGATGGCCGGATTCACCCTTATGCTAAACAGGCATTTCTGGCTTCACCGCCATTAGTCATTGCCTATGCAATTGCTGGGACTATCCGCTTTGATATTGAAAATGATGTGCTGGGTCATGATCAGGCAGGAAACCTGATTTATCTGAAAGATGTCTGGCCTTCTGATGAGGAAATTGATGAACTGGTGGCACGTAGTGTAAAACCGGAGCAGTTTCAGCAGGTTTATATTCCTATGTTCAATCTGGACCGATCCGAGCAGGCAATAAGTCCACTATATGATTGGCGGCCCCAAAGTACCTATATTCGCCGCCCACCATATTGGGAAGGGGCGTTGGCTGCACCGCGTACCCTTGCAAATATGCGTCCTTTAGCAATCCTTGGTGATAACATCACTACCGATCATTTATCTCCATCAAATGCGATTGTGCGTGATTCGGCAGCGGGTGAAT
This sequence comes from Acinetobacter sp. FL, assembly GCF_040744925.1. Lineage (NCBI taxonomy): Bacteria > Pseudomonadati > Pseudomonadota > Gammaproteobacteria > Moraxellales > Moraxellaceae > Acinetobacter > Acinetobacter sp. FL. The sequence goes on along the minus strand of NZ_CP160437.1, from coordinate 2,535,786 downwards.
ACCTGGCAAAAATGGGTGTACCTGAGGAAGACTTTAACTCTTACGCGACGCATCGTGGCGATCACCTGACTGCACAACGTGCAACCTTGGCGAATCCGAAACTGTATAACGAAATGGTGGTGCGTTCTGACGGTACTATCAAGCAGGGTTCAAAAGCGCGTGTGGAGCCTGAAGGCGAAGTGATGCGTATGTGGGAAGCGATTGAAACCTACATGAACCGCAAGCAGCCACTCATCATTATTGCCGGTAAGGATTATGGTCAGGGTTCAAGCCGTGACTGGGCTGCCAAAGGTGTGCGTCTGGCGGGAGTTGAAGCAATTGTGGCTGAAGGTTTTGAGCGTATTCACCGGACCAACTTGGTGGGTATGGGCGTGTTACCACTTGAGTTTAAACCGGGTACAGACCGTAAGACTTTAAAATTAGATGGTACTGAGCTGTATAGCGTGATTGGTAATATTGCACCTCGCTCGACGCTGACTTTGGTGATTGAACGTGCCACTGAAGATGGTAAGGAACAGACGATTGAAGTGCCTGTAACCTGTCGTCTGGATACGGAAGAAGAAGTATCTGTGTATGAAGCGGGTGGTGTATTGCAACGCTTTGCACAGGATTTTTTAGAAGGTTCAATTGCTTAAAATCTTAAGTTAAAAGCTATTGTAATTGTTTAAAAAAGACCCTACTGTTGAGTGGGGTTTTTATAGATAGATGAAAATGAAAATACTTAAAGATGATTTAAATTTTTTAAAAGAGCTTGCTAACGATTTTTTTCAACAAACAGAGATAGTGAATAAACTTAACCAATTTATAGAAAATCGAATAAAAGGATGGGAGATTTGGCTTCAAGTTGAGTTTGCATTATTTTTATTTAATCATCCTAATGTTTCTGAAATAGAAAGAGAAAAAAGATATGAGTTAGATAAAAGAATGTCAAAGGATAAAAATATTTGTTCAATAGATTTTCTAATTCGCCAAAAATTTAAGCAAAGTGCAATACCATTAGAAATAAAACAGCATGAAAATGCCTCTAATTGCATTCGCTATATGCTTAAAGATATTGAAAAATATGAAAAAGTTAAAGGTTCTGGCACAACTACAGGACGCTCACTTTGGTGTTTAGGCGTACATCCTACTGTTGAAGAAGACTACTTAAAAAGACTGATTGATGATAATAAATTTAGAGAAATTCATCCAGATTATGTGTTTTCTAAAAATATTGAAGGGACGAGCTTTAGTTTTACTTTAATCTAGTCTCAAATCATTTGGTTGGTTTTTTAATAATCTACCGTTAAAGTATTAGAGATGAAGTCTCTGTATAGAAAGCAGGCGGGGTATTGCAAAGCTTTACATAGGATTGCTTTTAGAGGATGTTTAAAAATCTCCTCAAAAACCCTCTTTAGTAAAGAGAGGGACTCTCTTTTTAGAAGGATAGTGGGAAGGAGATTAAATTTATCGATAATGCCTAAAAAACATACTACGAAGTAGGGTTTTTATTTGACACTTTTATTTTGTGAATAGGTTTAACTTGTTTATTGATTTAAAGCTTCTCACTATATTTGCGTCTAATGCCTCACTTATTTCAATATTATCAAAAAACTTAACTTAAAAAGTTTTAGTGAATAATTACTTAATGAGCAAGAAATTAAAAAATATTACTTCGCCCAAACGACACTATCATTTACAAAAATGGACAATAGACATTCATCACAACAGGGTTATACTGTTTAGACCATTTTCTAAACACTCATGGAGAACAAAGATGGTAACAGCTGGCTCAAAACCGGGAACAGGTTTCTATTTTTGTGTTCAATGCGGGCATCGCGTTTACTTAGAAATTGGTACAGACCGTTTACCCCCGTGTACCAAATGCTACGGCACCCAATATAACGATAAGGTGGCTTAAGCAATAAATAAAACAGATACCCCTGTTTTTTAGAAAAGTCCTATTACTCCATAGGGCTTTTTGCTTTTTAAACACTCCTGTATTTTACAGACAGTCGAGTTCATACTGTAAAAAGCTATTACCTTGGAAGTATCATTCTGATGATTCCTTATATATTTATATTCTTCATGGCTATTACGTTTCCAACATTAATATGGGCTGAAAATAAAAGTTCTGAAGAAATCCGGCTGAAAGAAGACAGTAGTCGCTACAAATCTTATATTCCGAGAAGTTACAGACTCACTGAAGTTATAACAGGAGATTTGAATAAAGACCGGAAAACAGATGTGGTGCTGATAGTTAAGGCAACTGATCCTGCAAAATGGGTAAATGATGAGTATCAGGGAAAGCTAGACCGAAATCGTCGTGGCATAATTGTGCTTGTAAATGAAAATGGTCAATATAAAAAGATCATACAGAATCTGTCATGCTTCTCGTCGGAGTATGAAGATGGGGGCGTATATTATGCGCCGGAATTACTATTATCTGTCGAACAAGGGTTGCTGAATGTGCATTATGCCCATGGCCGTTATGGTTACTGGCGCTATCGCTTTCAACTAAAAGAACATGATCTGCAATTGGTAGGCTATGACAATTCAGATAATTTCGGTCCTTATATTAATAGTCAAACAAGTATTAACTACTTAACTCAGCGTAAATTAGTAAGAGAAAATATAAATAAGAACCGGGATGACGATATACCAAAATTTAAAGAAACTTGGTATAAGATGAATCAGGCACCTGTGTATTTATCTAAAATTAAAGATTTTGATCATTTAAATTAATTAAAATAAGCAGACTGAAATATAAAAAAGGACATAAGGATGAATAATAAAAACGAATTACATAAATGTCTGGTTTGTAAAAGAAATTTTAATGAAAAGAGTCTGATTCCTTTAGGTACGGTACGGCAAGATATTACACAGGAAATAGCAAAGGATTTTCCAGCATGGTCTGTTCATGATTATATTTGTCAGGTTGATTTAACCCATTATCGTATGCAGTACGTGCAAGGGTTATTAAAGTCTGAACAGGGGGAAGTTTCTAGTCTTCAGTATGAAGTTATTCAAAGCTTGCAAGAACATGAGCTTATTACAAAAGACACAGAATCAGAATTTGACCAGAACTGGACACTGGGTGAACGGCTGGCCGATAAAATAGCAACTTTTGGTGGTAGCTGGGCATTTCTGATCTGCTTTACACTTTTTCTGGCAGGCTGGATATTAGTCAATACCGTTATAATGATAAACCGTCCGGCAGATCCTTATCCATTTATCTTGCTAAACCTGATTTTATCATGTCTGGCTGCAGTGCAGGCGCCTATTATCATGATGAGCCAGAACCGGCAGGAAGCCAAAGACCGGTTACGTTCGCAAAATGATTATCAGGTCAACCTGAAAGCAGAGCTTGAAATCCGGCATTTACATGAAAAGCTTGATCATCTGCTGATGCACCAGTGGGACCGATTAGCTAAAATTCAGGAAATTCAGTTAGATCTATTAACTGAGCTCAACAAAAGAAACTTAAAGTAATAAAATAAAATTATTTAATGACGAGATAAATATAGAGTTAGAAGTTTTCTGATTTTAAAAGAAAATAATTCTGTAAAAATAAACTTTACTGCAATAAAAATATTGAAAAATGAGAGATAAAAGAAAAAATCCTTAAAATTTTACTTTTAGTAGAAAATTTTTCTAAAAAATATAAAAATTAACTGAACTTCGAAAATTAATTCCGTCCAGCTTTAGTTAAAGTAGATCTCAAGGTGTAGTAGGGATCGAAAAGAGTAGTATGCTGTGAGCGGCGCAAAACGCGAGTGCAGTACTTACCCAAAAGGTCTCGATTCGGCTTAGGACGCTATAAACCAGAAGTTTATAGGCTATAAGATCATCACTTACAAAGTTATGATAGTTGAAGTAAACCGTAAAGTTTTCCCTGACACCTGAAATATTCTGTTATTACAATAAATCTTTAGATAGTAGAACTATCAAAATAATACTTTCAAAAATATAAAGCTGCTCTTTCAGTTTGAATTCCAGACCAGAAAATCAACTGTTTAACCTGTTATAAATCAAGAATTGACAGCTGTATAATCCCTTGTTATTTTTCGGGCTAATTTGTTCTCCATATAACCGCATGGCTTTGAATCAACCCTTTATCTATGCACCGCCGCAACAGCCATTATCTATTATATATGAAGATGATGATTTAATTATTATAGATAAACCGGCAGGATTACTTTCTGTACCCGGACGTCTGCCTGAGCATCAGGACAGCGCATATCTACGTCTGCTGGAAAAATATCCACATGCTAAGATCACCCATCGGCTGGATATGGCAACTTCAGGTATCCTGATGTTTGCCAAACATCGTGATGCAGAAGTCGCGATCAGCAAAATGTTTCAGGCACGTACCGTAACCAAGCGCTATGTTGCGCTAATACAGGGCCAGCTTAACGAACAGGGCAGTATTGATGTGCCATTAATTACCGATTGGGAAAACCGTCCGCGGCAAATCGTACATTTTGAACTGGGGAAATCGGCTAAAACCTTATTTCAGGTGCTTCAATATCATGAGGAGCATGACATGACCCGGGTATTGCTGACACCTATAACTGGACGTTCGCACCAGTTAAGAGTACATATGCAATATATTGGACATCCTATTATGGGAGATAAGCTATATCACCCTGAACCTGGTGGTTTTTACTTAAGGCGAATGGCATTGCATGCCAGTTACCTGGCTTTTCAGCAACCGCTAAGCAAAGATTTGATTGAAATTAATATGGCTATCCCGTTTTAATCACAGGTGATCTTTAAACTGGTATATTAGCTATATAAATTAATTTAAATATAAAACAGGTGGTTCTTAAACCAGGTGCAGGGTTATAAACTTTATATTTAAAATCATCATGAATTAATTAGAAACAGAATTAAGCTGGTCATGTGAAATTAAAATAGATTAATCTTTGTGCTGATATTGAATAATGATGATTTATTTATAATGACCACAAGCATAACAAGGATAATCTCATGACTCGTGACTATCAGCAATTTCCTGACGATGAAAATGGCGATGTACTTTGGCAAATGTATGAAGACGGCAATGACTTGAGTGACCTGCATGAGGTCGAATTTTCTATTGTTTTTAAAACTCAGGAACTGGCAGAAAAGTGCGCGCTACATTTACTGCAGCAGGAACAAAAAGTTTCCATGTTTCAGGAAGACGAGCAGACTGACGGGGCAAACTTATGGATATTAAATATTCATATTAATATGATTCCTGAACATGAAGATATTGTGGACTTGGAAGAATGGTTTACTAAAATTGCTGGAGAATTTGACGGCGAATATGATGGTTGGGGCTGCATGTCTTATATCTATGAAGATGAAGAAGAAAGTCCTAATATTTCATCCTGATAAAATTTTGATCTGACCTCAAGATTGTAAATAAAAGTATTTTGTTTCTGATATTAAGTACGCTATTTTGGCCGATAAATTTTCTAGATTTAATCGGTCATGATTCGTACTTTATTTTTAAGCCTGCTGTTGGCTAGCCCTTTGACTCATGCAGCCAACTGGAGCTGCAAAAATCATGATTTCGAAATCTATTGTGGTGCGCGTGGCTGTGAAATAAATCAGGAAAATTTTACGCCGATGTATATCCAGCTGCAGCAAGCTGGTGAGTTAAAGGTTTGTGCCTATAGCGCTTGTTGGTCAGGACAAGCAAAAATTTTATATGACCGGCAGCATCTTTTAGCCTCAGCGAATGAATTGGCAATGGATGGACAAAAAGATATTGCAGCCAATTTTATTCTGGCAATAAATGAAAATAACCAGACTGGATTTATTCAGGGTGAGGGTTTCGCAATGCCGGTACAATGTGAGCCTGAAAAATAATTATAAGTATCTTTTATCATGGGAAGTCTAACCTTATGGCAGCTGAACTTATTAGCCATTATTTAAATACATGAAGTATTCAGGTTGCTTTTTCAGCGTTTGCCCGTTGATCAAAATTATACAAAGCGGTAGGGCTGAAAGATTAAACTAATACAACGTAAATTAAAAAATCAGTTGCTCGCCTTGCAGGATAGAATAGGGCGACTATGTTAAGAGACAGGTGGGCCTGATCTTGGAACCATATAAAGATGTTAGCGGTAAATCCCATATTGAATTTTATTATATTGGCTCGGACTATATCATGGTGCAGTTTAAAGGATCAGCCAAACAATATGTCTATACCTATATTAGTGCGGGTGAACATCATGTCGAAAAGATGAAGCAGCTTGCAGTCAGTGGTAAAGGACTCACAGCCTATATTAATCAGCATGTGCGTGATGCCTTTGCTACTATAATGTATGCTTAATAAAAAGTAAGAATTAACTAAGGCACAGAGATTTTAAGATAAAAAACTGAATAGCTGAAAGAAGACTAAAACTGAAACCAATGATGCAATAAATAAACATCACTAGTTTAGATGAAATGGTATAAAGGTTATATGAAAATTCTGAAAATATTCAGTGGATTATTGGTATTATTGATTGCCGGTTGGTGGTTTGCATCACCTTATTGGGTACTTTATCAGGTTAAGCAGGCAGTTGAGGAGAATCAGCCTGGCAAGCTTTCAGCCTATATCGATTATCCCGCTGTGCGGCAAAGCTTAAAAAGTCAGCTAAGCCAATATTTAGAGCAAAAACTGAATTTTGAGCAACGCTCCAATCCGTTTGAGCAATTTGGTGCGCAGCTTACAACAGACTTGACTAACTACCTGGTAGAAACTTTGGTTAATCCATATGGTGTCGCACTGTTACTACAAGGGAAGGAGTTCTCAGAAGCAATCCGGCTCACCCGGTATGAAGGCTCTTCAGTTGTTTATCATCTGCCTGAACCTAAAAAAGCTGCTGCCTCATTCTTATCTGGGTCATCTGTTGCTTCAGCATATTCTTCACAAACAGCTTTAAATTACAAGGCTGGGTATTTGAGCATGAACAGGTTTAGAGTTCAGGTACCTACAGCTAATAGGTATACCAGCTTTATCTTGAGTCGTAGTGGGTGGAGCTGGAAAATTACGGCCATTGAACTGCCTCAGTAAATAAAAAACTTTAAAACAACTATAATTATTTCTTTTTATTTACAATTTCAAACTAGGCATCTGGGCAGATGCAATTCAATATCAGGGACAATAAAATAAGTACAGGAAGCCAGTATGAAAACAGTATTTGGTCTCGGCGCTATTTTAATGTGGCCCACATTATGTCTGGCTGGTGCCTCTGCCAGTTTGGCCTTTGAATATAAAGACTGGTCACTCGCCTGTGAAAATACAGGTACCTGTCGTGCTGCCGGTTATCAGACAGAAGAAAACATCTCCCATCCGGTATCAGTTTTGTTGACACGTAAGGCTGGGCCAGATACCGCAGTGCTGGCTCAGGTCCAGATTAGTCATGAAGACGAAAAATTTCTGGAACAGATTAAAGGTACTCCTTATCTTAGCTTATATATTAATGGTCGGCCTCTGGGCAGTATTATACTAAAAAGAGACAATGCGCGTGGTACGCTCTCTAAACAGCAGACCCAGCATCTTTTAACCGCTTTAAAGGGCAGTAGCCAGATTGTCTTCAGTTTGGGTAAGGACCAGTGGCAACTGTCTGATCAGGGTGCAACCGCAGTATTACTTAAAATGGATGCCTTCCAAAACCGGGTAGATACTGCATCTGCTCTGATTCGTTCTGGAAATGTCAGCCAAGATAAAGTAATCAAGGCCCAGTCTATGCCAGTACTTACTAAAACCTACCGGCCGGGCACAGCACGACATTTCGCCTTAAATAGCCCGCAAGCTAAGGCACTAATCACTAAATTTAAAAAAACAGCAGACCGGGAAGGCTGTCCAATTTTATTTGAAGCAAATTATCTTGATCATGACCAGATAACGGTCTATCCATTAGACAAGCAGAATGTTGTAGTTGAAAGTCCGTGCTGGCGTGGTGCCTATAATGCCGGTTCAGGTTACTGGGTGATGGACCCTCAACTTAAACAGGTCAAGCATCTGGCAACTACACAGGGTTCAAGTTTTAGTGAGGGTGAAATTTTTGCCCATCATAAAGGCCGTGGCTTGGGGGACTGCTGGAGCCGGCAGGAGTGGGTCTGGACCAGTAACGGTTTTGTAGAAAGTTACAATGCAACCACTGGTCAATGCAAAGGTTTTTCAGGTGGAGCCTGGCAGTTACCTACTTTTGTTTCACAAGTTAAGTAAGTGGTATGGCCAGTCTGTCATATTTTAATTTTACGGACTGGCCAGCTGTATTGTGATCTTTTCATTAATTTCGTCAATTTTTTTCAGACGTTTGATTTCATTCCACAGCATTTTTGCTTCTGGATAATGTTTTGACATCATGCCTAACCACTGTTTATAACGGCCAACCATACCGATTTCAGTTTTGGATGGGCCATTGATAAAGCGTATCTGTAAATCTAACAGGTCTTGCCAGCAAAGCAGAGGTTCATCTGAGTTATTGCGGATGCATTGGGTTAAATCGGGGGTGGTAACTGCACCACGTCCAATCATCAAATCTTCACAGCCAGATTCTAGCTGGCATTGACGTGCATCAGTGTTGTTCCAGATTTCGCCATTGGCAATTACATTAATCTTCAGGGCCTCACGAATGGGTTGCAGCTGGTCCCAGAACGCAGGCGGAGTATAACCATCAGCTTTGGTACGGGCATGAACTGTCACCCAAGATGCGCCTGCATTTTCAATAGCATGCGCATTGTCCAGCATAAAGTTACGGTCCATATAGCCTAAGCGCATTTTAGCCGAAACTGGAATATGGGCCGGGACTGCATCACGTACAGCTTTTACCAGCTCATATACAACTTCTGGTTCATCCAGGAGTACAGAACCACCACGATGGCGGTTTACAGTTTTTGCCGGGCAGCCAAAATTCATATCGATTGCGGGAGCACCCAGTATAGCAGCGCGTACCGCATTTGCCGCCAGCATTTCAGGATTATTGCCTAAAAACTGGACATGAACCGGAGTACCTGCGGCTGTTTTACCTTCAGTTTTTAATTCAGGACAATAACTGTAATAGATATGGTCGGGCAGAACAGAGTCCGTAACACGAATAAACTCGGTCACACACCAGTCAAAGCTCCCCACATGTGTGAGTACATCCCGCATAATCGGATCAGTTAAGCCTTCCATAGGCGCAAGAACAAGTTTCACAGTGTCTTACCTGGACAATGAAAAAACAGCGTTATACGCATTTTTAAGTGGGATGTCCAGAATCGAGATAAAATAAGCTTTAATAGAATTAAACTAAGTTATGAGGATCAATTAATCTACCAAACTACTTTGTATTTTAACTATTGTAATAGATAGCAACAGGATAGGCTTTGCATTGTACAAGGTTTTATTCAAACTCAGGCAGGATGGGTTCCCATGGAAAACCGACAGTTTAAGGACCATTTTTCAAAAGACTCAAGACTGTATGCATTGTACCGACCGAACTACCCCCATATATTAGCCAAAATGCTGGCCGAGCTTGCTCCATCTTGTGCGCGTGCACTGGATTGTGGCTGCGGTACAGGCCAACTTTCGGTTTTGCTTGCCGAGTATTTTGATGAGGTGGTTGCGACAGATGCCAGTACAGAGCAGATTGCCAAGGCTCAGCCACATCAACGGATAAACTATAAAACTGCCTTGGCAGATAATAGTGGACTACCCGGAGAAAGTGTAGATCTGATCACGGTCGCGCAAGCCGCGCACTGGTTTAAACTGGAAAGTTTTTATGAAGAGGTGAGACGGGTTGCACGTCCAGATGCCATAATCGCTCTGATAAGTTATGGTGTGTTACATGTAGACGGAGAGGTAAATGCACCTATTCAACATTTTTACTACGACACCATCATGCCTTATTGGCCTCCTGAACGGCGCCATGTAGAAGATGAATACCAGAACTTGGCTTTTCCATTTCAACCAGTTGAAACACCTGCTCTGAACATGCACATGATGTGGAATCTGGAACAGCTTCTCGGGTATATCAGTACATGGTCTGCATTAAAACAAGCCAGACAGAGCTTGGGTATTGATCCCTTAAAGTCACTTCAAGCCGAATTAGTGGCAATGTGGGGCAATCCTCAACAGACCAAACTGGTTAAATGGCCATTAGCCTTGCGTATTGGTCGTGTACATCCAGTATTAAAATAAGAAGCTGACGTAAAACTGAGATTCAAAAAATACTCAATTTTATTTAACGGCCTAATATCATTTCTAAAATAAATTTACTGCCAATGAAGCCAATAGCCAGCAAAAGAAAACCGACTAATGTAAAGCGAATCGCCTTTTGACCACGCCAGCCGAATTTGTAATGCCCAAGTAAAAGGGCACCATAAATAAACCAGGAAATGATACTAAAAGCCGTTTTATGAGCCAGATGCTGGGCGAAGAAGTTATCAACAGTAAAGAAACCCAGACCCAAGGCAATCGTAAGTAAAATAAAGCCGGTAATAATCAGGTCAAATAGCAGGGATTCCATTGCCTGAACAGAAGGCAATAAATTCACCCAAATCCGGCGTTTCTGTTTGTTTTTAAGTTCACGGTTCTGGAACCAGAGCAGCACCGCATGAATAGTTGCCATCAGCAGAACCGCGTATGCAGATAATGATAAGATAATGTGCAGGTCTAAACCTAAATCCCGCTGCTCAATAATCTGGGTCGGACGGCTAAAAGCGAATCCCATGACCAGACCGGTCGCCGCTACAGGTATACCTAACAGGTTTAAGGCCAATACCGGTCGGTAAGTACTAAACAGCAGGCTCAACAGCAGCATCAGTCCTGAGGTGAAAGACATCAGGTTGAAAACATCATAATTAATGCCCGCTGGTGTAAGCATATCGCTATACAATACTGCTGCATGCAGAAAAAGTCCTAAGCCCAGCATAATGCCGATGAGCCCATGGTTTGGTTGATGTTTAGACATTAAATTAACAAACAAATACCAGAATGATGTGGTATAAGCGATTAATGCTAAGATCGTAAAAACCAAGGGGAGACTGAGCATGTCAAACCTTTTCTCGGACTATGAATATTGAAGTTATAAGATATAAATTCTACGCGAACTACAGTATCCTATAGCATTCTATGCATAAATTTTCTATTTTTAGGAAAGATTTTTTGCAACTGGCCATTTTAAGCGGATTTTGCAATGTTTGATACCTTAACAGAACGACTCACGCAGAGTTTAAGAAATGTTACTGGCTCAGGGCAACTGACCGAAGACAATATTAAAGATACGTTACGCGAAGTACGTATGGCGCTTCTTGAAGCCGATGTTGCGTTACCTGTAACTCGTGAATTTATTGCGAAAGTTAAGGAACAGGCATTGGGTCAGGAAGTTATGAGCCAACTTTCTCCTGGGCAGGCTTTTGTCAAGATCGTCTATGACGAACTGACCAAAATGATGGGAGAGGCTAATGAAAGTCTTGACTTAGCTGCAAAGCCTCCGGTTATAGTACTACTTGCAGGTTTGCAGGGCGCTGGTAAAACGACAACTGCTGCAAAATTGGCTCGCTTTTTAAAAGAACGTCAAAAGAAAAAAGTAGCAATGGTTTCTGCCGATATTTACCGCCCGGCAGCCATTAAACAGCTTCAGACCGTTGCGAATGAAGTCGGTGCGGAATTCATTGAGTCAAGTGCTGATGAAGATCCGATTGTTATTGCGAATCGTGCCATAGAACAGGCCAAGATCAAGTTTGCTGATGTGCTGATTGTCGATACTGCAGGCCGTCTGCATATTGATGATGACATGATGGGTGAAATTAAAGCACTCCATGCTGCCATTCAGCCAACTGAAACCCTGTTCGTGGTAGATGCCATGACTGGTCAGGATGCTGCAAATACTGCCAAGGCGTTCAATGATGCCTTGCCTTTGACTGGCGTGATCCTGACCAAAACTGATGGTGATGCACGCGGTGGTGCGGCATTGTCAGTGCGTGCTATTACCGGCAAGCCAATCAAATTTCTGGGGATGGGTGAGAAACTTGATGCCCTGGAACCTTTCCATCCGGAACGTGTTGCACAGCGTATTCTGGGTATGGGTGATGTTCTGTCACTGGTCGAAGAAGTTGAACGTAAGATCGACAAAGAAAAAGCCGAAAAAATGGCGAAGAAACTGCAAAAAGGTGGCAGTTTTAACTTTGAAGATATGCTGATGCAATTCGAACAGATGAGCAAAATGGGCGGCATGATGGGTTTTCTGGACAAGTTGCCAGGTATGAGCAACTCAGGAATTCAGCAGGCGCTAGAGCAGGCTAATCCTGAAAAGCAGGTCAAGAAAATGGAAGCTATCATTCAGTCTATGACTGTAAAAGAGCGCCGTAATCCTGACCTGATTAATCCGAGCCGTAAAAAACGTATTGCTGCTGGTTGTGGTATGGACGTCGCCGAAGTCAATAAACTGATTAAACAGCATGCTCAGATGGCAAAAATGATGAAAAAGTTCTCCAATCCCGCAGGTATGAGCAAGATGATGCGTTCACTTGGCAATCTGCAAAAACAGTTTGGTGGCGGTGGTGGCGCAGGCCCGCTTTTTGGCGGAAACGACCCGCAGAAAAAGCCTTAATCGTATTTAAAAACAGAGCGCACTAAGCGCTCTTTTTTATTTTCAAGCTTAAGAATTTAGATATTTTAAGGTTAAGAAAACCCAACATTTGCTTACCCGAATCAGTCATAGTTTACGGCACACTCAAGGCATTCATCGTCAAAAGTGAGAAGAAAAATGACACAGGTTATTGTAGTTCATGGTTATACCGCTGGCCCTGAACAGAACTGGTTCCCCTGGATTCAACAATATGCCAAACAGCAAAATGTCAGTTTGCAGGTACTACGTCTGGACCCTTCAACAACTCCTAAACTGCAAGACTGGGATCAGCAAATGGCTGAGCAAATTAAAGAGATTAATGAAAACAGTATCTTTATTGGTCACAGTCTGGGCTGTATTGCCACCTTGCATTACTTATCACATCAATTAAAGAACCAGAAGATCAAACAATTGGTACTGGTGGCAGGCTTTAACGGTCGTTTAGGGCGTCTTGAAGAGGTTGACCCTTTTATTGATGCCTGCAAAATTGACCTGGAACTATTAAAGCAGCAGATAGAGCATCGGGTTGTGATCTATTCAGAGGGTGATGACCGTGTACCACCAAAATTTAGCTTGGAACAGGCTAAAAGCCTGGATGCTGAAGTTATCCAGGCTAAGCATCAAGGGCACTTTATTGACTCTGAAGGCTGTACCGAGCTGCCGGAGGTGTGGCAGGCGATTGAACCTTATGTGCTGACTGAATAATAATGAATATAACGTTGTAGCCCCTTGAGCAGTAAATCAGTTTCAACTTCAGGTTGATACTGCTCAAGGAAGCGGGCAAACAGTGGTGCATCGCCTCCAGTCAGAATTAACTGACGGGGGGACTGTAGCAAGACATGCTTGATAGTACTGAGGAGGCCTAATAATATTCCATGGTGTACTGCATCGAGTGTATTACGGCCAGGGCTCAAGTCATCAAAAGCTGCTTCAGGAATACGAATTCCTTTAGTGTGCTGAATCAATGCATCACGTTGCAGATAGAGGTTCGGCAAAATATATCCACCTAAATGCTGATGACCGTGTGTCAGATCAATAGTCAGTGCTGTTCCACAGCTGATGATACATAAGTCCTGTTTTGGCCGGGCTACGGCAAGAACCTGCAGCCAGCGGTCAATACCGAGCTGCGTGACATCATAGGCACATTCAAGGCCAGCATATTCAGCATGAACTTTGGCAAAAGTTACAGGAATATTCAGGAACCTTAAAATTTTATAAATACGATCATTATTTTTTTTATCCTGAACCGAAGATACGCCAACCCGGGATAAATCTAAACTTTTAAAGTGCTGAATCAGACCTAACAGCAAGTCAGACGGTGACTGTAAATGCAACTCGGCTGCATGTTCAATCACCTGTTGATCTTCAGTAATCCAGTATTTCAGGCGTGTATTGCCAATATCTAACCATAACTCTCTCATAGCACAACCCTGATTTTTTACTGCTGACGGCGTAAGCGGCCCTGATAAAAAGTATGGCTTTCATCAGCGATTTGTAACGTAACTGCGCCATCATTTTGAATTCCGATGAATTTTCCTTCAGCAATACCTTGATGATGCTCGAAGTAAACCATATCGTTTAAAAAAGCGGCATGATGATTAAAGCGGTTTGCCAGCTGATGGCTACCATGACTAAACCATTCTCCTGCCTGCTGGATGGCATGATAAAGTTCAGCGATAAGTTGCATTAAATCTATTTGAGCCAAACCCAGTTGTGTCAACGAAGTTACCGACTGGTCGAGTACATCATGTATCTGGTAAATGTTGATCCCTACGCCAATAATAGCTTGCTGTGCAGTAATTGGTTCCACCAGAATGCCGCCCCATTTCCCCTGATGGCTGTAAAGGTCGTTTGGCCACTTGACCTGAAGTTTAAGGGGTTGTAAAGAAGGGCATTGCAAGATATTCAGGGCTATTTCAAGAGCCAGCCGGCCGTCTATTGCTGTTCCTGTCTGCAACAATGTGCTTAAATAAATGTTTCCTTCAGGCGATACCCAAGGCCTCTGATGCTGGCCACGCCCTTGAGTTTGTCTGGCACTACAGACCAGTGCAGACTTTATTCCTTTCTGTGCAATTTCACGGACATCATCATTGGTTGAGGTGGTCTCTGCTTTAAGTACTACTGCCTCAGGGCAATGGTGTGTTTGCGCCAGTAGTTGCTGGAGCCGGCGGGAATCTAAATCCATATTGAAATAAAGAGAAATGAGAAATTAATGATGGAGTTAATCATATATTTGCTGATTGGTGCAATTGCAGGTTTTGCTGCCGGTCTGTTTGGAGTAGGCGGCGGCCTGATTATTGTACCTATTCTTTATATCGTTTTTACCCAGTTAAATTATGATCCGAATGTGCTGATGCATATGGCGGTTGGTACTTCTTTAGCCACCATCATTGTTACTTCAATCAGTTCGGTAATGGCACATCATAAACGCGGTGCCGTATTATGGGCAGTGTTTAAAAACTTGGCTCCTGGCTTGGTTCTTGGTTCTTTTCTGGGAGCGGGTGTGGCAGATCTGCTGTCTGGACAGCATCTGCAGCTGGCTATTGGGCTGTTTGCCATATGGGTTGCATACAAGATGTTCAGGGGTGCACATGTTCAGGTAAATCCGGACCGCACATTACCTTCTGCACCGGTACAAATGCTGGCCGGAGGAGGTATTGGTATAGCTTCTGCCATTTTTGGCATTGGTGGAGGCAGTCTGACAGTGCCTTATTTAAACCGGCATGGTGTGATCATGCAAAAGGCTGTAGCTACCTCTGCGGCCTGTGGCTTACCAATTGCCATTGCAGGTGCCTTGGGCTTTATCTGGTTTGGACACCAGGCAAATGTAGAAGTGCCAAATGCGATTGGCTATGTTCATATCTATGCATTTATTGGTATCAGTACAATGAGTTTCATTACTGCCAAGCTGGGTGCCAGAGTCGCCCATATGCTTTCTCCCGTTATGCTCAAAAAGTGCTTTGCCGGAATGTTGAGTGTCGTAGGTGTATATTTTATTTATCAGGCAGTCAGTATTTATTTCTAAAGCTTTCTCTTTCATGATGTGAGAATTGACCTAAAATACCTGAAAATTGTCCGACAATGACATAGTTTTAAAGTTTAAAGCTGTCAACAATTCATTTACCAATAAAAAACTGCATTCAGTGCAGTTTATATAAATAAAAGTAGGTGAGTCATGACAGTTAAAGCAACAGACAGTCTCTCTGAACAAATTGCTAAAAGCATTGCTGAACAGATTATCAGCGGAGAACTGGTTGAGGGTGAACGGATACAGGAATTGAGAATTGCCAAGGAGCTGGATGTCAGCCGTGGGTCAGTCCGTGAAGCACTGCTTTTATTAGAGCGTACTCATCTAATTGAGATTTATCCGCGTCGGGGGGCAATTGTAGCTGAAATGTCGCCTCAACAGGTTCGAGCGCTATTTGATACCAGTTGCTTGCTGCTCGGGCAGGTGGTCCAGCAAATCAGTCAGGGCTGGCGTGGTACAGATGCCCAGATTCTACAGCAACTTCTGGTTTATTTGCAGGAGCAGGTAAAACATGGCCATACGGAAAAATTTTATGATCAGATTTTCGAATATCTGATGGAGCAGCAAGGAATAGTTGCCAATCTCTATTTAATGAAATTTCTGAATGAGCTGTTACCTTCTTTGAGACGCAGCTATTTTCTGACCTTAAATACTTCACGTCGTGAGCTGCAGGAGTCATTTGAACTGTTTAAATTAGTGATTGATGCTATTTTGAACCGAAATTCACAACAAGCCACTTTATTTATGGAAGATTTTTGTCGACACTTGCGCAACCTTGTGTTGGAATCGCTGACACGAATGAAACAGATCGAATTAGCTTGGGCCCGTCGCTCGCGTCGCTAATCAGGACACTATGCGTTTAAGCAGTTTAAAACTTTCCGGCTTCAAATCGTTTGCCGATTCAACCACCTTGAATTTCAGAGATAGCCGCAGTGCAGTGGTAGGCCCAAATGGCTGTGGCAAATCTAATGTGATTGATGCCATCCGCTGGGTAATGGGCGAGTCTAGTGCTCGTCAGCTGCGAGGTGGCAGCATGCAGGATGTTATTTTTACCGGTACAGCAAAACGAAAACCTGTGGGTATGGCCAGTGTCGAGCTCCGCTTTGACAACACCTATGGAAAACTGGGCGGCGCCTACAATGCATATAACGAACTGGCTGTACGTCGACAGGTTAACCGTGAAGGTAAGTCTGAATATTTTCTTAATGGTACGCGCTGCCGCCGCCGCGATATAACCGATATCTTTTTGGGAACCGGTTTGGGCCCACGTTCCTATGCCATTATTGAACAGGGCATGATTAACCGGCTGGTAGATGCCAAACCTGATGAAATGCGGGTTTTCATTGAGGAGGCCGCCGGTATTTCACGTTATCAGGCCCGTCGCCGAGAAACGCTGCTACATCTTGAACATACCACTCAAAACCTGTCCCGTCTGGAAGATATTGCGCTAGAGCTTAAAAGTCAGCTAAAAAGTTTAAAAAAACAGGCCGAAACTGCAGTTCAGTACAAGGAACTGGAAAATCGGATTCGTACCCTTAAAATCGAAATTCTCTCTGTGCAATGTGAACGAAGCCAGCATTTGCAGCAGGAATATACCTTGCAGATGAATGAACTGGGAGAGTCTTTTAAACTGGTGCGTTCTGAGCTACATACTCTAGAGTATAATCTGACCTCGACCAGCGAGCTATTTCAGCGGTTATTGCAGCAATCTGCCCCTTTACAGAGTGAGTGGCAGCAAGCTGAAAAGAAAATGGCTGAACTCAAAATGACGCTGGAACAGAAGCAGTCACTATTTCAGCAAAACAACACGATGCTTAACCAGCTTGAGCAGCAGAAAGTTCAGACTAAAGAAAGGCTGAAGTTGATTGAGCTTCAGCTGGAAAATCTGTATCAGCAACAGGAACAGCTGGATGAGCAGATACAGCAACAGGAACAGCAGCACCAAGGTCGGACTCAGGATATACAACTTTTAAAAGCCCAGCAGCAACAGGTAGGGCAACAGTTTGAGCAGCTCAAACAACAGGTCGAAAAACAGCAACAGCAGAAAATGCAGATGTTGGCGCAGACCGAGCAGCTCTTAAAAAATATTGCTCGGATTGAACAGCAACGTGAAACTTTACATACCCAGATTGCCCAGCTTCAACAGCAGTATGAATCAGATGAGCTTGAACAGCGATATACTGAAAAACAGCAGTTGCAACAGCAGATTGAAGTTTTAGAACTGCAGATTAATGCAAGAAAGCAGAAAATTATCGGGCTTGAATCAGGCTATACACAAAAGAGCAGTGAACTGGGAGAGCTGAAATCATCAATTCATGTACTATATTCTGAACAGAAAAACCTGAAACAGTTGATGACTCAACATGGTCCGGTAATCCAGAAAGACCAGGTACAGTTAGTACAAATACTTAAACTGAACAAGCAGGCTAAACCATATGCAAGCCTCATTGAAAAGTTTCTGTCTAAATGGCTGACTGCACATGTGCTAGAGACCGGGCAAAGCTTCAGCGAGAACATTTCAAGACAACTTAAAGGCCACTCAGATGAACTCATTCAACTGGACCACTTACCTTGTTTAGCCAACTGGATTGAAACACCACATTATTCTTTATGGACACAGGTTGCGGTCGCTACAACTTTATCTGAAGCGCTATCTTTACAGGATAAACTGCATACTGGTCAGTCCATCCTGACACTCGATGGTTATCATGTAGGTGCAGATTGGACCATTGCACTTTATTATGATGATGACAGCCAAGCCGGACAGGGTATGTTAAGCCACCGTATCCGTCTGGAAGAAATCGAAGCATTATTAATACAGTCTGGTGAGCAGCTGGAACAGCAAGAAGCTCAGCTGTTAACGGTCAAGCAGCAAGTCCAGACCGAGCAGCATCAACAGCAATTACAGCTTGATCTGCTTAAGCAGCAGCAAACAGTATTACAGCAGCTTGATATCAGCATTGCTAAAATACAAAGTACCGCACAGGCACTGAAATTACAGCAGCAGCAATTACATATCCAGCTGCAACAGTTTGATCTTCAGCTGCAAGAAGATGCCATGCAAAAGGATGATCTAGAAATTGATCTGCATGCCTTGGGTTTAAAGCTCGAGCAGATACTGCCAGACTATAAAGCCCAGCAGTTCCAGTTTGAAGAATTGACTGAGCAGCTGGAAAGTACCCAGCAAAATCTGCAACATGCCCAACAGGAGCTGGATTTAATACGCCGGCAGGCAATACAAACCAGGCAACAGATTGAATTGCTGGAAAAAGATGCTTCATTTTTAAAAGTCCAGTATCAGCAGATTATAACGCAAATAGAGCAGTCTAAAAAATTTGTTGACCCTATTCAGCTGGAGTTACCTAATCTGGAGTCGCAATTTTCACAGCAGCAGCAACTTACTGAAAATTTAGAAAAAAGCTGGCATAAATGGCAAGTTGAACTGAATCAGGTTCAGGAAAAACAACAGCAACTGACGGAACAGCGTCATCGTTTTCAGCAGCAGGATGAGTCTTTGCGTACCGAGCTGGAAGAAAAGCGTCTAGCCTGGCAGGCGGCCAAATCAGACTTTTTGCATTATGCTGAACAGCTTAAAGAATTAAATAGCGAGCCGGTTTTAGGGCTAAAGATTGATTTGTCTGGTCATCAGCAACAGCTTGAAAAAATACAGCAAAAATTTGAAAAAATTGGTGCAGTAAACCTGGC
The DNA here is from genome assembly GCF_040744925.1 of Acinetobacter sp. FL. Taxonomy (NCBI): domain Bacteria; kingdom Pseudomonadati; phylum Pseudomonadota; class Gammaproteobacteria; order Moraxellales; family Moraxellaceae; genus Acinetobacter; species Acinetobacter sp. FL. The sequence continues at coordinate 2,516,478 of NZ_CP160437.1, read as the reverse complement.
TGCTTCACAGGAATATGATGAGGTAAGCCAGCGTTTTGAAGAGCTGATTCATCAGATGCGGGACTTGGAAAATACTGTAGAGCAGCTAAAAAATGCCATGAAGAGTATCGATCAGGAAACCCGTAAGCTGTTTATGAGTACTTTTGATCAGGTAAATGCCGAGCTACAGGTACTATTTCCTAAAGTCTTCAATGGCGGTGAGGCCAGTCTGAGCTTGGAAGATGACTGGCAATCTGGTATTAAATTAATGGCACGGCCACCTGGGAAACGTAACAGTTCTCTGGCTTTATTGTCAGGTGGAGAGAAAGCACTGACTGCACTGGCCTTGGTATTTGCAATTTTCAGGCTAAATCCGGCTCCGTTTTGTGTACTGGATGAAGTTGATGCGCCTTTAGATGATGCCAATGTTCAGCGGTTTTGTAATTTGGTAAAAGAACTTTCTGAACAGGTACAATTCATTTACATTACACATAATAAAATTGCAATGACCATGGCAACAGACTTACTCGGTGTAACCATGCCTGAGCCAGGAACATCAAAATTAGTCACAGTCAATTTAGAACAAGCAAAAGAATACGGTTTAGTCGCGGAGGCATAAGTATGGAAGTCACTACCATGATAGGGATTATTGTTGCTGTTATTATTATTCTGGTCGGGCTGCGTATGATGCTGAAAAAGCCAAATACGGCACCCTCACTCGAATCTGAACTTTATATAGACCCGCAAAGCAACAAGCCGGTGATTCCCCGTCATGTCCGTGACCAGCTACAGGCCAGCGAGAGTGCGGTTACACCAACAGTGCGCAAAGAACCACAGCTTGATCAGAGCTCGGCCACTCAACAGTCTGTACCAACAGCCGGACAACATTCTAAACAAGCTTCAGAACCTGAAGTATCTGCTTCTCAGTCTGTCTCTACAGATAAGGCTGAAACTCGGGCTCAGCCAGAAGCACCTGCAGAAGCTATTGCTTTGAGTGAAACTCAGGCGCAAGTAAAGAAAGTAGAAAAGACAACTTCAGAATCAACTGAAGTGGCTGATGGGTCTGAGCCAAAAGAGCCGGAATTTAGCTTGAATCCCACTATTGAAACTGCCGAAATTGCCGAGTTTGATGGTGAAAGCAATATCCTTGATGTACATTTACATGAACAGCAGCGCTGTGATGATGAAAGTGCTCTAGCAACTGCGCAGCAGATTATTGCACTGAATGTTTATCCGAATCCGCGCCGTGCTTTATCAGGTGATAAAGCCCTGAAGGTACTGTTAAAATATGGTTTGCGTTATGGTGAAATGTCCTGCTTCCACCGCTATGAAAAAACAGAAGAACAAAGTCCACTGATGTTCTCTGTACTGCGTATTACTGATGAAGGTCCGGCAGGTTTTGACCTTGAAAGTCTGTCTACCGAGCAAGTACAGGGTTTGGCTTTCTTTCTGGCATTGCCGAATCCGAATGCTATTACCGGTTTTGATATGATGACCAGTATTGCCGGCCTGATTGCGCGGGAAATTGATGGTAAAGTATATGATGAACAGAATCTTGAGTTTACGCCACAGCTTAAAGAGCACTGGCGTCATCAGGTGATTGATTACCGGCCGGATCATGTCAGTGTCTGATCGGATATTTAATTAAAAAACAGATTGAAAGCAGCATCAGGGCGGGAGTATCCGCCCTTTTATATGGTGAATCTTATGGAATCTACAGCAGGCATTGTGACGCAGATGCGTCAACTTATACAGCTGATCGCACAGCATAATCACGCTTATTATGTAATGGATCAGCCCAGTATTTCCGATAATGAATATGATTCCCTGTTTCATCAGTTAAAAGCACTCGAAGAGCAGTATCCGGATCTTGTTCAAAATGATACGCCGACTCGTCGTGTAGGTGGACAAGCTCTGAGCAAGTTTATGTCAGTCAGACATGCAGTGCCGATGCTGTCGCTCGGAAACGTGTTTAATAAGGAAGACCTGTTCGCGTTTGCCCGCCGGGTAGAGGAGCGTCTTCCGGGGCAACAGGTCAAGTATGAGGTCGAGTTAAAACTCGATGGACTGGCTATTTCACTCTGGTACGAAAATGGTGAGCTGGTACGTGGGGTAACGCGGGGCGATGGAGAAACTGGAGAAGATATTACCCAGAATGTTAAAACTATCCGTAATTTGCCAAAGTACCTTTATTCTGATCAGGCTGCTATACCTAAATTGCTGGAAGTGCGAGGGGAAGTTCTAATTCCTAAAACCGGTTTTTTAAAATTAAATGCTGAAAATGAAGCCAAAGGTGAAAAAATATTTGCCAATCCGCGCAATGCTGCTGCTGGAAGCCTTCGCCAGTTAGATCCGGGTATTGCCGCTGCACGTCCATTGGCCTTTTATGCTTATGGAGTTGCCCAGTGTGAACCAGAACATCACTTAAACTCCATGACCGAAAGTCTGTACTGGTTACGTGATCTGGGTTTTGAAATTGCCGAACGGCAATTTTTATGTGATTCGATTGAAGAAGTACAGCGCCGCTATGAAAAAATTATGGAAGAGCGCGCTGACCTGGGTGTAGAAATTGATGGCATGGTGGTTAAGGTAGATAGCCTTAAACAGCAAAAACAGTTGGGCTTTCTAAGCCGGGAACCACGCTGGGCAACTGCCTATAAGTTCCCTGCAATTGCAGCCCTCACTACAGTAGAGAATATAGACTGGCAGGTAGGACGAACAGGTATCCTGACGCCTGTTGCCCGGTTAAATCCGGTATTTGTCGGAGGTGTAACAGTATCCAATGTAACACTGCATAATATTGGCGAGATTCACCGTCTGGATGTAAGAATTGGCGATACAGTGAGCGTTTACCGAACCGGAGACGTGATTCCTAAAGTGGAAAAAGTCTGGCCTGAGTTTCGTCCGGACACTGCCGAAGTCATAAACCTACCGGAAACCTGTCCTGTGTGTGCCTCACCTGTAGTGATGCCGGAAGGTGAGGCTTTGGCCCGCTGTTCGGGAGAGTTATATTGTGCAGCACAGCGAATTGAATCAATTCGCCATTTTGTGTCCCGCAAGGCTATGGATATTGAAGGTCTGGGGGACCGCTGGGTAGAGTCACTGCTGCATCTTGAACTGTTGAAAGATGTCTCAGACATTTATCATCTGCACCAGCATCGGAATACGTTGCTTGGCATTGAAAAAATGGGTGAAAAATCAGTTCAGAACCTGATCAATGCAATTGAACAAAGTAAAAAAACTACACTGGCCCGTTTTATTTATGCCTTGGGGATACGAGGTGTCGGTGAAACAACGGCACGGATGCTGGCCAACAGCTTTCAAACCCTAGAAGCCTTGCAACAGGCAGATGTAGATAGCTTGAAAAAAGTGCCTGATGTAGGCGATATAACAGCCGAATGGATTTATGACTTTTTCCGTGCAGAACATAATCTGGAAGTAATTGATCGATTGCTGGCCGCAGGCATCCATTGGGATGCACCAATTGCCTCAACGCGTCAGCCATTGAATGGTGAAAGCTGGGTTTTAACAGGCACACTTAAGCACCTTACACGCGAACAGGCTACCCAGATGTTACAGGCTTTAGGCGCACGTGTAAGTGGCAGTGTATCTACCAAAACTAAATGTGTGGTTGCCGGGGAAAAGGCTGGGTCAAAACTGGAAAAGGCACAAAAGCTTAATATTCAGACACTAAATGAAAAGCAGTTTATTGAGCTAATGGAAACCTATGGTCAAGTAATTTAATGTAAATTAAATTACATGGTTTATCCATATTCATGCTGTTTTTTAGTGCATTGAAAATGTTTTCAAAGCCTTACGTAGCAAGGCTTTTATAGTTACAAAAAAGACTGAAAAAATATTTTGAAATGGATGTATTGTTCTTGTAAGTGTGTATAATTTCGCCATCAAAAGCCCTTGCCAATAAGTAGATATATCTACAGACCGGTGGGGGTTTTTCTATTGGAATTCTCTGGAATGGAATACCGAGGTCTTTTTTAATGGTGGTGGCACACTGTGATACTTTTCTCCAGAACAGCAGTTTTAGATAGCGCAGCTCAACTGAGTGCACAACGTCTATCTACACGTTTGAACTTTTTTAGCTTGGGCTTTGGAACGGCGGCCTGGGCGCCCTTGATTCCATTTGCACAGCAGCGTCTAAATTTAAATCATGCTGATTTTGGTTTGTTATTGCTCTGTATGGGTGTAGGGTCAATGATTGCTATGCCTGCGACTGGGGCTCTGGTACAACGAATCGGTTGCCGTGCAATTATTGGCTTTGCGGCGCTGTTGATACTGTTAGTATTGCCGGGGCTTGCTGTCTGGAATACATCAGTAATGATGGCGGTTTCTCTGTTCCTGTTCGGTACAGCTGCAGGAAGTTTTGGTGTCGCCCTCAATTTACAGGCAGTTATTGTAGAGAAGAACAGTCTGCGTGCCATGATGTCGAGTTTTCATGGTATGTGCAGCTTAGGTGGCTTGGCTGGTGTAATGACTGTAACGGCGCTTTTAGCGGCTGGCGTATCGCCACTGATTAGTGCGCTGGCAGTAAGTATTATGCTATTCGTCATTAGCATTATTGCGGTTCCAGCTTCATTAAGTGAAATTGAACGCGATGAACAGATTGAAGCAGACACGGCAGAGCATAAAAAAAGTCATAAAAAACTGCCTGCGCCTATTATCTTGCTGATTGGACTGATGTGCTTTATCGCATTTTTATCGGAAGGTGCGGCCATGGACTGGAGTGGCATTTACCTGACCAGCAAATATGGTGTTAATCCCGCCTTTGCAGGGCTGGCTTATACTTTCTTTGCGATTGCCATGACATTGGGCCGTTTCTCGGGGCGTTACCTGTTGAAAAAACTGGGTGAAAAAAATATCGTAACTTATAGTGCTATCTGTGCTGCTACAGGTTTAGCAGTAGTGGTACTGGCTCCACATTGGTTTATTGTACTGTTAGGTTATGCACTGGTTGGTCTAGGTTGTTCAAATATCGTACCTGTCATGTTTTCACGTGTTGGACGTCAGAACTTTATGCCTAAAGCGGCAGCCCTATCTTGTGTATCGACTATGGCTTATACAGGATCTCTGTCTGGCCCGGCATTGATCGGTGTAATTGGTGAGATGACCGGCTTAACCATCATGTTTGCGAGTGTGGCAGTATTATTGGCTACTGTAGCTATTTTAAACCGGTTTACTCGAGTAGACCCCGCCTAAAGTCAGCTTATTTAAACGCCACTACATAAAAACCGGTAAGCTGGAAGTTTACCGGTTTTTTTATGGACAAAACTTCTATATAAGCTGAGGGCACTACAGCAATTGATAAACTGGATTGGCTGTATCACGGCCAGGCCGTTTAAAGTTCTGCAATTCATTATTTTGACGCAGGTCAACCAGAAATGCATTACGCCAGTCATTAATATCAAAAGCTTTAAGCCCCGCAATCAGTTTTTGATAACGGCGGGTACGCTCCTCTTGAGGCATATCTAGCGCAAGTTTTAATGCCTGAACCATTGCTTTAGGATCTTCTGGATCAACAATAATAGCTTCTGGCATCTGCTCAGCAGCCCCTGTATATTTTGAAAGGATCAATACACCAGGATTTGCAGGGTCCTGAGCTGCAATGTATTCTTTTGCTACCAGGTTCATACCATCACGGATTGAACTGATCCAGCAGATACTTGATTTGCGGTAGATGCCCATTAATGCCTCATGAGCAACGACATCATGACTGCATTCAATTGGCAGCCAGTCATCTTGAGCAAATTGTGCATTAATAGTTTTAACCTTCTCTTTTAGACGTTTAAATAATTCCTGGTAAGCCACAATATCCAGACGGCATGGGCAGGCAATCTGTAAATCTGTTACTTGACGGTGATATTCCGGATAAGTAGCTAAAAAGTCGGAATATGCATTAAAACGTTCAAGTAATCCTTTGGAATAATCAATTCGGTCAACCCCAATAATGGTCTGCTGTTTACCTAAGGCATCAAAGTCAAAAACAGACTGTGAGTCATCGGCATACTGACGGGCTACTTTCTGAATATGATCCGGATTGACCCCAATCGGATAACATTTAATAGTGGTAATGCGTTTCTGGTAACTAAGCAGGTATTGCTGAATCTTTTGTGCCTGAAGTAGGGTGGTGCAGGCCTGCATACACAGGTTCTGATCATGTTCAGTTTGTAAACCCACTACATCATACTGACATAGGTCTTGAATGAGGCGGTTTGCCATAGGTATCTGGCGCCATATGGCTAAACGTGCAAATGGAATATGCAAGAAGAAGCCGATTTTGTTTTGCATGCCTAATTCACGGCAATAGCGTGCTACGCTAAAAAAATGATAGTCATGAACCCAGATCACATCATCTGGCTGGGCAATATCTTTTAGTTTTTCAGCAAATAAGCGGTTTACCTGCTGATAGGTTTCATATTCTTCCGCATTACATTCAATCAGGTCTGCGCGCTCATGCATTGCAGGCCATAGGGTATTATTGGCAAAACCGCAGTAGTACTGCTCATATTGCTGGTGAGTCAATGGACAGGTCAGATATTCTACATTTTTATTATTAATGCGACCAAACTCGGCTTGTTGATCATTATTGATTTGTTCGCCATTCCAGCCTAACCATATCCCGCCGGTTTCATCAAGTGCATCCTGTAACGCCACTGCCAAGCCTCCCGCAGCGGGCTTGTCGGGATTTGGCAGACTAACACGATTCGATAATACGATTAGTTTAGACATGCTTTTTCTCCATTTGGTGTTTGATTCTGTGTCAAAACACGCGTTTTTAAGAATTCTGAAAATAGTGCAAGAAAATCAGCTACTGTTTTAATATCTTTGAGCCGATAATGAGCCTGGGTTTCTCCTGGGCCGACTTTTATACTTATACCGTTATGGTTATTTATTGTTCTAAAACCAGATTCATCGGTTTTATCATCACCTATAAAAATCGGTAAAACTTGAGTAAGTTCCAAATGCTTTAATATGGTGTTTATTGCTTCTCCTTTATCGGCTTGTCGAGGAAGTAACTCAATAACACATTTACCTTCATTGATTTTAAGTGCCGTATGAGACTGATGCAGTACCTGCATGATTTGCTTTGCTGTGTCTGCCAGTTCAGGACACTGCCGGTAATGCAAAGCAACCGAGTACTGTTTATCCTCAATTAACAGCTGGGGATAAGATGCACAAGCTGCTTTTAAATCCTGCCTCAAGCGGACAAAATCAATCTGACTCAGATCAGGTTTGAAATGCGTATGAGCATCAATTTGGATATCTAGCCCATGCAGTCCAGCAACCGGAATGCATAAGGGGGCAAAAAGAGACTGGGCGACCTGTACATGTCGGCCGGTTACCGCAATAACAGGCACATCAAGCTTTAAAATGGTCTGAAGAATATTTAATGTGTTTTCAGGAATAAAACTATCTTCGGGATCATCCTGAAAATCAGAAAGTGTGCCGTCAATATCGAGAAACAAACAATAATGAGTATTTCCCTTATGACCATCTGCAATCATCTTCTGTAATGAAACAGCAGAGAACTGTACTGTGGCATAGGAAAATGCAGATTCGTTCATTGCTCAAATAGCCTAATTATTCTGATAAATGGTCTATCTTATTTATCATTAAAAGTTGACTTTTGGCCGGAATTTATTATTAAACCTACATAAGGTTAACAAGCTTTACATACTTTATTCACATTAACAATATAGTAAAAATAAGCCAATTTGATATGTTGTGTGAGTGCTGTCTAAAAAATTGAAAGGCTTAGGTTTTTATATATTACTTATAAAAAGTAGGATTAAGCTGGTTTATATAGTTCACTCAAATCATATTAAAACCCGTTTTTAAGAGGTATTTAGTTGTAGCTCAGCAGTTAATAAGATTACTTTTTTAATTTTTTGTAAACAAATTAAATGACTTTAAAAAATCGCCAATCTCAAAATAAAAAAAATCTATTCTGAAAACAACCAATTAATTGATGATATAAAATGCAAATGCGTATGCTTCTCATTTTTAATTTATATAAATCATAAACTTACATAATTTTAGTTTTGCATTATAAATACCAATCACCCATAATAACTTTAAAATGATGAGGAGTAAGAATATGCGCGGCAATCCAGAAGTCATAAACTACTTAAATATGTTGATTGGTGGCGAACTGGCAGCTCGCGATCAATACCTGATTCATTCTCGCATGTATGAAGATTGGGGCCTGAGTAAAATCTACGAAAGAATTAACCATGAAATGCAGGAAGAAGCAGCTCATGCTGATGCAATTATCCGTCGTGTCCTGTTTTTAGGCGGTACACCTAATATGGAACGTGACAGTATTGATGTTGGTTCAGATGTTTGCACCTGCTTAAAAGCTGATCTTGCACTTGAATATCATGTGCGTGAAAAACTGGCCCGTGGTATCCAGTTATGTGAAGAAAAAGGGGATTACATCAGCCGTGACATGTTACGCCAGCAGTTGTCTGATACGGAAGAAGACCATACATATTGGCTGGAAAAACAGTTAGGTTTGATTGAATTGATTGGCCTGCAAAATTATATTCAGTCTCAAATTTAAAATTTATATGATTCAAGCAAGCCCAGTCAGAAGATTGGGCTTTTTAATGACTGTATTCTATTGAGCAGTATTTTATAGTAGAACCGATCAATTAAATCAGATTAAGCATGCAAAAGATTTTACTTATTAGTGGCTGGGGCTTGGGTTGTCAGCCTTTAGCCGGACTTAAAACTGCTCTTGAAAACCTGCATTTTCAAGTTGAACTGATTGATATATTCGACAGTTCTAACCCGGCAGTTTTGGAGGGGGTGCTTCAAAAAGCGGTTAAAGCTGATATTTTAATGGGCTGGTCGCTAGGAGGTCAGCTTGCCACTATTCTGGCTCAGAGGATTTTTGAACAGACCGGTCAGGCTAAAATTCTGGTTACATTGGCTTCCAATCCGTGCTTTGTTGCTACAGAAGAGTGGCCAAATGCAATGTCTCGTGTAACTTTTGAGGCATTTAAAGGTGCTTTTCTAAATGACAGGGAGGCTACTCTAAAGCGTTTTTGTCATCTGGTTGGTGCAGGGGGACTTACAGCCCGTAACGATATAAGATGTCTACAAAGTTTTATTAAAACTGATGATCCTATAAATCTGATTTCTGGTTTACAGCAACTTGAGCAATTAAATTTAGTTTCAATCTTACAAAAATATCCAGGTCGACAGTATCATCTCGTCTCTGAACAGGATCAGCTGATACCTTGCCAGATTATCACTGATTTTCATTTTTTAAAGGCAAATTTACTTATAACTGAACTGTTGCCTAATGTCGGACATGGTTTCCCTTATAGTGAAATTACATTAACTAGCAAAAAAATTTGTAGTTTTTTAAATATGACTTAGGGAAATATAAACTTTGTTGTTTCTCGCAATTTATTTTATTGCTTTACGCTATTAAGATGCATGAGTTATATAAATAATAGTTTTAATGTGAAGGATGGGTGTTGGATGGCTGACTTATTTGATCTTGAGCATCTTTGGCATCCTTATACTTCTATGACTCAGCCTTTACCAGCTTTCAAGGTAAAACGGGCCTATGGCTCAACTATCGAACTGGAGAATGGTCACAAGCTTGTTGATGGTATGTCATCTTGGTGGTGTACTATTCATGGTTATAATCATCCTGAATTAAATCAGGCGGTTCAAAATCAGTTACAAGATATGGCACATGTCATGTTTGGTGGACTGACCCATAATCCTGCGATTGAGCTGGGCAAGCTTCTTCTGAATATTACGCCACCTGGTCTCGATAAGATTTTCTATGCTGATTCCGGTTCGGTTGCAGTTGAAGTCGCTTTAAAAATGGCAGTGCAGTATTGGAGCGCGCAGGGCCAGCTGAAGAAGACTAATTTTGTTACGCCTCGCTCCGGGTATCATGGTGATACCTGGAATGCAATGTCGGTATGTGATCCAGTAACCGGCATGCACCAGATTTTTGGTAGCAGTCTGCCCAACCGTTTTTTTGTTCCGGCTCCACAAACTGCTTTTGATGAAAAGTGGAATCCGCAAGATATTGCAGAGCTAGAGCAAACTTTAGTACAGCATCATACCTGTATTGCCGCGCTGATTCTGGAACCCATTGTACAGGGCGCAGGAGGTATGCGTTTTTATCATCCTGAATACTTGCGTCAAGCCAAGCTACTTTGTGAAAAGTATCAGATCCTGCTTATATTTGATGAGATTGCTACCGGTTTTGGACGCACTGGTAGACTGTTTGCTTGGGAACACGCGGGCGTCGAGCCGGATATCATGTGTATAGGAAAAGCCTTAACTGGCGGATACATGACTTTGTCAGCAACTTTAACCAGTAAAGCGATTGCTGAAAAAATCAGTCAGGGAGAGGCAGGGGTATTTATGCATGGGCCTACTTTTATGGCCAATCCACTTGCCTGTGCAGTTGCCCTTAAAAGTACACAGTTATTACTGGCTCAAGACTGGCAAGCCAACATCTGCCGTATTGAACAGCAACTCAAACAGTACTTACCTGCACTATCTCAACTGGAGTATGTTGAGGATGTTCGAATATTAGGTGCTATCGGTGTTGTTGAACTGACTGTGCCGGTAAATATGCAGATTCTACAGCAGGAATTTGTCCGTCGTGGAATTTGGGTACGCCCGTTTGGAAGGCTGGTATATGTGATGCCTCCTTATATCATCACTTGTAATGAACTGGATTATTTACTTCAGCAGTTGGTAGAAGTAATGCAACAGCTACAGGAGCTTCAGCATGAAACTGCTTGAGCATTATACCAAGCAGCTGGAGCAGTTAAGACAGCAGGGGGATTTTCGCCAGTTTACGGCCAACCGGCAACAAGGACGGATCATTGAAATTGCAGGCCAGCATATGCTGAATCTGTCTTCTAATGATTACCTGGGTCTGGCTGCTGATCTCGAATTAAGACAGGTCTTTTTTGATCAGTGCCCTCTGGAACAGTGCTGGCTCAGTTCCTCTTCATCACGTCTGCTTACTGGTAATTTTCCGGAATATGAACAGCTGGAAGCCTGTATGAGCCAGGCTTTTGACGGGCGTGCAGTGCTGCTGTTCAATAGTGGCTATCATATGAATATAGGGATTTTACCGGCATTAAGTGATGGTAAGACTCTGATTCTGGCCGATAAACTGGTTCATGCCAGCATGATTGATGGAATTCGCCTGTCCTCAGCCAAATACCTGCGGTACCGTCATAATGATTTAAACCATTTACAGCAGCTCTTGCAAAAGTATCATGCAGATGACACTTATGAACGCATCATTGTGGTCACCGAATCTATTTTTAGTATGGATGGCGATGAAACAGACCTGAACCAGCTGGTGTTGCTAAAACGGCAGTTTGCAAAAGTTATGTTGTATGTCGATGAAGCTCACGCTATTGGTGTCCGCGGAGTGCGGGGATTAGGCTGTGCGGAGCAATATGCAGTAATTAACCAGATTGATTTTCTGGTAGGCACTTTTGGTAAGGCGCTTGCTTCAGTGGGAGGATATCTGGTCTGTGAACCTGTAATTCGTGAATATCTGATTAACAGCATGCGTCCACTTATTTTCAGTACCGCATTGCCTCCGATTTCGATAGCTTGGACTCGGTTTGTTTTCGAGCATATGCAAAAAATGCAGAAGCAGCGCGATCACTTGGCAGATTTAAGCCATCATTTACAGCATAAAGTTCAGAGTCTTGGTTTTTGCTGTCCCTCAAGTAGTCATATTGTTCCAGTTATTACCGGAGATAGTCAGCGGGCAGTAGACAAAGCCAACTATTTACAGGCACAAGGTTTTTATATCATGCCCGTACGCCCACCTACTGTACCGGCCAATAGTGCACGACTGAGAATCTCGCTGACATCACAAATTCAGCCAGAAGAAATTGAACAATTGGTAGCATTACTGTGAGTCAAAATTTTCATATAGATACCGGGTTGATTGCCCAGCGCTTCGCTAAAGCTGCCTCCAGTTATTCTGAACATGCAGTCGCGCAAAAGATAATTTGCCAGCGATTAATTGAAATGATGCGCCGGCATATATCCATACAACTTCCTCGAGTACTGGAACTGGGCTGTGGCTCAGGTCACTTAACAATATTACTGCAACAGAACTTTCAGATCGAACAGCTCATACTCAATGATCTGTATCCTGAGGTCAGACAGCATTTTTCTGCTGCTGAACAGCTGGACTGGTGTATTGGAGATATTGAACGACTTGATTTTCCGGAACAACTTGACGCTATTATGTCCAGTTCAGTCTTGCAATGGATGCATGACCTGGAGCAGGTATTTAACAAATGCAGCGAGGCATTAAAACCGCAGGGCTGGTTCTGTTTTTCAAGCTTTGGTTCAGAAAACTTGCGTGAGATTAAAACTTTAACGGGTCAGGGGTTAAATTACCTCAGTCTGGAAGAGCTAAAAGAAAAAATGTGCAAATCAGGGTTTGAAGTTCTGGAAATACAGGAAGAGCAGGAAACCTTATATTTTGAGCATCCAAAACAGGTTCTCCAGCATTTAAAACTGACCGGCGTAACGGCAACCAGTAGTCAGCATCGCTGGACTAAGCAGTCACTGTACAAGTTTTATGATCAGTATCAGCAGTTTGTAAAAAGTCCAGCTTATGAGGGAATACAGCAATATCCATTAACTTACCACCCAATTTATTGTATAGCTCGGAGAGTTCGATGACAGGCTCAATTTATTTCGTGAGCGGAATTGATACTGGTATAGGAAAGACCTTTGCCACTGGTTATCTGGCCAAAATCTGGAATGAACATGGTACCCGTACTATTACACAGAAACTGGTACAAACCGGAAATATCAACATTTCGGAGGATATCGAACAGCACCGGACTATTATGGGCATGGGCTGGTTTGCCGAAGACGAAGAAAAGCTTACGATGCCAGAAATTCTGTCTTATCCAGCTTCGCCGCATCTTGCAACAAAAATTGATGGGCGTGAAATTGATCTGGATAAAATTCATGCTGCGACTCAAGAACTGGCTAGACGTTATGATGCAGTGCTGCTAGAAGGTGCCGGCGGGCTTATGGTTCCTTTAACAGATGATGTGCTTACTATCGATCATGTAGCGGCTCATCAGTTCCCTGTTATTCTGGTTACCTCTGGGCGTCTGGGAAGTATTAATCATACGTTACTGAGTCTGGAGCTGCTGAAAAGCCGAGGGGTAGAGCTGTTTGCTGTGGCCTATAATGGAATGGATGATTCTCAAGACCCGTTAATCGCCTGTGATACATCAAACTATCTACGGGCTTACATGACAAAGCATTTCCCGGAAGCAGAATGGATTGAAATTCCGGTGATCCGTTAAAAAAAGTCGCCAAGGCGACTTTTTTGTTTAAAGCAGTAAAAGACCGTTTTAAAACTTCTTCGGACTATAAGGCTTGCGTGGTGCAGCAGTTTGTTCTGTTCCTTCATTCTCGCGGCGCTGTTGACGCAAATAACCACCGCGGCGGGCTGCCATAGGTTTTTCAGCCATACGTTCAGTACGACGTTTCGCCATACCATACAGGCCAGTACCTTGACGCGGTTTAAGCTCAACCGACTTGGTCAGGTTGTCGATATCTGCTTTATCCAGCTCAATCCAGCGCCCAGTGCGTAGCTCGCGCGGCAGAATAACCGTGCCATAGCGAGTACGTAAAAGACGACTTACTTTTAAACCCTGTGATTCGAAAATACGGCGAACTTCACGGTTACGTCCTTCTTTAACCACAACCTGGTACCAGCGGTTAATACCATCACCACCAATTTCAGAAAAAGATTCAAACTTGGCTGGGCCATCATCTAGCACGACGCCATTTAGCATATTCTGACGGATCTGCGGGGTAACTTCGCCCATAACACGGACTGCGTATTCACGTTCGATCTCATTTGAAGGATGCATTAGACGATTTGCAAGCTCACCGTCATTGGTAAACAGTAAAAGGCCGGTAGAGTTAATGTCCAGACGGCCTACCATAACCCAGCGGTCATTGGCGATTGTAGGCAAATGATCAAATACAGTCGGACGTGACTCTGGATCATTGCGTGAGCAGATTTCACCTTCTGGCTTATAGTAAATCAGAACGCGACGACGAATCTCATCTTCAATCTGAAATTGCACCTTACGCCCATCAATACGCAATTCGTCGCCTGGTTCAATACGCTCACCGACCTGAGCAACACGACCATTGACACTTACGCGACCAGCAGCAATGACCTCTTCCATATAACGGCGAGAACCTAGCCCGATACGTGCTAGGACTTTTTGCAATTTTTCACTCATGACAGCATAACCTTAGAAATAATTATCAACAGTCCACCTATTCATGACATTGCTGCATTAGCATCAAGCGTCATGAAAGCTTCCTTGGCATCCTGCAGGGGAGGCAATTGACCTAATGAAGCCAGGCCAAAAGCATTTAAAAATTGAGACGTCGTCACTAACAACGCGGGGCGTCCCGGAATCTCTCGGAAACCGGATTCTTTAATCCAGTTCCAGTCAAATAATGTTTTCAAAATCTGGCTATTATTCGAAACTCCGCGAATCTGTTCAATATCTGCACGTGTAACAGGCTGATGATAAGCAATGACAGCTACTGTTTCGAGCAAAGATGGGGAAAGCCGGGTTGGCCGCTCCTGCCAGGTCTGGGCAATAATCTGTTTGTATCTGGCACGAACCTGAAAACGAAAGCCCTGAGCACTTTCGACCAGCTCAATTGAACGGCCATGTTGTAAAACAGCCAGCTGCTGTAAAAACTGTCGCAACTGCTGTTTATTATACTGGTTCTGGAAAGCTTCTTTAAGCCTCAAAAGACTGACCGGTGCTTCACTGGCAAAAATAATGGCTTCAAGCTGCATCAGAACTTCATGATGCAGCTCATCAACTGAGAATGCTGCACTTTGGTCGATGGTCATGCTACTGCTCCCTGAATAGTCAAGGGTGCTTCTATTCCGCTATGAATAATCTGGATTCTCTGCTGGCGGGTGAGCTCCAAAACTGCCATGAATGTCACCACCATACCCATTTTACCTTGGCTCGGTTTGAGCAGCTCGTCAAAACTTAAGCTTTTGCCTGATTCAATCAATTCTTCAATATAGGCAATCCGCTCTTCAAGTAAAACTGGTTCCTGCTGAATCTGATGAACGACAGGCTCAGGGCGGTTAAAGATGCAATATAGCGCGTCTCGCAGATTTGCAGCTTCATAGCCTTCATAAATACTATTTACTGTTCCTAAACTTACATTCACATTGAATGTATCACGTTCCAAGACTGGCATTTGTCCTAAACGTTCAGCTGCCTGTTTAATGCGCAAATAATTTTCGAGCCGGTCAATCAGCTGCTGCTTGGGATCTTTTTCCAGAGTTATAGCAGCAGGTTTAGGTAATAGCAGTCGGGACTTCAAGTCTGCAAGCAAAGCTGCCATGACCATATAGTCCGCAGTCAGTTCAATGTTGAGAGATTTCATGCTATCCATGTAGGACAGATATTGGCTGGCAATTGGTGCGATATCTAACTGCAGTAAATCAAAGCCATTTTTCTGGATCAGGTAAATTAAAAAGTCGAGGGGACCTTCGAAATGTTCAAGTAAAATTTCGAATGCAGCAGGCGGAATATAAAGATCATCTGGAATACTGTGCTGCCATTCATCCATTACGCGGATATAAGGCAGCTGTTCCATAGAACTATGGGTCGCTTGATTCATTTCGGTTATAGGCCACGCGAATTTTCAAAGGCATGAAAGCTGGAGAACTTCTAGGATCTTGCACGCAAGAAAGCGAGATCACTAAAAAGCAAAAAATAAGGTGAACGTATTCTAATAGAAAAGCCAGGCTGAATAAATTATAAAAACCATAAAAATGTAAAAAAACTGATAAACCTGCGTGGTAGGCAGGAAAGAATAGGGTGAGCTATAGAAATTGGTAAAGAGCCTTTTTAAAGGTCAGGCATCATTTATGGCGTATTCGATCACTTTCTGACAGCTCTCCCGTAAACAAAGGTTTGTTTTGGTCAGACTAATCAACAGCTCTTCAGCTATATATACTTCTAGAAAATAGCTATAGCTAATATCTTTAATGTTTAGGGTTACGCTCCCGGAGTCTGGTTCTGAGACGACAATTGTTTCAGATTCAAGTGTCCAAGGAAGCTCGGCATAAATAGTGTGATCTTCTGGAAAATTCTCTAAATCAAGAAGGACTTTAAAAAGGTTCATACCAATTGCCTCAGCATCAACTTATCAGATGTTGGGTGCATATGATTTTACAATTGTCCGAGAAAGTGTAAAACCTACTCAAAAGCACTGACATCACCTTCGCCATAGCGGATAATTTCCGGATTTTCTCCAGAAAGGTCTACGATACTGGTGGTGCTTAGCATGCCAAAGCCCCCATCAATGAAAACATCAATACGTTTACCAAGTTGCTGCTCGATTTCGTAAGGGTCATCCAGCGGGTCTTCCTGTCCAGGTAAAATCAGGGTACTGGTGAGTAACGGTTCTCCCAATTCCTGGAGTAACATCTGGCAAATTGGATTACTTGGAATACGTAAACCAATAGTTTTCCTTTTCGGATGCATTAAACGCCGTGGTACTTCACTGGTGGCGGGAAGAATAAATGTAGTAATTGCAGGGGTATTGGCCTTTAACAGCCGATACATGGCATTATCGACCTTGGCATAGGTTGCAATATCAGAGAGGTCACTGCACATAATGGCGTATTGATGTTTAGGCCCTAAACCGCGGATTTGCGCAATACGTTCCATAGCATTTTTATTTCCGATCTGGCAACCAATTGCATAAGCAGCATCGGTGGGGTAGACCACTACATCGCCCGCACGGATCCGTTCGACTGCCTGAGTGATAAGCCGTGGCTGTGGATTCTCAGGATGTACTCTTAAATGAAGCATCTTATTGTTCCTCAAAGTTCACGGACAGTAACTTTCTAAATTATCAGTGCCCAGAGAATTGGGTTACAAGTTTAGATCGGTTGATTTATGTAAATTAATCAAGCATTTCTCTTTTAAATTCGCTGGCCTGTAACATTTCGCCACCACGTATGCAGGTACAAATACAGGAAATCAGATACCAGGCGTCTTTTGGCAGGAGGGCTTCTGCATTCAGGTAGCGGCACACTTGGGCATAGACATTGTCTTTAAAGGTATTGCCATTACCACTTTCACCAGTAAGGTTATCTAAAGAGACCCGAAACTTGCGGCCAAAAGCTGTGGCAAAAAGCCATTCAATTGCCTGCGGTTTAACTTCAACCTGTTCGAACAGGGCTTGCTGCTCTTTTGTCCGACCATCTGGAGCATACCAGTATCCCAGGTCAGCCAACAGGCGGCGCTCTTTACCGGCAATCGTCCAGTGGCTGATTTCATGCAGGGCGCTGTTAAAAAAACCATGGGCAAACTGGATGCGGGCAGGAGAGGTATCGGTGGCCGGAAAATATTCTGGTTCAAATTCTCCTCGTACCAGCATGACATTATGGTGGGAAAACCAATAATTAAAGTGTAAGATAAGCCAATCAACTTGCTGTTCTTCTGTATGCAGTGCGTTCCAAGGCAAGAGTTGCAGTGCCGCCAGAGCCGATACCTGCCCAGAAGTGGAGTTGATGCGAACAAGAGACGAAGTTATGACTTCAGGTTGCGGCTGCAACTGATCCATGACTGAATAAACCCAAATGATCTGTCTAAATAAGTACAAAATTGTATCTTAATCTTTGACAGAGTACTGATGAATTTGTAGAATTGCCGCCTTAATTATGTCAGCAAATACCTTTCCGGCACAGATTGAGCCGTTTAAATGGGCTGAACAAGGCTTTACATGGTCAGGTACCCTGCCATTGTCTCGCTTTGTTCGTATTGCTCGTGAAGCTGTTGGACCAATTGATCATCAACTGGTCTCTATAGACTGTAAGCTATCAATGGATGCGTATCATCGTGTCGCGTGGTTTGATGGTCATGTTGAAACGAAAGTTCCAATGGAATGCCAGCGTTGTCTGGAACCGGTGGAAATTTCACTTGTTTCAGACTTTCATATCGCGTTACTGGATGATGAGTCACTGATAGAGCGCTTGGATGAGGATGCTGATTACATCGTTCTAGCTGAGAGTGAAGCTTTGATCAAAGGTGATCCTGATGCACCTGCCCTGATTGATTTGGTCACTCTGCTTGAGGATGAGCTGTTATTGTTGGTGCCACTTTCACCTAAGCATGACGCTTGTGAACATAAGCATCGACCTGCCGAAGAGCATGCCGAAGAAAAGCGTGAAAATCCGTTTGATGTTTTGGCAAGTTTGAAAGGCAAACTTAACTCATAAGTGCTATACTTACAGGTTAAGACAACTGAATTTTTGTTCTGATCCATTTTTTCGATCTTTGTAAGGAGCCATCATGGCCGTTCAGCAAAACCGTAAAAGTCGCTCTCGCCGTGACATGCGCCGTTCACATGACGCTTTAACCGAGAATGCATTAACTGTAGACCAAGCTACTGGTGAAACTCATCGTCGTCACCACGTGACTAAAGACGGTTTCTACCGTGGTCGCCAATTGTTCGCTAAAGCAGCTGATGCTGAATAATGAACAATAATATGCATTAAGCATCATGCTTAAGTATAGAAAAAATGGGAGCGTATGCTCCCTTTTTTTGTTGTATTTCGCAATTAAAAAACGATGAATTAAATGTTAAATTTCTGCACCGGAAATGAGTGAAGACGAAATAAAGGATTTTTATATGTCTGCTAAACGACTCGAGCAAGTGGCTCAGGCAACAAAAACTGCATTTGTGTTTCCTGGTCAGGGCTCACAAAAAGTCGGCATGCTCGCTGAACTTGCAGAACAGTTTAGTGGTGTGATTGATACTTTTGCGGAAGCTTCAGAGGCTGTGGGTTTTGATCTTTGGCACATTGCACAAAGTGGTGAAGGCCTGGACCAGACAGAAAATACTCAACCGGTGCTGTTAACGGCAAGTATCGCCTTGTGGCGTGTATGGCTAGAACTTGGTGGCTTAACACCGAAGTATTTAACTGGTCACTCTTTGGGAGAATACAGTGCGCTGGTGGCTGCAAAAGCGATGTCTCTGGCAGATGCGGTGAAACTGGTACATTTGCGCGGAAAACTGATGCAGTCTTCCGTACCTCAAGGTGAGGGTGCCATGGCAGCAATTCTGGGCCTTGCAGATGAGCAGGTGGTTGAATTGTGTCAGACTGCTTCACAGGGTGGCCAAGGTTCGGTTGAGGCGGCAAACTATAATGCACAAGGTCAGGTAGTCATTGCAGGAACTGCTGCACTGGTAAGTAACGTCATGGCCCAAGCCAAAGAAAAGTCAGGCAAGGCAATTGCACTTCCGGTATCTGTACCATCACACTGTTCATTAATGAAGCCTGCCGCAGAGAAATTTGCAGAAGCATTGGAACAAACTGCCATTGAGCTACCTGTGCTACCTGTAATACAAAATGTCAGCGCAGAAATCGCGACAGATGTTGGCCAGTTGCGTCAAGCTTTAACTGCACAACTTTACCAGTCAGTTCAGTGGACCAAAACTATGCAATACCTGCAAGATCATGGTATCCAGTACGTTGTAGAATGTGGTCCGGGTAATGTACTGGCAAATCTGGCAAAGCGTTTACCGAATATTGAAAAAGCATTTCCACTCGACACTAAAGGTCGTATGGAAGATGCATTAAATGCCGTTTTAGTGGCAGAAGGGAAAATCGCATGACACAAGAACGTAAGGTTGCTCTGGTTACAGGTGCAAGCCGGGGCATTGGTGCGGCCATTGCTCAACAACTTATTCAAGACGGTTATTTTGTTGTGGGCACTGCAACTTCGGAAGCAGGTGCTCAAAAGCTGACCCAAGACTTTGCAGAACAAGGTGCTGGAGCAGTGCTGGATGTACGTAGTGCCGATGCAATTGATACTGTGGTAACTGAAATTGAGCAGAAATATGGTCCAGTTCTGATTCTGGTCAATAATGCCGGTATTACTAAAGATAATTTATTGCTGCGTATGTCAGAAGATGACTGGGATGACATCTTAAATATTCATTTAAAAGCTGTTTATCGTCTATCTAAACGTGTATTAAAAGGCATGACACGTGCCCGTTTTGGTCGCATCATCAATATCAGTTCAGTGGTAGCTCATTTTGCGAATCCGGGGCAGGCCAACTATTCTGCTGCAAAAGCTGGTATTGAGGCATTTAGCCGCTCGCTGGCAAAAGAAATGGGTAGCCGCCAGATTACAGTAAACTGTGTGGCGCCTGGCTTTATAGCAACGGAAATGACAGAGCAGTTGAGCGAAGAAATACGTAAGAAAATGAGTGATCAAGTGGCACTGCAACGTTTAGGTGAGCCACAAGATATCGCTAATGCAGTAAGTTTCTTGGCTAGTGAAAAAGCAAGTTACATTACTGGTACAGTTTTACACGTAAATGGTGGTTTATACATGGCTTAAGGCTGTTGGATAAACTTTTAAAATAATTGATATTCAATTAAACTAACGGCAATTAAAAACGCCACAAGCAATGAGGAGAATTCCTGTGAGCGATATCGAACAACGCGTAAAACAGGCTGTAGCAGAACAACTCGGTATGCGTGCTGAAGAAATTAAAAATGAAGCATCTTTCATGGATGACTTGGGTGCAGATTCTCTGGACCTGGTTGAACTTGTGATGTCTTTTGAAAATGATTTTGACATTACTATTCCTGATGAAGATTCTAACGAAATCACTACTGTTCAATCAGCAATTGATTATGTTACCAAGAAACTTGCTCAGTAAGTTATCTTTTAGCATGTGTTGATAAAAAGCCACCTCAAGGGTGGCTTTTTTTATTTCATCCTTAATTGAAACAAAAGACTAATAGGGAATAAATAGAGCGTAGTAAGTCTTACATAAGTTTACTGTTTACAGCCGAAATAAAACTTAAGTACCTTAAATTGTTCGGTATAAAAATAAGATAGCAATACACAATATTCATCCACTAACATGGAGTAGAACGATGGGACTTTTTGACTTTGTAAAAGGTATTGGTAAAAAGAATGAAGCAAAGATAGAACAGCATCAAGCTGCTACACCTGCTAATTCTGCCCCTCAAGTGGCTCCACAGGCTCCACCTAAGGCTGCAGAACCTTCAGCACAACAGATCGCGAATCAGTTACTGGCTCATGTAAAGAGTCTGGGGCTTGGTGTAGAAGGTCTGTCAGTCAGTTATAACAGTAATACTGATTTGGCTACAATCAAAGGCCAGGTGAAAAGTCAGGCAGACCGTGAGAAAATTATTCTGGCCGTCGGTAATATTGATCATGTGGCTCAAGTAGATGATCAGATGACAGTTGCTACACCTGAACCGCAAAGCAAATTCTATACTGTAAAGTCTGGGGATTCTCTCTCTAAAATCTCTAAAGAATTTTATGGTGATGCTAATCAATATAATAAAATTTTTGAAGCTAACCGTCCTTTGTTAAAAAATGCTGATGATATTTATCCAGGTCAGGTTTTACGTATTCCCCAATAGACAGGGTGAGTAAGCAAAAATTGTTGTTTGTATGCTCGATAAAGCAATAATAAAAAGCCCGCTATATTAAGCGGGCTTTTTATTTTAAAAACGTTTTGGTATTTTCTGCCCATCAGGCACTGGAGTTTCTGCATTTTTTAAGACACCAAATAGCCAGGTTTCTGCATGTTGGACTGCCTGAACCAGCTCATCTCCTAATGCTAAGCGTCCTGCGATAAAGCTTGCCAGTGAACAGCCAGAACCATGATATTCACCTTGTAATCGTGGACAGTGGCTTTCTGCCACCATTTCACCCTGAATATAAAGTGCATTACGAATATAGTCTGGGGTATTCTCATGCCCACCTTTAACCAGAACGGCTTTTGCACCCATTTCAAACAGCTTTTGGGTGGCAGTTTCCAGGTCGTCAAAACCAGTTAAAGCCCGCAGTTCGACTGTGTTAGGGGTTAGAATGCTGGCCAGAGGAATAAGCTCCATAAATGCTTTAACTAAAGTTTCCTGATTACCAAGTGAACCGCCACTATTGGCCACCAGTACCGGATCAAGCACATATTGATAATCCGGGTGAGTTCTTAAAAATTCGGCCAGCGCGCTAATATTTTCTGTAGTACCCAACATGCCAGATTTTACACATCGGATAGGTAGGTCACCGACTACTGCATTGGCCTGCGCTAGTAATAATTCTCGTGAACTTGCCTCAAAACCGAATACTTGTTGAGAGTTCTGTATGGTTAGAGCAGTACAGGCAATTGCAGCATGTGCACCACTTTGCCCAATTGCTTCAATATCAGCCTGCAGACCTGCGCCGCCTGAAGGATCAAGTCCGGAAAAACAAAGAACTGTAGGACGCACTGCCGTATCCTTATTTAATGCAAATTACGCTAGTATAGAATAGTTTACTTCATCTCTCGACCTTAATCCCGCGTTAAACCTACTGAATGACTGTGCAACATGACTATAAAGAATCTGCTGATTGACCTTGATGGCACCCTGACTGATCCTAAGGTGGGAATACATACTTGCATCCGCTATGCCATGGAAAAACTGGGTTATCCCCTAAAGCCCGATCTGGATATTGACTGGACCATTGGGCCGCCGTTAAAAGCATCTTTTGTTAAGCTGCTTGATAATGGAGATGAACAACTTGCTGAGCAGGCTTTGCTGGGGTATCGGGAGCGTTTTTCTGTAGTCGGACTTTTTGAAAATAAAGTTTATCCGGCTGTGCCAGAAACTCTCGGATATCTCCAAGAGCAGGGGTATCAATTATTTCTTGCCACAGCAAAACCTGCTATCTATGCCAGACAAATTTTGGAACATTTTCAGCTCGCAGATTATTTTACTCAAATTTATGGAAGCGAGTTGAGTGGTGAGCGCACAAACAAAGCAGAATTAATTGCTTTCATTTTGCAGCAGGAGCAACTTAGGCCACAGGAGTGTTTAATGGTCGGAGATCGTGAGTATGATATTTTAGGGGCGCGTCATAATGGCATAAATACAATTGCGGTCGAGTATGGTTACGGTTCAGCAGAAGAGCTCATGCAGGCACAGCCTCAATATATGATAAAAAGTTTTGATACATTACCGGCAATTTTAAGTAGGCTAAACTAATAAATATGAAGATCAGTTTTTAATTTTATATTTATATAGTTTAAAGGTCTTATACATAAATAAATTTAAAAAGCTGAGACAAATAAAAAAGCCCCGAATCTGGGGCTTTTTCGGTTATTGATAATTAAAAGGGCTTGACCACTACCAGAATGACAATAGCAAACAGTAAAAGGGTCGGCATTTCATTAAAAAAACGCCAGAACTTATGTGTTTTGTAATATGCATTTCCGATCAGTTTTTTACGGTAATAGCCACAAAAAAAATGGTAAATGACCAGTAAACCGACTAATGCTACTTTTAGATAAAACCATGAAGCTTCATGGTAATGATAAAACTGATCCCCCCAGTCCACCAGAAAGTGTGCTGTAATCAGGGTGGCTATCATTGCAGGCCACATAATTCCGCGGTACAACTTGCGCTCCATTACTTCAAAGCGCTGATGACTGACTGTATCATCACTCATGGCATGATAAACATAAAGACGTGGTAGATAGAACAGAGCAGCAAACCAGCATACCACGGCAATAATATGTAAAGCCTTTATCCAAAAGAAAGCATCAGAAGGTGCATTCATCAATTATCCCATTTCTTGAAAATCAGGCAGGCATTGACGCCGCCAAAACCAAAACTGTTACTCATTACAGTATTTAGTTTCGCATCACGTTTTTCAAGCACAATATCAAATGGTTTAGCGCCTTCATCCAGTTCGGTCACGTTAATGTTGGGAGCAATGAAGTCATTCTGCATCATTAAAACAGAATAGATTGCCTCATGTACTCCTGCTGCCCCCAGACTGTGACCAGTCATGGACTTGGTTGAGCTGACTGCTGGTACATGGCCTTCGCCAAAAGCGCGTTCCATTGCTTTAAGCTCGGTTACATCGCCGGCAGGTGTTGATGTCCCATGAGTATTCACATAATCGATGCTTTCTATACCATGCTGCTTGGCTTCTTCAAGCGCCATTAAAATACAGCGGGTTGCACCTTCACCACTTGGCGCTACCATGTCCGCACCATCAGAATTGGCTGCATATGCAACCACTTCAGCAAGAATTTTGGCACCACGAGCCTGAGCGTGCTCAAGAGATTCTAAAACAACAAAACCACCGCCACCTGCAATGACAAAGCCATCACGATCAGCTGAATATGGGCGTGAAGCTTTTTCTGGTGTGTCATTATATTTTGAAGACAATGCGCCCATAGCATCAAATAACAGGCTTTGAGACCAGTGATCTTCTTCACCGCCACCTGCCAGCATTAGGTCCTGTTTGCCTAGCTGAATCAGATTATAGGCATACCCAATTGCATCAGCAGAAGTAGCACAGGCGCTGGTAATAGAGTGCGCCATACCTTGAAGTTTGAATGCAACACCTACGTTAGCAGTAATGGTATTACTCATATTGCGTGGCACAAAAAAAGGTCCGATTTTACGTGCGCCTTTTTCTTCTAGTAACTTGGTCATTTCAACTACAGAAGCTGTTGAGTTGCCGCCAGAGCCACCCGCAATGCCATAGCGTGGATTGCCAGCGAGATCTTCTACCTGAAGGCCCGCATTTTCTACTGCAGCCACAGCCGAGTTATAAGCATACATCGCACATACGCCCATAAAACGTTTCAGT
The DNA here is from genome assembly GCF_040744925.1 of Acinetobacter sp. FL. Lineage (NCBI taxonomy): Bacteria > Pseudomonadati > Pseudomonadota > Gammaproteobacteria > Moraxellales > Moraxellaceae > Acinetobacter > Acinetobacter sp. FL. The sequence continues at coordinate 2,491,732 of NZ_CP160437.1, read as the reverse complement.
TTACGGTCAATATTGTCAAAGTTCTGTTCTGCAGCTGCACTTACATGACTTTTGAAATTAAGTTCAGCATAAGTTGGATTAAAACGTGTTCCTGAAATGCCGTTTTGTAAAGAGTGAGTAACATCTTCTAAAGTATTACCAATGCATGAGTTGATACCCATACCAGTGATTACAACACGTTTCATCTACAGTTCCCTTTATGGTGAGGTTATGAGCTTGGCTTGGACACTCTGGCAGGAGCGGGGTTATGCCGGATGCGCTACGCTACTCATCTTTCAAATTGAACTCATAATAACAGAAAGGTTTTTGTTTTCTTATGGCAAATCCTATGCGTATTGCAAGCTATACACGAGTTGCACATAGCATGCTTTGAGTTACCTGCTTATAACTAAAAGAAACACTTTAGAATTGTGTTAAATCTTCACTACACCTAGTATTTACTATCAAATAACTAACTGAATGAAGAGGGGAGATTGATGACGAATACTAATAATAATCAGTCAGCAGGTTTTATTTCCAGTGCTGTGAAAGTGGCTAAAAAGCTCAGTTCTACAGGTTTGGATATGCTGAATCAAGCAACGCCTGGCGGTGCCACTAAGCAGAATGGACAGACAGATCAGAATCAGGTTATAGAAGGCTCTGCTCGTGTAAAAAGTCCAATGGAAGCTAGTCCTGATGATCATCCACAGCATATTTTACGTGATTATGTTCCCAAAATGTCACGTCAACTATTAGGTCGTCATTACAACCGTTTTAATGGTGTTGCTAATTTTATTCCTCCTGAAGTCAGCAACAAAATCTCTGATTATATGTTTGAATGTCTGAGTGAACTCAGTTCACAACTCAGTTCGGTGGAAGCCATTTTAAGCGAGGCAGGTGCCAGTAAACTTGAAGAACTCGAAAAAGATCCTAAACGTTCAAAACGTTTAAGTCAGGCTCTGGCAGAGCAGAATAAATGGATTGCATCAGTCCAGGGCGCGGTCAGCGGTGCAACCGGTATTGTAGGGGCTGCGGTTGATGTACCAGCATCTCTAGCGTTAGCTCTTAGAACCATTTACCAGACCGGACGGGCGCATGGCTTCGATTTGAAAGAAGATCAGGAAATTGTACAGCATGTGCTGCGACAGATTGACATGGGTTTAATTGCTGAAAAACAGGCAATACTGATGGGTCTTAAAGCTGTGAGCGGTATGCTGCAAAATAATGATGTTTCACAGTTACAGCAGCTGTTAGGGTCGAGTAATGATTTTGAAATGCTTAAAAAATGGCTAGGGCAGGATGGTCAGCAACAAGATAATCCTTCCGTTCTTTCTAAGCTATCTATATTGACCAAACTTACCCCTTTGGCTGGTGCAACAGTTGGCGCAATCTATAGCTGGAAACTGGTTGAAGAGGCCAGCCAAAAGGCACAGACAGCATTTGCTGAAGCACGATCTTATCTAGAGCAGCATAATGACTCTTCACTTTCACCTCTGGAAGCATTTAACCGTTCAGAAAAAGCCTTAGAGCAGGCAAGTCCTGCGGTTTCTGCCAAACCAGAAAAAATTGAACAGCCGGAACAGGTCAATCTTGATAAGGTAAAAGAAGTTGAGCTTAAAGACCATGACACGATTGCCAAGGTGAAAGTTCAGAAAAAACCTTCTGAAGAAGAGAAAAAGACAGAAGCTGATATTGAGCAGGAAGTTCAGCAAGATATCGAAAGCTTGGCGGAAGATATGGTGGAGCCTCATGAAGCAGTAGAGCCTCAAAAAACTGCTGTGCCATTAGATGAAGATAACCCGGTAGTTGATGAGGAAGAACTGGTTGCTAGCAATCAGGCTAAACTTGCAGCCGAAGAAGCAATAGATAAGCCTGTTGATCAGGTTAAAGTTGAAACTAGTGACACTACAAACTCTTCTACAGAAGCTAAAGAAGCAGTTACAAAAAAGTCTTCTTCAAAAAAATAGGCTAAAAACATAAAAGCTTGATAAATAAGCTTTGTCAGGTACTTGGTCAACATTTGTTATGGCATCAAATGTTGACCATTTTTGTGTCTTGGCTTACAATTGCATGCCCTCAAAAAGTGGTATTTTTTTGAGGTTTTTTATTTACGGGAGAATTGCCATATGGCAACAACAAATCAGTTGATCCGCAAGGGTCGTACGACTTTGGTTGAGAAATCCAAAGTTCCTGCGTTGAAGGCTTGTCCACAACGTCGTGGTGTTTGTACACGTGTTTATACAACTACACCTAAAAAACCTAACTCAGCAATGCGTAAAGTTTGCCGTGTTCGCTTAACTTCAGGCTTTGAAGTATCAAGCTATATCGGTGGTGAAGGCCATAACCTGCAAGAGCACAGTGTTGTTCTGATCCGTGGTGGTCGTGTTAAAGACTTACCAGGTGTACGTTACCATACCGTTCGTGGTTCTTTAGACTGCGCTGGCGTTAAAGATCGTAACCAGTCACGTTCTAAATATGGTGCTAAACGTCCTAAGAAATAATTTCTTAAGGATATAGAGCCACAAACCTTTATCGTCTCGCTTGTCTGATTTCTGCATTTATTTTTGTGAAATTCAAGCGACGTGTAGTAAGGCCAGCGAATGCACACGACACTTTGTGCTACTGCTGGATTAACCTGAAGTGTCATATTTATAGGTAGTTTAAAATGCCAAGACGTCGCGTAGTCGCTGCTCGTGAAATCCTTCCGGATCCAAAATTCAGCAGCCAAACCATCGCTAAATTCATGAACCACGTAATGCAAGATGGTAAAAAATCTATTGCTGAAAGTATCGTTTACGGTGCTTTAGACCGCGTTCAAGAAAAAAACAAAGTAGATCCGGTTGAGTTTTTCGAGACTACTCTTGAAAAAGTTCGCCCTATGGTCGAAGTAAAAGCACGCCGTGTTGGTGGTGCTACTTATCAAGTACCTATGGAAGTGCGCCCATCCCGTCGTACTGCCCTAGCAATGCGTTGGTTAGTAGATGCTGCTGCTAAGCGTTCTGAAAAAACTATGGCTTTACGTCTTGCTGGTGAGTTGCTAGATGCAGCTGAAGGTAAAGGCGCAGCGATCAAAAAACGTGAAGATGTGCACCGTATGGCTGAAGCTAACAAAGCCTTCTCTCACTACCGCTTCTAAGCGGTTAAAACAGGCCCTAATCAGGAAGATGATAGGCATGTTTTTCATTGATCTGTCATCAATTCGCTTTAAGTTGCAAAAGTAGCTTAAAGCGTCCTGTTTTAACAACAAAATTTAGGAATGCAAGAAATCATGGCTCGTCAAACCCCAATTTCTCGTTACCGTAATATTGGTATCTCTGCGCACATTGACGCAGGTAAAACAACTACGTCTGAACGTATTTTGTTTTACACAGGTGTTTCTCACAAAATCGGTGAGGTACACGACGGTGCCGCGACTATGGACTGGATGGAACAAGAGCAAGAACGTGGTATTACCATTACTTCTGCTGCAACTACTTGTTTCTGGTCTGGCATGGGTAACCAATTCCCGCAACACCGTATCAACGTAATTGATACCCCGGGACACGTTGACTTCACAATCGAAGTTGAACGTTCTATGCGTGTACTTGATGGTGCATGCATGGTGTACTGTGCGGTAGGTGGTGTACAGCCTCAGTCTGAAACAGTATGGCGTCAGGCAAACAAATATAAAGTACCTCGTTTGGCATTCGTGAACAAGATGGACCGTACTGGTGCCAACTTCTTCCGTGTTGTTGAACAAATGAAATCACGTTTGGGTGCAAATCCAGTACCTGTAGTAATCCCTGTAGGTGCTGAAGATACTTTCACCGGTGTTGTTGACTTGATCGAAATGAAGTCAATTATCTGGGATGAAGCGTCTCAAGGCATGCAGTTTGAATACGGCGAAATTCCAGCTGATCTTCAAGATCTGGCTGAAGAATGGCGTGTAAACATGGTTGAAGCCGCTGCTGAAGCTTCAGAAGAGTTAATGGACAAATACCTGGAAGAAGGTGATCTTTCTAAAGAAGACATCAAGAAAGGTTTACGTGCCCGTACATTAGCATCTGAAATTCAACCTATGCTTTGCGGTTCTGCATTCAAGAACAAAGGTGTTCAACGTATGTTGGATGCAGTAATTGAGTTCTTGCCTGCTCCTACTGACGTTGAAGCGATCAAGGGTATTCTTGACGATAAAGCTGAAACAGAAGCGACTCGTGAAGCATCTGATGAAGCACCGTTCTCTGCGCTTGCATTCAAAATCATGAATGACAAATTCGTAGGTAACCTGACCTTCGTTCGTGTTTATTCTGGTGTATTAAAACAGGGCGATCCTGTATACAACCCGGTTAAATCTAAGCGTGAACGTATTGGCCGTATCGTGCAGATGCATGCCAATGAGCGTCAGGATCTTGATGAGATCCGTGCAGGTGATATCGCAGCATGTGTAGGCCTGAAAGACGTAACTACAGGTGATACTCTGTGTGATGAGAAAAACATCATTACGCTTGAGCGTATGGAATTCCCAGAGCCAGTAATTTCATTGGCTGTTGAGCCAAAAACTAAAGCTGACCAAGAAAAAATGTCAATTGCTTTAGGTCGTCTGGCGAAAGAAGATCCATCGTTCCGTGTTCGTACTGATGAAGAATCAGGTCAGACCATTATTGCTGGTATGGGTGAGCTTCACCTTGACATCATCGTTGACCGTATGAAGCGTGAATTCGGTGTTGAAGCGAATATTGGTAAACCAATGGTTGCTTACCGCGAAACAATCAAAAAGACTGTTGAGCAAGAAGGTAAATTCGTACGTCAAACAGGTGGTAAAGGTAAATTCGGTCATGTATATGTCCGTCTTGAGCCTATTGATGTTGACGAAGCTGGTAAAGAATACGAATTCGCTGAAGAAGTTGTTGGTGGTGTAGTACCTAAAGAATTCTTCGGTGCAGTTGACAAAGGTATTCAAGAACGTATGAAGAATGGTGTACTGGCTGGTTACCCTGTTGTGGGTATTAAAGCGACACTATTTGATGGTTCTTACCACGATGTCGACTCTGACGAATTATCGTTCAAAATGGCAGGTTCTTATGCCTTCCGTGACGGTTTCATGAAAGCAGATCCTGTTCTTCTTGAACCTATCATGAAAGTTGAAGTAGAAACTCCAGAAGACTACATGGGCGACATCATGGGCGACTTGAACCGTCGTCGTGGTATGGTTCAGGGTATGGACGACTTACCTGGCGGTACTAAAGCTATCCGTGCAGAAGTTCCACTGGCTGAGATGTTTGGTTACGCGACTCAAATGCGTTCTATGTCTCAAGGCCGTGCAACATACTCAATGGAATTCGCTAAATATGCTGAAACTCCACGTAACGTGGCTGAAGGCATCATCAGCAAATTCCAATCTGGCGGTAAAAAAGGTGACGACGAGTAATCTTTCGATTACTATAAGCCCAAACTAATTCTTAGTTAAAAACCAAGTGCTCATGGGGTGACCCTCCATGAGTAGTTAATAAAGGAAGATCATCATGGCTAAAGCCAAGTTTGAACGTAATAAGCCACACGTAAACGTGGGCACAATCGGTCACGTTGACCATGGTAAAACAACTTTAACCGCTGCGATTGCAACAATCTGTGCAAAAACTTACGGCGGTGAAGCGAAAGATTACGCAGCAATTGACTCTGCACCAGAAGAAAAAGCGCGTGGTATTACCATTAATACTTCACACGTAGAATATGACTCTCCAACTCGTCACTACGCTCACGTAGACTGCCCGGGCCACGCTGACTATGTTAAAAACATGATCACTGGTGCTGCTCAGATGGACGGCGCGATCCTTGTATGTGCAGCAACTGATGGCCCAATGCCACAGACTCGTGAACACATCCTGCTTTCTCGTCAGGTTGGTGTACCTTACATCATCGTGTTCCTGAACAAATGTGACCTTGTTGATGACGAAGAGTTACTTGAACTGGTAGAAATGGAAGTTCGTGAACTTCTGTCTACTTATGACTTCCCAGGTGATGACACTCCAATCATCCGTGGTTCAGCTCTTCAAGCACTGAACGGCAACGACGGTCAGTATGGCGAGTCTGCAGTTCTTGCTCTGGTTGAAGCGCTTGACACTTACATTCCAGAACCAGAACGTGCAATCGACAAAGCATTCCTGATGCCAATCGAAGACGTATTCTCAATTTCAGGTCGTGGTACAGTAGTTACTGGCCGTGTTGAGTCTGGTATTGTTAAAGTCGGCGAAGAAGTTGAAATCGTTGGTATCAAAGATACAGTTAAAACGACTGTAACGGGTGTAGAAATGTTCCGTAAACTGCTTGACGAAGGTCGTGCAGGCGAGAACTGTGGTGTTCTGCTACGTGGTACTAAACGTGAAGACGTTCAGCGTGGTCAGGTACTGGCTAAACCAGGTACAATCAAGCCGCACACTAAATTCGATGCAGAAGTATATGTACTTTCTAAAGAAGAAGGTGGTCGTCACACTCCATTCCTGAATGGTTACCGTCCACAGTTCTACTTCCGTACAACTGACGTAACTGGTGCGATCCAGCTGAAAGAAGGCGTGGAAATGGTTATGCCAGGTGACAACGTTGAGATGTCAGTTGAGCTGATCCACCCGATTGCGATGGACGCTGGTCTGCGTTTTGCGATTCGTGAAGGTGGTCGTACAGTAGGTGCTGGTGTTGTTGCGAAAGTAACTGCATAATCACTTTACTGTGTCAAAAAAAAGCGTCCTTTTAGGGCGCTTTTTTTATTTATATAAATATATATCTAAATAACTTTATAAAATTGTCAGACAAAAATAAATATCAGCTGTCCTTAACTGATAATTCTATGTCCTTATCTGCCCTTATAGCACAATAAAAAAAACGTATGATAAGAAATAAGAAATCAAAAAATAAAAGCAAGCTAGCGAATTGCTCACTTGCGAGGAGTAACCCTAATGAATGCTAAAGTAAATATTTCAAATCGTGCCGGTGCTAGCTTTCCTGTACGTCGTATGGACTTTGAATTTAATCAGGTTCCACGTTACTGGGCGAGCGGCGATGCCGGTATAACCCATTTTATGACAGCTTTATCTGCACTGTTTCCAGAGGGTGAAAAATTTTTTGTAGATAGTACCCGTGCGGTGCGTCAAAACCCTAAACTCTCAGATCCAGCACTTCAAAAAGAGATTAGTGCTTTTATCGGGCAAGAAGCTATGCATTCTAAGGAGCATCTTGCCTTTAATGCTTCTGCTCAGGCTTATGGTTATGATGTACGTAAAATGGAAGAGCAGACAGGGCAAGTACTTAAAGTAGGTACGGAAGTTGTATACCGTCTGATGAAACCGTTCGGTTACACCAAGGAAATGGTTGATTTAACAGGTACATGTGCTCTTGAACATTTTACTGCCACTATTGCGGCTGAGCTGTTGCAGAATGCAGATGTGCAGGCCTTATTTAATGATGAGACCATGTATAAACTCTGGATGTGGCATGCCATAGAGGAAAATGAGCATAAAGCTGTAGCCTTTGATGTTTATACAGCAATGTATGGGCAAGGGCCTAAGGCTTATTTTATGCGCTCTTCGGCGCTAATCATTGCCTTAACGCTGATTTTCTTTACACAGTCATATTTTACTGTGCGTCTCTTAAGCGCAGATAAAAAACTAACCTGGAAAGATACCAGATATATGCTGAAATTTATGTATGGCCGTAAGGGTTTTATAACTCGACAAATTCCTGAACTGGCAGACTTTTTAAGACCAAAATTTCATCCAAATGATACAGATACCACAGCTCTTTTAGAAAAATGGCGTAATAAACTAGGTTTCTAAAAGTATATAAGAAAAGGGACAATTTAAATTGTCCTTTTTTATTCTCGATTTTTCATAAACAATTCTTATAATGCAAGTTGGATAGCTATAAAAGCCCTGTTGTATATGATCCGCTTAATGCAAAAATCTGACCTGCCTCAGGTGACTGAGATTGAAAAACAGGTTCAGACTCACCCGTGGTCTTTTCGATTATTCGAAGAGGCATTACAAAGTTATCTGTGTACTGTATACGAGCTGCAAGGTCAGGTTATCGGCTTCTGTATTCTACAGCCCGTTCTAGATGAAGCTAACCTGTTATTAATGGCTATTCATCCTTCCTGGCAAGGTAAAGGACTAGGTTATACCCTGCTTGAGCAATCAATTTCACTTTTAGAAAATATGCCTGTACAAATTTTTCTGGAAGTACGTGAAAGCAACACAGCTGCCATTGCACTTTATGAAAAGAGCGGCTTTCATCAAATTGATCAGCGACGTAATTATTATCCTGGACCGAATGGAGGACGTGAACATGCCATTATCATGGTCAAGTCTTGTAGTGAGGATTTCAGCCAGTTATTTCGCTAAGTCAAACTGATTTATTTAACAATCAGCTGATTCCAGCCCGAAGGAAGGGTGGTGAGGAGCGAATCACCCAGCGCATGAATCTCTTCAGCGTTTAAGGATCGGTTCAAATGCCGCCACTGTCCATCTAGTAAAATTTCTAATGGGGTATATTGGGATTTATAGTTCATTTTAGCTGAATGTGGTACCCAGTAACCGAGGTAAATGTAATCTAGACCTAGCATTTTTACATATTCAATCTGCTTTAAAATTGCAAATACTCCTAGGGAGCGACGGTTTTCATCAGGATCAAAAAAAGTATAAACCGCTGAAATACCATCATCCAGCGGATCACATGTAGAAACGCTGATGAGCTGTTCATCCTTCCACAGCTCAAGAAAGAAGCTTTCTGTACAGCTATGTACCAAGAATTTTTCAAACTGGTCTTGACTGGGTGGATACATGTCTCCATCAGCATGACGTGCCAAAATATAGCGCTCATACAGTGCATAATGCTGCCAGGTTGCATCACGGGTTGAAATAATATTCATGCGTAAATTCTGGTTACGCTTCCATGCTTTTTTCTGGCTGCTGTTCATTTGAAAAGCATTTACAGGGACCCGACAGGAAAGGCATTGCCGGCACAGATGGCATTCTGGACGATAGATAAAGTCGCCACTACGTCGGAAGCCTAGCCGAGAAAGTTCAGACAATGTTTCTACGTCAATACGATGAACAGGGTCCAGAAAGACCATGCGTGCAGATTTCTTTTCTAGATAACTACAGTCATGTGGTGGTGTAATATAGTACTGCAAGTCATTTAACAGGGACTTAGGGTGATAAGATTTCATACATGGTCCCTCATTATTATCATTCGCTCAGGCGGCTATTAAGTGCAACTGTTTCACTTGAAAATACACGCTCCTGATACTTTTTCCAATCGATAGCAGGTTGAATAATTACATCTTGTAACGATTTAAGATAATCCTGCCGAGAAACTGTACAGGCACCCAAGCTAAGCAGATGTTCATTTACCAGCTGGCAGTCGACCCAAGGTAAATTATTCTCCTTTGCAATTAACATGAGGCTATAAAAAGCCATTTTTGAAACATCAGTGCGGGTACTGAACATCGATTCACCGAAACAGCCTTTGCCAATGGTGACCCCATACAGGCCTCCTACCAACTTTGTATCGTCCCAGACTTCAACACTATAACCAAAACCTGCATTGAACAGGTTGCAGTAGCCTTGGATAATTTGTTTGGAAATCCACGTCTCTTCACTATAGCTACGCGGTAGGGCACATGAGGAAATAACCTGTTCAAAGGCCTGATTGACCGTGATGTGATAGTCGTACTTTTTCATACTCCGTAGTAAAGATTTGCTCGGTTTATAATGTTCTGGATAAATTACACAGCGTGGTTCTGGTGACCACCAGCAAATAGGTTCACCTGCATTAAACCAGGGAAATAACCCATGTGTGTAAGCTTCTAATAAAGTAGATGGAGAGAGGTCAGCCCCAATACATATGAGGCCTTCGCCTTCAGGATCGGCTTCTATAGGATCAGGAAAAATATATTGAGAGGGGGGAAGCATGGTCATGATTCAGTCTGAAAAAATCACTTTAATTTATGGTAAGTAATTTCATACAGCCATACAAGCACAACTGTAAAACTGAAAATAAGAATAGCCGCACTAAGGCGGCTATTAAGAAAATAACCAAACTCTGTTAACTTTCTGGTGTTAAACCATCCAGGTATTTCTCTGCATCAAGTGCAGCCATACAGCCTGAGCCCGCAGAGGTAATGGCCTGGCGATAAACATCATCTGCTACATCACCTGCTGCAAATACGCCTGGGATTGACGTTGCAGTCGCATTACCTGCTGTGCCACTTTGTACCTGAATATAGCCATTACGTAATTCAAGCTGGCCCTCAAACATTGAGGTATTTGGTTTGTGGCCAATAGCAACAAATAAACCTTGAACATCAACATCACGTAGTGTGTCATCCTGAACAGATTTAAGTCTTACACCGGTTACTCCCGTATTGTCGCCCAGGACTTCTTCAACCTGATGGTTCCAGAGAATCGAAATTTTGCCTTCTTTCTCTTTTTCAAACAAGTGATCTTGTAAAATCTTTTCTGAACGCAGTTTGTCACGACGGTGTACAAGCGTAACATGTGAAGCGATATTTGATAAATACAATGCTTCTTCAACCGCAGTATTACCTCCACCTACTACCATAACTTTCTGGTTTTTGTAGAAGAAACCATCACAGGTTGCGCAGGCACTTACACCCTGGCCCATAAATTTGGCTTCGGATTCCAGACCAAGATACTGGGCAGTTGCGCCTGTTGCCACAATCAGGGCATCACAGGTGTACTCTTCCATATCACCCTTCAAAACAAAGGGACGAACATTTAAGTCCACTTCATTAATATGGTCATAAATCATCTCAGTACCAAACCGCTCTGCATGAGCATGCATACGTTCCATTAAAGCTGGACCAGTCAGACCCTCAGGGTCACCTGGCCAGTTGTCTACTTCAGTAGTGGTCGTAAGCTGGCCACCCATCTGCATGCCTGCAATGAGTGTCGGCTTTAGGTTTGCACGTGCTGCATACACTGCTGCGCTGTAACCGGCAGGGCCCGAACCCAAAATAATTAACCGTGAGTGACGAATGCTCATTAAAGCTATCCTTTTTTATGTAGAATTGTTAAAAGTATACGTGAAACATCAGCAAAGTTGTGTTCAATCCATGTGGATAATCTTGATGATGGAAATCGGTTTGAGCTATATAAAATATGTTAACAACACAAATAAATAATGATGCATCATTTTAATGGGAACCGGTGCATAATATAAAGTTTTCTTCTTTGAAGAAAGCCTGACGGCTTCTATATAAGAACATCAATTGATAAATGGTTACGGGACAGTATATGACTGCGGTGTCAAATGTTTATGCACAGCGCTTATTAATGACATTATTCTTGGTTTCATTCGGGATTTACCTGTTTCTGGCAACAGTAACATATACACCGTTTGACCCCGGGTGGATGCATATTTCCAGTGATACCCAGCAAGTCTCTAATGCCAGTGGCGTAGCGGGTGCCTGGATTGCAGATTTGCTTTTTGGCTTTGTAGGATGGGCAAGTTTGCTTATTCCCATCTACCTGTTTATTGAAGCTATCCAGCTCTGGTGGCCACGCAGTTTCCTGAACCGTCCGTTTCGTTATGCTGCCCAGTTTTTTTTAATCCTGACCACGTCCAGCCTTTTATATCTACACTGGAATTTACCTGCAGATACTCTGGAAAATGCCTCTGGTGGCATTATCGGTTATGAACTGGGAAGTAGTCTGGCGCAGGTGTTAACAATTTATGGTGCTACTTTCTTTCTGATTGTATTTTGTCTAATTTTACTGACCTTGGCATTTGGTATTCAATGGAATAAAACCTGGGTTACGCTTAAGGCAACCCCTGCATACCTGCAAGATCTGTTTTACCGTAATGTACCTTCCAGTGAATCAGACTTTGACCGCACTGAACAGCAACCAATAAAAAAGTCGGTCGCGATCAGAACCAGAGAATCTGCACAAGAGCAGGTTTTAGCTTCAGAAATAAAGCAGCCAGCTAAGATAGTCTCTCAACCTTCAGCAGCAGACCTGCAAGCAGAGCGTCTATTTAACGATATGTTGGCAAAAGAGCAGATACAACATCAGATGCCTTCACTTGATCCTGAAGATGAAGCAGAGTTTGAACGTACTTTAGAAAAAGCCCATCAGTTACAGCAGGACAGCCAGCGTGTGGTCGCAACCGGTGAAGTATGGCGTGCTTTACAACATGATGATAATCATGACCGTGATATTGATGCCCTGTTAAAAGCTGCCGAAGATGACAAACCGGTTACACCACATGAGCATCTGCAACAAGTGGTAGTGGCTCAGGAAGAAAGACAGCCTGAATCCCGTTCTCCTGCGTATCAGCCTCAAACATCACATGATGATGAGATATTGGACTGGAATGATGACCAGATTTTTGATGAACTGTTAGCTGCTGTACCGCCAACTAAAACGGCAACAGATGTACATACACCTTTTAACAGCAAAAATATATCAAATGGACAGGGCTCATCTGCCGCATCAGCTACTGTATCCAGTGTGACAGCCAGTGTTTCTGGGGCAGCAAGCGCCACGGGAGTTCAATCTGCACTGATGAGACAGTCTATGCAGAATAACGGCAGTGATGTTGCTGAGCTTGAGGAGCTGGTTGATTTTCTGGTGGAAGATGAAGATCACTTTAAAGATCAGCCTGTGAGAACAACAAGCAGTTATGCTCAGTCTACACCCTTTGTAAAAGCAGAGATTAAAACTCAGTTTAATGCACCAGAGCGTGAAACAGAGATTGAGCAACATCTAGATGAGCGTAAAATTCTTGCCAAAGATAAAGAAGCCTTTATTGAGGCTTGGCATGAAACGGCTGGTAAACCTCAAGAAATTGAAGAAGAATTTGATCTTGATGCGCCATTAACTGACCGGGCCGGGCGGCCGATGTCACGTGCCATGCAAGTGGTACACAAGCGTCGTGATCTATCAACTTTGCCTCCAGTTGACATTCTAGATCCGGTAGACCCGAACAAGAAAGTAAACTTTACTGCTGAGCAGTTGGCACGCCTGTCAGAACTGCTAGAAATCAAGTTGCAGGAGTTTAATGTTAAAGCCAAGGTGGTTGAGGCTCAGCCAGGGCCGGTAGTCACCCGTTTTGAACTGGATCTGGCGCCTGGGGTAAAAGCTTCTAAAGTAACCAATATTTCCCGTGACCTGGCTCGCTCAATGTCCATGGCTTCGGTGCGTGTAGTAGAAGTTATACCAGGCAAACCTTATATTGGAATCGAAGTACCGAACAGTAGCCGTGAAATGGTACGTTTAACCGAGCTACTGGAAACACCAGCATATCGCGACCCGAATGGTCTTATCTCAATGGCTATGGGTAAGGATATTTCAGGTAATCCGGTTTTGACTGATCTTGCCAAGGCACCTCACATGCTGGTGGCAGGGACTACCGGTTCGGGTAAGTCAGTCGCTGTAAATGCCATGATTCTTTCCATGCTGCTCAAATATACCCCCGATCAGTTGCGTTTAATTCTGATTGATCCGAAGCAATTAGAACTGGCTAACTATAATGATATTCCTCACCTTTTAACGCCTGTAGTGACTGATATGAAAGATGCGGTCAGTGCACTAAACTGGTGTGTTAATGAAATGGAACGTCGTTACAAGCTGATGTCCTTTATGAAAATTCGTAAGATTACTGATTATAACCGTAAGGTCGAAGAAGCAATTGCGAACGGTGAGGATCTGATTGATCCGACATGGAAACCCGGTGATTCGGCAACTCAAGAGCGTGCCCCACGCTTAACTCCTTTACCTATGATTGTGATTGTGGCTGATGAATTTGCAGATATGATTATGCAGGTGGGTAAAAAAGCAGAAGAAATGATTACTCGTCTCGCGCAAAAATCACGTGCTGCTGGTATTCATTTATTGCTTGCAACTCAGCGTCCTTCTGTGGATGTCATTACCGGCCTGATTAAAGCCAATATTCCTACCCGTGTGGCATTACGTGTTAACAGCAAAATTGACTCCCGTACTATTTTAGATGCAGGTGGGGCAGAGGACTTGTTAGGGCATGGTGATATGCTGTTCTTGGGGCCAGGTAAAATTGAACCCGAACGTGTACATGGCGCCTTCATTTCTGATGATGAAGTTAACCGTATTTGTGATGCATGGCGCGAACGTGGTGATCCTGATTACATTGACGAGATATTGACACCGTTTGATGAAGAACCAAGCTCACGCGGTTTCGAGGATGGTGGAGAAGGCGGTTCCGACCGGGATATGCTTTACGACCAGTGTGTCGCATTTGTACTGGAAACCCGTAAAGCCTCTACGTCTTCTCTCCAGCGTAAATTTAGCTTGGGTTACAACCGTGCTGCGCGCATTATTGATCAGATGGAAGAAAATGGTATTGTAAGTGCGATGGGTGCAAATGGTAAGCGTGAAATTTTAGTATAAAAGGTCTTTAAATAAAAAACCTGCTTCAAGCAGGTTTTTTATTATTTCGGTTATAAAGCTGTTTTTAAGCAAACTTAGCTAGAACTTCTAGAAATGGAGCACTTTGGCGCGGAAATTCAGCAATCACTTCATGAATACGTTGTCCCTGAGGATTAGTAGCATTTAGATCCCGGCCATCAGCAATAAACCTGTTCAGCAAACGTTCATAATCACTTGGACGCATATGCTTGAATGCATGATAGAGAACGTGAAAGTCAGCATTTATGCCTTCAGGAGGAAGCTGATTCAAATAGCCAAACACACGTTCATCTGACCATTCTTCATTGAATGTTGCTGGCTGTGACAATGCCATCACGATCTCCTCAGTATTCAAAACAAAATTAAAAAAGCAAAATACTTGCAGCAGGAGAAAGAGATACTTTCCATGCGCTGCTGCATATTTTGCCTTGATTTAATTCGGTTGCCTAATCAGTAATGAGATTAACGTTCTTCAGGCAAATTGATATTCATCTCTAGCATTTCGATGTTCGCTTCAGAACGAACAGACATCTGAATATGCTGCTCATCTACACCGCGTACATAACGGTTGACCACCTGCATAATTTCTTTTTTCATCTGGTCTATTTTGTCTTGGCTTAGACGTCTACCTAAACCCTGTTCAGAGGCCACGATGACTTTCAGTCGGTCTTTAGCTGTTTTAGCACTTGATGGTTTTTCATCACCACTAAAAAGCTTACTCCAGAATCCTGCCATAATTATGCTCCAAATAGTCGTGCTAACCAGCCCTTCGGTTTCACAGTAATGTGACGATAAGGACGTTCTTCACCAAGGAAGCGCGCAACCAGGTCATCATAAGCCTGTCCGGCACTGGTTTCAGTATATAGAATAACCGGTTTACCTTCGTTTGATGCCTGAAGTACAGTTGGACATTCTGGAATCACCCCTAAAGTCGGGACACGTAAAATATCTTTTGAAATATCATCAATTGATAACATTTCCTGACGGTCTGCACGTTCTGGATTAAAACGAGTGATACACAGATGCTTGCGTACACGACCCTCATTTTGTTCTACTTTTTTAGTCTTGCTGTCCAGCATGCCAATAATGCGATCTGAGTCTCGCACAGAAGAGATTTCAGGGTTGGTTACGATAATCGCTTCATCAGCATGATACATGGCCAAGATAGCACCACGTTCAATACCGGCTGGTGAATCACAGATAATATAGTCAAACTCTTGTGAGAGCTCATCTATAATTCGGGCAACACCCTCATCTGTTAATGCATCCTTATCACGGGTCTGTGATGCCGGTAAAATATAAAGATTTTCAATATCTTTATCACGGATCAAAGCTTGTTGTAAACGGGCTTCATTATTTAAAACATTGACAAAGTCATAAACCACGCGGCGTTCACAACCCATGATCAAATCCAGGTTACGTAAGCCTACGTCAAAATCAATAACGACGGTTTTGTGACCACGTAGGGCTAAACCTGTTGCAAAAGATGCGCTTGTTGTAGTTTTACCCACTCCACCTTTGCCTGATGTTACGACAACAATTTTGGCCACCGAATCCACTCCTGTTATGGTCCATCCCCTTAAATGGGGCTTTTGGTGATAATTTATACCTTAAAATTCCAAGGCTTCAAATTCAAGCTCTTGGTCATCATTCAAGTAAATATGTACAGGTTTTTTGGCGACATGCTGCGGGATGTCGTCTGCTACACAGTATGTGCCTGCAATAGATACCAGTTCTGCCTCAAGGGAATGACAGAAAATTCTTGCAGAGGTATTGCCTCCTACGCCGGCAATGACTCTACCACGAACACTGCCATAAATATGTATATTTCCTGAAGCAATCACTTCAGAGCCGCTGTTGATTCCGGCTTTTAGAATAATATCGCCATGGTCTTGGACCAGACACTGCCCAGTACGTAAAATCTCATCGTGATAAGAGGTAATATAACGAATACTGCCTGTTTTTTCAGCCTCAGCCTGTTGAGATACTGGCGCTTCAACTACCTGTTCTTTGGTAGGCTTGATGCGCTGTAACGGGCGGTCAGAGGCGAGTACCGGGAACTGAATGGCGCGTGCCTGATCACCTAGGATGCCGTCAATTACAGCCATAGGCTGCAAATCTAGGCTGACGAGCAGCTGGATCAGTGCAATCAGTTCCTGCTCGACTGTACTGTCAAGAATAACCAGGGCACCCTGATAAGCATTTTCATCGAGTAGAGTGTTCAGTTGCTGGCGGATAGCATCATGATCATTGGTGTCAAAGGTTAACCGGGTAAAGTTAACCATTCTGCCTGTAACCCGTATATCAGCCATAATTATTCCTTAGAGGCTTTTAACTTAAAGTTTGCCAAAGTCATGTTATTAAATAGAGCAAATCCTAGACTAAAATGCATGAATTCTCTAGCCGAAGTACAAATATTTTGACCGAGATGTTTATTCTTTGGCTACTTTGCTCTCGGCCAGAATCTGTTGCCATTGTTTAATTTTTACTTGTTTACGGATGGATTCTAAACTTTCAAATACTGCTGATTCAACCAATTGCTCAAGTGCCTGATTATTTATATTTAACTGGCTGGCTCTTTGTGCGATCAGCATATAGGTCGAGTTTGGCTGATCCAGTGTTCCATCTACCAGCGGATCAATTAAACCATAAGTAATATTTTCACCCAAGCGTTGGCCGATACTCTGTATCTGCTGTTCAATACGGCTGCCTACAATCGGTATCAGGCGTAGCAGTTGGGTGAGCTCCGGCGTTTCTTCGATGGCCCGGTTAACAATCAGGCCAACCTCTTTTGAGAGCTGATTCTGATGTTCTTTTAAGGCCAGAGCTAATGATTCCTGTAATACCTGAGCCAGAGCTGCCGCAAAAAGGTCCCGGTGGTGATCGACCAGATCATGGATCAGCTTTTTATGGGTAGTACTGGTGACCAGTTCACGATGTACACCATCTAATATGGTTAAGACTACACGACTGGAAAGTTCTTCCATTACCACGTGATAATAGAACAGCGCACGCTTATAAATGCTTTCAGGAATAACCTGATAACCCAGTTCATTTAAACGGTAAGCAATTACCCCGGCGCGCAGTAATCTTAAAAAACGTAATTGTGGAATGATGGCGAGTAATTCATACCAGTGTATAAAAGGAAAAAAGAACCAGCGTGGGTGATGTTTATAAATAATGGCAATCAGCCAGCGTACCAGAAGCTCTACCACCAGAAAGCTGGTAAACCAGCCTTCTGTTTTAATCACCCAAGGACGCAATTCAGTCTTATAAAACTGAAGGGCTTCAGGCACACGGATAAACTCAAACAGCCATTCTCCGAAGTCACTCATTAAAATGGCATTACCACTTAAACAGACCAGATTAATGACAATCAGTACCATCATGAATACGTCATAAACCAGAAACAATTTCCAGGCTAACGTATCATGTCGCACTGGAATAAAACTGGTTCTCGCTTTGACGGGCTCTTCTTGCATACAGGTCCTTAATGATTGTTCAGAGTATAGAAAAACTAGGCATATTTTTGCTGTATGGATTCAATTAACTGATCTTTTTCAGTCCAGATCTGATGTACCCAGGCTTGAAAGCGTTTACGGTATTCTTCATCTTCTTCGTAATTGCCACCTTTAACCCAAGCAGGTATTTCAATTTTACGCAGGTTTACTGCAATCCGGCTTACGTCACCTAACCAGAAATCTCCATAGCCTGGGACACCATCCGGATAAACAATAGTCATATCCACCAGCGCATCAATATTATCTTCTAAAATATTCAATGCTAATGCCAGTCCACCAGCCTTAGGTTTAAGCAAATGCTTATAAGGTGATTTCTGCTGGTCATGTTTTTCTTGGGTAAAACGTGTCCCTTCCAGATAATTGAGCAGGGTATAAGGCTGACTTACCAGTTGCTGACAGGCCTTGCGTGCTTCTTCCAAATCACGGGTTTTTAAATCAGGATTCTTTGCGATCTGCTCTTTGCTGTGCCGCTTCATCATCGGAAAACCTAAAATTTTAAAAGCCTGGCCGACAAAAGGAATAAAGATCAGTTCCCATTTGGTAAAAAAACGGGTTAGAGGCATACGGGTCAGACCAAAGTACTGATTCACTGTAGTGTCTACCCAGCTCTGATGGTTGCAGGTCATTAGATAACGACCTTGCATGCTTAAATCGAGATTTTCATCAATGGTAATATCCCATTTTAAATCAGAAAGTACATGCTCAATTAACCAGTTATTGACTGCTAACCAGCGGTTCGTAATCTCAATATTCGTTTCATCAATTTTACGCGAGTTTTTGATCAGCTTTGTTAACCCGAGCGCCAGCACAGGTGGTCCGTGCAGGAAAGTACTTCCTGTAATTACCGAGCCTACGGTCAGTCCACGTGTAATTTTTTTTAGTAAAGCTTGTTTCTTGTTTTGGGATGACATAGAAAGGTCCTGTTACCTGAACCCTGTCATCCTAAATGAAGCAATTCATGAAATGAAGTATTTCATCAAAAAAACTCATCAATAAGCGAGTATGAAGAAATTATGGGCTATGACTTCCGAAAAAGATCTAAAAGTATTACAAAATGTAAATAATCCATTATTTTTTAACAAAAAATCAATGTTATAAAAATTTTTTTTATTTCATTATCCTTTTAGACAACAAGGACAAGGAGGCATGCAATGCGTGCACTAATGATTTCAACTGTGGTAGGGGCAATGGCACTTTCGGGTTGCCAAAACATGGAATATGATAAAGCAGCAATTGGTACCGGTCTGGGTGCACTTGCGGGTTATGGTATTTCTAAGTCAAATGCAAATTCAAGTGCACAGAATAACCGTGCAGCAGCAATTGGTGCGGTGGTCGGTGCAGCTACAGGCGTGTATCTTGACAATAAAGAGAAAAAACTTCGTCAACAAATGGCAGGTACTGGGGTAGAAGTTAACCGTAACCCGGATGGTTCTGTTGGTCTGATTATGCCAGGCAACATTACATTTGATACCAACAAGTCTACGATCAAGCCAAACTTCTATACAACGCTTAATAAAGTAGCTCAAACCCTGACAGAAGATAACAAGAGTGCCATTTTGGTAACTGGTTATACTGACAGCACTGGTAATGATTCAATCAATATCCCGCTATCTCAGGCGCGTGCTCAGGCTGTAGCCAACTATCTGGCTGGCCAGGGCGTTCCACGTACCCGTATTAATGCTCAGGGTCTAGGTGCTTCTAACCCGATTGCATCAAATGCAACTGCTGAAGGCCGTGAACAAAACCGCCGTGTAGAAATTAGTATTTATGCAACCCAATAATTTAATTGAAGTTGTATAAAAACCACCTTCGGGTGGTTTTTTTATGGCTATTTGGTACCCAATTAACATTAGGCATCTGAAACAGACCTGTCTATAATCATGCTCGGATCAGGAGAGGTAGTATTATGTCGTCGGCAAGTCAGTTAAATAACAAGCAACTTGAAGCTATGAAATACACTCAAGGACCCTTGTTAGTACTTGCAGGGGCAGGTTCAGGTAAAACTTCGGTAATTACCCGTAAAATTGCTTATTTAATCCAGCAGTGCCGAATACCGGCGCACCGGATTACAGCAATGACCTTTACTAACAAAGCTGCACGAGAAATGAAAGAGCGTGTCGGTAAGTTGTTGTCACGTGAGGAAATTAAAGGACTTTCAGTTTCGACCTTTCACACTTTTGGCTTAAATATGTTGCGCCTTGAGCTAAAAAATACGCCTCTTAAAAACAACTTTTCTATTTTAGATGCAGATGATTGTAAACGCATACTGATGGATCTGATGCATCGTGACAATCTATCGGGTGCAGAAAGTAAAGAACTCATTGCGAAGGCAATGAAAAAAATCTCTGACTGGAAAAATGATCTGATTTTACCAGAACAGGCACATAGTACTTGTGAAACTCCAGAAGATGTACAGATGGCACATCTCTACCAGTTATATGAGCGCAACCTTCGTGCCTACAATGCTGTTGATTTTGATGACTTAATTGTGATGCCGACCCGCTTGTTGCAGGAAAATGCGGAAGTACGTGATAAATGGCAAAATCGGGTACGTTATCTGTTGGTCGATGAGTATCAAGATACCAACACCGCACAGTATATTCTGGTTAAGCTGCTGGTAGGCGTGATGGGCCAGTTTACAGCTGTAGGTGATGATGACCAGTCAATTTACGCCTGGCGAGGGGCTAAACCTGAAAACATGGCATTATTACAGCAGGATTTTCCTAACCTAAAAGTAATCAAGCTTGAGCAGAATTATCGTTCGACCAGCCGGATCCTGAAATCTGCCAATGCGGTAATTGCCAATAATCCTCATATCTTTGATAAACAGCTCTGGAGTGATAAAGGCCACGGCGATGTGATCCGGGTCATTACCTGCCGTAATGACGATGATGAGGCAGAACGTGTTGTAAAGGATATTTTAACGCATAAACTGATGAATGCCCGCAGCTGGAAAGATTATGCAGTACTGTACCGTGGTAACTTTCAGGCACGCGTTTTAGAAACCCAGCTTCGCCAGATGCAAATTCCTTATAAACTGTCGGGTGGCCAGTCTTTCTTTGCCCGTGCAGAGATCAAGGACGTCATGAGTTATCTGCGCCTTATTATTAATCCAGAAGATGATAGTGCCTTCTTGCGTATTATTAATACACCCAAGCGTGCAATTGGACCGGTAACCTTAGAAAAACTTGGACTATTTGCACAAGATAACCATCTGTCTTTATTATCTGCAGCCGGAGATCAGCGGCTCACGATGGTCATTCCTAAAAAAGCTGTAACACAGTTGCATGAGTTTGCTGATTTTATTGGAAATTTTACCCGTGAATTGCTGGATGATGACGAACCGGTTCCTAAAATTCGCCAGATGATGAATGAAGCAGGTTATATCGACTATATCCGGGAACAGGCAGCTACACCTGCTCAAGAAAAAAGCAAGTTAGATAATATTGAAAGTCTCTACAGTAGTATTCAAAGTCTGATTAACCGGGCAGAAGATGTGGATGATAAAAATATTGAGAGTGTCATCCGTAAAATGGTTCTGCTCGATATGCTGGAGCAGCAACAGGAAGAGGAAGATATTGATAAAGTAAACTTGCTAACTCTTCACGCTGCTAAAGGGCTGGAATTTCCGTATGTCTACATGATTGGACTGGAAGAAGAATTATTGCCCCATAAAAATTCGATTGCCAGTGAAACTATTGAGGAAGAGCGTCGCCTGATGTATGTGGGTATTACCCGTGCCCGTCAGGCTCTAACTCTAACTCTGGCAGAGCAGCGCAAGAATGGGGGACAAATGAAACAGATGACGCCAAGCCGCTTTCTGGATGAGTTGCCTCAAGATGAAGTTGAATGGTTAGGCCGCAAGAAAAAACTGGTTGCTAATGTAGACCCGAAAGAACAGGCACAGCAATATTTACAGAATCTCAAAGCTTTATTGAAACGTTAAGTCAGCCGGTCTGTACTCGACATAGAAATAGGAATACTTATGAAAGTTCAAATTAAAGTACTCGACACGCGTCTGGGTAATGAATGGCCTTTGCCAACTTATGCGACTTCTGGTTCTGCCGGACTGGATTTACGTGCCTGTCTGGACGAGGCGGTACAAATTAAACCTGGTGAGACTATTCTGGTTAAAACTGGAATAGCGATTTATATTGAGGACCCAAATTTTGCGGGGCTAATTCTGCCACGTTCTGGACTGGGTCATAAGCATGGGATTGTACTTGGTAATCTGGTGGGCCTGATTGATTCAGACTATCAGGGCGAGCTTATGGTATCTGTCTGGAACCGTAGTCAGACAGTTTTTACACTGGAACCTGGTGAACGCCTGGCTCAATATGTACTGGTTCCTGTAGTCCAGGCACAATTTGAACAAGTGAATGAATTTACTGCATCCGAGCGGGGAACTGGCGGTTTTGGCCATACCGGACAGAAGTAAAATAACAGCTTATAAACAGAGAATAGTCTGTTTGTAAGCTAATAAAACTTTTAAAAACAATTTCTTAACATTTCTTGTTGAAACATTACTGAATCTATATTAAAAAATATTCTTTTTTTAGGTATACCTTATGCATTCTGATAATAACCCGCCTACTTTTTTATTCTGAATTTTTAGTTTTTATTTCCAAGGTAGGCGCCTTGAATAAAAGAATATAGTATGGAATTAAATCATTCTCCTTTTCCAAAAGCTATTTTTCGCGCATATGATATCCGTGGAAAACTTGCTTGTTTTACCCCGGCTGTGGTCCGGGCAACTGCACACGCCTTGGCAAAACAATTCAAAGAGGCTGGCCAGTCTGAACTGGTGATTGGTTATGATGCGCGATTGAGTAGTCCTTTCTATGCACAAATTCTGACTCAAGTATGTGGTGAAGAGGGGCTGAGCGTTACTGAAATTGGTTGCTGTTCCAGTCCGCAAATGTACTATTTAGCGCGCAACTATAGTGGAAACGGTATAATGGTGACCGCTAGCCATAATCCAAAAACCGATAACGGAATTAAATGGATTATTCAGGGTGAACCGCCGTGTCCAGATATGATCCAAACCATCGCAAGTACAGCAGAAAATTATTATCAGCCTTCTATATTTGATTCTATTTTAACCTTGCCACATCAGCATAAGGCCGAGTTCTGTAGCCTTTACCAGCAGGCAATTTTAAAAGATATTCACTTAAAACAACCGCTCAAGGTGGTACTTGATGCGTTGAATGGTTCAGCAGGAGAGTGTGCAGAAACCATTTTGAAGAAACTCGGCTGTGAAGTGATCGCTTTGCGCTGTAAGCCTGATGGTAATTTTCCAGATCATGCCCCGGACCCATCTCAAGCTGTTCATTTAAAACAGTTACAGGCAAATGTGATTGAACAGCAGGCCCATATTGGTATCGCACTGGACGGTGATGGGGACCGGGTAGTACTGGTCGATGAACAGGCAAATATTATTACTGCAGACCGTCTGCTTTCTTTATTTAGCCAGATGTGTCTGGAAAACCATCCCGGTCACGCAGTGGTATTCGATGTTAAATGTTCCAGCATGGTTCGTAATACGGTTCGAAACTTGGGTGGACATCCACATATGATCCGTACAGGAAGCAGCTTTCTCAGAAAATATTTATCACAATCTGGGGGCTATGCTGTTTTTGGTGGAGAGTACGCTGGCCACTATGTATTTAATGATGGTCGTGGTTTTGGCTATGATGATGGCTTATATGCAGCGTTACGTGTCATTGAATATATGGGACATTTCCCAGACAAAAAGTTATCAGAGTTGTTGGCTGTCTATCCTGAGCGCTGCTGTACCGAAGATACTTATATCAGTACACATCAGACCAATCCTAAAACCGTATTGGAGGATATTGAAATCCTGAGTCACCGTTTTGGTGCCCAGCTGAGTAAGATTGATGGAATACGCCTTGATTTTAAAGATGGTTTTGGCATTATTCGAGCTTCCAATACTGGCGAGTACTTTACCGTACGTTTTGATGCGGACGACCGCCTGACGCTGGATAAAATCCGATATAAATTTGTTTCAATGTTAAGTGAACGATATCCTGAAATTGCACAAGATATCCTGGATGCTCAATAAGGAGAGGTGAATGCCACATCAGCAAACTAGTGCTGGCATCAACAAGGCTGAAATTCTGACCGAAGCGTTGCCGTATATTCAACATTTTGCCGGTAAAACGCTGGTGGTAAAATATGGTGGTAATGCCATGACTGATCCGGCACTGGAAAGCTCCTTTGCCCGTGACATTGTTCTGTTAAAAACAGTTGGTTTAAACCCGGTCGTTGTACATGGTGGAGGGCCGCAGGTCGATTCCTTTCTAAAACAGTTAGGCCGCGAGTCTGAGCGTATAGATGGGATGCGCGTAACAGATCCTGCGACTATGGAAGTAGTCGAGATGGTGTTAGGTGGCAGTGTTAACAAGTCTATTGTCAATCTGATTAACCAGCATGGTGGCCGTGCAATTGGTTTGACCGGCAAAGACGGTAATTTGCTTAAAGCCCGCAAACTTCTGATGGAAAAACAGGCAGAAGATGGCAGCATTCACCAGATTGATCTGGGACTGGTAGGTGAAGTCGTTGAAGTAAAAACCGATGTCATCGAAATGTTTACCCAGAGTGACTTTATTCCGGTGATTGCACCACTGGGTGTAGACGAGGAAGGTAATACCTACAATATTAATGCCGATCTGGTTGCAGGGAAGGTGGCTGAAGCTCTAGGTGCTGAAAAACTGGTACTGTTAACCAATATTGCCGGTGTACTGGATGAAAATAAAAAATTGTTAACAGGTCTTACCACACAGGAAGTTGATCATCTGATTGAAACAGGCGTGATCTATGGTGGCATGATTCCCAAAGTTGGCTGTGCACTTGATGCAGTCAAGGCAGGGGTAGTTAGTGCCCACATTGTTGATGGTCGCGTACCTCATGCAACCCTACTGGAAGTCTTTACTGATCATGGAGTTGGAACTTTGATTACTAACCGTGCCCATTTTGGTGCAAGCAGGTCATAACTGGACAGTTTAAAGAGTCACTTCGGTGACTTTTTTCTGTTTGCAAGAAATAAAACAGACATACACCAAGATTAAGATTTACAAGTTTAAGATGACTCATGCACAATAACTTCAAGATTTTATTAAGACCCTGATTAAAGATTATGTGTCAGCTTTTGGGAATGAATTGTGCAACTCCGACAGATATAACGTTTTCTTTCCGCGGCTTTTCACAGCGTGCTGGAGTAACTTCTGACCATTCAGACGGTTTTGGTATCGCTTTTTTTGAAGATAAGGCCTGCCGGTTATTTGTAGATAACCAGTCGGCAGTAGAATCGCCGATTGCTGAGCTTATCCGTAATTATCCTATTAAATCTCGAAATGTAATTGCCCATATCCGTAAAGCAACACAGGGTAAAATTACTTTAGAAAATTCACATCCATTTATACGTGAATTATGGGGGCGCCACTGGATTTTTGCCCATAATGGTGACTTGCATGAGTTTAATCCTCCATTGACTGGCCGCTTTAGGCCGGTAGGAAATACTGACAGTGAATATGCATTCTGTTATTTGCTTGATCAGCTGGTTGAGCATTTTGGCTATAATGAGCCTGCAATAGAAGAGATCTTTGCTGTACTAGAGGATGTTGCACCTAAAATTGCAGAGTACGGTACGTTCAATTATTGCCTTTCAAATGGCCAGGCATTATTTAGCTATGCCACCACCAAGCTGCACTGGCTGGTACGTGAATATCCGTTTCAGCCTGCACAATTAATCGATTTAGATGTTGAAGTCGATTTTAGTCATGTGACTACACCAGAAGACCGGGTTGCAGTTATTACTACAGAACCTTTGACTCATAATGAGATCTGGACTGCATATCAACCAGGTGAAATGATTTTATTTCAGCATGGAAAACCGGTTAAATATGCCTTTACACATATTGAACGACTCATTCGGGAAGCTAAAAATCCTGAATTAAAGCGAGTCACTAAAGCTGATCAATATTAAAATATAAGTTATTATAAAATAATAGATTTATTATATAGTCCTTAATATATAAAATATAGAAAAGCTTGTATTAATAAGATATTGAAAATTAAATATAATATAAATTGGTTAAAAAATAACTTACTCTTTTGGTCTGGTTAAAATATTTTTTATATCAAAAATAATAGTTTGAATAATAAATATGGAAATTATATTAAAACCAACCAAATTACTTCATTTTTATTTTGTTTTTTTACCGATATGATTCTCTCAGTACTTAATTGATTATAGCTGGGGCGGACGTAATGAAAATGAAATGGAGTCCAGAGTATAATACTGGTATCGATGTAATTGACGATCAACACAAGCGGATTCTGGATTATATTAACCAGATTGACCAGAATACAGATCGTCATCATACGAAACAGATTCTTGATGATATTATTGATTACACCCAGTCACATTTTACTTTTGAAGAGAGCTTGCAAGAAGAAGCCGGTTATAAATATCGTGTACCTCATAAACGTGTACACGATCTGTTTATTAAAAAGATTGAACTTTACCGTCAACAGTTTGAACAAGGGGCGTCTATTGAACATGAGTTACATGAAATCCTTTCAAAATGGTTAATTAACCATATTCAGCATGATGATGCTGATTATGTTGGCGCTGTAAAAGAAAATATGATGGGCATCCTGAAAGAGAAAGAAAAGAAAAAGGGAAAAAATTGGTTTGCTCGTTTCTTTTCATAAGAAAACTGACATAAGAATAACAAGGAATAAGTAAATAAAAAATTAGCGCTGCAAATCATCTTTCGGGGTGGTTTGCATTTTTTATTTGAGTCTTTGATTTTCGTTCATGAGAAAGGCAAAATATCGGCAGACTCATTCAAGGAACGCATCATGCAGGACAATTCTATGTCACGATGGTTATCGCCGCTGATGGCATTTTGTTTAACCTTTATTATTATTGCGACGCTTGCCCCAGTGGTGGGGATCCAGTTCGAGCGACAGTTTGATTTTTGGTTGCTCTGGTTAGGAACGATGCTATTTTTAGCCTTACCGATTACTTATCTGGAAATTGCACTCGCTAAACGTTCCAAAACTACCGCATTAAATGCTTTATCCGGGATGACCCGCGATGCAGATGCCTCAGCACGCTGGCGTCTGGTAGGCTGGCTTGCAGTTATCTTTATTCCATTCTTGGCTGGTGCCGTATTATTTAATGCTGCTCAGCTGATTCAGCTGCAAATGATTCCGGACTTTGCTCCACATCTTGTTTTTCTAGCAATGGCAGTAGTTGCATTAATTGGTTCTTTTATTCCACGCCAGTTCCTTGTTCCTGTGACAGCTTTAGGCGTTATTATTTCACTAATTACTGCAAATACCCTGGGTACGCCGGTTGCAAGCTGGCAATGGACATCAGTCGAGTTTAGCGAGTGGGGAAGTGCAACAGTACTTGCGCTTGTGGCCAGTGGCCTAGGGTTGGGCTTATACTGGCAAAGCAGTTTGCCCCGGGTACAAACACAAAATGCAGTAACAGGCACCGTTCTACCGATCTGGTTTGCACAGCTAGTCGCTGTAATTGCTTTTGGGTTCTTTGTTGCTAATGGTGAGCTTCCTGTTATTGCATTGGTGATTACTGCACTAGCAGCAGCGGCATTGTTTATTCAATTTGCCCGTGAGCAGTTATTACAACGTCAAGTTGCGATTGTTCTACAATGGGCGATTTTACTAATTGCTTTATTGATTTGGGCAATTCCAGAAATTTATTCAGCGCTAAATCTGGTATTAATGTTATGGGGTCTTATAATTTGCCTGATCTATGCCATTTTTGCTGGCTGGATCATGAAGATTAGCCATTTACGCAAATCTATGAACTTTAGTAATGAGCTGTTTTACAACTTGTGGCGTATTGCAGTGCGTATTGTTTTACCGTTATCTATTTTATTAGCTATGGTTGCGATTATCAGGCAGTTTATATAATGGTGAAGCATCAGCAAGTCTGGGTCGCTTATGCCCATCCTGAAGTACAGTTTCTGATTGCTGTTGAGTTTACTGAGGGAATGACCGTTCGGGATGCAATAGAGCAAAGTGGTATACGGAATAAGATTGATTTACCTGAAGTGCTACAGACCGGAATCTTTGGCATAAAAGTGACTGCGATGAGTCAGCCATTACAGGCAGGAGACCGGGTAGAAATCTATCGGCCTTTAACTGTAAATCCGAAAGAGACTCGCCGTAAGCGGGCAGAAAAAAATCCGGTGGGACGTTATGCCAAAAGTAATCGCCTCAGACAATTGAAATGATATGAAAAACCCCTCATCGAGGGGTTTCTTTTTATTTTAAAGCGTCTATAGTGGGGGCGCATTTAAAATCGCTTCTCTGGAAGCAGGCAGACCAGGTTGGGATTCTGGAATAGTTTCCAGTCCTTCAATTTTGGTAACGATACCTGTTTCATTAAAGTAAATCTTTAAATGCTGGCCATGTGCCGCTGGAATCTTGGCTTTCTTGGCATAGGTTCCTGGGATATAGTTGTAAATGTAATCCCAGCGTAATGGATTCAATGGATCAGTTACGGTTGGGCTTCCAAGCAGAAAACGTACTTGCTGATGAGACATACCCACCTGGACTTTTGAAGCTTGTGCCTGAGTCAATGGCGTTCCCTGAGGGATATCAACTTTATAAACGCCCAAGGTTGAACAGCCGACAAGCAGTGAAATGACGACTAACGTCAGCATAAGTTTTTGCATTTTGCTACACTATCCCAATTAATTATGATGCATTTGATCCAAGGATAAATCATACTGCATCTAAACTCTGTTGCATATTCCAACTTAAAATTTGTTGAGAGACCTTTTTTCATGGCTATTTCAAATCAAGATTTACGCAAAGCTGGACTTAAAGTTACCCTTCCACGAATCAAAATATTGGAATTATTAGAAAATTCAAAACAACATCATTTGAGTGCGGAAGATATTTATAAAACTTTACTCGAACAGGGTGAAGATGTAGGTTTAGCAACCGTTTATCGTGTGTTAACCCAGTTTGAAACAGCCGGTATTATTCAGCGTCACAATTTTGAAAATAGTCATTCAGTTTTTGAAATTATGCAGGAAGATCATCATGACCATCTGGTCTGTCTAAACTGTAATAAAGTGGTTGAATTTACAAATGATATTATTGAACAGGAGCAGCATAAGGTTGCTGAGCAATATAATTTTCATTTAACAGGTCACTCGCTCAATTTATATGGTTACTGTGGCGATACTGAATGCCAAGATGCTTTTCGCAAGAAATAACATCTACATAAATACAACATATTAAAAGGGCCATGGAGTGGCCCTTTTTTATTGTTGTTATCGTTTATTGACCGTCAAAAGTAATATTACGTCCTGCAGCCATTAACTGACTGGCCCCTTCTTCAGAAAGTTTGATTTGCAGACGTAAATCATTTGGAGCATCGGCATGTTTAAGGGCATCTTTGTAACTAATCTGACCGGCTTTATACAAATCATATAGTGCCTGGTCAAACGTCTGCATACCCAATTCACGTGAACGCTTCATCAGGTCCTTGATTTCATGTACTTCGCCTTTACGGATGTAATCTGCAAGCAGAGGGGTATTAATCAGAACTTCAATTGCAGCACGCCGGCCATTACCATCTAGAGTAGGGATCAACTGCTGGGCAATTACCGCTTTTAAGTTCAGTGATAAATCCATATACAGCTGGCTATGCCGGTCTGCCTCAAAGAAATGGACAATACGATCTAGTGCCTGATTGGCATTATTGGCATGTAAAGTTGCCAGGACCAGGTGACCAGTCTCTGCAAATGCAATCGCATAATCCATCGTTTCCCTTGAACGAATTTCTCCGATTAAAATAACATCAGGTGCTTGTCGCAGCGTGTTTTTTAGCGCAATTTCAAAGGATGCTGTATCAATACCTACTTCACGCTGGGTAATAATACAGCCGGCATGTTCATGAACAAATTCAATCGGATCTTCAATGGTAATAATATGACCTTTGGAATTATGGTTCCGATAACCAATCATTGAAGCAAGCGAGGTTGACTTACCTGTACCGGTGGCACCTACGAAAATAATAATGCCGCGCTTGGTCATAGCCAGTTCTTTTAACACCTGTGGCAGTTTCAGGTCATCCATTGTTGGAATCTGTGTTTCAATCCGGCGTAAAATCATGCCGGGTAAATCACGCTGCTGAAAGGCACTGACCCGAAAACGGGCTGTTTTTTCCCGGTTAGTGATAGCAAAGTTGCATTCACGTGTATCTGCAAATTCCTGCCGCTGTTTATCGGTCATAATTGCATGAATCAGCTGTCCGACAATCTCACCAGTCAGTTTGTTTTTTGAAACCGGAACAATCTGGCCATTAATCTTCATTGACGGTTCAACATCGGCAGTAATAAACAGATCCGATGCTTTTTGTTCCATCATCAGGTTAAGCAAGTCATTAAAGTCCATGTGCTATCTCACTTAATTACATTGCAAATTACATAAAAGCTTCGGGCTGTTTTGCTGCCATACGGGCAGTTTGCGCGCTGATGACGCCTTTAGAGACTAAAGTTTTCAGGCTTTGGTCAAGTGTAGTCATACCATGATTGGCGCCGGTCTGAATAGCTGAATACATTTGAGCAACTTTATTCTCACGTATCAGGTTACGGATGGCCGGTATTCCGATCATGATTTCATGGGCGGCTACACGACCACCACCATTTTTCTTGAGGAGTGTTTGTGAAATCACAGCCTGAAGTGACTCAGATAGCATGGCACGAACCATATCTTTTTCTTCAGAAGGAAATACGTCAATTACACGGTCAATTGTTTTTGCAGCTGATGTGGTATGCAGGGTACCAAATACCAGGTGACCAGTTTCTGCCGCAGTCAGTGCCAGACGGATAGTTTCAAGATCACGCATCTCACCTACCAGGATAATATCCGGATCTTCACGTAAGGCTGAACGCAGGGCTTCATTAAAGCCATGTGTATCACGGTGGACTTCACGCTGGTTAATCAGGCATTTTTTGGACTGATGTACAAATTCAATCGGATCTTCTACTGTTAAAATATGGTCATAACGGTTTTCATTAATATAATCGAGCATTGCTGCCAGCGTGGTTGACTTACCCGAACCTGTCGGGCCAGTAACCAGAACAATACCACGTGGATAGTCACAGATATCACGGAAGATTTGGCCCATGCCTAGATCTTCCATAGTCAGTACTTTCGATGGAATGGTCCGGAAGACTGCACCAGCTCCACGGTTCTGATTAAATGCATTCACACGGAAACGGGCGACACCGGGAACTTCAAAAGAAAAATCGGTTTCCAGCAGTTCTTCATAGTCACGGCGCTGCTTGTCATTCATAATGTCATAGACCAGACGGTGTACATCCTTATGCTCAAGTGCCGGCAGATTTATACGGCGGACTTCTCCATCGACCCGGATCATCGGCGGCATTCCTGCTGAAAGATGCAAGTCTGAGGCACCATTTTTAACCGAGAATGCCAAAAGTTCTGTAATATCCATAATGTCCCCGCCACCGTAAAAGAATTCTTGATTATTTTGTAGAATAATACGGCTTTCCCTCAGCTGAACCAACAGTTGAATACAGGGAATTTAAAAAAACTTGGCAAAATGAGAACTCAGTCAATGAATAAACTTCAAGATGCCCGTGATCAGGTTCTGGCACAGATTCGAGAAGCAAGCCACAAAGCAGGACGTGCAGATGAAGCAGTACAATTACTGGCAGTTTCCAAAACACATTCTGCTGGCGTCTTACGTGAAATGTATCAGGCTGGGCAACGCAGTTTTGGTGAAAACTATCTACAGGAAGCACTCGAAAAAATACACAGCCTGCAAGATTTAAATGATATTGAATGGCATTTTATCGGACACGTGCAGCGCAATAAAACCAAACTGCTGGCTGAAAATTTTGACTGGGTACATGGGGTAGACCGTCTTATTATTGCAGAGCGGCTGTCTGCTCAGCGACCTGAACAGCGAGCTGCTTTAAATATTTGCATTCAGGTTAATATTGATGGGCAAGAAAGCAAAGATGGCTGTACACCTGAACAGGTTGCAGAGCTGGTCAAGATGATCAGTCAGCTTCCAAACTTATGCCTGCGTGGCCTAATGGTTATACCGGCACCAGGCCATACTGATGCATTTGAACATACCCGGCAACTATTTAACCAAGTGCGCACATTTCATGCCCATCCGCAAGTTTGGGATACCTTGAGTATGGGAATGTCAGCTGACCTTGAAGCTGCAGTGGTAGCCGGCTCTACCATGGTGCGGATTGGAACAGCGCTATTTGGCACCCGGGATTATTCAGATAAAGTATAGTCAGCAACGAAGCAAATATTTTCAAATCTGCCGGCAGTTTAAAATGGAACTGCCTTATATCAACCAACAATTTGAATCCGACTGGCACCAGAGCCAACCGCTTTCACCTGAATCTGGATAGGAATACGCTCATGCATTTCCTGTACGTGTGAAATTAAGGTTACTTTACGGCCTTGACCCTGTAAACGGTCCAGTGCATCCATGACTATATGTAGAGATGCCGGGTCTAGCGTACCGAAACCCTCATCAATAAATAAAGATTCGATTTTCATAGAACCTGAAGCCATGTTGGCGATTGCCAGTGCCAATGCGAGTGAAACCAAAAAGGTTTCTCCGCCAGAGAGTGACAGGACCGGCCGGACTTCGCCGTTCATGTGGTGATCAATAATAGCCAGTCCCAGACTGTCTTCAATTCGTTGCAACTGGTAGCGTGGTGCTAATGGTTGAAGCTGCTGGTTGGCATATTCGACCAGAATATCCAAGTGATGTTCCTGAGCAAGTTTTTTAAAGCGTGCACCGTCTGCACTGCCAATCAGCTCCGAAATACGGCTCCAACGGTATTCTTCCTGCTGTACCCGCACAATCTGTTTTTGAAACTGTTGCTGCTTATGCAAATTATGCTGCTGGATTTGCAGTTTTGTTCTTAGCTGATCACGTTCCTGATAAGTATGTTCTAGCTGTATTTCCAGATTTTCAAGCAAATTCTGTAACTGTTCAAACTCATGGGCCGGTTTGGTAGCAAGATGCTGTTCAAACTGTTCCTGTAGGGTATTTAAGGCAGTTTTTGCCTCAGATAGACCCTGATCGTTCGCCTGAATCAGTTGACGTATTCGCTGTTCTTCTGTCGCATCTTGTAATACTAAAAACTCAATCAGTTCAGGGGAATAGTCAGGATGATCATTGAGCCAGTGTTGAACTTGGGCATATATATTCGTATATTCCTGCTGAACATGCTGCCGGGTCGCCTGAAATTGAGAAATTTTGGATTGCTGCTGCTGATAGTTTTGCTGAAGTCCTTCAAAATATTGCTGTTTTTCCAAGCAGGATTGTTCCAGTATGGAAAGCTGTTGCGTAAGGTCATCTAGCCAATGTTGGGCCTGTTCATAAGTTTGTCCGGCAACTTTCAGCGTTAATTCTTTAACCTGTGCAACATTATCTAGACCTTGCTGCTTGAGCTGTTCCAGCTCTTGCTCTAATTGAACAATTTGCGTATTTAAATATTGATATTGAAGCTGTTGAGGCTGTAATTTTAGGTTTAGCTGCTCTACTGAGCCTTTATGAGTATTTAGCTGCTCAAGCTGTAACAGGCGATTCTGGAAGACCTGATAAATATGTTGTGCTTCTTGAAGGCTATTGTCATGCCAGTCTGAATGTTGACTTGAAGGCAGTTTCTCTAAAATTGGAGTAGCGAGCTGTTGTAATTGCTGTGCACGGGTACATTGTGCTCGAAGCTTTTCGAGTTGCCGAACCAATTCATTATACTGCGACTGGGTCTTTTGAGTTTCTATAATATTAAAATCAAGCTGTTCACGTACTTTAAGCTGAACCTGTTGTAGCTCTCCTAGTTTTAAAAGCAATTGTTCGGGGGGCTGTTCCCATAGAAGCTCTAGCCCGGAAAAACTGTATTTGTGCTGAAGCTGCTTTTGTAATTGCTGTATCTGTTCAAGAAAGTGCTGTTGCTGTTGCTGCAAATGTGACAGGACGGTTTCCTGTTTTAGATATTGCTGCCGGGCAGCCAGCCACTGATTTTGAGCCTCCTGTTCTTTTTGCAGATAATTTTTTTCCTGCTGTTCCTGTATAACCAGCAATGATTTCTCAAGTAAATGCTGCTGTTCACGATAAGGATGCTGCTGGCTGCCGCAGACCATACACGGTTCATCTGGCTGCAGAGCTGCACGTAACTGCTCAATATTTTCTGAAAAGAGTAGACGCTGTTGCTGTAATTGCTTCTGTAACAGTTCACGCTCTTTCTTGTCATGCTCATAAGCTGAGTGCTGTTCCAGCATTGCAGTGTGCAGCTCTTGAATCTCACTTTTTAATTGATGAATATTCTGGTCGAGGCTTTGATGTTCACTATAGTGTATCTGCCAACGTTCCAGCTGGTGTTGGAGCTGTTCAAACTGATAGGTGCGTTCCAGCTGTTGCTCACGCTGCTGATACAAATCACGCAGTTCTTTCTCAAGCTGGTTGGCATTACCTGCATGTTGAACCAGTTTATGAAGTTGCTGTTCAATTGAATCCTGCTGGATTTGAAGATCGAAAATTTGATCTTGCGTGTACAGTTCCGATGCCTGTTGAGCCTGAGCTATATAGGCTTTCAGGTGCTGTAAACTGGCTTGCGGTTCACTATCAAAACCGCACAATTGCTGGCTTTGTGCAAGTTGCTGCTGTAGTTGCTGCTGTATATTTTCCAGCTGCTGATATTGTTGCTGTGCCTGCTGTAACTGTTCAAGTTGCTGCTGTTGTTCAGCAGTTTTTTCCTTAAGTTTATTGCGTACCTGCGTATACTGACTCTCAATTAGCTTCCGCTGGTCCAATAACTGCTTGGCCTGATTTAAATAGGGAGCTAATTGGTTCTGACGCAGCTTTTCATCTTCTACTGCAGTTCTGGCTGCCTGACAGCTTTTTTGTGCTGCCTGATACTGCTCACAAACCTGCTGGAACAACTGCTGGTGTTGAGAAATTTGTTTTTCAAGACTCTGCAATTGCTGCTCACAGCGTTTTTGCTGAAGCAGGACTGGACGAATGGAGGCGAACTGCTCAAGCTGTTGTAAACGCTGGCGCTGTTCACCCAGCTTCTGGTTGGCATCCAGCTGGACCTGATAAAACTCCTGCTTGGCCTGTATCTGGGTGTAGAGCAGGTTGTGACTTTTATGCCATTGCAGCTCATTTCTTAAAATCTGGCGCTGTTGCTCAAGTTGCTGCACTTGCTGTTGTCGTGCTTTATATTGATCCTCGAGTTGCGCCATCTGTTCAGTACTGAGCAGCTCTACATGGCCAATCAGCTCATTTAATTTTTCTCGCTGTACCCGGACCATTTTGG
Organism: Acinetobacter sp. FL; assembly: GCF_040744925.1. Lineage (NCBI taxonomy): Bacteria > Pseudomonadati > Pseudomonadota > Gammaproteobacteria > Moraxellales > Moraxellaceae > Acinetobacter > Acinetobacter sp. FL. The sequence continues at coordinate 2,456,401 of NZ_CP160437.1, read as the reverse complement.
TCCGTTCAAACGCAGCCTTACCCACCAGACTGAAAATATTGGAATTGGTCAGGTATTCCAGCAGGTCAGCCCGCTCATTGTCTTTGGCTTTTAAAAACGCTCCAACTTCTGACTGCGCCAGAAGTACGGCCCGGGTAAACTGTTCAAAGCTCAGGCCAATCAGCTCCAATACCTGTTTATCACACTCTTTAGCCTTGTCTGTAAGCATGTTGCCATCAGTGACACAGACCAATGCACGTTGCACTGCCTGTAATTTACCTTCGGCATGTCCGCGTGCACGTTTTAATTCCCAGCGGGCAATATAGCGTTTCTGGTTCTGGGCGATGAACTCAAGCTCACTATAGGCATGGGCTGTTCCTCGCCGCAGGATATTGAGGGTTGAATCAATCTGTACGTCTTGGCCGCTGACATCCTTGAGCTTACCTTCATGGGTTTTTAATCTGGGAATTTTATTAAATAATGCCAGACACATCGCATCCAGCAGGGTCGATTTTCCTGCACCTGTGGCGCCAGTAATAGCAATCAGACCAGCATGCTGTAGAGGGTCAGCCTCAAAATCGATCTCCTGTTCACCTGCTAAAGAAGCCAGATTCTGGAGTTTTAGGCGTACAATTTTCATGTATTATCCGCCGTTTTCATTTTATGTTCTGACTGCTGTGCATCTTGCAGTAGTGTCATAAAATCTTGCTTGACCTGTTCATCCTGACTATAGCCCATTTTTTGCCATAACTGTTCAAAGAGCTGTTCAGGGGTTGGCGGTGCCAGATCAATTTTAGATGCATGAACTTCAGATGAACTCTGCTGTAAATATTTTCGGCTAATCCGCACCAGCCGATAGCGCTCGGGTGGGAGCAGATCTTCAATTTTTTTGCGTAAGTCAGGTGGAGGCGGAGTCAGGCTATAATATTCAATATCAAGATAATCACGCTGGTCGATATCAGAAATTTCTCCTGCAGGTAGTAAGGTAAGCTGCGTTAATACCTCATCGAGTTCACCGCTCAAGCGGTGTAGCTGTACAGTACGCGGAATATAAAGCGGATTCATCTCGAGTCTATTCTCAGATAGATCCGGATCAATATTAACCTCAAGTACCTGATGTTTATAGTTGAGTTCGCTAAATGAAAGAGGAATCGGAGAGCCACTATAACGGACATGTGGAGACTGGACTTTCTGTGGTTTATGTAGATGACCCAAAGCCACATAATCAATTTCAGGGCTAAACAGTTCAGTCGAAAGTGCTTCATGGTTGCCAATAATGATGGGCCGTTCCGACTCTTTAGATTCATCAGCACCCTGCATATGTGCATGAGACATAAGAATTAATGCCTGATCTGCAGTTTTACGCTGCAAGGCCTCCTTAATAAGTGACTGATGTATGTATTCGATTGCCTGCTGGCTGTCTTGGGTTGCTTCACCATGACCGGTAATTTCAGCCGGGCGTAAAAAGGGCAGTGCAATACACCAGGCAACTATTTCTTGATATTCATTATGAATAGGTAAAATCAGCCGGTCGAAATCAAGACGGTGCTCGGTATTCCAGCGCACAATACCGACTGTTTTTGCATTGTATTTCTCAAGTAAAGGTTCAACCTGTTCAAGACGATAACCAGAGTCATGGTTGCCGGCAATCATCAGGGTTTGCATATGGGGAGCAGCAGAGTGCGCATCGGCCAGAAATTGATAGAGCTGCTTTTGAGCACTAGATGCCGGATTAATCACATCAAAAACATCACCAGCAATTAGTAGCGCATGTGGCTGTTTGTCTTTAATCTGTTCTATAAGCCAGGTCAGAAACTGTTGATGTTCATACTGCCGCGAATGGTTATAGAAAAACTGCCCCAAGTGCCAATCTGAAGTATGAAAAAAACGTACCGCCATGCCTGCCCCAAAACTCAATGCTACCACTGCAAGGCTATACTATAAGCATTTCCGCCTGTACTTGGCTAGTTGCCAGCAGATAATCTATTGTATGTCAGCTTAAAACTTATAAGGATAAATAAATAGAAATAAAGGATTTTAAAGTAGCAAGCTAAAATATACAGGCAAAATAAAAGCCGACGATTCGAGTGATGAGTAAATCGTCGGCCAAGGAAGGAAACTTCGATGAGTGATACCAGGATATACACTCGCCATGAAGTTCAAGTTATTGCTTTGATAAGTAAAGGCCACCGTAAACAGATGCGGATGCCATGCATCGTTTGCGGTTGCTGCTGGCCTTGTACCCTATATAACGTAATGTCCTCGGATTTGGTTGACAAAGAAATGCAAAAAAATTAAAAAAACTTTTTATCCGGCTTATACTGAAAAAAATCTGTTGTTTTAGGACTGGTCAAATGCCCTCGCTTACAAGATATTATTTGCAGTTTTTCCTTTGGTGTTTGGGACTTACCTTAGTGGTAGGCGTGGTCGCTGCATTATTACCGGCGGGTCTGGGCGGTATCTTGACTATTATTCCTTATATGGCCGCGATGATCATTACCCTATACAAGTTTTTAAATCAACAGGGCCGTGCGCCAAGCCAGCGGGAAAGAAAAAGGCTGACTTTGGGATTTACCCTGATATTTTGGGGTTATAACCTGAGTTTTCTGGTTCTAGGTTTAGTGTGGTTTTCAAGAAAAGATCCGGAAATATGGCAGAATTTTATGCTGTATCTTCAGCACCCGCAATTTTTGAGTCTGGTTGCAATTATGTGTCTGCTCATGGCCATTCCTTTATATTTACTGACATACTGGTTCTATGGACCACAAGCCCAGCGTATGGCTCAGCATAAATTTGGCTCATCTGACTAAAAAATATAAGAGGACTACATGATGCAGCAGAAACCACAGGTATTAATCACCGGTGCCAGCGGTTTTATTGGCCAACATCTTGCTGCTTACCTGATTCAGCAGGGTTATCAGGTGATTGGTCTGACACGTAATCCAAATAGAAGCTCTTCTCAGGCCGGTTTGCGATATATTCACCGTTTGGAACAGATCAGTCAGGAACCGATTGATTATGTAATTAATCTGGCAGGTGAGAATATTGGCCAGTCACGCTGGACAGAAAAGCGCAAACTTGAACTGATCAATAGCCGGATTGAGACAACACGTCAAGTATTTGAATGGCTACAACAGAACAGGATACAGCCACATCGCATCATTTCAGGTTCTGCGATAGGGTACTATGGTATTGATCCACAAGAACAGTGGAGCGGATACTGTAATGAAAGCTCACCGCCGCAGGATATCTTTATGTCCGAGCTATGTCAGCGGTGGGAACATCAGGCAAAAAACAATCCCGGACAACAGGTTAGTATTATCAGGCTTGGAGTAGTCTTTGCCAGAAACGGCGGGATATTGCCACAGATGCTTATGCCAATCCGTTTTAATCTGGTCGGCAAGATCGGTCATGGCCTTCAGCCGGTAACCTGGATTCATATTAATGATGTGGTGCGTGCCATTACATTTATTTTACAGCAGCGTGAGGCAAAGGCAGTCTATAACCTGGTAGCGCCAGAACAGGGCACTCAGAGAAAATTTGCTGAAATAGCTGCTGCTAAATTACATAAAAAACCATTGTTGAGTATGCCAGCCTGTGTATTGAAAACAATGCTGGGTGAACAGTCACAACTGGTATTAAATGGGCAGTTTGTAATGCCTCAAGCTTTATTGGAACAAGGCTTTGAGTTTCAATATCCAGATTTAAATAGTGCACTTACCGATCTTTTAGATGAGAAATGATCATCTGCTTTTAGCTGGCCGTTGAGTGAACCCTATCATAACTTTGAGGAATTAAGCGTTCAGGTGAATAAACTTGAGGCTCAACCAGGGGCGGCTGCTTAAGAATGAGCTGACGCAGCAGGCGGGCAGATGCAGGCCCCATGCAGAGACCATTACGGAAATGCCCGAAATTCGCCCATAAATTATTAATATCTGGTATTTTTCCGATGTAAGGGATACCTTCTGGAGAACCGGGACGCAGCCCAGCCCACTGTTTCACAATGGGAAATTGGGCCATTTCAGGCACCATTTCCAGAGATGCAGTTAAAATACTTTCTGAAGTCTGAGGGTTTATAGAAGTATTAAAACCCTGATGAACCATGCTTGAACCACAGACAATATGGCCATCAGAACGTGGTATCAGATACATTACCCGGTTCATGCACATGGTCGGTAACCAGTTCTCCGGTGTTTTGAACAGAATCATCTGCCCATGTACCGGTTGTACCGGTAACTGGATATTTAACTGTCTAGACCACTGTTCAGACCAGGCGCCTGTAGTCAGTACAAACTGATCGGCCTGGAAGCTACGAAGATTCTGGTCTCGTACAGCCACAACCTTTCCATGTTGAATATCAAGCTGTTGAATTGCTGTATTTTCGAAAAACTGCACGTTAGGATGCGTTTTTAAATAATTCTGAATGGATTGTAATAACCGTGGATTACGAATATTGGCAAGCTGGGGGAAATAAAGGGCTTCTTTAAAACCAGATGCAATATGCGGATTAATCTGACGAAGCCGCTCATGCTGTACAAGCTCACAGATTTGCATTGGCTCCTGAAATTGCTGGCTATAACTCAGGCCCTGCCTAAAATCTTCCTGGTCAAAAATCAGCATGCCGGTTTCATGAATCTGAAAATCTATTCCTGAAACCGCTTGCAACTTCTGGTTCCATTCCTGGTATAAAGCTTTGCCAAATTGAGCCAGCTGGTTTACGGCGGGTGCATAACGCCAGGGATACATTGGAGAGAGGATTCCACCGCCTGCCCAAGAGGCACTCCCGCTGTAGGGCTGATCAAAAATATCAACTGAACAGCCCTGTTCTATAAGCTCAAGTGCCGTAAGCAGTCCACTGATTCCGGCTCCAATAATGGCAATCTTCATTATCTTGTCCGAATTTTACTGCATGGCTTTAAGTTTAAGCGCTGCTTCTTCAGCAAAATAGGTCCAGATTCCATCCGCACCAGCCCGACGGCAGCAAAGTAATGATTCAAGGATGGCACTGTCGGACAGCCAGCCATTCTGGATCGCGCCTGCCAGCATCGCATATTCGCCACTTACCTGATAAATAAAAGTAGGTACACCGAAAGTATCTTTCACCTCCCGCACAATGTCGAGATATGGCATACCTGGCTTGACAATCACCATGTCTGCACCTTCCTGCAGGTCTAGGGCAATTTCATGCAGGGCTTCGGCACGGTTACCTACGTCCATCTGGTAATTATATTTATTCCCACCTTTCAGATTGCTGGCTGAGCCTACCGCATCGCGAAAAGGGCCATAGAAACTAGAAGCATATTTTGCTGAATAGGCCATGATACTGGTATAAATATGTCCATTGGCTTCAAGCGCCTGACGGATTGCACCAATGCGTCCATCCATCATGTCACTCGGTGCAATTACATCTGCACCTGCTTCAGCATGGCTTAATGCCTGCTTGATCAGGCATTCTACAGTCTCATCATTAAGTACATAGCCACTAGCATCAATAATACCGTCCTGGCCATGAGTCGTATACGGGTCAAGTGCACCATCCGTGATAAGTACCATATCAGGTAACTCTTTTTTCAGCAGGCGAACAGTAGTTTGCACCAGACCATCTTCATGCCATGCAGCCTCAGCTGTCAGGCTTTTATCTTCTTGAGGCGTCACCGGGAATAATGCCAGCTTGGAAACTCCGAGTTCCAGAAGACGTTCCGCTTTTTTTAGTAATAGGTCTGCAGAGAGGCGCTGTACATTCGGCATGCTTGGAATATCCTGGCTCTGATTTTGTCCAGGTAACACAAATACGGGATAAATCAAATGATCAGCTGTTAGTTGCGTTTCCCTGACCATTGATCTCATTTTTTCATTTTTTCGAATACGACGCATGCGGGTGGCAGGAAATGCAGGACGATTGAACGTATAAGTCATAACAATCTCGATCATCAGTATTAAACTACCCGCTATTGTAGACCCATAATCTGGGTTTAGGGCGACGGCATTTATTTATTTATTCAATAAAGGTAATTCGGGCAAATGGTTAACGAGACAAATAAAAGCTGGACTGGCAATATTCATCTGGGCTCGAAAGTCGATATTGATGTGGTGCTCAAACAGTTATGCAAGGCATTTAATAGTTCTCCCTATTTTCAGCATAATGGCATGACTATGCGGGTCATTGAAGGGCAAATTGAGGGTTACATTGAAATGCAGCCTTATATGATCGGTAACGTGGCTTTCCAGATTCTGCATGGCGGTGTGGCTGCAACTTTGCTGGACAGTATCGGTGGTATTGTCGCCATGGGTGAGCTATATAAGCGCGCGCCTGCAGAGCAACTGGTAGATACCATTAAAAAAGTCTCCCGACTGGCGACTGTTGATATGCGGGTTGATTATCTGGCTCCGGGCCGTGGACAGCATTTTATTGCCCGTGCTGAAACGCTCAGATTAGGACGTAAAGGCTGTACCATGCGTATGACTATGATCAATGATGAAAACAAGGCGATTGCCACAGCAATTGCGTCTTATGCCTATTAGAAAAACAGTTAAAGCAAGATGGCCTGATGCAGATGAGATAAAACCGGCTTTGGAGTTAAATGCTAAAACTTCTTTAAAATTGTAGTTTCTATTTGGAGAATCGGCAGAGCTTTCTCATATAAAGAGAACTTGCCAGTTACATTTTTTTTGCGACATTTATTTTAAAGCTGCATTAAAATCCATCTCCTTCTCCAAAGCCCTGCATGAAAAACAAGCCCCCAATAAAAGTTGGATAGGCTCCAGACAAGGTCTTTTCATCCATACAGTGCTTTGGTCCATATTCAAAAGGAATAGCCTATGACTGATGCTCAAGCTCATGATCTCGACCCGGCGCAAGTCACTTCTTCTGGCGATCTCCCTCCTCCCAATAAAAGAAAAAAACTTCTTAAAATTGTAGCGATTCTTTTTATTGTCGCGGTGCTGATCTATGCATTGTGGATGTACTTTGCCAGCCGTTCGGTTTCTACAGATAATGCCTACGTAGGGGCCGATACTGCCCAGATTACCTCTATGGTGAGCGGACAGGTTACAGAAGTGCTGGTCAAGGATACCCAACAAGTCAAACAGGGAGATGTACTGGTACGTATTGATCCGCGTGATGCCAAAATTGCTCTGGCGCAGGCACAGGCAGAACTGGCCAAAGCCAAACGACAATATAACCAAACCTCGGCCAACAGCCAGTCACTAAATTCACAGGTATCGGTACGCGCTGATGAGATTGCCAGTGCTCAGGCACAGGTTAAGAAGGCAGAGGCTGATCTTGCTAAGGCTCAGGCTGATTATGAACGCCGTCGCAAGCTCTCAGAAACAGGCGCAATTTCCAAAGAAGAAATGAGCAGTGCGCGAACCGTGTTAGATACCGCACGAGCTAGTTTAACCTTGGCACAAGCAGGTCTGTCTCAAGCTGAGGCTAACCGTAAAGCAGCACAAAGCACACTGGCCGCCAACGAAGCACTGATTCGTGGTGCCACTGAACGCTCTACTCCTGATGTGCTAATTGCCCAGGCACGGGTAGAGCAGGCGATGCTCGATCTGGAACGGACAGAAGTACGTGCGCCACTTGATGGTGTGGTCAGCCGCCGTAATGTGCAGGTCGGACAGCGTGTAGCACCGGGAAACTCACTGATGGTGGTGGTTCCTGTGGCCCAGCTTTATGTCGATGCTAATTTTAAAGAAAGTCAGCTGGCAAAAGTCAGAACCGGTCAGGCTGTAGAGCTGATATCAGATTTCTATGGTGATGAGGTGGTTTATCATGGCAAGGTTTTAGGCTTCTCCGGGGGAACTGGAGCTGCCTTTGCTTTAATTCCAGCCCAGAATGCCACAGGAAACTGGATCAAGGTGGTTCAACGTCTACCAGTACGGATTGCACTTGACCCGAAAGAGCTGGCACAGCATCCGCTCAGGGTAGGGCTGTCCATGAACGCAACGGTTGACCTGACCAGGTAATTCAATATGAACAGCCAAAGCACACCTTTTGCCGACCTTAAAGGCGGACGGCTGCTGATTGCAGCGCTGGTGCTGGCACTGGCTAACTTTATGGTGGTCCTTGATACCACCATCGCCAATGTCTCATTACCACATATTACTGGAAGCCTTGCTGTTTCAAGTACACAAGGTACCTGGGTAATTACTTCCTATGCTGTTGCCGAAGCAATCTGTGTACCATTAACCGGCTGGCTGGCTGGCCGCTTTGGAGTGGTCCGTACCTTTGTTGCCTGCGTCATCGGGTTTACTGTCTTTTCAGTATTATGCGGCCTTTCAAACAGCCTGGCCTTACTGGTCATTTGCCGTATCGGGCAGGGGCTTTTTGGCGGGCCGATCATGCCACTGAGCCAGACTCTGCTTATGCGGATTTTCCCGCAGGAAAAACATGCACAGGCGATGGGTCTCTGGGCGATGACTACCGTCATTGGACCAATTCTTGGACCAATTCTTGGCGGTACAATCAGTGATAATATTTCTTGGCACTGGATTTTCTTTATTAATATTCCAGTCGGTATTATTTGCGCTTTAGGAGCAGTGAGCCTACTCAAAGGTGCTGAAACTCCATTAAATAAGCTCAAGATTGATCATATCGGACTTATCCTGCTGGTAATCTGGATTGGTGCCCTGCAATTGATGTTGGATCTGGGTCATGAACATGACTGGTTTCACAGCAATATTATCAACAGTCTGGCTGCAGTTGCGATTGCCGGATTTATCGTATTTTTAATCTGGGAAATTACCGAACATAATCCGATCGTAAATGTACGGGTCTTCAGGCATCGGGGATTCACGATTTCAGTACTTGCCTTATCGTTTGGTTTTGGTGCATTTTTTGGCAGTATTGTGCTGATTCCACAGTGGCTACAGATCAATATTGGCTATACTGCGACTTGGGCCGGATATGTGACAGCAACAATGGGTTTTGGCAGCCTGACCATGTCTCCTGTGGTTGCCAAGCTTTCTACCCGTTATGATCAGCGTGCCTTGGCGTGTTTCGGTCTGTTAGTCTTGGGCGGAGTAACCTTTATGCGAGCACTCTGGACCTCGGAAGCAGACTTTATGGCATTGGCAATTCCACAGATTCTACAAGGTTTTGCAGTGCCATTTTTCTTCATTCCATTGTCGAATATTGCTCTGGCATCGGTATTGCCTCAGGAAATAGCCTCTGCTGCTGGTCTGATGAGTTTTATGCGAACGATGGCAGGTGCAATAGGTGCTTCTATGTCTGCCACGATGTGGGATGATCATGCTAAACTGGCACGCAGTGAAATTGTGTCGAGCTTGAATCCTGAACCGACACAACATGCATTAGTCCAAAGTGGTATGAGTCCGGAAGGTGCTTTAGCGATGATTTCCAATCTGGTAAATAAAGAGGCACTCACATTAGCGGCTGACCATGTGTTTTTGCTATTTTCACTGGTATTTGTTGTATCTGGCCTGATTATCTGGTTGTGTCCAAAACCAAAAACAGGCGCTGCAACGGGGCCAACACACTGATGAAAAAACCAGGCTTGGCCTGGTTTTTTATTATTTACTCTTGTTGAATTAGCTTAGGTCGGACCGTACCCGCTGTAGGGCATCTTTCCAGCGCGCTAAATGTTGCTGACGCTCATCTTCTGACATTTGCGGTATAAATTCTCGCTCCAGTTGCCAGGAAGCTGAAAGATCATCCAGACTATTAAATACTCCAGCTTTTAGCCCCGCCATGGCTGCGGCGCCCCATGCCGTCGATTCCTGTAGTTTAGGCCGTAACACTGGTACATTCAGTAAATCTGCCTGAAACTGCATCATCATATCATTGCAACTGGCTCCACCATCTACACGCAGTTCTTTTAAGGGCTGATCCAGATCAGCCTGCATTGCAGATAATACATCAGAAACTTGAAAAGCAATTGCTTCTAGCGAGGCACGTGCAATATGCGCTTTTGTAGTTCCGCGTGATATACCACAAATCATTGCCCGTGCTTCACTATCCCAATGCGGTGCGCCTAATCCGGTAAAAGCAGGCACTAAAACTACACCCTCACTGGATTTAACCTGTGCTGCCAGTTTTTCAGTATCACTACTTTTTTGAATGATCCCTAAACCATCACGTAGCCACTGCATAATTGCTCCCGCCATAAAGACACTCCCTTCGAGTGCATAATGGGCTTGATTCTGGCATTGCCAGGCTAAGGTGGTCAGCAGCTTGTTCTGACTGAACTGGACGTCAGTGCCTGTATTAAATAACATGAAACAGCCTGTACCATAGGTATTCTTGGCTGTACCTGCCTCAAAGCAGGATTGACCAAATAGTGCAGCCTGTTGATCACCTAAAACCCCCATAATTGGAATGGTTGAGCCCAAAAGTCCCTTGGCGGTATCTGCAACATAGCAGTCAGACGAGATAATTTTAGGTAATACGGAACATGGAATATTAAACAGCTCTAAAAGCTCTTCATCCCAACTTTGGGTTTGCAGATTCATGAGCATGGTTCGTGAAGCATTACTCGCTTCGATGACATGTTCAGCACCCTGCGTCAGATTCCAGATTAACCAGCTGTCAATTGTTCCAAACGCTAAATGTCCCTGATCAGCCAGTGTACGCAGTCCCTCGTCATGTTCGAGTAACCAGACCAATTTGCTTGCACTGAAATAAGGATCAATTCGCAGTCCGGTTTTTTCCTGGATTAACTGCATGTGGCCCTGTTCAATCATCTGATTACACCAGCCAGATGCACGACGGTCCTGCCATACAATGGCAGAAGTAAGTGCCTGACCAGTACGTTTATCCCACACGACCGTAGTTTCACGTTGGTTGGTTAAACCTAAGGCTTTAATATCCTTCGCCAGCAAATTTGCTGAGGCGAGTGCCTGCTGAACTACGGCAATTTGTGTAGTCCAGATTTCCTGTGCATCCTGTTCCACCCAACCGGAATGAGGAGTCTGTATATGAATTTCACGCTGTGCAGTGGCATGAATGCGGCCTGATTCATCAAAAACAATTGCCCGGCTAGAAGTTGTTCCCTGATCGAGTGCTAATAAATAACTCATGTTTTTATAAGAAGAACTTGAAAAATAAAATACTACCGCAATTATAGTATTAAACCTATCTTGCTCTTGATTTTAATGAATTACGGCATGGTAAATCAGTAAAAGTATGCTAAGATAGGAACGTAACTTGGGGGTGTCTCTGGCTTCGACGCTGGTGATGAAACTCATAGATGCATGCCGAGAGCGCATTTTCTCTCGTAAATCAAATTTGCATTTTTTAGTCGCAAACGACGAATCATACGCTCTAGCTGCCTAAGGGCAGCTTGTCCGCCTCTCTGAATACTTGTGGTTAGGGAGTCCGACTGAAGCGCACGCACACAAGTCCGTATAAAACCAAGCCTCGGGGTTTTGTACTAAATTAAGAGGATCGCGATTTGTACCCTGTTCGTCGGGTCACAAAGAGTTAAAAAAGTAGACGATATCTAAGCATGTAGTATTCTCGAGTGTAGTGCTGGCGGACGCGGGTTCGACTCCCGCCACCTCCACCAAAATTCTTTCCGAATTAATCCATCGGAATCTAAAAAAGCCTTTAAACTCAATGTTTAAGGGTTTTTTTATTGGCTGTGTTGTCCGACCTTGTCCTAAGCTGTTTGACCCTATTTTTGCTTTATGAGGGTCAAAATTGGGACAATTTGACCCACTAAATAAGTTTAATTATGTGGGACAAAGATATGTCGCTTACCGATGTGCTGTGTAAAAAAGCATTACCGCAGGAAAAACAGTACCGCCTTTCTGATATTAATGGTCTGTCTTTACGAATCGATCCAAATGGCAAAAAATATTGGTCTATCAGATACACGGAAAATGGACAAAGGAAGTCCAAAGCATTAGGTATCTATCCTGAGCTAAGTTTAAAGCGTGCAAGGGAGATCGCGCTTGATCTGAGATATAAACTCAAAAATATAACTGAGGTCGAGCAGGAGCAGCCTTATTTTAAGGAAGTCGCAAAAGATTGGTTCAATAATCAAAAAGAAACCTGGTCATCCAAACACATCAGTAATGTTCGAGCTTCATTGGATGAGTTTTACATTGCTCTTGCTAATAAGCGTATTAACCAAATTCAGGCACCTGAGATTTTACAGGTCATTAAAAAAATTGAAGCTAGAGGATCTCTTGAAATTGCAAAACGTATCTTATCTCGTTGTGATATGGACATCATATTTATATCGTGACATGCCAAGTTATGCTAGACAACAGGAAAAAAAGATATAGTAGCCACAGGAATAGATAGCATCTGAAAAAACAGTTTACTTGCTCGGTTTGGGAGAACTAGGAGCTGCTGCCGCTATTAAGTTGATTGATAATAGTTCTAATGTATATGGATGGCGCAGAACATCTAAAAGTATTTCTATTATAGAATGTTATACAGGAAGTGAGGGATTAAAGAGCATTTTTGCCAAAACAGATATTACTATTTCTATGCTAGCATTTACGCCAGAGACCGCACATAAAAAGACAGATTGGAATTGACTGCATTTTGGTAAGACAATGTAGCTATTCAGATCAATTACCACTCTTCCTCCACTTTATTATACTCTTTGATAAAAAGGGCCCAGCTCAAAGCCATGTTCTGTGAATTCGTATAACTTGTATCATATTAATTTTGGGAGAATTAAATTATATTTTAACGAATCCAAATTCTATTTTTAAATTAGAGTTGAGTCAGATAAGTAAATGTATATTCCAAATGATTTTCAAGAAGTACGCACAGAAGAGATAATGAACCTTATTAAAAATTATCCTTTAGCGTGTATAGTTGCTAATACTAAAGACGGGCTTATTGCAACACATGTGCCCTTAATTATGAAAACGGATAATACTTTAATTGGTCATATTGCAGTAAATAATGATATGAGGATACTTGTTTCTGATGATCAGGAAGTTCTATGTATCTTTAAGGGTGAGGATGCTTATATTTCAGCAAATTATTACCCAAGTAAATTTAAAGACCACAAAAAAGTACCTACTTGGAACTATCAGGTTGTTCATATATATGGAAATATAACTTATTTCACAGATAATAAAAGTAAATTATCTGCTGTCGGCATGCTAACAAAAATAAGTGAAGAAAAAGCTAATGGTAATTCAGGATGGAAAATGTCGGATGCCCCTAAAGAGTATTTAATGGATCAATTAAAAGAACTAATTGTTTTTGAAATAAATATATCTAAGATACAAGCTCAGTCAAAATTAAGCCAAAATAGAGAAAAAAGAGATTTCGATTCTGTAATTAAAAATTTAAAGGAAACTGGTAAAGAAAATCTTGCTAAGAGTATGTTAAAACTCGAAAGAAATTAAGAAAATTATTTATTTAATATAAGCGTGCTTATATATACTTAAAAAAGCCTAGATATGCATCTAGGCTTAAAATTTATAAAGCATATATAAATCAATATATTAAACCAAATTTTTCAGCCTTCTATAAACAGTATTATGTTAATTTTAGAAAATGTTAATCTTTAGTTAATATAATCTTCAGTTGATATCACTTGAGCATATGCAAATTCAAAAGCGGCCATGAATGTTGCATGGACATGACCAGCAGGCACTTTGACGCCATTAAATTCTAAGTCTAGCGTCGCACAGGCATCATGAATCACTTTTACCTTATAACCAAAATCAGAAGCAGCACGTACAGCAGCATCAACACACATATGGCTCATAGCACCAATCACGACTAACTCAGTCACTTGATTGCTATCTAAAATTTCTTTGAGATTTGTGTTTAAGAACGCATTGATGTGATTTTTAATGATCACAGCTTCATCTTCTTGCGGCTTAACTGTATCCTGAAATTCAATACCGTTTGAGCTGGGTTCAAATATAGGAGATTCAGCATCAGCAATATGTTGGACATGAATCACTTGAGTGCCTTGTTCACGGGCTTTAGTAATTACTTTTACTGCATTAACAGCGGCTTGTTCAATATTTACCAATGGTAATTTACCTGTAGGTAGATATTCATTTTGTAAGTCGATAACTAATAAAGCTGATTTTGACATATCTGTTCCTTTACTTAATTAATATTTGTTTTGTTCTGCTTAGGATTTTAAAGAAGTGGAACGCTTCCACTTCTTTAAGTTACTTTAGAAAGAGAGCGTTTCACCATCGATAGGAATTAACACCTTATCTTGGATCCCTTTGTCTTCTACATATTCTGCAAGCTGAGCACGTGTTACCGACATGTGGTTAATGGCATCCATGTGAACAGCAATTACTTTGGCATTTGGTGCTTTCTGAGTTGCGAGATAAGTATCTTCTTTCCCCATAATAATGGATTCTTTAAAGCCATTAACCAAGGCGTTACCTGTATTCAAGACAATCACATCAGGTTTAAATGTTTGAATCGCTTGATCAACTTCAGAACGCCAGATGGTATCTCCTGCTACATAAACAGTTTCATAGCCAGTAGCTTCAAATACCACCCCCATTGCTTCGCCTAATCCAGCTTTAAGCTTAGGAATACGATACATGGCATCAGTACCGTGTTGGCCACCAGTTTTAGTGAGCTTAATCCCTTTAAAAGTCGCTTGCGTTAATACACGAACATCTTTGAAGCCTTGTGACTGAATGACTTTCTGGTATTCTTTATTCTGTACAAACACAGGCATGTTTTTCGGAATAGTCGCTTGTGCTGCATCATCCCAATGATCTAAATGGGTATGGGTCACGATTACCGCATCTACACGTTCTAAAATCGTTTCGGGCTTGATGGGTAAATCGACTAATGGGTTCCGTAAATAGCTACGATGAGTATCAGGGAAACCTTCATAGAACCCTTTTTTAGCAAACATTGGGTCAATTAAAAAAGTCGTATCAGCATAGGTTACTTTAATCGTTGCATTGCGAATTTCTTGTATATGCGTAACTTTAGAAGTATCTCGCTGAACCACCTTATCATTCGCATATAAATGGACTGAAGCCATTGCCAGAGAGAGTGCAATAACAGAGCTACTTAAAGTTTTATTCATGTTCCAGATCCAATCATTTAGTCATACTTGAATCATGCTTAAAAGCATCAAACAAAAAAACTGTCCTTAAGGACAATCATCGAAACTATTGGGACAACATGCTATATTTATTATTTTAGGGAGGTAGATCGAATGACTATACCAGTGATTGGATTGTTTGTTTATCCCAATATAAATCCATTTCACTTCTCTATCCCGCATATCATTTTCAATATCAAGATTGAAGATAAACGCTTATTTGATCTGAAAATTTTTTCTTTAGATGGCCAACCGGTAAAAACCGAACAGTCTATGATAATTATCCCGGATGGTGGGATCGAACTCATGAAAGAGTCGGATCTTATTATTATTCCTGGATGGGATGATTTTAATCATGAGCCTGAACAAGTGCTTATCGATGCCCTAAATTGTGCATATCAGACTGGAATTAGAATTGTAGGGTTATGCTATGGAACTTATGCATTAGCATATGCTGGTTTACTTGACCATAAAAAAGCAGCTACGCACTGGATGGCTGAACAAGATTTTAGTGAGCGATTTCCACAGGTTCAGCTTGATAATGACGCCCTATATGTAGAAGACCAAAGGATCGTAACCTCTGCTGGAACAGGCGCAGCGTTGGACTGCTGCTTGTATTTGGTACGTGAAATCTATAATGCACAAATTGCCAATAAAGTCTCTAGAGTAATGGTGATCCCATCTCACCGTGAAGGTGGACAAGCTCAGTTTATTGAACAGCCAGTCGCAGAATCGAGCCAAGATGCACAAATTAACCTATTACTTGATTTTTTAAGAAAGAATTTAGCTATACAGCATAATATTGAAAGCCTAGCTGAACGAACACATATGACACGTAGGACGTTTACACGGCATTTTAAGAAAGCGACAGGTATGACCCTAGTCGAATGGCTGAATACTGAAAGAATCAGATTAAGTTGTGAACTTTTGGAAACGACAAACTTGTCTATCGAAAAGATAACCGAGCTTTCAGGTTTTAATAATACCGTGTCATTCAGAAAAAATTTTCGTGAAAAATATGGTACCAGCCCTCAGGCATGGAGAAAAGCTTTTGGGATCAAAAATGATGATTATCAATTCCACTTAACATAATGGCTGTTATACGAAATAAAAAAGGAAGAAAAGGCAGTGGAAGATTTTTTAATATTTATTGGATTAATTATCAGTATTGCAGGAACGTTTATTGGTCCTCATGTATTGCGTGAAAAAGTAAATAATCATATGGATACAAAGGCAGCAAGCTTCTTAGGGATGTTAACTGGTGTATTAGTTATGTTTGTTAGTTCTTTCTTTAAATAAAAACCCTATAGCCATCAAGTATATCTTTAGAGTGAATAGCTACCGATTTTGTAGGCACTCTTTAGTTAGATAAAATGGCTACTTAACATAAAATCTCTTATGCGAGGCTAAGACAATTAGCTTTTCTGTTTTACTAAATGTACTTCCAGCCAATGCTCAATTCTTTCATAATTTAAGCCGAATAATAAAAATATTATAAAGATTGAGCAACTTCTCAATATGCTGAACATTTCACTAAGTTCATTATTAATTAGATAATTTAGTGCTAGTCCTAAACCTAAAGAGATTAAAGTTAAAATAGAAAACAAAGAGATATAAGCCTTTAGCAAATATTGGAATTTCTTGGATTTCATTTTATTGATCTAATAATGACTTATTTCAACCCTATATAAAAATACAAGTAGATTGAAAAGTTATAATTAATAGACAATAAAAAACCCCAGCGTCCTGCCGGGGTTTTTCGTATCGGGTGATTAGATATAACTCCTGTTGTATCTTACGATCCTGGTGCCTGAACCTATCATTGTTGTTTTATGTTCTGGAACATCCTGTTCCTGTATAAGTTCATCATAGGAAAATTTTAATATGACGAATAGTCGCAAAGCTCCGATATTGTTGTACGCTTTTACCTACAAAAACGTCTAAATCTTATTCACGAGAAATGGGGATGATTTTAGTACTTAAAGCTAAGTAATCAGGATAAAAATCTTAAAATTGATTATTTTTTTAATCAATTTTTATGGCAAAAATTTACAGATTTGGGTAATAAATCATCTTATTGTTTCAGAACTGCTGATTGGGTTTATATTGAAGTTATGTAAAATATATAGCTAATTGATTTAAAAGTTTTTTATCTAAAGCATTTTGTATAAAAGCCATTATGTTAAACAGACTTTAAATTAGTGGAAATTTCTTTAAATTCTAGGGCTATTTCCTGGGTATTTGGAATATGGCCAAACATATATTCATTCTTCGTTTGGAAAAAGAAATCAAAACTTTGACTCATTAATGAATCTTGTTGGCTTTGCTTTTGGTAGATTGGTGCAATTCGATTGATATAGTGATTCATCCAATCAGTTTGGTTGGCGAAGGTTGAGTAATCTTGAAGATCGAGATATAAGGTTTTTAAATCTGCTGTTATTGTTTCTACATTAGGATTGAACATCCAAACAGTAATGTCCATCGGCTCTATAGCTGTCATGTTATAGCTTTGCATATCATCTATGCGTTCGACTTTATACAGTTGAGCACCATGTTTGCTGTAGCTAGAGCATAATAGTTTGGTGTTTTCCACTTGAAAATGCCCAGAACCAATTTCGCTTTCCCGAAGTTGACGTGAAAGTTCTAAACAAGAAGGAAGTGAAGTTAATTTTGATTGATTCACTTCCTTAAATAAAGTGATGCAGCGATGAATCACATAGTATTCACCTGTGCCCGTAACAATACCCTCACCCCATGCATGAAGTTTTGACGTTGAGCGTTCTAGAAGCTCATTTGATTGGTCTTCTTTGAGTATGACTTCTTTGTTGTCTGCTGCAACAATAATGCTATCATTCAGTTGAATGGCGATAATGAAAGTCATACTTTGATTAAAAAAATAAATTATTAGAGGTTTATTTTAGACTAAATCTAAGCTTAATTTCTGAAATTTATCAAGATAGGTAAATCCATGGCAGGCGGTTCTCAAATCATAATTAATAAGAATGGGATTACATTCATTACTCCAGGAAAGTTTGAAGCAAAGGCTGGACAGCATCTTTTTAAAGGGGGAGCTGAAGTAGGCGTAAACATTCAAGGCTTACCCACCTGCGAATTATATAATGAAAAATTTCAAATGCTTTTACCTTCAGGTGATCCATTGAAAAAAGTTAATTACAAAATTTCAAATGGTCAGAAAGAATTTATTGACCAAGCAGATAATAAAGGTAGATCTAAACGGATTAATTCTTTACAAGCAGAAAATTTAAAAGTCGATTTAAATTGGATTTCTTTAGAAAAAGAAGATAGAGAGGATTAATCGTAATGGGAAGTTTAGATTGGGAAGGAAACACCAATACTGAAGAAAATAGCTGTAAAACTTTGCTATGTGATTGCTTAACTTATTGGGAAATACATCAACAAGAGGCAATGAAACACGTATCTAATTTAATGGATGCACGAAAAAATCTCTATAAACTCGAACCAGGATATGAAGCAAGAGCTAGAAGAATAGCCTCGGTCTATGCCAAAATTTACCTTGAACAGGAAAATCATGGAGATAAGCAGCTTATAGGTCGTTATTATTGGATGGGTCTAGGCGCATTTGCCTCAAAAACAGTTGCAGCAGTGTTTAAACATGGACTCACCGCATGGGGATATAAGTGGATGCCACTCAGTGTGATTCGGGATCCTGTACATTCTTTTGCAAAAGGAAATTTATGGTTATTCATGGATATTACTCCATGGCACTACGCTTGGAGTATGTCATCTGCATCTTTTAACCAGTGTAGAACTCAACGTGATGTCTCAAAATTCAACCATATAAAAGAAGAAGTAAGAAATATTCCTTGGTCAAGTTGCTTACCGATAATTAAGCACTTACAAAGTACCCCTGAAATTACACAGGCTTTTGAGTATCTTCCAAAAATTGAAAATGTATTTAAAAGAAAGAATGAATCAAGACAAGATAGATTTAAGTTGTCTAGTAAAAATCTTTTAAAACATTTGATGTCGATTGCAGTACAAGAGCAAAGAAATATTTTACAGGAATTGGTATGGAAAGATTGGAAAGTACAAGCACAGGCAACGTTACAAAGCTATACCAAGCTCCCTGATAGTACCTTAGTCTTATCTAGTGATTATGGCATTGATACAGTCAGACCTAATAAAAATGGAAACTATAAAGGTCGTCATGCAGGAGTTATTAATCAACTCCCTGAATCTGTCTATAGTGAGCCTTTGCCACATACTAGAGTTCAAAACTATGATAGCCGTATGGAATGGATTCAAAAAGCAGCAGAAAAATATCATCTTTTAATGTTGAGTAACAAAGGACGTCCATTTTTAGAAAAGGAACTCGCAATTATTGCAGGATGGGGTAACAGTAAAGCTGATTTTAATGTTGGTAAGGACAGTAATGATGGAAAAATTTAAGATCTATTTTAACTTGATCTTTGTCTTCATATTCGGACTCCTCCTTTTAAGCTGTCAACCTCATCCAAAAAATACAGAGAACAATACAATGAATCAGCAACCTTATTCACTACATTTTGGTCCACAAGGTTTTAAAGATTTTGCTCACTACAATCAAGGGAAGGTAGATAATCACCCAGTAGCGAGTTTTCGAGAATTAGATTTTTCACTACCGAACTTAGGCCAAATTAAAATCGAGAATAGTACAAGTAGCTTGACCATTAATCATGTTTTTTCAGTACTCGGAGCATCTTTTCATGGAGAAGAAGGTATTGAGGTGATGACTATCAATGCAGGCTTAAACAAAGAAGAGTTTGTACATCCTGAACAAGCCTATCAAGCTTATGTTGATTTAATGAAGAAGATTAATCAGGCCGAGTGGAAAAATTATTTCTATCGTTTTTCTGCACGAATAGCAAAAGAAGATAATATTCGATATCTAATGGAATCAGGTGATGTCATTGATCCGACTTATATCTTTAATTATGAAGAATGGAAAAAAATAATAAATACAGTTGGAGGAAACTCGATCGGCTACCGCTTATATGGCAATGGTATCCTTTTGGATCTGAGTATAAAACAAACTAAAAAAACTGAAGATGATAAAGAACAATACATGGTTCATTATACTTTCAATACAATTCGCTATGATGAAAGAAATTCAATGGATGATTCAGAGAATAATATTGATACTTATAAAATGACATCAAAAGAGTTAGAACAAGCATTTACAAATGAGTTGAGAAGAAATAAAAAATCAAGAGAAATTGATGAAAAAGAAGTTATGGCACAGGGCTACCATATTGATGAAGATTATGTTGATCCTGTCGTTTGGCAGTATATTAAATAGATCAATTATGGTTATTTGATTTTAAGAAATTCTAAAATTAATATGATGGGTGTTATATGGAGTTGAAAATGGGAGCCTAAAGCTCCCATTTGTATTGTTAAACATTGACTTTTATAAATTTTCCTATTAAAAGTTCTACATCAATATGTAGCTTTCCTCGCATTGCTTCAATATGGTTTTTCCTGGTCGAAATTTTCAAATCATTCCCACGATTTTTAATTTTTAAAAGCGATGGCTGTTTTATTCCTAGGGTTTCAGCAAACTCTTTTGTTAGATTTTAAGTTCTTCACGAATAAGGTAAAGCTGATTTTCTAGTAGCAATTCACCAGCTTCTTTAATAAAAGCAACCAGATCATCAAATAAGTTGTTTTTATGAAATTACTCCTTAACTAATTGACACAGGATCATGATATTTTATCTAAGACCTTATCTTTCAAAAAAAATGGAAAATCGGTTATTAATATGGGTAAGTTCTTATAAATTCTGAGTTTGAACAGGGTTTAAATAATCAAGTTATTGTTCACCAATACATTATTAATTTTTTAATTTAGTAACAGAGATTTTATAAGTAAAAATGTGAAATTTTTTTATTGTTATATAAAGTATATAGAATAGAGCTATAATAATTACTTTCAAGTCTTAAGATTATATTAGGTATTTTACGAAACTTTTTTTCAATTAAACTAGCATCTCATTCTTTTAGAAAAACTTTCTTAATCATATGTAAAATATAGGCAATGAAAAAATTATTGATCCAAATTAGATTTAGTATTTTGGGTCACTTTAAAATCTTGTCCTAATACAAGATTATAAAATCGAATTTCTATTTTCGTAATAGTAAAATTATTTCTTCTATTTTAGTGTAGTGTACTCTCCAACCTCATACTAAGCTGTGTAATCCAGCTTTCACCCTTTATACTTCATAATTAAAATATTATCATCTGTTATTGATTTATAACCTAGTCAGGGAACAGAGAGATAGATATTCCACTGATCAGTTCTGGAGATTATTACAAAGTATTAAGAATAATAGGGGTACTACTATTGTTCTAATATATTTGAATATGAACAATTTTTAAGATAATTAAAGATATCACTTGCTATTTTTCTATATTTATATAAAAACTATTACGATTAAAATATTATCTGGGCATGCGTAATATATTACTAACGAATGTGCAAAAACAATTAATAGCTCTAGCAGAGCTTATATTAATATAGTGGTCTTAGGCATCTGACATGTCTATGAGAATAAGAAATAGCTGTATGATGTACTATGAAATTTTAAAAACTTCCTCGAAAGGAAGCATTTAATACTTTTATTTAAAAGTAATGCAGCATGATCTTAAAAAGACTCTTGAATGCAAAAATGTTGTTATAGAAATACTTTAAATAAATAGACTAATACCCAACTGAAAACTTGAAAGATTTGGTTCCAATTGGGCATTGCTATTTAAGCTTGGTATTTTATCGTTGCTTTAGGGAAATTGCATATTGATTCCTTTGCGCATAAAACCAGCACGTTTATAAGCGTTGGTAATCATATTCGTATTACAAGACTGAATTCCTTCTAACTGGCCCAATTTTTCGGTAGTCAAATACCATAAATCTGCTAGATCATTACACAATACATGCCAGAAAAATTGTGATTCACCACTAATCCCAAATAAACAACGGGTATTTTTAAGTTCGCAGAGTGCTTTTACAATTTCATTAACAGAGTCAGGACGGGCTTTAATTAGTACAATTGCCTCAGTATCATAGCCCAGTAGTTTTGGTTCAAAGTCTAACCGCAATGAAAATACTTCTTCTGCTAGCAGATCATTCATCATTTTCTGGGTTTTATGTTCACTCATCTGAATAGCGTCTGAAAGGCTTTTCATTGAAATTCGGCCATCTTTTGCTAATACCTGGATCAGTTTTAATTCATCTGAAGATAATAAGTGTTGAACAGGCATAGATGAAGCTACAGGATTATTCTTTAGCTTGCTGGCCCAAGTAAAGGGCTTTAAAACCACCTGTGTTTCCACTGTTTTAACATCCGGAAGCTGAGTAACGAAATCATGCATCCAGGGATATAAATCGGTAGCTTTTTCCAAGCCAATTTCTAAAAAAATATCAGCTAATCCTGTAGTTAAAAAAACAATTCGCACTTCAGGCCTTTCAGAGAAAAAATGTGCAATCTCTTTTACCTTTCCCGGTTTAACGCTTAGCCAGACATGTACAGTAAATCCTTTATTAACCACCAAAGGATTCAGTTCAACTACGGTACGAATGATTTGCTCATCAAAAAGCTTGCTAATGCGCCTGGATAATTTTTTTTCAGGAATTTCACTCGCCAAGCTTAGTTCCCGCCATGAACCTCTTGGGTTCTCTAACAAAGCATTAATACACGCTTTATCAATATCGTCCATTTTAAAAGATTCATTCATAATAATTGACTTGTCTAAAAATTAAATATAATCTAAATTTGAGTCTGAAAAATAAAATTAAATGGAATTATTTGTCTAAAATCAAATTTAAGGAAATCATGGATGAACCAAATATGAAAAATTCAACCTCTAAGCTTGAAAATGTATCACAAAAGAAAGTCATTCTTGCAGGAACAGTTGGAAATGCTGTTGAATGGTTTGACTGGACTATCTATGCAACATTTGCGGTTTTTTTTGCCAAACAGTTTTTTCCCTCTACAGATCCAACAGCATCTTTATTAGCGACTTTCGCTATCTTTGCAGTAGGCTTTTTTATGCGTCCGTTAGGCGGAATTGTATTGGGAATCTTTTCA
The DNA here is from genome assembly GCF_040744925.1 of Acinetobacter sp. FL. NCBI lineage: Bacteria > Pseudomonadati > Pseudomonadota > Gammaproteobacteria > Moraxellales > Moraxellaceae > Acinetobacter > Acinetobacter sp. FL. Next base: position 2,433,288 of record NZ_CP160437.1, on the reverse strand, counting down.
GATCGATATGGCAGAAAAGCAGCACTTGCAGCCACCATTATGATGATGGCGGGTGGTTCGTTAATGATTGGTCTGTCTCCCACTTATGAAGTAATTGGTATTTTTGCCCCTATTATTTTAGTTTTGGCCCGGTTATTACAAGGCTTATCTTTAGGCGGAGAGTTTGCTTCAGCAGCTACGTATCTATCAGAAATGGCACCAAAAGAAAAAAGAGGCTTTTATTCAAGTTTTATGTTCTTTAGTGCAGCCATTGGTATATTAATGGCATCGAGTTTGGCATGGTTATTAACCACTATTTTAACCGAACAGCAGATGAGTGATTACGGGTGGCGTATTCCTTTTCTCTTGGGTGCTTTAGGTGGACTGGTCGGAATGTGGATACGCCGCTCTGTACCTGATAGTGAAATGACTCATGCCAAGGAAAAAGTTAAAAATCCATTAATTTTCTTAATTAAAAATCATCCTAAAGAAACCTTACGAATAGTTGGTATTTCAATTTTAACTACTTTTGCATTCTATATATTTATTGTGTATGTCCCAAGCTACGCAATTAAGGCTTTGGGTGCAGAACCGAAAGTTGCCTTTGCTGCCAATACTATTGCTTTGGTGGTATTTATGCTATGCCAGCCTGTATTTGGATGGTTATCCGATAAAATTGGACGTAAGCCGCAGTTAATTGTTTTCGCTGTAGGGTACTTACTGTTTTTCTATCCCATAATTAAGTGGATGGATAGCTCATTTAGCTCAATTTTATTGGTCGAAATATTTGGTCTATTGCTTTACGCATTATATACATCTATAGGTCCTACGCTTATGTCTGAACAATTTCCGACAGAAGTTCGAGCTGTGGGAATTGGTGCACCGTATAACTTAATGGTCGCATTGTTGGGTGGCACAACACCTTATATTCTTACTTGGTTGCAAAGCATTGGAAAACAGGACTATTTTTATTTTCTGGTGATTATTGGGGCCGCTTTAACACTGCTTACTTTTATTAAAATGCCTGAGACTGTGGGTAAAAAACTGGAAGATATTTAATGAACTTACTTAATATTTCAGCACTTGAGATTGCAAGAAAAATTTCAAGTAAAGAAGTGACAGTAGTTGATGTGGTTGAGTTTTATATTCATCGTATTAAAACGTATAAAGACTTAAATTGTATTTCAGCGCTATTTGAAATTGAGGCACTTGAGCACGCCAGACAACTGGACACATTAAATATAACCTCTAAGCGTTTAAGTCAGTTTCATGGTATACCCATTCTTTTAAAAGATAATTTAGATGTAAAAGGCTATGTGACCAAAGCGGGTACTGTTTATTTAGACCAAATTGCACAAGAAAGCTGCGCCTTGGTACGACAACTTGAAAGTTTAGGCTTTGTGATTCTTGGTAAAGTAAAAATGACAGAGTTAGCCTTTGGACTTTCAGGACAAAATCCACTGCAAGGCACACCTCATAATCCCTGGTCTAAAAAACAGTTAGCACCTGGCGGCTCTTCTTCTGGGTCGAGTGTTGCTGTTGCTGCTGGTTTGTGTCCTCTGTCTATTGGTGGTGATACGGGCGGGTCTATTCGTACACCTGCTGCATTGAACGGTATTTTTGGATTCAAGCCCTCAAGTGATCAGATTGATGCTTCAGGGGGAGTTCCTCTGTCAAAGACCTTAGATACATTGGGTCCAATTGCCTTAAGAAGTGAAGATATTCTTGAGCTGTATGCATTACTTGCTAAGACACATGTTCCCCACCTGCGATCCGATCTTAATCAACTATACTATCTAGCCGAAGAGGATTTTCCATATCCATTAAATGATGAAGTTTTAAGTTTATGGAATAAGTTATTAGCGCAATTAAAAGAGCAGGGCTTTACACTTAAAAAATGGCAGCCTCCTGCAGGTTTTAACTTTGAAGAATTATCTACCAGAACATCAAAAATTATTGCTTATGAAAGTTATTTATATCATGGCAAAGATGCTGAAAATGAACAGACTAAAATGTGGCAGGTGATACGAGACCGCGTATTGCATGGTAAAACAATTACAGCAGATGACTACCAGCAAACCATCAGAGAGCGCAGTATATTTCAAGATATATTTAAAAAATCTTTAGTTGAGAATCTATGTTTACTGCTGCCTGTTAGTCCAATCTTTGCTGTTGAACTGGACGTACAGGATACCCAGTTTATTCATGTAGGTGATTATACGAGACCTTTTAATTATCTCGACGCACCATCTTTTACCTTCCCGATCGGTACTAGTTCCACTCATATGCCTATGGGTGTACAGTTAGTTTCTCATCAAGCTAATGATCATCTCGTGTTAGAACAAGCTCAGGCAATTATTTCTAAGCTTAATATTCAACCTAAAGTTGCTAATATTTAATCCAATAATATAAGATTGAAATAAAGAACTACTATTTTAATAGCAGTTTTTTGCGTGATAACTTAAATATCATTCATTAATATTTAAGTTATCATAATTGAAATTTTTATATTGTAGGCAGTTTTTAATTGGCTCAAGATCTTAAAAAAATTATTACTTAAGGAATTAAAATTAGAGGTATAAGTTAAGCTACTATTTATGTAATTATAATTTTATAGGAATACCTAATAGCATATTTAAATTAAATTTTTATAACAGATTTATAATATATATTTTTATAATTATTAAAAAAATTAGTACTATAATTAACTAAAGCCTCTATCTAATTATTAAGCTGTTAATTTAATTAGATATTATTTTAGCTCATTGATATAATAGATAAAAAAGATGAATCCTGATAATAGATATCACTCCCAAAGGCTCTTTATACTACCTTCTATACAGCTTAAATATTAAGATATAAAAATTTTAATCTACTATATTGGTTTTTAATTGATTATATTGATTTTATATTTTTATAATGGCTGATTAATTAATTTTAGACTATAATTTTAATTTCAATACCTATTATATTAACCTTAATTCAATCAAATAAATTGAGATCGAGAATTTAAAAAATATCTTATAAATTAAAAGATTTAATGACTTAAAATAATTAGCCAAGTACTAAGAATAATAAAGATAGCAATTAGCTGAGCTGCACTTCCCATATCCTTCGCATTTTTAGAAAGAATATGTCTTTCAAGAGAGATCCTGTCAACTACAGCTTCAAGCGCCGAGTTAAATAGCTCAATCACAATTGCTAATAAACATACAGCAATCATGAGTGCACGTTCTATACTGGTAACATTGGTAAAAAAACTTAAAGGAACCAGTATCAGGTTCATCAGTATAATCTGACGAAAAGCAGCTTCATGCTGATAAGCTATGATGAGGCCTGTTATCGAATAATAAAAAGCATTTATAATACGTTTGACACCTTTCTTACCTTTATATGGGGAATATAAGCTCATAACCTGATCACATAAACATACTATCTGGATTATGGTTTTTCTTGCTTAAAATAAAATTAAAAGAGTTATAAGGGTACAATATATTTATATGATTTATTGCCTAAACAGCTGTGACATTAAATAATGAACCCACCCATGCACTAAACAGCATTGCAATAATTCCCCATATCATAATACGTATTGCACCTTTCCAGATAGAATTGCCACCGGCATAGCTTGCCAGCGCACCCAGAACTCCCAGACTTAATATACCAATTATAATAATGCCTGATTGGAGTATAGATTCAGGAAGAAAAATAATTGCAGCAACAGGAAACAAAGACCCCACTGAAAAAGCCAGAGCTGATGCGACTGCTGCAAGAACAGGATTTGCTGAAGTCTGTTCTGAAATACCAATTTCATCTCTTGCATGGGCGTCCAGAGCATTATGTGCAGTCAGCTGTTGAGCAACCTGACGGGCAAGGTCAGAGTCTAAACCGCGACGTATATAGATATCTTGGAGCTCCTTTAATTCATGGGCCGGATGAAGATCTAATTCTCGTGCTTCCATATTCAAATCACTCTGCTCGATATCCTGCTGGGACTTAACTGATATATATTCGCCGGCTGCCATTGAGGCAGCGCCAGAAATCAGGCCGGCTATACAGGTAATTAACAGGGTATGAGTGGAGGCCCCACTTGCCGCTACGCCAATGACAAGGCTGGTAACAGAGATAATCCCGTCGTTTGCACCCAGTACAGCAGCACGTAACCATCCCGCACGCTCCATATAGTGCTGTTCAGCATGATAAGAATGACGCATAGAACATTCTTTTATTGTTAAGGTTGTTAAAATAGAGGGAATTTATTTTAGCTATATATTAAGGCTTATAACTTCTGAATTGAATATATTTTTAACTTATTGATTTTAATAAAAACTAAAATAACAAGACAATTTCTATTATAGTCAGCCTTAAAAATCTTATTTGATAAAAATATTTTTTAAATATTGAGAATTTTAACACTGAATAATATGGTATCAGAGAAGGTTAAATATTAAGAAATACAAGATCGATACTTAAGATGCTATCTATTCTCATGATCAGGCTAGAGCAAGTTTTTTAGTGACCAGTTTAGGGGAGTTACCCCTGAAGAAGTAGTGCTAAATTATAAATCAAGTGATAAATGAAGTAATAAGCACAGCCGTCTTATAAGGAAAAACCGTGTTGATGCCGATCTGTAGAGATCTGAACAGGCAATTGCTGTAGGTTATCAGCGGATTGTTGATAACAATACTAGCCTGAGCATAAGTGGTGCATGTACTCAAAAAGAAAGTTCTGCTGGTGTAGGGGGTAGGTTTAGGTTGGTAAATTTATATAAAATGAAATAAAAATAAGGGCTAAATAGCCCTTATTTTTATATAAAGTGTTTAGTTTCGATATATTATTTAATTGAATAAAATAATAAGTAAAAAAGTACATATATAGTAAATATATTCATTAAAAATAACTGGTTAATTAAAATTAATATTTGGGGTAGGTGTGATCTGCTATAGATTTAAATTTTCTATTTTTAAAAAAATGCTGCTTGAGATAGCCATTTCACTTTAAGGTGATAAAGAAATTCAGTTAAGCAAACAAAATAATCATAAAGTTGCATTTCTCATAAAGGACATCAACATTGGTATAAGCTAGAAGTATTAAGCTAATTCCTGAAATGAGATTTTCGGAGTTATCAAAATGATTTATGACGTTGCAATTATTGGCGGAAGTTATGCCGGCTTATCTGCGGCAGTACCTTTGGCAAGGGCACGTCGAAATATTATAGTAATTGATGCAGGGCAGAGACGGAATCGATTCGCCGAAAACTCTCATGGTTTTCTTGCACAAGATGGAATTCAGGCGCTGGAAATTATAAAAAAGGCACGGGAACAATTACAGCGCTATAAGACAGTCAACTGGCAACAGGGCACGGTCCAGCGGGTAGAAAAAAATAATCAGGATTTTTATTTGTGTCTGGATACTCAACAGTCAGTTCATGCCAAAAAAATAATCATAGCCTCCGGGGTCACTGACCGCTTACCGGATATTTCAGGTCTAAACGAACGCTGGGGGAAATCTGTATTTCATTGCCCGTATTGTCATGGCTATGAACTCAATCAGGGAAATATTGCAATTTTAGCCAGTTCTGCCCATGTTACCCATTTGGCCATGATGCTTCCAGACTGGGGTAAGACTACACTCTTATTAAATGGTCAGCCAGACCTGTTGAATCTGAAAGCCAAACAGCAATTACAAGAAAGAGGCGTGACCATAGATGACCGTTCAATTAAGCAGATGGATTCTCATGCTGATGTAATATTTACAGATCAGAGCATCACACACTTTGATGGATTGTTTATACAAACTAAAACCTTTTTAGAGCAAGGCTGGATCAAGGATTTGGGTTGTAAAATTGAAGAAGATGAAACAGGGGAATTCATTTATACAAATGACCTAAAAGCAACTCCAGTTGATGGGGTGTTTGCCTGTGGAGACGCAGCTCGGCCCGGCGGTTCAGTGTCTTTAGCTGTAGGTGATGGGGCACTGGCAGGAGTAAGCGCACATAATGCTTTAATTTTTGATTAAATTAAAAACATAAAATAGAGAAAGTTATCAGTCAAAACCTGATCTGCTACGACTATAGTCAGAAATGAAAGAAAGGGAAAATAATAAATGCCTGAAAATACTATAATTCCAGTTCTTTATTTAATGTGTGGATTACCAGGTTCAGGAAAGACTACATTGGCTAGAATTCTAGAAAAAGAATATGGGGCTATTCGCTTTTCACCAGATGAGTGGTTGTATGATCTCGGTTTAAGTTTTTACGATGATCAGGCAAGGATTAAGGTAGAGCAGCTCCAGTGGCAGCTCGCCCAGCAGTTACTTAAACAGGGCCACAGTGTCATTCTTGAATATGGATTCTGGTTAAGGACGGAGCGTGATCATTATCGCGCTGTAGCCAAGGAGCTCGGTGTTATAGCCAAAGTCTGCTATTTGAAGGCATCTATAGATGAGCTGAAGTCACGACTGAAAAAACGTAACCAATTGGGCATCGATAGTATACCTGTGGTTGACTTGGAAAAACTGGATCAATGGATAAACCGCTTCGAGGAGCCTGCTCAAGAAGAGCTGAATTAATTCTGGTTGGATCATTTATTTTTTGTAAGAATATAAAAGATGGCTAGTGAGCAGTTCTCTCTATGCTTTAAAAAGATCTTAAATATTTAGACTGCTGAATATTATTGCTTGGGTATTGGGTCAGCAGTTTCTAGTTAAGTAAAAAATCAGCTTTACTCAGGATTTTTATCTCAGGCATTGTTTTTCTGACTATATAAATAGCCTCTAAAAATGAAATATAGAAAGCTAAATGAATAATAATTATTTATATGTACAAGGCCGTACTCATGCTATTTAAATCGCTCCTTATTCGTATAACCTGTTGAGTGATGATCCTGAATTATTTTAGATAAAATAACAGCAGAAGGTTTGATTTGAGCTACAGCTTTTTCTGAATCATGAAGAAGGTGAGCAAAGTCATATTGAACAATCAGTATGCCGGGACTCGGCAGTTTTTACCTAAAGAGAAAGGAAGAAATGTTATCTAAGTGACCTACAGCAATAGTTGGGAGTAGTGCAATCGATTGAAGATAGAATCGAGATTTAAGGTACTCATCAGAATCGATATCTTAGAAAGTCATGTGAGGAAAATGAGCTGAATAGTCTTTAAAACTGTCTAGGCTTATTTTCCTCTCCTGACCTGAGATTCAAATGCAATTAACAGGTCAAATAATTATTGTTTGATAATCATGACTGGTAAATGTGTTGCTGCCAATACACTCTGGGCTACACTTCCGAGAAAGATTTTCTTGATGCCTTTACGGCCATGTGAACCCATAATAATCAGGTCAGCATTTATCTCTTCTGCGGTATTGATAATTTCTTTATAAATTTCCTGTCCTTCAGTCAGATGGGTTTCTACTTCTACTCCTTCTGCGGCAAAAAGGGCTTTGGCCTGATCCAGAGTTTTCTGTATTTCCTGTTTAGCTTTGTTACGATAGTCTTCTACCAGCGTCTGGGTATCGACAAATTCAACAGCAATAAAAGGTTCAACTGAAAGTACACAAACTGCTGTAACCTTACTGCCAAAAGCCTTGGCAATGTCAGCTGCCTGTTTGACTGCAGCGAGAGAAGTTGGTGAACCATCTACGGGAACTAAAATATGTTGATAAGTCATGGTGCTGACTCCTTAGGGAATAGTTCTTAAAAGGATACTTATTATTAGATGTCTTAATATTATACGCTGTCCATCAGTTAAATATATGAGGAAAACTTAATTTATATAACTGATGTCCATTAATTTCAAAGCTAAGCCATCAACTTAAGGCTAACACACTTCCAGCAAACAAAATGCTTTTCTAGCACTAAAGTTTAAATAATAACCATAAAATATTTATATTAATAAAAATAAAAAATGCAGGTTAAGGGCCTGCACTTTATACAGTTTTACGAATTATGGTAGTCATTAATCACTTCAAGCGCAGCCCGAAAGGCTTCTTGGGCTGCTGGTGCTCCACAATAAGGTAGGCTGTGCAATAAAACTTCTTGAATCTCTTCAACTGTGGCACCGTTATTGAGTGCACCACGAACATGTCCCTTTAGTTCGGTAGGGCTCTTCTGGGCAACCAGAAATGCAAGCGTAATCAGAGAACGGTATTTGCGTGGCAGTATATCTTCACGTTGCCAGGTCGACCCCCATGCATGTTCATTAATCCAGTCTTGCAGCGGCTGGGTAAATGGAACGGTGTTGTTTTGGGCACGCTGTACAAATGCCTCACCCATAACTTCAGTGCGGACTTTCAGGCCATTTTCGTAATCTTGCTGAGACATGATTGTTTCCAGAGTCAGAATATGAAAAAGGATATACCACACTCGATGGTATATCCTGCAGAAAACTGACAATACTCAGATCAGGCCATGATTTCAATCGCTATTGCAGTGGCTTCTCCACCACCGATACAAAGTGCTGCAATACCTTTACGCTTGCCAGTGCGTTTAAGTGCATAGATCAGTGACAAAATAATACGTGAACCTGATGAACCCAATGGATGACCTAGGGCGCAGGCACCTCCATGTATATTAACTTTTTCAATATCCAGCTCAAAGGCATCAATCGCGGCCATCGTTACCATGGCAAAGGCTTCGTTAATTTCCCATAAATCAACTTCTGCTGCATTCCAGCCGGCTTTCTTCAGAACTTTTTCAATTGCACCCACTGGAGCAATTGTGAATTCAGAGGGATGTTGTGAATGTGAAGCATACGCTACAATTTTTGCTAGTGGTGTCAGACCACGCTGCTGTGCATTTTCTTCAGTCATGACCAGCATGGCTGAAGCGCCGTCACTAATTGAGCTAGCATTAGCTGCCGTAATTGTTCCATCCTTGGCAAAAGCCGGACGCAAGGTGGCGATCTTATCAATTTTGGCATTAAACGGATTCTCATCCTGAGCCACAATGACCTCACCTTTACGACTGCTGACAGTTACTGGCACAATTTCATCTTTTAAATAACCTTCGCTAATAGCCTTTTGCGCACGAGTTAAAGAACGGATCGCAAACTCATCCATCTGTTCGCGGGTATAACCCTTCTGGTTAGCCATGTCCTGTGCCAGTGAACCCATCGAACGGCCGGTTTCTGCGTCTTCAAGACCTTCTAAAAACATGTGGTCCTTGACCTCACCATGACCCATGCGAAATCCTGCACGTGCTTTAGGCATCAGATATGGAGCATTACTCATTGATTCCATCCCGCCTGCCACTACAATATCAGCACTACCTGCCTTAATTGCATCTGCTGCCTGCATGACAGCTTTCATGCCTGAACCACAGATTTTATTGATAGTGGTGGCGCCAACATGGTCAGGCAAGCCCGCCAAACGCATTGCCTGACGGGCCGGACCCTGTTTTAACCCGGCAGGGAGTACACAGCCCATAATCACTTCATCAACCTGATCGGCTTGAACACCAGCGCGTTGTAGAGATTCCCTGATGACGGCTGCTCCCAGCTCAGGTGCAGTTAAACTGGATAAACTACCCTGAAAACTTCCCATAGCAGTACGGCTACCAGAAACAATAACAATCGGTTGCATATTTGAATTCCTATTCAGACCATAACGAAAAAACGCAGTACAGTGTTGGTAAAAATGAAAGGCTCTTTTGTTCTTGAAAAAGCCAGTACTATTAAAATACAGGTGGGGTATAAGCCAGAGTACGCCCCAGTATCCACAATAAAAAAAGAACCAGCGGAAAATGCACGACCAGCTGGGTTACGGTAAAACCAATCACATCTTTAGGTTTAAGTTTCAAAATACCCAGCATCGGCAACATGAAAAATGGATTGATCAGGTTCGGTAAAGCCTCAGCAGCATTATAAATCTGCACTGACCAGCCCAAATGTACTTTCAGGTCATTGGCAGCTTGCATAACATATGGGGCCTCTATGATCCATTTTCCACCACCTGAGGGTACAAAAAAGCCAAGAATAGCTGAATAAATTCCCATCACTACAGCAAAACTTTCCTTGGAAGCAATAGAAACAAAAAACTCGGCAATATAGTGAGATAAAGAAAGATCATTGCTGTTCATGGCATGAGTCATGATAAAAGCAATACTGCCGTATAAAGGAAACTGGATTAATACGCCAGAGACCGCAGGTACTGCCTTGGACACGGCATTAAGAAAATTACGTGGTGTCCCATGCAGAGCCAGACCCAGCATCAGAAAGACAAAGTTATAGGTATTTAAACTGGAAATAGCCAGAATTGGATTCTGCTGGGTAAATTCGAGAATCATCCAGCCTATACCAATCGCCACCACTAGTATGGTTAAGATTGGTGAATTTTCTAGCCAGTCTCCCGGGCGGCTAGACTTTGATTCCGGCTTTTTCTCAGTTTCAAAGTCCAGTTTAAAATCCTGCATGGTCTTGACGTTTTCACCTTTAGGGGCAGACCAGTAGGCAATTGCAATTGAGACAATGATCAGTACCAAAGTCATAACGATGGATTGCCACAGAAAAATTGTTTCAGTGAAGGGAATAACCCCGGTAAGCTGATAAATAGATTCAGGTAAACTGTCTTTATTGGCTTGTAGCTGGGCAGCAGATGAACTGATACCCAGTGCCCAAGTCGCACCCATACCAATAATAGCTGCAGCAGCCGCGGCCCGGTAGTCCATTCGCAGTTCAGTACGTTTTGCCAGTGCAATCACTAAAAGAGCCGTCAAAATAGTACTCACGGCCCAATTGACAAGGGAAATCAGCAGACTGACGGTAGCAACCAGTACAATTGCTCCACGACCGGAACTGGGTATAAGAGCCATTTTCTGAATAAGGAGTTCGACGGGTCTGGAAACCGAAACCACATAGCCGACAATAATCAGCATGGTCATTTGTAGGGTAAATGGAATGAGACTCCAGAATCCATCACCAAAAGCTTCAGCTACAGCTTGGGCTGGAGCACCGATCGTCATCGCGGCAATTGAAACAATGATGACTCCCAGTAAAGCGAAGATATAAGAGTCAGGAAACCATTTTTCTGACCAGTTACTGATACGAAGAGCGAACCGCTCAAGTAATCCTTGATGTTTATACATAGTTTTTGAAATCCATTTGTCTGTTTATTCTTAGATATGGTATCTAGCTGCCCATAGCCTGTTTTATTATTTACTTAGGACACACAAAGCAGCCGAAGCTGCTTTTTTATTCACATGATTTTTATAGTATTGGATCAGACTGCATCATTCTCTAGCTGTACATTTAGCTGTACGCCTGTAACCGCCTGAATCTGCTCTAGCGTCACCTCTTTGGCCAGTTCTATCAGTTTCACCCCTGCGGCGTCAATATCCATCACACCAAGGTCAGTAATAATCCGGTGGACTACACCTTTACCTGTAAGTGGCAGGCTACACTGTTTTACAATTTTTGGTGTTCCGTCTTTCGCACAGTGTTCCATCAACACCACGACTTTTTGTACACCTGCAACCAGATCCATGGCTCCGCCCATGCCCTTAACTTTCTTGCCCGGAATCATCCAGTTGGCCAGATCTCCCTGTTCGGAAACTTCCATTGCCCCTAAAATCGCAATATTGACGTGTCCACCACGAATCATGGCAAAGGATTCGGCACTTGAGAAAAATGCAGCGCCGGGCCGGGCTGTTACGGTCTGCTTACCCGCATTGATCAGATCAGCATCCACCGTTTCTTCAGTCGGAAACTCCCCAATCCCCAGTAAACCGTTTTCAGACTGGAGCCAGACATTGACCTGTTCTGGAATATAGTTGGCGACCAAGGTCGGCAATCCAATACCCAGGTTGACATAGAATCCGTCTTCGAGTTCCTGTGCGGCACGCTGTGCCATTTCATTACGTGACCAGGCCATATTTATCCCTCCGCCGTTTTCAGTGTCATCTGTTCAATCCGTTTTTCAGGTGTGGCATTGAGTACAATACGGTTAACATAGATTCCCGGCAGGTGAATAGCATCCGGATCCAGCTCACCAATCTCGACAATCTGTTCAACTTCAGCCACGGTAATTTTTCCGGCCATGGCACAGACCGGATTAAAGTTCTGTGCGGTTTTACGAAAGACCAGATTTCCGGCTTTGTCGGCTTTATAGGCTTTAACCAGCGATATATCGGCTGTCAGTGATTCTTCCATAATATAGGTTTTGCCGTTGAACTCTCGCTCTTCCTTCCCTTCAGCAATGAGAGTGCCTACGCCGGTCTGGGTAAAAAAAGCGGGGATACCAGCACCGCCGGCCCGCAGTTTTTCGGCCAGCGTACCTTGAGGGGTAAGTTCAACTTCAAGTTCACCACTCAGGTATTGACGCTCAAATTCTTTATTTTCTCCAACATAGGATGAAATCATTTTCTTGATCTGACGGGTAGCCAGCAGCTTTCCTAAGCCGAAGTCATCTACTCCTGCATTATTGGAAATACAGGTCAGATCTTTTACTCCGGTTTCTTTTAGAGCTGAAATCAGAGCTTCAGGAATACCACACAGGCCAAAACCACCGACTGCCAGAGTCTGTCCATTTGCGACTACATCCTGAAGGGCAGCAGTTGCACTTTCATAGACTTTATTCATAAGTTGAATTCCTATGGTTTAAGCGGTAGTCTGATCCAGTTCGTCAGCATGCAAAAAATGAGTATGATGAGGCGCACGCTTGGTTTTACTCCATTCTTCTAGCATCTCATATTTCATTTCTTCAGTAATCATGGCAATTTTCTGCGGGGCTTTTTCATCATCATAAGCCAGCTCCAGACGGTGACCGTTTGGATCAAAGAAATAAATTGAATGGAAAATGCCGTGGTTAGTAATACCGAGTACATCTACACCATTTGCCTCTAGATGTGCTTTGGCGGCTTCAAGAGCTGTACGATCTTTAACTTTCAATGCAATATGCTGGACCCATTTTGGTGTATTTTCGTCGCGGCCCATTTCTGGCTGGGTTGGCAGTTCAAAAAAAGCAAGAACATTACCATTCCCGGCATCTAAAAACAGGTGCATATAAGGGTCAAAAGCTTTGGTAGAAGGTACATGGTCTTCGGCAAATGCCAGAATAAAATCCATGTTCAGGTTTTTCTTATACCATTCGACGGTTTCTTTAGCATCTTTACAGCGGTAGGCCACATGGTGAATTTTTTCGATTTGAATAGTCATGAACAAATGTCCTTATTTTTTATGCGGCATCCGACTGCGCTTCTGGCGCAGCATTCTGGAATGCGCTCAATGTTGAGCAGTGTGTATAAATACTTTCAATTTTGGGGAAAGCTGTCAGGTCAATATTAAAACGCTTGGCGTTATAGACCTGAGGAATCAGGCAGCAGTCTGCCAGTGTAGGAGTATCGTTAAAACAGTAGCTGCCATTTGAGTCGTGTAATAAAGCTTCAAGTGCTTTAAAACCTTCAGTCACCCAATGGGCGTACCATTCAGATTTTGCTGTTTCACCAATTTGCAGGGTTTGACTTAAATACTGTAATACCCGCAGATTGTTCACCGGATGAATATCACAAGCAATACTCTGACAAAATGCCCGAATTCTTGCTCGCGAATGTGCATCTTTGGGTAAGAGGGGCGTTTCAGGATGAGTTTCTTCAAGATACTCTAAGATACTCATGGACTGGCCCAGATTGAAGTCTCCATCTGTGAGCGTAGGCACCAATGCAGTTGGGTTCATGCGGCAGTAAGCTTCAGAACGCTGTTCGCCTCCATTTTTCAGCAGATGTACAGGCACAAGTTCGTAGTGCAGTCCTTTAAGATTCAGGGCAATACGCACCCGGTAAGCCGCGGAACTACGGAAGTAACTATACAGCTTCACGTTGCTCTACCTCTGATTCATCAGTATTAAAATCAAACTGGACAGCTGGCAGTACCTTGCCGCTTACCTCACCAAAACCGATACGCAGACCATCTTTTTCACAGTAGCCTTTCATGACCAGGGTATCGCCATCTTGCAAGAAACTGCGCTGTTCGCCATTTGAGAGTGTAAGTGGCTTGGTCGTATTCCAGGTAAGCTCCAGCAGGGAGCCATAAGAATCGGGGGTAGGGCCAGAAATGGTACCTGAACCCATCAAGTCACCGACCTGAACGTTACAGCCAGAAATCGTATGGTGAGTCAGTTGCTGGGCCATTGACCAGTACATATATTTAAAGTTGGTTTGGCAGATCACATCGGCCTGTACCTGTCCGGCTGCCTGAAGTTCAACAGAAAGCTGGATATCGTAACTGTTGGCACTGTTGTCTTCACGCAGATAAGCTAATGGACGTGGTTCCTGTTCCGGACTGTTGGTCTTGAAAGGTTGCAGGGCGTCTAGCGTGACAATCCACGGTGAAATAGAGGAAGCAAACGTTTTGGCATTAAATGGACCAAGTGGTACATATTCCCATTGCTGAATATCACGTGCTGACCAGTCATTAAACAGTACCATTCCAAAAATATGGTCCCAGGCATTTTCAATGGAGATCGGTTCGGCCAGCTGGTTTGGTTTGCCAATAATAAAACCGGTTTCCAGTTCAAAGTCGAGCTTGCGACAGGCAGTGAATACAGGGCGTTCTTCACTTGGCAGTTTAACCTGGCCCGACGGGCGAACTATATCTGTACCACTAACTACTACTGAGCTGGCACGACCATTATAGCCGACCGGAAGTTCTGACCAGTTAGGAAGCAAGGCATTCTTGGGATCACGGAACATACAGCCAACATTGGTAGCATGCTCTTTTGAAGAATAGAAATCGGTATAGCCGGGAATATGGACTGGTAAATGTAGCACTACTTCTGAGCGTTTAAAGAAGGCTTTTTCACGCAATTCGCTATTATCACGCAGTTCTGGATTTGTACTGGAAAGAAGCAATTGCAGGGTAGAGCGAACTTGAGTCCACTGATCACGTCCAGACTCAATAAACTGATTTAAGGTTGACTGATCAAAATAGTTTCTGCCTGCTTCAATCGTGAGTAAGCCAGCCTGTTCAAGTACTGCCAGATCTACTACATACTCACCTAGTGCAACACCGGCGCGACGTTTTCCATCAGCTGTTTCACTAAAAATACCATAAGGCAGGTTCTGAATCGGGAAATCTGAATCTGGTGCAACATCGATGAATGATTTAAGTTGTGTCGTCATTTAACTGTTCCTTTTGTCCAAATGAAGGCAGCCTGCCGCTTTTATCTGACCTGATGTATCTATGGAAATCAGGCTACTTGCTTAAAGTTAGTTCATGTCCAGAAATTAAAATGTCTGCAAATTTTCCAAAGCTTAAGACAGCTGTTTTTATCTTAGTTCTATCATACTTATTTTTATATATTACACAATATATAATTTAATTATGGATATCGTAATAAGCGAAAATTAAAATAATACTCAGCCATTATTTTTCGGTTTTTATATAGAATGACCTATTGAAATCCGCTTGCACCCCGGCAAAAATCCGTTATGCTGATATAGCTAATATACGATTTGTGGACCTGAACGTGCGCCTTGGCAGACTTTTAAAACAGTCTTGGCTTATCTGTTTTCTTGTTTTTCTAACAGGATGGTCTACTGTGTCTGCTCATCTGCTAAGTCATTCCGGCGGATCTCAACCTACGCAGCAAGTGAACCAGCATGTTGGCCATGCAGGCTGTCACGAAGTGTCTCATGCTGCATCACAATCTGCGCAGTATTCTTGTATCAATGGTGATAACCATCAAACAGTGCAGCAGGTTCATTGTCACGATTGCAGCTCACTACATTGCAATACACTGCAAGTGGTTTTAGCAGCAGCTGATAACGTGCCTGAATCTTTATCAAATCTTTCTTTACCCGAAACAAGCCACAGCCATTATTTTGCCCGTTACTTGCCAGGATACTGGCAGGAAATTCTGCGCCCTCCTAAAGCCTGACCTTAATTTCACGATTAAAAATTATTTTTAATTATCAAGGTCAAATCATGTCTATAAAACTGAGTCAAGCCCTGTTACTGGGTGCCTGTCTGTCCTCATCCACCTGGTTAATGGCGGCAGTCAAAGAATATCATCTTACTATTGATGAACAGCTGGTAAATGTAACCGGCAATCCACTAAAACGTATTACTGTAAATGGAAAATTTCCAGCTCCTTTACTTGAGTTTGAAGAAGGCGATGAAGCCGTAATTCATGTTTATAACAAGCTTAAAAATGAAGACTCTTCCTTACACTGGCATGGATTGTTATTGCCGGCTTTAATGGATGGTGTACCTGGCTTTAATGGATTTCAGGGTATTAAACCGGGTGGTCATTTTGAATACCGCTTCAAAATTCGTCAGAATGGAACTTATTGGTACCATGCACACAGTAAGGGACAGGAGCAGGATGGCCTATATGGGGCATTTGTAGTCTATCCCAAAGATCGCCAGTCTGTCGCCAAGCATGAACAGGCAGAGCGTGATTACGTAGTGATGCTATCCGACTTTCACCAGAGCAAGAGTGACCAGATTCTAAATAACCTGAAGAAATCAGCAGAATATTATCAGAACCGGCGTGAAACCCTAGGTGATGTCTGGCAGCAGGTAAAACGTGAAGGTTGGTCAGCTACCTGGAAAGACCGTTCTATGTGGAACCGGATGCGCATGCTAAAAACCGATTTATCGGATGTCACAGGTTATACTTTTCTGGTTAACGGCAAGACACCAAAGCAGAACTGGACAGGTCTGTTCAAGTCAGGCGAGAAGATCCGCTTACGTTTTATCAATGCCTCAGCCATGTCCTTTTTTGATGTCCGAATCCCGGGCCTGAAAATGCATGTAGTGAGTGCAGATGGGCAGCCAGTTCAGCCAGTACCTGTAGATGAGTTCCGGATTGGTACAGCCGAAACCTATGATGCAATTGTCGAGCCCAAAGATAGTCATTACCAGATTGAGGCCGAATCAATTGATCGTACCAGCTTTGCACTTGCCTCATTGCATGATCAGGCGGATTCTGCCCGGCCCGCAACCCGGCAGCCTGATGCCAGACCACGTGCCTTGCTGACCATGGCTGATATGGGGATGCAACATGGCGGCCATAATAATGATATGGCCAATCAGCATGCCGGACATATGAGCAATAGCGACGCTCAGGGTGAGATACATTCCCAAATGCCCGTACCGGGCACAGACCATGCTGCCATGGATCATTCCAAAATGATGACTTCATCAAAAAAACAGGAAGCAGCAGAACAGCGGACTATGTCGGATATAACGGAGCAAAGATTATCACAAAGTACCACTACACCGGTCTATGGCTGGGCTAATGCCTCGACCCCTGCAGGACATAAAGCACTCACTTATGCAGACTTAAAATCCTTAAATCCTCAATCTGACCAGCGTCAGCCTGAACAGGAGCTGGTCATCCGTCTGGGGGGAAATATGGAGCGCTATGTCTGGACTATGAATGGTAAGAAATTTACTGAGGCTGAGCCTTTACAGGTGAAATACGGTGAACGTGTCCGGCTAAAATTTATCAATGACAGCATGATGGCCCATCCGATGCATTTGCATGGCATGTTTATGCAGCTGGAAAATGGTCAGCCGCTGGCAAACATGCCGAATAAGCACACTGTGATTGTACCGCCAGGCCAGACCGTCACGGCTTTACTCACCGCCGATGAGTTGGGTGAATGGGCGGTTCATTGTCATCTGCTTTATCACATGAGTGCCGGTATGATGAATAAACTGGTAGTAGCCCAAGTTGGATCAGCAACTCATACGCCAGCAGCAAGTCACTCGTCACAAGGAGCTGGGCATGCACATCACTAAGTTATGTAATCGTCTGCTAATTGGTAGTGGTATTTTGCTTTTAAGCAATATAAGCCTTGCTGAAACTTTGCATGACCATCAGGACAAGTTACAGCAGCAATCTGTTACAATGCAGAAAACCATGACGGTAACTTCAGAAGCACAAGCTCATGCCAACCATATACGTGAACATGGTGGACAAATTTTTCAACGTACTGAACTTGAGCATCGTTGGATCTGGAATCCGGATGGGCAGGGAATATTAAAAACCGAACTTGAAAGCCGAATCGGAACAGATGAGAACAGGCTGTTTATAAAAGGTCATATTCATAAGGCTGAGTCAGAACAGGCAGATTATGATATTGCCGCTTTGTATAGCCGGGCTATTTCTGACTTCTGGGACGTGCAGACCGGTGTGCGTTATCGCTACACAGAACGGCAACCAGAGCAGCAGGAGCAGATAGACGCCATGCTTGGATTGCATGGTCTGGCGCCCTATTTCTTTGAAACAGATGCCTACCTGTATGCTGGAAAAGACCAGCAACTCTCTTTTAACTTGAAGAGTGAGCGTGATCTGTTAGTAACGCAAAAGCTGATTTTACAGCCTTATATTGAGTCAGAGCTGGTGTTAAGTGATGATTCAAAGTATGCGCGTAAAAAAGGTTTATCCAGCTTGCAACTGGGTGTGCAGACCCGTTATGAAATTAATAAGCGAGTCATGCCTTTTATTGATGTGGCTTATGCCTATGAGAAAGGGCGTGAAGCTACAGTTTGGCAGCAAGAAACCTCGTCAGAAAAAGACTGGCAGTACGGACTCGGTCTGAAACTGATTTTTTAAATAGATAGAAGTTTATGAACTTGCAATATTTATAAAAAAGGAAGGGCAAGCCCTTCCTTTTTGTTAATTATGACTTTAAAAAGTTAAGGTAAATCAAACCAGATCATGCGGCTGTCTGCTAGGGCTTTAACTTCAGTTTCAGCTTCGAAAACTAAAGCATCACCGGCATTTACGGTATATTCACCAATTTGCACACAGCCTTCAATTACATGAACATAGTTGATCTTATGCTTTGCAGCAATCTCTAGAGAAGCATCTTTTTGCAAGACAGCAGTTTTAACCTCTGCATCTTGGCGTATGTGCATTGGTGCATTTGCTTCTGGTCCGGCAATCAGATGCCACTGGTCCGGATGTTTGCCCGGGTCCAGACTGATCTGTTGATAATTTGGCTCAGCATTTTTGATATTAGGATGAATCCAGATCTGGAGCAGATGTACGGGCTCATCATGATTATTGATTTCACTGTGCTGAACGCCGTGGCCTGCACTCATGAGTTGCCATTCACCGGCATGAATCTGGCCTTCATTACCCATACTGTCGCGATGAGAAATAGTTCCAGACAGGACACAGGTCAAAATTTCCATATTGTCATGGGAATGCGTACCAAAGCCGTTATGGGCCGCAATCCGGTCGTCATTGATAACACGTAATGCACTGACACCCATGTATTTTGGATCATACCACTGACCAAAGGAAAAGCTGTGTCTTGTGTCGAGCCAGCCTGCCTGCACATGACCCCGGTTTTCACTGCGGTGTAAATAAGTATTCATTTTGACACCTCTATATAACTGTTCTATCTGTTATCTATTTTATTGTTTTTAGCGGCACGATAAACCCGTATAGCTATAACGAAACGTAGCATTTTTGGAACGATAAGAGCTGATCTGTATCTTTCCATACACCCGATTAAAAATTCTGGTTTTTCTATTAAAAGGCACAGTAAATTAGCTGAAAATTACCTGCCAAAATAATTGGTATTTAAACCATGTCTGTCCAGATTCCTACTACACCAGTAATCACCATATCAATTGCAATTGTACCAATGAGTAAGGCAGCCAGCCGTCCGACAATTGCAGTGTACATATCTACATAACGGGTCGAGCGTTTCTGTAAATGATCATGTGCATATTTCATCAGGATCAGCAGGCTACAACTGAGTAACAGGGTAAATGCAATGACTGCCGCTGTCTCTAGTATAGACATTTTCATACCGGTAATGACTGCTGCACTGATGGTCCCTGGCCCGATCATGAAGGGCATGGCAATTGTGCCGGCCAAATGCTCGGGTGCTCCACGCATAACGCCGATAGTTTCTGCACCTTCAAAAACATACCGATAGCCAATTACTAAGAAGATCAGGCCACCAAAAATCTGGAAAGATTCAAAACGCACATGTAGGTACTGGTTAAATACCGTTTCACCACCCCAGGCAAAAAGCAGAAAAACCATGAAACTGATCAGACTGCCTGTAATCAGCGCTGTATTGAATGTTTTTGCCTCAGAGGTGCGGATAATTCCCAGCATATAAATGCTCATCAGGAAAGGATTGAGCAGTGAAAAGAACAGGGCAAATGAATGGATTGCATCTGGGTTCATTGGAGTCATCCGTATTGAGTTTAAGCATCTGGATCTGGGAAAAGTGGCCGTGTACCCGGACTAATCCGGTTAATGTGCAGGAACATCATATGACGTTCATATTTATCCAGAATATCGTTAATCACCTGTTCGCGACTGTAACCAACCAGGTCATTTCCTTGGGAACCTTCATAGAGATAGCTTTCCAGACGGTAATAGTGGCGTTTACCACGTTTGCCACGTTCACTAAAGTTGGGTGTGATGTAGCGTATCGGCCAGATCTGATAAATAAAATTCTGTTCCTGTTCTAAATGAATAATAATATCCAGATGATAAAGCGGCAGTTCATCTTCAAGCAGTTTTTGTTCTACACTGGCTTCAACACCCCGTTTCATCAGTTCATCTGCTACAGCCTGCATGGCGGGCAAACAGACCTCATCCAGCATACGCTTGGTTTCGGTAGTTCCCGGATGGTGCATAACCCGGTTCAGACGTTTTTTCCAGTTAAAAATATCGACATTGCCCACCACAGGAGCGGCGTTCATACTGGTACTGGCTTGCCGGAAATCTTCCAGACGTAATGATTTATATAAACCGGCCATAACCAGAAAAATTACAAAGCTAAAGGGCAGTCCCATAATAATAGTGGCATTTTGTAGGGCTGTAATACCGTTTGCCATCAGCATTGCCAGCGTAAGCAGGCCAATCGCAACTGACCAGAAAATGCTGAGCCAGCGGGGTGAATCATGGTCAATGTGGGTAAATTTCGTTGTAAAGTTCCCCAGCACCAGCGCCCCTGAATCGGCTGAAGTCACATAGAACAGGAGACCAGTAATAGTGGCCACTGAAGCAATAAATGGAAAGCCCGGATACTGGGCCAGCAGATCATAAAAACCATGGGCCGGGTTGGCAATTACTGTCTCGGCAAGCTGAATATTGCCTTCAAAAATTACACTATGAAGGGCGCTGTTACCAAAGATGGATAGCCATGTCATGGTAAACAGCAAAGGAATGATCAGGGTGCCACAGACGAATTCACGGATGGTGCGGCCTCGGGAAATACGTGCCAGAAATAGACCCACAAAAGGAGACCATGCCACCCACCAGGCCCAGAAAAACAGTGTCCAGCTCTGCATCCACTCTGTTGGCTGTTCAAAGGCAAAACTCTCTAAAGTAAGTTTTGGAAACTGGCTAAGATAATCGCCGAAATTTTGAATTAGGGCATTCAGCAGGAACTGGGTATTGCCCAACAGCAATATAAAAATAAGCAAACCCACTGACACATAAATGTTGACTTCGGAAAGTATCCGCAAACCTTTATTTACACCAGATGTGACCGAGATAATACAGATAATTACAGCCACTAGAATTAGCAGAGTTTGGACCCATAAATTCTCTGGCAGGCCAAGAAGTACGTGTAAGCCATAGTTAAGCTGTACAACACCAATACCACAAGTGGTAGCTATACCAAAAATTGTTCCCAGTACCGCAGCCGTATCGACCGTATGACCCAAGGCACCATTAATTCTTTTACCAAAGATGGGATAAAGCGCAGAACGAATGGTTAAAGGCAAATTATAGCGATAGCTGAAATAAGCCAGTGACATACCGATCAGGGCATACATACACCAGCCAGTCAAGCCATAGTGAAACATGGTCCAGACCATACTCTGCCGCGCAGCTGCATAAGTTTCGCCCGTACCTACTGGCGGATTAATATAGTGTGACAGTGGTTCAGCCACCGAAAAAAACATCAGATCGATACCGATTCCGGCGGAGAACAGCATTGCTGACCAGCTGAGCAGACTAAATTCCGGCTTTGAATGCTTGGGTCCAAGTTTAATATTGCCATAACGTGAACAGGCAATAAAAATAACAAAGACCATATACAGGGTAGCTGCGAGGAGGTAATACCAGCTAAATGTACTGGATACCCAGTTTAGTACAGCTGTAATGACATAATTTGCCTGTTCATTAAATAAAATAGTAATAGTAGAGAACAGTAGAATGAGTGAAGCAGAAACGTAAAAGACCACCTTATTCAGGCTGTCCCTCGGCTGCTCGACTGTTTTATTCGCCATAAATCTCGAGATTCCAAAGAATATGTAAATTTCGGATTTACAGTACACTTTATTCTTTTTTAAACAGTTTTTTTAAGTAAATAGCTTGGTTTTAAAGCTACAACGGGTCCAAAAATAAAGTGTGCTGTACATCTTTGCTATAAAACTATAGTTTTTTTTAATTGAACGTTCAATAAAAATAAAGATAAAATATGTAGCAGTTCACACTTGTTCTGTATTTTGGAAGATAAGACCAATGCCTAAAGTTGGAATGCAACCGATTCGTCGCCAACAACTGATTGATGCCACACTGGAAGCTATTAACGAGTTAGGCCTTGCTGAGGCTTCAATCTCCCAGATTGCCAAAAGAGCAGGTGTATCGACCGGTATTATCAGTCACTACTTTAAAGACAAGCATGGTCTTATTTTTGCCACCATGCAGTATTTGCTGGCGCAGCTGGAAACTGCAGTGGTACAGGCATTAAGCCAGACAGAAGCTTCTCCCAAAGCTCGGCTTATGGCCATTGTGCGGGGCAATTTTTCGCCTTCCCAGGTAAATCAGGCTGCCATGAAAACTTGGCTGGCTTTTTGGTCGGTTAGTTTATATCAACCGGATTTACATGAATTACAGCAAGTCAATGAGCAATGGCTGTATTCCAGCCTTAAACACGAATTTTGCAAGTGTCTGGATGAAAAACAGGCCGAAGATGCAGCTCTTGGACTCGCTGCACTGATCGATGGTTTTTGGTTACGCGGCGCATTAAGCCAGACACCGCTCAGGATCGATGAAACCATCCGGATCTGTGAGCAATACATCGATCACAAGCTTGCATATTAAAAATCACAACAAAAGGAGATTTCTCATGTCGAAGTTCAATCTGCAACGTCCCTACATCCACGGACAATTTACAGACAGTTCTTCTCCTGATGTTTTTAAGACCATTAACCCGGCCAATGGTGAAGTTCTGGCAGAGGTTCAAGTCTGTACCAAAGATGATATTGACCGGGCAGTTATGTCTGCACAAAAGGGTCAGAAAATCTGGGCAGCTATGACCTTGATTGAACGTTCACGTATTTTAGCAAGAGCAGTCAGCATCTTACATGAACGTAATGATGAGCTTGCAGTGCTTGAGAGCCTCGACAGTGGCAAGGCATATAGTGAAACTTCAACGGTCGATATCGTGACTGGAGCCGATGTACTTGAATATTATGCTGGAATTTTACCGATGCTTGAAGGGCAGCAGATTCCATTACGTGAGGGTTCATTTGCCTACACCCGCCGTGAACCATTAGGGGTGGTAGCAGGGATTGGGGCTTGGAATTATCCAATTCAGATTGCCTTATGGAAATCTGCCCCAGCTTTAGCTGCCGGAAATGCAATGGTATTTAAGGCCAGTGAAACTACACCACTGACGACCCTGAAACTGGCTGAAATTTATACCGAGGCCGGCGTGCCAGCCGGTGTCTTTAATATTGTAACTGGTGGGGGAGAAATCGGGCAGTATCTGATGGAACATCCTGATATTCAGAAAATCTCGTTTACCGGTGGGGTAGAAACCGGCAAGAAAGTTATGGCGTCAGCAGCAGGTTCTTCTTTAAAAGATGTAACGATGGAACTGGGTGGGAAATCACCTCTGATTATTTGTGAAAATGCCGATCTGAATCTGGCTGCCGATATTGCGATGATGGCAAACTTTTTCAGTTCAGGTCAGGTGTGTACTAACGGTACTCGGGTATTTATTCCTAAAAAATTACAGTCAGCTTTTGAAACAAAGCTTCTGGAGCGGATTCCATATATTCGGATAGGAGATCCCTTGAAACCTGATACCAATTTTGGTCCGCTTGCCAGTTTTCCTCATATGCAGAAAGTCTTGGACTTTATTGAGCGCGGTAAGCAGCAGGGTGCACGTGTATTAACCGGGGGGCATCGGCTTACTGCAAATGAACTGGCCAAGGGTGCTTTCGTTGCACCCACTATTTTTACTGACTGTCATGACGAGATGGAGGTTGTGCAGCAGGAAATTTTCGGGCCGGTCATGAGTATCTTGAATTATGAGAATGAAGAAGAAGTCATTCAGCGCGCTAACGATACCCATTACGGACTTGCCGCGGGAGTAGTAAGTTCAGATCTGGCACAGGCACATCGAATGATTCATCAACTTGAAGCCGGAATCTGCTGGATCAATACGTGGGGAGAATCGCCTGCACAAATGCCTGTTGGAGGATACAAACAGTCTGGTGTAGGGCGTGAGAATGGTATCCAGACCCTGCAAAATTATACCCAGCTCAAATCGGTACAGGTAGAACTGCAACCATTTCAGTCTATTTTCAAAGCCTGATCAGGAGAGGATAGTGTGCAAAAAGAATATGACTACATCATTATCGGTGCCGGCTCTGCAGGTAACGTACTGGCAGCACGCTTAACTGAAGATGCGCAGACCAGTGTCCTTTTGCTAGAGGCAGGTGGACCGGATCACCGTCTGGATTTTCGTACCCAGATGCCGGCTGCTCTGGCTTATCCTTTGCAGGGACGCCGTTATAACTGGGCTTATCAGACTGACCCTGAGCCTCATATGAATAACCGCCGTATGGAATGTGGCCGCGGTAAAGGTCTAGGTGGCTCTTCACTTATTAATGGCATGTGTTATATCCGGGGTAATGCCATGGATCTGGAACAGTGGGCCAGCTTTAAAGGTTTAGAAAACTGGAGCTATGCAGACTGTCTGCCCTACTATAAAAAAGCAGAGACACGTGATATTGGTGGCAATGATTATCATGGAGATTCAGGTCCCGTTTCTGTAGCCACCCCTAAACAGGGCAATAATGAGTTATTCCATGCTATGGTTGAGGCAGGGGTACAGGCTGGTTATCCACGTACTGATGATTTGAACGGCTACCAGCAGGAAGGTTTTGGTCCTATGGATCGTACTGTAACACCGCAAGGCCGACGTTCCAGTACAGCGCGTGGCTACCTGGATATGGCGAAGGGCCGTCCGAACCTCACGATCCTGACTCATGCCACGACTAACAAAATTTTATTTCAGGGCAAACGTGCTATTGGCGTTGAATATATTCAAGGTGCAAATACTGCTCAACTACATCAGGTATATGCTAGAAATGAAGTGTTACTGTGTGCAGGAGCTATTGCTTCACCGCAAATCTTACAGCGCTCAGGCATCGGACAGAGTACTTTTTTGAAGTTAATGGATATACCGGTAGTACATGACTTGCCTGGGGTGGGCGAGAACTTGCAGGACCATCTGGAAATGTACCTGCAATACAGATGCAAAAAACCGGTCTCACTTTATCCTGCGTTAAAGTGGCATAATCAGCCGGCAATTGGCGCCGAGTGGCTGTTTTTAGGAAAAGGTATTGGAGCCAGCAATCAGTTTGAAGCAGGTGGTTTCATTCGCAGTTCAGATGAATTTACATGGCCCAATATCCAGTATCATTTCTTGCCGGTTGCCATTAACTATAATGGTTCTAATCCGGTGAAAGAACATGGCTTTCAGGCCCATGTTGGCTCTATGCGTTCACCTTCACGGGGCCGGATCAAGCTTAAATCCAGAGACCCATTTGAGCATCCGAGTATCCTGTTCAATTACATGAGTACTGAGCAGGACTGGCGAGAATTTCGTGATGCAATCCGTATCACCCGAGAAATTATGCATCAGCCCGCATTAGATGCATATCGTGGGGAGGAGATTAGCCCGGGTAAAAACTTACAATCTGATGCTGAACTGGATGAATTTGTGCGTAATCATGCAGAAACAGCTTATCATCCCTCCTGTAGCTGTAAAATGGGTGAAGATGATATGGCTGTAGTTGATGGTCAGGGCCGTGTTCACGGCATAAATGGTTTAAGAGTAGTTGATGCGTCTATCATGCCCGTGATTATGACCGGGAATCTGAATGCAACCACCATCATGATTGCAGAAAAACTGGCTGACCGGATTCGTAACCGGCCATCTTTAC
Source organism: Acinetobacter sp. FL (assembly GCF_040744925.1). Lineage (NCBI taxonomy): Bacteria > Pseudomonadati > Pseudomonadota > Gammaproteobacteria > Moraxellales > Moraxellaceae > Acinetobacter > Acinetobacter sp. FL. The sequence goes on along the minus strand of NZ_CP160437.1, from coordinate 2,407,145 downwards.
CCAAATCACAGGCCCCATTTTATCGGGCAAGTTAAACAAAAGCCGGCATCTGCCGGCCTTTCTATTCAGGCAGATGTACTCATTAAAAGCCTTAAAGCTTCTATTAATATGTTTTTAAATAACTTATTTTATTGTTACAGGTGATTTGCCGCTTTGAACATGTTTTTTCAGTGAAAAGCGATATAATAATGTCCCTTAAATATCCCAGTTATAGATGAGACAAAGAGACAATGTCACCATTAGATCAAGTCGTTCCTGCTACAGATGATCAATCTGAACTTACAATGTCTGTCCTGATGACGCCTGATATGGCTAACTTTTCAGGTAATGTCCACGGAGGAACGATTCTGAAGCTACTGGATCAGGTGGCATATGCTTGTGCCAGCCGCTATTCAGGAAGTTATGTGGTGACGCTGTCTGTAGATAAGGTAAATTTTAAAGAACCCATTCATGTTGGTGAGCTAGTGACTTTTCTGGCCAGCGTAAACCATGTAGGCCGTACTTCAATGGAAATTGGCATACGGGTAGAAGCACAGAATATTCAAAAGCGTACAGTGCGCCATACTAATAGCTGTTATTTTACTATGGTTGCCGTAGATGAGCAGGGTAAACCACGTCAGGTTCCTCCACTGAATTTGAACAATGACTGGAAACGTTGCCGCTTTGAAGCTGCTGAACAGCGTAAGGTGCTACGCCTGCAAGAGCATCATCATCCTTCTTGCAGTATTTATAAAAAGACAACATCCCCAAGTTAAGCCAATATATTTACCAGATGATCGCTCCGGCGATCATTTTTTATATCTCTTATTTAAACTTAAATAAATATATTTCAATCATAATGTACTAAAAAGCAAAAGGCCAAGCCGCAGCAAGGCTTGACCTATTTCTTTAAAACTTTTATACAGCTTTAAAAAAATGATGTCACTAAAACATAAAATTACTGTGGCTGAGCAACAGAATCTTTAGCTTCTTCAGCAGCACTTTCAGATGCAGGCTGAGCAGTTGTAGGTTGAGCAGCTGCACTTTCTGTACCAGCAGCAGTTGGTTGTTCCTGAGTTGAAACAACCACTTTTTCTTCAGTAGCTGACTGATCTTTAGCAGTTGCAGCAAAGCTGGTAGCAGCAGTTAGAGCAAGAGTAGTAGCAAGTAATGTTTTAACAAGTTTCATATTGGCATCCTTCTATTTGTAAACAATAAAGAACCCAGTACATATCCCTCAACAGTGTATATGTTCAGGACTTCTGGGTTGGATGTCATGCTATGTTCCCTTTTCTGAGCCTGCAATAATTCATACAAAGCGTAACTTTACGGTTACACTCAAAACACAATTAAGGATTTAATGTAAGTTTAATGTAAAAAATTAAATGATAAATCATACTAAAATGTATAAAATCATGTAAATTAGATTAATATTTGATCAATAAATTAACCTAAATACACAATAGAGGTGATATATTTTTATAGCAATGATTGGTTATTTCTTATATTTTTTATAAATCAATAAAATTTAACAATCATAGAAATTAAATTTATTAAACAATTCAATAATTTGCTTAATTTAAGGTTCTTTCTTTATTTTTCTAAAAATTATTATAAAAATCCAGTAAAAATCTTGTATCTTGAGAAAATAAACTATATTTAAATTAAATTGATTAAAAATTGATCTTAAATGTAAGCAAATAAAAATTATTATGTTCATCATTTATATTTAATATGAGCCTAAAACTCTTAAAATCACATAAATCTGGTCAACAAAACACAGCTATAGAATGGTTCAGAATTTTAAAACAGTAGTACGGTGTTTTTGAAAATTATTTTTCCATCTGTATATAGTAAAGAAAAATAAATTTGAAAGAGGATTATTTGAATAGATACATGGCGGAGAGCAGTTAAAAAGTAAAAACTTAAATTAAAAAGATTTCGCAAGCTTTATAAGAGTAAGATTAAGCCTGAATAATTTGTTTATGTTCAGATTTCAATGCAAGTCCAAGTAAAAACTGAACCTATGGTATGAATAGGTCACCAGTATAAAATTGAGATCCCTTGTCTACTATTTTCATTAAGCAGAGTAATTTTCGTGAAGTTGATTCAGACACCAGCCGCAATACCAACCCACATTATTTCCGGTTTTCTAGGTGCAGGAAAAACCACACTGTTACAACATCTGTTGAGGCAGAAACCAAAGCATGAAACCTGGGCTATTTTAATGAACGAATTTGGTCAGATCGGAGTTGACCAACAACTGTTACCTCAGCAGCAGGGGTACGCAATAAAGGAGCTGCTGGGAGGGTGTTTATGCTGTAGCAGCCAGCTTCCTATGCAGATTGCTCTTTCAAGACTGTTATCTGAAACCAAGCCAGACCGGCTATTTATTGAACCTACTGGGCTTGGACATCCGGCCCAGTTACTCGAACAGCTTACTGAGCCTCATTGGCAACAGACGCTTACCGTTCGTGCTCTGGTGACAGTGCTGGATGGTTCACGTTTACACGAACAGGAGTGGGTAAGCCAAAACCTTTATCAGGATCAGCTTAAAGCCGCACAAATCATAGTGGTTTCACATGGTGATCTGATGAGTTTTGCTGATGGGGAGGCTTTAGAACAGCTCAAAAAGGAATATGCGGCCTATGGCCAAGACTGGATAATGGCCGAACAGGGGCAGCTTGATCTGGCAGAAATTGATTTGCTGTATCAGGGTATACAGCGCAAGTTACAGCCTTTGCTTAAAGTACAGCGTTTACAAACAGCACTGCTGAGTGAAGAACCAATTAAAAAGTTACCTTATCATTATGTAGAAACTGCACAAGGTTATAGTGTAGCGGGCTGGAAATTACCTAAGCGCTGGCAATTTGATTTTTATGCTTTGCTGGATCTGTTTTGTACAACCGAAAACTGGCTGAGAATCAAAGGGATCTTTAATACTGATCAGGGCTGGATCTATTTTAACTTCAATCCGCAACAGCTGAATTACAAGTCAGGTGAAGAAGGGATAGATAACCGGATAGAGATAATTACAGCTGAAAATCGTAATTGGGAAAATTTTGAGATGAGCCTTTTGGCTGCACAGTTAAATATAGCCGAGGAAAATAGCCAGATTTAAAATTTTCCTTGAGATGGCCATTACTTAAAATAAATAGACCTATTTTTTTGCTATGCTTGGCGCCATTTATACTTTTATGATGAAGATACCGTTATGGCGTTAAAAGCAACAATATATAAGGCAGACCTGAATATTGCCAATATGGATACACACCAGTACAGTGACCATCAGCTGACTCTGGCTTTGCATCCATCTGAAACCATTGAACGCTTGATGGTACGTATTGCTGCTTTTGCTCGTTTTGCTGATGAGCAGCTTGAGTTTACCAAAGACCTGTTTGAGACCACTGAGCCAGCCTTGTGGCAAAAGGACTTAACGGGGCAATTGGAAAAATGGATTGAGGTAGGCTGTCCGGATGAAGATAAAGTTAAAAAAGCCAGTTCACGCTGCAAGCAGGTCGCCATTATAGCCTATGGCAGCCAGGTGTCGGACTGGTGGAAAAAGAACAGCAAGATAAAAACTTTGGATAATGTCGAAGTATGGCAGATTTCTGAGGCATCTACTGAGGCGTTACAAGCCTTGTGTGAACGAACCATGCAACTACAGCTCAATGTAATGGATGGTGAATGGACCTTAATTGGTAACCATGCACAAGCTGTAATTGAGTGGCAACAACTCAAGTAATAGAAGTGTTTTATTCATGATGAAAATTTATTAAAAAGACTTGCCTCATTCAGGACCTGTTGTTTAGATCATGTTTAATATAAAAGCAAGATTCTTCGCGCTATGGACAGTGAACTCTATTATTTGTTATGTGCCGCAGCAATAGGCGCAGTCATCGGGCTGGAACGGGAATATAAAAATAAGACCGCCGGCCTACGTACCATGATTATGGTCAGTATGGCTTCCTGTCTATTTACCATATTGTCTCGGCAAATTGGGGAGGTTAGTGATGACCGTATTGCTGCAAATATTTTGACTGGACTGGGTTTTCTCTGTGCTGGCGTTATTTTTAAAGATGAAAACCGCATTTCTGGTATTACTACCGCGACCACTATCTGGATGGTCGCGGCTTTAGGCATGGCAATTGGCGCAGGCTATATTGCTTTAGGCCTGTATGGCACCATACTGGTACTATTGATCTTAAGCCTGTTAACCTACCTTGAAAAAATGGTAGAAGAATTCAATTTAATCCGTGACTATAAAATGATTTGTCATTATGAGCAGGGATTATCACATTATTATGAGCAACTCTTTAAGCAGTATGGCTTGAAGGCCAAGCATGTATTGCAGGTTCTAAAGTCCGATGAAATTATTTTGCACTGGAATATAAGTGGTAAACGCCAGCGACATGATTTATTGGTTGAAGAACTGAGTCAGGACCCGCGAATTAAACGTTTAAGTTTCTAGATAAAATTCTAGCCTTTCAAAATATTCTGAATTCCAACTTGTCTTCAAAAAGCATGAACTCGGAAAAAGACTGACCAAGTTTCAGTTATAATAAATGCAATATGACGATTTAGAGTGTATTAAATGTCCAATGAACTGGAAATTATAGATTTGAAAGTGGGCTCTGGTAAGGAAGCAGTAAAAGGCGCACTGATTACCACCCATTATACTGGCTGGCTGGAAGACGGAACAAAATTTGACTCATCAATTGATCGTGGTAATTACTTTGAATGTGTGATTGGTACGGGCCGGGTCATTAAAGGCTGGGACCAAGGTATTATGGGTATGAAGGTAGGTGGAAAACGTAAATTGCTGGTTCCCGCACATTTAGCCTATGGAGAGCGAAAAATGGGCAAAATTATTCCGGCTAATTCGAACCTGATATTCGAAATTGAATTATTTGATGTGAAAACCCGTGATGAATAACTGCGGTCTTTAAGAGCTTTTAAAAAGCCCGGTAGCGGGCTTTTTATTTGGTTGTGCTTAAACAGATGATTTGCGGATTTTACCGTGTTAAATAAAAATAGTCCTTTTCCTATAGGAAAAATACCATGACCCCCTTAGAAATCTTTGCTGTTCTGATGAGTGTGATGGGAGTAGCTCTTACCATTCAGCGAAATATACTGTGTTGGGGCTTTAATATTGTGGCATGTGCCTTATATGCTTACCTATTTTTTGAATTTAAACTGTACGGAGAAACCCTTTTACAGGGAATATTTATAATTATGAATTTTTATGGTTTGTACCATTGGTGGACAGATCATCAGCAGAGTCATGAAATCAAGATCATTTCTATTGCCAGGCAGCTGGTAATATTACAGCTCTTACTCTCAGCAGTTTTAGGGCTGCTACTCGGACTGACTTTAAAATACTGGACAGATGCTGCTGTTCCATTGCTAGATGCGCAGCTGGCTGCCTTTAGTTTGCTTGCTACATACTGGACCAGTCGTAGATATATTGCTACCTGGATGCTCTGGGTATGGATTGATATTATTTATGTTGGAATGTTTATCTATAAAGATTTGCTGCTGACAGCAGGTTTATATGCAGGATTTGTCGGGCTGGCTTTATTTGGCTGGTGGCAATGGAAACAGATTGAACAAAAACAGCTACAAGCCAGCTAAGTACTGTTTGACTGTTAAACTCTTGTCTAGCTGCTAATCTTTTCCAGCTGAAAATCTGGATAAGCTGCATAGGGCTGGCCGGATTTAGTATCTATAATTTCGGTATAATCTGCCCCCAATACCAGAATATTACGGTCTTTTACTTCATTTAGCTGAATTTTAAGTTTATCACCATCTAAAAATTCAAAATGTCCGGTGTAGACCTCGGCAGCACTTTGAGTGCTATAGCTGGTGCGCACCAGTTTAAAACTCATATCAGGATGCAGTTCAAGGTCTACGCCCATACTGTCACAGCTTTCACAACGTGAAATACAAGTAGCGCAGGGGATTATTCCTTCATATTTCCCAACCCAGGCTTGCAGTTTGGGATCGCTTGTCTGGCCTTGGTCGGTTTTAACCGCAGAGGTCTTCTGTTCAGGTTCAGTCGTCTGGTTGGAACAGCCAAAAGAAATACTTGCTGCAACAAAAGAGGTCAGAAGTGCTTTTTTCATGGCTTACCGGAAAGAAGTATTAAATTGTTATAATGTTACATAAATTCTTTTTAAACTTCACCTGTTAAATCATTTTAACAGCACAATTATGCAGTCTAGCTTAAAGAAGGTTTATATAATGAGTACCAGACTCATTTAATGTCGTAAGTAGAAGTAACATGCTAATTGATTTTATTCAAACTCAGGAACAGCAATTTTTTCGGGTTGCAGAGAGAATCATGACTGAGCCTGAGCGTTATCTGCGATTTGATTCAATTTCTGATTTTTACAAGGCAGTATGGCTGGCAGAGTTTCCTAAAGGTACGGTCTGGTTTGCAAGCGGGCTTGACGATGGAGCCGAAGAATTTTATGCCGTAATTGAATATCGGCAATATATTTTAAATATGACCTGTACCGGGCAAAATACAGTATGTTCTGGCATCATTCGGAAAGATCAGTATTATTAAAGTCAATGACAGATCTGAAAAATCAGGATTTAATCGAACTATTATAATGTTTTAACCCTGTTTAATAATCAAAAGGGTTTAACAGCGCAATTTGAATGGATCACTTTGCGACAGAGTCTACAATAAAAAAGAAAGGATTAAATTATGGCACATCGTTTTACTGTTCATGCCACTATTCCAGGTGTTTCTCTGAGTGATTTTAAACGGCTGAGTGCCGATACTTCACTGCATGAAAAAGTCTGTAAACGTATTCCGGGGGATAAGCTGGAAATTCTGGAATCCAGGATTGATCAGGGGGTTTATACACTCAAACGTGCTTATAATCTAGATGTCAATATTCCTGACATTGCCAAAAAATTATTAAAAGATGCTTTTCGTCTGAGACGTACAGATATTACCAATCTTGAAGCACTAACCTCGACAGTGGCACTTGGCGCCAACCTGCCACTGGAGGCAAGTTGTGACCGTAGTGTAACTGGTGATGACCAGCAGATTCATATAAAACTGGACTGGCAGGTCAAGGTAAAAGTGCCATTAATCGGTGGAATGCTGGAGAAACATGCTGAAGGTGAAATCCGCAAGTTTAGCGATATCGAAATAGAAATTGTAGAAGATGAGCTCAGAAAAAACTTGCAGGCCTAGAAATGCTTGCCCCTCATTCATTTAACTTAAAAAGAATGAGGGACAACAGACTTATTCAAATTTTGATCTGTAAATTATGGCAGTAAAAAATGCCACCAGACATACCACCCAAATATAGTACATTGCACCAATTTTACTGTAGAGGCTCAGCCACTGTACCAGTGGCAGAGTCAGACCACCCGCAATTGCATAAGCGACATTATAAGAAAATGAAATTCCCGAAAAACGAATCGGGGCGGGGAACATCCTGACCATGCTGTAAGACACCATACCGACCGTACCTGAGAACAGCCCGAGCAGCATATACAATATAAAAATGGTTGACTGTGACACATGACCCAGACTGGTATAAAAAATTCCTGCAATCGCAGCGACGCAGAATGAACCGATCAGAATAACTTTCCCGGCACCAAAACGGTCAGCCAAAAGTCCCGCCAGAATACAGCCTGCCATCTGCATAACAATAGCAGCACTTTGCATGGTAAAGGCATCTGAGCGTTCAATACCGAAAGCGCCGGTAAGCAAGTTAGGCATTGCTAAAATCAGTACCACTACACAACCAGTTAAAAACCAGGTAAACATCATGCCAATAACAACTGCTGTCTTGTGGCGAGCGAGTACCTGCTTGACCGGTAACTCTTTAGACAGTTCTTTACGTGCCTGCATGGCTTTAAAAATGGGTGTCTCTTTCAAGTAAGATCGCAGATATAAAGCAACCAGTCCAAATACACCACCAATAATAAATGGAATGCGCCATGCCCAGTCATGAATCTGCGTTTCACTAAATTTAAGGGAAATAAATAGTGACATCAGGGCACCAAGTAGAATTCCCAGTGAAAGTCCGGCGGTTAACAGGCCATTAGCAAAGCCAATCTTTTTCTCGGGCACATGTTCTGATACAAAAGTCCAGGCAGCCGGTATTTCTCCACCAATTGCAATACCTTGTACTACCCGCATTAGAAGTAATAATAAAGGGGCAGCATAGCCAATACTTTCAAAAGTAGGCATCAGGCCAATGACTAAAGTCGGCAATGCCATCAGCAAGATAGATAAACTAAAGAGACGTTTGCGTCCTACCAGATCGCCAAAATGAGCCATAACTACGCCCCCTAAGGGCCTGAAAAAATAACCGGCTGCAAAAATTCCATAAGTATTCAGCATAGCCCAAAAAGGACTCAGACCAATTGGAAAGAATAGCTCTGAAATAATTTTGGCGTAAAAAACATAAATGACAAAATCATAAAATTCGAGTGCGCCCCCCAAGGATGATAATCTAAGGGTACGTTTATCCTGCGCACTTAAACCTGAATGTGCTTCCATGCATTGAATTCCATAAAATATATTAAATTTAACTGATTGTAATAAAATGTTAATTAGATGATTAATCAATCTTTTTTAAAGCATAGTTAACAAAATTTTATATGCCAGCTCCATGGGCCAAGAGTAATTTTAGTTTACTTTTCTATTAAGTCGAACACTGTGAGCATAGCATCTTTATTTTTAACTTTAGCCTGCTAACGAAAATTATTAAAATATTCTTTAAGCCAGCTTCTGGGTAAAATAAATAAAGATAATACTATGCTTGAACAGGGGGGCTTAGTTTAAAGCCCGTACCGCATCATTTAAGGCCTCTAAAACGGCTTCTTTATTAACTTCTCCAATACTGACAATTCCAATAGCCATATGCCGCTCTGGAATTGGCATAAACAGGCCTACGGCTCCAGATTGCAGCCGACCTTCAGAATAACCATAACCAAGCTGGCGGGCTAGCTTGATTTCTCCTTTCTCCTCCGGTTGAGGCGGATAGGTTGTAGCAATTGCAATACCAGCTGCAGCTGTACCAATCGGATGCCGTGAACCCAGCTGATAATTAATACGTAAATAAGAGGAACCAGTCGATGCAGTTTTAACTACTACACAGTCTGATCCTTCAGCAATTACTAGCGATGCGCTGGCTTGAGTCCGATTAGACAGACTATTCAGAATCTGCTGGCTATTAGATGGAATCGTCATTTCATAGCAGTGATATAAATCCTGAATCTTGCTGCTGAGCTCCAGCCCCAGATTTTCATTGGTTTTAATATAACCTAAATGAGTTAAGGTCCGGGTAATACGGTAGGCAATAGTCCGGTTAATCTCTAATAGTTCAGCCAGCTGCGCTACGGTCAACTGGCCTTGATGTCTGGCAATCAGTTCTAATGCATGAATGCCCCGTTCCAGCGTCTGTAAGGTCTCCAATTCTTTTTCTACTCCGCTTGGTCAACCCGGATTTGGGTCTGTCTTAAATAGTAAACAATTGCAAAAAGACATTTTAGCCAATTGACAACATGTCTGCTCATTATTTATTCTTTTACTATATTAGAACATAATGTACGATAATAGAACAGGAAGTTCAGGATGAACGTAAAAGTACCTATGCATGGGCAATGCCCTTTTCATGCCGAGTTACAACAGAAGGGTAAAAACTTTGACATGTTTGCAGTGCCATATCAGCAAGACCCTGCATTGGCTCTGAAGGAGTTTCGTGCACAGCTCCCGATTTTTTTCTCTGAAGCGATGGGTTACTGGATTGTGACCCGTTATGAAGATGTCAAAGCAATTTTTCGTGATCCTATTACCTTTTCTGCCTGTAATGCACTCGAGAAACTGACGCCTTCTTGCCCTGAAGCATTAAAAATTCTCGAAAAATATAATTATGGTATGAATCGTACACTGGTAAATGAAGATGAACCGGTTCACATGGAACGGCGTCGTGCCTTAATGGATGCTTTTACACCACAGAATCTTGAAGAGCATCAATATTTCGTCAGAGAACTGGTCAGGAAGAAAGTCGACGGATTTATTTATAAGGGACGGGCAGATCTGGTACAGGAAATGCTCTGGGAAATACCCTTAATGGTAGCGTTACACTTTTTGGGTGTACCTGAAGATGACATGCAGGAACTACGTAAATTTGCGGTTGCTCATACCGTTAATACCTGGGGAAGACCAACATTAGAACAGCAGTTGGAAGTTGCCGAGGGAGTAGGACAATTCTGGGAGTACTCTGGCCGTGTGCTGGAGAAAATGAAACATAATCCAGAAGGTAAAGGCTGGATGTATGACATGATTGCTAAAAATCGTGTAATGCCAGAGGTAGTGACAGACAATTATCTGCATTCAATGATGATGGCTATTATGGTTGCCGCCCATGAAACTACCGCACTAGCCTCTGCCAATGCATTAAAACTACTTTTAGCTGACCGGAAAGTGTGGAAAAAAATCTGTGATAACCCGCAGCTGATTCCGGGTGCAGTCGAGGAGTGTTTACGGCATTCAGGTTCTGTAGTGGCTTGGCGCAGACAGGTCACTACCGAGAGTGAAGTCAGTGGAGTCAAGTTTAAGAAAGGCGATAAATTGTTTTTGGTGTCGGCTTCTGCTAACCATGATGAACTGCATTTTGAAAATGCCGATGAGCTGGATATTTATCGTGATAATGCTATTGAGCATCTGACATTCGGTTATGGTGCACACCAGTGTATGGGTAAGAATATCGGCCGTATGGAAATGTGTATTTTCATTGAAGAACTGTCACGCCGTATACCAGACCTGAAACTCTGCGAGCAGGAATTTACCTATCTGGCCAATACCTCGTTCAGAGGACCAGAGGCCTTGTGGGCTGAGTGGCATGCCCAGCCAGAACAAACTGCCAGACAAATTACCAGTTTTCCTATTGGAGCGCCTGATCTCAAGGCCATGACCCGCCCGGTACGTGTCCAGGCAGTTTATCCTGAAGCAGAAGATATTATACGTATTGAGCTGGCTGCTATACACGGTGAAGAATTACCACGCTGGAGTGCCGGTTCACATATTGAACTGGTATTGCCTAATGGCCTGAGCCGTAAGTACTCTCTATGCGGTTTAGCGACTGATCAATTTTATACGATTGCTGTAAAGAGAGAGCCGGAAAGCCGGGGTGGTTCACAATGGATTCATCAGTATTTAAAAGCAGGAGAACAGATCTACATTAAGGGACCTAAAAACTTTTTTAAATTAAATTTACAGGCGAGCCAGTATGTGCTGATCGCAGGGGGGATAGGTATTACTCCTATTCTGAGCATGGCCAACAGCTTACGTGAACAGGGGCGCCCTTATCGACTAATTTATCTTTCACGCCAGCGGGCTAGTATGGCATTACTTAAGGAAGTTGTTGCACATGGTAGTGCTGCCGAACTCTATATTTCTTCTGAAGGTAAACGGATAGACCTGCAACAGCTCTTGTCAGCGCTGCCTGCCGGTACACAGGTTTGCGCCTGTGGTCCGGAAGCATTACTTGATACCTTGACCAACTATACCGAAGACTTTTCACAGGTTCAGCTCACGGTCGAGCATTTTGGTTCAGGGAAGAACCACTTTTTATATGAAAATGATACCGACTTTGAGGTTGAACTGCTGGATAGCGGTTTAACACTGACAGTAGCCCGGGACCAGACCTTATTGGACTGTTTGCTGGACAAAGGAATTGATGTCAGCTTTGACTGTACCGAGGGTTTATGTGGAAGCTGTCAGCTTCCGGTTGAAGAAGGTGAAATTGATCATCGCGACAAGGTGTTGACCCGAGCCGAGCGTGACGGAATGAAATCGGTAATCAGTTGCTGTTCACGAGGAAAAGGAAAACTCAAACTCAAGCTTTAAATGGTAATAACAACAAATCCAGGGAAAATGATAAAAGGAAAACTAAAATGGATCAGATTAAATCTGTAGCGCTGACGGATGTCAGTGCTATACCTCAACAGGTTCATACACAGGCTGACAAAAAAGTTGCCTATGCCACTATTATTGGAACCACAATCGAGTGGTATGACTATTTTATTTATGCAGCAGTGGCAGGCCTGGTCTTTAACCAGCTATTCTTTGCACCTGCCGGACCAGTGGTTGCCAATTTGCTGGTATTTGCCTCTATTGGAATCAGCTTTTTATTTCGTCCTTTAGGTGCATTTATTGCCGGCCATTATGGGGATAAACTCGGGCGTCGTGCCATGCTGGTAATTACCCTTATATTGATGGGTGGCGCTACAGCATTGATCGGTCTGCTTCCTACCTATGCCTCAATCGGTATTGCAGCTCCTATTATCCTGATCATCTTACGGATTCTACAAGGAATTTCAGCTGGTGGAGAATGGGGCGGAGCGGTATTGATGGCTGTTGAGCATGCATCAGAAAACAAGCGCGGGCGTTTTGGTTCATTTCCGCAGCTAGGTATTCCATTCGGGCTATTGCTGGCTTCTCTGGTATTAGTGATTATGACAGCTTGGGTCTCACCAGGGGATGCCTTTGTTGAGTGGGGCTGGCGCATTCCATTTCTGCTTAGCTTGTTGCTACTGCTGATTGGCCACTGGATACGTCGTTCTATTGGTGAAAGTCCAGTATTTGAAGAAATCAAGCAGCGTAAGTCTGCCAATCCGCATCCGATTAAAACCCTATTTAAGCATCATAAGCTTTCAGTACTGCTTGCGGCACTACTATGTGCTGGAACAACGGCACTGGGTTACATGACGACTGGGGGCTTCATCCAGAATTATACAACGAACCCGGCCGGACCGATTGCACTGGAACGCTCGACTATTTTAACGCTCGTAACGTTATCTGCGATTGTGTGGGCTGCATTTACTTGGATTTCTGCCAGCCTGTCTGACCGATTTGGGCGTAAGAAAATGTATATTCTAGGGGCATTACTACAGCTGGGTGCGGCTTTTGTAGTATTCCCTCTGGTCGATACAGCAACCTACTCTGGTATTGCTATTGCCCTGTTTTTGCTGTCAATGGGTGTTGGCTTTACCCATGGTATCAATGCAATTGTTTATACCGAATTATTCCCTGCCTCGATTCGTTTTTCGGGAATCTCAATTACTTATGCACTTGGTTCTATCATCGGCGGCGCATTCGCACCCCTGATTGCAGCCTGGCTCATCAGTGTTTCAAATTCGACCACATTGGTAACTGTTTACTTAATGATGATGGCGAGTTTTGCCCTTATAGCCATCTGTTTACTCAAGGACCGTACCGGCATGCCACTAGGTGCAGATCATGAGACAGAACAGAATCAGTCGCCATTTATCTGGCATAAATAATAGCAAGCTATCTAGCCTCCTATGGGAGGCTTTTTATATTTTATTGATCTAAATCATAAATTTTTGTACTAGATGTCTACTCTATGCCTGGTCAATTTTACTGTCTGATAAACCGGATTGTTCAGTTCTAAAAATGCCATATTATTTTTGGAAATTAAAATGAGGGGGTCAGTTCAATATAAAATTAACGGGAGAATGAGCAAGGAATCTGAATCTTAGCTATGTTTTATGGGAAATCATGTGACCTGAAAGACTTATTTATTTATATCGGTCATCGAATGATACTTATAATATTTGCTCCTTTATATAAATGAAAAATCAACCAATAAAAACAGATTGTGATTGTTTAAATTTAAAAAAAATATTATATTAATTTTTTGATAAATATATATTTTTATAGATTTTAGTAGTAGGCCTGATTGACTTTTAAAATGCTTGATTTTTACTCTAAAACTTAGCATACTAAAAATTATATTTTACGGTAAAAGTAATTTAATTATGTTTATCGTAATTTATTGGACTCTTGAAGATGCTATAAATCTCATAAAAATGCTATAGAAAGAAAAAGCAGAAACTATTAGAAGAAATAGAAGAAAGCACGCAGTTTGAGCAATGCTGCGTTAAAAAACATGACAAGGAGTTCAAATATGCATTTTCCCGAAACGCAGCCAAGAAAGTCACTCTATTATCCTTATCAGGTTTATCCCTACTTTCATAGTCCGCAAAAGACTGTTGCCCAAACAGGTACAGTAACTATTGTAGGAGCAGGACCAATTGGTATGGCAACAGCATTACTGCTAGCCAGACAAGGTATACAGGTCGTTCTACTGTCTGCTGAACAGCAGTTATCTGAAGGTAGCCGGGCACTGGTATACACCAGGCGCTCTATGGAAATCTTACAGTCTGCTGGCGCTGCCCAACGTATCATGCAAAAAGCCCTACCGTGGACACATGGCAACTCTATTTATAAAGGACAGGTGGTTTTTCGAATGGCTTCACCATCTGGCTCACATGATCAGTTCGCACCATTAAATAATCTGCAGCAGAACTGGCTGGAAAGTTACTTGCTTGAGACCATACATGAGCAGGATAATATTGAGATTCGCTGGGGTAATAAGGTCATTGCACATGAACAGAATGATGAAACAGTCACTTTAACCATCCATACTCCAGAAGGTGAATATCAGCATGAAAGTAGCTGGGTGGTTGCAGCAGATGGAGGACGCTCTGCATTACGCGAACAGATGAAGCTGCGGATGCAAGGCGCCAGCTATGAAGGCCGCTTTGTTATTGCGGATATTCGTATCAAGCTGGACTATCCGACCGAACGTTTGGCCTTTTTCTCACCGGACTGGAACCCGGGCAATACCATTCTCATGCACCGCGAACCAGATCATATCTGGCGTTTTGACTATCAGCTTGATCCAAGTATCAGTCCGGAAGAAGCACTCAAACCGGAAAATCTGAGCAAGGCTGTCAATGACCAGCTCAAAATGATTGGACAGGAACATTTACAGTGGGAAATGGACTGGAGTACAGTCTATTCGGCACGTGCGTTAACACTCGACAATTATGTGCATAACCGCATTATATTTGTTGGTGATGCTGCGCATCTGTTACCAATTTTTGGCGTGCGCGGTGCCAATACCGGCTTTCAGGATGCCAAAGATCTGTCATGGAAACTGGCCGGTGTAATTCAAGGCTGGGCATCCCGCGAGCTTTTAGAAAGTTATACCTTCGACCGGGTTGGAGCAGTGCGGGAGATTATTGCTGAGGCCGGGAAATCTACCCGCTTTATGGCACCACCCACCCAAGGCTACCGCTTGCTACGTAACGCAGTACTGTCTTTATCGCTAGAACACGAACTTGTACGTCCACTCTATCATTGGCGTACATCACGGCCACATGCCTATAGCTATTCACCTTTGAACAGTCAAAATGATGACAATGCCAGCATGAAGGAAATGACTGAAAATGGTGCCTTGATTCCTAATGTTAAAACTGTAGATGGTTCATTTTTGTATGACCGGATCGATGGTAAGTTCAACGTTCTGGTTTTCACAGAGCAGGGCGAACTTCCTGCCGGTCTTTATACTGAAATTAAAGCATTACAAGCCTGTGCTATTCCTGTGCAGATTATTGCACTTGCGCTGGATGGCCAGACAGTACATAACGCAGAGATGACTTTAAAGATCACTGCAGAACTTGCAGCAGAACATTTTTTTGCACAAAGTGGTTCAATTTACCTGATACGCCCTGATCATCATATTCATGGCCGCTGGCTGCATTATAGGAACTCTGCCATTACCCAAACTTTTGAGCAGTTTTGTCAGCTAACAAAAGGAGTAGCAGCATGAGTAATATTCGGATTGAAGACCTAGAACAGGTATATGACCATCTGGCAGAAAGTATTGATCATCTGGATGCAGAAAAACGTGAGCTGTTTCTGGTCAAGCTGGCTTTACTCAGTGCAAACCAGATTCAAGACAGCACTATATTTTTAAGACTGATTAACCAGGCAAAAGTATTTGAAGATTAATATCTGACTCTATAAGTATTTTAAAATACGAAAAAAAATGAAAAGTACTTGTATTTCGTATTGAAAATATTTTTAATTTTGAATGATATAACTCTGCTGGTAAAGTTTAAAGCAAGCTAGTACAAGAAAAGAGTTTAAAATAAAAATCCCCTCAATAGAGGGGATTTTTTAAACCGGATATTTACTTAGACAATTGAATCATCCAGATTTGGTGCTAGCCAGCGTTTGGCCTCATCCAGCGTCCAGCCTTTACGTTTTGCATAATCTTCTAACTGATCCAGAGAAATCTTGCCAACATTGAAATACTGAGATTCGGGATGAGCATAATAGAAGCCGCTCACCGATGAAGGGGGCCACATTGCAAAGCTGGAAGTGAGCTGTGTACCAATCTTGTCAGTAGAACCCAGCCAGTCGAATAGAACCGCTTTTTCAGAATGCTCAGGGCAGGCCGGGTAACCCGGTGCCGGACGAATACCGATATATTTCTCTTTAATCAGTTCCTCATTGCTTAGCTGTTCACTGGCCTGATAGCCCCAGAACTCTTTACGGATACGTTCATGCAGGTGCTCGGCAAAAGCTTCGGCAAAACGGTCACCCAAAGACTGAACCAGAATAGCACTATAGTCATCACCTTTAGCTTTATATTCATTGGCAAGTTCTTCAGCACCAAAAATTGAAACTGTAAAACCTCCCAGATAGTCCTGAGTCTGGTTCTCTTCGGTGACAATAAAATCTGCCAGAGATAAATTTGGCTTACCGGTAACTTTGTCAGACTGCTGGCGTAAATGCTCAAAATGATGTGTCGCAGTACCTTGTTCATCGTATACCGTGACAGTATCGGCAGCCGTACGTTTAGCAGGGTATAAACCAAATACGGCCCGGGCATCAAAACGTTTATTCTCAATAATATCTTTGAGCATAATCTGTGCCTGCTGATATAAATCAGTTGCTGCTTCACCGACTACTTCATCTTCCAGAATTTTCGGGAATTTGCCTGCCAGGCTCCATGAAATAAAGAATGGAGTCCAGTCAAAATACTCAACCAGTGTTTCTAGCGGATACTGGGTAATGGTTTGAACACCGATAAAATTTGGTTGCGGTGGTACGTAGTCCGGAGCGATCTTGAAACCGTGCTTAACCGACTCGGCATAAGACAGTTTGGCTGCTTTTGGCTGCTTGTTCGCCAGGCGCTCGCGTACCTTAACATATTCATCGCGGTGACCCTGTACAAACGCAGGCTTCATTTCCGGCGAGAGCAGGGAGGTGGCGACACCTACCGCACGTGATGCATCGGCAACATAAATGACAGCATCATTTGAATATTGCGGATCAATTTTTACAGCAGTATGGGCTTTTGATGTAGTTGCCCCGCCAATCATTAAAGGAATTTTAAAGCCTTTACGCTGCATCTCTTTAGCTACAAAGACCATTTCATCCAGACTTGGCGTAATCAGGCCGGATAGCCCGATAATATCAACTTTTTCATCAATTGCAGTTTGCAGAATTTTCTCTGCCGGCACCATTACGCCTAAATCTACAATGTCATAACCGTTACAGCCAAGTACTACACCGACAATATTCTTGCCAATATCATGTACGTCACCTTTGACTGTTGCCATCAGGATTTTTCCTTTGGCTTCACCAGCAGTTTTTTCAGCTTCAATATACGGGTTAAGCCAGGCTACTGCCTGTTTCATAACCCGGGCCGATTTTACAACCTGTGGCAAGAACATCTTGCCTGAACCAAACAGGTCGCCTACGACATTCATTCCGGCCATAAGCGGGCCTTCAATAACATCCAGCGGACGGGCAGACTTTAGCCGTGCTTCTTCAGTATCTTCATTAATAAAGGCAGTAATACCTTTCACTAGCGCATACTCAAGTCGTTTTTCTACCGGTTCGTTGCGCCATTCCAGATTTTCAGCTTCACGTTGGGTTCCGCCCTGACCACGATATTTCTCAGCAATACTCAGTAACTTTTCAGTGGCTTCCTGTCCGCTTTCTCCCTGATTGCGGTTCATCACTACGTCTTCAACCGCGTCTTTTAGCTCAGCCGGAATATCATCATAAATTGCCAGCTGCCCGGCATTTACAATTCCCATGGTCAAGCCCTGCTTGATGGCGTAATAAAGAAAAACCGCATGAATTGCTTCACGTACCGGCTCATTACCGCGGAACGAGAAAGAAACGTTAGAAATACCGCCCGAGATCATGGCATTTGGCAGGTTTTGCTTGATCCACCCTGTAGCCTCAATAAAGTCCACACCATAGTTGTTGTGTTCTTCAATACCTGTTGCTACCGCAAAGACATTCGGGTCAAAAATAATATCTTCAGAAGGAAAGCCAACTTCATTGACCAGCACATTATAAGATCGTTTACAGATTTCTTTCTTGCGCTCAACCGTATCGGCCTGACCTTTTTCATCAAAAGCCATAACAATGACAGCCGCACCATACTGACGGCATAAACGTGCTTTCTCTACAAACTCATCATAACCTTCTTTCAGCGAGATTGAGTTTACTACGGCTTTACCTTGTACACATTTCAGTCCTGCCTCGATAATTTCCCATTTTGATGAGTCAATCATGATCGGTACACGGGAAATATCAGGCTCAGAAGCAATCAGGTTCAGGAATGTCACCATCGCATTTTGCGAATCAAGCATCCCTTCGTCCATATTGATATCGATGATCTGTGCACCGCCTTCGACCTGTTGACGGGCAACATCCAATGCTTCTGCATAATTCTCTTCACGGATCAGCCGTGCAAATTTCTTTGAACCGGTTACGTTGGTTCGTTCACCTACGTTTACAAATAGTGATTCATCGTAAATATTAAACGGCTCCAGACCACTCAGTCGGCAGGCTGGTTTAATCTGGGGAATCTGGCGGGGAGCGATATCTTTTACAGCATTATAAATAGCTCGTATATGGTCCGGAGTCGTACCACAGCAGCCACCGGTAATATTGATTAAGCCACTTTCTGCAAACTCTTTCAGAAATGCAGCAGTTTCTTCCGGTGTTTCATCATAACCGCCAAAAGCATTGGGCAAACCGGCATTCGGATGGGCAGAAACAAATACATCAGCAACATCAGCCACTGTTTTAACATGTGGGCGCATGGCATCTGCACCCAAGGCACAGTTAAATCCGATTGAAAGCAGATCGCCGTGGCGCACCGAATTCCAGAAGGCTTCAGCAGTTTGTCCGGTCAGCGTACGTCCGGAAGCATCTGTGATCGTGCCGGAAATCATTAAGGGTAATTCATAACCTAATTCTTTAAAGACTTCCTTTACCGCAAAAATAGCTGCCTTACAGTTCAGGGTATCGAACACGGTTTCAATCAGAATAATATCTGCACCGCCTTCAATGAGGGCATGAGTCGCCTCTATATAATTTTCTTTTAGGGCATCAAAAGTAATATTACGAAACGCCGGGTTATTAACATCCGGTGATATAGAACAAGTACGTGAAGTAGGGCCAAGTACACCGGCCACAAAGCGCGGTTTATCAGGGGTTGAATATTTTTCACAAGCTGCTTTGGCCAGCCGTGCAGCTTCACGATTAATTTCTGGTACCAGATCTTCCATATGGTAGTCTGACATGGAAACGCGGGTACCGTTGAAACTGTTGGTCTCGATAATATCTGCACCAGCATCCAGATAAGCTTCATGTATGCCCTGAATAATTTGTGGCTGAGTCAATACCAGCAGGTCATTATTGCCCTTCAGATCATGGGCCCAGTCTGCAAAACGTTCACCACGATAATCTGCTTCCTCAAGCCTATGACGCTGGATCATGGTTCCCATCGCACCGTCAATAATCAGGATGCGTTTGGCAAGAAGCTCTTTTAGGGTGGCAAGCGTAGACATGAAGAGACCCCCAATGCGGATAACTGTAAAATGGGCGCTATTGTAACAGATTCAACTTATATAGTTATGCCTTTGCATGTTAAGCATTTCCTATAAGGATTGTGGCTATTCCTGATATAGCCGGCTACTTTTACCTGATTGGTCCTGTATTTTTTTCATGAAATTGCAATATCTTTGCAGCATAGTCATTAACTGAACATGAAACAAACAATTGGTGACTTATAGCTGTAATAATTCAATAAAAGTAATTTATTAGCCCGTAGCTTGTTCTTTTTTATTATTTTAAATATAAGTTATTGAATTTATAACTATAAAAAATAGTAGGAATAGAATGAGTACAAAGATATGGGTTCTAAGGATGACCTGAATAAGCTCAATTAGATGAAAATTGGCTTTATATGACACCCTTTTGTCATATAATTGTCACAATTTAAATAAAGAATAAGGGGATTTTATTATCCTCTTAAACCATCTAGATGAATTCGAATATTCCTCCCGATTCAGATCCAGTACTTCCCGTGGCATCCAGTAATGTACACGTGCCAACACCGAAGTTTTTTATGCCGGTGTTCCTGACGGTAATTGTTGCCACGCTAATCTATATTGGCTTTCAGGTAAATGCTGATCTGGCTCATGTTCCGCCGCTTGGTTTATATTCTATTATTCTGCTAGCCACTGCTTTATTGATTGCATTAGGCTTTGAATTTGTTAATGGTTTTCATGATACAGCTAATGCTGTAGCGACGGTTATCTATACCAATGCCTTGCCAGCACCTGTGGCTGTGATGTGGGCAGGCTTTTGTAATTTTCTTGGGGTAATGGTAGCAAGTGGGGCAGTCGCGTACGGTATTATTGCGCTGCTTCCGGTTGAGCTGATTATGAATGTCAGTAGCGGTGCCGGTTTTGCGATGGTATTTGCTTTACTGATTGCCGCAATCATCTGGAACCTCGGTACCTGGTTTCTTGGTATACCTGCCTCAAGTTCGCATACCCTGATCGGTTCAATTTTGGGGGTGGGTATCATGAACCATCTTCTAAATGCCGCGACTGGTGCCAGTGGTATCGATATGGATCAGGTCATCAAGGTAGGTAAGGCCTTACTGTTTTCACCACTAATTGGTTTTGCATTTGCTGCGGTCTTATTCCTGCTGGTTAAAAAGATCTTTAAGAAACAAATGGAACTGTTTCAGCCGCCAGAAGGAAACAAGCCGCCTCCGCCACTGATCCGTGCCATCCTGATTTTTACCTGTACCGGTGTTAGCTTTGCTCATGGATCAAATGATGGGCAAAAGGGCATGGGCCTAATCATGCTGATTCTGATTGGTCTGGTACCTTTAGCTTACTCTCTGAATAAAAATCTGGATCAGGCACATTTACAGTCATTTGAACAGCTATCTACTCAAACTGCTTCTGCTATTTATGCTAATTATCAGGATATCCCGGATGAGCAGGCACGGACTGTACTGACCCGTTATATCCAGACCAAGGAAATTAGTCCTGAAGTAGTGCCAGCATTGGCAAGCCTGACTGACCATCTGGGTGAGCGTGTAGCAGCCTATGATAATTTAAGAGACATGCCTGAAGCAGTAGTCAGCGAAATTCGTAATGACATGTACCTGAGTACCACTACATTTAAGCGTCTAGATAAGGCAGAGGCCTTACCTGCGTTACCTGAAGCTCAGAATAAACTGGTAGATGAATATCGCGATAATCTGGATTCATTCCTGCAATATATTCCGACTTGGGTCAAAGTGGCGGTAGCCCTGGCACTGGGCCTTGGAACTATGGTGGGCTGGAAGCGAATTGTCGTGACAGTAGGTGAGCGTATTGGTAAGCATCATATGACTTATGGTCAGGGGATGTCTGCCGAGCTGGTAGCTATGTCTACAATTGCTGCAGCAGATGGCCTGGGTATGCCTGTATCGACTACACATGTTTTAAATAGTGCAGTTGCAGGTACCATGGTGGCCAATAAATCTGGCCTGAACTTTAATACTGTCAAAACCATTCTGTCCGCATGGGTATTTACACTGCCAGCAACCATTTGCTTATCTGGCGGTTTATATTGGCTGTTTCTCAAGTTATTTGTTTAATTAAAATAGACATTAAAAAAGCTTTGCCTCGGCAAAGCTTTTTTTGTATCTGCTGTTATTTATTCAGAAAAAGCTTCAGCTTTTCTTTTTGAATTTTGAAAGAAGTTTTTCTACTGGCAGTTTATCTGAAGCCAGGCCATATAAGGCAGCAAAAGGTAGTGCAGTTCGTGCCAGATAAGCGACACGCCACAGACCGCCATGGTTAGCACCTTCCATCATCAGCTCTAAAGGATGTTCTAGTTCAGTGTCTGGATGTGCAGCTGAATCAGGATTGCGCAGATCGTGGATCCATAGGGCTGCCATGATGGCATTGGTAGTTTCAGGTGCAAATGCCTCTACATCAAATAAGCTGGCGCCAGTAAAGGCAGCCTTTAGTAATGGATTCTTGGTGACAGAATGCGTCGTGGTTGATGGGGCAATATTAATACTGACCTGTTGACCCTGATGGCGTGCGAGTACAGCGCGCCATTGTTGTAGGCGCTTGGCTAGTGCATAATTCGGGCCTTGTTCCAAGACCAGACAGTCAGTAATGCCGTAATGTTTGCCATTATCTGACTTTACAAGTATTTGCTGGTTCTTCTGGAAAAAATGTTTCAAAGAAGCGGTTGAAATACCCTTAGTTAGAAGCTTTTGTAACTGCGAGCGGTGTTTGAACTTGTCAGATGCAGCTTGAGCAACTTCTTCCGGCACCGCATATACATCGGTCGGAGTACACATAAACATCAGGCTGGTATCCGGTTTATGCTGGCTGACATATTGCATGATGGCATCCATTGCCATAGAAACCCGTACATGTTTTTCACCATCCAGATAGGCGATAGCTGCCAAATCCAGTTGCTGCTTAAAGGTCACCAGCCACTGGCCAATCTCTGGTAACTGGGTCAACAGATTGGCTCCCAGATGCTCTTTTAGCTCGGAAATACTGGCCTGTTCGGGAAAAGGCTGATCGCTGGGTGCGATAAGCGTGGCATTTCCTGCTTCAATAATATTTAAAATTCTTTCCCATACCTGAGCCCGCGGCAAGTCAATAGCAACAATATTGGCTTTCCATTTGGCCAGCCAGGTTAATGGGCCGGCTTCAGAACCCGCACCCAGCAAAACCAGTGTCCGGTCAGACAGGTCAAACCATTCTGGATGTGCTACAGCCTGCTGCAAAGCTTCAGCATGACTTGCCTCAATGATGCCAGCTGCCAGCCATTTTTCTATCTGGCTGAGCAAACTCTGGCCCTGAAGGTTCTGGCCATGATAAGGCACATACCATTCAGGAGTGTTATCGCTCTTGCCTTGGAACTTGACTGTATGAAGCTGTTTTTCTACAGGAATCTGCATCACATCCTTGAGTAAACAGGATTCACCTGCACGGTAAAATACAAAGCTATGATTTGCCTTATGTAAACCTTGCTTGGCAATAGTAATCGGATGATTAACCTGCCGGATACCCTGATACACCAGCGCTTTAAAATATTTTGGATATGTCTTGCGCCAATTTTTTTCTTTAGATGCCTGCTGTGAACTGTCGGAATCGACCAGTGATAATGCTTCAGCAATAATTTCTTTACCGGTACGGGTCGTACTTGGCTTGTTAGAACCTTCCTGTACAGGAAATTGTAAACCTTCAAGTGGGTTAGACATGCAAAATATCTCTTCGGATCATTGATTTAATATACAGTTGTATACATTATCTATGCCAGATTGGATTAAGGGGTGGCATTATGTGACAAAATTGCAAGAAAATAAGAAAACTGATCTGGTGAGTAAAGAGAGTAAAACCGTCTACCAGTAGAACGTCTTTCTCTATAAATAGATCAACTGTGAATTTGCCTGACCTGTCTTGATGAGTAGAAATCGTCTGGATAATGATAAAAGCCACGCTGGTTCAAACATAATATTTGCTTGTTCAGTATGGGCTACAGCTATTTAAACCTATTCAGCAGTTTACCGAAAAATAATAAAATTTCTTTTATGAATCAATCTTGGTTTTTGTTTTTATTATATTTATTTTTAACTATTTACTATGATAGTTGCTTTATGATCTTATGGCTCAAGCCATGAATTAAAGCTTATAAAACAATATATGGTCTTTACTCTGTTTAATTTTTTCTGTGTAAAATGAGCCAGTAAAGGTAATTATTTACCACGGTCAATAGTACGGAACCCGGTATGAGTCGTAGCAAGGTTAAATTCTTGTGGATGACGGCTACTTTTTCTATAACGGGCACAGTATTGACTGGCGCAAAGAAAGGAGCCCCCCTTAATCACAAAGGCTTGTGGGATATGCTGCGAAGTTCTTAACGCTGAATAATTTCCCATATGCTCATCATGAGCACCGGTATATACGGAACTGGTCCATTCCCAGACGTTACCAATCATATCATAAAGCCCAAAGGCATTCGGGCTGAAACAGCCCACAGGGGCTATACCTTTAAAATGGTCTTCTTGAGTATTCTGAAAGGGAAAATCACCTTGCCAATAATTTGCATCAGGCCGGTGCTGATGATTACGCGGTTCATGTTTTAAGGGCACATCTGTCTCGTCATTACCTTTGGCTGCGTATTCCCATTCAACTTCAGAAGGTAAATCATGGCCGAGCCAGAGCGAGTAATGTTCAGCATCGTTTTTGGTAATATACCGTACTGCTTCGTTAGCGCGGGCAGGTGGTCCCTCTGGCCCTTCAGGCAAGCGCCAGTTATAACCTGATTTAAGTTTCCACCACTGTTGTGGTGACTGCTCATCTGCTTCAAATACGGCAGCTTCGTTCTGTTTTTCGGCATCGGTAATATAGTGTGTAGCTGCTATAAAACTTGCAAACTGAGCCACAGTCACTTCAGTCTGATCAATCCAGAATCCTTTCACTTTCCTTTTTTGAGCCCCAAAATTGATCTCATCTGGATAAGCCAGTTCTGATCCTAATTTCACCTCGCCTTCAGGAATATATAACATCCCGGCATGTGCCTGTTCTAACCAGCCTGAAGGCAGTCCAGAATATGACTGACAGTATTCTATATTCCCCAGATTTAAATTTTTTTTATTTGTGGGGAGGCTATTTTGTTCGGTGTTATGGCAGCCTGCAAAAAGCAGACTGCACAGCCCTAATCTTAACGCTAATTTCATTTGCGGTATTCCAGTACACCATGCTGCTGTGCATACTGCTGATAAATTTGACTCAGCTTTTGAACCTGATCGGGATACTGCTCGGCAAGATTCTGATTTTCGCCGCGGTCATTTTTCAGATTATAAAGTTCCCACTGGCCTGTACCAAGTTCAGGTTTCGCCTGCAAGGCTATTTTCCATTCACCTGAACGTAGATATTTGTTGCCATGTAATTCATCCCCGAATATGAAATCGGCAGGGCGAACCGAGGCAGCTTTATTTTGTAGGAGTGCTTTCCATGAATAGCCATTTGGTGTGTTAATTTTTCTGCCCTTATATTCACTTTGCGGTACAGGAATGCTGGCGAAATCCAGTACAGTAGGCAGTACATCAAGTACTGAAGTAAACCCATGATATTTTTGTGAATCTGATAATATATTAGGGGCTTTTATTATTGCAGGGGCAATAGTTGCACCTTCACCAGCAGTTTCTTTCCATAGATGAAAAGGAGCAGCACTGACCTCTGCCCAACGTGGACCAATATAATGATAGGACTGTGCTGTACCGACAGCATTTAGAGAAGCATCGAAACTCGAATCGCTTGCTCCGCGAATAGTACCTTCTGCACCATTATCAGAAACAAAAAAGATAAGGGTGTTATCATAAAGACGGTTAGCTTTTAAGTACTGGATAATTTTGCCAATATTAGCATCCAGGTTTTCTACCATACCCGCATAAACTTCCATTTTACGGGCTTCTATAGCTCTTTGTTCTGGACTCAGTTCAGTCCATTGGCCATAACCTAATTTATCAGTTGCCAACGGTGTGGCTGACTGAAAGTCAGGAGGAATAATACCGAGCTGTTTCTGGCGTTTAATCCGGTTTTCGCGGATGACCTCATATCCTGCATCATAAACGCCTTTATATTTATTGCTATAAGCTTCAGGCGCCTGTATGGGCCAGTGGGGTGCGGTGTAAGCTGCATAAGCAAAGAAAGGTTTGCCACTATTTTTGCCACTTTCCAGATATTCCAGTAATTTATCAGTAAAATAATTTGTTGAAAAAAAGTCATCAGGTAAATCTGCGATAGAAATAATTTTCCCGTCTTCTGTATAAGTCGCTGTGCGTTTAAATGCAGCAGGTGCGTCTTTAAAATGTAAATCCAAGCCCTGAAGCAAGGTGAAAGAGCGGTCAAATCCTTTGACATGAGCATTACTCTCAGGCGTCAAGCCTAAATGCCATTTTCCACTGATATAAGTACGGTAACCATGATCACGCAAGACTTCTGCAATTGATAAAGATCGCTCGTTCAGATAGCCCTCATAACCTGGTTGACCTTTTAAATGGGCAGGAGTGAGTTCTGCCATTGCACCAATTCCGGCCAGATGATGATCTGTACCTGAAATCAATTGGGAACGGGTAGGAGAGCAGGTTGCGGCTGTATGATAATCGGTAAGAATTTTACCCGCTTGCGCCAATGCATCCAGATTAGGCGTATGTATTTCACTGCCAAATGCTCCCAGATCTGAATAGCCTAAGTCATCTGCCATAATAAACAATATATTAGGCTGCTGTATTTTATTCTGTTTATTGTCT
Source organism: Acinetobacter sp. FL (assembly GCF_040744925.1). Lineage (NCBI taxonomy): Bacteria > Pseudomonadati > Pseudomonadota > Gammaproteobacteria > Moraxellales > Moraxellaceae > Acinetobacter > Acinetobacter sp. FL. The sequence continues at coordinate 2,380,653 of NZ_CP160437.1, read as the reverse complement.
TCGTTTTTATCATCATTACAGCCAGACAGAGAAAAACTGAGTGCCAAACTGGTAAGGGTAAAAAATAGTTTAATTTTTTTCATAATCTAATCAAGTGGCAATAAGCTTGCTGCCAAGCCTAAGACAAAGCCACTCGTTGAAAAATGAATAAATTTTGCTTTAGTAAGTAAGAAAATTGCTTAGAACAATTGTCACTATACTAAGCAATTTTTTTAAGAAGAAATTTAATTGATTACTACATTCAGATTATTAAAAAGAAGGCAGTTGTGATAGTTTGTTCAAAAAGTGTGGAATCAGGCGTGGCTCAAGAATAACAGTCATTATCACCCCGTAAGCAGCACCCCATAAGTGAGCACTATGGTTAATATTACTGTTACCTCGCTTACCGGACCAGATACTGTACGCTATATATAAAACTGCAAAAATAATAGCGGGTACCGGAATAAAAAATACAAAAATCAGTTTCCAGGGCTCAAACAGGATGTATGCAAACAAAACAGCAGAAACTGCGCCGGATGCGCCTAAGCTGGCCCAACGGCTATCATTTTTATGTTTAAGGTAACTTGGCAGAATTGCAATGATTAATCCACCCAGATAAAACAGAACGAAGCCCAGATCATAAAAGTACTGTCGATAAAAGCTTTCAATAATACTGCCAAAGAAAAACAGGGTAATCATATTGAACAGCAGATGAGCGCCATCTGCATGCACAAAACCATGAGTAATAAAACGGTCATACTGACCTTTCTGCATGGCTGGTGGCCAGAAAATCAGGCGATTCATCAGGGCCTGATTGGAAAATGCCAGCAGTGAAACGATCACTGTGATAATAATCAGGGTAACGGTATGATTAAAAGGTAGACCTAGCATAAAATCTCGTATTCATTTGGATCTGTTTAAAGTCATCATGCCATTAAAACAGATCGTGGATGGGAGTTTCATAATAATTCCGACAATTTTAGTTGATTTTTTCGAAATCCCCCGCATCTTCAGTTAAAATACTTGCAATAGCTTGAGGAATAATTGTTATGTCGACTGAGACCAACAGCACTGCAGTAGCAGAAGAGATCCCGAACCTGTTAATTACTCCAAATGCACAAGAGTATTTGCATGATTTGCTAGAAAAGCAGAATACTCCGGGAATTGGTGTTCGTATTTTTGTAGAAAATCCGGGAACACCACGTGCTGAATGCTGTATGGCGTATAGTGCTCCGGAAGAGATTATTCCTACTGACTACAAACAGGATTATCCAGATTTTCCTGCATTTATCGATGCCCCGTCTATTCCATATCTACGTGATGCGGTTATTGACTACAATAAAGACCGTTTCGGCGGGCAGCTGACATTCCGTGCCCCAAACTCTAAAGTACCACGTGTCGGTCCAGATGCGTCAATCGAAGAGCGTATTACCTATGTACTCCAGTCAGAGATTAATCCGGGACTGGCAGGACATGGCGGTAACTGTGCATTGGTGGAAGTGGTAGAAGAGGAAGAACATGGCCTAACAGCTGTACTTAAATTTGGTGGAGGCTGCCAGGGCTGTTCAGCAATTGATGTAACCCTAAAACAGGGTGTAGAAACTACGTTGAAACAGCATATTCCCGAGTTGTCACGCGTAGTCGACCAGACTGACCATAGTCAGGCGGAAGGTGCTTACTTTAAGTAAGTTCTACTTTAGGTCAGATATATATCTAGAAACCTCCTTCGGGAGGTTTTTTTATAACCACAAGAAAATATAAATAATGAGAATTGTTATCAATATCATTCCTAATTTAAAAGTTTTTTGTTACACTGCGCAACATTAAATTTCATTTTTCTCCATAAATCCGTAATTTGGGGGCAGTAATGTCTAACCGTATGATGAAGTCTGTACTTACCGTTTCGATTCTCTCAGCTATGTTATCTGTAGCCAATGCAGCTGAAACAGACAAGGTTCAGCAGCAGGAAAATGAGAGCCAGCCACAGGATGCTGTCAAATTAGAAACTATGGTTCTTACCGCAGAAGAGCAGGTAAAACAGTCTTTGGGCGTTTCTATCATTACAGAAGAAGATTTAAATAAATTACCCGTAACCAATGATATCTCGGAATATGTACGTCGTATGCCAGGTGTAAACTTAACCGGTAACAGTGCTACTGGCCAACGTGGCAATAACCGTCAGATCGATATTCGCGGAATGGGTCCTGAAAATACCTTAATTCTGATCGATGGCAAGCCGGTAAATTCACGTAATTCTGTACGTTATGGCTGGCGAGGTGAACGTGATACGCGAGGTGATTCTAACTGGGTACCAGTCAATGCAATCGAGTCAATTGAAGTGTTGCGAGGTCCTGCTGCTGCCCGTTACGGTTCTGGCGCTATGGGAGGCGTGGTCAATATTAAAACTAAAAAAGTGTCCAATCAATTACATGGTTCTATTGAAACTTATACCAACCAGCCAGAAAATAGTAAAGAAGGTGATACTAATCGTGTAAGTGTCAATTTGAGTGGACCGATTATTCAGGATGTTCTGTCTTATCGGATCTATGGAAATTATAATAAAACCGATAATGATGCGCCAGATATCAATCCTGTAGTGGGGTCAAACGGTTATCGTGCCGCAGGCCGTGAAGGGGTAGAAAATAAAGATATTAATGCCCGCTTGGCCTGGAAAATGACTGATCATCAGCATTTGCTTTTTGATATAGGTTCGGGCCGGCAGGGTAACCTGTATGCAGGTGATTCACAGAACAGTAATCTTGACCCGACTATTAATGACATCTTGTCTCAATTATTTGGTAAAGAAACTAATACCTTGTATCGCGATAACTATGCTTTGACTCATGAAGGAGAATGGAGTTGGGGTGATAGCAAGCTTATTGCTCAATTTGACCGTACCAAAAACAAGCGACTACCCGAAGGAACAGCAGGAGCAAGTGAAGGCCGTATTAACAGTCTGGAAGACCGGGTGACTTCTACCCTCGATACATTGCGTTTTAATGGAGAAGTCACAGTCCCTCTTGAACTGTATGTCCCGCAAAACCTGACGATAGGTGCTGAATGGGTTGAAGATGATTTTAGCGATCAGGAAAATACCAAGCAGGGTGATGGCTCGTACGGTGAAAATTTAACTACGGGAGACCGTAGCAAGATGAAGTCGCGCATAGCTTCTGGATATCTTGAAAACAATATGAAAATTACTGATGCTACAGATATGGTGGTCGGTATACGTTTCGATGACCATAACCGGTCAGGTTCCAATTGGAGCCCAAGTTTAAACCTCAGCCACAAACTGGGTGATTACTTCACTTTAAAAGGTGGCATTGCCAAAGCCTATAAGGCACCGAACCTTTATCAAAATGCGGAAGGATATTTGCTGGGTACAAAAGGAAATGGCTGTCCGATTGGTCTGAGTCAGTGTGTACTGCAAGGAAATGCCAATCTAAAACCTGAAACTTCAATCAATAAAGAAATTGGTTTCGAATTTCAGAAAGATATTGTAAATGCCAGTCTGGCATGGTTCCGTAATGATTATGAAGACAAAATTACTTCTGGAGATGAAGTAACGCAGCAGGTAGTTATTGGGGATACAACCTATAATGTATTGCAATGGACCAATATTCCTAAAGCACTTATTCAAGGTCTTGAAGGAAGTATCAGTCTGGATTGGGGGGATGTAACCTGGACTAACAACTTTACTTACATGATTGACTCGGTAAACAAAAAGACAGGAAATCCTCTCTCGGTGGTGCCAAATTATACAATTAACTCTATTTTCAATTATGACATTACTGATGCATGGGATGTAAATTTTGTTTATACCCAGTATGGCCGTCAAAAACCGCGCCAATATAAAGAAACTTCGCTTGAAGATAAGCAGGGTATAATTACTGAGAGTGTTAAAAGTTATGGTCTGGCCGGTATCAATACAGGCTATAAATTTAATGACAATTTCAGTGGCCGGATTGGTATTAGCAACCTGTTTGATGAGCAAAAACTGCGTGACAATACAGTAAATCAGACTTATAACGAACCTGGCCGTGCATATTATGCAAGCTTGAAGTACGAATTCTAAAATCTCTAAAAAAGCCGCTTTCAAAGCGGCTTTTTCAATTTATCCGTTTAAAATATTTTGAGCAGATTCGGAAGCATAAAACCGTTCCAGATATACTCTAGCCCGCTTACGCAGATATTCGGAACTGCACATCGTCTGAATTACTGGCTGTAACAGTTGTTGTAACTCATGCTGGATCAGTGACTCATCAATGTTCAGATCACGGAGTAAAAGATCAAAATTACGTTCCTGATTGCGGACGTACCAGGCATGTACACCATCATGAATCTGCTGTTTCAAGTACTCGCTCTGGCGCATAAAGTCCCAGATTTCATGCCCCAGCTTCACAGTATTGGGTAAGTCCTCAACTTCAATATATTGCCGTAAAACACTTAAAGGCTGTTTTTTAATTTTATGCCAGAGATTGGCCTGAAAATGATAGAGCTTGTCATTATCGAAATGCTGGTTCAGCACATGTTCACTCATCTGGCTGAGTTTCAATATATTTTTTTGCAAATAATGGTGGATTGTATCATCCAGGCTGCTATCAGTAACAGTTTCCAGGACTGATTTTCCCATTTTCATAAAACGGCTTACACCCGGCACCTTTTTTGAGACTATAGAGTTATCCAGATAATCCTGAATGGCATGCTGAATGAGCTGGGTAATCATGGCAGAAAAAGCCGGACTATTTACGACGCTTTTAATGAGGCGTTCACGATGCTTACTTTTGCTGGCTACATATTGGGCAATACGATCAACTGTAAGTACTGGAATAACGTCTTCTATCCTAGTCGAATCGTTACACGGATGAATCAGTGCAAAACGGATATGTTCGGTAATCTGTTCAATCAAGAAACTGCTGGCGGGTGTGGCCAGAATCTGCTTTTGTAATAAATGATTAATCTCTTCAAAAGACCAGAGATCCTGTAAATACTGCTTTCTGAACCATTGATAAAAACTGCTAAATTCCAGCGCAATAGTTTCAGGCAAACTAAATTCATGTTGTAAAAAATCAAGATGAGCTTCGATCAGCTGTTCGGTTTTTGTGGCTATTGTCATAATCGTTTTTCTATGGCCTAAGGTTGAGTGGGCTGAGTATTTAACGGTTTTTTCAGGTTCCGGGTCTTCGCCAGAAAAGGCAGGTAGTGCTGGATGACCAGCTGTTCTGCCTCCATGATGGGCATATGGCCGACCTGGTCCAGAATTACGGGCGGTTCCGCGTGTTTTAATAGTGTTTTTAACTCTTCGGCAACCTCAAAATTAATGATTCTGTCCTGCTTGCCCCAAATAATCAAACTCGGTGCATCAATAGTTCGGGCCAAAAGTGCAAAAGACTGCGGTGTATAGGTACGATTTAAAGCCACCAGCTGGTCTACCATTTTTGCTGTTTGTGGTGCCTGAGCAATCATGATCTGTTCTTGCGCCTGCTTGTAACGGCGTGGCAAGAAGGGAGGGTTCTGCATTACAGTTTTGAGCAGATAGTTAAAATCTCCAGGTTTAGAAACCACCAGCTGTTTAAGGTAAGCCGGATTATGCAGATAAGGCGTTCTGGCATTTCGAAATACGCCGCCACTACTGACCAGAAATAGACTCTGGGTTTCAAAAGGATATTGGGCTGCATATAGCATGGCAATTGCACCACCCAATGAATGCCCAGCAAGATGCACCTGGTTTGGAATATTAGCTGCCTCGACAAAACGGCGTAACTGCTCGGTAATGTGCGGAACAGACATATCAAAATCTGCTGGGGTCCGGGTTTCACCTCCTATAGGCAAATCTGGAATGACCACATGATAATGCGGCGTTAAATAATGAGCCAGCCGGTTCCAGTTGTCACGGCTTCCGGAAAGACCGTGCAGGAGGAGTAGCGTGGGCTTGTCAACCGGCCCGCCTTCACTGTAGGACCAGGTCACTTCACCGACTTTCAGGGTTTTGCTGCGTAGCCCGGCCCAGCTCCGTTCTTCCTGTAAGGCCTGCTGAAATTCCTTCTGTAATTCTTCATTTTGGGCAATTGCAGTTGGACTTAATATACTTAAACAGCTTCCGAGTAAAATCATGGCAACTGTAGAGGAAAATTTAAAAGTACGCTGCATGCTTGAGCCTGTCATTTATCGGACTTCCCTGAAAAGTTACTCATTATATAAAAAAATCGCTATTGTTATCGACTCTGGCACAGATAGCATACCTGACTGACAACTAATCAGATAAAATGCAGTCAATTCCGTCAGCAGGAAAATAGCGGGTCTGATCATACAGTGTCTTTTATTTTGACAAAGTATTGATACGTAACCATATGAATCAATCATTATAAAAACGTCTCATTTATGAAGTTCGATAAAAAAGTACGCGATACTCTATTTTTTGTCAGTGACATTCAAAAATTGCAGGATTAAAATATTTTTTAACATTTAAAACAGATGGGAAATAGAATGCTAACTGCCCAAGAAGCTTTAGAACGCCTCAAACAGGGAAATCAACGTTTTGTGAAGGGAGAGACGACTCACCCCAAGCTTCTGTCACATCAGGAACGTGCAGAGATGGCAGAAGACCAGAATCCGTTCGCCATTATTCTGGGCTGTTCTGACTCACGTGTTCCGGCAGAAATGGTATTCGATCAGGGCCTCGGTGACCTGTTTGTTATTCGTGTAGCTGGTAATATTGTTGCACCTTCGCAGGTAGGAAGTGTCGAATTTGCTGCAGAGCGTTATGACTGTGCTGTAGTTGTGGTACTAGGCCACAGTCATTGTGGTGCAATTCAGGCCACTATTAATGCTCTGAATAATCCGGATCAGGAACCTTCCATGAACCTGATGTCAATTGTGAACCGTGTACGGCCTTCAGTTGAAATCCTGATGCAGACCGAACTTAAAAATGATGTTAAGAAACTGTCCAAACATGCAGTACGTTCTAACGTGTTCGCATCAGTTAACCAGTTGCGTCATGGTTCAGCCGTACTGGAAAGCCTGATTGCTAAAGGTAAGATGATTGTTGTAGGGGCAGAATATTCACTCGAGACAGGTGAAGTAGAGTTTTTGGATTTTTAACACAGAAAAATATTTAATCAGGCCTTGTATGCCATGACATATAGGGCCTTTAATTTATAGTGCGCCCTTAATATAAGGGTAAGCATTATTGAGTAGCCTCATTTGGGCCTTGCTATTGGGGTGTACCAGATCTGTCTGCATCAAGGTTTTATTGCCAGCAATTCCTTCCATAAAAAATGGCATCAATTTTACCTGATACTGCTGGCTAACTCTTTTATAAGTATTTTCAAAACTCTGACTATAAGCCGCACCATAGTTTGGTGGTATCTTCATGCCAAATAGCAGCACTTTGGCTTTTGAAGCTTTTGCCTGTTGTACAAGTTGTCCAAGATTTTTCTCAATCATCTGTGGTGGCTGTCCACGCAGACCATCGTTCCCGCCCAGTTCAATCACGACCACATGGGGTTTATAGGTTTGTAAAAGCTTTGGAAAACGGGCCAGTGCACCACTAGTGGTTTCACCGCTGACGCTTGCATTGACCACTTTGTGCTGTTTCGGGTACTGTTGGTCAAGGCGCTTTTGCAATAATTGAACCCATCCCTGTTCCGGTTTCATACCATAACCGGCACTGATACTATCGCCTAAAACCATAATAGTTTTAGCTGACGCCATTAGCGGAACTGCAGCCAAGCCTGCAATAGCCAGATGTTTAAGAATTAAAGACCACAATTTTCGATTTTGCATATCAGGAATTTTATGACTCAGGCCAATTTGCGATCTTCCATCATGCCACAACCGATTATTTCTGCCCAGCAGATCACACAAAGCATCCAACTACCGCATCAAAATTTAACAATTCTAAAAGAGGTTAATTTACAGATTATGCCGGGAGAGCAGGTGGCTATTACAGGTCGCTCCGGTTCGGGTAAATCGACATTGCTGGGTATTCTGGCAACACTGGATCAGGCCAGTTCTGGTGAACTGATTATCTACGAAGAAGAAGTTCATCGGTTAAATGAAGAGCAGCGTGCTCAGGTGCGCCTGAAATACATTGGCTTTATTTTTCAGTCTTTTCAGTTATTGCCAGCCTTAACTGCTGTCGAGAATGTGATGTTACCACTCAGGTTACAGCCAGACTTCCATTACCAGACAGCTGAGCAAAGGGCTTTAAAACTTCTGAAAAGGGTAGGGCTTGAGCGACAGGCCGGTCAGACTCCAAAAGTACTTTCGGGCGGCGAGCAGCAACGTGTTGCCATTGCACGGGCACTCATCAGTGAGCCTGCGATCATTTTTGCCGATGAGCCAACAGGCAACCTCGACGGACAGACAGCTGAAGAAATTGAGCAGTTACTGTTTGAACTGAACCATGAACTGGGCACTACACTGGTACTGGTTACTCACGACCCTGAACTTGCCCGACAGTGCCAGCGTCACTTCGAACTGGTGAATGGCCATCTGATTGAAAAGACTTCAGGAGATACCCATGTTAAGTCCGGTGCTTAAACCGCTATTAACACAGAGCTTTCGTAGCAGTGGTATCTATCTGTTGATCATTGCACTGGTTCTGGCTATCAGTGCCACAACCGCAGTTAAATTCAGTAATCAGCAGGTACAGCAGGCGGTTGCCTTACAGGCAGCGGAAATGCTTGCCGCTGATCTGGTGCTAAGTGATACCGCGCCGCTCGAGCAAAAATGGTTCCAGCAGGCCCGGCAGCTGGGTTTGACACAGTCAAAGGTTACTGTATTTAGCTCAATGGCCCATACGGATGACCAGTTTGTTATGGTTAATGTTAAGGCCATAGATCAGGCCTTTCCTTTGAGAGGAGAACTGCAGAGTACCTCTGCTGCTCAAACTCCCAATCCGGGAGAAGTCTGGCTTAGCCCACGTGCCTTGGAACTATTAAAGGTAAAAGTAGGTGACCAGATCCAGATTGCAGATGGCAGTTTTAACGTTGCAGCAGAAGTTGTTAAAGACAGCAATCAGGAGTTAGGTTTTTCAGGATTTTCACCTACTGTCATTATTCACCAGCAAGATATCGCACGTACAGGAGCTATTCAGGTGGGTAGCCGGGTACAGTACCGTTTATTAATGGCCGGATCACCGCAACAGGTACAAGCTTTTGAAAAAGGTTTTGAACAGCTCACCGGACAAAAGCAGAAAAATAAAATTGGTACAGAACAGGCAGGGGAAACTAGCAGCCTGCAGTTGTGTAATGCGGGTGAAGCCAATACGCGTCTGATGAAACCGCTTGAGAATCTGGATACTTTTTTGCAACTGGCAAATATTCTTACCATTTTACTCTGCGGTATTGCTATCGCGCTCACTAGCCAACGCTATGTCATGCAAAACCAAGACCATCTGGCGCTGCTGCGCTGCCTGGGTGCTTCCAAACATAGTATTTTATGGGCTTATCTTATACTGCTGGTGATTATCATGCTGATTGCCATCAGTTTTGGCGCAATACTGGGAATTGGACTTGGTTATGGCTTGCTTCAGTTGATGCTACAGCTCATCCCTAATTTGAACATCCAGTTTTCGGCACTGGCCATGCTACAGGGCCCGTTGCCTGTAGCCATGTTTACCAGTGCCATTGTGTTGTTGGGTTTTATCGGACCAAGCTTATGGCAACTCTTGAATACGCCCCCTATTCGGGTGATTCGTCAGCAGGAAAAATCGGTTATCTCCATTCTGGTCATGCTTTCCACCGGGCTATTAAGTCTGGTGATCTTTAGTGTGGTACTCACAGAAAATCTGCGACTGACGGCATGGGTAATGCTGGCGATTATCCTGTTATGTACAGTACTTTACGGCTTAGTCTGGCTTATTCTGAAAATATTAAAAGCAGCAAAAGGCCGGATTTCAGCTTATGTGCGTACACCCTATCAGACTGCTTTACAAATAACAGCGCTGGCCTTGGGTTTAAGCCTGATCACGGTGCTGGCCGTATTGCGTACCGATATGCTGGAGCGCTGGCAGCAGCAACTCCCTGTAGATACACCGAACCAGTTCGTTTATGGCTTGCCTCCTTTTGACCTTGAACCATTTCAGCAACAGGTTCGACAAAATGGCTGGGCTGGAACAGCACTTTATCCAAATATCCGGGGACGTTTGACTGAGAAAAATGGTCAGCCTTTCTCAAGTGAACTTATTCAGAAAAGTAACTCCTTGCAACGTGAGCTTAATCTTACCCAGACAAAGCAATATCCGGCAGATAACCGGATTATTGAGGGAGCTGCTTCATTTAGCCAGGTTGGACAGGTTTCAGTTGAAGCAAAAACAGCAGAAGAGTTAGGAATCAGGGTCGGGGACGAGTTGGGTTTTAGTTTGCCAGAAGGCCTGTTAAAAGCCCGGGTTATTAATCTGAGAACTGTTGAATGGGAAAGTTTCAGTCCTAATTTCTTCTTTATTTTTTCACCAGATACAATAGATGAAAATGCAGGCAGTTATCTGGGCAGTTTTTATGTACCTGAAGAAGACAGGCCTAAACTGGTTAATCTGATTCAACAATTTCCGAATACGGTTTTTATTGATGTCAGTATGATTCTGGAACAGGTTAAACAGCTGGTAAATGTTCTGGTACAGATTATTACTGTACTGGCAGTACTGGTGAGTATCTCCGGTTTTCTGGTACTGCTGGCATGTCTAAACCTGCTGATGGACGAACGTAAGCAGGAAGTTGCACTATTACGTTCTTTTGGCAGTTCAAAACATAAATTAAAACAGATGCTGAGTCTGGAAATTGGATTAATCGGTTTTATTTCCGGAGCGGTCGCTTGTCTGTTTGCAGAGGTGATCAGTGCAATTGCCAGTTACCGTATGGAGTTGCCGATACAGTTACATGCTGAGATCTGGCTGTGTCTACCACTTGTCATGACAGTCGTATGTGCCATCATTGGCCGATATCGCTTGAGCTATCTCTGTGATATTCCACCATTAGAGAGTCTGCGTTCGATTAATCAGTAAAAGTTTTTAGATAAATGCCAGCCTGGTTTAAAAGCCAAGCTGGTTTTTCATCTGGCTTAAAATTTCCTGCCAGAGGGGCTGAATCTGCTGAATCTGCTCCAGATTATACTGATATAAGGCCAGACAGCATGCTGCACCTATCAATAGGCCAGCCATTCCCCCTATAACGCTGACACGTAAACGCTGGCTGAGATACCAGAGCAGTGCTAACAGTATACCCATCATCATGCCACCGATATGGGCTGCGTTGTTGATGCCACTAATCATAAAACCCATGCCCAGATTAAGCCCCATAACCAGCAATAAGGATTTGCGGTCCAGAATAAACTGCTGTCGGGGCAGTACTGGTAATAAAGATAGTATAGCCAATGCTGCCCCCAGTCCCATGACTGCGCCCGATGCGCCTGCACCTACACGTGGCAATAGCTCGGGGTCAAACTGATTCAGCAGGCTATATGTATTTTGAACATCAATATAGCCGCTGAGCAGACTTCCCATAAGACCGGCCAGTACATATAAACCGATAAAATAGGACCGTCCAAACAGCTGTTCAGCCACACTGCCAAAGATATAAAGGGCCCACATGTTTAACATAAGATGGATCAGACCAAAATGAAAAAACATGCTGGTGAATAGCCGTTGAGGTTCCTCTAAATAGGTTAAAGGTGCATAATCAGCACCCCAGCGGATTGCATCAATGATCTCAGGCTGGGTAATATCAACACCAGCGAAAATCTGCCAAGCGAACAACCCGACATTGATTGCAATCAGAAGCGCTGTACACCACCAAAGCTGCGTATTGGATTGAACCGGAAAAGGTGAATAGTTCGACATGCTTTTTTAAAAACAGATACGATATGGTCGAAGACAGCTTAACACGAAAAAAAATGAATACAGGAGTAACTCTCTGACATGAAAGCTATTATTGTTCGCACTTTGTTAATTCTTGTCAGTCTGTTTCTTTTAGTACAACTCTGGATTTTTAGCAGTCTGGTGTGGTGGCGTACCCATCCGGTTGAAACCACCATGTTTATGCGACTAGATTACTGGGCAGATCGAAGTCAGCCTATCCAGCATGAGTGGCGTGACTATGACCAGATCAGCGATTACTTTAAACATGCAATTGTCGCTGCAGAAGATGGCAAATTTCTTCAGCATCATGGATTTGACTGGGATGGCATCCAACACGCTATTGAACGTAACGGAGAAAAGGGGCAAGTGGTGGCCGGTGGTTCGACTATCTCCCAGCAGCTTGCTAAAAATCTGTTTTTATACAATAAACGCTCTTTTTTACGTAAAGGTCAGGAGGCTATCGCGACCTGGATGATGGAGCGTATGTGGACCAAACAGCGTATTTTAGAAGTTTATATGAATTCGGTTGAGTTCGGGGAAAATATCTATGGGGTAGAAGCTGCGACCCAGCATTACTTTGGTAAAAGCTCGCATAGTCTAAGCCGTGAACAGGCCGCTTTTCTGGCTGCACTTTTACCAAATCCGAAATACTATGATGAAAACCGGAATGACCGGAAATTACAGTATCGCAAGCGTATGATCAGTAAATATATGCGCTATAGCCATATTCCTTAATAATTTTTTAAAGATAAGCCCATTTTTTGGGCTTTTTTTTATGAAATTGTCAAAATTTTAACGCATACTTGAATGAAATATATCAGTTCTCATTCGTATAGGTTGCAGCATGAATAGTATAGTTCCAGCCAGTCCTTCAGAATATACATATAATGACCGCTACATTAACCGTGAACTGTCCATTCTGGACTTTCACCTGCGGGTACTGGAACAGGCTGTTGACCCGATACATCCCTTGCTGGAGCGTATGAATTTTCTGCTGATTTTTTCCCGTAATATGGATGAGTTTTTTGAAATCCGTGTTGCTGGAGTTATGGAGCAGCTGTACTTGGGAAATGAAAGCCGCAGTCCTGACGGTTTAACTCCCAAACAGGTCCTGGAAAGCATTTCCAAAACTGCACATGAGGCCATTGCCCGCCAGTACCGGATATTAAATCAGGAAATTTTACCCAAGCTGCGTGAAGAAGATATCTGTTTTCTGCGCCGTGGTGATTTAACACCTGCCCAATCCGCCTGGGTCAAAAAGTATTTTCAGGAGCAGGTCGCCCCAGTACTTACACCTATCAGTTTAGATCCAGCGCATCCATTCCCAAGACTGGTAAATAAAAGCTTAAATTTTATTGTCACCTTGGAAGGTAAAGATGCATTTGGCCGGCAGATTGATCTGGCTGTTGTTCCTGCCCCCCGGTCATTACCGCGTGTAGTTCGTTTACCCGATGAACTGACTGGTGGTAAAGAGCATCATGTCATGCTGTCTGCGATTATTCACGAACACGTTTCAGACCTGTTTCCGGGTATGACAGCTACCGGCTGTTACCAGTTCCGTGTGACCCGAAATGCCGATCTGGCACTCAATGAGGATGTGGAAGATCTGGCTAAAGCTCTTAAAGGCGAATTGAGCTCGCGACGGTTTGGCCGTGCAGTACGTCTGGAGGTAACTGAAAACTGTCCACAACATATTTATGAGTACCTGCTAAATGAGTTTGATCTGGATGAGGAGCAGTTATATAAAGTGGATGGTCCGGTCAATCTGGCCCGGCTGCTGTCAAACTTTAAACGTCCTCATCTACGCTATAACTCGCATACTCCGATAATTCCTAAAGTCCTAAAAAAATCGGAAAATATTTTCTCTGCCATGCAGAAACAGGACATTTTACTGCACCATCCATTTGAATCTTTTGCACCGGTAATTAACCTGCTGCGTGAAGCAGCGCGAGATCCGCAGGTATTGGCCATCAAGCAGACTCTATACCGTTCTGGACCGGATTCTGAAATTGTACAGGTTCTGGCAGAAGCTGCACGTAATGGCAAAGAAGTAACCGCAGTGATCGAGCTGCGTGCCCGTTTTGATGAAGAGTCCAATATTGAGGTAGCCAATGTCCTGCAGGAGGCAGGCGCGGTAGTGGTATACGGCATTGTGGGCTATAAAACTCATGCCAAAATGATTCTGGTTATTCGCCGTGAAAACAACAAGCTGGTACGTTATGTGCATTTGGGTACAGGTAACTACCATGCAGCCAATGCACGGATTTATACTGACTATGGCCTGATGACCACTGACAAAGAGCTTTGTGAAGATGTACACCGTATTTTCCAGGAATTAACTGGAATGGGTAAAATGGCCAAGCTGAAAAAGCTGCTGCATGCCCCATTTACACTTCATCAGCAGTTGATTCACTATATTGAAGAAGAAATTGCCAATGCCAAAGCTGGGAAAAAAGCCCGTATTATCGTAAAGGTCAATGCTTTAACTGAAATGCAGCTGATTAACAAACTGTATGAGGCTTCACAGGCTGGGGTCAAGATTGACCTGATTATTCGCTCTATCTGCTGCCTGCGTCCGGGGTTGCCAGGCCTTTCGGAGAATATTCAGGTCCGTTCTATTGTAGGGCGTTTTCTGGAGCATACACGGGTTTATTATTTCTCAAACAATGGCAATCCGCGTATTTACTGTTCCAGTGCCGACTGGATGGACCGCAATTTATTTAATCGGGTAGAAGCCTGTTTCCCTATCGAAGATCCGGCATTGAAAAAACGTATCTATGAACAGGGGCTGGCAACCTATCTTAAAGATAACCAGCAGGCATGGATATTACAGGGCAACGGGCAGTGGCATCGTGCCCAGCTGGCTGAAGGTGAGGTACCTTACAATGCCCAGCAGACGCTACTGGAGATTTTTCAATCATGATAAAAAGGAGCCTTAAGGCTCCTTTTTACACTAAATAAAATAATCAGACATGAGCCTGAGCTTGTAACTCACTGCTGATTTTCTGAAAAATCTGTAACAGGACGTCGAACTCGCTCTGTAACGGTGTACTTTTACGGGTAACCAGTGCAAGCGTACGGTTTGGCGCCGCCTCAATCGATTTCACCATCAGCTCTTCATTGCACTTAATCATATTATTATGAATGGCAATTTCAGGAAGCAAAGTAAAGCCCAAGTTAGAAGATACCATTTCTACCAATGTAGGTAATGAGCTGGCTTTGAGGCGACTATCATTTTTACGCTCACCAATCGGGCAGGCACTCAAAGCATGGTCACGTAAGCAGTGGCCTTCTTCAAGCAGCATCAGTCGCGACAGATCCAGATCTTGCAGACTGTTTGCATTGGCTGCTTTCTGGTCAGCCTTATGATAAACCAGATACAGATCTTCTTTTGCGATTTCAGCCACTTTCAAATTACGGGTATCAAACGGTAGAGCCAGAGCAACCATATCCAGATTACCATGTTCAAGCTTTTCTACAATTTTCTCGCTTTGAGCTTCATGCAGATGTAACTGAATCTTGGGTAACTGTTTATGCACTTCTTCAAGTAGCTGTGACAATAGAAAAGGTGCCATGGTTGGGATAATGCCCAGATGCAGGTCACCAGTCAACGGCTCGCTCATTTCACGGCTTAAACGCATTAAATCCTGAGCATCGGCCAGCAATACACGCGCTCGTGCGACCACCTGTTCACCCAGGGGAGTTAAACGTACATTCTGGCGGTCACGTTCTACCAGAACCCCACCAAGCAAACGTTCCAGCTCCATAATTCCGCCCGATAAAGTGGACTGGGTTACGAATGAACGGCGCGCTGCTTCAGTGAAATGCAACGTTTCAGACAGTGTTACAAGATATGACAGCTGTCTTAAAGAGGGTAATGCAGCCATAGTGTCCTAATGTGTATGATTAAAATGATGAGCAAATAAACTGCTAAGTTTAGGAATAAAATGCGGCGGAATATCATGCCCCATTCCATGAATCAATTCAAACTTAGCGCCTGGGATTGCTTTCGCAACAGCTTTGCCGTGGCTCGGTGGAAGTAAACGATCACGTGATCCATGGATCACTAATGTGGGCTGATGGATCTGTTTATCCAGCTTTAGCAATGAACCTGTACATAATATTGCTAAAAACTGTTGAAGTACACCCGCTGGATAATAACTCCGTTGATATAGTTTACGTGCACTCTGTATGGCTTCAACCTGATTAATATAGCCGGGAGATCCTATAATCTCAAATAACTTCAAACTATGACTAATAATTCCTTCTTCATCATTGCTTTCAGGCTTGCCAATCAGGCTAAACAGCTGTTTTGGAAAAGGAGGGGGAAGCAAAGGCTGATTATTGCTGGTAAACATCAAGCCTAACTTTTCGACCTTATCCGGATAGCGTGCTGCAAGAATCTGCGCAATCATACCACCCATTGAAGCACCGATAACATAGGTTTTTTCCAGCCCCATTCTTTCAAGCAGTAAAGCTACATCATCAGCCATGTCATAGAGGGTATAAGGTGCTCCCTGATTCTGTAGACCAAGCGCAAAACGTCCCATCAGCTTAAAAGTATTTAAACGTGGACCTTTATGACGTATCTTTGATGAAAGTCCAATATCACGGTTGTCAAAACGAATTACCCGATAACCTTGGTCAATTAATGATTTACAAAAGAAATCCGGCCAATATAAAAGCTGCGCACCTAGTCCCATAATTAACAGAATAGTTGGATGTTCAGGTTTACCGCCAATCTCTACATGAAGTTCGATTCCGTTGCCTAAATCGACCCGAGTTTCATGCATAAAAGAAGAATAAGGTGAAGCTTTAAGTTGAAAATTACTATTCATAAAACCACTTATCTCCCGAAACAGCGGTATTGACTGAAAATCACTTGCTTATTTATGCGCTAAACCTGAGGCGGAATCAAGTCAGGGACCTGTTTTGCCAGGTTCAGGCGCTGCTTGCCTGCTGTTGGACCAAGTAAAACAAAACCACGTAATGTTCCTGAAGCATCTACAGCTTTTGCAATCAGACCATCTTCAAACTCTTCATTTTCCCAGGAGACTTCAATATCTAAAGGGGCAGGAAGAACAGTAAGAGGGGCAGCCGGAGTTTTTACTGCAACGGGCATAGCCGGATAATGGACGTGAGTATGCTCGCCATTTAAGGTTTTAGCCAGAGCCCGTGCCTGTTGCATAATCGGCATGACATAAGGGAGCAGGGTTCCATTTACCTCGGCACAGTCACCTACGGCATAAATATCAGGCTGACTGGTTTCCAGCAGGCCATTTGTAACTATACCGCGACTGGTCTGAATTTGGGCTGCTTTCGCCAGTTCAAGGTTTGGCTGCAAGCCAATTGCAGAAAGCACGATATCAGCCTCCAATACTTTTCCATTTGCAAGACTCACAACATAGTCATCATTTTCAATTTTATTAACCTGCTCTACAGTAGTATTAAACACAAACTTGATACCGGCCTGTTCCAGTTTATGCTGGAATGAACTGGCCACATGCTGAGGTAATAAACGGCCAAGCGGTTGTGAGGACAGATCAATCACAGTAACGCCGTGTCCGGTATGCTGCAAGTCATTGGCAAATTCACAGCCAATTAGACCCGCACCTAAAATCACAACACGCTTATCTTTACGCGATGACAGATTTTCACGGAATGTACGGTAGTCGATTAATGAATTTACGACATGAATATCTTCACTGGCGTTCCCGGCAATATTCAGGCGAACCGGATTAGCCCCAACGGCCAGAATCAGCTTGGAATATTTCTGCTTTCGGGACTGCTGATCTTTTTCAATGAGCAGTTCATGCTGCTCAGGATGAATTTCTTTTACCCAAGTAAAGGTCTCAATCTGCATATTGAGCTGGGCCGCCATTTTCTGTGCATCACCCAATGGAATCTGTTCAGGTGATTTATTACCTGCCAAGGCGTTTGAAAGAGTCGGTTTAGCATAATTTACTGCATCATCGGCACAAATCATCACAAGTTCCTGTTCAGTATTTAATTTACGGAACTCCCGTGCAAGGGTATAGCCTGCCATCCCTGAGCCGATAATGACGATAGGGTCCATATTTTTCTCCATGTTCAATAAATTATGCTCGATGTAAAAAAGACCATGTCGGGCATGGTCTTGGTATTATTTAAACTTCGATCATCTCGAAATCTGCTTTAGATACCCCACAATCCGGGCAGGTCCAGTCATCCGGAATATCTTCCCATTTTGTTCCCGGTGCGATGCCATCTTGTGGCCAACCTTGAGCTTCGTCATAAATCCAACCACAAACGATGCATTGGTACTTCTTCATCTGTATCTCCAAAACTGCTGGGCCAAAAGACCTGGCAGGAAAAACAAGCAGCTATTGTTAAATCTTTAAAATTATAAACATTCAGGAATGTTCATCTTGCCATAAATTTTTACGCTGTTCAGCAGTCAAAGTAAAGCAAATACCGGAGTTTAACCAGTTTGAAAACTGAGGTAATGGCAGAGTAGGTCAAAAGGAGGGGCAAACAGGCAATATTTTGTACTATCTATTCCTAAATGACTGAATCTGTAAGGATATAAAAATATTAATTGTTTTAAAAATTATCAAATATCAAATATAGGATCATTCATTATTTTTAATAAAATATCTAATAACAGACATGAGACTAAAAAAGCAGAAGCGTAGATAATAAGACCATAGTCTACTAGCTAGGCAGCGATGATTCATTTATTTTAAAGATAGGTAAAATTTTATTTAAAAATACCTTTAATTAAAATTAATTAAATTCAGACACTTATATTTTTTATTTTTTTGATTATTAAATATTCTGCATTAGATAACTGGCTATAACCTGAATAAAAGCATAAAATTCATGCATTCTTTTTCGTTTTTCCAGATTCTCTCCCATGACCAGTTTGCATACAACATTGTGGACTCATATCCGCACGGTACAAGATTTCCCTAAGCCCGGTATATGTTTTTACGACCTGACACCTTTATTCATGCAGAATATTGCCGCTTTAACAGATGCTTTAATTGCTAGCATTCCGGCTGAAGCACTAAATGAAGTCGACAGTTTCCTGGCGGTAGAAGCACGTGGTTTTGTTTTGACCAGTCTTTTAGCCCAGCGTTTAAATAAAGGTTTATTACTGGTGCGTAAAGCTGGCAAATTGCCGCCTCCAGTAGTGGGTGTTGGTTATAGTCTTGAGTATGGCGTAGACCGTCTGGAAATGGCTGATGGTATTGCACCACAGAAAGTTATTATTGTTGATGACGTGCTGGCTACAGGCGGTACTTTAAAAGCTGTAAAACAGCTTGCTGAAAAATGTCAGCATCATATTCTTGGAGCAAGTATTTTACTTGACCTGCCAGATTTACATAGTGATTTAGGAGTTAATATCTGGTCTGTTCTGGATGAACGTACCCAGCCTGAAGCACAAGTCGCCTAAAATTTATTCTTATAAAGCCGGATAATTCAAATAGGTTGTAAAAAATGGTTCTCCAGATGATGCAACAGCTGATTTAAATTATCCGGATTAGACAGGCGGTGACAACCACCTTCTACTGCTTCAACCAGCATAAACTGTTCCAGATATTCTTGTGCTTCCAGCATATTCAGCTCTTCATCACCCAGTTCAAGATATGCAATTTTGGGTGCATCAGAATCCAGATCTGTCTCATTAATAGATGGATAATCTGTCCGGAATTGTGGTTTTAAACTGGGATTGGCAACCAGTGCCGGTAGCTTGAATAAGGCCGACATCTTTAATGCCCAGTACGCACCCAGGCTATGTCCTACCAGCACATCTGGCTGAATTTTCTGGATTATTTCCTGGTAAAAGTGAGCAACTGTCTGATAGTTCAGATTACGATAATCCACTGTAATACAGCATTTATTTTCTGACTGAAGTGCATGGAACTTGGTGGATTCCCGTGAGGAATCCAGCCCATGCATAAATAATATCTTTAATGTGCACTTATTCATTTAATTTACTTCAAATCGCTATCCAGAAATATCCAAGATATCCGTTATCTTTTCTTGTCCCTTCCGGTAGGTAGTTTAATTTTGCGCCTGTCGCTTGGCTGTTAGCTATTGGTCTAGATTAGATCAAAGTCTAAGTAAAATGCATTGATGAAATTATTTTGCTTTAGCGTGATGCAAGGCATACGAAAAATGTAACCAATCTGCTATGCTATGTGACTTCTTTTTATACTTGAATCGAGGCAGAGATGACGCAACATAACGCTCAATCGACTTCTGAACACACTATTTCCGAAAACGATTTAATTGCACAGCGTCATGCCAAACTAAAACAGATCAAAGAGCAGGCCGAAGAGACTGGTAAGAGTCCTTGGCCAAATACCTTTAAACGTGAACATTATGCGCAGGATCTACAGGATCTTTTTGCTGGCAAAACCAAAGAAGAAATTGAAGCTGGTGAAAAAGTTTATGTGTCTGTAGCAGGGCGCGTGATGCTGAATCGTGGCTCCTTCATTGTCATTCAGGATATGACTGGCCGTATTCAGCTTTATGTTGCACGTAAAGAATTAGATGAACAGACTCTTGCAAGCATTAAGGGCTTGGACCTTGGTGATATTATTGCTGTACAAGGTTACATTGGGCGTTCAGGTAAAGGAGATCTTTATGTTCATATCGAACATTTTGAATTACTCACCAAATCGCTCCGTCCATTGCCTGATAAGTTTCATGGTTTAAACGATACTGAAGTTAAGTATCGTAAACGTTATCTGGATTTAATTGTTAACGAAGAAACCCGTAAAACATTTGAAATTCGTGCCAAAGTTGTTGCAGGCATCCGTAGTTACCTGAACAGTGAGCGTTTCATGGAAGTTGAGACGCCGATGATGCATGTCATTCCTGGTGGTGCTTCAGCACGTCCATTTGAAACTCACCATAATGCGCTGGATATGCCACTCTTTCTACGTATTGCGCCTGAGCTTTACCTAAAACGTTTGGTTGTGGGCGGCTTTGAACGAGTATTTGAGATTAACCGTAACTTTCGTAATGAAGGGGTATCGACCCGACATAATCCGGAATTTACCATGATCGAGTTTTATCAGGCTTATGCAGATTATAAAGACCTGATGCAACTGACCGAGAATATGCTGGAAAAACTGGCGCTCGATATTCTGGGAACAACCGATGTGCCTTATCAGGGAGAAGTTTTTAACTTCAAAGGGCCATACAAGAAAATCTCGATGTTTGATGCCATTCTTGAGCATAATCCGGAATTTACACCAGAGAATGTTAATGACCGGGAATTCTTGGCAAAATTTGTTTGTGAAGAACTTAAAGAACAGGTGAAAGCTGGTTTTGGTTTAGGTAAGCTGCAAACAATCGTGTTTGAAGAAACAGTAGAAACCAAACTGCGCCAGCCGACTTTTATTACTGAGTACCCGGCAGAAACCTCTCCATTGGCACGCCGTAATAATGATAATCCTCATATTACAGACCGTTTTGAATTTTTTATCGGTGGTCGTGAACTGGCCAATGGCTTTTCAGAGCTGAATGACCCGATTGATCAGGCAGAGCGTTTCCAGGCTCAGGTTGAAGAAAAAGATGCAGGTGATGATGAAGCAATGCACTATGATGCAGAGTTCATTGAAGCTTTAGAATATGGCCTGCCACCAACCGCCGGAGAGGGAATTGGTATTGACCGTCTGGTAATGATTTTTGCAGATGCGCCAAGTATTCGTGATGTAATTTTATTCCCACACATGCGTCGTAAAGATGTCTGATTACTAAAATAAAGAGAAGCCTGCTGAATGCAGGCTTTTTTATATTCCAAGATTTAGTTATAGATATGTA
Organism: Acinetobacter sp. FL; assembly: GCF_040744925.1. Lineage (NCBI taxonomy): Bacteria > Pseudomonadati > Pseudomonadota > Gammaproteobacteria > Moraxellales > Moraxellaceae > Acinetobacter > Acinetobacter sp. FL. The sequence continues at coordinate 2,358,998 of NZ_CP160437.1, read as the reverse complement.
AATAGCCGAATTTACAATGTTGAAAAACCTAAACGAAATCTTTAAGGTTGGTAACAATAATTACACCTGAGCATGACACTACAATGTTTTTAAAAAAAGTTTTGGGCCTTTCCCTTTTATCGGTCCTGTCTTCTCCTGTCTGGGCACAAGGTCTGGTCCTCAATAACCAAGATTTGCGTACTGATCTGAACTGGTTAAACCAACAAGGTGTAATTCAGATCAGTACTTCAACTTGGCCGCTGAGTGGAGATGAAATTCAACGCGCTCTTGCACAAGCTAATATCAAAAATACTACTCAGCAAAAAGTAATTGATTCTGTACTCAATACTCTAAAAGCTGACAATAATATGCTAAAAGCCGGGCTATTTGCTGAAACTGACCAGAAGGTTCTACCACAAGCTTTCGGCGACAAACAGAAAGCCCAGTATCAGGCCGCGCTTGAATTCAATGCAGGAGGAGAAAACTGGGATGCGAAAGTCCGGGTGAATGCAGAGAAAGATCCGCAAATTGACAATGGACAGGATGTTAATGTCGAAGGTTCCTATATTGCTGGTAAACTCTGGAATCAGTGGGTAATTGCCGGTCAGATCCCAAGCTGGTGGGGACCAGGACATGATGGCAGTCTGATTCGTGGTGATGCTAGTCGTCCTGTTATTGGTGTTACTGCTCAGCGTGCAGTACAAGATTCTTTTGAAACACCATTACTTTCATGGATTGGGCCTTGGCAGTATCAGGCTTTCGCAGGTCAACTTGATGATTACTCTGCAGTACCAGATGCGAAACTGATTGGACTGCGTGTGACAGCTCAGCCTTTACCTTATCTCGAATTGGGGGCATCCCGAATGATCCAGTGGGGAGGAGAGGGCCGTCCAGAAAGTTTAAGTTCGCTTTGGGATGCTTTCGTTGGTAATAAAGATAATGGGGGAACAGGTGAGCCTGATCCTTCTAACCAGCTTGCAGGATTTGATGCACGTCTGAATCTTATACCACTTTTAAATACACCGGTAGGTATTTACGGTCAGTATGTGGGTGAGGATGAAGCTGGAGGCTTGCCATCAAAGAAAATGTATTTAGCTGGTGTAGACTACTCATCCGTCTATAAAAACCTGCCATTTCAACTTTATGCCGAGTGGGCAGATACTCGAACCAACGGCGAGGTTCGAGGTGTTTCTTATACTCATAGTACTTATACTGACGGTTACTATCAGCATGGCTATCCTTTAGGACACGCATTGGGAGGCGATGCTCAAATGGTCTCTATTGGTGGAGATATTCGCTTTGATATTATGAACCGTTTAAGTGGACGCGCCCTGGTTGCAAAAGTTAATCAATCTGAACGAGGTGCGAAAAATAATTTAGCTTTTGCACAGGATGATGAAATTAAGGCAGTCGATTTAACCTGGACCCATTATATGCAGCCTGATATTCCTTTAAAACTGAATGGCTGGCTAAGTGATTCAGATGCGAATGGTAATGATGCCGGTGTATCAGTCGGAATCGAGTTTCCGTTGGATCGTGCTTGGGCAGCATTTCGCTAGTTGTGTCTAAAAGAAAAGCCTGCTAAATGCAGGCTTTTTTATTGTTCGCTATTCTAAATAACTGATGAACCCAGTTAGTTCATTGTATAGGTTTTATTTAATGCACAATTTATAACTTCTTATATGAAAACCAAGAATATACATATCACAAAAGAAGCAATAGCCCAGACTGGCAAATCACTATAATGAATATAGTTCGTCAGATGCGTAATAAGCATCGATCCAAGTTTTAATCAAGATAGACATCCGGAGTTGTTATGGCAATCGTTCCTCCAACTGAGGAAAGACTTACACATCTAAAACAGCTTGAAGCTGAAAGCATTCACATTATTCGTGAAGTTGCTGCCGAATTTGAAAATCCGGTGATGTTGTATTCTATTGGTAAAGATTCTGCGGTAATGCTTCATCTGGCTATGAAAGCATTTTATCCAGCTAAGCTTCCTTTTCCGTTACTGCATGTAGATACCGGCTGGAAATTCCGTGCCATGATCAAGTTCCGTGATGAGATGGCGAAGAAACTGGGTCTGGATCTGATTGTTCATCAGAATAAAGAAGGCCGCGATGCCGGAATCAATCCGTTTGACCAAGGCAGTTCAAAATATACTGATATCATGAAGACCCAAGGTTTAAAGCAAGCTTTGGACAAATACCAGTTTGATGCAGCTTTTGGCGGTGCACGTCGTGATGAAGAAAAATCACGTGCTAAAGAACGCGTCTATTCATTCCGCGATTCTAAACACCGTTGGGACCCAAAAAACCAGCGACCAGAACTCTGGAATATTTATAACGGTAAAGTAAATAAAGGTGAAAGTATTCGTGTCTTTCCTTTATCAAACTGGACCGAGCTTGATATCTGGCAATATATTTTCCTTGAAAATATAGAACTTGTACCTTTGTATTTCTCTGCTGTACGTCCAGTGGTAGAACGTGATGGTACACTGATTATGGTAGATGATGAGCGTATGCGCCTGAAAGAGGGCGAAGTTCCACAAATGAAATCTGTACGTTTCCGTACATTAGGCTGTTATCCGCTTACAGGGGCTGTGGAATCTACAGCAGCAACCTTGCCGGATATTATTCAGGAAATGCTTTTAACCACCAGCTCCGAACGTCAGGGTCGCATGATTGACCATGATGAAGCAGGGTCGATGGAAAAGAAAAAGCAAGAAGGTTATTTCTAAAAATTTGTGGAGCGTGATGTATGTCTCATCAGTCTGAACTGATTAGCCAGGATATTCTGGCTTACCTTAAACAGCACGAGCAAAAAGACCTTCTACGCTTTTTGACGTGTGGTAATGTTGACGATGGTAAAAGTACCTTAATTGGCCGCTTATTATTTGATTCAAAGCTGATCTATGAAGATCAGTTACAGGCAGTAACCCGCGACAGTAAAAAAGTCGGCACTACAGGGGATGCACCGGATCTGGCTCTTCTGGTTGACGGTTTACAAGCAGAACGCGAGCAGGGCATTACGATTGATGTCGCTTACCGTTATTTCTCAACAGAAAAGCGCAAATTCATTATTGCCGATACACCGGGACATGAGCAGTATACTCGGAATATGGCAACCGGTGCCTCGACCTGTGACCTTGCCATTATTCTGATTGATGCACGTTATGGGGTACAGACCCAAACCCGCCGTCACAGCTATATCGCCAGCCTGTTAGGTATTAAAAATATTATTGTTGCCATTAACAAGATGGACCTGGTGGACTTTTCTGAAGCCCGTTTTAACGAGATCCGGGCTGAGTACAATGATTTTGTTAATCAGCTGGGCGACCGTAAACCGGCTAATATTATCTTTACGCCGATTTCAGCATTAAATGGGGACAATGTAGTCAATCCATCAGCCAATACCCCATGGTATAAGGGCCAGACCCTGATGGCGACGCTGGAAAATGTAGAGATCAACCGTAATTCTGCTAAGCAGGAATTCCGTTTTCCAGTGCAGTACGTAAACCGTCCAAATCTGGATTTTCGTGGATTTGCTGGTACGATTGCATTAGGCACGGTAAATGTGGGTGATGAAATCATTGCCTTACCATCAGGTAAACGATCAACAGTCAAAGAAATCGTGACCTATGATGGTAATCTTGAGCAGGCAGTTGCAGGGCAGGCAGTCACTTTAACCTTGAATGATGAGATTGATATTTCTCGCGGTAACCTGATTGTTAAAGCAGGTGACCAGCCAGAAATCTCACGTTCTGTACGTGCTACCGTCGTATGGATGACTGATCAGCCTCTTGTAAAAGGCAAGCTTTATAATATTAAGCTAGGCACACAAACTGTTCCAGCCAAAGTCACCGAGATTAATTACCGCGTCAATGTGAATACGCTTGAGCAAACTCAGGTAGAACAGCTTGAACTTAATGCAATTGCCAATGTAACAGTGGAATTTGATGCACCTGTAGTCTTTGACCGTTACCAGGACAGCCGCTATACCGGTGCATTTATTTTTATTGACCGTCTGAGCAATGTGACAGTTGGCGCAGGTATGGTTGAATCTGCCGTTGAGTGGAATGCCAATGGCAAGCCAGTTACTGCAGAAGACCGTGCTGCACGTTTAGGTCAAAAACCTGCGGTTGTGAGTGTAAATACACAAGTACTTGAACATGCTCAAGGGCTGGAAAGTCTACTCATGCAGCAGGGCATAGTTGCACTTGCTAAGGTTGGCTTAACGGCAGAGCAGGCAATCCTGTTACGTGAAACAGGTATTGTAGTGATTACAGATATTACAGAAGGTGCTGATGTTAAGCTCAATTTAGATACGGTTGAAGATCTGGCTGATAAAATTGTCGAATTAGTTCGTCTATAAGACTCAACTATTTTAAAAAAACCCGTCTTAATGGCGGGTTTTTTTATTAAAAGCATACTTATAAAAATATTAAATTTCCGTGTTGAAAACTTTTATTTTAATCGATGGATTTCTAATTTGATTACTTTTACTTATACATCAGAAAAACCAAACCGGCGAACCAGTCTGGTTTTTAATTTAAAAAAAAGATTACTGAACATTTACCTGTACAGGTGGCGCATAAATTGTATATTGACTGGTTGTGTCAATGTTATAGGTATAGCTCGGCATAACGTAAGCTGTCCCTTTCTCAGAGAAACTCAGTTGCCCTTGCGCATTCTGGCTGTATTTTCCGGAAGTAGGTAATAGCAGCATCTGACTCAGAGCAATATTGCTAACTTGGCCTTTCTGCGTAATCTTTTCACCCTTAATACTGACAGGCTTGCCAATGCTGGCATTAACCTGAGCAGGGACTTTGAGTTTTACTACAAAGTCTGATGCATCATGAGCGTAGTCAGTGGTTAAACCATGAGTTCCTGCAATATACATCCGGTTGAAATCGGCCTTATTTGTACGGAAAGTCCATGGCCAGAATGTTACACCCCGGTCTTTGGCCATGTTCATTAAATTGGTAGACAACCCATTATAGGATGGATTAAAGGTAGAGGAATACTGCTGCGTTGCATCTAGGATACGACGTGTATTGACTATATCGCTTTCTGCGGTAGGAGTGTTGGTTAGAAAACCGGTAGACACACCCGGTAAAATATTTTTCATCTTTAAAAGTTGAGACCCATTAAAACTGATCACCACGACTTGATCATAAACATCATGTTTATCTAACAAAGCTTTTAATGCAGGTACAATTTCTGGTTTGGAACTCTTGATTTCAATAAAATGCATCACATTCTTATGAGTTTTTAAAGCGTCCAGAAATTCCTCTAAAGTAGGTACAGTACGGTTATAGCCTAGTGTACGAAGCTGACGTACTTCAGCTAATGTCATATCTTCAATATTACGGTCTACACCAGTTGTGCGTTTCGCTGAACCATCATGCATAATGATAATATGACCGTCAGTAGTCAGATAGATATCGTTTTCAACTGCATCTGCTCCTACTTCAACCGCCTTTAATGCACCTTCTAGAGTATTTTCATCATCAAGTGCCGGTATACCACGGTGACCGGTAATAAGCGGTTTGCGAAGCAGAGTATTTGGTTTCATACTTTTCATGATGTTCTGAAATACATCAGGAGAGGTAGCAATAATTCCATTAACCCCGCTTGTAAGAATCCTGGCAGCCTTTACCGGATCAGTAGTGGTGCTATAAGCCCACGGTGTAAGCAATAACCGTTGTAAATGGCTAACAGTGATATCATTCACAAGCTGCTCAGGTAAAATTATAATTTTTGCCAAAGCCGTATTGGTGTTATGAGTAATAGTGACAATATCTTTTACGCTATTGGTCAGGTTTAGCTGTTTTGAATAATCCAGTGCAGTCCGTACTGTGGGCAGGCTGATACGAGCTTTACGTAGTAGCTCAACGTTGTCTGAACTTAACGTAATGTCTGCAATATCAACTGAATCTGAAAATACCTTTAAATGTTCAATTGTTGACTCGTTTTTAATGCTGAACAGGGGCATGGTGTTACGTTTAGGATCACCTAAATAATCTTTTAGAGAAGTGATTTTTTTATTGGATGCATCAAGAATATTTAACTGATCGTCCAGCTGATAATGAACTTGGCTTACAGCATTTGAAATCACTCCTTGAGTTGAGGCGGGTTGAATCAAAGTGGGTGCCATAGAAACCGGCAGGCTCTGCTCGGCTATAGGCGTAACTTTATTTGATTCAGGCAAGGCATCCAACTGTTGGGTAACCCTGATACTATCTACGCGCATCAAGAGACCCGCAGTTGAGAGCCCTATTCCGCCCTGGTTCAGGTTGTAAGGTAAAGTGGTATCGTGGATCAGATTATTATCCAGATAATGGCGTACCCGGTTGCCGGATACGACTACCGTGGCTTTATAAGTTCTATCACCTTCGATATTTTCTTTATAGGCCCCTTTTTGTAACACATTCCATGCATTGGTAGGCTGTCGTAATGCCAGTTCTACACCACTTGCTCCAGTTGCCTCGGCACGGATTGCAAACTGGTAATAAGGCGTAAATGCCGGTTCACTTAAAGCGTCAGCTGCACGATACATAATACTGCCCCAGCGGGTAGCATTATTTTTTTCAGGGTAGCTAAACTCAATATCGATCCGATAGTCGCGTAATTTATGAAATTCTTCAGGCAAGATAACCGAAGTCATCTGGGTATCATTAGCCCGGCCATCAATAAATAGACTGCTATTTTCTATATAAACTTTTCCTGCATTTGCTTTAGGGGCAATCCAGCCTGCCGGAAGTGCAGACAGCTGGTCAAAATTTTCATCAATGTAAATTTTGGGTTGTGGTACTTCTTCACTTGGGTTAGTGGGGGTTGGAGCTGGAGGAGTCACTACTGGCGTATCATTCGAGCCGTTATTTCCACTTGAGTCGTGATCATCATTACAGGCGACAAGGCCCAGAACCAGCAAGATAGTAAAGCTCAACTTGGCAAATTTCATGAGTAACCTCAGTTTTAGTTATAGTTCGGGCCAGAAGGCTAGAGCACTAAAATGACAAGTAGATGGATTCAGCAGTTATTTAAAAAATTCTTACATATTAAAGTTTTATTAATTTCATATGGATGAGACACAAGTATGCTGATAGCTAATGTTTTATGCGGGGAATGTAAATAAGTGGAGTGAAAACCGGTAATCTGCCGGTTGCTGTTTAAATGTGTACATAAATCCAGCTAAGCTTCATTGTGGCAAATTTATATGTTCAAATAGCAGCTAGAAACTTGAACAGTAACAGATAGGGAAAGATCATGTCACAGCAAACCACCATGCAACAGGTCATTATTACTGAACCGGGCGGCCCAGAAAAGCTGGCCTATGAAAGTGTTGCTATTCCAGTACCAAAAGCTGATGAAGTTTTAGTCAAGGTTCATGCTTTCGGAATTAACCGGCCAGATATCCTGCAACGTCAGGGACTTTATCCGATGCCTGCAGGGGTCACTCCGGTTCCTGGTCTGGAAGTGGCTGGTGTGGTCGAAGCAGTAGGTAAAGACGTAACTCAATTTAAAGTAGGTGATCCGGTCTGTGGACTCACCAATGGTGGCGGCTATGCCGAATATTGTGTAGTACCTGAAACCCAGACCCTGATGGTTCCAGAAGGAGTCAGCCTAGTTCAGGCTGCTGCTATTCCAGAAACATTTTTTACGGTTTGGGCTAACCTGTTTCAGATGGGTAAAGCCAAAGCAGGAGAAACTGTACTGATTCATGGTGGCACCAGTGGTATTGGTACTACAGCCTTAATGTTATGTAAGGCACTAGGCATTAAAACTTTCGCTACAGTCGGCAGTGATGAAAAAGTTGCAGCAATTGCGCATCTGACAGATGCGATTAATTATAAAACCCAAGACTTTGAAAGCTACATTACTGAGAAGACTGACAAGAGCGGTATAGACGTGATACTGGATATTGTTGGGGCACCCTATCTTGAACGTAACTTGAACCTGCTGCGTAAAGATGGTCGTTTGGTTTATCTGGCCTTTTTAGGTGGACGTAAAGCCAAAGAAATAAACCTTGGCCATATTATGATGAAACGTCTGACTATTACTGGTTCGACCATGCGTGCACGCAATACTGCAGAAAAACAGACGATTACTGAAGGTCTAAAACAGCATGTCTGGCCTTTATTGGCAAAAGGTGAGTGTTTGCCAATGATTTATCAGACCTTTAAGTTCGATCAGATACAAGATGCTCATGCAGCAATGGATACGGGCGAACATGTAGGCAAAGTTGTAGTAGAAATACTCTAATCTGTATTTCTGTTATTAAAAAGCCGCCCGTTAGGCGGTTTTTTCTCACCATGAAATTTAAAATAGAGAGAAACATGAATTTAAATACGGTCCCATATCTAAAATCACATTTTCAGAAGTCATTTTATGTCAAAATAAGCGTTTAGTATATTGTCCAAGGACTTTCCATGACTGAACACTCTTCCGAACAGCTTAGCGATATTGAAAAACTGGATATTCTAAATGCCATGAAAAATGATGCCTTAGATACACAGGCAAAAGAAATCATTCGTTCCGGTGGCAAGGCTGGACGTCAGGAAAGTCATCGGGATGCTCTGATTGCACTGAATCAGGCTTTTGAAAATAATTTTGTTGAAGCGGTAACCCTTGCACTAAACCTAAATGAGGCCCAAGCCAAAAAAATTCGCTATAAGAAAGACCGTATTCGTATTCTTAAAGCACACGGAATCGATTATATGGCAATTGATGGGGCACAAACTGCTCAGGTATTGGCACAAGTAGCTCAGGCAATTACTCGCGAAGAAGCAGTAGTGACTCATGACCTGCATAATATCTTTCCATTCTGGAAAGAAGGCTGGCCAATGGTACAGTTTGACAATGCCTATAAAATCTTATCAGAAGATATCCAGATTCATTATGAGGCAGTACTCGATACTTTGCTGAATCTACAATAAATCATTTCATACAAAAAGAGCCAGCTGGCTCTTTTTTAATGTCCTTATAAATATGATTTTATAATTATTTATAATTTATAAAAACTGCATAATTAAATCGGCCAGTTAACTGAAAATCATATAGTTCCAGTTGATTGCTTTAAGGCGGTTAAGCCAATTAGCCGACTGCTTAAGTTTATAACTATATGATGTCAACGAAGCTCAAGAAAAATGAGCTAGCAAGCCGTAAAGCTTAAATAACTTCTCTTTATCTAATCATTTATGCCACACGTTAGATGGCAGAAAAAATTAGAGAAATACAGGTAGGTAAATCGCCTATTATTTTTATTCCTATACAACTCTCTTATTCCTGCTCTGTAGAAGGCGCAGCGTTTGGTTCCAGCATACGAGTCACTAGAAGCTGGTCTATTTTGAAATGGTCAACATCTACGACTTCGAACTTGTAGTTGGTATAAATTACTACATCGGCAGGGCGTGGAATCTTGCGGAGCTGGTACATCATAAAACCAGCTAAGGTTTCATAGTTGTCTTCATCTGGCATTTCATCAATTTCGAGGGCATGTTTCAAATCTTCGATGGGGGTACTGCCATCAATTAACCAGGAATTATTATCCCGTTTAATGATTTGCTGTTCTTCTTCAAGTGGCGTCACCCAATCCCCCATAACAGTAATCATAATGTCACTTAAAGTAATTACCCCGACCACCAAAGCATATTCATTAATAACAACTGCAAACTTTTCTTTGGTTGAACGAAAACGGTCAAGCAGTTCAGAAAGCGTTAGCGAATCTGGTATGGTCAATACAGTACGTATGGTATTTTCATTGAGTTGAAGCAGGGACTGGTTATTTAAAATTCGTACCAATATATCTTTGGCGTCTACATAGCCAATTACTTCATCGATATGTTCATTACAAACCAGAAATTTTGAATAGGGATATTCTGCCAGTTTCTGACGAATGCTGGCTTCGGACTCTTTTAAAGTAAAGTACACCACATTTTCGCGGGTGGTCATACTTGAGGGTACGTTACGTTCTTCTAGCTCAAAAACATTTTCAATAAAATGATGTTCCTGTTTTTGCAGGACACCCGCCTGTGCACCTGCATCCATTACGGCAGAAATATCATCAAAAGTAATATTGTCTTCCCTAGTGGTATTTACTTTAAATAGCCGAAACAAAGTATTGGCAATTGCATTAATAAACCAGGCCAAAGGTTTACAGATCTTGATAAAAATCTGTATAGGGTTAATCACCGAAACAGCAATTTTCTCAGGCGCAATCATGGCCAAACGTTTTGGCATAAGATCTGCGAACAGAATAAAAAGTGAAGTTACCAGCGTAAAGGAAAGAGCAAAACCTATCGTTTCTGTCCAGGGCCCTTCATAAAAACGGTCAATCAGATTTACAAAATAAGGGCGGAAAGCTGCCTCACCCAAAATACCACCTAAAATTGCTACCGCATTTAGACCAATTTGGGAGGCTGCGAAAAAGTCTGCCGACTGCTCTTGTAACATTAAAACTTTAGTTGCGCGCTCGTCTCCGGATTCTGCCAGAATCTTGAGCTTGACCCGACGAGCGCCAGCCAGTGCAATTTCAGTTAATGAGAGAAAACCTGCACCAATGATCAGGAGAATAATGATGACAATATTTTGAAAAAGGCTCACAAGACACCTGTGTGATTCATCGTTATTATGAAATTGTTTTAACACAAAAAAGGCTTAAGGAATAAGAATTCTCCTTAAGCCTTAGAGTATAAACCGAAAAATAGAAAATAAAGAAATTTACTCTCTAGTAATGAGGTGATAATTGTGAATTATTCATCAGAAATTCTCGGTTTTCATCTTCAATCATCTGACGGGCTACATATAAAATTAACTGACGTAACCAGCGATGGGCAGGGTGATGATGCAAAAGCGGGCACCATGCCATCTTCAGCTCAAACTCAGGAATATAAAATGGCGGATCTTTAATAATCAGATTTTGGCTTTTCGCCTGTAGACGTGCGATACGTGTTGGTAATGTCGCAATCAGATCAACATTTGCAGCCAGGAGCGCCGGCATCTGGTAATGCCGGGTAAAAACTGAAATCTTGCGTTTCTGGCCAATACGTTCTAAAGCTTGATCAATCCAGCCCAGCCCGGCCTGCTTCTCAGGATTCACCCCAAAACCAACGCCCATACCTGTTTTAGACACCCAGATATGCTGGGCATCCAGATAACTTTTCAGGTTCAGATTGTTCATGGCGGGATGCTTGTTATTCAGCAGACAAGAATAACTGTCACGCCACACCAGTACCTGATGAAAACTCTGTGGAATCTCATTAAAACGGTTAATGGCCAGGTCAACTTTACCTTGCTCCATATCACGGTAAGACACATCGCTTGGTGTTAAGAAGTCCAGTACAACATTGGGTGCTTCTGAACGCAAGGCCTTGACCAGACGTGGCACCAAGGTTGCTTCAGCATAATCTGAAGTCATAATACGAAATACGCGATTAGACGTATAAGGACGAAATTCGGTACGTGGCTCCAGAATCATGGAAAGATCAGCCAGCGCATCACGAATACGCGGCTGTAACTCTAGAGCACGTTCAGTCGGGGTCATACCCTCAGATGAACGGATCAGCAGTGGATCATTGAACAGGTTACGTAAACGACGTAAAATATTACTCATGGCGGGCTGGGTTACCCCGAGTTGTTCTGCTGCACGAGTTACATTTTTTTCGCGAAGAAGGACATCAAGATAAATTAGTAGATTCAGGTCTACCCGCTCAAGATTCATAAAATAAATACCGAAAATAAAAATGTTAAATCATATTGAATTATGCCACAGTTAAATATATTTGTGCTAAAAGCACTGAAAAATTCAGATAAATAATCTGAATAAGTTTAAAAGGTATTAATCAGTAAAAATCCAATTTTATTGATTAGAATAATTATTTAACTTTAAATGGAGTAAAAATTTAAAAGTTCAATCTATATACAAATGTATTTTTATAAAAAACCTTAAATGATAATTTTTTCTCTTAATTTGTAAGCCCTGCTTGGAACTATAAAAGCACTCCACTTAAGTCTAATAAACAAAAAATGGCTAAATACTAAACATTAAAAGTCAAATCTTATTTTAAATAATTTAATAAAAACAATGATATAATATATTGAAACATAATTATAATACGACTTTGATCTAGGTATTTTCTAAAAAAATATTGAAAATCAATGGAGAATATTGGATTAATTTTTTTATCACCACTAAGCTGTGTTCATCGTAACGAAGTGTTCTAAATCTAAACAAATTATACCGAGTATGATTTAGTACCTCGATTGATGAACTCCTAAAATGAATACAGGAAAATATCATGACTACATATCAAACAGCGATAGATGCAGTACGTGAATTAAAAGCTAAATTTGGCGACACTTGGCGTGATATCAGCCCAGAAGATGCTGCTCGTATGCAACTACAAAACCGTTTCAAAACCGGTTTAGATATTGCTAAATATACAGCTGCTATTATGCGTCGTGATATGGCTGCTTATGATGCTGACTCTAGCAAATATACTCAATCTTTGGGTTGCTGGCACGGTTTCATCGCACAACAAAAAATGATTGCGAACAAAAAATACTTCGGTACAACTGAACGTCGCTATATCTACCTTTCTGGTTGGATGGTTGCTGCACTTCGTTCAGAGTTCGGTCCACTTCCTGACCAGTCTATGCACGAAAAAACTTCTGTTCCTGCATTGATCGAAGAAATTTATACGTTCTTGCGTCAAGCCGATGCGAAAGAACTGAATGATCTGTTCCGTGCTTTAAATAAAGCTAAAGAAGCGGGTGATTCTGCAAAAGTTGCTGAAATTACTAGCCAGATTGATAACTTCGAAACTCATGTTGTACCAATTATTGCTGACATCGATGCTGGTTTTGGTAATGAAGAAGCAACTTACCTGCTTGCCAAGAAAATGATCGAAGCGGGTGCTTGTGCACTTCAAATTGAAAACCAGGTTTCTGACGCAAAACAGTGTGGTCACCAAGCTGGTAAAGTAACAGTTCCACATGAAGACTTTATTGCGAAAATTCACGCGCTTCGTTATGCATTCTTGGAAATGGGTCTTGAAGACGGTATCATCGTTGCACGTACTGACTCTGAAGGCGCTGACCTGACTCAAAAAATTCCAGTGGTTAAAGAGCCAGGCGACATCGCTTCTCAATACATCAGCTACCTAGATACAACTGAAATTGATATCTCTGAAGCTCAAGAAGATGAAATCCTGATTAAACGTGATGGTAAATTACACCGTCCTAAACGTTTGGCATCTGGTCTGTACCAGTTCCGTGAAGGTACTCAAATCGACCGCGTTGTACTTGACTGTGTAACCAGCCTGCAAAACGGTGCTGACTTGCTGTGGATCGAGACTGCAACACCAAACGTTGAAGAAATTGCATACATGGTTAACCGTGTGAAAGAAGTTGTTCCAAATGCGAAGCTTGTTTATAACAACTCTCCATCGTTCAACTGGACTTTAAACTTCCGTCAACAAGCTTACGACCGTTGGGTTGCTGAAGGTAAAGACGTTTCTGCATATGACCGTGCTAAATTGATGAGCGCTGAGTATGACGATTCTGAACTGGCTGCCGAAGCTGATGCGAAAATCCGTACCTTCCAGGCAGATGCTTCTCGTGAAGCAGGTGTATTCCATCACTTGATCACATTGCCGACTTACCATACAGCTGCGCTCTCTACTCATGAGCTGGCTCAAGGTTACTTCGGCTCTGAAGGCATGTTGGCTTATGTTGCTGGTGTACAGCGCAAAGAAATCCGTGGTGGCATCGCTTGTGTGAAACACCAAGCAATGGCGGGTTCTGATATCGGTGATGATCATAAAGAAATTTTCGCTGGTGATAACGCGCTTAAAGCGGGCGACGATGCGAAAAACACAATGAACCAGTTTGCTAACCACTAAGGTTTAAGCTGATTCAAAAAAACCCCGCTTCTGCGGGGTTTTTATTTGATCGACGTTAAAAAACTAAAATAAATTTTTTAAAACTCTTTCTTCAAGGTGTAATTCAGCTTGCTATCTATTTTTTCACCAGTAATGCGATCGCGCAATTCAGCAAAGCTTTCACCAATAAAATATTTACGCTGATCACCAGCTTGGTCCAGTACAACTAAAGAAGGGTTGGCAGCATCAAAATGGAACAGCCCACGCACCTTAAATTTGTTATTTGGCCCTTTACCTAAATATTCTTCTGTCAATTCATAAGTTTTATCGGCATGCAGTTCCAGCTCTGTTTTAATGCCTTCGCAGTCAGCACAAGGTAATATACCTTCATATTCACCCTCCCAGTCGAGTGAGTTTTCAACATTATGGGCGCTATCCGCCATTTGAGCTTTACGAGAAGTCGATGGAGTAGGCGTCATTACAGTAATAGCATGTCGATCATTATCTTTTTCAGAATGTTGAGTAGCCTGCTCATTTGTACTACAGGCCGTAAAGAAAATAGATGAGATCGTAAAAATACAGATAGTCTTTTTCATTATTCCCTCTTGGCAGTTCGTGAATAAATAATTTATATAGATAAATTGATATAAATATTTTAATAGAGTAAGTATTTCGACTTATAGGTCATCATTAGAAATTACTACAACACTGTAAATAAAATGCTACTAAAATAGTTACAGGCCAAAACTGGCCTGTCTTTAACTAATTTTGTTATGTTGGAATGATCTGGTCAACTAGATAGAAGCTTGGTACAAAGTTATTTCTGCTTCTGAGGAATTCCTTTATCAATTTCTTTCTGCTGTTGTTCTTTCTGTTGTTCTTCTTTTTCAGAGAATTTTTCATGAGTATTGTCCGTATGCTGAACATGCGGATTATCATTCGCAGCGTTTGGTGTAGTCATAAGAATTACCTCTAACATGGCTATTTTATAGGTTCAATATAGAAGTATTAAGTCTGTGTCACGAGTAGAGATCTGTATTTAAGTGTTAAGCAATGTTAGGTCTAAAATAACGCTATTTTATTTCGCAAATTATTCTTATATTAGTCTTGGATCAGATGAAAATTAAATTTATACATATATATATTAATTGCATGTATTTTGATCAAATTTAGATTTAATCTCCCTCTTTTATACAGAATAAATTGTTAGAATCTGCCTCCTTTTAGAAAGTGGGTAAGCTTGAGTGTTAAGAAAAATTGCAGAATATAGCTTGGGCCTGATGGGGTGGGAAACAGATAATCAATGGCCACAAGGTCTTGAACAGTGTGTAATGATTGCTGCGCCGCATACCAGTAATTGGGATGCTGTTTATGCCCGGCTGGCCTTAAAAGTTTTAGGGGTTAATGTACGTATTACTATTAAAGACAGTTATATGAAGTTTCCTCTAGGGCCGTTTGTTCGTGCTATGGGCGGTATTGGTATTGACCGCAGTCCAAAAAAAGAAGGACAAGCCCGTGCAAGTATGGTGCAGCTGATGGCTGACCTGTTTAAAGAGCATCCTCATCTGGTAATGCTGGTAACACCAGAAGGCACACGAGCCAAGCAAGAAAACTGGAAAACTGGTTTTTATCATATTGCAATGACTGCCGGTGTTCCAATTGCGCTTGCTTATATGGACTATAAAAAGAAACGGGCAGGAGTCGGTAAAATCATTTATCCGACTGGAAATTATGAGCAGGACATGCAGGAAATTATGCAGTTTTATGCCAATATCGAGCCTAAATTTCCAGAAAAGTTCAGTGTTGATGTACGTTATCTAAATTAATTTTGTTTACTATTTCCTGAATATAGAAAACAGACTCAAGTCTGTTTTCTATAAAATATATTTTAATTGTAGTCCTAATGGCCTGTTCTAGCATAATAAAACCAGTTTAGTTGGTTGAAGAGTGATTACGTTATTTTAGCACCAAGTATAAGCAGCAGAGAGCTTAACAATAATAGAATCCGTTATTTTTTAATATGGGCATGGTATTAAGTCTTAAAACCTTAATTATAAATTCTCTCACTTTATTCATCTGGACTAATTCCTCCTAACGATTCGCAAGCCGCCTTATAAAGTTGATATTGTTGTGCTACAACTTCATCAAGAGGCATATCGAGCTCTGCTTCTCCATCCTTATAATTTTCTATATAGCTTCTTACTTTGGCTTTAGTGGCTCCAAGAGTCTGCTGGTGATAAGTATTAATATCGCTATGGGTAATCTGAGTACTTTCAATATTATTACATTCAAACTGGCTGAACAGCTTTTCTGCTCGTTTAAGCTCAGCGGATGAGCCAAATGAACAGCCAGTCAAAAGGATTAGGCTGGAAAATAATGCTAAAATTTTCATTACTTTTTCATGCAGCATAAAAAGGGCGGTATTGTAACGACTTCCTGTTTATACTGCTGTTGAGAGCAGTAAAATTTTCTGGATTTTGTGTTTGCTTGTTGAATAAATCAGCAGTATTCCTAAATTTATTAAACAGAGTCGTCTTATCCTTTAACTAATCCACCATCCACAATCAGATTCTGGCCCGTCACTGCACGTGCAAATGGGGACAAAAACATTAAAATGGCATCTGCAAATTCTTGAGGTGTAACCACCCTTCGTAGTGGTGTAGAGGCTGCGATAAGTTGAAAGACTTCATCTGGTGTGGCTCGGCTGGCGTCTGTAGCTTGTAACAGGCCGCCAGAAAGCATATTTACATTAATACCATATGGCCCTAAATCATGTGAAGCAGTGCGGGTAAAGGCTAATAATGCAGCTTTTGCAGTAGTATAGTCATGATAGGGGACTACCGGATTCTGAACCAGATTAGTACCAATATTGATAATACGGCCAAAATGTTCGGCTTTCATATCAGTAAATGCAGCTTGCGTAGTATTTAGTGCGGCCTTCACTGCACCTTCAAACTGGCTTTGCATTGTCTGCCAGCTTAGCTCTTCTATTTTGGGACGCGCATCGCCATTAAACTGAAATTGAACCAAGGCATTATTGATGACCGAGTTAACTGCCTGCCCGAAATGCTGTTTAGCAGCTTTAAACATGGCCTGTACCTGAGAAGAATTGGTCACATCAGCCTGATAAATAAAAATCTGTTCTGGAAAATTTTGTTGTAACTGTCGTGCTGTTTCATGACTGCTCATATAGTTAACTACTACACGGGCTCCCTGACTCACTAATGCTTGAGTGATCGCTAAGCCTAAACCACGGGCACCTCCCGTCACCAGTACTACCTGTTCTTGAATATTCATATAACTTTGTCCTGTAACTTTTTAGTTAAAATAGCAATTTATGGGTAAAAGATAAAAATGAAAGCTATTTTAAACCCTGTTGAAATCGCATTCGGCCTGTAATGGGCTGATATACGCCATTGTAATTCTTCTTTTAAATTAGAAGTTGGAAATAATATTTTAAATATCTGTAATTTAATATAAAAATAAATAATGAACAAAAAGTGAAGAAAGTTTGCAGAGCTTAAAGAGACTGAAAGATTCGGCAACATTGTATTGGCTGATTCTTCATAAAACCCTTTCATACTCATTTTTTATTAATAAGTAATTCAGGAGGTAAGATGAAACAGCTGTTCTTACTATGGTTAACCATGGCGGTATTCAGTGGAGCTGTTGCGGCGCATATGAATGATTATCCGGAACAGTCTGTAAAATCTTCTTCACCGGTGTACCATTTTAATTTACAGGCTGGAAACAGCCGGATGACTGAAGATGTTAAAAATGGCCGGCCACGACCTAATCTTATCCAGTCTGGTCGGGGGAACCGTTTACAGGGAAACCGTAAGCTACGGCCATAACAATAGAACTAGCTCTACGTTATTTACTCTGTTTCTGGTAAAGACCAGCTCTTACTGTACCAGCCCTAGTTTGCTTAAGCAGTTGCCAGTTCGCAGGCAACTGGAGCCACTGTAACTCCCGATCTGCTTCTACATAAATATAAGCCTGATCTTTAATGAGTGGATCAGCTAGCTCAGCAAGTTCCTGCCACAAGTCCAAGCTATAGGGAGGGTCTAAAAACACTACATCAAAGCTTTGTTGAAGTGTAGGTAAAACCTGTTGTGCAGTCGCAATCTTGAGCTGGCTGTTTTCAGCTTTTAACAGCTGACGGTTTTGCTGAAGGAAGCTGGCCTGTATAGTGTTGGGTTCAATCATAACAACTGAAGCGGCACCACGTGACAAAGCCTCAAAAGCAAGTGCACCAGATCCTGCACAGATATCTAGAATATGGGCATTCTGGATTTCCCACATGAGCCAGTTAAACAGCGTTTCACGTACCCGGTCTGGAGTGGGCCGTAAGCCTTCAATACTGGCAAATGGCAGCTGACGCCGTTTCCATTCACCACCAATAATGCGGAGCTGGTTTTTCATCTTTAATCACTCTCTACATTTTGTACGCGGCTAGCCATATTGGATTGAACAACAGGCTGGTTTGAACCAGATGCTGTTTCAGGTGCAGGGATACCTGTAGTACCACTAGGTAGCTCTGCCGGTTTAATACCAGCAGTCATCAAGCCACCGCTGATCTGGTGTGCACTTGGGCGGATCGGATTTTTCTCTTTTTTGACCAGCCAGTAATCGAAAATGGGGCGGGCGAGCTGTGCAGCGGAACCACCATGACGACCATTTTCCCAAACTACCGCAATGGCAATTTCAGGATTTTCAGCAGGTGCAAATCCTACAAATAAGCCATGATCAAGCTGGCGTTCAGTAAGCAAGGATTCATTATAACGCTTGCCTTGTGCAATACTTTTAACCTGTGCTGTCCCTGTTTTTCCTGCAATATGATAAGACAGGCCACTACGGATTCCTTTACCTGTACCGGTTTGAATTACGTCCACCATGGCCTCACGCATCTTGATCCAGTCTTCAGGTGTTCCATTAAACTGGATTTTTCCATTGGTGCCGTTATGCACATGGTAAGTTTTGGTCCCGCGGGTCTCACGTAAAACATGAGGCGTTACCCGGGAGCCCTGATTGGCCGTAATAGCTGTGGCAAGAGCCAGTTGTAGGGGAGAGGCAGTAAATGCACCCTGACCAATACTGACTGAAATTGTTTCACCTTTAAGCCATTTTGCTTTACGGGTACGCATTTTCCATTCAGGATTAGGATACAGACCTTCGCTTTCGCTAGGCAGATCTACGCCAGTTTTTTCACCAAAACCAAACTGACGCATCCAGGCATTCATTTTCTCAATACCCATACGGTAAGAGAGCACATAGAAGTAAGTGTCGCATGATACATTTTGAGCTTTATGCAAATTTACCATGCCATGGCCAGTTTTTTTATGATCACGGAAACGGTGGCTGTCACCGGGCAAAGTAAAGTAACCCGGATCAGAAATAGCAGTATTCCAGTCGACATAACCATAATGAATACCACCTAATCCAAACATGGGTTTGATGGTTGAACCCGGAGGATAAGCTCCCTGTACGGCACGATTATATAAAGGCTGGTCCAGATTATCACGGAGACCGCTATAGTCTGTATGGCTGATACCAGTTACAAATAAATTCGGATTAAAGCTGGGACTGGAAACTAGCGCCAGAATTTCACCAGTACGAGGATCAAGGGCAACAATGGCACCACGACGGCCAGCCAGCTGTTCCGTGGCAACCATTTGCAGGCCATAATCAATAGAGAGATAAAGATCATTACCACGAACCGGGTCTTTACGTCCCAAATTGCGTAACACATTACCATGTGCATCTGCCTCAACTGACTCGTTCCCGGGAATACCATGCAGCAGTTCTTCATAGGACTTTTCAACACCAATTTTTCCAATCAGGTTAGTGCCGGCATACAGATCTTTATCAATTTTCTTAAGTTCTTTATCATTAATCCGGCCCACATAACCAATAACATGGGCAAATAGGTCACCATGTGGATAATAACGAGTCATCTGGGTTTCAATATTGACTCCCGGAAACTGATATTTTAATTCGCTAAACTTGGCAATATCTGTCTCGGTCAGATTCATTTTGATTGCCACACGTTCAGTTTTTCTGGAAGCTTTGATTCGGCTTTCAAAACGGGCAATATCTTCAGGAGTCAGACTTAAAACTGGAGTAAGACGCGCCAGCGTAGCCTCAATATCTTCGATATCTGCACGGCTCATGGTTGCTGAAAATACCGGATAATTATCAGCCAGAAGAATACCGTTTCGGTCATATATATAGCCGCGGGCAGGTGCAATCGGTTGCAGGCGAATACGGTTTTTATCTGAAGCTGTACTGAATTCGTCATAATGCGCAATCTGCAAATATGCGTAATGTCCTGCGAGTAAAAGTAAAAAGAACGCCACAATACCCATTGTGATGAAAATGCGGCTACGATAAATCCGCTTTTCCTGCTGTTCATTTTTAAGGGGGAAATGCTGCTTCATACGGCGTACTTTGACCAAACGTACAGGGAGAACAAATGACCGGCTATTTTAGCCTATCATCATTTGGAATGATCAGTTATTTTTAAATAAAGTAAAAAATAAATAAGCTGCCCATTCTTTGACTTTATAGACAGCAAAATTCTAAAGTGCTGTATATAACAAGCATATTAATTCTGTTAAAGTCAGGAATTAGGCCAGCTGGACTGCTGTTGTTTTTACAGGGAAAATGGAGAAAATAATGAGAAAAATCTATCCCTTACTGGCACTCTTTGTGCTGGTAAATGCTGCCCATGCCCAAAATTTACTTCAGGCCAAGCTGGGAGCAAAGGACGCTGCTAGCTGGAATGTAGGCGCAGGGATAACCCAAGAGCTTCTTCATCTAAATGCTGAATGGGTTAATCAATATGGTATTGCTTACACTAAAGCTGGTGTTTTTCTGGACGATGATAATCCGTTTGGTGCCCAAGTTGGCTTCCGTTATCCATATTATTTCACCGGAGAAGCTAAAAACGGTTACTATATCGGTGCCTATCTGGGACATCTCGACAGTCAATTTAACAATAACGAGTACAAGTCTCGTTTAGGTGCGGGTATAGATTTAGCATATGTCTGGCTCAGTCCTGAACGGATCAGTACTTTAAGTGTCGGACTGGGAGCGGCAGAAAAGTTTAAGAACCAGGCGGGTGAAGTAACTGCCGATACTGAACCTCAACTACAATTTTCTTACACCCTGAGTTTTGGCCTGAAGTAAAAATAGCGAACTTGATAACGTGAATAATTTAGCGAATAGAAATAAATACGAGAGTCATGCATGTTAGAGTACGTCAGTGAACTGTGGCAAACCTTTTCAAATCGACCTGATTTTTGGGCCGTGCTCAGCATTATTCCTGTCACAGCTTTTGTTACTTGGGCCCATGTCTGGATGGCACTGAAAATGGTGTTTTATCCAATCAATTTCTGGGGCTTTTACTTAGGTCCTATTCCAATTGGCTGGCAAGGAATTGTGCCGCGTAAAGCTGGCCGTATTTCGGGCATTATCACTGACAATACCTTATCTAAACTTGGGTCGCTTCAAGAGTTTCTCGAGGCAATGGACCCAGCCGATATGGCACGTATTATTGGTGAGCAGGTTGGTTTTGAACTGGAACACCTGATTGATGAGGTTATGCTGGACCGTAATGCTGTGCTCTGGGAAAACCTGCCGTATTCAATTAAACGCCGTATTTACGCACAGGCCCACAAGCAGCTTCCGGTTGTTCTGCATGACTTGGTCACTGAGCTTACCCTGAATGTAGAATCTCTAGTCAATATGCGTGAGATGGTAGTTCGCCAGATGGAAGGTGACCGTTTGCTCATGGTTCGCATGTTTCTGAAAGTTGGCCAGAAAGAGATTAACTTTATCTGGCATATTAGTGCCCTGATTGGTATGTTTTTTGGTATCTTCCAGATGATTGTCTGGTTTGTAGTACCTTGGCACTGGACAGTTCCTTTCTGGGCATCCATCTGGGGGTTCCTGACCAACTGGATTGCAATCTGGATGGTGTTTAACCCGGTAGAGCCACATTACATTCGCTATCCACAGTTATTCCGTTTAACTAAAGACCGTAAATTCCCGTGGATTGTACCTGTCTTGCGTATAGGCCGTTATAATATGCAAGG
Source organism: Acinetobacter sp. FL (assembly GCF_040744925.1). Classification (NCBI taxonomy): domain Bacteria; kingdom Pseudomonadati; phylum Pseudomonadota; class Gammaproteobacteria; order Moraxellales; family Moraxellaceae; genus Acinetobacter; species Acinetobacter sp. FL. Next base: position 2,337,035 of record NZ_CP160437.1, on the reverse strand, counting down.
CGCTTTTATGAAGCGTCAGGATGAGGTCTCTGATGTATTTGCAAGAGTAGTGACTGAAGACCTCATTACTTTAAAATCGATTATGACCGAAATGATGTACGGTACCCGTAGAGAGAAAACCCGTCGTATTGTAAAACGTCATATTAATGAAATTATGGAAACTCCGCTGGTTCGGACATCGTTACAGCTGTCTTTAGGGCCAAAAGAATACGCAAGACTCAAGACAGACTTGATCGATCGCTCAATTGAAATTACGATGGTGCCTGTGTGTGACCCGGCATTCAATGCGAGCCGTGCACAGAAGATCTATCAAATGTTTAGAGACCGTATTCGCGAATTGACGCCTAAAGAATTCCAGAACCTGTTACGCCCTGCGTTTCAGGAAGATGAGTGGATTCTGATTGTATTGGGCGGTGTAACCGGATTTTTCGCTGGTTTAATACATTTGTTTGTCGCCTTTTTATAATTGTTGATGGCTTCCTTCTTATAAAGAGTCGCCACAAGAAATGACAATTACAACGCTAGTTATTATGTAAATGTCGAATACATTGTTAAAATGAGGATGTTTTTTTATGCGCATTATCTTACTCGGACCACCTGGAGCAGGCAAAGGCACTCAGGCTCAGTTGATCTGTAAGCGCTACAATATCCCACAAATTTCAACCGGTGATATGCTCCGTGCTGCAATTCGTGAAGGTACTGAATTAGGTCTTAAAGCTAAAAGTGTGATGGATGCTGGTGGTCTGGTGTCTGATGAGCTGATCATCGGACTGGTTAAAGAACGCATTGCTCAGCCAGATTGTGAAAATGGTTGTATCTTTGACGGCTTTCCTCGTACCATTCCGCAAGCTGAAGCGCTGGAAAAAGAAGGCATAGCCATCGATCATGTCATTGAAATCGATGTACCGGACGAAGAAATTGTAAAACGTCTCTCTGGTCGCCGTCAGCATCCTGCCTCTGGCCGTGTATACCACATCGTCTATAACCCGCCTAAAGTAGAAGGTAAGGATGATGAAACTGGTGAAGATCTGGTACAGCGTCCGGATGATCTTGAAGAAACTATTCGTAAGCGTTTAGGTTCATATCATACTGAAACTGAGCAGCTGGTAGGTTTTTATCAGGGCCGTGCCGCCTCTGGTGAAAATGCGCCAACTTATAATAAATTAAATGGTTTGCGTGCTATTGATGAAGTTCAGACTGAACTGTTTGCTATTTTAGACCAGACCAAATAAAACTCGGGTAAGCTCGAGATTCTTTTGACTTTAAAAGGGTCCTAAGCCATATTAGGGCTCTTTTATTTTATGCAGAGCAGAGGATGGATCAATGCTGAAAATTGGCTTGATTATCTTAGTTATTGTTTTTTTTATTATCTTGCTGGCCTTGCTTTATCAAAGTCAAAAAATATTACGTGCTGTAGAAAAGCAGGAAGCTCAGGAAAAAGCCAACAGACCAGCGCCTAAACGTCGACTGCATCCTAAACTTCAGGCACAGCAAAAGCAGAAGAAATAAAAATATCTTACTTATCTGAAAGTTGTGGAATTAATGTGGTGATGGCTTGTTCTGCGCCCAAGGCATAACGGTCCGGCCAGTTACATACATCGGCCACCACACATTCAAAACATTTTGGCTTACGTGCTATGCAGATGTAACGACCGTGTAAAATCAGCCAGTGATGTGCATCAACTATAAATTCTTTCGGTATTACTTTTAATAGCTGCTGCTCGACTTCTAGTACGTTCGTACCTGGTGCGAGGCCAGTCCGGTTACCTACTCGAAAAATATGAGTATCTACAGCCATGGTCGGTTGCCCAAACGCGGTATTGAGTACTACATTGGCTGTCTTACGGCCTACACCAGGCAAAGCTTCAAGCTCTGCACGAGTTTCTGGAACTTGGCCATTATGCTGTTCAATCAGAATTTTACAGGCTTTAATCACATTTTCTGCCTTGGCATTATAAAGGCCAATCGTCTTGATATAGGCTTTTAAACCCTCGACACCTAAGGCATAGATTGCCTCCGGCGTATTAGCCACAGGAAAAAGTTTGTCGGTTGCTTTATTTACACTTACATCCGTAGCCTGAGCCGAAAGTGTAACTGCAACCAGTAGCTCAAAAGGGCTAGAAAACTTGAGTTCGGTGGTAGGGTGAGGACGCTGCTGGCGTAAACGCTCAAAAAAAGTATAAACCTGTTTTTTATTCATTTTTTTTACAGGTTTGCTAGTTACTGTACTCATTTTGATGATTCCTGTAGAGCCTGTAACTGCCGGTTTAATTCTGTCAGCTGTGTCTGTTTGTGTGCATCTTCACGTACAGAGAGCTGTTTTTCCAGTTTTTTAATCTGGGTACGTATTTTGGCGAGTTCAATTGTTGTCTGTGCACTTACCGTGTTCTGAATAGATATATCTTTCTGTTTTACTTCAATCGCTGGAACTGCATCAGTCTGCTGTGAAAAGCGTGCAAACAGTTCACTGTCAATCTCCGCACGTACAACAGGACCTTTCCGATACATCCGTCGAGTTTCCTCACGTTGGATATGCGCATAATAACGACGGCGTAAATCGTTCTGCTCCTGAATCCGTAAATCTTCTGTAGGCAAGGGCTGAACATCTTCAATCAGGTCAATACAGTCAACTGGGCAGGGGGGAATACACAATTCACAGCCTGTACACAGGTCAGTCAATACAGTATGCATGAGTTTACCACTGCCTATAATGGCATCCACTGGGCAAGCGCTAATACATTTGGTACAACCAATACATTCATCTTCACGAATTACTGCTTTCATGCGTTGCGGACGTCCATCCGCCTGAATTGGCCAGACACTTTCTTCAGCTTTTAGTGCTCCACGATCGAGCAGTTTTGCCAAAGCATCTGCTACCGGCTGCCCCCCAGGAATGCATTTATTGGCGGCTTCACCTTCAGCAATAGACTGCGCGTAAGGCAGGCATCCATCACGATGCCCACATAGTCCGCATTGGGTTTGTGGTAAAAGGGCATCAATTTGGCGAATCATGGAAATGGTTGAATTCATGGTCAAATCATAAGTGCACAGCAAAAAAACAGGAAAAGCAGAAAAATGCCTGATCGGAAATAGTATTTTAACATATCTCAGCGCTATAATTTGCCGAGTTTCACTGTAATGTTTCAGTAGATAGATAATATTGACAAGTGATTAACTGATCGGAATTATGATTAAAAGTGATGTAATTCATAAAAAAAAGTAATTTAATTATCATTTTAATTAAACTTTTTTTAAAAAAGTCTTGTGCTAGCAGTGTAAACGATATTTAATAATTTGCGCCAAAATATATCACTTTGAGTAAATTTTTGCACAATTTTGAATCACCTTTCTGCAGAGGACTAAGCGTTGAAATATAACAGCCTTAACGACTTCTTAGACTACGTCAAAGCACGTGATCCACATCAACCAGAGTTTTTACAAGCTGTAGAAGAGGTGATGACCAGTTTATGGCCTTTTATTGAAAAGAACCCAAGTTATGCAGAACATGGCCTGCTTGAGCGTTTAGTCGAACCAGAACGTGCTATCCAGTTTCGTGTTTCCTGGGTAGATGACCAAGGTCAAACTCAGGTTAACCGTGCATTTCGAGTACAATATAATTCGGCAATTGGGCCATTCAAAGGTGGAATGCGCTTCCATCCTTCTGTAAACCTTTCTATTCTTAAGTTTCTTGGTTTCGAGCAAACTTTTAAAAATGCATTGACCACATTACCAATGGGTGGTGGTAAGGGCGGTTCTGATTTTGACCCTAAAGGTAAGTCAGAAGGTGAAATCATGCGTTTTTGCCAAGCATTAATGATCGAGCTTTATCGTCATTTAGGCTCAAATACCGATATTCCTGCGGGGGATATTGGAGTAGGCGGTCGCGAAGTTGGCTACATGGCCGGCATGATGAAAAAACTCAGCAATGACACTTCATCTGTATTCACGGGTAAAGGTCTGTCATTTGGTGGCAGTCTGGCCCGTCCCGAGGCTACCGGTTACGGTACTGTATATTTTGCAGAAGAAATGCTTAAAACCCGTAACGAGGTTTTTCAGGGTAAAGTGGTTGCAATCTCGGGTTCTGGTAATGTTGCCCAGTATGCTGCAGACAAGGCCATGTTCTTGGGTGCTAAAGTAGTATCCCTGTCTGATTCAAACGGTACTGTCTACGTAAAAGATGGCTTTACTGATGAATTACTTGCAGAGGTCATGGAACTTAAAAACGTGAAGCGTGGCCGTATGTCAGAATTCGCTTCCAAGCATGGATTTGAATATCTTGAAGGTAAACGTCCTTGGGGAATTAAATGCGACATCGCACTACCATGTGCTACACAAAATGAACTCGATGGTGATGATGCACGTCAACTGTTAGCCAATGGAGTGATGTGTGTGGCCGAAGGTGCCAACATGCCTTCTACCCTTGAAGCAGTAGAAGAGTTTGTTAAAGCAAAAATTCTTTATGCACCAGGCAAGGCATCAAATGCAGGTGGCGTGGCTACCTCAGGTTTAGAGATGTCTCAGAATGCACTGCGTTTAGGCTGGAGCTTTGAAGAGGTAGATGAGCGTCTGCATGCGATCATGAAAGAGATTCACCGCAACTGTGTAAAATATGGTACTCAGGAAGATGGTACTGTCAATTATGTAGATGGTGCTAACATTGCTGGTTTCGTAAAAGTTGCTGATGCCATGCTGGCACAGGGCGTATACTAAGTTTTTCTAAAATTACTTATAAAAAACCGATGCATTGGCATCGGTTTTTTATTATTTAGATATAAACTTAAGGCTTTTTAATAGTTTCCTGTTCTACAGTCATATCATGCACATACGCATATTTTGATTGATCGGCAGCAACATTTTTACGTTCATAGCGCTTTACCCGTACGATGACTCGCTGGTTAGGGTCATGCTTAAAACCTTCAATATGATCATAAAATAGTGTCCAATCTTTATCGACCTGCGTTTTTATACCTTTATCATCATATTTGATTTCACGGACCTGCAGACAGGTTTGTGGCGCAACTCCTGTACATGACTTGGTTTCAGGTGCTATTTCTAGAAAAATAGTTTCACCTTGAGACTGATATTGAGCTTCAGGGGTCATGTTACCCTTAAATGTATAACTTTGACCTTGGGTATCTTTCAAGATCAGGGTGGGCTGTTCAGGGTTCGCCAGATTGAGTTCAAAAGGAATACTGCGTTTTTGAAATAGGGAACTGGAGAACTGCTCCTGTTTCATTAATACCGGATCACATGCCATCTGCGTTGAAACTAAGTCACCAGTTAATAGCTGACCATTTTCAATTTTCCAGCTTGTACCCTGACGGTTACATCCGGTATCAATTCCAATCCGGTCATTGGAAAAATTCAACAGGATAGGTTCTTTGGAACCCTCCGGTTGATAGGTCCAGTTATAAGAAGTTAAAGCACTATGTTCAAGCATTTTACTACCTTTAAACACGTGCTTTTGTCCCTTTGTATCTGTAATGGTTAAAATGGCCTGACCATTCGCTAAGCTAATATCAAAATTTGAACGTGCTTCATTGAAGATACTGCTAGAGAGCTGTTCCTGTTTCATTAAGTCTGACTGGCAGGCCATCATGGTTGAGATCAGATGAGAAGTTACCAATTTACCTTCTTCAATTTTCCAGCTGCCGCCTTGTCCGTTACAGCCAGTCTGTATAGATAACTGATGATTATCTATAAAATTGATGACTAGAGGTTTAGAAGCTTGAGAATTCTGGTAAGTCCAGCTATAGGCAGAGAGCTGCTGCTCAGTATCGGCTTGTTGTGAGACATGTGGCTGCTTTTGATGCGGCTGAATAGATTGGCAAGCCATTAAAGAAAAAGGAAGCAGGGCAAGAAACAAATATTTCAATTTCATTTTAAATCTTTTGTTACAACTAAATTAGAGCATAGCTTAAGGCATCGTTCAGCTCATAAAAACCGGACTGGTTAGGTTTTTAGTTTTAAAACGTATTGTTTTGTAACTTCAAATGAGGGTTTCAAATGAAGTTTTTCTAATCATAGTGAATATTTGTACTAATCAAACCTGTAAATATCCATTCCTAGAGCCCCCATAGAAAAACTGCTATGAACCAGACTGAATCTTGAGCCAGTTCCCATAGCAAAGAAAAGGGGAGCTAAATGCTCAAGAGTGGGATGATTCCGTGCAATATAAGGCAAATGTTGCCATTCAAGTACTTCATCATAACTGCTATGGCTGAGTTTACTCACCACATGGTTGCGAAAAGTCGAAGCCCATTCAGGTACTTCAGACGTATTACCGTGCCAGTTTAACTCGGCCAGATTATGAGTAATGCTACCTGAACCAATCAATAAAATTTGTCGTTCACGTAGAGGCGCCAGCACTTGCCCAATTTGATAAATCTCATCAGCACTCATGCCCATAGGCAGCGAAATCTCGATTACCGGAATTTCTGCTTCGGGATACATGTGCAATAAAGGCATCCAGACACCATGGTCACGCGGGCGGATATTGTTTGCATGTGCCTGTATCTGTGCTTCAGCAAGCAGATGCAAAATTTCTTCGGCCAGTTCCGGGTTACCCGGAGCACGATAGTGAATTTCATAAAGTTCGGCTGGAAAGCCACGAAAATCATGCCAGGTTTCGGGACGCGTTGCTATACTCACTTCCAGGGCCTGACTTTCCCAGTGAGCCGACATTACAATAATAGCTTCCGGTTTAGGCAGGTTAATGCTCAAACGTTCTAAGGCAGGTCCCACCTGTTCCGGATCAAGAGCGAGCATGGGGGAACCATGCGAAATAAATAAACCGGGGAGAGTCTGTAAATTCATGAGCGCCTGACCTGAGCAATTTAAATTAAACTTCATGATGCAGAAAAAAAGCCGCTTATTAAAGAAGCTTTATTTCAACGGTATGTTTCAAAAATGCAATTATGGGATTAAGAGCATTCAAGCGCGGTGATAAGGATGATTATGATTAATACTCATTGCCCGATAAAGCTGTTCGATCAACATCACCCGGACTAAAGGGTGAGGTAAGGTCAGCTTGGAGAGTGACCAGTGCCAAGCTGCTGTTTTACGGACTTGATCTGAAAGCCCATCCGGTCCACCGATTGCCAGAGCTATATCGTGTCCTTCAAGCATCCAGCCTTTCATTGTCTCAGCCAGCTTCTCGGTGCTGAGTTCTTTTCCACCCACTTCTAGTGCAATCAGGATTTCGCTGGGTTTAAGGGTAGCGAGAATACTTTCACCCTCAATCTGGCAATATTTTAATATATCTGCGTCTGAGTCATTCTTGCCGCGTTTAGCCATGGGTAACTCAATGACCTGAGTTTGTACAAACGGTTGAATACGTTTGAAGTAATCTTCAAAGCCAGTCAAAACCCAAGCTGGCATTTTTTGACCTATGGTTAAAATACGGATTTTCATAACTGCTGTTTGGTATCAAAGTAACATTATTATAACGTTGAAATGCTATCTGTACTGATACAAAAAGACATAATGAAGCTGGAAAATAACCAGAAGGACAGGTTGCCCATACGAACAACAAGCCTGTCATGATAACAAATGGAAAAATAAGCGAATGTGGAATCGGTTGATATACAGATACTTAATTTTAATTATAAGCGGTTTTTTTTCATGTGTAGCAGCAGCTGATCTAAGCACATCTTTTAAGCAGGCAGATCCTTCTAATCTAACAGTTTACATGAACCAGATTATTCGGCCGGGAGTTGCACGAAATTATAAAAATGTAGAGGAACTTAATCGGATCTCAGCAGGATTAAAAGAGCAGATGCGTCTGTTCGGTATACCCTGTAACTATCAGACTTATGAAGTATACGGAAAAAATTATCGAAATGTCTTGTGCTATATCAATGTTGGCCGCTCAGATAAAATGATTATCGGTGCGCATTATGATGCTTTTGAAAAAACTTCTGGAGCAGATGCCAACGCCTCCGGAGTCGCCGGTGTACTTGAAATAGCACGCATTCTGGCAGCAGAGCGCTCTTCCTTAAAGCATAATATCGAATTTGTCTTTTATACCTTAAAAGAGCAGCCATTTTTTAAAACTGCACAAATGGGAAGTTATATTCATGCCAAATCGGTACAGCAGCAAAAAGAGCAGATTAAGGCAGCTTTCATACTTGATATGATAGGCTACTATGATATTAAAAATGTACAGCAGTATCCGGCAGGCATGAAATGGATATATCCAAGTCATGCCAATTTTATTGCAACCTTAAGTAATATACAGTCAAGCGATATCGGGAATGCTTACTGCGAATCAATGCAGCAGTTAAACCAGCTGGATTGCCAACGTATGGTAACACCTTCATTTCTGGCAGGGGCTGATTTTTCTGACCATTTTAACTATTGGCAATTTGATATTCCGGCAATTCTGATTACAGATACCGGAAAATACCGCAACAAGTTTTACCATACACAAGAGGACCGTATTGATAAGCTTGATACTGTAAAGATGGCTCAGGTAATTAACGGCTTAGCCTCTACCATTCTGGAATCTAACTTCTAAAATTAAAGTATTTAAGACAAAAAAACGCAGTCCTTAAAAGGGGCTAAAAGGACTGCGAAATAGGCCATCCGTCTGGAGATACAGATGGCCATCTAGTGTACGTTGTGAGAGAAAGTAAAGCCCACAGAACCGTATATCTATACTGAATAAGATGGGGAAACTACTCAGCTTTTTCAAGCTAGAATAAAGGCCACACATACTATATATACATTTTTTAACACAAAAAAGAGAGCCGAAGCTCTCTTTTTCTTATTTACCCTTAGTGGCGGGCTGTATTTGACTCTTCAACTGGTTTTACCAGAGGTTGCTTTGGAAGAGGTTTTGGCATAGAGGTTAAAGCAAGTGGCAAGATCTCATCGATACTTTTCACTGCCTTGATTTCTAGCCCTTCCTTCACATTTTCTGGAATTTCTGCAAGATCACGTACGTTCTCTTGTGGAATGAAAACCAGCTTGATACCTCCACGGTGGGCAGCAAGCAATTTTTCTTTCAACCCACCAATACGCATTGCACGACCACCCAGACTGGTTTCACCTGTCATTGCAATATCTGCTCGAATTGCAATACCAGTAAATGCTGAAACAAGTGCAGTAGTTAAAGCAAGACCGGCAGATGGGCCATCTTTTGGTGTTGCACCTTCAGGCAAGTGAACGTGTACATCTGTTTCTTCAAAACGCGATGCCTCAATTCCAAGTTCATCTGCACGGGTACGCACTACTGTCATAGCCGCAGTAATCGATTCTTTCATAACATCACCCAAAGAACCGGTAGTAATGAATTTACCCTTACCTTTAACTGCTGCAACTTCAATAGTCAGTAATTCACCACCGACTGAAGTCCATGCCAGACCATTTACACGGCCAACTTGAGCTTCTTCTTCCGCCATGCCAAAGTCAAACTTGTGTACACCCAGATAATCTGGCAAGTTTTCTGCAGTAACATCAACATGCAGATTTTTGGCTTTCTTGCTCACGGCTTCTTTCACGACTTTTCGCGCAATTTTGGAAACTTCACGCTCAAGACTACGTACACCTGCTTCACGAGTATAACGACGTATGATGTCACGAATCGCTTCTTCATGTACTGTTAACTCTTTAGCACGTAACCCGTTATCTTTAATCGCTTTAGGTACCAAATAACGATCAGCAATATTTACTTTTTCGTCTTCGGTATAGCCCGGCAAACGGATGACTTCCATACGGTCAAGTAATGGACCCGGAATATCCATACTGTTTGCAGTACAGATAAACATGACTTCAGACAGGTCAAGATCCAAATCAAGGTAATGGTCATTGAACTTGTGGTTCTGCGACGGGTCAAGCACTTCAAGTAATGCAGAAGCAGGGTCACCTCGATAATCCTGTGCCATCTTGTCAATTTCATCAAGCAAAAACAGCGGATTCTTAACGCCGACTTTTGTCAGGGACTGCACAATTTTACCTGGCATCGCACCAATATAAGTACGACGGTGTCCACGTATTTCAGCTTCATCACGCACGCCACCTAAAGCCATACGCACAAATTCACGACCTGTAGCTTTAGCAATAGATTCACCAAGAGAGGTTTTACCTACACCTGGAGGGCCAACCAGACAGAGGATTGGTCCACGCAGCTTTTTCACACGCGACTGTACTGCAAGATACTCAACGATACGCTGTTTTACTTCATCTAGGCCATAGTGGTCAGCATCCAGGATTTCCTGAGCTTTATTCAGGTTAATACTAACTTTGCTAGCCTTGTTCCACGGTGTATCTAAAATAACTTCCAGATAGTTACGTACCACAGCCGCTTCACTTGAAGCCGGTTGCATCGCTTTTAGCTTACGGAATTCAGCTTCAGCTTTTTTGCGTACATGTTCTGGCAGATCAGCTTCTGCGAGACGTTTTTCAATCTCGGCCACATCATCTTCAGCGCCACCATTCATGTCAGAGAGTTCGCGCTGAATAACCTTCATTTTTTCATTCAGGAAATATTCACGCTGATTCTTTTCCATCTGGCGTTTAACTGAATCATGCAAGGTCTGTTCTAGCTGTTGCTCTTCAGATTGCTGAAGCAGATAAGTCATCAGTTCTTGCAGATGAACTTCGAACTCATCATGTTCAAGGAACTTCTGTTTCACTTCAATATTAAGTGGAACTCGAGTCGCAACAAAGAATAACAGTTGCAGCAGATCTTCAATTTTATTGGCCGCCGCAATCAGCTCCCGCGCATTACGCAATTTTGCTTCAGCATACTGGGCAAACAAGGTACGCAAATCTTGCAGGCGGGCATCTTGCTCTTCCTCGCTAGACTCTACAGTCATTGGACTAAGAGTATGCTCAGCGCTCAGATATTCTTCTGAGTCAATAATACGGGTAAGTTTAGAGCGATGCAGGCCTTCAATCAGGACTTTAATACAGTTTTCATCATTTTCATGATTCACAACTTGCACAATCTTCGCGACAGTACCGTATTGATAAAGGTTGTCGTGATCAATTTCTTCTGTAAGCGAATCTCTTTGTGCAACTACAAATACTAAATTGTCACTGTTACGAGCCACATCAACTGCATTGATCGATTTTTCACGACCCACGAATAACGCAATTTGCATGTGTGGATACACCACCACATCACGTAGCGCTAATAGTGGTAATACACTTGGAACCTGAGGCTCTAAGGTTTGTTCATTCATAAGATATTCGGACATGGGCACTCCTAATGAGTGACAACGGTGTTGCCATGACTTTTATAGTGATGGGTAATTTAAAAAATACAAGGGCCCATGCAGATAAATTGTTTTATTTTTAGATGAGATATGAAAAGTTCATAATTTTAAACAAGTTAAAAGTATAGTTAAGATTAAAAATAATGTATTTTCGTAGGTGTAACTAATGCATTTAAAGGTTGATCCCATTTTTCCCGCTTTAATCTTGAGGGAATAAACTGGAAATCATGTGCTATTCCTAACCGGTACGGATACTGTGCAGCATGAGCCAAGGTACGATCATAATAGCCTCCGCCCATACCAATGCGTGTCCCGCTAGAGTCACAAGCAAGCAACGGCATTAAAATTAAATCTAATACAGTAACATTACAGCCCCGGCCTGCCATGGGCTCCTTCATGCCTAATGGATGATAGGCAAAGCACTGATTGCGATACTGATCACGACTTATAGAAACCCAAACCAGTTTTTGACTCATGTTGCAGATCATAGGTAAGTAAACTTTCTTACCTTTTTTAAAACAGTACTCAATAATTTTACGTGTATGGATTTCACCAAAAGCATTCAGGTAAATACCGATTTTATCAGCATGTTGAAACCTTGGCATTTTTATAAGATGTGTCAGCACTTTTTGTTCAGATTGCCGATGCTCAAAAATACTGACTTGGCGACGTTGAGAACGCAGAGATCGCCGTAAAGAGTGAAGAGAAGTGGACATAATAATTTCAATTACTTTCCAAGTTAAATCGATTTAAAGACTGATGATCTATAAACTGATCAGACAGCTATCTTATTATTAACATGTTATATTGTCCCAATAAGATAATTTGGCTCTGTACCCTTAACCAGACTTTATACTATCACAATCTTATTTTAGTATCAGCTCGCAGCTATAACAGAGCAACGGAAAAATTCTGCTATTACGGCAGTGATTAAAAAATGATAGACTGTAATAATAGATTATTTAATATTATTATTAAATTTGATTCATTATATTCTTATCAGTCATATGTATATCCACTTTAGAGTAAATCTTATATAAATAAAATGATGTTATATTCTGAATATTATAAAACTTGAAGTTGCAATAAACTAATTGTGTGTCACACATGTTATAATAGTTATTATAGTAGTAAACTAAAAATTAGAAAAGTAAAACTAGCTAATAATTATGGCTTTGAAGGATTATAAATATGTGGATTAGTTTTCTAAAGTCTTGAGAAATTTATTGAAATATATAAAATAATTATTATTGATCTAGAATCTATTAATTATACTATAACATAAATTTAAAACTACTATTTTATTTTCCTATAAAAATTTTTAATTAATAGTTTAATTGTATTTATAATAATTTTTTTATTAAAAAACAACTTGTATTTTTTGGTTAATCTTATGCATCTTGGAACCTTGTGATTATATTTTTATATATAGAAGGTGTTAAAAGTGGTTAAGAATAAAATATAATTTATTATAAAAAACCGTAAGATATTTTTTATTAATTTACTTTAATTTTAAATATCGAAAAATGAACAATTTTAACGATTAAAATAGGAATATTTCATATATTTAAAAAAGAGTTTTATAATTATAAATCTTATATTAGGTATACAACATTTAGCCTATGCAGACTGGATTAACCAAGCCGCTATGAAAGTTGAACCTCATACTATCCAGTTAAGACACTATATTCATGCAAATCCCGAGTTGGGAAATTTAAAATTTAAAACCTCTGAACTGGTACAAAAAGAACTTAATGCCTATGGTGCTGAGGTGAAAAAAGGCTTCGCAATAAACAGATGTTATAGGTGTACTGAAAGGAGGAAGACCCGGACCGGTCATTGCACTACGTGCCGACATGGACGTTTTACCTATGCAAAAAAAGGCTCCGGTTTCTTTTGCCAGTCAGGTCACAGGGTTATATGAGGGTAAAATAACGCCAGTTGCCCAAGCATGTGGCCATGATGCTCATACTGCTATGTTATTGGGTGCTGCGCAAGTTTTGGCTGAACATAGGGAAAAAGTTGCAGGTACAGTTGTATTTGTTTTCCAGCCTACCGAAGAAGGGAGAGCAGATATTGATAATTTTAGTCAGGACGAACAGGTGGGTTCAAGAAAAATGATCGCAGATGGTGCATTGAGTAATTCAAAGCCAGAAGTGATTTTTGGATTGCATGTTATGGCAGGTATGCCAAGTGGCCACTTATATTATAAAGATGGTGCTGTCTTAAATAGTGCTGATGGTGTCCGGATTACTTTAGACGGCCAACAGGTTCATGGTTCCATGCCATGGAAAGGAAGAGACTCGATTGTTGCTGCGGCAGACATTATTCAGAACATGCAAACACTGGTATCGCGTCGTACTGATCTTGGCAAGGGCATGGACGTTATAAGTATAGATCAGATTCAGGGAGGAACCAGTGGCAATATTATACCGGAACAGGTATCGATGACCGGAACTATCCGCTCCAATCATGAATACATTGGCCAGAATATTTTAAAGAGCTTGCCTAAAATGATTGATCGTACTGCAAAGGCCAATGATGTTCAGGCCAAGATAGAAATTTCTGCTTATGCTCCTATGACACTTAATGATAAAACTTTAACTCACCTTATGGCTTCCAGCTTAAAGTCAGTTGTAGGGGAGAATAAAGTTCATGTGCTGGAACAAAATGAAAGTGCCAGTGAGGACTTCGCGTATTATGGCCAGATCATACCAGCTTTATTTGTATTTCTAGGGGCTACCCCAACCGATCAGGACATGCACAAGGCAGCCCCTGACCATAGTCCCTATTTTATGGTAGATGATAAAACCTTAAAAATAGGAATAGTTTCACATATACGTTTTGTGATGGATTATCCAAAAATTGCCGGTCAGATTCAAGCTGCCTAGAGAGCAAAAAAATAATAGAAATTCATATAGAAATCAGAAAATAGAGATAATGATCCCTATTTTTGGATGATAGAGATTCTTTATTGAAATTGCTGTCGATAAGCTTCTGGCGTAAGACCTACTAAAGCCTTAAAGGCACGGGAAAAATTAGAAGAAGATGAATAGCCGAGTTCATAGGCAATCTGGGTAATGCTGGCAGATGAATGAATTAGTCTCTCTTGTGCTTTTAATATGATAACTTGTTTTTTTATTCCATTGAAATCAGCATTTTTTCTATGTAACTGTCGTTGTAAGGTTTTGGTTGAAACATGCAGTAATTCTGCACATTCGGTAAGAGTTGGCATTTGATAAGTATTTAAGAGAATCATTTTGATCCATTCAGGGAAATCCTGACTTTGGGTAATCTCCTTCATTTGTTCCTGACATTTAAACTCTACTGCTTTTAAGGTCATTTCATCTGCTAATGGCAGTTTATAAGCCAATAGCTCCTGACCGAGAGTAATTTTTAAACCAGGGCGGTTAAGGGCATTAAAGTGAAACCTGACCTGCTTTAACTGGTTAATTTGTTTAAGATGAGGCGGTTCAGGCAGAGATAAAAAAATAGAAAAGGATAAGAAAGGTGAATCGATTAAGTCATTAAGATTATTATGTAGGGCGATAGCAATCGCTTCAATGTGAAAATTCAACACAGATTGATCCATGTCTAGTTCAGGCTCAATCAGCCATTCGGCCTGCTGATTTTTATTGAAATAAATTGATGCTTTAAAACTTGGCATAATCAGACTGAAGTATCTGGTCACCAGCTTAAGAGCATGTTCAACTGTCTTGGAAGTTAAAATTGCATAACCTACCAAGCTATGTGAACTTAAGTGTAACGAGCGGCCAAGTTCAAAGGCCAGATCAGTATTTACCGGGAACCTTAAACAGTACTGAATTATTTTTTCTACTTGAGAAATACATACTTTCAAGTCCGGTTGAGCCAGATACTGTTCTATATCGATATGCAGTTCGTCCAGAAATACCTGTATAGGAATATTTCTGGCTATGAGCAGTTCGACCAGTTTCAAATAGTAACGTACAGGTATAAGTGGAACATTCTTATTAATCATTTTAACACAGCTCTGGTCTCCATACCGATAAAAACTTAAGCAATTCTCTCTATTATTTTCTAAAACTATAAGGAGAACTGGCAGTAACTTTATTTTCTGTATTATTTAATCAGTTTAAGATCGTTCAGTTCTGGTTTTAAACAAATGCACATATTTACCTAAAACCTTTTCTCGGGCTTTAGGATAAAAATTAATCTTATCTATATGACCATCATAGTGTTTAATCACACGTTCATCCATTAATTTAAACCACCATTTTGGAATTAGAGCGGGGAGAACCATACTGGCATAACCCGCGGGTAACTGTGGAACATTATCGTAATGGCGCAGGGACTGAAAGCTGCGGGTCGGATAGGCATGATGATCCGAATGGCGCTGTAGCTGATAGAGCAGTACGTTACTGAACCTGCTGTTATTGTTCCAGCTGTGTTCTGGCCGGGTACGGGCATACCGGCCACTACCTAAATCCTCACGTTTTAAGCCATAATGTTCCATGTAATTAACGACTTCAAACAACGTGATACCACAAAATGACTGCGTAAGCTGGGTTGGAATAATTCCTGCTCCAAACAGCTTTAGCATAAGCATGTGATAGGCAGCAGTTATTGTCCATCCATGAAACAGCTCGTTCTCTAGAGACCAAAATGTTTTCCCTTTGCGGCCCAAGCGTCGTGTTTCAATTTCTATGGCTGACTTAAAGCTTCCAGTTACAGTTCTTGGCCAGAACTGCCAGAAACTTTCACCTAACTGCGAAGAAGCCGGATCTTCAGGGGTAGCTACACGACGGTGATGCCCATAAGGATGTTCAATACGGAAATGGTTATACCCTGTAGGGGCAAGACAAAGATGCGAAAGGTAATGTTCCAGCTTGCCTGACTTATGGCTCAGCTCATGTGCAGTATTAATTGCTACACCATTGACCAGACCAAGAATATGGCCAAAAAGAATACGCTCTTCCAGTGAAACTGCTTTTTGACTGACAAGATAATTACCATACAGATTGGCAATTATCTGTAAAGGAATAAATAATTTAACAACCCGTGCATAATAGGGATCATTCTCCAGATCAGTTACAGCTTCTTCAGGCGGATTTTCCGGGTCTTCTCCCATATATTTATCAATGGCTGGAATGATGATATGTAATGCCAGAGGGCCCATATAGGTAAATAATTTCTTAGTAATTTTAGGGCCAAACTGATAACCCAAAAAGGTAGCATTGGCAATATTGGGTACAACCAGACCTAACAGCCAGAGTTTACGTTTTTTATCTGTGAATTTAACGGGCTCTGTGATCTTGTCTACTTGAGTAATTGCATTCATCATCTATTCCATGAGTTATTTTATTTATTGATAAACTCAAGTATGACTTTAAAAGGTTGTAAGCAAAATTCATTAGCGGACATTTATCATTCATTTTAAGACACTAAAAGAGTGGCTACTGACTTACCTTTATAAAAATAATAGTTTTTATGAGGTAATATCTGGTGATTAAAATAATTAAGATCTTTCTTAAGAAAAATAGAAGTATTGTTTTAGTAAAACTATAGAATATTGTCTACTATTTTAATATTACTTAAATTTTTAGGATCATATTTAATCTTAACTTTATTTCCGACATGATAAAGTGGGATATCCTTTTTATTTATAATGACTTTGATATTTGGACTTTCTACTACACCGGATGATATTTTAAATTTGAATCTCATATAAAATAGAGGGCGATACTGTACATAAATAGCAGAATCTAGTACATAACTGAGCTCAGCAATTGTAACTACTCCTCTTCTATAGAGAACTATTTTATAGAATAAATCTTTTAAAATTATTTTCCAGAAAATATAGGCAATGAAAAGCCCGAACCATAAGGAGAAAATAACATAAAATATTTCTTTTAAATTCATTTGGTTGTAAAATATTTTGTAGTTTAAAAGCAATATTTAATATACTTTGATTTCTGAGATAAACCAAGTAAAAATATAATTAGATATATTGATTATAAAAATTCAGATTTTTTATTATATTTTAATGCCCTGCTTTAATTAAATTTTACTTCTAGGGCGATATTGATATAGGGAAGTAGAAAGATATTTATAAATAACTAAAGCTAAAGGCTGGTCATAAAAAGTTAAAAACTAATATTTGAGGAGGGCTGTATTGGATATTACTCTTATTCTTTTAGGCTTGTTTGCCTTTTGTGGAGGATTAATTGATGCGGCAGTGGGCGGCGGTGGCCTCGTTCAGTTACCGGCACTAATACATGCTTTACCCCAATATAGCTTGGCTACCGTATTTGGAACTAACAAGATTGCTGTCCTGGCGGGCACTTTCTCATCTATTTTTACTTATATAAAAAGAGTGAAAATAGTTTGGAAGCTGATATTTCCAATCATGATTTCAGCTTTTACCTTTGCTTTTCTAGGGGCAATGTCTGTTTCCCTTATTCCTAAAGAATTAATGAGATATATTGTTTTTTGTCTGTTGATTCTGATTGCAATATATACTTTTATTAAAAAAGATCTAGGAAAAACTCATACTGAGCTACAGTATGGTAAAAAAGAAATTGGTCTGGGCATACTTTTTGGTGGATTGATTGGCTTTTATGATGGAATTTTTGGTCCAGGCAGTGGTAGTTTTTTAATTTTCCTGTTTGTTAGAATTTTTTCATTCGATTTTCTTAATGCTTCAGCATCTGCAAAGCTTGTAAATCTGGGAACATTTACTGCCTCATTATTGTTTTTTATTCCTGCAGGCCATGTATTATGGAAAATTGTTGCCTTTGTAGGCGTCTGCAATGTCTTAGGCTCCCTGGTCGGGACTATCTTGGCATTGCGATATGGTAGTGGTTTTATCCGTATATTTTTTCTTGTTCTTCTTATATTTTTGATTGGGCGAATGGGTCTTGAGCTTTTTAAATAGCCTAAAAAACAATCTGAAATTAAAAACAGACTAGTTTGAGTCTGTGGCTACTGTTAAAGATAAAAAAATTAAGCTTCATCTAAAGTGACCAGAGAATTTAGATGCTGAACAGGACTTTTTATGGTCGCGCTAATCTATAAAAATGCGTTAAGATGGTGCAAATCGGGTTAAAGGCTGGGATATCAGTATGAATTTTTTTAAAAAGAAAAATAAGGCAAGCTTTGTATTTTTTATTATTACGCTTTATGCACTGATCGGCTTTAGTTTAGGGTATTTCATATGGGAAGACCTTTTATAGCAGAAATGAATCAGGCGATAGCGCTATGATTGATCACTGCTTAAATCAGTCGGCTAGCTGGAATCTGTTCCTCATGTCCCCATATCTGGCCAACAAATATACCTAGGCGTTTTGTTAGCTTTGTATAGCGACTTAAAACAATGTCTATAGAAAGCTAACCTGAAGATCTAGAAGTTATTTATAAATCAATTCGTTAATTTAGCAGAATAACCTCTTTATAAAGCATGACTACAGCTAAGAAGCTCATCATTAAAGAAAGGCTTTTCAACAGTATTCTTTGTATTTTGATATTTTTAAGAATTTTCTTTATCTTCCATGAGAAAAATATATAGAGACTGCCAATAATGGAGAGAGTAATAACCGTGATAATAATAAGTAATAAACTATACTGTTGAAGCGAGTTTAACCCAAAAATAGCAGGGACCAAGGCAAGATAAAACGAAATGGTTTTAGGATTACTAAGAGTAATCAGTAAACCGTCTCTATAGGTTGAGAAAGTTTTATTTACATCCAGGACAGCCTGTTCTTGAACAAGATTTTCATTGAACATCCAAAATTTATAGGCGATAAATAATAAGTAAAAGCATGAGATAATGACAATATAGGCTGAAAAATTGGAACTCAATTGAGTAAGATAAGAAATAAAAAAAATAGAAATAGATAAAAAAATAATATCTCCTGTAATCAGACCTAGAAGGGCAGAGTAAAACTTGAAGTGCGACATAAACCACCTAATTAATTTAAAGGGTTTATGGAGTATATAAAATTGTCATACCATCATCTTAACTTTGAAGATCGTACTGCATTAATGCTTGAGTCAAGAAAAGAAGGCTTTTCAGCCAGAAAATTTGCTGAACTCATTAAAAGACATCCTAGTACGATCTATCGTGAGCTTAAAAGAAATAGCATCAATGACGTTTATCAAGCTCGATATGCTTCTGATAACACCTTCGCTAGACGTAGACGTGGTCACAGAAAACTCAAAATCGATTCAATCCTCTGGAAATTTATTGTTGAAGCGATCCGTTGTTTATGGTCTCCTCAGCAAATAGCAAAGCGTTTAAAGACATTTCCTGATTTGGATCAAACAATGAATGTAAGCCATACAACGATTTATTCAACGATACGCGCATTACCAAAGGGTGAGTTGAAAAAAGACTTATTATCCTGTCTGCGTCATGAAAATAAAAAGCGAAAAGCTAACGGTGAACCTAAAAAAGATTCTATATTACAGGATATTAAAACTATTCATGAGCGCCCAGCCGAAGTTCAAGAAAGAAAAATACCGGGTCATTGGGAAGCTGATTTAATTAAAGGTAAAGACAATAAAAGTTCGATAGCAACACTTATTGAACGAAATACACGGCTCTGTATCTTGGCAACATTACCTGATGCAAAGGCAGAATCAGTGCGCAAGGCTTTAACTGAAGCTCTGAAATATTTACCTGCAGAACTGCGTAAAACGTTGACCTATGACCGTGGACGCGAGATGGCAGAACATAAAATACTTGAAGAAGATTTAGGCATAGATGTATATTTCTGTGACCCACATTCACCCTGGCAAAAAGGCACATGCGAAAATATGAATGGTTTAATTAGGCAATATTTACCTAAAGGGATTGATTTAAATCAGGCAGATCAGCATTATTTAAATCAAGTTGCCATGTCACTGAATACTCGTCCTAGAAAAGCGTTAGATTGGCTTACACCATTAGAGAAATTTGCTCAGCTTGTTGATTATCATAAGACTTTTCAAACTGTCGCACCTCATGTTTGAATTCGCCAAGCATCAATATGCCACTCCAATAGCCTTGGCTAAGTGTCTTAAACATTAACCCTGTCATGCCTGGTCCAGGCAGGAAAGCTGCCAATGCTAGCGTTAAACTGTAGGTGAAAATCTGGGTTAGAATATCCATACTATAAAGAATCAAATAAGAACCTGGTTTTATTTTTCTATAAAATCACAGAAAAAAATGATCTATTTATTCTATTAAAATTAAAAATTAAGGTATAAATTTAAGTTTTATTATATTTATTGGAAATATTATACCTATATGCAAATCGATAAGACAGATGCCAGAATTCTGGAGCGTTTACAGGCAGATTCACGAATTACCAATTCTGAACTATCGGAATATATTGGCATGTCAACATCGCCGTGCTGGAGAAGAGTGAAGCAGCTAGAAGAAGCACAAGTTATTAAAGGTTATGGCGTGCTTATTGACCGAAAGAAAATAGGTCTGGGTGTGATGGTTTTTATAAGGGTTTCTATTGATAGCCATAGTGAAAAAGAGGCAAGGAAATTTGAAGAAGAAGTAACCGCTTTAGAGCATGTAGTAGCTTGTTATAGTATTGGTGGGGATGCAGATTTTTTATTACAGGTCGTTTCTCCCGATCTGGATACTTACGCTGAATTTTCAATGTCAGTGATCAGACGTTTACCGGGTATAAAAGAAATGCAAAGTATGTTTGTATTAAAAGAAATAAAACCTTTTCTGTCTTTTCCAGTCAGAAGTCAAAGATAGTTTTTATAAATTATTAAAGCTTAAATTATTTTAGAGAAAACTGGTGTCTCCGGTGATGCCGCTGCATGTCGTTACCCTTGAACCCTAAAGTTCAAGGTGGACGCGACGCATACTTGCTGGGTTTCCTGCTTAGGGCAGGCATACACTCTAAATATGCAGAACGCAATCCTAAAGTGATGATATCGGCTCAGGGGAATAGACTCGCTGGCGAACATCTCAGAGACAAGTTAAGTATAACTGATCTGAAGCTGATGGCAATTGAATAAACTTTTAGGAGTGTAAAGTTAATTTTCAATTGACGAGTATTTATACGTAATCATGTATATATCAGACAATTTTCTCGACATCTTGCATAATCGTACTCAGCAAACGTTCACAGTGTGCATATTCCTGAAGTGATTTATTTAAAGTCAGTACTTCCTGCATTAGGGAAAGCGCTACCATAATAACCAGTTTGTTATGTTCAGTCCGTGGAGCATTACGGCGTATTTCATGAAATTTTTCATTTAACAATTGCCCGGCACGCTCCAGTTCTTCCTTTTTGTCCGCAGTAGTTGCCAGCCGGAAAGTCTGTTCAATCAGACGCAGTTCAACCATTACCGGTTCACTCATGTCGAAGACTCCTCACTCATATCCGTGTTTGGGTGGGCAAGCTGCTGGATTTCCTGCGCATGCTGATCCTGACTGGTTCCTAAAATGGCCAGACGCTGAATAATGGCTTCTACCTTGTGTTTAGCCAGTTCGTTTTTCTGAAGCAGCCGCTCACGCTCCTGCTGAAGATCATGTATTTCCTGCTGGGCCTGACGTTGCTGGGCCTGTAACTGCTCTTTAGTCGCACGGAGTTCATTCCGTTCGCTTAAAATTTCCTGAAAACGATTTTTAAGGTCAGTACAGCTTTTTTCTAGACGGCTATACCGATCTGCCAAAGCAGTGGCATCTGTATTGAGCTGTTTAAACTGACTTTCTACACTGCCCAGTTTCTCTGTCAACTGGTCAATTTCTTCTTGTTTTTGGGTAATGATGCCATTTTTTTGCACAACTTGAGCGTGATGATGCTGATCACTCTCTTCTTTGGCTTGAACGAGCGAACTATTTTCACTCTCAAGATGATGAAGCCGTGTTTTTAAAACACCAATATGCGCCTGTAGACGCTGTAATTCTTCTAACATAACGAGGTCGCACAGAATTGCAATCAAAGGTAATATATAAGCAGTATAAAGATTGGAAAAGCGAATGCAAGACGATATTTCAGGTTGGACAGACTGGCAGCAACAATTTAATGGAATTGAAGAAATTTCGAGCCCAAGTGAGTTACATGGCTTACTCACAGGTATAGTTTGTGTTACAGAGGCGCCTACTCGAGATGAGTGGATGAATATTCTCGCAACTCTTCATGTACCTGCTTTAAATGATGAAGCACTGGCCATGCTGGCAGAGGAAGCAGAAGATGTATTTCATGCGCTATCAGAAGATGAACTCGACTATTTACCTTTACTGCCTGATGATGAGCATATGCTGGCTGATCGGGTACAGGCACTGGCAGACTGGTGTGCAGGTGTAGTGCTGGGGTTTGGCCTTGCATCAGGGCATATTCGATCTGACGAAAAAGAACTGATTGAGCACTTACAGGATGTAGCCGCAGTTGAATTTGAAGAGTCAGATGATGATGAAGAAGGCGAGGAAAGCTATCAGGAGTTATATGAGTTTGTACGTCTGATACCGGTTAGCCTTTCGATTGGACGTAAAAAAATTACAGTCTCAGAAAGCTCATTATTGCAACATGTTCAGGCTCAGGCTAAAAAGACCGCCTTATCTGATAGCCAAAATGTAGTTGAAATGTTTACGCCGCACCGCCCGAGTTAACTCGGACCTGGTGTTTGGTTAATACCAGCCGTGTTATATCCCATACTTTACAATTAAAGATTACCAGCATGATAAAACTGACTCAAGAAGACTTTCAACAGCGTCGCGACTGTCTGGCTGTACATATGGGGCCAAACAGTATCGCCATTATTGCCACCAGTCCGGTCGCCTACCGTAACCGGGATGCTGACTATAAATTCCGTGCCGACAGCAGCTTTTACTATCTGACCGGGTTTGCAGAACCAGAAGCAGTGGCAGTCATTGAAACCTTTGAGACAGCAGATGACTACACTTACAGCCTGTTTTGCCGTGAACGTAACCGGGAAATGGAAATCTGGAATGGATACCGTGCTGGTATTGATGGCGCAATTGAAGATTATGAAGCTGATGAAGCTTATGCGATTGATCTGCTTGATGAAGAGATTATTGAAAAGTTGCTGAATAAAGCACGTCTGTACTATCGTATTGGACACAATGCCGAATTTGATGCCCGGGTCAGTCAATGGATTAAGCAGGCTGATACCCAGCAGCGTCGTGGCGATGGCTCTCCATCACAGCTTTTACAGCTGGACCGTATTTTAGATGAAATGCGCCTGATCAAATCTGCCAAAGAAATTGAGATCATGCAAGCCGCATCTGTAATTAGTGCACAGGCCCATACTCGTGCCATGCATCAGGTACGGCCGGGCATGATGGAATATGCTCTGGAAGCAGAGCTAAATTATGTATTTGGCCAGCATGGTTGCGTACCGTCCTATAACAGCATTGTCGGTGGTGGAGCTAATGGCTGTATTTTACATTATGTAGAAAATAACCAGCCACTTAAAGATGGTGATCTGGTACTGATCGATGCCGCTTGTGAATATGAGCATTATGCCTCTGATATTACCCGTACATTTCCGGTAAATGGTAAATTTAGCCCTGAACAGAAAGTCTTGTATGAAATTGTATTAAAAGCTCAGCTGGCTGCTATTGACGCAGTACGTATCGGGAATTCTTACCGTGAACCGCATGAGCGTGCAGTTTGTATCCTTACAGAAGGTCTGGTAGCACTCGGACTTTTAAAAGGTAATGTAGATGAACTGATCGAAACTGAAGCTTACCGCCAGTTCTATGTGCATGGTACCGGCCACTGGCTGGGGATGGATGTGCATGATGTCGGGTCTTATAAGAAAGATGGGGAGTGGCGCAGTTATGAAGCTGGTATGGTGGTTACTGTTGAGCCCGGATTGTACATTGCTCCAGACGATGAAACCGTAGACAAAAAATGGCGGGGTATTGGGATCCGCATTGAGGACGATGTAGTGGCTACAGAACATGGTCCACTGATTTTAACAGCCGAAGTCGTAAAAACAGTTGCAGACATTGAGCATTTAATGGCTCAGGCCCAGCATTAATCTGCCAGAAATAAGGAAACTGTTATGCAGCAACAAGTGATTATTGTTGGTGGGGGGATGGTCGGCTTAAGTCTTGCTTTAATGTTGGCTAAAGCCAAAATCAGAGTCAAGTTGCTCGAAGCTATTCGCTACCCTGACTACACCGATACAGAAAGTGTTCCCTATCACTCAAGTTTCGATGCACGTAATACGGCACTTTCACGCCGGAGTGTACAGATTTACCAGAAGTTAGGGCTGTGGGAGGCTCTTCAACAGCATGCTACACCTATTCTGGAAGTTCATATTACAGAACAGGGAAGTTTTGGTAAGGCTCGTCTGAAAGCTGAGCAGGAAAATGTTGAGAGCTTTGGACAGGTGATTGAGAATGCCTGGCTTGGACGGGTACTTCTAACTCAAGTGCGCCAGCAACCTTTGATAGAATTAATTGATGGAGTACAGGTTAAGGCATTAACTCAAGATACAGAACAGGTCTACATTAAGGCAGAACGAGAAGGTCAAGAACTGCAACTTACTTCAAAACTGGTGATTGCTGCTGATGGCCGCGATTCTTTTTGCCGACAGGCCTTGGGTGTTGGTGTAGATGTGCATGATTATGACCAGGTGGCAATTGTCACCGCGGTACAGACATCCAAACCGCACCGTCAGGTTGGTTTTGAGCGTTTTAGTCCTTTAGGACCGTTGGCGCTCTTGCCACTTCCGGGTGAGTATCGACGTTCTGTGGTCTGGCCAGTCAAAAAGGGGACTGAACATGAGTGGCTGGGTGAAGAAAATGATCAGCATTTTTTAAATGCCTTACAACAGACTTATGGTGACCGGGCAGGGAAATTTGAAAAGACCGGAAAACGCTTCAGTTATCCATTGTCACAGGTTCTGGCCCATAAACAGGCAGTTGGCCGGGTAGTTTTGATGGGCAATGCTGCACATACACTCCATCCTGTGGCCGGTCAAGGTTTTAATCTGTGCCTGCGTGATGCGGATGTCTTGTTGCGTTTTCTCGGCAGTCATCTGACAGTATCTGATGATCTGGGTGAGCTAGAAGTTCTAAAAGCTTATGAACAGGCCCGCCTGACCGACCAGCAACGGGTCATCAAGTTTTGTGATTCGGTAGTACGAGGTTTTAGTAATCAGAATCCGGTTCTGAAACTGCTACGCAATACCGGTCTGATTGCTTTTGATATAGTCCCGGGAATAAAACCTCTAGTAGCCAATTATGCAATGGGGCTAAAAGCATGAGTGAAATTCTAGATGTGGTTATTGTCGGTGGCGGTCTGGTTGGTGGTCTAACAGCATTATTATTGGCGCAAGGTGGAGTTCAGCCTACTGTACTGGATGCGGCACCGGTCTTGGCAGAAGCGCAGGTATTGCCTGTAGTAAATCCCAGGGTATTGGCACTGAGCCAAGCGACCATTCATCTTTTAAAAACAGTAGGTGTGTGGAAAGAAATCGTCAGACATATGCCCTATACCGGTATGCAGGTCTGGAATAAAAATGGCTATGGCGAAATAGCTTTTGGTCATGAATCACAGACCTTTCCGCCAGAAGATCAGTGGCTTGGCTCAATGGTCGAGCCGAGTATACTCAACCTTGCGATTCAGAAAAAATTGCTGGAAAATGTACAGGATTATCGTACCCAAATTAAAGTCACTCACATTGAACAGGGTATAAATGGCTGGCATCTACAGCTTGCTGATGGTTCAGCAGTATATACCCGGTTACTGATCGGGGCAGACGGTGCTCAATCCTTTGTACGTGAACAGGCTATGATCGATCTGGACGTGCTGGACTACAAACAATCAGCGGTTAGCTGTGCCATTAAAACCGCCCAGCCACATCAGCACGTAGCACGCCAGATCTTTTTGCCCACTGGCCCGCTGGCTTATCTGCCTATGGCCAGTATAAAACCTGAAGAATATGGCTACTGGCAATCCATTGTATGGACTTTGCCAGAAGGTTATGCCGATGAATATTCGGCTCTAAGTGATGAAGAATTTGCCCGGCTTTTAACTAAAGAAAGTCAGCATATGCTGGGAGAAGTTCAAATAGTGCGTTCAAGGGCCAGCTTTCCTTTAAAAGCGCGCTCCGCTCAGCGCTATGTAAAAAAAGGACTGGCATTGATAGGAGATGCTGCTCACGTGATCCATCCGTTGGCCGGTCAGGGAGTAAATATTGGTTGTCTGGATGCTGCCATACTTTGTGATGCATTATTACATGATGCTAAACGGGGAGTATGGGCACATGAGCAGACATTGCTACGTTATGAGCATCGCCGTAAAGGACAGAATGCAGCTATGATGCATGGCATGTCAGTGTTGGGCTGGCTTGAAACCCGAGAGCTGTTTCCAGTGATCTGGGCACGAAATCTGGGGAAAAAGCAGGTTAATCAGCAGCTATTATTTAAAGATCTTTTTATGATGCAAGCTAGTGGCCTGATTCACTTAAAAGATACACGTTATTGTAAAACTGGCGAATAAAAACACTTTCGTGCATTTCTTTTATAATTGATTACGAATTTGATTAAAAAAGATACGTTTTTTCTGCTTTTGGCTCTTTGCGAATTCGCTAGAGATTGCTAAATTCCAACCTAAATTACCACGGTTCACCATGGAATATAGGCATTTATGGGGAGTGAGAAAACAGATATGAATGATTATGATGATGTAGAAGATGTAGCAGTCGATGAAGACGAAGCAAAAGCAGCTGAGAAAGGTGCAGTTGACGAAGAAGCGGTTCTTAACGACACAGATCTGGCGGAAGCTGAAACTCTGACCGTCACTGCAAAGCAGAAGAAACGTCAAGCTTTGGAAGATGAAATAGCACGCTTTTTGGCAAGTGGTGGGAAAATTACTGAAGTCCCGCCTGATGAAGGTGTACGCAGCTAATCGCATTGAACAGAGTTAATCTAAAAAAGCATCATTCGTGATGCTTTTTTAGTTAGGACATTAATTTCAATAACCTATCCGGTTTGAGACTGCAATTCCAAGGCGCGCTGGTAAGCCACTTTCTTTTTAATACCAGTCAAGTCCGCAGCAAGTTGAGAAGCAGCTTTAACTGATAAATCCTGAAGCAGGCGGCTCAGAAGCTGGTCGAGTTTCTCTTGATCAATATCTTTTTGCTGGATAGAGCCTCCTACCACAACGACAATTTCACCCTTTTGCTGATGATGGTCTGCTTCAATAAAAGTGACCAGTTCACCTAGGGTCATTTTTTTGATGGTTTCAAAGGTTTTGGTAATTTCCCGTGCAAAACCGACCGGACGCTCTGACCCAAATACCTTTGCCATATCCTGGATGCTGTCCAAAATACGGTGAGGTGCTTCATAAAAAATTAAAGTTTGCGTTTCATCTTTCAGTTTTTCCAGCTGCGCCAGACGCTGTGAAGACTTGGAGGGCAAGAAACCTTCAAAACTGAAACGGTCACTAGGCAGACCAACTGCACTTAAGGCTGCAATTGCAGCACAGGCGCCAGGCACCGGTATCACTCGAATACCTTTTTCTTGAGCCGCACGTACCAGTTTAAAACCAGGGTCACTGATCAGGGGAGTACCTGCATCACTGATCAGCGCCATATTTTCACCTGATTGTAATTTTTCAATTAAATAATCAATTTTATTATTTTCATTATGATCATGACATGCAGTAAGAGGCGTGGTTATATTATAATGTTTTAATAATTGGGCAGACTGTCGTGTATCTTCTGCTGCGATCAGAGCTACAGATTTAAGAACATCAATTGCTCGATAGGTCATATCATCCAGGTGCCCAATCGGCGTTGCCACTACAAATAATTGAGCACTCATAAGGGTGGTTCCATGATTAATAATAAAAAAGTTTTGCTGTTGATCAGTTTGTTCAGCTTCATGCAGACAGTGCAGGCAGAAGTTCTGGTTATTCTACCTGAAACCGGCCCGCTCGCGCGAGCTGCCTCCAGTGTGAAGCAGGGGTTTATGAGTGCTTATGAAGCATCTGGCAGTCAAGAACAGCTTAAATTTGTAAACTCATACGGACAAAACATGAAAAGCCTGTTCGCCAAACATATAAAACCCAAGACTCGGCTAGTTGTAGGGCCATTGAGCCGTGAAAAAGTAGAAGAGGCCGTCAGGCTTAATCCAAAAGTACAGGTACTGGCTTTAAATGAAATTGGGCAGCATCATAACAAGGTATTACAGTTTAGCCTGTCTAAAAATGCAGATGCAGCTACTATGGCCGCGCTTATGCTTCGTGACAATATCCGTCAGGTGTCAGTTTTAAGAGAACCGGGCATAGAAGCAGATAGTGAAATCTTTTTAATTGCACTGATGTCACAACTGGATTATCCGGTTCAGATCATTGAAGTTTTGCCTAAAAAACTGCCGAAACAGCAGGCACTTTTACTGCTGGGTAAGACTGACTGGCTCAATAGCATGGTTAAATTACCAAAAACAGGTATTTATGCCCATGCGATTGCGATTGAAGAGGGAGCAAAAATTCCGGAGGGCTTGAAATTCTGTGATGCTCCGGCACTTTATGAAGCAAAATGGCCAGAAATGATCATAGCTTATCAGCAGCAGCCGGTTAACATGGCTTATCAGCGTCTACTGGCTTTTGGTGGAGATGCATGGACTTTGGCAGAGCATTACTTACAGCAGCCCAAAAATATTCCCATAGGTGACTTCAGTTTTGAAGGACGAACAGGACAGATCCATGTAGAGACCCGGCAGATAAAGCGCACTCCACAATGTTATCAGCAGGTGCAGGGTAAGTTGCAGCGAATAGCATTATAAAATCTTTGATTATTATAAAAATGGTTACTTTTACTAAACAGTTAGGGCAGTGGGCTGAGCAGCAGGCCAAGATATTTCTAGAGCAGCAGGGCTTTGTATTTTTGAATCAGAATTATCATTCCCGGTACGGAGAAATAGATCTGATTGTATGCCGGAACCAGGAACTAATATTTGTTGAAGTCAAAGCCCGTAGTATGACAGGTTATGGACGTGCCCAAGAAGTCATTTCCAGAAGTAAACAAAAAAAGATTATTCAGACGGCAATGTCTTTTATAAGCCAACATCCTGTTTATGAAAATTATTACTGCCGTTTTGACGTGATTTGCTTTAACTTCTCTACACAAATTGCAAAAAAGGTACAGCAAGACTTTTATAAGCTACCGTATGATCTTGAGTGGATTGAAAATGCATTTACTTTAGATTGAGAGTTCTTTACTCTGTCATACAGTCTGGGAAAATGAACCTGTCAATAAAGATCAGATCTAAAAATTAGGGAGTCTTGCTGAGTGTTTAATCGTTTCACTTTGGCTTTGCTATGTGTGGCAAGCTTATCTGGATGCGCAAGCTTTATTTCAAATGGTACTGGTGCTACTCCTGTTGGTACTGATAGTGGTGTGCGTTCATTGGGACAAGTTTTTATTGATTCTTCAATTGAACGTACTGCCAATATTAATCTTTATAAACTTGATCCCCGCTTTAAACAGTCACGTATTAATGTCGAAAGCTTTCATGGCAATGTCCTGCTTACAGGACAAGTACCTGATGTTTATCTGAAACAGCTAGCAGAGGACAATGTGCGTGCCATGTCTGATGTCAAAACCGTGCATAACTATATTACAGTGGGTGATAAAGTCGGTTATAACACTATCATGCAGGACGCAGCCGTTACCGCAAATACGCGCGGACTGATTATGAAGGCCAAAATGGTCTCTGACAGCAAAGTACTGGTGCATACAGAAGATGGCGTACTTTATGTAATGGGTCGTCTGAATAATGCTGAAATAAATGATCTTAATCAGGTTTTACAGCAGGTAGGCAATATTACCAAAATCGTTACCCTGATTGATAATGTCGAGCAGGGTTCAGGCCCAGTTGCCAGTTCTTCTCTCGCAAGTCCAGTAGCAAACAACTATGCAGCACCGGAAGTCGAAACTCCTGTTGCCATTGATCCTGATCAGCCTGAACCGGTCTCTATTCAGTAAATCTTATGCAGATTCTTCAAAATTTACAGCGTTTAACTACACAGGCGAAGCTTCGTTATCAGGAGTTTCGCCTGTATGACGCGGCTAGTTATATGCTCAATCATCTGACGCCTAGACAGTCTTTTGAATTGAACCAAGATATAGCATATGGCACAAAAGCTAGACAGCTTCTTGATATTTATCGTACTAAACATCCACTGCCTCAACGTCCGCTAATTGTCTTTGTACATGGAGGAGCTTGGCAGCATGGAGATAAAAAGGATTATGTGTTTATCGGCGAAGCATTTACACGCGAAGGCTATGATGTAGTAGTTTTAAACTATCATCTGGCCCCCCAGCATATTTTTCCGAGCTATATTGATGATCTGACCCTGGCATTAAACTATCTGGACCAGCATCAGCAGGACTTGCATATTTTAACTGAACAGCTGATTCTGATGGGACACTCTGCAGGCGCATTTAATGTAATGTCGGCAATCTATCATCCTACACCCTATACCTTGGAGTGCCGTTCAAAAATCAAGGCAGTAATTGGAATCGCCGGCCCTTATCATTTTGATTATAAGGGTGATCCAATTGCTCAGGATGCGTTTGACCAAAACATTCCTTATCATGAGGTCATGCCTTATTACTTTGTTGACCATAACCCGATCCGGCACTGTCTGGTTGTAGCTGAGAATGATCAGGTCGTTAAAAAAAGTAATAGTGATGACTTGGACCAGCAATTACGACAGTGTGGCAATTATAGCCAGATCGTGATGATCCCTAAAACTGGACATATTACAGTTTTAGGGAGCTTATCGAGTCTGTTCAGTTGGCACTTTCAAACCAAGCAAAGCATACTTAACTTTCTTGATGAAGCACTCAAGGCCAGTTAACTGGCCTTTTTTAATATTCAATAATTGGCGTTCCATGAAGTACGTGCATAATCATGGAATGGGCAATACTGCCTTTGAACGGAATTTCTGGTAACTCATCAAATTTGAAAAAACGGGCATCACTGATTTCTTCTTCCTGAAGCTTGATGTCACCCGACTCATATTCAGCATGAAAAGCCAGCATCAGATTGCTGGGAAATGGCCAAGGCTGGCTGGCCAGATACCGGATGTTCTTCAGGTGCAGGCCTACCTCTTCTAAAGTTTCACGACGTACTGCATCTTCTAGCGTTTCACCTACCTCGACAAAACCAGCAATCAATCCGTACATTTTGCCTTTATTGCGTACAGACTGCGCCAGCAGAATTTCATCTTCGCCGCGAGTAATAATTGTAATCACGCAAGGTTGTACACGTGGATATTGCCGATAACGGCAAGTAGGGCAGATCATGGCGTATTCGAGAGGATGGACCTCTGTTTCATGTCCACAGTGGCTACAAAATTTATGATTACGACGCCATTCTAATAGCTGCACAGCACGGCTGGCCTGTTCAAACTGCATACGGCTCCATAAACTGATCAATTGCCGGATCGGAACCAGATGCAGACCTTCAGGAATAGCGTCTATATCAAGAAGATCACGGGCAATGATCTGATCGCCCGGAATAAAATCAAGATCATCTTCCAGCTTCTCGACCTCAGGAAGCTGGAAGTTTTCATCAACTAACAACTGTTGTTCATGAAAGATGTAAGCAAGTGATAGTTCAGACATTTAGGCAGCGGCAACAAGTTTTTGACTACTTGCTAATGCTACATTAAACATCGAGGCTAAAACAGGCTGTTTGTTTTTTAAATTTTCAATCAGCATATCGGCGCTCGCCAGAATATTGAGCAGATCTTCAATATGCTGGGCTTCAATAACCAGCGCATGTTTGTTTGAATGTTCCAGAAACCGCGCCCCTTCAAGTAAAGCCTGTTGACATTTTTCCATTCCCAAGAATAAAACGGCACCAGAAATTTCCTTAAACTGGTTACATACCCCTTCAATGTTTAAGGTGTTCGGGTCTTGCAGATAAAGGGTAAGGCTCTGGCTGGCCAAATCGATGAGTGATTTGGTCTCGGTTAAAAGCATTTCATGAGCTTCATCAAGCCTGTCCAGAGAGATACTCATGTTATTTACACGAATTTGCAGGCGGCTGGAGGTGTGGTGGCGTTCCAGTATTCCAATAGAGTTCATTGCCGATAAAATACTGTTCATGAGCTGTTGGGCATAGTTTTCATCTGTCAGAACGTTCGGCTGACTTAAAGCCCGAGCCTGCTGCGTTAACTCTATATAAGCTTCATTCAGGTTCAGCAGTTTGAAAATATTGGCCAGCATCAGCAGGTTCTGCTGAATATCCTGACTTTTTTCTGGCGACATATTCTGATAATTGTATTCAATATCATGACGAATCTGGGCCATCTGGGTGGTGATCAGATCAGTAATTGCATGAATGGTTTCATAGTCCGGTCCGAACAGATGACGGCTCAGTACCTGAAGCTGAGTATCAGTCAAGATTTCATCACCAATATTGAGCTGTTCACGGACATGTTGCGACAGTGTATCTTCTTGACTAATACACAGTACCACTATGTCAGCCAGATCTTCAATTGATGGGCTAAAGCTGTCTGGTTGTGTTAAAAACTTATCAATACTGGTTTCAATACGGATTAAGGTGCGCAGGCGCGGTTCATTTAAAATCAGTTTTTCTATCTGGTTAAAGGCCATATACACCAGATTCCAGTACTGTTGACTAGGCTGGTTATTGGCTAGAAATGCCAGATATGCTCCTACCAGTTTAATGCCTTGTAAATCGAGCTCGGTTTCCTGCTGTTTTAATATTCTGTTCAAACACATTTTATAAAGCTGGTGTACATAGCTGGATTGTTCCAGATGTGGCGCAGCAGGCAGTTTAAACTCAGGTGACATAAAGTCGAGCAGTGGAACCAGTGGCTGACCTTCACGGGTTAGAGGCTTATCCAGTGCTTTTTCAAGTTGATTCAATGTATCCAGTAGAAATTGGGGAACTTTGACTTCACGCAGGCAAATAAACTCAACATAGCGTTTGAGCATGGTTGTACCCTCACTGAGCGCCACCACCTGGTCATGATCAATATGTTGTGGATCGCTCATAATCTTGCGCATCAGTTCTGCAGAGTAAGCTGCAATCTGGGCCAGATGTGGTATATCAATCAGTGCAAGTACATGTGCGCATTGCTGAAACTGCGCTAGGGTATCCTCAATACCAAAAGGTAAACTCTGATCCTCTGCCAAGGTGCTTACAGCGGATTCAACCAGTTTTATAGAGTTGTCGATTTCATTTTTTATTATCAGTAATGCAGTTGGATCAAAATGAATCGAGGTTTGGTAAGACATGTGATCTGCACCTTTCCTAGTGTTATATCTGTTCATGTAAGGACTGGTATAAATAACCGCCTTACTTCTAGAGATTAATATAACTTAACTAGAAAAGGTTTATATACAAAAAATAACACTTTATGTGGTTTTTTTTATCGGGCAAATAAACAGGGTTCGCCATTCTTTTCCTGATAGTGTTGAACCCACTCTTCATGAGCCGCAAGCTCTTCGGGTGAAGGCATAATTACGGGCAAATCAACATTGATTACTTGTCGTGAAGCCTGTGACTGACTTATTTCGCTTTGAGACAGGGCATCCATATCAAAGGATACTTGTCCACCTGTCATGGCCAGATATACATCGGACAAGATCTCGGCATCGAGCAAAGCACCGTGAAAAGTACGGTCTCGTGCTGGAATTTCATAACGGCGAACCAGAGCATCCAGCGAGTTCTTCTGTCCGGGATGCTTGCTTTTAGCTAGTGCCAGGGTATCAGTTACTTCACACACTTCAGATAATGCAGGGAATCCTGCGCGTTTGAACTCCATATCAAGGAAGTTCATATCGAAGCTGGCATTATGGGCAATAATCTCGGCACCTTTTAAATAATTAAAAAGAACCTCTGCAATTTCCGCATAACGTGGCTTATCCTGCAAGAATTCATCAGTAATACCGTGAATGTCTACTGAGTCACCCACCGGTTTTTCCGGATTGATATAAATATGGATTGAGCTGCCGGTAAGTTTACGATTTACCATTTCAATGGCACCGACTTCAATAATCCGGTCTCCATCCTGGAAATAAAAACCAGTAGTCTCCGTATCAAGAATCAGCTGGCGCGGACCATGTAGCTCCAAGGTCGCTTCAGTAGTGACTACATATGGATGGCTTGACTCAGCCGTCTCTATTTCAGTAGCTAATTCATCATCCATTAATTCAACCTGATCTGGCAATAACAGAGTCGACTCTTCTATATGCTCCGGTTCTGATTCAAGTAAATCGAAGCCTAACGGATCATCCAGTAACCAGTCGCTTTCAGACTTTTTTTCTGATGTATGCTCACTATTGAGCTGTGCCTGAACCGGGGTACTGATGCCTTGCATGATTTGATCTGCACCTAAATTTGCCAGCTGGTCTGCCATTTCATTGCCTGCATGGCCAGCATGTCCCTTAATCCAATTCCATTCGATTTCGCGTCCTTGGCAGGTTGCATCCAGTTTTTGCCATAAGTCAGGATTTTTGACGTCTTTCCAGTTTTTCTTTTTCCAGCCTTGAATCCATTCGGTAATACCCTTTTTGACATAGTTAGAGTCTGTCCAAATGACAAGCTTGGCATCTTTTGGGCAGAATGAAATGCCTTCAATTGCAGCAGTCAATTCCATACGGTTATTGGTAGTAAGGGGTTCACCGCCACAGATTTTATGTTCTTCCTGCTCGGTAATGATATATGCACCCCATCCACCTAAGCCGGGATTACCGCGGCAAGCACCATCTACATAGAGTGTGATTGTTTGAGACATAAATCAGAAACCTGTCAAAAAAATACAAGGGGAAAATACATACCTGAGACTTCTATTGTATACACAAAAACTGGAAGACGACCTGCTGTTAAAGGGAAATTTTAATTTCTTGTAACATTTCAGGTGGAATCGCGCTAAATTATTGCCTTGTGTCATTGGCAGTCATCACTACAATGGCTTATTTAAAAAATAAACTTTGTGCGAGTTGTTTGGAATTTTTTATGTATAAACCAACCACAGCAGTGTGGCAGCCTTCTGCGTCAATCTTGTTTAAAATTACTCTACTTGGCTCTGCTATTGCAGCACTCGGGATGACGACAGGCTGTTCATCAACTCCCGCGAATTCAAAAACAATAAAATCAAACCAGGTTGGGTCCGGTCTTTTAGATGCCAGCAGTCTGGATTCACTTGAAGATCTGCTTTCTGCGACTGATATGCGCGCTGTCGAAGGCGATCGTCTGCTGATTCTCAAGCACGGTGATGTGTGGAAGCGGATGACTGTAGGCTTCAAGATGGATTTAAATCACTGGGACTCACGTATTGAGGCACAGCGTAGCTGGTTTATTTCACGTCAGCCTTATCTTGACCGTCTAAGTGCACGTGCCAGCCGCTATTTGTACCATACCGTAAAAGAAGCCGAGCGTCGTGGTCTGCCAACTGAATTGGCCCTATTACCAGTCATTGAAAGCTCCTATGACCCGGCAGCGACCAGTAGTGCAGCAGCAGCAGGTTTATGGCAGTTTATTCCAAGCACCGGTAAAATTTATGGTCTGAAGCAGACTTCACTATATGATGGCCGTCGAGATGTGGTTGAATCGACTCGTGCAGCCTATGAGTTCTTAGGCAGCCTGTATAATCAGTTCGGTTCCTGGGAATTGGCACTGGCTGCCTATAATGCCGGGCCGGGTCGCATCCAGCAGGCCATTAACCGTAACCGTGCTGCAGGCTTACCTACTGATTACTGGTCGCTTAAACTGCCACAGGAAACCATGAATTATGTTCCACGTTTCTTGGCAGTAGCACAGATTATTAAAAACCCGTCAGCATATGGGGTATCTTTACCGCCAATTGCTAACCGTCCACACTTCCGCGAAGTTAATTTAAATGGCGGAGTCGGGTTAAATCAGGTTTCTTCTATTACTGGCCTAAGCCGTGCCGAACTTTATGCCTTGAATCCCGGCCATCGCGGTGAATATGTAGATCCGGCCAGCCCGATGCGTATTCTGATTCCAGCTGATCTTAGTCCGGCAATTGATACAAAGCTGCGCAGCCTGAATTCAGGTTCAGGAGGGCTATGGGCAAGCAACCAGCCGCCAGTAGCTTCTAAGCCCGCATCATCGGTAAGAGTCCAGACCAGGGTAACTCCAGCTGCTTCTGCAACAGTTCCTTCATCTTCATTAAGCTCTGCACCTGTGTTGGCAAGTAATAGCAGTAAAACAACTACAGCTAAAGTCTCAACACCTAAAGGTTCGGATGCTCTGGCTTCATTTGCAGCAAAAGCAGACATACCAAGTGCTCCGCGTATACCTGTTGCAGTGACACCAGCGGCAAATATTACACCGGTACGTGTAGAGCCACCAATTTCACAAACTGAACGTGACCAGATTCTGGCTCTGGTTAAGGCTGAAGGTGAGAAAAAGTCAGTTGAAGAGGTACTCCAGCCTCAAGCCAGCCAGGCTGAAAAAGATGAAGTAGTTGCTGAGCTAAAAGCCTTGGCTCCGCAAGGTACAGAAATTGTTGATCCATATGATGGCAAGATTAAACTGACAGCTATCCAGACTAGTCTCTCAGTAGCCGAACAGCAGGGTAAAGAGGTTAAGCGTGGATTCTCTTATCCAAAAGCCGTGGCGGAAAATACCCTGGCAAATTCGGAAGAGTTAGAGCGCAACAAGGGCAAAGACTATATTAAGACTGACAGCGAAATTGTAGTTATACCACCAAAGGGCAAGCGCAGTACCTATACGGTTCAGCCAGGTGATACCCTTGCAGTAATTGCCATGAAAAATGGGGTAAGCTGGCGTGATGTGGCGAAATGGAACCAGATTGACCCAAGTGCTACCTTATATGTAGGAACTTCTTTATACCTGTACGA
This sequence comes from Acinetobacter sp. FL, assembly GCF_040744925.1. NCBI lineage: Bacteria > Pseudomonadati > Pseudomonadota > Gammaproteobacteria > Moraxellales > Moraxellaceae > Acinetobacter > Acinetobacter sp. FL. The sequence continues at coordinate 2,299,968 of NZ_CP160437.1, read as the reverse complement.
TGCCATTCCACAAAAAGTTGAAGAAAAAACTGTAAAAGCCAGCAAACCGGAAACTTACCTGGTCAAAGCCAATGATAGTCTGACCAGCGTTGCTGACCAGTTTGGTCTCTCATTGAAACAACTGGCCGACTGGAATAATCTCTCTGTAACTAGTGGTCTGTTTGTAGGACAGAAACTTCAGTTGAAAGATAATCCGAATGCAGCTGTGGCAAAACCTGTTAAGGTGGCTGACACCAGAGTAACCGCAGAACAGCGGATCAAGACCAAGAGTTACACTGTTAAACGTGGCGAATATCTGAAAATGATTGCTGAACGTTATGCATTATCTAATCAGGAATTGGCAGATTTAACACCTGGCCTGACTTCAACCAGCAGCCTGCTGGTAGGTCAGAGAATCAATGTTCCTGTAGAGGAGACCAGTGTTTCTGCTAAAGTCGAAACTAAAGAAGATAAGAAAACAACTTTGAATGACAATATCAAAGTCAGTACGAATTATAAGACTGAAAGTTATAAGGTACAGCGTGGCGATACTCTCACCAGTATTGCAGCACAATCTAAAGTGTCTGTAAGCGAGCTGGCACAGCTTAATAATATCAATACCGGTAGTGGAGTCCGTATTGGCCAGACTTTAAAAGTTCCGGCTGGGGCAAGCATGCCGGATGAATATATTGTTCAGCCGGGCGATACTCTTACATCAGTTGCCGGAAAATATCATTTACAGGTTAATTTTCTGGCAGGCCTAAATGGACTTAACCGTAATTCAGGCTTGCGTGTCGGCCAGAAAATCAAGCTTGATGGAGAACTGCCAGTATCACCTGCACCTGTAGAGAAAGAAACAGTAACTGCAAAGAACAGTAAAAATAATTCTTCTGGCAGTCATCGTGATACTGAGCGTTATACCGTAAAAAATGGAGAGTCTCTGAATACCATTGCCAGCCGTGTCGGTATTTCGGTTAAAGAGCTGGCAGAGTTAAATAATCTGGAGTCACGTGCTGGTCTTTTACGTGGTCAGAACTTGCTGATTCCAAAAACAGTAACTTCATATACGGTAAAACGTGGGGATACATTAATTGGTCTGGCAAACAAATATGGTATGAATACGAGTGAACTGGCAGAAATGAATGATATTCAGCCAAGTACGCAGCTTCGTATCGGTGAAGTGATTAAAGTACCAAATCTATAATAAAAAAACCTGAACAGGATCTGGTATGCACTGGAGTTTTGCAAAAGCTAAGCAGCTGGGGTTTGCGGCTGGATTAAGTGTATGTGCTCAAGGCGGGTTTGCTGCATTGCAAACCACGCCTTATATCGCGCTTCACACCCAGCCCAAGTATAGCGGCCTGAATGCCATGCCATATGCTAATCCGGCAGCTCCTAAAGGTGGATTATTAAGTACAGCCAGTAATGGTACTTTTGATAACTTAAATAGCATGAATGGTAAAGGCAGCTCGGTAGATGGGATTAATTTTCTGTTTGATTCCCTGATGAGCAGTTCTCTGGATGAGCCGGGAGTGCTTTATCCGCTATTGGCAGAAAAAGCCAGCTATGATCCAGAACATACTAAATTTGTTATTTTCTATCTGAATCCTAAAGCACGTTTTAGTAATGGCCTCCCTGTCACAGCTGAAGATGTGAAGTTCAGCTTTGACGCTTATCAGACCAAATCCAATCCGGGGTTGCAGATGTATCTGGCGGATCTGGAAAAAACTGAAGTTCTATCTAGGTATCAGGTCAAATTTACTTTCAGGTCAGATAACAACGCAGAGATGCCACTAATTTTGGGAACATTACCCATCTATTCCAGGCAGGACTGGAAAAACCGGGATTTTACTCGAATTACTATGCAGCCTATTGTTGGTTCAGGTCCCTATCTGATTGACCGGATTGATGCAGGGCGTAGTGTTACCTATAAACGAAATCCGCATTACTGGGGGCAGAATTTACCTGTAAATAAGGGCCGTTATAATTTTGACCGGTTAAAATATGTTTATTACCGAAATCTGGATATTGCTTTTGAAGGTTTTAAGTCAGGGCAATATACTTTGCATGAAGAGATGACAGCGCGTAAATGGGTGACAGAGTATAATTTTCCGGCAGTAAAAGCTGGGATGGTCAAGACCTATCGCTTTCGGCATCAGAATCCGGTGGCAACCCAGAGTTTTGTGTTTAACACACGTCGTAGCCCCTTTAATGATATTCAGTTCCGCCGCGCTTTAACTTATGCGTATGACTATGAATGGCTGAATAAGGCCCTGTTTTATGGTCAGTATCAGCGGTTGCAAAGTTATTTTGCCAATAGTGAACTTGAAGCAAAAGGACCACCCGGCCCTAAAGAAATGCAGATCCTTCAGCCGCTATTACCCAAATTGCATACTGTAATGCGTCAAGGTGTACTCAAGAACTGGAAGTATCCGGTTTCAGATGCCAGCGGATTTAATCGTAACAATCTGCTGATTGCACGTCAGATTTTAATTAAGGCCGATTATCGAATTCATGATGGCAAACTATATGATTCCAAAGAACAGCCGGTTGAAATCGAATTCCTCATTCATCAGGACGGTTTACAGCGTACCTTAATGCCTTTTGTACGTAATCTGAAAAAACTCGGTATTGTAGTGACGCTACGTCAGGTAGATGTACCTCAGTATCTTGAAAGGATGCGCCGTTATGATTTTGACATGACGACCAGCGTAATGCCGCAGTCACTGACGCCTGGTAATGAACAGGCACAGTTATGGGGAAGTGCTGCAGCTGATCAGGCAGGAAATTATAATTATGCCGGTATCAAGAACCCGGTTATTGATCAAGTAATTAATAGTGTCATCCGGGCACCAGACCGTGAACAGCTGGTTATTCGTACCCGCGTATTAGACCGTCTGCTGCGTGCGGGCTACTATCAGATTCCAACTTATGGCAAGGGGGAAAACTGGTTGGCATACTGGAATATGTATCATCAGCCAAAACAGAAACCAAAACTTTCTGTAGGTTTAGACTACTGGTGGATTGATAGCAAGAAGGCTCAGCAGGTGAGCAGTTATTTGCGCAGGCAATAACCTTATAACAATTGAAGTCACAGGGAATGGCGTCTTTATGGGCACATATATATTAAAAAGACTTCTGTTAATTATTCCAACTCTATTCTTGATTCTGCTGATTAACTTTATGGTGATCCAGCTAGCACCAGGAGGGCCGGTAGAGCAGGCTATCCAGCAAGCCCAGAATTTCCAGGGAGTGGGAAACACCAGCCATACTGAAACAGCAGGCCATTCATCTGAATATCAGGGCGCACGGGGCCTTAGTGATGAAATGGTGGAAAAAATCAAAGCACAATACGGTTTTGACAAATCGGCACCTGAACGTTTCTGGATTATGCTCAAGGGATATCTCACTCTGGACTTCGGCACCAGTTTTTTTAAAGATAAGCCCGTTACCCAGCTGCTCTGGGAGAAAATGCCGGTTACAGTTTCTCTGGGGTTATGGAGTACTTTACTGATTTATCTGGTGTCTATTCCATTGGGGATTAAAAAGGCCAGACAGCACGGCATGCTATTTGATAAGTCTACTTCACTACTTCTGGCGGTTGGTTATGCTGTACCGACCTTTGTATTTGGTGTTTTACTGATTGTATTTTTCGCTGGCGGCAGTTATTTTCAGTGGTTTCCGCTGCAGGGGCTAGTCTCGGAAAATTTTCAGGAGCTCAGCCTGCTTGGAAAAATCAAAGATTATTTCTGGCACATGGCCTTGCCTTTATTCACCATGATTCTGGGCGGGTTTGCTGGACTAACCTACTTGACAAAGTACTCTTTTATGGAAGAGTTGAGCAAGCAGTATGTGTTAGCTGCACGTGCCAAGGGATTAAGTGAAAACCGGGTCCTATACGGCCATGTATTTCGTAATGCAATGCTGATAGTGATTGCCGGTTTACCTGAGGCTCTGATAGGGATTTTCTTTGTAGGCAATCTGTTTATCGAGATAATTTTTAATCTGGATGGGCTGGGATTGATGGGTTTTGAAGCCATAGTACAGCGTGATTATCCAGTTATTTTTGGCACATTGTTTTTATTTACCCTACTGGGTTTGATCTTGCGTCTCATCAGTGATGTGCTGTATCAGATTATTGATCCACGCATCAATTTTGATTCACGGGGGGCAAAATAATGTCTCCATTAATGCGGGCACGCCTTCAACGTTTTACCCATAACCGTCTTGGTATGGGCTGCCTGATTATTTTTATTCTGATTTTTATTTGTTCTCTTGCGGCAGAGTTTATCGCCAATGATAAACCGCTACTGGTGAAATATGAAAACTCTTATTATGTGCCTGTACTGAAGGAATATCCGGAAACAGCTTTTGGCGGAGTTTTTGAAACGGAAGCTGACTATAAAGATCCGGTGGTACAGCAGCTTATCAACGCCAAAGGCTGGGCAATCTGGCCCTTAATTGAATTTTCTTATCAGACGCCAAATCTTGAACTGGCTGTTCCTGTGCCATCGCCACCAACAGCACAAAACTGGTTAGGTACTGATGATCAGGGAAGAGATGTACTGGCACGTGTTTTATATGGTTTGCGTATTTCTTTACTGTTCGGCTTTGCCCTGACATTTTTTGCTGCCTTAATTGGTATCGTGATAGGTGCAGTACAAGGCTATTACGGTGGGTGGATTGATCTGCTCGGGCAGCGTGTACTTGAGGTATGGGGTGGCCTGCCCATGCTGTTTATGGTCATGATTCTGGTCAGTATGTTTACTCCAAATGTTTATTGGCTATTTCTGATTATGTTACTGTTTGGCTGGCCAGCCCTGGTTGGTCTGGTTCGGGCAGAGTTTTTGCGTGCAAGAAATTTCGATTATGTGCGCGCTGCACGTGCGCTGGGAGTAAAAGATCATGCCATTATCTTCCGGCATATTCTTCCCAATGCCATGAGTTCCAGTCTGTCCCAGCTCCCTTTTATGCTTACCGCCAATATTACTTCCCTGACTGCACTGGATTTCTTGGGCTATGGTTTACCACCTGATGCTGCATCATTAGGGGAAATTCTGCTGCAAGGGAAAAATAATCTTAATGCGCCCTGGCTGGCTTTATCTGGTTTTTTTAGTCTAGCACTGGTTCTTTCATTATTGATCTATATTGGGGAGGCAACCCGCGATGCATTTGACCCAAGACGCCAGTGACCAGTCAGCTGCGCTAAAGCTACAGGTTGAACAGCTGCATATTCAAAATGAGCAGGGCGAAGTTCTGGTAGAAAATTTAAATTTCCATCTATATGCCGGACAGACCTTAGCTATTGTCGGAGAGAGTGGTTCAGGAAAATCCATCAGCAGCTTGGCTTTGCTTGGACTGTTACCTGCTAATCTTAAAGTTCAGGGGAATGCTATTTTAGATAGTCAGAATCTTTTAAATCTGTCTGAAACAGCAAAACGCCAGATTCGTGGCCATAAAATTGCCATGATTTTTCAAGAACCCATGACTGCACTTAACCCGCTGCATCGGGTAGAAAAAATTATTGGAGAAAGTCTGTATTTACAAGGCTGGTCTAAAGATCAGGTTCGGCAGAGAGTAGTAGAATTACTCCATGATGTCGGAATAACTCATCCGGAAGACAAACTGCGCCGTTATCCACATGAGCTTTCCGGCGGCCAGCGACAACGGGTAATGATTGCGATGGCGTTAGCCTTAGATCCCGATATCCTTATCGCTGATGAACCTACTACCGCTCTGGATGTAACTTTACAGGCGCAAATTCTTAAACTGCTACAGAGCCTGCAACATCGCCGAAATATGGCCATGATTCTAATTAGTCACGATCTTAATATAGTTAAGCGCTGTGCCCAGCAGGTGGTTGTGATGAATCAAGGCAGAGTTGAAGAACAGGGGAGTGCCGAACAAATTTTTAAACAGCCTAAGGCTGAATATACCCGGCATTTATTGGCACATAATTTTGGTCAGGCATTGCCATCCTCCGCAGGCTCCGAACTGTTGAGACTGGAACAGGTCAGTGTATGTTTTCCTATTCGCCAAGGGTTGCTTAACCGTGTAAAAGATTATTTTGTGGCAGTTGAGCCTTTAAATCTGGTCTTAAGACAAGGTGACTCCATTGGAATTGTTGGGGAAAGTGGCTCTGGTAAAACTTCTCTGGCTTTAGCGATTGCCCGGTTGATAGAGAGTAAAGGCCAAATCTTTTTAATGGAGCAGGACCTTAACCTGCTTTCCGAGAAAAAAATAAGGTTATTACGCACTGATTTCCAAATTGTATTTCAGGATCCGTTCAGTAGCCTGAATCCTCGTATGACGGTCGAGCAAATTATTGGTGAAGGGCTGAATTTAAAACATCATATGCCGTTAGCTGTAACTGAGCAGATTGACCAGATTCTACAGACGGTAGAGTTGCCTGTACATTTTAAACAGCGCTATCCACATGAACTTTCTGGCGGACAGCGGCAACGTGTAGCACTGGCACGGGCTTTGATTCTTAAGCCCAAGCTTATTATTTTAGATGAGCCTACTTCTGCATTGGACCGTACCACCCAGCGGGCAATTGTACAGTTATTACGAAATCTGCAACAGGAATATCAGTTAAGCTATCTGTTTATCAGTCATGATTTACAGGTAGTCCGTGCCTTATGTCAGCAGGTGATGGTGCTACGGCATGCGCAACTGGTCGAATTTCAGGATACTGAACAGCTATTTTCAAATCCTCAGTCCGAGTATACCCGGCAATTGATAGCTGCAAGTCAATATTAAAAACCGTCATCAGGAACTTTTTCTGTGACTCCTGCGGCATGCATTGTAATAGAGTAAACCTTGACTAGACAGGCGTTTAAACTAGAGTAAGGACTCTAATTCAGTAAATTGGAAAAAAATATCATGAGCTTGATTGCTGAACCGATCACAATTCGTAATACAACCTTTAAAAACAGAATTATTAAGGGCGCAATGAGTGAAGCACTGGCTAACGCAGCAGGGCAACCTAATCATCTGCATTATGGCTTATATGAGGCATGGGCTAAAGGTGGTCTGGGCTGTGCCATTACCGGTAATGTAATGGTTGATATCGGCGCTAAAAATGAGCCAGGTGTAGTAGCAATTGAGACTGAACGTGATCTGGAACAGCTCAAGCACTGGGCAGAAATTGGCAAAGAATATGGTATGGTTCAACTGGTCCAGCTGTCTCATCCAGGACGTCAGTGTCCTAAGGGTCTGAACAAAGAAACAGTTGCACCTTCAGCTGTGCCATTTAGTCCGGTTCTGGCAACTACTTTTGGTACACCGCGTGAACTGCGTGAAGAAGAAATTCTGGATATTATCCAGCGTTTTGCCCATGCTGCCAAAATCTGTGAAAAAGCAGGCTTTGAGGGTATACAGCTACACGGTGCGCATGGTTATCTGATTAGTCAATTCCTGTCGCCACTGACCAACAAACGTCAGGACCAATGGGGCGGTTCAATTGAAAACCGTATGCGTTTCCTGCTGGAAATCTACAAGGCCGTAAGAGCAGGGACTTCAGAGAACTTTATTATTTCTGTAAAACTCAACTCGGCAGACTTTCAGCGTGGTGGTATTACCGAAGAAGATGTTATCTATGTATTCAAAGCAATTGATGCGGCTGGTATTGACCTGATTGAAATTTCAGGAGGAAGTTATGAAGCACCAGCTATGGCTGGTGTCAAGGAAGGTAAACGTAAAGCCAGTACAATTGCTCGTGAAGCCTATTTCCTTGATTTTTCTGAAAAGATCCGTCAGGAAGTCAAATGTCATCTCATGGTAACAGGCGGTTTTAGAACCGTAAAAGGTATGAATGATGCCCTGGAGAGTGGGGCATGTGATTTTATTGGTATTGCACGGCCATTTGCGGTAGAAACTGACTTGTCTAACCATTTGATTGCCGGGAAAGACGTTCGTTATGGTGTAGAGAAAATTAAAACTGGCATTCCGATGATTGATAAAATGGCAATTATGGAAATTATCTGGTATGCGGCACAGTTTAAAGCAATTGCTGAGGGTAAAAAACCTAATCCAAAACTTTCTCCCTTAAAAGTATTTTTTAAATATCTTAAAGGAAATCTGACTGCTGTGGTCAAAGGGCAGATTAATTCCCGTAAATCGGCCTAGTTTGTATATATAGATGAATGTATTGCATCTAGTGGTGAATAGTCCTGTCTTTAGGGTCTTCCAAACCTGAGGGCAGGCCTGTTTTATATTCTCAGTATGTAATGAAATAAACAGGCTGACGGGCTGATTCAGTATAAATGCAGGAAATAAGTAAAAATATCGAACTTCTTCTGTCTGTTAAAAACTTGCTCTGATTGCAGCTCTCATCACGGCATCAGAATAAAACAAGATTTAAAAATAAGAATAAAAAAAGCCCAAGTCATAATGCTTGGGCTTTTTTATAAGATGCTGCCATCTTGAATATGGCGTCCCTACGGGGATTCGAACCCCGGTTACCGCCGTGAAAGGGCGATGTCCTAGGCCTCTAGACGATAGGGACTTTAAGTGAGGCATAGTTCTGAAATTGGCGTCCCTACGGGGATTCGAACCCCGGTTACCGCCGTGAAAGGGCGATGTCCTAGGCCTCTAGACGATAGGGACGTTTCAGAGGTGGGCGTATATTAGGGTGAATCCCCGGATGTGTCAAACACTTTTCTGGCATCTTTCTCTTAAAAATATACCATTCGTATAAAAACAAAGCAAAATGCCATAATTTGTTTGAAATTGCTGCAAGATATTCTGATTCATGCTTTTGTATAAAAAAGAGCGGCATTTGCCGCTCTTAAGTGCTTTAGGTAGGCATCAAGACTTAACATCAAGACTTAGGATGGTAAAACACATAATAACTTGTATAGCATGCTGCAATAAACAACAGGCATCCGAAGAAACTGATTCGCATGGATGGATCAAAAACCATACTGATACAGGTAATCAGACAGAAAACAAAACCTAGAATCGGAACAATAGGAAACAGCGGCGCAGCAAACGCAAGATCTTTAGCAGTTTTTCCCTGCTTATACCAGTCTCGGCGGAAGTTAAACATGCTGAGACAGATACTCATCCAGACTACTACCATGGTAAAGGCTGCGATTCCGAGCAGATTAGTAAAAATAGTTTCTGGGGCAAACTGCTCAGACAACAGACCCGGCATACCGCCGATCATGGTAACGATTACTGCAACATAAGGAATGCCGCGTGCATTTACTTTTGAAAATACTGCTGGTAATTGCTTGTTATAAGACAATGACCACATCATACGTGAGGCAGCAAATAAACCAGAGTTGGCCGCTGACAGCAATGCTGTGATAATAACAAAACGGATAATATCTTCAGCATAAGGGATACCAATGTGCTGAAATACCGTAACGAATGGGCTACTGCTTACACCCTCGGCTGCTAAACCTGCTTCCTGATGAGGTAGAAGTGCAGTTACCACCAAGATTGTTCCTACAAAGAAAATCAATAAACGGAAAATCGCTGCATTGATGGCTTTGGGTACATTTTTGGCGGGGTCTTGGGTTTCACCTGCTGCTACCCCAATCAATTCGGTCCCAGAAAAAGCGAAGTTCACAATCAACATGGTAGTGAAAATAGGAAACAGGCCTTCAGGGAACCAGCCTTGCGCGGTCAGATTACTAAAGAGTGGTGTAGACTCATAACCTTGGTAGCCAATTACACCGAAAATTGCCAGTAAACCAAACAGAATAAACGCGACAACAGTGATTACTTTCACCAGTGCAAGCCAAAATTCAGATTCGGCAAACCAGCGTGTGGAAATCATATTTAAGGTAAATACGAAGGCACCAAAAACCAGTGTCCACATCCACATGGAGCTATCTGGAAACCATTCCTGCATAAGAAGTGCAGCAGCAGTAAATTCGGTACCAAGGGTTACTGACCAGGTTAGCCAATATAACCAGGTAATGGTATATCCTGTTCCCGGACCAATAAACTTATTGGCATAGGCACCAAAAGAGCCTGAAACAGGCATATGTACAGCGAGTTCGCCAAGGCAAAGCATCACCATATAGGCAATAAGGCCACCCAGCACATAAGCAAGGATGGCGCCGACCGGCCCCGTTTGTGCAATGACTTCACCCGAGCCTAAAAACAGGCCAGTACCAATTGCGCCTCCCAGAGAAAGCATAACCAGATGTCGGGTACTCATAGCGCGTTTTAATGGCGCAGAATTGCCCTGATGCAACGCATCATTCGGAGAAGGAGATGACGGCATAGAGTTAAACGGAAAAGAGTAATGAAGCCGGCTATTTTAGAGAAAAAATGTAAATGTGCAATCGAAATAAAAAGCAGGAGAAATAACAGCAGAAGAATTGGCGTCCCTACGGGGATTCGAACCCCGGTTACCGCCGTGAAAGGGCGATGTCCTAGGCCTCTAGACGATAGGGACGTTTCAGAGGTGGGCTTATAATAGGGAGATTTTAAGGATGTGTCAAATGGCAGCTGGTATTATTTTTAACCAAATGAAAGCCTTACATCAATCAACTAACTTCTATGTTCGGGTTATAGGCAGATATACTTATGCCTAGGCCAGAGAGTTTAATTAGGCGATCAGAATAAAATAAAAGATGGCGTCCCTACGGGGATTCGAACCCCGGTTACCGCCGTGAAAGGGCGATGTCCTAGGCCTCTAGACGATAGGGACGTTCAGAAGGTAGCGGTATCTTATTGATCCGCTACCAGAGTGTCAAGCAGTTGAGGTGCGAGTTTGTTTAAAATATAGCAAAACAGCTCGGCAGTTTTCTGCGTGTCATATAATGCTGAATGTGCTTCTTTCCCGTCAAACTCAATTCCCGCCTGTAGACAGGATTTAGCCAGCACGGTTTGGCCAAACATTAAGGCACTGAGCGTGACCGTATCAAACACTGAAAAGCTATGAAATGGATTCTGGTTTTTAGTTCCACTTCGGTTAATAGCTGCCTGTAAAAAACCCAGGTCAAAATGGGCATTGTGGCCAACCAGTATGGCATGAGTACACAGCTGTTCACGGCGGATATCATGAATAGACTTGAAGATACGTTTCAATGCAGTCTTTTCATCTTCTGCCATCGCCATACGCATCGGATTAAAAGGGTCAACCCCAATGAAGTCTAGCGAGCGGCGATCCAGATTAGCGCCTTCAAACGGATTAATATGTGCATGATAGGCAGGACCCGGAATAAATTTTCCTTCCTCATCATAGATAATCGGAATACAGGCAATTTCAAGTAACGCATCAGTCTGTGCATTAAAGCCCGCAGTTTCCACATCTACCACAACTGGCAGAAAGCCACGAAAACGCTGACCAATCACAGGTCGTGAATCTTGTTTCACACTTTTCTCCATTGAATGGTTTGACCGGCATAAAGTGGAATAATCTGTTCATTTTCTAGATATTCTAGGCTCGCTGGAATCACCTGCGGTTCTTTAACCAAGGTAATTGTTTGAGTATTACGTGGTAAGCCATAGAAGTCTGCACCAAACATGCTGGCAAAACCTTCAAGCCGCTCAATACGTCCTACCTGATCAAATGCCTGTGCATAAAGTTCAATAGCAGTAGGTGCACTATAGCAGCCTGCACAGCCACATGCATTTTCTTTAGCATTTTTAGAATGGGGCGCACTGTCTGTACCAAGAAAGAATTTCGGGTTACCACTAGTTGCCACTTCCAGCAGGGTCTGCTGGTGGGTCTGACGTTTCAGAATTGGTAAACAGTAAAAGTGCGGCTTGATTCCGCCTACCAGCATATCATTACGGTTAAATAACAGGTGTTGTGGAGTAATGGTAGCTGCAACATTACGGTCCTGTTCCAGAACAAAATGTGCTGCTTCACTGGTAGTAATATGCTCAAGCACAATTTTAAGTGCTGGAAACTGCTTCAAGAGAGGAGAAAGCACTTCATCCAGAAAACGCTTTTCGCGGTCAAAAATGTCTACATGATTGTGAGTAACTTCACCATGTAACAGTAAAGGCACCTGATATTTTTCAAGCTGCTCTATGACTGCATATACTTTACGGATATCGCTGACACCATTGTCTGAATTGGTAGTTGCACCAGCCGGATAAAGCTTGATGGCATTAACATATTCTGAATCTTTAATTTTTTTAACTTCTTCAGGTGAAGTGTAGTCAGTAAAATAAAGAACCATACGCGGATCAAAATTTACCCCTTCAGGCGCATGAGCCATAATCCGTTCACGATAGGCTAGAGCCTCATCAACCGTTTTTACTGGTGGAACCAGATTGGGCATGCAAATGGCGCGGGAAAACTGTCTGGCCAGATCAGGCACGGTACGTTTAAGGACTAGGCCGTCACGTAAATGGACATGCCAGTCATCTGGTTGGAGAAGAGTAATCGTATTCAAAGTGTTCAGGCAAGAAAAATAAAATAGATGATAATCGATAAACTCTAAAAATGATAACGGCAATTATGGATAAAAGGCACAATAAAGTTCGTAATTTGCCCTAAGGGTATGCTATTTTTATAGAACTATAAAAACTATGCACGATGTTATGGAATATAAATATTACCTTACAACGTTGCAGCAACAAAAAGAAAAAATTGAAACTCTGGTCGCCCTGCATTCTCATCGTACCAGTAGTTCGTTGCCACAGGCACTTGAACAAGAGTTCTGGCAGCAGAATACTGAACGGGCCCGGATCAATATCTCACAATCTTTTGCTGCAGGTGTGTGGGCTTACCTTTTGTTTACGGCTTTAGTGTTGCCAGGTGATTACTGGCTCTCTGGTCAGCGTTTTTTCTCTGCAGATTTCCTGCTGTGTATTGTTGCCATGCTTAATGGCGCAGTAAGCCTGTTGACCCTTTACGGCTTTGCTAGAAGTAAACTGCTTCAGCCTTACTTTTATCAGGCTGCATTAGGTTTAATGCTCTGGACTATTATTTCAAGCTGTCTGCTGAGTATGAGTTTTGCTACCCCTGCACTTAAGTATCAGTCAGCGATTGTGTTGTGTTTTATATATATGCTGGGGTTTATGATCAGTGGGGTACGGCCACTCCACATGCTTTTGGTCGGGACACTGGCCGCGGTTATATCTATTTACTTACTGTTCGTATTTCATATTTCTTTTGAAGTGATCATTTTAAGCCGGGTACTGTTGGGAAGCTGTCTGTTTGGTTTTACTTTAAGTACCATGCTGATCAAGCGGGAACGTATACTGTTTTTAAATACCAAGCTTGCACAGCTTAATGAAAAAATTCAGTATATTCATGCTTCTGAACTTTTACATTTAAGCCAGCATGACGAGTTAACCCAGATCTCTAACCGCCGTAATTTTGATGAGACTCTGGACAGTTTTTATAGGCAGTCACGTAAAGAAGGAACGCCCTTATCTCTACTGTTTATCGATGTGGATTTTTTTAAAAATTATAATGATTTTTATGGTCACCAGATGGGCGATAAAGTGATTTATAGTATTGCCAGAGCAATTAAAAATTCGATTCGGCACAGGGATTTTGTGGCGCGTTATGGTGGAGAGGAGTTTGTAGTGCTTCTTCCTGAAACCGAGGCGCATGGTGCTTATGCGGTTGCGTCCAATATTTATAGGGAAATTGAGCGGCTTGCTATTCCTCATGAACGTTCATGTATTGCCAGCTATATCACTGTAAGCCTGGGTATTACAATTTATAGGGGAGAAGCGGCTGTAACACAGGAGGCTTTGCTTGAGTCTGCTGATCAGGCACTCTATCGAGCCAAACAGTTGGGCCGTAACCAGATTTTCTATCAGTCAGTCGGTTCAACAAAAGTTGCATAACCATTAATTCTTGTAAAAATAAAAGCCGCCAGAATCAGGCGGCTTTTAAACAGATTAAAAATTACTTCTTGTTATTTTTAAGCTGGGGTAAAGCTGAACCCTGGCCCAATGATAGCAGGCCAGAGTCAGTATAAAGACCCAGTTTGGCGCGTGTATCTGTAATATCCAGATTACGCATAGTCAGCTGTCCAATACGGTCCATTGGTGTAAACATTGAATCACCTTTTTCCATAGTCAAGCGTTCAGCTTCATAGGTCAGGTTCGGAGATTCAGTGTTCATGATGGTGTAGTCATTACCACGACGCAGCTCTAACGTGACTGTACCCGTAATTGCTTTAGCAACCCAACGTTGGGCAGTTTCACGCAACATCAGTGCCTGAGAGTCAAACCAGCGGCCTTGATAAAGAAGACGACCTAAACGCAGACCATTGATACGGTATTGTTCAATGGTATCTTCATTATGAATACCCGTTACCAGACGTTCATAAGTGATATGCAGCAACGCCATGCCAGGTGCTTCATAAATACCACGAGACTTGGCTTCAATAATACGGTTTTCAATCTGGTCGGACATTCCCAGACCATGACGTCCACCAATACGGTTCGCTTCAAGAATAAGTTCCACCGGATTATCAAAACGTTGGCCATTTAATGCAACTGGCATACCTTCTTCAAAAGTCACGGAAACTTCTTCAGCTTTAACTTCGACTTCATCTTTCCAGAACGCTACCCCCATAATTGGCTCGACAATCTTGATGCCGGCATTCAGGTATTCAAGATCTTTGGCTTCATGAGTTGCACCCAGCATATTTGAGTCGGTCGAGTAGGCCTTTTCTTTTGACATTTTGTAGTCAAAACCGTTATCGATGAGGAACTGTGACATTTCAGCACGGCCACCAAGTTCATCAATAAAGGTCTGGTCTAGCCAAGGTTTATAAATTTTCAGGTTAGGATTGGTAAGCAGACCATAACGATAAAAACGCTCAATATCGTTGCCTTTATAAGTTGAGCCATCACCCCAGATGTTGACATCATCTTCTTTCATGGCCGTTACCAGCATAGTACCGGTGACTGCACGACCTAATGGAGTGGTATTAAAATAAGGCATACCGCCTGTACTGATATGGAATGCGCCACATTGAATTGCAGCAATACCTTCAAGTGCAAGTTGCAGGCGGCAGTCGATCAAGCGAGCTTTTACCGCACCATAATTTTCAGCTTTCTTTGGAATGGCATCATAGTCATCTTCATCAGGCTGACCAAGATTTGCAGTATACGCATAAGGCTCTGCACCTTTTTGTTTCATCCACAATAAAGCAGCAGAAGTATCCAGGCCACCAGAGAAGGCAATTCCGACTTTTTTGCCTACTGGTACATGCTGCAAAATGGTTGCATTATCAGTCATTGCTAGTCCTAACTATAAAACAGGCACCACGAATTGGCTGCCATTGAAAAATCTATAAACATTTTATTGTAACACTTTTAAACGAACATGTTTTCTTAAAAAAAAGACAAACTTTAAAAATTATAGGGGCGCTAAATTTATAATTACGCTTTTATGAGTTAGCCCAGTTCATAGAAATTAATAAGGAGGTTTTATTTAGAACAGAAAATAATACGGGCTTTTCTTGTCTCTATTTCATCATATTTTAAGTTTTAAAAAATCTATAAGACTAAAGTTTTACAAGAGCATTAAAAGTACAGTTTTTAATACTTTAAATTTAACTATTCTATTTATTAAACAATATATTAACAAAGAATAGAGGGTTTTTATTCTGAATTGACTTTGCCAAAAATTAAATATTTTCTAATTTAAATTGGTATGACCAATTTTATAGATAAAATTTTATATTGATCTTTAAATAAGCAAAATTTAGGATAATTAAAGTAATTAAAAGATTTATTGTTCTTTAAACTAAATATTGGTCTGACCAATTATTGCAGGGTTAGATCAATCAATATCTCGTGAGCATATCAAGGAGAAGAATGTGCTTTCACAATGGCAACAGATTTATGATCCGATGGGGAATTTATGGATTTCCAGCTTGGTCGCCCTGATTCCAATTATTTTCTTTTTTCTGGCATTGGCAGTTTTCCGTTTAAAAGGAAGTGTAGCGGGAACAATTACGGTGGTACTGGCTTTGCTGGTTTCACTTTTTGCTTATGGCATGCCGACCGATATGGCATTTGCCTCGGTAATTTATGGTTTCTTCTATGGTTTATGGCCAATATCCTGGATCATCATTGGTGCAGTATTCCTGTATAAAGTTTCTGTTAAAACAGGCCAGTTCGATGTAATCCGTTCTTCAATTTTATCTATTACTGAAGACCAGCGTTTGCAAATGCTGTTGGTCGGATTTGCTTTTGGTACCTTTCTTGAGGGAGCAGCAGGTTTTGGTGCACCGGTTGCGATTACTGCGGCATTACTGGTCGGTTTGGGCTTTAAGCCATTGTATGCTGCCGGTCTGTGCCTGATTGTGAATACCGCACCCGTTGCCTTTGGCGCAATGGGTATTCCAATTATCGTAGCGGGGCAGGTGTCTGGTGTAGATACCATGGAAATCAGCCAGATGGTAGGCCGCCAGTTACCGTTTATGGTGCCAATCGTACTGTTCTGGATTATGGCCATTATGGATGGCTGGCGCGGAATTAAAGAGACCTGGCCGGCTGTAATTGTAGCAGGCGGTGCATTTTCACTGGCACAGTATTTGACCTCAAACTTTGTAGGGCCTGAATTACCAGATATTACTGCGGCCATTGCGTCACTGGTGAGCCTGACAATCTTATTAAAATACTGGAAGCCTAAGCATATCTTTCGTTTTAAAGATGAAAATGACAGTCAGGTCGATGCCGAGCTGCTGGCTTCACAGAAGCAGAAATTCAGTATAGGCCAGATTGCCAAAGCCTGGTCACCATTTGTGATTTTGACAGCGATGGTAACTCTATGGAGTATCAAGCCTTTTAAAGATCTATTTGCTAAAGATGGTCCAATGCAGGATTGGGTGATTTCGATCAAGGTTCCTTATTTGCATCAGCTGGTTCAGAAAGTGCCTCCAGTGGTGCCCGAAGTTAAGGACTATGATGCTATCTTCAAATTTGACTGGCTCTCAGCAACCGGTACAGCAATTATTATTGCGGCGCTTATTACGATTGTTTATCTGAAAATGAAGCCACGTGAAGCACTGGTGACTTTTGGCGAGACAGTAAATGAACTAAAGACCCCGATTTACTCGATAGGCATGGTTCTGGCCTTTGCATTCATTGCGAATTACTCAGGAATGTCAGCAACATTGGCATTAGCCTTGGCGCATACTGGTAATGCTTTTACCTTCTTCTCGCCATTCTTGGGCTGGTTGGGCGTGTTCCTCACAGGTTCAGATACTTCTGCCAATGCACTGTTTGCAGCATTACAGGCAACTACTGCCCAGCAGATTGGTGTGCCAGAAGTTTTACTGGTAGCTGCCAATACCAGCGGTGGAGTCACCGGCAAGATGATTTCTCCGCAGTCGATTGCCATTGCCTGTGCAGCAGCAGGACTGGTAGGTAAAGAGTCCGATCTGTTCCGCTTTACGGTTAAACACAGTATAACCTTTACCGTAATGATTGGTATCATTATCACTCTACAGGCATATGTGTTCCCATGGATGATTCCATAGGATAGAAAGAGGAAGTGCAGGGTGAAGGTCTCCGATAAAGTTATACAAAGTTTGTATCAGCTGATTGAACAGCAAGGAATGAAAGTCGGAGATCGCCTCGCTTCTGAGCGTAAGCTATGTGAACAGCTTGGTGTATCGCGCTCCTCATTACGGGAGGCCCTACAGCAGTTAAATACTCAAGGTATAGTGCAGAGCCGGTTAGGAGATGGTACTTATATTTGCCAACTGCCTGTTACCTGGTCACAGCATAAAATTGTTCAGCCTCTAAGCGGCCTGATTGACCAGGATCCACTTTACCGCTTCGATGTGCAGGAAGCACGGTTGGTACTGGAAGGGGGAACAGCCTGGTATGCAGCTTTACGCTCTACTGCTGAGGACCGTGTCAAGATTCATCACTTTTATGACCAGATCAGCCATTTCCAGTCAATTGGTGATCCGGATCAGGCTTCGGTAGCAGACGCCAAGTTTCATCTGGCAATTGCTGAAGCATCTCATAACCTGGTCCTGATACAGACCATGCGTGGCCTGTTTGATCTGTTGCAATACAACGTGGTGCTGGGTCGCCGTAAAGTCTATTCAGAGTCAGACCGCTTTGACCAGTTGCATTTACAGCATTTCAAGGTCATGGATGCAATTGACCGTAAAGATCCGCAGGCAGCCCGCATGGCAGTTTGTGGCCATATCGAATTTGTTATACAACAGGTACGCTCGATTGATGAGGAAGAAGCCCGTCATCAGCGTGCCAGTCGCTTAAACAGGATTTAAAATGATTATTTCATCTTCTAATGATTATCGTGAAGCAGCGCGACGCCGTTTACCTCCATTTCTGTTTCATTATATTGATGGCGGGGCATATGCGGAATATACCCTGCAACGAAATGTAGAAGACCTTTCCAAAATCGCTTTGCGGCAGCGTGTCTTAAATGATATGTCCGAACTGAGTCTGGAAACCAAGCTGTTTAATGAAACCCTGTCGATGCCAGTTGCTCTGGCACCAGTTGGCCTGACCGGAATGTACGCTCGCCGTGGGGAGGTTCAGGCCGCGGTTGCTGCAGAGAAAAATGGCATACCTTTTACTCTGTCAACGGTATCAGTCTGCCCAATTGAAGAAGTTGCACCAGCCATCCAGCGCCCGATGTGGTTTCAGCTTTATGTATTGCGTGACCGGGGCTTTATGAAAAATGCATTGGAGCGTGCCAAGGCTGCAGGCTGTTCGACTCTGGTCTTCACCGTAGATATGCCGGTACCAGGTGCACGTTACCGTGATGTTCATTCAGGCATGAGCGGACCTAATGCTGCCATGCGCCGCTATATGCAGTCCTTTATGCATCCACACTGGGCATGGAATGTTGGACTGATGGGACGTCCACATGATCTGGGCAATATTTCTAAATACTTGGGTAAACCAACCGGCCTGGAAGATTATATTGGCTGGTTAGGGGCAAACTTTGACCCGTCCATTTCCTGGAAAGATCTGGAATGGATCCGTGAATACTGGGATGGTCCAATGGTCATTAAAGGTATTCTGGACCCTGAAGATGCCAAAGATGCGGTGCGTTTTGGTGCTGATGGAATTGTGGTATCTAATCATGGTGGACGTCAGCTAGATGGCGTATTGTCTACTACCCGTGCATTACCGGCTATTGCAGATGCTGTTAAAGGCGATCTGAAAATTATGGTCGATTCGGGAGTCCGTAACGGACTTGATGTAGTACGTATGATTGCGCTTGGGGCTGATTTATGTCTGTTGGGTCGTGCTTTTGTCTATGCATTAGGTGCTGCCGGCGGTGAAGGTGTAAATCACCTGCTTGAGCTGATTAACAAGGAAATGCGAGTTGCCATGACACTAACTGGCGCTAAAACTATTCAGGATATTTCTTCTGAATGTCTGGTCAAGCGCATCATGGAGTAAAACTGTGTCTATCACCGCCTCTAAAGTCATACAGCAGTTTCAGCAAGTGGTCGGAGAAAAATTTGTACTTACCGATGAGCAGGAAACCCGTCTTTACCGGCAGGGTCGACGTTTTGGTGAAGGACAGGTTCTAGCCGTAGTAGCTCCCGGTAGCCTGATTGAACAATGGCGTATTTTACAGATTGCAGTGGCTGCGGATTGTATTGTAATTATGCAGGCCGCCAATACTGGCCTGACTGGAGGCTCTACACCTTATGGTCATGATTATGACCGTCCAGTAGTACTGATCAGTACCCGTCGGTTAGCCGGTATACAGGTTATCAATTCAGGAAAGCAAGTTATATGCTTGCCGGGAGCAACTTTAGATGCATTAGAAAAAGCCCTGTTACCCTTTAACCGGGAACCGCATTCAGTGATTGGTTCCTCCTGTATAGGTGCCTCTGTATTAGGGGGAGTGTGTAATAACTCTGGCGGTGCACTGGTAAGACGTGGGCCGGCGTACACCGAACTGGCCTTATATGCTCAGGTTGATGAACAGGGACAACTGCATCTGGTTAATCACTTGGGAGTAAGTTTAGGTACCCAGCCAGAACAGATTCTGATACGTCTGCAAAATGGTGAGTATCAGGAAAAGGATATTGATTACAGTCCGCAGCACCGTGCTTCCGATCCTCATTATGGTCATGACGTGCGTCAAGTTGATCTTGATACACCGGCGCGTTTTAATGCTGACCCTAACCGGTTGTTTGAAGCTTCAGGTTCTGCCGGCAAGGTCTGTGTTTTCGCAGTGCGGCTGGATACTTTTGAAAAACTACCAAGTCAGGTGTTTTATATTGGAACCAATAGTCAGGATGACCTGACCGCAATTCGACGCTATTTACTGACTCAATTGCCGCGTCTGCCGATTGCAGGTGAGTATATTCATCGTGTAGCGTATGACATTGGCGAGAAATATGGAAAGGATACCTTTCTGTTTATCGAAAAATTTGGAACTGCGCGGGTCCCTAAAGCTTTTGCCATGAAAGACAAAATTGATGGCATGCTGGAAAAAGTCAAAATCAGAGGATTAACCGACAAGGTTTTACAGCTGTTAACCGGCGTTTTGCCACCCCATTTACCGCAGCGTATGGCCGAGTTCCGTAACCGTTATGAACATCATTTACTACTTCGTATCGAAGATCAGGATATAGCACAGGTAGAAAGTTACTTGCAGGAGTATTTTAAAATACACTCTACAGGCAACTATTTTCTGTGTAATGAAGAAGAAGGTCGTAAAGCTTTTTTACACCGATTTGCCATTGCAGGAGCAGCTATACGTTACCGTGATGTACATCGCCGGGAGGTCGAAGACATTGTGGCGCTCGATATTGCCCTAAAACGCAATGACCGGGCGTGGCTGGAAACCTTGCCTGAGTCAATGGAAGAGCAGATTGTACATAAACTCTACTACGGTCATTTCTTGTGCCATGTTTTTCATCAGGATTACATCGTCAAGAAAGGGGTTGACCCATTAGCCATGGAGCATGCCATGTGGAAATTGCTAGATCAGCGTGGTGCCGAATATCCGGCCGAACATAATGTTGGACATTTATATGTAGCCAAGCCTGCTTTAAAACAACACTATCAAAAGCTTGATCCAACCAACAGTTTCAATGTGGGCATTGGTTATACTTCCAGAAAAAAATATTGGTCATAAACCAAATTCTTTTAACTGTGCTTTTAAGAACTATTTATTAAAAGCACAGTTAAATTCTTCCCCGCAATACTTTTAAAGCCACCCTATATTTATATTTAAATTTTTTAAATAGCCTAAGCTTAAAATTGACGTTCAAGTCTTTATCCTTCAAATAAACAGTCATAAACAATATAAAAAAATCAGTTAAAGTAGATGCAACAAATTGCAAAGCCCACTAATTACAAGGATATCCTATGACCAGCTATGCAAATATTTTAAAGCCATTAGATTTGGGATTTACTACAATTAAAAACCGGATAGTAATGGGGTCTATGCATACCGGGCTGGAAGACCGTTTTTATCATTATCCGAAGCTTGCGGCCTATTTTGCCGAGCGAGCCAAAGGTGGAGTTGGTCTCATTATTACCGGAGGTATAGCACCTAATCGAGAGGGCTGGCTATCGCCAATGGGAGGCACCATGAACAGTCTGGCCGACATTCCCCATCACCGGTTGGTCAATCATGCTGTACACAAACATGGCGCTAAAATTTTGCTCCAGATTCTGCATTCTGGTCGTTATGGTTATCAGCCACTGGTCGTTTCTGCCAGTCCGGTTAAGTCACCTATTTCCCTGTTTAAACCACGAAAAATGAGTGAGCGTAATATCCTGAGTACTATTAAGGATTATGCACATGCTGCCAGCCTTTCAAAAAAGGCCGGTTATGATGGAATTGAAATTATGGGCTCGGAAGGGTACCTGTTAAACCAGTTTATGAGCCGGCATGTCAACCAGCGTCAAGACCGATGGGGCGGCACACTGGAAAACCGGATGCGGTTTTCACTTGAAATTGTAAAAGCTATCCGTGAGGCAGTGGGGGAGAAATTTATTATCTGTTTTCGTTTATCAATGCTGGATCTGGTTGATAACGGTAATACCATGGATGAAGTCATCCAGATTGCCCAGGCGTTAGAAAAAGCAGGTGTAACTTTGCTAAATACCGGGATTGGCTGGCACGAAGCGCGTATTCCGACCATTGTTACCTCTGTACCGCGTGCTGCTTTCGTCGATTATACCGCTGAAGTGAAGCAGTATGTGAATATACCGGTCATTGCCTCAAACCGTATTAATATGCCGGAGACTGCCGAAACCATTCTGGCTGAAGGAAAAGCCGATATGGTACAAATGGCACGCCCATTTCTGGCTGACCCTTTTTGGGTAAATAAAACTGCTACAGACCGTGTTAATGAAATTAACACTTGTATTGCCTGTAATCAGGCCTGCCTGGACCATACATTTAAATGGCAGCGTGCAACCTGTCTGGTTAATCCGCGGGCAGCTTATGAAACCGAGCTGGTCTACGTGCGTACAAAAAACCCTAAACGGATTGCTGTAGTGGGGGCTGGAGTTGCCGGAATGTCTGCGGCTACAGTTGCTGCGGGACGAGGGCACCAAGTGACTTTATTTGAAGCAAGTGATGAAGTCGGGGGACAGTTTAATTTAGCCAAAGTTGTGCCAGGCAAAGAAGAGTTTCATGAAACCATTCGCTACTTTAAGGTTCAAATTGAGAAAACCGGCGTAGAGCTTCGCTTAAATACCCGCATTAATCGGGAGCAGTTAGAGCGTGAAGGATATGATGAAATTGTGGTTGCCACAGGTGTTATACCGCGTCAGCTTAAAATTGCTGGCAGTGAAGCGCCGCAGGTTTTGTCTTATGCAGAAGTGCTTAAGGGCGCAAAAGTGGGATACAGGGTTGCAGTGATAGGAGCAGGAGGAATTGGTTTTGATGTTTCTGAATTTTTACTCAAACCTGTCTCACAGCCTCAGCCACAACCTTTAACTGAATGGCAACGTGAGTGGGGCGTAGATTCAGAATCTCATTACCATACGGAAGGTGGAATGGTTTCGGCCAAATTGGAAACACCCGTTCGGGAAATTTATTTACTGCAGCGCAAACCTACGCCCTTAGGTGCAGGGCTTGGTAAGACAACAGGCTGGGTGCATCGTGCACAACTGAAAAAGCATCAGGTACGTATGTTGCGCGGTGTAAATTATAAAGCAATTACTGATGAAGGCTTATGGATTTCTCACGATGGGCATGACCAGCTGCTCCGTGTCGATACGATTGTAGTATGCGCTGGACAGGAATCAGTTAAAGATTTGATGCCACAGGGTGGAAAGAAAGTGCTGGCTAACTATCACATTATTGGAGGAGCAAAGCTGGCAGCAGAGCTTGATGCCAAGCGTGCTATTCGTGAAGGAGCTGAATTGGCTGCAAAGCTTTAACTAAATGATGAAACAATAGACATTTGACTATAAAGTATTAAAATTTTTCTTGAATAAAATGAAGAGGCTTTGTATTCTTAGCGGCATGGAAGCGTGGCAGAGCGGTTTAATGCACCGGTCTTGAAAACCGACGAGGGTTCACGCCCTCCGTGAGTTCGAATCTCACCGCTTCCGCCAAATATTTTTATAAGCCCTTGTATCTACAAGGGCTTATTTTTTTACCTGTAGCTTACCCCTCAAACTACCCCACATAAAATTTTGGATGTGTTTAACTCAAATAGGTATATTTAGGATGTAATAGGAAAATGAAGCGTTTCAGTTTTAATTTATTGCAGTCTTATAAAACTACTTTTTCAATAAAAAAAGCCCAATAAATAATTATTGGGCTTTTAAAGAATTGATTAAAATGCCATCAGTAAATGATGTATTCAAACTTGGGTGATATGATTTTGGAATGATAATAATAATACTTCAAAGGATAGAGCATCACTTTAAAAATTACTTTCCATTGCGCCAGATTTATTCCCTGAAAATTATCTCTTTCAATTCGAGCGTAATGTATAAGAGTATTGCTTAAATCCAGTTGAACAGTCGGTTGTGTACTGTCATCAGATCCATGTATAAAGTGGTCTTCATGACTAGGTAAATTTAAATGATGTTGATCACGATAATAAACCAGCATATTTAAATAGTACTGACCGAACAGGGTTTGCTGGATACGCCACTGAATACATAATATCCCTCCTTGATTGAGTTGTAGAAGCTCTTTAATTAACTTGCCTTTTAGCTTTGTCATCACCTTCTCATCTCTGTTCATGTCTAGTAGCTGTGTATGACCAGTCATATTAAATAAACAAGAAACTCTCGCTACCTGAATATTAGTATGAGCAGTAAGTAGTCGGCTAACGACTCTAGAATTTTTGGTAGCTTGATCGGTTATTAGCTTGTTACGGGTTTTAAGATTACTTTGAGCCTCAGTACTTGCAGCATATCCCCGGATTTCATTCCATAATTGCTGTAAAAATAGATGTATCTGGGCTTTTGCGGGATGCTGGTTAATTGCTAAAAGATCTATCCATTGCCTCTGTTTAACAATTTCATAAACTTTAAAAAATAACAGGCTACTCATTTTGTCTAATACAAATGGATGAGCTTGCAGGGAGAGGGAAGGCGTACAACCTGACTGAACCATTTGCAACATGGTTTTTACTGCTGTGTCTAGTTGAATTAATGCTGCTGAAGGTATGAGTACCTCTCCTTTGGTCTGGAACGGTTTTGAGTTCTTCAAGCTCATTTGATGAGCAGTTTCACTTAAATGCTTCAGGTAAGACAAGAGCTGCAGATTATTTGAGCCACCTATTAAGTCTGTTGCATTGATTTGTTCAAGTTTTTCGAAGCTCATTATATATTTCCTTTTAATACTTTAAATTTAGCCGGTGTATGGATACCTGTTACAAGCTCTTTTGGTGTAGCTTGAACAGGTGACAGCTCATGGTATTTAAATTGGCGGGGACGCCCCACAGACCCGGTTTTACGAGGAAGCTTGCTTGTCTGGAATACACGTAATTTTTGGGTTAGAAGACGTTGATCAATGAGGAACTGATCCTGCTTGCAGATGTACAATAGAACCTGATCAAGGTTGTCAAAGAAGGTCTGATCATCATGATGAGCCATGCCAATAGCCAGGTTGCGATACTTGATCTTGTCGCGGTGACAGTTAAAGTAGTAGCCCTTGTTCCCGGTCAGTTGTGACCAGTACTGACCAATGACCTCTGCATAGTGAGTATCACGCTGGAACTTATTACCATCCATAAAGAACAGGCAGTGATAGTGGTAGCCTTTATGCTGACCGAATTCGAGCTTCCAGATATAACCAGCAATGTTGGGAAGGTTTTTGTCATAATGAAAGCGCTTTAACAGTTGAGCGAAATAGGCTCTCATTTCGTCAAACGTGAGATTATCCTGTATCAGGTGTTTCCAGCATAAATCAATACGGATTACTAACAATTTGCTAAAAAGCTTTCTCAGGCATTGTATTAACTTGACTGCCCGCTTGTACTGATGTTTGGCTTTTTCAGCACGTGCATTCTGGGCCGCTTTAAAGATAGGTGAATCTATCCGGATAAAAATCTCACGAATCAACTCATTTTTTAGTTGAGCAGTTGTATGGGAGCTTTTGGGATTTCCTGTCTCCTCATCTAATACTACGAATCTATAATTTGGTAGTGCATTCCAAAATAAAGTTTCATCGTTAGGATGAATGTGAGGTGCAACCACTGCATCATAGGCTTGTTTAAAAATGACGCTATGTTCACAGTGATAGTTACTTTGACTGACTTGTTCAATTGAATAGATTCCTTTTAAGAATAAATCAAGTGAAGTGTCATAGGTCTTTAAGCTTAAGCCTTCATTGTTGAGCTTAAATAAGTACTCTAGTGATTCACGTTCAATTTGATTAATGGCAAAAATCATACTGAACATACTTGAAACAACGGGATTCTCTTTAAGAGTAAATTTACCATTGCATTGTTCACTAGTGAGCTCTAATACATTAGACGGATAATTTTGTTCAATATTAATTTGTGGTTCCATATGGGATTACTCATAAGATTCTAATCTAAGTAAGTTTTAACTATTAAAATGATGGTACTGTTGGGTGGATAACTGAGTACGGTGAATACTGAATCGGTTACCCAGACAGTTGTATCCATCTGTTTAATCAATCTATTTTTTATATTTAAGTGATTAATTTACTTGAATAAGGTATTAATTGATCTGTGCTAATAATCGGTATCTAAGTACCTAGTTATTATTAAGAATAATGAGATATCAGTACTGAGTGTATAAGAGCTACTTAATCTGTATTAGATACCTAACTATTTATTTCATATAGATAATTAATGCTTATTAATTAAATTAAAAAACCTAAATTCACTTTCATAAGTCATAGCTGTCCCGTAAGGGCAAATGATGAAATTGCCCTTTGGTCATTACGGGAATTTGAGAACTAAGAAATTATGAAAGTTATGCCAATAGAATTAGTGGTAAGGCAGGTTTTTCAGCCATTGCTCAACTTCATTTTCAACCCAGGCAACGCTGTTCATTCCCAGCTTGCGTGGTTTAGGAAAGTCAGGGTCATAACGCTTGGATTTTTGATCCAGCTTGTCATAAATGGTGGATCGGCTAATTTGGCACTTGTTGATGACATCTTTCAATTTAAGCATACACATAGTGCTTGTAGGGTGTTGATTGTTTTGCATAAAATTCTAATTTCGACTGATGTGAACACAAAGGAATTATGGTAAGAATATACGTAAATAAAAGTTGAGAATGATTACGTGATTAGAGATTATCAAACAGAAGAGTTGTTTAAAGCAGTATTAGCGAATCTTTTTAGATTAGTTGTTATTTATTCGTGTGAGATGATTAAAGCAAAAAAAAGATTTCCAGATATGTATAGATGGTTTGAGGAAAATAACGAAGTCGTAGCTTTTGAAATTAGAAATTTTCTAAGAGAAAAAAAGGGTAATAATTTTTCAATCAAAGTTGATAGTTTTGATGATATGATTCAATTTGACCTTTTTGAGGATGATATTGTTTATGAGTTAAATCAATACTTTTGGGATTTTAAACAATTTCATGATATATCGTACAATAAGGCTCTAATATCAGAGTTAAACATTGACCAAGATATTATAGAGATTTTTTTTTATAATTTAATAGATAATTTAAGCTCTCCTAAAGAATATACAAATCAGTTCTTAGATTATTATAACTTTTTCAATAACTATGCATTATCCTCCTTTCTTTCTAAAGATAGAGTAAATCGATCAATTTTTAGATACTTTCAATTATATGCAGAAATAGTGAGCCCGAATACTCAATTGGAAAATAAGGCAATTCAGAGAAAATTTATGGATTTGCTAAGAGAAATTCCATACTACTCAATATTTGCACGTACATCTATCACAGGTTTTTCTACATTTAATACGTCTCAAGGTAAAAAATATTATTCAACTTTGAAGACACCATTAAATTTCAAACCAGGTACTTTAGTTGATAATTTATTGCATTTTTTGTTTCAACATCTGATTGAGCTTTTTTATTTCGATTTTTTAAAAGATGATCCCAAAAATTTTAAATTAAAGCTTGCTGTTGGTAAATCAAATTTTTTGAATGGGCAGCGTTTGTCTAAATATAATAAGCTTTATGAATGTAATAATATAATGAAATTATTATTGCAAACTTGGCCCAAAGAACAACATTTAGTGTATAGAAGTGTAGAAAAAGAGGGTTCAATCATTCCTGTGTTACGCAGTATTATGTATGAAAATTTTTTAGACGAATATGATAAATCTATTTTTTCTCACAATGATTCTAGAGAAAAGACAAGTCCAAATAAAATAAAACGAGATAAAGATGCTAGAGCAAGAATATTGGCATTTTTTAAATATTTAGAGTTTGGTTTTTTAGATATGGGTTTTAAGGTCAAAATGAGTGTTGATGCTGATAAAACCGATAATTGGAAAATAGAATTTATATCAAATAGTCGTAACAGCATGGGTAATTTTACGTGGACTTGGAATCAAATAAAGTCAGCTTACAGTGATCATAAAAAAAAGACAAATTTGTTTAATTATGAATAACTCATGATAACTTTCGCAGCGTATTAAGGGGGCCTTTTTTACTCGTAATTTTTACATAATAATTTGGCGAAAAAGCCAATAAGAAATTATGTGTTTAAGCGGAAAGTTAAGCAAGTTTTCCGCTTATTTTTTATTTTGAAATCACCCAATCCGATAAGCATAAGTCCCATAAGCTGTACTGATACTGACTTCACGAATAGACTCAACCTTGCAGCGCGGATAAGCTAAAGCCGCTGAGCCGTAATACATGTTTTTATAATCATATATGCGGGTTATTTCACAGTTGCCGCGGTTGACCTGAACGCCCGTAATGGTGGTGGGCTGATCGTTGAGTGAAATAATATCGATTTTATCAATATAACCTGTCAATGAACCTTGCGATTCAGCACGGTAGACGCGTATGTCAAATTCTTCAGCTATAGCCTTAGCTTCTGTTTGCTCATCAGCAATCGATGCCGTATCTAAATTTTGATTGTTCAGATCTGTTTCAGATGAAGCCGGCATTTCATCATCGGCCAGTGTTTCGCTTAAATCCGTTTGCATGAATTTCTGGGTTTTCGGATCAAGCTCTGCCTGTGGCTGATCAGTTTGCTAGCCCTATCTTGTGAGGGGGTGCAAGCACTCAGCAAAGCGATCAATAAGCAGGCAGCGGACAGTAATTTTATATGAGTCATGTCATTCTTCTTGGTATGCTCTCTGTCTCAGTTCTTCTAGGGATTGAAACTTTTTGTGCTGATTCAATGCATAAGCAGAATTAGCCAAGACAGAGGAAAACGGTGTATGGACCTGGGCTAAAGCGAGCTGATTTTGCGGGGGGTATAGCCCTTAAAGCACTCGCCAGAGCGCATTTTAATCATCTAGCCATCATCTGCATTCAGCAGGAGCTAGATCTTCATTACATTGGCTGTGATAGCCATAAAGTCAGGCATTAGCTTAGTCTGTACCAACAGCTAAAGCGCAAGCCGGTAAAAAATAGGCTGGATTATATTTGAAGCTATTCTTCAACAATGGCACGGTGGGTGAGTTTGCCACGTGTCGTATACAAATAGACTTCCTTGATTTCGTCTGCAGTACAGCCCTTTAGCAGCAGGTTAAAGTTATCACCGTAGTAGGTTTGCTTAGGAAATTTAACCGTATATGGTTCTATACCAATAACTTTGCAGTTGGGGTTGTCTATTTCCACTTTATCCAGTACATCGTTAACTTCTGAGACTACTCTTAAGCGGGTGCTATCTAAGACAGTGGATGTGATGACTGTAAACCCAACATAAGTTTCGGCAGGCCTAAACTTCACTTCAAGTGCTTCACCGGGCAATAGCTTTCTTTTCATCTGTGGCGGTGGAATATCAATATTTTCAGCCCCTTCATAAATACTGTCCGGGTCATAGCGGTCATGCGCGATGGCGGCCGCTTCAGCCTCACGCTCTTTTGTCTCATCTTTTATAGCGCTGTCATCAGATGAAACGGATTCATGTTCGCTATTAGCAGCAGAAGCTGGACTTTCAGGTGTTTTGCTGCAGGCGGTGAGCAGGGTAAAAAGTGCAGCCGTGATGATCAGTTTTTTCATGGCGGTATGTCCTTTAAAACGGGAATGCGGGTAAATCCAAAGGGCCTGATTATGGCTTTGTGAACTGGGTGCGCTGCACATACTTCAGTACGCATAAGCCTTTGACATACAGCCAGCGGTCATTAGAATTCTCGGCGTGATAATCAAAAACCTGATAGGCAAAGTCATCCAGGTCTAATAACTTGTGCTGATGCAAATCCTTGCCTTCCCGGATGAGCCCATTCAGATCACCGCTATAGATGAAATAGCGCAACGGATCATCTTTGGGGATGACCTGCCACTGCTTGCTGAGTGCCACAAACGCATTGCAATTGGTATTGCCCTCACAGCGTTTCACTGCAGGTGCGGCAGAAGGATCATTGACCAGCGCCATCACCTGCGTCATGTCTGCATGACTTAAGCCCGGTAATGCCAGACTGGCTACAATCACCCCTGACTGCAAAAAATTCTTGATCTGTTTATTCATTAAAATCGTTCCAAATTATTGTTGTTGAATAAGTTTTAAGTAAATGGAATTAATTAAACATGGACACCGGCCAAACCATGGCTTTGCCCAGGTTATAGGCATAACTGCGGTCTGCGGTCGCGCTGCAACCTTTTAAATATGCTGAAAACAGCAGGGCAATTACGATATATACCCCGATCAGATAATGCTTGATTTGCATATTCGCACCCCTAGCGAGACTGGCAGGCTTGAGCTGCACGTAGCATCTGCTCGGTAAAATCCTGAGGCAGATCAAGTTGACTGACATTCTGTTGGCCCAGCTTTTCCATAAATGCAGGAGAGTAATGAGCTTCCAGCCGGTCATAGACACAGGAACAGGTGGAACGGTCTGTGCCACCCGACTGGCAGCCGGCATTAAAATCACGTTTGGATTTGCTTTCGCAGCCAGCTAACACGGCAGCCGCCAGCAGCACAATGCCCAGTAAGGGCAGACGATTAGAAAAAGACATTATAATTCTCATCATAAACAGAGGATGATCGGCGTCTGATTTAAGAAGGTATAAGAGATCAGGATGTTTTACCGGTGCGGCGTTTTATTCCAGCCGGCCAGTTCAACCAAGAGCCAGAACAGCAGCATCATCAGCAAAAAGCCAATAACAGCCGGGCCCAGCCAGATCAGTATCCCCATCATTAACATCAGGCGTGCAAGGATCTTCATTACCAAAGCAGGGCAGAAGAACCGGATTGTTTAGATAGAGAAGAAGGGATGGGAATAGAGCAAACAGCAAATAAGAAAACAGTCATGATGACTCCTTTGGGTATAAAGAAGTTTCACCGCATCACTGCTAAATAATGGTGGCGAAACGAAAAGGGGTTAGCAGACTGATACCCAAAAAGATCAGCACACCCGAAGGTGTCCCCCTCCCGTTCCGCCGCAAAGGGGGACACACAGGGTCGCCCACCAAAAAGATAGACTTTTTAGTGTGCATTGGGTAAACGGTCTGCTAAAACCGGCTGGCAATGTAGGCCAGCATGCTTATGATAATGCCAAGCTGCAAGCCGGTCAATTTCATTTCTATATCGCCGAATAATAGTAAGACTAAATAATATAAGAACAAGATTCTAAAAAATTTCAGATACATAACACCTGAATGAAGCAGCAGCTGAACATTTCTCCAGATCAGGACAAATGAGCTGCTGACCCATAAATATATTTTCAGGAGTTTCTTATGCCGTATCGAGATTT
Organism: Acinetobacter sp. FL; assembly: GCF_040744925.1. NCBI lineage: Bacteria > Pseudomonadati > Pseudomonadota > Gammaproteobacteria > Moraxellales > Moraxellaceae > Acinetobacter > Acinetobacter sp. FL. Next base: position 2,268,778 of record NZ_CP160437.1, on the reverse strand, counting down.
TGACCAGATGGAAGATTCAAACTTTTCACAATATGAACCGTTAAAACCGGCGCTACAGGAATGGGGTCTTCGCAATTCACCCACCACTCTGGCGGTGCTGGGCATGTCGCTGGCGAAGTCACTGGGCTATTCACCTTTTATTGGTGGGATTGCAGGAGCCATGCTGGGTGGGGTAATTCTGGTCATTGCTGACCAGACACAGGCATCTTACCGTTCGCCATTGCATAAATAGTAGACCGTTTATATTCGTACTCTTAACAGTTTAAATTTATTCATTATTTATCATCAGGATTAGATTATGGCACATCAACTTGAACAAATGGCCTATGTCGGTCAAACCCCCTGGCATGGTCTGGGCAACCAGCTCACGCAAAACCAGCCGATTGAAGTCTGGGCACAGCAGGCTGGCATGAACTGGCGCATTGAATCATCCCATGTCAGCTATATGGCTCAGAATGATCGTGGGCAAAGCATCATCATGCCCTTTGAAGAACAGCGGGTACTGTACCGCTCAGATACGCATGCCCCATTATCGGTAGTCAGTCAGCGCTATCAGGAAGTGCAACCCAAACAGATCTTGGAGTTCTACCGTGATTTAACCGAGCAGTCCGGATTTGAACTGGAAACTGCAGGGGTTCTGAAAGGCGGCAAGAAGTTCTGGGCATTGGCACGGACAGGACAAAGTGCAGCCTTAAAAGGCAAAGATGTTAGCAATGCTTATATCCTCTTGGCTACGGCGTGTGACGGTACATTGGCAACCACGGCGCAATTTACCTCAATCCGTGTGGTCTGCAATAACACCTTGGCGATTGCACTTAAAGGACAAAGCAGTGCTGGAGTGGTTAAAGTCCCGCACAGCACCCGATTTGATGCAGGCAAAATCAAACAGCAGTTGGGTATCTCGGTACGGCAATGGGATGAGCATATGTACGAGATGAAACAGCTCAGTCAGCGTAAAGTCACACAGACTGAAGCGGCAGCATATTTTGATGCGGTATTCAACAATACCGGCCTCAGTCCAATAGAGCAGGACGAAGGCATTATTCAGTTCTATCGTAATGTCGCTAGCCAGGCCAACCCGGTCCCTAAAGCTGATAACAGGACTGAACCGAATGGGCGCGCGATGTCAAAAGTCATGACCATGTTTAACGGGCATGGCCGCGGGGCGGAACTCAGTTCAGCCAAAGACACCGCCTATGGCTTGCTATGCGCTATTACCGAGTTCACAGACCATGAACGTCGTGCCATGAGTCAGGATCATCGTCTCGATTCAGCCTGGTTTGGTGCAGGCGCCGGACTCAAGCAGCGCGGGCTGGAACAGGCGCTGCGTATGCTTGCCTAAACTGAATAGACCTTAGTTTCATGAATTAGTCTAAGTATTACTGAACGAAGCCAAACATTTCTCTTCACCTGTGAAGCAAATCTTAGCCTTTAAAGCCGCGTCTTCGGACGCGGCTTTTTTATGCCCCAAATTTAATATTAAAGGAAATTTCTATGAACTCAGCTTTAATTAATCCAAACAATGCAATACTGAATATACATACCAACTGTCCGAAACTGTTTACCGCTAAACGCTTTGTGGAGACCAAAAATATGAGCCAAGCGGAATGGCTTGAAGTAAGACGCAAGGGCATTGGCAGTAGTGACTGTGCTGCTGCCTGTGGCCTTAATCCCTATATGTCGATGCTGGAATTGTGGATGATCAAAACAGGACGGATTCAACAAAGCATTGAAGAGGATAGTGAAGGCTATGCACCTTTATATTGGGGTAAGCGACTTGAACCGCTTGTTGCCGAGTATTACAGCATGCATACCAAATATAAAGTCCGTCGGGTCAATGCCGTATTACAGCATCCTGATCCCGACAAGTATTTCATGCTGGCTAATCTGGATTATTCCGTAGTGGGTGATGCAGATGTACAGATTCTGGAGTGCAAAACCGCAGGGGAATATGGGGCTAAACTCTGGCGAGATGGTGTGCCTTTATATGTACTTTGCCAAGTGCAACATCAATTGGCAGTGACAGGCAAAAAAGCAGCGCATATTTGTGTGCTGCTCTGTGGACATGAAACACGCATTTTTAAAGTCACGCGTTCTGAATCGGTGATACAACACATCATTAATGCGGAACGTTACTTCTGGGATTGTGTGGAAAAGGATATCCCACCTGAAGCAGATGCCAGTGAATCGGCAGCCAAAGCTTTACAGCTACTCTATCCTGAACATGTACCACTCAGTACTACCGATCTATCTGAAGACGAGCAAGCCAATCAACAATTTGAGCAAATGATCCGAGTACGCAATCAAGTTGAAAAGTATCAGGAGCAATTTGACTTCCTTAAACATCAGTTGCAAGCCAAGATGCAACAGGCTGAGCGCGCCACCTTTAAAACAGGTTCAGTGACGTGGAAGAAATCTAAAGACTCGATTGCTTTGGATACAAAGGCTTTACTCAAATCACACCCTGAATATCTCAATCAATTTCAGCAGAACAAGCAAGGCACACGGCGTTTTCAGATTTATGTTAATGGTGGATAAGTCAGATTTTTATCCATACAAGCATCAAGCCAGTAATTCAATCACACAAGCTTATATCAGAGTCCATGCCTACAGCATGGGCTTTTTTATGCCTATTCAATTTACAAAAAGAGGAAATCAATATGATCAAAGGTTTAGCGATTACACCGCCAATACTAGGACGGATCAGTATCGGTAAGAGGGTTGAGAAAAATGGTAAACGCATCCCTGAAAAGGATGACCAATTTACCATTACCAGCCAAATCCAAAATAAGGACAGTGGTTGGGTCAAACATCCACTCGATGAACAACTTCGAGTTAAAGCACCCAATCAAAAAATCAGAACCATTCCAGTGCGGATGATCTTTAATGATCCTGAACTCAATCTTCGTGCAGAGTACAGCCTATTTGACCGTCAAACGGGTAGACCTGTTTGTGTGGGTAATGGAGAAACTTGCCAGCGACTGACCCATCAAGGGGTTGAGCATCATCCTTGTCCATCTCCAGATTTATGTGCATTGGCCCAAGGAGGGCTGTGTAAACCGTATGGCCGACTCTATGTGAATTTAGATGAATCCGATGAGTTGGGTACATTCATCTTTAGAACCACAAGTTTTAATAGTATTCGTACTTTGGCAGCAAGACTCAACTATTACCATGCGGCATCGGGTGGCTTACTGTCATGTCTACCGCTACAACTGACACTTCGGGGAAAGTCCACTACGCAAAGCTATCGTCAGCCGGTGTATTATGTGGATTTAACCTTACGAGATGGCACAAACCTTCAACAAGCGATTCAAACTGCCAAGGAGATTGACCAACAAAGTAAAACCGTAGGCTTCAATCAAAATGCCTTGGACGCAATAGCACGACTAGGCTTGAGTAATGCACAGTTTGAGGTGAATGCGGAGGAAGGATTGGATTTGGTTGAGGAGTTTTACTCGGATGAGGTTGTTGAGTCTGAACAAACTCAGACTGACTCAAAAACTAAGGCAAAGCCTAAATTCAATCAAGATGATGGATTTGTACAGGATATGCATAAAGAGTTACAGGGGAGTGTGAGGGCAGTGAATTAGTTAATTTTTACAGATCTCCTGATTATTTGAGCAGTAACGCTCGCATTATTGATTTGGAGTAAATTTCATGAATGCGTTTGTTGGACAAACTTTTCAAATGAATCAACTGATTAGTATTAAAGAAGTTATTAAATTTGTTGGTGTAGGTAGATCAACAATCTATGAAATGATGGATGAATACTCACCTTACTATGATCCGACTTTTCCCAAAAAAGTAAAAATTACACAGAATCGTATCGGTTGGTCTGCTTATGAAATTCATCAGTGGATTGAAAATAAGTTGGCGAGCCGTGAATAGAAAGGGAGTTTTTGCTCCCTTATTTTTTTGTTTTTTAGTAGACTAATTGTGATTTTTAGCCTAAGTATTCGTAATTAAAACAATAGACTACTACAATAAGAATGCAGAAGAATTTACAGCTTCAACGTTTGAAGTTGATATGAATAGCCACCGATTTTGTAGACAACTTTTAGTTAGATAAAATGGCTAATTAACGAGGTGCTTATGAGCATGAGGCTTATAATGGGGTCTGGGCATGTGCCTCTTTATTGCATTGTGAGCGTGAATGCTTAGCTGAAGTCATAGGAAAGTTGATAATTGCCTTGAAACCAAATGGTGTGCTTTATATGTCATTTAACTATGGCGACAGTGATCGAGAAAAGAACGGTCGTCAATTTACTGATTTAAATGATGCTCAAGCGGAGGTTCTATTTAGGCAGGAATTGTATTCATAACATAAAACCATGCTGTGCTGTTTTAGTTTAAAAGCAAGAAATTATCTAATACATATGTATTTATCTAACTTTGTTGAGATGCTATAAATATTAATTAATTCAATGTTTATTTTATAAAGAAAAAATGAGTCAAGATACGAAGTACCAAGTATTTATTAGTTCAACATATACAGATTTAATAGAAGCGCGAAGTGCCGCAATTAATACTGTTTTAGAATCTTATAACTTTCCAGTAGGTATGGAATTATTTGGTGCTGATAATGATGAGCAATGGACAATTATTAAAGATTTAATTGATTCAAGTGATTTTTATATTTTAATATTGGGTCATCGATACGGTTCGATCTCGAAACAAGATGGGATTAGCTTTACAGAAAAAGAGTTCGATTACGCTATCAGTAAAGGGTTAAAGATACTTTGTTTTGTTCGTAATGATAATGTTCCTACACGCCCGCATGAACGAGATGCTAACAATGAAAATATTGATAAACTACAGCGTTTTCGAGAAAAGGTTCTGACTGATCGTTTGTGCGAATTTTGGGATACGGTAGATGATTTAAAACATAAGATTTCAAATTCACTTTATAAAAACATGAGAAAGCATCGGGGGGGCGGTTGGATCAGAGGAAACCAAATTTCAGGTCAACTTGCTGAAGAACTAGCTAAGCTCAGTGAGGAAAATAGAAAACTCCGCGAAGAAAATGAACGTATTAAAGAGTCGATTAAAGTAAAACAACCTTTACTTAAAGTAAGCATTAATGACATAGCGAATACTTCAATAGAAGAGTTTGATCAAATAGAGCTATTTTGGTTCAAATTAAGGGAGGATGACTACTATGAAAAACCTGAAAGAATTTCCACTCGCATGGAAATGCGACGTGCAGGAGATTTATTGACAACTCATTCAATTTTGGGAATGCATGATATAAAAAAATATATTCAAGAATATAATGATGAAGTTGATGCTATTTCAGAAGTAGATATAAATAATCATAATCACGCTTTAAGAGCACTTCATCAGTTAGAAGTAAGATCAAGTCAGTTAAATATTGCTGTTGAAAATATTGGTAATAATTTGGCTAACATGATTAGTGTAGAAATCGAATTTCCAAATTTTATTACAATTATTGATGATAAATCTGATGAAGATATTAAATGGTATCAAAAGAACATACAGAAAAGTTTGATTCCAAATATTAAGTCACCCGAGGCAAGACAGCAGGAATATATGTCAGGAGTGTTAAAAAACTTAGCGACTATAGATTACGGAAGTTTAATGCCAAAAGTAAATATGGGCTTAAGTGATAGCTACTCCGATGAAAATACTATTTACATTACAACTAATTCACTTTTACATACAAGAAAAATAAAATTTGATAATTATTATCTAGTTCCTAACGCTATTGATGAAGGTGTAATAAAAATAAATATTATGTGTGCGGAATATACAGATCCTATTTCTTTTGAAATACCAGTAGTTGTTACTGCTTAGAGGGGCTAATGGAAATTACTCATATCGTTGGACTGCTTGGTGCCTTAGTTGGAATTATTGGTATATTTTTTAAACGACAAGAAATCACAGCTTTGGCGCATAAAGATTATACGGCTAAACTTGATTCAACAAATAGATTTTTCGAAAACTTTTTTGAGAAATATGGAGTTAGGAGATTAGTTCTTGATAGGGCAGCACAAGAACTAGCTAGGTTGGATTATGTTGACTATGATTTTATTTGTTATCTAGTAAAGTTACATGAGGCTCGGTTAATTAATTTAGATCAAATTATTAGACTATATAAATCTGGACGTAAATTTATAGAATATACTCCCCAGCAAAATGTAAGTGCTAGTAATTTTACTAAATAATTCATTTTTTTTCGCTTTTTTTATCTCTTCTTTTATTTGATCCTTCACCGATATTATTTTTTCTCTATCTTCAATTTCCAAGATTCTCTGTTTTTTTAATAAAATGGATTTTATTTTACTATCATCATTTAATACTGTTTTTTCAAGCTCTTCTAATTTTAAAATGTGAGTATTAAGCCTTGTAAATGATTCTAAATTTATATCATCAAAGTCAAAGGAGGGTATATCTTTTAATATACTTTTTGCCCGTTCATTTAATTGGTCAATTAAATTATATAAAAGGAGACTAAACGCTTCATCTTTGCTTTTAATATCATTGAGTATGGCCTCATAGGGAGTTTTAGAGAAATTTAATTTCTTAATTTTTTTTAGTACAGTATTCCAATTATCTAATGCAATTGCAGCTTCTTTTTGTAATTCATTCTGCAGATATTCATCAAATGTTAAAAGTCTTGCAGCTGTTGCATGATCCACTACTTGTAAGCAAGTCGGACAATGATCCCCTTCTAAAACTGGAAAATTGTTATTTAAACATTCTATAAAATTTTTAACGGATTTCCACATTGTAATCCATTCTTCAGATCCGATTTCAGATATGGGTAATACAGAAAAAGTTGATTTACTTAACAAGTCTGCTGCATTTTTTGTCTGAACTTTTTTTTCATGTAATTCTTTAATTTGTTGAAATTTTTCAGATCCTAATTCATTTATAAGTGATGTCAGGAATACTTGAAGTGGGACAATTCTTAATCTTCTATTTTTATATTCTTCTCGAAGTTTTTCAGGTGTATTGTTTTCTAATTCCAATACTTCAACCCGTAGGTCAGATAGTTCTTTTAACTCTTCCTGCGTTGCACACAGCAGATCTACTTGATTTGGATCTAAAGATGCGCTTATAACTAATTTGCTAGGTGTTGTATTTGAATTCATCTTTGGCAGAACAGTGGCCGCAGCATAAAAAGTTTCTTCTGTTTTTGCTTTATTCTTTATGAATTCACTTGTTTTTAGTAATTCATCCAATAATTTTAAAGCAGTAGGTTTGAAATCTAATGGACCAGTCTTAGATAAATAGTGAATTGATGAGCTTGTATCAAAGACTCTAATTGATTTTAGGCGAGGATGTGGTTCTAGCTTATTGTTCCATTCTATTATTTCAGAAATACCATTTGATTCTATATGAAACTCAGCAGTTGGTATTCCAGCATTTACTTGAAAGATATTACTTCTTAGTTCTGGTGGCTCACCTCTGGTTAGACATGCATTCTTAAGTATTTTTGCATAACTTGATTTTCCAGCTCCATTATGCCCATAAATAACTGTTAATCCAGTAGTTGAAAATTCAATTTTTTTTGTGATACAAGATTTGAGATATTAGTTGTATTTCCAATAGAAACTAATCTTGTCTCTTCTACTTCTTCATGATAACCCGTAAGTTCTACTGGCTTAGTTAATGAAGGGTAGTTTGCACACTTTTCTTCTAGTCCAAATTCCATTTTAGCAATTAAATATGCTTCCTCAAGTTCTACAGATGATAACTCACCACATTCAATGGCTCGATTTATGGTGAATCGCCACCAGTTTGGTTTACTTTTATTATTTAGAAGCTCACATATTTTAGATGCTACAGGCATTATTTTCCCCTGAATTTATTATATGGAATTAGTGATTTTTATAATATATCAGTAACAATGAATAATTTATGTCATCATAACTTTAGTCTAGGTTAAGTGTATATATTAAAGACCTTATTTTAAAGATGTCCCAAATTCGAGCTGTGTAGCTAAACCACTTATAGAGTAATTATGCGTAGCTTTTTCAACGATCCACTTCAGCTAGTCTACCTCAGCTTTAAAGCCCTGAAGCTTAATGGGGGACCCTGTACTGATCTGTGGTACACCATACGCTAAATTGATACTGAATTTCGCCATTTGGCGCTTAATCTCAGCCATCTTCGCAGCACTCACACGTTCAGCTTCGACTTTGTTGGTAAATGTCCCTTTTAAGTGTTTCACCTTGCCTTTCTCACCAGTGATAACCTTTTCACGTTTGGCTTTACCAGTGACATGGTAGCTTGTAGATACACCCGTATAGTCTGAGTCACGGTCTTGCTTTGAATAACGGAATTGGTCGCCATTTTTACGGGTAATGGTGATTAATGGTAAATCTTTACCAGAAGCAGTTTTTGCGGTACCAGTTTTAAAAATTAGTAAACGATCTTTTTAATCACCATTTCAGCGTCATTTTGCTTTGAGATCCGAACAAGTAGATTGAGATCTGATTCATTAGTCTGGTCGATATGCTGAAGGTCGATCTTCTTTAGGTCATCGGCCATGACTAAAGTTAAGTATTGACGTTTCTTGCGTCCTGTAGCCATAGTATTGTTTGCGTATTGCCTTGGTTATTAAAAGTTTATAAAGGAAGGGTAAAATTGAGTATAAATCCAGATTGAATTTTAAGCTAATGCTAAGTTTTTAATGGATATTTATTCCAAGTTAAACTGACACCATCTCAATCGGAAAGCTAATATAATGATAGAGTGAATTTTAGATATTTTTTAGTTTTCTTTATCTATCATTAATCAATACTTCTAGGTCTAGAGGAGCTTGGAAAATTAGTTTCTAATAATGCTCTTCAATCTTAAACAGTTGCAATAGGCGTAACTGGAGACCCCACAGCTCCTGTCAAACGTAATGGAGGAGCCGTTAATAAAAAGCTAGACCGATGATGAGTTCTTAAATATTTAGCTAAATCAGATAAATACCATAACTCACCTAAAGGAATTCCAAGTTTAAATAGACAATGTTGATGTAAAGGTAAGGCTGAACAGCAAGACTGTCTTTGGCTATATGGAAATTCTTCAACTGAGTAATTATCAGCAGCTATTGCAGCAATTCCTGAATCTGTAATCCATTCCAATAACTTTGGATCGCCACCATTTAATACAGCGCCGGTTCGATTTAGAACTTTAATATTGGGAGACTTATTCATTTTTAATAGTGCTTCTGCATAACCTGTATGTAAACAGAGAATATCTCCTACGCCAATTTTTAATTGATCCTTTTCAATAATATCTTTAATAATTTCATATCCGACATTAGTCCTTTCTGTACCAAGATGATGAGCTAAATCAATCATTACAGCCCGGCCTTGTAAACCATGTTCAGCTAGATGTTCGATACCTAATTTTATTGCAGAGGACGTGCTTTGGCTTTTTATATTTTGGAGGCCAGTATCTTCTAAGCAATCAGGATAGATCATAGAATCTCTTGCGGAAAATCCATTATAGTAAGCTGCTTCTTCTTCTCCATTTTTATATAGGTCAAACATAGTACCTACATGAGCGAAAGCGTCCCATTGTGTGGAATACTGCAAGTGTAAAATAGCTAAGTCGTCACTCATGACATCAGAGATTTCATGATCAAATTGATTCATTTCACAGTTAAAATTGACTTTACCATATCGTTGTAATGGACGAAGAATTGGAGGATTTCTATTTATATTTAGTGCATTACCACCAGGATAGTCCAATGGTAAACTTAAGCAAAAAGTTTTTCCTTCTTTAACCTCTCGGATACCTTCAAGTACTTTTTCAGCGTTAATTAAGTTTAAACGACCAATACGATCATCATCACCAAAATCTCCCCAATTTGATCCCTTAGGACGTTGTAACCATCTTCTCATGATACTTTTTCCTTAGTAAATTTATTTAGACAGGAGTTGCTCCGATACTCATACCGCCACACACGTATAGAGTCTGGCCTGTAACAAAACTTGCTTCATCACTTAAAAAATATGAACATGCATGTGCAATATCTGAAGGTTGTCCCAGTCGTTTTACAGGAATACTTTGTAAAATCTGTTGCGTTACGGGTGAATCGGGTGGGTTAGCTGCGGTGAAAAGCTCTGTTTCTATTGGACCCGGTGCAATCGAATTTACAGTAATACCATAAACACCAAGTTCTAGCGCTGCTACTCTACTTAAGCCAATAAGGCCAGCTTTGCTCACTGCATAAGCACTTCGCTGTGTTTTACCTAAAGCTGCTCTAGAAGACATATTAACAATACGTCCAAAGTTTTCTGATTTCATATTTGGAAGTAGGGCTTGAATACACTGTAAGGAGCATCGTACATTGAGACTAAGTACTTGATTAAAATCGTCTAAACTTTGATTCTCAATATTGTCTGGTTTGACCATTCCAACATTATTCACTAAGCGAGTAATGGGGCCATCTTTTAGAAGCTTTTTCAGTGCGGCGGCAGTTGCTTCTACATCTAATAAATCGACTTCTATATCCGCACTCTCTTTATCTAAAATAATTGGATACCATCCATTTTTTTTACATTGTTGAGCAATTGCAGCACCGATTCCTCGAGCACCGCCTGTGATGAGAACTTTATTAATTTTTGACATGATTACATTCCTTGTAAAAAAAGCATGGTAAAACCATGCTCTCCATATTTTTATAAGCAAAATTTTCCGTCCAAATAAGCCTTTCTCCAGCGGTCTATTTTGATTTTCTGAAATAGACCTCCAATGTAAAAAGGATCTTGTTCAATAAATTTTTGAGCAGCTTCTCTTGAAGCTACATCAATAATATAAATTCCACCGCCTAAGTCTTGGCCATTATCATCCAACTTTGCGCCACAAGCTAAAAGTAGTTCAAGATTTTGATTTAGATAATCTAAATGATCCTGTCTTAATTTTTTTCTAAGAAGTTGATGGTCTATTTTGTCCCAGGTTTCTACAACATAAGGCATTTTAATTTCCTCGTATATTAAGCTCTATTAGAATGAAAATGGATATTCAAGAATTAAACGGACTTCATCAATATTCCCATATCTATAGCCTTTAGTTGCTCTATGAGTGGCTTGACGAAGACGAACATCAAGATCTTTCGCAATGCCTTGCTTAACTTTGTAACGTAATTCGATATCTCTTTCCCAATGTTTGTTATCTATACTCTGGTCATAAACATGACGTTTGGTGTAAAAAACATTATCACTCCCTGTATTATCCATATCCCAGCCATATAGATAACGAGTCATAAATGATAAACCATCAACTCCATAAGGTGAGAAGTCGATTTCATATTTAACTTGAGCTGATTTTTCTTTGGCCTCAGTAAATGTTGAGAACTGCACAGTATTGGGGGTACTAGGAATTCCTCCATTATTGTTAAATCCTATCCAGTCAAAGGGCTCGTCACCTAATACTTGTTGATAAGCTAAACTGAAATTGTGGTTAGATAATTTATAGGTTCCCATTACTGAAACAATACTTGTACTAATATTTCCGCCCGTGGCATCACCTGTATCTCGGTTAATATAGTTATTTGTTTGTAGATTGAAATTTGATTGAGCATCAATTTGATGTTTATATTTTGCTCCTAAATAATATTGCATCCAGACATTCTCTAATTCTGAAATATAAGCAGAAGTTTCAATATTATCGTGTTTATGGGTTGCTCCTATATAGGCAACATAATCACCTTGAATTCCATTATTGTAATCAGTATTAAAATAGTTTAAGCGATCGGTCGAATCAACAGGGCTCATCTGCGTAAAATAACCAAAATCTAAATTGAGATTCTCAAAGCTCTGATCCTTAATCGATAGACCTGTCGACATTGAAGGAAGTAGACGCGAATAATTGGTTCCAAGAATAGGATTGTTCGGGAATTGATTACCTAGTACTGCTTCAGTTTCCTTATATTTTGCCCGTAAGGCACCGCCAAATTCGGCGGTTGCCGATTTAGGTTTTCCTGTCGAGTCGACTTCTAAATTATTTGTACCAGTTCGATATCCATCACTATCGAGTTTTAAAGCAATCAGGCCATAACCGTTTAAACCGAACTGTATAGGCGTATCTGTCCAACCTGTCTCTATGTTGGCAATGAAACCTTGGGTCCATTCTTCACGATAACCTTTACGTTCAGATACAGGTAATTGAGCATTCTGTCCGGCAGAATTAAATTCACCTTTACGAAAGTCGCGATTGAAATAATAGTTTTTTGCTAGCACATTAAATTTTGTATCATCAATAACATCAGCCCGAGTTGTATTGATACTGGTTATGGATAGGCAAAGAGTACCCATAACCAGTAAATTTTTATTTACTGGTTTTTTCATTTTTTTAAATCCTTTTAAGTATTAAAAATAATTATTCAGACAGTTGAGGGGATCAATTAAACACGATCCCAAGTATCTGAAGGTTCAAAGATAAATCCATTATCTTGTTTACGAATGTAGCCACAATACGGGTCACCAAAGTGAACAGGCAAGAGTAAAGCTTCTCGGCTTACAGCACGCTCCAAGCATTCAAGCCGAGTTTTTCGTGCGATATCCGGCCAAATGCAATAACCTGAATTGATTTCAGGACGAACAATTTGTAGTGGACTATGGAATACGTCGCCACAAAAGATTGCTTCTTCTCCTTGAGAGCTAACACGAAAAGTGACTTGTCCTGGGCTATGACCGGGTGCAGGCTCTACAACTAAGCAATCGGCAATTTCAGTGTGAGGTTTTATAAACTCAACCAGACCTTCGTTAAATACGGGCATTACACTATCGAAGAAGGAATCACCAAAAACATCGATAACGCCAGGTTCTTTATTTTTTCCTTCATGACAAAAATCAAAGTCCTCTTTAGGTAAATAGTATTTGGCATTAGGGAAGGTTGGTGTCCAGCGGTTGTCTTTCCAAATCGTATTCCAGCCAACATGGTCAGAGTGTAAATGGGTAATCACCACATGAGTTACCTTTTCAGGAGGTGCGCCAGCAGCTGTCATCCACTCAGTGATCAAGTTATTCAGCATATGCATCCGAGGAATTTCTGGACGTTGTTTGAAATTACCAACACCGGTATCAATCACAATAATATTATTACCCGCATGAACCACCCAAAATTGAATACTGACAATAAGACGATTCATTTGTGGAATCCAATGATGTGGTGCAAGCATATCTTTATGCTCTTCTAACAGACTTTGATCTGCTGTCGGAAATAAAAATTTTGGATCATGGCTCGGGCCAGCATATTCATGAATACGGGTTACTTTTACTTCACCAATCATTCTTGATTCAATCATGGGTCACTCCTTAACAAATATTCTTTAATTTAATACTTAAACATGTTCAAATAGGGCAGCTAAACCTTGTCCACCACCAATACACATAGTCTCTAAACCATATCGAGCATTACGGCGTTTCATCTCATGTACTAAAGACGTCATGATACGAAGTCCTGTTGCACCAATAGGATGACCCAGAGAAATTCCTGAACCGTTCACATTGATATGAGAAGTATCAGTAATATTTAAGCCTTTGATTACTGCTAAGGCTTGAGCTGCAAAGGCTTCATTGATTTCGATCAAATCAATTTCTTTAAGAGACATATCTAGTTTTTTAAGTAGTTTATTCACCGCAGATACAGGGCCAATACCCATTCGGCTTGGATCGCAACCTGCCGCGCTCCAGCCGGTGATTTTGGCTATCGGTTGCAAATGATGTTTTTCTAAATATTCTTTACTTACAATTAGGCAGCCTGCAGCAGCATCGTTTTGTTGACTTGAGTTACCTGCGGTGGTGACACCATTTGGCAATAAGGTTTTTAGTTTAGCTAAACTTTCAATAGTACTATTTGCACGAATACCTTCATCAAAATCAATAATTTTGGATTCTTTTTTGGATTTCACTTCAAGCGGAATCACTTCCTCTTTAAACTTTCCTGTATCCCAAGCTTGCTGGGCTTTTTGATGACTTTGTAGAGCAAAAGCATCACACTCTTCACGACCAATATTATAGTCTCGGGCCAGATTATCAGCAGTTTCTGGCATGCCTGAAATAGCTCCAAAGCGTTCAATCGGCTGAGATCTTTCACGACCACGTTCCAGTCGATCAAAGAAAGTGACATTACCTGCGCGGCTACCCCAACGCATATTGGTAGAGTAATATTCAATATTACTCATACTTTCTACACCAACAACCATAATAGCTTCAGCATTTCCGGATTGAATGGTCATTGCTGCATTGATAATCGCTTGTAAGCCTGAACCACAACGTCGATCTAATGTATAACCGGGAACTTCAATTGGAAGTCCTGCAGCTAAAGCCGCATAGCGTCCAATACAAGGTGCCTCACTAGATGAGTATGACTGCGCAATAATGACGTCATCTAAAGTGCTAGTATCTATTCCAGTTTTCTCTACGATGGATTGAATGACTTTTACAGCGAGATCGACTGCAGTTAAAGAGGCAAGTACACCACCAAATTTACCAATTGGGGTACGCAGTGGGCTGATAATATAAGCGTCTTTCATTTTGAATTCCTTTAAATTAGTGCCAAATCCATAGCCTGTTGTTCAAGTTCTTTTTGAAAATGGGGATGTGCAATTGCAATCATTTTTTTAATGCGTTGGGGAATGCTTAAACCGCGTAAATCGGCGATTCCATATTCAGTCACAATCAGCCCGGCATCACTGCGCGGTGTAGACACGGGGCCTTGTAGCTTGCTTACGATACGACTAAAACTTTTTCCAGAAGCAGGCAGGGCAATAATTGAAACGCCCCCATGAGACTGATTGGCTGCACGAATAAAGTCTAAAGCTCCACCTACAGCGCCCACATAGGTTTTATTGGCAATCTCAGCATTTACCTGACCTGTTAAATCAACTTCAATTGCCGAGTTGATCGCAATAAATTTTTGAATAGCAGCAAGAGTCGCAGCATGATGGGTATATTCGGTTGAACGCAGTTCAATGCCTGAATTTTGATGAACAAATTGATGTAATTTAGAAGAACCTACAATTAAACCTGTGATGGTTTTTCCAGGATTAATACTTTTTTTCTGATTGGTAATCACCCCTTTTTGCATCAATTCTGCAACACCATCACTAATAATGCCTGAATGAATACCTAAATGTTGATGTTGATCCAAAGCCTGCATAATGGCCTCGGGAATAGAGCCAATTCCAAGTTGTAAAGTTGAATGATCGGGGATGCAAGAGGCAACATTTTGAGCAATTCTTTGAGTAGTTGCTGAATAATCAGCACTATGTTGTGCTTCGATTTTCCGGTCGGTATACACCATCACATCAAAATCAGCCTCAGTTAAATATTCATCCGAATACACCCAAGGTGCTTGCTGATTGACTTCTGCAATCACAATTCGAGCATGTCGGAGGGCAGATTTTAAATAATCTTGTGCCAAGCTATAACTATATTGTCCTTGAGCATTTGCTGCTGAAACCTGAATCAATACAACATCTAGTTTAAGCTGTTGATCTTCGATTAAACGGGGAAGTTGCGAATAATGCACAGGCACAATATCTAAAACCTGATGTTGTGCAAGGGTTCGATTATGTCCTGCACCACAATAGCTCAGATATTCAACATGTTCGGAGTATTCAGGTAGGCAAGTAGGAAACTGGCTAATACCTAAAAAAACTTTAAGTTTCCCAATTTTTTTACGATTTTGAATTAAATTTTGAGTAAGCGGTATGGGCTCAGCTTGAGCCTGGCCCCATACCACGCGATCACCATGTCGAACATAGCTGGATAAATCAAGCTGAGAAATATCGTATATCTTTTCCATGATGATCATCCTTGATCTTAAAAGGTATTCAGCGTTAGTGAATTGAAGATGGGTGTTGAGATAATGCTGTCACTTTAATATCCATATAGGGAAATAAAGGCAAACTCATCAGTAAATCATGTAATTCATTATTGCTTTCAACATCAAAAATACTGATGTTGGAATATTTACCTGTGACACGCCATAAATGTGGCCATTTACCTGCTTTCTGTAGATCAATAGCACGTTCTTTTTCAGCGCGTTTAATTTCATCCATTTTTACAGGATCACTATCTAATGGAATTTTTACAGTCATTTCTACACAAAAAAGCATATTTATTATCCTTAATATTTGATGAATAAGTCTTATCCGACGTCTTTGGTTATAAATGGCTTCAACTTGCCAATGAAAGTCTTGCCATGTTCAAACCAGTTTTTACGAATTTCAGAGTTCATATAATTTTGCATTTGTTGTTCATTTTCGAACCAGCATTCTCCAATAGCATCGACATCCGGCACATCAAAGAAGGGAACATGAATATCGGTAGGTTCTGAAGCAATCAAGCGAACTTCATATTTATATAAACCTGGAATACCGGCTGACATTTCAAAGTGGCGTAGACATTCTTGATCAAATTTTTCTTTACTCATGTCTTCTGGTTTAGCAAGTAAATAAAGGATACGGATCATATTTAAACTCCCTGTTTTTGATAATGATGAGATATTAAGTTAGGTTCATCTTTAGGCACTCTAATGAGTAAAATAGAGACTGTTGCTAAGCCGTAAGCTGTTAAGCAGAACAAACCGATCGAGGGAGCAAGACCTAATGATTCAGCAAGAATACCCACACCAACGACTGATAGAGCACCAAATGATTTTCCGACATTGTAGGAAAAGCCCATACCTGTGGTACGAATATGAGTCGGAAATAAGTCTGTTAAAAATGGTCCAAGTGCTGCAAACATACCGATTGAAGAGAAACCGACAAAGAAGCCCAGTGCCAAGGTGATGTATTGATTCATTGCAATCAACATATACACCACGGTCACAATCCAGCTCAAAATAGACATACCAATCAGAGTCTGTTTACGACCCCATTTATCAGCTAGATAAGCTGTAAACATAAAGCCTGCAAATGCTCCTGCAGCCATAATTAAAATCGTGACAATTTTAGAACTTGGACTCAGTCCACGCTCATTCATCAGGGTCGGAATCCAAATAAGAATGGCATAGCATGCTGCTTGTAAACCTATAACGAGTAAACTTGCGAAAATGGTTGAACGTAAATATTCTTTTTTGAAAATAGAACTAAAAGATGCTTTCTCAATATTTTCTTTATTTTTAGCCACATCATTAACGAATTTAACTGATTCTTTCACATTACGGCGAATATAAATCACAATTAAAGCGGGAATGACACCAGTCCAAAAAACCACACGCCAAGACCATTCTGGTGGTAGCATCGTAATAAGTATTGTGGCTACAATCACCGATCCTGCCCAACCTAAAGCCATTCCTGACTGGACAAAGCCGACAGCCTTATTTTTGTGTTTTGCAGAAACAGCTTCGGCCATGAGTGCCGCACCCACAGCCCATTCGCCACCAAAACCAAGACCTTGTAGCGTCCTTGCGACTAAAAGCTGTTCATAGTTTTGTGCAAATCCTGCCAGTATGCCAAAAAATGTAAACCATAAAATAGTAAACATCAGGATTTTTACACGACCATAACGGTCGGCCAAAATACCTGCGATCCATCCACCAATGGCAGTAACAATCAGGGCAACTGTACCAATCAGGCCAACCTGAGTTTGGGTAAGAGCCCAAGTTGCCATAATGACGGGTAATAAAAAACTAAAAATTTGCATGTCATAAGAGTCAAGAGCCCATCCTGCATAACATGCCCAAAATGTCTTTTTCTGGTTGGAATCCGATTCCTTGTACCAATTTAACATTCCCATTTACATCTCCTTTGTAAAATCGATTTATAATTTATTTCATTCTTGAAAAATCCAGCGGTACATCTGTAATAGTTTGGATATATTCGGGTGTATGAGGTGAAACGATATCAATTACAAATACTTGGCCTTTAATAAATTCAAAAGTCGCAATCTCTGTATAAACACGGTTTACGCAGGCCAATCCAGTTAATGGATAGCTACATTCTTCTAAAATTTTACTTTGGCCTTGCTTGGTTAAATGTTCCATCATGACGTAAACATTTTGTGCGCCTGAAGCAAGATCCATTGCACCACCTACAGCAGGAATGGCATCTGGATGTCCTGTATGCCAATTGGCTAGATCACCGTTGGCTGAAATTTGGAATGCACCTAAAATACAGTAATCCAAATGTCCACCGCGCATCATTCCAAAAGAGTCCGCATGATGAAAAAAGGCACCACCTTTTTTTAAATCAATCGCTTCTTTTCCGGCATTGATCAAATCCCAATTTTCTTTACCCTTTTCAGCTTGAGTCCATTGACCTAAAACACCATTTTCACTTTGTAGAATCACTTCTTTATCAGTGAAATAGTCTGCAACTAGAGTCGGTAAACCAATACCTAAATTGACATATGAACCTTCTGGTATATCTTGAGCCACACGTTGAGCAAGATTATTTTTTTGTTGGATATCCATAATGCTTATGCTCCAATTTCACTTTTTAGTGTCACACGATCGACAAAAATTCCAGGAGTAATAATGATTTCTGGGTCTAAATCACCAAGTTCACAGATTTGATCTACAGCGACTAAAGTAGTTTTTGCAGCCATAGCCATAATAGGAGCGAAATTACGTGCAGTTTTGTTGTAAATTAGATTGCCCCATCGATCGCCTGCCTTGGCATAAATCAGGCTGTAATCTACGGCCAAAGCTTTCTCAAAGACGTAACCTTGACCATCTATTTCTTTGGTCTCTTTATTTTCTGAAAGTAAGGTGCCATAAGCTGTACGTGTATAAAACCCACCGATACCGCAACCAGCAGCTCTTAAACGTTCTGCAAGCGTACCTTGAGGTACAACTTCAAGTTCAATTTCATTATTGCGATATAGTTCTTCAAAAACATATGCGTCTTTTTGGCGAGGGAAAGAACAAATTAGTTTTTTGACGCGTTTAGCTTTGAGTAGTGCTGCAAGACCTTGATCACCATTCCCCGCATTATTACTTACAATAGTTAGATCTTTCGCACCTTGTTCAATGAGTGCATCGATAAGTTGATTGGGCATACCAGATCCACCAAAGCCACCAATTGCAATGATTGAACCATCTTGAATGTCTATGACAATATCCTTTGCCGAATTGAAGATTTTATTGATCATCTTACTACCTTGTAAAATTCAAGTTTCTTATACTTAATAGTAAGGTCACACATTCTAGTGTTTGGCACAATTTTATAATTTGAAATCTGTGTTAACCTCTAGTTAACGCAAAATTCAGCATAAAAAATCAAATACTTAATGAATGTGTGCTTGTAAACACTGGATAAAATCTTTAGAAAATTGACTTATTTGATTGAAATTTATTGAACAGATTTTAAAGCTGCGCTGCGCCCATTTTTCATTGATTTTGGTGCAGGTAAGCTGGGGATGAATATGCTGGAGGCGCTGAAATGCCGCCAGCGGAATGATGGAGATGCCGGCACCGGCAGCGACCATTTGACAGATGGAATCGTAGCTTGAAACCTGAACTCGGATGTTGATTTTTTTGTCTAGTTGAAGGGCAAGCTTATATAAGAACTGCTGAATGGCGCTGCCTTCGTTTAAGGTCACTACAGAATACTCAATAATATCGATTAAAGTGATATTTTCAATTTCCAGTAAAGGGTGCATTTTCGGTGTAATCAAAACGAGTTGAGAAGAAATTAAAGGTAAAGTCTGTAAATGATCGGTGTCGATATCGCCTGAAATAATGCCTAAATCCACTTGCCGGTCTGCGACCACATGAATGATCTCTTCACTGGTCATCTCTTTCAGATTTACATCGACATGTGGATGGGTAATTAAATATTCCGACAGTGCATTAGGAATATATTCAGTGATGGCCGTGGTGTTAGCGGCAATGGTTAATTTGCCCTGAATTAGGTTGTTAAATTGAGACAATTCACCTTTCAGGCATTCAATTTCATGCTGGAAAGATTTTGCGTATTTGAGATAAATCTGGCCAATTTCAGTTAGTCTGACACCTTGAGATGAGCGCTCTAAAATTTTTAGGCCTAATTGCTGTTCTAGATTCTTAATCCGGTTACTGGCTGCAGGTGTCGAAATAAAGGTTTTTTCAGCAGCCCGAGTTAAATTTTGAGTCTCGGCGATATTCAGAATCAGCCTGAAATCATTTAAATCAAAGTTCACAGGTTTACTCGCGTGAAATTATTAAAATTAAAAAAGATTATTCGCAGCAATACTTACTTGAATTGATATTAAGTCAAAAGTATTTCATTTTTTCACTATATATGAAATGTGATTATTGTTAGACCAAAGTGAGGTTGCTGGTATGTATTTTTAAATCATTCCATTAGGGATAGGTGACCCAAAACACTAAATGAAGAGCCGTAAGGAGAATAGCGTCCTGTATTGACGGCACCTAAGGGATATCGATATTTTCAAAAAATCCAACATCACGGCCTATATGATGCTGGAAAACCGGAAAATCCTAAATGATGGCTTGGTCAATAAATTCTTGAATGGCAACTCTGCTATAGCCTAATTCCTCTAGAATTGCCTGGGTATGTTCTCCCAGGTCTGGTACAGGACCGATTTGGTAATCTTTATCATTCTTGCATCCGACGGGTTTAAGTGTCGGAACTCGACCAACCGGGGTGTCTACCGCAGTCCAGCGCTGTCGTGCTTGTAATTGTGGATGATGCCAGACGTCTTTCATTTCATTCACATTCGCCCTGGCAATATTGGCAAGATCTAAACGATTGATCACTTCTGTCTGAGTTAAATGTTTAAATACATCTAAAATAATAGCTTGTAGTTTTTCACGATTTTTTGAGCGTAATGTATTGTTTATGAATTCAGGCATTTCTGAAAGTGTAACGTCTTGCAATACAAATTTGCAAAAGGCTTTCCATTCCCGCTCATTTTGAACCGCTAAAATGACTTGTTTATCATCACCCGTATGGAAAAGACCATAAGGATAGATGGTTGCGTGCGAGGCTCCGGTCCGCTGAGGTGCGGTATTGCCACGAAACGCATAATAGAGCGGATAGCCCATCCATTCAGTCATGCTTTCAAGCATCGAAATATCAATACGTTTTCCTTTACCTGTCTTAGCGCGTTCAATCAAGGCAGCCAAAATATTGGAATAGGCATACATACCGGCAGCAATATCAGAAATAGAACAGCCTGCTTTTGTATACTCATTTTCGGTGCCAGTGATCGATAAAAATCCGGATTCACTCTGAATCAGTAAGTCATAGGCCTTTTTATCATGATAAGGACCGGGATTTTCAGCATCATCACCATACCCTGAGATATCACAGACAACAATTTTCGGATTGATTGCAGACAATTCTTCAAAAGACAGACCAAGCCGGGAAGCAGAACCTGGCGCAAGGTTTTGCACCAGTACATCTGCTGTTAATACAAGCTGCCTGAGAATATCTTGAGCCGCTTGAGTTTTAATATCCAGTGTTAAGCTTTCTTTAGACCGATTGGCCCATACAAAATGCGAAGACATTCCATCGACACGCTCATCATATTTTCGTGCGAAGTCACCGATATTTGGACGCTCAATCTTGATTACCCGTGCACCTAAATCTGCGAGTTGCCGTGTACAAAATGGTGCAGCAATTGCATGCTCGAGTGTAATGACGGTAATATCATTTAAAGGAAGCATTGGACTTATTCCTTAAAAGAAATTTTTGCTTTCATGCAAATTTGACCATTGTCTTTTTGAATCCATAATTCTCCTTGCGTGGATTTAATACTGCCATAGATTTGAAAATCATCAAAATCAAAGACTGGATTCACCGCACGAAACTCAAAATGAGTAATTTGTTTATCTGGATATTCTTGTTTGAAATGATGAATTAAAAGAGTGGCTAAAAGTGGGCCATGCACCACAAGGCCAGGATAACCTTCTTCTTGGGTGGCATAAGGACGGTCATAATGAATACGATGTCCATTGAATGTCACAGCCGAATACCTGAATAGCGTCACAGGATCGATAGGGAACGATTTTTTATAATCGAATGCTTTTGTTTCTGCATTTTCAGGCTGCTTCTGAGGAGCACGTTGTACTTGGTTGCTTACATCACGATACACAATGTCTTGTTCTTCAATGATGGCCAATTCATTTTCTGCATAAATTGAATGCTGAACGGTAACGAAATACATGTCACCGCTTTTTCCATGTTTGAACTCAACCTTTAAAATTTCTGATTCACGACATATGGATTGATGAGCGGCAATGGGTTTGATGAACTCTAAGCGGCTGCCTGCCCACATACGCTTAGGAAAAGGAATAGGGGGTAAGAATCCGCCTTTTTTAGGATGTCCATCTAGAGCAAGATCCTGTCCGTTAACCAAAGGTAGAAAATAAAACCAATGATATAAATGCGGTAAATCAGCCGGTAACTTATTTTCTTCATTGAGTAAAGCCTGCATCATTGCTACAGGACGATGATCTGAATAATCATCCAGTACTTCTTTTTTTCCAATCCAATTACTGTAGTTTTCCATGACCACTCCTTAATCCTTTATGCGTTTAAACCCGCTTGCTTCAAAATCTTTTGCGCTCTCAAAATGACGGGTAAATCAATCATTTTTCCATCTAGGCTGATGGCTTGGCCTTGGGCTTGATTAATAGCATCCAAAACACGCTGCGCCCACTGAATTTCAACATCTGTTGGACTAAATGCAGTATTCACAATATCGATCTGCTTTGGATGAATACAAAGTTTTCCTGCAAAACCCAGATTCTTGGCTTGTAAGGTTTCCTTTTCAACTAAAGCTTCGTCTTTGAAGTCAACAGTAACCCCATCGATAGGAGACTCGATTCCTGCAAGTTTAGAAGCCAATACGAATTCATTACGAAATGACAAAAGCTCCTCATAACCGCCTTGCATATTCATTTCTAACTGAAAATCAATTGAACCGAATATCAGTGCCTTAACCGATTTTGCCTGAGCAATTTGACGGATATTGACAAATCCAAGCGGGGTTTCGATCAGTGCGAATATATCCATTGCACGAATAGCAGTCACAGCATCAATATCTGCAACAGATTCAGTTTTGGGTAACACAATCGCTTGCACATTGCTGAATTTTGCCAACTGGATATCGTCCGCAAACCATTCGCTGTTTTTTGAATTGATACGGATCATCATATTTTTTTGTGGATGCTCCATCAGCCAATATTTTAAAGTTTCTCTGGCTGAATTTTTTAAATTCACTGGAACCGCATCTTCTAAATCGATAATAATTGCATCCGCTGATGTGCTGAGCGCTTTTTCAAAACGTTCTACACGATTAGCCGGTACAAAAAGATAAGAGCGTGCAGATTTTTGTACTTTTTCCATGCTGTAGCCTTTATTTAGAATGAGCGCGGTAAATCAAGTAAATGTTCAGCAACATAACTGAGAATTAAATTCGTCGAAATAGGGGCAACTTGATACAGGCGGGTTTCACGGAATTTACGCTCAATATCGTATTCATTGGCAAATCCAAAACCGCCATGGAATTGCAAGCAGTGATTTGCTGCTTCCCAGCTTGATTTAGCAGCCAGATACTTCGCCATATTTGCTTCAGCACCGCAAGACTGGCCATGATCAAACAGTTCACAAGCACGGAAACGCATTAAGTTTGCAGCTTCGATTTCAATGAAAGATTCAGCAAGCGGGAACTGCACACCTTGGTTTTGACCAATTGGACGGCCAAATACTTCTCGGTCTTTTACATATTTGGTTGCGCGATCCATAAACCAATAACCATCACCAATACATTCTGCAGCAATTAAAGTACGTTCTGCATTCAGGCCATCTAGAATATATTTAAAACCTTTACCTTCTTCACCGATTAAGTTTTCTTCAGGAATTTCTAGGTTTTCAAAAAATAATTCATTGGTTTCGTGATTCACCATATTGGGAATAGGTTGCACCGCCATGCCTGATTTCATGGCTTCTTTAATATCAACCATGAAAATAGACATGCCTTCAGATTTCTTTTTCACTTCAGCCAAAGGCGTTGTTCGTGCCAGAAGAATCATCCAATCACTATGCTGCACACGTGAAATCCACACCTTTTGACCATTAATCACATAACTGTCACCTTTTTTTACTGCGGTGGTACGAATCTTTGTAGTATCTGTACCCGTCGTAGGTTCTGTCACTGCCATAGATTGTAGACGCCATTCACCAGATGCGATTTTAGGTAAATAAAATTCTTTCTGTACCTGAGAGCCGTTACGTAACAGTGTACTCATGTTATACATTTGACCGTGACAAGCGCCTGAGTTTCCGCCACTGCGATTAATTTCTTCCATAACTACAGATGCTTCAGCCAAGCCCAATCCTGAACCGCCAAATTCTTCTGGAATCATTGCTGCCAACCAGCCTGCACTAGTTAAGGCATCTACAAACTCTTCAGGATAAGTTTTGTCTTCATCAATTTTGCGATGATATTCATCTGGAAATTGCGCACATAATGCACGAACAGCTTCACGGATTTCTTGGTAGTTATTAAAAGTGCTTTTCATTTGAATGGCCTTATCATGATCCCTTTTATATTTTTGATCATATATTGTTATGTAAAATAATTTAAAATAGTATATTCTGATGGAAGTCATGCTAGAAAATTATTGAAATGGACATCAAACAATTACGGACTTTCGTTACAATATTAGAAGTAGAAAACCTTACTAAGGCTGCAGCTATGCTAAATATTGTGCAGCCTGCTGTATCACGTCAGATTCAAATGCTTGAAGAAGAATTAGGAGTGAAATTATTTAACCGTTCCCGTCATGGGATGGCTTTGACTGAGGATGGTAAGTTACTAGAACCTTATGCAAGAAGAATCTTAGAAGAAGTTGAGACTGCCAAATTAG
Organism: Acinetobacter sp. FL; assembly: GCF_040744925.1. Taxonomy (NCBI): domain Bacteria; kingdom Pseudomonadati; phylum Pseudomonadota; class Gammaproteobacteria; order Moraxellales; family Moraxellaceae; genus Acinetobacter; species Acinetobacter sp. FL. The sequence goes on along the minus strand of NZ_CP160437.1, from coordinate 2,243,977 downwards.
AATTAACCGCAAATAAAGGAATGATACGAGGGAAAGTTCATATCGGTGTATTGTCGAGTATTAGTGAATTACTTTCTGCTTTGATTATGAAGTTGATCAAGGAGAAGTATCCTGAAGTACAAGTGAAAATATCAGTGGGATATTCTGGGCATTTAAAAGAATGGTTAGAGGCTGGAGATATTGATTTAGCTTTAATGTATGACACTACACCTTCTAAGTTAATTGATTTGACTCCGTTGGTAAAAGAGCCACTATTTTTAATAGGATCGGCTCAATCTACACTTCAGCAAAATGAAGTCCTTGAACTTAAAAAAATAGAGCCATTTCCATTAATTTTACCTTTTCACCCTCATCGATTGCGATCTCTGATTGAGCAGGCTTATAAGCAAAATGAAGCTAACTTAAAGATTTATGCTGAAACTAATGATTTGAATATACAAAAACAGCTAGTTATCCAGGACTTTGGTTATACAATCTTACCCCTAGTTTCTGTAATAAATGAGTATAGGGCAGGATTAATTAAAGTTACTCCAATTTTAGACCCCTCATTTTCTCGTGTGATTACTTTAGCAACGCACTCTACAAGAAATATCCCCAAGCATATTAGGATTATTTCACGCGAAATTATTGGTTGTGTTGAGCAATCTATTGATGAGAAAAAATGGCCGAATGCTCAATGGATATATGAAAGTTAATATCTAAATTTTATTTATAAAATCGTAAGTTAAAGACCTAAAACCACCTGATACGGTTTAAATCCTTCGACCACTGCTTTGGAAATCAACTGAATAAAAGCTTCAGTTTTTCCATAAGCCATCCATTGATCCAATGCTTCATAGTAAGCTAAACGATTCTCTACAGTAATCACACAAGGTGGATAACCAGCTTTAAGCAATTCGAGGTTCATCAATAGGCGTGATGTACGGCCATTGCCATCAATGAATGGATGGATACCTACAAAATCAGCATGTACTTTAGCTGCACGTTCAATGGGGTGAAGCTTATGTGCCTCTGAATTGTACCAATCAACTAGCTGAGCCATCTTGTCATTTAATAATGTGTAATCAGGTGGGGTAGACGTGGCACCAGAGATTAGAACATTTTGTTGGCGATAACGGCCAGCATTATCATCATCAATGTTTTTTAAAATGAGTTGATGGATATTGCGAATTTGCCATTCCGAAAATAGTTCTTCTTTTCTAATAATATCTTCAACGTAATAAATAGCATTTCTATGGTTAATTGCCTCGAAGTGTTCTCTTAATGCTTTCCCACCGACAGTTATGCCTTCTAACACGACTTTCGTTTCTAAAAGAGTAAGGGTATTTCCTTCAATAGCATTCGAGTGGTAAGTCCATCGTAAAATAAGATCTTCTTGTAAATTTTTTACTATTGCTGGGGATAGGGGGCGATGCTGATCTAATTTATTTTTTAAATCATCAATAATTTCAAACATTACTTTGTCCCTAAATGTGTTTAAAAGAATAATACATCAAAAAAGAATATCAAATAAACGATATGTTATAATATAATATTTTTACTAGATTGTAACGATGCTACAATCGGTACACTATTTCAAATCCTGAATTGGGATTTGAACAAAACTACTTCGTGATTCAATACAATAAATCTGATTTGGGTCAAAATTGGGTCAATGAATTTTTTTATTCAATAAAAGATCTTTAGAATTAGTTGGTTAGGATCTGAGTTCAATTGACGCCATCTCTGTAAGTTCTGAAATTTTACTTATTGTTATACTAAGATGATTCTCAAAAGGACAGGATTAACTCGAATGAATGGCTGTTCAGAATATGGCTTACTCTTTTGAGTAAGCCTTTGAGTGTATATGGGAAAATTATAATTATTTAAGTGTTTGATGCTCTTTGCATTAACAATAGAGTTTGAATTTTTTGCCCCAATAAATGCACCATTAAACCCAGCATAACAATACATGAACCCAACCACTGCAAAGTATTTAATTGTTCATCTAAAAATAAATAGGCAAAAATCATACTTATAACAGGTACCCAAAGTGACAATGGGCTAATTTTAGCAACAGGATAACGTGTCAGTAGGTAGATCCATAAGCCATATCCGATAATCGTGGCGAAATAGGCGAGAAATGCGGCGGCGCCGAATCCTTTCCAAGTCAGTGCATGCCAATCCGCAACCACACCTTGCCAGCCAATATTCTGTACCGCTAAAAGTAAAAACCATAAAGGGGTAAGAATATTGCCCCATACGACTAAACCAATTGGGTGAACAGGCCCCATTTTTTTGACTACGATATTACCGCAGGCCCATGAAATTGCTGAGCATAATACCAATGCCAAACCCATTAATGGAACATGACTATGTTGTTGACCAAAGGCAATCAGCATTAAGCCCATAAAGGCAATCGCGATAGCCAGCCACTGGTTCCAAAAGGCTTGTTCGCGTAAAAAAAATGCTGCAATCATGACAGTAAAAAAGGCTTGGGATTGCACAACTAAAGCGACTAAACCTGTAGGCATTCCTGTCGCAATTGCACTGAACATAAAAGCAAATTGAGAAAAGTTACTAATAAAGCCATAAAGTAATAACCATTTCCACCCGATGCTTGGAATACGAATGAAAAAGAGGGCAGGCAATAAAACCAGTAGATAGCGTAAACATCCGAGGAGCATAGGGTGTATCTCACTGACGCCAACTTTCATAAAATAAAAGTTAATACCCCAGATGAACACGACTGCGAAGGCAGCAAGTTTATCTTTTAAAAGCATATGTAATTTCCTAAAGACGTGGATGACCTGTACTTGGTACAGGTCATTGTGTTTGAGGATTAAATTTTGGTTTGTTTGGCAGGGATGAGCGTATTCAGTTGTGTACTTTGATGACGTAATTTAATCAGCTCTATGTAATCACGAATAATGAAGATACAGAACAGGATGCCTGCACTTGCGATACCGAACCAGAACGCTTTTTGAAGACTAGGAATAAAAGCCATGGCAGCAAAGATGGAAAGCATGCCGATGATTGCAAAATAACTGAGGTATGGGAAACACCACATACGAACTTTTAAACGTTCAGGTGCTACACGTTCTAAGTGGCGACGCAAACGGATTTGCGAGAATGCAATCACGATATAGACAAATAAGGCTACAGTTCCATAAGATTCGACCAAGAAAGGGAAAACAGCATCTGGTGAGAAGTATGAAGCTAGAATTGATAGATAACCAAACAATGTGCTAAATAGGATGGCACGAATTGGAACACCATTTTTTGAAAGTTTAGTTAAGCTACGAGGTGCATCACCATTTTGGGTTAACGCAAACAACATACGGCTCGCAGCATAAACACCAGAATTTAAACAACTAAGCACCGCTACGAGAATTACGACATTCATAATGTCTGCAACAAACGGAATATTAAGAACTTTTAATGCACTTACATAAGGCGTCGCAATTTCTGGACTATTCCAAGGGACGATACATACCACTAATAAAATTGAGCAAACATAGAAAATAAGTACACGTGAAATTACAGATTGAGTTGCTTTGGCAACAGATTTTTCGGGGTCTTTGGTTTCTGCAGCAGCAATCGTAACGATCTCAGCACCAAAGTAAAATCCAGTTGCGGCAATAGCACCCGATAAGACTGGTCCCCAACCATTTGGCATAAAACCACCATGATTTAACAATTCACCAAATCCAGCGGCTTGATGGTTTGGCCAAAGACCGAACATATATAAAGAACAAAGGAAAATGAAAAGACCAATCGCAGCAACTTTAATAGATGAGAACCAAAACTCGAATTCACCAAAGGATTTGACTGAGAATAAGTTCGTTGCTGTTAATAGGGCGAGTAAAACCAGACTGACGATCCATTGTGGTGTATCAGGTAACCAATAAGCAAAGAGTTTTGCACCGACAATCGCTTCTAATGCAATCACGATGACCCAGAAATACCAATACATCCATCCTGTCATGAAGCCTGCGAGTCGAGATAAATAGGGCGAATCTTGGAAAGCATGGCGTGCATATGCATAGAAGGAGCCTGATACAGGAGAGGCGGTTGCAAGTTCACCAAGCATTCGCATCACTAAAATAATCAACACACCCGTAATCAGAAAGGACAAAATTGCGGCTGGACCTGCAGCTTGAATCACTACAGAACTACCTACAAATAGTCCCATTCCAATAACACCGCCGAGTGCCATCATTTGGACATGACGAGGTTTTAAAGCACTTTTTAAACTTTGATTTGAATCTGAATCATACATGATGGATTCCCTCTTATATTTTTATAACCGAATCATTACAGATGACTGAATTTGCGCTTAAAGCACTTCATCTCTTAAGTGGTACCAGCGATATAACAATGCTTGCCCGAGTCGACGGAATGGTCGAAACAGATGTGAAGGCAAAGGGGATTTATAAATCGGAAGCTCAAATTGAGGGCGGTGTATTCCCATCACTCGTTCTGCAAGACGGAGTCCTGCCATCGCGGAGAAAGACACACCATTACCACCATAACCAATAGCATAATAAATGCTTTCCTCAGGGTTGGGTTGTACGATACGAGGCATCATGTCATGACTCACATCGACCCAACCCCACCAAGAATAAGCAATAGGTATGCCACGTAAGCTTGGAAATTTGCGATAAAGCCCTTCTTTTAAACGTTCGAGATGGACTGGATTATCTGCATCTGCACCGGTTAAGGAACTTCTACTGCCACATTGCATGGATCCATCAGGGAGTAGGCGATAATAGTGACGTAAAGTTCGAGTATCCGTAATAAATGTGGTGCTGTGTAAGCCTGCCTCAGCACGTTCCGCTTCTGTTAAAGGGCGTGTCACAATAGAATTGGATAAAATCGGCATGATTTTTCCAGAAAGATGCGGGTGTAAGCCATTAGGCGTATAGCCACCTGTTGCAACTGCCACACGTTTTGCTTTGACAATACCATTTGGAGTACGTAAATAATGGATGCCATTGTGCGTTTCCCATCCAAGTACCGGACTTGAAGTATGTACTTTGGCACCAGCAGCACGGGCACGTTTTAAATAGCCAAAAGCCAGTTTTAGGGGGTGTACGCCAACACCATCGGGTTCCAGTAAGGCTCCGGCAGCTTCCTGATCAGCCACATACTCTTCATGCAGTTGCTCACGGCTCAACATACGAGTCTGATAGCCGAACGCCTCTTTCATGACGCGACCTTCATTTTCAAGGAAAGCCATTTTTTTTGCACGATGGGCGATATAAAGATGTCCACCATCTTGTGCATCACATTCAATACCGCTCACGAGGTCTTTAAAGTAGTCAAAGCCCTCCCGAATTTCGGCATCAAGACGTTTGGCGGTGTCTAATCCCCATTTTTCAATCCATTGGGAGCGATACAGACGACCCGACGCATTTTGACCTTGCCCACCGTTACGGCTGGTACAGCCCCATGCGGTACGGTTTGCTTCAAGCACAAGAGGTGCGGCACCAAATTGTTCAGCCAGTGTTAGTGCTGTCGATAGCCCAGTGAAGCCTCCACCAATAATGACAATGTCCGCTTCGGTGTCACCCATTAATGGCCCATCATCTTCGGGTGGCGTACCTGCTGTGCCGACCCAATAAGTTGGCGCATAATTTTCATTACCTGATAGGACAGGAGTGGTTAAAGGGTCAAACTGTGAGTTGTAACTTTTAAAACTCTGTGGCGGTATAGATTTATGCGGTTCTAGGCGTTCGCGAAATGAACTTGCATGTTGGACAGATTGATTCATTGAATGACTCCTTATGCGATTGGTTGCACAGGTCTATTTTTACGGAATGCATTTTTGACGAGAATTTTTCCATCTTTAAATGTAAAGACATCAACCATATTGGCTTCAATCCAGCCGCCATCAGCAGTCGTTGCTGTAAAAGTTGTTTCTGAAATACCGAACTCCGCGTTATCACTGATCCAGTGTTTACCGTTACGCCACTGAGCATCTGGAAAACTTTGAAAGGTATTGCTAAATGCTTGACGAACTGCATCTAAGCCCTCAATTCTGGTTCCAAAAACATCATCTCCAGCCACAGTTTCGAACCGACATTCTGGATGCATGCATGCCATGAGTTGTTCAACATCATGTTGATTCCAAGCTGTTGAAAAATCGGTAAGAAGTTGGATTAATTGTGCTTGCTGCATTTGTATTGCTCCAAAATTAGGTTTTATAAACTGATGAAATGAATGTACGGAAATACTGAAATATGGCGTAGTACCAGATTTAGAGTTTTTATGGAGCCAATAATTAATATTATTAAGTTATTGTTTTTAAATAGATATCTTAAATTAATAAGAGTGGAATGCCTTTTGCTTTATATCAAGTAAGTCCAGTTTTAGCTTAAAGATGGACTGAAACCATGAGCTTTGCACCAGTTTGAGTAGGCAAGCATCAAAATGGATCGCAGCAATGCACAGATATAAGGATTAATTAGTGACTTCAGCAATTTCAGCTACAGTTTGGCAAGCATTATTTTCTAATACGGCACAGAGCGGTTTGAATTTACAGGGCAGAATCTGCCGTATGATGTTTTCGGCTTTAGTACAAGGTTATTTAAAACCAGGTATGGTAGTACCTTCTAGCCGAGATTTAGCTGATCAATTGGGTGTTGGAAGAAATACGGTTACCATTGCGTATCAACAATTGGTTGCTGAGCGAATTTTGGAATCCAAACAGCGGAGTGGACATTTTGTTTGTTTAAATTTCCAGATTGATAGTAGTGAGAATAAAACCATTCGGACCACGTCAAAAGCGACGACTTGGGAGGCTCGCTTTTGTATACGACCTTCAGCACAAAGGCATTTGACCAAACCCAGTGATTGGATGAATTATGCCTATCCCTTTATTTATGGTCAGCCAGATGAGGAAAGCTTTCCTGCCTCAGCTTGGCGGGAATGTGCATTACGTGCCTTATCTGCCAAAGATGCCTCAATATGGTCACAAGACATTACTCAACAGGGGGACGACGCCTATCTCATTAATGCAATCCGTCAGCATATTTTGCCTACTAGAGGCATCATGGCTCAAGAGAATGAAATATTGCTAACCGTGGGGAGTCAGCATGGCTTATATATGTTGGCCACGTTATTAATGCGGCAGAATCATGTGATAGGGGTTGAGGAACCTGGTTATCCAGATGCACGTAATATATTCATGCTACAAACCCAGAATATTGTTCCTTTAGCTGTAGATCATGAGGGGGTAACTTTAACTCGAGCAAGCGAGTGCGATTATTTATTTGTTACGCCAGGACGGCAATGTCCAACAGGTGTAACCATGTCACCACAGCGCCGACAAAATTTATTGCAGTTAGCAGAACAAAACGACAGCATAATTATTGAAGATGAATATGATGCTCAGGTGCTGGTACAAAATACGACGATCCCCGCGTTAAAAAGTTTAGATCGACATGGTCGCGTCATTTATCTTGGAAGTCTGTCTAAGCCATTGGCACCGGGGTTACGTTTAGGATATATCGTTGCTGCACCCGAATTAATACAAGAACTTCGACATTTACGCCGTCTGATATTGCGACATCCAAATGTATTCAATCAACGTGTCTTTGCTTTGTTTATCGATCAAGGCTATTACCATAGCATGCTACGCCGTCAGTACCAGTTACACCGACAACGGGGCGAAATACTCAATAAGGCATTAAAACAATATCTTCCAACATGGAAACCTTATGCTTTGAATGGTGGTTCAGCATGTTGGATTGATACCGCAGCAGATATTGATACTACGGTTTTGTCTCATTATGCCGCAAATTTAGGCGTATTCATTGAATCGGGGCAGTCTTTCTTTTTAGATGATCACAAACAGAAACATTTCCTTCGTTTGGGGTTTGGGTCAATCAGTGCTGATCTAATTAATAAAGGTGTTTTTAACTTGGCGAGGGCGGTTGAAGAGTATTATTTATACAACTAAATACATACGTACTAATTAGTATGGTGGGAGAGTGGTGGCAGTCTAGTCTTTAAAATTGGCAGCTATTTGAAATTTACCAAGTTAAAATTTCCATTTTTCAGTTTTAAGAGGCTTTGTTGCACAAACCTACCGATAAGGTCTTATTCCGCAGTATAATTCCTAGATGAATAAACCTACATCCAAAATCTTTCGTACAACCAATTGGTCCACATATAACCGCGCCTTAATTAATCTAGGCAATATTTCCATTTGGTTTGATCCTTTGACTCAATGGTATGCTCATCCGCAAGCAAAACATGGACGAAATCAAACTTACTCCGATACGGCTATTCAATGCTGCTTAATGATCAAATCTTTATTTAAATTGTCTTTGCGACTGGTCACAGGCTTTGTCCAAAGACTGATTAAGCTTTGTGGCTGAGCAGCCCCGAATATGAGTGATATTCCTACTCCACACTGTGCAGAAGACAAAGGCATATCGATATTGCAATTGGCTATAAAAAAAGTAGTGGTGGTCTCCGTTTACTCGTAGACTCTACTGGCCTAAAGTTTTTAGGTGAAGGTGAATGGAAGCGTAAGAAACATGGACCTGAATATCGCCGCCAATGGCGTAAGCTTCATATTGGTATCGATGCTAAAACCCTTCAAATACGTGCTGTACAACTCACCGCAAATAATGTCTGTGATTCACAGGTACTGGAAGATTTACTTGCTCAAATCCCTTTAGATGAACAAATCGATTCTGTCTATACAGATGGTGCTTATGACACAAAACGATGCCGTCAGGACATTGCAGATCGGCAAGCGCATGCGCTGATTCCACCTAGAAAAAATGCGAAACCATAGAAAGATACAAAGAACAAGCAGCTCGCTAGAGCGAAATGAATTACTTCGAACAGTTAATCTTGCGAAGCAGTGCTTCTCAGGCAGGGCACTATGGAAAAATGGTCAGGCTATCATCGGCGAAGTTTGGTTGAAACTAAGATGCACTGCATTAAATTATTAGGAGATAAACTCAGTGCAAGGAGCTTTGATAGCCAAGTCAATGAGATTCATGCACGTGTAACTGTCCTCAACAGATTTACTGAATTAGGTCGACCACTTACCCAAGTTACGCCTTAAATTTGGCTCAATTAGGGGCGCTTTGCCTTTCAAATCTTTGTGCAACAAAGCCCTAAAAATGAAAAAAACCAGAAAAAATAGGAGCTTAGAGCTCTCATTTTTATGTTAGCTTTCTAAGTCTCTATGTTAATTTGAAGAATACTTCATCATAATGTCCGAATACAGCTATATTTTTTTGATTTCTATAATATCACTTGATTCAATTAGCGATTGGATATTACCAAATAAACTTTGAATATAATCAGAGGCTATATGGATATCTAAATCCTCCCTGCTACGCCATTCTTCTAAGAAGAAATATCTACTCGAGTCATTTTCGCTAATATAAAGCTCATATTTCAAGCATCCTTCTTCTTGAAGCGTAGGCTCTATTACACTTTTTAAAATCGCTTCTAACATTTCTTTTTTATCTGATTTTGCCTTAAAGTTCGCAATTATTGAAATAGTCATTATTTCACCTTGAATTTGTTTTAGAAGTTTTCTAGTACAATTTTGCCTTTTGACTTGCCTGATTCAAGCAACTTATGCGCCTTCTCCAAGTGTGCAGCGTTAATTTTGCCTAGATTTTGGTTGAGGGTACTTCTAATTTTTTGCTGGTCAACTAATTGGGCAACCTGTTGCAACAGATCACCCTGCTTTTCAATATCATCGGTTTCATACATTGAACGGGTGAACATCAACTCCCAATGGATAGAAATAGATTTAGTCTTAAACGGCATAATATCAAATGTTTGTGGATCATCGATCAATCCAAGCTTGCCTTGTGGTGCAATCAGAGAAACTATTTGCTTGATATAGGTTTCTGTATGATTGGTAGAGAATACGTATTTTGGTTTTTCAATGCCTAGTGTCTCGATTTGTGCATTTAAATCTTTGCTATGATCAATGACATGGTCGGCACCCAGTGATTCCACCCAAGATTTTGTTTCTTCACGTGAAGCTGTTGCTATAACGGTCAGATTTGTTTTTGCTTTTAGGAGTTGGATAGCGATTGATCCTACACCACCTGCACCACCAATAATTAAAATACTGCCAACTTCTGTTTCTGAAATTTGAAACCGATCAAACAGCATTTCCCATGCCGTTATTGCAGTTAATGGCAATGCTGCTGCTTCTGCATTAGATACTGTAATTGGTTTAAGACTGATAATTCGTTCATCGACTGCTTGAAACTCAGCATTACTACCATCTCGGGTTAAATCGCCAGCATACCAAACAGAATCTCCTACTTTAAACGAGGTAACTTTTGAGCCAACTTCGATAATTTCCCCAACGGCATCCCAACCTAAAATACGATTATTTGCTTCAGACGAATTTTTTCTCACTTTGGTATCAACTGGATTCACAGAGATTGCCTGAACTTTTACCAGTACATCACGCTCCTTAAGCGTAGGCTTCGCTTTTTCAATATCTACCAATGAATTTTTAAAATCATCATGGTTATTGATAACATACGATACGGCTTTCATAGATTTGTCCTTAACTTTAAAAAAATATAGTAAAAATAGGAGCGAAGTGCTCCCATTTTATGTTATTCAATAATTAGAACTCTTGGCTCGTTGGGCGCAAAACAATTTCATTAATATCTACATCCGCAGGCTGTTCAATTGCATAAGCAATTGCTCGAGCGACTGAGTCAGCTGGTATGGCTTGCTTGTAGAAATCAGTAACAAACTCTGAACTTTCTTTATGAGAAGAACCGAATTTTAGTTCTGACTCAATTGCACCAGGCTCAATAGTAGTCGTTCTAATTGTTCCCCCAACTTCATGACGAAGTCCTTCTGAGATGGCTCTTACAGCAAACTTAGTACCGCTATAAACAGTACCTCCTGGACTAAATACTTTTATCCCTGCAACAGATGCGAGATTAATAAAGTGTCCAAAGTTTTGTTTTTGGAAAACAGGTAGGGTAGCTGCTATACCATAAAGAACACCTTTAATATTAATGTCGATCATACGATCCCATTCATCAACTTTTAGCTCACTTAATGGTGCAATAGACATTAATCCAGCATTGTTTACCAATACATCGATTTGACCAAATGCGCTTAATGCCTTTTCAATAAGTGCTTGTACTTCCTGTGGTTTGGTTATATCCATACCAATAAATTCAGCTTGACCACCTTCAGCACGAATGTCGTGAACAATAGCCTCTAATTTTTCAGTACGTCTAGCACCAAGTACAACCTTTGCACCTTTTTTAGCAAGTAAACGAGCAGTAGCTTCACCTAAACCGCTACTTGCACCAGTGATAACAATAACTTTATTTTCTATATTATTCATACAAGTAACCTTCAACCTATCTGGCAATCATATTTGATCGATTAAGTATTACAGCCTTGTTAGGTATAATAAATGAATAATATTATCTTTCAGAATTCCTATTTACGGAATAATTACCAGAACACAGGATTGGACATGCAGAACAAATTGGAAATGATGCGTATCTTTTGTGTCGCAGCAGAGTCTCGCAATTTTAAAGAGGCAGCAACTCAGCTGGGGATTTCTCCGCAGCTAGTGACACGGGCAATAAAAGAGCTAGAAGAGCAGCGCGGAGAGATTCTGTTTTACAGGAGTACTCGACAAATTAAAATTACTGCTGATGGTGAGCGTTTGGCAAAGCAAGCACGTTTTGCGGTGGGATCGATTGATGCTCTGCTTGTAAAAGACACCAAGGAAAAACGAGATGAAATGCGTGGGACCGTCCGTCTTACTGTGTCGTCAGTGTTAGGGCGTAAATTGGTAGTACCTGCACTAGCAGAATTTGCCACACGTTATCCAGATATTGTCGTGGATTGTGTGCTAACAGATTCACACTCGGATGTGATCGATGAGCGAATAGATATCGGGATCAGATTTGGATTTTTGCCGGACAATCGATATGTGGCAAGGGAATTGGCGAAAGTGAACTTTTATTCTGTGGGTACGCCAGAGTTAATTGATAAGGTTGGAATGCCCAAAAAAATTATTGACCTTGATAAATACCCTCTAACAGCACTATTCGATCATAAAACAGGGCGTTACTGGCCATGGACATTCACCGAAAGTCGAAGCTTCACGCCATCAAAGCCTCGTTTTATTACAGATGATCTAGAAGCTGAATTTCAAGCTATTCTCGCTGGAGTTGGATTCGGACACATGCCTGGATTTCTAGTTTTGCCGTGGCTTAGGAGTGGTAAGCTCATTCAGATACTTCATGAGGAAACCTCTCCAGTTTGGCGCCTGTATTTATATCGTCCACAGCGGGGCCCGACACCTTTGCGAATCCGAGCATTGTTTGATTACTTAGCGGAAGTGTTGGGCCATATAGAAACCTGAATCAGATGGAACTAACCTTTTTTCTAGAAAGTAGAAATCAGATAAGACCATCATGTATTTAGAGTAACTACAATTTTTCCTATTTTCTGATTTGATTCAAGATAGCGCTGAGCGTCATGCATGTCCTCAAAGTTAAAGCAACAGTCGATCACTGGACGAAGATATCCTGCACCTATACTGCTAAGAATAAATCGTCTGGCTTGCTCCCTTAGAACAGGGTCATGGAGAACCTCAAGGAACAAAAAACCTCGCATGGTTAAGCTCTTGCGTAATGCAACTTTAAGGGGAAATGGTGTGATCTCCGGGCTAAGTGCACCATGCATGACCATAGTTCCTCCCACAGACATCGCTTTTGCAATCTGTTCAATATGTGGCCCTCCTACAGCATCGAAGGCGACATCAAGATGTTCTCCACCCAAACGTAAAACAAGCGCCTCATACAAATCTGGTTCATCTTCACTGGCTATAACATTTTTAACACCGAGATCTAGTAAACGTTGCTTTTTCTCTATCGTCTGTGTACTTGCAATTACCTTAGCACCCGCTGCTTCAGCGATCTGTATCGCAGCTAGTCCTACGCTACTTGAAGCTGCTGTGATCAAGATCGTTTTTCCTTTCGAAACTCCACCAGCATGGATTACACCACCCCAAGCCGTCAAATACTGCATCCAGATTGAAGAAGCTTCTTCCCAGCTTAAACTGTCGGGTTTGTGAACTAAAAAAGTTTCTGGAATCAGAAGCTTGTCCGTATATGTCCCATATTTAGCTAGATTGTCAGTCGGAAGAATCGATACTGCATCTCCTGGAGAAAATTGACGTACAGCTTCACCTATCGCAAGAACTACGCCTGCTCCCTCATATCCCAGACGAGAGGGGAATACTGCTTTTTGAATATAAGTACCACGCCGAAACATTACATCAGCCCGGTTGAGTCCGATCGTTTTCATCTGTATTAGAACTTCTCCTGCGGCTGGTAAAGCCACAGGAAGTGTTTCTAATGTCAGAACATCTGTATCTCCAATACAATTGAAGCGCCAAGTCTTGGCCTGAAGTGCGTTAAATGACATCAATAACGACCTTAATATTGGCAGAGCGATCTTGAACAGCATCATGAGCCTCAATCGCTTGGTCTAGTGTAAAATGACGAGGATCAACAATAGGACGCAGTTTACCTTCCTCAACGAGACGAGTGGCGATCTTAAGGACATCACCATGATGAGAACGGCGATTGCCTGTTAACATCGGCAATAGGACGAATACGCCAGACAGTGTGGCACACCGTAGAGATGAAATCGCTAAATTATGATTACCAAATGCAGCACAGCTGGTAATGTGGCCATAGTGAGTTGTCATGGAAAGTGAAGCTTCGAGTACTGGACCACCCACAGTGTCGTAAACAATGTTAAAACCTTGACCCTCAGGGCTTGCAGCAATAATGTCATCGGAAGATGCTGTTGTGTAATCGAGAGGTGTTGCACCGAGTTCTGAAATCAGTGATTGATCAGCTGTACGACCAGTCGCCCAAACATTTGCATCAAGTGCTTTTGCAAGCTGAACAACCATATAACCAACGCCACCAGCACCACCCTGAACCAGTACAGTTTGCCCTGGTTGGACCTTAGCATTATCCACTAAACCTTCCCAAGCGGTGAGGAACGTCAATGGTAGTACTGCTGCCTCGCGCATAGAGATATTCCGTGGCTTTAATGCGATCAGATCAGCATCTGCTACAACATATTCTGCTAAAGATCCTTGAAGACCACGAACGCCACCAATCAGACCGTAAACTTCATCTCCGACGTTGAAGTGAGTGACACCTTCACCAATAGCAGTTACAACCCCAGCCATATCTGTTCCCAACACGGCAGGAAGCTCTGGCATAGCATATGGTGCTTCACCAAGACGAATTTTATAATCAATAGGGTTTACACCACTAGCATGAATACGTACTAGAACTTGCCCAGCCTCTGGTTGAGGTATAGGGAGTTCTACACGTGTAAATTCATGATCACCAAAATTTTCTAGGATAAGAGCATTCATCATCTTATTCATAATTGTTCCTTATTTTTAACTGGGGGATGATGTGCACAGTACCAAAGTAAATTAATCCAATAAATGATATTTATAGGATTTAATAATTCCTAAATAATGAATAATAAATATCATCCGCTCACTAAAGATTTGCTAGTACAGTACCTAAACCGGACATTTCTATTTCGGGCTTACATGTTGTGTTATTCACCAATTAAAATGTCTATGCGATAAACCATTTAAAATGTCCTGTTTTTAACCACAAGAGTCAAGCACAGGATTTAACTTTCTTTGTTCAATAACAGCTTTCTGAGCTTTACGACTCGGCATACTTTTCTTGAGACGGGAACGTTTATTCTGTTTTTCCAACTCTTCATGCTGTTGCTGAATATGTGCCAGAACTGTACCTAACCGTTTATTCTCAACGATCTCATTCTGCTGTAGCCCAGCTAATTTATTGAAAATGCTGTAGTTGAGCTTTCGTCCCTCGTGCATGAGGGCCACAGTCCCATCCGGGTACTCCAGAAATGAAATATATTGCCCAACAAGCTTATGATTCAGCTCTGTCGGTTCAAGCAGATAAATACATTTGTCATAGGTCAGGGTCAGATTCTTGGTGACCTTACGCGGTTCCTGCCAGGTAAAAATATCATCCAGTTCAAGATGAGATTCGGTTAATGGCCGATGTAAATTCTTTGAGTTTCGCGCACACTTGGCAAACTTCTGATTGAAATGCTCAATAAAGCAGGGCAGCCAGGCATTTGCCTCGGCAATTGAACAGATACCTTCTAGGCGCATTTCCTTGATCAGGCGATCCTGGAGTGTTCTATTGGCACGTTCCACACGGCCTTTGGCCTGGGGTGAGTTGGCGAAATAATATCAATATTTAACTCATTCAGAATCCGCCCAAATTGCGTGATCTGGCTATCTTGGCTCGATTTCTGATTCACTCGGAATACCGAGTGTTTATCGCTATAAAACGCTAAAGGCTTGCCGTATTGCTCAATGTAGGCTCGGGTTGAAAGCATATAATCAAAGGTCGTTTCAGCCTCACAAAAGCGCAGATGCAACAGCTTTCCAGTGGCGTCATCGATATAAACCAGCAAGCAGCATTTGGAAGCTCGACCTTCAAACCAGTCATGATATGAGCCATCGATCTGGATCAGCTCACCGAAGCAATCACGGTTGTATCGAGGCTGATATGGACGTTTCAGGCGCTTGGATCGAGGAATCCAGAGGTCATTTGCAGTCATCCAGCGACGAACCGTTTCTACCGGGATATGCAGGCCAAACATGCTGCTGAGCTTCTCATGAGCCAATGTAGGACCAAAGCCAAGTAAATGTTCAGAAATAATGGAAAGACATTCTGATTTTAACAGGACGTCATGGCGACGATGACCCGGTTGACCACGACTGGCATGTGCCATACCTGAGACACCATCTTGATTGAGCTTCTGCAATAACCGGGTAATTTGACGGGTGGAAAGATTCAGGATTTCAGCAGCACGGACCTGGGTAATACGATGATCTCTAACGTCTTGCAGAACTGCAAGACGTTGAATTTCTTTATCAGACATAGTGATCAGCATCTATATTTTATATCCAGTCCATGGTGATAAAAACCATCATAAACCAGACATTTTTATTGGTGAGAATATAGACACTTTAAATGGGTTCTAACATGTTGATTTCGTATAAGGTGTATTATGTTAATTTTAAGAAAATTAAATAATTTAACCTTAAATATTTTTCATATCGGATTAACTCAAAGGAATAGATTTAAATGGACTAACTCCGTAAGTTAAAGTTTTTTGATTGATTTAATAAATTCAATAAATTGCGGCGAAAAATCTTTAAATAAAGGAATATCTTTATTTTCTAATAACACTTCTCCCATAAGCTTTAATCCTACGGCAAAAGATTTCATTGATTCTTCATCTATAATTTTTTTCTGCTGCAATTTTTCTAAAACTTTGAAAATATCATCGTGATTATAAGCAGTAAAAACAAGATCTTCAGTGTAAGTTGAAGGCTGTCCTTTTGGATCTACAAGATGCTTTACACTAATTTGATATTTATGTTGTTTCATCGGACTACCTCATTTTTAAGACAGCTAATATCAACAGCAGCTTGATCAATGCTCTTAGCAATTTGATGAATTGTTTCTTCAGTCAGTGCATTATTTTTTAATTTAAGTCGCAATGATGTTTTTAAGTTTGCCATTGCACGATAGATATCTAGATATTGATCATTATTTTGAATTTCACGTCGCGTCTCTAAGCGGCCAAGGATATGTTCTAAATGCTCTCTTTGACCATTTAAATGGTTAATACCAGTCACTGTAATCTTGTACTGCTTACGGTCACCATCAGGTTTTTCAATAGAAACAAATTGCATGTCTTCAAGATAAGATAAGGTTGGGTAAATTGTGCCTGTACTTGGGCTATATCCACCACCTACCAACTCACCAATGCTTTTAATAATTTCGTAACCGTATCTAGGCGCTTGTTCAATTAAAGAAAGCACTAGCAATTTCATATGGCCAGATTCAAATAAACGGCTTTTACGTGATGGCTTATCTGAATTTATCAGCAAAGAGTCAGTTGTTTCATTCATAAGTTGGTATATCTAAGATTTACTAAGATATATCTTAGTAAATCTTAGATATATTTTCAATTCTTTTATTTATCCCCGCATTTAACTTATGTTTACCTAAAATCTAGTTTATAAATTATTTTTACAATATATTTATTAATTTCAATATTTTGAAGAAAAATAATAGAAATTTATAAAAAATTAGTACATGAACTTATAGGATTTTTAAGAGCATTTATATGAATGACTAAGTACTGTGAAAAAAGAGAACTAGATGACGTTTAGATAAAATTTTCAATCAAATAATCTTATTGTTGTTATTTCTAGTCACATAGTCTATTTTTATTATATGAATTATTCTTCCTCACCCAAAAGACCACGTGGTCGACCAACCAAACACGGTTGTAACTATGCAGACACTAAAGAAGTTTTAATCCACCGAGGTATCGAGTTACTGACCGAACGTGGAATGAATGCTATGAGCTTGCACGATCTCATGAAATCAATCCAAGTTCCTAAAGGGTCTTTCTACCATTATTTTGTAAATAAAGAGGCTTTTATTTTAGAAGTCTTAGATGCTTATGAACTTTATTTTGTGAAGCGATTGAATAAGTTTTTAAGTCAAACTGATCTTTCCCCACTAGAAAAGCTGCAAAATTTTGTAAAAGATGCGGGTGAAAAAATGCAAAAATATGATTTTAAACGAGGTTGTATTTTAGGTAACTTAGGACAAGAAGTGTCGTATTTGCCACAAGAAATCATTGCCCGAATCGAAAGTATCTTTAAGGTATGGGAGAAATTAGTTTCTGATTGCCTACATCAGTCAAATTCACAATATAGCCTAGCTGATTGCGATGAAGCTGCTTATCAGTTTTGGATTGGGTGGGAAGGTGCAGTTCTAAGAGCACGTTTGGTCAAATCAACAAGTCCCTTAGATGCATTTTATCGCTTGTTTACTTTAGCTGTAAAACAACAAAATCACGTAAAAAGTTAATTAAAAAATAAATGCAGACGTCTGTATTTATTTTTTAATTAATTCTAGACAAGCAGTCTAATTAAATGGAGAGGAAGTTCTATGTACAAAGGTATTGTAATTACTAAAGATGAAGCAGGTTACACATCACGAATTACTGAGATTGCATCAAAGCCTTTACAAGAAGGAGAGGTTAGAGTCGAAGTCAAATATTCAACACTCAATTATAAAGATGCTTTAGCCATTACTGGGCGTTCACCAGTGGTGCGTAGTTTTCCTTTGACCCCAGGCATCGATTTTTCGGGTGTTGTGATTGAATCAAAACATCCAGCATGGAAAGAAAGAGATGAAGTTCTACTGAATGGTTGGGGAGTGGGTGAAAAGTATTTTGGAGGGCTAGCCGAGCAAGTCACTGTTTCTGGTGATTGGCTCATACAAAAACCTTCTGCTTTTTCTTTTAAAGATACGATGGTTATTGGTACAGCAGGTTATACCGCAATGTTGTGTGTCATGGCTTTACAAAAACATGGTATTAAACCAAGTGATGGAAAAATTTTAGTGACAGGTGCAAATGGTGGAGTAGGTAGTATTGCCATTATTATTTTGAATCATCTTGGTTATGAGATTACAGCTTCAACTGGTCGACCTCAAGAGTCAGAATATTTAACCTATCTAGGTGCGAGTGAAATTATTGATCGTATTGAATTATCTTCCCCAGGAAAGCCATTAAACAAAGAAGTTTGGGCTGGCGTAATTGATACTGTTGGAAGCCATACTTTAGCCAATGCATGTGCTAGTACAAAATATCGTGGTGCAGTTGCTGCGTGTGGTTTGGCAGGCGGAATGGATTTTCCAGCAACAGTTGCTCCATTTATTCTAAGAGGGATTACCTTATATGGAATTGATAGCGTGATGGCACCAATCGAATTAAGAAAAGAAGCATGGGAACGTTTGGCTACAGAAAGAGGTGGTCCCACATGTTTGAACAACTAAAAGCTTATTTATAAGTGATACTCTGCTCTAGTTAAGCTACCTTATTTTGTTGTGGTAGCTGGTCATAGTAAAACTCATCTGGAGTCATTTTGTCCAGACTCGAATGAGGTCGTTTCAAATTATAAAATTCAAAATATGCGTTTAATTGCTTCTTCGCATCCAAAACATTGCTGTAGGCTTTGAGATACACCTCTTCATATTTAACGCTCCGCCATAATCGTTCAACCATCACATTATCAACCCATCGACCTTTACCATCCATACTGATTTGAATGCCATTTGATTTCAATACATCAATAAATGCATCACTGGTAAACTGACTGCCTTGGTCTGTATTAAATATTTCAGGTCGACCATATTTTTCAATAGCTTCATTTAATGTTTCTATGCAAAATGTAACCTCCATACTAATCGATACTCTATGCGCAAGTACCTTGCGGCTATGCCAATCAATCACAGCACATAAATAAACAAAGCCTTTTGCCATAGGGATATACGTTATATCCGTAGACCACACTTGATTACTGCGCTGAATAGCCAATCCTTTGAGCAGATATGGATATTTGCGGTGAGCTTGATTAGCCTGGCTTAAATTTGGTTTGCAATATAACGCATTAATGCCCATTTTCTTCATTAAAGTACGTGTATGACGTCGTCCTATATGATGTCCTTGACGATTCAACAAATCACGCATCATCCGGCTACCTGCAAAAGGGTATTGCATATGTAACTCATCCATACACCGCATTAGCTTCAGATCTGATGCACTCACAGGTTTTGGGCGATAGTAATAACAACCACGGGAGACTTTCAGCAGCTGAGCTTGCTTAGATACTGAAATCTGAAGTGAGTCATCGATTAACTTTTGTGGTTGAAGCGGCCCAGTTTCTTCAACACACCTTCTAAAAAATCAATTTCTAATGCCTGCTCACCGATTTTTGCATGTAGTTTTTTTAGATCGATGGGTGGTTCTGTTGGAGCTTTTGATTGATCGAAAGCTTGCGAGGAAGCTGAAATCAGTTGATTTTTCCAGTCGATAATTTGGTTTTGATGAACATCAAATTCAGCACTCAATTCAGCAAGTGTTTTTTCTGCTTTAATCGCAGCAAGTGCTACCTTAGCTTTAAAATCATTTGAATGATTTCTTCTTGGTCTACGTGCCATAAAATACTCCATATATTGATGTTTATAACATCATTTGGGGAGCAAAATATCACTTATAAGTGTTGTTCAAATTTCCTGATCCACCTCTGAATTAGATCAAACAAAATTAGAAACAGTAACGACTGAAATTCAGTTAACAGATGCTTTAAATATTTCAAATGAAATTTTAGATGGAAAAATTCGAGGTAGAGTTGTTGTACAGATATAGTTCAACAAAATGAGTTGTGGGACTGTTCTAAATTTTGTGTAAGTACTTAATTTTCATTTATCCTACTGAGGATAATAAAAAGAGGTACTTCACATGGATGAAGCTACAATCAAAAGTATGGCAGCTGAATTAGCTAAAGGTTTAAAAACTCCTGAAGATTTAAACCAAATGACAGCCATATTTAAAAAGTTCATGATCGAAACCGCTCTGAATACTGAGCTTTCTGAACATTTAGGCTATGAAAAGCATCAACCTAAGAAAGGATCTAATGCACGTAATGGTTTTAGCTCCAAAACAGTTCTAACACAAGATGGGCAGCTTGCTTTAGATATCCCTCGTGATCGTGACGGCTCTTTTAAACCACAGATTATTAAGAAGCATCAAACACGCATTACTAGCATGGATGATCAAATTCTTTCGCTATATGCGAAAGGAATGACAAATAGAGAAATTGTTGCTTTTTTAAAGAAATGTACGATGCCGATGTATCTGCCTCCCTTATTAGTAAGGTGACGGATGCTGTCATTGAACAAGTGACAGAATGGCAAAATAGAACACTCGATAGTCTTTATCCTGTTGTCTATTTAGATTGCATTGTTGTTAAGGTTCGTCAGCATTCAACAGTAATCAATAAATCAGTTTATTTAGCATTAGGCATTAACCTGGATGGCCAAAAAGAACTTCTTGGCATGTGGCTTGCTCAAACAGAAGGTTCCAAATTCTGGCTGTCAGTCATGACAGAGCTTAAAAATCGAGGAGTGCAAGATATTCTTGTAGCCTGCCTTGCGAAGCAGCGCTTCTCAGGACTAAAAGGCTTTCCTGATGCGATAGCCTCTGTCTACGCTCATACTGATATCCAGCTGTGTATCGTACATGTTGTACGCAATAGCCTGAGATTTTTGAGCTGGAAGGACTACAAAGCTGTAACAGCAGGATTGAAGGCGATCTATCAGGCAAGTACAAAGGAAAATGCTTTAAAGTCCCTAGATATCTTCTGCGATCAATGGTATCACCAGTATCCAAAAATTGGAGAATCCTGGCGGGCAAATTGGGAAAATATCCGAACGATCTTTAGCTATCCTGCTGAAATACGTCATGCGATTTATACAACAAATGCAATTGAATCATTGAATAGCGTGATCCGCCATTCAACTAAAAAGAGAAAGATCTTCTCTTCTGATGATTCAGTGAAAAAGGTCATTTATTTAGCAACTTCAAATGCTGCTAAAAAATGGACCATGCCAATTCAAAATTGGCGTTTAGCAATGAATTGGTTTACGATTCAGTTCGATGATCGATTAAAAGATCATTTATAAAAAATGAGACTTACACAAAATAATTTACAGGCTCGTAGAAACATGAAAATACATTCTTTTGGTGAACACAATAACATTACTTTATCTAATAATTGTATTGAAGTTCGAGGTGCACGTGAGCATAACCTTAAGGATGTAGATGTTTCTATCCCAAGAAATGCACTTGTTGTTTTCTCAGGTGTATCGGGTTCAGGAAAATCATCACTTGCTTTTGGAACTATTTTTGCTGAAGCACAAAGAAGATATTTCGAATCTGTTGCACCTTATGCAAGACGCTTAATAGATCAGGCCGGAGTACCAGATGTTGATGCTATTGATGGTCTACCACCAGCAGTAGCATTGCAACAACAACGTGGTGCAAGTAATACCCGTTCTTCTGTTGGAAGTGTAACAACTTTATCAAATCTCGTGCGAATGATTTATTCGCGTGCTGGTGCATATCCTGCCGATCAGCCAATGTTATATGCCGAGGACTTTTCACCGAACACTCCTCAAGGTGCTTGTCCTACCTGTCATGGTTTAGGTCACATTTATGAAGTTACAGAATCGACAATGGTTCCTGACCCAACACTCAGTATTCGTGAGAGAGCTATCGCATCATGGCCACCTGCTTGGCACGGGCAAAACTTACGCGATATCCTAGTAACCCTAGGGTATGATGTTGATCGACCATGGAAAGATTTACCGCAATCGGATAGAGACTGGATTTTATTTACTGAAGAAACCCCAACAGTTCCTGTCTATGCTGGTTTAAGCCCCGCTGAGACTCAATCTGCACTTAAACGTAAACTAGAACCCAGCTATATGGGCACTTTCACTGGTGCTCGTCGCTATGTCCTTCATACTTTTGCTAATACCCAAAGTACGTTGATGAAAAAACGTGTTTCACGTTTTATGGAAGGAAAAATATGCCCTTCCTGTCATGGTAAACGCCTTAAACCAGAAGCCTTATCTATTACCTTTGCTGGAGTAGATATTGGTGAGTTTATGCAACTTTCTTTGGATAAGTTAACTTGCCTGCTTGAGCCCATTGTTCTTGGCAATTTCGACGCTCATGATGCTGGAGAAAAGACTAATAATAAAGTAACCCAACTTGATAGATCTGAACGAGCAACAACAGGTAGAGCAGTGCATTCTGTATCTCCAGATGTAAGACGTACGTCAGCACTTTCAGATGAAAAGAAAATTGCTGCCCAGCGTTTAGCAAATGGTGTGGTGGGGCGTTTAAATCAATTACGCCAGTTAGGTCTTGGTTATCTAACATTAGATAGAGCCACACCGACTCTTTCGGCGGGAGAGTTACAACGTTTGCGTTTAGCAACACAATTAAGTTCTATGCTATTTGGTGTAGTTTATGTACTGGATGAACCGTCTGCTGGATTACATCCTTCAGATAGTCAGTCATTATATGATTCTCTCGATAAATTAAGAGACGCTGGAAACTCCGTATTTGTTGTAGAGCATGATTTAGAGCTCATGCGTCGTGCTCAATGGTTAGTGGATGTTGGACCAGATGCAGGAGAGCAAGGTGGTAATATTTTATATAGTGGAGTACCTCAGGGTTTAAGTGAGATTTCAGCTTCACGTACTGCAAGTTATTTATTTAATAAAATCCCAGTTACTCAAAGTTATGGACGTACACCCTCTGGTTGGCTTGAACTTAACAATATTTACCGACATAACCTGCATAATATTGATGCTCGTA
The DNA here is from genome assembly GCF_040744925.1 of Acinetobacter sp. FL. NCBI lineage: Bacteria > Pseudomonadati > Pseudomonadota > Gammaproteobacteria > Moraxellales > Moraxellaceae > Acinetobacter > Acinetobacter sp. FL. The sequence goes on along the minus strand of NZ_CP160437.1, from coordinate 2,220,607 downwards.
TACCTCTTGGTGTACTTACAGCAGTTACAGGTATTTCAGGTTCAGGTAAATCTAGTCTCGTTTCTCAAGCTTTACCCGAGTTAGTACTTTCATATTTAGGCAATGAATCTGAAACTGAAAACAATAATGAAAATAATCCTTTAAATGAAGGAATGTTGGTTACCGAGGTTACACAGGGTTCTCTGGCTGGTGATGTGGAGGCTATACAGCGTCTGGTACAGGTTGATCAAAAACCAATTGGCCGTACTCCACGTTCTAATCTGGCAACTTATACGGGTTTATTTGATCATGTTAGAAAGTTATTTGCTGGGACTCCTGAAGCTCGCCAAGCTCATTATGATGCTGGACGTTTTTCGTTTAATGTGGCTAAAGGGCGATGTGAAACTTGTGAAGGTGAAGGCTTTGTCAGTGTAGAATTATTGTTTATGCCAAGTGTATATGCCCCTTGTCCGACATGTCATGGTGCTCGATATAATGATGACACTCTGAAAATTCGCTGGAATGGACGTAATATTGCTGAAGTATTAGGAATGACCGTCAATGAAGCACGTGATTTTTTTGATGGAGAGGTCTCGATTGCTCGTTCACTACAATTATTAAAGGAAATTGGCCTTGGTTATTTACGTTTAGGGCAACCAGCGACTGAACTATCTGGTGGAGAAGCGCAACGTATTAAATTGGCGACCGAGCTGCAACGCAATCAGCGTGGAAATACACTGTATATACTTGATGAGCCAACTACAGGTTTGCATCCATCAGATGTAGATCGATTGTTAGTTCAATTGCAGCGATTAGTCGATGCGGGTAATACCGTGGTTATGATTGAGCATGATATGCGTGCCGTTGCACAAGCAGATTGGGTGATTGATGTGGGACCAGGTGCTGGAAATGCTGGTGGGAATATTGTTGTGGCAGGAACACCAAAACAAATAACAGAAAATCAAGATAGTCGTACTGCTCCATATTTAGTTAATGAGTTAGTGAGTCGTGATACTAAACGTTGATATTGCGAGTGGGTAGAATAAAACCTTAAATTAAAAGCCTGTAAAATCAATCAGATATTTTTTTGTTTTAGGTGGTGTGTGAGCATGAAATCTAAAAGTTTTTTTCAACTAAGGGCTTTGTTGCACAAACCTATCTGTAACGGCTTTTTCAGCGATATAATTTTCAAATGAAGAAGCCTACACAGAAAATCTACCGCACAACCAATTGGCCCGCATATAACCGAGCACTCATGAGTCGCGGAAATATTGCCATTTGGTTTGATCCTGCTACGCAATGGTATGCTCCATCAAAAGGCAAACAAGGGCGAAATCAAACCTACTCCGACGCAGCCATCCAATGCTGCTTAATGATTAAATCCTTATTCCGTCTGTCTTTACGTATGGTCACTGGCTTTGTGCAAAGTCTGATTAAACTTTGCGGATTAAATTGGACAGCACCAGATTACAGTACGCTTTGTAGAAGACAAAAGCATATTGATATTGCAATCAGCTACCAAAAAAGTAGCGATGGGCTGCATCTACTCATAGACTCTACAGGCATGAAGTTTCTAGGTGAGGGCGAATGGAAACGCAAGAAACATGGACCTGAATATCGTCGCCAATGGCGTAAATTTCATATTAGTATAGATGCCAAAACCCTGCAAATACGAGCAGTTCAGCTTACAACCAATAATGTCAGTGATTCACAGGTGCTTGGTGATTTACTTGATCAGATTCCACAAGATGAGCAGATTGACTCTGTTTATACCGATGGAGCTTATGACACCAAGCAATGCCGTCAGGTCATTGCAGATCGGCAAGCGCATACGGTGATTCCACCTAGAAAAAATGCGAAACCATGGAAAGATACAAAGAGTAGCTCGCTAGAGCGAAATGAATTACTTCGAACAGTTAAACGTTTAGGCAGGACACTATGGAAAAAATGGTCAGGCTATCATCGGCGAAGTTTGGTTGAAACTAAGATGCACTGCATTAAATTATTAGGAGATAAACTCAGTGCAAGGAGTTTTGATAGCCAAGTGAATGAGATCCATGCACGTGTAGCAGTGCTTAACAGATTTACGGAATTAGGTCGACCACTTACCCAAGTTACGCCTTAAATTTGGCTCAATTAGGGGCGCTTTGCATTTCAAATCTTTGTGCAACAAAGCCCTTAAAAACAAGAAAAAGAGGATTGATAAAATGATGATAAAAAATAAAAAAGCGCCTGATGGCGCTTTCCTTTAATCATATTTATGGCGTCAGAATCACTTTACGACAGTCTTCTTCTTTTTTATCAAAAATACGGTAACCTTCCGCAGCATCTTCCAGTTTCATGCGATGGGTAATAATCAGATCTGGAGACAGATCTCCATTTTCAATATGTTCTAGCAACTGCGGCAAGTAATTATGCACATGAGTTTGTCCCATTTTAAAGGTTAAACCTTTGTCAAAGGCATCACCAAACAGGAAGCCGTGAATTGGACCGGCATAAATTCCAGGTACACTCACCACACCGCCGCGGCGGACCGCTGCAATACATTGTCTTAACGCTGAACCACTCGAACCTTCTAATTTCAGGTTAGTCATTACGGTTTCCAGCATGCTGCCTTTGGCTTCAAAACCGACCGCATCAATGACGGCATCGACTCCACGATAACCCGTGGTATTTTGAATGATAAATTCAGCGGCATCGACTTCATCAAAATTGACCGGAATCACCCCATAGGTTTGATGTGCGAAACTCAGACGATAAGGATGGTGATCGACCATAAAAATCTGCTCGGCACCGAGCATCCGCGCACAGGCAGCAGCCAGCAGACCAACTGGGCCAGCACCATAAATCGCCACACTGGAACCTCGACCAACTTGGGCATTGTTCACTGCTTGCCAGGCGGTTGGTAGAATATCGGTCAGGAATAATACTTTTTCATCAGGCAGGGAGCCTGGCACTTTAAATGGTCCGACATTGCCCTTGGGGATCCGCACATATTCAGCTTGACCACCCGGTATACCACCATATAGATGGCTAAAGCCAAATAAAGCTGCCCCTGGTGGAATCTGTTTTTTATTGAGAATTGCACCACGGCCGGTATTGGTATTTTCACAGGAAGCCATGAGTTCATGTTCACAGAAAAAACAGTGACCACATGCAATCACGAAAGGAATAATGACCCGGTCGCCTTTTTTGACTTCGGTGACTTCAGGGCCGACTTCTTCTACAATTCCCATAAATTCATGGCCGAAAATATCGCCATCTTCAGTGGCCGGAATTTTACCCCGGTATAGGTGCAGATCTGAGCCACAGATGGCAGTCGCTGTCACCCTTAAAATGACGTCATCTGGTTCCTGAATCACTGGATCTGGAACGGATTCAACTCGTACATCCCGAGCACCATGATAGGTAAGAGCACGCATGCGGATTTCCTCTCTCTAGTTCAACATTAAACAGACTCGTATCAAGGCTGCCAAAAATAAAAAACACTTTTATTAGAGCCTATGCGCCAAGAAATCGCTGTAAATTAATGTATGAAATAAGACATCCGAGTGTTTAAAAAATAAATTTATATAGGGTTTACGTAATTCGTGATCTTATGTGTCGAATGAATAGAAAAGAACAGAATTAAAGAAACATCTAGTAATTTCTATAACTTATAGATTATTAATTCTGTGCTATCTATTATTTTTAGAAATAAATGTCCCTAACATAATCATAGAGGTACTAACTCCCCCTATTACTAAACTCATGAGTATTATTTCTATACTTAATATCTCTGTCCAATGGCTATGGTCACTCCACGGAATATATATGCCATGTCCAAATAAAAAATTTATAGTGCATAAAATAAGGAAGCTAATGAGAGTGGATATTATCAAGGTAACTATAAGATTTTTCCAAACTTTGCGTCCTACACACAGTACGAAAAATGTTAGGCATAACATTATGGTTATTGAGATTATTAAAATAATATTCCAATATTTCATTTTTATTACTCATAAGCTTTTTTATTAAACTTAATAAAATCCTATAGTTAGTTTTCTATATTTTTTAATATAAAATTATACTCATTATTAAGCAATATCATTATGTTCCATCATTATTACTATAATTCATAAAGAATGAGTTCTTTTCTAAATGATATCTTTAGGCTAGGTAAAAATAAAAAACCACAATTAAAAGTGTGGTCAATTTGGAGAAAGTCTCAGGTCTAAAAAGAAAAAAATAGTTAATTTTCCTCTTCACAGAAATTAGTAGAGCAATGCTTTCCTGATCTTTTTATCTGTCTTATACTGCGATAAAGTATATACAGCCCAGATTGCGGCCGGAATCCACCCTAAAATCGTAATCTGAAGAAATAAACAAATCATTCCTGCAAATGGACGACCTATCGTAAAAAACAGCAGCCAGGGAAAAATTAAAGCAACCAAAAGTCTCATATTACGGTCCTACTGATACGTTATTTCAGGTGAATTAATTTTCATTGAAGGGGTAAATTAAACAATTTTCGATCACGTTCTTCTGTTAAATACTTATCCATTTGTGTAATTAATTTGGCTCTAGCCTTTTCATCATCTCCGGTAATTTTCAACATGCAGGATCCGATTAAAATCTTGCGTCTAGTATCACTGAGAAAATCCACGATTTGATGCATTTTTATCATCATCTTGATTAGCCATATCTATACCGCCTTTGATTATTCTTCGCGAAAGGTAAATAGCTTGTCTATCTTAGTGAGTCGGCCATACTGAATAGCTACCGATTTTGTAGACACCTTTTAGTTAGATAAAAAAGCAATTTTTTTGATCTTTAAAGAATGAGGATATAGTATTTGTAAAATTACTTAGCTGCTTAAAACTTAATTCTAATTGGTTAATAGGTGAAAAATGAAATTAGCAGAAGCTCTCTTACTTCGAAGTGATCAACAAAAAAAAATTATTTCATTAAAACAACGTATCAATGCAAATGTATTGGTACAAGATGGTGATAAACCATCTGAAGATCCAAATGAACTATTAAAACAAGTATTTTCTTTAATTCAAGAATTTCAAAAATTAAGTTATGCAATTCATGAAACTAATGCTTTAACAAAATTAAATGATGGCCGTTCTCTACTTGCTTTATTGTCTTTGCGTGATGAATTTGTAGAACAGCACAAAACCCTAACTGCAGCAATAAGTAATACATCTCGTGAATCTGATCGTTATAGTACGCGGGAAATAAAGTGGCATAAAGTTATTCCAGTTTCATCACTACAAAAACAAGCTGATGATATTAGTCTTAAATTACGTGATTTAAATGTGTTAATTCAGTCGAATAATTGGAAAATTGATTTGATTGAAGCCTAATAGTCCTTTAGATATAATCAAGTTGAACATACTGGGCGAGTACAAGATCCCTTACTTCCACAACATAGGATTGTAAATAAAGTGTAGTGGCTTGCAAAGCAAGTGGATAAGCTTAAAATTTTAAGTACAAATCAATCCATCACTTGGCATAATTCAAATCTTTGTGCGAACAAAGTTACACGTTACTTATAACTACCATGTACTGACAGTATGTTCACCTCAATTACTAAAAATAAAGAAATGAGCAAGCATCAGCTCAACTACATTTCTATTTTTAATTCAGTTCGGCTTTGTTGCATAAAGAGTTGAAAGATAGACTTTGAAAATTATTGTAAGCCCAAAATAGAAATGTCCGGTTTCTCCAAAGTAAAAATGTCCGCTTTTAGAATATGCACTTTTGCAATTTCCTTAGCGGACGGTTTGATATGTTGGTGTCTATGTCGGATAAAGAACTTAAACGATTGTCGATCTTGCAGGAAATCTGTGATCAACGCATAACTCAATCCCAAGCTGCTCAGCTACTGCATATTTCAGAACGTCAGATCAGACGCTTACTGCAAAAATACAAAGCTCAAGGTCCCACTGCATTAGCCCATGCCGGTCGTGGCCAAACCAGCAATTCTAAACTTCCTGAAGAGATCAGACTCAAGTGCCTCAATATTGTTTCAGATCAACTTTATGGTTTCGGACCCACTTTAGCGCATGAAAAGCTCACCACCGTGCATGGATTCGATCGTTCAGTAGAAACCCTGCGTTCCTGGATGATTGCAGCCGATTTATGGATTCCTCGCGCCAAGCGCCTGAAACGCCCGTATCAGCCTCGATATAACCGGGATTGTTATGGTGAACTGATCCAAATTGATGGCTCACATCATGACTGGTTTGAAGGACGTGCAGCTAAATGCTGTTTACTGGTGTTTATTGATGATGCCACAGGAAAATTGCAGCATTTACGCTTCTGTGAATCAGAATCAACCTTTGACTATATGATTTCAACACGCCTGTATGTTGAACAGCACGGTAAGCCCTTAGCGTTTTACAGCGATAAACATTCAGTGTTTAGGGTAAATCAAAGCAGTAAGAAAGACATCAGGATTACCCAGTTTGGACGCGTACTCAGTACCCTCAAAATCGATATCATCTTCGCTAACTCACCCCAGGCCAAAGGTCGTGTGGAACGAGCGAATAGAACACTTCAGGATCGTCTGATTAAGGAGATGCGCCTGGAAGGTATCAATTCGATTGCAGATGCGAATAAGTGGTTGCCCTGCTTTATTGAGCAATTTAATCGTAAATTTGCCAAGATGGCTTTTAATCCCAAGGATCTACACCGGACTGTCACTGAAACAGCCGAAGAGTTAGATGATGTTTTTACCTGGCGTGAACCACGCAGAGTGACGAAAAGCCTGACCATTACTTATGATAAATGTGTATATCTCTTGGAGAATACAGAAGAAAATCAGAGGTTGATCGGCAAGTATCTTGAATTTCTAGAATACCCGGATGGTACTGTGGCCATCATGCATGAAAGTCGGAAGATCAATTACAGCATCTTCGATAAATTAAGTCAGCTGAACCAGCGAGAGATTGTTGAGAATAAACGGTTGGGTGCTGTTCTGAATCATATCCAACAGCAGCATGAAGAACTGGAACAGCAAAACAAACGCAATCGTTCTCAAAAGATGCCAAGCAGACGTGCACAGAAAACAGCAATTCAACAGCGAAATCTGAATCCTGTGCTTGACTTGGAAATGTCCATATAGGACATTTCTATTTGGTTATTAGGTAGGACATTTCTACTTGGGAATAACACTAACATAACAGCATTCAAAAAAACATCTATATATCAATGCATTGTGATAAAATTAATGTAGCGCAAAAAACTAGAAAAGCCGACTTGAAAACAAGTCGGCTTTTTATGAGCAGTTTTAATACATTCCGCCGATAAAATCGGTTAAAAAATAATTAAATTTGATATTTCCCCAATATTCTCGGTCTTCCCCAGGCCAAAAATATCCCCAATTTCTGTGGATAAAATTTAGGCTATCCAGTCAAAATAAATTTAACAATAAAATTGAATATTTTAGAACTTTGTATGAAGGCAGTCCTGAGGAATTTAAAGTTGAAGCACCGCATAGGGTTTATGGAAAACTTGGTTCTAGTCCGATAATTAACTTAAAACTTGTTCCTGATTTTAATCCTAAAAGTAATTTTATTGAGTGAGTCTATTCAGAGATAAATCATTAGATTTTTAGAGTAGAACGACTTACTATTTTTTTATTTATCTTTTACATCTTACTCAAATATTTGCTTGCTTGGGGTAACCCTGTTCTTAGCCTTCTCTTAAGATAATTAATATAAATATGTCATCGAAAAATAGACTTTTCCAAATTAAAATTTATTTCACGGAAACAAGACTATTTAAGCTTAACAGAATTAAACATTTTATCTATATTTTATATATTGTTAGGTTAAGTTTTAAGTGCTACTTTAAGTCTGCGAATAAAAGAAACGCCTGTAAGACGAAGAAAATGACTGCAACATTAGCCCACTTAATCTTTTGATTAAGTGGGCTTTTAATTATTAAGAAAAAAGCAATACTTTGTTTTTTTGAGGGAGCTATTTTAATGTCCAGAATTGCTTTATTCTTTAGAAAAGAATGGATCAATATCATGAATGTTTTTTCTATGGAAGAGTTGAGGTCACTACTCGTGGCTACTACACAAGAGAATGAAAAGTTAAGGGAAGACAATCAAAGACTATTACTCATTGTCGCTGATGCTACTAAGCAAATAAAAGAGGCGAGCAATATGGCGGAAAAATATCAACGAATGTTTAATAATTTATCTGAATCTGTTGAAGCTAAATATGACAATGAATTCAGCATTGATAACATTCCAGGGCAGTAAAATCTATATTTGATTATTTTCCAACCAAGTCTTTAATAAATAATAACTTAAGGCAAACATCTCCATACACATTACTTATACTTACTATACTTTTCATTTAAATTTTTAATGATATAATTTAGTCATTCCAAGAACTTAACAATTAGAACAATGTAATGTGAATTAAAAAGCCTACTTGATTAGCAGCAATTAAGTAGGCTTTTTATTTTCATCAACAGTAAGTTAATCCACATACTAAAAAGGGGGGAATTTATGCTCCGATTGAACTGTACCGGGTTTGTCGGAGAGACAATATTCTGAGAGACTATCCCGATGACAAAATTAAAATATACCCCTGAAATCAGAGAAAGAGCGGTTCAATTATTGATTGAATCTGAAAAAGATTATCCATCGAATTGGGCTGCGATCACTGCTATTGCTCCCAAGATAGGTTGTACTCCTGAAACACTAAGTGTTTGGTATCAAAAATATTTAGATAAACAAAATCCAGTTAAAGTACAGCAGCTTTCAGACCAAGAACGTATCAAACAACTCGAACGCGAAAATAAAGAACTGCAACGCGCCAATGAGATTCTACGTAAAGCAGCCGCTTTTTTCGCCCAGGCGGAGCTCGACCGCCCACACAAATAATGGTGGATTTTATCCATAATAATAAAGAGCTGTACGGAGTCGAGGCGATTTGTAGAATTTTACCGATCGCACCTTCAACCTATTACCGGACTTTAGATCTCACAGTAAATCCAGAACATCGAGCGAAACGAGATTTACATGATGTGCATCATGCTGAGGAGATTAAGCGAATTTGGAAAGAAAGTTCAGGTCGATACGGTGTGCGTAAGGTCTGGCAACAACTGAAACGTGAAGGCTATGTGATTGCCCGTTGTACTGTGGTTCGATTGATGCAAAAGCTGGGTATACAGGGTGTTTGGCGGGGTAAGAACAAACAAACCACATGTAGTAGAGATGATCAAAAACGAGCACCTGACTTGGTGAAACGGAATTTTAGAGCTGATCAGCCTAATCACTTGTGGGTTGCTGACTTTACCTATATTCAAACTAATTCTGGCTGGGTGTATACCGCCTTTATGATTGATGTGTTCTCACGAGCCATTGTTGGATGGAAAGTATCTACACGAATGAATACCGATATGGTGCTCGATGCATTAGAGCAAGCATTGCAGGATCGAGGCATGCCAAAGAATGTGATTCATCATTCCGACAGAGGTGATGTGTGCTGAAAAAACAGGAGAAATTGTTACTTATGTTTGGGGTAAAAGAGATATAGCTATAGTCCAACGACTGAAGGAAAAGTTGAAACAGTTAGGTATTCACTATACCCGAATTTCAAGTAATCAATGGGATAGTTTTATCACTACATTTAAAGACTGTCAGCAAAGTATTGGTAAGTTTTTCACTATAGGTATTGAAGGAAATAATTGCAAAATAAGGCATCGGATTAGATGTATTAGTTCAGTATTGAGTGTGGCTTTAGCGAAATACGGATATTAATGCTTCTCGCAATATTTTAGCGGTAGGACATACCACTTTGTCTGTGGAGGGAAGATGCGGTAAAGGTCGCTCTGTGAAGCAGAAAGCATGCGAAATCCGTGAGGAAGTCGCCTAAGAGCTTTTGCTTTTAGAATCCCTGAGAAACATGTTTCGTAAAGAGTTAGTCGAAAGTGGGGGGAGTATGTCAGAAGTTTAATTTTATAAGCTATTGTAAAGATTCGGAAAGTTAATTATAGCATCCAGTTGCAGAGCCAATAGTGACTTCATTTAATCTCAGCATACTTTTTGAAAACTACCTAAATTTTTAAGGTTTATAAAAAATATTGTTCTTTTTTATACTATGGGGTACTATAGTATCAATGCTAGAAAATAAGGAGGTCTGATGCCTAATCAGGTCGAAGACAAAAAAAAGATTCTTCTACGCGTCAGAAAGATCAAAGGTCAGACACAAGCGATTGAAAAAGCGCTAGAAGACAATGTGGAATGTGGTGCGATTCTGCAACAAATATGCTCTGTGCGTGGTGCTATTAATGGTCTAATGAATGAGATGTTAGAGGTTCATTTAAAGGACACTTTAGTATCAGGTGAAACCACAGAACAACAACGAAAAGAAGAACTGGCTGAAATCGCCAAGATTCTAAAATCATATTTAAAATAGATCTGTATAAGGAATTATTCCATGAAGTCACGTGCTGCCGTTGCGTTTGGTCCTGGTCAACCTCTTCAAATTGTTGAAGTTGATGTTGCACCACCGAAGAAAGGTGAAGTATTAATTAAGATCTCCCATACCGGTGTGTGTCATACAGACGCATTTACTTTATCTGGCGATGATCCTGAAGGTGTTTTTCCGGCTATTCTCGGGCATGAAGGTGCTGGTGTTGTAGTTGAGGTTGGTGAAGGCGTGACTAGCGTCAAACCAGGTGATCATGTTATTCCACTTTACACTGCTGAATGTGGCGAGTGCGTATTCTGTAAATCTGGAAAATCGAACTTGTGTATTTCCGTTCGCGAAACTCAAGGTAGAGGTGTAATGCCAGATGGTACCACTCGTTTTTCCTACAATGGTCAACCGATTTATCACTATATGGGCTGCTCAACGTTCAGTGAATACACGGTAGTGGCAGAAGTATCATTGGCTAAAATCAATCCTGAAGCCAATCATGAACATGTATGCTTACTGGGTTGTGGGGTAACAACGGGTATCGGTGCAGTACACAACACGGCTAAAGTACAAGAAGGTGATAGTGTTGCGGTTTTTGGTTTAGGGGGTATTGGTCTGGCAGTCGTACAAGCCGCACGTCAAGCTAAAGCAGGACGTATTATTGTGGTTGACATGAATCCAGACAAATTTGCGCTGGCAAAAGAATTTGGTGCAACGGACTTCTTGAATCCTAAAGACTACGATAAACCAATCCAGCAAGTAATTGTCGAAATGACTGGCTGGGGTGTAGATCATTCATTTGAGTGTATTGGTAACGTGAATGTGATGCGTGCAGCCCTTGAAAGTGCACACCGTGGCTGGGGACAATCCGTAATTATTGGTGTAGCTGGCGCAGGTCAGGAAATCTCTACCCGTCCATTCCAACTGGTTACTGGTCGTAAATGGCTAGGTTCTGCCTTTGGTGGCGTAAAAGGTCGTACGCAACTTCCAGGAATGGTTGAAGATGCCATGAAAGGTAAAATTCAATTAGAACCATTTGTGACACATACGATGGGCTTGGATCAGATCAATGAAGCCTTTGATCTAATGCATGAAGGTAAGTCAATTCGTACTGTAATTCATTACGAATAATTGCGTCAGACCTTATGCTTTTCCATGCATGTGAATCATGATTGACATGCATGGAATCCTCTAAAACGGTACATTATCTGTAAACAGATTTATCTGTGTAGGCATCGTGTATAGGTTCAATAAACCTGCCTACATTTTAATTCTTTATCACTATTCTCTGTGGAGAATGTCAGACTCTTTGTTTACTCGATTTCTCATGAAGTCTTGCTCAACATAGGTAATTGATTATGGAAATAATTGAGAAACATGCTTCTTTTGGTGGATCGCAAGAAGTGTATCGCCATCAGTCAACAGCATTAAACTGTTCAATGAAATTCTCAATATATCTGCCACCTCATGACAAAGATGAGCGGTTGCCAGTTTTATATTGGTTATCAGGACTGACTTGCAACGAACAGAACTTTATTACTAAAGCCGGAGCACAAAAGTATGCGGCTGAACATAAAGTCATTATTGTTGCACCAGATACCAGCCCACGTGGAGAGGATGTACCAGATCATGCAGATTATGATTTAGGCCAAGGTGCAGGATTCTATGTGAATGCAACACAAGCACCCTGGTCACAGCATTTCAAAATGTATGATTATATTGTGGAAGAGCTCAGAAATCTGATTGACCTAAATTTTCCGACCAATCAAGTCCAAAGTATTATGGGTCATAGCATGGGTGGTCATGGTGCATTAGTCATTGGGTTAAAAAATCCTGAGCTGTATAAAAGTATTTCTGCTTTTGCACCAATTGTTGCACCTAGCCAAGTACCTTGGGGGAAAAAGGCTTTTACACACTACCTAGGTGAAACCGAAACTTTATGGAAAAGCTATGATGCGATTGAATTAATCAAAAACGCAGAAGTTCATTTACCTATTTTAGTCGATCAGGGAACAGCTGATGATTTTCTTGAAGAACAGTTAAGGCCTAAGCTTCTTAGTGATATTTGTTTGGAACAAGAATATCCTCTTACACTTAACCTAAGAGAAGGCTATGACCATAGCTATTACTTCATTGCGAGCTTTATAGAGAAACATATAGAGTTTCACAGCAAATTCCTAGCTAAATAACTTTCATAGATATGAGGATGTACAATATTGTTCTTGAATGCTTCTTGAGCAATATAATTTCCAGATGAAGAGATCAGCTTATAAATCTAAGGTAGAGTCAATTGGTCCTTATATAACTAAGATTGAATTTAATCATCTCATATCTTGATTTTTTGATTCAAATGTTAATGATATTAACTTGAATAAATTCATAGCATTATGTCGAAATAAAAACCTAAATTTTGGCTCAGCTATGGGATTTTTTTTAACTTTTATACAACAAAACTTTCTGACATGCATACATTAGCAATGTCAGAATCAGTTTGAATTCTAATCAATTGTGGAGTTTTAGTCATGCTTAAAACAGCTTTATATGTCCGCCTTGAAGCTAAACCAGGTAAAGAAGACGAAGTGGAAGCTTTCCTTAAAGCCGGTTTACCTATTGTAATGGAAGAACCTGCGACAGTTGCGTGGTTTGGCTTACGTCTTGGACCTACAACATTTGGTATTTTTGATGCATTTCCTGATGAGGCGGGTCGCCAAGCACATTTATCTGGCAAGGTTGCAGCTGCGTTGATGGCTCAGGCCGATGATCTATTTTCAGAGCCACCGTCTATTGAGAAAGTAGATGTTTTGGCGAGTAAACTACCAGGTTAAACCGACGCTTAAATGTATGAGTGTGCTGCCTGAAATTTTGAATGAAAGGCAGCACTTTATCGCTGTGAGGTTTGTCAGAGGCTTTTTATTCAAGTTGGGCTACTTTATTTATTGGCTTAATCTCATCATTTAAATGGGTCAATATCCAAAACAGGGCAGGGTAAATAAACGAATGCAACTATTTACATGCTTTATATTGAACCAATCTATCTAATTTACTGTCGCATTTGTACATCTGCTAAACCGTGCCAATCTGCTTTTAAAATATTCAATCATTGCTATTTTGTATGAGCCATTCACTGTTTTAGCCAATGCGTTCACGACCATGTCAATAGTCATACATGTTTATACCTTCCATCCAACAATCGCTCGTGAAAATACATCAATAATAAAAGTGGTATAGAACAAGCCTGAATGTGTTTAACCATCACTCAAGTCGCCAAGTTGAAATAATTTTTTATAAAAAATAGACGACTGGTCTATTTTTATGTATAGTTAGCAAATAGTGCATTCAAAAGCCGCAGTATTGTCCAATTTTTTAAAGTTTATTTGATGAATAACGGTGGTTTTTCAAATCAATTAACTGATTATCCTAGGATAAAAATATGCTGAATTTTAACTTTTATAATCCGACCCGCATTATTTTTGGTGGCGATACAATAGCTAAAATCAATGACTATGTGCCTACAGAAGCAAAAGTATTAATGTTGTTTGGCGGTGAAAGTGCACGTAAGAATGGTACTTTAGCTGAAGTGCGTGAAGGATTAGGTGCAAGAGAAATTCATGAATTTGGCGGAATTGAGCCGAATCCGAGTTATGAAACCCTCATGAAAGCTGTAGAGCTGATTCGAGAACAAAAGATTGATTTCTTGATGGCTGTCGGTGGTGGATCGGTAATTGATGGTACTAAATTTATTGCAGCAGCAGTCAATTATACAGGGGATACATGGGAGATTTTAGAAACCCATGGTACTAAAATTACTCAAGCTTTGCCTTTTGCGAGTGTACTCACCCTTCCGGCAACTGGTTCAGAAATGAATAGCGGTGGGGTAGTCACCAGAAAATCGACCCAAGCCAAATTGTCATTTAGCAGCCCCTTTGTTTTTCCGCAATTTTCCGTACTCGATCCGAATAAAACTTTTAGCTTGCCGACGCGCCAATTAGCAAATGGCGTAGTCGATGCATTTGTTCATGTCATGGAACAGTACTTAACTTACCCTGTCAATGCACAAGTACAAGATCGTTTTGCCGAAGGTCTATTGCAAACTCTGATTGAGATTGGACCGAAAATCTTGGACGATTCAGCAGATTATGACACGCGTGCGAATTTGATGTGGGCTGCTAGCATGGCACTGAATGGGCTAATTGGAGCTGGTGTACCACAAGATTGGTCAACCCATTTGATTGGGCATGAGCTCACGGCTTTACATGGTATTGATCATGCTCGTACCTTGGCCATTGTGTTGCCGGCCAATCTACAAGTGCGTCGTCAAGAGAAGCGAGAAAAATTACTACAGTATGCAGCTCAAGTCTGGCAGATTGTCGAAGGTGATGAAGAACAACGTATTGATACTGCTATTGCTCGTACTCGAGCCTTCTTTGAGCAACTTGGATTGCCGACTCGTCTTAGCGATTATGGACTGGGGGAGACAGATATTGAGATCATCATTACGCAACTTAAATCACATAATCTTACACAGCTAGGCGAACATAAAAATGTTTCATTAGAGCTCAGTCGCCAAATTCTCGAGATGAGCATCTAAGCTAAATGCGCGTATCTGGCATGCTCTGACCCTGTAACAATGCTCCTCAATCATGAAAATTATCGGAGAAATAACATGAAAATTTTAATCGTTTTAACCTCACATAATCAACTTGGCAATACTGGTAAGAAAACAGGTTTTTGGTTAGAGGAACTTGCTGCACCGTATTACACCTTTATTGACTCTGGTGCTGAAGTTACGCTGGCGTCGCCTCAAGGTGGGCAGCCACCACTAGATCCGAAAAGTAATTTAGCCGATGCTCAAACTGAAACCACTCATCGTTTTGAAGCAGATCCAACTGCAATGCAAGCATTAACACAGACGCATAAACTTAGCGAAATTTCTGTAGCTGATTATGATGCAGTGTTTTATCCAGGCGGGCATGGCCCATTGTGGGATTTAGCAGAAGATCCGATTTCAATTTCTCTGATTGAACAGGCGATTCAGTCTGGCAAACCTGTTGCAGCAGTGTGTCATGCCCCGGGTGTTCTTCGTCATGTGAAAGCGAGTAATGGAGCGCCTTTAGTTAGCGGTAAATTAGTGACTGGTTTCACCAATACTGAGGAGGCCGCTGTAGGTTTGACTGAAATTGTACCATTTTTAGTCGAAGACATGCTTAAACAAAACGGTGGTCATTATTCTAAAGTGGATGATTGGCAAGTATATGTTCAAGTAGATGGCTTGCTGGTTACTGGACAAAATCCAGCCTCTTCTGCTGCAACCGCTACAGCATTACTTCAATTGTTGAAATAAAGAGTAGCTAGTGTGTGTTGTGGTGCTTAGCAGTGAATAAAACTTCTGACTCTGAGCAACTGGCGCAATAAGCAAAATAACCCTCATTTAATGGTGAAGGGCCTGAGTGAATAGCTTTACTTCCTTTATTTTTCTATATACAGGAAGGAAGGGTATTTTTTTAATTTAGATCAATTAAGTCATGATGACTTGGATACAATGAAATGAAAGACAGCAAACTTTTTCAAAACTTAAGCTTAGGCCCTTATGTTTTGCGAAACCATATTGTATTGCCACCATTAACGCGGTCGCGCAGTACTCAGCCAGGGAATATTCCAAATGAATTAATGGCAACCTATTATCAACAGCGTGCCGGGGCAGGATTTATGGTCACCGAAGGTACGCAAATCGAGCCACGTGGTCAAGGCTATGCTTGGACTCCTGGTATTTACAGCCCTGAACAGATTGCTGGATGGCGTAAAGTGACGGAAGCAGTGCATGCTAAAGGAGGCATTATTTTTGCACAACTTTGGCATGTTGGGCGTGTTTCACATACATCTTTGCAACCCAATCATGCATCACCGGTCGCACCCTCGGCTATTAGGGCTGATAGTAACGTTAAAGTGTTTATTGAGACCGGGCCCAATGCAGGGGCCTTGGCTGATCCTTCAATGCCACGTGCTTTAAGCAATGCAGAAGTTAAAGAATTAGTGCAACTCTATGCTCAAGCAGCACGCAATGCCTTGGCTGCTGGTTTTGATGGGGTTGAAATTCATTGTGCAAATGGTTATTTGGTGAATCAATTTATCTCTGCACATAGTAACCACCGTGAAGATGAATATGGTGGATCACTAAACAATCGTTTGCGTTTTTTACGTGAAGTAGTAGAGGCAGTTGCTGAGGTGGTTGGTGCAGATCGTTTAGGAGTGCGTTTTGCCCCGCTATTTGAAAGTACAGAGGAAGATCGTGTTTACATAGGGTTGGTTGAAGATGATCCACATGTGACTTATATTGAAGCCATAAAAATACTTGAAGAAGTTGGGATTGCCTATTTATCGATTGCAGAAGCTGATTGGGATAATGCACCAGAACTTCCTCATGATTTTCGTAGAGATGTCAGAGACACTTTCAGTGGTCGGATTATTTATGCAGGTCGATATACGGCAGAAAGAGGGACTCGAATTTTAGAGGCAGGACTGGCCGATTTAATTGCATTTGGACGCCCATTTATTGCGAATCCAGATTTACCCGATCGCATCGCCAATGGCTGGCCATTGAATGCAGTAGATGCAAGCACTATGTATGGTGGGACGGAAAAAGGCTATATTGATTATCCAGCTTACGCAGATTAATCTCGACTAAGTGAGTTATTTTGCCAACCTTTGTGGTTGGCAAAATAAGGGCTTAGGATTGCTGTTGCCAGCACAATTTCTTGTTAAAACAAATTCTTAAAATTTTTTAGCTGTGTAATGAGCCAACCTGCCAGTGGGAAAGAAATCAGTTGCGTTACTGGCACAAATACTATGACTTCAATCAACACCATCATCGGGAAACTTTGATGCTGAGTAATTGGCTTTAATAAAGTGAGTACCAGTAATAGCGTGGGATATAAGCCTAAATATTCGACTAAAATACGAGTCATGAGGGCTTTAGAAGGAGAATTCATTGTGCGCTATACTCATGGATTGTAAATCGATCTAATAGCAATACATGAATAAGTAATCATTGGACTGCTATCATGAAAAGTTAATTATGTAGTTGATATTTAATTTTTATGAATCTTCACTTTTTAATAGAAATTTAGTTGCTCTCAGAGCTTGATGTAATGGTGTTTTATCTTTTTGCAACTTACTCAGTAATGCTGCACCTAACCACATTTGGTAAAGTACTTGTGCCAACGTCGAGGCCTCAGTATCTGCTTGGATAGACTGATCCTGTTTTCCCAAATCAATTAAAGCAGCAATCCGTTGGATTACATCATCGACGCCAGCGGACATAATGGAGCGCATATCTTCAGATAGATCGGCAACTTCTGCGGCAAGTTTCACAATTAAACAGCTATCCGCCCAACCACACTGTGTTTCAGGATCTTCTATCCATAAATTAAAATACTCAATCAGCTTTTGATAAGGGGATTTATCGCTACGCCATACATCATTTAAACGGACTTGGTAATTATCTACATAATGCTGTACCAATTCACATCCGAAAGCTTCCTTGGATTGGAAATAATGATAAAACGAGCCTTTAGGGATTTCACAGCTCTGTAAAATTTCCTGTAATCCTACGCCAGTAAAACCTTTATGCAAAATCAGGTCTGAACTGGTGTTAAGAATGTGTAAGCGCTTCGCTTCAGACTTTTTAATAGGAGTAGGCTTCATATTAATTATTTACTCTATTATAAAAAATAGACCAGTCGTATTGTTTTTTATTATAACTCATCTACAATGGATGTAAAGAAATTTTAATCATAATTTTTGATTATGAAGAGAAATACTTTTAAATAAAACATGGAGTTATATGTGTGAAAACAGTTATTAATCAACGCATCGTTTTAGCTAAACGGCCAGTGGGTGAGCCAAAACACAGCGATTTTCGTATTGAGCAAGTTGAGCTCAATGAACTTAAACAAGGCGAGATATTGTTAAAAACCATTTACTTGTCACTCGATCCTTATATGCGTGGTCGCATGAGTGATGCTCCTTCATATGCAGCACCGGTTGAAATTGGTGAAGTGATGGTCGGTGGAACAGTCAGTCAAGTGGTGGCCTCTAAAAACCCAAAATTCAAAGAAGGCGAGTGGGTTCTTTCAGGAAATGGCTGGCAGGGCTACGCAATTTCTAATGGGACTGCATGTCAAAGCTTAGGTATGCAACCTGAACATCCATCTTGGGCATTGGGTATTTTGGGAATGCCAGGATTTACTGCTTATATGGGGCTGTTGGACATTGGTCAGCCTAAAGCCGGTGAAACTTTAGTCGTTGCAGCTGCAACGGGACCTGTTGGTGCTACGGTTGGACAGATTGGCAAACTTAAAGGTTGTCGCGTGGTTGGCATCGCAGGTGAGCCTGAAAAATGCCGTTATGCTGTAGAAGAACTAGGCTTCGATGCTTGTATCAATCATCATGATGAAAATTTTGCAGAGCAATTACAACAAGCAGCTCCCAACGGTATTGATATTTATTATGAGAATGTGGGGGGTAAAGTGTTTGATGCGGTATGGCCATTGCTTAACTCTGCGGCACGTGTACCGGTGTGTGGTGTGGTTTCCCAGTATAACGCTACCGAGCAAGCACAAGGGCCAGACCGTTTACCGGGCTTTATTTCCACCCTTTTAAAAAAGCGTATTCGCATGCAAGGCTTTATTATTTTTGATGATTATGGCAGTCAGTATCCGGAATTCTATCAGCAAATGTCTGAATGGTTGAAAGACGGAAAAATCAAATATAAAGAGCATATGGTGCAAGGTTTAGATAACACGATCAATGCTTTCAATGGTATGTTGAAAGGCGAAAACTTTGGCAAAGTGGTTGTAAAAATCTAAAAAAATAGGAATTATCATGATCACACTACATCATTTAGATCAATCACGTTCTTTTCGCATTTTGTGGTTACTTGAAGAAATCAAGCAGCCCTATGAGCTGAAACGCTATTATCGTGACTCAAACACGCATTTGGCCCCTGACTCTTTAAAAACCATTCATCCTTTAGGGAAATCTCCAGTATTGGAATGGGATGGCAAAGTTATTGCAGAGTCAGGCGCAATCGTTGAGTTATTAATTCAGAAACTTGCGCCGGATTTAGCACCAGATATGGATGAACCTACCTATGTCGATTATCTACAGTGGATTCATTTCTCAGAAAGCTCTGCCATGCTGCCATTTTTGTTAAAAACGTTTAATGCGATAGAAACCAAGCAGGGCACGAAGTTGGTATTTCTAGAAAATTATACTCAAGTTGAGTTCGATAAAGTATTTGGCCATTTAAATGAATATTTAAAAGATAAAGAATTTCTAGTGGCAGACCGTTTAACCGGTGCTGACTTTATGATGGGCTTTGGACTACATGCTTTAGTTTATCATATGGGACAAGGTGGAAATTATCCCCATATCCAACGTTATGTAGCAGGTTTAAGCCAACTACCTAGCTGGCAAGCCGCAGTACAAATTGAACAAAATGGTGTGAAAAGTCAAAAATAGCAAGATTGTTTTTTTTTAAGGCAATTGAGAAAAAGAATCGTCATTGACAAGTACATCTAGTTATAAAATAAGCTGACACTTTTTTAAAGTAAACGCCTAATGAATTTCATCGGGCGTTCTCTATTTTAAAGATAAGGAATTACCATTATTTATGACAAGTTTCGCCTATTCTTCCCCTTCAAATTCCTATCAAAAGAGTTTGAATATCTCGACGGTTACGTTGAAAGATATAATCAACTTTTGAAAAAAAGAAACGTGACTAACGCACAGCAAGATTAAATTATTCCTCGGGTTATTAAACAAGTAATCTATATCATTTTAATAACATAAAAACATATGCGTAAAAATCACGCTCCGTTTAACTGGCAATAGTTTTTGAACCCTTGTATAAAAGTTTAAACGAATCTAGCAAGTCTTTATTTAATGTTAATACTCATCCAGTATTGAGGTTTTTTATCTTTTCTTGCCTGTGATCTAGGTTGTAATACTCTAATTTCATACTCACCTGAAGCAGGTAAAATATAAATACCATTATCATCAAGCTCTGGAGAATATTCTCCAAGATTGATGGAGTCTTTTAATTGATTACCCCATAAGTAAGTTTCAACATTTCCTCCAGTCAACCTCACTTTTAACTTTTGCCCTTTTTTAGCATAAAATTTGTAGGAATCATACTTGTATCCATCTATCCTTCCGTAATAATTTGCAGAGTAAGCTTTTTTTGCAAACTTAACTACAACAGTCTTTCGTATATCATTGTTATCATTTGCAAGTACGGCAGGGCTAAGCATAGTTAAAGTTAGTGCCATAAAAGCACCAGCTAGTAATTTCGTATTCGCTATTTTCATAAGGTTACCTTAATTCTTGTATCGCCCCTGACATAGTAACATAAGTAATAAGTAACCATGAATCATGGAACAGAAATGTGAATAGTCACCAAAATTCTATACACACATGGCTTGGTTGCATAAATCTACCTCTTAAGGCTTATTCAGCAATATAATTCTCAGATGAATAAGCCTACACCTAAAATTTACCGTACAACAAATTGGTCATCTAATGTGGTTCCGTTAATTAGACCACTCAATTCAGTTTTATAAGTGATAAATCCGCTCTAAATATTTAAATTATGCTGCCATTACTTTTAGTAAATGTTGATCATAAAATTCATTCGGTGTTGCCTTATTCAAACTTGAATGAGGATGTATCATGTTATAAAAATCCAAATATTCAGCAATTGATTGTTTCGCTTGTTTAACCGTATCGTAAGCCTTCAAATAGACTTCCTCATGCTTCACGCTGCGCCATAAACGCTCAATCATCACATTATCCATTCATCGTCCTTGGTCTGTATTAAAGACTTCAGGACAACCATATTTCACAATTGCTTCTTGCAACGCATCTATGCAAAAGTCTGTTTCCATACTGATCGATACACGATGAGCCAGTACTTTACGACTATGCCAATCTATAATTGCACACAGATAGACAAAGCCTTTAGCCATAAGAATGTACGTGATATCTGTATACCAGACTTGATTAGAGTGATCTATGACCATGTTTTTCAAAAGATATGGGAAAATACGGTATGCAAGATTAGGCTTACTGGTATTGGGTTTTGGATACAAGGAATGTATTCCCATCAAGCGCATTAAATGTCGGACTTTACGCAGACCTATTTGATGTCCTTGACGCTGTAGCATATCTAGTATCATTCGACTGCCCATAAATGGGTAGTCGAGATGAATTTCATCGATCAGACGCATCAAACTCTAATCAGTTGATGAAATCTCTTTGGGCTTGTAATACAACGTACTGCGATTGATTTGAATCAATTGCGATTGTTGTCGTACCGAAAGTTGATGGGTCTTATCGATCATTTTTTGCCGCTCAGCTGCCCTATTTTTCTGAGCGCACCTTCTAAAAAATCAATTTGCAATGCCTGATGTCCTATCTTGGCATGTAAAGCTTTGAGGTCAATCTCTGGTTCTTGTTGTGCTGTTGGTCGTGAAAAAATATTGACTGATTGCTCAAGCAGTTGATTTTGCCAATCAATTATTTGGTTTTGATGTAAATCGAATTGAGTAGAAAGTTCAGCGAGTGTGTGGTCGCCTTTAATTGCTGCGAGAGCAACTTTAACTTTAAACTCTGCTGAATGATTACGACTTTTTCTTCGTGTCATGGTTGACTCCAAAAACAAGCATTTCCCATGCTCATTGGGGAGTAGATTATCACTTATAGGCGTGGTCTAAAATCCTAGACCCACATCACAACAAAGCTTATTTCTTTCCCTAGCTCAACCATGCCAAGTATAAACTTTAATAAAAAAGATTACTTTTCACTTATGAAAGAGACCTAATCGATATTCTATAAAAATGTTATAGTCATAAGGAAAGACTAATGTTTCTTGTTAAGGGAGCAGTCATAAATGGAAAATATACAAACTTTTATAATAATGAAGCCAAGAATAGACCAAGGATTGAATAGAGGTTAAGCGAGGGTAGGAGCAAATGAGAGAGAGTTATGATACGTATCATATTTTTAGTCTTATAGGGCAGCACGCTGAATTAGAACCCATTCTAAATGCAATTTCTGGGTGGCTTGAATCCCATATTCCAGATGCCTTAGTTACGATCATGCTTTATTCTGAACATGACCAAACTTTAAAGCTTATCAGTGGTAAACAACATTTCTCAAATCAATACTGTAAAGCCGTCAATAATTTAAAAATTGGTCCTCAGCGCGGTGCTTGTGGAACAGCTGCATTTTTACGTAAGTTGGTCATTAGTCAGGATCTGATGGAAGATCCGAATTGGGCAGCTTATCGTGCATTAGTAAAGGCAGAGCAGCTTTCAAGTTGCTGGTCTATGCCTATTATTAATGCAAGAAATATTTTATATGGAACTTTTGGGACTTATTACCGAACTCCCAAAAAACCGACGAAACATAATATTCGTCTTTTAGAACAGGCCGCCTCTTTAGTTGCATTAGCGATTGAGCTTGATGATGAACGCCAACAAAAAATAGCCATAAATGAAAAATATAGTTCTTTTTACAATTATCATCCAGATGTAATTCTTGAACTTGATCTGCAAGGATACGTTCTTAATACCAATATTGCTTGTCGTGAAATTACGGGTTTTTCACAAGAGCAAATACAGGGGAAACACTATTGGACATTAATACCAGATGAATATCATGAATTAGTTGATGCTGCATTTAAATCTGCTCTACTGGGGAAATCTCAACATTATGAAATTCCCGTTTACAATGTGATAGAGAAAATTATATGGCTTGATATTATCAATTTACCAATAATTCAAAATCAAAAGGTTACAGGTGTATTTACGATAGCACGTGACATTAGTGTAAATCGGAAAAATAAGGAGAGCTTACGTCTTTTAAAGCGTGGAGTTGATGCAAGTCCGAGTGGGATGTTTATCACGGATGCCTCTGAAAACATGGTGATCAGCTTTGTTAATCCTGCTTTTCTTAAACAAGTTGGTTATACAGAAGAGGAAGTCATAGGTCGTAATTATAATTTTTTACAGGGCCGAGATACTAATCTAGAGCAGCTTGCTTTGTTTAAGCAAGCGGTAAAGGAGCAGAAAGATGTTCAGATAACGTTAAAAAATTATTGTAGGGATGGGAGCTGGTTCTGGAATAGATTAATGTTGGGGCCAATTTTGGATCAAGATGGCAAATGTACTCATTTTCTTGGAATTCAGGAAGACATTACTCAGCAACGTATCCATGAAGAATATATTGAATATCAAAATACTCACGATCAATTAACAGGCTTACTGAATCAAATAAATTTTGAAAAAGTCCTAGAGCAAACTTTCGAAAAACAAAAGCTTCTAACTTTACTTTATATTGATCTTGATGACTTTAGTTCGATGAATGATAGTTTAGGTTACTACGTTGGTAATAAAGTTATTAAAAATATAGCGAGCCGACTAAAAGATTTTTTAAAACCTGATGAGGTTTTGAGTAGGTATGCCGAAGATGAATTTGTATTATTGATCAAAGGCCAACATGATCATAAAAAAATAACCACAAGAGCTGCAAACATTCTTGATTTGATTTCAGAGCCGTTTCAAGTCGATGACCATACACTCCATCTAAGCGCAAGTATAGGTATCGTCATAAATAACAGTTTTATACAATGTGCTTCAGAGCTTTTATATCGGTCTACTTTGGCTATGAGAGAAGCAAAGAGACAAGGCCGTAATACTTGGCATTGTTATGAAGAAAGCAATAAAATTTCACCCAATTTAGATTATGCTCATCTGCGTTTAGAACTTATGGAAGCAGTAAAAAAGAAGCAGTTTACACTATTCTATCAACCGTTAATCAAACCATTAACAGGCGTGGTTCAGGGAGTAGAAGCGCTGATTCGTTGGTATCATCCCGAACGGGGTTATATTTTTCCAGATTTTTTTATTCCTTTAGCTGAAAGAACAGGACAAATTGTAAATATTGGACAGTGGGTTTTAGAAACAGCATGTTTAGATATCGCTAAATGGAATAAGGCGCATGATAGTCAGCTCACAGTTTCAGTTAATATTTCTCCTTTGCAGTTTGGACGTGCTGGATTTCTTGAGGAACTCCAAAAAGCGCTAAAAATAAGTCAATTACCAGCTGAGCTGCTTAAAATTGAAATTACCGAAGGCGTTATTATTAGTGGTGCGGACAGGGCAATTGAAATTCTAAAATCAATTCGTGCTTTAGGAGTGCATGTGGTCATTGATGACTTCGGCACTGGTTATTCGAGCCTTAGCTATCTACGACTACTACCGATTACTCAAATCAAACTGGATCGAAGTTTTATTGTGAATCTGACAATTAGTGTTCAAGATGCTGCAATTGTTCGGTCGATAATTTTTCTAGCCCATCAGCTGAATTTAGAGGTCGTAGCGGAAGGTGTTGAAACACTAGAACAAGCTAGTCTGCTCTATCAACAAGATTGTGATTTATTTCAAGGCTATTTTTATGCACGGCCTGCCCCAATAAGTGACTTGAATTCGAAATTTTTGCCGTTGGAAAGTTTAAGTTAACGTAATTAATCTTTGTAAATTGTAATAAAAATCTAATTGTAACTTTAATTCTATGTTAAAAGTGTAATAGAACTAATAAATTGTGGCTAATTAATTAAAAATGGAAATATTTAAAATTAATTTAAATTTAAGAAAATTAATACTTTTTTTAGCGATTTTTTCGGTATTAAGTCTTTTTATTATTAGCTCAGTAATTAGCTATTATATAGTAAGAAATCAGCTTATAAATAATTCATTAGCACTTAATTCCGAACACGCAAACAAGATTGCAATAATTATAGATAATCACTTTAAGAATATACTGATCGAACTTGGATACAGCGCAAAGATTTTAGGGAAAAAATTTGATGATAATGAGATCCGAGAAACAGAAGTACAGAGATTAAAAATGCAATCTGATTACTACAATAGCGTGGTTGTCAGTGATTCAGAGGGTAGATTGATTAATTATTCACCAAATATATTGAATATTGATAAAAATAAAGTACAAACTACGTTAGGAATTAGTAATTCAATAAAGGAAAAAAAACCATATATATCATCGCCATATCTTTCTGTTAAAAAGAATATGATTGTTTTTATTTCATATCCGATATTCGATGAAAAAAAGCGCTACAGAGGGTTTGTTGGATCTGCGATATATTTAAAAGAAAAAAATGTAATTAATCAACTTTTATCAACGAATGAAACATATCGAAAAAGTTACATGTATGTAATTGATAAAAATGATAAAATTATATTTCATCCTGATCATGAAAGAATCGGTGAGATAATCAAAAATAACACTGGTTTAGATTATATAAAAAAACAAAATTCAGGGAAAATTCGTCTTATCAACAGTAGAGGTGTTGATAATCTTGCTGGATTCTCACATGTAAAAACGACGAATTGGATAATTGTCTCCCAGCAACCCACAAAGCAATTATTAAAACAAGCGAATTCGATTATTTATAAAGTATCAGCGGGAATCTTTATATTTTATTTACTAATTTTTTATGTTGTTTGGAAGTGTTCTTTTTTTATAGCATCTCCTCTGCATAAGCTTGCAAATATGGCAAGCTCTTTATATCAGCCTGAAGCAAGTAGGGAAATTAAAAATATTAACCCATGGTATTATGAAATCGTTAAATTTAAACGTGCTCTTTTATTGAGTGTTCATCACTTTTCAAAAAAAATGACTGAGATGGATTATTTCATTAATACGGATCCTCTTACTGGTTTGATGAATCGTAGAGGGATGCATTTGTCTATAGATCAGAAAATAGCTTTGAAAATCCCCTTTTCAATATTATTAATAGATATAGATTTCTTCAAGAGAGTAAATGATACATATGGACATGCTGAAGGTGATTTAGTACTGAAAAATATTGCAGAAATGATGCAAAAGAACTTTCGGAAAGATGATGTTTGTTGTCGCTATGGTGGTGAAGAATTTATTGTTATTGTACCTGATGTTAGCCAGCAAGACGTTTATGAAAGTGCTGAAAGATTTAGAAGAGAAGTGGAAGCGCAATCGATAGAAAAGGTTGGATCGATTACAGTCTCTATAGGTATCGCTTCTTGGCCTGAAGCTTCTGAAGATATTTCAGAAGTATTTATTCTGGCTGATAAGAATCTTTATGAGGCTAAAAACAGTGGACGAAACTGTGTAAGATTATAATTTATATGATTTTATTGAGAAAGTATTTCACCGTTAAATCTACTCTAAGTTGGTCAGATTTAGTAGTAACTTGGGTATGAGGTCTACTAATAATTGGATGAATTTTATACTGCATTTTTTACAAGATAAAAAAAAGCCTATAATCCGCCTATATTTTAATTTAGTGCGTCGTATTTCATATTACACGGGGGCATGGAAAAGATTATTGTTTCGGCAGTTTTAGGTTTTTTTTGGTATCCGCCATGGATCAAGTTGAAGCAAAATGACACAAAGAGCATTATGAGCAAAACATAAACGGCGCATCAATGATTCATCTAAAGGATATGCCACAACACTTGGTTGATGGAGGGCTTATTTCATTCGTGACCAGCGCCGTAAGATTCACAACATCGAAACCAATTTAAATGGTGATTAATCATGTCATGTAAATCATGTGAAGAACGTCGACAGAAACTAAAGGCAATGTATGAGCAGTCGATAGAATCCATCACAAAAGTAATTACTTACCTTACCAACAAAGGTGGTAAAACAGAACAATCACCTGCAAGTGCAGACGAACCTGAACAACGAATTATTGTTAACACTCGAAGAGCAGGAAGAGCCAAACAGCCATGAGTATATGAATCAGTAACCATGCCAAAGCTACAACGATTGCAGAGCAGACTTGATGCCATATACTAGACTTGCCAGCATTCCCGCCTTATTACCACACAACTAGAACTAGAGCATATTGTTAATGTTGCTTAGAGTGTTACCGATGATGAATCTAACCTGCAATCGTTGTGTCCGCCGTGCCACAAAGATAAAACCTTAAAGGAGAGTTGGCAGTGAGTCATGAAGAACTACTAGAGCAAATTGAATCAGCGGCTAACTTTGTGCGAGGTATACAGTTTGATCAACGCTTGCTAAACGATGCTCGAGAAGCTTTACGAGAACGTGTGATGGAACTAGATGATTTTGTGGATAATTATTCCAATGAAAATGCATCAAAATGGTGCATAAAAACCAGCAGGCAGGGGGGCGGTCAAAAGTTCAAAACCTTTTGCCCTCGGACTCCCCCACTGACGTATAAAAAATTTTCCATTTCGCAAATATGTTAAAGGAGTGCATATGGCTTTAACAGCAAAAAAAGAAGGCATTTGCCCAAGCTAGAGCTGATGGCTCTTTTAGATTTGTCCCACCGAGCAACTTTCCAAAAAAAATTATTTAACTCCGGTAGTAGAAGCAGGTGTGGTTGAACGCATTCTTTCTGATAAGCCTTAGAGTCCTAAGCAAAAATACAAAGTAAAAATTGAGTTATAATGGGGTTAAGGTGATTATTTGTACTATAAGAAAATAATTAAAATGATATAAAATTGTAATTATTTTCAAATATAGAGTTCTGCTATAATGCCCTACTCCATTTCAAATCCGTGCATTGGGATGTGAACAAGATTTATAAGTGATTCAATACACTAAATCTGATGTGGGTCAAAATTGGGTCAATGAATTTTTTTATTCAATGAAATGTCTTAAGAATTAATGTTTTGGGTTTTGAGTTCAATTGACGCCACCTCAATTGGTGGAACGCCATTTTGGCGAATTAACATTTGCAATGCTGAAACAATATCTACAAAAAAATCATTCAACTTAATGGGGGAGTAACTCAATAAACCCATATCTTAAACTCTTCGCTACGACGGTATTGTTATTTCTTTAACGATCATTACAAAATTAAAAATTATTATTTCTTTTTTACTGGTGATGTAGTTATAAGTTGACTAAAAGGCTATTCACTACATCTTCTAGGAGAGTTTTATTTGAAATGTTTTTGTTTAGGGTGCGTAAATCGTAGTAACCAGCTAAAAAACTTTGAGCCATTTCAAGGGCTGAAGCTTTGATATTGAATTCCCTATGTACTTGTCCCTCGATGAATAGTGCGATGAAAGATTTCTCTAAACGTTGTCGATATTATTTATTCAGACTTGCGATGACCGGCTATTTATCTCCTATTTCTAAATCGCAGAATAAGACTATTGCTTCGTGCTTTTCTGATTGTGAAAGATCCTCGACAATCTCCCAAAGCAAGAGGTGTCATAATCGAGCGATACTGAGAAATAGTTTTTTAATTTAATAGTTTTAATTCGATAGCAAATTTTTCTCTTACGAAATAATCGGGCTAAAAGCCCGATTTATATATTTCTCAAAGAAAGTATATTGGAACTTGAAATAATAATTTTTCGTAGCTTAAAATTTAAAAGAGTATGTCGTAAAAAATCTATTCTCTGTGTAATCACCTTGAATATCATTTTTATAATTCAAATTCAGCCACTGAAAACCTAACCCTTTTAATTTACCCTCAGTAATTCTATAGTTCGCAATAAAATCAAACTCACTTTCGTCATATCCTTTTTGGCCATTAATTGCATAGTTTTGTCCATCAACATAGCGTGCCAATAGGTTTAAACCTGGAACTAACCAACTGGCATCATGATTAAAAGTGAAATGATAGGAAAGTTCATTTGCTTTATTAAAAGTTCCCTGAGTCCAATTGACATAACTTAAAACTGGAACAGCACCATCTAACATCGGGAAATTACTCTTCCCTTGAATTTTTTGGAGACCTAAACCAATAGTATTTGGCCCATAACCAAATTCTTGCATCAAGCCAAAGTACTGGTTATCAATATAACCAAGTAGTTCATCACCTGTTTCTTCTGTATAATAATACCTAAATTTAGTATTCAACCGAAATTGGTCAATACTATTTTTATAGTCTAGACCGATAGAATATTGATTATATAAATCTTCTAATTCACTCACAAAGATTTGAGTCTGTAATTTACGATCAAAAGCTTTATGCTTTAAATCAATATAAGTTAAGCCATCAGATTCTTTTTTATTGACAGAAAGTTTTCTAAACTCTTCTTCATTTCGTGGCGAGTATTTATCTAAATAGCCCACATCCAGTTTTACCTGCTCATTCAACTGGCCTGAATATAATAAACCTTGATAAATTGTAATCAATTGTCGACTGTAATCTGTTGTTGCGAGAGGCGTGTCTACCCATTGTTCCCCCAACTTAACTGATGCTGCTTATACTTCGCTCCAATCGAACCTGCAATTTTATTGTAATTTGAAGCCTGCTCCTTTGTAACAGGATCAAACGGTAAAATCATATCATTGAGATGCTTATCATCACTTAAACGTTGCGCGTATTGAACGGAACCTGTAAACGTTAAAGCAAAATCTTGTGTTAGTTCATGCTCCCCCTTGGCACGGGCGATAATGCCTTGACTCCAACTCCCGACTGAGGGTTTGGTAGCGTCATCAAAATCCCGATCTGCGTATAAGTTTTTTAACGTGACATCAATGCTCATCTCTTTTGCATAGGCGCAGTTCACCACTGCTGCCATTGCTATAAGCAATGGCACAGCCATTATGTTTCTCTTCATGTTTTAATCCATTAAATTATTGAATATTTTTAATTGTCCTAAAACCGACATGGCTAATGCCTAAATCGATTTCTTGTGAGTGTCTAGCAGCGGCTCGGTAACGCATACAGTAATTTGATGCGCACAGGAAAGAGCCACCTTTGATGGTATAAAAGTTAAAAGCGGGATTATCTTGATGATGCTCAAGTTGATTCATTCCCATGTGATCATCATGCGTTCCAGTAAATGGACTTTTGGTGTATTCCCAGACATTGCCAATCATATCGTAGAGACCAAAGCCGTTTGCTGCAAAACATCCCACAGGTGCAACATCTCGGTAACCATCTTTATTCTCATTGTGGTAAGGAAATTCCCCTTGCCAAACATTGGCATCCACATGTTTTAAATCTGCGCTTACATCTCGCTCATGGCTAAAGCCTTTTGCGGCATATTCCCATTGTTCTTCTGTCGCAAGATCTCGATCTAGCCAGTCTGCATATGCCATTGCATCTTTTAAAGTGATCATTCGTACAGGTTGATTGGGCTCAATTTTACGATGGCTATTCGGCCCCCAAGGTTGTTTCCAATTCGCTCCTTTCATCAATGACCACCAAGCTAACTCCTTGACTGGTTTTTGGGGTTCAGTAAATACTGCTGCTTCTCCCTGTTTTTCTGCTTCAGTTACATAGGCAGTGGCATCAACAAAGCTTTGAAATTGAGCATTAGTCACTTCAGTTGCATCTATCCAAAAATCTGTAACTGTTCTTTCACTTTTGTAAAGTGCTTTCTCTTCTCGGTAGCTTTGATTGTTCCCAATATTGAAGGTTCCACCCTGAATTTTGACCATGCCCGCTTCAGGTTTCTTTTGCCAGTTTTGTGGTAAACCTGAATACTGTTTACATTTATTCCTATCCCCTAAGTTCAGTTCAGTTTTTTGCTGCTTAATTTCTGGCGTGGAGGGGAGACCACATGCACTTAAACCGATTAAACCGAATAAGATAGTAGCGTGAATAAACTTCATATTTTAATTCCTACTTCCTTGAGAGAAGTATTTCCACATTATTTGCTTTGGTTTATCTAAAAGACTATCTTTTTAATAAGCAAAATTTTTCCTAACATGTTAATACTTCTAAGAATTAAACTATTATTACTTGCCTAGATTTTTCAAAAAAACTGGCTGAATACATTGATCATAAAAACAATTCATTTGACCGTATTTGTAGCGAACTGGAGCCTCCACAACCCCTACACGTTGAGCATACTCAGCCCAATCTTGAGCAAGTTCTTGGGTCTTACTTGGATTTTTAGATGCTAAATTAATGCGATAAGACGGATCTAATTTTCGATTGTAGAGTTCCCATTCTCCTGTACCATAAGGAGGGACTTGAAATTGAACAGCCCAATCACCTTTGTATAAGGCGCGACGGGTATTAAATTCCCAACCTAAAGTACGTTCTGGTAAAGCTTTACCTTTAAATAGGGGAAGAAAAGAACGTCCTTCCATTTTTAATAAAGGTTGTCCATTGCGTGTATCTGGTCGTGTAGCACCTGTAAGTTCTAAAATAGTGGGAACAAAGTCGATGACGTGAATGGTTTCGGAATTAATTTGACCTGCCTTTATTTGAGTTGGATAACGAATAATTGCAGGCACGTGAATTCCGCCATTTGACAAAATACTTTTGAAATAAGGCAATGGCGTAGAGGCAACTTGTGCCCATTGTGGACCTAAAGTCACATATGACCCTTTTTTCCCCATGTTCTGAGGACTATTGTCAAATGTCGCATCGACCCATTCACGAATACCATTTTTATCTTCAGTTGTGCCTAATGATTCTGGTGTAGCAGACTCCGCACCATTGTCAGACATAAATAAAATTAGCGTATTATCTAGTTCACCAGTCTGTTTTAAATAGTTAACCACACGACCGATATTGTGATCCATGTTGTCAATCATGGCTGCATAGATTTGCATGGTTTTGGTTTGATCTTTTTTCTGCGCCTCGGTTAACTTATCCCAAGCAGGGAAGACATCCATGAGCGGATTATTAACTTTTGTTCCCTTTGGCATAATGCCTAATTTGATCATACGCTCTAAGCGGGCTTGACGAACTTTTTCATAACCTTCTTTATAATATCCGTCATATTTCTTTAAGTATTGATCTGGAGCTTGCAAAGGCCAGTGTGGCGCGGTGAACGCCAAATATCCAAAGAATGGCTGATCTTTTTTACGGTCATTTTCTAAGTAAGCAAGCATTTTACTGGTAAAGAAATCACTCGAATAAAAGTCTTTAGGCAAGGTTACATCTTTACCATCTTCTAAATATCGAGCTTTATAATTTCCTGGGAACATTTGGCTTGCATCCATATGTGCAGCGCCACCAGGCATGAGCGTAAATGAGCGATCAAAACCACGTGCTTTTGCGTTGCTCTCTTCTGTTGCACCCAAATGCCACTTACCTGTGACAAAAGAAGCATAGCCTTGAGGCTTTAATATCTCAGCTAAGGTTATCACTCGATTATTTAAACGGCCTTCATACCCCGGTTTGCCTTTCTGTTCGGGCTGTAAAAACTCAGCCATGCTGCCCAGACCAGCTTGATGGCTATCATTTCCTGTCAATAACATAGAGCGTGTGACTGAGCAGGTTGGACCTGCATGAAAGTTACTGAGTACGGCACCTTCTTTGGCTAATTTTTTTAGATTTGGTGTAGAAATTTCGCCACCAAATGGTTGTATGTCCGAAAATCCCAAGTCATCAGCCACAATGACCAAGACATTTGGCTGTTTAGCAGGAGCAGCCCGAGTGGATAAATTGCAGAGTAGCGTGGGTAAAAATAACGCTACTAGAGCGAGCTTTTGAGTAACCATAACGAATCCTTGATAGTGGTTAGTGTTATTATTCAGTGATCTAGCTGATTATGCTGAGGTGGACCTTGATTAGACGCTTGCGCGACGACGATCGATCTCTGTCGGTGGTGCTTGATTGAGTTCTTTGACCAATTCAAAATTAAATATGATGTGTTTAAAGGGTTTATCTATATTGAATTTTGACATTTCTGCTGGATCAACAACATCGGTTGCCGTTGCAACTAATCCATCACGTGTTGCAAACGCAAAGTCATCCCAAAGGTATTGATCACCCTCAATGTTAAATTGGGTAGTGAGTTTGCGATAACCTGGAGCCGAGACAAAATAATGAACGTGAGAAGGGCGATTACCATGACGGCCCAAGAGGTTGAGAACAGCTTGCGTGGTGCCTGCAGGCGGACAGCCATAGCCTACGGGCATGGTGGTTAAAGCCGTATATTTACCATCTGCATCGGTAAAAATGGTACGGCGCAGGTTGAACTCGGATTGTGATTTATCAAAGAATGAATAATTGCCTAAACCATTAGCATGCCAAATTTCAACTTTCGCATTGGGAATAATATTGCCATTCGTATCCGTGACGAGACCTTCTATCACTAAGCTATCGACTTGGTCTGACTCAGAACCATCATCCATGCGGGTAAAGCCGACTGATTCAGGCGCTCCTGCAACATAAAGCGGTCCTTCGATGGTACGGGGTGTTCCACCAGTAATACCTGCTTTAGCATCAGCTTCGTCAGCACGAAGATCAAGATAATGCTCAAGACCTAAGCCAGCAGCCAAAAGACCAAGTTCGTTAGCTTGACCTGCGTCAGTGAAGTATTCTAAGCCTTTCCACAATTCAGTTTGAGAAATGTCTAAGTCTTCAATGGCTTGGAAAAGGTCACCTACTAAACGCACAACAATTTGCTGGATACGTGTATCGACAGGGTTAGTCGCTGTATCAACATTCATTTTTTTCACAAGCGTATCAATTTGTTGTCGGTTCATCATGATCATCCTTTGATTGATGAGAAATAGATTCGAATGATCTGGAACGGACATGTAACAAATCATTCGAAAAGTGAAGAACTCATAAAAGATGAGTTCGCATTTGTTGACTTAACATCAGATTGAAAAATTTAGCTATTTAAAACTGCGTAATGTTTATGCAGTTTTTAAGCCCTGCTTAAATATGTCTAAATAAAGCAGAACGTGCTTGATTAGAGGCACCATCCGCTGCACTTAAGAAACGCTCAGTATGAATATCTTTTTCAAAGAGACGGCTTTGCATCAGCGTTGAAATAGCAGCATCAATCATCGGTGGTGGACCACATAAATAGGCTTTATGGCCACTGCATTTATTTTCAAAATAATCTGCGACTGCTTCATGTACAAAACCTGTGAATCCTGTCCATTGATCTTCTGTTTTGGGCGCATTCAGTGCAGGAATATAGCGGAAGTTTGGATAGTCTTTGACTAAGGTCTCAAACACTTCACGGTTATAGAGTTCAGAAACATCACGCGCGCCTTGGAAAAGATAGATAGTACGTGTATCACCTTGTTCTAAAAGGTCCAAAATCATGGATTGGGGACTGGATAGACCAGAACCACCGGCAATAAAGATGGCATCTTTTTCATCGGATTTACGCACAAAGAACTGTCCATAAGGCCCAGAAACTTGGAGTTCATCACCCGCTTGCAAAGTTTCGTGTACATACGTGGTGGCTGTACCGCCTAGTACTTGGCGAATATGCAATTCAATAATGCCTTCTTCACTCGGCGGATTCGCAATTGAAAATGCACGTGTCCCTTCAATATTTGGCAATTGAAGATTGATGTATTGCCCAGCCTGAAATTCCATTGGACGGTCAATCTGCAAACGTACGCCTTTAATGGTGGGTGAAAGCTGTTTGATCTCTAAAACTTTGGCTTGATAGTCTTGGACTAAATAACCTAAGAAATCCTCGTCTTCATCAACATCGGCTTCAATCACCATGTCAGATTCTGGCTTACAGCAGCAAGCAAGGACTTTATTTTCTTCACGTTCTATATCCATCAACGCAAAAGGAGACGCTTCACCGACATCATAAAAACCGTCAGTGACCTGAACTTTACAGGTGCCACAGGTACCATGACCACAGGCAAAGGGTAGCCAAACCCCTTGACGTAAAGCGGCATCTAAAATGGTTTGATCTTCTTCCACCTCAATGGTCATGCCGACAGGTTCAATCGTGACTTGATAACTCATGATCGTTCTCCCTTAGACATGTGTGCCATTGTAGCCATCTAAACTGGGTGTCACAAAACGCAGTAGCGATTTATGATCAAAGTTTAAATCAGCCAAACTTTTAGAAAAATCGATATCTGTTAAGCATTCACGATTCAGGGTGAACTGTACTTTTGACCAATCGATATGTTCAAAGTCTGGGTGTTGATTGAAACCTGCTTGAATTTGCTGATCAATCAGGTCTTGTAAACTTTGCTGTGGTGAAACGACAAAAGCATGTGCGGCACAAAACAGCGTGTGATGATCCCATCCCACATAAAGCAACATGTTGTCGCCATAATTTTTTTGTGCATCACGTGCATCAAATTCATAGTTTTTTTGAATCGCTTGTACTGGCATGAGAAAACTCCTAAATTCCTTGTGTGAAGCCATCTTGAAATTTTGATCCATGAGATGACTTCTAATCCTTTTTACTTATGCAACGTGACCTTTCCATTTTCTCCAGCGTTCTTGGTCTGGAGAGCCTTCAATATCCATATTGTCTGCGCCGACATTGAAGTTGTAATAGTCACGTAAAATGCTTTCTAAATCAGGACCACCACAGTTGCCTTGTAAAATTTGGTTCACTGGCAACCACGCTTGAATATATTTTTCAGGTTCACGTTCAAAAATGTCATGACAGCCGTCTGAGCAGGTATGGTAACGCTCGCCTTTATAAATACTGTCACGGTAACTGAACATGGTTGCGTCGCCATCCATTTCAGTAAAGGTCATTGGAATTTGACAGATTTGGCACAGTTGCGGTAAGCCATTGCTATAGAAGCGTTTACCTTCAGCTTCTAACTTACGCGCCAATTCCCATTTCGGACGGTAATATTTATCGAAGGTGTCAGGATATTTCTCAGATAACCAATCCATTTCTTCATCGGTTGGAATCCATGTATGGAAACCAGCAGCATGACCGAAGTTATAGAAAATCCACCATGCTTGATGTGAAATATGCTCTTTTTCTTTCACAATCACGTCGGAATATTTCGGCATACGAATACCGTAACGGCTGAGGTCTTTAAACAATGCGCCGCCCGCTTCTTCGAAATAGGTTTCCCATGCTTCTTTCCAAGACATCACTTTGTTTGGCAGCATGTAATCCATCATCATGCCGACAATAGACAGCAGACGAGTACCACGCCAGAACCATTTATCAATCCATTCCTGAACAATCGGCACGTTATCTTCATGTTGTTCCAATAGGAATTTGACAATTTCCAAACCTAAGGTCATGTGACGTGCTTCATCCGACTGCGCACTAAAACCGAAGGTCACGGTCGCCATATCGCCGTTATATGCTGCACCTGACATGAATGGCACAAACAATAAATTGGTCAGAACATATTCAAAAGAGAAGCTAATCGCCAATAAGAATTCGAATGGGCCTGCTGAACGCGCATCTTCAAAGAATGATTTTGGTACGGAGAGATACCAAACACGGTCATGCATGTGCGCCCAGTCCTGGAAGCCATCAAAGAACTTGTTGTAATGGCTCATGGCATGAATTTGCGTTTGGACATGACGCAGTTCATCAATCGATTGCATTTGCGATGCGATACGTGCACCGATCCCGCCAAATTGGCGACCCACATGTGCATAACCTTGATACGCCTGATATTCCAGTGGTGTAACGGCGGTTAAAAACAGTTTAATGGCATTGAGGTAGCGTTCATTACTGACATTCATCTGACCATTGTTTTGAGAAAATGCATCAAAAATGGCATACAGTTTTTTCTCTTTTTCTGACTGATATTTCCAGTATGAATCCATGGTTAAGCGGAATGGGTCTTCCCATTTTGACCAATCGGTAATTTTAATTCCTTCAAACTCTTCGTAAGGAAAAGCCTCTTTACGATCTGCATAGGAAAAATCCCAATCCAGATCACGGGTCAGCATACGGTAACGGTCTTTCGCATTGAGTTTTTTAGTTGCTGTTTTTGTCGCATTTTGTGCTTGGCTATTCATCTTGATCATCCTTTTCAATCTGTTAAAGCGATCGGCTTCTTATGTTTTCCGTGTAGGCTTAATTCCATTGCAACGTGAAGATGTCATCATCTTCATCCACATTGCCACCTAAGGTGATCATGTTGAGTTGCAGTTCTTGAATATCCCAATCTTGTCCTAGTTTTTCAGAGACAGTTTCAGCGCGAACCACTAATTTTCCGAGGTTTTCCACACGAATCATGGCAGGAAGGTATTGAATGGTAGCTTCTGGGTTATCTTGCTCAATCGCTTCAATGATATAGCGTGAGGTGTCGTTATCTTGTAATGCCAAATAAACTTTTGAGCTCATGTCTGCGTATCCTTATGCAACCGATTCTAATTCAAGGGTTAAACTTGCTTTTTTACTGCGTTCTGCAATGACCGCTAAGCCATTGGCTATAGATGGATGTCCAAGAGCAGTATTTGACCATGCACTAAAGGCTTCAGTCACTTGAGGTAAAAGTGTGTCTATCCAACCTTGAATTAAGGCTTTATTTTCTTCAGATTCAGCAATAGCTGTTTTTAAAACAGGGTCTGACCATTTGCCTAAATCGGTTAAACAGTCCTTCATAAATTCAGTCAGCATCGCCACATCACGTGCGCCGTGCTCAACTAACCATTGATCCAGTTCACCGTAAACCAGAGCTTGCATTAAGCTGTCGATGATTAGGTTTTGCAGGATATATAGCTTGAACCAATCTTGTTCCGTTAAGCTTTGTTCACATAGTTTGCGCAGTGGTTGCCAAGAGGCATCATTCATCCAGCTATCTTTGGCTTGTTGTAATGATTCACCGGTATTGCCATCAATGAGTAAGCCAATACGAGAGAGATATTGCGCCATGCCCAAACGATCCATTGCCGCAAAAATACAAGCTTGAGTAATGACAGTGCCATAGCCATAGGCACTGCCTGACATCATGTGTAGATTGGCGGTTTGTTCGATATAACGAAACGGTAATAAGCAAGTGATGATTTTCTGTTTCACTTCATCACTGAGATTTTCAATTAAATGGCGTTTTTCAAAGAATGAGTAATTGCTTTCAGCGGTCTCTTGTAAACGTGCACGATGCTGTACATAAGCACCATAATAAAATTGGCGCGGATCTTTAAATACATACCAATCTTGCATTTGTAACGCTGTATGGGTGTGATCATTTAACGTTTTGTCTGGTTTCCACAATGGGCGATAATGAAAATTGGTTGCACCTTGTACGTCAAAACTGACTTCTTGATAACGCGTCGCTGGCTTTTTACCAAAGCGACGTTCGATATAGGCATAGGTTTGACGAATAGGTTCGAGGTTGGATGTTTTAATTTCTAAAGTCATCACGATTTCCTTATGGGCTTAAGATTGATCTTCTTGATCTAAATATTCGTGGGCTTGGCTTAAAATGGTGGGTTCAACGCCATAACGCCATTTATCTTCTTGTGCGTCATTCCAAGCTTGCTGGGCTCCGGTCATTTCTACAACATGATTAATTTCGCAAAAATGTTGAAAGGCTTGCTGAGGGAGAATGAGTTCGACAAAAAGTGTTGGATCGTGGATTGCGAAGTCAAATTCAACAAACTTGGCATGACGGTCGCCTGTTACACGAATGTATTTGGTGAGCTGATCATGTTGTAGTGTTTGAGTCATTTGGAAAATCCTTTATCTCTACGCTGAAATCATTTCAGCTGTGACACAATATGTTGTTCCTTGTTAGACTTATATCAAAATGCGTGCCAACTTTAATTAATTTTTATTAATCAATTGTTTATTGTTTTTATCTCCTTTGTTTATATCATTTGAATGATAAATATTCATCGAATAATGAATATGAAAATTTCTGATTTCATCAAATCATGAAAACTGGAGATAAACTTGAAAATAGATTGATCCAGATAAGCCGGTTCTATAAATTAAAATTATTCGTATCTATATGATTTTATGAATTTAATTAAAAAATACCTTAGAGGTATAAATTTATGATAATAAGATAGTAAAGGTTTTTAGTTGGAATTGAGTAAGATAAGGGGGAAGACCTATAGCCAAGGATGGATATTCAGTCATGCCTCAAGCCAAAGATGCGAATTTTTATACTCAGATTTTGGAGAAAAACAAAGATATTCAGGATTTACTAGATAAAATTCAGTTTGATAGCCAGCATGGAAAAATTTGGTTCGAAGAAAACCGTATGCTGCTCATGCATACCAGCATCATGGGCTTTCTAAGAAAAGATTTGTATAACATGTTGGGTTGGGAACGGACTAAGCGTTTTTTTATTCGTTTAGGTTATCAAGCCGGTGTGAGGGATGCAGAAGTCACTTCTAAATTGCGTCCGAATTTAAATGAAGCTGAAGCCTTTATGGCTGGACCGCAAATGCATGGTATTCGTGGCATGGTTCAAGTTGAAGTCAATGAACTTCAATTAAGTCATGATGAGCATCAATTTTATGCAGATTTTAATTGGCGCAATTCTTTTGAAGCGGAAGTTCATTTAAGTGAATTCGGGGCTTCGGAAGAATCAGTTTGTTGGATGCTATTGGGCTATGCTTGCGGTTATACCAGTTTTGTTATGGGACAAACCATTATTTATCAGGAAACCCATTGTGTAGCAAAAGGTGATGATTGCTGTCGTATTATCGGCAAGCCTTTAAAAGAATGGGAAAATGCCGATGAACTTATTCAATTTATGTCACCTGATCCTGTTTCAGATGAATTAATTGCCTTGCAAGCAGAGCTGAATGAGTTAAAGAAAAATATATATACAGATGTAGAAGCCGATTACACCATGTTTAATTCTATTGGTGAATCGGTGGCTTATCGTAAAGTCTGTGATCTGTTGAAAAAGGCGGCTGGCAGTAAGGTTGCTGTATTACTGCAAGGTGAAACAGGAGTGGGCAAGGAAGCTTTTGCTAGAGGGATTCATGAAGGTAGTTCTCGTAAAGGGCAACCCTTTATTGCTGTAAACTGTGCCTGTATTCCACCAGACCTAATTGAAGCTGAACTTTTTGGTGTTGAAAAAGGGGCATTTACAGGGGCAACACAAACTCGAAGTGGAAAGTTTGAACGTGCCGATCAAGGAACTATTTTCTTAGATGAAGTGATTGAGCTTTCTTCACGTGCGCAAGCTGCCTTGCTGCGAATGTTACAAGAAGGAGAATATGAAAGAGTTGGAGATCATCAAACTAGAAAAGCGGATGTACGTTTGGTTGCAGCTACCAATGAGGATCTGGAACAAGCTGTGAAAGAGGGAAGATTTCGTGCTGATTTATATTATCGCCTGAATATTTTCCCTGTCATTATTCCGCCACTACGTGAGCGCCGTGATGATATCCCTTTATTGATTACACACTTCTTGTCGCGTTTTGAGAATATGTATGGAAAGACGTTAAAAGGTTTAAGTGACAAAGCTAAAAATTTTGTCATGACCTATGAATGGCCCGGTAATATTAGGGAACTTGAAAACTTATTAGAACGGGCGACCTTACTGACGGATCATCAGGAGGAAATTAAACTCCATCATTTGTTTCCGCAAATTAAGCAAGATATTGAACCCAGGTCTGAAAAAGTGGATTTGGAAGCAGTCATACAAGAGGGCTTTTGTTTGGAAGATCATGAGAAAAAACTAATTTTTATCGCGATGCAAAAAACAAATAATAATATTTCTGAAGCAGCCCGTGTATTGGGGATCAGCCGACCTGCTTTAGACTACCGTTTAAAAAAGCAAGCTATTAATATAGGTAAAAAGTAGATTTCAATTAAACACAAATTGATTGTGATGATTGGTTTTTTAAAAGACAAACTTTTAAAACAGCTTGATACGTCTTATTTAAAGACAGTATTTTATTTTCCGAATCTAGGTAGCAAGTGTCGCCATGGTAATCCCCCTAAAAATAAAAGGATCTAAAAGTAGAATTTTTTCTTAGGATACAAGCAGGAGATTCTGCATGAAAACAGACGTGGCACGCAATATATCCTCAACAGTTACAAGACTAAATATTTTCTAATTTATTGAAAAATCATCAATATTCGAAAGTAACCTATTACTCAACTAGAGATGAGAATCTAATTTCAGTCAATTTTAATTGCATCTAAGACTGCCATTCCTACAGTAACTAATTGTTTTTTTTCATCAATTTCTGTTGGTAAGAGAGCTCCAATTGGGCAAAAATTGATATTTAAATAACTAGCTACTAATGCTAAATTTCCTAATAGAACTCCAGCATCACGCCAAACTAAACTGGCTCCATCGGTATATTTTGATGAAGTTTTTTGTGGTTCCGCAATCAAGAGTATTAAACTGGCTGAATTACAATTTAATATTTTTTCACAGTCTCTTCTAACGTTTATAAAATATTTATTTTCCTTATTAATGGGCCAAAGGCTATGACAAAAAGGGTCATATCTCCACCAAATATCAGTATATGGTGAGTTTATAAGAATATGAATAGGGTGTATTGCACCAGCCGAAGGAACTGGCCTTAAAGTTATAGGAAAGCCCATAGTTGAATCAATACAATCTTTAACTCGATTAGTAAGCCATAGAAGATGTGATAAATGATCAATTGAAACGAGTTTAAAAGATCTTTGTGACTTCCTTTCAAACATAACTTGTGTAAATGGAATTGGCGTAAAAATCTCAGGCTCATCTAACCTGATGGATTTATTACTAAGATCCCACTTATAAGGAATATACTTATCAACTTTCTGTTTAGGAACAGGATTACCCAAGTTTACCCAAGTCATAGCCTACTTGCTCGAATATCTCAAAATATTTATTACAGCCACGGCAATTACCACAGGTCACCTCAGATTTATGACAACTATGAGACCATGCTAACAATTCAGCAGGAATATTAGATAATTGAATCAGTTCTTTAGTCGATAGGTTGATAGCAGGAGCTTCTACAGTTATATGGCCCTCTTGCAGGAACATTAGCTGATTCATTGCATCAATAAATTCATGAGAGCCATCTGTATGGCCGTTATCAGTTTTAACTGTTCCGATTAAAATCTTAGAGATATTAAAAGGGAGCATCTTCATGCCAGCTAGAGTAATTAAGAGTTGATTTCTATAAGGCCACCAATCGGAAGCGGGTGCATGTTTACTCTCAATAGTACCAGCCATATCTCCTGAACCAATATTTCTACAATCAACAGTCAATATCTCGTGCGGAATATTCAAATATCTACATATGGATTGTGAAGCAGCTATCTCAGCTTTTGCTGCAAGCTGCCCGTAGTCTATTGTTAATGCATAATCTGGTCTTTTCCACCATGCTATTGCTGTAGAATCCATGCCACCAGAGAGTAATAATACAGATTTCATTAAGTGATTGCCGTCCAAAGAGTATGATAAATAGCGGTAACGTAATCTTTAAGAATTTTGCAATCTGATCCTTCCATCATTTTAAGGTTTTCTTCACTTTCATTTTCTGCATAGACTACAACTGGTTTGTTAATTGCTCTAGCGTATCCAATCTCATAAATTGTGCCTGAGTCCATACCGTCAGCTATGGCGAATAAAAGATCACAATTATGTATGCCTTCAAGATCTTTATCTACCACATCTTCAGCATTACCTTTACCTACATCATGATAGGGAGAAAAAACCTCTAATCCAAGATCTTGTAAGTTTTTTCTCGCTTCCTCAATTAACCATAGTTGTGCAAGAGTAAAAAAGGGGCCAGCAAGATAAACCTTGGGTTTACAACCTTTTTTAAATTGTTCAGAAAGAATGATAGGAGAGGGTGAATATTTTTTTAAACGTTCTGGTGTAATAAATCCTTCCGTTTCACAATAATATGCAGTTGCTTTAGAAGCTTGTAGAGCTGCTTCATAAGCACTCTTTTTTTGTTCCATCCAAGCATATCCAAAATGGGCAACAAAATTATCTCCAGAACCTATTTTTGATACCTTGTTCGTACTAAAGGCTGGCACATGCTTAATCTCATCAAGTTTATGGTCGTAAACCAGACATCCATCAGGTCCTTTTTTTAATATAACTACCTCAGCTTGTTGAGATACAGCAATTTTCCTAAGTAACTCATTAGTATCATCAATCTGTAATAATGATTTTGCTTCATACTGATTAAGTAAAATCGCTAGGTGTTTAGCTTTAGATCCATTTGCATGGAAAAGTTCTACTGAGGCTACATTTTGAGGATCGTAAACAGCATATTCACTGTCTATGATAGCCGTACCTTCCAAGAATCCAAATCTAATAACGTTTTTTTCTTTAATTTCCAGTGGCGGATTATTAGTGGTTCTATTGTAAATTAAGGGCTTAGCAAGAGCATGAGTATAATGAAATTTAGTATTTACTGGAATATTAATAATACTTAATTCGAAGCCCTCCAGTTCAGCACGGGCCTGAATAACTTCTTGTATGTTTTTAGAGCAATACGTGGTTAACTTAACTTCTCCCTTCATTGCTGCAATTGCAGAAGCAGCTCTTCCTCCTGAACCAAAAATATTATATCTATAAGGATGCATACAATATTCTTCATATATTCCGCCTGTAATAGTTATCATAAGTGGCTCCTTTTTTAGTGTTTAATTGCTGTTATTTTAACTCGAACTTGTCCTTGATTGACTTGATACTCTTCCTTGATATTTCGTGCCACTACGTAAGCATTCACGTAATTTTCCTATAACTGGGGCAGCAATACCGCCAGCAATATCGTCCTCATAGAAAGCATATACAGTGGTGATATTATTTGATTCAAAGCCAATTCTTAAAATATCACCTTCTGTTAATTTTGAAATGATAGCTTCTTTGGGTGAGCTGAGTTGAACATTAATTGTTAAATCTTCACAAGATTGGAAATCTGGAATTGGTGTTCCGCCCCCACCACCTGAACCTGACATATTACGTTACCCTTTGATTTATTGTATAAAAATTATTTAAATTT
The DNA here is from genome assembly GCF_040744925.1 of Acinetobacter sp. FL. NCBI lineage: Bacteria > Pseudomonadati > Pseudomonadota > Gammaproteobacteria > Moraxellales > Moraxellaceae > Acinetobacter > Acinetobacter sp. FL. The sequence goes on along the minus strand of NZ_CP160437.1, from coordinate 2,176,543 downwards.
TAGTTTAATTATTTATTTCTTGTAAAGCAAGGTGTTAAATTTTCATAGTTTATAAAACGATGATTATAGACTCTATTTTTTTTAAAAAATTTTGAGTATAACCAACTGGCCATAGTTTGGGATGGTTGTTAATTGTTTTGAATTAAAGTAAGTTAAAAGTGGTTTTCTTTGGAAGGGTTTTATATATTCCAGAATTGTTTGACCATCTTAATGAGGAGAATCCGCTCATTATACGATGCCCAATCCATCTATTATCAATAATTTTTAAGGATGAGTTTGATGGGTTGACCAATAATAATGATCCCATAAATTTAAGCCATTCTTTATGGGTTAAAAGTTTAGACGAATAAGCATGAAATGAGTTACCTGTGCTATAGAATGTCATATCTGAAAGTATCTTGTAATCTATAAAATTTTTTAACCGATAATAAACCTCTCTATCTAACCTTGAGGTAGAAAAATCTATCATTGGAATATGGTATATTTTCCTACTTTTGGTTTTAACTAGAGAATGGAATGCAAGTTCTTGATCTTCTTTTAAACTTTTCAATATGGAGTTAACATAATCTATTGAAAAATCTTCACCTGATATAGTGTTAATAATTCTATCATCAGATAAAGAATCGGGTAGATAAGTATATTTAGATAGTGAATATGCCGATTCACTATCTAAAAGACTGTTAATGAAAAAATAAGGGTGATCTGTATTAATCATTGAATTCTAATGCCTTCTAATAACTGATACATTTCTAAGGCAAAATCATCGGTCATTCCTGAAATGTAATCGACGATTAAATGTGCTCTATAAATGATTTCATTTGATGGGTCTGCTTCCACTGATAGAATATATTTCTTAATATGATTCTTTGGCAAGCGTCTTAATAGACGCAATTCAAAGTCGAGCCCTAACTTTTTAGGGGAGAGCATGCTTTTTTCAGGGTATTTAAGTAAACAATTGAATTTATCTTCAGATAAGCACATCAAAATTTCGCAGTGATTTAAAAGGCCTTGTATAATATTTCGCCCTGCGAGTTCAATTTTTTCAGCTGACTCATGGCAGTAGATATTTTTCTTAGCATAATCGAATACTTCATCTAGAATTTTATGGATGTCTGTATTTTCTTCTATAAGCTCTATATTATCTGTCCCATCTAATAATAAGCTTAAATTTGCACAGAAGTTTGTGGCAGCTTCTTTTGCGGCAGTATTTATAATGCACGTTTTAAACTTTAAGAAATTAAGTTGTTCATGACTTAATTTGTCTACGTTAAATATTGTGCTGGCATCAATTTCTTTATTTCTGTTAAAGAACTCAACGAAATAACTAATAATTTGTTTCTCTGTGACAATCTGTTTCTCAATAGCATCTTCTAGATCACTCATCGAATATGCAATAAAATCAGCTGTATCCATAATATTTTTAAGTGGGAAGTGTTTTCCTTCCGGCCAATTGATTTTTTTACAGGCTTCTTGATAGCTTGGATAGCAAAGCTTAAAAATTCCAATTTTTTCATTATTTTGTATTTTATCAATGGTATATGGGTACTTAACTGTTGATAAAAGTAAAGAGCACGTTAAGTTTAAACCGAATTCATCATTTCCACTTAATAATCTTATTAATCGAAAACCTTGAGGATTACCATCAAATTTATGAAGATCTAGGTTATTAATATTGCTAGATAACTCTTTAAACATACATTCGCCTAGGTTATTTTTATAATTATCAATTTGTTTTTTAAACCATTGCCTAATTGCAGCTTCACCTAAATGTCCAAATGGAGGGTTGCCAATATCATGTAACAAGCAAGCTGTTTCAACTGTATTTACAAAAGATGTCATCTTTTCAAAGTCTAAGCCTTCTACTTTATATTCCTTCTGGATTTTATAAAGAATTTCTTGGGCAATATAGCAACCGATATGAGCAACTTCTATAGAATGTGTTAGCCTACTCCTGACAGATGCATTTGCTTCTAAAGGGAATACTTGAGCTTTTTGTTGTAGTCGGCGAAAAGCTGGTGAATTGATGACGCGTCCTTTATCACTTTCTGTTGCTTCTAAAAGAGTTTCAGAGACTTTAGATGTTTTTCTTAGACGTACTGGCTGAATAAAAGATAATAATTTATTTATATTTTCAGATATGTTTTCCATCAAATTTTACTTTAGTAACGAATATTATTTACGCACTTTAGCAGAGAATCAGCTTCTTAACAAAAAGAAACATGAGGCTTATTAGAGACGTAATAGAAAAGCATTTTATCAAATCTTTATTCGCAATAAGTTTCTAACACATTAATTAAAATATTATTTTTGAGTTCTACGGGTATTTGAATTGTAATAAAGTCATATTTTCCCCCTTAAATTATCAATAAAATTAGCCCATTCCTGCATCATCTTTGTTCGATAGTCTAAATGCTGCGCATGGTTATACGCTTATGATACGGCATTACCAACAGTATGTGCTAACTGAATTTCAATAGCATCATGCATATAGCCTTGCTCATGTGATGTTGTAGATGCCAGTCCATGAAAACCATGCCCCGTCATTGGACTGCTCCCAGTATCTTAGACATGAAACAGCTTCAAAATGAAGCTGTTTCAAAGGTTTTTATATTCATCCCATTGAGATAGGAATGACGCCTGATCCGATTGTAAAACATCTCGATATAATCAAACACATCTGCACAGGTTATTTCTCGAGTTTTATAGGTTCTTTTTAATCCATCTGCCTTTAGTAATATTTAAAGGACAGATTGCATGATAGATTACCGTGATAATCGCAGTCCATGACTCAGCAAGAATTGGTATATGCACTTTATAGAGAAGTTAGTCTTTCAATGAGTGGAGAACAGCGGTAATAAGGTTCTATTAAGGCTTATTTTAGAATTAATATCATGTTGTTGAGTTTATAAAACGATGTTTGCAGAACAAAACTCAGCCCAATCTGCCATTAAACCTTTACGTTTTTCCAGATAAGCCCCTCGTAAATATGCTGCTTCGACTTCATCAGGAAGTTTATGGGCAAGAACATGTTCACATACCTCACGAGGGTAATCCGTTTTATCAGCAGACCAATCACGGAAAGTTGACCTAAAACCATGAGTAGTAATTACCCGATTTTGTTTCGGATCAATATAGCCTAAACCATTTTCTTTAAGCTTCTGCTCATGCATACGCTTGATCAATATTGTTAGAGACATATCAGAAAGCATTGCACCATTCCGTGGTGCTGGAAAAATAAAATCTTGTGGCTGAGTATATTCTTGGATGGATTTAAGCAAGTTAACCGCTTCTTGAGATAGAGGCACACGGTGTTCTTTGTTTGCTTTCATGCGCTCTTTAGGAATGATCCAAACTTTATTCTTAAAATCAATTTCCTGCCATTTAGCTCCGAAAATTTCACCAGATCGACAAGCAGTTAAAATTGCAAACTCCAGAGCTTTAGGTGAAATCCCTTTTTTCTGTCTCAGATGTTGGATAAACCCAGCAACCTGTTCATAAGGTAACGATGGATGAGGGCGTGATTCCTGTTTTATGTTACCGAATATAGGTTCAAGATTACCTTTCCATTCAGCAGGGTTGTCACCTTCAAAATATCCCATAGCCTTGGCATAATCAAAAATAGTTTCTATACGGCCACGAATACGTTTGGCTGTTTCATTTTTTTTAATCCAGATAGGCCTAAGAACTTCGGCAATATCAACTTTAGTAATGGTGCCAATACTAATATCACCTAAAGTTGGGTAGATATAGGTTTCTAATGTAGATGTCCATTGTCCGATATGTTTTTCATTTTTCAGTTCACGGGTTTTATTGGCAATAACAACTTTTGCACATTCCATGAATGTTTTGTCACGAAGTTTCTGAACATACAGCTTTTCTAGTTGTTCTTGTTTATGAGCAATTGGGTCTATACCACTTCGTATTTGTAATCTTAATTCGGTGGCTTTGGCACGAGCTTCAGCTAGAGAAACCTCAGGGTAGGGACCGATTCCAATATCACGGCGATGTGGTTTTAACTTCCCATCTTTATCTAGCCTTTTGCCAACAACTGCACGCAAAATCCAGACACGGGAGTTACCTTCAACATTCAGGCAAAGGCCATCAACGCCCCCTACAGAATGTCGCCCAGTATTCTTAATTTTTGCTACACTGAGTGCAGATAGCTCTTTAGATTTCTTTGGCATGTCTTGATTTACCCCACAACCTACCCCTCATAAAATACTGGAAATGGTAGGATTAGGCAAGATGGCTTAGGACAGTAAAAATATTAAATAATTGAAAAATATATGTTTATAATATTATCTGGGATTGCTTAGGACTACTGTTAGACGGACACCGCTTCCGCCAAATATTTTTATAAGCCCTTGTATCTACAAGGGCTTATTTTTTTAACTATAGTTTCTTTACGTGTCTCTATAAAAAGTTAAAGCAGGCATACTTTTTTGCGTCATATTTGGAGCATAAAAGATGTGGTTTAAAAATTTTACCTAAAGCATTAACTTTTAAAGCTGATGCAATTTATAAAAGTTTCAACACTAAGCACTCTAATAAAGTTATTAAACTTTCTTTATAGATTTAAGAGTAAAAATAACGTAACTTTTTTAAATAAAGTCATATTTAGGTTTTATAGGTGGAGAGTAAAATACTCGTTTCACTATTATAGATACCTGAAATATTACGAATCCGTTCCAGTACTTTATCAAAATTCTCAAGAGTATCTGACTGTAATTCGACCAATATATCCCACTTTCCATTGGTTGTATGAAGACGTTGCACTGCTGACTCTAAACGTAATTCGCGAATGACCGCCTGAGCCTTAGTTCCTTCAACCATAATATTCATCCATGCACGGATCACATTTTTCTCTGCATTTGGGCGAAAACGTACCGTGTAGCCTGTGATAGTGCCTGAAGCCTCCATATATTCAATTCGCTTTTGAACAGTAGCTCTAGAAACACGCGCTTTTAGGGCTAAATCTGTAATAGACATTCTCGCATTATCTTTAAGTAAACCTAAAATAATATGGTCAATATTGTTCATTTTGATATTGGGTATTAGCAAATTGATAAAAATTAAATCATTTTAATATTTATAAATAATTTTTTGAATCAATTTGTTTATTAATAATAGTGCAAACATAAAGTCCCGAAGAGTTTTAGCTAGATCACTTGAAGTATTAAGCGTTCTTAAAAGGGTGCTGAATTACAAATAAGTTCTCAAGTACCGGGAATCTTGAGACAACAGGGACAATGGATTAATTAAGGAACAGATGATGTCTTTATCGTATACGGATCAGAATAATGGTGCTTGGCAAACTTACCTTACTCAAATTGACCGGGTAGCGCCCTATTTAGATGCTGATTTAAGTAATTTTATTAATACTCTTAAAAGACCAAAGCGTACTCTGATTGTTGATGTTCCAATTGTTATGGATGATGGGACAATTCGTCATTTTGAAGGTTACCGTGTACAGCACAATCTGTCACGTGGACCAGGTAAAGGTGGTATTCGTTATCATCAGGATGTTGAATTAAATGAAGTTATGGCCTTATCTGCCTGGATGACGATTAAAACTGCGGTATTGAATCTTCCATTTGGAGGTGCTAAAGGGGGAATTCGAGTCAATCCTAAAGAACTTTCACTACGTGAACTGGAACGTTTAACTCGTCGCTTCACCAGTGAGATCAGTTCAATTATTGGTCCTCAAATTGATATTCCTGCTCCAGATGTAGGTACGAATCCTAATATCATGGGCTGGATGATGGACACCTACTCAAGCATTAAAGGGCACACTGTAACAGGTGTCGTAACAGGCAAACCTGTACATTTAGGCGGTTCTCTCGGACGTGTACGGGCTACCGGTCGGGGCGTATTTGTAACGGGGCTGGAAGTAGCCAAGAAAATTCAGCTGCCTGTTGCAGGTAGCAAAGTCGCTGTGCAAGGCTTTGGTAATGTAGGAAATGAAGCAGCTTATCTGTTTAGTCATGCTCAAGCCAAAATTGTTTGTGTTCAAGACCATACAGGCACAATTTTTAATCCCGAAGGTTTAAGTGTTAAAGCATTACAAAAACATGTCACAGAGCATGGAGGCGTAATGGGCTTTGCTGAAGCTCAGGTGATTGCAGATGAAGATTTCTGGGATGTCGATATGGATATTCTTATTCCTGCGGCACTAGAAGGTCAGATTACAGTTGAACGGGCACAAAGGCTTAAAGCTAAAATTGTTCTGGAAGGCGCTAATGGCCCGACCTATCCCGAAGCAGATGATGTTTTCGTGAGCCGTAATATTGTAGTGGTGCCAGATGTCATCTGTAATGCAGGTGGTGTAACGGTAAGCTATTTCGAATGGGTTCAGGATATGGCGAGTTACTTCTGGAGCGAGGAAGAGATTAACGAGCGTCTTGATAAATTAATGATTCAGGCCATCGCTGATGTCTGGAATACAGCAGAAAATAAAGCATGTAGCTTGCGTACAGCAGCTTATATTCTCGCATGTGAACGTATTTTAAAAGCACGTAAAGAACGCGGTATTTTCCCTGGATAAGTCAGTTTCATAAAGTCAGAGCCAAATATAAAACAGGAAGTGGGTAAATAAAATGAATGACGTAGCGATTACACGTAGCAACTTTAATGATTGGATGGTTCCAGTTTTTGCTCCAGCAAATTTTATTTTAGTTCGTGGGGAAGGTTCTCGTATTTGGGATCAAGACGATAAAGAATATATTGATTTTGCCGGTGGCATTGCAGTGAATGCTTTGGGGCATGCACATCCTGTTGCAGTAAATGCCCTGACTGAGCAGGCACAAAAACTTTGGCACATTGGCAATGGTTATACCAACGAGCCTGTTTTACGTCTTGCCAAGCAATTGGTAGAAAGTACTTTTGCCGATAAGGTGTTCTTCTGCAACTCGGGGGCAGAAGCGAATGAAGCTGCATTAAAACTGGCACGTAAGGTAGGCCTGCTAAGCGGTAATTCTGAAAAAAATCATATTGTAGCATTTAAAAATGCTTTTCATGGCCGTACTTTATTTACAGTGACAGCAGGTGGACAGCCAAAATATTCTCAAGATTTTGCACCATTACCAGGTGGGATTGAGCACACTGTATTCAACGATCTTGAAGCAGCTAAAGCGGTAATTACTGAAAATACCTGTGCTGTTATTGTAGAACCGATTCAGGGCGAAGGCGGTGTTCTGCCAGCAGATATCGAATTCCTGAAAGGCTTACGTGCACTATGTGATGAAAAAGGTGCTGTACTGATTTTTGATGAAGTACAAACGGGCGTTGGCCGTACCGGTTCGCTTTATGCTTATATGAATACAGGGGTAACGCCTGATATTCTCACCACAGCAAAAGCATTAGGCGGTGGTTTCCCGATTGGTGCCATGATCACCACAGATCATTATGCCAACATGTATGCAGTGGGTGATCACGGTACCACCTATGGCGGCAACCCATTGGCCTGTGCAGTGGCGGGTGCGGTATTTGAATTTATCAATACACCAGAAGTGTTAGACGGCGTAAAACACCTTCATCAATATTTCATTGATGCCTTAAATAAAATCAATGCGCAATATGGCCTGTTCAAAGAAATCCGTGGTCAAGGTTTATTAATTGGCTGCGTGCTGAAAGATGAACACGCAGGTAAAGCCAAAAATATTGTGATACTGGCCGGTGAGGAAGGATTACTGGCTCTAGTTGCTGGAGCAGATGTTGTACGTTTTACCCCTTCCTTAATTATTCCGCAAGAAGATATTGATGAAGGCCTGAACCGTTTCGCCTGTGCACTCGCACGTCTTTAAATCTTTTGTGAGCATCTAACCATGATGATTGTTAGACATGCAGCGCATCGGGATTTAGATGATATTTATCGTTTGGCGCAAAGAGCTGGTGAGACAGGGATTGGTCTGACTTCCTTACCACAAAATCGAGACATTCTAGCTGAACGTATTACACGTACCTCGCGTACTTTAGCGGGTCTGACCGAAAAGTGTGAGGCAAGTTATCTGTTTGTACTCGAAGACACCAGCCTGCAGAAAATTGTAGGTGTAAGTGCTATTGAAGTGGCAGTGGGGCTAAAGGAACCTTTTTATAATTTTCATGTGGCGAAGCAGGTCCATGCATCTAAAGCATTAAATGTTTATAAAACTTTAGATACCCTGTTTTTAAGTAATGACCATACAGGGTGTAGTGAGCTTTGCACCTTATTTCTTGATCCTGAATACCGTAAAAACCAGAATGGAAAATTTTTATCTAAAGTCCGTTTTCTGTTTATTGCGGCGTTTAGAACACATTTTGAAGAGCGGCTGATTGCAGAGATGCGAGGTTTTTCGGATGAAAAGGGTTACTCGCCATTTTGGGATGCATTAGGCCATCACTTTTTTGATATGGACTTCGCTGCTGCCGATTATTTAAGTGGGACCGGACAAAAAGTATTTATTGCTGAATTAATGCCTAGATTTCCGGTCTATGTCGATTTACTTGGCGCAGAAGCTCGGAAAGTTATTGCAGAGGTCCATCCACATACTTTACCGGCTGCAAAGGTATTGATGTCAGAAGGGCTTAAATATCAAGGTTATGTTGATATTTTTGATGCAGGTCCTACTTTGGAAGCCAATATTGCTGACTTACGCGCAGTCAAAGAAAGTCGTGTATTGAAGATAAAAATTACTGAGCAGGTCGAAATATCAAATAAACAGTATCTGGTTGCAAATGATCAATATGCAGATTATCGCGTATTACTCATTAATAACCAGCTATTAGCTACCGATATCTTATTGGTGACGCCACAGCAGGCTCAAGCACTTAATGTCCAGGAACGGGATGAAGTGCGAGTTTTAGCATTAGAAAAAATGGAGAATAACTAATGTCACAAGGTGCATTATTCATTAATGATACCTGGATTCAGGGACAAGGGCCTGCGTTCAGTAAAAAAAATCCTGTCAGCAATGAGCAAATTTGGGCAGGGCATGAAGCCAGCCAGGCCGATGTTGAGCAAGCTTGTCATGCTGCTCGGCAGGCATTTCCAGCTTGGGCACGCTTAGCCTTAGAAGAACGAATTGCCATTATTGAGCGTTTTGCCGGCTTATTAGAACAACATAAAACCCAACTGGCTGAAGTGATTAGTCAGGAAACCAGTAAACCGCTATGGGAAACCTTAACCGAAGTACAATCAATGATCGGTAAAGTGGCGATTTCAATCCGCGCTTATCATCAACGGACTGGTTTTAGCGAAACTGAAATGCCAGATGGGGTGGCGTCGTTACGTCATCGTCCTCATGGCGTGCTGGCTGTATTTGGCCCGTATAACTTCCCGGGTCATTTACCAAATGGTCATATTGTTCCTGCACTGATTGCCGGCAATACCGTGGTGTTTAAACCAAGTGAACTCACCCCTTGGACTGCGGAAGAAACTGCAAAATTATGGCAACAGGCCGGTTTACCCAAAGGTGTACTGAACATCGTACAAGGTGGGCGTAGCACGGGTGAAGCACTTGCAGCAGCTGAACAAATAGATGGTTTACTGTTCACAGGCAGCGCCAACACAGGTTATCAATTGCATAAGCAAATGGCTGGTGCACCTGAAAAAATTCTTGCTTTGGAAATGGGCGGTAATAATGCCCTGATTATTGATGAAGCAACCGATATTGATGCGGTGGTGAATTTAGCCATTCAATCGGCTTTTGTTTCTGCGGGACAACGTTGTACCTGTGCACGCCGTATTATCGTTAAACAGGGTGCCAATGGGGATGCCTTCATTCAACGTTTTGTTGAAGTCGCTAAAAACTTGGTGGTTGGTGTCTGGAATGCTGAACCACAACCCTTTATGGGCGGGGTGATTTCTGCACATGCCGCGGAACAGATGCTGGCAGCACAAAGCAAACTGATTGCTCTAGGTGCAAAAGCATTGTTGGAAATGACGCGTCCACAAGCAGATAGTTCATTGCTCACCGCAGGCATTTTAGATGTAACCCAGGTTACCGATATTCCTGATGATGAATACTTTGGCCCGCTCACCACGATCTATCGCTATAACAGCTTCGATGAAGCCTTAAATATTGCCAATAACACCCGCTTTGGTTTGGCCGTAGGGCTGGTGTCACCTGACCGTGATTTATTTGATCGTGTATTGATTGAAGCGCGGGCAGGCATTGTGAACTGGAATAAGCCATTAACAGGTGCATCAAGTGCGGCACCGTTTGGTGGGGTGGGCGCATCGGGCAATCACCGTGCCAGTGCGTTCTATGCCGCAGATTATAGTGCATGGCCGATGGCTTCCCTGGAAAGTGACAGTGTGAGCTTACCCTCAAAATTGTCACCGGGCATTGTGCTGTAAGACTGACCACATCAGGACACATGGAGAAAAAAATGTCAGGTTATGAAATCAACTTTGATGGTCTGGTCGGGCCGACACATCATTATGCAGGTCTATCTTTTGGCAATGTCGCATCAACTAAAAACCGTAATAATGCATCCAATCCGAAATTGGCCGCAAAACAAGGCTTGAAGAAAATGAAAGCGCTGGCGGATTTGGGACTCAAGCAAGGCGTGTTTGCCCCACAAGAGCGCCCACATGTGCCAACGCTGCGCCGTTTGGGTTTTAGCGGCAGTGATATTGACGTGATTACCCAAGCCATACGCACTGCTCCAGCATTGTTATCATCATTGAGCTCGGCTTCCTCCATGTGGACTGCGAACTCGTGTACGGTGTCGCCATCGGCAGATAGCGCGGATGGTCGCATGCATTTTACTGCGGCAAATCTGAATAATAAGTTCCATCGATCAATTGAGCATCATACGACCACACGTATTTTGCAAGCAATGTTCAACAATGAGGTATATTTCGCGCACCATGAAGCATTGCCTGAAGCAGCACTGTTCGGTGATGAAGGTGCAGCCAATCATAACCGTTTAGGTGGTGCATATGACCAGGCAGGTGTACAGGTGTTTGTTTATGGTCAGCAACAGCTCGGTGGAACCGTTGCACCGCAGAAATTCCCTGCACGTCAAACCCGTGAGGCGAGTGAAGCAATTGCGCGTTTACATCATTTAGATGCGAAACGCACGGTGTTCATTCAGCAAAACCCGGATGTGATTGATCAGGGGGTATTCCATAACGATGTGATTGCGGTGAGTAATCAGCAGGTTCTCTTTCATCATCAGCAGGCATTCTTAAATCAAACTGATGCATTGCAGGAAATCCGTGAAAAAATGGCAGGGATTGGGCAAGAGTTTGTGTCGATTGAAGTACCTGAAATTCGAGTCAGTGTTGCTGATGCGGTATCGACCTATTTGTTCAATAGCCAGATTCTGACCCGTGCGGATGGCGGCATGAGTATTGTGGTACCGGAGGAATCTCGCCAGAACAAAGCAGTTTGGGACTATTTGAATGACATGATTCAAATGGGTACGCCAATTGATGACATCAAGGTGTTTGATCTGCGTGAAAGTATGCGAAATGGCGGTGGTCCTGCATGTTTACGCTTACGTGTGGCGGTGAATGAGGCGGAACTTGCTGCGATCAATCCAAACCTGTTTATGAATGATGCATTGTTCAAAACCCTGAATCAGTGGGTAGATCAATATTATCGTGACGAGTTAACCCAAGAAGATTTGGCTGATCCGGATTTATTGATTGAGAGTCGCACCGCGCTGGATGAACTCACCAAGATTTTAGGTTTAGGTTCGGTTTATCACTTCCAGAGATAAATATTCAATAACGCTTTTAAGGATGAAAGTACATGGTTGATCTACTCGCATTGACTTTGGCGCAACAGCCCCCTGAGCAGATACAGGGTGAAACGGCTGGATTTACATGGCAGTGGCTGGGTGAAGGGCTATTGCAATGTACGCCAAAAACGGCTTATCGAAAAACCATCGTGCTTTCGGCTGGTATTCATGGCAATGAAACGGCACCGATCGAATTGCTGGCACAGATCATTCAGGATTTGTTTTCCGGTCAGCTGGCTTTAGCGGTTCGTGTACTTTTCGTATTGGGCAATCCCGCTGCAATCCGACAAGGGGTTCGTTATCTTGAAAATGATATGAATCGCATGTTCTGCGGTGCTTACCAGCAATTGGCCCAAGATGGCGAAACTCAACGTGCAGCGTTATTGGAACAGGTTACTACACAGTTTTTTCAGCAAAGCCAGTCAAATGCACAACGCTATCATTATGATTTACATACCGCGATTCGTGAATCTTTACTTCCAGTTTTTGCCCTATTCCCTTACCAGATGCAGCCTTATGATGACTTTTTAATTCAAAGCTTAAAGGCTGCTGATCTGGATGCCTTGGTATACCACAATGCAGCTGGAAAAACTTTCACGCATTTCACCACTGAACGTTTTCAGGCCGCCAGCAGTACTTTGGAATTAGGTAAGGCCAAACCCTTTGGACAAAATGATTTGGCCGGGTTTTTCAGTACGGACCAGATGCTGCGTGCTGCACTTTCAGGTCAGGCCTTACCAAACAGACAGAAGCAGGATATTCGTCAGTTTAAGGTAATAGATTCAATCCTAAAAATAAATGATGACTTTAAACTGAACTTAAGTGCAGATGCACCTAATTTTTCTACCTTTCAACCAGGTGAGGTGATTGCTACACAGCAAGCGGGCAGCTATGTGGTACAGGATCAGCCGCTCTGGATTTTATTTCCTAATCCAGAAGTAAAAACGGGGCTTAGGGCAGGCCTGATTTTGAAAGAAATTAAATAGGATAAAGCGATTAGAAACAGACGGGATGTCGGTAGAGAAGAATATACATGGAGTTTGAATATGGAAGCTCAGTAAAAATACAACAGGGATAAAAAATATCTTTTTGATATTAATTTTTTATGGAACTAAGCAGCAAGGACAGGTTGTCATAAGAAGACAGTTGGAGCAAGCGTGTATGAGTAACAACAATGAAAAAATATTTCCGTCAGGAGAAGTTCTGGGTGAGCAATATGTGGTTCAGCAAGACACATGTACTAAGACAGAAGTTTCTGCAGCAGAGATAGATAAACCCCTAAAGCGTGCCATGACCAAACGTCATTTAGTCATGATTTCACTGGGGGGCGCAATTGGAACAGGACTGTTTTTAGGCTCAGGTGATGTCATTTCTCAAGCTGGCCCAATAGGCGCCATTTTATCTTATCTGCTTGGGGGAGCGATTGCCTATATGGTGATGCTTTGTCTTGGGGAGCTTGCTGTACAAATGCCTGTATCGGGCTCATTTGGTGAATATGCAAGAATGTATATTGGTCCGGGTACAGGTTATATGATTACCTGGCTATACTGGTTAACTTGGACGGCTACTTTAGGCACTGAATTTACTGCGGCTGCACTGCTTATGCAGGAATGGTTTCCTTCCATTTCTATGTGGACATGGACATTGCTGTTTGCTGCTCTGGTTTTTGTACTCAATGTGAGCTCGACACGCTTATTTGCCGAATCTGAATTTTGGTTATCCTTGGTTAAGGTACTCACTATTTTATGTTTTATCGGATTAGGTTTGGCCGCTATTTTTGGTGTGATTTCCTATCATGGTCATGAATCTGCTCCGTTATTTAGCAAGCTGACAGAACATGGCTGGTTTCCAACCGGGATTTATCCCATTTTTGCCACCATGCTCATCGTTAATTTTGCTTTTTCTGGTACAGAATTAATTGGTGTAGCCGCCGGTGAAGCTGAAGAGCCAGCCAAGAATGTTCCCAAAGCCATTAATGCAGCTATCTGGCGTTTATTAATTTTCTTTGTTGGCACCATTGTAGTGATTTGTGCATTACTTCCATTTGAAATGGCGGGTATCAATTCAAATAGTGTTAGTAATAGTCCCTTTGTAACGGTCTTTAATTATATTGGAATACCTTATGCAGAAGATATTATCCGTTTTGTCATCATTACAGCATTATTATCTGCAGCAAACTCAGGGTTATTTGCTGCCTCTCGAATGATGTGGTCATTGTCCAGCAAAAACCAGTTGCCTAAAATCTTTGCCAAATTGACACGCTCTGGCACACCCATTGTTGCCATAATTGTAACTATGTTCGGGGCAATACCTGGTTTATTATCTGAACAGTTTGCTCCTGAAACGATTTTTAAGAATCTGCTCGGTGTTGCTGCCTTTACCATGGTAGTAGTCTGGATTTCAATATGTGTATGCCAATTCAACTTTCGCAGACAGTGGATTAAATCAGGTAAAACGGTGAAGGAGCTTAAATTCGCTGCACCATTATTTCCACTCACACCAATTTTAGGAGGACTCTTCTGTGTCATTACATGTATCAGTATGGTCACTGATCCTTCAATGCAAGTTGGTTTTATCTGTTGTATTCTATTTATGATTGCATGTTACTTGAGCTATAGCATTTTCTATAAAAATAGACCCTGCTCATAACAATAATGTAATATTTTACTCTACACAAAAGCTCTCTTTACTTGCTACACAGTATTTGGGTAAGTAAAGAAGAGTATATTAAATAGGTAGGTTTAATCTCATATCTAAATAATTATAAAAATAAAAACATCTTATTTTATATCTGATTTTTAATGATTATATAATTAATTGAATATTAATTAGAAATAGTATTTTATTAAATTTTTATTTAAATTGTAGGTATTATTTTTTTTGCTCTTTATTAATTAATTTTTATTTAATCTATTATTATTTTCTAAAATTTTTATATAAAATTTATGTTTTTCAAGTAATTTATGCTATAAATTTTACGCTCTGCCTAATTAATCTTATAACTTATTTTAGTATCTATGTGATGTATTATGCTTTTTAACTCCAATTTAATCTTTAAAAAGGTTATAGCTTTTTCAATTGTTGGTATATGTTCAAATCAGATTTTTGCTGCTTCTGAAACAGCTGAAAATACCCAAGACTTTGAACTCAGTGGTAATATTACTCTTACCAGCGATTACCGTTTCCGCGGGATTACCCAGACCCAAACTGATCCAGCTATTCAGGGAACCGCAACTCTGACACATAAAAGTGGATTATATTTTAGTGCTTTTGCCTCGAATGTAGATTATGGTACTGCAGACCCTCATATGGAACTTGATCCATCAATTGGCTATAGCACGCCTCTCAAATTATCAAGTTCAGTACCTGTAACTTTAGATATAGGTGCAAGTTACTATAATTATATTAGTGGTAATGAGGGTGATTATGCAGAGTTATATGCCAGACTTATTCTTGAACGTATATTAATAAATGATGACAGTCTATTAACAAGTCTGAGCTATACCAATGACTATGCAGGTCAAGACAAGAATAGCTGGAATGCTACGCTGGGGTATGCTGTACCGCTTGCCCAGACTAATTTCGGTGCGGTGGCCAGTATTGGCTATACTACTGTAGATGACTATGATTTTAATCAGCAAGGTGAAAATAGTTATTTCGACTATAAAGCTGGTCTGACTTATAATTTCGCTTCTTTCCCTGATGCAAGCGCAGAACTTGCTGTAGTGGGTACTAATCTGGATAAAGATGCGTTAGATCATGCTGGCAAGCGCGGTGTAGATACTGGCGCAGTATTTACCCTTACCAAAGCTTTTTAAGATGCGATAAGCTCAAAAGTATGACTGCGTACTTTTGAGCTTTATTTTTAGTAATCTGGCTATAAATATATTAATAAAAACAGTTTATATCAGTTAGATTATTCTCCAGGATATTCACTTTGATAAATATGAAATAGTTTTATGTCATTGTTTTTATTTTTTTAAAAAGTTTATATAGAAATTAGAATTTACGCAAAATTTACGCCCTTTAGTGCTTTATCAATAGAAAATTTACGGTGCCCTTTTTCATACTTGATAGTGGAATTTTCCAATGATCAAGGTTCGAAAAATGTTTACCCAATTTGCAGATGATGCGTACATGAGAATAAGTCATCATGGGGACGCGTTATTAAATAAGAAAAAATACCAGATGCTCTTTTTGTCTTCTAATTTATCGAAATAGGGGAAGAGGCATGTTGGAATTCTTTTTATTGATCGCGCTGGTAGTAATTCTTGCTTTTCCTTTGGGGAAATATCTATCAGACGTGATGCAATATCACAAAATGAGAAGTGACATCCTGTTTAGCTGGATAGAAAAACCTGTTTACGCCGTACTGGGCACTCAGCCTCAACAGGAAATGAGTGCCAGAACCTATATATTGAGCTTTGTCTTAAGTTGTTTTGTAGTAGGCATGCTGGTCTGGATACTCTTTATGGTACAGGCATGGCTACCACTTAATCCAAACCATGCACCTAATATGTCATGGGACCTGGCTTTACACACCATGATTTCTTTCCTGACTAATACTAACCAGCAGCATTATTCTGGTCAGGCACAGCTATCTTATTTGTCACAAATGGTCGGTATTGTGGGCTTGCAGATAATTACGCCTATGATGGGGCTGGCTATGGTAGTTGCTACCTTGCGTGCGTTGTTTAATCTGAAACAGCCAGGACCTATCGAATGTGATAACAGTTCAGCGCAGACCAGACTAAATGTAGGAAATTACTGGGCAGATGTAATTCGGCCAACATTCCGTTTTTTAATTCCACTCTGTCTACTCTGGTCGCTGCTACTGAACAGTCAGGGTGTACCTTCGACTTTTGAGGGCGGGCCAGAGGTTCAGGTAGTTCAACCTAATGCTGAACTTTCCACTCAGAAAATTCCATTAGGGCCTGTGGCACCGATGGTGGCAATTAAACAGCTTGGTAGTAATGGCGGCGGCTGGTATGGACCAAACAGTAGTGTGCCCTTAGAAAATCCGACACCACTTTCTAATTTTCTGGAAATGCTGGCAATCCTGCTTATTCCAGTTTCTATTATTGTCATGCTGGGTTTCTTGACCAGACGTCCAAAATTTGCAGGTTTTGTATTTGGTTCAATGCTGCTGATGTCAGTCATCTCGGCGACTGGCGCAATCTGGTCAGAAAGCTTATCTGATACAGCCACAAATATCTCATCAATGGAAGGTAAAGAAGTGCGCTTTGCTGAGAGTCCTTCGGCACTCTGGGCTGCTGTGACAACGCAGGTAAATAATGGTTCTGTCAATATGATGCATGATTCATCCGCACCATTGACCGGACTGGTTGCATTGTCAAACATGTTGATCAATGCCATCTGGGGTGGAATTGGCTGTGGCTTGCAGCAGTTTCTGGTCTATCTGTTCTTGGCGGTATTTATTGCCGGGCTGATGACAGGTCGTACACCAGAGCTATTCGGCCGAAAAATTGAAGCGCCTGAAATCAGATTACTGGCTGTGGTTATTCTTATTCAGCCAGCAATTATTTTACTGTTCACTGCAATAAGCCTGTTTTTTCCTGAACTTACTGGTAACAGTAATCCTGGGAGCCATGCAATCAGCCAGGTATTTTATGAATATGTTTCGGCCTTTGCCAATAATGGTTCTGGGTTTGAAGGACTGGCTGACAATACTGTCTGGTGGAATATCAGCTGTAGTATTGCGCTGCTGGCAGGCCGCTTTCCGGCACTGATTATTCCTTTACTGATTGCTGCGCGTCTGGCAGTTAAACGGCAGGCACCTGAAAGTGCAGGCAGTCTGAAAGTAGAAACGCCAACGTTTGCCTTAACACTGATTGCCATTGTGGTCATGCTAACTCTTTTACAATTCATGCCTGTCTTGGTCTTGGGACCCATTGCTGATCATTTACTACTGGTTCAGGGCTAAGGGGAAAATAATGAAATCTGTGAATCAAACACAAAAAGTTCCTGCTCTATACCAGAGCGCTGCCTGGAAAAATGCCTTTATTAAACTGCTCCCACAGCACATGATTAAAAATCCGGTAATGGCAGTGGTATGGCTGGGAACCTTGATTACATTGTTCAGTACAGTGTTCGGACAGACCCAGCTGTTTTTTGGGATGGCTGTTACTTTTATTCTTTTTATTACAGTCTTATTTGCTAATTATGCAGAAGCTGTAGCAGAGGCCAAAGGACGCGGGCAGGCAGCTTCCCTGCGGCAGGCTCGTCAGAACCTCACGGCCCGACGTTTAAAAACCTTGCAGGATAAGGAGGGCGAACAGGTCGCTGCTACAGTACTGGCTCTAAATGATTTAATAGAAATCCGGGCAGGGGAGCTGATTCCTGCAGACGGTGAAATTGTGCATGGTTTTGCCACGATTAATGAAGCTGCGGTTACTGGCGAATCTGCACCCGTACTGCGTGAAGCAGGTACGGACCGTTCTGGTGTGATCGGAGGAACCAAAGTTCTGACTGACCGCATTATTGTACAGGTCACTGCTGAAACTGGACATAGTTTCCTGGACCGGATGATTGCACTGGTTGAGGGCTCAAACCGCCAGAAAACTCCCAATGAGATTGCTCTGGGGATTTTATTGACGGTTATGACCCTAACCTTTGTGTTGGTGGTAGCAACCCTGCCGGTCATAGCTAGATCTCTGGGTATTATTCTTGATCCGATTGTACTGGTGGCCTTACTGGTCTGCCTGATTCCGACAACGATTGGCGGTTTATTGCCTGCCATTGGTATTGCTGGCATGAACCGCGCATTAAAAGCCAACCTGATTGCCAAATCTGGCAAGGCGGTTGAAGTAGCGGGAGATGTCGATGTGCTATTACTGGATAAAACCGGAACTATTACTTATGGAGACCGTCAGGCAACTGCATTTTATCCACTAACGGGCGTAACACCATCTGAGCTACGTCAGGCAGCAGTATTAACATCATTTGCTGACCCTACACCAGAAGGTAAATCTGTAGTGTCTCTGGCAAAAGAACTAGGCGAGCATGTGCACCAGCCAGAACAGGCCGAATTTATTGCTTTCAATGCCGCCAGCCGTATTTCTGGAATTAATCTGGAAACTGGCCAGCAAATCCGCAAAGGAGCCATAGATGCAATCTTGAAATTTACCTCTCAGTCTCTTGAAAATAATCCTGAACTGAAAACACGGGTAGAGCAGGTAGCCTCCAAAGGTGCAACGCCACTGGTAGTCAGTTTAAACCAGAATATTCTTGGAGTGATTGAACTATCTGATGTGGTCAAACCCAGCATTAAAGAAAAATTTGCACGCCTGAGAGAGATGGGAATCAGGACCGTTATGATTACCGGTGATAATCCTCTGACTGCGGCTGCAATTGCAGCTGAAGCTGGCGTAGATGACTATATCGCCGAGGCTAAACCAGAAGACAAACTGGCCTGTATTCGCCGCGAGCAGCAAAATGGTCATCTTGTGGCAATGGTAGGGGATGGTACTAATGATGCACCGGCATTGGCACAAGCCGACATTGGTCTGGCTATGAATTCTGGAACTCAGGCTGCTAAAGAGGCCGGTAATATGGTAGATCTGGACTCAGATCCGACCAAACTGCTGGCAGTGGTTGAGATTGGGAAACAGCAGCTAATTACCCGCGGTGCATTGACAACTTTCTCGCTGGCAAATGACATCTCTAAATACTTTGCAATATTACCGGCTTTATTTGTATTGGCTATTCCACAAATGCAGGTACTCAATGTCATGCAACTCGCCAGTCCGGAAAGTGCCATTCTTTCTGCACTGATCTTTAATGCCATTATTATTCCATTACTGATTCCACTAGCATTGCGCGGTGTCAAATTTACGCCTTCCACTTCAACTCAGCTATTACGCCGAAATATGCTGATTTATGGTGTGGGGGGAGTCGTATTGCCTTTTGTTGCTATTAAGGCCATTGACCTGATTGTCAGCCTGATTATGGGTGTTTAAGGAGAATCATATGCAAATATTAACTCAGCCTGTTACACAGCCAGCCATAAGTGCTTTAATCAGGCCCGCAATCGGTTTAAGCCTGATCGCCTTAATAGTATGTGGATTTGGTTATAGTGCGATTGCAACAAAGATCGGACAAGCAATTTTTCCAGAGCAGGCTCATGGCAGCCTGATTAAATATGAAGGCAAGGTTGTTGGTTCTAAACTGGTGGCGCAGCCTTTTACTGCTCCTTCTTATTTCCATTCACGGCCATCAGTGGCCAATTATGACCCCATGGCGCTGGCGGGAAGTAATCTGGCCAGAACCAATCCTGAACTTCAGAAAGTGATCGCTGAACGTATTGTTCAGGTTGCCAGCCTTGAAGCAATTCAGCCAGATCAGATCCCTAAAGATCTGGTCACTGCCTCAGGAAGCGGGATTGACCCTGAAATTAGCGTACGGGCAGCTCTCATACAGGTAAAGCGTATTGCTGAACAGCGTAGTATGCCTGAACAGCAGGTAAGGGAACTTGTCCTTAAATACGCCCAGCAGCCAACATTTGGAGTATTAGGTTCAAACCGGGTAAATGTACTGGAGTTGAATCTTGCACTTGATCAGCTAAAACGAAAATAAGTTTTCAAGATTTCATTTATACTGAAATATGCACGTTCAGGATCATCAATACCTTGCTCAAGAGATTGATGATCCTCTGTTTTAAGAATGAAAAATGACAAATATACAAACAAATAAGGCCGATATACTGTTACAGCAGGTCAAGCGTCATCAGACGGGGCACATGACAATTTTTCTGGGCGCAGCACCAGGAGTGGGAAAAACTTTTGCCATGCTGTCACGTGCGCATGAGCTATATGGACAGGGCCAGAATGTAGCAATTGGTTATATTGAAACTCATGGGCGTCCGGAAACTGAGGAGCTGGTTGCCGGCCTGCCTGCGATTCCAAGAAAGATAGTTGAATACAAAAACCATAATCTTGAAGAGATGGATCTGGACAGTATTTTACAGATCCATCCAGACATTGTACTGGTAGATGAATTGGCGCACCAGAATATACCCGGGAGCCGCCATAAAAAACGCTGGCAGGATATTAATGAGCTTCTTGATGCCGGTATCGATGTTTTTACCACCATGAATATTCAGCATCTGGAAAGCTTGAACGATGTCATATTCCAGATTACGGGAATACGGGTAAAAGAAACCGTACCAGATCAGATTTTTGAGCGTATCCGTGATATACGCCTCATCGACTTGCCGGTAAATGAGCTGCTGGAGCGTTTAAATCAGGGTAAAGTTTATGTACCTGATCAGGCGGCGCATGCCTTGAAAAGCTTTTTTAATATTGCCAACTTGACAGCATTACGTGAACTGGCCATACAGACGGTGGCCCATCATATTGATATAGATGCACGGGAGCAGTTTGATGTAAAGGGTCTTTCGCTAACGCCCTTAAATAATCATGTGCTAATCATGATTCAGGGTAACCAGAACTCTGAAGCATTAGTACGGATAGGAAGCCGTATTGCCGAACGTCGTAATGCAAAATGGACTGTAGTCGCATTTTTAACTACAGCATCCGGTTATAATCCGATCTCATTTGAAACTCAAAGTACAGGCAGGGAAATTGAGCGGGCGCTTCATCTGGCACGGCAGCTAGGGGGAATGACTGATATTCTATATGGAAAAAATTACGCAGGGTCACTGTACAATTTTGCCTGTGAACGGAGAATTTCAACACTGGTACTAGAACAGGAACGTCGGCCGCTATTTTACAGCTGGTTAAGGCCGCCCTTAGCCCATCAGCTGTTAAAATATCAACCCGCATTTGAACTGAGTATTGTTCCGGTTCAGCAAGGTAAGCCGCAAGCCTACCGTTTTAACAGGCAAAATTATGTCTTAAATTTAAAAGAACTGATTTTTGTACTGATCACAACGGTAACTAGTATTCTGATTGCAAAACTAAGTGTGCAATACTTAAAAGTTGAAGAGCTATCACTGATTTTTATTACTGCGGTTATTTTTGTTGCAGCCAATACCCGAATGATTGCTGCCATGCTTGCAGCTATTCTTTTTTTCTTTGCCTATAACTTTTTCTTTATTCCACCGACATTAACTTTCCAGATTTCGGCTCATAAAAGTGTGATCACTGTAGTGGCGTTTCTGGCAGCAGCACTTATTGCGGGCCGTTTGGCATCACGCTTGCGTGAACAGGTGGTCGCCCTAAGATCGGCAAACAGCTATAACAGTATTATGCAGGATTTGGGGCAGAAACTCTCTGTTGCGGTTGACCTGCAGCAGGTCATTGAAATCGGACAGAACAGTCTGGAAAAAAGTTTAAATGCTCAGGTCTGGTTTAAGCTGAGTGATGAAACAGCACTAAGCTCAGATGAAAATCTGCTGACTGAAAAAGAAAAAATTTCGGCAAACTGGACATTGAAGAATCACCAGCCTTCCGGGCGTTTTACCCAGACTTTGAGTGAAAGTGCTTGGTGGTTTCTGCCTTTATTGGCTTCGAAAGAATGTATAGGTGTTATCGGGCTCAATATTTCAGAAAATCAGAGGGAAATGAATATTGAACAAAGACGTCTGGCTGAAGCTATGGTGGAATATATTACCCAAGCTATTACCAGGACGCAGCTCAGCAAGGAACTGGAATATGCCAATATCAGCTCTGAAACTGAAAAACTTCGTTCAGCTTTACTTTCTTCGGTGTCTCACGACCTGCGCTCACCTTTGGCTGCCATGATAGGAGCAGCAGATACTATTGCTACTTACAAGTCTACTATGACCGAAGAAGACCAGCTTACTTTACTCGAGACCATAGGGCTGGAAGGAGAACGTCTAGACCGTTATATACAGAATTTGCTGGACATGACTCGACTGGGCTATCAGGGGTTGAAACTGACGCGTGACTGGATTGAGGTCCATGAACTGGTGTATACAGCAACCAGACGCTTAAAACGTTATAAACCTGTAGTTGAGTTTAATATTCAACGCCTGCCGCAAGAGCTGAAAATTTACGTACATCCTGCGCTGATTGAACAGGCATTATTTAATGTGCTGGAAAATGCTGCCAAATTTAATCCTGAAGATCAGCCAATTGATATTATTCTTTCACAACCTGATACTGCACATATCCAGTTTGATATTAGTGACCAGGGTAAAGGTATCGATATTGCTGACCGAGAAAAAATTTTTGATATGTTCTATACCATGCATGGCGACCGTAATCCTACTGGGACAGGCTTGGGACTGGCGATTGTTAAAGCCATTATCTCCGCACATATAGGAAGTATTAAGGCGCAGATTGGTCTCAAAAATAAAGGGACCAATATTCAGATTGTTTTACCTGTCCATATTTCACAAGATTAAAAGGCAATAACTGTGAATATACACCCAGCAGAAACCAGAATCGTAGTGATTGATGATGAACCGCAAATCCGGAAATTTTTAGGAATCGCATTAAGGTCCGAGGGCTACCAGACTCAGCTATTTGGCACGGCTATGCAGGGACTGGAATATCTCTCTTCCCAAAGTGCGCAACTGGTTATTCTGGATTTGGGCCTGCCTGATCTGGATGGTCAGGACGTATTGAAAGAACTCAGGTCCTGGAGTGAAATTCCAGTTATTGTGTTGTCGGTACGCTCAGATGAACAAGAAAAGGTGACCTTGCTGGATGCCGGAGCCAATGACTATGTAACCAAACCGTTTAGCGTTCAAGAGCTCATGGCCAGGATTCGTGTGGTCTTGAGGAGCAGGCTAAACCAGACTGAAACCCATGACTATGACGATGGTTATCTAAAGATCAATTTTGTACAGAGACAGACCTATATCAACAGCCAGGCGGTTGCTCTTACCCGAAAAGAATTTCATCTGCTCTCATTGCTGGCCAGAAATCGGGGGCAGTTACTGACTCAACCACAAATTTTAAAGGAGCTATGGGGACCTACCCATCAGGAAGATACACATTATCTTAGAATACTGGTGGCTAAGCTTAGAAATAAACTGGGCGAAGATGCAATTCATCCTCAATATATTATCACTGAACCTGGAGTTGGGCTGCGCTTTCTGGGCAAATAAAATTTCTCAGCACTTATTTTTTAATTAGCTGAATTTTATTTATATAAATAAAAAGCTAATAGGTATATTAGCTTTTTAAACTTGATATTTGGAGTATTAACTTGATTAAAATTAAATATCCCAGTTTTGTTCGGTTTCAGTAATCTGGTTATAAACATTATAATATTCAGCAGATTTTACTGTACACCATACCTCTATAAATTCTTTACCTAAATATTTTTTTAATACCGGATTGTTCTTAAGAAGATTTAATGCTTCGAGCTGATGCTTGGGTAAATTAATATGCTCATGTTTTGATTTCGCAAGATGGACTGGCTGCGGAGTATCTAACTGGTGTTCTAAACCATGTAAGGTAGCAATCAATATGACAGCAATGGCCAGATAAGGATTACAGTCTGCGCCAGCTATACGGTATTCTAGACGCTGATTTTCCTGATCGGAGCAAGGTATACGGATGGCAACATTGCGGTTATTAATTCCCCAGTTTGCTTCCAGTGAAACATGATGACCAAGTGTAAATCTGCGGTAGGAATTAATGTTGGGGGCTAATATAGCCATTGATGCAGGCATTAGCTGAATCATGCCACTAATCGTTTTTAACAACATTTTTGATGGTGTAGACAGATCATTTGAGCTAAATAGATTTTGCATGGAAGCATTACACAAGCTCATATGAAAGTGCATGCCGCTACCCGCTTTTAGCAGGGTGGGCTTGGCAAGAAAGCTGGCATGCAGCTGATGTTTTCTGGCCACCTGCTTGATAATACGTTTTAGCGCCATGATCTGATCGCATAACCGTAAAATATTCGAAGTATGCTGAATATTGATTTCATACTGACCAGAGGCGGCTTCTGCAACAATACCGATCATTTCGATAGATTGTAAACGTGCAATCTGCTCTACTTCTTCAAGTACATACTGATAGTCATCAGGCGTATTCAGGTCAAAGCACTGACTTGATAAAACCTCATCTTCCCCATCTGCATTTTGCTTGTAGAGATAGAACTCGAGCTCAGCCGACATCACCGGATAATAGTCCTGGTGATGAAGCTGAGCGATAATATGGCTTAAAAGATTGCGGGGTTCATATTTACAGCCCTCACCATTTTCATCTTGCATGGTCAGATAAAGCTGTGCATGCGTCTCAGGCTGAATGGCGCAAGGTTGTAATGTGCCGGAAATCGGTATGCAGAGCATATCAGGCTCACCGATTGACTTTCCGAGACCTGTTTCCTCAACCACTTTGCCATCTAGATCCATGGCATAGACAGACAAGGGAAAATAGCAGCCTTTATAAATCTTCTTCAAACTTTGAACATCAATCTGTTTGCCGCGGACATGTCCGTTCAGATCATGCAGGCAGATATCAATATGTCGGGTAAGGGGGTATTGGCTTAAATATTCATTGACTTCGCTGGAAAATAAATCTTCTGGGTGATCAATATTTAAATATTCTGGTCTCTTGTTGAGTAAACTCTCTTTAATTTTAATAAAAGGATTTAGATCTTTTTCTTGGGTTGGAACGCTAATACTACTCATGCTTAAAACCTTTTTTATAAGGATAAGAAAATAGTAGATGAGTACAAAAAATTATTACGTAAAGAGTTCGTAATTTTTTAGATTGTAAGCGTTTAAAAATAATAAATTCATTTTTTTTATATAATTCTATTGATGTAATTAAATAATTTATTTATATAAGGAATTAAAGCGTAGATATTATTTTTACTATAAAACAGTGTATATTTTAATTAAATCAAATATAAAAATAATTACCTTAAAATACACTTAAGATCTGAAAAATCGCTATTGGGATAGCTAAAAGTTCTATCCCCACTACTGCTTAATAAAAAAACAGGATAGATTGTGATCCAGCTCATCTCGGTTGATAATAATATTTTAATGCCCGGATGACTGAAGATGAAGATCGTAGCAGATGAGAATCTTGCTTTTACAGACTACTTTTTTTCAGATTTTGCTGAAATTGACCATCGTGCTGGCCGTACCCTCATGCATGAGGATGTGAAGGATGCAGATGCTTTACTGGTACGTTCTGTAACACGTGTCAATCAGCAGTTCATTGAAAATACAAAGTTAAAATTTGTTGGTAGTGCTACGATCGGAACAGATCATCTGGATATTCCTGCTTTAGAAAAGCAGCAGATTAGCTGGTCAAATGCAGCGGGTTGTAATGCACAGGCCGTTGCTGAATATGTAATTACGGCATTACTGTATTTAAAACCAGAGTTACTGGATGCTGGAAAACAGTTTACCTTGGGGATTATTGGTCTGGGCAATGTCGGTTCACGGCTGGCTTATATGGCAGAACTGCTAGACTGGCAAGTAATCGGTTATGATCCTCTGGTTAATCACTTGGCGGTTACACAGGTTCCATTGCAGGAGTTGCTGGCTTCAGCGGACGCAATTTCTCTCCATGTACCATTGACTAAAACAGGGCATTATCCTACTCATCATTTAATTAATGCCGAAACTTTGGCTCTTATGAAAACTCAGGCAATTCTGGTGAACTCGGCAAGAGGACCAGTTATTGAAGAGCAGTCTTTAATCCATGATATACAAACCACACATCGTCTGGTGGTACTGGATGTATTTGAACATGAACCCGTGATCTCTGAAGAGCTCCTAAAATGGGTAAGACTGGTTACACCGCATATTGCTGGTTATAGTCTGGAAGGAAAGGCCAGAGGGACACAAATGATTTATGAAGCTTTCTGTGAAAAATTTGGTTTTATGGCCAGCAAGACTTTTATAAGCCAGTTACCCATATGCGAACAATATTTTACTGAACAGACAGATATTAAAACTGTTCTCAAAACTTGTCTCGGCAAAATTTATGATATAGCCCGAGATGACCAGAATTTACGTGCCTGTCTAAAGGACGGCAGGATTGATCAGCAAGCTTTTGACCACTTGCGTAAGACTTACCCACTGCGCCGTGAATGGTCTGCGCATGGGGGGCCTCAGGCATGAAACATAGTTATCAGCCCACCTGTACATTAGAAGTAATGCGGGCACGTGCTACCATGTACACCCAGATTCGTCAGTTCTTCGCTGAACGGAATGTACTGGAAGTTGAAACACCTGTACTTTCACAGGCTGGAGTCACTGATGTACATCTTGCGTCTGTATCAGCGCAGCGCCATGTAGAAGGGAAGTTGCAGATACATTATTTGCAGACATCGCCCGAGTTTGCCATGAAGCGGCTGTTGGCGAGTGGAAGCGGGCCGATTTACCAGATCTGCAAGGTGTTTCGTGATGATGAGCATGGCCGCAAACACAATAGTGAATTTACCATGCTGGAATGGTACCGGCCAGGTTTTAGTCTTCTTGATTTGATGCATGAAACCACAGCGCTTTTAAATATATGTCTGGCGCAACGTTTTGGTGAAATGCGCCCGGTGGTAATAAGTTATAAACATGCATTTCAAGATCGTCTGGATATTAATCCATTACAAGCTTCTGTAAAACTCCTGAAAGATACTGCCAACCGTTTAGGCATAAACCTGGATCTGGGTGATGACCGGCTTGCCTATATTGATCTGCTATTCTCACATTTCGTCGAGCCAAGTTTAGGCTTTGATGCACCCGTATTTCTTACCGATTTTCCACCAGAGCTAGCTTCTCTGGCCAAAGTGAAAACTGATGAGGATGGGGAACAGGTAGCGGCCCGTTTTGAGCTTTATATTGAAGGACTGGAATTGGCTAATGCCTATGATGAGCTAATTGATAGCAAAGTGTTGCGGGAACGCTTTGAAGCTGACAATACAGAACGAGGTACACTTGGCCTACCTATCATGCCAATAGATGAAAATTTATTGTCCGCTCTACAGTATATGCCGGAATGTTCAGGAATTGCCTTGGGAATTGATCGTTTATTAATGATAGCAACCCGACAGATGCGGCTGGAAAATGTCGTTACATTTCCTGCACAGATTGCTTGAGTTTAAAATAAAAAAACCGCTCGAAAGAGCGGTTTTTTTATGAGCAAAGTCAATTAGTCTTGCTGAATGCCTGCAACTACCCAGTCTTGCTGAGAACCGGCAGGTTTAACAAAATGCCAGGTTTCAGAGAAAGGTTGTGGCAGACTGTTTAAGTCTTCACTCACTGTACCTGTAAACCGTACACTGACCACATACTGGCCATTCTCAGTTGCACTGTCGACTACCATAGCATTTAGGTTACTGAATTCGGCAACATCTTGGTCCTGATTGGCCATAATGTCACTACGCATTGCATTATAAAGTTCCGGAGTTAAATAACGACGGATCTCTTCAATATTACTCGCCGTATTCATTGACTGAATATGGTTGAAACGTTGACGCGCAATACGCAAGAATGCTGCCGGTTCAGTGCCATCTGGTAACTGTTGACCGCTATTCGTGTAGGCCGTACCAAATGGCGCATTATTTGCCGTGTTCGCTGCAGTTGAACTGCCGCCAACTGACTGACCGAAAATATTGGTATTGTCTTGAGTACGCGGTGCTGCATTATGCTGGCCAAATGGTGATGGATTTGGTCCAGCTGAGTTTGGTGCATACGGATTGTTAGTAGCTAGTTTTTTTTTTGCTCCGAATTTACGGAATACAAAAAATGCAACTGCGGCTGCAAGCAAAACCCAGAGCCAGCCAGGAATACCGCCTTTCTCTTGTTCAGCCTGTTGCTGTGCAGCCAGTTCCTGATCATTTGCCGCTGTCTGTGCATTTGGGTTGGTATTGTTGTCATCTGCTAAAGCATTCGCTGCTACTGCACCTACTGCAGCACCTGCTACACCTGCAGCAACCATTGAACCTACACCCGGACCAGAACGCTGGGGCGCAGTTGCAGGTTGTTGAACCGGAGCTGCCTGACGAGGCTGTTGATAAGACTGGGTAGGTGCCGCAGAACGTGACATACCCATACTCTTACCACCGCCGGCACGTTTTGCTTCAGCCAAAGGTGACATAACCAAGGCCGCCATTAAAATACCGGCCATCAAGCCACGCTGGTGTACTTCCATCAAAATTTCCTATATCTAAACGATTTCGATATGTTATTTATGCCGGCTTTTATATAGAAATTCAATGCTAGATCGGTATTTTTTCAAATTAAATGATTACCATATATTAAGACAGTTCATCACTCAGCTGTAGCGCTTCGCTTAAAGCCTCATGTAACCGGGCCACCGCAATCACCTGAACACCAGGTACCGGTTTCTGTGGTGCATTGGCTCGAGGTAAAATTACGTACTTAAACCCATGTTTGGCTGCTTCTTTAAGACGCTCCTGACCATTGGGAACTGGACGGATTTCCCCAGACAAGCCGACTTCGCCAAATACAGCCAGTTGTTGGGGGAGAGCTTTACCACGTAAACTCGACGCACATGCCAGAAGTACTGCCAGGTCAGAACCTGTTTCAGTAATTTTTAAACCGCCCACTACATTCACATAAACATCCTGTCCCGAAGTTTGTACACCGCCGTGCCTGTGCATTACTGCCAGCAGCATATTTAAACGGTTCTGCTCGAGACCTAGAGCAACCCGCCGTGGCTGCCCATGAGCGTCATCGACCAAAGCCTGTACCTCGACCAATAAAGGTCGGGTGCCCTCACGGCTAATCATAACAATTGATCCAGGAATAGCTTCATCGTAACGGCTCAAGAAAATTGCAGAGGGGTTGGCTACTTCCCGCAGACCTTTATCTGTCATCCCGAATACGCCCAGCTCATTGACAGCACCGAAACGGTTTTTGACTGCACGAATCATGCGGTAACGTGAATCTGACTGACCTTCAAAATACAGGACGCAGTCGACCATATGTTCAAGTACACGAGGCCCGGCCAATGCGCCTTCTTTAGTCACATGACCAACCAAAAATAATGCTGTTCCACTATTTTTAGCAAAACGGGTCAATAAGGCAGCTGATTCACGGATTTGCGAGACACCGCCTGGGGCAGACTGCAAGGTCTCAGTGTATAAAGTTTGGATAGAATCAAGAATGGCAACCGCCGGGCGCTCATGGGCAAGAACTTCACAAATTCTTTCAACACATGTTTCAGCCATAACCTTTAGCCGGTCAGTCGGCAGGTCTAGACGCTGAGCGCGTAACGCAACCTGCGAAAGTGATTCTTCACCTGTAACGTAGAGCGCAGCGCTGTTCGCACTTGCCATGTGCGTCGCGGTCTGTAACAAAATAGTAGATTTTCCAATACCCGGATCACCACCGATCAGGACGACAGAGCCTGTAACCAGACCCCCACCGAGGACTCGGTCGAACTCACCAATACCAGTCGGCAGGCGCGTTTCATGAGAGACCGAGACCTTGTTTAAAGTCGTGATATTGGCAGCTTGTCCGGCATAGCCGCCTCCTAAATTCGGTTTGGCACGGTGACTCACGGCAGGTTCTACCACAACTTCTGTCAGGCTGTTCCATTCGCCACATTCTGAGCATTGACCTGCCCATTTTGAATGGTCTGCTCCACACTGTTCGCAGCGATAAACCGTTTTTGCTTTAGCCATAATCGAAATATATAACCTTTGGAAAAGGGTTCTATTGTAGAGATAAAGCTGCTGAAACGGAAAGCTTCGTACATATAGAACGTTAGATCATGTCGTCAGAAAGCAATTTATATATTCTTCAGAACTATAAGGATTCTACCCAAGTGGGGCACAAAGAAGTTGTCTTATAGGATGTCTGGCAATAGGAGTGTTTGATATACGAAATAGCAGTAAATTTTTCCCATCATTATGTTAGGAAAAACACAATAATTAGTCGAAGTAATTTAAAGTTATTTTTTAATGAAAATACAAGGATAATTTATATATAACTATTTAATTAATATAGTAAATTTAAAAAAAGACTATTAAATATTATATGAAATTTAAACTATATGAAAAAATAAAATCAATTCTTTGGTTAATTAATGTTCAAAAGAATGTTGCCGAGTGAAAAATAATTTTTGTTTTAGATGAGTTTTGAGCTAAGTTTGTTGCAAAATGTTTTAAGAAGAAATCAAAAATGTCTAACCAAATGCATAGCTCTATTCCAGAAGAGGAGGGAGAGCTAAAACGGAGTTTATCGAACCGTCACCTGCAGCTGATCGCCATTGGCGGTGCTATTGGTACCGGTTTATTCATGGGATCAGGGAAAACGATCAGTTTGGCAGGACCATCCATTTTATTCATTTATATGATCATCGGGGTAATGGTCTTTTTAGTGATGCGTGCATTAGGAGAACTGCTACTTTCTAATCTGCACTATAAATCATTTATTGATTTTTCTGCTGATTTGATCGGTCCTTGGGCAGGTTATTTTGTTGGCTGGACTTACTGGCTATGCTGGATCACTATAGGGATTGCTGATTTATCCGCAATTATTTACTACCTGCAATTCTTTAATAATGGCCTACCTTTTACCCCATTAGAAGGTGTATTGATCAGTATTGCGTCAATTGTCTTTATTATGGGGCTGAATCTGGTTACCGTAAAACTGTTTGGCGAGATGGAATTCTGGTTTGCCCTGATCAAGATTATTGCCATTGTAGTACTGATTGCCGTAGGTCTGTGGATGATCTTTACTGGCTTTACTTCAACAGCAGGTGAAGTAGCTTCCTTTACTAACTTGTGGTCACATGATGGTCTATTCCCCACAGGGATGAGCGGTTTCCTGGCAGGCTTCCAGATTGCAATTTTTGCCTTTGTTGGCGTGGAGCTGGTCGGTACAACAGCTGCTGAAACTAAAGACCCGGAGCGTAATTTACCTAAAGCGGTTAATTCAATTCCAATACGGATTATTATTTTCTATGTGCTGGCGCTATTGATTGTCATGTCAGTTACTCCTTGGAATAAGATTGATCCTAATATCAGCCCGTTTGTAAACCTGTTCAGTCAAGCAGGCGTAGCAGCAGCTGCAATTATTATGAACCTCGTAGTGCTGTCTTCGGTCATGTCATCAATGAATAGTGGTGTGTTTTCAACCAGCCGGATGCTATTTGGCCTGTCCCGTGAAGCTCAGGCACCACGCTGGTTTGGTAAACTGACATCACGCGCTATTCCGGCAAATGCCTTGTATTTCTCAGCTGTCTGTCTGTTGTTGGGAGCTGCTCTACAGTATTTTGTTCCAAACGCAGTTCAGGCATTTACATTGGCAACAACCTTGTCAACTATTCTGTTCATCTGTGTCTGGATCATCATTATGTGGAGTTATATTAACTACCGCAAACAGCGTCCGGAATTGCATGCCAAGTCAATTTTCAAATTGCCAGGTGGAGTATTTACCTGCTGGGTGGTCATTATTTTCTTTATTGGGATGGTTTATGTATTGTCCTTGGAAGCAGATACATTCCAGGCGCTCAAGGTTAGCCCGTTGTGGCTGATTATTCTGGCCATTGGCTACTTCTTTACTAAAAGCAAGAAATCATAATTTGCAGTAACTGTTAAAAAACGTCAGTTTAGAACTGGCGTTTTTTTTCATCTCGCTTTAATCTCTATAGCCTGAAACACTGTGGTCAAAATATTGATCACAGTATACTTTATGGAAATTATCGAATAGGTGGCCAGATGCGTCTTGTCGTTTGCTACATCAGTGTATTGGTTACGGCGACTCTACTTGCCGGTTGCGGTCAGTCAGGGGCTTTACAGCTACCCAATGATCCCAATTATGATAAACGTGCAAGATATCTGCTTTATCCAAATACCGCGTCCGAGCAAAGCAAGCCCAGCGATACCCATCAAGCCCAGCAATCTGACGAGCCAGTAAGCGAGACTTTTGCAGCACCTGATGCTGAACCAGCTACTCAACCTACACCATAAGCAGAACAAATAAGGATACACTCATGAGTTTTACCCGCATCAATGGGGTGTTGCATGCAGAGCAATGTTCACTGAAGCAGCTTGCACAGCAGTTTGGTACACCTTTGTATGTTTATTCAAAACAGGCTTTTGAAAAACACTATACAGATATGGACCGTGCATTTGACTTCATTGATCATCAGATCTGTTTTGCCGTGAAATCTAACTCCAATCTTGCGGTTCTGGGTGTGTTGGCCAAACTGGGTGCCGGTTTTGACATTGTCACTGGTGGTGAGCTGTCTCGTGTTCTGGCTGCTGGCGGCGATCCGGCCAAAGTAGTATTTTCAGGCCTTGGAAAAACTGAAGCAGATATTGAAAAAGCCTTAAATGTTGGAATTGCCTGTTTTAATGTTGAGTCTCATGCCGAGCTTGACCGTATTCAGAAAGTTGCTGAAAAATTGGGTCAGAAGGCGCCTGTTTCCCTACGGGTAAATCCGGATGTCGATGCAAAAACTCATCCTTATATCTCAACGGGTTTAAAAGAAAATAAGTTTGGTATACCTTCAGATAGCGTATTTGAAACCTATCAGTATGCAGCTTCACTGCCTAATTTGAATATCGTGGGGATTGACTGTCATATTGGCTCACAGCTGACTGAAACCAAACCGTTTGTAGACGCCTTGGAGCGCGTCATGTTGATGATTGAACAGCTTAATGGGTTGGGGATACAGCTCAAGCACATCGATATTGGAGGTGGATTGGGCGTAACTTATAAAGATGAAGTGCCACCGACTGTACAGGAATATGCAAATGCCCTGAAACCGGCTTTGCAAAAGCTAGGGCTGAAAGTTTATATGGAGCCGGGCCGCAGTATTTCAGCCAATGCAGGTATACTGCTTACCAGAGTAGATCTACTCAAGCCAACCAATTACCGTAATTTTGCTATCATTGATGCTGCAATGAATGATTTGATTCGACCTGCACTCTATGAAGCATGGATGGATATACAACCAGTAGAACCACATCAGGATATTCAGGAAAAAGAATGGGATATCGTGGGTGCTATTTGTGAAACAGGCGATTTTCTAGGGAAAGAGCGTAAACTGGCGCTGGCAGAGAATGACCTTCTGGCCGTTCTGGGTGCTGGCGCTTACGGCTTTGTGATGAGTTCTAATTACAATACACGAGCACGGGCAGCAGAAGTTATGGTAAATAATCATCAGGCATATCTGGTGCGTGAACGTGAGACTATTGAGTCGCTGTGGGAACGTGAACATCTGTTACCAGAAGTGTGAGTAAAAAACATGCTGGAATTTACTAAAATGCATGGGCTGGGTAATGATTTTATGGTCGTGGACCTGATTACCCAGCGTGCCTATTTCGATACGCTTACTATTCAGCGCCTGGCAGATCGTCACTTTGGTATCGGTTTTGACCAGCTCCTGATTGTTGAGCCACCAGACATACCTACTGCTGATTTTAAATACCGTATTTTTAATGCAGATGGGTCAGAAGTAGAGCAGTGTGGTAATGGAGTGCGCTGCTTTGCACGTTTTGTGCATGAGCGCCAGTTAACCACGAAAACCAAAATTAAAGTACAGACCAAATCCGGTATTGTCGAGCCGGAACTGGGGCCAAACGGCTGGGTTCGGGTTAATATGGGCTATCCGAAATTTGCTCCAGAGCTCATTCCGTTTGTAACAGAAGAAACTGATCCTTTATATGCACTAGAGCTGAACAACAACCAACTGCTTAAAATTGATGTGGTGAATATGGGGAATCCCCATGCAGTAACTATTGTGCCAGATGTACTGACTGCTGAGGTCGCAGCTATTGGTCCACAAGTAGAATCACATGTACGCTTCCCTGAACGTGTGAATGTCGGCTTCATGCAGATCCTGAATGAAAAACAGGTGCGCTTACGTGTTTTTGAACGTGGCTCTGGAGAAACACTGGCCTGTGGTACAGGTGCTTGTGCTGCTGCGGTAAGTGGCATGCGCCGTGGTCTGCTTGCCCCAGAAGTGGAAGTCGAGCTGGCAGGTGGTAAGTTACAGATTGGCTGGCGTGAGGGTGATGTGGTATGGATGACAGGTCCTACAGCAAATGTTTATGAAGGCCGTTTGGATTTGCGTTATTTTCAAAGTAATTAAAACCGAATTAAATAGTATTAAAAGTTCTATTCAATCCCAGAGAGGGCAGGATGCAGCCTGAAGCATTACACTTGCTTTCTATGTGGCTCAAAGAGCGGGAGATCCAGAATCAATCTGCCCATACTTTAAGTGCCTATGCACGTGATGTAAAAGATTTTCTGGATTTCTGTGCTGTTAAGAAGTTACCGCTGAACAGTATTGAAGCTTCAGATTTGCGTGAATACTTGGCTTTAAAGGTAGAACAAGAGCAGTTAAGCTCTAGCAGCCTGCAACGCCATTTATCCGCCATACGGCAGTTCATGAAATGGGCTGAGCAGGGTCAATATATCGGTTTTAATCCTGCAGATGACTTTCAGCTTAAACGGCAGCCACGGCCATTGCCCGGCATGATAGATATTGAAACGGTGCAGCAGATTCTGGACCAGCCGGCGCCTGAAAAACTTCAGGACCAGCATTTATGGCTGCGTGACAAAGCCATGCTGGAGCTACTTTACTCTAGCGGATTACGCCTAACAGAATTACAAAGTCTGTGTATGAAAGATATTGATTTTAATCGACGACTATTGCGTATTACAGGTAAAGGTAACAAGACCCGGATTGTACCATTTGGTACTCAAGCTTATGAGAGTCTGCTGAAGTGGCTCGAAGTCTATCGGCTCTGGCAAGGCCAATTTAATGCAGATTCGGCAGTTTTTATCAGTCAAAAAGGCGGCCAGCTGGGACCCCGGCAAATTGAGAACCGGGTCAAGTTACAAGCACTGCGGGCTGGAGTAAATATTGATCTGCATCCACACTTACTCCGGCATTGTTTTGCAAGTCATATGCTCTCTAATAGTGGTGACCTTCGAGCAGTTCAGGAAATGTTGGGCCACAGTAATTTGAGTACCACCCAGATTTATACCCATATTGACTTTGACCATCTGGCCAAAATTTATGATCAGGCCCATCCCAGAGCTGTTAAAATTAAATAAATAGTTTCTAAAAAGAATAGCTAAAATCCATCTGACCTAAAACTAGAACTATTGTAGAATAATCAAAACTTAATTTTTCAAGTATAAAAACAGCTTAATTTTATAGTGATCGAGATAGGAAAATGACCGGTTTCTCTTCTCATCACCGGAATATTTTAATAGAAATGGGGACCTAAAATGATTGTCAATATTCAACAGAAATATGATGAGCTAAGTCCGGCACAGAAAGATATATTTGCTGGGTATGGCTTACGTCAGGTCAAACATTTTGTAGAAATCAGTTTACCTACTATTGAAGCGGCGCTGCCTGCTCATACCTTGGTTCAGGGAATCAATGCCGAGGGTAAAATTCAGGCTATGCATTCTGATACCTTGCAAACTTATCTCTGGATTTCAGATCAAAAGTGGCAAGAAACTGCTCATGCTCCAATGCCTATAGACTTAAAAGAAGACTTTATAGAAGTATGGAGAATATTTGGGCTATCTCAATATGAATTGATTGCTTTGAGTCATGTACATCGCGATTTTTTAGAAAATCATGTTGCTTGAAATTATAGACATTGGATTTGAATAGTAAGCTATAAGGAAAAAAGTAGTTAAGCTTATTAATGAAACTTCCAACTGAGCATCGGACAAGGAGGCTACTTAAGGATACCCCTATACAAACATGCCCCATATTTTGACTAAAATAATTATTTAAAAAGAGCAGTTTCTGATTGTCTCTTAAGAGAAAGAGTGGCTGATTTATATCCTCACAAAACAGAATTCCTTCAATAATGTAAGAGAAAAATATTGCTTCAAGGAACAGTCATTAGATGAAGCAAAATAAATACTGCCATATGCCAACATTTAGGAATCTAAGTCGAGCTAAAATCAAAGGTCATCAAGAGGCAACTGAAAACTTTGTTTAATAATTTGACTAGGTAAATCTGTTTTTACGCTTGTAATACCATTCTTTTTAGTCAGATGTGTAGACTGAAATTTTCGGTAACTCTCCAGATCAGGTACTACAACTTTAAGCATTGCATCACATTCACCCAAAATAATATAGCACTCCATCACTTGAGGCAGTTCCTTCATTGCACAAATAAAAGTATCAATAGTTTCAGCATCCTGCCCAACCAGCCAGATTCGTGAAAATAAAATCAGTTGAAAACCGATTTTCTGCATATCTACGACAGTAGTGTAATGC
Source organism: Acinetobacter sp. FL (assembly GCF_040744925.1). Lineage (NCBI taxonomy): Bacteria > Pseudomonadati > Pseudomonadota > Gammaproteobacteria > Moraxellales > Moraxellaceae > Acinetobacter > Acinetobacter sp. FL. The sequence continues at coordinate 2,139,659 of NZ_CP160437.1, read as the reverse complement.
TGAATAATGCCAGCTTCTTCAAGCAGTTTGACTCGTCGCAAACACGAAGAGGGGGATAGTCCAATGACTGTGGCCAGATCATTATTTTGGATACGGGCATTCTTTTGTAATGCCTGAATGATATTTCTGTCGATGCGATCTAGCTTTATCCGAATTAATTTAGAATCTTTTTTCATAAATTAGAATTTTATTCGAAAATTAATTCTTATTATAAAATATTTGAAATCCTATTTTACAGCTTTTCGTAGATACTTATTTTCCTGATTCAGGACATTCAACAGGAAAAAGAAAATGTCTGTATTTGTACTCTTTGCATTGACCGTGCTTCCCCTAATTTTCACACCTGGACCAGATATGCTGTTTATCTTGTCACAAGTTATGGGTAAAGATGCAAAAGCAGGCATGATGGCAACTTTTGGTATATGTTTTGGCTATCTGATTCATTCAGTTCTGGTTGCTTTAGGAATCGCAGCAATTATTGTATCTTCACCTTTGCTGTTTGATACAATCCGCTATATAGGAATTGCCTATCTGTTGTATCTGGCTTTTAATTTGCTGAAGTCTGTGTTTAATCAGAAAAAAGTGACAGTTGAAGAGATACCTCATACAAATCCGGTCAGGAAGGGGTTCTTTACGGCTTTACTGAACCCAAAAGGAATGCTGATCTATTTTGCTATTCTTCCCCAGTTCATTGATAAAACACAAAATACAGTAAGTCAGGGCTTAATTTTATCCTTTATCTTTATTGGGCTCATTTTTATTGTATATTGCAGTTTAAGTATGGTCTTTGCCAAAATTACACAAAAAACTTCCATTGATGCAAAAAAACAGAAATGGATTGATGGAACCTCGGGTGGATTGCTTGCAATGGCGGCCACTTGGCTTCTAGTGAACTGATGAATATAAAAAGCATGCTATCTAGGCATGCTTTTTAGATTTAAAGTACATTAGAAAATTTGATTGTGTTAAAGCGTTTTAAGGCCAGAATGCTGGTTTCTTGTAAGCTAAAAGCTGAATAAGCTGTTCTGGTTGTGTCTTAAATGACATTTTTGATCTGTACAGTCATACTTTAAAACTTAAGCTACCAGCCTTTAAATCACTTCAGTACCGGTTCAGGTTTTCTGACTTTAATACCCGAATTTGAATCATAAAATTTTAATAAAAATAAATATATAAATATCAGTTAACTAGTAGAGTAATTACCCTAAGATCCCTGTTACATTTTTTTATGAACTCTGCATTTCACGGTTTTTACGCTTTTTTACGTCTCCAAAGGTAATTGTGACTTGACCCAAATGCCATACCCATTGCAAGATAAGGCACCTAAAAAATTTTAATTGAAGAGTTATCATAGCTTTTCTCAACATTTACTTTTGCTAAAACAGCCGAGGATTACATGAAGGCTCTTGTTGCTGTAAAACGTGTGGTTGATGCCAACGTTAAAGTTCGCGTTAAGCCGGACCATAGTGGGGTAGACCTTACTAACGTTAAAATGTCAATTAACCCATTTTGTGAAATCGCAGTGGAAGAAGCGGTTCGCTTAAAAGAAAAAGGAACAGTATCAGAAATCGTAGTGGTTTCTATCGGTCCTAAAGAAGCACAGGAACAAATTCGTTCTGCTATGGCTTTAGGCGCTGATCGCGGAATTTTAGTAGAAACTGCGACTGATGAAATTGGGGCACTCGAAGTTGCCAAAATTTTAAAAGGGATCGTGGAGCAGGAACAACCAGAAATTATCCTTTTGGGTAAACAGGCTATTGATGACGACAGTAATCAGGTCGGTCAGATGCTGGGTGCACTGCTTGGTGCGGGCCAAGGTACCTTTGCTTCAGAAGTTAAAGTTGAAGGTGGCAAGGTTCAGGTAACCCGTGAAATTGATGGCGGTCTGCAAACTGTTGAGCTATCACTTCCTGCAATTATTACCACTGACTTGCGTTTGAATGAACCTCGTTATGCGGCTCTGCCAAACATTATGAAAGCACGTAAAAAACCGCTTGAAACCAAGTCTCCAGCAGATTATGGCGTAACAGCAGCTTCTAAGCTGAAAACTGTTAAGGTTGAATCTCCGGCTGAACGTCAGGCAGGGGTGCAAGTGAAGTCTGTTGATGAACTGGTCAACAAACTTAAAAATGAAGCGAAAGTGATCTAATACAGAAGGATAAAAATCATGAGTATTTTAGTTATCGCTGAGCACGACAATAACACCCTGAATGCTGCGACTCTAAATGTTGTTGCTGCGGCTCAAGAAATCGGTGGTGATATCACTGTATTGGTTGCGGGTTCTGGTGCTCAGGCAGTTGCTGATGCTGCTGCTAAAGTTGCTGGTGTAAGTAAAGTCTTACTTGCTGATAATGCAGCTTATGCCAACCAGCTGGCTGAAAATGTTGCTGCTTTAATTGCAGAAATTGGTAAGAACTATTCGCATATTCTTGCTGCTGCTACAACTTCCGGTAAAAATATTTTACCACGTGCGGCAGCTCTGCTTGATGTCAGCATGGTAACTGATATCGTGGCTGTGGTAGGTCCTAAAACCTTCCGTCGCCCGATTTATGCAGGAAACGCGATCGCGACTGTTGAATCTTCAGAAGATATTATTGTAGGTACAGTTCGTGGGACAGCATTTGATGCAGTAGCTGCTGAAGGCGGTTCTGCAACAGTTGAAACGATTGGTGAAGTGAAAGATGCTGGTGTTTCGTCATTCGTAAATGAAGAGATCGTCAAATCTGAACGTCCTGAACTCGCTGGTGCACGTATTGTAGTATCCGGTGGTCGTGGCGTGGGTTCAGGTGAGAACTATCATAAAATCCTTGATCCGCTCGCTGACAAGCTTGGTGCTGCACAAGGTGCTTCACGTGCCGCAGTTGATGCAGGCTTTGTACCAAATGATATGCAGGTGGGTCAAACTGGCAAGATCGTTGCACCTGAGCTTTATATCGCTGTAGGTATCTCTGGAGCGATTCAGCATTTGGCTGGTATGAAAGATTCTAAAGTGATCGTAGCGATCAATAAAGATGAAGAAGCTCCAATCAATGCTATTGCTGACTACTGGCTGGTAGGTGACTTGAACCAGGTCATTCCTGAGTTGGTTTCTAAGCTTTAAGCATTTATGTATCAAAAAACGTCCGTTTTCGGGCGTTTTTTATTTTTAAGTCAGGGCACTCTAAATTAAATACAAGAATTGCTAAGCCTAATAAAAAAATGAAAAATAAAGTAAATTTAAGTTGGAAATTTTGAGCCAACCATAAAAAATAAAATAGCGTCAAGCCATGTTGCAAAACGCTCCTTATTTGAACAGTAAATAGCTGAAATAACTCAATAGAACTCGATGTTCAAACAAACAAAACCAAGCAGTTTTATGCTATACTCATTCGCTAATTTTTAATTTTGGCCTGAAGTTTTTTTAGGCTAATTTTTCGCAAGATTAATATATAAATATCTGTGGTTTTTAGGCCGCCGGTATGAAGAGGAGTATGCATGAGCGTATCGGAAATCCGCCCGATTGCCATTGAGGATGAACTCAAGCACTCGTATCTAGATTATGCAATGAGCGTGATTGTATCGCGTGCCTTGCCAGATGTGAGAGATGGTCTGAAACCTGTTCATCGTCGTGTGCTATATGCTATGCACGAGCTGGGTAACGACTACAATAAAGCTTATAAAAAGTCTGCCCGTGTGGTCGGTGATGTTATCGGTAAATATCACCCGCATGGTGATTCTGCCGTTTATGAAACTATCGTACGTATGGCGCAGGATTTCAGTCTGCGCTATCAACTGGTTGATGGCCAGGGTAACTTCGGTTCTGTCGATGGCGATAGTGCCGCCGCAATGCGTTATACCGAAGTACGTATGCGCAAACTCACCCATGAGATTCTGGCTGATCTTGAAAAAGATACCGTTGACTGGGAAGACAACTACGATGGTTCTGAGCGTATTCCTCAGGTCATGCCAACCCGTATTCCTAACTTGTTGATTAATGGTGCAGCCGGTATTGCAGTCGGTATGGCAACCAATATGGCGCCACACAACATGACTGAGGTGGTAAATGCCTGTCTGGCCTATGCAGACAATACCAATATCAGTGTTGAAGGATTAATGGAGTATATCTCTGGTCCAGACTTCCCTACTGGTGGCATTATTTATGGTAAGTCAGGGATTGTAGACGCTTACCGTACAGGTAAGGGACGCCTGCATATACGTGGTAAATATCATTTTGAAGAAGATGAAAAAACTGGCCGTACCACCATTGTATTTACCGAGATTCCTTATCAGGTTAACAAGGCAAGAGTAATCGAACGTATTGCTGAGCTGGTTAAAGAGAAAAAGCTGGAAGGTATTTCTGAGCTGCGTGATGAATCCGATAAAGACGGTATGCGTATCGCGATTGATTTAAAACGTGGCGAAAATGCTGAAGTTGTCGTAAATAACCTGTTTTTAAATACTCAGCTTGAAAATTCTTTTAGCATTAACATGGTTTGTCTGGACAATGGCCAGCCAAAACTGATGAATCTGAAAGATATTATTGCAGCGTTTATTCGCCACCGTCAGGAAGTGGTTACGCGTCGTACCATGTATGAGCTACGTAAGGCACGTGAACGTGGTCACATCTTGGAAGGCCTGACTGTCGCATTGGCGAATATCGACGATATTATCAATGCGATTAAAACTTCTGCGAATCCGGCAGAAGCACGTGAGCGTCTGCTTGCCGCAGATTGGGCCGCAGGTGGGGTCGGGGCAATGCTTGAAAGAGCAGGCTCGGTTTCAATTCGTCCAGATGAAATTGAAGGTGAAGATCCGAGTCGTCCATTCGGGCTAGATCGCGACATTTATCGCCTGTCTCCAACACAGGTTGCAGCTATTCTTGAACTTCGCCTGAACCGTTTAACCGGTTTGGAACAAGATAAATTACATGCTGAATATTCAGAAATTCTGGGGCAGATTACTGAACTGACTGCGATTCTAAATGATTTCAACCTGTTAATGGCTGTAATTAAAGAAGAGCTGGCTTTAGTATTGCAACAGTATGGTGATGCGCGGCGCACAGAAATTGTAGAATCACGGATCGATTTTTCACGTGAAGACTTGATACCTGAGGAACAGGTTGTATTGACGGTCTCCCAGTCTGGCTATGCCAAGACTCAGCCATTGTCTGATTATGCAGCTCAGCGTCGTGGTGGACGGGGTAAGTCAGCTACCTCAATGAAAGAAGATGATTTCATTCAGCATCTGATTGTGACTTCAAATCATGCCACCGTACTGTGCTTTACCAATGTTGGTAAGGTTTATCGTCTGAGAGTTTTTGAAGTACCGCAGGCATCACGTGGTTCGCGTGGTCGTCCAATGATTAACTTGTTGCCGCTCGATGCAAATGAGACCATTACTGCCATTTTACCTGTCATTGATGCGCCGAAGAAATTTACTGAACGCTTGGCAGCCTTTAAAAACTTTGTAAAAACGAATACTGTAAAACTTCAGGATAATCCGGTCATTTCCGTGCATTTGCCAGAACTTGAGACAGCATTAGCAACGCTTGATGATAATGCTGACGAGCTCTCAGCTGAACTGCGTACCCAGCTAAAACAGTTATGTGTAGAGCTGGCTGTAACAGATTTGGATGATGAGATCATTATCGAGTTTGCCCAGCAGGCCGAAAGTGTCCGTAAAAACTATTATGTATTTATGGCCACAGCTTCCGGTACAGTAAAACGTGTTGAGCTTGAGCAGTTCAGTAATGTGCGCTCGAATGGTTTACGGGCAATTGAACTCAATGAAGAAGATACCCTGATTGGTGTGACTATTACTGATGGTGAACAGCAAATTATGCTGTTCTCTAACGAAGGTAAGGCTATCCGTTTTGCAGAAACTGATGTGCGTGCCATGGGCCGTTCAGCTAAAGGTGTACGTGGCATGCGTGTCGCACTGGCTGCCCAGGCAGAGGATACGGAAGATACTGATACTGACTCGGAAGATGAAGATTCTTCAGATTCAAATGTAGTCAGCCGTATAGTTTCACTGGTGGTTGTACCAGAAACTGGAGAAGTACTTTGCGCATCTGCAAATGGTTATGGCAAACGTACCCCTGTAGATGATTTCCCAACCAAAAAACGTGGCGGTAAAGGGGTTATTGCAATTAAGACCTCTGAACGTAATGGTGAACTGGTGGGTGCGGTTGCAATTGACGAAACCAAAGAGCTGATGCTGATTTCTGATGGGGGGACGCTGGTCCGTACGCGTGCAGCAGAAGTAGCTCAAACTGGGCGTAATGCTCAGGGTGTGCGTCTGATTCGTCTAGGCGAAGGAGAAACACTGGTCGGTGTGGTTTCTATTGAAGCCGTTGAAGAAGATGAAGTAGAAGCTTTCGAAACAGTTGAAAGTACTGAGCAACTGGAAGTTGAGAAAACTGAAACAGAACATCAGGAACCTCAAGAAGATTAAAGCCTGATAGTTAAAAAGGACGCTTCGGCGTCCTTTTTATTAGGTGATTATTTATAACTTAAACGATAATTTCCCCAAACCAGACAGACGGCTGCAAAGGCAGCCAGATAAATCATTTTGGGAAGCACCAAGCTGGTCGGCACACCCATCTGGTTAAGCTGAATAAACATCTGAATGCCTTGTGTAGAGGGTAAAGCGACTCCTAGCCATTGCATCCATTCCGGCATAGCCGCGTGCGGCCATGCGGTACCAGAGAGTAAAAATAATGGGATTGAAGTGAAAACAATAACATGGCCAGCACGTTCTGGCATGTCTAAATAAGAAGCCACCAATATAGCCAGGCCAATAACACTACTAATAAAAATAGGAACGCCGAGCAGCATTCCCCAAAAATTACCACCACGCGGATAGTCATAAAACCAGAATGTAAAACCGAACAGATATAAACAGCCTAGACAACCAATCGTTAAAATGGCAAAAAATAGACCAGATAATTCGGATTTTACTGGGCGCCACAGTTTTTCTCGATAGCCTGCAATTAACATGCTCAAACCCAGAACAATAGTTTGATGGATAATTAATGGCGCAATCGCTGGAAAAATATAGCTTCCATAGCCAGAGAGAGTGTTAAATAAAGGAATCTGATGTATAGGTACAGCAGGAGAAAAATGTGCAATTTCACCAAACTTTTCAGCCTGTTGAGCAATAGCATTTTCGACAGAAGTTGCAAGGCCTAAACCAATTTGCTTGGTTTTTAGAAAATAAGCTGCGCTTAAATATAGTCCGATACCTCCTACCTCGCCGCGGCGTATACTATTGGAGAGCTGATCCGGCAGCAACAATATTCCATCTGCCTGCTGTTTCTGGATCATTAATTTCGCTTCAGCGAAATTTCCGGTTATTGCCTGGATTTTGACGTTTGGACTTTTTGCAACTTCAGTAATAATACTGGAAGTAACCAGACTTTGTTCTTCATCTACGATAACAATGGGTAAAGCTTCTGCTGTCTGAGCTTTATAAGCAGTCGGATAGAAAAAACTATAGAAAAACACAGAAAGAATGAGGGTAGTTAAAATTGAGCTATTACTGGCAATATCCTTAAATGTTTTTAAATAAAAATACAGGAACTGCTTCATAGGGCCGCTCCTTTTAAATATTTTTTCAAAAGCAGATAGCTGATTACTGCATAGAAGGCACAATAGACCGCAAGTATCAGTGCAGGAAGCCATGACACAGTAAGCGGGCTACCGACTACCCATTGTTCTGTCTGTAGTTTGGCATAAGGGGTATAAGGAATAATATTTGCCCAGAATTTTGTAAAAAGTGGGGCATTATTTAAAGGCAAGGTAACGCCAGCAAAGCTTAAGGAAGACCCGCCATAAACTGCAATAAAACCAAATGACTTTGCTAGATTTTGCGTAGCAAGTACCACAGTACTGCTAATCAAAGCGTAAGCACTATATAACAGGATTTGGCCAAGTAAAATTAACCATAAATGGCCAGCTATAAACCAGCCACGGATACCAGCAAGCCAAAACATCCACAACCAGGTCCAAGCTGTAAAAATAATTACATAGGTTATGTTTTTAGAAATAAGTGCACTAAAAATCGTTTGATGATGTACCCAGCTTTTAACACTCCGGTTTTTGAGTTCTTGGCCGACTGCAAATGCAACACAGCAACACAGCAACAAGTGTAAAATGGCCGGCACCATAAAAGGTTCCAGATAAAATTCGTAGCTCAGTCCCGGATTATATAAAGGTGAAATCTTTACATGGGGAGTAGGAGCCTCAAGATAGGGCAGTTGATTGGCCAGATAGCTTCTGCCCATAAAATCTGCGATTGCTTCTAATGTACCAATCAGCATGGCAGAAGAAATAGTATTTCCAATACTGAAATAACTCTGGTTGAATGCTATTGCAATCCCGCTATCCTGTGCCTGAACCAGGCGCTGCTCTGCGCCTTCCGGAATAATCACATATCCCCAAATTTTTGTCTGGTTCAGCAGGCGTTCAACTTCATCTTGATTAGGTGAAATAATTGCAATTTCTAGCGCACTATTATGAGACAGATATTTATCAATATTTTGGCTGAGCTGGCTCTGATCCTGATCAATAATTGCAATAGGCAAATGCTCAGGCTTACCCTGATAGAACATGCTGCTGAATAAAATGATAATAAATAGTGGCGCCACTGTGACCAGACATAAATCCCAGCGGTGAGTGAGTAGATATTTCAGTTCACGACAGATTCCATACAACACTAGTGGTCCTCTTTAATCTTAAAAAGAACACTCATGCCAACTTTTAAATCAGGAATCTGCTGGGCAGGTGTCAGGTGTACTTTAAAACTGCGAATATCATAACCACCAGTTTGCCGGGTAGTTTTAATAGTGGCAAACTCACCTTCTGCATCAATATTCTCAATATTGAAAGTTGCCCGCCGGTTAAGTGCCGGAATAAAACCTTCCAGTTTTTGGGCTTTATAAATCTGTGTATACTGATCTTCACGGATGTTCAGGCTTACCCATAAACTGTCATCCTGAATCAGGCTGACTACAGGCACGCCAATCGCAACGAGTTCACTTGGCTTACCATAAGTTTTGGACACTGTACCACTAACAGGTGCGTATAATTTGGTCTCTGCCTCTAAAGCTTCTGCTTCACTTACCGCTGCTTTGGCTATATCGACCTGTGCATCTGCTGAAGAGCGCTGCTGTTCAGTACTGCCGCGTTTGGCACGCGCATATTGCTGATAGGCTGCTTCAGTCAGCTCCTGTGCAGAAACTTGAGCAGCATACAACTCGTCACGACGCTGCCTTGAAATTACTCCTTCCTTATACAGGTTTTCACCACGCTTATAAGTTGTTCGAGCCAGCTGCTCCTGAGCTTTAACACTTTGCCAGTTAGCATATAAGGTTGCGATATTTTCTTCTTGGGAGCCACGTTCAGCAGTTGACTGTAAAGCAAGAGCGGACTGCAGTGCTGCTAAGGCCTGCTGCTTTTTTGCGTCTACTTCGGGACTAAACAGACGAACCAGTGGTTGGTTTTTATTTACTTTCTGGCCCTCCCGTACATAAATTTCTTCAATACGGCTAGGGACTTTGGTGCTGACATAGATTGTTTCTGCTTCAACCCGGCCTTGAATTTCAATATCCTGTGGCTGATAACTTTTCCATAATCCAAATGCAATGGTAGCCAGTAAAATAATAACCAATATAATAATTGCAGGTTTAAGCCAGGCTCTTTTATGCTGAGGCTGCCGTTGTCTTGTTGCAAGCTTCTGTTCGGTATCAGCAGAATCTGGCTCAGTTTGACTCGGCTCGGCTGGCTCATGAATATTATCTTGAGAAGATGCAGTATTTTGTGCAGGTAGTTTTTTTTCTTCATTCATACTCATATCCTGTCGACCTTAGCGAATATAGACTGTATCAGGTTGATGAATATAGCTTTTAAACTGTTCAATTGAGCCATGACCCTGTAACAGACTTGCCAGTGAAATAATATATTTATAAGCATTTAAAGCCATTTCACCTTTTAAAATATTTAAACTGTTTTGGGCATCAATGACTTGGGTGGCTGTTCCCATATCTTCTTTAAATGATAATTCCTGTATACGAAGATTTTCTTGAGCAGCACGCATGTTTTGCTGTAACAGTCGATGACTATTTTGCGCAGAGGTTAATTCACTATAAGATTTGAACAGAATATTCTCGATTTCCTGTTTGGTGCGTTCGGTAGCAAGACCAGCGGCGTAACGTTGTAGTTCCGCTGCTTGCACTTTTTTCTGTTTATCTATACCCGAAAACAGATTATAACGGGCAGCCATACCTATGATCCAATTTTGCTGTTCGTCTAAACTGTATTCACCAAAAGCAAAAATACTGGGTTTCTTTGCAGCATTTTGAGCACGCACATTTTCTTCAGCTAATAGTGTATCAGTCTGCATTTTGCGAATGAGAGTGGATTGTTCAGGATAAGTCGCCATAAGTTGAGCCAGAACCGGTGACTGCTGTGAATTTATAAACAAAGGCGTACTAAGACTGTCTACAGTTTGCTGCTTAAGTAAATTCTGTAATTGAAAACGGCTGGCCTCAAGATTGGCTTGACTATTTTGCAGGGCACGTTCGGCATTATTGCGGGCAACTTCAAATTGCATGCGCTGCCCTTTACTGATAAACCCGGCACGTTCCAGCTTGAGGGCATTATTATAATGATTTTGCATTGCATCACGATTAGTACGGCTAATGCCATTCAATTCTTGCTGTAACTGAGTATTAAAATATGCCTGAATGATTTCAAAGCGTTGTATATCTTGTTGTTGCCGGCTATCAAGCTGACTACGCTGTGCCTGAATATTAGCAATTTGTTTGGCGCTTTGGGTAAGACCGCCCGTATATAAAGGCATCATCAATGATATAGTTGGGCGTACCACTTCATCTTCAAGCACAACATTTGCGGTATCCGGTATAAGGCCAATGCCCCCATGAATAACTTGTCCTATACCGTTACGCAATGGGTCAGTAATATCTGTAGGTAAACCATTTTCTCCTTGCCATTGGTCGATACGCTCATTCACACCCTGTGAAAGAGTTTGTTCAAGGTTATTTTTTACAGATTTGAGGGGAAGATCAATTTCATTATGAAAGGTATAGGCCCGTACATTTAAATCAATGCGGGGTAAGCCTAAACCTTTAGTGGCTTCAGCTTCTAATTGTGAAGCCTGCTGTAAAGCCATGCTTGCCTGTGAACTATAAGAGTTTTGCAGGATGTATTGTTCAGCTTGTTCATAACTAAACGTCTGCGCAAAGCCAGTTCCTGTATATAATAGGAAAGTTGTAATAAAACCTATTTTATAAAAATAGTGAGGAACTAGTTTTAAATCAGAAGATCTGAATATTAATTTTCTTAAAATCTGCATATATTAAACAGCTTTTCAAAATTTTTAGGTAGTTTAATCTTTTATATCAACATTTCTATTACTACATTGTTTCTGTTGAAGTTGTCTTTTAAGGCTAAAGTTTGTCTTTATCCTTTGTATTATAGTTTAAAATAAAATTTAACAGGTAAATCTGATTTTAATATTATATAAAATTGCAGAGAATTTGGCTAAAAGCAAATAATCTTTTTAGTATTTAATCTACAAATGTATTGATAAATAGTTCTCTATGATTTTTTAAATAAACTTTAGAAAGGTTGAATTATTATATGAGTTCTTAATTAAACTAACATCCTATTTTTATTGAATAAACTGTTCTATCTTTAAGTAAGTATTGAAATATCGGTTCGAGAATTTACTGCATCATTTGCCAATATGTGATTAAATGCCTTGATTTTATTTTTTTTAATTTCTTGAAGGGAAAAATCATGCGCGCGTACAATTTCTGTGCTGGTCCTGCTGCATTACCTACTGCTGTTTTAGAAAAAGCTCAACAGGAACTGTTGAATTGGCAGGGTAAAGGCGTTTCCATCATGGAGATGAGCCACCGAAGTAAAGATTATGTCGCTGTTGCCGAAAAGGCAGAAGCAGACCTGCGTAAACTCATGAACATTCCTCAGAACTATAAAGTTTTATTTTTACAAGGTGGTGCCTCCCTACAGTTTTCTGCTATTCCGCTAAATCTACTGGGTAAAAATAATAAGGCCGACTATATTTCTACAGGTATCTGGTCTGAAAAAGCCTATAAAGAAGCACAGCGTTATGGCGATATTAATGTAATACAAGCTGGCACAACGGTGAATGGCAAACTGGCGATTAGTGAACAGGCTCACTGGAACCTATCTAAAGATGCAGCCTATGTGCATTATGCAGATAATGAAACCATTGGTGGATTACAGTTTGCAAGTGTTCCTGAGGTAGATGCGCCACTGGTTTCTGATTTTTCTTCAAGTATTTTATCTGCGCCGCTGGACGTTTCCAAATTTGGACTGATCTATGCGGGTGCACAGAAGAATATTGGTCCTGCTGGTCTGACTCTGGTTATTATACGTGATGACCTGCTCGATCAGGCTAAACCTGAAATTCCAAGTCTTTTGAAGTATTCATCGCAAGCTAAAGATGGCTCTATGGTAAATACCCCTTCAACCTATGCCTGGTATTTATCTGGATTGGTATTTGAGTGGCTGCTGGAGCAGGGCGGTGTAGAAGCAATTCATAAAATTAATCTGGAAAAAGCTAAACTGCTGTATGGTTATATTGATGCCAGTGATTTTTATGCGAATCCGATTGCAGAAGCAAACCGTTCACTCATGAATGTTCCGTTTACTCTGGCAAATCCGGAACTGGAAAAACTTTTCTTGAAAGAAGCTGAAGAAAACCATCTATTAAATCTGGCCGGTCACCGTTCAGTAGGTGGTATGCGTGCAAGCATTTATAATGCTGTACCATTAGAGGGTGTTCAGGCATTAGTTGATTTTATGGATGACTTTGCCAAACACAATGCTTAAACTGATACATATAATTAATAAAAAACCCTCTATAAATTAGAGGGTTTTTTATTAATGAATAAAAATTTTAGAATTGGATTATACCCAGTTGATGAATAATAATGGCAGAAATAAACATACCGAGAAGAAAGAAACATAAGGCTCCCGTATCAACTTTAATACGTAGACCGCTATGTTCAACAATTCGTGTAGTCGTCTGTTCTGGAATAATTTTCATCAAGGAGCCTAAATAATGCTATTATTTTTTAAATCCTATCAATTGCTGCTATTTTTAGCATAAATATTCGCCTGAATCCAGATATTGCCTCGAATATATTGGCCAATTTCAAAGTTTTCGTACTGTTTATTGCGAGTCGCGATCCGCATAAGAGTAGCTGGTGTGTTTTCTTCTAAAATAAGCGTTACATCATAAACAGTATAATCCTGGTCCATAAACTGCATACTGGTCTTGCCTACAATATTCCCTTGAAACCAGGCTTCATCTTCTTGACCGATTGTCTCTCCATACAGATAGGCCACCATTTTAGAAAAATCAACTGTTACAGGCGCAGTATCTTCTTCAGACTTTGGTTCCCATGCATCAATCAATTCCTGAAGATTAGCTGGGGCAACACCATTATGTTGCTGTAAAATATCATTTAATGCCCGGTGCTGACGAATCGATGCTGGATCATCGACTACCAGTTCTTCATGAGCAGAAACAACTTCAAGTTCATATGCCCAAGCATTAAGCTGAACCTGATAGCTTTGACCTTTTTCATAACACTGATGATTAACACTGTATAAACTGTCAAATGCATACACTACAGTATTCGGATTATTACCAAGTTGCAGACGCAGAACTGCCTGAGTACCTGATTTACAACTAATAATACGTTCTATTTTTGCATTATAGCGATAAGGACTATCAAATACAGGAAATGCAGTCTTGAGTGCTTTTGGCTTATTATTTTCTACTGCAATAATTTGTGCTAGACGAACAGGTGATTTATCCGGACCTTGAATCAGCCAGACAGAGGCATCCATTTCCTGTTCATTCTGACATAAACCCATAGGCATCATCGGTGAGTCAAGTGACATACCTAACCATTTAGGGACTTCAGTTTCAGGCTGGTCAGTTAATAAATTCCAGTGTTCAACGTGACTACCAAAATTCTGATCATCGATCAGGATAATTTCCGGGCTGTTCTGATTATTCATATGCACTATTAGGGATCGCGTGAGTATATCTATTAAATCGAGGGTAACTTGTATTTTTCAAGCCCATCATTACGCTCTTTTACTTCTAAATTCAGCATTTGGAGCAAAACTAATTTATCTGAAACTAAACTGTAAATAAAGACCAGAGATCTGGTACGTTTTAATGCCTGTTAAATACTTGCAATCAGTAGGGTGAAGAATATGGCAATACAGGATAATTTATAAAGATTGTTCCTAAAAAATAACTGAACTTTGTTAAACTGAGAATCTTATACTTACGGAGTTTTCAGGTGCTGCCCTTTAAATTATGGATTGATGCGGATGCTCTACCGCGTATTTTACGTGATGTGATTATGCGGGCTTCAGATCGTTACCAGCTTGAAGTAACTTTTGTGGCAAACCAGAATGTCGGGATTACTCCATCAGTACGTATTAATTCGATTCAGGTCATGGGTGGGGCTGACCAAGCCGATCAGGAAATTGTCAACCGGATGCAAAATAATGACATTGTGGTAACACAAGATATTCCATTGGCCGCACAGGTCATCGAAAAGGGGGGTATCGCTATTCACCCTCGTGGAGAGATTTTCACTACAGCTAATATTAAAGCGCGTTTGCATTTACGGGACTTTATGGATACCTTGCGCGGAGCTGGGGTTCAGACAGGGGGCCCACCACCTATTTCAGACCGAGATAAACGTGAGTTTGCCAGTAGCCTGGATCAGACCATATTAAAGCAGAAGCGTAAGACAACCTCATGAATCAGAAGGTGCCGGTCTCTCGCGGCAATATTGTGTTTACCTACACTATTCTGGTATTCATCTGGGCTACAACTCCACTGGCAATCGTCTGGAGCGTCCATGATCTGCATGTCATGTGGGCAATGGTCATTCGTTTTTTTATAGCTTTACCACTAGCAGCTCTTTTGCTGCTCTTGCTCAGAGTAAAGCTTCCCATTCATAAAGTAGCGCTGCACAGTTATATCGCGGGTTCCTTTAGCTTGATTGGTTCGCAAATTTTTACCTATGCAGCGACAGGTTATCTCAGTTCAGGCATTATTGCATTGATGTTTGGGCTGGCACCAATTATGGCAGGTTTAATTGGCCGTTTTTTATTTAAGCAGCATTTATATAGTATGCAATGGCTTGGAATGGGGATCGCAGTAGCAGGGCTCTCGATTATTTGTCTGGGAGGAAGTACAGGCCAGCAGGTTCATCCTGTAGGCATTCTCCTGATGTTGCTGAGTGTTTTTAATTATGCTTTATCTATTTTCTGGGTAAAGAAAGTAAATGCGCAGGTTGAACCAATGGCACAGGCGACTGGTTCGATTATCGTGTCCGTGCTCGGTTGTATGCTGCTGCTTCCTTTCATCTGGCAGTATGCACCGAGACATATTCCAGATACCAAATCGTTAATGGCTTTATTCTATACGGTGATTATGGCATCTCTGGTTGCAATGTTCTGTTATTTCAAACTGGTCCAGAACATTCAGGCAACTACTCTGTCTTTAACCAACGTCATGACACCAATGTTGGCTATTCTCATTGGTTCAGTATTAAATCATGAAAAACTTACAGTCATGATTTTTGTGGGTGCTACTGTACTGTTATCAGGACTTTTTCTTTACTTTTATCGTGATATTAAGGCAAGTCGTGAACTTGCCCAGAAAATTAAAAGTAATTAAAACTTTAGTCTAGCTTGCTACACCTTGAGTAGAGTTAATACATTCAGCAAGCTTGGCACGATCTTGAGGATGCAGTGTCACAAAGTAAGCTCCTGTCCGGAAGCCTGTTTCATCCTTGGGCTTGCTATAAACCACTTGGGCAATTGTTGCTACATGAAAGAAATTATCAGGATGACTTAATGTTAAATGAATATAGCTTCCATCTTTAAGTTGTTGATTTGTATAAAAACTAATTCCACTTTCTGAAATATTAACCTGTTCAGGCACAGGTAGCATGGTCTGGACGATAGCGTCATAAAGAGACCCTGTAATCAGATTCATTTTCTGGTTAAATAAGGATAGTATTCGAGCAATTTGTTGATCTTTTTGATTTAATTGTTCTAATTCGTAGTTAATAGCATGATCAAATTGATCTAATTCTGCAAGTAGTAGAAAATAACGCGGCAATACAAAATTAGGGTCGTAAGGATCGTTAAGAGCAACATCATCAGAGATAATCTGATAATTAATCCTTAAAGCAGCATCAATGCGGGACATCACGCGACGTTCGTTCGAAGCGCCCTGATGCTGTAATGTTTCCATAATGAATTACCTCGGACTAGATGGTATGTTTAAACCAATCTCGCTGTATATAGGGTTGAGATACACTCGCGCGCGGCGTAGTAATCACTTTATTTCTTTTATTGCTTTAGTTTCCATGATCGGCCTGACCTTGGGTGTAGCAGTTCTTATTACAGTTCTGTCTGTCATGAATGGTTTTGACCGAGAATTAAAAAACCGTGTTTTGGGCATGATACCTCAGGCCACAGTTTCTTCAACCCAGATTTTAACAGATTGGCCCGAACTTGCAAAAAAAGTCGAGAGCCACGAACATGTTACTGGTGCAGCACCATTTACCCAGTTACAAGGGATGCTAACTGCACAAGGCCAAGTTGCAGGTCTGATGGTAACCGGAATAGAACCTCAATATGAAAAAAAGGTTTCTATTATTCAGGACCATATGGTTGAGGGAAGCATTGATAGCCTGAAAAAAGGTGAATTTGGTATTGTGCTGGGGAAACAGATGACAGATGCACTCGGCCTCGGGCTGAATGACAGTGTCACTTTAGTATTGCCTGAAGCCACACCTTCACCGGCAGGGGTTGTGCCTCGCTTTAAACGTTTCAAAATTGTGGGCATTTTCAGTATTGGAGCTGAAGTAGATTCCATGATGGGCTATATTGCCTTAAATGATGCTTCGACTTTGTTACGTTTGCCGGATGGTGCTCAGGGTGTACGTCTGAAGCTGGATGATATCTTCAGTGCACCTCAGGTAGCTAGCTCGATTGCCCGTGAATTACCAGGGAATTTCTATGCTTCGGACTGGACCTATACTCATGGGAACCTGTTTAGTGCCATCCAGATGGAAAAAGCGATGGTAAGCCTGCTCCTGTTTCTAATCGTTCTGGTTGCTGCATTTAATATTGTTTCTTCTCTGGTCATGGTAGTGACCGATAAAAAATCTGATATCGCTATTTTAAGAACACTAGGTGCATCACCCGCTACAATTACCCGTATATTTATGGTACAGGGAACAGTAATTGGAGTCATCGGGACAGTATCAGGCGCAATTTTAGGAATTATTTTTGCCTCAAGTATCAGCAGCTTTATTTCATGGCTGAATAATGCTTTTGGTCTGCACCTGTTTGATGCCTACTTTATTAATTATTTGCCTTCTTATCTCAGATGGCAGGATGTCGTAGTCATCGTCAGTCTGTCTCTGATTTTAAGCTTTCTGGCAACTATTTATCCGGCACTGCGTGCAGCTAAAATTCAACCTGCCGAGGCTTTACGTTATGAATAATACAGTACTTGAAGCCCGTAATATCTATAAGCATTTCACGGATGGGAAATCAACCGTAGAGGTGATTAAAGGCTTATCTTTAGAGATCAAGGCGGGTGAGTTTACATCGATTGTTGGAGCCAGTGGCTCTGGTAAAAGTACCTTACTACATGTTTTAGGGGGGCTAGACCGGCCAACTGAGGGTGAGGTGTTTCTAAATGGACAGCGCTTTGACAATTTAGGTGAAGCTGAACGTGGTTTTATGCGTAACCAGTATCTTGGGTTTGTCTACCAATTTCATCATTTACTGCCAGAGTTTACTGCTTTTGAAAATGTAGCAATGCCCCTGATGCTGCGCAAAAATACACAGTTTAAAGAAGCCAAACAGCAAGCAGAATACTTGCTGGAACGGGTCGGCCTGTCACACCGGATAACGCATAAACCAGGCGAATTATCTGGTGGTGAGCGTCAGCGTGTAGCTTTGGCGCGGGCATTGGTAACCAAACCTGCTTTAATGCTGGCTGATGAGCCGACAGGTAACTTGGACCGTAAAACTGCTGTAGGTATCTTTGAGTTATTAAGTGAACTGCGTCAGGAATTGAACATGGCAATGCTGATTGTAACTCATGATGAGCAGCTGGCCCAAGCTGCCGATTCAATTCTGCATATGCAGGATGGCTTATGGGTGAACGCGTAAGTCGGAGATAATCTGATCATTAACCTTGTTAAAGCCCATCAGTATGGGCTTTAATTATTTTAATAAGTTATAAATATAAAAATCATGTGGAAAACTATTTTATTGGCCTGGATTGCTGGAATCTCGGTCATGGGGAAAACTTTTAACTTACCTGTTTTTCTGTTACCTGGACTGATGATCTTCAGCGTAGGTTCAGGGCTATTATATTGGTATCAATATAGTAAGCTGGAGTCGCACCATCCGATTCCATGGTTATCTAGAGCAGTTTTTATTCTAGCCTTAGGCATCCTGACAGGCACATTGGGTTATCGCTACGCTGACCATGCGCTAGAACAACGTCTAGATAACAGGGAAACAGAAACAAGAAATATTGAGGCAATTGTTTATATCCGACATATTGATGAGCGTTCTGAGAAGCAGATCAGGCAAAAAGTGGAAGTACTTGACCAGAAAAAACAGCCTGTTCAATGGTGGCTCACATTTAAAAATATACCTGAGCAACCTATAAAATTTGAGTTAGGAGAATATTACCGGATTTATGGGGAAGTCATACCTGCTCATGGATATGCCATGCCGGGAGTATTTGATCAGGAAAAATGGTTTATTCAGCAGAATATCATGGCCAGTGTAAAAATCTGGAAAATAGAGAAATTGGACCATGAGGCAGTTTACCGGCTTGGTTTTAATCAATATCTGAATAATCAACAGGGTTGGATCAATGGTCTTCTATTACTGATGGAGCGGCAGCGCTATCATTTTCGTACTTTTATTCAAAATAGCACACTGAAAAATAAAGGCCTGATTTTAGCACTTCTTACAGGTGATAAAAGCTTACTTTCCTCTGAAACAGAAGAACAATTTCAGCGGCTGGGAATCAGTCACCTGCTGGCAATTTCTGGCCCACACGTATTAATTTTCGCAGCTCTGGTCAGCTGGGTATTGCAAACCCTGATACGGCTGTATGGTCCAAAACTCTATTTAAGCTTGCCTCGCCCTTATCTGCTGGTTTTTCCTTTCTGTTTTTGTGTATTACTTTACAGCGCTTTTGTCGGTTTCGAGATTCCGGCACTACGAACACTGCTCATTACTCTGCTAGGGAGTAGCCTGCTTTTATTAAGACAAAAAATCCAGGCATTAAGCTTATTGCTGGCAAGTGCCAGTTTACTATTATGGATAGATCCTTTTAGTGTTCTCTCGGCAGCTTTCTGGCTTTCTTTCGGGGCCTGTTTTATTCTGTTGCGCATTTATGAAAGTATAGATCGGCAGCCTGCCCAACCGGCTTTTAACTGGAAGCAAAGAGTTTTAACTGCTGGAAAGTTACTGATTGAATCACAAGGGAAAATTTTTATTGCTCTCTTTCCGTTAGTACTGATTTTTTTCAAACAGGTAAGCTGGATTGCGCCATTGACCAATATTCTTGTCATTCCATTATTAGGTGCTGTCGTAGTGCCGCTAGATATACTGGCTGCATGTCTTTCCTATATCATTTCTCCTTTGGGCCTGCTTTTATTTCATTGTAGCGATTTAGGCTTGAATTTAGGCTTGTGGATATTAGAAATACTGGACCATCTGTTTAATCCCCAATTACAGGGAATTGCATTTACACCGTTGCTTATTGTGAGCCTCAGTATCGGCCTGATTATTTTATATCTGCCTCGATCTGTTATTCCTAAAGCTTGGGCGCTGTTATGTTTTGTACCAGTTTTTACGAGTAGGGCACCAGACTCGGATTTTAAGTTAACCGTTTTAGATGTAGGGCAGGGCCAAGCCATTCTACTTCAGAGTAGTCAGCAAAAAATAATGTTAGATACAGGCGGTTACTATGATGAAACCAAATTCAGTATAGGCCAGCAAATTCTTGCACCATTTTTATTTTCCCAAGGGATAGCTCGCTTAGATCGGGTGCTATTAACTCATCTGGATCAGGATCATAGCGGGGCACTCTTACCATTAAGCCAAAAAATTAAAATCGATGAAGTAATAGCCAATACCCAGTTACCTGAAACATGGAATATAAAACAGTCATCACCATGCCGGGAAGGACAAAGCTGGTCTTATCAGAATTTTAAGGTCCAGGTACTATCACCTGGCTTAAATACTTACCCATCAATGGTAGAAGCCAATCCGAATGAATATTCATGTGTGTTATATGTGCAATTAAACCAGGCCCAGCCTTACCGGAATTTCTTGATTATGGGAGATGCTGGCTGGCCAACTGAATATGAACTCATGAAAAAGTATCCCGAACTTCAAGTCGACGTACTAGTATTGGGTCACCATGGCAGTAAGCACAGTTCTGCTTACAGTTTTCTAAAATATTTGCATCCTAAGCTGGCAATTGCCTCAGCAGGACAGAATAACCGTTATGGTCACCCGACCAAAGAAGTTAAGGTACGTCTAAAGGCACTTGATATTCCACTTCTTTTAACTGCCCAAACCGGTAATATTGAATTTTATCAAGAAGCTGATGAACAAATAAATTACACTCTCTATAGAGAGCAGTGGAAATGGTTAAAGATTAAGTAAGATTTTTGTTGTGCTGCCGCAGCTGATCCACTTTTTGTAGTGCTTCAGCTTTATCAAGCGTATAAATGGAGCGTAATTCTGGGTGAGCCTTAAAACGTTTATAGCTCCAGTGGTAATGTTCGGGATAGCGTGTAATCAAATCTTCGATCACATGATGAATAACTTGGGTACCTTCTACAGCGCTGCCTTCATAAATTTTCTCATCAATTGGTTCAATAAACATATTAAAGCCATCCTGTTCATTACGGATGGCGTAAAGAAGCAAAGTACTGGCCTTAGTTTTTTGAATCAGCTTGGCGCTCAGGCTGCTTGAGGCTAAGGGTACACCAAAGTATTCCACCAGATCACCACCCACATTTGGTGTATGGTCAGGCAAGATAACAGTTGTGCCTCCCTGTTTAAGCGCCTTAAAAATCTGGCGAACACCAGTTTCATCTGTAGGAACCAGATTGGCCTGCTCACGGCTGCGCGCTTCGCGGACGAACTGATCTGCATACGGGTCTTTGACCGGTTTATAGAGAATGGTCATTGATGTATATTGCGAACACCAGGAGTTCATAATCTCCCATGTGCCAAAGTGCGGAACGATCAGGACTAATCCTTTTTTGGCTGCCACCGCCTGATGAAAATAATGCTCGCCTACAATTTTATGAATTCTTGAAATATTCTTCTCTGTACTTGAGCCCCAAATACTAAAAAATTCAAAGTATGACTGTATTTCATTACGTATAGCCTGACGAATGATCTGATTACGCTTTTCGGTCAGCAGATATGGAAAAGCAATCTCCAGATTCAGATTTATTGTTTTTGAGGTATTCGACAGTTTTAAAGTATTCACCAGACCTGCAAGTATACGAGCAATAAAGCGTGATACTCGTATAGGCTGGCGACTAATGATTTTCAAAAGACGATAAGATAAAGGCTGGGAATTTGAGCTAGTCATTATTTAAATGTAGGATTCTGCTTAACAAACGTAAAAGAAAAAATATTATAAGTTAAAAAGCTTTATTTAGACAGTTTTTCATTTTCCAGTGTATATAATGAAGATATTTTACTTTTCGGATAAATATATATGTC
Organism: Acinetobacter sp. FL; assembly: GCF_040744925.1. NCBI lineage: Bacteria > Pseudomonadati > Pseudomonadota > Gammaproteobacteria > Moraxellales > Moraxellaceae > Acinetobacter > Acinetobacter sp. FL. The sequence goes on along the minus strand of NZ_CP160437.1, from coordinate 2,117,775 downwards.
GGATTGGCCGCCAAAACCTAATAATGAAGTTCCAAGTTCAGACAGCAGAAGCGGTAAAGAGTGGCAGATACTAGAAAAAGCTGTACTGGCTTCTGTTGAAGAACAGCGCCGTAGCCGTCGCTGGGGAATATTTTTTAAGTGTTTGACTTTTGCCTATATTCTATTGCTTTTGCTCATGATGGGTAGGGGCTGTACTACGGCAACTACCAGTGGGGCAGGTTCAAGTTCAAATGCTCATCTGGCTGTGATTGATATTATTGGTACGATTGACTCTAGTGACCGTTCCGTAAATAGTGAAGATACCAATAAAGCTTTGAAACGTGCATTTGAAGCAAAAAACAGTCAGGCAATTGTGCTCAATATCAATTCACCTGGGGGGTCACCTGTCCAGTCAGATGAGATCTGGCAGGAAATTCGCTATTACAAACAGCAGTATCCTGAGAAGAAAGTATATGCATTAATTGGTGATATGGGAGCCTCAGGCGCTTATTATATTGCTTCGGCTGCTGATGAAATCTGGGTTAATCCATCCAGTTTGGTCGGCTCAATTGGTGTGATTATGCCAAACTATGGGGTGATGGGCCTTGCGCAGAAACTGGGTGTTGAAGACCGGACATTAACTTCAGGCGACAATAAAGATATTCTGAGCATGACTAAACCAGTCAATCCTGCACAGAGGGAGCATGTACAGGCGGTCTTGGACAATGTGCATAGTCACTTTATTGCTGCTGTAAAAGAAGGTCGTGGCAAGCGCCTGAAGAGTAATGACCCTGCAATTTTTTCAGGATTATTCTGGAGCGGTGAGCAGGCAGTTAAACTGGGCGTTGCAGATCGTACCGGAAGCATAAACAGTCTTAAACGTGAGCTTAAACTGGATAATGTTCTGGATTATACAGTTCAGCGTAGCCCATTTGAATCGGTACTTGGCCGGGTAGGTTCTGAAATAGGCCAGGGCTTTAGTGAATCAGTTACCCAGCAACTTAAAATTCAGCAGGATACCAAGCTGCAATAATGAACATAAAGGGATATATGACGAAGCCATTAATACACTTTGCACATGCCAATGGCGTGCCTTCAAAAGTTTATGAAAAGTTGTTTGAACAGTTGCGTGATGAATACGACATTATTTATGTGCCTTTGATTGGCCCAGATAAACGTTATCCAATTACCAATCACTGGCCTCATCTGGTAGAGCAGATCATCGACAGCATCGTTCGGCAGGCTCATGGTCGCAAAGTTATCGGGCTTGGACATTCGCTAGGTTCAGTTCTCACGATGATGGCTTCTTATCAACGTCCCGAGTTATTTTCACAGGTCATTATGCTAGACCCGCCGTTGATTATGGGAAAAGCATCTTTTGTTTTCCATATGGCTAAATGCTTTAAACCCCAACTGGTAGATCAGATGACTCCAGCAGGGTTATCGGTGCGGCGACGTGATCATTGGGAGTCGCGCGAGCAGGCAGGCGAGTTACTTCGCACTAAAGGTTTCTATAAAGATTTTGATGCAGACTGTTTTCAGGCCTATCTGAAATATGCATTAACTGAAGATCCAGTAAGGGGTGGCGTAACTCTGACTATCCCTAAAAATGATGAAGTAGAAATCTTTAGGAAGAATCCTTCGCTCTGGTGGTTACCGATGGCAAAACCGAAAATACCAGTACATCTTGTGGTCGGAGATAAAAGTGTTTTTCTTAAACGGCGTTTTCCACACGTAGCCAAGAAAAAAATCGGTATTTCTTTTAGCATAGCCGAGGGCGGCCATATGTTCCCTTTAGAACATCCTGTTGAGGTGGGCCGATTGGTAAAACAGCTGATCCATGCATAAATGATGAGTCAATAAAAAAAGCGCCTATACTTAGGCGCTTTTTTTATTGGCATAAATTGTATTATAACTTGCAGAACTGCACTGGTTCAGTTAGTAGAGAGTTTCTATAAAGTACAGAGCCATCTTCTAAATGCTGAACGGCGCCAGTACAGATCCATTCAACCACCTGAGGGTAAACCAGGTGTTCTAACTCATGTACACGGTTTGCCAAAGTCTCAACTGTATCAGTTCTTTTAACCGAAAGTATTCCCTGCGCTAGTGCCTGACCGGCATCTAATTCAGCTGTCACATAATGAACTGTACAGCCATGATATACATCACCTGTATTAATTACACGCTGATGAGTATGCATACCTTTATAATAAGGCAACAGGGAAGGGTGAATATTCAGCATTTTCCCTTCCCAGGCTTTGACAAATTTTTCACTTAAAATCCGCATAAAGCCTGCTAGCACGACCAGATTAACTCCCCAGTCAAGCAGCTGCTGATGCATAACGTCATCAAATGCTTCCCGGCTTGGATACTGTTTATGTTCAACAAGAGCAGTCTTAATTCCTGCCTGTTTAGCACGTTCTAGAGCATAAGCATCAGGCCGGTTGGACAGTACACCAACAATTTGGCCTGATAGTTTGGCATCGATCAGGGCCTGCAAGTTAGATCCACTGCCCGAAACGAGTACAGCAATTTTAATCATATGAAATTACGCGAAGATCACACGAATTTTTTCATCTGCACCTTCAACAGATTCAGCATTGTCAACAATGTGACCCATTATCCATGCTTTTTCGCCGAGGTTATTTAGCGTGTTAACCGTTCTCTCAGCATCTGCCGCATCAACAGCCAATACCATACCTACGCCACAGTTAAATGTGCGGTACATTTCAAATTGTTCAACACCACCTTCCTTTTGAAGAAGCTTAAACAATTCTGGCCATTCCCAAGAAGATTCATTAATGACTGCTTGAGCACCATTTGGAAGTACGCGCGGTAAGTTACCCGGTAAACCGCCACCTGTGATGTGTGCCATTGCGTGCACATCAACCTGTTTGAGTAATTCAAGGATTGGCTTGACGTAAATGCGGGTAGGTTCCATTGCAGTATCTGCAAGTGGGCGACCATCAACGATTTGAGTTAAGTCAACATTTTTTACATCTAAAATTTTACGAAGCAGAGAGTAGCCATTAGAGTGCGCACCTGAAGATGCAATTCCAATCAGTACATCATCGGCTTTAACTTTAGAACCATCAATAATTTTGCTTTGCTCAACTACACCTACGCAGAAACCTGCCAAATCATAATCTTCACCTTCATACATGCCTGGCATTTCAGCAGTTTCACCACCTACTAACGCACAGCCAGCAAGTTCGCAACCTGCACCAATTCCTGTAACAACATTTGCAGCAACCTCTATGTTTAAGTGGCCTGTTGCATAATAGTCAAGGAAGAACAATGGCTCTGCACCACATACAAGAAGGTCATTTACGCACATTGCCACCAGGTCCTGACCAATCGTGTCATGACGGTTTAAATTCAGTGCTAAACGTAATTTGGTACCCACACCATCCGTGCCAGATACGAGAACAGGTTCTTCATAACCTTTAGGAATTTTACAAAGTGCACCAAAACCACCAAGTCCGCCCATCACTTCAGGACGTGAGGTGCGCTTGGCAACAGATTTGATTCGATCGACTAATGCGTCTCCCGCTTCAATGTCGACACCTGCATCTTTGTAGCTTAAACCAGTATTTGGGGTAGAAGTTGAGTTGCTCATAATGAAGTCTCCGCGTTCGCGCGGGGGATTATAACCTGAATATACGAAACTCTTATGTTATTTATGCTCTAAAATGCTATTTTACTAAAATATTTCTTTTTTCATAATGATTAGATACTTATAAAAGGCGTGTTTCCATGGTCGACCGTACCTTACGTCGTATTTTTATTCTTGCGGCGATTGCATTATTACTTTGGGTGCTTTACCTGCTAAAACCGGTAGTCATACCATTTTTAATGGCCTTTCTGATTGCTTATCTGTTTAGTCCGCTAGTGGCATGGCTCCACAAATATCATTTACCGCGCTGGCTCTCGATCAGTATTGTCTTTATTGGAATTGGTATTCTCCTGGTACTGGCAATCTGGTATGTGGTGCCTTTGGTCTGGCAGCAACTGGTTTATGCGCGTGACAGTATTCCAGCAGGTATACATTGGTTAAACGCGACCTTTTTGCCTTGGGTTTCTAATACATTTAATGTCGAGCAGATGGAAATTGATACTGAACAGATTTCTACTGTAGTCATGGATTATATTCAGACCAATTATAGTGCAGATAGCATTCAGACCATGTTGCTACGTCTGGCGCAATCCGGATTAAATTTCATCCAGATTGGCGGTACAATTGTTCTGATACCAATTATTGCTTTTTACTTTCTGCTGGACTGGGACCGGATGCTGAACAGTATGCGTCGCCTGATTCCACGGCCTTATGAAAAAAATACTATTCAGGTAGTTCATGAATGCCATAATGTATTAGGTGCCTTCGTTAAAGGGCAATTCTTGGTCATGATCCTGCTGGGAATTGTTTACGCAGTAGGTTTACAGCTGATTGGTCTTGAAGTCGGGCTGATCATTGGAATGGTTGCCGGGCTTGCCAGTATTATTCCTTATCTGGGTTTTGCCGTAGGGATTATTGCCGCAGTCATTGCGACATTGTTCCAGTTCGGTTTGGACTGGACCCAGCTAATTCTGGTTGGTGTCGTCTTTATGGTGGGTCAGGCGGTAGAAGGCTATATCCTGCAGCCTTTCCTACTCGGTGATAAGATAGGTTTATCACCTGTTGCTGTTGTATTTGCTGTGTTGGCCGGTGCACAGCTAGCTGGTTTCTTCGGTATGCTCATTGCTTTGCCAATGGCTGCAGTGATTGTAGTATTGCTTAGACATTTACGTGAATGCTATGAACACAGTACATTCTATGGTCCACCTAATCTGATGGGAGATAAAGGTACGGACAGTCTCATTATAGATGCCGAACAGGTAAATCTTGATATTGAGATTGAAAAGTCGCAAGATACTGAAAAGACAGTTCATATTGATACTAAATAACGATAGGATATGGCCAAATATATGCGTCAGCTGCAACTGGATATAGAACTTCAACTTGATGCTCGGATCAGTGACTTTTCCGGGCCAAGCTGGGGGCCTGTAGTAGATGCAGTCCGGCAGTTGCATGCTGGTCTCATGAACCGGTTTTATATTTATGGTGCAGCAGGCTCAGGTAAAAGTCATCTTCTATCTGCGATTTGCGATTCCTATATGGAGGTAGGTAAATCTGCCATTAAAGTTTCACTCCTTGAACTCTTGGATGCGCCTATTGAAGCAATTACATCACTGGAAAAATATGATCTGGTTGCACTGGATGATATCGAAGCTATAAGTGGTGTTCCACATTGGCAGCGTGCCGTTTTTCATCTTATTAATTATAATAATGAAGAGGGAGGGCAGCTGATTTTTTCCTCACGGTTTGCACCAATGGAATTGAAACTTGAACTACCTGATTTGCAGTCACGGCTGACTCAGGCGGTCAGTGTAAAAGTGCCCAACGGTAGTCTCTATGCAGATCGTCAAGCACTAGTTCATTCAGTACTAGCACGTAGGGGCGTACAGCTAGACCAACAGATTATTGATTATCTTTTATTACATGGGCCACATCAGGCAGCACGTCTTTTACAAACTTTAGAACAATTGGAAACCTTGCTCAAGGGAGAGCGAACACGGCTTTCAAATATGACTTTACGCCAGATATTTGCCTTAATTGATGAGTATGGCCAGTAAACGGAAAAATCTTGAGTAATTACTCAAGCTGTGACACAGTACAGAAAAATAATTCGATGTTGCACGGAACTGCAGCTTAAGAATAAAAAATAGAAATAAAGTATAAGGAGATGGATATGCTCAAACAGAGCATAGGCATAGCTATGTTATGCATTGCGGGGCAGGCCTATAGTGCTGACATTGTGGTAACAACAACTGAAGATATATCCTCTGCAAATGATAAACAATGCTCGCTTCGGGAAGCAATTGAATATATCAATCTGGGTTTACCTGAAGCTGGCTATAATGGATGTGGTGGGAAATCATCTACTTCTACGATTTTGCTTGAAAAAAAAGCAGTCTATAAACTCAGCAATCATATTAACATCAAGGCTGACCTGTCGATCAGAACCAGTTATACCACCGATGTTAATGATAAGGATGTACCCGGTTTAAATAACGCCACAATTCAGATGCTGGGTACTGATAATATTTTCCGCATTGATGACAGTAAAAAAACTTTAGCGACAGTCAGTCTAAGAGAAATTACTTTGCAGGGATGTGGGGCCAGTCAATGTGCCGAACAGGGAGGGCTAATTTATAATAATGAATATCTGACTTTGGAATACACCCGTTTATATAATGGATCAGCAGCCCAAGGCGGAGCAATATATAATATGGGCCAGCCAGAGGCTGAAACTGCTGCCAGTATAGTTGAAATAAAATCAAGCCTTATTGAAAACAATAAAGCTCTGGCAGGTGCTATTTTATATACCCATGCTCCTGAGTTCCGGATTTCAAATTCAGTATTTCGTGAAAATAATACAACTCAAACAGGTTCCAGTAATATTTATTCGGCCAGCCGTCTAGAAGAAAATAAGATTACTGATTTTCCTCAAGCTAGGGCTTGGGTAAATAGTAGTACTTTTTTAAAAAATCAGGGCCATATTATTAACTTGCGTGACGGGATCGGGTTAAACAATCTGACCATTGTCGGTAATCAGGCTGGTATTTTATTCGATGCACCTTTAGGTAAAGGATACTTGGCCAACAGTATCATTTTAGGAAATCCTTATCCTGGTGGTCAGCAGGCTAACTGTACTTTTGCTGAAAATGACCAAAGCATTCTACAGAACAATCTGGTTAGTCAGGAATGTGGATTAGGTGCTACCTATTATCCTAATGAATACTGGTCCGGTACACAGCTGATTGCGGGAGAGACCTTACAGGGCGCATGCAAGAGTATGTCACAGGACCCTAATAGCCTGTTATGTCCCTATAGTCAGCCTAAAGATCCATTCTTGGGATATTTTCGTCCCCGTATCCTGCTAAGTTATAACAGTCTGGCGGATTCACCTATAGTCAATAAAGGTAAAAATTCATTTAATCCTGACATCAAAATAGTGGGCTGCGAAGCTGCTGACCAGCGCAAACAGGCGCGAGATTCAAATAATATATTTTGCGATCGTGGAGCAATTGAAATTATTGTCCCAACGACAGTAAGTTTGGTGGGTGAAGATATACGGACTGGTGGTCAGGCCAAAATGTCGGTTGCCGATTTACTTGGAGATAGCGACCTGATTCCTAAAGAACAATGTAACGCAATTTTAGGCCCTCATCCATCTGGAGAAGCATGGCAGGCTGGCTGTATACAAGTTGTACAAACAGTGACTCAATCTAAGGGGTCATTAAAGCTTGATGAGGAAGGTAATCTGGTCTATACCCCGAATGGTGGCTGGCATGGAACTGATATTTTTAAGATCCGTCTGGTAACTACTTCCACGCGCTTTAACCAGAATATTCCTTATATGGAAATTAATGTACAGGTCAGACAAGAACCTGAAAACCACATGGAAAGTGACAAAATTAAAACTTCCGGTGGGGCACTCGGAATGTTCAGTTTATTTACACTTTTAGCATTAGTCGGGCTACGTCGGTATACAAAATAATTAGGGCCAAGTAATGAAAATTTATAAAAAGGGGCTATTGAGCCTGATGATACTGACGGCCATGACTTTGATGGCTGCAGAAGACAAGACTATTTATGTCAATACGTTTGAAGATGAAGATGGCGAAAACCTGAATAAGTGTTCGTTACGTGAAGCCTTGGTTGCAGCTCGTAAAAATATTGCATATGGCGGGTGTACAGCAGGAAATACTGGAACTGGTCAGCTAGACAGAATTCAATTGCAAGCCGGAGAATATATACTTAAGAGAGAGTTACGGCCAGAAAGTGCGGTTAAGATTTATGGAGAAACACCGTTCGATTATAAGACAAAAGATCCTTTAACACACCAGTATCCGGCACGTGGGCCTATAAGAACAGTTATCAACGGAAATCATACTTCTCGAATTTTCAATACTTCAGAAACCCAAGCCAGTATCTTTCTTGAAAATATTGAACTGAAAAATGGTTATTCCTCTGCTGAAGGAGGAGCATTACTCATAGCTGGCCCACTAAATATGACAAATACGGCTATTAAAGACTCTAAGTCGGATAAAGCAGGTGGTGCTGTTTATATCATTGCACAAAACCTAGAAAAACAGATGACTTTAGTAAACACCCTAATTCAAGGAAATCAGGCAAAAATTGGAAGTGCTTTTGCCATGGACTGTTCAGCAAATCTGTTGGGTACCCAGCCTGCTATCAGTGTAGAGCGTAGTAGCTTGGTTCAAAATGGTACGATAAATGACCGCAGTACTATTGAGTTATGCGGCTTAACACGTGTTTCCTTAAGTGCCAATACTATTGCCCGGAATAAAGCAAATCTGGTAGATGGCCATATTATTCGTGCGGTATCTGAGCTAGGCCGTCCATTATACTCCGCCTCATCTCTCGCTTTAATCAGTAATACAATTGTAGAAAATCAGGCCAATAGTACGTTTTATTTTGATGAAAACAGTACCAAGACTTTAGCCTTTAATATTTTAGCTTTCAATACAGGCAAATCCTGTGACTTTGTCCGTAAAGACAGTAATAGCCAGAATAAGACATTGGGGCTAACTCTGGCATACAATGCACTACAACTTGGCAATGTGGAAGGTCAATGTGTATTGCCTGAAGAACTATTAAAAACACAGACAACGGTAGACCTGAGCAATATCTCACGTCAAAGCGTTCTATCTGATTATCAGCAACCCTCAAAATACAATCTCTATCTACCGCTCTATTACCCTAAGGACAATCAGAATGCTTCAGATCTGGTGAACACAGGCGCAACACAGGATTGCAGTACACTTGACCAGCGCGGACTGGCCCGGATTACAAATGGTACTTTAACTTTAAATCCTGAGATGAAAAATACTTGTGAAATCGGTTCTGTAGAGCGCATGCGCCTAACAGCAGCTGATATTACAGATTTAAAGAATCTGTCTATTGTACAAGTTCTAGATACCTATCAAAAAGAAGCTGATAACTTGAAAGAGGGCATAAAAGAAATAGAAGATACTGAAGAGCAGGCTATTTATCAAAAAGAGTTGAGCGAATTAGAACGTCTAATTGCCAATATCAAGTTGAAACAGAAGTATCGTACCATTTACATTGATCCTTTTACGCTGGCTTTACCAAGTGAAGAAGAATTTCTCAACGAAAATGGCAAGCTTGAATTGCGTCCAAAAGAACTCAGTACAGATCAGTATAGTATCGAAACGCATAAATACGGTGTAGGTTCAGTTTCTGGTAGTGGTGCAGATTTTAAGTTTAATGGACAGCAAGATGAACATCTGTTTTGTGAATGGGTGCCTGAGTTAAAGCGTATTATGATTTATCGGACAGATGACCAGTTATCTGCTAATACCGGTAGCGCTTATTGTGCTTACACCATCAAGGCAAAAACGGGTGAGTCTTCAACAGGACTTGTTAAAGCAGATTTTATTAATATTGCTCCAATTGCAAAAGATGATACCTATACATTACAGTATGGCTCAGACTTAAAAGTCAGTATTAATCCGCTAGAAAATGACAGTGATGATGGTGATGGTCCTACATCACAATTAAAGCTCAATACAAATAAACCAGCCTTCTTTCATGGTGCAGACGGACAGGAATTACCTATACGTTTTAGCGTTATTCCTCCAGGTGTAACGGTCAGTGCAGACCGTACCGGTCCATGTCCGGGTAATTATATTCGAGAGACCTGCTATGGTGGACAGATCCATATCCAGGCCAAAAATAATTTCAGCCAGTTTAACTATCGGTTTGAATATAATATTTTTGATGCTGAAGGTGAGGAATCTAATACGGCAACTATCTTGCTAGAAAATACAGCTAAGAATACTAATACCGCCGGTGGAGGAGGAAGCTTTGGAATATGGGGAATATTAAGCCTATTAGCTTTAAGCATGTATCGGTTTCGCCGTAACGTTTAAAAAAAAAGCCTCGTAAGAGGCTTTTTTATTGAATTGATTGATTTTTATCTAGTTTGCCTTAAGTGCAGCAGGCATGTATTTATTCATATATTCTTGGCGGATTGATGCACGTTGCTCTGAGGTAGCTGCTTTTTGCATTCTTTGTCTCAGATCATGCCGTTCGTGACTGCTCATCTGTTGCCAAGTTTCACGCATTTTCTGTTTTTCCTGCTCTGGCAGCTGGGTAAACCAGTCCATGCGTTGTTGTAGAGCGACACTTTGTTCTTCAGGTAATTCTTTTAAAGTCTGATAACGTTTAATCAGGGCGCGCTGTTCTTCATCGGACAAGGTGTCCCAAGTTTCATTAATCTGGGTCCCGGCATCTTTAGAAAAAATCCAGAAACGTTCGAACCCTGCAAAGCTGGTTTGTAAAAAGCTTAAGGTACATAAAGCTAAAGCCAGTTTCTTAGCTGCCATGACCGACCCTATCCTCACCTAAAACCAGTAACATTTCCAAATCTTCCACCATTTGGGGTGAAAGTTTTGGAGTAACAGCAACCTGATTTTGTGGCTGCTCTGTCATTTCCATAGAGTTGGGTAATATGACAAAACCAGTAATGGCTGTAGCAAGAGCAAAACCTGTCATCCGCCACATGCTGTAATGTGGTGATGGACGATCCTGTATGGTTTCGAGTACATGATTCATCACTACAGGTTTAGCCTTATGATGAGTAGCCAGTGTATCAAGCTTGGAAGTCACTTTTTTTGTGAAATCATCTTTATTCATCTGATGATCCTCCCATATGTGGATTTAAATGCGCTAAAGCTGTTCTTAATCCCTGAATTGCCCGATGGTAATGAGTTTTTACACTGCCCTCGGTACAATCCATAATTTCCGCAGTAGTTTGGGTATCAAATCCTTCCCATGCCCGCAACATAAAAGCCTGTTGCTGTCGAACTGGAAGTTTTGAAACAGCGGCCTGTATTTCTTCTGCAGTAACCGCTTGATCCAGAAAATCAGAAGGATTTGGACTCGATTCATCCACGATATCCATCATTTCTTCTTCATCTGAATCCAGACTGACTTTTCTAAAAAATGAAAAAGGTTGGGCACGGCGTGCTTCCTTACGACGCCAGTCCTGTAATTTGTTATTTAAAATTGTATAGAACAGGGGGTACCATTCTTCAGTACTTTTATCATGATAGGATTTATGTAGGGAAATAAATGCTTCCTGTACCAGATCCATAGCTATGCCTTGTTGCCCCTGGGTTGCGCTTTCCATCATGACCAGAGCACGACCCGTCACATCCTGCATAAAAAACTTCAGACGCTGCTCAGCCGTACTGGCATGCGTACTGCTGAGATGTTCTGCATCAGGCTGTTTCGGTACTAAATCCATAGAGATGGAAAATCCCGTCATTGGACACCCACTCATTATTTTGTTGGTCATCACTTAAATAACGTCAAAAATAATGTTTGGGTTGACATAGTAGATAATTATTTTTTAAGAGTTTAAAGGATTTTTAACCACAATTAGCCCTTTATTAAAATAATTTAACCTTTTAGAGCCGCTGGCGAACCATTTCAAAAAAACAGATAGAGCCTGCAACTGCCACGTTCAATGATTCTTGACCACCTGGTTGGGGAATCACGACAGCTTTTGCATGCTGTAACGCATATGCTGACGCACCCTGTCCCTCATTTCCTAAAATCCATGCACAAGGTTGTGTGAGGTCCTGCTGATAGATACTTTCAGACTGATGTGAACTGGTTACGAATACAGGAATTTCAAACTTCTCCAGTATGTCTTCAAGCTGGACATTTTCATAAATATTTAAAGAAAAATGAGCTCCCATACCAGCACGCAGTACTCGTGGTGACCAGAGTGAAGCTGAGCCTTGGGTACATACAACCTGCTGAATATTAGCGGCGGCAGCAGAACGCAATAATGTGCCTACATTTCCTGGGTCCTGTACATTCTCTAAAATAAGTGTATCAAGATGATATTGCAGGGGTTGGGTATTCGTCGGCAGATCAATAATTGCGAGACAGGCCAAACTTGTACCCAAGGTACTTAAATCACGATAAAGTGCTTCACTCAAGACAAATACATGACCCTGATAATATTCAAGGATCTGTTCAAAGTCTGGGTGATTTAATGCTTGTTCAGTACTGAACAGTGAATGGATTTTTTTATTTTCCTGGAGCCAGCTCAGACAGAGATGGGTTCCTTCAAGAATAGTTTGCCGCTGTTTTTTACGGTAACTGTTCTGTTCAATAAGTCCCCGTAAATGTTTGATTTTAGGGTTGTCTTTAGATTCAAGAAAAATAATTGACATAAGTAAAGAATCCACAGAGATGAGTAGTTAAACCCATCTCTGTATAAATAAATTATTGGTGATAGCCTGTAACCAGCTCAACTTCATTTTTGGAACCAATAATCACTGGCACGCGCTGATGCAGATCGGTCGGCTCAATTTCTAAAATGCGTACGCGACCTGTAGTTGAAGCACCACCAGCCTGCTCAATAAGCATACTCATTGGATTTGCTTCATACATCAGACGTAAACGGCCCGCTTTTTTAGGATCTTTTAAATCATATGGATAAAGGAAAATTCCGCTACGGCAGAGAATACGATGAATATCGCCAACCATACAGGCAACCCAGCGCATATTAAAGTCTTTAGCACGTGTAGAAGTTTTTCCAGCCAGCAGTTCATCAATATAACGCTTAACTGGTTCTTCCCAGTGGCGCTGATTTGAGGCATTGATAGCAAATTCCTGGGTATCAGCTGCGACCTGAATATTCTCTGCGGTTAAAACAAATTCCTGGCTGTCTGGATTAAAGGTGAAGAATACAACGCCTGCACCTACAGTCAGTACCAGCATTGTGGAAGGACCATATAGAACATAACCGGCAGCAACCTGCTGAGTCCCTGCCTGCATGAAGTCAGCAGCCTGAGTTACATGGTTTTTTGCAGGTAAAATTGAAAAAATAGTTCCTACACACATATTGATATCAATATTGCTTGAACCATCTAACGGGTCAAATAATACCAGATATTGACCATTTTCCTGAGCAGGCGTAAATTCATCAAGCTCTTCTGAAGCCAGCCCGCCTACTTGGGGATGTACTTTTAATGCATCAATCAAATAGTCATTAGAAATAACATCAAGTTTTTTCTGGGTTTCACCTTGTACATTTTCATGCTCTGCGCTGCCCAAAACACCTGCAAGTGCACCCTTTTGTAAAGTCTGATCTATTACTTTACAGGTATCGGCAATAGTGCTGATAACTTGAGCCAGCTCAGGCGTTAAATTCCCAGTTTGTTGTTGTAAATATTGGGACAAGGTGTAATTGGTCATACCAAAAAGCTCCAGCAAAGAGAAAATAGATGTATAAAAAGAACTGGGCTATTTTAGAGGAGAACCAATGTAATTAACAATTTTATTGCGTGATGAGATGTGTTGTTTTTGCGCTTGCAACTCTACACGAACATGCTATGTTGAATTATGTTCATAAAAAAGGAAGTAAATCTATGACGACCAAACATTTTGATGCGACTCCAACTCCAAATGAGCCAATTAAGCTGGATAATATCTCAACTGAAAAAGTGAAAGAAGCTTGGGAAAGTTATGAAGCGAAACCTGAATACAAAGAATTTAATAAGCATGACATGATTGAAGCCATGCAAAAAAATGAAGAAGATAAAAAGTCGGAGAATTAAAAAAGCGCCCAACAGATGTTGTGCGCTTTGCTCTTGGAAATTTGAGCGTTTAATTATTTAAGTAATGGCGGTACAGCTTCGTAGTTGATTTCTACACGACGGTTTTCTTTCCAGGCTGCTTCATCATGGCCAGGATTAATTGGCATCTCTTTACCATAGCTCACAGCTTCAAGCTGATTGGGGTTTACACCATTTGTCACTAAATAGCTTTGTACTGCTTTGGCACGACGTTCACCCAATGCCATATTGTATTCACGTGTACCACGTTCATCGGTATGGCCAGTTAAAGCAACTTTTGAATTGGCATTTGCCATCAGGAACTGGGCATGAGCCTGTAGAGTTTGATAATCCTCATTGCTCAGATCACTGCTATCATAGTCAAAGTATACAACACGTTTTGCTAAATAAGCACGATTCGCTGCTGTAACACCTTTAGCTGAAGCACCAGCCATATTCTGTGCATTTAGTGCCGCGTCTTCACTTAGACCGGTTGTGTTAACACTCGTACCCGCTGTAGTTGGAGTGGTAGTGGTCGTAACATCTGAAGTAGGTTTACGGTTGGCACAACCAGTAATAACTAGGCTGGCAGCCAGTAAGGGAAGAGTTAAATATTTTACTGCGTTCATCTTAATCTCCATGAAAAAATTGTTATAGCCAGTTAAATTATTTGGGAGTCCAAGCAGGCTCACGAACTTCGCCTTGTTCACTTGGCAGATTCATTCGGAAGCGCCCATCAGTTGACATAATTGCCAGTAATCCCCGGTTACCTTCACGGGTAGCATAAACGACCATCTGGCCATTTGGAGAAAAACTTGGAGATTCATCCAGACTGGTTGGGGTAAGAATGTTGGTAATGCCAGTAGCAATATCCTGAATGGCAACTTTATAGTTACTTCCGGCTGGGCGGTGTACCAGTGCGACTTTTTTACCATCTGCACTTAAGGTGCCGCGCGCATTAAATGCACCTTTAAAAGTCAACCGCTTGACTGAGCCATCTGCAAAGCTATAACGGTAAATCTGTGCTGAACCGCCACGATCGGAAGTAAAAATAAAAGATTTACCGTCTGGTGCATATCGGGCTTCTGTATCGATGGCAGAATTATTAGTCATACGTTTAAGCTGACGGGTAGTCAAATCCATCTGGTAAACTTCAGGGTTTCCATGCATGGACGCTGTGAAGAGCATAGACTGTCCGTCTGGAGAGAAACTTGGTGCACCATTAAGACCACGGAAACTGGCCAGTACTTCACGTTGCCCAGTAGCCAGATCTTGCACGTAAATCGCAGGGCGCTTGGTTTCAAACGAGACATAAGCCAGTTTTTTTGCATCTGGTGTCCAGGCTGGAGACAGAATCGGGTCACGTGAAGAAAGGACAGTACGCGGCTGTTCACCATCAGTGTCAGCGATCTGTAAGGTATAACGCTGTTCTGGGGTTGCCGGATTGCGCAGTACATAAGCAATACGGCCACTAAAATCACCAGGAATACCTGTCAGTGCCTGATAGATTGCATCACTGATCATATGGCCAGCTTGACGTATACGTGAAGCGGGTACAGTTAAAAGTTCATTTAACAGATAGGTCTGCTTCTCGACATCATAAAGCTGGTAATGCACTTCATACGAATCACCTGCAACAGACTTGATACTACCTGTCACTACATAAGGGATTTTAGCTGCTTGCCAGCTTTGCGCATTAATATTATTGAGTGCAGCGCTAGCCGGAAGATTTTTTGATGAACTGGTAAAGCGCCCTGAACGATTCAAGTCACCTTCAACTATTGGATAAATAGACTGATCATTTGCAAAGGGTACAATTGCTATTTTTGGAGCTTCTTCAGGAGCCTTTGCAATTTCAAGGTGTAACTGGGCAAAAGCTGTAGTGGTGATGGCCGGACTAAAAACAGCTGTTAAGGCAAGGGCTAAAAGAGTTTTACGCGTCATATTCATAATCGCAGGGCGCTCAATTCCATGATTCTGGGGTATGGGAATACTAATTTGTAACATGATGACATAATTTAAATCTATTTAAAGCATGTAAATATGACTATCTCGTGAGAAGTCAGAACCATCTTATAACTGAAGAAATTGACACCCCAAGTTGTAGGATTCAGAAAATTATAAAGAGTAAAATTAATATATTGATATTAAAATAAAAATAACCCAGTCCTATCGATATAAAATAAAACTCGGTCAATTTACTTAAACACCCTCAAAAGAGGGTGGTTTTTTATTTAGCAGTAAATGTAGAGGTAAAGGTACGTGCTTCACGTCGTGCATCGGCATCAGATGGCATTGGATAAGGAGCGGCTGCTCTTACCGCAGCTTCTACACTGGCTTTCATATCTGGGTCACTTGAATTTACTACCACTGAGAGAACAGCTCCACTATCACTTAAAGTTACACGTGCTGTTGCCTTGTTACCAGAAGAGCCATTAGGTATATCCCAAGCACGTTTAATTTTATTTTCAAAATCACGTTTTGCAGATGAAGCAATTTTTTTAGCTTCAGCTTTTTTATCAGCCGCTTCTTCAGCTGCTTTTTTTGCAGCTGATGCTTTCGCTTCAGCCTCAGCCCGGTCTCTGGCATCGGCATCGGCTTTGGCTTTTTCAGCAGCATCCGCTTTTGCTTTGGCCTGCGCATCAGCTTTGGCTTTTGCAGCAGCGTCAGCTTTTACTTTGGCCTGCGCATCGGCTTTTGCTTTAGCCTGCGCATCGGCTTTTGCTTTTTCAGCAGCGTCGGCTTTTGCTTTGGCCTGCGCATTGGCTTTGGCTTTTTCAGCAGCATCAGCCCTTGCTTTAGCCTGAGTATCGGCTTTTGCTTTGGCCTGAGTATCGGCTTTTGCTTTGGCCTGAGTATCGGCTTTTGCTTTGGCCTGCGCATCAGCTTTTGCTTTGGCCTGTGCATCGGCTTTGGCTTTTGTAGCAGCATCAGCCTTTGCTTTAGCCTGCGCATCCGCTTTTGCTTTTGCAGCAGCGTCAGCTTTTGCTTTGGCCTGCGCATCAGCTTTGGCTTTTTCAGCAGCGTCAGCTTTTGCTTGTGCATCAGCTCTAGCTTTTTCAGCAGCTTCGGTCTTTTGTTTAGCCAATGCTTCAGCTTTAGCTCGTGACGCGGCATCTGTTTTTGCTTTTGCGTCTGCTTGAGCTTTTAATTTTTCTGCCTCTGCTGCTTTCGCCTTCTCTTCTGCACGTTTTGCAGTTTCAGTTGCCTGTAGTGAAGCAGAGGTTGTAGCAGGAACTGGAATAACAGGAGCTGGTTCTATACTTGGCTCGGCAGTTTGCGTAATTTCGGTTGCCTGGTTTTCATGTACGGTCTCTACAGTATCCGTCTGTTCTAGAGGAACAGGTTCAGGCGGGGGGAGATCCTCAGGTTTAATAAGTACAGTTTTAATTTGTTTAGGAGCTTCAGGCGGTGTACTCATACCCAAATAAAGCAAGCCGACCACAGCCAACAGATGTACGCCTAGCGTAAATCCAATTGCTACTGCTTTTTGTTTAAAAGGAGGCTTTTTAAAATCTTTCATAAAATTACTTTAATGGTTCGGTCAGTAAACCCACTTGAGTTAAACCGGCTTCCTGAAGACTGGACATCAAGGCTATGACATCACCGTAAGGGCGGGTATTATGTCCACGGATCACCACATTGAGCTGTTTGTTGTCTGCCTCAGCCTGAGTCTGTGCTTCAGTTAAAATCTGGGTCAGCTGAGATAGCTCTAGAGGCTCTGCCTTATGCTGTTCGTATTCTAGATAGTAATGACCATCTTTATCTAGGGTAACCATGGCAGGTGCATCTTTAGATTCAATCGGATTACCATTAGCTTGTGGTAAATCTACATTAATGCCACTGGTAATCATTGGAGCAGTTACCATGAAGATCACCAGCAATACCAGCATGACGTCGATATAGGGCACGACATTCATATCACTTTTTAAAGGTTTTTTGATCCGCTCAAAGCGTCCGGAACGTTGAATAGCCATTATTCAGCTTCCTGTGCAGGACCCACAGACTGACGTTGTAGCAAGGCTACCATTTCTTCGGCGAACAGGGCGCGGTCTGAGTAAAGTGCTTCACCTTTAGCTGTAAAGTGGTTAAAAGCCAAGACAGCAGGAATAGCTGCAAACAAGCCAATAGCAGTTGCAATAAGTGCTTCGGCAATACCTGGTGCGACAGTAGCGAGTGTTACCTGGTCAACAGCAGCAAGACCAATGAAGGCATTCATAATGCCCCATACTGTACCGAAAAGACCGATATAAGGGGCAACTGAACCAATGCTGGCCAATGCTCCCAGCCCCTGCTCAAGATTACCTTGGTCACGGCTCAGACCTACACGCAAAATACGTTCGGTTCCCTCAATCGACTGTGTCGTTGAGGCATGTCGTTTACTCAATTTAAAAAATTCGCCCAGTCCCTGATAAAAAATATCTTCCAAGCCTGAGCGTTTTGAGTTGAGCTGGGCGTTATTGTATAGCGTATTCAGCTCGGCACCAGACCAGAACATTTTCTGGAAATGTTCATCATCTTTTTGGGCTTTCTTATGACTCATATACAACTTGGCAATCAGGTACCAGCTATAGATTGAAGCGAGTAGTAGAATCAGCATAACCAGCTGAACCACAGGACTTGCTTGCAGAATTAAATCGGAGATATGCAGGGTTGATTCAAGTTGTGTTGCCATAGAGAAGTTGCCAGTGATTTTTCTAGTCTTGTTCCAGTTCTTTACGGATGAGATCGCGGATTTGCTCTGGCAGCTTGCGCGGCATCATTTTGTCATTCAAGCAGGCCAGTTCGACTTCACCCGAAGCCAGCAAGATTTCACCACGATAAATATTCTGTTGCAACACAAATGATGCAGCTTTACACGAAATAACACGTGCTGTAACAGTGATCAGGTCATCCATGAGAATTGGACGCATGTATTTGACGTTAATCTTATGCACCACAAAGTTATAATCTTTCTGGTGCCAGTAATGATCAACACCAGCAGCGCGTAGCCATTCCGTACGGGTGCGTTCCATATAGCGGATATGATTGGCGTGATAAACTATACCGCCCGCATCTGTATCTTCAATATATACCCGAATCTGAAACTCGAAATGATTTGCCATAGATCGCATCCGTCTAAAATACTTTTAGATATTTAAAAACTAAATATCTGGTTTTGCTTTACTTAGGGTAATACTTGATATTTCTTTCTTGACCAGACTTGAACTTATTTCAATACAAGGAAACTTAAACCAAAACATGTAATTCATTACGACTGATATAAAGAAATTGCTATTTTACCTCTGGCTGAAAGAAAGCTTTAAATTGAAAGTCCTACCAAGATACCACCCTGACTCAGGCCCGGATTTTAGCATAGACGTTCTGAACTCAAATGGCACAAGCTGACAATCCTGTAGAGAGCATGCAAATACAAGAAAGCAATTAATTGGCAAAAAGGTTCAGTGCATGCGAGCACTTTACCAATTGTATAAAAACTGCCTATACCGCACCCTAACTATAAAAATCGTGACACTTGGCTAAAGAAGCATAGATGAACCTGCTAACGGATATTTCCATAAGTTCTAAAAATGTATTTAGCCAAATTTCACATGTAGAAAAATAAATTGGATAAGAGGTGTGCAATGCTCACGCAAGTTGTACGTAAAATCTTTCTCACCCGTAGCGGGAATGAAACTGCATGTAAGCAGCATAATGTAGCGAGTCTGAATATACCTATTCGACATTTTGATTTTAAATTTGATAAAGATGAGCTGGATAGCAAGTTCTATTTTCAGACTGTTTTAGGCAGTGCGTACTGGCAGGCGCTCTCGATTTTTCTGACTTATGGTGAAGACCTGGTTATTGAAACTGCTCGTTTTCATCGTGATCTCGTAATTGATCCGGTCTTAAAACAGAGAGTTACCAGCCTAATTGGACAGGAAGCCATCCATTCAAAAATTCATGAGGAATGGAATGAAATCTTAAAAGATAACCGTTTCCCTGTCACTCTGTACCGTTTTTTGGCAGACAAAGTCTTTGACCATATCTTTCTGCGCTTTCCTCAGCCAATGAAATTATCACTTATGGCGGCTATTGAACATTTCACCGCGGTTATAGCCCAGCATATGATGGTTAATACGGATTCTTCGATTATGGCTATGATGGACAATCCGCTAACTCGTACTGAAGATAATAAGACTATGGCACTATGGATGTGGCATATGCTTGAGGAGTCTGAACATAAAGATATTGCTTATGACGTTTATCAGGTTCTATCAGGTAATTACTGGTTAAGAGTTTCTGGTTTTGTACTGGCATTGGTTACTATTCTGGGGCTGGTGTCATTAGGTGGCATCATGCTCCCTTATCTGCGTTCACCACGTTATCTCATCAGCCGACGTTATTACAACGATGTCAAAGATAGTTTAAAACTGCTGGTCGGGCGGAAATATGGCGTCTTCGGTAGTAACTGGCATCATGTATTCGATTATCTGCGCCGTGATTTTCACCCGAATGACCATGACACTACTGAGTATCTGGAATTCTACAAAAAATATTTGCTTGATCCGGAGAAAGGGCTGTTAACGCCATACTTTATTAAAGAGTTTGTGCCACCTCTGCGTACAGCTGCAGCTTAAAAATCTTGAATATCGAATATTGGATTCAGCATGAAATTATCAGGTAATAGAAGTAAATCAAGCCAGAATGCCTATGCGGTAGTTACCGGTGCCGGTAGCGGTATTGGACGGAGTTTTGCATATGAGCTGGCTAAACGTGGAGGTGCAGTAGTCTGTGTAGACCTTAACCTGGCAGCCGCACAGGATACTGTTGATCAGATTAAGGCAACTGGTGCGAAAGCATTTGCATTACAGTGCGACGTAGGAAATGCTGAACAGGTAAACAGTGTTGCTGAACAGGCTGAGCAGCTTTTAGGACACCCGGTTACACTTTTAATCAATAATGCTGGCGTTGGGCTGGGTGGCAAGTTTGACGAAGTATCACTTGATGACTGGAAATGGTGTATGCAGGTAAATCTATGGGGTGTTATCCATGGCTGCCATGCTTTTGTGCCAAAATTTAAAAAGCTGGGGTATGGCGCTATTATCAATGTGGCCTCAGCAGCCTCTTATACAGCCGCTCCAGAGATGAGTGTATATAACGTCAGTAAAGCAGGGGTATTAGCCCTCTCTGAAACTTTGTCATCTGAGCTGAAAAAGTTCAAGATTCAAGTAAATGTGGTCTGTCCAACTCTGGTCCCTACCAATATTATCAAGAACGGCCGTATTCCAAGCCAGTACTCAAAACTTGCTGATCATGCCTTGATGAATTATGCATTTACAACCAGTGATAAAGTCGCCAGATTGAGTTTAGACCGTCTGGATAAGGAACAGCTTTATACAACACCACAACTTGATGCCAAACTGTTCTGGCTGATGAAACGAACTTCTCCAAGTCTGTATGCCAAGTTTCTTGGCCTGTCTTATCAGTTTATAAAAACTTGAGAGTATAAATATAATGATGACTGAAGTTAAAACCAAACAGCGCGCCCATAAGAAGCAGTCTGCTAAAAATGATAACCAGTTATATGATACTTTTATTATCGGAGCTGGTATTTCTGGTATTGCAGCTGCCATCAAGTTAAATGAAGCAGGGTTGAATCATTTTAAAATAATTGAAAAGGCAAGTACTGTAGGGGGGACCTGGCGGGAAAATACTTATCCGGGGTGTGGCTGTGATGTTCCTTCGGCACTGTATTCCTATTCATTTGCGCCGAGTACTCGCTGGAGCCATTTATTTGCCAAACAGCCTGAAATATTTTCTTATCTGAAAAATGTAAGTGAAAAATATAATATTTTGTCAAAAATTGAATTTAATCAGGAGCTGGTCAAGGCCAGCTGGCATGAAGACCAGCAAAGATGGATACTGGAAACTCATAAGAGGGTTTATCAAGCTAGAACTGTAATTTTTGCTACAGGCCCTATTACTGAGCCGCAAATTCCCAAGCTTGAAGGACTAGAAACCTTTACAGGAAAGATGTTTCATTCAGCAAAATGGAATCATGAATATGATTTAACAGGCAAGCGCATCGCAGTTATTGGAACAGGTGCCTCAGCAATTCAGTTTATCCCGCAGATCCAACCCTTAGCCAAGGAACTTTTCGTGTTCCAGCGTACCGCACCTTGGGTCTTGCCAAAACCTGATTTACCCTTAGGAAAATATACCAAGACCTTGCTTGCCAGGGCCCCAGTCATTCAGCAGAGATGGCGTCAGGCTGTAGCGAGTTCTCTTAACCTGATTAATTTGGGGTTACGTCATCCTGTATTTTTAAAACCAGTCAACAATGGAGCTAAACAGCTGCTTAAACTTCAAATTAAAGATGCAGTGTTACGTCAAAATGTTACCCCTCAATTCTTGATTGGCTGTAAACGTATTCTGTTTGCCAATAATTATTATCCCGCCTTAATACAGCCGAATACCCGGTTAATTCCACACGGACTGGTTCGGGTAGAGGGCAATAAAGTAATTGCAGCAAATGGAGAAAGCCACGAGGTAGATGTCATTATCTGGGGTACAGGATTTGAAGTATCCCATCCGCCGATTGGTCAGCGCGTGATTAATGAAAAAGGACAGTATCTGGCAGATTTATGGAAAAATAGCTCACCGGAAGCTTACTTGGGAACCAGCCTTGAAAGTGTACCTAATGCTTTCTTGATGCTAGGCCCAAATATTTTGGTCTATGATTCATTTATAGGACTGGCAGAGGCACAGGTACAATATATCGTAAACGGCTTATTGCAGATGAAAAAACAAGGAATCAGTAAGCTCTCTATAAAGTCTGATGTGATTCATCAGCATAATGTTCAGGTGCAAAAAAACTTGCGTAAGACTGTATTTAATAGTGGCGGATGTAAAAGTTACTATCTTGATCAGAACGGCCGTAATTTTGCTGCCTGGCCATGGTCGCTTAAAGTTTTAAAGCAGCGGCTAAGCCGACTGGACTTAAATGATTATGACATAGAATATTTAGAGAATATGCAAGAAACTAAATGCTCTGCATAAAACTCTAACTGAGTATTTTTTAAGATCATATCTTGGAACCGTGATTAACCCGGCTTAGCACTCCGGGTTTCTCTATTTCTAGCTTATTCTTAATGTTTTGGTTCTGGTGGGGTCATACCGAACTGCAAGTAAGCCATATTGGTCGCGATACGGCCGCGCGCAGTACGCATGGCATAACCTTGTTGAATCAGATAAGGTTCAATCACGTCTTCTAATGTCCCTGAATCTTCTGCCATTGCTGCAGCAAGTGCTTCTACACCGGCAG
Organism: Acinetobacter sp. FL; assembly: GCF_040744925.1. NCBI lineage: Bacteria > Pseudomonadati > Pseudomonadota > Gammaproteobacteria > Moraxellales > Moraxellaceae > Acinetobacter > Acinetobacter sp. FL. The sequence goes on along the minus strand of NZ_CP160437.1, from coordinate 2,094,764 downwards.
GCCCGCCGTCAAATCGTTCAAGTAGCATGCTTAAATACCGACGATCCAGCGTATCTAATCCATCTTTATCGACATTCAGCATATCTAGTGCGCGCTGCGCCATTTCCTGAGTTACTTCTCCAGTACCTTTTACCTGAGCATAATCACGAACACGACGCAACAGCCGATTGGCAATACGGGGTGTTCCGCGGGCACGGCGTGCGACCTCACGTGAACCTTCTTCAGTAATTGGTACATCCATGAGACTGGCTGAGCGCGTTACAATATGTGTCAGGTCTTCTACTGAATAAAATTCCAGACGCTGTACGATACCAAAACGGTCACGCAGGGGCGAAGTCAGTAATCCGGCACGAGTAGTGGCAGCAACCAGCGTAAAAGGCGGCAGGTCCAGCTTGATTGAACGGGCAGCTGGTCCTTCGCCAATCATGATATCCAGTTGATAGTCTTCCATCGCCGGATACAGAATTTCTTCAATTACCGGGGAAAGTCGATGAATCTCATCGATAAACAGTACATCACCTTCTTCGAGGTTGGTCAGCATTGCTGCCAGATCACCCGCGCGTTCCAGTACCGGCCCTGACGTGGATTTGAGATTTCCACCCATTTCCCGGGCAATAATATTAGCTAGGGTAGTTTTACCCAATCCCGGCGGGCCAAAGATTAAGGTATGGTCTAGTGCTTCACCACGACCACGCGCCGCACCGATAAAGATTTCCATTTGCTCACGTACTACCGGCTGACCAATATAGTCATCCAGTGAGGTTGGGCGGATGGCACGATCAAAATGATCTTCTGGTTTTTCTGAACCACTAATAAGTCGGTCTTGCATGAGCTTGTTATCTACTTAATTTATTTCATCATTGACTTAAGTGCAGCACGGATCAAATCGGCTGATTCACTGAAGTCACCTTTTACTGCAGCTACAGCTTTTTGTGCTTCTTGCGGTTTATAGCCCAGTGACTGCAGAGCGGCTTCTGCTTCGGCAATCGGAGAGTTGGCAATGAACTGGATTTGCGGCAGGGCAGTGCTACTGGTAGTTGCTGCCTGTGCCAGTGTTTTGAAACGGTCACGCAATTCAATCATTAAACGCTCGGCAGTCTTCTTGCCAACACCAGGGATTTTAACCAGTGTGTTCAGGTCATCATGTTCAATCGTATGCACCAGCAGTTCTACACTTAAGGTAGAAAGAATACCAAGAGCCATTTTCGGACCAACACCATTAACTTTGAGTAAGGTACGGAAAATAGTTTTTTCCTGGGCATTACTAAAACCGTAAAGTTGTTGAGCATCTTCACGTACTACCAGATGAGTCCACAATGTAACTTTCTGGCCTTTTTGTAATTGGCAAAATGTAGAAAGCGGGGCGTCAATTTCATAACCTACACCATTAACATTTAAAAGTACGGTAGGAGCTTCCAGTGCAAATACTTCACCAATTAAACAACCGATCATTTTGAGTTTATATTCCTGAATTAAAGAAAAGTAGTACGGCGACCCTGTAAGGCTTGGGCCAGTTCATATGCCTGATGATCTGAAAACTTACTGATAATATCCAGTACCTGCATAATGTTCTGGTAATGATCAGTCTGAAAATTGGCCCCAAACTCCTGTAAAATTGTCATCAGACGCCGCTCTTTAAAGCTTAAAGACTTTTGTGGCAATGTTAAAGGAACAAAAGCATCCAGAATGTGCTGCAAGCTCATATGCGCGATAATTTCTAGATCTGATTTCTGCCGGTGCTCAAAAATCTTGTTTCGGGCCATATTCTTGGCAGTTTCTATACCTTCACAAATATCTTTGGGGCAATATTGCAACAAGCTGCCTTTAAGCTGGCCAGTTAAAATTTCAAAATGATGGCGTGCAAAAGCAGAAGTTACTTCATCTACCAGACGTTTCATGGCCCGACCACGTAAGGCCGCGATTTTTTGCTGCCAGGTGGTATTCTCAAAATTCAGTTCTTCTGGCTGGCCATAATCTGCAATCAGATTCAGAAAAATCGGCTCGACTTCTTCATAACTCAGCATATTTAAAATAATGCCATCTTCCAGGTCGATCAGGGCATAACAGATATCATCCGCCGCTTCTAGTAGATAAGTAAGTGGATGGCGGCAATAATGATAATCACTGAGCTGAATCAGTCCAAGCTGTTCGGCAATCTGCTTTAAAATTTCTTTTTCAGACTGATAGCAGCCGAACTTGGCCCGTTGGTGTGATGGCTGGTCATCAATGCGTTTAGACAGCCAGGGATATTTTAAATAAGCGCCCAAAGTCGCATAAGTCAGGCGCATTCCACCATCATCCGGATGATAATCAATTCGGGTGAGCAGACGCAGTCCCTGTGCATTACCTTCAAACTGACGGACGTCGGCTTCCTGCTCAGGAGTTAATTCTCTCAGCAAGTCATTATGAGATGCGTCATCAAACCATTCCCGAATCGCATATTCACCTGCATGTCCAAAGGGCGGGTTACCAATATCATGGGCCAGACACGCAGCCTGAATAATGGCTCCTACATCTGCTGGGGAAATCCATACCGGTAACTCATCCTTGATTTTCTCAGCTGCAAGCATGCCCATTGAACGGCCAATACATGATACCTCCAGTGAGTGGGTCAGACGGGTATGGATACCATCATGCTGGGTAAGCGGGTGCACTTGGGTCTTGCGGTTTAACTGTCTAAAGCTTTGCGAAAAAATAATACGGTCATAATCTTTATGAAAAGGGCTACGGGCCAGTTCTGAAGTACTCTTTTTACTTCCCAGACGCACCGCCGAGAGAAGCTCTAACCAACGCATTTGTTCCATTTATGATTATTCAGTTGATTCAAAACCTGATCATGCCAAAAAATCCTATAATTCGCCAGCCAGAAGCGACAGTAATTGTCGGGCTTGGCTCAGGTGTTTTATATTCAGCCGAGCTTGGCCTTTTGGTTGGCAGACAGAAGAGTCATTTAAAATTGCGTTTAACTTAAGTCTCTAAAGTATTCATAAAAGCAGTACCCTGATAAATTTCCTAAATATCGCATCTAGTACCAGATTAGACATCAGAAATAGCTGAAAATTACAGTAAATTTTTATATTTTTAACTCTGGAATAGTTTGAAAATTATACAGTATTTAAAAATTACATGAAGTAAGAAAATTTATTTTTAATCTGTGAATAGTATGCTTGAACACCGAGATGATAAGAGCTAGGCGAAGGTTAAGCTCTTATTTTTTTAAAATAAAGCGTAGGAAAATGAGCTTTTCATGGCTTTATCACTAGCCCCAAATAGGCTTTCACAGTAGAATATGCGCTCTCTTCAAGTCACATTGCGGCATGGTCGCTCAGGCCTGCCCGTGGAGCCAAAATCAGCATGTTTATCGTGGCCGGTGCACCAGCACATTCTTCTTTCAAGAAAACTCAACTATTATCACGTTTAGCGTCAATTAGTTCTGTTCAATCTTTTGACAGCCAGTGGGTTTATCTGTTTGATCAAGCGCTCAGCGAGCAGCAGCATCAATCTGCTTTGCAACTTCTGAATGATGGTGAAATCTTTGAATTGCGCCAAGTTTCAGATGATGAAATACAAATTCTGGTAACACCACGCGTGGGAACCATTTCGCCATGGTCATCTAAAGCGACTGATATTTTCAAGAACTGTAATGTGCCTGTGCATCGTCTGGAACGCGGGATTCTTTATACTTTAAAAGGAATTCCTGAGGTTTCTGCTGATGTGAAACTGGCTCTGCATGACCGTATGACCGAAAGTGTATTTGCTCAGATTGAAGATGCACAGGCGCTATTTAATGAGACTGCACCAAAACCTTTAAATTCAATTGATATTTTAGGGCAAGGTAAAGAGGCACTGGTTAAAGCCAATAATGAGTTTGGTTTTGCCCTGTCTGATGAAGAGATTGATTATCTGACCCAAGCTTTTACTAATATGGGCCGTAATCCGAATGATATTGAGCTGATGATGTTTGCTCAGGCTAACTCTGAACATTGCCGTCATAAAATCTTTGGATCAGAATGGACAGTAGATGGTGAAAAACAGCCATTATCCTTGTTTCAAATGATCAAAAATACTTATAAAGAATCTCCAACCGATGTTCTGTCTGCTTATAAAGATAATGCCTCTGTAATTGTAGGCTATGACACACAACGCTTTTATCCAAAACAGGATGAAAGTGGTCATTATGTGTATAAATATAAAAGTCAGGCTGCCCATATTTTAATGAAGGTAGAAACCCATAATCACCCAACAGCGATTTCTCCATTTGCTGGTGCAGCTACAGGCTCAGGTGGCGAAATCCGTGATGAAGGCGCAACAGGCCGTGGAGGTAAGCCAAAAGCAGGTTTAACCGGCTTTACTGTGTCTAACCTCAATATCCCTGGCTTTGAACAGCCTTGGGAAGAAAATTATGGTAAGCCATCTCGTATGGCTTCTCCGTTGCAGATCATGATTGAAGGCCCGCTGGGTGGTGCTGCATTTAATAATGAGTTCGGTCGTCCTGCATTAAATGGCTATTTCCGTACTTTTGAGCAAAATGTAAACGGTGAAGTTAAAGGATTTCATAAACCCATCATGATTGCTGGCGGTTATGGCAATATTCGTCCTGACCATGTTGAAAAAGATGCGATTCAACCGGGTGACCTGCTGATTGTACTCGGTGGGCCAGCTATGTTGATCGGTTTAGGTGGTGGTGCAGCATCTTCTGTTGACAGTGGTACGATGGGAGAAAATCTTGATTTTGCTTCGGTACAGCGTGAAAACCCTGAAATGGAACGCCGTTGTCAGGAAGTGATTGATACCTGCTGGCGTCTGGAAGATTTCAACCCGATTGTTTCTATTCATGACGTTGGCGCGGGTGGTTTATCTAATGCCATGCCTGAATTGGTCAATGACCATGAACTGGGGGCTGTACTTAATCTGCGCAAGATTCCTTCGCTTGAGTCAGGTATGTCGCCAATGGAAATCTGGTCGAATGAAGCTCAGGAGCGTTATGTACTGGCAATCCGTCCAGAATCTCTGCAGCAATTTGAAGAAATCTGTGCTCGTGAACGCTGTCCATTTGCTGTACTGGGTGAAGCAACGGAGGCACGTCATCTTACGGTTGAAGACCCGCTATTTGCGAACAAACCGGTAGATATGCCGATGCAGGTTATGCTGGGCGGCACACCACGCATGCAGCGTTCTTATGAGACAGCGCCTCGTCAGGGTAATGATTTTGATGCCTCAAAAGTTGATTTAAACGATGCAATTTTCCGTGTTTTGAAAAATCCGACAGTTGCTTCAAAATCTTTCCTCATCACCATTGGTGACCGCTCAATTACCGGTATGGTTGCGCGTGACCAGATGGTAGGGCCTTGGCAGGTTCCTGTCGCTGATGCAGCAGTAACTACGACCAGCCTGCAAGGCTATACGGGTGAAGCAATGGCAATGGGAGAGCGTCCTCCTGTAGCTTTACTGAATCCGGCAGCATCAGCACGTCTGGCAGTAGCAGAAGCAATTACCAACATTGCTTGTGCCAATATTGAACAGATTAGTGATATCAAGCTTTCTGCCAACTGGATGGCTGCAGCAGGCCAAAAAGGTGAAGATCAGGCCCTGTTTGAAGGTGTAAAAGCGATCGGTATGGAAATGTGCCCAGCCTTAGGAATTGCAATTCCAGTTGGTAAAGATTCACTTTCCATGCGTACCACTTGGAATGATAATGGTGAAGATAAAGCTGTAACTTCTCCAATGACCGGTGTGATTACAGCATTTGCACCTGTTGGTGATGTGCGTAAAACCATGACGCCCGAGCTGAAGAAACTTAAAGATTCAGTACTGGTACGTATTGATCTGTCTAAAGGCCAGTTCCGTCTGGGTGGTTCTATTTTGGCACAGGTTTATAAAGCAATCGGTACAGTTACACCAGATGTAGATAACTTTGATGAGTTTAAAGCGTTTTTTGCATTGATTCAGGATTGGAACAATCGTGGCCTGATTCAGGCATATCATGACATCGGTGATGGTGGCCTGCTGGCAACTGTCACAGAAATGATGTTCGCCTCACGTCTGGGTGTTGCACTAGAAGAGCAGTCAGTTGAAAGTCTGTTTGCAGAAGAAATTGGTGCAGTATTACAACTTAAGGCCACTGATTGGGAAGCATTGCAGGCAGAAATTTCCGAGTCTCTACTTAAAGATGCTATCAGCCTGATTGGTTCGGTAAATACGACCGATACTTTAAATGTAAATGGTTTAACGCTGGCACGTTCTGACTTGCAGCAGGCCTGGTCGGAGGTTTCTCATCAGATTCAACGTTTACGTGATAATGTTGAAACGGCAGATCAGGAATATTCACTGATTACCAATGCTGACCATCAAGGTATTATTGCTAAACCAACCTTTGACTTAAATGAGCCAATTGAAGCACCATTTATCAATACGCGCCGTCCAAATATGGCAATTCTGCGTGAACAGGGTGTAAACGGACATGTTGAAATGGCCGCGGCATTTGATAAAGTGGGTTTCAACAGTATCGATGTGCATATGAGTGACCTTTTAGCTGGTCGCGTAAGTCTGGATGAATTCGAAGGTCTGGTAACCTGTGGTGGTTTCTCTTATGGTGATGTGCTTGGAGCAGGTGGAGGCTGGGCAAAATCAGTCCTGTTTAATACCAAGTTGCGTGACCAGTTCGAGCAGTTTTTCCATCGTGAAGAAACATTCTCTTTAGGGATCTGTAATGGTTGTCAAATGTTGTCACAGTTGGCGCCGTTGATACCTGGCGCAGAAAACTGGCCACGTTTTCACCGTAATACTTCTGAAGTATTTGAAGCCCGTACTGTAAACGTACGAGTAGAAAAATCAAATTCTGTAGTGTTAGAAGGAATGGAAGGTTCTATTCTGCCAATAGCCGTTGCACATGGTGAAGGTCGTGCAGTAATTTCTGATGACAGCTTGAGTAGTCTGAATGCTAATGGTCAAATTGCTCTGCGTTATGTCGATAGCCATGGCAACCCGACCCAGCAGTATCCTCTTAACCCGAACGGTTCTCCAGAAGCAGTGACTGGTGTAACCTCTAGAGATGGACGCGCGACTATTATGATGCCACATCCAGAGCGTACTTTCCGTGCGATCCAGCATTCATGGAAACCGGAAGAGTGGAAGGAAGATGGAGCATGGTTACGCATGTTCCGTAATGCTCGCAAGTTTATCGGTTAATTATACACATATAAAAAAGCCACCTCAGGTGGCTTTTTTTTATAAAAAAACTTTTGACTATTTATCCTCAGATGCCTTGGTATAGGGCTCAAGCTCATAAGCCTTTTCAACTTGTGGATGACGTTTCTTGTCGGTACTCACTTTTTTGGTCCAGAGTTCATCTTCAGATTTCTGTAACTGATCATTCATCTCCTGAGGCACAACATTTCTAAACAGATCACTTTTACCTTCAACGACGTCAGCAATAACCTGATAAACTATTTCAGGATCAAACTGTTCATGAGGAAAGGCCATTTGAGAGTAATCAAAGATCCACTCTTCAGGGTTGTTTCCCCAAGTTTTCCAGTCTTCAAACATCCGGTCATTGAAGCCTGTGAAAAAAGGTCCCGGATTTACAGTTGCAACCTGTACGCCAAATTCTTGCAGTTCACCATCCAGTGCTTTGGCAAATGCTTCAATCGCATGTTTGGAGGCTGAATAAGCTCCAATCAGGGGCCCGGCAGAAAGTCCGGCAACACTTGAAATGAAAATAATTTTTCCGCTATGTTTATCTACCATTTTACGAGCGAACTCTTGTGTTAACAGCATTGTGCCGAAAACGTTCACTTCAAATTGTTCACGCAAATTTTTCTCAGGTATATCGACCAAAGAGCCGGCTTTTGAAATCCCTGCATTATTAACCAAGACATCAATGTCCCAAGCTGCAGCTTTTTCACGATCTTTTGGATCTGCAATATCAAGCTTTTCAAAGCGAATATTATCAAGTCCCTGAGCCTTAGCTTCCTGTTCCAGACTAAAAATCTGTGCTGCAATCTCGACACCTGCAATCACTTGATAATTCTTTGCCAAGAGAAATGCTGCGCCTTTACCAAAGCCAGTGCCCGCACCTGTAATTAGTACTGTTGCCATAAAATAATCCTGAGATTGTCATGAATTTTTTTACTATTCGGTAATTTATTCAGCTTGCCTAGTGACAATAACGTTGGCTATACGATATTAAAGATAGAGATAACAAAAAGGAGGTTCTATGTTAAAGCTGATTTACTTCGTTCCTGATGAGTATCTGGATTCTACCAAACAAGCAATCTTTGCCGCCGGAGCAGGAGGAATAGGAGATTATGAACATTGTGTATGGCAGGTAAAGGGAATTGGGCAGTTTAGACCAATGCAAGGAGCGGACCCACATATTGGTCAGGTCGGAAAAATTGAACAAGTAGAGGAATGGCGGGTAGAATCAATTGTACCTGAAGAAAAAGCTGCTGCTGTTGCTCGGGCGCTAAAGAACAGCCACCCTTATGAAGAACCAGCATTCGAGTTTATTCAACTTCTCAACATACAATAGCAGAGCTGTTTTCAGCATCTTTATGAACAAGCTAAAGCTGCAATAGGCGATTGAAGCAGGTTTTATTTTAAGAAAAACTTCCTTTTAAAATCTATTACCTTAGCCTACTTACCGCTCTATACAAAATAACTTGTTTATACTTGTCTGCTTACTTTTATTAATAAAGTAAGCAGAAGCAAGAAAACCTATTTTACTTACTTGTACTCGATGACGCTCATGAAAACTTTTTAAATTTTTTGTATAAAAAGTTCGCGATCAAAACGGTACTGTGGAAAGAATACACCATCTTTGGCCCGTTCACCTGCAGCAATCACCATGATTGGATATTGCTGGTCATTTAGTTCCAAAATCTGGCGTACCATCGGCTCATCAAAACCTTCCATCATGCAACTGTCAAAACTGTAGGCACGTAAAGCCAGTACCAGATTTTCACATGCCAGCGCTGTGGTCTTGCTTGCCCAGAGTTTGGCATCTGCAGGACTAAATGCAGAGACTGGCATCTGCTTATCCAGACTGCGCGCCACTTTAAAAGCAACTTTCTTAAAGTTGCCAAAAGCATTCAAATAGCCCGTTTTATAGTTATACGGAATATATTTGTAGTATTTCTTGATTGCTGGCGGCGCTTCTGGAAAAGGAAATTCATTGACATTACGTTTTGCCATTTCATCAATGCGATCTGTACGTGCAACACAGACAATCAGTTCAGATGCAGTTTTGGCAGCGAGCTGGCTCATACAGGCTTTTATCAGCTGCTGTTTTTTATCAGGATCTTGAACTACATAAAAGGTCCATGGTTGCAGGTTGGATGAATTGGGTGCCAGTAAGGCTAAATCCAGACATGCATCCAGCACATCTTCTGGAATGGGCTTGTCAGTAAACTTGCGTACTGAACGGCGACTTTCTACAACTTTTTTGAACTGCTCAACGTCAATATCCTGAGGTGCAGGTTCATAGTAACGTTTCTTTTCTGGCTGTTCACTGTCTTGGGTATAATTTTCAGTATTTGGCATAATTAAACAGTTCAATAGGAAGATTTAGAGAAAATCCTCAGAGGCAGAGGAGTATAGACAACAAAAAATCTGGACACATCTCATGTATCCAGATTTGAGCATAAAACTTAATTGAACTGTGTAAAGTCAGGTTTACGTTTTTGCATAAAAGCCTGTACAGCTTCCATCATTTCAGGAGATTTAACGCGCTGCATAAAAATTTCAGCTTCTTCATCAATGCACTCAATAATATTAGCTAAATCTTTTTTCATGAGCGCTTTAGTCTGTTTAAGGGAGGCAAGCGGTAACTGGGTCAGATATTCGGCAGCTTTGTGAGCATAATCATAAACATCATTTTCAATAATCAGGTTAATAATTTTGGCATCTTCATAGATGTCATCCTTAATCACACGATTGACCAAGCCTACCTGTTCGGCAGTTTTTGCTGTGAATTTTTTAGCACTAAACAGCAGTTCAGCAGCACGATGGTAGCCTGCTTGCTTAACAAGAAGCTGGCTTGCTGCGCCTTCTGGAGAAAGACCTAAACTTACAAATGGAATCTGGAAAATAGCATCATCATCACTGTAGACCAGATCGGCATGCAACAGTATAGTTACTCCTATACCAATAGCTACCCCCTTAACCGCTACAATTAAAGGCTTTGAAAATTTTGCTGCTGATTTAAGCAAGACAAAAGGGGGCATATTGCCTGCTTTATCCTGTAAAGGCTGCTGGGTAAATTGCATGAAATCTTTCATGTCATTTCCTGCAGTAAAGTCATCATTTAAGCCACGAAATATTACTACACGTACATCACTAGAAATATCTGCTTCATCAAGTGCCTGAGCAATCCATAAATAAAGCTCACCATATAAGGCATTCTTGGCTTCAGGCCGGTCAATAGCCAGCGTAAGAATTCCGTGATCCAGTTTTGCTTTTAAATGTTGATGTGGTTGTTGTATACAGCTTAATGTCATCGTACTATCCATGCTTTAAATCATGATTTTATTATGGCTTATTATGTCGCATATCTTTTTTGAAAATGCAACTGATGAGTCATTAAAGCTCAGAACTTATGTCATATACTTTTGATTATCTTGTCTTCATCGGGCGTTTTCAGCCTTTTCATTATGCACATTTGCAGACGGTACAGGTTGCCTTAAGTCAAAGTCAGTATGTGATTCTGGCTTTGGGTTCAGCTCAAAATGAACGGAATCTCAAAAATCCATTCACAGCTTCTGAACGTGAAGAAATGATATTGTCCAACTTTTCACCAGAAGATCAGAAGCGAATTATTTTTGTTCATGTCATTGATGTCTACAATGATGAAAAATGGGTAAAGCAGGTTAAAGCTTTAGTTAATCAGGTGGTTCAAACTGGCTCTAAAATTGGTCTGATCGGCCATTTTAAAGATGCATCATCATATTATCTGAAACTATTTCCAGAATGGACGATGGTTGAACTGGAGAGTCTGGAAGGTGCCATTTCTGCGACGCCACTGCGCGAAGCCTATTATCAGGGTATAATTAAAACAGAAGCTTTCCCGGCGGGTTCACAAAATTTTTTGAAGAATTTCCAGCATGGTCTGGTGTACCGTCAGCTACAGCAAAAATATAAAGAGCAGGACTATAGCAATATACAGTAATGAAGATTAAAACCTTTAGATAATTTAGCGATATTAGAGAGTTTATATGTCGAACCGGTTAAACTTGAAAACACACCTGTAGTCTGCTTCACACCTTTCTTAAAGAAATCAAGTAAGACTGAACACCACAGATCTATAAAAATGCCGGCTAAAGTGCCGGCTTGCTATTAGAGTTTTTATGGTTTATTCCACTTCACTCATTGTGCGGATATCATCTAATACTTGAGCAGCATGACCAGCTGCGGTGACTTTACGGTAACTCTTCATTAGCTGGTTGTTATGGAACAGGAAGGTAGAACGCTCGATACCCATAACTTTTTTGCCATACATATTTTTTTCTTTAATGACATCAAAATGTTTGCACAGGATTTCATCTGCATCACTGACTAGTTCAATTTGCAGTTCCTGCTTATTGGTAAAATTCTGGTGAGATTTGACTGAATCACGAGAGATACCCACGACAGTAGCGCCCATAGCATCAAACTGATCTTTTAATTCAGTAAACTCAAGGGCCTGAGTAGTACAGCCGGGTGTAGAATCTTTAGGATAGAAATAGAGAACCAACCATGCAGATGGCACTTCAGATAAGTTGATCTCACCATTTGCGGTTGGGAATACGTGGTCAGGTAATTTAATATCTTCAGTACTCATGGTTTTCTCCAAAAACTAGCCACGAATGTGGCTAGCAAAATAATAAGGCAATTATTTTTTTGCCTGCGCTGATTTCATGGCTTCTTGGGTCAGGTTTTGCAGTTTTGAAGTTAACTGTGGACCGAAGCATGCTTGTAAATCACTATTTTGTTTTTGAACAAAAGCTAAACTGCTTGGGCTTTTCTTCTGGTTAATTGTGCTCTGGATTTCCCATTTTTGAGCATTGGTCAATTTACCATCTGCTTCTACAGCACAGGTACAGTATTTGCTTACTTCAGCAGCAGAGAGTTTCTTGCTTTTACCTGTTTCTGTTTTACAAACATTGATTAGGGCAGATTTAACATTTGTGCTTTTATAAGCCTGCTGAAGAGGATTTGCTTCTGCAGCATGGGTATTTACTGTTAACAGAGTAGCTGCTGAGAACAGGGAGGAAAGGAAAAGTTTTGATGCTAAGTTCTTCATAAATTGTACCTGGTGATTACGGTATATAACGTGTAGGGTCTTCAATACCTGCTTCTTGGAAACCTTGTTTACGAAGTCGGCAGCTATCACATTGTCCACAAGCACGTCCTTGGTCATCTGCCTGATAGCAGGAAACCGTCTGGCTATAGTCTACGCCATGTTCAATGCCCAAACGTATAATATTCGCTTTAGATAAATGTAACAGGGGTGTTTCAAATTTTAAAGGTTTGCCTTCTACTCCCACTTTAGTGGCCAAGCGCGCCATATTGGCAAATGCTTCAATAAACTCAGGACGACAATCCGGATAACCTGAATAATCTACGGCATTAATCCCGATTACTATAGCCTCTGCATCAAATACTTCTGCAGCTGCCAAGGCATAAGACAAGAAGATGGTGTTACGGGCAGGAACATAAGTTACGGGTATGCCTGACTGTTCCTGTACAGGGACATCAATATTATGATCTGTCAGTGCCGAACCACCCAGATTGCCCAGGTCAATATTAATAACGCGATGTTCTACGCCGGCACGCTGAGTAAGTGCTTTAGCTGCATCCAGTTCAGTAGTTGAACGCTGACCATACATAAAGCTAATAGCGATACACTCATAACGTGCCTGTGCCCAAGCCAGACAGGTTGTTGAATCTAATCCACCAGATAATAAGACAATTGCACGCGAGCGCATATATTGTTTCTCCAATCTTTCTGTACCGTGATTAACGGCCAGTTTCATCATTCCAAAGTAGCTTGTGTAGTTGTAACTGAAAGCGAACGGGAAGCTGGTCATCTAGAATCCACTGTGCTAATTCACGAGCCAGTTTAGGTAATTGGGCTGCACCTTTTTCCACTGCAAACGCAGGAGAGAACCAGACTGTACTGACTTTCTGTTCTAGGGAGTACAGCGCAAGCTGCTCTTTGGCCCATTGATAATCATCACGGTTACAGATAACAAACTTGATTTGATCATTTGAAGTCAGAAATTCTAGATTTGACATTAAGTTACGTATAACTTCTCCAGAACTTGGAGTTTTTAAGTCTAGAACTTTTGATACGCGTGGATCAACTTTAGATACATCGAGTGCACCACTGGTTTCTAAAGAAACCTTATGTCCTAAATCACATAAACGTTGTAGTAAAACCAGACAATTCGGTTGTGCCAGCGGTTCTCCGCCGGTTACACAGATGTAAGGTGTATTATAACTTCGGGCAGTTGCAATGATTTCTTCAAGTGACTGACGTACCCCTCCTTCAAAAGAGTAGGTCGTATCGCAATAGGTACAACGTAAAGGGCAGCCAGTCAGACGAATAAATACTGTTGGTAACCCCGCAGCGTTTGCTTCTCCCTGCAACGAATAAAAAATCTCCGTAATACGTAAACCAGCTGCCGGATCAGACACTGGAATAACGGAAGAACGTAAGGGATTCATAGCCCAATATCACCTTCTATAAAAAACAAAAATCTCTACGATCAGGCATGACCGTAGAGACCTTTAAACAGACAGAAAATTAGTCAGCGCGAAGCAGGTCATTTAGACTGGTTTTAGCTCGTGTCTGAGCATCTACCTTTTTCACGATAATTGCAGCATAAAGGCTGTATGTTCCATCTTTAGATGGCAAGTTCCCTGGTACAACAACTGAACCTGCAGGAACACGGCCATAATGGATTTCGCCAGTTTCACGGTCATAAATCTTGGTAGATTGGCCGATGTAAACGCCCATTGAAATGACAGAACCTTCTTCAACAATAACACCTTCAACAATTTCAGAACGTGCACCGATGAAACAGTTATCTTCAATGATAGTCGGGTTGGCCTGAAGCGGTTCAAGTACACCACCGATACCAACACCACCCGACAAGTGAACATTTTTACCGATCTGTGCGCATGAACCTACAGTTGCCCATGTATCTACCATTGTGCCTTCATCTACATAAGCACCAATATTCACATAAGAAGGCATAAGAACCACATTCTTAGCTTGGAAACTACCACGGCGAGCTACAGCAGGTGGCACTACACGTACGCCGGCTTCTTTAAACTGCTCTTCAGTCCAGCCAGAAAATTTGGTCTCGACTTTATCATAAAAACGCAGGTCACATGATTCGATTGGCTTATTATCATTTAATTTAAAAGATAATAAGACCGCTTTCTTCAGCCATTGATGAACAATCCATTCACCATCAATTTTTTCAGCTACTCGCAGTGTACCGTTATCCAGACCTTCAATAGCTTCTTCTACAGCTTGACGCACTTCTGACGGACAATCTGCTGCGGTAAAGTTGGCGCGGTTTTCAAAGGCCTGCTCAATAATAGTTGAAAGCTGAGTCATGATATTCCTTCCTGAAAAAATTTATGAGAGTTTACACTATTTGTGTATAAAAACAGCCAAAAACTAGCAAACTTTTCATCTATAAAGGTCTCTGGTACGAGTAAAGTAAATATGAAGCTTTTTGGAAATATTTTTACAAAAAAACATGTAAAAACAAGAAAAAACGTTAAATGTATCAAAAAATAACAGAAACCACGTAATTTGTGTCTAAAAACCCACTTAGGTTTTATCTAACATACAAGACACGAAACAATTATAGATTAAAAAACAAACTCTTCTGAGGAGATTAATAATGAAAGCTTTAAGAGTTTTAGCGACCGCTACAGTTTTAAGTGCTATTGCAGGTTCTGCATTGGCAGCTGATGAAATAATTGTCACTGAAGAAGGGGTTTCAACTTTCTCTTTCTTTAAACCTGCTTCAGTACGTGCAGAAGTTGGTACTACTGGTTACGGTGGCGCGATTTCATATAATGCCAATCCATATGTTGGTGTAACTTTAGGTTACAACGGTGGAGATATCTCTTGGTCAGATGACTTATCTGTAAATGGCTCAGATTATGACATCGATATGGATAACAATAATGTTTACTTAAATGCTGAGATTCGTCCTTGGGCAAACTGGTTCTATATGGCTGCTGGGGTAGCTTATGTAGATAATGATTACGACTTGGATCGACGCATAGGTGCTAGTGAAGGCTTCACTGTAAATGGAACTGATTTTGTTGCTGGTACTAGTGGTGCACGGATTAATGGTCAACTTTCTTATAAAAATAATTTAGCACCGTATGTAGGTATCGGTTTCTCTCCAGCAATTACTAACCGTTGGGGCGTATTTGGTGAAATCGGTGCATTTTATAATGGTAACCCAAATGTCAACTTGACAGCTTCTGGTACAGCTATCACTACTGAGCCTGGTACTGACTTTGCTACAGCAGTTGAACGTGAAGAACGTGATATTGAAAATGATAACAAATATGAATGGTTACCAGTAGCTAAACTGGGTGTAAGCTTCCGCTTCTAATCCAGTCAGCAATAAAAAAACGGACTAAGGTCCGTTTTTTTATTGCTTTTATAATTATTCAATCAAATTTAAAAATTGTCTTAAAAACTTACTCTTCTGGATAGGCCACTTTCTTGAGTGCTTTTATGTCAGCTTCAGGTGAACACAACGAAATAAACTCGTAACCATAACCACGTAACAAATGTCCCTTACGAACTGCTAACCAAGTGGTATTTAAACCAAAAATATCAGTTTGAATCTGTTTTAAGCGATAGTCGCGTTCCGCATCATAAGCGACATTATTAACAATGCCTACCCCCATACCGAGTTCTACATAAGTTTTAATAACATCTGCATCAAGTGCAGACATTACTATATCAACTTCAATATTGGCTGCTTCAAAAGCCTTGTCAATTTTAGAGCGTCCAGTAAAACCGCCATGATAAGTAATGATTGGATAGTTAGCCAGATCTTCTAGACGAATATTTTCCAGTTGGGTTAAAGGATGATGCTGTGGAGTGATAATGCTGTGTTCCCATGTATAATATGGAACACTGGCCAGATTTTCTTCTGTTGTCAATGATTCTGTAGCAATACCAATATCAGCTTCCCCCTGTAAGAGCATTTCTGAAATCTCTACCGGACTGGCTTGTTGCAGGATGAGATGAACTTTGGGAAAAGCTTTTTTAAACTGGTTAACAATCGGTGGAAGTACATAACGCGCTTGGGTATGAGTGGTAGCAATGGTAAGTGTACCTTCATCAACTTTGTTGAAATCATCAGCCAACCGCTTGATATTTTCTGCATCGACCAGCATACGCTCAACAATATTCAAAAGAGATTGGCCAGGTTCTGTCAGACCTAGCAGACGCTTACCTTTACGAATAAAAAGCTGTACCCCCAGTTCATCTTCAAGATCTTTAATGTGTTTGCTAACACCTGACTGTGATGTATAGAGTGCCGCTGAGGCTTCAGTCAGGTTGAAATTCTGTCTTACCGTTTCCCGAATAATTCTAAGTTGCTGAAAGTTCATCTGGATTACCTCAAAAAAGAGTGGGGCATATACAGCCCCTTTATTATATTTACGCGACCTGATCTTCAAACAGGTGTAGGGCAGAAGCACTGATCCATACATTCTGCTGTGCCCTGAACTGGTGCTGTTTTACTTCTTCTGGTGAAAGCGTGATTTCAATCAAATTACCATTGCGGTCCTGCAATTCTGCTACAACATTACCAGCAATC
The DNA here is from genome assembly GCF_040744925.1 of Acinetobacter sp. FL. Taxonomy (NCBI): domain Bacteria; kingdom Pseudomonadati; phylum Pseudomonadota; class Gammaproteobacteria; order Moraxellales; family Moraxellaceae; genus Acinetobacter; species Acinetobacter sp. FL. Next base: position 2,077,917 of record NZ_CP160437.1, on the reverse strand, counting down.
CAGATTTCACGCAGAAATGTTGCCTGAATCGTATTATCTTGCGGTTGAGCATGAATACGTAATTCATCAGGACGGGCAAACGCAACAACTTTTCCCTGTGCAATTTCTACACTATGAGGAAGCTGGATACGGTCTTGTCCAATCTGAATAATGCCTTGCTGATATTGCCCTTCAAAACGGTTGGCCTGACCCAAGAAGTCAAATACGAATGGCGTAGCTGGTTTCTCATAGACTTCCCGAGGTGAACCAATCTGTTCAATATTACCTTTATTCATCACCACGATTTGATCAGCAACTTCAAGCGCTTCTTCCTGATCATGGGTAACAAAGATGGAAGTGATATGAAGTTCGTCATGTAAAGTTCGTAACCAGCGACGTAACTCTTTACGAACTTTCGCGTCAAGCGCACCGAAAGGCTCATCTAGTAATAAAACTCGCGGTTCTACTGCAAGCGCACGCGCTAAAGCAATACGCTGACGTTGTCCACCTGAAAGTTGGGCTGGATAACGATCTGCCAGAAATCCTAATTGCACCAGATCTAACAGGCGGGTTACCTGTTTTTTAATTTCAGCTTCCGATGGTCGAGTACTGCGGGGACGTACACGCAAGCCAAAAGCAATATTGTCAAATACGCTCATATGTCTAAATAGCGCATAATGCTGAAATACAAAACCTACCTGACGTTCACGAACATGTACATCAGTCGCATCGCTACCTTCTAGCAGAACCTGTCCGCCGTCTGCCGATTCAAGACCGGCAATAATCCGGAGTAAAGTCGTTTTACCACAACCTGAAGGGCCAAGCAGGGCAACCAGTTGACCTTCAGGAAAATCGAGTGAAATATTTTTTAGTGCATGGAATGCACCAAAGTGTTTTTCAATATTTTTAACTTGAATACTCATGGGGGCATTCCTTAAGAAGAGGCTGAATCATCATTACGCTTAGCTTGTTTTTCCTGCCCGAGTTCTACCCAGGTTTTCAGGATTAATGTCACAATTGCCAGTAATGCCAGTAGTGATGACACAGCAAAAGCGGCACTGAAGGTATATTCGTTATAAAGAATTTCGACATGCAGGGGTAATGTATTGGTTTCCCCACGGATGTGACCAGATACAACTGAAACTGCGCCAAATTCACCCATAGCTCGTGCATTACATAAAATTACGCCATAAAGCAGACCCCATTTAATATTGGGTAAAGTCACTTTCCAGAAGGTCTGCCAGCCAGACGCACCCAGTACAATTGCAGCTTCTTCCTCTTCATTACCTTGTGATTCCATTAATGGGATCAGTTCACGTGCTACAAATGGCACAGTAATAAATATTGTGGCTAAAACAATCGCAGGAGTGGCATACAAAATTTTAATATCGTTATCTATCAGCCATTCTCCCAGCCAGCCTTGAGATCCAAAAATTAGGACCAGCATCATACCGGCAATAACAGGCGAAACCGAAAAGGGCAGATCAATAATGGTGGTCAGAATAGACTTGCCTCTAAAGTTAAATTTGGCTACACACCATGCAGCAGCTACGCCAAAGACTACATTAAGAGGTACTGCAATCGCTGCTGTCAATAAAGTCAGTTTGACTGCAGATAAAGTATCCGGATGGACCAGCGCCTGAAAGTAAACCCCGACACCCTGCTTAAAAGCTTCAACGAATACCAGAATAAGAGGAAGAACCAGACAGCTTAGAAAAAATAGCAGACCGATAGTGAGTAATAGATAGCGTACCCAAGCTGCTTCCCTGGTCGCATCGCGTGACTGCAGTTTTTCTGCCAGTGCATTACTATTGGTGGTTAAACTCATCTTGCAGTTCTCCCGGTACGACGGCTGGCCCAGGCCTGCAACAGATTAATCAAAAATAAAATCGCAAATGAAATTAAGAGCATAACCACAGCAATAGTGGTCGCAGCCGCATAATCATACTCTTCCAGCCGTGAAATAATCATAAGGGGAGCAATCTCGGTTTCAAAAGGCTGATTGCCTGCAATAAAAATTACAGAGCCGTATTCGCCCACTCCCCGAGCAAAAGCAAGTGCAAAACCGGTTAAAAGAGCTGGAAATAGAATAGGTAAGATAATTTTAGTAATAGTCTGAAAACGGGTTGCACCTAATGCAGAAGCCGCTTCTTCCAGTTCAGTTTCTACATCGCTTAAAACTGGTTGTACCGTGCGCACGACAAAAGGCAGACCAATAAAAATCAGTGCCAGTGTAATCCCGATAGGGGTGTAAGCGACCTGAATGCCTAAAGGCTCCAAATACTGTCCAATCCAGCCAGTGGGTGCATAAAGAGAAGTTAAGGCAATACCTGCAACTGCAGTAGGTAACGCAAAAGGCAGATCGATCAAGGCATCTACCAGCCGTTTTCCTGGAAAACTGTAACGTACCAGACACCAAGCCAGTAGTAATCCAAAAACAACATTAATAAAAGCGGCCAGCAATGCAGTCGTAAAACTGAGCTGCAGAGATTTTAAAATACGCTCTGAACTCAGAATTTCCCATAAACCATCCCAGCCAATACCTAGCGACTTGATAAATACCGCAGAAAGAGGGATTAGAACAATTAAAGACAGATAAGCAAGGGTAAAGCCTAAAGAAAGACCAAATCCTGGCAGCACTCGGGAACGCTGCAACATGTTAACTCCTCAAAAGAGAGTATGCCCACTTAAAATAAGCAGGTGAAATAAAACTGAAAAAACTGCTCAAGCATATTCATGAGCTTTTAAATTGCAAATCTGAAAAACAACTCAGCATTATCAGTAATATTGATATTTAAGCTGTTTTTCTCTGCAATTAAAAAATCGAAAATCTCCGGAAAAGGCCCGAAGCCGGAAGCTACATTAATATGACCTACTTTACCCAAGCTAACCGGTTTTAGATTCCAGGCATTAGCAAAAAACTGGGCATCTTCAAGCTTAAACCACGGATCATTGTCACTGATGATTAGCTGGGCCGGGACACGGATTTTTAGATTTTGAAAATATTCTGCATAGTTATATTGACTGTTCCGTGCAAAACCGGCCTCACCAAAACGTTCAGGATTAGCTGGAGCGACCAGTACCAGATTTTTGATTCTGTGTGCCAGCTCGGGATATTCGGCAAGTGCGGCGATGCTGGTCAGACAGCCAAAGCTATGCGCTACAATCTGGAGAGATTCCTGATGTAAACTTACAGTTTTCACAAACTGGGCAATCCATTCCTGAAGTATTGGCATATTCCAGTCTGTTTGCTGTACACGGGAACAGGACCTGAGCTGTCTTTGTAACCAGGATTGCCAGTGTTCATATTCACTGCCACCTACGCCCGGTACAATTACTGTATGTATTGAACTCATGTCTGATCCCCCGGTTTACACAGAACTCTACTTTTGACTGTTATTGATTTTTACAATCTGGTCAAATACACCGCCATTTTCGAAATGCTGCTTTTGTACCTTATTCCAGCCACCAAATTCCTGATCAATTGTAACCAGCTTCAGCGGTTTAAAAGTACTACTATATTTTTTCAGGACTGCCTCATTACGTGGTCGGTAATAATTACGGGCAACCAGATCCTGTGCATAAGGTGAATACAAGAAGTTCAGATAACCTTTTGCAACATTCAGATTCCCTTTTTTGGCTGCATTTTTTTCTACAATCGCTACAGGCGGTTCAGCCAGAATAGATAAAGAGGGCGTAATAATTTCAAACTTGCCAGGCTGTTCACGTACTGCCAGAAAGGCTTCGTTTTCCCAAGCCAGTAGCACATCACCAATACCACGTTCAGCAAACGTTGTAGTGGCTCCACGTGCGCCAGAGTCAAGCACTTTGGTATTTTTATAAATCTGGCGAACAAACTCCTGTGCCTTGGCATCATTACCCCCTGGCTGGTGCTTTGCCCATGCCCAGGCTGCCAGATAATTCCAGCGCGCGCCTCCAGATGTTTTAGGGTTCGGAGTAATAATTCCTACTCCCGGTTTTACCAGGTCACCCCAGTCTTTTATTCCCTTCGGATTACCTTTACGTACCAGAAATACAATAGTTGAAGTATAAGGAGTGGAATTCTGTGGTAATTTTTTCTGCCAGTCAGCAGGTAATAATTTTGCTTTTTCAGCAATTACATCGATATCAGCAGCAAGTGCCAAAGTCACCACATCAGCTTCCAGTCCATCAATCACCGAGCGTGCCTGCTTACCTGAACCGCCATGAGACTGGCGTAAATTCAGGTCTTGACCGGTACGTTGTTTCCAGTAAGCACCAAACTGCTTATTTACCTGATCATAAAGCTCACGCGTTGGATCATAAGACACATTGAGAAAATCTTTAGCTGCAAAGCTTGCAGTAGAGGCCGAAAGTAATGCTGCAATTATTCCAATTTTTACTTTTGAAAATTTCATATTTTATCCCCAATATTTTGCATAAGCATAAAAACATGAAAGCAGAATAGCGCTAGTCTTTATCCATAAAAAATAATAAAAAACGAATTCATTATGAAAAATAAAGAAAAAGAAAATATACTTCTGTTTCTAAACTAAGTTGCAGAATCAACTGGATACTTCATATCGATGCTGTTTTTCAAGAATGCTAAGAAAATAGAAAATGTTCCTATTGAAGACCGGGCTTTTCAGTATGGAGATGGCTGTTTTACGACAGCCCGGCTGCGGAATAACCAGATAGAGCTGCAAGATTTACATTGGGCTCGGCTGAGGAACAGTTGTGAGCGTCTATATCTTGATGCTGATTTTGACCTGATTGATAAAACGCTTGAACAGCTACAAAATCATTATCCGGTATTGAATGGTACGTTAAAAATACTGATCAGTCGCGGGAGAGGGCAGCGGGGTTATAGTTTGCCTGAACATCCGGCCGATATTTATATACTGTTTTATCCTAAAGCCAGTGAAGTGATTAGACCGCAGCTGATCCGAAGTGGTGTGCTGAATCAGGCTATGGGTTTATGTATGCCGAGTCTGGTAGGTATTAAATCTTTGAATCGTCTGGAGCAGGTGCTACTTAAAAAGGAAGCCGAAATGCAGGGTTGGGATGAGGCACTGGTCACCGATGTGCAGGGAAGTGTTGTTGAAGGCGTGAGCAGTAATTGCTTCGTTTTTCAAAACAATACATGGTTTACACCGGAACTTCGCTATAATGGCATCCACGGCGTGATGCGGGCGACAATCCTGTCACGCATGCAGCGGAAAAATATCGTCTGCGAGCAGCGTTTCATCGACATGGAAAATATTGGGCATTTTCAGAGCCTGTTTTTCTGTAATGCATTAAGCCCCATGAAAATTGTTACTCAACTTGGACAGCGGAGCCTGGATTCCCAGCCTTGTCTGGATTTATTCCGTATTTTGCAACTGGATCAGATTAGCTAGTTTATGCCGAAACCTCACTCAACTCCGAAAAAAAAGAATGCTAAACCTACGTTCCCTGCTGTACTGACGATTATTGCAGGACTATTCATACTTGGCTTGGTGTTGCTCTGGTCAAGCCTGTTTAAAAATTATCCGGTAAATGGGCCAAAACAAATGCTGGCAATTAATCCGGGAGACACCTATTCAGGCTTTATTGACCGGCTGGCTGAAGACGACAAAATCAGTTTTCCAATTATTTTAAAGCTTTACCAGAAACTGGTCATCCATGACACATTAAAGGCTGGTGTATATGAAATCCAAAAAGGCATGAGTGTTCGGCAAGTACTTGAACTGATCTCGAACGCTGAAAATGCCCAGATGAACCGGATTTTAGTGATTGAAGGCACGACCTTTAAGCAGTTACTTGAAAATCTGAAAAAGGACCAGCTGGTTACTCATACTATTACTCATTTACCAGAACAGCAGCTATTAAAGGAATTGAATATTCCTTACAGCCATCCGGAAGGGCTATTTTCACCAGACACTTACTTCTTTGCAAAAGGTGAAACCGACCGCAAGATTCTAACCCATCTCTATACACGCCAGATGAAAGCACTGGATGAGGCATGGCAAAACCGGGCCAGTGGTCTACCGTATAAAGATAAATATGAAGCACTGATCATGGCTTCTATTATTGAAAAAGAGACCAGCATTGATAGTGAACTGCAACAGGTTTCCGGAGTGTTTGTGCGCCGCCTGAAAATGGGAATGCGCTTACAGACTGACCCGACCGTAATTTATGGTATGGGGGATAACTATAAAGGTAATATCACCCGAAAGGATCTGCGTACACCAACGCCTTATAATACCTATACAATTTCTGGCTTGCCGCCAACGCCAATAGCTTTGCCAAGTAAAAAAGCGATTGAGGCAGCAATGCATCCGGATAACTCAAATAATATTTACTTTGTTGCCACCGGCAATGGGGGGCATAAATTTAGCGCCAGCCTCGAAGAACATAACCGTGCAGTACAGCAATATCTATCTGTACTGCGAGCTAAAAATTAGGAGAGTAGGATGTTTATCAGTTTCGAAGGTACAGAAGGCGTAGGAAAAACTACTCTAATCCGTGAAATTTATGCACATTATGAGCAAAAGGGTGCCGAGATCATACTCACTCGTGAACCGGGCGGAACACCTTTAGCTGAACAGATTCGTGCACTGTTACTCTCTGTTAGTCATGATGAAAAGATGAGTGATGATACCGAGCTTCTGCTGATGTATGCAGCAAGAGCCCAACATTTACAACAGGTCATTTTACCTGCGCTTCAGGCCGGTAAAACAGTTTTGTGTGACCGTTTTACCGATGCCAGTTTTGCCTATCAATGTGCTGGACGTGGTCTGAATGAAAATAAATTGGCGGTTCTCAACCAGTCTTTTGTTTCTCGTATGCCAGATATTACATTATGGCTAGATGCACCGGTTGAGCTGGGAATGTCCCGTGCCCGTGAGCGTGGTGCACTAGACCGTTTTGAACAGGAAAAGGTCAGTTTTTTTGAAAAAGTGCGCGCAGGTTACACTAGATTATGGCAACAACATCCAGAACGGATTAAGCGCCTTGATGCTACACAAGCACCAGAAAAGGTACTTGAACAGGCGTTGGAACAGATTGGAAAACTGGCCTGAATTAAAGGCCAGTTTTAGAAAAGGATTGGATTAACCAAGTACTGGTTCGACTTCCTCATTAACCCGTGGTTGACTAACTTTGAAATCTGGTGGCGTCAGGATGGTTTTTCGAAGTTCAGACGCCAGCTCCGGATAATCCAGCGTATAGTGCAAACCACGCGATTCTTTACGTTCCATCGCGCAGCGTACAATCATCTCGGAAACCAGTACCAGATTACGCAGCTCAATCAGGTTTTTACTGACCTGATAATCTTCATAATATTCAGTAATCTCCCGCTTGAGCATCTCAATTCGGTGTAACGCACGCTTGAGGCGTTTACTGGTACGGACAATACCAACGTAATTCCACATAGTCTGACGCAGTTCGTCCCAGTTTTGCAGAATTACAACATCTTCGTCTGCATCAGTAACCTGCGAGTCATCCCATTCAGGCACAGCAGGCAAGCTAACTTCAGGGTTAAACTGGCTCTGGATATGCTGGGCTGCACTCATGCCATAAACAAAACACTCTAGCAGGGAGTTACTTGCCATTCGGTTCGCACCATGCAGACCTGTATAGGACGTTTCCCCAATGGCATATAGGCCAGAAATATCGGTCTGGCTATACTCATCCACAATCACGCCGCCGCAAGTATAATGCGCAGCTGGCACCACGGGAATCATATCTTTGGTAATATCAATACCCAGTTCAAGCAGACGGGTATATAAGGTCGGGAAGTGTTCTTTTACAAATTCAGCCGGTTTATGGGTAATGTCCAGCCACACATGACGAATACCCAGACGCTTGATTTCAAAATCTATGGCACGAGCCACAATGTCTCGAGGGGCCAACTCGGCACGCTCATCAAAACGCAGCATAAAACGTTCACCCTCTGGCAGACGCAAATAAGCACCTTCACCACGCATGGCTTCTGTAATCAGGAAAGAGCGGGCTTGAGGGTGATACAGACAGGTTGGATGGAACTGGTTGAATTCCATATTGGCCACACGGCAGCCAGCACGGTACGCCATGGCAATTCCGTCACCGGTTGCAATATCAGGGTTAGATGTATACAGGTAGGCTTTCATAGCTCCTCCGCAGGCCAGTGCGGTAAATGGGGCTAAAAAAGTATGGACTTTGCCAGTCTTTTCATTAAGTGCGTAAAGGCCGACGGCCCGATTTTTTTGCTCATCTATTCCTAATTTTTCGGTAGTAATCAGGTCAATTGCAATATAGTTTTCAAATATGGTCAGATTTTTCTGTTCTCGGGCACGCTGCACCAGTGTCGTTGAAATCGCTTTGCCGGTTGCATCGGCAGCATGGATAATCCGGCGCTGAGAGTGTCCGCCTTCACGGGTAAGATGTAGTTGTTCGGCATCATCCAGTGTAAACTGTACGCCATGTTTGAGCAGAAAATCGACTGAAGGTTTACCACCTTCTACAGTATGTTTAACCGCGTCCAGCTCGCATAACTGGGCGCCTGCAATCATGGTGTCATCAATATGCTGCTGAATAGAGTCAGTTTCATCCAGAACTGCGGCTACGCCACCCTGTGCATAATATGTGCTGGCTTCTGTCAGGGGAGCTTTAGCTAAAACAGCAATGTTATAATGGTGAGGTAATGATAATGCCAGGCTTAATCCGGCTCCACCGCTACCTACAATAATGACGTCAAACTGATGAGTTGTATTTAAACTGCTCATATTCATCGGCTATTTGATAGAAATTCGATCATCAGACCGTTTTTTGCCTAAGAATGCAAGACTTAAAACGCTCAGGTTTAACCAGAATTTCCAATTAAATTTAAATTTTGTAACGTTTTGGCTAAAACCTTGTTTTAAATTATTCATCAAACATATTATTAATCAAAATTAAAAAACCGTTCAGCTAAAAAATTATCATTTAACTGCAGTATGTGAGTTGTGCTTCATGAAAAATCGCTTATTACAAAAAGGAATGTACGCTGCTGTTTTTACTATGGCAGCGGTACAGACACAGGCGGCTTCTACAGTCGATTTCTCTAATCTGGTTGAGCAGGTCAGTCCGGCTGTTGTGAGTGTAAATGTTGTCAAGAAAATGACACAGGAAGAGCTGTTACAGCAGCAGGTACCGGAGTTATTACGCCGCTTTTTTGGCAATCAGGTGATTATTCCGCAGCAGCAAGTACCGCAAGAAAAAACCGGCTACGGCAGTGCCTTCTTTATTAGTAAAGATGGTTATCTGCTGACCAATCATCACGTAGTTGAAAATGCCTCACGTATCAGCATCACCTTGAATGATCGTCGTGAAATTGATGCTACTGTAGTTGGAAGTGATGAACGAACCGATGTGGCTTTACTAAAAGTTAATGGTTCAAGCTTTCCAGCTCTGCGAATTGGCAATGTAGACCAGCTCAAGGTTGGTGAACCGGTGTTGGCAATTGGCTCGCCATTTGGTTTTGATTATTCTGCGTCAGCGGGAATTGTCAGTGCTAAATCCCGAAGTATGATGGGAGAAACCTCTGTACCATTCATTCAGACAGATGTTGCGCTTAATCCCGGTAATTCTGGGGGGCCACTATTTAACCAGCGTGGTGAAGTTGTGGGTGTGAATTCACGTATTTTTAGTGGAACGGGCGGCTATATGGGCCTGTCTTTTTCCATACCAATTGATGTCGCAATGGATGTCGCTGAGCAATTAAAGAGTAATGGCAAAGTGATCCGCTCTTATCTGGGGGTAATGCTGCAAGATATCGACCGTAATCTGGCAGAAGCGTATAAATTGCCTAAACCGGAAGGTTCACTTATTACCCAGGTCGCACCAAATTCTCCCGCGGCCAGAGCGGGACTAAAAGCTGGTGACATCATCTTGCAAATTAACGGGATGGCGATCTCCCGTACTTCAGATCTGTTGAATTATCTCAACCGTCAGGCTCCAAATCAGAGTATTCGCTTGCAGGTATTACGTGATGAAAAATTGAGTAATATTACTGCTACGCTCACTACGGCACCAGATAATACGCCAGCAAAAACCAATATACCTGTGCAAAATAAAGGACCTGTTTTAGGTATAGCTATTCGCAATCTGACCGAGGCTGAAAGCAGGCAGTTGGGTGTTGATGGCGGAGTATATATTCAGGAAGTTATGCGAGGGGGGCTGGCAGCACAATCCCGCTTGATGCCAGAAGACATCATTACTCAAATTAATAATACGCCTGTGCGAAACAGCGATGAGTTCGTAAATGCAGTAAGTAAGCTGAAAAAGAATACGGTAGCCCGGGTTGCGCTGATCCGTCAGGGGCAACGCGCCATCTTGGGCCTGCGGATCCAGTAACAGACTATACCAACTTTTAAAGCCATCCTGCAGGATGGCTTTTTATTTAAGTACCATTAGCCGGATGATGCCTTTACACTAGATGTTTTATGTGAGTTGATGCAAGACAGGAAAAAATTGCACGTGAATACATTTTTTGATTTAAACATTCAGGTTCAACCAGAGCATATTGATAGTTTGGGACATGTAAACAACGTCGTATATGTCGCCTGGATGCAACAGGTGGCAGAAGCACATATTGAGGCACTTGGACTGGGGCTGAAACAGTATCAGGAACTTAAACATGCCATGGTCGCAGTTGAGCATCAGGTACAATACCGTAAAGCTGCATTTGAGGGGGAGGAACTGATTCTACGTACCTGGCTCTATGATATTAATGCATTGTACTCATACCGTCAGTACGCCTTTTACCGTCCACAAGACCAAACCCTGCTGTTTACCGGTCAGACCAAATGGGCATGTATTGAAATAGCAACGGGTCACCCAAAACGTATGTCGCCCACTTTTACTCAGGCTTACCAGCCAATTTCAGCAGAGATAAACCCGATGGATTTCTCGACAATCTAAAATGGTCGATATGGTTTTTCCAGATTTTGCTGATTTACAGCTCAAAGCAAAAGCGCATGATTTATGGATACTTTAAAAATTCCATCTGTTATAATCGCTCGCAATTTCCCGAAACAGCTTTTGCTATGTACCTTAAATTTTGTACATAGCCGTATACATTTTTCAAGGTAGCCCATGGCGCAAGCTAAAAAATCTGTTGATATCAAAAACATTCGTAACTTTTCGATTATTGCGCATATTGACCATGGCAAGTCGACCCTGGCAGATCGATTCATTCAAATGTGTGGTGGATTGCAAGACCGTGAAATGCAGGCACAAGTGCTTGACTCAATGGAGCTTGAACGTGAACGCGGTATTACTATTAAAGCCGCTTCTGTAACACTTTATTATACGCATCCGAATGGTCAGGAATATCAGCTCAACTTTATTGATACCCCAGGGCACGTTGACTTTTCTTATGAAGTCTCACGGTCACTGGCAGCCTGTGAAGGTGCTCTACTGGTAGTCGATGCAGCACAGGGTGTTGAGGCACAGTCAGTTGCCAACTGTTATACCGCAATCGAACAGGGCCTTGAAGTTCTGCCAATTCTTAACAAGATTGACCTGCCACAGGCTGAGCCTGAACGCGTCATTCATGAGATTGAGGAAATTATCGGGATTGAAGCGACTCATGCACCGACTTGCTCTGCAAAAACCGGTATGGGTGTGGATAAAGTTCTGGAAACACTTGTTGAGGTTATTCCGGCGCCAGAGGGTGACCGTGATGCACCTTTACAGGCTCTGATTGTTGACTCATGGTTTGATAATTATTTGGGAGTAGTTTCCCTGGTTCGCATCAAGCAGGGGCGTGTACGCAAAGGCGATAAAATGCTGGTGAAGTCAACAGGCCAGACTCATATTATTACGTCTGTGGGTATTTTTAATCCAAAACATACTGAAACCGGAATGCTCGAAGCAGGCGAAGTAGGTTTTATTATTGCCGGTATTAAAGATATTTTTGGTGCTCCTGTTGGTGATACCATTACTCTGTCCTCTACGCCAGAAGTAGGTACGCTGCCGGGCTTCAAAAAGGTAAAACCTCAGGTATATGCGGGTTTATTTCCGATTGACGCCAGTGATTTTGAGCCTTTCCGTGAAGCATTGCACAAGCTTCAGATTAATGACTCGGCACTATTTTTCGAACCTGAAAGTTCTGATGCGTTAGGATTCGGTTTCCGCTGCGGCTTCTTGGGAATGCTGCATATGGAAATCGTTCAGGAACGGCTGGAACGCGAATATGATCTGGACCTGATCACTTCTGCCCCTACAGTAGTTTATGAAGCATTAACTAAAGCAGGTGATACGATTTATATCGACAGCCCGTCAAAAATGCCTGATGGTTCTACTGTTGAAGATTTGCGTGAGCCAATTGCAGAATGTCATATCTTGGTGCCACAAGAATATCTGGGTAATGTTATGACGCTGTGTATTGAGCGTCGTGGCGTTCAAAAAGACATGAAATTCTTGGGTAATCAGGTCTCTATTACTTTTGAAATTCCAATGGCAGAAGTCGTCATGGACTTTTTTGACCGCTTGAAGTCCTGTTCACGTGGTTTTGCATCACTAGATTATAACTTTGTCCGTTTTGAAAGCTCCTCACTGGTAAAAGTAGATGTGCTGATTAATGGTGAGAAAGTTGATGCTCTGGCAATGATCTGCCATCGTAATGATGCGCGTCACCGTGGTATTGCTCTGGTCGAAAAAATGAAAGATCTGATTCCGCGTCAAATGTTTGATGTAGCGATTCAGGCAGCTATTGGTGCACAGATTATTGCCCGTTCTACTGTAAAAGCCATGCGTAAAAACGTCTTGGCGAAATGTTATGGTGGTGACGTGTCACGTAAGAAAAAACTTCTGTCTAAGCAGAAAGAAGGTAAGAAACGCATGAAGCAGGTGGGTAGTGTTGAAATCCCTCAGGAAGCGTTCCTTGCAGTCTTAAAAGTAGAAAGATAATAATAAGAGGTCATCTAGCTCATGGATTTTGATTTTAACTTGATCCTCGTTCCAGTCACTGTCATTTTTTTCCTGGTGTGGCTGCTCGATAAACTTGTTTTCAAGCAACGCAAAACGAGGGGCCGTGGCAATGAAAATTTTATCATTACCTGGGCTTATGACTTCTGGCCAGTACTAGCCATCGTGCTTGTACTGCGCTCTTTCTTTTATGAACCTTTTAATATTCCGTCAGACTCTATGGTACCAACCTTGGAAACCGGAGATTTTATTCTGGTCAACAAGTATCAGTATGGAATGCGTCTGCCGATTATAAATAAAAAATTCATTGATATTGGTGAACCTGAACGTGGTGATGTGGTGGTATTCCGTTATCCGCCGCAACCAAGTATTAGCTATATTAAACGTGTAGTCGGCTTGCCGGGTGATCATATTGTATATGACCATGGACAGCTGAGTATTAATGGACAGCCAGTTAAAAAGGTTCCGGTTGAGTTCAGCCGTGAAAAGGATATTCAGGACACGCCAGCTTCGATCTATCATAAAGAAACTTTGGGCAAACATACTTTTACCATGCGTGAGCTTGAAGGGGTAAATGTTGCGCGTCAGGCTCCATTTATTAACTATGTTGAAAATGGAAAATACTCGGGTGAAGATGGTCTTTACTGGGAAGTCAAAGTTCCAGAAGGTCATTATTTCGCTATGGGAGATAACCGTGACCAGAGTGCAGACAGCCGCTTTTGGGGGTTTGTGCCTGAAGAAAATCTGGCCGGTCGAGCAGTTTATATCTGGATGCATAAGGAACCCGGCTTCAAGATACCAAGCTTTGCACGTAACGGTAAAATTGATTAACCATTTGGGTGGGTAATAACAATGCGTAATGCTCAGCAAGGCACTTCTTATATTACAATTCTATTTGCGATTATTGTCTTTGCAATGGTGGTAAAGGCTGTAGTAGCCATATGGCCAGCATATTGGGATAACCGTGTGATTAACAGCCAGATTGAAGAGTTATTAAAAGACAGTCCAGCAGATATAACGCCAGCAAAATTTACCCAGCAGATGGATCAGCGTTTGGACATGAACAATATTGATGACTTGCAGTTCAAAGATATTGCCCAAGTTTCAAATGATCAGGGTTTACATGTAAATACCCGCTATGAAGTGAGAAAACCTTTCTTGCTTAATATTGATTTAGTACTAAAGTTCGAGAAGAGTTTTGATCAAAGGTCACTCTAAGGTAAGTGATTTTCGCTTACCCAGCCGTATCGGCTATCAGTTCAAGCAGCCTGAGTTATTGCAGCTTGCCCTGACCCACCGGTCGGTTAGTCACAAATATAATTATGAACGTCTGGAGTTTTTAGGCGATTCACTATTAGGCATGATTATCGCCAACTATTTGTATCATGCGTATCCTTTTGAAAATGAAGGCCGGCTGACCCGCATGCGTGCTACTCTGGTCAGGCAGGAAGCATTAGGCAAGATTGCAAACGATTTGAAACTTAGTCAGTGTTTAATATTAAGTACAGGTGAATTAAAATCGGGAGGACACCACCGTGAATCGATTCTGGCCGATACTGTAGAAGCCATTATCGGAGCAATTTATATTGACTGTGGTGAGCTCAAGATTTTACAAGACATCGTACTGAAGTGGTATGGTCCATATTTAAACAATATTGAGCCAACCGACCAGTTAAAAGACCCGAAATCCCGGTTACAGGAATATCTGCAAGCCCGTAAAAAACCTCTCCCTGTTTATGAGGTGGTCGATATTCAAGGGGATGCACCGAACCAGCATTTTAAAGTGGAGTGTTCGGTCGACAGCCTGCCTAAATTTATCGGAGAAGGGTCAAGTCGTCGCTTTGCTGAGCAAGCAGCAGCAGCGGAAATTTTAAAGTTATTGGAGCAATAGACTGCATGTCGATCCAGCCAGATCAAAACAGTACAGATCAAGAGTCAAACACACCGGACAATAACCTAATTGACCAGTTCTTTAGTTCACAGGGTGTGACTATACCTGCTGATTTTAAGAGTGGGTTTGTGGCTATTGTCGGACGTCCGAATGTCGGTAAATCAACTTTGATGAACCACCTGTTGGGACAAAAACTCTCTATTACTTCCCGTAAGCCCCAGACAACACGGCATAAAATTATTGGTATTGATAGCCGTGAAAAGTCACAGGCCGTTTACGTAGATACTCCGGGAATGCATAAGAAAGAAGTGCGTGCCATCAATAAGATGATGAACCGTGCAGCACATTCAGCCCTACGTGATGTAAATCTGGTTCTATTTGTGGTAGATGCCCATAAGTGGACACAAAATGATGACCTGGTGCTTGAGAAGCTGAAAAATGCTGAAATGCCAGTCATTCTGGTTATCAACAAGATTGATACTATTGAAGAAAAAAGGACATTGCTTCCTTTAATTCAAGAACGTACTAAACTCATGAATTTTGTGGAAATTGTACCAGTTTCTGCATTGCGTGGTGCAAATCTGGAACATCTGCGCGATACAATTGACAAGTATTTACCTTTCCAACCGCCGTTATACTCATTTGACCAGATTACTGACCGTTCAGAGCGATTCCTGGCATCAGAAGTAATTCGTGAAAAAATTATGCGACAGCTTGGTGAAGAGCTTCCATATGACCTGACTGTTCAGATTGAATCTTTTAAAACTGAGGAGCCGGCATTAAATGAGAAGACTGGCCGGATGAAAGCTGCGTGTACCTATATCGATGCCACCATTTTTGTTGACCGTCCTGGACAGAAAGCCATCGTGATTGGTGAAAAAGGTGCTAAGCTGAAAAAAATCGGGATGGATGCCCGTATTGATATGGAAAAAATGTTCGAACAGAAGATCATGCTGACACTGTGGGTAAAAGTGAAAGGTGGCTGGTCTGATGATGAACGCGCGCTCAAGAGCCTGGGATATAGTGATATCTAAGGCTTAAGCTTTTTGCAGGAGTTCCGTAGTGATCAAGACAATGGCAATACTGATAAGCATTCTAATGCTGCAAGGCTGTATTCATAAGATTGTTACGGTTCCTGTAAAGGTGGCTTATAAAACCACGAAAGGGGTAGTCAAGGGGACTGCGGCAGTGGTGGGTGCAGTTATCCCTGATGGGGATGATGAAGATCAGGCATCAGATCGGGACTAGCTCAACCCTATGCGCAATGAAGCTTTGCATGGTTACCTGATCCATTACCGTAAATATCGTGAGAAGAGTCATCTTGTCTATTTATTTACTGAGGAATATGGCCGGATTGATGGAATTTTACGTCAGGTTCCCCCGCCACAGTATCAACCTTTAGCACTTCAGGCTTCTGGTAAAGGTGAACTCAAAAATTTCAGTAAACTTGAAATCGTAAATCAGCCTATTTTCTTTTACGGTGATGCATTCTTCTCTGGCTTTTATTTAAACGAATTATTACTTCGGTTATGTCCGCTTGAAGAGCCGATGCCACAGACTTATCAGCAGTATCAGTTGACATTGGTCAAGTTACAGCAACTGGCAGTAAATGCACAGCCCGGGCTGCTATTAAGACAAATTTTACGCCAGTTTGAACATATTTTGCTTGAAGAGCTTGGTTATGCTATCGATTTTTCGGTAGATGCCCATCAGCAGCCAGTTGAACCGGAACGACATTACCATTTTCAGATTCAGGAAGGCTTTATACCTGTACAAAAAGCCAGTTCAGCTACCTTGGCTGGCCAGAGCCTTCTTACAATGCTGGACTATGAAAAAGGTGCAGATTTCTCCCAGCCACAGTTACAGCTATTATCTCGACTTTATCGCCAGATGATTACATCTTTACTGGGTGACCGGCCATTGAAGAGCCGCCAGTTATGGATTCAAAATACTCATTCTCAATCTTAATCAGGAATTTATTATGGCTGTATTGCTTGGTGTAAACATAGATCACGTTGCTACTTTAAGACAAGCACGAGGCACCGTTTATCCGGACCCGGTGAATGCGGCACTGATTTGTGAACAGGCCGGTGCAGAGGGTATTACCCTGCATTTACGTGAAGACCGCCGTCATATTCAGGATAGTGATGTACGCCGTATGCGTCCAGCTTTGAAAACCCGTATGAATCTTGAGATTGCCGTAACTGATGAAATGGTTGAGTTTGCTAAAGAAATCCGTCCACAGCATGTTTGCTTTGTACCGGAGAAGCGACAGGAACTGACCACAGAAGGCGGTCTGGATGTAGTGACTAATTTTGAAAAAGTTAAAGCAGCAACTCAGGCATTATTGCAAGTTGGTTGTGATGTTTCTCTCTTTATTGATGCCGATCTGGCACAGATTGACGCGGCTATTGCCTGTGGTGCACCTACCATCGAGATTCATACCGGTGCTTATGCAGATGCTCATAATGAAGCAGAACAACAGGCAGAGCTTGAACGTATTATTAAGGGAACTGAATATGCTGCAGGTAAAGGCCTAGTGGTAAATGCAGGACATGGTTTAAACATTGACAACGTGACGCCAATTGCAGCAATTCCACAGATCCATGAATTAAATATTGGACATTCGATTATTGCAGATAGTCTTTTTATTGGACTGGCACAAGCTGTACAGCAAATGAAAGCAGCAATTAAGGCAGCACGTTAATTATGTCGACTTTAAACTATGATGAACTGATGCAGCCAGTAAAAGCTTTTCTTGGTTGTGAAACCCCGAAAGCCTGGCTGGATGAAGCACTGAATAATTTAGAGCTACTGATGCAGGACCATGCCAACTGTGAAAAAAAAGCAGCTGGTACAGCAATGAACCTGATGTTCCGTTACAGCTTTTTTACCGACTTGCAAGTCAAGCTGGCACAGTTAGTTCGTGAAGAAATGCTGCATTATGAACAGGTACTTGAGTTTATGGCTAAACGTGGTCAAGAATGGAAAGCGGTCAGTGCTGGACGTTATGCGGCCGGCTTGCGCAAAGAAATTCGTACTTATGAGCCAGAAGCTTTAATTGATGTACTGATTATTGGGGCTTTTGTAGAGGCGCGTTCTTGCGAGCGGTTTTATGCACTTGCACCGCTGGTCGATGAAGAGTTAGGGCGCTACTATCGCTATTTGCTTAAATCTGAGTCTCGACACTTCGAGGATTATCTGGCTTTGGCGCTCGACGTGGCCAAGACAGCGAAACTTAAAAATGCTGAAGAAGATATCCAGACACGCATTGAACATATACGGGAAATTGAAAAAGCTCTAATTTTAAGTTCAGATGATCTTTTCAGGTTCCACAGTGGTGTTCCGGCTAAAACAGCAGCTTAACTTCGAGTACTAATAAGAAATCCTTCTTTATGAAGGATTTTTTAGTTTGGAAAATAATAGTTATTAAAAAACAGACAATAAAAAGCCCGCTTTAATGCTGCGGGCTTTTATATATTTGGCTCTCCCACCTGGGCTCGAACCAGGGACCTGCGGATTAACAGTCCGTCGCTCTACCGACTGAGCTATGGGAGAATCTGAATGCGATTATAGAGGGATTTTAAAGTGGGTCAAGCTTAAATTGTCATATTTCTGATGCTGGAGTCCCATATGCTTTTTATTTAGTCAAATATTGAAATAAAACAGAAAAAAGCTTTACAGTGCGAATCAACTGTTGCTAGATTAATAACAGAACAGAGCGCTTGAGTAAAACCAAGCAGTGTGGATTTAAACCAACTTGCCAGCACTAAAATGGCTAAACAGGAGAAGGCGAATGAATACGCTATCTATTTCTCAGATTTTCTCTCATTTTTCTTTATATCAGAAAAATTATCTTTCTATTATTCAAGATGCTGAACAGTATTTTACACCGGTAACAGAAGCCTTTATTGAGCTTTGGCCAGCTGGTAGACATCAACTTTACTTAGGTGATCTGCTACAACTCTGGTTAAGTGAAAAGTGGTTAATAGAAAAAACCCATTCCTCAATTTTAGATACTCTTTCAGCAACACCGCAACAGATTCATCAGCTGAAGAAAGATCAGTATATTTATCAAATCACAGGCAGCAACTTATCTGGTCGGAATCAGGCAAAAGTCTGGTCAGCTTCACAGCAAGATGTAGTCTCAGTGCCGTTAGACAGCGCCTTTAAGTTTTACTGTATTTATAAGGGAATGACCCGTCCGCAGAAGCACCATATAAATTCGGGTAAATTTCTGAAATCAGCAATTTAGAGAGAACCTAAAAATCCTAAGATAATAATTAACTTTATAGCTGGCCTATGGAGATAAAACGCTTAAAGAGAGCATTACTTTAATACTTTGAAAGCGTAAAGCTAGGTTAGAGTTTGCTGAAAAACAGGCTTGCTCGATTCAGGATTTTTAATCTGGAGCAAGCCGGAGAAGAATAACTGCTAATTACGGAGAATCATGCAAGTGGCTGTTGCAAAAGCATAAAGTTTTCCTTCTTCATCAAAAATTTTTCCTTCAGAAATACCAAGGTTCTTGCTGAGATTGATGAGGGTTCCTGTAGCTTGTAATTCTTTGTTTTTAGGGATTGGACGGCACATTTTAATATTTAAATCTATAGTTCCATATCCTGCACCTGCTTCCAGCATACTGTGAACTGCACAGCCTGTAACAGAATCCAGAACAGTTGCTGCAAAGCCTCCATGTACACCACCTAACGGGTTCAGATGCCGCTCATCTGCTTTCACCTTGAAGGTAACAGTACCTTGGGTGACTTCTACAGACTGCATGGGCATGGTTTTGCCAATGCTGGCTGAAGGTAATACTCCATCACGCATTGCTGTGAGCAGTTCAAGACCAGTCATTTGTTTGGGATCTTTCATTTTTCTTCCTGTTCTATTATTAATTTATAAAGTTCTAAAAAGGAACTTGTTATTAACTTAGTGGATCGATTAAATTAAAGTCAATAAATTTTTATATGTTAGATAGAAATGAAATGGTCTGAAACCCAGCAGCAGAATTGTCCTGTAGCACAAACACTTGCCATGATTGGTGACCGCTGGACTTTATTAATTATTCGTGATGCATTTTTAGGACTGTCCCGTTTTGAACAGTTTCAAAAATCATTGGGAATTACCCGGCATGTACTTGCAGAGCGTTTAAAACGTTTGGTTGAAGAAGGCATACTGGAAAAACAAAGTTATATAGACCGCCAGCAACGTTTTGAGTACGTGCTGACTGGCAAAGGTAGGGACTTAAAACCTATTTTAATGGCAATCGTCGAGTGGGGTGTGCAGTGGACAGATGCAGAAAAACCAAAATTTTCTTTGAAAAAAGAAATATTGGAAGAATTAAAATAGACGGTGAACCCGAGCTAAAAAAAGCCTGCTATGTAAGCAGGCTTTTCTAATTATAGGATTTATTTGGCAGCTTTTTCAGCCTCAACAGAAGCAACAGCTGCATCTACACCTTCAATGGAGTCTGCTGCTTTTTTAATACGTGCCAGAGCATCTACCAGTACTTCATCAGCAGTAGCATAAGAAATACGCATAAAACCTCCCAGACCAAATGCATCACCTGGAACTACTGCAACACCAGTTTCTTCCAGTAACCATTCAGAGAATTCTGTGCAAGATTTAAGACCTTTAGCACGAATAAGAGGTTTAATGTTGGCATAGGCATAAAAAGCACCATCTGCAGGCAAACAAGAAATACCATTGATTTCATTAAGACCATTTACAACAAGGTCATGGCGGCGCTTAAATGCTTCAATCATTGGCTCAAGTACATCTTGCGGGCCATTAAGTGCAGCTTCTGCAGCAACCTGTGAAATTGAGGTCGGGTTAGAAGTTGACTGAGACTGGATCTTTTTCATTGCCCCAATCAGCTTGGCAGGACCTGCTGCATAACCAATACGCCAGCCAGTCATTGCATAAGCTTTAGATACGCCATTTAATACGATGGTGCGGTCATATAAATCTGGCGCAACAGTTGCGATATTATAAAATTCATCATCCCAGCGGATCGGTTCATACATATCATCAGATGCAATATAAACTTCCGGATATTTGCGAAGGACCTCAGCTAGAGCTTCCAGTTCAGCTTTGGTATAAATCATGCCTGTAGGGTTGGAAGGGCTGTTTAATACCACCAGACGGGTTTTGTCAGTAATTGCAGCTTCCAGCTGTTCAGGTGTAATTTTGAAACGCTGCTCTTCACCGCATTTCACAATAACAGGTACACCTTCAGCAATAATCACCATATCTGGATAACTGACCCAGTAAGGTGCAGGAATAATTACTTCATCACCTTTATTTAAAAGTGCGAGTGCAAGGTTAAAAAATGACTGTTTACCACCGCAAGAGACCAGAATCTGGTTTGGTTGGTAATCCAGATTATTGTCACGTTTAAACTTGGCAATAATTGCTTTTTTTAGGCCTGGCGTACCGTCAACAGCGGTATATTTAGTAAAACCATTATTGATCGCTGTAATAGCAGCGTCTTTGATGTGTTGTGGTGTATCAAAATCAGGTTCACCTGCGCCCAAACCAATCACATTCTTTCCAGCAGCTTTTAACTCAGCCGCTTTATTGGTTACAGCAAGCGTTGGGGACGGTTTGATGGCATTTACACGATCAGAGAGACGTACGTCCACGGCAATATTCCTTCTTATGGGGATTAAAAATAAAAAGCAATATTATCTTAGCGTAAAAACTGCTTAAAGGGCGTGTAAAAATTACTATATCAGTAAAAAAATGAAAAAGATGGAATCACCTCATGATGAAGCTACAAAAAATCCCGGAATGTCTGTTCGATTTGAACGGAAAAGCACGTTACAATATGGATTGTTTTATTTTGAGTTAGTGTATGAGCCGAAACAAAAAGCCACTGGTCAAGCTCCCGTTTCCAGTGCCGGCAGCCGATCATCCGGAGCAGGTTGCTGTGCATAACCAGGTTCGCCCTAAAGCTGAAAACTATGCAGACCGTACATGGGCTCCGCCACGTGGCACTCGGCGCTCTATGGGTAAGCGTTAGTTATAAAAACAGGTAGATTGCCTGTTTTTATAATTCCACACAGTTTAATTTATAGCGTGCTGTTTTGGTAATAATGTTGTTTTTTCTGATACATCTGCTGATCAGCACGCTTTAATAAATCTTCTATGCTTTCATTTTCCTTGCTCGTAGCACATCCCATGGAAATACTGATAGGTTGGCTGGCATAATACTGGTTATCAATCTTGAACAGTTCTTCAATAGTTTGCGTTACAGTCAGTGTTTCAGCTTCTGTAGCTGTAGGCAAGAGAATGACGAACTCATCACCTCCAATGCGTGATGCAGTATAACGGGTGTTTTCAATCGCCTGATTAAGCACGTTTCCGACTCTGCGTAATAGCCCATCACCAATATCATGACCTAAGGTGTCATTAATTTCCTTTAAACTGTTCATGTCTATAAAAATACAAGAAACAGGACGCAAACGGCTACGTTCAAGACGTTTGACTTCCTCAGAAAAAAAGGCCCGGTTGCAGAGCTGAGTCAGCACATCATGCCTGCCCAGATATTCCAGATAATTTTCAGCCTTTTTACGTGCGCTGATATCGGTTAAAGCGACCTGCACCATTCCCCAGTCTTCTTCATAACCGGGAAATACAGTAAATTGCAAAATAACATGACGAACACTGCCATCAAGCGCATAATTAACTGCTTCACGCTGGTGATGCAGATTACCATTCCAGAGTTCAATCAGCTGTTCACGGAAGGTCTGCTGCATCTCGTCAGCAAAGATCTGATCAGTATTTTTTAATAAACTCTCTTTATCTGGCGCTTTAAACAGGTCCAGTGTTGCCTGATTTACGTCGATAATCACAATATCATCGATACACTGGTTAACGAACTCACTATGAACATCTAAAAAGGTATGGAAATCCTGAATATTTAGCTGTTTTAGCTGATCAAAACGCTGTTTGATGCGACTGAAATCTTCTACCCATAAAGAAGTCGGTGAATAGATAAATAATGATTCGGCAAGAATACGGTTTTTTTCTTCCTGACGTCGGGCATTTTCGTAGTGGGTAATATCTTCTGTGGTTAGAAGCAGGCGTGAAAGATCATGTTCATAACCAGGTAAAACGATAGCTCTTAACTGAATATCTAAACGTTTACCAGTTAGGGTATAATTTACAGCAGTACTAAAAAATTCGGTTTCTCCCTGCCATAGTGCTACTAGTTCCTGAATGTGGGTTTGATACATGTCCTGCTGAAAAATATTTGCAGTATGTTTAATCAGATCTTGCTGGCTGTCTGCTTCAAAAACTTCTAAAGTTTTGGGATTGACCCGAATGACCTTGATTTTATGAGCACAGTTGCGTACCCGTTCTACATCTTCTTTGAGAAATGCAGCCAGATCATTTATACCTTCTGAACGCCAAACATCAAACTGTTTTTTGATTTCACTATAATCTTCAAGCCACATGGGAATTGGAGATAGATCAAATATTGAAGAATCAAACAGTTCCATGCTTATATCCACATTTTAGGTGACTGGCGAGAGTATAGGGGTAAACAGATTTTTTTAGAACAAATAAGCCGATGAAAGTAAGTGGTTATCTGGATAACAGATATTTCTGAAGCTGTAATTACTGAGCTGAATAAGTTAATAATCTAAAAACCCGTCATATTTTACTTTTAATATTTCTAGTTTCAGCCCAGTAATTTATAAATATATAATAAAATTAAATTTTAAGCTTTGGCAAGTCGATTGACCGGATGCTCAATTTCAATTTCTCCTTCCCAAAGGCGAATAAAATCCTGTTCATTAAAATCATAAAGTTCCATCAATGCGATGATGACACCAGTAAACACCAAGGCTCCTTCAGTATTTTCCGGGAAATCATAAATTTTACCATTGAATTTAGATAAAATATCACTGATTTCATGTTCGCGGCCACGTCCATAGCGGTCACGAGGATACATATCTTCATTAAGTACAATCAGGGCAACGGCTTTTTCAGCTTTTTTCAACCGGGTTTTGTCTAAAGCCGCCTCAAACGAGTCACTACCATGATTAAAATAGAAAATGACCTCATCATTAATAAATTGTCTTACCATATCTCGGGTCAGGGTCGGAAACTGTTTTAAAGCATTTCGTTCTACATACGGCTTAAAAGATTCAGGGAGTATCACATTTTTTGAAATACCTTTAAAAAATGGAGCAATATCTGAAACTTTGTAGCCTGCAATACCACAGCCCAAGGCGGTAATAAAATATTTCATTTTAGGATGGTTACGGGTATAAACCTTGAAATCCTCTACATAATGCTCAATCTGGCTAAGTGGCATTTGCTGAATATGCTCGTTTAAAGTGGGGATAGCATAACTTTGCCCCGCCCAACCTCGACCCACACCTTTTACTGCTCCAAAATACTGGTGGGCTACCCGGGCAGCGCCATCACTGTGTTCGCCTGCTAGATTACTGCCAAATACAAATACAGTATCTTCAGGCAAAGCTTTGATAATACTTTCATCGTGATATTGGTAGACCATATTAACCAGACTTTTTAGAGAAGTGTGTTGTCATGTTGCCGCTGAAAATGCATAGGGTCAAGTGAAATCTTGAGCGCTTTGAAGTGTAACCAAAACATAGCAAAAAGCTATCAGGAAACGCTTAAACATAAAAGAGTTAGTGCCCGAATTCTGTTAAAATATACAGGTCAATCATGAGCAGAGAAGAGTATCAGTGAGCGAGAGCCGTCCTTTTGAATTGATTACACAGTATGCGCCTGCCGGAGACCAGCCACAGGCTATTGAGAAACTGGTTAAAGGCATCCAGCAAGGGTATAAAAGTCAACTGTTACTTGGGGTGACAGGTTCAGGTAAGACCTATACTATGGCGAATGTCATTGCACAAACCCAGCGGCCCACTATTGTAATGGCACATAATAAGACTTTAGCTGCCCAGCTCTATGGCGAATTTAAAGCTTTTTTCCCCAATAATGCCGTTGAATACTTCGTCAGTTATTATGACTATTATCAACCAGAAGCTTATGTTCCATCCTCTGATACCTTTATTGAAAAAGATGCAGCAATTAATGACCACATTGACCAGATGCGGTTGTCTGCTACCCGTTCTTTACTAGAACGTCGTGATGCTATTATTGTCGCTTCGGTCTCTGCTATTTATGGCTTGGGTGATCCTGAAGCCTATATGAAAATGCTACTGCATATTGTTCAGGGAGACCGTGTTGGCCGTGACGATATTATCCGCCGTCTTGTAGAGATGCAATATACCCGTAACGAGCTTGAGTTTGTACGTGGTACCTATCGGATCCGTGGCGAAATTATGGATATCTTTCCGGCAGAGTCAGAACAGAATGCGATCCGTATTGAACTATTTGATGACGAGGTAGATTCAATACGCTGGTTTGACCCTTTAACTGGCAAAATGCTGCGCAAGGTACCCCGTGTAACAATTTACCCGAAAAGTCACTATGTGACACCAAAAGATAATCTGGTTCGTGCAATTGATACTATTCGTGACGAGCTAAAAGACCAGCTTAAATTCTTTCGCGAACACGATAAACTGCTTGAAGCCCAGCGTATCGAACAACGTACCCGGTATGATCTGGAAATGATGCAACAGCTGGGTTATACCAACGGTATCGAAAACTATTCACGCCACTTATCTGGACGTCGTCCGGGTGATGCACCTCCGACTCTGTTTGACTATGTACCTGATGATGCTCTGCTGATTATTGATGAATCACATGTTACTGTACCGCAAATTGGAGCCATGTATAAAGGTGACCGTTCCCGTAAAGAGAACCTGGTAAATTATGGCTTCCGTTTGCCTAGTGCGCTGGATAACCGTCCCATGAGATTTGAGGAATGGGAGCGGATTATACCCACTACGGTCTTTGTAAGTGCTACGCCTGCCCGTTATGAACTGGAAAAGTCAGAACAGGTAGTAGAGCAGGTAGTACGGCCAACCGGACTGATTGATCCGGAAATTGAAATACGTCCAGTATTAACTCAGGTCGATGATGTCCTATCAGAAATTAATATACGTAAAAATTTAAATGAGCGTGTACTGGTGACCACTCTTACTAAGCGTATGGCTGAAGATTTAACTGCTTATTTGAAAGAATACGGAGTAAAGGTAGCCTATCTTCATTCAGATATCGATACTGTGGAGCGAGTAAAAATTATTCATGAACTTCGTACCGGGGTGTTTGATGTATTGGTCGGCATTAACTTGTTACGTGAAGGCCTGGATATGCCGGAAGTATCCCTTGTCGCGATTCTGGATGCAGATAAGGAAGGTTTTTTGCGTTCCGAGCGTTCACTCATTCAGACCATTGGTCGCGCCGCACGTAATATTAAGGGCAAGGCAATCTTATATGCTGACCGCATTACGGACTCTATGCAAAAAGCAATTGATGAAACAGAGCGTCGCCGCAACAAACAGATTGAATTTAATGAATTGCATGGAATTATTCCGCGTAGTGCAGTGCGTCAGGTCATTAAAGAAATTGATACTGGAGAAGTATTAGCTGAGGACGAGATTGATGAGAAAATCACCGCGCAGGCACTTTCTCTGACAGCCGATGAACGGCATATTTTAGCTGATCCAAAACTTCTAAGTAAGCATATGGCGAAGCTGGAAAAAGAAATGCTTAAAGCTTCTAAAGAGTTACAGTTTGAACAGGCAGCCCGTCTTCGTGATGAAATTCTGCGGCTAAAAGCCCAAATGTTACAATAGTGGCAGGCTGAAAGTTTTTCGCAGCAAATTCATAACATAACACTACAAAGAGTGCAAAAAGAACGAGTTAAGTTAGATTATTCTGTGAAATAACTCTTTCATTTCTACGAGGTTTCATGTGCTATGACTAAAAATATATCAAAAGCAGGTTGGCAATTAACAAAGATTGCAGTAGGGGGAGCATTGCTAACTGGTCTTGCTGTCGGGACAATGGCGTATGCGCAAAGTAAAACCATGCCTGTGGTTGAGCGAGTTGAACTGGATAAGTATCTGGGTGTATGGTACGAAGTAGCCCGAAAACCTATGTACTTTCAGCGAAAATGTGCGCGTGATGTTACAGCTACCTATACTTTAAATGAAAATGGCAACATAACAGTAGATAATCGCTGCTATACCCAGGAAGGTAAAATGATGCGTTCATTAGGTGAAGCATATGTGATTAACCCTCCATTTAACAGTAAACTTGAAGTCAGTTTCCTGCCAGAGGCAATTCGTTGGTTACCCTTAGGCCGAGGCGATTATTGGATCTTGAAGCTTGATGACAATTACCAGACAGTACTGGTAGGGGAACCTTCTCGCAAGTACCTGTGGGTACTGTCACGTACACCACAGATTAAACAGGACGTGGTAAATGAATACCTGAATTACGCTTCTTCATTGGGTTATAAGCTTGATGATATTATTCATACTCAACATACGACTAAATAATAGATCTGTCTTAATCTTCTAAGTCTTAAAAAAACATGTTTAAGCATGATTTTTAAATAAATAGATGAATTTTCCATTTATCTTTTCTGCTCCTTTATAATACAAGATTAAAAATAGAGGGGCAGTAGAAAGTGTTTAAAGGCGTTGTGCTATCCGTTACAGCATCAGTCACCTTCGGGGTTCTCTATTTTTTTACAACCTTTCTTGCTCCTCTTAATAGTGAGCAAACCTTTGCTTGGCGTATGCTATCAACTTTACCATTTCTGACATTTTTTATGTATTGGAGTGGTGATTTTAAATATATTTCTGCTATTTGGCAGCGGCTTAAAGCCAAACCTCAATTTATTCTAATGTTATTGGTTAGCTCCATTTTATGTACTTCCCAGTTATGGCTCTTTCTGTGGGGTCCAATGAATGGACGAGGCTTACAGGTTTCATTGGGCTATTTCTTATTACCACTGGTCATGGTGCTGATAGGGTGTATTTTATTTAAAGAAAAGTTATCAAGATTTCAGGTGGTGGCAGTAGCACTGGCAGCTATAGGTGTTGGCCATGAACTCTGGCGAATCGGAGGTATAGCTTGGGAAACAGCCTATGTCGCTATAGCCTATCCCTTTTACTTCTTTTTGCGAAAAAAAATTCATACAGATCATCTGGGAGGCTTCTGGTGGGATATTGTATTAATTCTTCCGGTTGCAATTTATTTGAGCAGCATTGGTCTACATAGTTACAGTCAGTTTCTTGCTTATCCCCACCTATTCCCGGCGATAGCAGGTCTGGGAGCGTTAAGTGCATTAGGCTTGGGCAGTTATATTTTGGCAAGCCGTTATTTGCCTATGGTAATTTTTGGCTTGCTCAGCTATCTGGAACCTGTACTGCTAGCCTTGGCTTCAGTTGCCTTGGGCGAAGCAATCTCAGGCGATGAATGGCTGACCTATATTCCTATCTGGTGTGCAGTATTGGTGTTAGTAGTAGAAGGAAGCTTACATTTATACCGACAGCAAAAAAATAAACAGGATCTGGTACGTAATCTGTAATCTTACCAGACCCGTTTAAAAGATGACTAGCTAGAGTCTTGAGTAAGAACTACATGATTTGCTAAGTGATTTTATTCACCCAATTTAAGTATTCATGTCTCTAGAATTCTGAACAGATAAGCCTGTAAGATAATTTTGTAAAAAATTAGCGATATTTTATGAAATTATAAGCAATATATTGGAAAATATGACCAGCCCTTTCAGCTTTTGTTTCATTCTTGCCGATAATTCCATTACAATTATCGGGTTTTGAAATTCACGCCTAGATACATTATTAATTAGAGGACGTATTTGTGAGCAAAGACACTATCATCGCCCTGCACGCAGAACACCAAGGTCGCTGGAAAAACCGTGAAGAAATTGCGGAACGGATGATTGCGCTGATTGGCCAGTTATACCGTGAAAAAAATATTGTCACTTCTGTTTATGGCCGTTCTTTAGTTAACCGTTCAGTAATCCAGATTTTAAAAGCCCATCGTCGTACCCGCGTAATGGATGTAGAGCTTTCTGTTGTTCATACTTTTCCAATCCTTGAGGCATTGGTAAAAATCGATAATATCGGTTCTGCTGAGATTGATCTGGGTAAACTGGCTGTTGAATATAAGGAACAGGGTGGTGATGTTGACTCTTTTGTAAAAGAGGCTGTCAAGTCACTAGAAGGTAACCCTGCTTCTGCACAGCCTAAAGATGTTGTACTTTATGGCTTTGGCCGTATTGGCCGTATTCTGGCGCGTCTGATTATCAGCCAGTCTGGTCTGGGCCGTGGTCTGAGCTTAAAAGCAATTGTAGTACGTAAAAGTGCAGATGGTGATCTGGCGAAACGTGCTTCTTTGTTGCGTCGTGACTCAATCCATGGTTCATTTGCGGGCACCATCTCAATTGATGAAGAAAATGAAGCAATCATTGCCAATGGTAACTATATCAAAGTGATCTACGCTTCTAGCCCGGCTGAAGTAGATTATACTGAATATGGTATTGAAAATGCTTTAGTTATTGATAATACAGGCAAATGGCGTGATGCAGAGGGCTTGGCTCAGCATCTGAATTGCCCAGGTGCTGCACGTGTTATTTTAACTGCACCTGGTAAAGGTGAAATGAAAAATGTCGTGTACGGCGTAAATCAGGCAGATATTCTGGATGAAGACAAAATCATCTCTGCTGCTAGTTGTACTACTAATGCGATTACTCCGGTTCTTAAAGTACTGGATGAAAAATATAAAGTTATTAATGGTCATGTTGAAACAGTACACTCATTTACCAATGACCAGAACCTGATTGATAACTACCATAAAGCTGACCGCCGTGGCCGTGCAGCAACACTTAACATGGTAATTACTGAAACTGGAGCTGCTAAGGCTGTTGCTAAGGCATTGCCTCAGCTTAAAGGTAAGTTAACCGGTAATTCAGTACGTGTGCCAACACCAAACGTATCACTGGCAATTCTTAACCTGACTCTGGACCAAGAAGTTGATCGTGAAGAAGTGAACGAATTTATT
This sequence comes from Acinetobacter sp. FL, assembly GCF_040744925.1. Classification (NCBI taxonomy): domain Bacteria; kingdom Pseudomonadati; phylum Pseudomonadota; class Gammaproteobacteria; order Moraxellales; family Moraxellaceae; genus Acinetobacter; species Acinetobacter sp. FL. The sequence goes on along the minus strand of NZ_CP160437.1, from coordinate 2,048,147 downwards.
CGTCAAATTTCAATCAACTCTAACTTGCAGGGCCAGATTGGCTATACCAACTCTACTGAAGTGGTATCGAGCGATTTCATCGGTTCACGTACCGCAGGGGTATTTGATGCACAGGCAACAATTACTTCTGGCAACCGTTTGACTGCTTATGTATGGTATGACAATGAAGTTGGCTATAGCTGTCAGGTATTACGTATTGCTGAGCAGATGGGTGGCGTAAGTTACCCTAAGATTCCTGCTGAAACTAATGCATAAGTCATAAGTATTTTAAAAAAACCTGGGTTCACCCGGGTTTTTTCATATCTGTACAAAAAAACTGCTGAACAACACATAGAAATTTATAACAATATTGATGAGTAAAAAAATAATATGTTGTTAAGGAAGATATTTTGCAAATAAAGACCATGCTAAGTGGAATAGCCTTTATTCTACTCGCGACCCTGTGCGGGGTGCTGATTGCCATTTGGGCATTTAAACATTTCAAGATCAACATTCCCTTACAAAATCAGGCAGTTGATATTGAATTACAGGAACCCTTGCAAGCACGCGTTAAAATTCATGAGGCCCTAGATGTGAATGTCAAAGGAAAAGTGAATGCCAGTATACCGATTCATGAACAGCTTGATATTCCACTATCTCAGACTTTAAATCCACGGGTATATTTTGATAATGAAGTACCTATCAATACTGTTATACCGGTAAAAGAAACACTTAAGGTGAAACAGGAACTGCCTATTGATACCAAGGTCAAAGTCAGAATTCTGGGCAAAGATGTAACGTTACCGCTCAAAGGTAATATTCCTATTGATCTTGATGTGCCGATTGATATTAAAGTGCCTTTAAACCAGAAAGTACATTTAAAATTTACGGCTCCAGTCAAAACGGTGATTCGTGAAAATCTGAATATTCCATTGAATACAACATTGAATACGAGTATTCCCATCCAAGGTAGACTCAGTGTTCCAGTCAATGCGCCACTTTCTGCTTCGGTTGATGTCAAGAATATTCTGCCGGTGAAGATACGTAAGGGAGAGCTTTCAATACCCCTTGAACATATAACACTTAAGCGGGTCACGGCTGAACCGGCCAGTTCGCAAGCTTCCACCTTAAAATAGGAGAAGTTAAGGATGAATATCAGTAACTTCTCGTTAAAAGTCTGGCTGGCCAGTTTTATTTTAGTGAGTAGCTTAATTGCGCTAGTGTTCTGGCTGTATTTAAATGTACAGGCTTCTCTACAGGTGAGCTCGACCCAGACCGATATTACTTTACCCCATTCTCTAGGTACCCGTATTCATGTGGGAGAATATCTGACTGCACAGACTATAGGGCGAATCAGCTCATCAATTGATCTTGATCACCACTTGGTTTTACCATTGGATGGCAAATATCTGGCAGATTTAAAATTTAATGTGACCACTCCTGTATCGGTACAAATTAAATATTCGACCATGCTCAAAATTAATCAGGTGATGCCCGTCGAAACGACTACAGATTTGATCTATAAAAACAAACTACTTCCAAAATTTCCTTTAAAACTCGATGTACCGGTAAATATTGATGTTCCATTTGAACTGAACAGGACTTATGAATTGCCCATCCAGATTGCATTTAATGGCCCGGTGTATTTCGAGTTTAACCAACAACCGATTAATGTGCATGTAAAGCATCAGCTTAATCCTTCTTTAGAACTGAATGATCCGATTAATATTCCTAAGATCGCTAACTTCGAAGCCACCATGTATAACGTTGAGCGTAATACCAAAGCCAATCTGGATATGAAAATGCTATTGCCGTTAAGCTATATTCAATATCAATAGAACAGTTAAAAGTGGAATTAAATTATTTAGGTTGCTTATTTAAAACTAAGCGAGTTGCTGATTTAAAGCTCTAAAAACCCTATAGAAAAACCGTCAAACTTTATAAGCATTTATGAAGCTTGCAAATACCGGCTTATAATAAACAATTGCTATATTTTCTATTCGAGAATTTAGTAAAAATATGGCAGAATAGGCGGTTTTAAGAGTTTTTAGAGGATTGGCATATGCGCTTTGTTGATGAAGCAGTCATTACCGTAGAGGCTGGCGACGGTGGCAATGGCGTAGCCAGTTTTCGCCGTGAGAAATTTGTACCTTTTGGTGGACCGGACGGTGGTGACGGTGGCCGTGGGGGAAGCATTTATATCCAGGCGGATGACAATACCAGTACGCTGGTCGACTATCGTTATACCCGTAAGTTCCGTGCTGAACGTGGCAAGAACGGAGCAGGTGCAAACTGTACCGGACGTGGTGGTGAAGACGTTGTTTTATATGTTCCTGTAGGAACGACTGTAGTGGATACAGAATCAGGCGATATTATTGGTGATCTAGTTGAAAGTGGCCAGAGAGTACTGGTTGCCGGTGGTGGTGAAGGTGGGCTGGGAAATACTCATTTTAAGTCATCAACCAACCGTGCTCCACGTAAATGCACAACTGGTGTAAAAGGGGAGTACCGTGAGATCCGTCTGGAGCTTAAAGTACTGGCTGATGTAGGACTGCTGGGGATGCCGAATGCTGGTAAGTCGACTTTTATTCGTGCTGTTTCTGCAGCTAAACCTAAGGTAGCAGACTATCCATTTACCACTATGGTGCCAAACCTGGGTGTCGTTGATGCTGATCGTCACCGTTCATTTGTAATGGCTGATATTCCTGGTCTGATCGAAGGCGCGGCAGAAGGCGCAGGCTTGGGTATCCGCTTCCTGAAACATTTGGCACGTACCCGTATTTTATTACACATTGTTGATGTGCAGCCGATTGACGGTTCAGACCCGGTACATAATGCCCAAGCAATTTTACGTGAACTTGAAAAGTTCTCACCAACACTGGCACAGTTACCTGTGGTTCTGGTTCTCAATAAACTCGACCAGTTACCAGAGGATAGCCGTGAAGAATGGTGTGAACATATTCTGAATGAATTGAACTGGGATGGCCCGGTATTTAAGACTTCAGGTCTGCTAAGCGAAGGAACAAAAGATGTTGTTTATTATCTGATGGACCAGATTGAGCAGCAACGTGAACGTGAAATTGAAGACCCTGAATATGCAGCTCAGGTTAAGGCATTCCGTGAACAGCTTGAAGCTGAAACACGTGAGCAAACCATCGCCGCCAAAGAAGCCTATCGTGCAATGCGTCGTGCGCAACGTCTTGCAGATCATGAGGATGATGAGGACTTCGATGATGACGATGATGAAGTGGAAGTAATCTACGTACGTTAAGTAGAACTGAGGACATGATGATAGAAGTGGTAGATGGGCAGCGACAGCTCAAAGCTTGTAAACGTATCGTTGTAAAAATCGGCTCATCTTTACTCACAGCAAATGGTCAGGGACTGGATCTTAATGCAATTTCGCATTGGGCTAATCAGATTGCTGACCTGCATAAAGCCGGACATGAAATTATATTGGTGTCTTCCGGTGCTGTGGCAGAGGGGATGGTGCGCATGAAATTGAGCAGTCGACCCACAGATTTACCCAGTCTTCAGGCATGTGCTGCCATTGGCCAGATGGGATTAATCCAAACCTGGTCCAGTGTATTGGAAAAGCATGGGATTCAAACTGCACAGGTACTTTTAACTCACGATGATCTGGCAGACCGCAGACGTTATTTAAACTCATGTGATGCATTACAGCATTTGATTGACTGGCAAGTAGTGCCAGTCATTAATGAAAACGATACAGTCTCGACGGATGAAATCCGCTTTGGCGATAATGATACACTTGCTGCAATGGTGGCGGGACAAGTACATGCTGACCTGTTAATTATTCTGACAGACCAGCAAGGTATGTTCGACTCAGATCCGCGTTCTAACCCGGAAGCCAAACTACTTTCTACAGTGCGTGCACTCGATGATAGTCTGTTTGAAATGGCAGGCGGTGGCGGCGTACTTGGCCGAGGCGGTATGGTCACTAAAGTTCGTGCTGCGCGTTTGGCCGCAAGATCAGGTTGTCCTACCCTGATTGCCAGTGGTGAAAGTGACAACGTACTTTCACGTCTGATGAGCGGTGAAATGCTGGGGACTCTATTTGCCACTGATAAAGATCGCATGACTGCTCATCAACAGTGGCTGGCTGCCCATTTACAGACCGCCGGGCGGCTTGTAATCGATGATGGTGCGATAGAGGCTATTCGTGAAAAACACCGTAGTCTGTTACCTGTGGGTGTTCGTGCCGTGGAAGGCCATTTTAATCGTGGTGATGTTGTGGAGTGTGTAGATAGCCGGGGCAAACGGATTGCAGTAGGCCGAGTGAATTTCAGTTCGCGCTCTGCGGAAATTGTAAAAGGTCTATCTTCCAATAAAGTTTATCAAGTTCTTGGTGAAGCACGCTCTCTAGAAATGATTCATCGCAATCATATGGCAATTTACTAAGATTCTTGTATTAATAAAAAAGCTCGCTCAGGCGAGCTTTTTTATAGGCGCTAATGTAGGCAGTTCAGCATCTTCTCCAACCATATAGCAGTAATCAGCCAGACTAAACATTTCTAGGTCTTCATAACTGTTCCCATACGCATAAACAGACTGGTAATCGGTTAATGTATATTTTTCTTGTATCCTTAACTTTTTCTGCTCGCAACTGCAATCTGGACTGCTATAAAATCCGCTCAATTTGCCCTGATGTACTTCAGTTTCAGTGCAAATCAGGTCTACTCCAAGCAGCCTGCAAAAAGGTTCAAGATAAAGATCGATTGAAGCCGATACAATAACAACATCGTCACCTTGTGCTTGATGTTGTCTCAGACGCCTTAACAATTCAGGATTAAGCTGGTGTACTAACAAGTGTGCATACTGTTCTGCCATTGAATGTATATTTTTGGCATTACTATCTTTAAACATGGCCGAAAACAATTTCGGGCGCATCTGGTGGGCAGGGTATAGCTTGAGATAATAGGCCTGAATCCAGGGGAGAATTTTCAGGCCTTGACGCATGATATGTCGTTTGGAGAGCGTATAAAAGATAAAGCCAGTAAAGCTGTCACTACGGCACAATGTACCGTCAAAATCAAATAGCGCAAGGTTTATAGCTTGATACGTTTGGCGCGTTGCATGCATGTCTGATATCGTCCATTGACGCGTGTGGCAAACCAGTTGGTATTATAGTCACGGCTTAATTTTGGTCCGGAAATGACTACTTCTGGCATAATGGCATAAATTGGTTCTTTACCTGTTTTTTCCTGGTAGAGTTTTTTTACTGCAAGGTAAGTTTGAGTATCTTCAAAGTCTTGCTCTTTTTCCTCCTTTAAATCAGAGCGAATCTGGCGCGGCGTAATCAGAACATTGTTTGCAGCGAAGACCGCAATCAGTTCACGTTCAGACTGGCTTTTGTTTGAACGGATGCTACCGTCTTTATTATAAAGTAGCAGGTCACCATCTAGGTCCAGCTCTGCTTCAGTCAAGTCATTAAGCATACTCTGAAAGGCTGCATTACGGCTTGAATAGCGTCCAGAGTTATAATCTGCAAAGCGGTAGAGCGGCTTATCATAATCAGCAGGGTACATCATCAGACGATGGATCCCATAATATAGGCCGCCATTTTGGGTATACAGGTCGCTACGCAATTCAGCCATATTCATACCAGAACGCTTATGCTCTTTGGCATAACCGATATGAACCTGCATTGAACCCAAGGTTGTAATCGGATTTAAACGTTCAGAAACATCTTGTCCTACCAGACGGGCGGCTCCGGTTAGAGCACTTACATGATAGTGTTTACTAAAATGATTAAACATTTCACGGTAGAGTTCATCCAGTTCACGTTCTGTTTTAACCTTGCGCATTCTGCTCAGGTAGTTATCATCCGGAGAAGGTTGGGTTTTCAGCATATTCTTAAAATATCCGGCCAGTGTTACACCCAGTTTATCTTCAAGACGCTGATCAACTTCACGTATAGCTTTTTCACCCAAACCCGGTACTTGCGGGTCAGCAACAAAGTTAGATTCTTGATCGACTACTGCAATAATTGTACAGATATTTTCCTTGGTTTTAGGTATTCCCAACTGGTCAGTAATTTCATATAAGTCGCCAGCCCAAGAGCCACGGTTTTGTACACGAGTAGGAATAAGCCGTTTAATCTGCTCTTCTTTTAATTCTGGTTCATCATTTTTAGACCACCACGAGCCTTCACCGCAGGCAATCAGACTGAGTGACAAAACAAGAACACTTAAGGATTTAATGGCGGTTGTGCAGCGTAAATTTTTTTTCATGACAATGAAGACAGATGAGTACAGGGATAAGCACCTAAGGCGAATGAAGTATACTATGTCGCTAATAAAATGTACGAATATATATGTATATTAGAGAAGCCCGTTTAAAAAATAATTCTATATCCCTGTACATATTATTAAGCGACAGAGAATTGATGAATAAGATTCAATAATTCTAGTTGGCATGACCCTTGCTTTTAAAAAGATGAATATTCAACTTTTTAAATTTAGGGAAATAAGATGTATAAACCGCTTACTTTATCACTGGCTATATTGTCAGCTTTACTAGGCTCTACTTCAACTTTTGCAGAAGAGTTTAAAGTTCTTAAACAGATAAGTAATCAGCCGGGACTTTTAACGCAGGGAAAGTATAAAGATCAATATTATATACCCAGTACTTTAAAAACTATTCAATGGGGTTATCTGCCTAATAAAGATTCCCGACCAGTTCTAAGTGTGCCTACCGATAGTACTGTTGTTTTTGATACTGTTTCCCATGAAGGCCTGCTCGAAGATCAGGGGCGTAATGCAGAAAAATATTTTCGTTCCCAGGGTGTAAAGCCAGAATATATTCTAGATGAAGCAAAGATGATTACGCAGTCTGCTTTAAAACATGATTTTAGTAAAGATGGACCACATATTGTGACGGGGCCTATTGAAATACAGGGTGCAATGCCGGGTGATATATTAAAGGTAGAAGTACTCAATGTTGAACCACGAGTTCCTTATGGGGTAATTTCTAACCGTCATGGTAAAGGCACTCTGGTAGGAGAGTTCCCTAAAAAAACAGTACAGGAAGGTGCTTCCCACTTATACCCGGAACGTTACGGCAATGTATCAGTTTTTACACCTATTGAGAAAAATGCTCAGGGAGAGTATGAAGGTGTACTAAAAACACAACAGGGCAAGTCGATTCGTTTCCCTCTTGCACCATTTATGGGAATTATGGGTGTGGCTGCTAATACCAGTGAACCAGTAAATTCGATTCCACCTGCTTTCTTTGGCGGAAATATTGATATTAACGAGTTAGGTAAAGGCTCAACTGTTTATTATCCGGTACAGGTTCCTGGCGCACTTTTCTATACTGGTGATAGCCATTTCGTTCAGGGCGATGGTGAAGTCGCTTTAACGGCACTTGAAGGTTCAGCACGCGCTACATTGAAATTTACACTGCTAAAAGCTGGAAAGGACAAAATTCCTGGTAAGGAGATTAAACATGTACTTGCTGAAAATGATCAATTCTGGATTACACCAGGATTAGATGAAGACCTTGATATAGCCATGAAAAAATCCACCCGTGAAGCTATCCGGTTCTTAAATCAGGAATATGGTATTGATGAAGCACTTGCTTATGCTTATTTAAGTGCTGCTACTGATTTTGAAGTTTCACAAGTAGTAGACCGGACTAAAGGAATTCACGCTATGATTCGAAAAGCTGATTTCAAAGAATTTAATCAGCCAGAAAAAAGCAGATAAATGGGAGAAGAGAGAAAATATCGATGAGGATATTTTCTCTTGCTCTTAAAGAAGTATAGGGATACTTAAACTGAACTGACTAGCCTAATAATATGTTATGACTCTACATTTTTTATTATAAAAATATACATTCAGTCTTTAAGTGTCACTTTTATTTAATCAAATGATTATTCAGGTTGCCTAAGTAATTATAGGGGCTAAGCCCTTACATTTCTCGACCATCCTCTTACAGACCCAGCTTAATAGGGGGTATTAAATGACTTATAAAGCGATTTAAAAAGTAGAGGAATCAAAATGAAGAATATTTACGCAGTTCTTATACTTTCTTTAACTGGTACGTCATTTACGTCTTCTGTTATTGCTGCTTCTACCGCGGATCGACCTGCACCAGAAGCCATTGCTGCAGCTGAAGCCCAAAAAGCTGCTTTAGACTATCAATATGAACAAGAGCACAAATCATCCGCCTCTTCAGATTAGACAATACAGGGCTTTATAAGATATAAGCTGTGAACTTTAAAGCCCTGCTTTCAAAAACAGTTTTATTATAACTATATTAAACCTGTTCAAATTATATAATATTTATATTTTCTAAATAATAAAAAATTACTCTCTGTTTAATTATAAATGAATCTAATAATTCATAAAGGCTATAGCAGTTATACATAAAACCTTTCATCTCATTATAAAAAATTAATTACAATTTACTAAAAGTGTGCATAATAATTTTATCTTTAGTTGAAAAGGTTCACTTATATGGATCCATCGCCGTGTCGATCAAAAATTATTTTTAATCAGCCTCGTTTATCCGGAGGTCTAAACTAATGGAATTTTTATTAGATCCGGGCATATGGGTGGGTTTACTTACCCTGATTGTTTTAGAAATTGTTCTAGGTATTGATAACCTGGTTTTTATTGCCATTTTGGCTGACAAGCTCCCTCCTGAAAAACGGGACAAAGCCCGTGTAATAGGTCTTTCTTTAGCCCTAGTAATGCGTTTGGGCTTATTATTTGCTATCTCTTGGTTAGTCACTTTGACTCAACCGCTTATTACTGTCTTTGACTGGACTTTCTCCGGTCGGGATCTGATTCTTTTATTCGGTGGTCTGTTCCTGCTTTATAAAGCAGTCAGTGAATTACATGAACGGATGGAAGGTAAAACTGAAGTTAAAGTTACTACAAATGTAGCTTATGCAAGTTTTACTGCGGTTGTAGCCCAGATTGTTATACTCGACGCTGTATTCTCTTTAGATTCGGTGATTACTGCAATTGGAATGGTTGACAATATTTATGTCATGATGGCCGCCATGATTGTCGCTATGGCAGTAATGTTGCTGGCTTCCAAACCATTAACTGAATTTGTAAACCGTCATCCGACTGTTATTATCCTGTGTTTAAGCTTCCTGCTCTTGATTGGTATTAGCCTGATTGCTGAAGGGTTTGGTTTCCATATTCCTAAAGGCTATATTTATTCAGGTATAGGTGTTGCAATTCTTATTGAGATATTTAATCAGTTTACTTCGCGAAATGCAGCAAAGCATGAGGCAAAAATTCCTCTGCGTCATCGTACAGCGAACTCGATTTTAAAACTGATGGGTGGACGTGTAGAAACTGTGGCTGATGCACAATCTACAGAAGCGCAAGATGCATTTGTAGATGAAGAGCGCTATATGATTGGTGGAGTACTGACACTTGCTGAACGCTCAGTAGCCTCAATTATGACTCCCCGTAACCAGATTTCCTGGGTAAACCTTGAGGATTCACCTGAACAGATTCGTGAACAGGTATTATCTGTTCCTCATAGCCTGTTTCCTGTATGCCGTGGTAGCCTTGATAGAGTAATCAGCGTGATACGTGCCAAGGAACTGCTAGATGTACTTGAAGATGAAGTCCAGCTAAAAGCCCTGTTAAAACAGCAACGACCAATCTACATTTTTGAAAAAATGAAAGTGATTGATGCGATTAATACTTTGCGTACTTCCAAAGGCTCGCTAGTATTGGTCAATGATGAGTTTGGTAATATCCAGGGGCTTATTTCACCACTAGATGTATTTGAGGCAATTGCAGGTGAGTTTCCAGATGCCGATGAACAGCTTGACCTGGTAAAAATTGATGAAAGCACTTGGAAAGCTGCTGGAAGTCTGGATTTGTATCAGCTAGAACTGGAGCTTGGCATGCTAGACCTGGTAGAAGATGATGCAGACTATGTGAGTGTAGCTGGTCTGATTTTAGATAAAATTCAGGATAAGATCACAGTCGGTACTCAACTAGATTTCCGGGGTGTACGTTTTGAAGTGACAGAACTGGAAGGTAACCGAATCAAGACTGTTCAGATTACACATCAATCATAATCTGGTCTTTTAAAAAGAGCTTCTTTAAGAAGCTCTTTTTTATTTTAATGTATTCATATGCAAGCCTAAATTTAAACAGAGAAGAGCAAGCATCGTTTAAATAACTAGAATAGCCCGTTATATGCCGGTTTATATAAACTATACTTTATGGACCACGAACACAGTTACGACCTTCACGTTTAGCTTGATAAAGATAGTGATCAGCAATTTTGAAAACTTCTTCAGTGCTTTTGGAGCTCTCTGGCCAGTATGCGATACCAATAGAAATAGTTACCGGGCCAGACAGGTTGGTAATATTCGATTCTATTTTTTTTCTTAAACGTTCAGCACTGTTATAGACTGCTTTTTTATCAATAGTGGGCATGAGTACAGCAAACTCTTCTCCTCCACAACGACAGCAAATATCATCTTTACGAAAATTGGTTCTTAAATGACCTGCAATTTGTTTTAAAACTATATCACCTTGAATATGGCCATAAGTATCATTAATTTTTTTAAAATAGTCGACATCAATCAGGAGAATAGAAAAAGGTGTATGGTTATCTACCATTTCTTTAATAAAGATATCGATACCCCTGCGATTGTACAAGCCAGTGAGAGGATCAGAATTAACATGATGATTCATTTCTGAAATTTTCTTACTAAAATTTTGTGCACTTAAAAGTAAAGATAGTTTGAATTTCTGTACTTCATAATACCAAGGGCTAATCGCTTGAATTTTCTGTTCTATTTCTGGCTGGTTAAGACGACTCGCCATTTTAGCCAAGTGATTCAAGGGGGAAGAAATGAATAGTGAAAGTTTCCAGATCACCAAAAAGATCAATAGATAAAATAATAGGATAACAACTGATACTTTATAAATTACTGAATTTGCCTGTTTAAGTAACTCTCTGGTTGGCTGTTGAGAAACCACAATCCAGTTGGTAGTAGAAATACGAGCGAAACCTGCTAAATTTTCTATTCCTCGACTGTTAATGAGCTCTACTCGCCCTCTATTGATTTGGTTCATATAAGAGAGGGCAGTATTGTTAGTCATAATGCTACCTATTCTCGCGGAATCGGGATGAAAGATAATCTGTCTGCTTTGATCGATCACATACATATAATTTTTTTTATAACCGTATTCGCTGGCAAGAAGGTCACTGATAATATTTTTTTCATTTAAATTGATAACAACCCCCATATAGCCCTGATAAATATTTTGCTTGTTGAAGATTGGTTGAGCTATAAAAATAATTAAATTGTGCCTGATAGAATAATAAGGTTGAGAAATATAGGGTTGTTTACTCTGTGCTAGATGCTTGAAGTTTAGAAGATCCTGATTTGTCAGTTGACCGCTATCAAAACTGGCCGGACTAAAATTAAGAATATTTCCTCGACGGTCACCAATGATTACCGCATTAAAATAATGAGCTTGATTCTTCAGGCGATCGACTTCATATTGCCGTAATTTATTATTATCAAAAGAATGACTAACGGCTAAAGTACTATGCTTGAGCTCAGATAAAAGATTTCTAAAATAGTTGTCAGTACTATTCGCGATCTTAAAAGCATATTCATAGTTCAAGGCAAGTGAATCATTTATTAATTCTTTTTTAGCAATATAGTGACCAATGAGTAAGGAGATAATAAATAAAGAAGAAACAGCAAATATGGTAAGAATAAGGATTAGTTTTCTTAAGTTAAGGTTAAGGGCATGAATAAAGCTAATATGTGACATGGTGCATGAAATCTATATCAACAGTGAAATATTCTATCTTATTTTGTATGTTCTTGGTTAATATTTGTTCTTTTTATTTTTAGATATGGGTTAGTTAACCAAGTTAAAAGATATTAAAATTAGATAAATTAATAAAAAAATTCTATTTTAGAACTCAACCTTATGACACTTTATATATTTTTAATATATTAAAAAATAATAAATAATTTTTTTAACTATTTATAATAAGTCTATAGTTTTTAATCACTTAATAGTTCCAATAAAAATTTATTCATTATGATGAATTTTAATTTGTATTTTGATACATATTTTTATTATTTAAGTTAAAGCAAAACAGCCACTTATGCTAAGCTAAATATAAATAATAGATGAGGATAACTATATGAAAAATATACCAAATGGAACCCAAGTCATTCATCATCTAAATTATGAAGAACAAGTATTTTATAAAGAAGAGAATGGAAACTTACTATTTTGGAATGAGAGTAAATGGGAAAAAGCCCTGATAGAAAGTATTGAGATGATGATCATTAAAGATTTTGAATTAACTGATCTAAGAAACTAAAAGACTATCCTGAAGGGGACGTTTTAAGATAGATCAATTTATAGCTGTAGCCCTGCCAATACAGGTGATTGAGCAGGGTTTATCATTTCTAATGTACTGAATTTATTTAATTTATCTGAAACTCAAGTTAAGTTAACCTATATTCTAGCTCAGGTAGACTTTTATAAAAGATATTAGTTAAGCTTTTGATTATATAACGATATTCTTCAAGATAAATGCGATAGTTGAATTTTAAAAACTCAATAAATTAAAAATAGATATTCTTTCTGTAAATAATTAAACTAGTTGGTCCGCTATTTGATCTGCTCTAATCTGGGCTTTAGCTTAAAATATCTCTGACCACTTTTTCTCTCCTGTACTGTAATTTATTAAGCCTATCTTGTTCAAGGTATAAGTTGGGAGAGCTAAGCAGGGTATTAAGTAGTGTCAGGTTTTAAAATAGATCTAAAGATGAATAGCTTAGTAAACAAGTTGAAAGTGAGGTTGGAAATTTGAGTCAAAATACCGTAATCAGAGAGCTATTTGATCGGCCAATCGAGCAAAAAATTTGGGTCGCGCCAATGGCAGGGGTGACAGATCGACCATTTAGAACCTTATGTAAATACTTTGGTGCAGGCCATGCTGTTAGCGAAATGATGACAGCTGATAAGACACTGAGGATGAGTAAAAAGAGTTTATATCGGGCTAATTTTGATGGTGAATTAGCTCCAATTTCTGCCCAGATAGCAGGATCCGATCCAGAACAACTGGTTGAAGCAGCACGTTATCAGATTGCTAATGGTGCTCAGATTATTGATATTAATATGGGATGTCCGGCAAAAAAAGTCTGTAATAAACTTGCAGGCTCTGCTTTATTACAGGATGAAGAACTGGTTGCGCGTATTTTAGATACCGTAGTTGCCGCAGTTGATGTACCAGTTACCCTTAAAACTCGTTTGGGGTATTTAAATGGTCAAGAAAATATTCTGCGTGTGGCGAAGCGGGCAGAAGAGGCAGGTATTGCGGCACTGGCTTTACACGGCCGGACTCGTGAAGACATGTATTTAAATTATGCACGTTATGATTTGATTCGTGAAGTTAAAAAAATTATTCATATTCCAGTAATTGCTAATGGCGATATCGATAGTCCTGAAAAAGCCAAATTTGTATTAGAACATACAGGCGCCGATGCGATCATGATTGGGCGTGCAGCACAGGGGCGTCCATGGATATTTCGAGAAATTGCCCATTATTTAAATACTGGAGAATACCTAAAAGCCCCTGATATTGAAGAGGTAAAACATGTATTACTTGGGCATTTAAGTGAGCTCTATGAATTTTATGGGGAGTATTCTGGCTGCCGTATCGCCCGTAAACATATAGCTTGGTATACCAAGGGCTTATATGCCAGCAATGAGTTTCGTCAGAAAATGTATCAAGTAGAAAGTACGTTAGAGCAGGCAAAAGTAGTAGAAGCTTATTTTAACCAGTTATTGGCCCAAGGACGTTTAATGAGTGATGTACAGCAAGAAACTGTTAACCTGCTTGATCCTTAAGCCAAAAAGAGGCTAGGCATGAATATTGTATTGCTCTAGCCTCCGGTTAAAAACTGTTAATCTGAATTTAAATGAGTGGCCTGATTAATTTCAAGATTTAGCAGGTTAATCAGGTCAACAGCATTTAGCTGTCGAATCTGGGCAACATTACTGCCGGCCCAGAATGCCCCATACTCATAATGACCCTGTTTGGATGCAATTTGATGCAGTTGTTTTGCAATATCATAAACATATGGATAGGCGGGTAGACTTGGCCGCTGAACCAGATCAACTTCGGTATGCCATGCATTAATCAGGCCGCGTGCCGGGCGTCCTGAAATAGTTGAGGTAATTTGAGTAAGAGGCCGGTTAAATAAAGCTTCGCGATAGGCTGCATTGGCATTTGAGCTTGGACATTGAACAAAGGCAGTTCCTAACTGTACAGCTTGAGCACCAAGTGCAAGACATTGCTGTGCCTGGCGGCCGTTCATGATTCCGCCCGCTGCTACGACTGGTAAATCAAGATATTGTAAAATTAAGCGTACCAAGTCAGTCGTTTTAATAGCGCTGTCACGATGCGGGTTAAAACAGCCACGATGTCCACCGGCCTCTACCCCTTGAGCAATAATGACATCAATCCCTGCTTCTGCAATTGCTTTTGCTTCCGCCAGATTGGTTGCAGAAACCATGGTTAAAATCTTTGCTTTTTTAAGTGCTTCAATTTGATGTGAATGTGGAATACCAAAATGAAAACTGACGGCTGCTGGGCAAGTCTCTAAAACAAGATTGAGATAATCATCTGAGTCCTTAAAGCTTGGATAGATATTTTTTAACTCGTTAGGTGCAGAGGCATCAAATTTTCTAAAGTGCGGTTCTAGATATTCAATCCATTCTTGTGCAATATCCTGATCCAGTATTTTAGAGCGATGACAAAAAAAATTAAGCTGAAAGGGCTGTCGGGTTAGCTGTTGTGTTTTTAAAATCTGTTCACGTGCCTGTTCAACTGTATTGGCTCCTAGGCCTAATGAGCCCAAAGCTCCGGCATTAGAGACTTCAGCCGCCAGCTCGGGTGTACTTACACCTGCCATAGGCGCCAAGAAAATAGAGTGTTTCAAGCTAAGTCTTTCGATCAGATTCATATTTTTATTACCTAAACTTTATTTTAAGATTTACGTCAAACGCTCGAGAGATGCAACCAATATCCAATATTTTGTTAATAAATAACGTAATTTCAGGCATGGCTAATTTCCTAATGCCTTTTTTATATGAAGGCAGAGCAAGCCATAAACTTGAGTTTCTCTATCACTACCAGATTATATTTAAACTAAAATAGCCTAAGTTAAATTAACTTAACGACATGCCTTGTCGCAAAGAAATAAATGCAGGCTGTGCAGTCGAAACAGACTAGTATAATTAATGATTATCTCTCTACATGGATGATTGGGTCTATGTCTGAACGTATTCGCGAGAAACTGCAAATTCTGGCTGATGCCGCCAAATATGATGTATCCTGCTCATCAAGTGGCAGTAATCGAAAAAATAAGGATAAAGGACTCGGAAATACCGGTTCCGGGATCTGTCATAGCTATACTGAAGACGGTCGTTGTGTCTCTCTGCTTAAAGTCTTATTTTCAAATATCTGTATTTACGACTGTGCTTACTGTGTTTCAAGACGTTCAAATGATGTGAAACGTGCTGCCTTTACTGTGCAGGAAGTCGTAGATCTTACTATTAATTTTTATCGTCGTAACTATATTGAAGGCCTGTTTCTAAGTTCAGGGATTTTTAAATCGGCTGACCATACTATGGAACGCATGTTGCAGGTGGTTAAAAAGCTTCGGTTAGAAGAAAATTTTAATGGATATATACACTTAAAGACTATTCCAGGAGCTTCACCTGAACTGATTACAGAAGCTGGACTATATGCTGACCGGATGAGTATTAATCTGGAAATGCCAACAGCAGATGGACTACAAAAGTTTGCACCTGAGAAAAGTCACAGTGAGGTGCAGAAAGATCTGGGAATTGTCCGTGACCGGCTTATCCAGTTTAAGGATGAGCGTAAAATTATTAAAACAGTACCCAAATTTGTTCCGGCAGGTCAAACCACACAAATGGTTGTCGGGGCGCATCATGAAACTGATCAGGACGTGATTTTAATGGCAGACCGCCATTATAAAGAGTTTAAACTGAAGCGTGTCTATTATTCTGGTTATATTCCAATTAACTCTGAAGATCAGGCTTTACCTGCCATTGGATCAGCACCACCATTATTACGTGAAAACCGGTTATACCAGACTGACTGGCTCATGCGCTTTTATGAGTTCGATGCTCATGAACTGGTTGATGACGAACATCCGAACCTTGAACTGGATGTAGACCCAAAATTGGCTTGGGCACTACGTCATCCGGAACAGTTTCCGGTAGATATTAATACGGCTGAATATAGAATGATCTTGCGCGTGCCGGGTATTGGCGTACGTTCTGCAAGAAAGGTCATCCAGGCGCGGCGCTTTGGCAGTATTCATATTGATCAGCTTAAACGCATGGGGATTGCTTATAATCGGGCCCAGCACTTTATTCGCTGTGCAGATACACCCAAATTTATCAAAGAAATGTTGCCGAGCCAGATCAGGCAGCAGATTCTGCTGGCCGGCCAGTCCAAATACAATGCACAGCTCTCTCCACAATTAGGACTAGGCTTTTAAGTGGCCCAGTATGTTTTTGATGGCAGTATGACCGGACTGCTAAGCTGTGTTTTCCGGGCTTTTCAATTTAAAGAGTTTTCAGTAAAAATTAGTATAAAAGGGCGCTTCCAGTCGGGACTGTTTGATGAGGTGATTCATGTAAGTGCAAATGATGAACATGCACAACGTGTATGGAATGCTTTAAAAATTAAAGTTGAATATACGAGCCTGAAAAATTTTTATTACACTTTTTTATCTGAACAGGAACAGGCATTTCAGCAGCTCTTTGAATTTTGTATATATGTATTTCAGTCTGCTTTACCCGTAGACTACAACTATGGTCATGCTGCGGTATTGGGTCTTTCCCAATGGACCAAGCAGGTAGGGCGTGAGAAGCACCGCATGGAAGCTTTTGTCCGTTTCAAAAAAGCCAAGAATGGTCTTTTCATTGCGCTGGTACGGCCAGACTTTAATGTATTGCCTCTTATTGAACGGCATTTTAAGGACCGTTATCAGGACCAGTCTTGGCTGATTTATGATGAGAAAAGGAATTATGGAATTTATTATGATTTAAAACAGGTCCATCAGGTGCATATGCAGGTAGAACAAGTGGACCAGACATTACATACTGGGTTTAGTCAGAAATTTACAGTGGAACTGGATGATGATGAATTGCTTTATGACCAGCTCTGGAAAGACTATTTTTGTGCTATTAATATTGAAGCTCGACGTAATATAAAACTGCATATACAGTATGTCCCTAAACGTTATTGGCGTTATATGAATGAGAAAATATTGTCCGAAGACTCATTTTTGCAAAAGAGATGAGAAAAATTTCATAATCGAATAAAGTAACGCACAGTATTAAGCTTAGAGTTAATGATGAAATTCTTCCATGTTGTTTTAATTTCTTTATCTCTTGTTTTGCTGGGAGCATGCGCAGAAAAACGGCCTGATGATTTCCATAGTACGCCAGCTGATTATCGGGTAAATAGTGCAGTAGAACTGCAAACCAAAATAGATCATCTTAACCAGGAATTACAGCAACAATTCTTAACTTTCAAATCTCAATATCCTGATGCGTTTTCTGATCCCAAGGCTGAGCTAGATGTTCATAATTTGCATACATTAAACGAGCATCTGGTGAGCCGGTTTGCGTTGAAGAATGCAAAAAATGGTTATTGCAACATGATGAACAGCTATTTCGTGAAGATGTTTCAAATTGGACACCAGAATCTCAATCTGGTTGAACATCTTAAACTTGAACATCTACCTGCTCATGAAAATCTGAAAGAAATTTTTGCTCAACCCGAAAATTTCTATCAGTTTATTATTAATCGTTATACCAGCTATCGACAAGTGCAAGAGACCATGAATTATGGCTGTAACCTAAAAGGTGCTCTCGAGCCGTAAATAAAAAACCCATCATATCGATGGGTTTTTTATTTAGCAGCTAGTCAATTTTTCTGGTTGGGGTGCTTCCTCTGGAAAGAAGACAGGACGTAGTTTTACACCAATAGTATTACCTAAGAAGGCAAAGATCAGCCATAACCATCCATGTAAACTACCTGAAGCAATCCCACTGAAATAGGCACCAATGTTGCAGCCATATGCCAAGCGGGCACCATAGCCCAGCAAGATACCGCCCAGAACTGCAGCCAGCAGTGAACGACGCGGTATGTTGAAGTTAGGAGCAAACTTACCGGCCAGACTCGCAGCCAGCAATGCACCCAGCATGATACCGAAGTTCATCATGGAGGTTACATCAAACCAGAGTGGTTCAGTAAGGGCTTTAGCATTGGCAGGTTGTTGCCAATATGCCCATGAGGCGACATCTATACCACCCAGACTAGCTGCTTTGGCAGCCCATACAGCTAAAGCCGAGGTTACTCCCCAAGGCCTGCCAGCCAAGGCCAATGTGGCAAAGTTCAGTAAGGTCAATAAAATCCCGCCCCAAACCAGTGGCCAGGGACCACGTAAAAAGCGTTTCCAGCCAAACTCTGATGGGGGAGAGCCGATTTCTAATGCACCATGGCGCTTTTTCTCAAAATAAACAGTTGCCAGCGCGATGACTGCAAAGAGAGCAAAGTTCAAAAGTAAAGCAGGCATTACCCCCAAACTTTTAACAACAGAGACAGGCGCCAAGTGCGGCAGGTTAAACCACCAGTCCAGATGCAAGGTTGCCAACAGGGAACCCAGACAGAAAAATATCAGGGTAACCACCATGCGGGCACTACCGCCACCGACCGTATAAAGCGTTCCAGATGCGCAACCACCCCCTAATTGCATGCCTATACCAAAAATAAAAGCACCAATCACAACCGAAGTGGAAAGTGGAGACACAAAACCGGTTACCGGCTGACCAAAAAGCTGGCCAGCTCCTAAAGCAGGAAAAAATAGTAATACAGCCAGTGCCAGCATGATCATTTGCGCACGCAAACCACGACCTCGACGCTCCTTGATAAAAACGCGCCAGCTGGAAGTGAAGCCAAAGGATGCATGGTAGAGTGTCATCCCTAATGCTCCACCAATGAGAAGCAGCAGGGCTTGATTCAAGCCAACAATCTGGTATGCACTCATTGCACCAATTAACAGCAGCAGCAAAGCGACCCAGACCGTAACTTGAGAACGATTGGATTTTTCAGCAACAAGATTCATGGGAGAAAAATAATACGAAGAGAATGAGTCTATTTTAACTTATTTTGACGCCTTAATTATTATGTAAATCTATAAAATATATAATATATAACTGAGAATAAGTGATAAGTTATAGTAGTTAAACTGATACAAAAGTCTGAACTAAAAACAGAAATTTTAATTATTTCTCTCTGTATGCAAACCTGGAAATAAATAAACAATACACATAGTTTAAATATCACATCAATATCAGAAAAGATAAAATATATTAAAGATAAAAAAATGCACTATAGATGTATTAAATAATGAAGGAAAAGAAAATGGATATTATTCCAGCCGAGCAGGCAAAACTATGGACTTTAGAAGCGGGTCTGACTATGACGGTAGTACGAGACAAGCTTAATGATCTGATTGAACAGGCAGCCAGACAGGGGAATACTGTTATATTCATGATTTTACCTAAATACATTGCACTTGAAGACATACATGCTCTCTCAGCAGAGCTGCATGAAATAGGTTATCAGGTCAGGTTCGGACTCGAAGAGAGCTATTATTATTTCAATATCCATTGGCATTAAAACTAAAACAGGCTCCTAAAGAGCCTGCCTTTTAAATCAAAGATTTTTAGACCGATGTCATGCCACCTTCATGCTTGACTTCAAGATGTTCAGGCAGATGTGGATTGGTTAATGCAAAGGCTTCTTTTAACTGCATATCAAAGTTATCTGTAAGCATACTGTCAAAACGCTTGGCATTATAACGGATAAGCTGTTCAGCTTCTTCATCAGTAATAAAGCCCTTGCTGACCGCATCTTCTACATGCTCTTCAAAAGTTAAACCGACAAACTGTCCCTTGGATTCAGCTTTTTTAAATCTGTCCCAAAGCGGTTCAATCTGTAGCAGCATTTTAAAGGTAGATTCCAGTCGGCCATTTACATCATCTTCTCGGACATTATAGTAAACATGAGCTTTTAGTTGTTCGCGGAAGGGATTTTCCATCATAATCCACTGAGCCACCTGTTGTTTGAGCTTATCATTTGGTTTGGCCACAGGGCGACCAAAGGGAAAGCAGACCAGTTTAACCAGCCCGGCTGCTGCAGGCACTGGAAAATTGGCAAATAGACCGTAAAAAGCCTCTTGTACCTGATGAAATGCTTTTTCCAGAGCCAGTTGTGCGTGATCCTGTTCAGCTTCAGTCCTACTGCCACGTTCATAATATTTTAAAATAGAAGTCGCAATGAATAGATAGGAGTGGATATCAGCCAGACGGCCAGACAGCATTTCTTTGCGTTTGATATCACCAGCAAGTAAACCCAAAGACATATCGGCAGTTAAGGCAAAGCAGGCACTAAAACGGTTAACCAGCTTATAGTACGGTAGAGTAAAATCATCGGCTGTAAAAGCTGCACGTGAAGAACCACCTGTAAATGCGTAGGCCAATGCCCGTGCACCCCGGTTTAAGGTATAGCCTAAGTGATGATAAAGCATTTCATTAAACTTGTTTAAGGCACCAGTCTTATCTGGAGATTGCAACAGCTGTAATTCTTCAAACAGATAAGGATGGCAACGCATTGAGCCTTGTCCAAATATCATTAGGGAGCGGGTTAGAATATTTGCCCCCTCTACAGTGATGGATACAGGAACTGCCTGATACTGTAGAGCCAAAAAGTTGCGTGGTCCAAGTTGAATTGCACGACCACCGACTACGTCCATGCCATGATTGACCACTTTGCGCATGGTTTCTGTTGCATAATGTTTTGCCATTGCCGTCATGACAGCTGGCGTGCCACCCTGGTTCAAACCACAGGTGACCATATAACGGAAAGCTTCCAGCATATAAGCATCACTGGCAATATCACTCGTCGCTTCCTGTACACCTTCAAACTTCCCGACTGAAAGTTTAAACTGCTGACGAATGCGGGCAAAAGCACCGACAGTCAGGTAACACATTTCGCCTGCTGCGGTAGAGAGGGCAGGCAAGGAAATACCACGGCCAACTCCCAGGCATTCCATCAGCATGCGCCAGCCTTTACCTGCATTTTTGGGTCCGCCGATAATCCAGTCAATTGGTATGAATACATCCTTACCATCGACTGTACCATTCATAAAAGGTGAGCCCGGATAATGGCGCGGTCCAATTTCTATACCGGGATGGCTGGCTGGAATCAGGGCACAGGTAATTCCATATTCATTTTTGTTTTTATCACCAAGCAATCCGTCTGGATCAAACAGCTTAAAAGCCAGACCGACCACAGTTGCAATGGGTGCTAGAGTAATCCAGCGTTTGGAAAAATTCATTTTTAAGCCGAGTACCTGCTCACCGTCATACTCGCCATAGCAAACTACACCGGTATCGGGGATAGCACCGGCATCAGAACCTGCTTCCGGGCTGGTCAGACCGAAACATGGAATTTCAGTACCATTAGCTAACCCTGGTAAATAACGTTCCTTCTGCTCTTCAGTGCCGTAGTGCATTAACAGTTCACCTGGCCCAAGTGAGTTAGGTACCATACAGCTTACTGCCGCCGTCATGGAGCGTGAAGCAATTTTGCTCATAATCCGGCTTTGTGCAAAAGCCGTAAATTCTAGTCCACCATAAATTTTAGGTATGATTAGACCTAAAAAGCCTTTCTCTTTAATAAACTGCCAAACGTGTTCTGGCAGGTCTTTATCATGATGATGAATTTGCCATTCATCTAGCATGTCACAAAGTTGTTCGACTTCATGGTCAAGGAAAGATTGTTCTTCTTCAGATAGATGCGGATAAGGATAACGGTCAAACTGATCCCAGTCTGGCGCGCCCATAAACAGTTCTTTTTCCCACCAGCTGGTACCGGCTTCTAA
The DNA here is from genome assembly GCF_040744925.1 of Acinetobacter sp. FL. Lineage (NCBI taxonomy): Bacteria > Pseudomonadati > Pseudomonadota > Gammaproteobacteria > Moraxellales > Moraxellaceae > Acinetobacter > Acinetobacter sp. FL. Next base: position 2,026,123 of record NZ_CP160437.1, on the reverse strand, counting down.
TGCTTCGCGTTCAGTTGTGCTAATACTCGGCATCGCATTACTTAACCGGTCAAAAACCGGACGTGTGATGAGATTCATACGTAATGAATCAACAAGTAACACAAGGCTAAGTAGAATTAGTGGTATCCCCAAAATTAAGGACCATGGACTGATCACAGCTGTAATAATGACAGCTCCGATCATTGTTATGGCACCCGTAACTCTGGATAATCCATAAAAAAATATGACCCATATGGTAATCAGCTGTAGCAAAATACTCAGAATAAATAACATAAAATCACTCCTCTAAATCATTACATCTGATATGTAAAAACGACCAGCAGGAATCAACAGTTACGAAGACATCATTTTTCTGTTTATATCACTTGAGGTTTTTTCAGTGAGTCAGTGCAATTATTTTTAATTAGATTAAAATATTTAATCTGCTGTATTAATCCTTTTAAAGCTATATAAACTCAACCATAAATAGTTAAATTTTTGTCACCAAAAGTATAAAAATACCTCTAAATAAAAGACTATATAATTGATAGAAATGTATTTATTTGGTGGTTTGGTACCTATAAAACCTGAAGATATATTTGAAATGAGGTTACATAAAATATGTTAGAGCCATACAGAGACTGACACTTTATGTGATGAATAATTTTTGAACATATTATAGAAATAAATATAGATCAAAAAATAGGAGAACTATTATGTCACGTGGAGATAAATCAGCTTATACAGAAAAACAGAAACGGCAGGCTCAGCATATTGAAGAAAGTGAAAAAGAGCGCGGGCATTCAGAGGATGAGGCAGAACGGATTGCTTGGGCTACTGTAAATAAACAGGACGGTGGTGGCAAAAAGAAATCGGATTAACAGCTAACAGATTATAAAATTAGTAAAAAGGCCCTCACTAGAGGGCCTTTTTAGAGCTTAAAACAATTAGGCTTCAATCGTTTGAACTGCAATTTTTTTTGCTGGATCTGTTTTACGACGCACTTCAGGAACCGGTTCACCATAATACTGGCGATCTGCAAAATAGCTTGAACGTACCATAGGTGCTGACCAGATATTTCTAAAGCCAAGCTTACGGCCATGTTCAGCATAACGCTCAAATTCTTCTGGCGTGACAAATCGGTCAATCGGTGCATGCTGTTTGGAAGGCTGTAGATACTGACCAATAGTGACATAATCTACATCATGCGCACGAAGGTCATCTAGAAGAGCAATTACTTCCTCTTCTTTTTCACCAATACCCACCATTAGCCCACATTTAGTTGGAATATCAGGGCAGTATTCTTTAAACATTTTTAACAGGTTTAAAGAGTGCTGATAATCTGAACCCGGGCGCATTGCCTTATATAAACGTGGCACAGTTTCAATATTATGGTTAAACACATCCGGCGGGCATTCAGTCATAATACGTAGTGCAATATCCAGACGGCCACGAAAATCTGGAACCAGAATTTCAAGTAACGTATTTGGGCTAAGCTGACGTGCTTCTTTAATACAGTCAACAAAATGCTGTGCGCCGCCATCAAGTAAGTCATCACGGTCGACTGAGGTGATAACTGCATATTTTAGACCCAAATTTGCAATTGTTTCTGCCATATGGCGTGGCTCATCTGCATCTAATGCATTTGGACGGCCGTGAGCAACATCACAAAATGGACAGCGTCGGGTACAAATGTCACCCATAATCATAAAGGTTGCTGTACCACCACCAAAGCATTCTGGCAGGTTCGGGCAGGCAGCCTCTTCACATACAGTATGCAGTTTTTGTGAACGTAAAGTTGTTTTGATACGTTGAACTTCTTCTGGTGCAGTCATCTTCACCCGGATCCAGTCCGGTTTACGAGGCACTTCAACCGTAGGTACAACTTTTACAGGTATTCTAGCGACCTTTTCTGCGCCACGAAGTTTAATACCCTGTTCTGGTTTACGGTTTTCAGACATATTCAACTTTTCCACTGTTTGAGGAGAGATCAGATTGACAGGCTTCTTATTATAACGGACTTAGCTTTAAATAGGAAAAAAACGCTATTCATTTAAAAAATGTAGCCATCACATAATATAGGTGGGGGAAATACAGCAAATTCATCAGGATTACGTCATAATATAGGCAAGATAAGAGATAACGTTTTCATGTAAGGAGCTTTGAATGCCACGTAAGAAAGAGGTCGTTAGTGGGAATTTCGTTAAATATGATGCGGTAGTTCTCGGTTCTGGACCTGCGGGCGAAGGCGCGGCAATGAAGCTGGCGAAAGCAGGTAAGCGTGTAGCTATTGTTGATATGCGTGAGCAGCTCGGTGGTAACTGTACGCATGTCGGTACTATTCCAAGCAAAGCTTTACGTCAAACTGTATCGAGTATTATCCGTTATCAGCGTGATCCGATGTTTAAAAAAGTGGGAGACTGGAAACAGTTCACCATGAAACAAGTGCTACGCAATGCACATAAAGTGATTCAGCAACAGGTCGATACCCATTCACGCTTTTATGACCGTAATAAAATTGATATTTATCATGGACGTGCCTATATACAGGACAAAAATACAGTTTTAATCTTCAGCGATGACGGTATTAAGGAAACGCTGGTATTCAAACAACTGGTGATCGCAACAGGTAGCCGCCCGTATCATCCGGCTGGACTCGATTTTAATCATCCACGCGTATTCGATTCAGATAAAATTCTGGATCTTGATTTTGCTATTCAAAAAATCATTATTTATGGCGCTGGTGTAATTGGTTGTGAATATGCCTCTATTTTTATTGGTCTGGATCATAAAGTTGACCTGATCAATACACAGCATAAACTGCTCAGTTATCTGGATGATGAAATTGCCGATGCATTATCTTACCATTTGCGTGAACAAGGCGTACTGATCCGTCATAATGAACAGATTGATTATCTGGAAACTTATGATGATCACGTGGTATTGCACCTGCAGAGTGGCAAGAAAATCAAGGCAGATGCTATTTTATGGTGTAATGGCCGTTCCGGTAATACGGATGGACTCGGCCTGGAAAATGTTGGCCTTACACCAAATAGCCGCGGACAGCTTGCGGTCAATGATCAGTACCAGACTGAAGTTGAAAATATTTATGCTGCGGGCGATGTGGTAGGCTGGCCATCACTGGCTTCAGCAGCATACGACCAAGGGCGTTGTGCTGGTGCCAATATGAGTGGCGAGCTCAATGTAAAACCGGTAAAAGATATTCCAACCGGTATTTATACCATTCCAGAAATTTCTTTCTTCGGCAAAACCGAGCAGGAACTCACTGAAGAGAAAATTCCTTATGAAGTCGGGCAGGCTTCTTTTCGTCATCTGGCACGTGCACAGATTACTGGTGACACTGTCGGTGAATTAAAACTTCTATTTCATCGTGACACTCTGGAACTTTTGGGAGTCCACTGTTTCGGTAATAATGCTTCTGAAATTATTCACATTGGTCAGGCAGTCATGCAAAGTCCAAACAACACTTTAAAGTATTTTATAGAAACAACGTTTAACTACCCGACTATGGCGGAAGCTTATCGTGTAGCTGCATTAAATGGTCTTAACCGTTTATTCTAAAATGTTGTATATAAAAACGCCCATCAGTTGATGGGCGTTTTTATAGATTTTTTTTACAGATTAGGCCATCTTTAAATGACAATTCTATGAAAGATTTATGATGATTTAATAACATTCAATCTTGAAAACTTTTAAGTAAATGCTTGCTGTGAGTCAATGTGCACAGAAAGCCTGATTAAAATATTCAAAAAGCTGTGGTGTATTGCTCCACAAATAAAAAGCCAGAACAAATAGAAGTACAATACTAATAGCAATGATAATATTCAGGCTGTCAAACGATTTAGTCATGAATTACCGCCTCTTCATTAACAAAAAAATGTACAAATACTCCGAGCACACTTAAGACAATTGCGGTTAGCCATACTGCATTGTAATTGCCTGCAATATCATGATTGACGCCACCCAGCCAGCCACCAAAAAAAGAACCAATCTGATGGGTGAAAAAAACGATACCACTTAGCATGCTCAAGTATTTTACTCCGAACATGTTTGCAACAATACCATTAGTCAGTGGAACTGTAGATAACCACAAGATTCCCATTACCATACCAAAAATATAGACACTAATCGTAGTTAAAGGAAGAGCCAGAAATGCAATAATGGCAATACCGCGAATACCGTATAGCAGCATTAAAAGCTTAGGTTTAGAATAACGATCACCTAACCAGCCGGCACCGTAGGTTCCAATAATATTAAATAATCCAACTAAGGCTAAAAAGATAGTGCCGGTCGTGGCGTCAAAGCCGTGATCTATCAAATAACCTGGCAGATGTACACCCAGAAAGACTACCTGAAAACCACAGACCAGAAAACCAAGAGCCAGCCACCAGAAGGGTCGATGTTTTCTAACTATGTGTAAGACTTGCTTAAAAGTAAGAGCGGGCTTTAAAACCTCACTGATTACTTTGGGCGGCTGGTAATGGGGAGCCTTAAGCATCCATGGCAGCGGAATAATGAAAGCCACTAGAACAGCACAGACCATAAGTGCAGCAGACCAGCCTATACTTTTAAGCAGCAGCAAAGTGGCAGGCAACATAATGAACTGGCCAAATGAACCCGCCGCACTGGCAATTCCCATGGCCATACTGCGTTTTTCTGGAGGAGCGGCCCGACCAACGGCTGAAAGAAGTACAGAAAACGAAGTAGCTGACAAGGCAAAACCTAAAATCAAGCCTACACTTAAATTAAGAAGTAAGCCTGTTGAGCTGAAAGCCATAAGAACTAGGCCAGCGGTGTATAATGCACCTCCAATGGCCACAACAATTTTACTTCCATATTTATCTGCAAGGGCACCTGTAAAAGGCTGAACTGCTCCCCAGATCAAGTTTTGCATGGCAATCGCCAGACTAAAAACATGATGTCCCCATCCAAACTCATGGCTCATTGGTACAAGATATAAACCAAATGAATGCCGCACCCCTAGTGATAAAGCCAGAATGAAAGCACTGGCAATGAGCATATATATAAGCGGTTTGGAGAATTGTGTGGTTGACATATAACGTCCATGGAATGATCGTACCAGAATATAATATTCGATTCGGACAAGAGAAAGAGTGAAATAAAAAATTGGTATGAATAAATTAAAGTTAAAAATAAAATTCTTATAGGAAATAGTAAGGCACTCAAAATAAAAAGCAGGAAAAATTCCTGCTTTTATCGATATAAATTAATTTAGAAACGGTAGCCTACACCTGCATATGCCAAGATCGGATTTACCTCAATATCGGCTTTAGATTTAATCAGTTCACCCAGTTGAGCATCTCTCACCGTGATGGTTGTATCGTTTTTTAAGTGAGCATATGAAACTGAACCTACTGCAAACCACTTATCATTAAAGTCATAAGTAAAGCCTAATGTTGCGACAGGGGCAAAAGCATCACTGGCTTCTACCTCTACTTCTGGGTTGGCTGTACTTGGTGTTCCTTCAAGGGCAGCACCTGCCTTTCCTTGCTTAATATTTGCAATCATGTGTCCGGCAGCAATTAAGTCCTGTTCAGTGCGTGGATTAATCTCCAGTTCATTAAAGTAAGCATACATAAGACCTACACCTACATAAGGACGAAACTTATTCACACCTGTTTTGCCAAAATGATACTGAAGTTCAAAAGCTGGAGTCCAAGCACGTGCCGAAGCAGCTGGGCCATAAGCTTCTAAATCTGTAATAAAGATATCATTTTGTAGTGCAATATCTAAAAATTCTAATGGTAAACCCCCTAACTGGGGAGTGGCGATGGCTGAAAACGGCGCATAAATTTTACCTTTACCTTGTAAGTCAACTTTAGGAGGAATACCTGCTTTAATTTCTAGAGAAACATTATCTGTGAAAAAGTAATTAGATATGATTCCTAAGGTAGTTACATCATCAGCTTCAAGTCCAGTTCCAGGATTACTCCACTCTTCCAGACCATTAATAACGGAGCTACCACTTATCGCGGAGTCTAATTCACCACCAGAAAAGAAACCTAAAAAATTTAAAGTATCAGCTAAAGCTTGTTGTCTAACATTAGGATCTAGATTATTTAAAACCGTATCAACTTGAATAGTACCATTTCTTGCTTTCGTATTATTTGCAATAGCTGTATTAACTTTAAAGGGTTGTGCTTTACCTTGAGGCATAACATGTAAAGCACCGACGGAAACAGAGAAGCGTTTAAAGCCATCTGCTTTCATACCAAACCAGTTATTTTCAGCAAAAGACAATTGTGGTAAACCAAACAGAACACTCGTTGTGAGTGCTAGGGCAGTATATTTCATATCTAGACAAGCTCCATGTCTTTAAGACATTAATTTTTTTTGTTGGTACGTGCAGTATCGGAAAATTAGAGTAATTACTCTGTATTTTAAATGCTTGGTTAATGCATGCTTTTGTAGGGAATTGTGGTTTTTAAGTTAAAATTTAATAGAAAAATGAAATAATTAAAAATTATGTAATATTTATTAACACTAAATTCAATTTTTATTCATATTTAAAAAATATGGAATATTAAGTTAAAATAAAAGGCTACCTAGAAGTAGCCTTTTTAATAAATTTTAATTAACGTTGAAAGCGAGAAAGATCTTCTTCCGAGCGTGCTGTTAAAACTTCAATGCCTGTTTCAGTTACTAAAATTGTATGTTCATATTGAGCAGAAAGTTTATGATCCTTAGTAACTACTGTCCATTTATCTCCTAGTAGTTTAGTCTGCCATACTCCGGCATTTACCATGGGTTCAATGGTAAAAGTCATACCGGCTTCTAAACGCATGCCAGTACTCTTCTGGCCATAATGTAGGATTTGTGGCTCATCATGAAATACTGTGCCGATACCATGACCGCAATATTCCCGTACTACACTAAAGCGCTCGGACTCTACATATTTTTGAATTGCATAGCCAATATCACCCACATATGACCCTGCCTTAACTGTTTCCATCCCACGATACATTGCTTCCTGAGCAACTTTACACAAGCGATTTGCAAGAATAGAGGTTTCGCCACCTACGATATACATCATGTTGGTATCGCCATGATAACCATCTTTAATAACAGTTACATCGATATTGAGGATATCACCCTTCTTGAGAATTTTAGCTTCTGAGGGAATCCCATGACATACTACGTGGTTTACTGAAGTACAGATTGTATGTTGAAATGCTGCGCGCCCTGGCGCAGCCCCATAACCTAAACAGGCAGGGATGGCCTGTTGCACATTCACTATATAATCATGACAAATCGTGTCTAGTTCTAGTGTGCTGACTCCAGGTTTAATATAGGGCTTAATCATATCGAGTACTTCTGCCGCCAAACGCCCCGCAATACGCATTTTTTCAATCTCTTCAGGGGTTTTGATTAAACGGGCAGGAGCTGAATAAGTACTGTTCATGATCACTAAAAACTTTTGGTAATTTGTAAGTGTCTATGGTATAAATAGCCGCCCGTTTTATCAAATGGTTTTTTGTGATCTCTAGATACATGAAAACCGTTTAAAAACGGAAAAATCCGCACATATGTCGTCACATTGCTCTGGGTGCCCTGCGGGGTGGAGAATGCGGACATATGGAGGCCTAACCCAAACTTTAAGGTAAAGAAAATGGCAGATTACAACGTAAGCATGCGCGACCTTCTTACAGCTGGCGCGCACTTTGGTCACCAAACTCGTTTCTGGAACCCAAAAATGCGTCAATATATCTTTGGCGCGCGTAACAAAATTCACATCATCAACCTTGAGCATACTGTTCCTGCGCTAAATGATGCTTTGAACTTTGCTAACCAGTTAGCAAGCAAAAAGAATAAAGTTTTGTTCGTTGGTACTAAACGTGCTGCTTCTAACATCATCCGTGAACAAGCTCAACGCGCTGGTCAACCATATGTAGATCATCGCTGGTTAGGTGGTATGTTGACGAACTGGAAAACTCTTCGTCAATCAATCAACCGTTTGAAAGATCTTCAAACTCAGTCTCAAGACGGTACTTTTGCTAAGCTGACTAAACGTGAAGCTCTTGAGCGTGCACGTGAGATGGAAAAACTTGAGCGTTCTTTGGGCGGCGTGAAAAACATGGGTGGCTTACCTGACGCATTATTCGTAATCGATGTTGATCACGAAGCAATTGCTATTAAAGAAGCTAAGAACCTGGGTATTCCTGTAATCGGTATCGTAGATACAAACTCTAATCCAGACAACGTAGACTACGTTATTCCGGGTAATGATGACGCGATCCGCGCAGTAACTCTTTATGCTTCTGCTATGGCTGACGCGATTATTGCTGGTAAAGAATACGCTCAATCACAAGCAAATGCACAAGCTAAAGCAGAAGAAGCTCCAGCTTCTGAGGCTTAATGCGTTTGACGCTAGCTTGTCATTTTTGCGACATGTGATGGTGGCAAAGTAAGCGTTAAGTATGCAGGCGGCCCATGAGAATCCTCTGGGCCGTTTCTGTTCTAAAAGAATTTGTTTTCTACCACCGAATTTAGGAGATTAACATGACTGCTGTTACCGCAAGCATGGTTAAAGAATTGCGCGACCGTACTGGCCTTGCAATGATGGAATGTAAAAAAGCTTTAACAGAAGCTGATGGTGATATCGAACTTGCGATTGATAACCTTCGTAAATCTGGTCAAGCAAAAGCAGCTAAAAAAGCGGGTAATATTGCAGCTGATGGCGCGATTACAATTGTTCAGGAAGGCAACAAGGCAATTCTTGTAGAAGTAAACTGTCAGACTGACTTTGTTGCTAAAGATGAAAACTTTGCTGGCTTCTCTGCAAAAGTTGCTGCTGCTGCGCTAGCTGCAAATGAAACTGATGCTGCTAAAATTGCTGAACTCAAGCTTGAAGATGGCGCTACTGTTGAAGAAGCACGCATTGCACTTGTTCAGAAAATTGGTGAAAACATTCAGGTTCGTCGTGCTGCGATTGTTGAAGGTGAAAACCTTGCAGTTTATAAACACGGTCTGAAAATTGGTGTTGTTGTAGCTTACACTGGTGATGCTGATACAGGTAAAGGTATTGCAATGCACGTTGCTGCATTCAATCCAGTTGCTGTAACTGCTGAACAGGTTCCTGCTGAGCTTGTAGCGAAAGAAAAAGAAATCGCTGAAGCAAAAGCAATTGAATCTGGTAAACCAGCCAATATCGTTGAAAAAATGGTATCTGGTTCAGTAGATAAATATCTGAATGAAGTTGTACTTGAGCGTCAAATGTACGTAATTGACAACGACAAGAAAGTTGCTGAAGTACTTAAGGCGACTGGTACAACTGTAGCTCAATTCGTACGTTTCGAAGTGGGTGAAGGTATCGAGAAAAAAGCAGAAATGAGCTTCGCTGAAGAAGTTGCTGCTGCTCAGGCTGCTGCTCAATAATATTGAATTAGCAGATTGTAAAAAAGCCCTCAAATTGAGGGCTTTTTTGTATTTATAAAACTCAATATTCTTGAGTGGCTTTATTTTTAGCTTGCTAAAGTAGAGGAATAACCAATTGGAATGCAGTTTTCGAATAATTTAAACGATGATAGGGCTTATTAAGCGCTAGTAAGCGTTCTATGCCGTGTTTTCCACTTAGGTAGGAATTTACCTAAATAAGCATCCATGCACCATAAGGGGCCAATCAGGAGAAACTGGAGGTCTTTTAAAAAAGAAGGCTTTTTACCCTCAACTTTATGTCCATAAAACTGGCCAATCCATGCCAGAACAAAAACTCCAATATAAAAGCCTATTCCTGCTGGCAAGATATAAATAAGCCAACCCATAATCAGAATTAACGCTGCCATTGCTACAGCTAGCACTAGGTCAAGACGGGCATAGAAAATTAAAGTTAAAACTACGAGCAGAGTCGCAAGCAGAGTGCTGAAGTGTGCGATGATCCCGATAATTGAAAATAGGATAGTTGGAACACAAATCCAGTGAATTGCTTTATTGGTTTTATTTTGGTGGCTTTCAGAATATTCTTCAAACCATTCTTCCACTGTCTTCATTATCCACTCCTTGTATGATTTTTATTAGTCTTAAAATATAAACAGAATATAAATCAAAAAGACAGAATGCGTCAAAGTTTTCTGAGAGGGGAGTATCTAAAAATAAATAAAGCTATTTTGATACAGACCCATAAAATTGCTAACCAGGTATTTTAAAAATTGGAAGGAGGTTTAAGCAGAGAAATGGAATTTAGTAAACTTTAGAAGAAACTATAAAAACAAAAGCCACTAATTGTGGCTTTTAATCTTCTTATGCAGTAAGACAGATTTAAGAGTTAGGACCATCTACACGTTCAATACTTACTTTCGCCGTACCGGCATTAGTTACACCAATACTTTTGGCAGCGCCATACGACAAGTCAAGTACACGGTTACCATGGAAAGGTCCACGATCATTAACTTTAACAATTACACTTTTACCATTAGAGCGGTTGGTCACGCGAATATAACAGTTTAGTGGCAGGCTGCGATGAGCTGCTGTCATGGCATTCATATCAAATGTTTCACCGCTTGCAGTCTTTCGGCCATGGAATTGACGTCCATACCAAGATGCTACACCAGTCTGGCTGAACTTACGAACAGTGTTAGACGCTACGGTATTCAATTTTTCAATCACTGAAGGTTCTTCTTCAGGGATTTCAATTTTCGCTGCAATAGTCTGGCGGCGAATTTTATCACCGGTACGCTCAGTGATTGAAAGACTGTTAAGGTTTGAAAAGTGAGAGTTAAAGCCTTGTGCATCACGGTTTAAAACACGGGCTGCAAGATTTAAATTGTCATTATCATTGCTCAATGACGAAGCCTGTACCATTTCTGCTTGAGACTGCGTTACGGTCAGACCGATAGTTAACGCAAGTATATATTTTAGCGAAGTGGGCATTCATAAACTCCTAAAGATCAGTGCTGCTTTGCTGATGAAATTCCAGTAAACCAGCACATGTATCCAAATGTTCGTTTGTGTTACTGCATTTGACGATGGGGGATAATATTCATGTGTCACCAAAAGTGTCTAGTCTTTAACGAGAAATATTTACAAAAAGGACAAAATCTCACAAATATAGATTAAAAAATAATCAATATTGTAACATTTAATTTAAAAAGTATAATTAATAGCCTTTTATCTATAAATAATTGTTGACTTTTAAAATACTAGGTAAATATTTGGTTTAACGATCGGCTACTTCTGTCCCTAATTGCCATACAGCAGTGGCATACATACGGCTCTTATTGTAGGTAGTAATAACCTGAAAATTCGGGTAGGTAATATAGTAAACCGGACCATATGAATCTTGAAGTTGAATGATATTGACCATATCTAGATCATCAATTTTTACCAAAGGATTAAGTGGGCTAATTCCTTTATTTTTCAAAACTCCATAAGGTACAGGCTGGGTAAGATCAGTCGCAATAATACTGTCTGGATTTGAACCGGTGTATCGTGCAGCAAAACCGATAGGCTGGTCGCGTTGCCATCCATGATGAGCTAAATAGTTAGCAATAGAACCGATAGCGTCTACTGCTGAGTTTCTGAGATCAATATGACCGTTGCCATCGTAATCTATACCCAGTTTAGTAATATTACTCGGCATGAATTGCGGATAGCCAATTGCGCCTGCATATGAGCCAATAATGCTGCTGGTTGGATAGCCTTCTTTATAGGTCCAGGCAATTAAAGCGCCTAATTCATCGCTAAAATATTCAGCGCGGCGTGGATAACCGAAGGCCAATGTAGCTAGTGCATCACGCGTGACGAAGGAACCTTTATTGGCACCATAACCAGTCTCTACTCCTAAAATACCTAAAATTACCGCCTTAGAGACTCCAAACTGCTGTTCAGCCCGGTTTAAAGCATCTGCATACTGGTTTTTAAAAGTAACTCCGCGGTTAATTGTACCTGCTGACATGAAATTAGTTTTATATTCATACCAAGGTTTACTTTCCCCAGGACGATTCATGATGTTAACAATGTTTGGTAAATTTTTACTGCCCTGCATGGCCCAGTCTACTTGCTGTGCAGTCAGACCATAATTTTGCATAGTTTTAGTTTTAAATGCTTCATAATTAGGGTGAGTAATAAAATCATTTGCCTGAGAGAAAGCGACAATACCGGCAGCACTCAAACCTATACTAAATTGCTTGAATTTTTTATAAATATTTAAACTAATCATTGGCTCTTAAATCTCAACTATCGATGCGTATGAATAGACATGACCAAACCAAAAGTGGCCATTAAAGTAATGATGGCGGTACCACCATAACTCATAAAAGGTAGAGGTACGCCAACTACAGGTAAAATACCACTGACCATGCCGGCATTAACAAACACATAAACAAAAAATGACAAACCCAGTGTTCCGGCTACAAGACGTCCGTAATTATGAAAACAATTGAGGCCGATCTGTAATACCCTGAAAATAATCGCAAAATAAAGAGTAATAAGGATGAGAACTCCAATTAAACCAAACTCTTCAGAATAAGCTGCAATAATAAAATCAGTATGGCCTTCAGGTAAAAAATGTAAATGGGACTGGGTGCCTTGTAAAAAGCCCTTACCAAAAAATCCACCTGAACCAATTGCTGTTTTAGATTGGATAATATTCCAGCCTGTTCCTAAAGCGTCTGCTTCCGGATTCAGCAAGGTGAGTACACGTTGCCGCTGATAGTCATGCAGAAGAAACTGCCATGCTAGGGGAATAATCATGCACATGAGGCCTATAGCAGCTCCAATGAGCTTCCAGGAGAGGCCACTTAAAAACAGGACAAAGAGACCGCTGGCAAGAATCAGTAATGATGTTCCTAAGTCTGGCTGCTCTGCAATGAGTAAAAATGGAACAATAATAAGGACCAGAGAAATAATGACGTTTTTAAAGCTTGGAGGAAGAGGATAGCGTGATAAAAACCAAGCAATCATCATTGGCATACCAATCTTCATAAACTCGCTGGGCTGTACACTGCCAAAACCAGGAATATCAATCCAGCGTTGTGCACCCATGCGCACTTCGCCAAATATCATGACTGATAACAGCGCTAATACGCCAAAGATATAAAAATATGGCGAAAACGCCTGATAAACCTTGGGCGGAATCTGGGCAAGTGTAAACATGACGATAAAGCCAATACCGAAGCTCATGGCCTGCTTGCTAACTAGACCAACATCTTGCGCAGAAGCACTATATAGTACAGTTAAGCCTAATAAGGCATTGAGAAACAGAAAAAGGCATAACCACGGATCAATATGCAGCCGCTGCCAGCGAGACGGTTGCATGGCTGTACTCAGCCCATCACGAGGAGCTTGACGCAGGAATTTATATTGAGAGCTTGGAGACATGTAGGTTTGAAAACAGGCTAAATTAATGCATGCCGCATGCTAACACAAAGCTTGCACAAGACAATCGCTATGCAAACTTTGCAATAAAAAAACCTGGCATTAGCCAGGTTTCCGATTCTGATATTTTAATCTCAAGACTATCTAATCAGTCTTAATATAAGCTGATGAATAAGTTAAGTATTAATGGAAGAATAAAGTATTGTGATATTCTGCAAGTACCATTAACTCATCTTTAGTCAGATTTGGGATAAGCTTGTCGATAGCGATATGCACTGCTTTAGTGACCGCTGCCGCTCCGATATCGGCAGCTTTACGTTTAATCATGCCCAGATCAAGTGTTTTGTTGAAATCGCTCATAAAATGACGGATGGTTGCGTCACCGAACTGTTTATAAAGCTCGGCCAGCACTGCACGGTCTACTTTATTGCCCGCCTTAATTTCAGCAAAATTATGCTTAAGGTTAGTGACCAGACTGGCGTCCAGTGGTTCACCTACTCTATATTGGTTATCCGGACCTTTAAACATGCTACGTTCAGAGAATTCAATTGACTGCTGAACTACTTCATTTGGTGCTTTATTTAATAGTTGTTTCAATAAGACAGCCACAGTTGACTTAATATAGCCTGCAAGTTTCTCTGCTGTATCACGCTTGTCACTGGCAGGGAAACGGCGTACCAGTTCAGTTAAAATAGCATCAATAATTTCATCATTGATTTGTAAAGCGATTTTATCCCGAAGAGGATAAAGCGGCTCCTTTGAATTCTTTTTTTCAACTGATGTCTGAAGATTGTTCAGTAAAGACTCAGACGGGGTAAAACCAAAAAATGGCATGATTAAAACCTCGGTATTTTTCGTTTTATTGTCGCGCCAATCGGATCGGGTTTGGCATCCAGGTTAAATCTGATACACGACATGGATTAATATCCAGCCCACCACGTCGTGTATAAGTTGCATACACCATCAACTTTTCCGGCTGTAAATGTTGCCATATATCTGCAAACATTTGCTCCACACATTGTTCATGAAAGCCATTATGTTGACGGTAAGAAATAATATAAGCTAACATACTACGATAACAAGGTTTTTTACCTTGATAACGAATAAAAACCGTTCCCCAATCTGGCTGGCCAGTCACTGGACAGTTACTGCGTAACAGATGCGAATATAGCTGGATTTCTCCTTCTTCATGGTCATCTGCATATTGCAGCAAACCTGCATCCGGATGATTCTTCAACTGCTGGGGTGTCAAATCATCAATACATATACCCTGCGGTTGACTAATTTCAAGAGCATCCACCTGAAAAAGCTCTAGTTTCACTACTGCACCTGCAGCCTGAGATAAGTCTTTTTCTACAGTCTCTATAAAAATAGCCCGATTTTCAAACCGATGAAAATTTAGACTGTTAAAGTAGAGTTTTAAAGATTTGGATTCAATAAGATGAGGCGAAGAAGCGGGTAAGCTCATACGTCCAATAGCGACTTGTGGTATACCGTGGCTGTTTAACCATGAAATTTCAAAGATATGCCACCAGTCTTTACCTTGCTGAATACCTTCTATATGGGCATAGTCAGCGCGAGACTGCGCGCGTGCAATAGGAAAAAGAATATCAGGTTGATACTGGTTTGGATAACTGGTGTCTTTACCCAATAAAGACTGCTCTACACTCATTCACGCATTCCTGAACCACGAGACAATAAATAGTATGCAATGCCATAAAACACTGCGCAGAATAATGTAACTACCACAAGAGAAACTGAAACGTTTACATCACTATGGCCTAAAATTCCGAAACGGAAAGCATTCACCATATATACGATCGGATTGATCAGAGAGAGGTTCTGCCAAAATGGGCTTAATGAACTGATCGCATAGAACACTCCCCCTAAGTAGGTAAGTGGTGTTAATACAAATGTTGGGATAATTGAAATATCATCGAAAGATTTAGCATAAACAGCATTGATAAAACCGCCCAGAGAGAAGAGTAGGGAAGTAACAATCACGGTAAATATGGTCACAAACCAGTTAGTGATATGCAGATCAGTAAAAAACAGACTCATCGCTGTCACTATAATACCAACCAGTACACCGCGACATACTCCGCCAATCACATAGCCCCATAAAATCAAATGCAGAGGCATTGGACTCATAATGAGTTCTTCAATACTTTTTTGAAACTTGGCACTAAAAAAACTACTGGATACATTGGCATAACTATTAGTAATTACCGCCATCATAATCAGGCCGGGTACAATAAACTGCATATAGCTTACGCCGCCCATCTCTCCAATACGTGAACCGACCAGATTGCCAAAGATTACAAAATAAAGGCTCATGGTGATCGCAGGTGGAAGCAAGGTCTGGGGCCAGATACGCATGAAACGTCGGATTTCTTTGCGAACTAAAGTTCCAAGTGCAGTTTGTAATTGACCTAGATTCATGTTGTCACTCCATCCAGATTTTTTTCGACCATTTTTACGAAAAGCTCTTCGAGACGATTCGATTTGTTGCGCATACTGCGTACCTGAATATTCTGTGCCTGCATGAGCTGAAACAGATCATTTAAAGAATGGGCTTTATCCATCGTTACTTCTAGAGTCATTGGATCAATCAAATTAAAATTAACGCCAATAATATTCAGATGCAAAGGTTCAATAGGTTCAGCCAGATCAAAAATGAATGATTCCTCATTTAATTGATTAAGAAAATCCTTCATAGTGGTATCTTCTTTAATTACGCCACGATCAATGATTGCGATCCGGCGACACAGCATCTCGGCTTCTTCCAGATAATGGGTCGTCAGAATAATTGAGGTACCCTTGGCATTCATTTCTGTCAAGAAATCCCACATTGAACGGCGCAGTTCGATATCGACCCCAGCAGTGGGCTCATCCAGAATAAGTAACTTTGGTTCATGCATCATGGCTCGTGCAATCATGAGACGGCGTTTCATACCACCAGAAAGCATACGGGCCTGAACATGACGTTTGTCCCAAAGGCCAAGCTTTTCCAGATATTGTTCTGCCCGTTGTTCTGCCAGCTTTTTAGGAATACCGTAATAGCCAGCTTGAGTGACCAGAATATCAAAGGTTTTTTCAAAATGACCGAAGTTGAACTCTTGTGGCACGACTCCTAGGCATTGTTTGGCCTCAGAAGGATGGGTGTCTAAATTGTAGCCAAAGATTTCTACAGTTCCGGAGGTTTTTTTAGCCAGTGAGCTGATGATACTGATCGTTGTAGACTTGCCTGCACCATTGGGCCCTAAAAGTGCATAGAACTCTCCTTCCGGTACAGTCAGATTAATTCCTTTGAGAGCTTGAAAACCATTTCGATAGGTTTTGGACAAATCCCTTAGCGTCAATGCATCAGTCATGAATTTCTCGCATGGTGAATAGAAAAGATATTCTGAGCGATCTGCTTCAATAAACCAAGTACATTAATGGTAATCGGCAAGCTAGAGATTAAAATTTGCTTAAAGCGTAAGCATCAGTGGTGTTTATCTGCATTTATGTACTTTACCTTGCTCATTTTTTTGTTATGATGTGCATCGCGCGTTCGTAGCTCAGTTGGATAGAGTACAGGTTTCCGAAGCCTGGGGTCGTGGGTTCGATTCCCGCCGAGCGCACCATTTTTATATATGATAAGAATCGATAATATCCTATAAACCTCGCTAGATAAGGCTTATTAAGAAGAATGACTATGAACAGCCGAAATGATGGCTTATATACTATATATAACGGTATTTTTGCCATGCAATCATATAAAATTTTTCTTATGAAGAATAAAACCACGCAATATAGCAACCAGCACAGCAAAAAGAATAATTAAGAATATTTGTTCTGCTGTGTTTAGGTTAGGACTATCTATAAAGTAGTGTTGTATAATAAATAAAAAAGCTAAAATAACTATAATAACCAGTATGATAGAAAACACAAGGTATCTCACTAAACTACATATATTCTATATATAATATTATCTGAAGACTGAATATTGTCAGGCTACAATTAGATTATAAAGATAGAAAATTTCTTCCATTCCACTAGAATCACAGAGTTTAAGTAATACTTTGATACCTATTACAAGGCACAGTAATTGTATTATTAAAAATATATCTGTATTGATAAAAGTGAAACTCATAAAATTATGAGGAGCTGTCATGAGAATCTTGAGATGGCTATCATTTATCGCAATTGTAGTGATATTGACTCTGATTTTTTGCCTTTACGGAGACTTGGCAGGAGATTCTGTCAGATCAAAAATTTTCTAATAAATTAAACCTCTTAACCAGAGGTTTTTTCAATTTTAAACCCTAAGTTTTTACATCAGGCCATAGTAGTAGAACTAATTAAGACTTTTTATGTATTGTATTATATTTAATTGATATTATATCCCTCCTGAAAAAAGGGGCATTCTTCATGCAAAAAGGCTTGGCAGGTGAATTGTTTGGCGTAAATATTTATTTACCTATTTCACGTATTGAGGTGAAAGTCTTAATACAAGCAAAAAATGCTCTGGCAGAATATTTAGTCCGTGATAAGTATAAATCACTTTATGAAGTTCATTTACAGCTAGACAGACAGATCCATGTATTTGCTCATCGCTTAGAAAGGGAAGAGGCAACCCGCTTTTACAGGTTTTTTCTAGAAGAAGTCACAAACTCAGATAGTAAAAAATTGGAGCTAAATCCAAATTATACTTTTTCAAAAGCAATTCCATCTTATGGATTCGAATTTAAATCTCAATATAATATTAGAGTAGATAGTCTTCTAAAAAATTATTTAGGTTGTATTTTATCCAGCTTAATTTGCATAATTTTTTTATTGTATAGTGCAATCGTTAATTTTAATCTTTAAGTTAAAAGTAAATAAGTTGCTTAATATATTGAAAAAAATTAATATGTTATTAATGCTGAAAATGACGTTATATCACGAGTATTTTTAGCTTTAGATGGAAATTATGCGGAATCTTTTTATTTAGGGTATGTAGGGAAGCGAGCGTATATCCAGAATCCTATTTTTGAGAATTTTAAATCTTATAAGGAAGCTTAGGTGAAAAAGTTATCATAGCATTCTGTGTTGTATGAAGATGTCTTGATACCTTACTCAACCAAGATCATAGATGGTATTGGCATATTTATTATTTTCACAAATATTCGATGTATCATTTCATGAGTTAATCTAATTTGAGCTATTCGATAGCAGCAAGTAAGAGTAAAAAATAAACTAAAAAATCGTCTGTAAATATATTTTAAAATTACGGACTAAGGAATGAATATAGGGTAATCAGTCATCTTTGACCTGTAAAAATGACTGATTTAATAAGTCATTTTCAATGCTGTCTTAAATGTTGTATAGACTGATTAATCTGTTGCATGGCGCGGTTAAGCTCTGATGGTGGAAGTCGGCTTTCTTGCAGATACGTCAGCCATTGCATCTGACAAAGTTTTAAGTGTTCAATGTGGTGTGCTTGCTGAATACGTTCAATAAGCTGTTTGGCCATTAAGCCACAATATTGTCTTAACAGACTCGTCATTAACTCTTTTATAGCTAGAAACCCTAAGAGCTCAACATTTATTTTAGCGTTAGAAGTGGACCGCTCTGAATATATAATTTCATTTTGCCTGTCATTACTTATTAATATTATCGGGGCTGTTTCTATTTCAAATTGGTCTGCTGATATGAGTTTTTCTTTTTGCTGACCTTCAAAACTGATCAGTCCCATATTATAAAGCTGGTCTAGTACCTCAGGTTCTGCAATTCGTTGCTTGAATTGTGGCGTAAGTATATCAAAATCTGGTGTACCAATCAGAATAAGTAAACGTCTCTGGCGTACATTTAGATGAATTGATCTGTTTTTTAAAACTTCTATACCTAATGGTGTTTTTTGATAATCAGACATTGCCCCGACTTCCCTAATCAGTCAAGGCAACCCTACATTAAAAAAATTAAAGTTTGATGAACAAGTTTTTAAATATCAGCACCTAAACTAGGGTCTGTTCTAGGGCCTTACGTAGATAAGGATCCAGCTCTTCTTGACGTAGCAGCCAGTTTACATAGTCGCCAGGTAATTCTTTAATTGCGGTACCACGGTGTTTGCCAAAATTCAGAATACGGGGTATCCGTGCGTCTTCTGATGCAGTATAAAGTTCTTCAATACTCTGAATATTTAGATGGTAAAGAATATGCATGAGTATATTTGCAGTTAAAATAATATCGGCATCTGCACGGTGAGCACCTTTGAGTAATTCTCTTGCTTTATCACTTCCTTTACTGATCATATAAATCAGTGCAGAGATGTTATGTGCCTCAGCATCGGGCCAAACCTTGCGGGCCAGCGCCAGAGTGCAAATAGCTTTAATATTTGAGGTGTCTATGCCACATTTTTCAATGGTACGAATATCATAATCAATATTATGACCGATAATATAGACAGTTTCGGAAGGTAAACTGAAGTCCTTATAATGAGGCTGACCAGCAATATCGGTTTCTAGAATATGATGTACTGCCATCGCGGCATAAGAAATTGATTGTTCACCAATACTGTAGAGCTGGTCAAATAACTGACTTTTGTCTAGGCTCAAACGGCCTTGAGCAATTTGGACAGGCGCGTAGGCAATTTCAATCGGTAGTCCATTGAGTGTATGTGTTTCAGTATCGAGAATAATGGCCTGCATGTTGAAAAATATGCCTGAACAAAAGAGAAAGTCAAAATCTAACATTATTATTTCTATTCTGACAATTTAAAAACCTGTCAGGGCTTTAATTGAAGGGTTTTTAGCTCATCATTTATCAAGTTGAGCCACAAATTACGTCGCTTCTAGAATAATTTGACTTTCATTCACCTTATTTTGAAGAAAAAAATCCTTCAAGCTGGTTTCTAAAATTTATATATGAGAATAATTAAACAATTTTCTTGCTATTTTTTATAGAAATTGGGAACGGGTGTCATGAAGAAGAAAGAACACCCTAAAAATCAGTGAATGATAATAACTTAAAATAAGGATATAAAATAATGAAAAGACATATATTGACCTGTACTGTACTTGCAATAAGTATCAGTTTGACGGCTGTAATGATAGTGATGACAATGATAACCAGAATTTCAGTACGCCTGTTCCTTCCATTCCAGTAAATAATATAGATAACCCGGTATTAGCTACGCCTGTAGCCTATACCAAAACAGATGTGGTTATTGCCGGTGAAAGCGTGGTCATGACTTATAAAATGCTTGGCATTAATAATAAAGGAACACAAGCTACTGCGTTAGTTTTCACCCCGGAGGGAACACCTCCAGCAAAAGGATAGCCGATAGTTGCATGGGCACATGGCACGACGGGTTTGGCTGATCAGTAAGCACCGAGCCGGAGTAGTCTAAATCCGGTTATTAAAAATATGATTAACGGCCTGCTTCAGTCTGATTATATGCTGGTAGCACTTGACTATGAAGGGCTCGGTGAACCTTGTGGAAATGAACTTCGTTCTTACTGCCAAATGGGATCATGGCAGCGTTTACGGGTTGAATATTACTAATATTATCTCGGATGTAAAATCTCTAATGCCAAGTCAATAACCTGAATTTAAAGCGATGACTCATGTTTTTTAATATGAGCCATTTTTATTTAAAACTGAGTAAAGTTCATTCTGTTTAATAATAAACTTCATGTTACAATACGCGCCAATCTTAGCACGGCTTAAAAGCCCTAAATTAATAGGACCTCGCTAATGTTTGCCAATATCTCTATTGCTGAATTTGATCCGGAATTAGCTCAGGCAATTGCTGCCGAAGGTGAGCGCCAAGAAGCGCACATCGAGTTAATTGCTTCTGAAAACTATTGTTCTCCAGCGGTTATGGAAGCGCAAGGTTCAAAACTCACTAACAAATATGCAGAAGGCTATCCAGGCAAACGCTACTACGGTGGTTGTGAGCATGTTGATGTTATTGAACAATTGGCAATTGATCGTGCTAAAGAACTTTTTGGTGCTGACTATGCAAACGTTCAGCCCCATGCAGGTTCACAGGCAAACTCTGCTGTTTACCTGGCTTTGCTGAATCCGGGCGATACCGTTTTAGGTATGAGTCTTGCTCATGGTGGCCATTTAACCCATGGTGCAAAAGTAAGCTTCTCCGGTAAAACCTATAATGCAGTGCAATATGGCCTGAACCCGGAAACTGGCGAAATCGACTATGAAGAAGTTGAGCGTCTGGCTTTAGAGCATAAGCCACGTATGATCGTTGCAGGCTTCTCTGCATATAGTCTGGTTGTTGACTGGCAGCGTTTCCGTGAAATTGCTGATAAAGTTGGTGCTTATCTGTTTGTTGATATGGCCCACGTTGCAGGTCTGGTGGCAGCAGGTGTATACCCGAACCCGGTTCAAATTGCTGATGTAACCACAACCACTACCCATAAAACTTTGCGCGGCCCACGTTCTGGTCTGATTCTGGCAAAAGCGAATGAAGAGATTGAGAAAAAACTTCAGTCTGCTGTATTCCCAGGTAACCAGGGCGGTCCATTAATGCATGCGATTGCGGCCAAAGCAATCTGCTTTAAAGAAGCTATGTCTGATGAGTTTAAAACCTATCAGCAACAAGTGGTTAAAAATGCTCAAACCATGGCGCAAGTGTTTATTGAGCGTGGTTATGATGTCGTTTCTGGCGGTACATCTAACCATCTATTCCTGTTATCACTCATTAAACAGGATATTACAGGTAAAGATGCAGATGCATGGTTAGGCGCAGCCCACATTACTGTGAATAAGAATTCCGTGCCAAATGATCCACGTTCTCCATTTGTTACCTCGGGTATCCGTGTAGGTACACCAGCAGTCACTACTCGTGGTTTTGGTGAAGCTGAGGTGCGTGAACTTGCTGACTGGATGGCTGACATTTTAGATAGCAAAGGCGATGAAAATGTTATTGCTGATGTAAAAGCGAAAGTGGAAGCGGTTTGCGCTAAATTCCCGGTTTATGCTCAGTAAGTGATTTCTTTAAAAAAGCTCCCATAAGTGGGAGCTTTTTTAGTGTTATAAACTGTACTTTATTTTAAGTTCATATATCTATAATAAACCCATAAACAGTTCTTTATAAATAATAGTTTTAAAGTAAACTTATTCAAAATCTAAAGATCAATAGCTTTAGCAAGAAATTTTTAATCTTATAATATTTTATTTTTATTCTCTTAGATTGTTTGGTGGTTAAACTTATCTCTTTCACTATATAAAGGTATATCACCTAAAAGTGAATAATGAGAAAAGTAATAATAAAAAAATCACTCCGAGTACCCAAGGTAAAAATTTCCATATCATGGGTTGTTTCTCTTCCATAGTTTCACTAGAGAGGGGAGAGATTTCTGTTTTAAGTGTATTATTAGAGGTAGAGATAAGACTCTGCTCATATTGTTCGGGCTTTAGTTTTTTACATTCTTCAGTTAAATAATTATAAAATTGTTCTGATTCACTCTCTTCGAGTCTGTAGGCAAATACATGAATCTTGTCGTTAAGTTGCAATGTAATATGGTCGCTACTAAGATTTTTCTCCTGTTTTAATTGATCTCTTAGTTCGTTTCGGGCTATAAGCGCTTTTCTTATTTCTTCTCTTTGCAGAGGTCGGTGGATTTCTACACCAAATAGCTCACCTAATAGTTCTAATTCCATTATGATCTACCATTTATTGTTGTTGTACGCCGTGTCTATAGCAATATAAAGCAATAGCTTACAAAGACAATGACATTGTCTAACAATTTAAACTTAAGGCAAGAATAAAAAAGTTAAAAGCACTATTTTATATTTAAGATAACTGGCTTATTCTGTATGGTAAAAATATGAGTTCTGTTTTTGCTCACATCAAAAATTTTTTAATAGAGGAATTTCTGCTAATAAGAAAGTTTATAAAAAATTTGTATTCAATATTTTAGTAAAAGAAGATAATCAGAATAACTTGGTTAATAAAATAATATGAGCAATATAGAAAGTCTAGCATTTTATATTCGCGCCCTTTTTATAAAAGTCTAAGACAATATCCAGATCAAAAAGTAAACCTTCAGGGGTATATTCATTTGAATGTAGTTTGAGTAATGCAGGCATATATTCAGTTTTATATACGGTAGGGTAATCTTTGCATAAAATCTGTATCCGTTTTTGTTGAGAGGTCTTAGGATTGTCTAACTGATCCAGATATTTTCCAATTTTCTCACCTGCCTGATCAAGCTGAGCGGCGAGAGGAGAGCTGGAGTTCAATGGTTGAGCCGTGTCTGTCTCTTGTGGCTGCCTTTGACAAGCTGCGATTGATAAAGATAAAAAAACAGTCATAAGAATTTTTTCTTTCATATTCATTTTTATTTTGGGGAAGATTAAAAAACTATAGGATGAAAATAATAAAAGAAAATATATGATTGTGGTGGAATAGTAAGCCAAAAGTATAAGTTTAATTTCGGTAACTTATATCAGTATTTGAGAAGCTATAAATTAAATGGTTGAGAAACTTGGTTTAAGATGTTACATCTATGAATAGGCTTAACTTATTGTTTAAAGGTTAGCGTTCTTCATTTAACTGGATACAGTAAAGGATAACTTTTTTCATTCTTTACATTTTATATGTTTTGTGGCTCCTCTTAAGGGGAGCTTTTTGTTGTTTTATAAAAAACAATAGGGTGGAAAAATACTTTTCTGATAAGTAATTAATTATTTCTAGACCAGAAAATATACATCTATAGCGTTGCAATATTTATTTAAAATGGAAGGAGTCAGTTTATATGGCTAAACCAAATATTATTATTTCTTCACAGGACTTGCATCGTCTTGAAACCATGCTCGAGCATCAATCTCATATGACTCAGACTATAGAACATCTGGAAGATGAACTTGCTCGGGCTGAAGTAGTAGAGCCACATGAAATACCGGCTAATGTGGTCAGCATGAATACCCGAGTGCTGATCACGATAGCCCCTTCAACTGAACCGACTGAAATCCAGCTAGTTTATCCGCATGATTTTCGCGGTGATAAAGGACAAGTCAATGTACTTGCTCCTATAGGTGCTGCTATTTTAGGGCTGGCTGAAGGTCAGGAAATTGAGTGGCCACAACCTGATGGCCACCTTATGAAAGTAAAAATTGAAAAGGTACTATATCAGCCTGAGCGAGAGGGTGATTATCGTTAGATCAAATGCCGTGAAATTTCACGGCATTATTCTTTGTAGTTATTCAATCAACTATGACAAAACTTAAACGTAAAAACTGCTATTTCGGCTTGTAGTCTGAAAGATTTGGTTTAAATTGAAAATATAGCTTTCAGCTTCACTTCATATTGTTCTGTTATTTTATTATCAGTCTATTTTACTGTTTGAGGCGATACCCGGCGTCTATATGCAGCATTTCCAAGAACTCATTCCATTATCCAAGATTGAGGTTACTCCTCAAGAAACTTTGATCATAAAACGCAATGATCTGGTTCCTCTGATTCATGATCAATACCGGTTAAATCATTATGCCGAGCATCTGGTTCAGGCACAGTCCGTGCTGCTCAGTGGAGTAGACCCTGAATTAACCCGGCAGTTAAGTCAGACTATTGAACAGTTGATTCAGGCTTTAGCTGACTCTAAAAAATATCTGAAAAAACGTAATTTCAATGCACTACAGAAATGGCTGGGAATTGATATCGAGTATCAATCAGGGCAGGTGGAATATTATAGAAATCTGGACCGGTTACTTGCTCAGGCTGATCATTTGAGTCAACGGTTACAGATTGAAATTCAGAAATCACAGGCACGTTTTCAGCAATTACTGGGTTTACGGGAACAAATGGCAAAATATATTTTAGCTGCACAGGAGTTTCTTAATGAATATCCAGCCTTTATTAAAAACCAGCATCCATTAGATAATTTTGCAGAAAGATTATCTAAAAAAATTAATACATTACAAACGTTACAGGCGAGTAATGATATTGCAATTACACAAATACGTCTTTCACAGCAGCTTTCTTTTAGTCTTTTAGACCGGTTTAAAGAAGCTCAGCAAGTACTGATTCCTGCTTGGCAATACCATGTGCAACAGACAAATTTAAAGCATTCCGATGCAGAATTAGAGAAGCTGGATAATAGCCGGGAAAATCTGATCAGAACATTGAAGAAGTCTTTAGAGAAACATTAAAGTAAACCGAAGCAGGGTGAATTATGGCCGATCTGGAAAAAAATGATTTAACGATAGTTACTTCGAGAGACTTATCGGAGCAGGATTTTCAGCAACTAAATTTACAGGAAATAGGGTTAAAGGATTCAGACTTTACAGAAGTCCAGAATGCCCATAAAGAGCTAAATGATATGAGTCATCATACTGTCGCTGAATATGGGAAAAATATTGCGACTAAAACCTCTTCTTATACGGATGAATTGCTAGATTTAGTCCAGAACAAAGACCTTGATGCTACCGGCCAGAAACTCAACCAGGTAGTACAGGTTGCTCAGCAGCTGAATACTTCCAGCATTTTAAACAAACCCAAAAGTTCAGGTTTTCTGGGTAATTTTCTGGGTAAGATTAAAGGTGCCAAACAAAACTTTGACCAGCAGTTTCATACTACTAAAGAGCAGATTGATGTTCTGGTAAAAGAAATTGAAATTTCACAGACCGGGCTAAAAGCCCGGGTTGATACACTGGATAAAATGTTTAATGGGGTACAGGATGAGTATCGGCAGCTGGGTATTTATGTCGCTGCGGGAAAACTTAAACAGCAAGATATTCAGCAGCAAATCGCTAAGCTCAGTGAACAGCCCCAAGACCAGCCGACTACACAAAAAATTTATGATTTAAATCATCTGGCGAATAATCTGGAAAAACGTATCAGTGACCTTCAGGTTTTACAGCAATCTGCTATGCAGACTTTGCCAATGATCCGGATTATTCAGTCCAATAATCTGATGCTGGTGGACAAGTTCTATGCCATTAAAAACATTACCTTACCGGCTTGGAAAAACCAGATCAGTCTGGCTATCTCGCTTAACGAGCAGAAAAATAGTGTACAGCTTGCCAATAGTATTGATGATGCAACCAATGAATTACTACGCCGTAACGCAGAGCTTTTGCATCAGAACTCTGTAGATACTGCTAAAGCCAACCAGCGGTCAGTCATTGATATTGAAACCCTTGAACATGTTCAAAATACCCTCATTAAAACAGTAAATGATGTGATTCAGGTACAGAAAGAAGGTATGCAAAAACGTCAGGAAGCTACCAGCCGATTGCGTATGTTACAAAATAATCTGAATCAGCTTGTGCTTGAATCAAATTCGGGAACAAATAAACCTTAAGCTGTTTTTGTTATATTAATAGCCTAAGTATACCTGATTAATCTTTGGAGATATTATTTGCCACCTTTAGATGAATATGCGTTGAGTTCTAAACAGATCGAAACAGGGATGCTGGTATTGAAAAAGCGTCAGCATAAAGTGATGCTACTTTGCGTAACGACCAGTACTTTATTTATTGCAAGTGTGGTTGCCATATTTTTACAGCAGGATTTTATCTATAGTTTTTTTGGTCTTTCTCAACAAGTAGAACAACTACATTTACCTTTAACTCTCGAAGCTAGCCTGACAGATCTTGCACCACAACACGATTATTTTTTTAATTTGCTGTCATGGTTTGGCTGGTTATTCTTAAAACTGTTTGCAGCTTTCTTTGGTGCATTTTTCACAGTTTATTTTCTCAGAAAATTTCATTTTTTTTATATTCGCTTTCAGTCATTTATTTTAAAATTCGTTGGCTGGCTCATTGCATTTATCATCATCTGGTCAGGTTTGACTTATGTGCAATATGACCTGAACAATGAAGAAAAAGAAGCTGCGCATGAGCTGGTATATTATGAACGTAATATTCAAGATAGTGCGATTGCGCACTACTTGGCTGAGGAAAATGTAGAAAAACCGGTCCAAGCTTATATACTCGCGCAAACGGCCTTATTGCACCAGCCTGCAGATAAAAATATAGCTATTCCCTATATAGTGGAGCTGGTCAAAGCAGAGAAGACTGATCCAGACTTTATTGAGTATGGTTTTAAACCAGAACAGCTTTGGGTCATGCAGCACCAGGTTTATGGAAAGGCTTTAACACCGTTAGCTCAAAGTGTTGAGCCACAGGTAAGACAGGCTCAACAGCTTTCATATTGGGCAAATATTATAATCATAGCTATAAGTTTACTGAGCGCTGTTTTAAGCCTGATTTTTTATTTACTGTCTCACCGTCTGCAATTGAGAACCGAGCGAATTACACACCGCCTAAACAGCTAAGTGATGAAAAACAAGATCAGAACAGGCCCGAAAAACCGGCTCTGTTCTTTAATAACAATTCTTAAAACCGATTGTATTTATAAAAACATATTGTTTTACCTATTAATGGCTTTGCAGTATCATCAATTCATTCCTTAATATTGACTCCTTTGGAGAAGTTAGCAATGTTAGACCAAAATACTTCAGCACAACTTAAAACATTACTCGAACGTCTGGAAAGCCCGATTGAACTGGTTGCCTCTTTAGATGGCTCTGACAAGTCAGATAAAATCAAAGAGCTGGTCAATGAAATTGCCGCCCTGTCTGATCAGGTGACTGCACGCCTTGATGGCCAGCACAGCCGCCGCCCAAGCTTTGGTGTGGCCAAAGCCGGTGAGCAGCCCCGGGTATTCTTTGCCGGCCTGCCGATGGGGCATGAGTTCACCTCGCTGATTCTGGCCCTGTTGCAGGTTTCCGGATACGCTCCCAAAGTCTCTGACGAGGTACTGGCACAGATTAAAGCGCTCAACCTGACTGCTGACTTTGAAGTATTCGTGTCACTGAGCTGTCATAACTGTCCGGATGTGGTGCAGGCCCTCAACCTGATTGCCATCTATAACCCGGGCACCACTGCCACCATGATTGACGGGGCCTTCTTCCAGGAAGAAGTCGAACAGCGCAAGATCATGGCGGTTCCAATGCTGTTCCAGAACAGCCAGCACATTGGTCAGGGACGTATGACCCTGGAAGAGATTATTGCCAAGCTGGACAGCGGTGCGGCGGCCAAAGATGCAGAGAAACTCAATGCCAAGGCAGCCTTTGATGTTCTGGTGATTGGTGGCGGCCCAGCCGGGAATACTGCTGCCATCTATGCAGCGCGTAAAGGTATCCGTACCGGGATCGTGGCTGAACGCTTCGGTGGACAGGTGATGGACACCATGGATATTGAAAACTTTACCTCGGTCACCAAAACCCAGGGGCCAAAGTTTGCTGCGGCCATGGAAGAGCATGTGCGTGAGTATGAAGTCGACATCATGAACCTGCAGAAAGTTGCCAGCATTAAAGGCGCAGAAGAAACGGCCAGTGGTCTGGTTGAAGTGACTCTGGACAATGGTGCCCGACTGGAATCTAAAACAGTGATTCTCTCTACCGGTGCACGCTGGAGACAGATGAATGTACCGGGCGAGCAGGAATATGCGACCCGTGGTGTTGCCTACTGCCCGCACTGTGACGGTCCGCTGTTCAAGGGCAAACGGGTGGCAGTGATTGGTGGCGGTAACTCCGGGGTTGAGGCAGCGATTGATCTGGCCGGTATTGTTGAGCATGTGACCCTGCTTGAGTTTGCTGATACTTTACGTGCAGATCAGGTATTGCAGGACAAGCTGGCGAGCCTGCCGAACACGACAGTAATCAAGTCTGCGCTGACCACCGAGGTGGTGGGAGACGGCTCACAGGTGACTGCACTGCGTTATCAGGACCGGGTATCTGGAGAGGACAGGGAGATTGAACTGGCGGGTATCTTTGTACAGATTGGTCTGCTGCCGAACACTGACTTTCTGAAAGGGTCAGAAGTCGAGCTGAGTAACCGCGGTGAGATTGTGGTGAATGAGCGTAACGAGACCAATGTAAAAGGTGTATTTGCAGCGGGTGACTGTACAACGGTACCGTACAAGCAGATCATCATTGCTACAGGTGAAGGTGCAAAAGCGTCGCTCTCTGCTTTTGATTACATTATCCGCTCCGGTCAGTAACCAGATAAACTGAGGGACTCCGGTTTCTCAGCTTGATAATTTTATTTATGTTTTACCTCTTTACGGAATCTGGTCTCGCTAACAGCCAGGTTCCTTTTTTATATTCAATACATTAAGAATAAATGCAGAAAAGCCAAAGTGCCCCCACACTTTGGCTTTTATCTGTTATATAGCTTTGGCTATAAATCTCTATTTTTAGTATTTAAGGTTTTATTCGTTTTGCTTTTTAAACTGGTTCAGATGTTTAAATTTTTCCAAAAGCTGTTCCTGAGTTTCTATATATTGAGGATTAAGCTCGATACAGTCAATTGGACAGACAGCCATACAGGTTTCCTGTTCATAAAATCCTACACATTCAGTACAGCGTTCTGCATCAATTTCATAGATTTTTATACCCTCATAAATAGCATCGTTCGGGCATTCTGGTAGACACATATCACAGTTAATACATTGCTGCGTAATATGAAGAGCCATATTATTCTGCTGTATATGCTAATGAGGCGGCAGAGATATCTACAGCCGAGTTTGGAAGATTACGAATGAGCAGGGCATATTGTATATCGACCTCTGCTGGTATAGGAATCTCGACAATATGTCCTGAACCTTTAGCTTCCATAATCAGGTTCCCATTTTTGTCTTTTATTTCAGCCAGAGTAAAAGTGATATTACCTCGCGTAGTCATCAACTCTAAAGAATCGCCCACCGTAAAACGGTTTTTTACATCAATCTGGATGTAATCACCATTCCGCTCCAAAACTTCACCACAGAACTGCTGATGATCGAAGCGGGATGAGCCGGTGGTATAATTTTGATATTCACTATGTACATGTCGACGCAGAAAGCCTTCAGTATATCCCCGGTTGGCCAGATCTTCTAACTGTGTAAATAGTGATGTATCAAAAGGTCGACCTGCCAGTGCATCATCAATCGCTTTGCGATAGATCTGGGCAGTGCGTGCACAGTAAAAATAAGATTTGGTACGACCTTCGATCTTGAGAGAATGTACACCCATTTTAGTTAGCCGTTCTACATGCTGTACCGCACGCAAATCTTTCGAGTTCATAAAGTAGGTGCCATGTTCATCTTCTTCTGCTGCAAACATATCTTCTTCATTGCGCTGTAACAGTACGGGCTCTTTAACCTGTTGCTGGCCAAGCATATGTTGCTGGTCTACTTCAGTCTTGTTACAGCAACCTTTAGGCACATCTTGTAGAGCAATTATGTCACCTGTTTCATCTTCAATAGCATTATGAATTCTATACTCCCAGCGACAGGCATTGGTACATGCACCCTGGTTTGCATCACGCTTATTCATATAACCAGACAGCAGGCAGCGGCCTGAATAAGCCATACACAGGGCACCATGTACAAAAACCTCAATTTCCATATCGGGTACGTTTTGTTTGATTTCTTCTATTTCTTCAAGAGAAAGTTCACGTGATAGAATCACGCGCGTAAGCCCCATGGTTTTCCAGAATTTAACAGTCGCCCAGTTTACTGCATTAGCCTGCACAGAGAGATGAATGGGCATATCAGGAAAATGTTCACGTGCCATCATGATGAGGCCCGGATCGGACATAATGAGTGCATCCGACTTCATGGCAACTACAGGTGCCAGATCACGTATAAAATTTTTAAGCTTGCTATTATGTGGCTGAATATTCACGACTACATAAAACTTTTTACCTAACTGATGTGCCTCTTCAATACCTGTTTTTAGATTGTCATGATCAAATTCGTTGTTACGAACACGCAGACTGTAACGTGGTTGACCTGCATAGACTGCATCTGCACCATAGGCAAAAGCATAACGCATATTTTTAAGTGAGCCGGCAGGAGAGAGAAGTTCGGTAACGTAAGAGAGAGTCATGGCAATAAAGCAAAAGGCATAAATAAAATATGGCTTTATTGTATGGATTTGAAAAAAGGATTCAACCCAGTAAAACAGTTGGGATTTTTAGAATTATCAGGTTAAGAAAGCTTCTGATTTAAGTCTGGCGAATGAAATCTTAAATTTTAGTAGAAAGTTTTTTTTATAATAAAAACCGGGCATTATCGCCCGGTTTTTCATTTAACTCATCTTATTTTTCAACAAAAGCCCGTTCAATAACGTAATCGCCCATTTCACCCATACGCGGCGATTCCTTCAGGCCATGCTGATCTAGCAAACCGGCAACATCACGCAGAAAGTGCGGACTGCCGCATAGCATTGCACGGTCATCTTCACGATTAAATGCAGGCAGATTTAAATCTTCAAAAATTTTCCCAGATTCGATCAGAGCGGTTAAACGGCCTTGAGTTTTGAACTCTTCACGGGTTACAGTCGGGTAGTACACCAGTTTATCTTGAATACCTAAGTCCTGGAAAAACTCATTATTTGGTAATTCATTTAAAATCAGGTCCTGATAAGCCAGTTCAGAAATGTAACGTGTACCATGTACAACAATAACTTTCTCAAAGCGTTCATAAGTTTCAGGATCACGAATAACAGACAGGAAGGGAGCTAGGCCAGTTCCTGAGGAAAGTAGCCATAGATTTTTGCCTGGCAGCAGATCATCAAGTACCAGTGTACCTGTCGGTTTGCGTGAGACCAGAATCTCATCACCCACCTGAACTTTCTGCAAAATTGAAGTAAGTGGGCCATCTTGTACTTTAATCGAGAAAAATTCCAGTTCTTCTTCATAGTTTGCACTGGCGATAGAATAAGCTCGCATTAATGGCTTGCCATTGACTTCAAGTCCAATCATCACAAACTGCCCATTTTTAAAACGTAGACTCGGATCACGAGTTGTTTTAAAACTAAATAGCGTGTCATTCCAGTGGTGAACGTGAGTAATCTTTTCGACGTTAAACGCAGCCATTAAAGGTCTCAATTATCTATCAAATTAAACAGCTTGCTATTCTAATCTAAAAACATTCTCGATAAACTGAATATATTTAATTGTGTTTATAAGCAAAAGTGATGAAGCCTACTGTATCACTCCCTATTATCGGGTATATGAAATCTCCCTATCAGGAAAAGTTTGGAATACCGCGCCAGCCTAATCTGGTTCAGATTGAGTCCTATATTGATATGTTACCTCCCTATAATGATCTGCTGGCATTTGCAGGTATTGAGGCGTTTAGCCATCTATGGCTGGTATGGCAGTTCCATGACAATAAATCTCAGGACCAGACTGATAAGTTTAGGCCTCAAGTGCGTCCACCACGTCTAGGGGGTAATAAAAAGCTTGGGGTGTTTGCAACCCGAAGTATGTACCGTCCAGCGCCAGTGGGCCTGTCAGTGGTACAGCTTAAAGAAGTAAAAAAAGTGGGCAAAGCACTGCGAGTTTATGTTACCGGAAGCGATCTGCTTGATGGCACCCCCGTTCTGGATATCAAACCCTATATTCATTATTCAGATGCTATTCCCCATGCACAGAGCGGTTATGCGCAGGAAGAGCCACTTCGCAAAGAAGTAAGCTGGTCGGAAGAGGCTTTAATAAAACAGCAAGTGCTTGAGCTGAGTGATCAACTTATTCAGGAGTTAAATGATGTTTTATCATTTGATCCACGTCCGGCTTATCAGGAAGATCCTGAACGTATTTATAAGATGAAGTTTGCTTGTCTTGATATTAGCTTTAGCGTACAGGCAGAGCAGATTATTATTATTGACCTTGTCTGAAATTAGTTCAGATTGGATTTGATACGGCGTTTATGTTCAAACATCTTCTGATCGGCTTCTGTGACAGCAGTCAATAAGCCTTTAGAGGGATGCCGCATAACATAACCGACAGCGGCACTAACGCCACCTTCTTCCAGTGCTTTTAACATCCGCTGCAATAGAAGTTCTGCGCCTGCCTGGTTGTTCTCAATACTGAGAATACCAAATTCATCACCGCCAAGCCGAGCAACAATATCATTGCTACGAGCATTATTCTTTAATATCTCAGCAGCCTGTCGAATAAAACGGTCTCCTGCTACATGCCCCAGGTTGTCATTTACTTCTTTTAGACCGTTCAGATCAATAATAAAGACCGCAGCAGGATGTCCATGCCGTTTACAGCGTTCTTCTTCTGCATTAACCAGCCTGTCCCAAGCCCGACGGTTATATAAACCGGTCAGTACATCACTTAAAGCTTCAACCTGTAGACGCTCATACTGGCGGATCTGCTCATTTTCACGTAGTTCAACCTGTAAAATCCGGCTAAGCAGGCCACCGAAAACTTCAATCAGGTCAGCATCATGGATAATTGAATCAGGTTTGGGATGAGGATCAATGGCACAGAGTGTACCAAACAGACTGCCATCTTCATTAAGCAACGGCTGGCCAATATAAGCTCTGATACTGACTTGCTTGGCAATAGGCGCCGCTGCATATAAGGGTATATCTTCAGAGCGGGGTACAATTTTAGGAGCATCACCAGTAACCATATGTGCACAAAAAGAATCTGCCCAGCGAAAGACCTGACCAGGCTGGATGTCATAACCCGTCGTTTCACTTTGTAAAACAATCCAGTTATCACTTCCCACCCGTGTAATCATCCATAAACTGAAGCCGAAGCGTTTATGCAAATAACTTAATACGGCTTTACCGGCTTCCTGAAAACTTCCGAAATTCGCATTGCTCATCCATTGAACCTATAGTGTAAATACCTGGCGAAGAGTTAGTTATTCATTTAATTTAAAGTATTTTATTTAATTAAAAAACTGGTATTAATGATTTTAAAATAATCTAAGTATAATAATAATTGAAGTTTAAGGCAGAAATGATAATATTTTGTCTTACAAGATTAACACTTTACTTCTAAAAGCTTTTTATATCTTTAAAAAATAATATTTTTTATATTAACTATAAACAATCTATTAATTTTATATGGCCCTGTACTGCATCAGAAAATAACTCTGTTATAGTATTTAAGGATGCAGGGGATATAATAGTGAAGTTTAATTTTGAAATAGATACGGTCTGGTGCCTGGACCATTTACAAAAAGACGGCCGGATTACCGAGCGCGACAAACATTTGGTTCAGACCACCCAGCGGCAAAAACAGCATTTTAAATGGCATCCCCTGCAATGGATTGCAAATTTTAATCTCAAAGATCAACAGCATCCATTGTTATCCCTGACATTAACTCGCTTATGCCAATGGCTGGCCGAAAAAGCTGAAATTCCTTTCTATGTTATTGATCCTTTAAAAGCAGATGTAACTGCACTGACTGGAATCATGTCGCAGGAATTTGCTGTTAAAAATCATATTTTAGCAGTAGAGGTTCAGGCAGATCAGGTATTGATTGGTACAGACCAGCCTTTTATGACTGAATGGATTACTAATCTTGAACGAAGCTTAAAGCCTAAAAAAATCCAGCAAGTGCTCCTTAACCCTGAACAGTTGCAGCGGTATCTAGTGGAATACTATCAGGTTAGCCGCGCGGTCAGCTCTTCTCAGAAAAGCAGCACACACGATCGTACTAATAAAGGCGTAGAGGCACTCTTACAACTGGGTGATACTCAGAATCCTGATGCTAATGACCAGCATATTGTAAAATTGGTGGACTGGATTTTACAGTTTGCATTTGAGCAGGGAGCCAGTGATATTCATCTGGAACCACGTAAAGATAACGGCAAAATCCGCTTTCGGATAGATGGGGTATTGCATACGATTTACAACATGCCGGCCAGTACACTGACGGCAGTAATTTCCCGGTTAAAAATTTTGGGGCGTCTGAATGTTGCTGAAAAGCGCAAACCGCAAGATGGCCGTTTGAAAACGCGTACACCTAAAGGCCAAGAAACGGAACTGCGCTTATCGACCTTACCTACGGCGTTTGGGGAAAAATTGGTTATGCGGATTTTTGACCCTGAAGTCTTGGTCCGTAGCTTTCAGCAATTGGGTTTTGAAGGGCGTCTGCTTAATGCATGGCAGGAAATGACTCAGCATAGTCACGGTATTATACTGGTGACTGGCCCGACTGGTTCAGGGAAAACCACAACGCTATATTCTTCCCTCAAACAGCTGGCAACCGAACAGGTTAATGTCTGTACCATAGAAGACCCGATCGAGATGCTGGAGCCAAGCTTTAACCAGATGCAGGTGAATCATGGAATTGACCTGGGTTTCGCAGACGGGGTACGTGCCCTGATGCGACAAGACCCTGATATTATTATGGTTGGTGAAATCCGAGATCAGGATACAGCCAATATGGCAATTCAGGCAGCCTTAACTGGACATCTGGTCTTGTCAACTTTGCATACCAATGACGCGCCTTCTAGCTTAACCCGTTTACATGATCTCGGTGTGCAGCCTTTTTTGACTTCAGCCACAATCTTAGGCGTATTGGCTCAGCGTTTGGTTCGTACCTTATGCCCTCACTGTAAAGAAAAGGGGCAAATTAATGAACATCAATGGGAACATTTAACTTTTGACTATATTATGGAAGTTCCAGATACAATTTATCAGGCAGTGGGCTGTGAAGTCTGTCGTAACACAGGTTATAAAGGCAGAATAGGTCTTTATGAGTTTATGCCAGTCAGTCTGGCACTCAAACAGCAGATCAGTCTTGATGCATCGCTCGATCAGATTCGTCAGCAGGCCAAAAAAGAAGGGGTGGAGCCATTGCGTATTGCAGGCGCCCGGAAGGTAATTGCAGGCTTAACCACACTCGAGGAAGTATTACGGGTAGTGCCTTTAAATTAATAAAATAATTTTTGATTTCTTAAGATTCAATTCATCTTTAGCTGTTTTAATACTCTTATTCAATAATGAGTAAATAAACGAGGTAAAGTGCGTATGAATATGGCGAAACTGGCTTTGTTAACAGGTGCTCTAAGTATTGGTGGTGTGGCTATGGCAAATACTGCCGTGAATCATGCAGCAATCAAAACGGCCCAGGTTACTACGGTAAAACAGGCACTGACCGCAAAAGATGATACCCGTGTGCAATTGCGTGGTCAGGTGGTAAAAGCTTTAGGCGATGAGAAATATCAATTCCGTGACCGGACTGGCACAATTACTGCCGATATTGATGATGAATTATGGCAAGGTAAACCTATTTCTCCAACTACCACCATAACATTGACCGGCGAAGTTGATATCGACTATAAACCGACTAAACGTGTAGAAATTGATGTAGATTCAGTGAAATTTTAAAGTTTTTAAGCTGTAGTTGTTTCGTGTTTTGTTAATCCTCCTTAGAAACCACATTACTTGCCATTTTAGTAATGTGGTTTTTTTATTGGGCTTTGAATATTTCAACTTTTCAGGGCACTATCAAGATACATAAAAACAGAGATATAAAATAAGGATGAGAATTTTACTAGTTGAAGATGATACCTCTCAAGGTGAAAGTATAAAGACCTGGCTGGAACTGGACGGTTATAGTGTAGATTGGGTAGAGCGGGGAGATTATGCGATGACTGCTCTTAAACAGCACGACTATGAATGTATTCTGCTCGACCGGGGGTTGCCTTATGCCAGTGGTGATGAAATTTTAAAGACCCTGCGACAACATCAGGCCCAGACTCCTGTTATTTTTCTGACAGCCCGTGACAGTATCAGTGACCGGGTGGAAGGATTAGACCTCGGTGCCAATGATTATCTGGTCAAGCCATTTAGCCTGGAAGAACTTTCAGCACGTATACGTAGCCAGATGAGAAACCTGCAAGCGGGACAAAGCCAGACACTGATATGGAATAATATTTGTCTGGATCCGAAAGCAAAAACGGTACAGCAGGAAGGCGAAAGCCGTGACCTGACAGCCAGAGAATTCCAGATTTTGTATAAGTTGATGCAACATCCGAATCATGTGGTGACACGTGAACAGCTGGAAGAGTCGATTTACGCTTGGGGGGATGAAGTCGAAAGTAACGCCATTGAAGTCTATATTTATCAATTACGCAAAAAGTTAGGTAGCCACACAATCAGGACTATTCGTGGTTTAGGTTACCGTATGGGCGAAGCCTAAATGAATACAAAGCCAGATTCTTTACAGTCTCAACTCATCCGTACTACTATGCTGGGCAGTATTTTGGCAGGACTGCTGGCCTTTTTGCTGCTGATTGGTATTGCTGTTTATCATGCCATGCAGGTTCATGACGAGATTATGGACGAACTCGCAGATACATTGTTGGTTTCTGATTTGTCTGCGAATTCGGGACAGCTTGACGAACTGAGTAATGAATTTGATATTCAGTATCAACTAAACTGGCAAGGGCGTACGCTGGCCCATTCTACCCACTTACAGCAACAGCTTTTTAACAACCTGTCACAAGATTTTGGACTGGTCTGGAAAAATGGTCACTTGTGGCGTAGCTATACGGCGCAGACTAACGATGAACAGTTGAAGGCTGAACTGATCCAGCCCTTGGCTGTTCGTTTTAAGGATATTATCAGAAGTATTCTGATTTACGCTGTTGTATTGTTGCTGGTCTGGCTGGTTCAATGGCTATGGAGTCATTTTGGTATACAGCGGCAGTTGCGTTCCTTAAAAAAGCTTAGTCGAACGATTGCCCAGAAGTCACCAACCGATTTACAACCCATTGAACAGCAGCCTTTAGTACAGGAGATTGAACCTGTTATAAATTCGCTGAATCAGTTATTGAGCCGGCTGGATCGGGCATTGACTGCCGAGCAACGCTTCACAGCCGATGCATCCCATGAATTGCGTTCACCCTTATCTGCAATTGCCATGCGTTTACAGGTTTTAAAACGTAAATATAGCCACATTCCTGAACTTGTTCCTGACTTGTTAGCTATTCAGAATGATGTGACCCGTAGTACCCGGGTGTTGGAAAATTTGTTATTACTGGCCAGACTTGACCCTGCTGCACATCAGCAGATGCTTGGTAGTCTGCTACAGCTCCAGCCACTTATTGATGAGGTTGTATGCTCACTGGAACTTTTTGCACAGGAGCGTCAAGTAAGTATTCACCAGATGGCTGCATTACCACACGCAGAAATATATGGAAATCAGGAACTCTTATTTACCTGTATCCGTAACCTGATTGATAATGCAATCCGCTATGCACCTGAACACGGTGCGGTTTATATCACCTTAAAAGACGAGCAGCATCACTACCGGTTAATGATTGAAGATAACGGAGCAGGGGTAGATTCAAATACTTTAGAGCGTTTAGGCGAGCGTTTCTTTCGTGGATTAGGTACACGAACATCAGGCTCAGGTCTGGGCCTGTCTATAGCCCGAAAAATTATGGAACTACATAGAGGATATATCGAATTTACCCCCTCAGACTATGGTGGTTTAAAGGTTACCTTATTGTTTTTAAAAGCCCATCAGATAGAATACAAATAAAAAAACAGTATGGGAGAGCCATACTGCCTGTTTCCACGTTTATTATTTTTTGAAGCTGTAAATAGTTATTTGGTTAGAATTAAACGATTGTTGCGGGTCAGACGTAAGCGGTACTCTTCACCCGCATGCATAATACGGATTTCACGCCCGAGTGCAAAAAGATTGCTGGATTGTAACATTGGCAGAGAAGTGCTGGCTTGAGTCTGGCGTGCAAATAGGTTGAATGGTGCGTTCATTTGTTATAGCTCCGTGGTGTGCGAGAATTCAAATAAATGATAATCATTATCGAATGAGTCTGTCAAATAGAATTTTAAGAATTTATAAACTTCTTATTTTTGCTTACACTAAGTAAAAGCTTATCTCGGATTATTCAATGTCTAAGCCTATCGTGCATGTTGCTGTCGCTTTATTGTTTTATCATTCAAAAGTATTGGTTGGCTGGCGAGAAGCTAAGCAGCACCAAGGTAACAAGTATGAGTTTCCAGGCGGAAAAGTTGAAGGGAATGAAACTCCTGAAGAAACCTGTCGGCGTGAAATTTATGAAGAAGTCGGGGTTGGCTTGAGTGACTGGCATCCTTTTAGCCTGATCTGTCATGAATATGACGATATTACAGTACATTTGCATCTGTTCTTTGCACATGTACCAGAGGAGATGTTAAACCAGATTCAGAAACCATGGGCTTGGTACACACGTGAACAATTACAAACACTTGATTTTCCAGATGCTAATCAGCCAGTGATTGAGCGGTTATATTGGCCACATTCAATCAGGATTGGTACAGAACTTTCAGCGATAGAGCAATTAGCTCAAGATATGCTCTTTTACTGGCGGCCTGAACAGGCTGAAATTGATAAAAATTGGCTTTTGGAATATAGCATTCAGCAACTAAATAAATTAATAGTGCCTTATCAAGTCTGGCGGTCTCTTAATGTTGAACAGCAACATCACATCGCTGCTGTACATTTAAAACAGTCTGAACAGATGTCTCTGAAAAAAGGCGAACTATGTATTGGGATTCGTTATATTGCTGCCTGCCATGATGCTGCTTCAGTACAGCATGCTGTTCAAATCGGGTGCGAGGCTGTACTTATTAGCCCTGTACAGGCTACTCCGACTCATCCAGAAGCACCAGCATTAGGCTGGGATGCATTTGCAGAACTTGCTCATCAGGCCGATGTGCCCGTTTTTGCTCTAGGCGGATTGTCTAGAGAGGATCTGGAGTGTGCCCGGCAGTACGGCGCCTATGGTATTGCCGGAATCCGTCATATTTAAGTAAAGAAACCAGTTTAAACAGGTCAAGAAGCTAGAATGTATTCAAAGCTGTTTTGGCTTCTTGAATGCTTTTACTGTTTTTCTGAGATTGAGCCGCTTTTAAGATATTTAACCAGAGCTGCTTTTTCATTGGATTGCTCTGTGCATAGCTTAAGCCCCGGCGAGCCAGTGCTTCCGCATTAGCTGGCTTGTTTTGTCTATTAGCAATCATTGAAAGATACAAGAAGGTTTCAGCGGACTGAGGGGCCAGTCTTTGTGCCTGCAATGCATAGCTTTCAGCCTGAGACCATTGGCCCTGTTTATAAGCAGTTTGTGTCTGCAGCATCATTTTCCGGAATACAGGAAGTTCACGACCATCCTTGAACTGCTGTTGAACCTTTTGCTCAGGCACCACTATTTGCACCTTCTGGCGTTTAATTTCTTCCGGTTCATACGGAGTAATTTTTACGCCCGAAGGTGTAGCCTGCACTTCAGGAACAGGTCTTGGTGCCGGTTTTTGTTCTTCAGGCTGAGGTAGAGGCGCCGTCTGACAGCCAGCCACTCCAAGCAATGCTAAGGCAAATATGCCAGGTTTTATATGATTCACAAATTTTCTCTATAGCATTTAATTTTCATAACTTCCGCTTGAGATGATTCGGCCTTCAGAAGACGGTAACGTCTGTTCCATTTCAGTCTCGCTTTCACGGATATAGTTTTCGATACTATCTTCTTCAGGCGCGGGTGAGTCGTTATGTTCGGTATCAGGTGTGTAAACTGGCTCGACCTGATAATGTGATAGGCCACAGGCAGTAGCTCGGCGTGGTACTGTATGACGCAGTATAGGAATGTACATGGCGCCTTCACAGCCCTGAGCAGATAAATGACCGGTAGCGCGGTCAATCCAGTGCCACTGTACATTATCAGTCTGGCGCAGATTGACCGGTTCCTGCTTCAACTGTTTCATTACATTAATCCATACCGGCAATGCACCTGTAGAACCAGTAAGGCCTGTTATCTTGTTATTGTCTAGCCCTAGCCATACTACTGCCAGATGATTGCCTGAATAGCCTGCAAACCATGAGTCACGTGTGTCATTGGTGGTACCTGATTTACCGGCCAGTTTAAGGCTGGCTGGAAAACTGTTATATGCAGAACGCCCAGTACCAATGTTCATGACCTGCTGCAGGCCATAGTTTAGAATATAGGCACTCGACGGGTCGATGGTCTGCTGTACATCCAGTCCGTAACGGTCCAATAGCCGGCCATCTGCATCTACTACTGTACGTATGGCACGTGGTGGATATTTGAAACCACCAGTCGCGAAGTTTTCATAAATACTCATGACTTCCATTGGCGACATTTCGACAGCGCCCAGGAAAATAGACGGAAAGGCTGGAATGTTTGAAGTCACTCCAAATTTTCTTAACTGATTGGTAAATGTCGAGAGACCAAATTCCTGACCAAGTCGTACAGCAGACAGATTATAAGAGTTAGCCAGCGCCTGCATCATGCTGACTACACCATATTCACCACCCGCATAATTCTTGGGTGTCCATTCCTTGCTTTTATCTATTGGAATACTGATAGCAGCATCCTGAATTGAACTGGCCCAGGTATAACGCCCTGACTCAATAGCACTCAGATAGATCACCGGTTTTAAAAGTGATCCTACTTGACGTTTGGCATCAAGAGCACGGTTAAAGCCAGTAAAATCCTGAGTTGAACCAACAGCAGCTATGAGTTCTCCATTCTCCGGATGAGCAATCAGTACTGCACCCTGCAGGTTTTTTAAACGGCCTGGATTACGCTTGGATAAACGTTCTACAGAATTTTTGAAAGCTGTCTGCACACGGGTCTGGGCAATCGGGTCAAGTGTTGTAAAAATACGCAAGCCTCGATTGGTCAGGTCGCCATCCTGATATTCGGTACGTAGCTGACGGCGTACGATATCGAGGAAATCTGGAAATTTGGCTGGTCCTAAAGTTGGCTTGCTAATTACATTTAATGGGCGGGCACTTTCTTCTTCATATTCAGCTTCAGTCAAGTAACCCATCACCTGCATGTTTTTTAGTACTACATTGCGGCGTTTCTTAGCCGCTTCAGGATTACGCCACGGGTTATATAAGGAAGGACCCTGTACCAGGCCTACCAGGAAAGCCTGCTGTGAAATATTCAGTTCACGTAAAGGCAGACCAAAATAGAATTGGGAAGCCAGACCGTAACCATTAATTGAATAATTACCATTCTGGCCCAGATTTACTTCATTCAGGTATGCTTCCAGAATTTCATCTTTGTCATAATGAAGTTCGATGAGCATGGCCATCAGGGCTTCATTAATCTTTCGTTTATAGGTTTTTTCAGGTGACAGGTAAAAGTTTTTAACCAACTGCTGGGTCAGAGTAGATCCACCCTGGCGGCGTCCACCAGTCAGGTTGCTGACCAGAGCCCGGGCAATGCCTCGTACTGAAACACCATGATGATGATAGAAGTTCCGATCTTCAGTCGCAATTAAAGCTTCAATGAGCGGTTTTGGTACACGGTTCAGTTTAATCAGAACCCGGTCTTCATTATGCTGCGGATAAATACCGCCAATCAATAAGGGCTCCAGACGGGTAATACCACTTGTAGAGGGTTTGGTTGTGCGTACTTCGCTGATCTTCTGGTCATTAAAAGTTAATTCCAGAATCTGTTCTGGTTCTACGCTATCACCAAAATCAAAGCCCCGGGTATGGACATATAAGGTATTCCCCTGAGATACATATGAACCTGACTTATCATAACTACTTGCCGATTTATAGCCGAGCAGTTTAAGTTCTTGGGCAAAGTCCTGCTGATTGACCGGAGCATTGGTATAAATTTCCAGAGGGCGAGCGAAAACTTTCGCCGGAATATCCCAGCGCTGTCCTTCAAATTTGTCCCGGATAATATTATCTAAGCGGATTAAATATATTCCAAAGGCGACAAAGCCCCCAATAATAAGCACTGAAAAAATGAGTGCAATCAAGCCAATACCACGTTCAAACTTCATAAACGGAAGACATTACCCAAATAAATTTTGCTAATCATGCGAAGCTTTCACCAATTTTGCAATGCTTAAACTGTGAATAAACCCAAATTGGGAACTTGCTCACTTTTACTGTTGCGGTTTTTGAATGTTTTTTTAAAACAACTTTGATAGTGTTATTATAACCAAGAACCGTAAAGGAGTCCGGCGATCTCGTGCAAATAACACATAAGACTTTTCGTAATATTGGCTTATTAGGACGTCCCGATAAATCCTCTGTTGTAGAGACCTTGTGTTTGATTCATGACCACCTGGTGAGTCGCGGTCTGCATCCGGTATTTGATCAGGAAACTGCACAGCTGGTGCCCTATACAGATCCGCAAACAGTCAGTCGGGCACTGCTGGGTGAAATTGTTGATCTGGTTATTGTCGTAGGTGGAGATGGTTCACTGCTCCACGCAGCACGTGCTCTGGTCCATCACAATACACCAGTAATCGGTGTTAACCGTGGACGTTTAGGTTTTTTGACCGATATAAAACCCTCTGAAGTAATTTTTAAGCTGGATCAGGTGTTGCGTGGAGAATTCCAGCTAGATCGCCGTTTTCTTCTGGAAATGGAAATTCGGTCACAGGGCAATATCATCTATAATGCAATTGCTCTAAACGATATTGTGCTGCATTCAGGCAAGTCAGTTCATATGATCGATTTCGAGATGAATATTGATGGACAGTATGTCTATCGTCAGCATAGTGATGGACTGATTGTTTCTACCCCGACTGGTTCTACAGCTTACGCACTCTCAGGTGGTGGCCCGATTGTACATCCGGGAATGGATGCTATTGTATTGGTGCCAATGCATCCCCATACATTATCATCGCGTCCAATTGTTGTGGGCGGACATAGTGAAATTAAACTGGCTATACGTGAAAATCGTGTGATGCCAATGGTGAGTGCCGACGGTCAGAACAGCGTTTCCCTGAACGTCGGAGATTGCCTGCATATCCGTAAATATCCCTTCAAGTTAAATTTGCTGCATCCACCTGGTTATGACTTTTATATGGCATGTCGTACCAAGCTGGGCTGGAATCAGGATTTTGACTCTTTTCATCAACAGGATTGATCATGAATATTGAACAGATGCTTGCCGTTTTAAATCCTGAGATTGTAGAACGTCTGAGAACTGCCGTTGAAATCGGCAAATGGCCAAATGGCGAGCCACTTACTCAGGAGCAACGTGAAACCTGTCTGCAGGCTGTGATTGCCTGGGAGGTTAAACACCTGCCTGAAGAGGAGCGCACTGGTTATATTAACCGTGGCAGCAAAAAAGAAGATGAGCACTGTGACTCACATGAGCCACAACAGGATGAAGAATTTAAACCGATTCGTTTTGTTTAACTTTATATATAGGCAAAGATAATCCAGTCTTTGTACTTAAAAGCTTTTACTGAGGCCTTAGATTTAAGTCAAAGTAAAAGCTTTTTTATTGTAACTTTCAGCTTTCCATACAGACATCAAGAATGCTGTCCTCTTCAAAAACCACGCATATTACATATTGGCTAATTTCATCTGGTAAAGAAAAGTCCAGATGGTTTTCATAATATGTCATCTCCTCTATGTCTAGCTCATCATCTGGAAGCGTATTACTTTTAAACTCAAGTCTTTCTATAACTTGAACTAAGCTTGGTTGAGCGGTGTGAAAGTGTTTTTGCCAGTAAGATGTCTCAATTTTATCAAGATGATGCTGTACGAACTCTAAAATGGCATTATGAAAAGGATGATTACTATTTATGGCGGCCTGCTGTAATACAGCGCGTGCAGATAGCTCTTTAGTCATGTTTTACTCTTTATTGTTATATGTATTTCTATAAAAATACTC
Source organism: Acinetobacter sp. FL (assembly GCF_040744925.1). Lineage (NCBI taxonomy): Bacteria > Pseudomonadati > Pseudomonadota > Gammaproteobacteria > Moraxellales > Moraxellaceae > Acinetobacter > Acinetobacter sp. FL. The sequence continues at coordinate 1,981,364 of NZ_CP160437.1, read as the reverse complement.
AGGCGTTATGACTTTGACTTACCAGAACTGGTAAGCCAAAATAATTTTTTTACATCTAGGAAGAGTGCCGTTTAGCCCATAGTTCTTTAGCTTTTAACATGGCTTCGTCATAGGTACTACAAACACTCATCGTATATAAAGCAATTCCCATTGTTTCTGTGACAGCTGTTTCACCATATACATGAGTTTGTTTGCCTTCCCAGACTGCTTTAAATTTCTCCAGATTTAACTCTTCTTCAGCAAGGCTGCGTTCTTGTGTCAGTTTGGGCAGTTCATATTCATACAGCTCACTATTTTTAATACCACAAATCAGTGTGCGTGCATCCGGGTTACGCTCAAATTCGCCACCTTCACCCTTGATAACAGCGCTATTCTGGTAGCCTAACCGTGATGCAGTCTGCTGATGAGAACTGCGATAAGCCGGATGGAAAATTGCCTGTAATGTAGCCTTGGCATTAAATGGATTAATCAGGCGTGCTAATGTATGAATAGGGGAACGCAAGCCCATAACATTTCTGAGCGAGATCAAATCACTTAAGACAGGGGAAATCTCCTCAAGGGGAAGATAGGCAAAATTATGTTGTTCGAGTTCGTATTGAACATCCTGTTCACTTTGACAGATGGAATAGCCTAAGTATTCTAGCACCTGTTCAGTATAGAGCCGGTTAAGGGTATGACCTGATGCGCCATGCATAAATACTTTATAACCCGACTGGGCAAGCGTTAATGCTGCCAGCAGAAACCAGGGATAATGTTTCCGTTTGCCAGCATATGAAGACCAGTCCAGATCAACGGTTAAAGGGGCAAAATTTAGCTGATCACGGGTAGCCTGTACAAAACCTGCCAACTCATCAACAGATTCCTCTTTTACACGTAACAACATCAGAAATGCACCGAGCTGAACATCCAGAACTTCTTGTTTGAGGATCATGCTGAATGCCTGATAGGCTTCTTCATAAGTTAATGACCTCGCACCATTTTTTCCTTTGCCAATAATCCGGACATATTGCGCAAAAGGATGCTCAAACTCTTTATAAAGATTTTTACGGGTGTTCATTGACAATTTTAATTAGATAATAAGTAAGTTTTTCCACTATGACATAAAACAACAAGGTGTGTAAAACTTTGGTGGGGTTAGACTAATGTCTAATAAGGAATTGTATACAGATTAGCCAGACTTAAAAATAACCATTCCATTATGATATTTCCTTCAAGTAAAATCCGCCTCAGATAGACTTTGTTAAGTTAATTTAATCTTCTCCTGCATTAATAGATTCTACTATTTATAGGTCTGAAGTCTAAGTCATTGATGTTAAGTCCCAAATTCGTTTTTTAAGGCGAATTATTTTCATGCTGAATATTTCCTGTATAGGTAAAAAGTTCTTTACCTTTTTGTTTTTACATGAAATTTCAGGGCTGTGTATTCCTAAGGATAGACCTTGCGCTGGGTATTGACCATGTCCAGAAATATGTAATGAAGAAAAGTTATGGCTAAAAAACCGATTTATAAATCACTTTATTTTCAAGTGATTATTGCGATTATCGCAGGTGTTCTTGTGGGGCATTACTTCCCGAGTACTACTGTCCTCATGAATGGTGTTGAGCAGCAGGTACCAGGTTTGGGCGAACAGCTTAAGCCGTTAGGTGATGGCTTTATTCGTTTAATTAAAATGATTATTGCGCCTGTGATTTTCTGTACTGTGGTAAGTGGTATCGCAGGTATGGAAAGTATGAAGTCAGTGGGTAAGACTGGTGGTGTTGCCTTACTTTACTTCGAAATTGTCTCGACAATTGCCCTGCTGATTGGTCTGCTGGTAATTAATATTGCCAAGCCTGGCGTAGGTATGAATGTTGATCCGGCAACTCTGGACACTGCGGGTATTCAGAAATATGTCGCTTCGGGTGAGTCGCAATCTACAGTCGATTTTCTGCTGCATATTATTCCTGAGACTGTAGTTGGAGCATTTGCAAATGGCGAAATTCTTCAGGTATTACTGTTTGCTATCCTGTTTGGTTTTGCCTTGCACAAGCTTGGTGATGCCGGTAAGCCAGTACTTAAGTTTATTGATCAAATCTCGCATGTGTTCTTTAACATTGTAAACATGATCATGAAGCTGGCTCCGATTGGTGCTTTCGGTGCAATGGCTTTTACTATTGGTAAATATGGTGTAGGTTCACTGGTTCAGCTTGGTCAGCTTATTCTCTGTTTCTATATTACCTGTCTGCTGTTTATTTTTATCGTGCTAGGAACCATTGCACGCATTAGCGGTTTCAGTATTCTTAAAATGATCCGCCTGATCCGTGAGGAGCTTCTGATTGTGCTAGGTACATCGTCTTCCGAGTCAGTTTTACCGCGTATGCTGAAGAAACTGGAAATTGCAGGTTGTGAGAAGTCTGTAGTGGGTCTGGTTATTCCAACGGGTTATTCATTTAATCTGGACGGTACTTCAATTTACCTGACTATGGCCGCAATCTTTATTGCACAGGCGACCAATACCCAACTGGATGTAACTCATCAAATTACCTTGCTGCTGGTTCTGCTGATTTCATCTAAAGGTGCAGCAGGGGTAACCGGTTCGGGCTTTATTGTTATGGCAGCAACCCTGTCTGCTGTAGGTCATATTCCTGTCGCTGGTCTGGCACTCATTCTGGGTATTGACCGTTTCATGTCTGAAGCGCGTGCCTTGACTAACCTGGTGGGTAATTCACTGGCAACTATTGTAGTGGCCAAATGGGTAGGCCAGCTAGACAAAGACAAGCTGAATGAAGCTCTGGCTAATCCGGGTGAGGTAGACCGTCAGATGCTTGAGCAGAAAGCAGGACATATTTAAAAATATCTAACCAAAAAGGAGGCTTCGGCTTCCTTTTTTAGCTTTATGAACAGCAATAAAAACTCATCAGGTCATGACATCTTTTCGGAAAATAACTAGCATGAGTAAAACAGAAGCTGACTAACAAACTGATAAAAGGAAATAAGACATGCAGCATGATGCCGATCTGGAATTATTCCGTGATAACTTTAGACGCTTTATGAAAGAGCATATTGCGCCCTATTATGAACAGTGGGAGCGTGACGGAATCATGCCAAGGCATGTCTGGAACCTGTTAGGTGAAAATGGCTTTCTCTGTGTAGATGTACCTGAGGAATATGGCGGCTATGGCGTGCCTACCTATTATTCACTGATGCTGGTAGAAGAGTCAGCCCGGGCTGGTTATAGTTCACTATCGACAGGTATATCCTGTCATTCAGAAATTGCTGCTCCTTATATTCTGAATATTGGTAGTGAGGAACAGAAGCAGTACTGGTTACCTAAAATGGTGAGTGGTGAAGTGGTGGGTGCAATTGGCATGACTGAACCAGGGGCTGGTTCTGATTTGCAGTCAATGCGAACCAACGCAATTTTGCAAGATGACAGTTATATATTAAATGGATCCAAGACCTTTATTTCTAATGGGCAGCATGCAGATCTGGTGGTACTGGCTGCTAAAACCGATCCACAAGCCCGTGCTAAAGGTGTTTCGCTTTTACTGCTTGATACCCATCTGGATGGTTTTAAGAAAGGAACCAATCTGGACAAGATCGGTTTGCATTCACAAGATACCTCAGAGATGTTCTTCGATAATATTAAAGTACCCCAAAACCAGTTACTTGGTCAGCCCGGGCAAGGCTTTGCTTATCTGATGCAGGAGTTGCCGCGCGAGCGTACTGCGATAGCTGCTACTGCTCTGGGTGCTATACGGGGCAGTATTGATGTAACTACAGCTTATGTTCAGGAGCGCCAAGCTTTCGGTCAGCCGATCGCTCAATTCCAGAATACCCGCTTTGTACTGGCACAGGCCAAGATTGATGAATTGGCTACAGCTGCATTTTATGAGCGAAATGTAGAGCTCTATCAGCAGGGCCAGCTCGATGTTGCTACAGCTGCCGCTTTAAAAAGTTTTAGTACCGATATGCAGATGAAAGTTGCTGACAACTTGCTTCAGCTGTTTGGTGGTTATGGCTATATGTCCGAATATCCGATTTCACGTTTCTTTGTAGATGCCAGAATCCAGCGGATTTATGGTGGTACCAATGAAATCATGAAAGAGATCGTGGCGCGTAGCCTGCTTGGAAAATAACGATAAGATAAAAAAGCCTGCTTCCGCAGGCTTTTCTATTTTAGTGGCGTGAAATTAAGCACTCTGCAATTGCTGTTGTAAATTACGAAGCTCGGCCCGAAGGATTTTACCTACCGTTGACTTGGGTAATTCAGGTAAAATTTCTATCACTTTTGGAACTTTGTAGGCGGTAAGATGCTCTTTGCAGTGCGCCAGTATTTCATCAGTGGATAGAGACGGATTACGTGTAGCGATATAAGCTTTCACAGCTTCGCCAGTCTGTACATCTGGCACCCCAATAACCGCCACTTCAATAATGTCCGGATGCTCGGCAATGACTGCTTCGATTTCATTTGGATAAACATTAAAACCTGAAACCAGTACCATATCTTTTTTACGGTCCAGAATATAACAGAAGCCATCTTCATCGAGCTGGGCAATATCACCTGTATGTAACCAGCCCTCTACAAAAGTGTCAGCACTTTCTTCCGGCCGGTTGAGATAGCCCTGCACAATATGCGGACCTTTTACACAGAGTTCGCCCGCACTACCGAGAGGGACTTCATTTCCCTGAACATCTACAATTTTAATTTCAGAACCAGGTAATGGAAAACCGACAGAACCTTGACGAATTATGCTAATTGGAGGATGTAGCATGGCTGCGCAACTGGTTTCAGTCATGCCAAACCCTTCAATAATATTACCTATTTTAGCTTTCCAGTGTTCAGCTGTAGCTGGTCTTAGTGCTGTTCCGCCAGAAATGACACAAGTGAGCTCTGGCGGATTTTGCACAAACCAGTCTTCAGCCAGTAATCCTGCATATAATGTATCAACTCCGGTCAGCCAGGTAATCTTAAACTGTTCAAATGCCGGCCTTAAATTGCTGACAGGACGCGGTGAAGGAACCAAAATATTATGCGATCCGCCTTCAAAAAACATCAGAAAATTAACACTGAATGCAAAAATATGATAAAGCGGAATAGCAGTCAGAATACTGTCTTGCTGATTAAAAGCTGAATTGTGCGCACGCAAATAATCTCCGGTCATGCGTACCAAGGACAGTAAATTCTGATGCGTTATAATCGCACCTTTACTGCGACCTGTTGTACCGCCCGTATATTGATAAAGTGCGATTGCAGTCGTCTGTGATTGTAATTCAGGTAGCTGTTCTGCTCTTTTAAAAACTTGTGAAAAAGAACAGTAGTCAATGCTTGGTGTTAGCGAACGTCCCTGAGCTTCGGCATCTGTTTCTATTTTTTTAGCAATCAGCGCCTGATACGGCGCATCAAAAAAGTCACTTAAACTCGCTGTAATCAGCGCAAGAGATTTTAGATCATTATTTTTCGCAATTACTTTTTCAAAAGTAGCTAAGAACATGTCTGAAACTATTAAAGCTTTTGCCTGACTGTCGTTAAGCTGATACTCCAGTTCGCGTGCGGTATAAAGCGGGTTGATATTGGTAATAATAAGGCCAGCTTTCCAGCAGGCAAAAACTGCAATTGGATAATGCAGACAATTTGGCATCTGCAAGCCTACAACATCACCTGGTTGTAGTTGAAGCTCATGCTGGAAGTAACGTGCCAGTAAGTCAGAATAATACTGAATCTGCTTGAAACTTAATGTCTTTGTGAGGCCGGTAGGCAGAACCAGACTAAATGCAGCCGCATCTGAAAAATCATGCACTGCTTTATCAAACAGCTCACTTAAATTTTGTGGAATGGATGTGGAATCAAACTGGTAGTCCTGCAGGCTGGCTGGCAAGTTCTTTTTCCATGGGCGTTGTGCATAAATCATTTATTATTCCTTTTAATTGTTGATTCAGTCTGTACCTGACCTGTTATTAAAATTATAGGACTATCAAACTTTCACAATGATTAAATCTGCCAATACAAAGGCATCCTATTAAATAGAAGTAACTTGATTTTTGAATAGGTCAAATACTCAATATAAGAGACTCACATTAAGCAAAATGAAATAGAATACAGATATTTGCTTATAAAAATAAAAAATTGAAGTATTGATACTCGACAGTCAGGCTGAAATATTAAAATAAGTTAACTGGCAAAATACATCAGCCGATAACTTTTCTTTGAAGTAACTTATATAAGTTGATGGAATTAGGTTGAAAGCCAATACACATTACATATCTGTTTTCCAAATCATCCGCAGTTCTTTTTATAAAAAGAGCCAGAGTATTAAGGCTAAGAGAATTTAATGAGGTGTTCCAAAGTGGCAACTGGCTGTTTTTGCATCTATTTCAATCAAAGTCAGATTGCGTAACATTTAAAAGCTAACTATTGTTATACTAATTTGTATACATGTTTTCCAAGGGCAATATAACAATGGGTCATGATGATCAGAAAAATTCATCCTCTTTCAATCTGGAACAGATCCGTAATGAAATCGACTCTGTTGACCAGCAATTACAAGAGCTGATTAACCGCCGTGCCAGCCTGGCCGAAGCGGTTGCAGAAGCAAAGTTTGCTGCTGAAGAAAACCCGTTGTTTTATCGCCCTGAACGTGAAGCACAAGTCTTGCGTAAAGTTATGGAACGCAATGATGGACCTTTATCAGACGTAACCATGGCGCGCTTGTTTCGTGAAATCATGTCTGCCTGTCTCGCTCTTGAAGCACCACAAAGCATTGCTTTTTTAGGGCCGGAAGGTACCTATACCCATTCTGCCGTACTGAAACATTTTGGACAGGATGCCTTGGTTCGTCCAATTGCAACGATTGATGAAGTCTTTCGCGAGGTAGAAGCAGGTAGTGCCCATTATGGTGTAGTACCTGTTGAGAACTCGTCTGAAGGTGTTGTAAACCATACATTGGACTGTTTTAGAGGTTCAAGCCTCAATGTGATTGGCGAAGTAGAGCTTCGTATCCATCATCAGTTTCTGGTATCTGAAAATACCCGTAAAGACAGTATCAAACAAATCTATGCTCACCAGCAAACACTGGCACAGTGTCGTCACTGGCTGGATGCACACTATCCGGGCGTTGAGCGGGTAGCGCTGAACTCGAATGCAGAAGCTGCACGTCGTATCCGTAACGAATGGCATTCAGCTGCAATTGCTTCTGATATTGCGGCCAGTTTGTATAACCTTGAAATTATGCACAGCAATATTGAGGATAATCCTGAAAATACTACGCGTTTTCTGGTAATTGGTCGTGAGAAGATTCCACAAAGCGGTAATGATAAAACTTCACTATTGATTTCTGCTCATGACCGTGCGGGTGCCTTGCTGGAAATTTTGGCTCCATTTGCCAAGCACAACATCAGCCTGACCAGTATTGAAACCCGTCCTGCATTGCCAGAAAAATGGGCTTATGTGTTCTTTATCGATCTGGAAGGCCATATCGAGCAGGAAAATGTTGCGGCAGCAATCGAAGAAATCCGTCCAATGGTTAAAGAACTGCGTGTACTGGGTTCTTATCCTGTTGCTGTACTATAAAGCTGAGACCTGTTAGATCATGGCAGTAGTAGTTTTTATATTACTGCCATAAACCAAAAGTTCAGAGAGTGATAAATAAATGGATAAAAATTGAGAAGCTATTTTTATCCGAAAAAATTTGAAACTCTTCCCGATACTTGAAATATTAAACGCTTGAAACAAGGCAAAAGCCCTTGAGGCAAAACTGAAGTTATGTCCCAACCCCTGTTTGAAAAAGTTGCATTTATTGGCCTTGGGCTAATTGGTTCAAGTCTGGCCCGGGTAATTGTGGCTCAAAAGCTGGCCCGTCACGTGGTGGCCGCGACCCGTTCTCAAAAAACACTGGAAGATGCCAAAGCTTTGGGCCTGATTGAGCAGGGCTATAGTGATCCTGTAGAAGCAGTACAAGGGGCAGACCTGATTGTTCTGGCTTTACCAGTACGTGCTACCCAGAAAATACTTGAGCAGATCAAACCTCATATTTGCGCACATACTATCCTGACAGATGTCGGTAGTACCAAAGGAAATGTGGTAGAGGCAGCCAAAGTAGTGTACGGCACCCAGCTGCCGCCCGGTTTTGTACCGGGCCATCCGATTGCAGGAAGTGAGCATACTGGTGTCCATGCTGGTAAAGTCGATCTGTTTGCCAATCACAAGGTCATTCTGACACCTTTGCCAAGTAGTGCCAGCTGGGCGGTTGATAAACTGATTGAGCTCTGGGAAGCTGCACAAGCAGAAGTTATCTGCATGGATGTTGAAAAACATGATGAAGTTCTGGCGCATACCAGTCATTTACCGCATTTGATGGCATTTAATCTGGTCGAGCAACTGGCCAGCCGTGAAGATAACCTGGACATCTTCCGTTATGCAGCCGGTGGTTTTCGTGATTTCTCGCGTGTGGCCGCCAGTGACCCTCAAATGTGGCATGACATTTTTTTTGCCAATAAAAAAGCAATTTTAAATGCAGTAGATGGCTTTGAACAGCAGCTCGGCATTATTCGAAAAATGATTGAAAATGAAGACTCGCAGGCATTAATGGGCTTACTGGGACATGCTCAGGCTGCGCGTCAGCACTTTAACCACATGTTAGCCCAAAAACCGTTGATGGAGAAAAACAAGGTGACACAACAATTTACCATTCTGCCGGGAAACAAGACTTTTCAGGGTAAATTTACCGTACCTGGTGACAAGTCCGTGTCTCATCGCTCTATCATGTTTGGTGCAATTGCCGAAGGTACTACTCATGTCACAGGCTTTCTGGAAGGTGAAGATGCGCTAGCTACCTTACAGGCTTTTCGCGATATGGGCGTAAGTATTGAAGGCCCGAAAAATGGTGAGGTTACCATTCATGGGGTGGGTATGCATGGACTTAAGGCTCCGGCAAGTGCACTTTATATGGGGAATTCAGGAACCAGCATGCGTCTGCTGTCTGGCATGCTGGCTGCACAGAAATTTGATACGGTCATGACTGGTGATGCCTCTTTATCCAAACGTCCAATGGAACGGATTGCCAAACCCTTACGTCTGATGGGCGCCCAGATTCAAACCACAGGTGAAAAAGGTACGCCGCCGGTCAGTATTAGTGGTCAGCAAAAATTGCAAGGTATTCATTATGATTTGCCAATGCCTTCTGCTCAGGTAAAGTCAGGAATTCTGCTTGCGGGATTATGGGCTGAAGGTGAAACTTCAGTTACTGAACCTGAGCCAACCCGCGACCATACCGAGCGTATGCTACGTGCTTTTGGCTATGAGGTTAAAACTGAAGGTCATAAAATTTCACTTATAGGTGGTGGCAAACTGGTCGGTACAGAGATTCAGGTACCTTCAGATATTTCTTCCGCAGCATTTTTCATGGTGGGGGCTGCTATTACTCAGAATTCGGATGTACTTCTGGAAGCAGTCGGTATAAATCCAACCCGTACCGGAATTATCGAAATTCTGAAACAGATGGGAGCTGACCTGACAATTGAGAATGAACGCATTGCGGGGGGGGAGCCAATTGCTGATATTCATATCAAAGGTAGCCGGACGCTCAAGGGGATACATATTCCTGAAGACCAGGTTCCACTTGCAATTGATGAGTTCCCGGCACTATTTGTTGCGGCAGCTTGTGCAGAAGGGCAAACAGTACTGACTGGTGCTGCCGAACTGCGGGTGAAAGAGTCTGACCGGATTCAGGTAATGGCTGATGGCCTTAAAACTATGGGCATCGACTGCACCCCGACTGAAGATGGAATCATCATTGAAGGTAAAGGAAAAAGTGGAGACTGGTCGGCTGTCTTTACCGGCGGTGAAATCGAATCACATCATGATCATCGGATCGCTATGAGCTTTAGCATGGCAGGGCTGCGAAGTTCAGGAACAATTAATATTATGGGAACTGAAACGGTAGCCACCAGCTTCCCCACCTTTACTGAACTCGCTAATAAAGCCGGGCTTGCCATACAGGTTAGTGAATAAATACGAATAAAGTTTAAGAAAAATGTTGTTTTTGTCTAACAACAGTCAAGTGAATGCTTGGCTGTTGTGCGTTTATTGCTTATGCTAAATCCATACAACAAGAAAGCATTTCAGGAAAACGCCAATGAGAACCCTACAATTTACTGCCCACTGTGCTGAACATCAACAAACTGATCATATACAAGATGAATGCCGTATTGCCCAAGAATACGTAACTGACCTTTTATCTAAACGTCTTGTCCAGCATGGCTTCGAGGCTAGCCGTAATGAGCCTGATAAAATTGCGGTAAGTGTAGAGAGTCATCCTCTACCTATTTCTGTGACATGTGAATCTGCCCAAGATGGAGAGGGACATCTGGTTTGCAGGATTAATGCACATGCTGACGAAGAACAGGACTGGTTTGAAAAAATTGAAATGCAGAGTGTGATTAAACAGTTGGGGCAGGCTATTGAAACCACATTAAAAAATGATGAGTCATTTAGCCAGTTCGAATGGAAAAGCTAAACTTTTGACTCATCTAAAAAGGCCCGAAATTAATATATACCGGGCCTGTATTTATTTTTTATTCAACGATTAAAAAACGAGAAATCGCGATACGTAACTGTTTTAAATAGCCCGTAAAAAAGTGATTTGCTCCCGGCAGAATAGTAATCAGATGCTTTTGTGGCGTAGCCCAGCTAATAGCATCCGATAACAAGGTGATTTCATCCTTTTCACCATGAATAAACAGGATATCTCCCTGAATTTCAGGCGTTTTATAATGACGCAAGCCGGCTACAGTATTGGTAGGCAGACCACATAAAATCAACTGTTTAGGCTTCTCTACTGCTGGCAAGGCATCATAAGCTTTTGCCATCACGTGAGCACCAAAGCTGAAGCCACCTGCATAAAATGGCAAATGGGAGTGTAGGGCACGAATATGTTGTAGTACCGCTAAAGTATCATCTGTCTCGCCATAGCCTTCATCATGTGTTCCGGTACTTTGCCCTGAACCACGAAAACTTGGACGATAAACCACACAGCCACGTTCAGATAAAATCTGGGCTAAAAGTGCAGGAACCTTATGTTGAGGTGTGCCTCCCTGAAGAGGGTGAGGGTGGCAAACGAGGGCATATCCTTTTACTTCGCCTTGGGGATAATCAACAAAAACTTCAATTTGCCCCACCGGACCTTGAATAAAGATTTGCTCGGACATAGTACAAACGATAAATAGCAGGAGAATCGCGTATTTTAGCGATTAACTTCAGCAAAAACACAAATTGGCATTAAAATAAGTCGACTGTTATAGTTTGATTAATTATTTTTTGACCAGGTTGTTTATGTTAGCTCTAATTTCCCCTGCCAAGACCTTAGATTATGAATCTGCATTACCTACCGATGAACATACTTTACCAAGACTGCTTGAGCACTCACAAGAACTTATAGACTTTTGTCGTAAACTGTCTGCTTCAGAAATCGCCAGTTTGATGAGTGTTAGTGAGAAAATAGCCCAATTGAATACTGCGCGTTTTCAGGATTGGACACCAGAATTTAATTTTGGTAATGCCCGACAGGCTATTTTTGCTTTTAAAGGCGATGTATATACCGGTCTGGATGCCTATAGTCTGAAACACAACAATCTGAATTTTGCCCAGCAACATTTGCGAATGCTATCGGGTCTATATGGCTTGTTAAGGCCACTAGATTTAATGATGCCTTACCGTCTGGAAATGGGTACCAAACTGCAAAACAGCCGTGGACATAACCTGTATGAGTTTTGGGGAGATCTTATTACCCAGCAGATTAATCAGGAACTGACTGAACATCAGCATAACTATTTAATCAACCTTGCATCAGATGAATACTACAAGGTAGTGCAAGAAAACAAAATACAAGCTGCTATCATTAAACCGATCTTTCTTGACCAGAAGAATGGTAAATACAAAATCATCAGTTTTTATGCCAAAAAAGCACGTGGCCTGATGGCACGCTTTATTATAGAAAACCAGTTAACCCAGCCAGAAGATTTAAAAGCTTTTAATAGTGAGGGTTATTATCTGGACACAGTAAACTCAAGCGCTAAAGAACTAATTTTTAAACGTGATGAGCAATCTGTTTAAATATATTCTCACGTATAAAATAACCAGTATTCGAATTATGGCTATTGGTTATTTATAGAATAAGTTCTCATCAAAAAATAAGGTAAAAGTCCGGTTGAGCTAAGAAATAGGAATACTGATTTATGCAACCTAAGCTAGAAAGACTTAAGCAATACTGGCAAGAACTTCAACAGACTAATGCATTGTATTTATCAGACAGCCTGCTTCAGAAATTAATTACTGCCTATCAGGAACCTCAGCGTTATTATCATACACTTCAACATATAGAAGAATGTCTGGACTTATACCAGCCTCTAAAAATGTGCGTGAATGACCCCTTGGCTGTTGAGCTGGCGATCTGGTTTCATGACGTGGTTTATGAGCCAAAATCTGATCAAAATGAATTAAAAAATGCCGAGTTAATGAAACAGAGTCTGGCACCTTACATGACTATTGATCAAATCTCTAAAATTTACTCGTGGATACTGGCAACACAAACTCATGAACTGTCTGAAGATGACGATCTGGACCTTAAAACCTTGCTTGATATAGACTTGGCGATTTTAGGTAGTAAACCGTCCCGTTTTGCTGAGTATGAGCAGCAGATTCAACAAGAATATGCCTGGGTGTCAGAGGGTAAATATCATGAAAAGCGCAAAAAAGTTTTAGCTCATTTTTATCAAGCCCATCCGTTATTTAAAACTGAATATTTTCAGGATAAACTGGAAAATCAGGCAAAAATTAATCTTGAAAAAGTTTTAAAGGCTAATTAAAAGGCTCCCGGAAGGGGAGCTTTTTAACCACAAAAAATTTACTGGGTCTGACTATTATGCTGAGAGCTATCGCGTGTTTCACGCTCTTGTGCAGGGTCAATTACCCGTGATTCGCCAGTGGCTTCATTTGCAGCCTGTCCTGCACCCTCACTCACTTCTTTAGTAGCTACTGCAGTTGCATTAGCGCCTTTTTCCATCGCTATGGTTGCACCTTTGGTAGCCTGACTGGTCTCATCGAAACCAGCTTTAGTTGCATCCTTTAAACTTTCACCTACGCCATCTGAAGGGGCCTCCATCTGGTCCATGGGTTTAGCCATGGCATTATCTTTCGCCATATCCGAAGATTTTTCTTTATCACACCCAACCAAGAACAAAGCCGAAGTCATGCCTAAAGCAACTACCAGTTTATTTAAGTTTTTCATGTATACATCCTTCTAATTTTTTCAACTTTTCTTCACTATTTAAATCTAAACATAAAGAAGGGTGGTATTACGACTCAGCTTTGTTGAAAAGTTGTAAGAGTTGTTATCTATTAGATTTTTTAGATAAAACTTAGATATAAAAAAGCCCTCAATGTAAGGGCTTTTTTATATTCAGTACAATATTACTGTGAACTGCCAGTTCCGCTGGTACCACCAGTTGTACCTGTGGTGCCAGTAGTTCCCGTATTAGTCATGGTATCTGTTGTACCACCAGTTGTGGTACCTGTAGTTGCACCAGTTGTATCTGTAGCGGTGCTTGTTGTAGCCGGATCAGCCACTGTGCCAGTAGTATTGTCTAATCGCTCGCCTGCGGTATTATTCATATCCATAGTAGAGTCTGTTGTAGTTGTGCCAGTAGCAGTCGAATCGGTGGTTGTACCAGCAGTCGCAGCATGATCATCAGCTTCTGGAGTTTTATTGTTATTACAGCCAACAATGAGAACTGTAGAAGCTAAACCTAACGCAGCAATTAACTTTTTCATTTATTTTCCTTCCTTTTGTTGATTAAAAAACACTCAGGAAAATATAAGCATAAAGAAAAGTTGTAATAAAGACTACATATTGTTGAGGACTTGTAAGATATATATAAAAAAAGCATATTCTTGTAAGGAATATGCTTTTTCGCATTAAAAAATTACTGACCGGAGCGGATAATGTAATCAAAAGCAGAGAGCGACGCTTTTGCACCTTCACCTGTAGCAATGATGATCTGCTTGTACGGTACCGTTGTACAGTCACCCGCTGCAAATACACCTTTTACATTGGTCTCGTTACGCTCATTCACCACAATCTCACCGCGGTTACTCAGCTCGACTTCTGACCCTTTCAGAAAGTCAGTGTTCGGCAGCAGACCAATCTGTACAAAGATACCCGCCAGTTCAATCTCCCTGTCCTCTCCAGATACCCGGTCCTGATAACGCAGTGCAGTCACCTGTGAGCCGTCTCCCACCACCTCGGTGGTCAGCGCAGACTTGATTACTGTCGTGTTCGGCAGGCTCGCCAGCTTGTCCTGCAATACCTGATCTGCACGTAAAGTATCAGCAAACTCAAGCAGGGTCACATGCTCAACAATACCGGCCAGATCAATCGCTGCCTCAACCCCGGAGTTACCGCCACCAATCACTGCCACCCGTTTGCCCTTGAACAGCGGACCGTCACAGTGCGGGCAGTAGGCAACACCACGGGTCGCATATTCCTGCTCGCCCGGTACATTCATCTGTCTCCAGCGTGCACCGGTAGAGAGAATCACTGTTTTAGATTCCAGTCGGGCACCATTGTCCAGAGTCACTTCAACCAGACCACTGGCCGTTTCTTCTGCGCCTTTAATGCTGGCAACTTTCTGCAGGTTCATGATGTCGACTTCATACTCACGCACATGCTCTTCCATGGCCGCAGCAAACTTTGGCCCCTGGGTTTTGGTGACCGAGGTAAAGTTTTCAATATCCATGGTGTCCATCACCTGTCCACCGAAGCGTTCAGCCACGATCCCGGTACGGATACCTTTACGCGCTGCATAGATGGCAGCAGTATTCCCGGCTGGGCCGCCACCAATCACCAGAACATCAAAGGCTGCCTTGGCATTGAGTTTCTCTGCATCTTTGGCCGCCGCACCGCTGTCCAGCTTGGCAATAATCTCTTCCAGGGTCATACGTCCCTGACCAATGTGCTGGCTGTTCTGGAACAGCATTGGAACCGCCATGATCTTGCGCTGTTCGACTTCTTCCTGGAAGAAGGCCCCGTCAATCATGGTGGCAGTGGTGCCCGGGTTATAGATGGCAATCAGGTTGAGGGCCTGCACCACATCCGGACAGTTATGACAGCTCAGTGACACGAATACTTCAAAGTCAGCAGTCAGGTTGAGCGCTTTAATCTGTGCCAGTACCTCGTCAGAGACTTTGGGAGCGTATCCGGAAACCTGCAACAGGGCCAGAATCAGCGAGGTGAACTCATGCCCCATCGGCAGGCCGGCAAAGAATACCCGGGGCTGCTCACCGGCTTTGGCCACACCAAAGCTTGGGCGGCGGCTGTGCTGGCCATCAAGGCGTGCAGTCACCTGATCAGACAGGGCGGCAATTTCATTGACCAGCTCTTTGATTTTATCTGACTTGTCAGAGCCATCTAAAGAGGCAACCAGTTCAATCGGGCTTTCCAGACGTTCGAGTAATGTTTTAAGTTGTGCTGAAGTATTTTGGTCTAACATTGCTAACTTCTCCAAAGGAGTCAATATTAAGGAATGAATTGATGATACTGCAAAGCCATTAATAGGTAAAACAATATGTTTTTATAAATACAATCGGTTTTAAGAATTGTTATTAAAGAACAGAGCCGGTTTTTCGGGCCTGTTCTGATCTTGTTTTTCATGACTTAGCTGTTTAGGCGGTGTGTAATTCGCCCGGTTCTCAATTGCAGACGGCGAGACAGTAAATAAAATATTTTACTTTCTTCATGCAGCAAATAAAATTTTTTATGGCATAGTCATGATTGTTAAACTTCTCTCGATGGAATACACCATGCAAATTACCCGTGGTATTTATCAGCATTATAAGGGACAGCTATACCAGGTTTTTTCTGTAGCGAAACACAGTGAAACACAAGAGGAACTGGTTATTTATCAATGTCTATATGGTGATTATTCAATGTGGGTTCGACCTTTAAGTATGTTTAAGGAAACGGTGGAGGTAGAAGGTGAAACTATTCCCCGATTTAAGCTTATCCAGATCGTATAAATTTTAAACCATAAAAAATTTATAATAAAAACAGGAAAAACTGCCATGGCGACTTCCGAATTTAATGTCTATATGGCTGAGCTCTATCAATCTTTCCAAGCTCATGATGCAGACCAGGATGACCGATTGCTGCGCTATCGAAATATTGAGCCAGAATCGGCTTACTATTTGTCTATGCTAGTACGTATTCAGCAACCTGAGAGACTGCTGGAAATTGGTACTTCTACCGGATACTCTACACTCTGGCTGGCAGAGGCGGCCAGAGCAACAGGGGCAAAATTAGTTACTCTGGAAATAGAGAAGGAACGGAGTCAGCAGGCACAGTGGCATGCACAAAAAATGGGATTAAATGATGTAGTCCAGTTTTGGGTCGGAGATGCGCTTGAGTTTCTTCGCCACACTCAAGAACAGTACGATTTTATTCTACTTGATGCAGAGCGGGATGCTTATATTATCTACTGGCCTTATTTAAAGAAAGTTTTGACCCCAAAAGGGGTCCTGATTGTAGATAACGTAATTTCACATGCAGATCAGGTTAAAGATTTTATATCTTTACTTCAGCAGGAGCAGGACATGATGTTAATGACACTGGATCTAGGAGCCGGTCTACTCATGGCAACACGAACCTGAATCTTTTATTTTCAAAACTTTAATGTACTGAAACTCACGCTATTGATAGCCGGTCAAAGTGCAAATTAAACTCCAGATATTTGTGAACAAAAGCAGTTTTGTCAGTAACGCGCATCATATTGTCATATACAAATGCCGGTACGGGGTGATAAAGCTCGCCTGTACCATTATTATAAAAAATTTTTAAATAACGTGAAGTAGAGTCATATTTCCAGTAAATAACAGCTAAAACTTGTGGCATAGGTTTCCTCCACGCTTTAGTTATATTTTCATTTATAATGTTTATAAGCTGACCATAGTCGAAATAAATCTTTCTGTGAGTATAAAATATGTTATTGCTGTGCTGGCTCGGCTATAGAATAAAATTCAAATAAAAAAACCGTCTCAAATGAGACGGTTTTTTATTAGCTTAATCTAATCAAGATTAGATTTTACCTACTAGGTCGATTGAAGGAGCAAGTGTTGCATCGCCTTCTTTCCATTTAGCTGGGCATACTTCACCTGGGTGAGCGTGAACGTATTGAGCTGCTTTTACTTTACGAAGCAGTTCAGATGCATCACGGCCGATACCGCCAGCATTGATTTCAACGATCTGGATTTTACCTTCTGGATCGATAACGAAAGTACCACGGTCAGCAAGACCATCAGCTTCGATTAATACTTCAAAGTTTTTAGCCAGAGTCCAAGTTGGATCGCCTACCATTGGGTATTCGATTTTCTTGATTTCTTCTGAAGAGTCATGCCAAGCTTTGTGAGTGAAATGAGTGTCAGTAGAAACTGAGTAGATTTCAACACCTAACTGTTTGAATTCAGCATAGTTGTCTGCAAGGTCACCAAGCTCAGTTGGGCAAACAAAAGTAAAGTCTGCTGGATAGAAGAAGAATACAGACCATTTACCTTTCAGGTCAGCTTCAGTAATTTCGATGAACTGGCCGTTCTGATAAGCAGTTGCTTTAAATGGTTTAACTTCAGTATTAATTAAGCTCATCATTGTCTCCATGATTGAGTGTTAGCATTTAAATTTCATGATCTAGAATAGATAATTTTTTATCATTGGTAAAATAGTATTTTTACATTGCTTAAATCGGTAAAACAAATTAAGCCATTTCTATTTTACCTAAGTCTTGTCCGGTTCATTTTTTAAGGCGAAATCTAGAGCCAGTCAGGACAAGCATTTTTGCTACGCATATAACATGCCGTCGGACCCTTTAAAATTCAAGGGTTAAAATGAAAAAAACACTAAATATATTAAAGTGAGAATTCTTTCACTGGATGTCATTACGGCGTAAAATAGACAGTTCGTATTTTTATATCAGGAATTGCGCTCGGTGCTGAGTCATTTAAATGTAGATCAACTGGTCATGGCGCGGGACTCTTATCGTTTAAATCGGCTAGGTAAAGGTAAAGATGCGAATCCCAAGCAGTATCAGGAACTTTTTGAAAAATCTAACGCCAAGGTGCGGACACGTGTAGAACGCCTCCCGAATATTAAACTGAATCAGGATTTGCCAGTCACGCAATATGCAGACAAACTGATTGAAGCAATACAAACGCATCAGGTCATTATTGTGGCAGGTGAAACCGGCTCTGGTAAAACAACACAATTACCCCAGATAGCAATGCTGGCAGGCCGCGGCCTGACGGGAATGATTGGTCATACCCAGCCGAGACGTCTGGCAGCGCGTAGCGTGTCACAGCGTATTGCTGAAGAAGTGGGTGAAAAGCTTGGGGAGTCCATTGGCTTTAAAGTCCGTTTTAATGAACAGGGCTCACAGGATTCTATAGTCCGGTTGATGACAGACGGAATTCTGCTGGCTGAGCTGACCCATGATCGTTACTTGACTAAATATGACACGATTATTATTGATGAGGCGCATGAACGTTCACTAAATATTGACTTTATTATGGGCTACCTGAAGCAGCTCATTAAAAAACGTCCTGATTTAAAAGTCATTATTACCTCGGCAACACTAGATGTAAACCGTTTTAGTCATTACTTTAATGGCGCACCAGTCTATGAAGTGGAAGGCCGGAGTTTTCCGGTTGAGGTACGTTATCGTCCGATTTCCGACCTGAACATTGCAGGAAGTGATGATGATGAGTTTGATGACTTCGAAGAAAATTTGCCACGTGCAGTAGTTCAGGCTGTAGAAGAGTGCTTTAAGGATGCAGAAGAAAAAGGTCATCCGGAACATGCAGATATCCTGATCTTTTCAAGTACAGAGCAGGAGATTCGCGAACTTCAGGAAACTCTGGAAAAACATGGTCCACGGCATACAGAAATCTTGCCACTGTTCGCACGCCTGGGTTTAGGTGAACAGCAGAAAATTTTTAATCCGGGAGGAAAGGGCCGGCGCATTATTATTGCTACTAACGTGGCAGAAACGGCACTGACTGTTCCTAATATTCGCTATGTGATTGATAGCGGTTTTGCCCGTATTTCCCGCTATAGTTATCGCTCGCGCGTACAGCGTTTGCCAATTGAAGCGATATCGCAAGCTGCTGCAAACCAGCGTAAGGGGCGCTGTGGCCGTATTGCGCCTGGGGTCTGTATTCGTCTGTATAGTGAAGAAGACTTTTTAAGCCGGCCAGAATTTACAGAACCTGAGATCAAGCGGACAAACTTGGCTTCAGTCATTCTGCAAATGCAGAGTTTAGGTTTAGGAAATCTTGAAAATTTTGACTTTATTGAGCCGCCTGACCACCGCCTGGTTAATGATGGACGTAAGCTGCTCATTGAACTGGGTGCATTAAACGAGAAAAAAGCTGAGCTGACTAAAATTGGTCAGATGATGGCACGTATGCCAATTGATCCAAGACTTGCCCGCATGATTCTGGGTGGGGCACACTTCGGTGCGTTAAATGAAGCTCTGATTATTGTGAGCGCACTGGCTGTACAGGACCCACGTGAGCGACCTGCGGATAAACAGACTCAGGCGGATCAGAAACATGCTTTATTTAAAGAAGCCGATTCAGATTTTCTATTTTATTTGAAGCTCTGGTCAACTTTAAAAGGCAACAAGGATAACCAGCTAAGTGAAAATAAACGTCGCGCATTTGCACGTCAGCATTTTTTAAGCTGGCTACGTTTACGTGAATGGAAACAGACTCATAAACAACTTGTTGAACTGGCTGAAGGCTTAAAGCTGAGTTTTAATGATAAACCTGCCAGTTATGAAAACCTGCACCGAGCCCTGCTAACCGGATTACTTTCCTTTATTGCCAACAAGACTGATGAAAAAAATGTCTATATGGCGGTGCGCCAGCAAAAGGCACGAATTTTTCCTGCTTCTGTTTTACATAAGGCGGGTGCATCTTGGGTAATGGCTTTTGAAATGGTAGAAACTTCACAGGTCTATTTACGGACATTGGCTAAGATTGAACCGGAATGGATTTTGCTAGCGGCCCGCGATTTGCTGAAGCATCACTATTTTGAGCCGCACTGGTCGAAAAAGACAGGTATTGTAAATGCCTATGACCAGATTTCGCTATTTGGTTTAATTATTGAGCCAAAACGCCTGACCAATTTTGAAAAAGTTGATCAGGCAGCAGCTCATGAGATTTTCCTGCGAGATGCTCTCACAACCGGTAACTTGGGCATTATGCCGCCATTTCTAAAACATAACCTGCTTAAACTTGAAGAAGTAGAGCGGGTAGAAGACAAGCTGCGCCGACGTGATCTGGTTGTAGATGAAGAAACTGTCTATCAGTTTTATGCTTCTAAAATTCCTTCTGAAATTGCCAGCCGACGCAGTTTTGAAGACTGGCTGGCTACAGTTGAGGCCAAAGAACCGCGTTTCTTATATGTCGATGAAGAGTCACTCTGGCTGAATGACCGTCCGACTACACAGCAGTTTCCGGATTATCTTCAAAATGGACAGTTACGTTTGGCTGCAAGTTACCGCTTTGACCCAAGCCATGATGAAGACGGGGCTACAGTAAAAATTCCATTACAGGCATTAGCGCAGGTCAATGAAGAGATCTGGTCTTGGGGAATTCCAGGCTGGCGTCAGGAACTGGTTGAGGCCTTGCTTAAATCTTTGCCAAAGGATAAACGACGTAATCTGGTGCCGATCCCGGATACTGCACGCAAGTTGCTGCGTGAGGTACAGGATAAGGATTTGCAGCGTCATGTTCTGAATTATCTGACATTTGCCTTGCGGGGTGAACAGATTACAGAGAAGGATTTTTCAGTTGAACGGATTGATCAGTACCTGATTCCTTTTATCAAGGTAACTGATGAAAAAGGCCGAGTGATTGAAAAAGGACGTGATCTGGCAGAGCTAAAAGCACGTTGCCGTCAGGAAACCCAGCGACCGGTAAAACAGCTGAAAGGTGAATATAAAACTTTTCCGGAAAGCTTTATTTTTGAAGCCACTCAGAAAGTAACAGGTGTAGTGATAAAACAGTATCAGGCTCTGGTTCCGGTAAAAAGCTTTAGTGAGATAGAAGCTAAAGATGAATCAGGTGTTGTTATACAAAGTTTTAATGATCAGGCCGAAGCCATTAAACAGCATCGTGAAGGAGTAATTCGTCTGATTCACATGCAGTTAGGTGACCTGATACGTCAGCTTAAAAAGCAGTTGGGTAAGCCTCTGGCTCTGGCTTATTCGCCATTAGGTGACCGGGCCAAACTGGAGCAAATGCTGGTATATGCGACTTTGCAAATGGCATTAACTGAACTGCCGGTGAATGCCGAAGAGTTCCAGAATGTACTGGCAGAGGTTAAGGGAAATTTCCTGAGTTATGGCCAGCAGGCTTTGGCAGCACTCAGCGATATTTTTATTCAGTGGCAAGATATTCGCCGTAAACTGCTCGTGCTTGATCCGGAAATTTTTGGGCGTAGTATTGATGATATTGAAGATCAGCTTGACCTGATGCAGCTGGGCGATTTCGTTTATACCCAGCCGCCTGAGGTATGGGCAGAATTTCCACGTTATTTGAAGGCCTTGGTTCTGCGTCTGGAGCGTTTGCCTAATAACCTGCAACGTGATGAAGCTGCTATTGCCCAGGTTGACCCGTGGATGGACAAGTTATTCAGTGTCCGTAACAATCCGAAATCTATAGACTTTTACTTTATGCTTGAAGAATTACGTATTTCCCTGTTCTCCCAGCCTATGAAGACCAAAATACCTGTTTCTGCAACTCGACTGCAAAAACTATGGGATCGGCTCGGAATCAGTTAAAATACCGTCATTCTTTAAAAGGAGTTTTACATGGGCATCCGCATTACTGGTACTGGCTTGTTTCATCCTGAAAATGTCATTACCAACGAAGAGTTAGTTGAAAGTTTAAATGCTTATGTGGAACAGTATAACCTAGAAAATGCTGAAAAAATTGCTGCAGGTGAACTAGAGCCCCGCCGTGGTTCAAGTGCTGAATTTGTTGAAAAGGCATCAGGCGTCAAACGTCGTTATGTGTCTGAAAAAACTGGTATTCTTGACCCGAAACGTTTGCGTCCACATTTGCAGGAACGTGCTGATGACCAGCTGTCGTTACAGGCAGAGTGGGGCGTAATTGCTGCCAAGCAGGCGATGGAAAATGCTGGTGTTACACCTGAAGATATTGATGTCGTGATTCTGGCATGTTCAAACATGCAGCGCGCTTACCCGGCAGTTGCTATTGAAATTCAGACTGCTCTGGGAATTCAGGGGTATGCCTATGACATGAACGTGGCATGCTCGGCAGCGACCTTTGGCCTGAAACAGGCTCATGATGCCATTAAGACAGGCGCGCGTCGTGTATTGCTGGTCAATGTTGAAATTACATCTGCGCATTCTGATTTCCGTTCACGTGACAGCCACTTTATTTTTGGTGATGTAGCGACTGCTTCTATTATTGAAAATACAGACAGCAAATCTGGCTTTGAAATTCTGGACACACAGCTGTTTACTCAATTTTCCAACAATATTCGTAATAATTTTGGTTTTTTGAATACCAGTGAAAATGCCGATATTGATGACAAGCGTTTCCGTCAGGATGGCCGCAAAGTATTTAAGGAAGTATGTCCGCTGGTCGCAAAAATGATTACTGCTCAACTTGAGAAAAACAGTATTCAGCCTAATGAAGTAAAACGCTTCTGGTTACATCAGGCCAATGCCAGCATGAATGAATTAATCTTGAAGCTGGTAGTAGGCAAAGAAGCAGCCCAGCCAGGGCTTGTTCCAATTATTCTGGATGAATTTGCCAATACTTCTTCTGCCGGGGTTATTATTGCCATGCACCGCACAGCACACGAAGTAAACGATGGTGAATATGGAATTCTGTGCTCGTTTGGTGCAGGCTATTCTGTAGGCTGTATTCTGGTACAAAAGCACGTAGTATAAAAATATCTTGTTAAACTCTTAAGAAGGGCACAGTTTAGGCTGTGCCCTTCTTATTGCATTTGTATAGTGAGTAAAAGGGTAGCTTTAACCCGGCTCAAAGTGCAATCTGATGTTCTTTTAGACATTGTCTTAATACGCTAAATGCTACAAGCATGTCTTTCTCTTTTACACAGGCGAAGCCCAGTAGCAGTCCGGCTTGTGAGCGGGTTGCATCCGAATAATAGCGTGATAAAGGTCTTACTTTGACACCACGCGAAAGGGCCATTCTGGCAATTGCAACGTCATCACTATGCTCCGGCAGCTTGAGGACCAGGTGTAACCCTGCTGCATGACTAAATTCATGAATAAACTCTGTGCCCAGATAGCGCTCAATCAGTTCAATTAGAAATGCACGGCGTTTACCATACAAAATCCGCATCCGACGGATATGAGCGGCATAATGACCTTCTTGAATAAATTCAGCCAGTGCCCGCTGTGTAAGTAAATGCCCGCCCCGATAAAGCTCGGCAGCTACCGTTTTCAGTGATTCGACCAGACTTTTAGGAATGACCATATAACCGATCCGTAAAGCCGGGTAAATCGTTTTACTGAATGTTCCCATATAAATGACGGGCGTATTTTCTTCCAGTCCCTGCAAGGAGGGAAAAGGCTGGCCGGAAAAGCGAAATTCACTGTCGTAGTCATCTTCAATTATCCAGCTGCCGTGATAACGGGCCAGGTCTAACAGTTGCCGGCGTCTGGATACGCTCAAGTGCGAACCAAGCGGATACTGATGTGAGGGAGTAACAAAGATCAGTTTAGGAACAGAAGACGTATGATCAGGAATAAGACCTTCATGATCAACGGGTACCGGGTTAATACACAGTCCATTGATCCGTAAAATATTACGCGCACCCCAGTATCCCGGATCTTCAATCCAGACCTGATCACCGGCATCGCATAAAGAGCGTGAAACCAGATCTACTGCCTGATGAATACCTTCAGTAATTAGAATCTGGTCAGCCTCACAGCGTACAGAGCGCGCAACCCGCAAATAATCTGCTAATGCCTGTTTAAGTTCAAGACAGCCCCCGTCATTGCTATAGATGAGCCTTGAAATTTCCGGCTGGCGGCTTAAACGGTTCAGAATCCGACCAAACTCGGCGTGTGGAAATTCGGTAACGTCTGGTGCGCCTGGCACAAAAGCACCCCACTGATAGGGGGATGCGGCTGCACTTTCAAGAAATGCAGTACCACGCTTAGACAGATGCTTTAACTGTTGCTGGTTGGGCTGTTCTGCCAGATGTTCATGTCCCGGTACTGTCAGATAGCTCTCCGGCAGGTTTTCAGCGACCCAGCTGCCACGTCCCGTATGTGCCTGAATATAACCTTGTGCCTGTAAATGCTCATAGGCATTCAAGATAGTATTACGTGAAACCTTGAGTTCATGAGCCAGATCACGCGAAGCCGGTAGCCGTGTTTTAGGCGGTAAAATACCTTCTGTGATGGCATCACGTAAACAGCAGAATACCCGGTGATATAGAGCTCCCTCGGTCTGTTTCTGTAAGCGCTGTAACAGATGATCTCCTAACAAGCTAAGCAATTGGCTCTCTCCGGTTTATTAAAAATGGCTCTCGTTTCTGGTCCCATAAAGCATGAAATTATAAAACCTTATGGATGGGCCAGCAGGTTTAACCCTGGAGCTGAACATATACTCAGGCTTAATTTACTGAAATTCAAGGGTCTTAAAACAAGCAGGATTGATCAGAAGATGAATCTGAACCCGTTATAAAAGCATAACAGGAAATTAGAAACCAGAGGTGGATCAGGAAATTTGAACAACACTTATAAGTGATATTTTGCTCCCCAAATGATGTTATAAACATCAATATATGGAGTATTTTATGGCACGTAGACCAAGAAGAAATCATTCAAATGATTTTAAAGCTAAGGTAGCACTTGCTGCGATTAAAGCAGAAAAAACACTTGCTGAATTGAGTGCTGAATTTGATGTTCATCAAAACCAAATTATCGACTGGAAAAATCAACTGATTTCAGCTTCCTCGCAAGCTTTCGATCAATCAAAAGCTCCAACAGAACCACCCATCGATCTAAAAAAACTACATGCAAAAATCGGTGAGCAGGCATTAGAAATTGATTTTTTAGAAGGTGTGTTGAAGAAACTGGGCCGCTTCAACCACAAAAGTTAATCGATGACTCACTTCAGATTTCAGTATCTAAGCAAGCTCAGCTGCTGAAAGTCTCCCGTGGTTGTTATTACTATCGCCCAAAACCTGTGAGTGCATCAGATCTGAAGCTAATGCGGTGTATGGATGAGTTACATATGCAATACCCTTTTGCAGGTAGCCGGATGATGCGTGATTTGTTGAATCGTCAAGGACATCATATAGGACGACGTCATACACGTACTTTAATGAAGAAAATGGGCATTAATGCGTTATATTGCAAACCAAATTTAAGCCAGGCTAATCAAGCTCACCGCAAATATCCATATCTGCTCAAAGGATTGGCTATTCAGCGCAGTAATCAAGTGTGGTCTACGGATATAACGTATATCCCTATGGCAAAAGGCTTTGTTTATTTATGTGCTGTGATTGATTGGCATAGCCGCAAGGTACTTGCGCATAGAGTATCGATTAGTATGGAGGTTACATTTTGCATAGAAACATTAAATGAAGCTATTGAAAAATATGGTCGACCTGAAATATTTAATACAGACCAAGGCAGTCAGTTTACCAGTGATGCATTTATTGATGTATTGAAATCAAATGGCATTCAAATCAGTATGGATGGTAAAGGTCGATGGGTTGATAATGTGATGGTTGAACGATTATGGCGGAGCGTTAAATATGAAGAGGTGTATCTCAAAGCCTACAGCAATGTTTTGGATGCGAAGAAGCAATTAAACGCATATTTTGAATTTTATAATTTGAAACGACCTCATTCGAGTCTGGACAAAATGACTCCAGATGAGTTTTACTATGACCAGCTACCACAACAAAATAAGGTAGCTTAACTAGAGCAGAGTATCACTTATAAATAAGCTTTTAGTTGTTCAAACATGTGGGACCACCTCTACCTAAGTCATCAAGGACTATAATTTATAAGGAATTCATCATGTCAGAAGAGACTATACAAGGCGCAGTACCTTTTACCGTTGCAGAGTGCAAAGAAGCGCCTGTCAAATCTTTAAGTTTTCTGGAAGGCGTTGCAATGATTGTCGGCACCAATATTGGTGCCGGTATTCTCTCTATAGCCTATGCAGCGCGTAAGGCAGGTTTTATGCCTTTGCTATTCTGGTTAATTGTCGCTGGTATTTTGACCACCATTACCATGCTATATGTTGCCGAGTCAACATTAAGAACCCGGGCACATCTGCAACTAAGCGGCCTGTCCGAGCGTTATGTAGGTGCTTTAGGCTCATGGATTATTTTCGCAGCGGTTTGTGTTAACTCAATGGGTGCATTAATCGCCTATATGAGTGGTAGTGGTGAGCTGCTGAATTCGCTGGCCGGCCTGCCAAGGTCACTCGGCAGTCTTATTTTCTTTATTCCCGCGGCAGGAATATTATGGCTCGGATTAAAAGCGATTGGCCGTAGTGAAAAAGTAATCTGTATATGCATGGTTGCTATGCTGGCGATTTTATTCGGTGCGACATTGCTCAATGAAAAAACCCAGTTTGTCAATCTGATGCAGGGCAACTGGATCTATATGATTCCAGTATTTAATGTCGTGGTGTTCTGTTTTTCTGCCCAATATATCGTGCCGGAAATGGCGCGTGGTTTTAGTGATAAGCCTGAGCAGCTGCCAAAAGCTATTATTACCGGTATGGTAATTACATTTATTCTGCTGGCTGTGGTACCGATGTCCGTAATTGCTCTTAGTGGTCTGGATAACATTACCCAGGTAGCAACTTTAAGCTGGGGCAAGGTACTGGGCAATTGGGCCTTTTTCTCTGCTAACCTGTTTGCCTTGTTTGCAATGCTGACTTCGTACTGGGGGCTAGGTGGCAGTCTGGTTACAAATATCGGTGATCGTTTTAAACTGGCAATTCATACCGATATGAAAAAGCGTCTTCTGGTCATGGCCATTGTAACTCTTCCACCATTTTTGCTGGCTTATAGCGGTATGGTCTCTTTCGTTAATGCTCTTTATATCGCGGGAACATTTAGCGGTGTAGTCCTGTCTATCATGCCCATGCTTATTTTAAAAGGTGCGCGTGCGCGTGGAGATATTCAACCTTCATGGACATGCAGCTCTGCCATTACTCACCCGGGCATTAAAATTCTGATTATTCTTATCTATTTTGCCAGTGCTGTTTATGCTATTGCTGCATTATTCAAATTATTGCCAGCTGGCTGGTAATTTTTATTTTTTCTAAACCTTAACTGCTCATTTATGAAACCGGTAGAGCGATTTGCTTTACCGGTTTTTAATGATTTCAAGCTGGAGAAAACTATTTATATTTCTTAAATAAAATATTAAAAAGACACCATTTTACCTGGATTCATTAAAGCTCCCACACCATAAGCACTTTTTGCAATTGGAATCACAACAGGGGCCAGAGTGCGCGCAAACAGGATGTTGGCATGATCAATCTGGGTGAGCATTTTAAAATCACTGGATTGACCAATAAAATCTGCTGCAATTGCTTTACCAATACGCACAGTCTGGGCAACACCGTGGCCGCTCCAGCCATGCACGGCATAAATTGGAAACTTGCTCCCGAACTTACGGCTGTCTACAGCACCATTGACTGTCAAATCAGTGGTACCACTCCAGACAAAATCAATTTCAACCCGCTTGAGCTGTGGGAAAACTGTATGAATACGATTTTTTAAATAGTTCAAGGTCCTCTCTGGTGACCAGCAGCTACCTGTACCTTGTCCGCCAAACAACAACCGGTTCTGTGTGACCGGGCGATAATAGTCAATCTGAAATTGGGTGTCGTAAACCGGATGTTCCTCAGGCAGAAGCTCATGAATATCAAGCTCAAGCGGAGCAGTGGTACTAACGTAAGTATAGAAGGGAAGCGTCGTCTGTTTTTTCTGTGGAAGCAACTTAAATGATGCATGATGTACAGCCATCACTACACTTTTACGTGCCTTGACTGTACCGGTTGCTGTTCTGACATACACGCCGTCTTCGGCTTCTTCAATTATAATTACTTCAGTCTGTTCATACACGATACCCCCATTTTTGCAGAAGGCATAAATCAGGCCACGGTTTAGAGCAAGTGGATGAATCTGGCCCCCTAACTCATCAATCAGCCCGCCGGTATAATAGTCTGATTTAATATATTCACCTAACTCGTGTTTACCCACAATGCGTGTATGGGCTTCACCGAGATATTTACGGGCATCTGCGCCTTGGGTAAGACCAACCAGATGACCTTGATGAACCGCAGCTGTAATGTGTCCTCGTTTTCGCTGAAAATCCAGACCGTATTTTTCAGAGATTTCATCAATTAACTGCATAGCCTCTGTAGAAGTAAAATGCCAGAGTTTTTTTGCATCTTCATAGCCAAAATGTTCTGACATTTCACCCGCTTCCCAACGGGCCAGACCAGGTGTCAACTGGCCACCATTACGCCCCGAAGCGGCACTACCCACACGGTTTTTCTCAAGTACAACAGTTTCGACCCCCTGTTCAGCCAGATGTAATGCAGTAGAGGCACCTAGCAGGCCTGAACCAATGACAACCACATCACATTCACAATCAGTTTGCAGGGCATTAAATTCATGCCAGTCTGCCAGAGAGCTTTCATAGTAATTTGCCGGGTGGTCAGCCTGTAGATGACGGGGATTAACCCAGTTCCATTCTTTACCTGCCTGTTGAGTGGTTGACTGCTTAAAAACAACATCATTTAATATTATAGGTTTAGATATATTTAACATGGCTTCTGACCTCAATGAATTAATAAACATTGCTGATAGCAATATTCTGCTTTTTAAATTTTTTGTAAAAGAAAACGGAGATACCGACCAATAACCAGATACAACCAAATATCAAGGAAGAATGATCCAGATTGAACCAGAGGCACAAGATGGCACAGACCGAAATAAATGGTAAAACCAGGTTGAGGAACTTATTCTTGAGTCCTGTGCGTTGCTGCTTTTTAATATAAAATTGCATAAATACTGAGAAATTCACCGCAGTAAAGGCAACCAGAGCACCGAAACTGATCAGGCTAACCACCTGGGCGAGATCCAGAAAAGCTGCACTCATTGAAATGAGGCCGACAAATAATACCGAAAAAAGTGGCGTACCGAGTTTAAAGTGAACTGCACCAAAGAATTTACGCGGAAAAATACCATCTCTGCCCATAATATGCAAAAGCCGCGAGGCACTGGCATGGGTAGCAAGGCCGGAAGCAAAGGTATTCATAATCTGCCCACACAGGAAAACCGACTGAAAAAAGGCTCCACCTACATAAAGCACGATTTCTGGCAGGGCTTCACTCGGATTATTGAAACGGACATTACTGGGAAAATAAAGCTGGATAAACCAAGATGCACTAATAAAGATCAAACCGCCAATAAGGGTGGTCATCAGTACCGCACGCGGGATATTCCGCTTAGGGTCTTTGGTTTCAGCAGATAATGTCGTGACTGCATCAAACCCTAAGAATGAAAAACACAAAATTGATGCGCCAGCGATAAGTGGTAAAAGCTCATGATCTCCATTCCATAAGGGCGTAAGAGTCAGAACATGCTCATAACCTTGAGAAGAGCCTATACCCTGAATTACCAGATAAACAAATATAACCATGAGAATAATAGGCGCAAAAACAAAAGCCAGACTTAAGTTGGCTAATATGTTGATACGAAAACAATTCACCAGAGTGACAACACTTGCAGAAATCATGACCCAAGCCCAATAAGGAACATCTGGAATCAGGGCAGTGAGGTAAATGGAAGCGAGTAATACATTAATGAGCGGAAGCAGGAGATAATCCAGCAGCGCGCACCAGCCAACAAAAAAGCCGTATTGTGGACCACAGCTTTCAGCAGTATAGGTATATGCTGAACCTGCTTTTTCAGATTCACGACTAAAACGCGCATAACTCCATGCAGTTAGCACCATTGCAATTAATGCCAGTATATAAGCTAAAGGTACGTGTCCATCGGTAACACCCGAAACAATGCCAAAGGTATCAAATACTGTCATCGGGGTCATGTAGGCAATACCAATAATAATGACTTGCCAGAGGGTCAGTTTTTTTAAATTTACAGTAGTTTTTTCCATATTATAAAAGCCCTTATATTTCTGTTTGCTACCCTGCAATTTTTAAGCCAGTCACTGATATGTTGCTGATATAAATAAAATAAGCATAAAGAATATGTGCCCAAACTTTTAAGCTCAGGTTCTTGTAATTTATAAGGTGGCTTGGCTTCTAATCAGAGGCTTAATTTAAAGCCTTTACCCATAACCGGTTTAAAGCTATAAAACCAGTAGCTGCAAGGGCTGGGATGACCGCACAATTGTACTAGTCATAGGCGTATGTCTCACCAGAGTACCCGTGCGAAAACCTTTTGTGTTGGAGGTAATTACACGGGCTGTATCATTAATAATTACAGCAGCCTGCTTGATTTTGCGGAGGCCAGGCAGAAAAACTTTTTCAAGTGAAGAGACCAGTAAGTCAATAGCAATTACCCCTACAAACTGGCTTTGTACCATTACGGGATAGGCTGTGGTAATCGTGTAGGCACCATTACAGATATAGTCGACATAAGGCCCTTGAATATAGGGCTGCTTGCTGCATGCTGGCTGTTGAAACCAGTCAAAGGAGCGGAAATCGAGAAAACGCTGGGCATTCTGGTAGTTTTCAAGTTTAGCCTGTTGCAGTTCATCACCTTTTTTAAACCACCATTCCAGTGTCCAGTAATCTTTTTCTTCCTGGTTTTCGGGAGTATATCCTGCAAAACCAATCCCATGTGTATAAGTCGATTTTCCTAATGCAGCCTTAATTTCATATTGTAAAGCTTGACGCTCCTCAGTCGACAGTTTAATACCGCGACCCGGATCTATTATACGTCGAGATAAAATATGGCTGGTCTGCTGGGCCAATTGCTGTGCAGTTGAAGTGGTCTCACTTATAACCTGCTCGAGTAACATCTGGAGCTGTTCTATATATAATTCTGTTTTCATTCCTTTATATCCTTGTCCCTGTTATTTCACCGTCTGGATAGGAACATGCAACGTTCCGGTATATCTATTCTTGTTATGCGATGGACAGTTTGTACTCAAGCATCTGGTCAGTCAGCATTGAGATAATTTTTTTGGTGTGCAGTGCTGCCTGAGCTTCATCTGCCTGATCTAGCAATGGCAATAATTGCTGATACTGCTCAACTACATCTGCATGAAAGTCTGTATCCTGATAAAGTATCGCAACCAGAGGGGCCCACTCTGCCTGAATAGAAAGCTCCTGATTGGCTAGTCTTGAGGACTGTGCAAACGAAGTTAGAGTTAACAGACAGCGCATATCGGTTTGTGCGCGGGTATCCGGTTGTATAGCCTGTGCAAACAAATGGATCAGTTCCTTCATTTTTGAAAGATCTTGTGTTGTCGTGCGCTGGGCAGCCAGATATACACTATGGCCAAGAATGGCGCTATGATATTCGCCCAGATCTGCCAGATAATCACTGCTAGCCTGCCGCAAGGGATGCTGCTCTAGCAACAGATCAGGAGAAATTTCACAGATAAAACTTCCACCGTTACGTCCACGTCGCGTATCAATCAGGCCTTTTACTCTCAAGGTGTTTAATGCTTCACGAACCGTAATAGGTGATACTCCCATAAGGCGGGCCAAATCGGCCTCATTTGGAAGCTGTTCATTACTTTTGAGCAGACCGGAAATGATTGCATTTTCTAGCCGTCCTACCACCTGTTCCGAGCGCGTGGCCTGCTCGATAGGCGCAAATATAATGGTGTGTGCTGTCATGGCTAACTCTCTTTAAAGCCAGGCATAAAATACCCGGCTCAGGAAGCGGCTAATCTTTAAAATACGCCATAGCGATGTACAGCCTGGTCATCTTGGGGAACTGGAGCAATTGCATCCCAGAGTTCAACGATTTTACCGTCTTCTACACGCCATAATTCAAAATAGGCATGACGTGTACCTGCAATACTTCCTTCAGAGTGGGTCAAGACAAACTGACCATCGGCAATGGTGCGATGAATTTTCGAGTATAGCAAACCTTGACCTTCGTTACGGATTTTGTTGAGGAAATCGATCACTGCCACAGTACCGTCGCCAATATCAGGACTATGCTGCTGAAATAATTCGCCGTTAGCATAATCTCTGAACCCTTCATAATCACCTTCGATCAGCGTACGGGTAAAAAATTCTTTTACCAGTGACTGGTTATGTTCTTCCTGACCAGTCTTTGCTACCTCAGTGGGCCCGTCAAGCTGGGTACGGCCACTAAGATTCGCTGCTGCTTCAGGGACTAATCCGTCCCAATGTTCTACAATTTTGCCATCTTTAACCCGGTAAATATCAAAACCGACCAGTGGCTGTTCATCTAGCCCTTCAAAGCATCCATGAATAGCGACCAGATCGCCATCGGCCAAGATGCGAACAGCTTCATGTTTAAGATTTGGACAGTCTTGTACCAGTTGACGCAAACCAGAAAGCCCATCTGCGACCAGAGGCGAGTGTTCAATAAAGTCTGCCGAGAAGTAACGTTCAAGCGCACTGGTGTCATGCAGGCTGAACAGTTCATGATGCGCAGTTCCGACCAGTGCTTTAATTTCCTGTTGATTCATGTTTGGCTCCAGCCTGACTAGTCATTTGAACTCATTACGTGCTTGATACGGGTATATTCTTCAAAACCGTAACCTGACAGGTCTTTACCATAACCTGATTTTTTGAAGCCGCCGTGTGGCATTTCAGCAGTCAGCGGAATATGCGTGTTGATCCATACTGTACCAAAATCAAGTTCGCGGCTGAGACGTGTAGCACGCCCGTGATCTCTGGTCCATACACTTGAAGCCAAGCCATATTCAACGTCATTGGCTTTATAAATGGCATCCGTTTCATCACTAAATTTTTGTACGGTAATCACTGGACCAAAAATTTCATTTTGAATTACTTCATCCTGCTGTTGCAGACCAGTAATAACTGTAGGTTCAAAATAATAGCCTGGACGGTCAGCATGACGACCACCAGTTTCAATTTTGGCATGTGAGGGCAGACGTTCAATAAAGCCTGTCACATGTTTAAGCTGGTTGGCATTATTGAGTGGGCCATATAAGGCATTTTCATCATCTGGTTCACCGAACCGAGTGTTCTTTGCAGCAGCCACCAGTTTCTGCACAAATTCGTCATGTACTGCTTCAGATACAATTACTCGGGTTGCGGCGGTACAGTCTTGCCCGGCATTAAAAAAGCCGGTCATGGCTATCATCTCAGCCGCTTTTTCGAGGTCGGCATCTTCAAAAACCAGAACCGGAGCTTTACCTCCAAGTTCCAGGTGAGCCTTGGCAAGATTGGCCGCAGCAGAGGCTGCCACCTGTAAACCGGCACGCACTGAACCGGTAATCGATACTAAGGCTGGAACTTTATGTGAAACCACCTTGGAGCCTACATCTGCCTTGCCTAACACCACGTTAAAAGCGCCTTTTGGAAAGAATGGTGCTGCAATTTCTGCCAGCAGTAAAGTGCTTTCCGGTGTGGTATCGCTAGGTTTAAGCACAACGGTATTGCCTGCAGCCAGTGCAGGTGCAATTTTCCAGACAGCCATCATGAGTGGATAGTTCCAGGGTGTTACCTGACCGACTACACCCACTGGCTCACGGCGGATACTGGACGTTAAGCCTTCCAGATATTCAGATGTTGCTGTCCCTTCCAGTAAACGTGCTGCGCCTGCAAAAAAGCGGATCTGGTCCGCACATATTGCTACTTCTTCAGAAGCGATCAGATGCTTAAGCTGTCCAGTATTACGGCTCTGTGCTTCAATTAGGCGGTCTGCATTGGTTTCAATAGCATCGGCCAGGCTTAGTAAAGCTTTCTGGCGTGCAGAGGGCGTAGTCCGTCCCCAAGTTTTAAATGCTTCTTTAGCAGCAGCATAAGCGGCATCTACTTCTGCTTCAGTTGCATTAGGCGACTGTGCATATAGTTCTCCAGTTACCGGACTGATCAGATCAAAATAATTATTGTCTTGCGGTTCAGAATATTCACTATTAATAAAATGTTTTAGTTTTACAGTCGTCATTTTTTACTCTTCCTTGGTTATAAAATATTACATATAAAACTATATGTATTATGTTTTATTTAAACTGTCAAATTATTTTTTTAAAAAGAAATAAAAGCAGGAGTAAGCAAAAAAATTTATCTAATTATTTTAGTAATTAGTAAGTAACTAAAAAGATTAACTTAATTTTTAAAAACCTAACATAACCTTGAAGGGAAAATAAATTTTTTATCTAACCTATTAAGATTCTCTATTTTTTATAGCAAAACAGATTGGCTCCTAAAGAAGAACAAGAAATGGCTCTCGTCAGAATTGAGTAAAAGGGTGAGATTAAAGCAGTCATCAGTCGTCAGACAAGCCTAGAGCAGGAACTGACGGTGCTTAAATAAAAATGAGGTACAAAAAATGGATTCTAAACATACTGATATTAACAGCCGCAAGCAGCAGGCCACTCCACGCGGTGTAGGCATTATGTGCTCATGGTATGTAGAACGTGCAGAGAACGCCACTCTGTGGGACATGGACGGACGTGAATATACTGACTTTGCAGGCGGAATTGCTGTACTGAACACTGGTCATCGCCATCCGAAAGTGATTGCAGCAGTAACTGAACAGCTCGGCAAATTTACTCATACGGCATACCAGGTTGCACCTTATGAAAGCTATGTATCTTTAGCTGAGCGTATTAACCAGCGTGCGCCTATTGAAGGGCCGGCAAAAACAGCTTTCTTTACCACAGGTGCAGAAGCTGTAGAAAATGCGGTCAAAATTGCCCGGGCTGCCACTGGTCGTTATGGCATTATCACATTTAGTGGCGGTTTTCATGGCCGTACTTTTATGACTATGGCAATGACGGGTAAAACAGCACCTTATAAACGTGATTTTGGTGTCATGCCGGCAGGTGTATTCCATGGCCGCTATCCATCGCAGTCACAGGGAATCAGTGTGGACGATGCAATGGAAAGCATTGAAAATATTTTCAGTACTGACATGGTACCTCAAGATGTTGCCGCTATTGTACTTGAACCGGTGCAGGGGGAAGGTGGTTTCAATGTCGCACCTCAGGAATTTCTGGTGCGTTTGCGTGAGCTCTGCGACCAGCACGGTATTTTACTGATAGCCGATGAAGTGCAGACCGGTTTTGCCCGTACCGGACAACTGTTTGCTATGCAACATTACAGTATCAAGGCCGATATGATTACTATGGCTAAAAGCCTCGGCGGTGGCTTCCCGATTTCTGGCGTAGTGGGTCGTGCCGAAATAATGGATGCACCGAACCCGGGAGGACTGGGCGGTACTTATGCCGGTAATCCGCTGGCTGTAGCGGCTGCACATGCAGTAATTGATGTGATCGAAGAAGAACAGCTTTGCGAGCGTGCACATGTACTGGGTTCACAGCTCATCAAAACCCTGGAACAGCTTAAAGTTACCAGCTCCATGATTCAGGATATACGTGGTCTGGGTTCTATGGTCGCGGTAGAGCTTGAATATGCTGAGCAGGCAAAAGCGATTCAGGAATATGCCATGAGCCAAGGTCTTTTGCTGCTGACTTGTGGTAAATCAGCGAATGTTATCCGTTTTCTATATCCACTCACTATTCCGGCTGAACAGTTCCAGAAAGCTCTGGATATTCTGAAAGCCGGTTTCACAGCAGTCACCCAGCAAAATCTGGAGCGCTCTGCATGATCCAGCAAAATTTACAGTATTTACTGGACCATCCCGACATCACTTTTACCCAGCCTTCAGCTGATCATTATATCTGTGTACAGGATGCTGCTACAGGAGAACAGCTGGCTTGGGTCAGAACTTATGACCGTGCGGCTATAGAAAATGCTATTCAACGTGCTGAACAGGCACAGGCTGTCTGGAAACAGCAGACTGCCCTGCAAAAAGCTGATCTACTGTGGAACTGGTACCGCCTGATGCTCAAGCATCAGGAGGATCTGGCACAGATCCTGACTGCCGAACAGGGTAAACCGCTGTCAGAAGCACGGGGCGAGATTAGTTATGCTGCATCTTTCATCCGCTGGTTTGCTGAGCAGGCTCGTCGTGTAGATGGAGAGGTTTTGACATCATCTCAGGCACAGCAACGGTTACTGGTAATTAAACAGCCAATCGGAGTAACAGCGGCAATTACACCCTGGAACTTTCCGGCTGCCATGATTACCCGCAAGGTAGGACCAGCACTTGCTGCGGGTTGTTCAATGCTGATTAAGCCAGCAGAACAGACGCCACTTAGTGCTTATGCACTGGAGGTTCTGGCATTACAGGCAGGTATTCCAAAAGATGTCATGATTACACTGAGCGGCGAATCAATTGACGTTGGCCAGACTTTATGCGAAAGCGACGTTGTCCGCAAGCTGAGCTTTACCGGTTCAACCGAGGTCGGCCGCATTCTCATGAAACAGTGTGCGCCAACAATTAAAAAGCTGTCACTCGAACTTGGGGGGAATGCGCCGGTTATTGTATTTGATGATGCCAATCTGGACCAGGCTGTAAAGGGAATAATGGCTAGCAAATTCCGTAACAGTGGCCAGACCTGTGTATGTGCAAACCGTATTTATATACAGGAAGGTATTTATGATGCAGTCAGTGAACGTGTGATTGCTGAAGTTGCCAGGTTAAAAGTAGGTGATGGCCGACAGTCTGAAATAACACAAGGCCCACTGATTGACGAAGCTGCAATTGAGAAGGTCCAGTCGCATATTGAAGATGCCGTTAGCAAAGGTGCAAGCATCCGTACAGGCGGCAAACGGCTAAATCAAACCAGCACATTTTTTGAGCCAACCGTTTTAACTGGTGTCACTCAGGAAATGAAAATTTCTCGTGAAGAAACTTTTGGTCCACTGGCTCCATTATTCAGTTTCAGTACTGAAGAAGAGGTAATCCAGATGGCAAACGACACAGAATTCGGGTTGGCTGCTTACCTGTTTACACAAAGTACAGCCCGGCAGTGGCGTGTGGGGGAAGCGCTGGAATACGGCATGGTAGGCATCAATACTGGCCTGATTTCAACAGAAGTCGCTCCTTTTGGTGGTATAAAACAGTCAGGGCTGGGGCGCGAAGGCTCGCAGCATGGGATTGATGAATACCTGGAAATGAAATATTTATGTGTTGATATAAGTAACTAAAATTCAAAAATATCACATAGCCTGAGTGGTGGAAAATTTTTTCATCTCTCGGGCTATGTTGATATATGTTAAAGGTTCTTCACTTCTATATAGAAGTCCACCACTATAAGAACTTCTCCCATGCACATTAGAATTTCCTGAAGGAAACAGTTATGTCTAATCTTTCTTATATTAATGAAGAGGCAGGCGCCTGGAATACCTATCTGGCCCAGATTGATCGGGTGGCTCCATATCTGCAACATCTTGCTGATTATATTGATACTTTAAAACGTCCCAAACGTGCTCTTATTGTCGATGTGCCCATTGTAATGGATGACGGAACCATTCGGCATTTTGAAGGCTACCGGGTACAACATAATCTGTCCCGCGGTCCGGGAAAAGGAGGTATTCGCTATCATCCAGATGTGGATCTGAATGAAGTTACCGCGCTGGCTGCCTGGATGACCATTAAAACAGCTGTAGTCAATCTGCCTTTTGGTGGTGCCAAAGGCGGGATTCGAGTTGATCCGCGCGCTTTATCAACCCGTGAACTGGAACGGTTAACGCGTCGTTATACCAGTGAAATTGGCCATATTATTGGCCCACAAAAAGATATTCCGGCTCCTGATGTGGGCACTAACCAGAATGTCATGGGCTGGATCATGGATACTTATTCATCAAATAAGGGCTATACAGTGACAGGTGTAGTTACGGGCAAACCGGTCCATTTAGGGGGGTCGCTGGGACGTGTCAAGGCCACTGGCCGTGGCGTGTATATTACCGGACGTGAGGCTGCTAAAAAAAATAATCTGGCGATTGATGGTGCTAAAGTCGCCGTACAGGGGTTTGGTAATGTGGGCAGTGAAGCAGCAAATCTGTTCGCACAGGCAAATGCCAAGGTGGTATGTATTCAGGACCATACCGGTACGATCCTGAATAATAATGGTATTGATCTGGACGCTTTACGAATTTATATGGAAGAGCATCCAGGTGTACTCGGTTTTCCAGGTGCTACGCCTATAACTAATGACGAGTTTTGGGAGGCTGAAATGGATATCCTGATACCGGCAGCGCTTGAGGGACAAATTACTGTTGAACGTGCTGAAAAATTAAAAGCCAGGCTGGTTTTGGAAGGCGCAAACGGTCCGACCTATCCTGAAGCTGATGACGTGTTGCTGCAACGGGGCATTACGGTGGTGCCAGATGTTATCTGTAATGCCGGAGGGGTAACTGTCAGTTATTTTGAATGGGTACAGGATATTTCAAGCTACTTCTGGACTGAAGAAGAAATTAATCAGCGTTTGGATAAACTGCTTATTCAAGCAATTCATGATGTCTGGAATACTGCTGAGGCCAAGAAATGTACTCTGCGTACCGCTGCCTATATTCTGGCATGTGAACGAATTCTGATTGCACGTAAAGGTCGCGGCATCTTCCCGGGTTAACTTTTAACCGGTAGATAAATGCTAAAACCATTGTGAGAAAAACCCAAACAGGATCTATAGATTGATCAGGTTTGGGTATTTAACAGTCAAAAACTATTTGTAAATTAGTATATAAATAAGCAAATAACTTTACCGTTTTAAGATTCAAATTAATTCTCTGTATGCCTGAGCTGACGAATGAGTTGCTCGGCATTAAATGCACCGGTTAGACGGAGCTCACGTTTTTCCTGCCCATCAGGCTGTAAAAACAGAACCGTTGGAGGCCCCAGAATTTCCCGTTCAGATAGAATCTCATCCTGAGAAGGCTGATAATGAGACAGGTCAAGTTTGATTCTTTGCCATGATTTTAATGCTCCTTGTACATCTGCACGTGGCGTAATATCGCGCTCGATAGGCTGGCAAGCAACACACCAGTCCGCATACACATCAATCACGATAGGACGCTGAATTTGACGAGCTTTGGCCAGTACTTGATTTAATTCTTCAGCATTTCGTACTATCTGCCATGCATGAAGTTCAGAGGCATGTTGTTCGGCATTTAAAGATGACAGAGCATTTTTTATATTCCATCCACTTACGCCAATCAATAACGCTGCCAACAAGCAGGTCAAAATCTTGGCTTGCCCCTTGTTCTGCTTTCGGGTGATCCAGCCCAGATAAAGTGCGAGGGCCAACAGTAAACCTGCGAACAGAGAATAATATAATGTCAGAGAGAGTAGAGGCCGGATAAAATATACTGCCATCATCAGCATAATAAAGCCAAAGCTGAATTTGAGACGCTCCATCCACAGTCCGGGTCTAGGCAGGAAGCGGGCACCAAATACTGCAGCAATAAATAATGGCAGACCGATACCCAGGCCGAGCATAAACAGGTACAGACCGCCCAATAATGGACTTTGTGTCTGTGAAACAAATAAGAGTGAACCAGCTAAAGGCGCACTCATGCATGGGCCAACAATCAGGGCTGAAAGGACCCCCATCACAGCAGCGCCGTAAATGGTTCCGCCAGTCTGCCGGTTCTGGATACGGTCCAAACGCTGTAAAATACCTTGGGGTAGCGACAGCTGAAACAGGCCAAGCAGATTGAGTGCAAATACTACAAATAGCAGTGCAAAGCCAATAATCACCGGTGGACTTTGAAACCAGCGCTGAAAACTGTAACCAACCCCAGCCACCAGCATGCCCATTAATGCATAAACCAATGCCATACTGACAACGAATGCTGTAGCGATAGGAATAGCCCGGTAACCTTTTTTACGCTGCACGATAATGCCTGACAGAATTGGAATTAAAGGTAAAGAACAGGGCAGGAAAGCCAGAAGTATTCCAAAAATAAAAAAGATCAACAGATTAAGTAGCCAGGAATCCTGCGAGAAAAGATTTAAAAATACCTGATCATTATTCCATTGATTTGACCATAAAAAAGAGCTATCTGAAGTATTTTTAGAACTAATAGATTGATCTGTATCGGTATTTATAACTTCCAGCTGTTGGGCTTTATAAATTGAGGACTGCCCTGCATCAGAAAATGAATCAATATCCTTACGGCTAACAAGCGTCGGATTTTGTTGTGCCGATTCGCTACTTGTAAACGAAGCCTGAGTATTATCAAGCTGGAGCAAGCCGTTTTTTTGAGACTGTAACTGCGGAAAAAGACCATCCTGATCAGTGGTCAAGGTAGTACGTTGTACAGGATAACACAGCCCGTCTGCCGAGCAGCCCTGCCAGCTGATCTGATAACTGGTCTTTGGTTTCACCTGAATTTTAGCTGCAACCTGATGATAATGAACCTCTGTAATTCCAAAGGTTGGATCATTTTTCTTTGTACCTTTAGGCAGTTCAATGTTTAATGGCTGCTGGCCAACCATAACCTTGAACTGGTTATGATACAAATAATAATGTGGTGCAATATTCCATTGTAGCAGGGCTTCTTTTTGTGAAACTGATTCAGCCTTGAGCTGGAAGGCCTGTGCGGCAGGCAGAAAACTAGCATTTGCCAAAGCGCTAGTACTGACTATGCTCACAAAACAGGAGAGTAAAATTTTTCTAACGTGCACTTCTATTCATAGGGGAGGCTAAATATTTAATTGTATTATGCCTGTCTTAAAAACAAGACGCTATGAACAGTTTTTTTATTCATTTTCAAGCAAACTAGTCATAAAAAACGAATAAGCTCATTATAAATTTCTATTTATTCCAAGTTTTATTAAAAAAATAGATATAACAAATATATAGGAAATTATTAAGATTTAATAATTGATTAAAATATATATTTATATTATATATAAATATATATTGTTATTTGGTGGACCTATGATTCAGGACTATTGGCTTGCCCTACTTGGTGGAGCATTACTTGGCTGTTCGGTGATCGGCTACCTGTGGGTCAATGGCCGGATCGCTGGTATCAGTGGGCTGATTGCACAGGTACTTAATCCCGCTACTTTATGGAAAACACCGGCTCTCTGGTTTTTGCTCGGCCTTATATTAACGCCTTTTCTATATAGCTTATTTGTAGTACCAGAGATTGAATTGAATGCTTCGCCCTGGATGATGATTATCGCCGGGTTATTAGTGGGCTTTGGTACCCGTCTAGGTTCTGGCTGTACTAGTGGTCATGGTATCTGTGGTATTAGCAGGCTTTCCAGACGCTCAATGGTTGCTACATTAAGCTTCATGCTCGCAGGTTTTATCACGGTTTATCTGCTTCGGCACGTTCTGAGAATACAGTCATGAAAAATATTTTGGCCTTTATATTTGGTAGTATTTTTGCGCTTGGGCTGAGTATTTCAGGAATGGCTAATCCTGAAAAAGTACTGGATTTTCTGGATATCACTGGTACATGGGACCCAAGTCTGGCTTTTGTGATGATAGGTGCCATTTTAGTAGCCATTATTCCGTTTCAGAAAGCGCTACGTTCTGCCGAGCCTAAAACTGTATTCCATGAAACAATAGAACTACCCACCAATCAAAAAATTGATTCTAAACTCATCATGGGTGCGCTGATTTTTGGTATGGGCTGGGGTATAGCTGGAATTTGTCCTGCACCAGGACTGACCCTGATCGGCCTTGGTCATTATGAATCATTCTATTTTATTTTAGCGATGCTGGCCGGTGTATTTGTTCATCGCAAATGGTTTGAATAGGAGAGCGAATATCATGACAATAAAACCTCTGGTTAAGGCATTTTTTGATAATGATACCAATACTTTCAGTTATGTAGTTACTGATCCTGTCACAAAGCACTGTGCTGTCATTGACAGTGTAATGAATTATGATGCAGCTTCAGCTTCCATGCATTACCAGCAGGCTGATGAAATTTTGCATTATATTAAACAGCAGGGCTTAACGGTTGAATGGATTCTTGAAACACATGTGCATGCTGACCATATGACAGCTGCGCCATATATTCAAAATAGTGCAGGTGGCAAAATTGCCATGAGCAAAAAAATCTCTGTAGTGCAGGAGACTTTTAGCAAAATTTATAATTTTGAGCCTGAATATTTTAAGGTTCATCATCCTTTTGATTATCTGTTTGAAGATGGTGAAAAATTCAAAATTGGCGAACTTGAAGCCTATAATATTCCGACGCCAGGGCATACACCTGCCTGTCTGAGTTATGTCATCGGTGATGCTGTTTTCGTAGGAGATACCTTATTCATGCCAGACTACGGTACAGCACGTTGCGACTTTCCAAACGGCAGTGCTGAACAGCTGTTTGATTCGGTACAGGCTTTATATCAATTACCTGATCATACCCGGGTATTCCTGTGTCATGACTACAAGCCAGAAGGCCGGGATGAGTTTGTACATGAAACGACTATTGGTGCGCAGAAACATGGCAATGTCCATATTCAGGAAAATACCCGCAAACAGGACTTTGTAACTATGCGCACCCAGCGCGATGCCAAATTATCTATGCCTAAACTAATCTTGCCAGCGATTCAGATCAATATGGATGGAGGACAATTACCAGAACCGGAGGCAAATGGGGTACGTTATCTGAAAATCCCTCTTAACTTCTTTAATTAATTTTGCTCAAGAGCTCTACCTATAACAGGAAGAAACTCGTAAAGACTAGTAATGCCAGAACTTAAACTCATCTGAAAATTCTGGTTCTGGCCAGGCAGCATTAAAAATTTTTATTATATTTCATATTTTATATTAGCCTTAAAATTCTAAAAATATCTTTTATAAAAAACACATAGTGACTCGATTGAGGTTTGGTACAAAATTTGTCTTAGTTAGTCTAAAAAAAAATATTTCTAAAAAAAATTATGAAATAATTGTTAAAACAACCGTATTTAAACATTGAAGAGAAACCAAGCCATTAAAGTGTTTAAGCGTTTATCAGGGAGTGTATTAGTGCAATTAAAAAATTCTGGTTTATTTAAACAACAGGTATTTATTGATGGTCAATGGCTAGAAGCAGAGCAGAATAAAAGTTTTGCCGTAATAAACCCGGCTACTGGTGAAACCATTGCTCATGTACCTTCTGTTAGTGAACAGCAGGTAGTAAAAGCAGTAGAAGCAGCTGATCAGGCACTACAAAGCTGGAAACAGACCACTGCAAAAGAACGTTCAATCCTGCTAAAAAAATGGTACCAGCTGATGATTGAACATCAGGAAGATCTCGCGATAATTCTAAGCACGGAACAGGGTAAACCAATGACCGAAAGTCGGGGGGAAATTCTGTATGGTGCAAGCTTTATCGAATGGTTTGCTGAAGAGGCTAAACGCACTTATGGTGATGTGATTCCCCATGATAAGCAGGGACGTCGCCTGCTTGTGATTCGTCAGCCAGTTGGCGTAGTGGCTGCAATTACACCTTGGAATTTCCCCAATGCCATGATTACCCGTAAAGTTGGTCCGGCATTGGCGGCAGGCTGTACTGTCGTGATTAAACCAGCTTCTGAAACTCCACTTTCTGCACTGGCTCTGGTCGCTCTGGCTGAAGAAGCCGGAATTCCAAAAGGTGTAATCAATGTAGTGACTGGCAGTGCCCGTGAAATAGGTGGAATCCTGACTCAGCATCCTCTGGTGCGTAAGGTATCTTTTACCGGTTCGACCGCCATTGGTAAATTACTGATGCAGCAATGCTCTTCAACCATGAAAAAAATCAGTATGGAATTAGGTGGTAATGCACCATTTATTGTCTTTGAGGATGCAGATCTGGATAAAGCAGTTGAGGGAGCGATAGCATCAAAA
This sequence comes from Acinetobacter sp. FL, assembly GCF_040744925.1. Taxonomy (NCBI): domain Bacteria; kingdom Pseudomonadati; phylum Pseudomonadota; class Gammaproteobacteria; order Moraxellales; family Moraxellaceae; genus Acinetobacter; species Acinetobacter sp. FL. Next base: position 1,937,398 of record NZ_CP160437.1, on the reverse strand, counting down.
TTCCGTAATAGTGGCCAGACCTGTGTATGTACCAACCGTATTCTGGTTCAAAACAGTATTTATGATACTTTTGTTGAAAAGCTTGCCGCTGCTGTAGCAAAACTCAAAGTTGCTCCTGCTTTTGAACCGGGTGCAGAACAAGGCCCGCTGATTAATGAAAAGGCAGTTGAAAAAGTTCAGCAACATATTGATGATGCAACCTCCAAAGGAGCTAAAGTCATTTATGGTGGGCAGCGGCATCAATTAGGTCAGACATTTTTTGAGCCAACCGTCTTAACTGATGTAACCCCAGATATGCAAGTCGCACAAGATGAAACCTTTGGACCACTAGCACCGGTTTTTAGATTTACCGAAGAAGCAGAAGCTATCCGTATGGCGAATGATACTGAATTTGGCTTGGCTTCTTATATTTATACGCAAAATCTAAGTCGGGCCTGGCGTGTAAGCGAAGCTCTTGAATACGGTATGGTCGGTATAAATGAAGGTTTAATTTCTACTGAAGTTGCACCTTTTGGTGGAATAAAGGAGTCGGGTTGTGGCCGTGAAGGTTCTAAATATGGGATCGAAGACTACCAGGAACTTAAATACTTGTGCATGGGGATCTAGTCAGTTTCTGGCAATTTCTTTGAGAATGTAATCGTATAGTTTTATGATAGCCTGATATTTCATGATGAAATCATGAGTATAAGGCCTGTCCAGGAAACTATTTAACGTTACAATAACAGGGAGAAATTAGACTGAACGTTATGAACACAATTAACACAGCCCCTGTTATTGATACTAAAGCCTTTCGCCGGGCACTGGGTAATTTTGCAACCGGTGTCACTGTAATGACTGCTCAGAATAGTCAAGGTGAAAAAGTTGGCGTAACAGCTAACAGTTTTAACTCTGTCTCACTTGACCCAGCATTGATTCTATGGAGTATCGATAAAAACTCTTCAAGTTACCGGATCTTTTCACAAGCCAGTCATTTCGCGGTCAATATTTTATCTGCGGCTCAAATTGAATTTTCCAATAATTTTGCCCGCCGTGCAGAGGACCGTTTTGCTGGAGTCGATTTTGACATGGGTGCCGGTAAAGCACCTTTATTAAAAAACTGTTCCGCTGTGCTGGAGTGTGAAAAATTTGATATTGTTGAAGGGGGTGATCACTGGATCATTCTGGGTAAAGTGGTTAATTTTCATGACTATGGCCGTTCTCCTTTACTTTATCATCAAGGTGTTTATTCTGCGGTACTGCCTCATCCGAGTTTGAATACGCCTGTTGAGTCCAGAGAAGATAGTTTTCCTGGCCGTTTATATCATAACATGTACTACTTGCTAACTCAGGCAGTGCGAGCCTATGAAAGCGACTATCAACCCAAACAGCAGGCTACAGGTTTTCGGACCAGTGAAGCACGTTTGTTACTTGTATTGGACAGTAAAACTGCCAGTAGTAAAAGTGCACTGCAGCATGAAGTCGCTATGCCCATTGCCGAGGTTGAACAGGCAGCCGAGATTTTAGCCCAAAAAGGTTTGCTTATTGAAACCGAGACTACTTATGTACTTACGGAACACGGAAAGAGTGCGGCCAATATGCTCTACCGCATTTCTGAAAGTCATCAACAGGAAGTATTTTCAAAATATACAGAAGAGCAACGCGAACTCTTTAAAGAGATGCTTAAAGACCTGATTGAAATTTAAAAAGTTTTTAATTTTATATTTAACTTATCCTGTTATTTTGTCTTATCTGAATTATGAACAGTTCAGGTAAGATCTTCACGTCTTTATAATAGCCTAAGCATGCTGACTATGTTAAAATTTGATAATTTATTTTAAAATTTAATTACATTATTTATAATAAATTTATGCATAATGTAATAGGCCCAACGCTTAAATAAAAGGTATTTAAATAATAAGATGAATTAATTTAAATCCTAAAATAAGGATATTAAAGCAAAAGTGATTTACTTTGAAATCTGGAAAATTTTTATCAATTCTTAAATTGCTCAATTTAGTAATTTTTATAACAACCAGGATGGTAGTATGAATACTCATGTCATTATTAACGGTGAAAATATTCAGGGATCAGCAGAAACTTTTAAAGTGCTGAATCCGGCTAATGAAGAAGTAATCACGGAAATAGCCAGTGCAACCCCAGAGCAGGTAAATCAGGCAGTTCAGGCCGCCACTGAAGCTTTCAAGCAATGGAAAAATATTTCTGATGAGGAAATTAATAACAGTTTTAGTAAAATTGCGAATGATATCCGTCAGGAAAAAAAAGAAATTGCCCGGTTAATTACCTTGGAGCAGGGCAAGCCATTAGGCTTGGCAGAGTTTGAGGTAGAAGCAGGTACTAGCTGGATTGAATATATCGCCAGTCTTGAAATACCAGTTGAAACTATTCAGGAACCTGGTGGTAAAACCATCCAGGTTTATAACCGCCCACTTGGTGTGGTCGCATCGATTACACCATGGAACTGGCCGTTTATGATTGCAGTCTGGCATCTGTTTCCGGCCTTAAAAACTAAAAACTGTATTGTTAATAAACCTTCAGAATATACTCCTTTAAGTACAGTCAAACTGGTAGAAATTATTAACCGTCATGTACCAAAAGGCGTGTGTAGCGTAGTACTTGGCACAGGTAAAGTCGGGCAGGTTCTCAGTGAGCATCCTGATATTGCCAAAGTCACATTTACCGGTTCGACACGTACCGGGCAGAGTATTTTGAGCCATTCGGTTAATACACTTAAAGGTGTAGTACTGGAATTGGGGGGTAATGATGTAGGAATCGTACTAGACGATATTGACGTAGATAGCACAGCCGAGAAAATTTTCGGCTCGGCGTTTTTAAATGCTGGCCAGACTTGTGCCGCATTAAAGCGCTTATATGTGCATGAAAATATTTATGAGGACTTAATACATAAACTGGTAGAAATAGCTGAACGGCAGGTTGTGGGTGATGGACAAGAAGAAAATACAACTTTTGGTCCGGTACAAAACCGTATGCAGTTTAATAAAGTTAAGGCGCTTATTGAGGATGCGATTGCTCAAGGTGGAGAACTGCTTACTCAGGCACCAGTACTGCCAGAAAACGGCTATTATATTGCACCGACTTTGATTGCAAACCTAAGAGAAGGTGTGGCACTGGTAGATGAAGAGCAATTTGGTCCGGCTTTACCTATTATAAAGTTTAGTGAGATAGATGATGTGATCCAGCGCGCCAATCAAAGCTCTTTCGGACTCGGCGGTTCAGTCTGGAGCCAGGATATTGAAAAAGCTCAAGAGATTGCCAATCAGCTAGAATGCGGTACGGTGTGGATTAACAGTCATGCTGACCTGTCACCTGCTGCACCATTTGGTGGTTGGAAACTTTCCGGCTTGGGTTATTCATTTGGACTGGATGGCCTACTTTTATTTACCAAGAAACAGGCAATCCATATCAGTCGCTAAAATATTAAGGTGCCTCTTAGCTGATAAATGAGATAAGAGGCATTTAACAGTCTGTTTTAAACGTGCAAGGTCAGGTTATATTTAAAGAATATAAGTAATTCTATTCTTCAATTATTCATGCCTATAGTTATCTTTAATTCTAAAAATCAAAACAATAAATTTTAAAATATAAAAAATATTAAGCCTGGTTTTCATATATTAAATCGGTGCTTTAACTTGATGATCAGAAATATAAATTGGCTCCTGACAAATTTTAAAAAATGGTACTCGCAGGCTTTGGATAAACACGCCATATTGTTTAAGACGATAGGGCCAGATGTATTAAAACGGGTGGTGGCGAACGTACCATGTACATGAGTAAAAACTTGTACTTGCAGAGAATATTAAATAATGAATCTAAAAAATAAAGTCAGAAGCAAAGATGGAATGCTGTTTGGCAATATCGAGTATTTTTAGTGTGGTGGCGGCTATAGTTAAGTGACACGAGCTAAATATCTCTGATTTTTAAAATGAGTCTCTAACCTGACTATAGTTTCCTTAAACTCTAAAGCTAATGTGTATAAATAAATCTGATTAATCAAGATCATTATTCATTTTAATTGCTGGCTATAAACTCTGGACTCTTCAATTCAAGCAAAACAATTTCGTAAGGTGTAGATATGGCATTTTTATTTCAGGACTAATGTACAGTTTGCTGAATCTTGAAATTTTTTAAGTCGCTATCTATTTGCAACCATTAAAAAATTCATGGAATGAATACAAGATGCAGATAAATAAAAAAGAATCTTCGAATCAGTTGAGTGATTCATTAAAAACCAGACACCTCACCATGATGTCAATTGCCGGTGTTATTGGCGCTGCTTTATTTGTTGGCTCAGGTAGCATTATTGCAGCAGCTGGTCCGGCAGTAATACTGGCTTACTGTGCCGGTGGAGCTCTGGTGGTATTTATTATGCGCATGCTGGGCGAAATGGCGGCGACCTCACCCGACACCGGTTCTTTTTCGACTTATGCAGAACGTGCCATCGGGCGCTGGGCGGGCTTTACGATCGGTTGGCTGTACTGGTGGTTCTGGGTACTGCTGATGGCGTGGGAAGCTTATGTGGCAGGATTAATCCTGCATGAATGGTTTCCCTTACTCAGTGTAAACGTATTCACCCTGATGATGACGATTACTCTGACTGCCATCAATTTTATGCGGGTGAGTAAATATGGTGAGGTGGAGTTCTGGTTTGCTCTAATTAAAGTGATTGCAATTGTCCTGTTCATTGTTTTGGGTATATTGGCAATTTCCCGGTTATGGCCAGTGGGTGGCGTCAGCGGTTTAAGCAATCTTAGCGCTCATGGCGGCTTTATGCCCAATGGTTTGGGGCCGGTCATTGTTGCTTTACTGGGTGTCATGTTTTCATTTTTAGGCGCAGAAATTGTAACGATTGCCGCCTCAGAATCTAAAAATCCGGTAGAACAAACCAAGCGCGCTATTAAATCTGTAGTCTGGCGGATCTGCCTGTTTTATATTGGCTCAATCTTCTTGATTGTCTGTATTGTTCCATGGAATGATCCTTTGCTTAGCCAGACAGGTTATGGAGCATACCGCCGTACTTTTGAAATATTAGGTATTCCTGCAACCAAATGGATCATGAACTTCGTAGTACTGACATCGGTCAGCAGCTGTTTTGTTTCAGGCCACTATACCGCATCACGCATGTTGTATTCGCTTTCAAAGCGGGGAGATGCACCCGCCCTGTTTCAAAAAACCCGTAAAAACGGTACACCAGTGTTTGCTGTATTGGCTTCTTGTGTAGTGGCATTTGCTATTGCACTGATGAATTTCTTTGATGCACTCAAACCCAGAGAAATTCTAGATATACTCATGAACACCACGGGTATGATCGCGATGCTGGTTTATCTGGTAATTGCTATTTCTCAGCTCAGGCTGCGCCAGAAAATGGAACGCGAAGGCCAGGAAATTAAACTCAAAATGTGGTTTTTTCCGTGGTTAAGCTATCTGGTGATTGCTTTTATTGTTGCATCTTTAATTGCCATGACTTTTATAGAGCAATATCGGGTTTTGGTTATTTCTACAGGTGGAGCGGCATTAATCGTTATTTTTATTGGGATTACATTGCAGTTTAAAGCTTACCGGAGAAAACTGGCAGCCCAGCGTCCACTTAAACGAAGTTATTTCTAGTATATCAATTCATCTATGCCTTAAATCTGTTTTAAATTTTTCAGGTTATAGCTACTGTTATAGAAGCTATAACCTGATGATTTTTTAATCATCTCTTTTAATTTAAATACTGTTTTACTAGCTTATAATCTGCTCATTTCTCTCATTGCTTAATATAAAAATTATCTCTTCAGCACATTTTGGTGCAGTTTTTGCATTTTTCCAGATGATCTTATTAAAAGTTTTAAGAAAATGCAGTTTTTGAATGAAGATAAGCCCGATGAATCTGCTCGCTGGTTTGCACGTCTGGAATTGGGTTTTAAAGCAGCACAGGACCGCACTATTTTACAGCATCGTTGGCATTCTGGACCAATTAGGGTGCAAAAGATGCTATGGCCAGAAAAAACCGGAGTATGTCATGCCATTATTGTGCATCCGCCTGCAGGAATTGCCGGGGGCGATCATCTGACTTTCAAGATTCATGTGGATGAAGAAGCACATGCCTTGGTTACTACTCCTGGTGCCGGAAAATGGTACAAGACCAATGCGAAACAGGCTTTCCAGCATATTCAGATTCAGGTTGAAAATAATGCAATTTTTGAATGGGTTCCTCAAGAAACCATGCTGTTCAATGGAGCATGGGCGCACTCTGAAACCACAGTTCAACTAAAGAACAATGCCAGCTTTATTGGCTGGGATATGCTGGTGATTGGGCGCCAGGCGCGAGATGAACGGTTTACTGAAGGTCTGTTTCAGAACCGCTTTAAACTGTTAAGAAATGAGCAGTTACTGGTCGCAGATAGCCTGAACTTTAAGGGGAATGACCGCTGGCTTAGCTCGTGTCTGGGAATGAATAATCGTGCAGTTATGGGAAGTTTCTGGGCTGTAGCACCTGAAAAATTTAGAACCAGTTTTTATCTGGATCAACACCTTGATCTGATCCGTGAGCTGATGATGCGTATGGATACACCAGTAACTTCAACTCTGCTCAATGATGTAATTTGTGCCCGTTATCTGGGGGATGATGTCCGTCAATGCCATGATGCCTTTGCGGCAATCCGTGCCCGGCTGCGACTTTACTGGTTTGACCTGAATGAAGAGTTTCCGCGAATCTGGAAAACCTGACAGTTAAATAATCTTCAAGCCCCCCGCATTCTAAAAAACTTGCATATATATTGCATGACATTTGTGAAGAATTTTAGGAAAGAGATATGGAACTCAACCCTACTGAAAAAGACAAGTTATTGATTTTTACTGCTGGCTTGGTAGCAGAACGTCGTAAGGCACGTGGTTTAAAGCTGAATTATCCTGAAGCAATTGCTTTTATTTCAGCAGCATTACTTGAAGGTGCACGTGACGGTATGACGGTAAGTGACCTGATGCACTACGGCACTACCTTGCTTACACGCGCAGATGTCATGGAAGGTATACCGGAAATGATCGCGGAAGTGCAGGTAGAGGCAACGTTTCCAGATGGCTCCAAGCTTGTGACTGTCCATCAACCGATTGTCTAGGAGAGCAATATGATTCCGGGTGAAATTTTTACCCCTGACCTCGACATTGAAATGAATGTCGGTCGTCAGACCTTGAAAATCACTGTAGCAAATGCCGGAGACCGTCCAGTTCAAGTAGGTTCACATTTTCATTTTTATGAAGCAAATGATGCATTGCAATTTAACCGGGAAGCTACAAGAGGCTACCGGCTCAATATTGCTGCGGGTACAGCAGTGCGTTTTGAACCCGGTCAAAGCCGCTCTATAGAGCTGGTTGCACTGGCAGGCAAGCGCGAAGTATACGGGTTTGCGGGTCGTGTAATGGGCAAGCTGGAAGAACAGGAACACAAGAAATGAAAATGTCACGCCGTGCTTATGCGGAAATGTTTGGTCCAACACTAGGTGACCGGGTGCGTTTGGCAGATACCGAACTGTTTATTGAAGTCGAACAAGACCTGACTACCTATGGCGAAGAGGTCAAGTTTGGCGGTGGTAAAGTCATTCGTGATGGAATGGGGCAATCGCAGCTGCTAGCAGAGGAGGTGGCCGATACCATAATTACTAATGCGTTAATTGTCGACTGGTGGGGAATTATTAAGGCTGATGTCGGTCTAAAAAATGGCCGGATCTGGAAAATTGGTAAGGCTGGTAACCCGGATATTCAACCCAACATTACTATTCCTTTAGGAGCAGCAACTGAAGTGATCGCAGGTGAAGGGCAGATTCTGACTGCAGGGGGAGTTGATACGCATATTCACTGGATTTGTCCGCAGCAGGTAGAAACTGCACTCATGTCAGGTGTCACTACCATGATTGGTGGTGGAACCGGGCCTGCTGCAGGTACTTCGGCAACTACTGTTACTCCAGGGCCATGGCATATCTCGACCATGTTGCAGGCCATTGATGATTTGCCCATGAATATTGGTCTACTGGGTAAAGGTAACTTAAGCAAACCGGAACCAGTTGTCGAGCAGGTCCAAGCCGGTGTTGTGGGTTTAAAACTTCATGAGGATTGGGGATCAACGCCAGCGGCCATCGATAACTGTCTAACTGTAGCAGAAAATTATGATGTACAGGTCGCCATACATACCGATACTTTAAATGAAAGCGGATTTCTGGAAGAGACCCTGGCAGCATTTAAAGATCGTACGATTCACACTTACCATACCGAAGGTGCGGGTGGCGGACATGCCCCAGACATTTTAAAAGCAATCGGGCAGCCGAATGTTCTACCATCCTCTACTAACCCGACCCGGCCTTATACGGTAAATACTATTGATGAGCATCTGGACATGCTGATGGTCTGCCATCATCTCGACCCGGCTATTGCTGAAGATGTAGCCTTTGCAGAAAGCCGTATCCGTCGTGAGACCATTGCAGCAGAAGATATTCTGCAAGACTTGGGCGCAATTGCTATGATGTCATCAGACTCGCAAGCCATGGGTCGTGTAGGTGAAGTTATTATCCGTACCTGGCAAACCGCGCACAAAATGAAAGTACAACGCGGTACACTAGAAGGCGATAATGCCAGTCATGACAATAACCGTGTAAAACGCTACATCGCCAAATATACAATTAATCCGGCAATTACACATGGATTAAGCCATGAAATCGGCTCAATAGAAGTCGGTAAGCTGGCTGATCTGGTACTGTGGAAACCGGCATTTTTTGGGGTGAAACCTTCCATGATTATTAAAGGCGGCATGATTGCTGCTGCGCCCATGGGCGATATTAATGCCTCTATTCCAACCCCGCAACCTGTACATTACCGCCCAATGTTCGGGGCATTTCCACGAGGTGTGCACAATACCTGTATTACCTTCTTGTCACAAGTAGCGATTGATAGAGGTGTACATAAAAAATTGGGACTAAAAAAGCTCATCAGTCCATGCAAAGAAACACGTAACCTCACTAAAGCGGATATGAAGCTAAATACTTACTGTCCTGTGATGGAAGTAGACCCGGAGATTTACGAGGTACGGGCAGATGGGAAATTACTGACGTGTGAACCTGCGGAAGTGTTACCAATGGCGCAGCGTTACTTCTTGTTTTAAATGGTAATTTAGATCAATATGCCATCTTTACTATTAAAATAATTGAGGGTGAAGATGGCTTTTAAATTTGAAAGTCAGGAATTTAAGCTTAAATTTGATCAAGTTGAATCACTGGCAAGGAGCATAATAGAAGATGACACGTACGCAGAAAGTATTAAAAACTTAGCCAACCATTTTCTAACTACAACCCGCGTTTTTAACACGAATCTTGATTTAAGTGATTATGATCAATATATCGAATATTCGAGGAAACAACCTGTATCAGATTTCGTAAAAATCGTAGATCAAGCCCTCAAGAAATATAAAAATAGTAATTTAGAATCTGATTTAATCTATCTATTCGACATCAGTTTAAATTTAATCAATATTTATTTTTCTGAACTAACTTTTATTCTAGGTGGATTGAGTAATTCAATTTCTTTGGAAGTAGGCAGCGTTATTGACTTTGTTAATACCAAATATTCCAATAATCCCAATTTTAGACGCTATGTTAGATTTGCTGAAAGAGATTTACCATTCCAAATTTTTAAAGAGTTATTTCATTCAAATGAAATTAAAAATGTAGTGGAATTAAATAGTAAGTTAAATGAAGCTAATAATGCTATCAATACTTGGAATAGTACATTCGAAACTAAGCGAGATGAAGTAGAAAATTTAGAAAATAAACTTGAAGAATATAAAATTAAATATGATTTTGTTCTTTTAAATAAGGGGTTTAAGCAACTCTATGAACAGAAAAAAGAGGAGTTGAAAAGTAGGAGGGATGGATATTCTGCTTTTGGTGCAATGTTATTTTTTACGCCGTTATGCTCAATCGCACTTTTTATATTTTTATATTTCAGTTTAGGTGAGCAAGGACTTAAATTTATTATTTATTTATCATTACCCGTTACTACCTTCATGATTATTGTTTTTTATTTTGTGAGAGTAGGACTACAGCATGTGCGTTCGATTCAATCTCAAATGATGCAACTTGAACTACGAATGGCGCTCTGCCAATTTATTTATAACTATGCAGAAGACTCTGAAAAGTTACATAAGAAAAACTCATCTGGTTTTGAAAAGTTTGAGAACATAATCTTCTCACCACTTGTATCTTCTGTCGATAAAATTCCGATCACATTTGATGGAATGGAACAACTTGCTAAATTAATTGGGGAGTTCAGGAAATAAATGCACCAATAAAAACCCTATTGGCACGAAAAATGCTTAATTTTGAGGCGTAAAACTACTGATACCTAATATGAGAATCATAAAACATTCAATTGTTAGGGATCTTTGCTTTAAAAAGGATAAGCATGAAAATCTATACCCAGCGATTAGAGACTATTCACCATAACAGTTCCTTTGAAATTGTTGAGCTGACATTTGATACCCGTCAAAAAAGCCGTTTTCGTGCGACCTTAAATTCAGGTATCGATATTGGTGCAGATTTACCTCGTACAGGTATTTTAAGAAGTGGTTCATTTATTGCCACAGAGCAGGGTGATATTTTGCGTATAGATGCCAAACCTGAAAGTTTGATGCAGGTGATCGCCCAGAGCGACTTTGATTTGGTAAAAGCAGCCTATCACCTAGGTAACCGTCATGTTCCGCTGATGCTCACACCTAGCGCTTTATATTTTGAACCTGACCATGTGCTGGCAGAAATGGTTACAGGACTGGGTCTAACCGTTTCTGAGATCGAGCATCCTTTTGAACCAGAAAGTGGTGCCTATGCACAACACAGCCATGAACATCGTCTAAGTCCAATTAAAGCTTTACATGCTCATGGCCATCACTAATGCCAGCCAGCTTCTCAAACTGCTAACACTCTCTTCTACAGCCTTGCCGGTAGGTGCTTACTGCTATTCGCAGGGTGTGGAAAGTGCGATTGATCAGGGCATTATTCATGATGAAGTTTCTAGTATTGCCTATTTTGAAGAAGTACTTGAAATGCTGCTAGTACGCTTTGAGTTGCCTGTACTTCAACGCCTGATACAGTTTTACGCCGATGAAGAGCAATTTTTATACTGGGCAAACTTATATCGTGCCAGTCGTGAAAGCAGAGAATTGCTGGCGGAGTCACAGCAACTGGCATTTTCCCTAAATGCCTGGATACGAGATGTTCTAAAACTTCCAGTAATTGTTAAAAAACAGTTTGGTTTTGTTCCGGTATATGCCCAGCTATGTGGTCAACTACAACTAAATATAGCTGATGTCTTAACTGCTTATAGCTTTAGTGTTCTGGAAAATCAGGTACTGGCAGCAGTCAAGACTATTCCACTTGGACAGATGAGTGGCCAGCGCATTCTATGGCATCTGCATGAACTGATCCCGCAGGCGGTAGAGCAGGCTTTAACACTACAGGATGATGAACTAAGTAGCAGTTTGCCGCAATATGCCATGCTGAGTATGGCACATGAAACCCAATATTCACGTTTATTTAGGTCGTGAATGAAGCTCTGGTTTAAAAATTCAAAGTAAGTTATGAAATTAAAAAGGAAAACAAGATGACAGAACGTAGTCCATTAAGAGTAGGCATTGGCGGACCGGTAGGTTCAGGTAAAACAGCTCTTACCTTGAATCTATGCCGTGTTTTACGGGATAAATACAATATGGCCGTGGTCACTAATGATATCTACACCAAGGAAGATTCAAACTTCCTGACCCGTCATGAGGCTATGAGTCCAGATCGTATTGTCGGGGTAGAGACAGGAGGCTGTCCGCATACCGCTATTCGTGAGGATGCTTCAATTAATCTGGCAGCGATTGATGATTTATGTGAGAAGTTTGATGGACTGGAACTGATCATTATTGAAAGTGGTGGAGATAATCTGGCCGCAACGTTTAGTCCTGAACTTTCTGATCTGACACTATATGTCATCGATGTTGCAGGAGGAGAAAAAATTCCACGTAAAGGCGGGCCGGGAATTACTAAATCTGATCTTCTGATTATCAATAAAACTGATCTGGCGCCAATGGTTGGAGCAAATCTGGACGTTATGGACCAAGACGCCAAACGCATGCGTGGTGAAAAACCATTTTTATTTTCCAACATGAAAACTCAAGATGGTTTAAATGAAATTATAGAATTTATTGAAAAACAAGGACTATTTAAAGCCTGAGGACACTTATATGAAAAATATCATTCAAAGAGCCAGTTTAATAATGCTTGGCCTGATACCGGCAGTCAGTCAGGCACATCCGGGGCATGACCATCACTCAGGTTTTAGCGCGGGTTTCCTGCATCCTTTTACAGGCATGGACCATATGATTATGGCACTGGCGTTGGGCGTTTTACTTTGGTCCGCAGCCAGACAGTGGAAAATACTTGGCATGGCCAGTATGGCTACCGCACTGGTATTTGGTTTCGTGCTGGGTCAGCAACAGTTATTTTCGAGCAGTCTTGCCGAGTATGGCATTATTGCCTCACTGTTGATGGTTACTCTTGCACTATGGTCAAAATCCAGAATAATTCTACCTGTGGCTACAGCATTACTGGTGACTTTTCATGGTATTGCTCATGGTAATGAGCTCGGTCATTCAGGCCATATCGCCGGACTTGTTTCAGGTATGATAATAGCGATGTCTTTGATTTATATCGCAGGCTTGGGCCTTGGAGCATTGATTACACATTATATTCCTTATGGCAAAAAAATTGTTGGGGCGTGTGCAGCAATTGTGGCCCTGATAGGCCTTGCTTAGTTTTTCTTATTTCATGCTGTTTAAGAGTTAAATACTTGTTTGGCTCTTAACTCTTCTGAAATTCTATGGATACAAGCAGCTATGCATCTTGCCTTGTATCAAGTTAAGGCATGAGTAATCAGCTTTAGAAAATTAGCATTATTTATATCGAGTTAATTATCGCTATAGTCTAAAGTAGCTGAAGAATTTAATAATAGAGATGATTAATTATTCAAATATAAGATATTTCATTTTTAATTATCATTAAATTTAAAAATAAGAGTGAATTAATTATTTTAAAAGATTAGTAATAAATACTTTGAAATAAATTAATCAGTACAAAATATTAATATCTGGCAATAAAAATAGGCTTCTAAATAGAAGCCTGATGTATAATTTTATTATTTTCTTTATTTTTATTCTTGTTCTCTTATATTTATTATTTTTCCATTGTTTTGCACAAAGAACAGATCACTCCACTGTGCCGATGCGAATACATCACATCTGGCCGTTCATAATTTTCATTACATGCTACACAGTGATAGACAGTTGCTACCGGAGTCCCTTCTGTATCGTAGCGTGCCTCTTTCAGACCATCATTACTATTTTTAATATAGTATTTGCCCTTGGTCAGTAAACCCATCAGGGGCGTCAGGATAAAGGCTACCAATAATGCAATCAGTGGGGAATAAGGTGCCAGAAATTCACCAAGCAGGCCAAAGAATGCCGCAATAGATAGACCAGCCGCTACCAGAAATGACACCATGCCTACCGGGTTAATGTTATAAAGCATGTCACGGCGGTATTCAGGCTCTTTAGGAGAAAGCTTTAGTACGTATTTATTAATAGCAATATCAGTCGCAACCACCACTACCCAGGCAATTGCAAAGTTAGAGTAAAAACCTAGGATTTTACCTAAAACTGCAAACATATTGCCTTCCATCAGTGCCAGTGCAATGGCCAGATTGACCATCACAAAGATAATCCGACCCGGATAATGCTTGGTAATACGGGTATAAGCACTCGTCCAAGCCAGTGATCCTGAATAGGCATTGGTAACATTGATTTTGATCTGTGAAATTACCACCAGAATGACAGCAAGACTGAGAGCCAGCCAGCCTGGTAACATGTCATGGAATGCTGCATTGAACTGTTGCACAGGTTCAGTACTGTTTACACCTGGGATTTTTGTAAGAAGATAGAAACCTAAAAATGCCCCAATAATTTGCTTGATTGCACCCAAAATGACCCAACCCGGACCTGCAGAAATTACTGCGATCCACCAGGATTTACTATTTTCCTTAGTTTTAGCGGGCATAAAACGCAGGTAATCAATCTGTTCACCAATTTGCATGATGAGTGAAAGACAGATTCCTGCACCCAGCATGATTGCTGCCATGTCTAATACTGCAAATCCCTCATTTCCACCATAAGCAGCAAACTGGCTTACCAGATCAGGTTCCTGATAAATCAGGTAAGCAACTGGTCCGATCATCAGTATCAGCCAGATTGGGGTAGTCCAGACCTGTAATTTAGTGAGGGCTTTCATACCATAAATAACCAGTGGAATAACCAGCACGGTAGAGACCAGATAGCCTGCCCAGAGGGGAATACCTAAACCCAGTAATAAGCCTTGCGCCATGATAGATCCCTCAAGCGCAAAGAAAATAAAGGTAAAACTGGCAAAGATGATACTGGTTAGCACTGAACCAAAGTAGCCAAATCCAGCTCCACGTGTAATCAGGTCCAGATCAATATTGTAACGTGCTGCATAATAAGCCAGTGGAATACCTGTTAAAAAAATGATGAGCGCCGCAAATAGAATTGAAAACACTGCATTTGTAGTACCATATGCCATGCCGATACTGGCACCAATAGAAAAATCTGCCAGATAAGCAATTCCGCCTAATGCTGTAATGGCTACTACCTTTGGACTCCAGCGTCTAAAACTGTGAGGCGCATAACGTAACGTATAATCCTCTAGTGTTTCATTGGCGGCAGAAGAAGGACTATTCTCTAGTACATCTGTTGCTGATGAGTTATGCATCACAAACACTCCTGTTTTTATTTTGTGTTTGTCTAAATGCTTAGCAAAAGTAGTGCCAGTTTTCTAAATAAAAAATAAAATATATTAATTTGCTGAAAAATATAAATTAATATTTAAATAAAATTGTTGATCTAATTTAAAATTTATGTAAATTTTTAAAAATAGAACTAATTTAAGCCCCAATATGAAGCGGCCTTAGAAAATTATATACATTCGATTGAAATCTATTTTTATATGGTTTTATTATCTTTATGTAAATTAAAATTTATAAATTAGTATAAAGTAATAGATTTTAATTATTCTATTTTGCTTAAGAAATAAATTTAAAATTTATATTTATAAAAAATTATTAAGTATTAACCCATATTATTTAAATCAACTTAAAGCTAATATCTATACATTTATATCTTTAGTATAAAAGTCTAATAGATTTTATTAAAATTTTAATTATGTAAAAAATTAAACTATGAAGCTGGATCAGGGCCAGATTGATTTAATTCTAATTAAAACCTTCTTGGAGCTAGATTTCAGCAGATAAAAAATGGTAAAACTGAATCAAGATTACTTTCTAAAAACAAAAAATAGGCAACTAATGTAGAAAAATGGTGAATTAAGGTAGTTTGTTATAATAATAAGGCTAGGGATAAAGCTAGAATGTAAGAGAGCCAAGGAGGTTAGGGATTCTAAATGAATAACAATTGTGATGACCACGATACTTACCATATTTTTAATCTGATTGGTCAGCATACTGAACTTCATCTTATTTTAAGCGCGGCAAGTACCTGGCTAGAGTCCCGTATTTCAAATGTTCTTGTAGCTATTATGCTTTATTCTGAACAGGAACAAATCCTGAAATTTACAAGCGGCAAGCAGAATTTTTCTAAACAGTATGGGGAGACCATAGACAATATAAATATTGCACCAGATGAAAGAACATGTGGCAGGGCAGCATATTTGCGTAAAATGGTCGTCAGTGAAAATTTATTGAAAGATATTTACTGGACTCCCTATCAGGCCTCAATCAAGCTCGAAAAGCTTTGTACCTGCTGGTCGACGCCTATTCTTAGTGCACGGGGAACTCTTTACGGGACGTTTGCAACTTATTATCGGACATTAAGAAAACCTACTGATCATAATATCAAGTTATTAAAACAGGCTGCGGCCATGGTTGCCTTAGCAATTGAGCTTGACCTTGAGCGCAAGCAGAGAATTGCAATAAGCGAAAAATATAGTTCTTTTTATACTTATCACCCTGATGCAATTTTTGAAATTGATACGCAAGGTATCATGGTGAGTACAAATATTGCCTCTCGTAAAATTATTGGTTTTTCTGATGAGCAAATCAGGGGGAAGCATTACAGTTCATTTTTACCTGCTGAATATCGTGATATTGCCGATAAAGCGTTTAAAGAGGCAATGCAGGGAAATGCACAATACTATGAAATTCCGGCTTACCATGCTTCTGGTGAAATGATCTGGCTCGATCTGACTAATTTACCGATTAAACAAAATCATCAGGTAACGGGAGTATTCGGTATTGCCCGTGATATTACATTACGGCGTAAAAATCAGGAACACTTGCGGTTATTAAAACGTGGAGTGAATGCCAGTCCTAATGGAATTATAATTACGGATGCTACCGCCGAGCGAAAAATCGTTTATGTTAATCCAGCCTTTTTACATATGACGGGTTATACCGAAGAAGATGTTATGGGCAAGACATGCCACTTTTTGCAAGGGCCGGAGACAGAAGCTGAAAAGATTGCTTTAGTACAGCAGGCTTTAAAGGAACACAAAGAGATACAAGTAACCGTTAAAAATTATCGTAAAGACGGGAGCTGGTTCTGGAACCGTTTAATGTTGGGTCCGGTTTTTGATGAGGCAGGTAGATGTACACATTTTTTGGGAATTCAGGAAGATATTACTCAACAGCGTATTCATGAAGACTATATTACCCATCAGCATAGCCACGATCATTTGACTGGTCTAGCTAACCGGCAGACCTTTGAAACCAACTTACAGCAGGCCTTCGAAACTCAACATCATAGTTCCAAGCCTTTATTCCTCTGTTATATTGATCTAGACGATTTTAAGCCGCTCAATGATAGTCTGGGGCACCTGATTGGTGACCAGATTATTAAAAGTGTAAGCGACCGCCTGCAAGCACTTTTACAAACTGGCGATTTCTTGGGCCGTTTTGCAGGTGATGAGTTTGCGTTATTAATGGTGAATCGAAATAAACGGTCAGAAGTAATTACAACTGCTGAAGAGATTCTAAAACTCTTTACACAACCTTTTCAAATTGATGAGCATAAAATCCATCTGAGTGCCAGTATTGGTATTGTCGCTGATGACTGTTCTATACAGCGTTCGTCAGAACTTTTATATCATGCTGTTTTAGCCATGAAAGAAGCAAAAAGACAAGGTCGTAATACCTGGCACTGGTATGAAGAAGCCAATAAAAAAGTTATGCCAGAAATTGACTATGCGCACTTACGCCTAGAGCTGATGGAAGCTTTGAACGATAATCAATTTAATCTGTTTTACCAACCCTTAATTAATCCTGCAACTGGTCTGGTCAAAGGCGTGGAAGCACTCATCCGCTGGAATCATCCACAGCGGGGATATATTTTTCCCGATATTTTTATTCCTTTAGCTGAAAGAACGGGACAGATTGTTGCAATTGGACAATGGGTGCTCAAAAAAGCCTGTATGGATATTGCTGAATGGAATAAGACTCATCAGAGTCAGCTTACTGTTTCGGTTAATATTTCACCTTTACAGTTTCGTAGAGCAGGTTTCTTGCAAGAACTGGAACATGCACTGGAAATTAGCAAATTAACACCTGAGCTTCTCAAAATAGAAGTCACTGAGGGTATGGTAATTATTGGCGCTGACCGTGCTATTGAAATTTTAAAATCTATACGAGAGCTAGGGGTACAGGTATCTATAGATGACTTTGGTACAGGTTATTCCAGTTTAAGCTATTTACGACGTTTACCAATTAACCAGATCAAACTGGATCGCAGTTTTATTGAGCATCTTACAGAGAGTGACCAAGATGCTGCGATAGTTCAGTCCATTATCCATCTGGCCCATCAATTAAACCTGGAAGTTGTAGCCGAAGGAGTTGAAACCTTGAAACAGGCGGCCTTTCTCTACCAGCAGGGCTGTGATCTTTTACAAGGTTATTTTTATGCCCGTCCTGCGCCTATAACTGAATTAAAAACCATCTATATTTCATCATTAGGCTAATACGTACTGCAGAAGAATAAGGTCTAAAAAATAAATTGCATAGTACACCTATGACAAGAACATCGCTGTTTCTCATATAGATCAAATTGTATTCAAGAGCTGAATTAGTTGGAGCCCCATAGTTGCTACTCATGAGTAATGACGTTTGTTACAAATAACACCATCAATAGAATGATTAAATACGGATAAAAATTGGAGGCTATTAAAAGGCATTTGCAGAGTCAGAAAATTCTGGCTGTTGTGGGTTGAGATAATTTTTATAGTACTATAACTAAATAAAAAAAATTTTGGCTAAGAATTTGATGAATTCAATCTATTGTTATTAGTTTATTTTTTTCTAAACTCTAAGAAGTCATATTTAAATATTCAAATAACAGTTGACTGATAAATAAAGCCCTTTCTAAATTTTATCACTTCACAGGCTGATATATTTTCAATTTAACTTGAGTTTTGCTCATTATAGTGTTGTTTTAATCAGCATATATTAATATAAGATTATGTTTTTTATATTTATAATTTATTTTAAGGTTATTTTTTAATCATTCGCAAAAGTGAATAAAATTGTATTTAATGTATCTATATTGAATTTTATTAATATTAAGGCTGATTTATGAGCAATACATCTCCTCAAGCCCGAAAGCTATATGCTGGCTATAAAGCTGATCATGTGGGCAGTTTCCTGCGTCCTTTACGACTAAAAGAAGCACGTCAAGCTATTGCTGATGCCAAATTGAGCCAAGCTGAACTTACCCAGATCGAAAATGAAGAAATATTAAAGATTATTGAGTTGCAAAAAGAAAATAATATCAAGGCAATTACTGATGGCGAATTACGTCGTGCTTGGTGGCATTATGATTTTATGGAAAACCTGATCGGTGCTGAAGGGTATGAGGATAGTGTCGGTTTAAAGTTTCATGGTGTCGAGACCAAGCCCCATAATGTACGTATTGTAGGCAAACTCGATTTTCCAGAAAATCATCCACATCTGGCGCATTATAAATTTTTGCATGATGCGGTAGGCACTAATGGTGTGGCTAAAATGACCATTCCAAGTCCAAATATGATGATGCGGCCTAAATTACGTTTTAATAATACGTATGGTGAAGATATTCAGCAATATGTGGTCGACTTGGGACTGGCTTACTGCAAAGCAGTACAAGCATTTTATGACTTGGGCTGCCGGTATTTGCAGATTGATGATGTATTCTGGGCGTATTTGATCAGTGAAGAAGACCGTGCGCGTGAGCATGCTACCGGGGTCGACTTGGACCAGTTAGCTGACTTTTGTGTTCAGACCCTGAATATTGCCCTTGAAAATAAGCCCGAAGATCTGGTGATTGGTCTGCATATCTGTCGTGGTAATTTTTCTTCTACCTGGCACTACCAGGGAGGATATGAATCCATAGAAGACTATATCTTTAAACATCTTAAAAATATAGACCGCTATTTTCTGGAATATGACACAGAGCGCGCAGGTGGTTTTGAACCCTTGGCTAAACTACAAGGCAGCAATGCAGAAGTTGTTCTCGGTCTGATTACTTCGAAGGTAGAAGAGCTGGAAAATAAACAGGCCATCATCGCACGTATTCATGAAGCTTCCCAATATTTACCACTTGAACAGCTCGCACTTAGTCCACAATGTGGCTTCTCTTCAACCGAAGAAGGAAATAGAGTCCCTTACGACGCACAGTGGCGCAAACTTCAATTGGTGAATGAAATTGTGGCAGAAGTATGGGGAGAGTAATTTTATAATTAACTCTATTGGATAGATATTGAGCATAAAACTGGATAAAAAATCCAGTATTCTAAAAATAATAATAAAAAATTAATTATAAGAGAAACTTTATAAGAAAATTTTTTAACTTATTACAAGTAGCCAGTTTTATAAAAAAGTTAATTTTAATAAAATTAAAAACTGGCTCATTATTTTTTAATTATAAACTTAAAAT
Organism: Acinetobacter sp. FL; assembly: GCF_040744925.1. NCBI lineage: Bacteria > Pseudomonadati > Pseudomonadota > Gammaproteobacteria > Moraxellales > Moraxellaceae > Acinetobacter > Acinetobacter sp. FL. Next base: position 1,917,333 of record NZ_CP160437.1, on the reverse strand, counting down.
AAAGAATTATTCTAACAGCTTTAATATTCTTGCAGCTAAAAACTAAAGCTAAAATATAATTTGAAAATATATTTTAATTTAATAGATTAATTTTTAAAATCCTTTATTTTTTTCGAAAGTATAAATATCAGGTGATGTTTTAAATGAAGATTAGAAATACGTTTTTATTCATTTTCGGTCTTGCTACAGTCTCTACAGGCAATATCCTTGCCGAGCCTTTGAAGCTACCAGCAGAATGGACACAAAGTATAGAGCCTTTCAGGATTGCTGGTTCTATCTACTATGTGGGTACGCGCGGTTTAGGCTCGTATCTTATTGTTTCTGGTTCTAAAGCTATATTAATTGACACAGGCCTAACTGAAAATGCTGCTTTAATTGAGCAAAATATACTGAAACTTGGGCTAAACCTTTCAGATGTAAAGATTATTTTGGTCAGCCATGCACACTGGGATCATGTTGGAGCTTTAGCGCAAATTCAGAAGAATACAGGTGCTAAAGTATTTGCTATGGATAAAGAGGTTACAGCTTTATCGACAGGTAAGCCTAAAGGAGACAATATTCTTCAGTCCTTTTCTTATACTCCGGTTAAAGTTGACCATATATTAAGAGATAAAGAAGTCATTAAAATGGGGAAAATACATCTTAAGGCAACCTTAACTCCCGGCCACACTCCTGGGTGTACCACCTGGTCAACCAGTTTAAAAGAACATGGAAAAACCCTGAAAGTAGTATTTCCATGCAGCTTATCTGTTGCCGGAAATGTATTATCGAATAATCAGACTTATCCAGGTATCGTACAGGATTATCAGCTGAGTTTTCGCCGCTTAAGCAAAATGCCTGCTGATATTGTACTGACCAGCCATCCTGAAGCAGCCGATCTTATGAACCGAAAAGCGAAGTCTGAGGCAGGACAGCTTGATGCTTTCACAGATCGGAAACTCCTGGAAAAAATTATTAAAGATGCTGAATTTTCTTTTAATCAGTCTCTTGATAACCAGAAAAAATAATATATTAAAAGAGCCTCTCTCATAAAGACGGCTCTAATTTTTCTTAAATTAATACTAGCCCATTCAAACTATAACCTTACTTTCACTTTATTAAAGGTTGCCCCGAAATAATTAATGATCATGGCTATCTGGTTGCTCAGTCACACGCTCTTTCGATGTGTGATCGGTTTGAGCATCATAGAGAATCTTGCCATTAAACATAGTCATTAGAACCTGTGCATTTTCCAGTTCTTCAGCCTTAAGCTTATATAAATTATGGCTCATTACAACCAGATCAGCAGCCTTACCTACCTCAATTGAACCAGTTTCGTTTTCAGCAAAAATTGCTTCAGCGCCGTTGATTGTATGGCTGGCAAGCATTCTGCTTAAAGGGATGCCAGATTGAACACCGGCAGAGATTCGCGTCATCGGATAGAATTCACGTACTGGATAATCACTAGATGAACTAAGCTGTACATTGGTATCGAAAAATGCTTTAGGTAAGGGATGACCATCTGCACGGATACCTAATGAGAGAAAGCGCGGTATAGTCGGGATAGCCTCATCACTGACGTGTGTAATCATGTGGCGTGCATCGCGCTTGCCATTCTGTTTTTGGGCATACTCCAAAGCATCAAGCATAAGGTTGTAAGTACTGGTTGGTCCTATATCATGAATATAGATGCGGAATTTTTCACGGTCCAATGCAGCTACGGTTTTTTTCAGAACTTCCTGATCCCAGACGACTGAACCATATGTACTGCTTGCACCTGTGCCAAAAATTTTGATTGAATCTGTCTTGAAGAATTTGCCATGATATTTTACACGGCGTTCTACGAAACCTGGAATCTGTTCAGTACCACGTGTTTCATCTGCCCATTGTAATAAATCATAACGCACGGTTAATTCACCTTCAGTATCTAGAGCTTTTATAGCGTCCAGAAAACTGTCTGTTGGATAATGCAATGGCACAAGAACAGAAGTCACACCACGCTGTGGCGCCAGATTTTTTTGAAATGAAAGTATGGCAGCTTTATATTCGGCTACTGTAAAGTCAGGTTGGGGAAGTGTACTAATAACCAGATTTTGTGCTCCAAACTCACGGAAGATTCCGGTTGGGGTACCTTGGCTATCGCGGTCAATAAATGCTCCCACCGGGTCTGGAGTAGTTGCATTGATACCTGCATTTTGCATGGCGCGGGTATTTGCCCATACTTCATGGTGTCCATGAGTAATAAATACAGCCGGAATATCTTTACCCACAATTTCATCCAGCAGTTGTGCTGGCGAACGTCCTGCTGCTTTTGCCTGTGCCAGTACATAGTTCAAGTTCCATCCGACACCACGTACCTGCTTGGCTTCAGGCTGCTTTGCAAGAAAATTCTGGGAAGCCGCTTTATAAGAGTCCAAAGAAGGGGCTTCCAGATTTACCCAGTATATATTTTCTGCTCGTAAATAAGCATGATTATGCGTATCTACAAAGCCAGGGAGCAACATTTTTCCCTTCAAGTTTATTATTTGGGTGTCCTTGCCACGCCACTCTTTTAGTCCCGTATCATCACCTACATAGACAATTTTACCTTCTTTGACTGCTACCGCTTCTGCTTCTGGCAATTTGGGGTCCATGGTATAAACTGAACCGCTTTCAAAAATCAGATCCGCTGAGCGTATCTGCTCATATTTATCATCACCACAAGCAGCCAAGGTGAGGGCTAAAGTGCTTGCCAGCGTAAGCTTAAAAAAATATGCGGTGTTTTTGAAACATAATAGGGTCGTCCTTGTTATTATTTCTGGGTTACTACCTGAAAATAATTTAATGAAAATTTTCTTGATTAATAGTCTTGATCTGAAATGTTACGCTGCATAACTTAGGAGATAATATGAGATGAGTCAAAAACCTAAGTGGTATATTGTTATACCTTTAAAGGTATAGTTAAAATATAGAAGTCTAAACTTGTCATATAATTAAAAAATATTTTTAATATTTTATTCTGGAGATTTTATAATGAGTTAAATATAGAATATCTTGATTGATTAATCATTTTATTTCGAGAATACAGAACTTAAAGAAATATATTTTATCGAGAGCCGCCTTTAAAATTGAACAGATGAGATAGAGAGTAGAAAAATTATTATGGTTAAATACTTAATTAGTGCGTGTCTGGTTGGTGAGAATGTGCGCTACAACGGTGGAAACTGCTTGCAGGAAAAGCTGAAATATTTAATTGAATCGCATCAGGCAATCAGTTTCTGTCCAGAAGTAGCAGGAGGGTTAAGTACACCACGATTACCTGCTGAAATTGTAGGTGGTCAGGCACAAGACGTATTTAATCAGCAGGCAGTAGTCTTAGACTCATCGGGTCAGGATGTCACACAGGCTTTTATAAATGGCGCCTATCAAACTTTGGAAATGGTACAACAGAATCATATCAGCCATGTCATTCTAAAAGCAGACAGTCCATCTTGTGGTTCAAAACTGATTTATGATGGCTCATTTACCGGAAAGAAAATTCCAGGCGAAGGAATGACTGCTATTTTACTTAGGCAGCATGGAATCATCGTGATGACTGAAGATGAATTTATGGAACAGCTTAATTAAACTCTTATAGAAAAATTCTGATGCTATGTTCGACCTTATTTATAGAATAGCCATAAAAAAAGCCTTTATCTCTAAGATAAAGGCTTTTTAAATTCTGGAGCGGGAAACGAGACTCGAACTCGCGACCCCAACCTTGGCAAGGTTGTGCTCTACCAACTGAGCTATTCCCGCAATATGCAGCGTATTATAAGGCCTGTTCCGGGCTTGTCAATTAGCTGTTGTATCAACCGATGGTATTTTAAACTTTTTCACAACTCTATAGAGATATTTTTCAGTGTTATTTCCGAGAAATATACAGTAAAACAGGACAAAAACTAAAAATAGTCTTTGTCCGGCTTGTTTAATCTGCACGTCGCCATAAGGTGCCCTGACGGGTATCTTCAAGAACTACACCTTGGTCCAACAGATTTTGTCGGATGGCATCTGCTTTGGTAAAGTCTTTTGCTTTTTTCGCATCTACACGCTGCTGAATAAGCTCTTCAATTTCACTTTCAGACAATCCAAGTGCTTCCTGACCAATATCAGATCTTAAAAAGTCATCTACATTGTGCTGAACCAGACCTAAAATATTGGTCAGGTGACGCAATGTGGAATAAAAAACTTTAGCCTGTTCAGCATTTTCTTCTTTCAGGGCACGGTTGAGTTCCTTTGCAAGTTCAAACAGAACAGCCATTGCTTCCGCGGTGTTAAAATCATCACACATTGCTGTATTAAAGCGTTCAAGATGTATTTGACTAAAATGATCTGTCAGTTCTTCATTAAACTGCTGCTGGTATGCTTTAAAAGCATGGTAAAACCGGGTAAGGGCTGTTTTAGCTTCTTTAAGTGCTACATCAGAAAAGTTGACCGGACTGCGATAATGTGAAGACACGATAAAATAGCGAATAACTTCTGGATGGAATTTCTCCATCACGTCACGAATAGTAAAGAAGTTGCCGAGAGATTTTGACATTTTCTCGCCGTCTACATTAATAAAACCGACGTGCATCCAGTAATTTACATATTGTTCACCGGTTGCGGCTTCACTTTGTGCAATCTCATTTTCATGATGTGGAAATAGCAGGTCACTGCCGCCACCGTGGATATCAAAATGATTGCCGAGGCAGCAGGTCGACATGGCCGAGCATTCAATATGCCAGCCTGGACGTCCTTTGCCCCATGGAGAATTCCAGAAAGGCTCATTTTCTTTGGCATGTTTCCAGAGAACAAAGTCAAAAGGATGTTTCTTGTCGACTTCCACATCAACCCGATCAGAGGCTCCGGCTTGCATGTCATCAAGTTTTCGGCCAGAGAGACGACCATATTTATTGAACTGTTCAACCTGAAAGTAAACATCGCCATTTGTTGCCGGGTAAGCACTACCATTGTCTACCAGCTTGCCAATCATATTCTGCATCTGGTCGATATATTCAGTTGCGCGTGGTGCTTCATCCGGTTCAAGACAGCCAAGGCGATACGCATCTTCATTCATGGCCTGAATGAAACGGTCGGTCAGAGCCTGGATTGTTTCGCCATTCTCGTTGGCACGTTTGATAATTTTGTCATCAATATCAGTAATATTACGTACGTATTTGACTTCCCAACCCTGACTGCGCAAAAAACGGATAATATAGTCAAACGCAACCATAACCCGTGCATGCCCAATATGACAGTAGTCATACACGGTCATGCCGCAAACATACATGTCGATATGGCCCGCTTTACGCGGTACAAATTCAACTTTTTTACGTTGCTCCGAGTTGTATAAAACAAATGGCTGCATACAGGTCTTCACATACTCAAACAAAGGTAGTTCATCATAACTGAAGCGATATATTTCATAAAGTTTTATGCATTAATTTTATAGACTTGTGAAAAGTTCAGATTTAGAAAGCGGACTTTTACAGACCTATGTTAAAATGGGGAAAATTTTTCTCCTGACATTATTCAACTCTTAAAGAGTTAAGGTAAGTTGAGCTTGAATTCATCCAATATGACGCAGCAGATTGATTTTCAAAAAGTTGCTCGAGAAACATTACAGATAGAACAGCAGGCTTTAGAGATTCTGGCTGCACAGATTGATACACGCTTTGAACGCGCCTGCGAAATCATCTTGCAGTGTAAAGGCCGTGTTGTGGTTACAGGTATGGGCAAGTCAGGACATATCGGCCGTAAAATGGCCGCAACTTTTGCTTCAACCGGAACGCCTTCATTCTTTATGCATCCGGGTGAAGCAGGACATGGTGATCTGGGCATGCTGGTCCGTGGAGATGTGCTGATTGCAATCTCTAATTCTGGCAAAAGCGATGAAATCATGATGCTCATGCCTTTGATCAAACATCTGGAAGTGCCTTTAATTACTATCAGTGGTACTGAAAGTGGCCCAATGCCACAGAATGCTGATGTTGCATTAACGCTTGGCGAGTTAACAGAGGCCTGTCCGCTGGGTCTGGCGCCAACCTCAAGCACTACTGCTACATTGGCCCTAGGTGATGCACTTGCGGTCGCACTGCTAGAAGCGCGTGGCTTTACGGCGGATGATTTTGCCCGCTCTCATCCGGCTGGGGCATTAGGCAAACGTTTACTTTTGCATGTAAAACATTTGATGCATAAAGATGATGAGCTGCCAAAAGTCAGTCCTGATACACCGATGAATCAAGTTCTCTATGAAATTTCCAATAAACGCTTGGGCTTAACCACTGTTGTAGATACACAAAATACTTTATTGGGTATTTTTACCGATGGTGATCTGCGTCGTCTGATTGATCGTCAGCAAGGTTTTGATGTAAACCTGCCGGTATCGGAAGTAATGATCAAAGATCCGTATACCATTTCTCAGGAAGCGCGTGCTGTTGAGGCACTTGAATTATTACGTGATAAAAAGATCAATCAGTTTGTGGTCGTAGACCAGTCGAATAAAGTTATTGGTGTTATCAGTATGCATGATCTGATTCAGGCTGGAGTGAATTAAAACTATGGCATCGTATGTTTTACTTGAACAGGCTCGACATATGCAGGCCCTGGTTCTGGATGTTGATGGAATTTTAAGTGATGGTTTTGTTACTCTCACTAATAGTGGCGATGAAATCAAGTCTTTTGATATTCGTGATGGTCTGGGAATGAAGCTGGTGCAGCAGGCAGGTATGAAAGTCATCATCATTACCGGTCGCAGCAGTAATATCGTACATACCCGTATGTCCAGTCTGGGTGTTGATCTGGTTTATCAGGGCCGTGAAGACAAAGGTGTAGCATTACGTGAAGCCTGTGCGCAGCTTGGCCTTTTACCAGAAGACTGCCTGTATATGGGAGATGACTGGCCTGATCTCTCTGCTTTTGCGATTGCTGGTATGAAAGTTACTGTACCTAATGGTCATGTGGAAGTACGCCGCCGTGCAGATCTGGTAACCCAGTCAATGGGTGGTCGCGGTGCAGTACGGGAAGTATGCGATATATTATTAAATGCAAAAGGTGTTTACCAAGAACTTCTTGAAAAATATCTTGCTGTACCACATTAATAACAGATGACCTGATTTAAAGAACTTAGAACCACGCTTATGGATACCCGAGTTTTATACGTTGTTGCGATTTTAATAGCAGCCCTAAGCGGTGGTTATTATTATTTCAGTGGAAAGGGCAAACGGCTTGAGGTGAATTCAGGGCGTAACATGACTTATTCCGCAAAAGGCATTCATCTTACTCAAACAGATGAGCAAGGTAATCTGTATGTAAAAGCCAAGGTTGACCGTCTGGAACAGGATATGCAACAGAAAACGTCCAGGCTTGATAATCTGGATGCTTCTATGTATGAGGACGGGACAGTTAATGCCACTTTCTTTGCACGTCAGGCCAATAGCTTTAATGACAATGAAAAAATTGTCTTATCGCAGGATGTGGTGGCTACCCGTTTGGGCGCACAAGGGCCTATGGAGTTTCGTACCGATAAATTGACAGGTTATCCCAAGCTAAAGCAGCTGGAAACTGACCATCAGGTTATTGTACAGTCACCTCAGGCAGAATTTGTAAGTCAAGGTTTAAAAGCTGATTTAAATAAAGGCCAATACGAATTCTTTAATATTCGAGGAAAGTATGTCCCAAACACTTAATTATAACCGAACTTCAACTTTCCTGAGACAGGCTGTACTTACTGCATTGCTCGGAGTAACCTCTGTAGCCGCTTTGGCTCTACCTTCTGACCGTAATCAGCCGATATCACTGGTTGCTGACCGCGCAACCTATAATGAAAAAACTGGTATAACCACTTATACCGGTAATGTCATTATCGAACAGGGTACTATGAAGCTTCAAGCCAACTCAATTGTGGCTCAGCTTAATAAAAGCCGCCAGATCAGTACGATTACTGCTACGGGCAAACCTGCCAAGTTCCAGCAGCAGCTCGATACCAATAAAGGTCTGGCTCGTGGCGAAGCCCAAAAGATAGTTTACAATGCTGAAACCGGTATTATTACGCTTTCTGGTGGAGCTTATCTCTATCAGAATGGAGCAAGTATTCGTGGAAACACCCTGCGCTATAGCATGAATAAAGGCGATATCGAGGCTGTTGGCTCATCAAACAGTACAGGTTCATCGACAGGCCGGGTACAGATTATTATTCCACCATCAGCTTCAAAAAATTTCCCGGGAGCACGTGATTAATGGAGCAATCACTAAGCCAGCCACAAACCCTTACTATTAAGCATCTGGCAAAAAATTACAACAAACGCTGGGTTGTGAAAGATGTGTCTTTTTCCATGCAGAGTGGTCAAATTGTTGGTCTCCTGGGTCCAAATGGAGCCGGTAAAACGACCAGTTTTTATATGGTGGTCGGCTTGGTCCGTATGGATAAAGGTGAAATCCATCTGGATCATCTGGATCTTTCAGATCTGGCCATGCATGAGCGTGCGCGTAAGGGAATTGGCTATTTACCTCAGGAAGCATCAATTTTTCGCAAGCTGACAATTGCTGAAAATATCATGGCGATTCTGGAAACCCGTAGAGACCTGAATAAACAGCAACGCCAGCAACGTTTGAATGAACTACTGAATGACTTCAAAATTACTCATATTAAAGATTCATTAGGTATGAGTGTCTCTGGTGGTGAACGCCGTCGGGCCGAGATCGCACGTGCTCTGGCTGCCGATCCGAAATTTATGCTGCTGGATGAACCCTTTGCAGGCGTTGATCCGATTTCAGTAGGCGATATTAAAGATATTATTCGTAATCTGAAAGAACGTGGCATCGGTGTACTCATCACTGATCATAATGTTCGTGAAACACTGGCTATTTGTGAAAAAGCTTATATTGTCAGTGAAGGTGCAGTGATTGCAGAGGGTACACCGCAAGAAATCTTGGAAAATGAAACAGTGCGGCAGGTCTATTTAGGCGAGGATTTCACAGTTTAATTAGACAGTCTTTTTTTGATTCTACTTCTAAACTGCTCATAAGCTCTTTTATTTTACTAAAATTTAAAATAAATCTTGTGAGCTTTTTCCTTAATTACAATTTTAAAAACTAGTAAAACTATTTAACAAAAATTACGGTTCAGTTATTAAAAATATGTAAAATGTAAAAGTTCCAAATTATACCTATAGCAAAGCGTTCAACACTGTAACCCTTTTATGAAGAATAAAGTAATTAATAAAAAAGTTAATGGATTAATACCTGCGGTTCTATGTTTAACCCTAGCACCTTTAACTATCTTAAATGCCGCCACTCCTGGTGAAAGTTACCATACTTTAAAAACCAATCTTGTCCAGTTGTTCTCACCTCAGCAGAATGAATCATATCGACAGGTAAATATTGCAGAACTTAGCAATTTTCAGCTGGATCGGTCTGCTATTCAGGAGTTGCCTGTAGTGGGTTCAGCTAGTCCGGCGTCTGTTTCGACTCAAGTCTCCACAGAGCTTTCACTGATTGAAGCGGTGCGACTGGCTGTGCAGCGTAATCCGCAAATCACTCAGAGTATTTCGTCTGTTGCTGCACAAAATGCCAATATTGATGTGGCCAAGGCTGGCTATTATCCACAGCTTTCAGGTGGTTTAAGTACGGGTGACATGACCACAGGAGAGCGGGGCCGACAGTTGCTGAGCCTGAATGCCATTCAGATGCTCTACGATTTTGGCAAGGTCCGCTCTGGTGTGAATACTGAACAAGCCCGATTACAGGCTGAACAGGCTAATGTGCTGGTCAGTATTGATGAGATTGCACTTGAAGTTGCTAATGCCGTGATTAATGTTAAGCGGTATCAGGAGCTTAGCCGGATTGCCCAGCAGCAGATCAGCGGTATTCAATATATTCTGGAGATAGCTAACCTGCGCGCTAAAGCAGGTATCAGCAGTCAGGCTGATCCGGTACAGGCCCAGTCTTATCTTGAATCTGCCCAGGCAAATCTAATCGCGCAGCAGTCTTTTCTGCGGCAGTATCAGCAACGGCTGCGCACCTTGCTGGGTTTTGAAGTCAGCCACACTGGCTGGATCATACCAGAAACACTAGTAGCCCGATCAGCATTATATGAAGAGCCACAATTTACTACGATCCCGCAGATGATGGTTGCTCAGGCACAGGTCGAAATTGCAAAATCGCAAAGAGAACAAACCCGGTTAAGCCGTTATCCAACCTTGAATGTTAGAGGTTCGCTGAGCCAGGCAGTTAATGGCCAGAATCCCAATAATAATGAAGATGATGGGCTCTACAGTTCTGTCATGCTAGAGGCTACCAGCAACTTTTATCAGGGCGGGGCAGTAACTTCGCAGACACGTGCAGCGGGTTATGCGGAGCAGGCAGCCCGGGCCAGAGTTAATGCAGTTTATCTTGATGTGCTGGATCAGGTACGGACCACCCGTGAACAGGTTGAAAACAAGCAGAGACAGATGCAGGTACTCGTTGCAAGACAGGCTACCACTGTGCGGACAAAAGAGCTCTATCAGGAACAGTATAAACTTGGAACGCGAACGGTAGTGGATTTGCTCAATGCCGAACAATCCATCCATTCCTCGGCTTCAGAGATTGAAATCGCCCGTTATGACATTTATGACAGTATTGTTCAGAATATCGCGGCAACAGGACGTTCACGTGATGTCTATGACTTAAATAATATTTCGATTCAGGGACTTGAAATTCAGCCATGAGTACAAAAATAAATTACCAGCCTTGGCTACAGGGCGTAATGACGGTTGCCCGACATTACCGTATTGAAACCTCTGAAGAGCGCATTCGTTTGCAGCTGGACTGGAACCAGATCCAGACTCTGGATGAGGTTCTGTTATTGATGACTCGTCAGGTAGGTTTAAGCTTACGTAAGAGCAAATTTACGCCCGATATACTGAATCCCTGGCGTTTGCCGGTTCTGGTTGAATTCCAGAATGGACAGGTGGGTGTGATTGACAAGGCCGACACCGCCGGTAATGTCAGTATACAGCTGAGTGGCGATCAGGGCCTGGCGCAAAGTTTTAAAGTAGATGAGCTACAGCCAGTCATTAAAACTGTTTACATCCTCCGGCCTGAGAGTTCGGTACCTGATGCGCGGATTGATGAATATATCAAGCCTTATGAAGCTAACTGGTTCTGGAGCATTGTCCTCAAGGACTGGAAACGTTATATCGACATTATGTTTGCCTCTCTCATGGCAAATATTCTGGCACTGGCGACTATTATCTTTTCCATGCAGGTTTATGACCGGGTGGTACCTTCCCAATCCATTCCAACTTTATGGGTTCTGGCTGGAGGGGTACTGATTGCTGCGATCTTTGAATTTATTATGCGGGTTGCCCGGGTTTACCTGTCCGATATTATTGGCAAACGTGCTGACCTCAAAGTTTCGGATCGAGTATTTGGCCATGCATTACGAATTAAAAACAGCGAACGTTCAAAATCAACCGGAACTTTTATCTCCCAGATACGTGAGCTCGAAGGTGTAAGGGAGCTGGTCACCTCAACCACAATCAGTGCCATTGCCGATTTACCTTTTTTCTTTCTGTTTCTGGTTATCTTCTGGATCATCGGTGGCAACCTGTTCTGGGTGATGCTGCTAGTGGTACCGCTGATGATTATTCCCGGTATTCTGGCCCAGAAGCCGCTGGCCAAGCTTGCCCAGGAAGGCATGCGTGAATCCTCTATCCGAAATGCCATACTGGTTGAAGCCGTACAGGGAATTGAAGATATCAAGCTGCTACGGGCAGAATCCCGCTTTCAGAACCAGTGGAACCATATGAATGAAGTCTCTGCCGATGTCAGTATGAAACAGCGCAAGATTGTTGGCGTAATGACAGTCTGGACCCAGAAAATCCAAGGACTGACTTATGCCATTGTAGTGCTGGTCGGTGCCTTTGCCGTAATGGAAGGTGACATGACTACTGGTGCACTGGTAGCGTGCTCGATTCTGTCTTCACGTATGCTGGCGCCAATTTCACAGATTACAGGTGTGCTGGGACGTTTGCAGCAGGCTAAAGTAGCTAAACAGAGTCTGGATGAGCTAATGAAAAAACCGGTAGATCAGCCTGAGCGGGCCAGTCTGATTCACCGGCCTGTACTATATGGCAATTATGAACTCAACGGCATAGTCTTTAAATATGGTGAAGATGACCCGAAACCCAGCCTGATGATTCCAAAGCTCAGTATCCGTGAAGGTGAAAAGATTGCCATACTTGGTCGCAATGGTGCCGGTAAAACGACTTTGCTACAGTTGCTGGCCGGAATGCAGGTTCCCCTGCAAGGGAACATTGACCTGGATGGATTAGACCTGAACCTGATTGACCCGTCAGATGTACGCCGCGATGTAGCTTTGCTTAACCAGAATGCTCACCTGTTTTATGGCACTATCCGCGAAAACCTGACTTTAGGTGCGCCTCTGGCCAGCGATGAGGATGTGTTAAAGGCACTGGCAATTACCGGTGCATTGCATTTTATTAAAGAGAAAAAAGAAGGCTTGGACCATATTATTCTGGAAGGGGGAATCGGGTTTTCGGGTGGGCAGCGTCAGGCATTATTATTAGCCCGGTTACTGATTCGCCAGCCTAATATTTTATTGCTGGATGAACCTACTGCTTCTATTGATGACGTTTCAGAAAAACAGCTGATTGACCACCTTAAGGGCTGGCTGTCACACCGTACCCTGATCGTGGCAACCCACCGGCGTGCAGTGCTGGAACTGGTAGACCGGATTATCATTATAAATGAGGGCCGGATCATGATGGACGGGCCGAGAGACCAGATCCTGCAGCAAACTGTAGCAGCGCAGCCCCATAAGACCATTCAAGGAGGCCAGGCATGAGTGATCACAAACCTGAACTGCAACGTTCTATGACAGTCTCTTACCGGGAGCCTCCCTTACCCAAATCAAGTCTGGTAATCTGGATTGTCGGCTTATGTCTGCTGGTACTGCTGGTCTGGGCCTGGTTGTTTAAACTTGAGGAGGTCTCAACCGGAACCGGAAAGGTGATTGCGTCATCGAAAGAACAGGTAATTCAGTCCTTGGAAGGTGGCATATTGACCCGTCTCAACGTTAAGGAAGGTGATATTGTCGAGCAGGGACAGGTACTGGCCCAGCTTGACCCAACCCGCTTTGCTTCCAATGTAGGAGAGTCCGAGTCGCTGCTGGTTTCGGCACAGGCAACTGCGGCACGCTTGCGCTCTGAGGTAAATGGTACGCCATTATCATTTCCGGAAAGTGTACGTAAAGTACCGGCACTGGTTCAGGAAGAAACTGCGCTCTATTATTCAAGGCGCAGCAATCTGGAACAGTCCATGTCGGGACTTAAACAGGCATTGGAGCTGGTCAGGCAGGAACTGGTTATGACCGAGCCGCTAGTCGCCAAAGGTGCAGCCAGCGAAGTTGAAGTCCTGCGTTTAAAGCGTGAAGCCAATGATCTGCAAAACCAGATGAATGATTTGCGTAACCAGTACTATGTAAAAGCACGAGAGGAACTGGCCAAAGCCAACACAGATATTGAAACCCAGCAGCAGGTGGTCAAAGGTAAATCTGATACTCTGCAGCGTACCACTTTCAAGGCGCCGGTCCGTGGAATTGTAAAGGAAATTGATGTAATGACCCGCGGTGGGGTAGTGCCGCAAAACGGTAAGCTGATGACGATTGTTCCCCTGGATGAACAGCTGTTGATCGAAGCACGCATCTCTCCCAGGGATATTGCCTTTATTCGGCCGGGACAGGATGCGCTGGTAAAAATCACGGCCTATGACTATTCAATTTACGGTGGACTCAAGGGGAAGGTAACCGTAATTTCACCGGATACCATTCGTGATGAAGTGAAGCAGGACCAGTTTTACTACCGGGTTTACATCCGTACCGCTACGGACAAGCTGATCAATAAGGCCGGGCAGAGTTTCGGAATTACTCCGGGGATGGTGGCAACGGTAGATATTCGTACCGGACAGAAAACAGTATTGGACTATCTGCTTAAACCATTTAATAAAGCTAAGGAAGCTCTACGGGAACGTTAAGAAACTTACTTTGAAAAGCCTTCTGAGGGAGGCTTTTTTATTTTTAAAATTAAACCGGTTATACTTAATATTTGTTGCAACATGTGATGGTGATATGCCGTTTACAATTTCCTCCCCAGTCCAGTTTGAAGAAGAAATTAAAAAGAGTCGGTTCCTTGCAATTGCTGCGCCTGTAGATAATGAACAGGCAGTAAAAGATTTTCTTGAAACTTATAAAGATCATAGTACTACTCATCAGTGCTGGGCTTGGAAAATTGGGCATCAAATCCGTTTTAATGATGACGGGGAACCTTCGGGAACAGCAGGCCGTCCTATTCTTGCCACTATTGAAGGGAATGAACTTACCAATGTTATTGTCTTGGTTAACCGCTGGTATGGTGGAATCAAGCTGGGCACAGGAGGGCTGGTACGGGCTTATGGTGGATGTGCTGGACAGTGCCTGCTGCTGGCAGAAAAGGTTGAAGTAATTGAGAAAAAACAGGCTTACTTCTGCTGTCATTTTAATGAATGGGCTATATTGCAATATGAACTTAACCAGCAGCAGATTGAGTTTCAGGAAAATTATACAGCTACAGGAGTAGAAGTAGAGCTACTTTTGCAGGTGCATCAGATTCATTCCTTTAATTTAAAACTTCAAGATATTAGCCGGGGACGGGAACAGCTAAAATTACAGGAGCAGGAGCATGCCTGAACAGGATCCTTTACTAAAATATAGAGATCAGCATAAGCACCGCCTGAATTATATGCCTTGGCTGTACTATACGTTAAAGCCCAAGCATCGGGCCTGGGCCGAAGCATGGCAGCAGGAATATCAGGCTTATCTGATGGAAATGGAAACAGTAGAGATTGGTAAAAACTGCTTTATTTCACCACTTGCCCATATTTTTGCCGAACCGGGACGCAAGATTATTATTGGCGATCATAGTTTTATTGCAGCAGACTGTACCTTACATGGCCCAATTGAGATCGGGCAGGAAGTCGCGATTAATCACCATTGTATTTTAGATGGTGGTCGTGCTGGAATCCGTCTACACGATCAGGTCAGGATTGCTGCTTATTGTCATCTGTATGCATTTGATCATGGTATGGCACTTGAACAGGCGATCTACCAGCAACCGGTGCGTTCTCAGGGAATTGAAATTGGGAAAGATGTGTGGTTAGGTGCACATGTTGGTGTAAAAGATGGTATCAAAATAGGAGCACATGCAGTAGTCGGTATGAATAGTATGGTGACACATGATGTGGCTACCTGTGAAATTGTGGCAGGAAATCCTGCTAAACTGATTCGCTATCGGAAATAAAAACTGCATTCTAATATAGAATATTTATAAATGATTATTTTACTGGCAGGTTTTCCAGTTTAAAAAATTAACGCATAAAGTACTTGCTTTGTGATAGCTTAATTTATGACATTAAAACATATTGGGCGTTAAGACCTAAAGAGAGGCGTAAAATGAACCGTGTAATTGCATGTATTGACTCATCTCCATGTATCAATGCAATTGCTGAGGCAGCTGCCTGGATAGCATCGAAAACACAACGAGAACTAGTGCTATTACAGATTCTGGATTATTACCCTGCCAGTTATCATTTGGGAGAAATTAGTGGCGTAATCGGCTTTGAAAGTAATGCCATGCTCTTGAAAGAACTGGCAGAGCTTGAACAGAAACAAAGTGAACTTGCCATGGATTATAGTAATAATCTGCTTAAACATATTTCCAATCTGATTCAAGAAAAATATGGTATTACCTGCACTAAAATTCAGGAAAAGGGAGATTTTCTGGAGCAGAGTTTCAATTTGCTTCATGAAGAAGATATTGTTGTGATTGGCCGTGTGGGTGAACGCTCTGCTGAACGTAACAAAGCAATTGGCAGTAACGTTGAAAATTTTATCCGTGGTGTAAGAAGTACGGTAATGACGGTAGGTGAAACGTTTAAGCCACCAACACGGTTTATTTTTGCTTATGAGTATTCACCGACCTGTCTTGCCATGATGCGCCGCATTGCAGTGAGTGACCTGCTTAGACAGTTACAATGCCATTTGCTTTATGTAGGTGACCAACCCGAGGTTCTAAATGAGCCTACTCAGTTCTTGAAGAATGCAGGGCTCGATGTTGTAGTAGAATATCGCTATGGAGATGTAGCAGAAAATATTTTAGATTATCAGCGTGAACATGGAATTCAGATCATTGTTCTGGGAGCGTTTAGTCAGAGTAAAATTCGGCAATTTTTCTTGGGCAGCATCGCTACAACTATTTTCCGTAACGCGACAGTTCCGCTATTAGTAGCAAAATAATTGGTCTTTAAAGACCAATCTATTTAGCCATTAATATATTTAGAATAAGTTGTAAAGTTTTAAATAGTATTAAAAAAGTCCATATAGTTATCCGCAATTACTGTGGATAACTATATGGACAGTATATGTAATATATTGGAATTTAAAAAATTTTTTATAGTGATTGTTTTTTATGCTTTTGAGTTTTTATTTTACAATAGCTAATGCAAACCCATCGTGACCTTTACTCCCGACTGTTTGTAGAGCTGTAGAAGATAGAAGCCGTGGGTGATTTTTTAAGGCCTCAAACAAATCGCGGATACCCTCAATACTTGGTTTTTTATTTTCAGGATTGATGATTTCACCGGCACGTATGACATTGTCCATGAAAATTAAAGTCCCTGAACGTGAAAGGTTCAAGCTTAATTCCAGGTATTCAGAATAACTCTGTTTGTCAGCATCGATAAAAATAAAATCAAAAGGTTCGGCATTCTGTTCAATTAATTCATTTAAAATATCAGCAGCACGTCCAACTTTTAAATCAATTTGAGCTGCCAGTCCGGAATGCTCGATATTTTCCTGTGCGACAGCAGCATGAGCTTCACGGCCTTCGATAGTAAGCACATAACCTTCATCACCCAGTGCTCTGGCTAACCAGACTGTACTATAAGCAGCAAAAGTACCCAGTTCCAGAATTCGCTTGCAATTGTTCATCTGGATCAACATTTGCAGAAGCATTCCCTGATTAGGGGCAACTGCCAGATGTTCAGGCAGACCTCGACGTGCTGTATTATCTACAGTCCGTCCTAAACATGGATCATCGGGAATTAAATGTGAATCAATAAATTGGTCAACCTCTGTCCACATCTGCTGCATAATTTGATCACCTGTATTTTCATTGAGGCAATTGTAAGCCTTTCTAGTCAGAGTTCAATTTACCTTAAAAAGATTTGCTGGTTTTTTCTGCAATTTCTGATTGTAAAAAAGGAGGCATAAACCTCCTGTATCTGACAGAAATTCAATTAGAAATGACACATTGAACTGTTACGGGTCAGATCTGGTCCCCAAGTACGGTAACCATGAGTATCAATGTGAATTTGTCCAGAGGCATACAGACCAAGTCCCATATTAAAGCTTTGCCCATGCTGAGACCAGAATTGGCATAATTTAAATTTGGTATTTTCAATGAAAGCATAATCTTCAGGTTGAGGAAACTCTGGCCCTATACGAAAATCTATAGCTGAATTGAACAAATGGCGTGAAGAATTGGCCCCACCAGCACATTGATTTAAAGGTAAATCCCGATAGACTGAAGTCACTTCAAAATCGGTCAGAATTTTAGACGCTACCAAGTATTTAAATATACGTATAGTTGCCAGCTGGTTATTCCATAATTCACGATTTGGGATGGCATATTGTGAGCGGCCACATTTTTGCCAGTCACGGGCAGTACGCATGAGTTCAAAACTGGGGATAATATTGCCGACGTTATTGCGTTCCAGAAACTGTTCATACTCGCGCACACGTCTAAGATTATCGCCTGAAGCAAGCCAGGTTTGGTAAGAATTAGGAACAACTTTAGGTGGAATCAGACGTTCAATAATCACGCGTTCCTGTGGTATAAAAATACGTTTTCCATGTGGATGGGCCATATTGCCTTGTTGCGGCGCAGTAACACAACCACTCATCACCAAAGGCATAATGCCAATTGCCATTATACCTTTCAATAAATGCTTCATCGAAAAATCAATTACTTATAAATTGGATATCTATTCTAATTCAAAAATGTCGGGAAAAATGGGAAAAATTGCAATCTAATGTTTAATTTGAGTATAAAAAAAGATCAGCTTATGCTGATCTTTTCTCATTTTATTTCTCAAGATACTGGAGCTTGTCCGGTTTGCCATTCCACTCTTCACGGTCTGCTGGCTGTTCACCAATTTGAGTAATATTTGGCCATTTTTGTGAAAGGTCTGCATTAAGTTCGATAAACACTTCCTGACCTTCTGGAAGTTCATCCTCAGAGAAAATTGCATTGGCCGGGCATTCTGGTTCGCACAGAGCACAGTCAATACATTCATCAGGATTAATAACCAGGAAATTCGGACCTTCATAGAAGCAGTCTACCGGGCAAACTTCTACACAGTCTTGATATTTACATTTAATACAGTTTTCAGTGACAACAAAGGTCATGGCGACAGCTACCTAAAAATACGGTTCTAATGAGTAATGCGCTATTTTAGGCAAAAATCTACTCTACTAACAATTCCTTTTATTGATATTTGTTATTTATATGCATGAAATACAATTAGAATATTGATATTTAAACAGTACTAAGCAAAACAGTTCTATATTTCTTGAAAAATTTCATAAAAATAGCAATTCAAAAACAAGAGCATAACTACCAATAAAGAGTACAGGAGTAAATTTCGTCTAAAAATGAACAGTAAGATCTATAAAAAATAATGCCTTATTTATACCAATATTTTTTAAGATTAATTCTTGGCCGAGTTATTTTATTGTAGCTTGAAAATCTATTACTGATTCCAAGCTCAGGATTGATTGTTGTAATAGAAGTTAAGATTTATGAGAGAAGTTTAAATTCCTGATCAATTATACTGTTTAAGTGGTCAACTCAAGGAGTGTAAAAAAATAATCTGGAAATAGAACCCAAGATTCTTGGTCTTATCTGCATAAAGATGTCTGCATTTATCTTATAACGAGATAAAGATAAATTTAATTTTATAAATTATAGACTTGAAAATAGATAAGCTGTACAGAATGCAGGTAGAAATAGCAATATATAAAAATCGCACTGAATAGTGCGATTTTTATATTCAGATTTGTGGTCTGTTTTTAGCCTTTACTCATCGTCTGCTCAAGCTGATCTTTGAGTTTATAGAGCTGAGCCAAAGCTTCCCGTGGAGAAAGACTATCGATATCAAGCTGTTCTAAAGACTCTAGTACAGGAGAAGTTTTTTCAACCTCAGTTATCGTCTCCGTGACAGGAGAAACTACGAGGGGAATTACATCAAACAGATCATTTTGTACCACTGTCTGTAAATGCTGTTGCTGCTGCTTTTCCAGAATTTTGAGGCGTTTTTGTGCTTCTTTAATTACACTGGCGGGGATACCCGCAAGTTTAGCTACTTGTAAGCCGTGACTCTGGCTTGCTGGTCCAGGCTGTACCTTGTGTAGAAGAATCAGATTGCCATTCATTTCTTTGGCTGTTACATGATAGTTATCTATACCAGCTTCTTGGCCAAGCTCGGTTAACTCAAAATAGTGGGTAGCAAACAGACACAGGCATTTAATACGTTTGGTTAAGTCCAGTACACACGCCCATGCTAAAGACAGTCCATCATAAGTGCTGGTTCCACGGCCAACTTCGTCCATAAGTACTAAAGACTGACTGGTAGCGTGATGCAGAATCTGAGAGGTTTCTGTCATCTCTACCATGAAAGTGGATTTACCCGATGACAAATCATCTGCTGAACCGATGCGAGTAAAAATCCGGTCAATTGGTCCGAGTCGTGCAGACTGTGCCGGTACGAAACTGCCGCAATATGCCAATAGGCTGATTAGCGCAGTTTGGCGCATGAAAGTTGATTTACCTCCCATATTCGGACCAGTAATAATCGCCATGCGATGATTAAAATCCAGAGAAGTATCATTTGGGGTATAAGGGGTTTTACTTAAACTTTCTACGACCGGATGACGCCCAGCTATAATCTTGATCCCAACTTCAGGTGAAAACTCCGGGCGGTTCCAGCTTTTTAAGCGGGCCTGATAGGCAAAGTTGGCCAGCAGGTCTATCTGGGCTATAGCACTGCTCATAACTTGCAGACTGGCAATATCCTGACGCAGTTCTTCAAGTAGTAATTCAAACAGGAGTTTCTCACGTGCCAAAGCACGCGATTCGCTAGAAAGCACTTTATCTTCAAAGCTTTTGAGTTCTGGGGTGATGTAACGCTCAGCATTCTTTAGGGTCTGACGACGAATATAATGCTCGGGTGCCTGCTCTGCCTGTGCACGGGTAAGTTCAATGTAATAGCCGCTGACCCGGTTATAACCAATCTTAAGTGTAGAAATACCTGTCTGTTCACGTTCCTGAATTTCCAGGTCGATCAGAAACTGGCCGGCATGGTCACGAATTTTACGTAGCTCATCTAACTCATGATCAAACCCTTCGGCTATTACATTGCCGTCACGTAATAATACTGGCGGATTTTCAACAATTGCTGAACTTAAGCGTTCAGATAAGACCTTAAAATCACCGAGCTCCTGATAAAGCTGATGAAGCATTTTTGATTTTTTACTATCAATTACTGGCTGTAATGCATGACGTAAAAAAGGGATTTGGCTACATGCCTGACGCAACTGTACCAGATCACGGGGACGTGCAGTGCCTAGGGCAATACGGCTTAATACCCGTTCGATATCACTGATTTCTTTTAAAACCAACCTTACAGGAGCTTCATGATAGCCCTTAACCAGTTGCTCAATGGCATCAAGCCGAGCTTCTAAAATGACTGTATCACGTATGGGCTGCATTAAGGTGCGGCTGAGTAACCGTGAACCCATTGCAGTCTGACACTCATTAATGAGATGAAATAATGATGTACCATGCTCAAACAACGGATCAATAATTTCCAGATTGCGCCGTGTAACCGGGTCAAGCGCAATAAAATCACTGCTCTGTTCCAGACGGATAGACCGAATATGTGGCAGAGCCGTTTTTTGTGTCTCTTTCGCATAGTGAATGAGGGCGGCGGCGGCGGCCTTCGCTAGAGGTAGATGATCAATACCAAAACCGGACAAAGTGGACACGGCAAACTGGTCGCACAACGTTTTTTGCGCATTATTTAAATTAAAATCAACATTTGGACGCTTAGTGACTGGACAATCAATCTGTTTCTTGATTTGCTCAATAATATTGGCATCGACGAGATCTTCATCGACCAGAATTTCGCTTGGCATTAAACGGGAAAGTTCAATTGCCAATTGTTCTGCTCTGTATTCCTGCTGTTGAACTTTAAAGATACCCGCGCTTAAATCCAGTAAGGCAATACCCACCTGGTTCTGCTGAAAACATAAGGCGACCAGATTAGAGCTTTGATAAGAACTTAACAGAGCATCATCAGTTAGTGTACCTGGTGTTAAAATACGTACAACCTTACGCTCTACAGGACCCTTGCCTGTAACTTCACCCACCTGTTCACAAATGGCGACTGTTTCGCCAGCTTTAACCAGACGCGCCAGATAGCCCTCTGCAGAATGATAAGGTACGCCCGCCATCGGTATAGGGTTGCCGTTAGCTTTACCGCGATGGGTTAAGGTAATTCCAAGAAGTTTGGCGGCCTTATGAGCATCATCAAAGAATAATTCATAAAAATCACCCATACGATAAAATAACAAGGCATGGTTATGTTGCATTTTGACTTTTAAGTACTGCTGCATCATAGGAGTATGGGGGGAGAGGTCAGCCATTATTTCTGTGCTATTCATGTATGTAAATCCTTAAATTTATAAAATAAATTTAGTTTTCTAGGAATTTTGGCTGTCTAACCAATTCGATGCGTACCTGACCTGAACGAAGAGAAAAAGTATATCTTCTTCTATATTAAAATTGAGTCAACAGTATGTGAGAGTACGAAGGCACTCTACGGGTGTCATATTAACAAATCCATATAGATTCACAAAAAGGATTGCTCATATGAGTGAGTAAATTAACAACAAAAAGTCTGCTCTGTCAGTTTGTATCATAAATAATATGAAATTGAGTGATACTAATAAAAAAGATTTTAGTGAATATGGGTGAAGAGTTGTTTAGGGCAAGGTGAGAGTTAAAATTTTGATTTAATGCTATAAAAATAATAATTTATATAACTTTGTAAATATATCTCTAGTCAAGGTGTGCATAGGACTATAGCGAGTAAAGGGATTATATTTCCAAGGCACTTACTGTTCCTAAATTAAATGATTGATGAGTAAAAATAAGTGTTAAAAGCTAATAGTAAAATATTCGTCTTAAATGAAGTAATTAAGTTTTATTTAATAAAAATAATTGAAGACTAAGTTGTTTTTAATAAAAGAACAGGAGAGTACAGGCAATAGAAAGATCATAAGTTCTGAAAAGATGATAAGAAGCAAAAGGGACTTTATATCTTAATTCAACTAAAGAATTTGGTCTGGATAAACTGAAAAATCTTTTGATAAAATGAAGAGAGAATAAGCACTGCGCAATATAAGTATTGATTGGAGTATAAATAAAAACAACAGTAAACAACCTGAGCGCTAAATTAGAATATAGTCATACATGATTGACATGATACTGCTTTATCTATTGTTTAGTATAAAAACTATTTGTTTTTATTAGGTCTTAGCGCCCTATTTTTCTAAAAATAAGGCGTTAAGTGAGCAAATATTTTATTGAGATTTTGCTGGAAAACCATCTTCTGCTAAAGCATTTGTAATCTTGTCGATACTTTCGATTGATTCTACACTGACGACCTTGGTCGCTAAATCAATATCAACTTTGGCACTAGGGTCTATTTCATGAATGGTTGCAGTCACACCACGGGCGCAGCCCCCACAAGTCATATTTTCAATCAATAATTTCATGGATTTTCTCCAAATAGAACATCACTTCAAGCAAAGTTTAAACCTTTCCATGATGGTAAGGTCAAGTGTATTCTTTTAAAAAATTTGCTTGACCTTACCATGATGTCAATCTGTATGCTGCACCTTAAAGATTGTCATGACAGAGGTTGTTATGGATTCAAAAAATATAAAACCTTCTCCCTATCGTGAAACATTATCCATCACCGGTATGACCTGTGCTTCCTGTGTTGGGCGTGTGGAAAAGGCATTGAAGAAAGTGGAGGGCGTTGAAAGTGCCCAGGTTAATCTGGCCACTGAAAAGGCCGTGGTTTCTTCTTCTGAGCCTTTAGACCTTATGGTATTGACTAAAGCCGTAGAGCGAGCTGGCTATGAAGTTAGTGCTACGCAGCCCATAGAACTTGAAATTGATGGGATGACTTGTGCCTCTTGTGTAGCAAGAGTAGAAAAAGCCTTAAAAAAGGTGACAGGTGTACAACAGGCCAATGTCAATCTTGCAACTGAACGGGCTTGGGTACAAGGCAATACTCAATTACAGATTAATGACTTGATTCAGGCTGTACAAAAGGCTGGCTACACTGCCAAGCTGGTTGAGCAAGATCAAAATGAACAACAGGGCAAAAAGGCCTCAGAACAGCAACAGCTTAAACGTGATTTAATTCTTTCCTTGATTTTAGCTCTGCCTGTTTTCATTTTGGAAATGGGTTCGCATATGATTCCAGCCTTTCACATGTGGGTAATGGAATATATTGGTCATCAACCGAACTGGCTGATTCAATTTGTTCTAACCACACTAGTACTCATATTTCCAGGCCGACGTTTTTACCAGAAAGGAATTCCGGCCCTGTTCCGTTTGGCACCAGACATGAATTCTCTAGTTGCTGTTGGAACGCTGGCTGCATATAGTTTCTCACTGGTTGCAACCTTTATTCCAGAAATACTGCCTCAAGGCACAGTGCATGTCTATTATGAGGCAGCAGCCGTGATTGTGAGCTTGATTTTATTAGGACGCTATTTAGAGGCAAAAGCTAAAGGACGTACTTCACAGGCTATTCAACATTTAATAGGAATGCAGGCTAAAACAGCGCGTATTTACCGTGATGGGCAGGTGATAGAAGTACCAGTTGCAGAGGTGACTACTGACACGATTGTTGAGATTCGTCCTGGCGAACGTGTGCCTGTTGATGGGGAAGTAGTGGAAGGCCGAAGCTATATTGATGAGTCCATGATTACAGGTGAGCCTGTTCCTGTAGAAAAACATTCGGGAGACCAGGTTGTAGGCGGGACAATCAACCAGAACGGAACATTAAATATTCGGGCAACTGCGATTGGCGAGTCGTCTGTATTGGCACAAATCATTCGTATGGTTGAGCAGGCTCAAGGCTCCAAGCTCCCTATTCAGATGTTGGTTGATAAAGTCACGATGTGGTTTGTTCCAATGGTAATGCTGTTAGCTACGCTGACTTTTATTGTCTGGTTTATTTTCGGCCCAGAACCTGCCTTAACTTTTAGTTTGGTGAATGCAGTGGCAGTATTGATTATTGCCTGCCCTTGTGCAATGGGACTAGCGACCCCGACCTCAATTATGGTAGGTACAGGACGCGGTGCAGAAATGGGTGTGTTATTCCGTAAAGGTGAGGCTCTTCAGCTTTTACAGGAAGTTAAGGTTGTTGCAGTAGATAAAACAGGTACACTGACTGAAGGCAGGCCACTATTGACCGATTTTCATGTTCAGCAAGGTTTTGAACATAAGAAAGTTTTACAGATTGTGGCCTCGGTTGAAGCAAAATCTGAACACCCGATTGCACTGGCAATTGTTCAGGCTACAGAGCAGCAAGAAATCAATCTGTTGCCTGTAACAGCTTTTGATTCAGTTACAGGATCAGGCATTAAGGCAGAGGTTGAAGGACAGAGTGTCCAGATTGGTGCTGACCGTTACATGCAGCAGTTGGGCCTTAATATTACATCTTTTGAGCAGGAAGCAGCACGTTTGGGACAAGAGGGTAAAACCCCAATCTATGTGGCAATTAACCATGAATTAGCAGCCATTATTGCTGTTGCTGACCCCATCAAGGAAACCACATATGCTGCCATTAATGCCTTACACCAGTTGGGTTTGAAGGTAGCCATGATTACAGGTGATAATCGCCATACTGCTCAAGCGATTGCTGTGCGTTTACATATAGATCAGGTCGTGGCTGAAGTTCTGCCTGATGGAAAAGTTGAGGTAGTACGTCAGTTGCAACAGCAATATGGTCGGGTAGCATTTGTTGGAGACGGTATTAATGATGCGCCAGCCTTGGCCCAAGCTGATGTTGGCTTGGCAATAGGCACAGGTACCGATGTGGCGATTGAGGCAGCAGAAGTTATATTGATGTCAGGTAATTTACAGGGTGTACCCAATGCAATCGCATTAAGTAAGGCAACCATTAGTAACATTCGACAAAACCTGTTTTGGGCGTTTGTTTATAATATTGCCTTGATCCCTATTGCGGCGGGGGTATTGTATCCTGCATTTGGTATTTTACTGTCACCCATCTTTGCAGCGGGTGCCATGGCATTATCTTCTGTTTTTGTATTGGGTAATGCCTTACGCCTAAAATATTTCAATGCGCCGCAAGTGAGTACATAAACTATATTGATAAGGGTGGAAATCAAATTAAGGTTGAAACCCTGTTTAGGCCAGAGGTAATAAATGAATATTGGTCAAGCTTCGAAACAATCAGGCATTTCAACCAAAATGATCCGTTATTATGAACAGATTGGTCTGCTTGAGCCTGCTAAAAGATCGGATTCTGGCTATCGGATTTATTCAGAACGTGATCTAAAAACCTTGGTTTTTATAAAACATGCCAGAGATTTAGGCTTTTCCTCAGAGCAAATGAAAGAACTGGTTTCCTTATGGAAAAATACAGATCGTCAAAGTGCTGAGGTTAAGCAACTGGCTTTAAAACATATCGATGAATTAAAACAAAGAATCGCCAGATTTCAGGAAATGGTTAATCTTTTACAGACATCAGCAAATTATTGTACTGGCGATAATAGTGCAGATTGTGCAATTTTAAATCATATTGAAAAAGGAAAATAAAATAGCGAGAATGGACATTCATGCTACAGGAAAATATACCTAAAGCTATATACAACACGAGAGACAGATGTAATGATAATTTTTTGATTTTATTTAATTAATATATAAATTTATATTTATTTATTTGCGGTATAAAGTAATTTTCTAGAAAAACTATCATCTAAAAAATATAAAAACTTTCTAACTGACCGGGACAAATTTTCTGTACTGAACTGAATACAACCTAAGGCTGCCGCTGTTTTTACGTCGATTTCAGCTACATACTCAACATCTAAATTAATATATTCAGATACTAAAGCAGTTAGTCATCCCAACCTAAATTATTTCACTATAACTCCTCAATAAGTTTATCTGTTCTTTTATCTATAGAGAAATTTTTATTTAAATATTTAATTTAATGAAACTTTTTTTAAAGCTATGTAAGCAATATTGATTGCTAGCACCCTATTAAATGAAAATGTAAATAATAGTAATTATCATTTACAATTAATTTATATAAGTATATTTTACTCATCACACTATTTTTACTTAATAGAGTGATGAAGATGAGATCGTTCACGGATAAGATCGCTTTACAACATTTAGTCAATGCATATCTACAAGAAACAGGTAATGGTCGTTTTATTCCTATCGCAGAACAATCGCAACAGTTACAAAACCAGAGTCAGGGAAATACCGTATTGTGTATTCCTTTGCAAACAGTTTCCGGGTTTTTATATGCGCCACTTGCCTATGTGAGCAAAGTAGGCAGACATCGTTTCGCTGCTTTACCGTGGGTAGAACAAGGCGGGAAAATACTGAAGCTGAGCCCGGTCAATTTGGCAGCAAACTTGTTGGAAAATTTAATTTTTCAAAAAAATGATGAAGCATTAGATTCCTCATCTTTGCTTGAATGCTGGATTCAAAGCCGTGGGGCTCTGCAACAATTTCTGAGTTACCGTGAAGAACAGATCGATGCCGTAATTAAGGCCCAGCAAAACTTTATTCAAAGTGAGCAAGCTCTGGTTCTCGGACATAGTATGCATCCCTCACCAAAGAGCCGTCAGGGTTTTGTTCAAAATGACTGGCAGCTTTATTCTCCAGAAACTCAAAGTACTTTTAAGATGCATTTCCTGTATATCCATCCAGATCAGGTAGTACATGACAATGCCCATAAAATTGATATTTCTAACCAATTAAAACAGGACCTTGCACCATTTTTTAATGCCTATCACCAAGCCAAAATGGATGAGTATCCTGATTATGCGTTATTACCATTACATCCATGGCAAGCCCGCTACTTAAAAGATAAAGACTGGTATCAACAGCTTTTACATCAAGGCAGACTGGTTGATTTTGGTGCCTTGGGTTGGGAGATGAAAGCGACCACCTCGGTACGTACTTTATATAGCGAACAGGCGCCCTGGATGTTTAAAACATCTCTGACAGTCGCCGTAACCAACTCTATTCGAGTTAATCTTTATAAAGAATGTCATCGTGGTTTGCTGAGCTACAAATTGTGGAATGATGAGTGCCTTTCCGGTTTCAGGCAGCGTCATCCACATTTAAAAACTATCAGTGATCCGGCCTGGATGGCTTTAAAAGTTAACGGACAGGTTTTAGATGAAACCATTTGTATTTTGCGTGAAAACCCATTCCAGGAAAATGCTGATGTGACCTGTATTGCTTCACTCTGCCAAGACCATCCTTTTGAAGCTAGAAACCGTTTTAGCAAAATCTTTGCGAATCTTTCCCGAAAAACTGGTCAAAGCCAAGCCAGTATTGCTTTGCAGTGGTTTGAGCGTTTTCTGGAAATCACGATTTTTCCACTAATGGAGTTGTATCATGAATTTGGTATGGCATTTGAAGCCCATCAGCAAAATACTTTAATTGAGCTTGAAGAGGGTATGCCTAAAAATGTCTGGTTTAGAGACAATCAGGGATTCTATTATATTAAGGAGCTGGCCAGCGAAATTTTAGAACGTTTCCCGACACTTGCAACAGATGGCCAAGCAGTCTGTCCAATAGCTTTAGTGGATGAGCGTTTCCGTTACTACTTTATTGGTAATACTTTATTCGGTCTGATCAATGCCATTGGTATAACAGGAGTAGTTGAAGAGCAAAAACTGATTGAAATGCTGCAATCCTGTCTGATGCAGGCCTACCAAAAATATCCGGAAAGTAATTTATTAAAAACTGTTTTATATCAAGACACCTTCCCCTATAAAGGTAATTTGATGACGCGTTTGTATGAGTTAGATGAATTACAAGCCCATATTTCTCAGCAATCCATTTACATCAACCTTAAAAACCCGCTGTATGTTGTACAGACTGTAGTGGAGGCTGAATATGCTTGATTTTATCGGGATCGGTTTAGGACCCTTCAATTTAAGTCTGGCAGCCTTGCTTCATCAGCAGAGCTCACTCAAATACCAATTTTTCGAGAAACGTCAGGATTTTGACTGGCATGCTGGCATACAGCTACCTAATGCCATGATGCAAGTACCTTTTATGGCTGATCTGGTTAGTCTGGTCGAGCCGACCAGCCCGTATAGCTTTTTAAATTATTTAAAAGCCCATCAACGTCTATATAAGTTCTATTTTCGGGAAAATTTATATATTCCACGCCAAGAATACAATCATTATTGTCAGTGGGTCGTTCAACAATTAGAGCATTTGCAGTTTGGTAGCCGAGTAACCGACATCGCGCCAATTTTAGGTGGTTTTCAGGTTATTACTAAACAAAAAGGCCGGCTATCTGTGCATCAAACTCGAAAACTGGTGTTAGGAACAGGAACAACACCCAAGTTACCCCAGCCATTACAGCGGATAGCCGAGCGACATCCACAGTGTCTGCACTCCTCGAATTATCTGTATCAGGGTGATCAGCAGTTATCGGGCAATGTGGTACTCATTGGTTCGGGTCAATCAGCTGCTGAAATCTTTATTGATTTATTTGACAGGCAGATTAACCCTGAAACCGGGCAAGCAAAATTTCATTTATATTGGCTCACTCGTTCAGCAGGCTTTTTCCCCATGGAAAATACGCCGCTCGGTCTGGAAAGTTTTAGTCCAGATTATATGTCTTATTTTTATCATTTATCCCAAGACTTAAAAACGACATTACCTGCAACTCAGGCCAACCTGTACAAGGGTATTAGTGCCAAAACCATTCGTGATATTTATGAACGGCTTTATCAGCGAAGTATTGGAGCAGTAGATACACATGTCACTCTGGCAGGCCATTATCATCTTGAAAATGCCCAGCTGGTTCATGGAAAAAATATTCAGCTTAAATTTTTACAGATACAGAAACAGCAGAATTTAAATATACAAGCCAGTACGGTTATTGCTGCAACGGGCTATCAATATCCATCTTTAGACTTTTTAAATAAGCTTGGCTCTAAGATTGGTTTAAATCCACAGCATCAATGGGAAATTAATGAAAACCATCAACTCAATTATCAGGGTGATGGGGAAATTTATGTTCAGAACACGGACTTGCAGCATCATGGTGTCGGGACACCTGACTTGGGTTTAGGAGCTTTCCGTTCTGCAAAAATAGCTAATCAAATTTTAGGTAAAACTTATTTTGAAATTGAAGGCCGACAAAGTTTTCAGGATTTTCAGATTAAGGAAACTGAAGCTTCGTTTGCTATGCCTGCTATAGCCAAAAGTAATTTTCGGACAGATGTGATTTCATCACCGATTTCAAAAAAAGTAGCAGATTTATTTCCTCAATATTCAATGAAATAAATGGGGAATTGTCATGGCTGAAATATCAAATTCAGATTCCTGTTCTGTTTCGGATCCTGACCTGTCCCAACGCTGGGTCATGCTGTCTGTTATGTTGGGAACAGGAACGGTGAGCCTCAATAATAGTAGCTTTAACCCGGCAATTCCCCAGCTGATGCAGGATTTTCAGATTGCAGAAGCAGCAGTAAGCTGGGTGGTGGTAGTTTTTCTTTTAACCATGAGCCTCAGCCTGCTGTTAACTGGTTTTTTAAGCCAGCGCTTTGGTCAGCGCCAAGTCTACTTATCTGCATTAAGTATTTTTATGTTGAGTTCAGTCTGCGGTGTATTTACCTCCGGCTTTGAAACAGTATTGGCTGTACGGGCCTTACAGGGTTTTGCAAGTGGACTGATGATTCCATTGTCGCTGGGCATTATTTTTTCAGTGACACCGAAACAGCAACGTGGTAGTGCAACGGGACTATGGGGCGCAATGATCATGCTGACTCTGGCCTGTGGCCCGATGTTGGGTGCACTGCTTCTGGTCTGGTTCAGTTGGCAAGTACTTTTTTTGCTAAATGTTCCCTTGGCTCTAGCAGCGTTAGCCGTCGGATGGTTATATTTGCCCAAGCAGTCACTTACGCACAATTTAAAATTTGACTGGTTCGGTTTTAGCTTGCTGGCGGTTTCAATCATTTCGTTACTGTTGGGGCTAAGCACAATTAAGCAATGGGCAGATTTTTCCCGGTCTTTATTCTGGTGGCTGTTCGGTTTAAGTGGATTAAGCGGGTTTGGTTTTATTTGGTTCAGCCGAAAAAGAACCAGCACGATTATTGCTTGGCCCCTATTTCAAAGCCGTGAGTTTAATTACAGTCTGATCATTTCGATTGTACATACTGTTGGCTTGTTTATGAGCCTGCTACTGATTCCATTACTGGTCCAGAATACACTTCAGCTAAGTCCAATCTGGACAGGCCTATTGCTGATGAGTAGTGCCTTAGCCACCAGTCTATGCAGCAGACACGTAGGTAAATATCTAGATCAGCACGGTGCAAAATGGCTGATCAGTTTTGGCTTGTTGCTAACTGCAATCGCCTTTATAGGGCTGGGCCTGGCCGCCGGTCTATCTGTTAGTTTGCTCATCTTTTGCATGATCATTCATGGTCTGGGTTTTGGCTTGTCGTATATGCCTGCGACCACCGCAGGGCTTAATCATCTACATAATCCAGAGCTGGTCACGCAAGGGGCTGCTGTCAATAATCTGTTTCGGCGCCTCTGTTCGGCTGTCGCCGTGGTGATGGCTGCACTTTATTTACAAACTCGTACACAGCATTTTTTATTGAACCATGAACTGCCTATTGCACAACTGTATGCAATTCGCGAACTGTTTTTCTTCTGTGCCGGCATGACGCTATTAGGCTTGCCCTATGCATGGAAATTTCCACATTCAAAACAGTCCACACTTCATATTTAAAATTGATAATCAAGGAAAAATTATGGGTCACTTAGCTACAGTATTCGCACAAAATAACCATTCCACTTTTACACCTACCTTGGCTTGGCAACAACCCGATCAGGCTGCTATTAAAAAGGTAGAGCAACGAGTTATTAAACAGTTATTTCAGGCACTGATTTATGAAGAGGTGATTGCAGCCACAATAGAAAATGAATGTTTTATCGTCAGTGCTCAGGATCGGAACCAGCAGGCGGTAGAGTATATTGCCTCGGGTAAACACTATTTGAGTTTTGGTTTAGTGCGTATGGATGATCAGGATGTCATGCGCCAGGACCATACCGGGCAAAGAACGGTTGCACAATTAAATCAGGTGATTGATGAAATTGTTCGGGCTATTCCAAATGCGGCAAAACTAGAAGATTTTATTCATGAATTAAAACGGACTTTTATTCATGATGTGCAATCGCAGCAGTACCAAAATGCGTTTTCGCTTCCTGCTGTCCAGCACAGCTATGATGTTCTCGAAACCTATTTGATGGCGGGGCATCCCTATCACCCGTGTTATAAGTCCCGGGTTGGCTTCAGCCTGCAAGATAACTTGAAATATGGCGTAGAGTATGCACAACCGGTCCATCTGATCTGGCTGGCTGTACATTCTTCTTTATGTTCAGAGAATGCCTCTCACTCAATTGATGCAGATCAGTTTTTACATGAACAGCTGACTAAAGGAGAGACAGAAATATTCAATCAGGTTTTGGTAAGGCAGGGCTTGGATACTACTGAATATACCTGGCTGCCTGTACATCCCTGGCAGTGGGAAAATACCCTGGTCCATACATTTTTTGAAGAAATAACCGCACAAAAAATGGTGTATTTAGGCCGTGGTACTGATGCCTATATTGCGCAGCAATCATTAAGAACCTTAACCAACTTACAGCATCCAGAAAAGCCTTATATCAAACTTTCGATGAGTTTAACCAATACTTCAAGCTCACGAATTCTGGCTTCGCATGCCGCCATGAATGGCCCGTTAATTACCGATTGGTTGCAAGGCCTGATCGAAAAGAGCGAGATTGCCCGTTTTTTAGATTTTGCAATTTTAAGAGAAGTGCATGCGACTGCTGTTGATTTTACCAAGCTTCCCGCGTCTCATGCCAGACAGGCTTATGGCACGATTGGAAGTCTATGGCGTGAAAGCATTCACCACTATTTGAAGCCGGGGGAAGATGCCATTCCGCTGAACGGCATCAGTCATGTCCAGAACGATGGCCAACTTCTGATTCAGCCCTGGTTAGATGCACATGGAACTGAAGCCTGGCTGACCCAATTCCTCTCCGTGGTGATCCAGCCCATTCTGTTTTTATTACATGCTGAAGGAATCGGCTCTGAATCACATGGACAAAACATCATTCTGCTACATCAGAATGGCTGGCCAACCCGCATTATTTTAAAAGATTTTCATGACGGTGTTCGTTTTCATCCGGACCATCTAACCCATCCAGATAAGTGTCCTAAATTACATGCCTTGCCGGCAGAGCATGCCAAAGCCAATCGCATGTCCTTTATTTTGACTGATGATTTAAATGCAGTTCGGGATTTTAGTTGTGCCTGCCTGTTTTTTGTCGCTTTGAGTGATATTGCGATCACCCTGCAACAGCAAATTGGGTTAGCTGAACAGCAATTCTGGCAAAAGGCGGCCGATATTATTCATCACTTCCAGAAAAAATACCCGCAGCATCAAAGTAGATATGAAAAATTTGATGTATTTGCAGCGCAGTTTTGCATTGAATCTTTAACCAAAAGACGGCTGTTTGGTGATAGCAAAGTACAGCTACGTCTGGTGAATAATCCACTACATGCATTTCGTCAACTATCAGTTTAAGAGTGTATCAGATGAATACGATGTTGTTTTCACCTACTGTTAGCACACAAATGGTTCTGGTCGATCTGGTAAACAGTTTTTTGGTAGAAGGCTATATTTCCGAGCAGGCTATTTTCACCCGGCAGCAGGCTAAAACCCGATTAAAAGCCCGTTTTGGCCAGTGTTTTGATTCATTATTTGAAGGGTATACAGATCAGAGCTATTTTGCTGTTCTGTTCAACTCACATGTAGCCGAATTTATTCTGTTGCCCGTACGTAAAGCCATTAAACAGGACTGGCAAATTCAGCCCTTGGCGTGCTGTTTTCGGGTAGAGGTTCTGACAGGTCAAGGCTTTCAAACTTGTCTATGCAATGCTTTAGACTTATTTAATGCTATGCGGCGTTTGGAATATTTTTCAGGCTGTGAGGAATCAAAGCTAGCAAATTTAAGCGCCGAACTGGAATTAACCTTGCTACAAACTCAGCTCAGTAACTATCATCAGATATGTTCTGAAACATGGTTATCAGATCAACCTGCTGAATTATTTATTCAGCTGGAACAGTATGCTGCACTTCGAGACCGTCCTTATCATCCACTGGCCAAGCTCAAAGAGGGTTTTTCCAATGATGAGTACCGGCAATTTAGCCCAGACTTTTCACAGCCCATCCGTTTGAACTGGGTAGCAATTAAAAAAGAAAAGCTGGTCTTTGGACAGGACGTGACCCAGCTTAAAATTCATCAACCCTCCAAAATTTTCTTGAGCAGTGAAGAAAATTTACAGTTACAGCAGGAGCTAAATCAGAAGGGGGTGAGTAATGATTATCTGGTTTTACCTATGCATGCCTGGCAGTTTGAGCATGTACTGGCAGATCAGTTTAAGCCAGAACTTGACGAGCAGGTGATCGTGCCCTTGCAATTTCAGTCTGCTGACCTGTATGCCAGTTCTTCCTTAAGAAGTTTGCTGTCTGAGACCAAACCACAAGACAGTTTGAAGCTTCCATTAGCAGTAAAATCTTTAGGCTCGCTACGGTTTTTACCGATTGTCAAAATGATTAATGGACAAAAAAACCAGAAACTTTTGCAGGTTGCCAAACAAAAAGATGATGTACTGAAAAAACGCTTGTGGTTGTGTGATGAGAACCAGTGGTGGGCGTATTTACCTCATCAACCTGAAAATCTAACACCAGATAATCTTACTTTATTTGAAGAGCGGCCGATGCATCTGGCAGCTCAGCGGCGCCGTATTCCTTCCGAATTATTGCAGCAGCCCTACCAGCTTATTCCAATGGCCAGTTTAGGGCATTGCATCGAAGGAGAGATCTATCCGTTTGAGCTGATTCTCAAGGCTCAACAGCTTGAGTCGAACCAGACTAATGTCATTGATGCATTTAAAACCTTGTGCCGAGATTTTTTTGAGGTGAATTTACGTTTATTCCGCTTAGGTCTTATGGGAGAAATTCATGGCCAAAATATCTGCATAGTCCTTAATCAAGGGCAGTTCTCAGGCTTTATGCTGCGTGACCATGATTCGGTGCGGATCTATTTACCTTGGTTGCTAGAACACGGCCTGGAAGATCCATGCTATTTAAGCCCGCATGATTTTAGAATTACGCTTTATCATGATGCTGTCGAAGACTTGATCCTGTATTTACAGACCTTGGGCATACAGGTCAATCTGGCCAGTATTTTAGAAGCAGTTGCTGAATATTATCATATTGATGAACTTAAACTGTGGCGCGTATTAGCTCAACAATTACAGCAGGCTTTGAACCATACCCCATTGTGTGCAGAGGCGAGGGCTGAATTACAGAACCTTCTATTCGAAAAAGCACAGTGGCCGTATAAACAGCTCATTCGTCCATTGCTGGAGCAGCAGAATCGAGTAGGGAGCATGCCCAGCAGCATCGGCGAAACCTGTAATATTTTAAAAAAAGTTTCGCACTTTTCATCATAGTGAATAAAGCGGGTCTCTAAAACGTGCGTTCCCATATCTCTGTCATGAATATTGATTTTGCACTGGAACTTGAACAGCCAGGTTTAGCACAGGCCAGAAAGATATTGGCTAAAAAACTTGATATCCAGATAAATTTACATGAGCACAATGCATTGAGCTTTGCAGATTTATTAGAGCCCCGACACTGTGCAATGGTATTGGGTGAATTTCAGTCCCGTATTCAGGCCTTAAACCTGACCTGTTCAGGTTCAATGTTCATAAAATATTGGGCTGTTCCGCTGCTATTTCCTTATTTATATGCCCTGCTCACTGAACAGCTAGATTTACCTTGGCAACTGTCAGCACTTTCAGTACAAATGGCGCCGACGTGGTCTTGGGACCAGCATTTGAATTTTAAGGCTTCAAGTTTATCTCTAACGGCTCTAAGCACTCAAAATTCTGGTTATGAAGTGTTTATGTTGAAGGTTTTTCATGACCTCAATCAGATTTTTCAGGTGATCGGTCAGGTAGCAAAAGTACAACGGTTTCTGCTTTGGGAAAATACCGCTCTGCGTATTTTACAGTTCTATGACCTGATGCAGCGCAAAAATCCCGATGACATTTACAAGAGCCACATGCAACGTCAGTTTCTGCTCGATCTGGAGGCTGAACGGTTTGATTTAAAACACAATCCGTTTTTACTCTTGCAACACAGCCGTCAATCCAGTCTCGAAAATTATCAGCGTAAAAAATGCTGCTTTTATTTTCAACTTCCTGAAGCTGAAAATGACTACTGCGGCAGTTGCCCATTAGCAAATAAACACCCATAAAGTGATCAACCTTCATGTTAGAACTATCCGATAATTTATTAAAATCTTATTCCGCTATTTCCAGTTCAACCATCGGCCATATTTTAGATACCGGCTATTTATCCGGTATTCATGCTGTAAATTCAATTCAGCAGGTAGCAGGTAGGGTCAGAACAGTCACCTTAAACTCTGTTAACGCTATGCAGATTCGTGAGGCTCTCTTAGCCAGTAAAGCGGGTGATGTCTTGGTGATCGATGCGCGCAACATCGGTAATCGCGCCTGTTGGGGCGAACAGCGTCATCGAGCTGCCATTTACCATCAACTGGCTGCAATTGTGGTGTTGGGTGCAGTTACTGATATCAGCGCCTTACGTACCATGAAAGTTCCGGTTTTTGCCCAGGCGGTCAGTTGTTTAACTACCAGAGCCGAAGGGAAAAGCCGGGTCGATTTTGATCAGGACATTTATTATTTTGATGCCGTTATCTCCACTGGTGACCTTATGGTTGGAGATGCTGATGGCGTGTTTATTTTAAAGCCTGACATGGCAGAAAGATATGTGGCCCAATTTCAAAATATGGAGTTACTCGAACAGCAAAAACGTGATCAATTTTTTAAACAACATCCTCCTGAAGATTATTATCACCAGCTAAACCACGGAAATAATTCAGAAAGAGACATAATCTAATGAAGACCTTATCCTCCTGCTTACCAAACCACTTTAATTATCAGGAAAAAGGTATCAGCTATGCACTGCGGGCCTTAAGCTTACCGAATGATTTTCCACTCCTGTATAAATGGATGCATGAACCACATGTTATTCCACAATGGCAACTCAATAAGCCAGAACCGGAACTGGCAGCATATTTTGAAAGAATGCAGGTAGATGACCATCAGCGGCTCTACATTATTCAGATCGAAGGAGAGGACGTTGGCTATCTGGAGATTTATGAAGCCAAGCGAGACAGATTATCATTGTATTACTCTGCATTAGATCACGATTTGGGTTGGCATATTCTATTAGGTGAAAAAAAAGTGGTCGGAAAAGGGCATTTTAGAGCCGTCATGCGCCTGATAATCTATCTCATTTTTGAAAATTCGCCTGCAGAAAAAATTGTTGGCGAACCTGATGAACATGTCAGATCTTATGAATACATTGCACAAGATATTGCTTTTAAAGCCCAGAAAAAAATCAGGATGCCAGAGAAAAATGCCATTCTATATCATTGTTTCAGAGAAGAATTTTATGAAAGATGTGGGGAATATAAATCTTTTTTAAATAAATAATTGTTAACTGGGCTTATCAATTTATTTTTTCACCATTTTTAAAATCCGGATTCTAAAATTTAGCGATTCAGGTTAGTTGATAAAGTAACTTGAAAAAGTTGAGTGAAAAAATAGTAAATATTGCAACAAAAAATTTACATTGATAATAATAATTATTATTATTTGCATCAATATTAATATTCTTATAAAGGAATTAAGAATGCGACTATCTCAATTTAGTCTGTGTTTTCTTACTGTAGCAATTTCCTCACTTTTATATGCGGAAGATTCTGGTTCTGAATTAAAGGAGCTGAAAAATTCAGATAAAACAATGAAACTTTCTCCTATTGTGGTCACAGCTACCCGTACACCTAAAACAATTGCTGAGATTGCGGGTACAGTACAGACTATTCAGGGTGAGGATATTGCTCAACAGGCGGGAGCGAGCCGGAAAGTTGCAGATGTTTTAGCGCAACTCGTACCCTCACTGGCACCAAGTAGTGGAACAACCAGTAATTATGGACAAACCATGCGTGGTCGTAATGTATTGGTCATGATCGATGGAGTTTCACAAACAGGTTCGCGTGACGTAGCGCGACAGCTCAACAGTATCAGTCCAAATATGATTGATCATATTGAGGTAGTTTCAGGTGCGACCAGTATTTATGGTTCAGGAGCAACGGGCGGGATCATTAATATTATTACCAAACGTGCCGATAAATCGAAACCTTTCAGTTTTCAGACCAAGTTGGGCCTTACATCGGCTGACAATTTCCGTCGCGATAGCCTGGCTTATCAGGTGGGGCAAACTGCTTCATTTAATAATGACAAGATGGATGGTTTTTTAGGTGTAGATTATACCAGCCGAGGTTCGCAGTTTGATGGTAAAGGCAATCGTATCCCGTTAAGCCCTTGGCAGGGCAGCACGATGGATACTAACACGCTTGATGTGAATGGCCGTTTAAACTTTAATTTAACCGATCAGCAAAGCTTAAGTTTTGGTGCACAATATTATAATGATGAACAGGATACCGAATATGGCCCTGACTATTCCTATCTGCAAAAAGGTACACAGCCTTCATATAAAGCCCTTAAAGGATGGAGTTTAGATAAACAACCTTTCACAGAACGCTATGCCTTTAATACCCAATATCAAAATCAGGATTTCCTGGGACAAACTTTGAATATTGAAGCGTATTACCGTAATGAAAAAGCACGTTTTGTACCATATGGTTATTCAAAAGATGGCGTTGATGTAAAACAAAGTCAATCCAATGTGGACTATGCGGGAATTCACTCTACCGTTCAATCTGATCTGCAGGTAGCCGACCGGGCTTTAAGGCTGACCTATGGCTTGGACTATGACAGAGAAAAAGACCACCAGTGGGCCGATTACTATACACCTAGTAATAATGGCTTGGTTTATACCCCTACAGGTAAAAAAGAAAGTGCGGGGCCTGATACAAGAATCCAGAATATTGGAACATTTGTACAAGGTGATTATGCCATTACGGATCGTTTAAATATTCAGGCAGGTGTACGTTATCAATATGTTCAGGCGGATACTGACAGTTATTTTACTGCACGTAAACCCATTACATTAATGGCAGCTGACTCTACCGATTCTGACAAGCTCCTGTTCAATTTAGGTGCAGTTTATGAGTTAACGGACATACAGCAAGTGTATGCCAACTTTTCACAAGGTTATAGTTATCCTGATGTACAACGGGTACTGCGTGATGTAGCTGCCTATACCTTAACGACGTCAGGTATTGCACCGATTACAGTTAACAGCTATGAACTGGGTTGGCGCTTAAATCAGGATAATGGCATAAACTTGGCTCTAACGGGTTTTTATAACACTTCTGATAAAGTAGTACAGTTCAATTCTGACCGTTCAGTAAATGTAGTCGATACTGATCAGCGCATTTATGGGGCAGAAGCGACTGTGAGCTATCCATTTATAGAAAATTATAAGGTCGGTGGTACTTTAGGTTATACGCGGGGACAATATAAAGATGTCGCAAATAACTGGCATGAACTTAATGCTTTTGCAGTTTCCCCGACGAAAGGTACTCTATTTGCTGAGTGGAGCAATGAGCAAGGCTATGGTGTGCGCGCACAAATACAAGCTATTAAAGGCACAGATAAAGCATATAAAGATGACCAGGCATTAAAAGCGGCGGGTCTAACAGATAGCAATAGTGCGGCCAAAATTAAAGGCTATACCACGATGGATGTTTTGGCTCATTTTCCTATGGCTAAAGGTCGTGTAGATTTTGGTCTCTATAATCTGTGGGACCGTCAATACAAAACCGTATTTGCTCAACAAGCAGCAGTTACTAATGATAACCCTATACTGGCGATTCCTGCTGAAGGTCGTACTTTCGGCTTAAGCTATACCATTAATTATTAATACTTATCCAGGAACTATCTGTAGCAGTCTATAGCAGAACAGATAGTTCTTCATTTCTTGAGATGTCATGAAAGATAACGTCAATGGATAAAAAGAAATCAGAATGGTTATCTATTAGAGAGATTTTTTATATCTGCTTGGCAGCTTATGCCTATAGCGTATGGATATCTTGGGTTTTACCTGATTATTTACCTTTCGCAAAAGCTGAAAATATCTATTTTTCTGCCCTCCTGGGTTTTATTTTTCTCATTTTTTATATTGTATTAGTTCCTGGTCTGCGCTCTAAGCGATGGCAAAAGAGAATAAATTATCTGAGTTATGTCTTGTTGCTAGGCTATTGGATAATAAAAAAATAGGAGAACATTAAATGCAGTTTCGCCAGGTACAGGCAACTTTGCACAGCTGGTTGGGTATAGTTGTACTATGGTCAGGTTTCTTAATCTTTTTTACCGGCTCCATTGCCTACTTTAGAACTGAAATTAACCTCTGGTCTAAACCTGAAATCTTTTTATATTTAAAAAAGCCTCCTCCTTCTTTTGAATCGGCCCAAGTCGCTTATGATTATTTAAATATGCATGCCCTGGAAGCAAAAAGATGGCGGGTGAATCTTGCGAATTCCCGAATGCCCTTTAACACTTTAGAGTGGCAAGATAAAACAAATAAGTACCATAAAATACAAGATCCGAATACAGGATTAATCTTAAAAGAGGTCCGAGAAAGTTTGGGAGGCGACTTCTTTTTTAAATTACATTACAGTCTTTATCCCTTACCAGATGTAGTAGGTAGAACGCTCGTAGTCATTATAGGCATTCTATTTCTCATTGCCTTAATCACCGAGATATTGACCCATAAAAAAATATTTAAAGATTTCTTTGTCTTTCGGAGTTTTAAGGGACAGCGGACCTTGTTAGATTTACATCATATTACTGGTGTAGTAACACTTCCTTTTTATTTAATTATGGCCTTTACTGGCATCATGATTTTCTTTTACCTGCTCATGCCTTGGGGAATCAATCAACAATATGGCGAAAATGGAATAAAAAAATTTTATAACGAAATACAATATATCAATCCGCCAAAACTGGCAGCAGATTCAGGTATTCATTTAAAAGAATTCTCTACCTTCTCCAGTCAATTACCTCAACAGGGCAGTAATGGTACTACTCTGGAGAAATTTGAAGTTAAAAATCCAAATACTACGGAAGCCTTAATTACGTTTGACTATGGATATAAAAAATTAATTACTTTCAATAATCCACAATTTATTTTTTTAGCAAATACTGGAAGGCAACTAAATAATGAAAGGAATCTTCATCCTGTCGCTCAAATCAGCTCGGCAACCTATGGGATTCATTTGGGTTATTACGCCAGTCAATCAATGAGATGGGTGTTGGCGAGTTTAGGTTTTGCTGGTTGCATCATGCTGGTCGCCGGAGCTTTATTATGGCAAAAGAAACGGATTAAACAGCAACATACATTAAGTTATAAGATAGTGAGTTACCTTAACTATTTCACTTTCTTGGGCTTGCCATTTGCAACAGCCATGTATTTTTTGGCCAACCGTGTTTTACCAACCAATCTTGAACATCGAGTTCAGTACGAGTTACTGACATTTTTTATAAGCTGGATTGGAATTCTAAGCATTCCGATGCTGATCAAAATGCAAAAAGCTATTATTTTAGCCTTTATATTCACTGCTTTTATTTTATTGATAACAGTATTAAGTCCTGTATTTCTTTCTCCACAAGCTTTCATCCTCAATACATGGTTACATCAGCAATGGCCTATAGCAGGCGTTGACCTCGTATTTATATTTATTGCTATAGGATATATTTCTGCTTGTTATTATTTTAGAAAAATACAAATGAGTAAGGTGAATAAATGAGTTTGGTTGCAATATTATGGGCAGTTGTTGCAATGATGCAGCTTTGTATGACCAGTCAAATTGGAATGAAAAAACTTAATAATAACTTCCTGGCTTTTAATCATGCTCGTTCTTCTTTAAAAATATTATCGTTTATTTTTATGGGCGTTTCTTTATATCTGAACTGTCTGGATAATGGTGTTTCTGTAGGAATTATCAGCTGGTTTTTCTTGATTATAACTTCAGCATTTTTTTTACAGATTTTATTTTTCTATCATTTTAAAAAATGGTTTTTTTTAATCTGGATCTTTTTATTTCTTCTGGTAGTTTATTATCTGTTAACTCATATATTTAATAATATTATAGTTTAAATCTCACTGAGAGTTTAGTAGTAACCTACTAATTAAGGAGAGCAAACTTTTAAAAAGACATTGTTAAGTAAGTGCATTATAATTACTTAAAATATTTTAGGTGTGATTTTGAATTTTAATGCTTTTAAGTCCATCATTCACCTTATTTAGCAAATGAATCAGGGTAATTACATCATCAAAGGTGAGCTTATTTAGGGCCTGACCATAAAACTCAAAGAAATCAGCTTGCAAGTTGTCCCATGTCTCCAAGCCTTCAGCCGTCAGCGCAACAATTTTAGCACGGCGGTCCTGTTCACTAATGACCCGCTCCACCAGACCGTCACGTTCTAGCCGTTTTAATACTGCGTCCAGATTTTGCCGGCTCACGCCCAAATATTCAGTCAGATCAGAAAAGGACATTCCTGATTTAACTTTTGGACGGGACAAAGCACCCAGCACAGCCCAATGTACTGGAGATATTTTCAGCTCATTGAGGCATTTGCGGTCCAGGCTGTTGCCCACCTGAAACAGCCGGAAAAAAAGCCGGTTATGCGCAGAATATAAGGATTGATCATATTTTTTTGACAAAGTATCACTCACAATATTGGATATCCTCAAAACTGAAATAGCCGAGCCGCGCAGAGTATAGCCTATCACTTTTTCGCTTTAATCAGTTTCTTTTATCATTTGTTTTAAAAATCATAGTGTTTTTGCAGAAATTTTCCTATTTAAATTCTGAGTCGATCAATTTTATGGCTTGGAAATCTCTCTTTTTCTCCTCACTTCCATTGCGCTCACTCGCCAAATATCTAAGGTTTTCTTCCTGATTTTAAAGGAATAAATTATCTGTCATGCAAAAAACATATTTGGGCTCTAAAGTGAGGTCAGATTCAAATTAATCTAAAGCTAAAAACCAATATAGGTCAATACATTGAATAAATAAAAATATTAAGTTATTAATAAATATATAGATAATGATTTATAGATATTATTTTATGTAAATATATTGACATAAATGCAATCTCTTTCTATTTTAGATAAAACACACCGAATTAAAACAACAGTCGATTAAATTCGACAACAAAATAGCGTAGGGATGAGCAATGAAGGGATTAAAAGACAAGGTTGTGATTGTGACAGGCGGAGCAGGCGGAATTGGTTCAGCCACCTGCCAACGTCTGGCAGAGGAAGGCGCCAAAGTTGCCATTTTTGATATGAATCTGGAAGCGGCTGAAAAGCTGGCGAATGAAATCAATCAATACGGTCAGGCACTGGCAATTCAGTGTGATATTACCCAAAGTGATGTAGTTGAGCAGGCAGTTCAAAAAACCGAAACTGAACTCGGTCCAATTAATGGACTCGTCAACAATGCCGGCTGGGATATTTTTAAACCTTTTGTTAAAACCAATCCGCAGGAATGGGAAAAACTGATCCAGATCAATCTGGTCGGTATGCTGAATATGCACTTTACTGTGCTAAAAGGCATGGTAGAACGCAATTCCGGCAGTATTGTCAATATTGCTTCTGACGCGGCCCGGGTCGGCTCTTCGGGTGAAGCAGTCTATGCGGCCTGTAAAGGCGGCTTTTTATCTTTCTCTAAAACGCTGGCACGTGAGCATTCACGTCATAACATCAAAATTAATGTGATTTGCCCGGGACCTACAGATACGGCTCTGCTTGCAGGCGTGACTGAAGGCGCGTCAAATCCGGAAAAATTACGTGAAGCTTTTATTCGTGCCATTCCACTGGGTCGTTTAGGTCAACCGGATGATTTGGCTTCTGCCATTGCCTTTTTCTTGAGCGATGATGCCAGCTTTATTACCGGACAGGTACTCAGTGTCTCTGGCGGTTTAACCATGAACGGTTAAACGGAAATCATCATTTAATTTCATAACCATCACAGTTCAACCAGATA
The DNA here is from genome assembly GCF_040744925.1 of Acinetobacter sp. FL. Lineage (NCBI taxonomy): Bacteria > Pseudomonadati > Pseudomonadota > Gammaproteobacteria > Moraxellales > Moraxellaceae > Acinetobacter > Acinetobacter sp. FL. The sequence continues at coordinate 1,873,753 of NZ_CP160437.1, read as the reverse complement.
GATAAAAACAGTACAGGATGTAAAGAAAATGAATTTTGAAGATATCTTATATGAAGTTAAAAATGGTGTTGCCTGGATCACGATTAACCGTCCAGAAAAAATGAATGCCTTCCGTGGCACCACTTGTGACGAGCTGATCAAGGCGTTAAATAGAGCAGGTTATGACCGTAACGTGGGCGCAATTGTGCTGGCGGGTGCAGGCGAAAAAGCCTTCTGTACCGGTGGTGACCAGTCCGCGCATGATGGAAATTATGATGGCCGCGGCACGATTGGCTTACCAGTGGAGGAATTACATACCGCCATCCGTGATGTACCTAAACCGGTAATAGCACGCGTACAAGGCTATGCCATTGGCGGTGGCAATGTGCTGGCAACCATTTGTGACCTGACCATCTGTTCAGATAAAGCCATTTTTGGTCAGGTTGGTCCGAAAATGGGATCGGTTGATCCGGGCTATGGCACAGCATTTTTAGCACGTGTGGTAGGTGAAAAGAAAGCCCGTGAAATCTGGTATATGTGCCGCCGTTATTCTGGTCAGGAAGCTGTTGAAATGGGCCTGGCGAATAAATGCGTACCGGCCGATCAACTGGACGCTGAAGTGCAGGCTTGGGCAGAGGAAATTTGTCAGCGTAGTCCGACTGCCATTGCAATTGCCAAACGCAGTTTCAATATGGATACCGCACATCAGGCAGGTATTGCTGGCATGGGCATGTATGCGCTGAAACTTTATTACGATACTGAAGAGTCTCGTGAAGGAGTCAATGCACTGAAAGAAAAACGTCAGCCTGAATTCCGTAAGTATGCCAAATAAGGAGACTGATCCATGAAAAAGAATCCTTATAACACTGAAGAGCTCGAGTTTTTGGCAGAAACAGCAGAAAAATTTGCCCAGAAATATATTGCCCCAGGCTTTTTGGAACGAGACCAAAGCCGAATCTTTGACCGTGATCTGGTCAAAAAGATGGGTGAAATGGGCTTTATTGCACCTGAACTGCCGGAACAATACGGCGGTCAGGGCATGGGCAGACTGGCGGCTGGAATTATCCATGAAGCGATTGCCAAAGCAGATTTAAGTTTCTCCTATATCAACCTGCTTGCTTCCCTAAATGGTCAGATTCTGGCTGAACATGGTCAGCCAGAAGTCGTTGAGCCTTGGCTGAAAAAACTCACTGCAGGCGAAGCTATCTTTTCAATAGCTTTGACCGAGCCGCGAGGCGGTTCTGATGCAGCGAACTTGCGTTTGAAGATTGAACGTGATGGCGATGAATATGTCATTAACGGCGAAAAGACTTCAATTTCTGCGGCCGATCAGGCAGATGCTTCTGTAGTGTTTGGTCGTACTGGTGCCAATGAAGATGGCGCACATGGCGTGACAGCGCTTTTAGTTCCAATGAATTTACCGGGCATCAGTACCACACGTTTTGACTGTCATGGTCAGCGCGCAATTGGTCGCGGTTCAATCTTTTTTGACAATGTTCGCGTACCCGTAAATCACCGTCTAGGGGATGAAAACAAAGGTTTTGTGCAGGTGATGCAGGGCTTTGATTTTTCTCGTGCGCTGATCGGTTTACAGGTTTTGGCCGTTGCCCGGGTGAGTCTGGATGAAGCCTGGGAATATGCAGCCCAACGTGAAGCTTTTGGTCAGCCATTGACTGCTTTTCAGGGAGTTTCGCATCCACTGGCAGAATACGAAACCCAGGTTGAAGCGGCACGCTTACTTTGCCTGCAAACCTTATGGCTCAAGGACAATCATCTGCCACATACCTCTGAAGCGGGCATGTGTAAATGGTGGGGGCCAAAACTGGCTTATGATGTAATTCATCAATGTCTGTTGACCTTTGGCCATGCCGGTTACGATCGCGGTGTGATGGAACAGCGGATGCGTGATGTACTTGGTTTCCAGATTGGTGATGGAACAGCCCAGATCATGAAAACCATTATTGCGCGGCATAAGGCAGGGCGTAAGGCAGTGCCGGCTTAAGGAAAATAAGCACAGGCCTGAACTAAAATTATAATGAGGAGTAAGCGAATGGATTTCGATGCGGTTCTGATCCCGGCCAGAAAAGAGGCCATGCTCAAACAGGGATACTGGTTAAACCAGACAATACTCGATTTTTTACGCAGTGCCGTAGAAAAGAATCCGGATAAAACAGCATTAGTCAGCTTTAAGCTCGAACAGCGGACTGAACAGACTTTCAGCTATCAGCAGCTTTGGAACATGACCAATAAAATTGCACTGGGTCTGAAACAGCTAGGTGTTGAAAAAAATGATGTAGTGTCTTGCCAGTTGCCGAACTGGTGGGAATTTACCTTACTTTACTTGGCTTGCAGCCGTATCGGTTCAGTACTCAATCCGCTTATGCCGATCTTCCGTGAACGTGAACTGGAATTCATGCTCAAACATGGTGAATCCAAAGTTTTTGTTGTACCTAAAACGTTCCGCAATTTTAATCATGAACAGCTGGCCAATCAGCTGCAAAACAAGCTGGATAGCTTGAAGCAAGTAGTGGTGGTCAATGGTGAAGGTGAGAATAATTTTGATCATCTGTTACTCAATCATAGTCTGAAACAGGATGCTTCAGCAGTTGCTGCGCTGGATGGACTGGAATCTGGCCCGGATGACATTACCCAGCTGATTTTTACCTCAGGCACGACCGGTGAACCGAAAGGCGTGATGCATACTGCCAATACCTTATTTTCCAATATTGTGCCGTATGCAGAAAGACTGCATTTAACTGAAAATGATGTGGTATTAATGGCTTCACCAATGGCACACCAGACCGGTTTTATGTATGGCTTAATGATGCCGATTCAGCTGAATACCAAAGTGGTGTTGCAGGATGTTTGGGATGTAGCCAAAGCAGTGGACCTGATTCATCAGCATCAGGTGAATTTCACCATGGCCTCGACACCATTTTTGAATGATTTGTCCAGTACCGTGGCAGAACAGCATGATAAAGTCGATTCACTAAAGATTTTCCTGTGTGCCGGTGCACCCATTCCAGGTCCATTGGTGCAAAAAGCCAGGGAAACTCTGGGTGTTAAAGTCATATCAGCTTGGGGTATGACTGAATGTGGCGCTGTAACACTAACCAGACCTGAAGATAAGGATGAACGCTCTTTCAATACTGATGGAATTGCATTGCCAGGTGTTGAAATCAAGATCGTGGATAAAAAAGGACAGAGTAAAACTGTTAATGAAGCCGGCCGTTTAATGATCCGTTCATGTTCCAGTTTTGGAGGTTATTTAAAACGCCCACATTTAAATGATACAAATGTTGAGGGCTGGTTTGATACCGGAGATATCGCATATCAGGATGAGCAGGGTTACATCCGGATTTGCGGACGTAAGAAAGATGTGATTATCCGTGGCGGAGAAAATATTCCGGTTGCGGAAATTGAGTCACTATTATATAAGCATCCAAATATCGCTTTAGTAGCATTGGTGGCTTATGCAGATGAAAGGCTTGGTGAACGTGCATGTGCGATTATCAAACTAAAAGATCCAGCACAGCTTTTGAGTTTAAATGAACTGGTTGATTTTCTTAAAACCCATAATCTGGCCATACAATATATTCCTGAACGTTTAGAAATCTGGGAAGAAATACCAATGACACCCTCTGGAAAAATCCAGAAATTTAAATTGAGAGAGTTATTGCAGTAAGCTATAAAATAATAACTTAGAAAATCAGCTTATTTTTTTAATAAAAGCTAAGCAGTAAAAATAATTTCTATTAACAGGATTGAAAATTTTTGATGTGGAAAGGAAAGCTTAAACCTATAAATTTTAGAATACTTTAAATGCGATATAATGTAGCTGCTTGGTTTAAATTTTAAAATATTCACAGGCCTAAAGTTTTCTTCTTTGCTAAGCGCTAAATATAATATCTATCAAGCTCAGGACAGTTTCATTTTAGGTGAAACTGTCATTCTATAGTTATTCAATAAATAATTCGATACTGTCTAATATCTGGCTAAGAAAAACTATACTTTTTAAATCGATAATCCAGTTTCGCCCGGCTAATACCGAGCAGCTTCAGAACTATTGGGTCTGGCTTTTTACATAGTAGTCCCAATTAATTGCTGTTCATGCTGCTCCAGATCGAAACCTTCTGTCAAAATAGTAGCTAAATCTGTTCCAGTGTATTCAGTATAGTTATCATCGTGCTGCGTTTGCGTTTGCGGGAACAAAACATTTAGTTTAATTAACAGCTGATTTTAGGTTCACAGACAGCACATTCCAGCAGATTTTCCAGCTTTCGGATATTGCTCGGCCAAGCATAGGCTTGCATAAAGGCTATGGTTTTTTACTGATGCCCTGTATCTGTTTACTATAGCAATAAGTGAATTGATGAATATGTTATTACTGCAATGCACTATCTATCATTATTGATTTTGGAAACTTAATCATTCTGCGTCTTCTTAGATAACCATACTAAAGAAAGTGCTGTAATAACCAGCCATGGAATAAGGGCCATATTCATGACCTTCCAGCCAATTATATCCAGCAATGCCCCAGCACTAAATGAGCAGATCAATCCCACCACAAAAACCGTCATGTCATTAATAGCCTGTGCCTTGGCTTTTTCTTCGTGAGTATAAGTTCCAGTTAATAAAGAAGTACTACCAATAAACAGGAAATTCCAGCCTATACCCAATAAAACCAGAGAAATGGCAAATGAATGGAATTGCAGACCAGAAAGGGCAAAAGCGATATAGCAGGCAAACAGTAAGAGACCTGCAAACATGACTTTCAATACACCAAAACGGACAATCAGGTTACCCGTAAAAAATGATGGCAGGAACATCCCCAGTACATGCAATTGAATTACAGTGGTAATTGTACCTAATTCATGATGAGCATGACGCATGGCAATTGGTGTGGCAGTCATACCTAAAATCATGATGCCATAACCAGTAATTGCGCCCAGTAAAGCCACTAAATACATGGGCTGAAATACAATTTTTGGCCAAGGTCGTCCTGCACTAAAACTGGTCTTAATTTCCACCTGATCTGGAATATGCAGTCTTGATAAGATTCCCATCGCAATCAGGGAAACGATAGTAATGATCAGGAAAGAACCCACATATTCCAGATGATTAAATAGTGGTCCACCAAAGCGAGCCAAAACCGGACCAATCAATGCTGCAACTACGCCACCCGCCATAACAAACGAAATTGCACGGGAACGAAAGGCATCATCTGCTACTTCACTGGCAGCAAACCGGTAGAACTGGGCAAAGGATTGATATGCTCCCACACAGAATGTGCCTAATGCCAATAGGTAAAGTGAACTATAGATAATACCAACTGCTGCAATAATTCCACCTGAAATACCTAATAAAGCACCACATAAAAAGCCATTGCGCCTGCCTACTTTTGCCATCCACATGGAAGCAGGGAACATCATTATGGCTGTACCTAAAAACATCGAGGCAATTGGCAGGGTGGCAAGGGTAGGCGTATTGGCAATATTTGCACCTGCCAGTCCGCCAATCGTCATCACCATGACTGAAATGGTCTGGAATAAAGACTGTGAACTTGCCAGAATGAAAACCTGGCGGTGCATGGTATTTTGCAGCATAAAAGTGAAACCTGAATTTCTATAAGTAATTGATTAATGAGTGTTTTTAGGTGGTATTATTACCACCTGGAACCAGGCTTGAGCTGATTTCATTCGTACATAAGTCTATTGAGCCTATTCTGGTAAATAGATCGCTTAAACCTGCACTAATAGTGGCAATCTTGGCCCTTATCACAGCTTCTGTTCCATAAGTTTTTGAGCAGATAAAAGATGTCCTGTCTTTACATAAAGGATTGCTCCTGCTGAACACGCATGAAAGTTATGGCTGCTTTGAATCGGTAAACGAATCCATGAACCTGCAGGATAAGTTTCTCCATTTGCAAGCAATTCACCTTGTATTACCAGAATTTCAATTCCGTTTGCACTGTGCTCAGCAAAACTCTGATGGGGTATTAGTTTTTCCAGATAGGTTTTTTCGCTCTGAGAGTGATATAAAGGACAAATCTTACGCTGATTAAGTGTTTGCCAGTTTTCGGGTTCATGGGTATTGATACGCACCGGCAGTACATCTTCTCTGGTCATTTGCATGAGTTTGACAAAAATCAGTGTGCCTTCTTCACTGGATGGAGTATGTTTTGATCCATCCGGATTCCGTAAATACCAGCCTGCTAGATAATGCTGGTTGCCATTTTCAGTAAATGTTCCAGAGAGCACTAAAATTTCTTCACCTAATGGATGTTGATGCTCTGGAAAAATACTCTGCGGTGCATAACGAACCAGACTGGTGGCACGGGCTGTTTCACCACCCATTCTATCGAGCATAACTCGTTCAACTTCACCACCAGGAGATTTGACCCATTGATAATCGTTAGGTCTAACCATAGCTACTTGGGAAAAATCAGCGTTAATCCACATGCTTTGTCTCATCTATTCAAAAAGTCAAATATCCTGTTGATCTGATAAAGATTAATAGGAAGAAAAACTTAAAAATGTTAATACTGATTGATTGTTACTATTTACTGCTTCTAACAGACGCGCTGAATAGGGTTAGGCCTGCTAGAACATTTAATATAATTGTGACCAATAGAGCTTCCTTATCCAGTTTTGTATTTAAAAGGCTTTGACCCATAAAGTGAAAAATTGATTCTATAAAGATGGTTCTATACAAACAAACCAGTTAATCTTATAGTAATTGATAGAAAATCTTTAGAATGAAAACTCCTGTGTATCTCAACGCATTAAGAGCTTTTGAAGCCAGTGCCAGACATCAAAGTTTTTCCGCGGCAGCTATTGAGTTGAATGTAACTCCTGCAGCGGTGGGTCAGCTTGTTAAAAGTCTGGAAGATTATCTGGGCATTACATTGTTTCAGCGGAGTACAGGGGGAAAAGCCCGCTTGGTGGTAACTGAAGCTGCATTAATGGCATTGCCCGATATTCGTGCCGGTTTTGATAGGCTATTACTTGGTCTGGAAAAACTACAGGCACAAACTTCAGCAGGTGTTTTAACTGTTGCGATCAGCCCGGCTTTTGCATCAAAATGGTTACTGCCAAGAATTGATACTTTTCAGCAAACTTATCCTGAAATTGATATTCGACTGGATACTAACTTGGAACCTGTAGATTTCGCTCAACATGGTATTGATATTGCCGTGCGATATGGACAGGGAAACTGGTCAGGACTAGTTGCGGAGAAACTCATGGATGAAGAGGTTTTTCCTGTTTGTTCACCAGGGTTTTATCAGAAATATCGACACCTGTTAAAATATGTAGAGAACTTATTAAACCTGCCTTTAATTCATGACTTAACACTGGATGTTCATTCGGGTTTTACTACTTGGGATACATGGTTGAAGTACAATCAGGTGAGCAATGGCCTGGCCCAGCGAGGATTAAAAATTAATAATTCAGCTGCTGTACTACAGGCAGCAATTGATGGGCATGGGGTCGCATTGGCAAGAAGTGTTATGGTGGCAGATGATTTAAAAACAGGGCAGTTGATACGTTTATATCCAGATATGAAGTATTCATCGGCCTTGGCCTATTATATGGTCTATCGACAGGAATGTCAGAATAAGCCGAAATTCGTAGCCTTTAAAACATGGCTGATGGACGAGGTAAAGTTATAAACTAAATAATTTTTTGATATTGTTTTTAGATGTATATATCAGTATCTATTATTTAAATAAATTATGTATATCCAGTTTATTGGAATAATTGAAATATATAATAAAATGTCTTGCTATATTAATATTAATTAAAAATAATAGAAGTTTTTTTATTTTAAAAGTTTTACTGAAAATAATTTTATACTAGATATTTAACTATAATTTTAAAGCTATTTTTATAATAAATTTTTATTTTTTTGAAATATATAATTACTCTTATAAATAAGAGGAATAATAGTTGGTTTCTTTTTATTAAATTAATTTTTCATAATTAAAAAACTATTTAAATTAATTATTTACTTAAAGCTATAATATGTTTATACATTTATCTAACAAAGCAACTGAAAAAGTACATTATTTCCGATTTAATTAGACTATCTTAAAAAAGTTACTTCAATAATAAAACTCTAAAAGGATGCCAAAGTGGAAACTATAACAGTGAATAAGATAGTCAGCTGTATTGCTTTTAGTAGTATATTAGGCCTGACTGCATGCCAAAGTACAACCAAAGACCATCACTCTATGGATGATCGAAAACATCATTCTAAAATGTGGCATGATAAGCATGAAGACTTATCCGATAACCAGATTATTAAAATATTGAGTACTGCCAACAATGGCGAGATTATGCAGGCAAACGCGGCCTTGCCAAAGTTAAAAATGGCTCAAGTCCGTCAATATGCTCAGATGATGATTCGTGAACACTCAGCGAATGAGCAAAAAGGTCAAGCACTGGCAACTCGTCTGATGCTAACACCAGAGACCAGTGAGATTAGCAAGTTATTACAGCGTGACAGTGATAAGATCGTTGATAAACTTAACAGATCATCTTCTGACACTGATAAAGATTATATGAAGAGCCAAGTGGAAGTACATCGTAAAGTCCTCATGGTTATCGATAAAAAATTGATTCCAAATGCTAAAAACTCTGACTTAAAGAACATGCTTGTTCAAACACGTAGTGCGGTTGCTACACATTTACAAATGGCTGAACAAATGGTTTCAATGATGAAGTAACATTAAAATCATCCATATATTTATATTTTTAAAATAGGTCTAGCATTCATCATGCTAGGCCTTTTAAGTTTGTATAATTTAATACTAAGATTAAATTATATAATAAACAGAATGTTACTAATAAAATCTTCTGCATCAGGTAAATAGGCTAGATAAAGTTTGATAAATACTCCTACTATTCTCTAGCTTCTATTCTAGATATCTAATCCAAAGAAAATCTTTTGCTCATAGATATTTTATAAGTATATTAGAAATGTTTTTTCATAAATCAGTATTTTTTAGTTAATTGAAGCCTTATTGTTCTTACTTAAAAAATCAGAAATAAGGCTTATTATGCTACCTATTATTTAAAGTGGAATTAAGAATGAATATCTGCGCTCTTTAACTAAAAACTGTATGTCATACCTAACTTTGCAGTGCGTGGTTGTCCAGGATATACATAGCGGTTAAAAGCACTATCATCATATTCTTTATTAAAAATATTCTTAATATCAAAGCTGAATCTTAAATCAGGATTTAAGTCATAGTATGAAATTAAATCAGTTGTTGCATAACTGCCCATTGTATAAGTATTATTTGCAGTCTGACCTTTTCGGTTACCAATATAACGCTGATTAATGCCTATGCCTAAACCATCAAATAATCTTGATTTAAATTCATAAATGCTGAGTAAATTAAATGAATTTTGAGGAATATTGGCTAGATGTGTTCCTTTTTCTAGGGTATTGTCTTTATTTACACTAGCATCGACATATGAATAGTTTCCTATAATTTTCCACGCCGGTATAATATTGCCTATCAGACTTAAGTCAAAACCTTTACTCGATACCTCTCCAGCAGCAATACTTTTAGTCGAGTCTGTTGGGTCAAGAGTTAAAACATTCTCTTTTTTTACATAATAAATGGCAGTGTCAAAAGAAAGCTGTTCATCTAGTAATGTGTATTTTGTACCTATTTCATAAGAAATACCTTCTTCAGGGTTAAAGCCCTGATTATTACGATCCGCTCCGGAGTTAGGCTTAAATGATTTGCTAATATTGGCATATGCTGTCAGTTGGTCGGTCAGATCATAAGTCATACCAATGCGCGGAATAAGAGCATGGTTATCTGTAGACCAAGAGGTATTAGAAATAAAGTTGTGATAATCATGCTGATAGCTTTCCAAGCGTAAAGCAAGCAAGGTGTTTAAACGATCAGTCAGATGAATCTGATCCTGAATAAATAAAGCTTGGCTTTTTAATTGTTCACGGTCGTGAGTGGTTATATTATTTAATTCTGGCAATGGTTGTGGTTTATATGGATGATTAATATCTAAATCAAAATGATCTTTCGAACGAATAATAAAAGATTTATAATCATAATCTTCAAGTTCTATGCCTGAAATTAAAGTATGCTCTAAATTAAATAAATTGAAATTACCGACTATATTGGCCTGAAAGTTTTTATCAATCCAATCTAAATTACGCCAGTTATAATTACGGGTAAGTAGTTCACCCTCTGTGTCAGCTTTAATGCCATTTGCCTCAACTGCATAACCATGCAGATTTCCATTTAAATATTGAGTACCAATATTAAGTGTCCAGTCATCGTTAAAGGTATGTTCAATACGCAACTGTAGCATGTCATTATCATTATATAAGCGATTCCGGTTCTTGCCAGTTTCCCACCAGTACTCTGCCGGGTCAAAAGTATATCTTTTTTGTCCTTCATAGCGGGTAAAACCCCGGTCTAAAGCATGCTGGTTGCGTAACAGATCAGCTTCTAAGGTCACTTTAGTGGTGTCTGAAGGACTCCATTGAATAACAGGTGCGATATTCCAGCGCTTTGAATCAACATGGTCGCGGTAAGTATTTCCGTTTTCTCCCATGACATTTAAACGGTACATAAGACTCTCATCTTCAGTTAAAGCGCCGGCTGTATCTAAAGTGCTCCGCAACAGGCCCTCATGATCAACACTCAAACCTAAAGTTGTTTTTTGTTCAGCATGGGGTACTTTACTAATGACATTGAATGTACCTCCCGGATCGCCACGGCCATACAAACTAGAGGATGCGCCTTTTAATACTTCTATACGTTCAATCGTATTACTGTCAGGTGCATTGGGATAACCACGATTAATTGGAAAACCATTCCGGTAGTATTCGCCACTGGTAAACCCGCGTGAGGTAAATGTGGTTAAACCCTGACCACCAAAGTTATTGGCCCGCCCTATACCTGCTACATCAAGAGCTTCCGATAAGCGGGTAGCTTGAATATCGTTTAGGACTGCTTCAGAAACAACCGTGACTGCCTGAGGAGTATCTTTCAATAAGGTATGAGTACGTGTGGCAGAGCTTGCCGTACTGACCTTATAGGCTAGATGAGTATTATCAGTTTTGCTGGTTGCCTGTAAACTGATAGTAGGTAATGAGCTAATTTGGTCATTTGCAAATACGAAAATAGGACAGCTAAGTGGTAACAAACCGAGAAGTAGGTGACGTTTTAACACAGAATATAGTTTCATAAGATTTTTATGATAATGATTATATTTTACATTTTTAAAAAGTAAATATAATCTTCATAATATAATCTATCGTTATAGTACTTTATTAGATATAAGTCTCTGCTTAACTTGAATTTAATATAAAAGAGCAAAAACAGATTGTTCATTTCTGCTAAAAAAGAGAAGTAATATAAGTATTAAATAGATAGGAAGTTACCGAGCCAAACACTCTTCATTAAATTATGATATTAAAAGCAGCAGAAGAAATAACCGAACCGCGGCTGGGAACACCATCTGGATAAAGTAATTCAACTAAACACCAAATAGTTTTAAGTGCGCTTTAAGTGACCATATTTTAAATAAATAAAATAAAGACTTAGAAGAATCAATAACCAGAATATATAGTCTAGAATAAAGTATAGGTAGTGGAACTCGTCTAAACCTATAACTAAGGATAAAGGATCAATACCGATGCTACCTACAGGCGAAATTTCTCCATCGATAAGAAATTGGAAAGGTGCTCCTCCAGCTATTACCTCATCCTTCTCGATGGTATCGACGGCTAGACGTTCAACATCAATATTAGTTTGGTAGAATAAAGAACTATAAGTCGCTACCAGTGCTAACATATTTAAAGATATTATTTTCTTGATCACTTGATCTATCCATGTCTTTTTATCTTTAGTCCCCTAAATCAGGTATATCTCAGAATTGTATTTCAATTTTAGTTTGTTATATCAAGTAGAAACTATTTTAAAGGATTCTAGGGGTGGCTTAAAAAGGTTTAAATTAAATTTTAACCTAATCAATACTTAATAAATAAAAATATAACTTTGCAGTTGTTGTTAGCTTATTAATCATCCCTATGAATCAAAAATAGAACTTTTTAAATTCGATACCAAAGGAGTACCTGAAATTCTGTGACTGTCTGGCAATGTATTTTATCTCTTTTAGGAGCTTTCTATGCTATTCACCAATCCATTATTGGCCATTTTACTCATTCCAACTCCGCAACAGTTGGTCATGGACTCATCTGCAGTACAAGAGTGCCGAGCAGAGCAGTTAACTATTCAGGTCGATAATAAAGCAGGTGATTTTAGTGGTATGTCACATTCTGGTACAGAAATTAAAATTTATAATAAAGGACCAGAATGCCAATTCCCGGCACGTCCACAAGTTAAAATTTATGGCTCAGAAGATAAGATTTTGCCTTTGGAAAATAGTACCAGACCTGAACAGCTGGCTCAAAATTTAGTAATTAATAACGGGCAATATGCTGTAATGCAATTACGTTGGGTATCAAGTCCTGTCTATAATGAAAACAAAAAATTAAAAGCAATTACTCTGAGCGTAGATACACGGTATTCAGCATTAAAAGTTCCTCTAGCAGCTGAAATTTATATTCCTGCTGATATGAAAATAGGAACATTTGAACAGACCCCCCTACGTATAGTAGAGGGTAGGAGTGAACGTTAATAATGTATCTGTGATAAAAAAGAAAGTAGCTTTCTATAGCAGTCATATGTTGGAAAGAGGTGGATCAGGAAATTTGAACAACACTTATAAGTGATATTTTGCTCCCCAAATGATGTTATAAACATCAATATATGGAGTATTTTATGGCACGTAGACCAAGAAGAAATCATTCAAATGATTTTAAAGCTAAGGTAGCACTTGCTGCGATTAAAGCAGAAAAAACACTTGCTGAATTGAGTGCTGAATTTGATGTTCATCAAAACCAAATTATCGACTGGAAAAATCAACTGATTTCAGCTTCCTCGCAAGCTTTCGATCAATCAAAAGCTCCAACAGAACCACCCATCGATCTAAAAAAACTACATGCAAAAATCGGTGAGCAGGCATTAGAAATTGATTTTTTAGAAGGTGTGTTGAAGAAACTGGGCCGCTTCAACCACAAAAGTTAATCGATGACTCACTTCAGATTTCAGTATCTAAGCAAGCTCAGCTGCTGAAAGTCTCCCGTGGTTGTTATTACTATCGCCCAAAACCTGTGAGTGCATCAGATCTGAAGCTAATGCGGTGTATGGATGAGTTACATATGCAATACCCTTTTGCAGGTAGCCGGATGATGCGTGATTTGTTGAATCGTCAAGGACATCATATAGGACGACGTCATACACGTACTTTAATGAAGAAAATGGGCATTAATGCGTTATATTGCAAACCAAATTTAAGCCAGGCTAATCAAGCTCACCGCAAATATCCATATCTGCTCAAAGGATTGGCTATTCAGCGCAGTAATCAAGTGTGGTCTACGGATATAACGTATATCCCTATGGCAAAAGGCTTTGTTTATTTATGTGCTGTGATTGATTGGCATAGCCGCAAGGTACTTGCGCATAGAGTATCGATTAGTATGGAGGTTACATTTTGCATAGAAACATTAAATGAAGCTATTGAAAAATATGGTCGACCTGAAATATTTAATACAGACCAAGGCAGTCAGTTTACCAGTGATGCATTTATTGATGTATTGAAATCAAATGGCATTCAAATCAGTATGGATGGTAAAGGTCGATGGGTTGATAATGTGATGGTTGAACGATTATGGCGGAGCGTTAAATATGAAGAGGTGTATCTCAAAGCCTACAGCAATGTTTTGGATGCGAAGAAGCAATTAAACGCATATTTTGAATTTTATAATTTGAAACGACCTCATTCGAGTCTGGACAAAATGACTCCAGATGAGTTTTACTATGACCAGCTACCACAACAAAATAAGGTAGCTTAACTAGAGCAGAGTATCACTTATAAATAAGCTTTTAGTTGTTCAAACATGTGGGACCACCTCTGAACACGCTATCTAACTTATAAAATTTTGTAAGTTTTCACTGACATCAATAGGCGCTTATAACTGCTATGCAGTCGATGAGAATATTTTTATGATGAAGTCATGAAGGAACAGGATGTTCCAGAACATAAAACAATAATAATAAGTTTCAGCACCAGGACTGTGAGATAAGACAGGAGTTATATCTAGCAACCCCATATGAGAAACCTCGGCAGGATGCCGGGGTTTCTTATTACTCAATTATTTTTAATCGAAAAACCTATGAAGCAAATTAGCTGTATAAATCTATTTACAGGACACGAATAAATTAAATATTTCTCACTTATACATTTAATTTTTATGGGATTTTTTGAGATTTAAATAGTGAAACACTATTGTAGTTAATTGTAATAGCACTACACTTATCGTCCATACAGGTAGTAAAAAATATAAGCCAAATAAAATACTGATATAAGTAATTCTTTGGAATTGATTACAATTTTTCCACTGTTGCCATAGGCCTTGGTTAAACTTTCGTAACGTATCCAAAGGTCGTTGGTAAGTCCACCATGCCCGATAAGAAAATATTAGTACTAATAAGATTATGGCTGCAGACAGAACTAGCAAAACTTGATTTAGCCAGCCGAACAGAACCCCAATATGTAAATCTACTCCCCAGCGTGTTAATTTTGCAGATAATGGAAAATCACTAAATCTTAAATGGTCAATAATATGTTGAGTTGACATATCTACCGCTAAAGCATCAATTTGAATTGGCCAACGATGATTCATTTCTTCTATCGACCAGGCCCGATCTTTTTGATAACTGGGTTTAATTTGTAATGCTTGTGCATTTAAACCATTTTGATGAGCAAGCTCGACAATACGATCAAAATCTTTGAAGTTTAATTTAGTTGAAAGGTGTTGGCCTGGCATATCCATCTGCATGTAATGTTCAGCATGTGGATTTGTTACATTCATCGTTTTTGGATTTAATGCCAGATACAAAGTTGGTGTATCACTATTGAGTAAATGGCGAAGTTGTGCAATGTTTGCTCCGCTCCATTTTGACCATGTTAAACCGGTAATCGAAAAGAAAAATAGCATCGGTAATACAGTTAAACCGAAAATATTATGCCATTTAATACGTGAATGGCGTGAGTGAATGGATTTATTTTTTTTACGATAGCTCCACCATTGAATCAGGCCAGTTAAAGCGAATAGTCCTAACCAGCTTGCTGCAAATTCGCTATATATACGACCATACTCACCTAGTAATAAGCTGCGGTGTAACTGGTCTAAAAAAGTTCTTAAAGGTAAAACCCCACTGGTACCATAAACAGGAAGTTCACCTTGGACCTTTAATGTATAAGGATTTATAAATATTGCCTTAACTGTATCAGGGTTGTCGGGCACCTGATAAAGAATGCGTGTGGTATGTTCAGAAGTCTGCGGTGTTCGAACTGCAAATATCTTTGCATCATGAGGTAAAACAGTTGAGGCAGCTGCAACCTGTTGACTAAGAGGTTGAGTTTTATGGTTTGGGCTATGTAGTGCGGATAGCTGCTCTTTATAAATAAAGCTCTCAAGCTGGGGTGTTAAGCCATAGAGTAGCCCTGTTAAAGAGGCAATAAAAATAAAAGGGGCAATTAAAATCCCTAATTGATTATGAAGCAGCTTTAACAATTGGTATTCAACATATGACTTTAAAAATAGATTATATTCAAAAAATGAGCACTAGAAGAATATTAAATTATATAATCTTTATACGATAAAACTTGAATAAAATCATGCTAGCTATGATGTATAGAAGTATAGTTAAAGGCTTATATAAAAAATTCAGTAATATTCAAAATTCTTAAATCAAACTATTACTTTTGAAAATTTTTTCTAATGATGATTAAGCTCTGTTATGTGTTACTAGAATTACCAGTTCAAATTATAACGCTATAACCCGTTAAATCATGTACCAACCCTCTATCTGCTCAGATATAACCATATACATATATGATGTAAATCATAAGTACGATGATTAAATCAGAATAAATATAAGCTCCTACACTACAACATGTAGAAAATTAAAAAATTATTAGTAGGAAAAGAATTTAAAAATCTCATTTTTTTTACCAATATTCTTTAATTCTAATAGCGTTAGTTTTTAAACATGAATTTTACTCACTTTCCAATGAGACTAAATCATTTTTATTCATGTTGTGATTGCGGTATAAATCTATTCATGTTCTGAAGCGCTCCAGTAATTCACTTTTGATAAGACCAAAAGGCGCAAAACCGATAAGGCTGGAAAGTTTAAAAAGAGCAAAAAGATTTTTTAGGTTTATCTCAGAAATTAGGGTACTGATCACAATGAATAAAGAATTTACATTTACGATTAAAAGTATTTGTTTCGATGAAAACTATCGTCCAGCAGACAATACGCGCCTTACCACCAACTTTGCTAACTTGGCAAGAGGGATGAGCCGTCAGGAAAATTTGCGCAACACATTACGCATGATTGATAATCGTTTCAATGCCTTGGCTCATTGGGACAATCCTAAAGGCGACCGCTATACTGTTGAGCTTGAAATCATTTCAGTTGAAATGAATATTAATGTGCAAAACCATAGCAGTGGGCTTCCTTTGATTGAAATATTGAAAACCAATATTATCGATAAAAAAACCGGTAAATATATTGAAGGTATTGTGGGCAACAATTTTTCTTCTTATGTCCGTGATTATGATTTTAGTGTGCTGTTGCTCGATCATAATAAAGATCAGCCTACCTTTAGCACACCAGAAAATTTTGGTGAATTACATGGCAACCTGTTTAAAAGTTTCATTAACTCTGAGACTTATAAAGCCAACTTTAAAAAAGCGCCTGTCATTTGCCTAAGCGTTTCAACAAGTAAGGTCTATCACCGCACTGAAAATGTACATCCTGTTTTGGGTGTCGAATACAAGCAAGAAGACTATTCATTAACTGATGAATATTTCCAAAAAATGGGCTTAAAGGTCCGCTATTTTATGCCGGCAAATAGCGCCGCGCCTTTAGCATTCTATTTTTCAGGTGATTTGTTGAGTGATTACAGCAACCTTGAATTGATCAGTACCATCAGCACAATGGAAACTTTCCAAAAGATTTACCGTCCTGAAATTTATAATGCAAATTCAGTTGCCGGTAAATATTATCAGCCAAGTTTGAAGAATCAAGATTATTCACTCACTCGCATTGTGTATGACCGAGAAGAACGTAGCCGTCTGGCTATTGAGCAGGGGAAGTTTGTTGAAGAGCAATTTATCAAACCATACCAAGCGATTCTTGAGCAGTGGTCTGCAAATTACGCTCTTAATTAATATACATACAGGTCATTGATCATGAAAAAATTATTACCGACTTCAACTGCTGGCAGCTTACCTAAACCGTCTTGGCTTGCAGAACCTGAAAAGCTTTGGTCGCCTTGGAAACTCGAAAACGAAGGCTTGATTGAAGGTAAAAAAGATGCGTTACGTTTGGCATTACACGAGCAACAACTTGCTGGCATCGATATCGTCAGTGATGGCGAACAAACCCGCCAACACTTTGTGACGACGTTTATTGAACACTTAAATGGTGTAGACTTTGAGAAGCGTGAAACAGTTCGAATTCGTGATCGCTATGATGCAAGTGTACCGTCTGTAGTGGGTGCGGTGTCACGTCAAAAGCCGGTTTTTGTTGAAGATGCCAAGTTTTTACGTCAGCAAACCAATCAACCTATCAAGTGGGCATTACCTGGCCCAATGACCATGATTGATACGCTTTACGATGGTCATTACAAGAGCCGTGAAAAACTGGCTTGGGAATTTGCTAAAATCTTGAACCAAGAAGCAAGAGAATTAGAAGCTGCGGGTGTAGATATTATTCAGTTTGACGAGCCTGCATTTAACGTATTCTTTGACGAGGTCAATGACTGGGGTGTCGCGACTTTGGAACGTGCCATTGAAGGCCTAAAATGTGAAACTGCGGTTCATATTTGCTATGGTTACGGCATTAAAGCTAATACAGACTGGAAAAAAACACTCGGTTCGGAATGGCGTCAATATGAAGAAGCATTTCCGAAACTTCAGGCTTCTAACATTAATATCATTTCATTAGAATGTCACAACTCACATGTGCCTATCGATTTACTCGAACTTATTCGCGGTAAAAAAGTGATGGTCGGTGCAATTGATGTTGCATCTAACCAGATTGAAACACCAGAAGAAGTGGCGAATACACTCCGTAAAGCGCTTCAGTTTGTAGATTCTGACAAGCTTTATCCTTGCACAAACTGTGGTATGGCACCTCTTTCTCGTGAAGTGGCACGTGGCAAGTTAAATGCTTTAAGTGCAGGTGCAGAAATCGTTCGCAGAGAACTTACAGGATTAGAACTTACTGCTTAATATTTACCAATAAGTGGTATAAAGGGTTACTTTTTTGATGGCAGTTGATAATCAAACAAGTAACCCTCATTTTACTTGCTACATGTCGTTCTAATCAGGACGCATGTCGATAGTACCTTACTGATGGAGTTGGGCGGTATAGCAAACACACAGGACAAGGTACGGTTCAATTTAGGAATAATGTCATGGTTCAGGCAACAGACTTTAGAAATGCAATGTCTTTACTCACAAGTGCAGTCAGTGTTGTGACCACGGCAGGTATGTCTGGCCGTTTTGGATTTACTGCCTCTGCTGTGTGTAGTGTGACTGACACACCACCGACATTATTGGTCTGTATGAACCAGGCTGCAAGCTCACATGCACATTTCCTGGATAACAAAATCTTAACGGTGAATGTTTTAGGCGCGCATCACGAACATATTTCAAAAGCATTTTCATCTAAACTCACGCCAGAAGAACGCTTTAAACATGGTGCATGGATTGAGTTGGAAACAGGTGCACCTGTGTTGGAAGATGCTTTGGTAAGTTTCGACTGCGAGATTGAGCAAATTCAACAAGTGGGAACTCACACTATTTTGATTTGTCCTATTGTTGCGATTCAACAAAGCCAGCATGATCAAAGTCTGGTTTATTTTAATCGTGCTTATCACCAAGTGGGCCAGACAGAAACTGCTTAAACCCACTCTTTATGCAAATGAAAATTTATTATAAAAGTTAAACGTTTAAAATTTTAAAACGCATGATTGTCATTCAGGTAAATAGTATGGGGGGTTATCTATTGGTGAAGGTTAATTTCAGCGCGAACAATATAAAAATGGAGCCAGTTATCTGATCAATTTTTTTCAGAGTTTTACCTTGCTGTAGGAATCTCGAAATAGGTTTCATCAAAGTAATCAAAAATAATGACCATAAAATACCTAAACCCACATGAATGGCTACTAAGCTTAAAAGCCAATATGTAGAATTTTCACCAGTTGGAATAAACTGGGGTAAAAATGAGACATAGAAGAACCCGACTTTAGGGTTCAATATATTCGTAATCAAACCTTTTAAAAACCAATTTTCCTGTTTGTTAGGATTTGACGTTATCTCAAAAGCTGTTCGGGGTTTAAAAATCAAGCCAATACCTAACCATACCAGATAAACAGCCCCTAACCATTTTAACAGGTTAAATGCAAGTTCAGAGGTAGCTAAAATAGCGCCTATTCCACAAGCTACGAGTACACCCCATGCTAAACAGCCACACGCAATACCTAAGGCGGCATTGAATGCTTTACTTTTATTTCCTACAGTAGCTGTTCGTATAATTAATGCTGTATCCAGTCCCGGGGTTATTGTTAATAGAATAATTGCTATAAAGAATGGTATAAGAAGCTCAGCCATATTCAGTCGATCAGGTGTAAAACTAGAGCCTATATGATAACGTCTGAATAAATAAAAATTAAACTCTATTATCAAAACTCGCTAAAATCGATAGATCAAAAGACCTGATGCGTAGAGCATTTGCTCATGTATATTAAATATGGATTGATATCCAGCCTGAGTACAAGTAAGAAAATATTAGAATTTTAATCATGTTGTTGTTTTTAATAAATATCTGATAATGTTAATAACTGTTATATGAACACTCATCCTGATAAATATTATAATATTTATTATATATTTAAAAATAGAATAGTTCAGTATGCCATTAATTGTTTTAAGGGGAATATAGAAATAGAGAGCGTAATGCCTGCTCATCAAGATTAAGCAGGGTTACTTAATATAGAACAAAGTAACTTCAATTGTGAAAAAATCAGTAAAAATTATATAGCATAAAAAAGCATACCTCTTAAAGGATCAGTTATATATCTGACCATCTAAAGGTTATGCCTTAAAATAGCTGATTCATAAATTTCCTGAATTATATTTTTTAGCTGTGCTTTACCTGGTTGCGGCCATGATTTTTGGCATGATAGAGATTGTTGTCGGCAATTTTTAATACTTCTGTAAAACTATTTGAGCTCTCGGGCCATGACGCAATACCAATAGAGACCGTGATTCTGCCAACATTATTAATAATATATGTTTCTACGGCATGGCGAAATCTTTCAGCACTTTCATAGACCTCTTGTTTATTAACATTTGGAATAATTACAATAAATTCTTCACCACCATGACGGCAACAAAGATCATTTTTGCGGAAATTTTCCAACATGATCTTAGCCAAAGTTTTTAATACTTCATCACCTTCATCATGACCATACGTATCATTAATGCGTTTAAAATGGTCTATATCAATCAGAAGTACAGAAAAAGGAACTTTAGAATCTATCATTCCTTTTGTAAAGAACTGCATTCCTCTACGGTTTAATAAGCCAGTCAGTGGATCTGTATTAATACGATGATCCATTTCGGTTAGCTTATGAGAAAATTTACGTGCGCTTAATAAAAGTGATAACTTGAACTTGGTGACTTCATAGTACCAAGGATTAATCCTTTTGATTCTTTCTTCGATTTTAGGCTGATTCAGCAGACTGGCCATATTGGCTAGGTTATGTAACGGATTGGAAATAACGAGTGCAAATCTCCAGACAATATAAAAAATAAGCAGATAAAACAGGAAAATTCCGCCTGTAACTTTATAAATAATAGTCGATGCCTGCTCAAGTAGCTCATTAGTGGGCTGCTGAGAGACAATAAGCCACTTGGTTGAGGGGATGTATGAAAAGCCGGCAAGATTATCTACGCCTCGACTGTTTATCAAACGGATATTTCCATTTTTGGTCGCCTGCATGTATTTCAGGCCTGTATTATTCCTAACAGTTTCTCCAATTCTTTTTGTATCAGGGTGAAAAATAATCTTATTATTCTGATCAATCACATACATGTAGCTCTTTTTATAACTGTAGTTGATCGTTAAGAGGTGGTTAATAATATTTTTCTGCTTTAAGTAAATGGCTGAGCCTATAAAGCCCTTATAGTTATTATCTTTATCAAAGATAGGCTGGGACAAGAAAACAATCAGATTATCTTTTACAGAGTAATAGGGTGAAGAAATATAAGTTTTTTTATTTTTAAGTGAGGCTTGAATTCCCGGCGTGGTCTGAATTTTATTCCGGTCAATATTTAAAATGTTGGGAGAAAAGTTGATGAGTCTGCCTTCAGCATCACCAATGACTACACTGTTATAGTGATCCGACTGGTATTTAAGACGGTCAACTTCTGCTTCTCTTAACGCAAAACTGTTAAAGTCTTTCCCCAAAGATTGAGCACTGTACTTGAGTTCTTTTAATATATTTTGAAAATGATTGTCTGTATTAAGGGCAATTTTATTTGCATATTCCGAGTTAATCGCTAAAGAGTTGCTGATCAACTGGTTTTTTACGATTAAATAACTCACGCCTAAAGATACAAAGAAGAGTGTAGATACGCAGAATACGATTAATAAAAGTATTAATTTTCTCAAGTCCAGGTCAAGAGACTTACCCAGTTTTCTCATGAACATCATAAATTAATCAAATTCTGATATATTTCGGCTCATAATACCTTTTTAATTTAATAATGTAGATGAAATTGGATGATTTATTGAACAATAATTCTGTTTTTAATAATTTTATTGTTTATAGAAGTTTTTACTATGTCTCTTTAAAAGTCTTAAACCATTTATGGAATAACGAACTTCATAGATGACAAGCCGAAAGATAAGGAATATTTCTAAATCATCTAGGCGATGACGAACCACCGATAGCGAGTATCTACGTCCTTTTGATTTTTCTAAATCATCTAAGCGATGACGAACTTGAAAGCTTTAATGTGTAATCGACTTTGCGCTTTCTAAATCATCTAAGCGATGACGAACCCATCATGAGCTGAAACTCGGCTGTAGTTCCTTTTCTAAATCATCTAGGCGATGACGAACCACACAAACATTTTGGCAATGTGACAGTCCTGTTTCTAAATCATCTAGGCGATGATGAACTTGTGTTCGGGAGCTTCAATGACTTCCTGATCTTTCTAAATCATCTAAGCGATGACGAACCAACGTCACCAGGTCATCTTCACTGCAATCAATTTCTAAATCATCTAAGCGATGACGAACGACAAAAGAAACGCTCACATTTCGCGTTCTCATTTCTAAATCATCTAAGCGATGACGAACACTTAATAGAAGAGTCCGGTTTAAGTCGTACATTTCTAAATCATCTAAGCGATGACGAACTTGTTGAATCACAAGGCAAGATGAATCTGGTGTTTCTAAATCATCTAAGCGATGACGAACGTGCTGAAGATCTGCATCGAACGTTCATGGCATTTCTAAATCATCTAAGCGATGACGAACGTACAGAGGTGTTTATTGCTGAGGGATCGGAATTTCTAAATCATCTAAGCGATGACGAACCTCGAATATTTGTTTTTAGGTTGGCTGCTGTTTTTCTAAATCATCTAAGCGATGACGAACATAACGAAAGCGCCAGAACTTTTTACCTGTTGTTTCTAAATCATCTAAGCGATGACGAACAATACCACGGATTATACCGCAACGCCCATCCTTTTCTAAATCATCTAAGCGATGACGAACTTCCTACAGCAGCACCAGCAGCGGCAAATGTAGTTTCTAAATCATCTAAGCGATGACGAACGATTCTTATGAAGATTCTGTAAATGGGCTTTCTTTCTAAATCATCTAAGCGATGACGAACGTTCGATTTCGAGTTCTGTATCTTCATTTTTTTTCTAAATCATCTAAGCGATGACGAACAGTGGGATACACAAGATTTATTCTGGTGTGGTTTTCTAAATCATCTAAGCGATGACGAACCACTGGAAGAATTATCCATAGGCTTAGAACTATTTCTAAATCATCTAAGCGATGACGAACCTGCATGTGAAGCAGAGGCATGTTGATTTGTGTTTCTAAATCATCTAAGCGATGACGAACGTAATAAATTCATCTGGATAACGTATCTTGTCTTTCTAAATCATCTAAGCGATGACGAACCCATCGACGAGCCTAGAGCGCGCTTTTATTGATTTCTAAATCATCTAAGCGATGACGAACGGCAGTGGCTCGCCACGCCAGCCCTTTTTGAATTTCTAAATCATCTAAGCGATGACGAACTTGATTCATAAAGTTTAAATACTGACTTATTATTTCTAAATCATCTAAGCGATGACGAACAGCCCATCGTTTTTCCACAATTCGCCAACTCATTTCTAAATCATCTAAGCGATGACGAACACGGTGTCTGCCCAGGAACTGGTGTACTGGATTTTCTAAATCATCTAAGCGATGACGAACTTTTCATCATTGTGGTGATCCAGTGTTTACTTTTTCTAAATCATCTAAGCGATGACGAACTTGGAACAGCCTTAAACCAACGGACATTCGGCTTTCTAAATCATCTAAGCGATGATGAACAACTGGCTCTTGCTAATGAACTTTGGCATTTCTTTCTAAATCATCTAAGCGATGACGAACAAGCCTAAGCAAAAATAGCATTCAGGGGAATTTTTCTAAATCATCTAAGCGATGACGAACTTAAATATAGATTCATGATCAGTAGCTTTCATTTTCTAAATCATCTAAGCGATGACGAACAAGCGTGGAAATTTATGGCAAGCCAGTATTCATTTCTAAATCATCTAAGCGATGACGAACAAATCTGCTTATATATTTGTACTGTTGTTTCTTTTCTAAATCATCTAAGCGATGACGAACGGGGGCTTTAATCGTCATGTTGGTGGCGTTTTTTTCTAAATCATCTAAGCGATGACGAACGGTTTACCGCAAATGAAGTCAATGCAGCACGTTTTCTAAATCATCTAAGCGATGACGAACTATCTGCAAAAATATTTTTATAAGTGCCAGAATTTCTAAATCATCTAAGCGATGACGAACTTCGCAGTTTTGATAATCACCATCAATTTAATTTTCTAAATCATCTAAGCGATGACGAACAACCTGCGGTAATCCGATCTGCTGCAACCGGCTTTCTAAATCATCTAAGCGATGACGAACAGTATTGCATTGAGTCCCTAGGCATGGATGAATTTCTAAATCATCTAAGCGATGACGAACAGGCGTTCGCTAGACATAGTAATTACGTCGGATTTCTAAATCATCTAAGCGATGACGAACCTGCTGTAATTGCTTGATTAGTTACTGATAAATTTCTAAATCATCTAAGCGATGACGAACATACCAATAATGTTCGTCACAATATGACGATTTTTCTAAATCATCTAAGCGATGACGAACGTGGCGGTGGTGGCGGTTCTGGTGGTAAGGGTTTTCTAAATCATCTAAGCGATGACGAACCTCCGCGTACTGGTAAATCACAGTACGCACTTTTTCTAAATCATCTAAGCGATGACGAACATCCTTTCTTTAAGCGGTATTTGATTGATCAATTTCTAAATCATCTAAGCGATGACGAACAACGATAACACACCATTCCTGAATCATTTGCCTTTCTAAATCATCTAAGCGATGACGAACCTAGATGAGCGTGCTCGTTTTAATGAGGCTATTTTCTAAATCATCTAAGCGATGACGAACGATGAAGGCAAAGTATTTAACCAGTATCGAGATTTCTAAATCATCTAAGCGATGACGAACTCTTTGATCCTCACCAAAAATTAAGTGGTCAGTTTCTAAATCATCTAAGCGATGACGAACTTAGTGATTCATTCATTTTCTTATTTCTCAGATTTCTAAATCATCTAAGCGATGACGAACACGCAGTATTGACCGCCGGGCATTTGGGTACATTTCTAAATCATCTAAGCGATGACGAACGATCTTTTTTATCGCATTCATTATCAAAAAGCTTTCTAAATCATCTAAGCGATGACGAACAAGAAGCATCTGAAACTCGCTGATCATTAGAATTTCTAAATCATCTAAGCGATGACGAACACCGTCAGGAATAGACTGCCATTCATTAAAATTTTCTAAATCATCTAAGCGATGACGAACCTGCAAAGATGATCTTCCAGTGGGATTTCTCATTTTCTAAATCATCTAAGCGATGACGAACAAAAGAATGGGCGTTATATTGCTTACTCTCAATTTCTAAATCATCTAAGCGATGACGAACTCTGAGTCACTCGTTTTTTGTTTATCAAATAATTTCTAAATCATCTAAGCGATGACGAACGTCCCTCTACTGGTGGGCCGACCACTGGCGATTTTCTAAATCATCTAAGCGATGACGAACATAAAGTTTGAAGCAGAGCCGTAATGTTGTTTTTTCTAAATCATCTAAGCGATGACGAACACCGCTGTCGCGACACGTACCGCCATACGCACTTTCTAAATCATCTAAGCGATGACGAACTCAATTGAACCTTTCAAGTTATCTTTTGAATCTTTCTAAATCATCTAAGCGATGACGAACCGCATTCATTATCAAAAAGCGGAGTACAAGAATTTCTAAATCATCTAAGCGATGACGAACCCAGTTTCGCAGTTTAACTACAAAATCGCATATTTCTAAATCATCTAAGCGATGACGAACAGATCAAAAAGAAGTTCTTTTTTTCTCTCTTTTTTCTAAATCATCTAAGCGATGACGAACATGAACTTGAACAGCTCCAGCAAATTGTGACTTTTCTAAATCATCTAAGCGATGACGAACTCTGAGTCACTCGTTTTTTGTTTATCAAATAATTTCTAAATCATCTAAGCGATGACGAACTAGAAAGCGGTACAGTCATCGAGCCATACATATTTCTAAATCATCTAAGCGATGACGAACCAGAAGCGGAAAGTAACAAATTAATGCAGTTGTTTCTAAATCATCTAAGCGATGACGAACTAGAGTTAAGTTAAAACAAAACTCTTGAAATCAATTATATAAGTTTTTAATGAGTGAAAATACTTCGTTGTAAAGTATAAAACTTAATTATATGATTTTATTTAATTTTACTACATATGTCAGTAATGAAGCCAAACATGTAATCTAAAATATCTTTGTCTTGGCATGTTTCAATAAGCTGCATTCGGAATTCTTTTTGATTTAATCCTTTTGCTGCACATGTAAAAGCAATTGGCATCACAAAAGCATCTTTCACTAGATCAGCTAGGTCAAAGACTAGACCCCCACGACGTGTTTTACCGTGCAAAATAGGGAGAGCAAAGCTAATTCCCATTCCATTTAAAGCAACTGCCGCATAGCCGTAGGCAATATAGTTTCCATGATCGAGATAACTGTTGGCTATATCAGCAATAGTATCATGAGAATTTTTTCCTTCATCGCGAATGAACTCAACACCAAAGCCTTTAGCAAGTTGCTTGTATAACGTTTTGGCCCAACGACCTTCGGCTGCAAGTAATTCTTGTTGATTTTCTGAACGATCAATATCTTGTTTAAATGTGTTTAAAGCATTCTCATCAATATAAATACCAGATTGAATCAAATCAAAATTTTTTTTCCATGAATGTGATACGAGGGCAATACGTTCGAGTAATAATATTTTTGCCATGAGTAATCGTGCATCATCTTCTAGCCATGCTTTCATCCAGATTTGCATATATTCAGTGGGACGATATTCACTTTGAGGCGCTAAAAATGTTAAGTCTAATGATGAAAATAAAGGGGAGCCGCCAGAACCGCAAAACCCAACCATGACATTAGATTCTGCTAAACGTCTGGCAGCCGCATCTGTTAATGAACTACCTTTACCAAGTAGTAAAAAGGCTGTGTTTTTCTCTGGAATATTATAAAAATATTCCACAGGCTGTGAGTTCTCCGTCAAGTAAACAATTCGATCATCTTTTAAAACGACACGAACTCTCTCTAAATAAAAAACGCAGGCACGCTTTGAAAGCATAAGTGGGCGGCTGCGTTCCTGACGGAGTTGACTCATATTATATTTCCTTAAAAAACGGGTAGGGCAAAAGGACTTTCCTTACGAGCAAGCCCATAGCTATCTGGTAGTCCGTATCCCGCATTTTCGCTGTCCTGCACATCAATAATTACTGTAAAACCATGACCTGTACTGCTGACCACCTGAAAGAAGGGCATTCCTTTGGCAGTTTTTAAGCGTCTATCTCTTAAAGGTTCATTTTGATGAGAAAGCTTTGTACGTTCAGTTTTCTGAGTTGGAATACGAAACTTTCGATAACTTTTCCAACCAGAAATTTTGGCAGTAGGAACAGGGATTGCGGAACCTAAAACGGTATAGTCGCGAATTTTCCAGTGTCCTTTAATTGCCTCGATTAACCCATCTAACTCCTCCTGTTTTTCTGCAAAAATTCGCAAAATATCAAAGTTTGGTTTAGCTGAACGACCATGTTTTTTTTCAAACTGTTCCTGCTTCGCTTTCAATTTATCGGATATCTCCAACGCAAGCGCGTAATGCGCAGGTAGTTTTCGAAATGCACCATGAATGACGGTGTAAATTTGATTCCGAATATGGCCCAGTTTTAAATCCGTATCATCTGATGACTCAAGAACACGAATATCCAGATAGTAATTAGCATCCATGATTATTTACCCTCGGAGTACACACCACCACGAATTAAACATGCAATCAGGAACATGCCTTTTTCGCTATTTGGGTCAAGTTCATCAATTTCCTTTAAAATATCGAATGCAGAAACTTTGTCTTTACCTACACGATAGAAAATCTGTCCTTCTAAGTTTGCACCGTTAGGTTCTACTGCAATTGGCTTTTCATCGTTTTCTTTAAACTGTGGATACCAGGTATCAATTGTTCTTAGCGCATTTCCGATTTTTTGGTCACGTAATGCAGCTTGACCAAGATATTGATTGTCATTGGCTTTGTGGTCTGGTTTTTTCGGTGTTAATTGATATAAAGAGCGCGAAAATCCTTCAGGCTTATCCTTTCCTAAGTAGTTTTGAGAGGGAAAAACTTCTACACCACCCATACCAAAGTCAACAATCGCTTCAATGTGTAAGGCAGCATTTGTTGATTCGCCCGTAATCCCTTTTAATAAAATGTCTGCTAGTTTTTGTTCTTGTTCAGACGGTCGATCAAAACTCTTAAGGTTGTAGGAAAGGGCATCAAAGCTAAATGTTTCAGGGTAGTCCTGAGCAGTCACTTGAATGGTAATACTTTCAGCGACAATACGGTTACGCCATAACCAGCGGCCATTCACGATATTGCGTACATAACGGCGCACAACTTCTTTTAGTCCATCGCTTTCTTTAGTGTGATTTACAAAATTTAAGAAAGCTTGACGGAAGTTATATTCTTCATTTTTATCTGTACCTTTGGCAGATGCCGTAGCAAATAGGACGCAACTTAAATCAATAAAACGAAAGTTCCATTTTACTAAAAGTTTAGAATTCAGTTTCAGTTTAACTGACTCAGTGACTTGGATATTAGTAACTTCGCGGGCTAGCGAATTACCTGTTGCAGCCCCTTTTTCTTTATTACCTGCGACATTTTGAGTTCCTCGAATACCGTGATACATCACATGTAAAGGCTCTTGTTTGCCATCTTCAAATAAATTAAAAAAAGCCCCGTCACTCACCACTGTACCGCGTTGTAAAGAAAGACTACCCGGTAATTTCTTAAAAATTGTCATGTGAAAAATTCCTTATGTTCAAAAATGATTTATGCATTAACGCAATTTTGTTTTAAAAGAAAAATGTCGTCTTGTGGCCAGTGGTAGGTCCACAATAGTTTTTGCAAGTTATGCCAAGTGTCATCCTCAGCCTCGGTATTTTTCCTTAGAATCTCGCCTAAAGAAAAATACTGAACAATGCCTGTAAGTGGTTCTGCATAGGCATGTGCTGTAGTTTCCTGATCTTGTGCTTGGCGAATACCTGCTCGTTGGTCTGTGAGTGGCTCAAGTAGGGCGTACCCCAAATTAGTTGCCGAT
Source organism: Acinetobacter sp. FL (assembly GCF_040744925.1). NCBI lineage: Bacteria > Pseudomonadati > Pseudomonadota > Gammaproteobacteria > Moraxellales > Moraxellaceae > Acinetobacter > Acinetobacter sp. FL. Next base: position 1,844,520 of record NZ_CP160437.1, on the reverse strand, counting down.
ATCCAACTTAAATTTTGGTCATTAAAGAAAGTTCTAAGTGCATCTACTTTTAATGCCAACAGTTGGGTAAATGCCTGAACTCGATTAATTTGTTTACGCTGCTGATACTCAATAAGCAAATCTTGTCGATCTAAAATGGCAAAGCCAGTTTTGATTTTCTTTAGGGCTGCTTCTAATTCATTTTCAGCATGGGTGGTAATATCTAAAAACTCGATAATTTGTCCGCCAGCAAAACGGCTACGTTTTAGAATATTGGTGAGTTTTTCTGGACTAATTCGAGAACTTGTAAATTTAATCACAAGGCTAAATTCTATATGACACGATGCTGTTGGCTGTAGAGCAAGATTTATATTTTCTTTAGCGTAACCTTTACCGTCTCCTTTGGCATAGTCTTTTTCATTTATGAATACTGCTCCGCGACGTTGAGAAGGTATGAATCGGCCCCAAGCTTGTTCGCCTAAACGCTGTTGGTCATGATGAATATAAATAATACCTTCTTCTTGAGTGCCTAATTGTCTTGCTAAATGATGTGCAAACATATTGGCTGCAAACAAAGGTACACCACCTAATAAAACGCCATTGGTTTGCATATTTGCATTTTGTACTCGCATACGAGGAATCACGACATAACGACTCATCGAACAATCTCCCGTAAGCGGCGGGCGATATAACCTTCAGCATTGCTATCTAGGCTAATCGTTATAGTTTCATTATTGATTTCGATATCAAAGGTTTCATTGGTGATTTTTCTAGCAAGATAATCGGAGAATTTAATTCTCCAGTGATCATCTCTTAGCTCTGGGTCAATCAAACCTTGCAAAACAAATGGAAGGCTCGGATGAACCCAGAATGAAGGACGCTCAATTTCTTCCATACTTGGTAAAATTGATTCAGCTTCTTCTAAAATATTTTTTTGAAAAGTCGCCTGTCTTAAGACATCTTTAGCAAGGATGTTCAGGAAAATAACTTCCTGATCTCGAACATCCCGATTCGTAGAAGGAGCGAAAATCTCAAGGTTATGCCAATTTTGAATGGTATTCGTCGCGGTGATAATAAGTTGGCGATTTAAAATTTCTGACCACTCTTTAATTGCTTCTTTTGCTCGTTTAGTCCCATTAAGCAGTTTTATTTTACGGGATAGTCGTATCGTAAATCCGTTATAGAAAATTGCTAAGGCTTGGCGTACTTTTTCACTTGCTTGAGGAGCATCAACTGTAATAGGGCGTTGCATTGAACGAACAAAGCTTCCGACATTTTGTGGATTGGCTCTGCCAATGCCAAAAATAGCAGTTTGAATGCGGTTAAACTCACTGTCTTTTTCTTTGCGTAATTCATTTACAGCATCAACTTCTTGGTTCACAAGATAATTTACACCAGCAGCAGTAAGTGGGCTTACTGAAACATACTCACCATTTTTAGGAATTAGAAGCTGGCGCATACGTATATCAATGTTTTCTGTACCGGCTTGATACGGCTCATTAAAAATAGATGAAATGGATGGCTTGAGCTGTTCCACTTGTTGTTGAAACTCAGCTTCTTCTGAATGGATGTCATTATTAATCATGGCTGCTTTTACGACTTTAAAAATAGAAGCCGTTTTACCTGCATTTGCCTGATAATCAGTGGGAATCAGGAAGTCTTCATTTAATAAAGTTCGAGCACTGAGATAAGGTAAATCAAGTGCTTGTTGATTACTTAAACGAATCCCGCCTTTTTCAATATTGGAGTTAATCGTTTTTAAACTAAAGTGCACTGATTCTTCTAAAGCGTTTATAAAAATATCAGTTTGTGGTTCAGGCATTATTTTCTCCATTTTTATTATTTAAACAATTTTTAACAGATTTTTTTAAAAATGAAAGTGATACATGGCATTATTGCGACAAATTAAGTCGTAAGGACAACAGGTTAAAAATACTATATGCTTAATAGTTTTAGCCTAAGATGATTAGGTTAAACTTTGAATTTTTAAAAAATTAAATTTAATTCAATAGTTTATATTATTTTCTTAATTTGAAGGTTTAGATTCATTAAAAAGTCTATACTATTGTTTTTAAGAGCTTTGCTTTGACTTGGCTCTAGTTTGTCATCGCATAGATGATTTAGAAAAACAACAACCTGTACCCAAATGCCCGGCGGTCGTTTGTCATCGCATAGATGATTTAGAAAGACAATACCTGATACATCAACATCAGCATTGGGTTTGTCATCGCATAGATGATTTAGAAATGTACCCAAATGCCCGGCGGTCAATACTGCGTGTTTGTCATCGCATAGATGATTTAGAAAAGTACCTGAACCAGAGCCGTCACCATCACCACGTTTGTCATCGCATAGATGATTTAGAAATTAAGGTAGTCGAAGCTCAATTTCAGCTTGGCGTTTGTCATCGCATAGATGATTTAGAAATAAGCAACCTGTGCCAATTCCATCCCAAACAAGTTTGTCATCGCATAGATGATTTAGAAATACCGACTCGTTATGATCAATGTAATCAAAGTGTTTGTCATCGCATAGATGATTTAGAAAACAGGCCCCAGCAAAGTGGAAAAAGGGGCAAAGTTTGTCATCGCATAGATGATTTAGAAATTAATGGCGGATTATGGTCAGGAAACCTGCGCGTTTGTCATCGCATAGATGATTTAGAAACACGCCATTTCCATCGTCAAAAGTGGAGTACTGTTTGTCATCGCATAGATGATTTAGAAATGAATCTTGCGACGAGTTGAAAAATCCTTAAGGTTTGTCATCGCATAGATGATTTAGAAATATGCGATTTTGTAGTTAAACTGCGAAACTGGGTTTGTCATCGCATAGATGATTTAGAAAAAGTGAGATAAAACATTTAGTTATCCCCTTTGGTTTGTCATCGCATAGATGATTTAGAAATCAATAACGCCTGCACCTGATCCGCCTCAAAGGTTTGTCATCGCATAGATGATTTAGAAAATATCGTTTGGGCGTGACTGCATCGTTGTTATGTTTGTCATCGCATAGATGATTTAGAAATTGGTCTAGCATGACCGTTTCAGAAGCAAAACGTTTGTCATCGCATAGATGATTTAGAAACTAAATAACAATGTTCCTGAATTTGCTGAAGTGTTTGTCATCGCATAGATGATTTAGAAAACTGAGGTCATAAGGAGCTGTAAAGCTTGTTGGTTTGTCATCGCATAGATGATTTAGAAATTAGTCGATTAGCCAGGCGTGTAACCTTTGGAGTTTGTCATCGCATAGATGATTTAGAAATTGAAGTGGCGCCGGATATTGAAATGGATTTCGTTTGTCATCGCATAGATGATTTAGAAAGCGATATGCCATTCAAGGACGAGCAATTTAATGTTTGTCATCGCATAGATGATTTAGAAATTCTGCCTCCTTACACTCGTCGAAGCTCCTCGGTTTGTCATCGCATAGATGATTTAGAAACTGCTGCAGTTAAGAAAAATGAAAGATTAGAAGTTTGTCATCGCATAGATGATTTAGAAATACTTCATTTACAAGTATGGCTTTTAAGTTTTGTTTGTCATCGCATAGATGATTTAGAAATCATCAGAACATGGTTCAGCCAGTTCTTGATAGTTTGTCATCGCATAGATGATTTAGAAATATAAAAAGACGCCGCACCAGCTCGATCCGGAGTTTGTCATCGCATAGATGATTTAGAAACGCAGGAGGACATTGAATTGGTTCTTGTGTCGGTTTGTCATCGCATAGATGATTTAGAAATCATAATTAGTTATATGGTAAAGCTTACCCATGTTTGTCATCGCATAGATGATTTAGAAACATTGCCGGAAGTACATACGCTTAATCATTTGGTTTGTCATCGCATAGATGATTTAGAAAAAGAAATATCCCAATCGTCATATTGTGACGAAGTTTGTCATCGCATAGATGATTTAGAAAAGCCACGAGTCGGTTTTCCAATCTTGTTTACAGTTTGTCATCGCATAGATGATTTAGAAATGAGTAAGGGCAATAAATTTCTCATCCATGATGTTTGTCATCGCATAGATGATTTAGAAGTACAAAACTATCATTATTTCCGGAATTCCGGAGTTTGTCATCGCATAGATGATTTAGAAAATTAGAATACGTGGACTCCTTCAAAGAAGGGCGTTTGTCATCGCATAGATGATTTAGAAAATTATTGCGGAAACAAGAGTATAGTTTTTATAGTTTGTCATCGCATAGATGGTTTAGAAAAGCAGGAAAGCGGAATTCAATAGTCGCACTGTGTTTGTCATCGCATAGATGATTTAAAAAATCTAATTTCAATATTTAAGACGACATATTTTGTCGTTAAAAGATAGTATTAAGCAGATTAAGACTGTCTCTTTTTAAAACAAAAGAATATATTTTTATTATATTTAAATTTTAATAATAAGTTATGCATGTCATTCTCATTTCCGCTTGTGAAAAAAGAGCTTTAAAGAAAACAAGAGCAATCTTGGATAGCTATGCGATTCGTACAGGACATTCATCTTGGCAAGCACCCATGACCATGGATGGCTTAAAAGAAATTCGTAGTGCATTAAAAAAAGTGGCAACCCGACAAACTGCGGTAGCTGCGTACATTAATTTTGGTGTGCGAAGAATGAAGCTTGCATGGGTTGTGGGCGCAAAACATAAATTTGCATACGGCGGTGCCTATCCGGTTGCATCGACCAAAAAACAGCAAAAGTTATTGATGCTAGATGAATGGGTCAAAGCAAGTAGCTTGTTGGCAGGTGCAGCAGGGGACATGCATGATATTGGTAAGGCCTCACAACATTTTCAGAACAAATTAAGTCCAGAAATGGCAGGACAAAAAATGAGAGATGATATTCGACATGAATGGCTGTCTCTAAAATTATTGCAACAACTCAGAAAAAATGGATGGGACTGGCAACTTGTCTGGAAGAATTTAGATAAAGGTTTAGATAAATTTACTTTAGGTGATCGACAGGAAATTGAACAGGGAATCCAAAACGAATTAGAAGCAGTTGATTATTTAGTTGTGACACATCATGGCTTATTAGGCGTGGAAGAAGCTTTAAAAAATGATCCACTCGCATTACCCCATTATGAAAATCATGTCCGTACATTAGTTCCAAGCCGTGAACAAATGAGCTGTGCAGGTGAATTGCCAGACTCTATTTTTAAAAGCCATCAAAAACGTATGCAGCGTTTAACGGCATTAATACCAAAACAAAAAACAGACCCGCTTTTATATTGGAAAGCCTTAGCACTGCATTCGCGAGCAGCGCTGATTCATGCCGATCATATTATTTCGGCACAACAATATTCTTTGCAAAAGCCTGAAAATGTATCGTTATTTGCAAATACAAAGCTTAAAACGATAGACCAGGACAAGAAAGCCAAATTACAAGATCAGCCACTAGAATGGCATTTACACCAAGTCGGAGATCGGGCTTCACGCATTGCAGTTCAAATGATGACTGATTTGAGTTTATCAGGGTTATCTGAACAAACCGTTGAATACATCTGTCAGCCAACAACTCACCCACGTTTCCAATGGCAAAATATCGCAGCAAATACATTGCAAAAACATATACAGAAGCATCCTGAAACACCGGCACTGGTATTTAATATTGCAGGGACAGGAAGCGGGAAAACCCGTATGAATTTGCGCGCTGCCTGTACCTTACGACCAGATGACCCAAGACTAGCGATTGCGCTTAATTTGCGTTCTCTAACATTGCAGACTGGGCATGCACTTAAAACATCGATGAATCTATCGGAAGATGAAATCGCCGTGATTATTGGAGATACCGTTACTCAGACTTTATTCGATCAAAGTAAAGAGAAAATTGAGTTCGTTGATGAAGATGAAAATCGTCCTGAGCCTATGTTTGATGCCTGGGGTGAGGACTGTGAATTACCTGAATGGTTACATCCCTTATTTACGGTTGAAAAAAATGGGCGTAAAGTTTTGGATCAAAAGGAAACGACCATTCTTGCTTCGCCTTTGTTAGTTTCAACGATTGATTATCTGATTGCAGCCGGTGAGCCTCATCGACAAGGACATCACGTTAAAGCATTACTTAGAATAATGAGTAGTGACCTGATTTTAGATGAAGTGGATGGCTATGAGCCCAAGGCATTGATTGCTGTTTTACGTTTAGTTCAGCTCGCTGCAATGTATGGTCGAAATGTGATTTGCTCGTCGGCAATCTTATCACTGACCGTTGCCAAAACAATTCATCGAGCCTTTGAATCGGGTATGCAGATGCGGGCAGCCCTGTATGACACCGAGAAAAAATCTATCATTGCGATTATTGATAATGAGCTTAAACCCCAAGTCTGGTTAGAACGATCAAATCAAAAATCAGAATTTAATACAAACTACCAAAAGCATTTAGATAATTTACAAGTTCACTTGCTCTCTAAGCCTACCCATCGACTGGCTCAGTTACTTTCGTTACCTGAAACTACAGTTTTATCGTGGAAACAGTCGGTATTGGAAGGAGTAAAGCAACTTCATCAAGAGCATGCATGGCATTTTAAAAATACAGAAAAGAAAATTTCTTTGGGGCTTATACGGGTTGCCAATATTAAACATGCAATTCGACTTGCCCAGTTTTTATCAGATCATTTACCTGAGGCAAAAATAGCTTGCTATCATGCGAATGACTGGCTTATTTCAAGATTTTATAAAGAGCAACGTCTAGATCAACTTTTAACAAGGCATAAAGACGGTAAAAAAAGAAAAACGGGTAATGAGCAGATCGAGCAAGATGATGAAATGATTGATCTCATTCAAAAATCTAATTCTTTAAATATTCCCTTTATTGTGGTTGCGACACCAGTAGAAGAAGTGGGACGAGATCATGATTTTGATTGGGCCATTATTGATGCCTCAAGTGTGCAATCCATTGTACAAACAGCAGGACGAGTCAATCGTCATCGATTGGAAAAAGTACAGCAACCCAATATTATGATTCTACAGTGGAATTATCGTTATTGTGAACAACGAGATATTGAAAAAAACAAGCAACAAACCAGACAGCGCAGACGCGTATTTGTTTATCCGGGTTATGAAGGATATGGTTCATCGGTAACATCAACTTATTCATCTCAAGATTTAAACGAGCTTTTGCCTTGGGATCTTCAATCTCAATTAGTGATTAATGCCCGATTGCGTTTTGATCAGTTAAATTGTTTATTTGCAAAATATGATGATCAACAAATTAAAAGTTTTTGCCAGAATTATTTTAATGATCAAGGAGATCAGTTATTTTCTCGGTCTGATGTAGATGCAAGTATCATGACAGAGAATATTTATAATTTAACGCCTTTACGTGAACGTAATTATCAAGAAACCTATATGTTTGAGTGGGCTGAGAGCTTAACTGTTAAAAAGCAAGTATATGGTTTTGATGCGAAAGCGACGAAGACGTTAAAATATCCGAAATATGATTTGGTATGGGACCAAGTGAAATTCGAAGAAATTCCTGCTAAACCGCAAGCATGGTTAGCCCTCACTCCCCAACAAATGAAAGATTACTGTGACGAGTACCAAATTGCCCATGAGCAAGGCTGCCGTTTATCTTTAACACTTTACAATAGAGATGCAGTATCTATGTGGTCTTATGATTATGGCTTTGGCATCATGTCAAAGTAGATTAATTTTTACATTTAAAAGATAAGGTTCAAGAAAAAATTTTCCTATTTAATCTAATCTAGTCATTATTTTGATCAGTCTTCGCGGATCAGCTCTATTAATTCACGAGAGGCTTTAGGAAGTACCTTATCTTTTAACCAGACCAAATAGACCGGCATAGGGAGCTGATTTTGTGTATTTTTAAAATTTAACTGGATTAGTCGGCCAGTATCAATCAGATCTTTTACCAGAGATAAAGGAAAGTTACCCCAGCCTAAGCCTATCTCCACCATATCAATTGCTGTCTGTAAATGATTGGTTCGCCAGTAAGAAGCACCTATCACAGGCCTTAAATCTGTTATGTCTAGCTCGGTACTTGCAACTAATATCTGCCGTACATTAATCAGATCTTCAATAAAAATTGCATCTTTATTTGTATGTACCAATTCATGGTTTGCTGAAATTGTAGCTATCACTGTCTCTGTAGTAACAAGCTGCAAATATTCCTGCATCTTAATATTTTGACCGGAACTGGCCAGACAGATACTGATCTGTTCTGCATAAAGCATATGCAGAATATCATCCTGTGGCGCTGTAATAACTTCAATATGAAGCAGGGGATATTTTGAGGCAATTTTTTGTATAGCCAGCAAGAGCTTCCGGTTATTTACATCAGAAACGACACCTATTTTTAAAATATTCTCTAGGCCCAAAGACAGTTCACATGCATGCTTCGTCATCTGCCTAAGTTGCTCTGAAATCATTCTGGCTTGGGGTACTAATGCCAGCGCCGTAGCTGTAGGAATAACCTTGCGTGGAGTCCTTTCAAAAAGCATTAGTCCTAATTCTGCCTCCAGGTTGGCTATACCCATGCTCACTGCCGACGGAACCCTGCGTAAATTTCGTGCGGCCGCAGAAAAAGAGCCTGCATCGAGAACAGCAAGAAATAATTCAATATTTTCACTACTAAAATTCATTTGTTATCAGTTCAACTGAAAGCCATTAACTTTATCAATAATTCTAACTGAAATTAAAATAGGGAATCTTATCAATTTGTTCAGGTAATTACATTCATGCAAGGAATGAAACGTCGAGTAGTCTATATCACTAGCTATGAAATCATCGGAATGGGAATTTCTTCGCTATGTTTCGCTTTATTGACTGGCAGCACATTAAGCCATACTGGACCTCTAGCAATTTTAGTGACCAGTATGGCGGCACTTTGGAATCTGGTATATAACCTGATGTTCGAAGCATGGGAAAGACGTCAAACGATGCGTACCCGTACTGTGAAACGGCGTATAGCCCATGCAATAGGGTTTCAGCTCACCCTAATTATTTTTCTGATTCCCCTTATTGCCTGGTGGATGGAAATTACATTACTCAAAGCATTTATTTTAGATGCTTCTTTAATTGTTATTATTCCTTTTTATACTTTTACCTTTAACTGGATTTTTGATCAATTATTTGGTGTACCGCTTTCTGCTCAACCTATAGCTAAATAGATTTTATTAAAAAATAATATTGAGGGTTTTTTTGATCTATAGAAAATATACAGAATAGAAGTATATTTTCTATATTGTAAATTAAATAATATGTGAATAAGTTTTTGATTTTAATTAGATTATATTTTATGGGATAAAGTATTGTTGATTTATCATGATATTATAAAAATATAGGAAGATTATATTTAAAACTAATTTAATGTTTTAATTAATACTATAAATAATGAAATATACTAAATTAAAAATTTATTTTATATAAAAAATAATTGAGAAACTGAAAAAGAATTATATGTCTATTAATAGTACTTAACTACTTCCTCTTAATTAGAATCTTTAACATGTTACTTCAAAGTAGTTTTAAATCATTAACTTTAGGTTAATGATTCTGCTTTCAGGTTGATTGATCCTGCATACTAAAAAGAGTTTTATAGGTCAGGAGATAAGTATTAAGGAAAGCCTCATGGAAGGTTCGGTTCAGAATAAAGAACGTATATGGACAAAACGTCGACATGCAAAACAACTCAAACTGGAAATGGCTGCAAAATATGCCGATGGCTGCATTATTCCGGCAGAAGATATTATAAAAGTATTAGAAATATTGATTACACCAGGCGACAAAGTAGTTCTGGAAGGAAATAACCAGAAACAGGCAGATTTTTTATCTCGTTCACTGATACAAGTCAATCCGGAAATTCTGCATGACCTGCATATGATTATGCCCAGCGTTGGGCGTCCGGAACATCTGGATCTGTTTGAAAAAGGTATTGCCCGCAAGCTGGACTTTTCTTTTGCAGGAACACAAAGTCTTAGAATCAGTCAATTAATTGAAGACGGGCTACTCGAAGTTGGAGCCATTCATACTTATATTGAACTCTATTCACGGTTACTGGTTGACCTTATTCCCAACGTTGTACTTTCAGCAGGTTTTATGGCAGACCGGCAGGGTAATATCTATACCGGCCCAAGTACAGAAGATTCTCCAGCTTTAATAGAACCTGCTGCTTTTAGTGACGGTATTGTAATAGTCCAGGTAAATGAACTGGTTGATGATGTTACAGATTTACCACGGGTTGATATTCCTGCTTCATGGGTAGATTTTGTCGTGGTAGCAGATAAATCATTTTATATCGAACCTTTATTTACACGTGATCCGAAACACATCAAGCCTGTGCATATATTGATGGCCATGATGGCGATCCGCGGTATTTATGAACGTCATCAAGTGCAATCTTTAAATCATGGGATCGGTTTTAACACAGCAGCGATTGAACTGATTTTACCTACTTATGGCGAATCTCTGGGTTTGAAAGGCAAGATTTGCCGCAACTGGACACTCAATCCGCACCCGACATTAATACCTGCCATTGAAACTGGTTGGGTGGAAAGTGTGCATTGCTTCGGGACCGAGCTAGGCATGGAAAAATATATTGCTGCCCGCCCTGATGTATTTTTTACCGGTCGAGATGGCTCATTACGTTCTAACCGTATGATGTGCCAGTTGGCTGGACAGTACGCAGTAGATCTGTTTATTGGAGCAACGCTTCAGGTAGATGGAAGCGGGAACTCTTCCACAGTTACTAAAGGCCGACTTGCCGGTTTTGGTGGAGCGCCCAATATGGGCCATGACCCTCGTGGACGCAGACATGCCACACCTGCCTGGCTGGACATGCGGACCACACAACAAACTGATACAGATACTTATCTCGCTCGTGGCAAGAAACTGGTTGTACAGATGGTAGAAACCTTTCAGGAAGGCGAGAAACCTACTTTTGTAAATACGCTTGATGCGGTAGGTGTAGCTCAAAAGGCTGGTATGGCACTGGCACCTGTCATGATTTATGGTGATGATGTAACCCATTTACTCACTGAGGAAGGAATTGCCTACCTATATAAAGCCTGCAGTATGCAAGAACGAGAAGAGATGATTGCAGCGGTTGCGGGTGTAACTGATATAGGTCTTAATCATAACCCTAAAACAACTGAACGCCTGCGTCAGGAAGGTCTGGTGGTCTTTCCAGAAGACCTAGGGATACGCCGTACTGATGCAACACGCGAATTACTGGCTGCCAAAAATATTGCAGAGCTTGTGTCCTGGTCAGATGGCTTATATCAACCACCTGCAAAATTCAGGAGCTGGTAATGATGGCTGTTTTAACCGGAACTTCTTTGACTGTGGCCGAGCGGCTGGCTGAATTTGCCGTCCAGGCATTACTAGATGAAGTAAATCTGACTCCTAAGCCGGCACTGGTCGATCAGCGTGGCAGTGGTGCACATGATGACCTTAGCCTTGAGCTGATGGAGCATTCGGCACAAAGCCTGTTTCCCATGTTTAAGGCAATGGCTCAGGCCGCAGAGAAATATGGAACTGTCTGTCAGTCATTAAGAGAAAAAATTGGTCATATTGGGCGTCAAGGCGAGAAGCAAATGCTGCAGGTAACTCAAGGCATTAATACGCATCGTGGTGCAATCTGGTCACTTGGATTAATGGTCACTGCTACAGCGCTTACTCTTGAAAAGCAGAAAAGGCTAACGGTACCTGACTTATGCAGGCTTGCCGGAAAAATTGCCTGTTTGGAAGACCGGTTTATTCCAGTACAGGCATTAACACATGGCCAGAAAATCCGGCAGCAATACGGCATAAATGGTGCCAAACAGCAGGCCCAGCAAGGTTTTCCAGTAATAGTTCAGTACGGTTGGCCGCAATTATGCCTGAGCCGTAGTAAAAGCATAAGTGAAAGTCATGCACGGCTTGATAGCTTGCTTGCCATGATGTCACAGCTTACAGATACCTGTGTCATTTATCGGGCTGGCCTTTCCGGGCTAGAAGAGATGCAGGACGGTGCAAAATATGTTCTGGCCTCAGGAGGAAGTTCTACCTTAAAAGGACAGCAGGCTTTACAACAGCTAGAACATGATTTACTGGCCATTAGAGCGTCGGCCGGGGGAGCAGCAGATTTACTGGCAGCCTTACTGTTTCTGGATAGCATAAGCAGAATGGACCATAAAATATTAAAGGATGACTAAGTATGGAAATATTAAATTTTGAATTTAATGCGGGAAAAATACCTCAAAAATCTATTGTAGTTGGCTGTGTAGGTTCAGGAGATCTGGAAATCCTGATAGAACCCGGTTCAGAAAGAAAGCTTAAAGTCAGGGTAACAACTTCAGTAGATGGCAGCAGTCAGCGTTGGAATAACCTGTTTGAACGGGTATTTACCAGCCAGCTTCCGCCAGCAGTCAATATTGATATCCACGATTTTGGAGCGACACCGGGAGTTGTCCGTTTAAGGCTGGAACAGGCCTTTGAGGAGATAGAAAATGCCGGATAAAAATAAACTACTAGAACAGCAGAGCTTTATTGAATTAAATGCCCGTGAACGTGCTTGGTCATTTCTGGACCCGGACAGCGGGCGTGAACTGCTTGATCCATTTGCACGAATTATGTCGCCGTGGCTGCCCAAGCAAAATATTGTACCGCAGGCCGATGATGGCGTAGTAATTATCAAAGGATTGATCCAGCAGCAACCTACTGTTGTCATCTCAATTGAGGGTGTATTTCAGGGAGGAAGTCTTGGGGAAGTCGGCGGTGCCAAAATTGCTGGCGCACTTGAAATGGCAATCGAAGATAACCGTCAGGGAATTCCGACCACCGCTATTTTACTGCTAGAAACTGGTGGCGTACGTTTGCAGGAGGCTAACTTGGGTCTGGCTGCTATTGCAGAAATTCAGGCAGCAATTGTTGAGCTTAGACAATACCGGCCTGTGATTGGAATTATTGCAGGAAGTGTGGGTTGCTTCGGTGGAATGTCAATTGCAGCAGGGTTATGCAGTTACCTGATCATGACACAGGAAGGCCGTCTTGGGTTAAACGGACCACAGGTAATTGAACAGGAAGCAGGTATACAGGAATATGACGCTAAAGACCGTCCTTTTATCTGGAGTATTACCGGAGGGGCTCAGCGCTTTGCCAGTGGCTTGGTCGATGCTTATGTACAAGATGACCGAGAACAAATGAAACAACAGGTGATTGGCTATATGCAGCAGGGTATACCTCAACTGCATCGCAGTTCAGACTATTCTTTTTATCTGCCCAAACTCAGTCAAATAGATACATCAGAACAATTATTGCCTGTTCAGGTGCAAGCGTTGTATCAGGGAGAACAGACATGAATATGGACATAAACGCCATCAAGTTTTCAGTTCGGGGTAAACACTGGTTTGAAATTTTAACCCGAGGTTTCCAGAGAATTGAAACTGGCATTCATTCTCTGCTGGTTGCCGATGGACAAATAGACGGGCAGATGTTGCGGGTATTTGCAGTTGTACCGGATATTCATAATCACTTTCCACGGGCACGCAAAGGCGAGGTAGGACTCCTTGAAGGATGGTCACTGGCAAAAGCTGTAGATCAACTTATTCAACTCGATAAAGGAAAAAGAGATAAGCGTGCAATTTTATGTATTGTCGATGTGCCGAGTCAGGCTTATGGGCGTCGTGAAGAATTGCTGGGGATACATCAGGCTTTGGCCGGTGCAGTAGACAGTTATGTACGTGCACGTCTGGCCGGACATCCGGTAGTCAGCCTACTGGTCGGAAAATCAATGTCGGGTGCTTTTCTGGCTCATGGCTATCAGGCAAACCGGATTTTAGCATTAAAAGATTCTGGCGTGATGGTACATGCCATGGGCAAGGAATCTGCTGCCCGCGTGACATTACGTACAGTAGATGAGCTGGAGCAACTGGCTGCCAATATACCACCAATGGCGTATGACATTGAAAGCTACAACACATTAGGACTACTGTCTGACATGCTGGAAGTCAGTGATGCAGACCAGCCTACCGGCCAGGACATATTTAATGTCCAGCAGGCTCTGGTTCATGCATTTATCAATATTAGGCAACAGGGCATGACTGACCTTAAACACCGTTTGAATGCAGAAAATCGTAAAGCCTCTAAACAGGTACGTGAATTATTACGTGAGCAATGGTCATGAATACTCAGCTGCAGCCACATGACTTGCTGTGGGGAATGACGCCGGCTATGTTACCGCAAGATGCGCCTGAGTGGGTAGCACATGAATTGTCACGGGAAGTGCCGGTGGTGATACGCCGTGCATCTACCCGTCCTGCTGTAATTGCAGTCGGTATTCGTGGAAAATGCCGTAACCTACGCTATGCCACCGAGATGCCTGTTCAGGAGATTACCCAACATATCAAGCCTGAGGCGCTGGTGAAAACAGACCTTGCCGAGTTTCCCCATCTCCAGCAAAGCCTGGAACTGGTAGGGCAGGTTATGGAAAGTATTGGCTTACCTTGGGGTTATACCGGTAGTACAGGCTTTGAACTGGCAACCGGTCTGAGAACAGTGACAGAACAGAGTGATATAGACCTGTTAATACGTGCAGAGTGCTTAATGGAAAAAGAGCAGGCACGAACTATTTTACAGCAGCTCGATGCTCTGAAACTCAAAATAGATGTACAGCTTCAGACCCCTTCAGGTGGCATCGCATTAAGGGAATGGGCACAAGCAGCAGGAAGTATTTTACTAAAACATCAAGATGGGGCTGTTTTAGTGCTCAACCCTTGGAAACTGGAAGGAGCTTAGTATGAGTTCGATCTGGGTATATCCGGGTCAGGGCGCCCAAAAAGTCAATATGTTACATGAGCTGCCAACCCATAAACTGGTGAAACAGTATTTTGAACATGCGTCTGACGTTTTAAAACAGGATGTGCGGCTACTGGACCAACCTGAAAATCTCAGAACAACTTATGCAGTTCAGTTATGTTTATATCTGTCGGGCATAATTAGTTCTGCTCTTCTAACTGAACAGAATCTTTATCCAGACTATGTAGCCGGTTTATCGATTGGAGCATGGGCAGCAGCGACCGT
Source organism: Acinetobacter sp. FL (assembly GCF_040744925.1). Lineage (NCBI taxonomy): Bacteria > Pseudomonadati > Pseudomonadota > Gammaproteobacteria > Moraxellales > Moraxellaceae > Acinetobacter > Acinetobacter sp. FL. Next base: position 1,829,519 of record NZ_CP160437.1, on the reverse strand, counting down.
CGCCGGTGTAATCAATTTCGAAGATGGTTTAAAACTTGTGGCCAGACGAGGCGAGCTAATGCAACAGGCCTATCCGCAAGGATATGGCATGACAGCAGTGATCGGCACAGATCGTATGAGGGTGGAACAGTGGATATCACAGGTTCGTATAGAAATTCCAGATATATACATAGCCAATATCAATGCCAGCAATCAGATAGTCATTTCAGGTTCAGATGAAGCAATGCAGCAGGTTTCCAGACTTGCACGTCTGGACGGTGCAATTATAAAACGTCTGGCAGTCAGTGTTCCTTCACACTGTGTATTGCTTGAACCGCAAGCCAAACAGCTACATATCGATATAAAAGGAGTAGCTTCCGCACAACCTAAAATTAAATATTTAAGTGGTACCTCTGCACGTTTACTGCAAACAGATGCCCAGATACTCGATGACCTTACTTTTAATATGAGCCGGATGATTGACTGGGAGAGTACGGTCCAGGCTGCTTGGGAAAGAGGAGTCAGATTACATATTGAAGCTTTACCCGGCACTGTACTGACCGGCTTGGCACGAAAAATATTTAAAGAGGGTTCAGTTTTATGTTTTCAGAATACTCAACTGGACAGTTTGATCACTGTAATGCAAAAAGAGCAGGTAAGCTGAAGTAAAACCTAGCTAAAACAAAATGATGTAACTCAATGGATAGAGGAATTTAAAATGATTATATATGGAACAGCAATTCTGGCAATCTGCCATCTGTTAGGTGATTATCTTGGAAATACTTTAGGCCTGCTGCTGGGTGTAAAGGCTAATGTGGGCGGTGTTGCTATTTCCATGATCCTGTTAATTCTGGCCAAAGAAATCTTGATGAAAAAGGGATATTTGCCTCAAGTAACCCAGTTTGGAGTGCTGTACTGGTCAGGAATGTATATTCCTATCGTGGTCGCAATGTCGGCAGGTCAGAATGTAGTTGCTGCATTATCTGGCGGAATGGTCGGTATCATTGTTGCAGTGACTTCCCTAATAGGCACAGTATTTGTGATTCGTTACCTAAACCGTATGAGTGGTGATTACGAAACTTATAGCTGGTCTATCGAAGCCAAAGAAAAGACTGCCTAATAATAATCAGAATTAATGGACTAAAAAGGAAAAATTATGGATGCACTTATTGCAGTTTTAAGTAAAAATGCACTAGTCACTGCGCTTGCAGTGACAGGGCTGATGATGTTTGTCTCCCATCTGCTTTCAAAATATCTGACTAAAGGTAAGCTGCAGAGCTCGGCTATCGCTATTACGTTAGGGCTGGTCGTCGCCTACTTTGCTGGTGTATATACGCAGGGTACGAAAGGAATTTCAGATATTGCAGTTTTCTCAGGTTTTGCCTTGCTGGGTGGGGCCATGATTCGGGATCTTGCCATTGCTTCAACAGCATTTGAAGTTGATGTGAAAGAAGTGAAAAAGGCTGGGAAAATTGGTTTTATTGCCCTGTTACTGGGCTGTGTAGTGCCTTTTATAATTGGTGCTATGATTGCCTGGGTAATGGGATATAAAGACCCTGTTTCAATGACGACTATCGGAGCTGGCGCAATGACTTATATTGTAGGCCCGATTACCGGTACGGCCATTGGTGCCAGTTCTGAAGTTATTGCGTTGTCTATCGCAATTGGCCTGATCAAATCTGTCTTCTTTATGGTCGGTACTCCTTTACTTGCAAAATTTATGTACCTGAAAAGCCCGCGCTCAGCCATGGTTTTTGGCGGCCTTGCAGGTACCACCAGCGGTACTGCAGCAGGCCTTGCTGGAACAGATGTTCGTCTGGTGCCTTATGGTGCGCTGGTTGCAACTTTTTATACAGGACTGGGATGTCTGCTTGGACCTTCTGTATTTTTCCTGACAATAAATGCTCTTTTTGACTAAAACTGTTAACACCCTCAAATGAGCAATAGCTGAAATAACTCTGTTGCTCAATTATTCAAGCAGATACTGCTGGGCAAACATCCGGCATTCTGCAATCAAGGCCAAAAGATTCGGATCACGTTCTTTACTTTTAAGAAAGACCAGACCTATTTCCTGCTTAATCTGGTACTTCGCCTGTAAAGGAATAAGACGGACCGAGCTTTCATAAATAGATGAAATACGGCCGGGGAGCAGTGCAAGACCAACACCGCTACTTACCATGCTGATTAAAGTAAAAATATCACTAACCTGTAAAAAAACTTTTGGGTCAATTCCTGCCTTCTCAAAGACTGTATCACTATCATGGCGGGTTGCGAAACCTTTTGAAAGTGTCAGGAATGTCTCATCTTTAAGTAAACTCAGATCAATTTCATGTTCTTCGGCGAGCAAAGAGTTTTTATTTACAGCCAAGTAAATACTGTCCTGAAACATAGGTAGCCGTTCAAAATCCAGATCATCTGTGGTGTCATTGAGAGCCACAATAATTGCATCCAGCTCGGTAGATTTTAATTTTTTTACCAGATCCAGATTGGAACTGAGCAGAAGCTGAATATCAAGTTCGCCGCGTCGTAATTTTAAACCGCTAATCACATTTGGTATGGTATTTACTGTAAGTGAATAGAGTGAACCCAAATGCAGGACTTTGGCTGCAAACCCTGCGGCTTCACGGGTTTTATTTACAGTGGTGATCATATCCTGAACAAGTTTTTGTGAATGCTCTTGCAGTACATAAGCACTTTTTAAGGGAATCAGGTTACGGCCTTCATTTTTAAATAACGGACAACGTAGCGCGCTTTCCAGAGAATGCAGTGCTTTGTGTACGCTAACCGTACTGATCTGCATTTCTGCTGCAGTTTTCGACAAATTTCCATAGCGCATGAACATTAGAAATATCTGTATTTTTTTTAGAGTGAGCTCTTCATCAATTTCCATATCTTCTGTTATTTCCAGTATTCAAGACATCCAGCTTTTTTATCATAATGATTTGTATGGAAAATGATATTGAATAAAAGCTTCATTTCAAAAATTTATATATAAACTGATGCACTATCTAATTAAAATTAATAAACACGCATAAAAGAATAATCTATTCAAGGCTAAACCGGGCAATTTTAACTGATCCAGTTTAGCCTTAAGCGGGTTTGCAAATTAGTTTACTGATAAAGAAATAATTTTATAGTACTGGTTAACCGGCTCCGCTTTAGGATTTTGAGTTTCTGTTATCTCAAGCAGGTATTGTCCTGCGGCTGGAAACGTCAGATTTGCTCTACCTTTTAAATCGGTCAGAACAGTTTTTGTATTTTGTTCACTTTGACCTTTTTCCTTTATTACTATTTCTGCTTTAGTTAAAAGCTTATTATTTTTTGAAACTGCTAAGCTTACAGGATGTCCTGCCTTAATATTATTCGGATGACTGGAAAACTTGACTTGGAGGGGAAAATCTATTTTTTCTTTAACTTCAGTCAGTTTGTTTTTCGAGAGATATGTTTCAATACTCCATTCACGAGTCACATTTTTTAATTGAGGTGTTTTCTTGAAATCACCAGGAATAACATAGTCCCGCTCAGCAATACTTTTTTCTTTTCCTTCTGTTGTATCATAAAAAATCTTCCATTCTTTATTATAAAGCGCATATTGCAGCGGATAGGAGACTTTTGACGAGATATAGTATGTTCCGTCAAGTTTTAAAGCTAAGTCAAAAACAGTTGCCGATTTTAATTGAGTATTCGGGGTAACCGTCGTTTGACTTTGATCTGGTTGAGTAATATGAAAGACCACATCTTTTAAAGCATATTCACTGGCAAAAGGAACCTCCGCATAACCGGAAATAACAGGTATTTGAGTATTTTCAGTGATAAATGCTAGAGGCGCTACATAAGGTTCATGTGCGAATACAATGCTGGGTATCAGGGCGACTAAAAAAATATAGTTTTTCATTTTAAGCTTATCAAGGGTTTTTGAGCATAAAGTATATATGAAAATGATTCTTATTTCATAATTTATACTGTCTAACCTGTGAGCTGGTAGAACTATTAAAAATGATTATAAAAGTTATTAACTTTGAATCACTATTAAATTTCATCTAGATAATTATATATTTGATTCTAGCTATAATTTTTCTATTTAAGCTATGCTTTTATAATATTAATTTATACTTTAAAAGTATCATAATAATTTTAATTAAATCTAAAAATTAGTTTTATTTTATGGGGCAGATAATGTACAGTGAATTAATCAGCTTTGTTAAAGCTGGTACAGGAATTGCTTAAAAAACAAGTATGTTTTTAGCTAGGTGAATGGATATGGAATCACTCAGCCAACAGATGGATTTGAATCATTATTCTCGTAAAGCTGATTTTGCGCAAAGCTTGATGTCCCAAATCTGTGGAGAGCACCGTTTAGATACAACATGTCGCGATACTCTTGATTTTCATTATGACGGTTTAAGATTGCCTCATAAACATATGGCCATTGGTACCATCAGCTATGGTGCCAACGTTGCAATTAATATTTCTAAGCTGAGAGCTTATAGCATCAGTTTACCGATTCATGGTAAACAGGCATTGAATGTACATGGGGCAAAATATCTTTCGCATGAGACAAAAGGATTAATTGTTTCAAATGCAGAGTTACAGGACCTGGTCATAGATAAAGACTGTAAAAAAATTCAGGTAGTAATTCCGGAACAGAGCCTGCAAATGGTACTCGCAGACCTTTTAAATAGAAAAGTTGAGCAGCCCGTTATTTTTAATCCTGAAATGTGTCTGGATACGGGCCAGCTTATTGAAGCGTGGTGGAAAAATATACAGAACTTTTTACAGCTTAAGTCTCAATATACAGGTTTTTATGGTTTACAGATGCTGTCTGAAGATTATGAGAATTTTGTGATCAAGGCGCTGCTTTTATCGCAGGAAAATAATTATTCTCATGCATTGAAGGAGCTGTCTCAGCAGCGGGAGCCTTCTTATATTAGCAAAGTTCGGAATTTTATTGTGGCACATGCCCATGAAGAAATTTGTGCTGATGATTTACAGCGTTTAGCTGGTGTATCAAAATCCAAATTATATGAAGAATTCCAGTATTACTACGGAACCAGCCCGATGTCTTATTTGCGTAAATACCGTTTACAGCAAATCTATAAAATTTTAAGTAGTTCAGGTCATCACAGAAAACTTTCGATTTCTAAGCTTGCCTATGATTGGGGATTCAACCATTTAAGTCGTTTTTCTCAGGAATATCGAGAAGAATTTGGTGAAAATCCAAGTGAGACAAAGTCCAGAATTTTATAAACTTCTGGCACCTATAAAAAAGCTGATTTAGATAAAAATCTAAATCAGCTTTTATTTGTAATTTTTATACTCTAGACAGAACCTTCCAGTTTTAATGCCTGTCTGGTTTTTGCTTTTTCCTGCATAACTTTTAAACTTAATGCGATAAAAGAAATAAAGGTTGGAATTGCCAGAATAAAGAAGATGCCGCTCAGGCTCAGGTTAAATGTAAAGATCAGAGAACCGAAGAAAGCACCTAAAATTGCACCGATACGTCCAATTCCATGCATCCAGGAAACTCCCACGGCACGGCAGGCAGTAGGATAAAAGATTGCCGAGAGTGGAAGCAGAGAAGATTGTGCACCTGCCAGTAATGCACCAATCAGAAAGATGGTGATGCCAAGCAGTAAGATATTTGAACTGACCAGACCGGCAATAATCAGTAAGGCAAATGCGCTCAAATATGAGTATTTAATAACAGTGGTTGGGTTCAACTTGTCCATATACCAGCCCATAAGTGTTGCACCAATGACTCCCCCGAATGGGAAGATGGCTGCAATCAGACTGAACTGTTGTGTGGTAAAACCGGCTGTTTTCAAGATGGTTGGCATCCAGCTGGTTAACAGGTAAAACACCAGCAAGCTCATGAAACAGCAAAGCCATAACATGCTAGAGCCCCAAAGATATTTACCTAACACCAGTTTGACTGGACTTTCACTGCTCTGGTTTTCAGCTTGAGTGAGCACCAGTTTGACAGGTTCAGCGAAACATTGGCCCTGAATATTTTCCAGAATATTTTGTGCTTTTTGCTGCTGGTTACGTTTGATCAAGTACTGAGTGGACTCAGGAAGCTTGAATAGAAGAAATGCAACAAGAATAAGAGGAATAGCTCCCCCAATAATAATTACTTTAGCCCAGCCTAGGCTTTCGAGCAAATAAGCAGAAAGTACCCCACCACAGGAAATACCCAGCATAAAACCACAGCCAGCCAGACCGGTTAAAAAGGCTTTACGTTTAACGGGCATGTATTCAGATACAATCGTACTAATATTTGGCATGGCTGCTCCTAAACCCACACCAGTAATGAAACGATAAATCATTAGTTCCTGAGTAGTGCTGGCAAAGCCACATAACACGGTAAAAATCCCGAACAGTAAAGTGGTCAATACAATTACTCCTTTACGTCCAAATTTATCTGCCATTGGACCAGAAATAATGGCACCAATTGACATACCGACTAATGCTGCACTTAATACAGGCGCCAGCTGTGGTTTACTGATGCCCCAGTCATCCAGTAATGCGGGTGCGATAAAACCAATAATGCCAGTATCTAATCCATCGCAAAAGAAGACCAGAAAACCCAGAGTGAATACGACCCATTGCAAGGGTGAAAGTTTGTCACGGTTAATTACAGTATTTGCATCTATTGTCTTCATACTGATTCCTTTCAAAATATAAAATGATGACACTCAAATTGTTGAATCTGGTTCATGCGGTACAGATCAAAATTTCTATAGAATGTATTAAAAAATAGAATTCGATTATTTTTATCAGCCTCATTATTGAGACTGCCCCAAAACCTTGACCATTACAGATCAATAACGCTTAAATCTTGTTGCCAGTGATCTGTTCAATCTCCTGTAAACTGACTAAATGTTTTTAGTTCATTACAGGATATAGCTATAAACGCTCTTTCCAATTGAACTCTTTTTAGCCATATTTCACTATCCAATAAATCCTGATATTCATCCGTTTTTTCCATATTGTTTTATCGGGTGATATTTATGAGTTAAAAAATAAAGTAAACATATAATTTAAGGTAAAAACCTGAATTAATTGAAAATTGGAATATAAGTATTTTTAAGAAGAAAAAAATCTGAGCCAGAAATTCTGGCTCAGATGAAGATATTAAGCGGCTACACGGCGTCGTTCAACTTCACTAGAAGGAGCAGCTTCTGCTTCTTTCACGAGCTCAACATTAAAAGTGATGTACTTGAATGGCTTGTCCAGTTCGCGACGGGCTATTTCAGCTTCATCAGTCACATCTGTTGCTGTCGCAACCAGTCCGTCACGGGTAGCAAAGGCAAAGTCATCCCACAGATACTCGTCACCTTCGATATTGAACTGTGTGGTGAGCTTGCGGTAACCCGGTGCCGATACAAAATAATGCACATGAGAAGGGCGGTTACCATGACGGCCGAGCTTGTTTAAAAGCGCCTGAGTAGTGCCTTCTGGCGGGCAGCCATAACCTACCGGCATGGTGGTCAGGGCAACATATTTACCATTCACATCTGTAAGGATGGTACGGCGCAGGTTAAAGTCGGACTGGGACTTGTCAAAGAATGAATAGTTCCCCAGGCTGTTGGCATGCCAGACTTCTACCTTGGCTCCTTCAATAATATTGCCCTGTGTATCAGTAACTGTGCCTTCAATGATCAGGGTGTCGACCTTATCGGACTCGGAGCCGTCATCCATACGTGCAAAGCCGACAGACTCAGGGGCACCGGCCACATAGAGCGGGCCTTCGATGGTACGGGGAGTGCCGCCAGTGATACCGGCCTTGGCATCTGCCTCATCGGCACGCAGGTCGAGGTAGTGTTCAAGACCGAGCCCGGCAGCGAGCAGGCCGAGTTCATTGGTATGGCCTGCATCGGTCAGGTATTCGAGGCCTTTCCAGACTTCAGAGGGCTGGATGTCGAGGTCTTCGATGGCTTGGAACAGATCCCCGAGCAGGCGGACGACGACCTGCTGAATGCGCTCATCGACCGGGCCTTTGGCGGTATCGACATTCATTTGTTTTACGAGCGCATCAATTTGTTGACGGTTCATACTATCACTCCTTAAGTATGTATAAGACGCTAACGGGGGCTGACGAGAGACCAGCCTCTGAAAAAACATCTTGTTGTTATCTTTCCTTGGTACAACTTGTTTTATGGGCTATGGCTGGTATTACTCTGTAAAAATTTTTCGCTATAAATTCGATAATCCTGCAACTCTTCAATATCCAGCCAGCTTTTAACTGCCTCAATCATGGGTGGAGGACCACACAGGTACATATCAAATGCCTGCTCAGCGAGCTGGTCTCTATTTAAATGCTCCTGAATATAGCCAGTTTTTCCTGTCCATGTACTTGAAGCTTTAGTCACAATCGGCTGATAACTAAAGTTGGGAATACGTTCAGCATAACTCTGCAGCCGCTGCTGTTCACATAAATCAGCTTCACTATTTACACCATAAAATAGCTGAACGGCAGGTGTGTTAGGCTGTTCTGCGATATTGTCGAGCATACCCAAAAAGGCTGAAAGTCCGGTTCCACCAGCGATAAAAACCAGTGGACGTTCTACTTCGCGCAAATAAAAGCTGCCTAAAGGAGCTTCCATCATTAAGGTTTGACCAACCTCACAGCGCTCACGTAAGTAATTGCTCATTACTCCATCCGGCAACAACCGGATTAAAAACTGTAGCTGGTTAGAGTGATTTGGCCGGTTGGCAAAAGAATAAGAGCGCCAGTCTGGTGTGCCTGGAATCTGTAAGCGTGCATATTGTCCTGGCAAAAACTGTAACTGTTCCTTATGTATGCTGGCATCAAGGTGTAAAATTGCAGTTGTTTCAGAAACCAGCTCAACAGCAGTGACCGTGGTGGCAAGCTTGAGCGTGTCACCTGCATTACAGATATTTGAGTTATGGTCAAAATAAAAAGCAGCATTTGACATGACCCGGGTCTGACAAGCCAGCATTTTACGCTCAGCGAGATCCCGCTCGCTTAACGCATCTTCATCAACATAATCCTGCTCGTAAATGCCAGTTTCACACTGTCCCTGACAGGTGCCACATACACCTTCACGGCAGTCTAAGGGGAGGTTGATTCCCTGACGAACAGCCGCATCCAGCAATAGCTCGTCATCATTTACCGAGATAAAAAAAGTTTTACCATCTGCAAAGTTGAGTGCAACAGAATGCCCCATGTGTCACTCCTTATACATGATAAAAGTCGAGTACGGAATCAATCTTGTCATTAAGCAAGATAGTGTGCTGACGACGGATCCGAAACGTTTCTTCAGTTTTGCGCAGAATATAAGTTGCATGTCCGTAGAAACAGCCTTCCAGACCTTGACGGTTGTAGAGGGTCTGCCAGACAACATTTGCCTGAATTAAACCATCCTCAAGCATCTTGACCCGTATATTGTTAATACTGTGCAAAGTACGTGGCAGAGGAGTTGCAGATGCTGCTTTACCTGTACGGATACGGAATACCCGGTCTTCTAGTCCTGAACGGTCTGCATAATAAATATAAGACAAGCCCTGATTTGGATCCTGTACATAGGTATGGTCATCTATCCACTGTGGAATATGATATTCGCTGTCTTCATCATATAACTCGAGATAGTCATCCCATTCATAGGCATCACAAAGCTCTGCCTTACGGTAAAGAAATTGAGAAACGGCGAAATGGAGTTCTTGAGACATGATTACACCTCATCCGTTACAGTATGATTTTCATGAGTAATATCATGCAATTTTAAAGCTTTCTTTTTCAGGCCGTCTAACATTAACTGTTGCCAGTGACCATGCTGGTTCACATAAAGTCCTTCATGCGTGAATTCACGCCCGGTAATGACAGGCTCAATAGCCAAGTCCTGTGAATTCTGGGTAGGGCCATAACACCACGTATGGTGGCCACGTGAAATATCGCTCCAGCGTTCCAGACGTGCTTGGAAACCTTTCTGCTGTTCACGGAACTCGACCAGATCGTCGGGAGTACCTAGGCCGGATACATTAAAGAAATCTTCAAACTGACGAATGCGGTTACGACGAGCTTCGGCTGACTCTCCTTTGACCCCAATGCACTGACTGATTACTTCTGTCTTGTTCCAGGCGACCGGGCGTACGATTCGTAACTGCGAGCTGATCTGGTCCATAAAAAACAGACTTGGATAGAGGTTTAAGTTTCTGAGACGGTGCATTGCCCACTCAGCACGTTTTGGACCATACTTCTCGACCAGATAGGGCATGACTGTCTCATATCCAGGGCGGACCGTCGGGTTCGGCATATCACTAAATAAAACGCTATGACCGTTTTTAAAGCTAAACCAGCCATCATCAGTTTCATTATCACCCGCACCCAGCTTGCTATAATCAAGAGTATCAAGGTCACTACCTTTGGCTGCATTGACCTGCTGGCGATGCTGTACAGTCGAAACATAATTGTAGTGAACAGTACTGACATGGTAGCCATCTAGGCCATTTTCATTTTGCAGTTTCCAGTTACCTGCAAAAGTATAAGCCGACTTACCCTGTAACACTTCCAGTTCACCGGTAGGTGACTGCTCGACCATCAGGTCGAGAAATACTTTGGCATCACCTAAAAAGTCTTCGAGGCTATCTGTAGCCTGCACATCCAGACTAACAAATACAAAACCACGATAGCTGGCAATCCGGCCCTGCTTTAGACCACGACTGGATTTGTCAAAATCTTCACAATATTCACTTGGTGCTTTAACCTTAACCAGACGACCATCGGACTTATAGCACCAGGCATGGAACGGGCAGGAGAAAGTAGACTGATTGCCTTTGGCAACCCTGGTTAATGTTGCTCCACGATGTTCACAGGCGTTAACCATAGCATGCAGTTCACCCTCACCATCACGGCTGATGATGATAGGCTGTCGGCCAATCTGAACAGTTAGAAAGTCATGGTTATTGGGAATTTCACTCTCATGACAGGCATAAATCCATACTTTTTCAAAAATGAATTCCATTTCAAGATCAAACAATTCTGGCTGCGTGAACATATCACGCGCTATACGGAAAACCCCGTCATTTGGACGAAAATCAATGCATCCTGCAACGAAATCCTGCCATTCAGTTACGCTACGTGAGGCCATTTTGTAATACTCCATTCAATCAGCACTTTTCTTGATTGAACCGCGATTACCATTTGGCCTCTATCCGATTTTTCCAGAACTTTATCCAGTTTTTGCAGAAACGTCTTTAAAGCACTATATATGCAAATAAAAGAAGAATTCAGCGATGATATAACTTGCTTGAGATCAATAAATAAATTTTGAAATTTTATTGGCAGATGCAGTAACCAGATTCGCAATTTTGTCTTTAAATACATTTTCATCATAAGTACTAAGAGGACAGCTCACTGATAAAACTGCAACCATTTCCTGTTTAGACTGTTTAAAGATAGGAGCAGCACAGGCAGCCATATCATGATTAAAATGACCCCAGCTCACCATAAATTTTTGTTCACGTACTAAATCAAGTCTAGCTAGTAACTCTTTTAAATTTTTAGGTGTGCGCTCGGAAAAGGACTTCCAGTCCTGAAATTTGCTATAACGCTGCCGTACCTCGTTCTCAGGCAAACTTGAAAGTAGATATTGTCCAATTACTGTAGCATGAGCTGGCCATCGGGTTCCCACCTGTAAAGTACTCGTAAATGCCCCAATAGCCTGAACATTATGAATAAAAATAATGTGTGTTCCTTCAAGAACAGACAGATGTGCAGCAACCTGAGTTTGGTCCCGCAGTTCTTTCATGATAGGTGTAGCAAGATCGGTCAGCGAAAGTTTGGACAAGCTGTTAAATCCGAGCTCCATAACTTTTGAGTCTAGGGCATAGGTCTTGGCACTGGCTTTTCTAAGATAACCTGATGCCTCAAGCGTGTAGATCAGGCGAAAAGCGCTCGAACGGTTCACATTTAGAATCTCTGCAATTTCAGAGATAGTCATTTCACTTGCTTCCTGATTAAAAGCCTGCAAAACAGCCAGCCCTCGGACTAGGCCTGGTACCAGATATCGTTCCTCATTCTTATTGTTTGAAAGGTCTTCAGTTGTATCGTCTAGTGCAACAGTCATGATGAAATTACTCAAACCAGTAAATTTTAATATCGTTTCAGGTTCATTGTAATGTTAAAGAATAATTAAAACAATTTTTACATATAAAACTTTTGATTCTATTTAAAACAAAATTATTTTAATAAAAATCTTAAATATTTGATTATTAGTAAAATATAAAATTTGACATAAAAAATAATTTAAGGGTATTCTTTTATAAAGTTTCTTATATTAAATATTGTTTTATATACAAAACAAAATGAGGGCGTAAGGTATGAGTTGGATCTCAGTTTGTCAGCAGGGTGACGTTAGCGAAGATGAGCCGAAAGCCATCGAAGTTGAAGGGAAAAAAATTGGTATTTTTTTTGTCGATGAAAATTACTTTGCTATCGAAAATGTTTGCCCTCATGCGTATGCCTTATTAACTGAAGGATTTATCGAAGATCAGACTGTTGAATGTCCATTGCACGAAGCAATTTTTGACATTCAGACAGGTGAGCTAAAAAGTGGACCAGGGTGTAGAAACCTATGTACGTACCCGGTTCGTGTTGAAGGACAGGATATTCAAATTCAACTCTAGTCCTCACATGTACAAGGAAGCAGAACAATGAAGACATTTAATGAAAAGTTGGCAAGCTGGATTCATGCAACGCCGGCAACCGAAGCAGGTATCAACAATATTCAAGTTCCAGGTCAATCTGAATTGTTGGTTTGGCAGACACGTTATAAAGAACCAACCCTCTACGAACAGGATTTTGTAAAGAACTTGATACAGGTATTTTCTGCGGGCGCAACTGAGTTAGATGAGGTTGTTTCTGCCCTTAATCAACAGGGTTTCCGCAGTGAATCTGGTGATGAATGGACTTCTGCAAGCTTTACAGAAGAAATGCAACGTTTAGGTTATTGATTCAGGGAAGAATAAAATGAACGCAATCGTATCAACTTCACAAAGCGCTGAAGAATATTTAGAACTTGGTTTACGTGACCAATGGCATCCGGTTTTAGCAAGTTGGGAAGTGGCTGCTAATCCAGTCGGAATTACCCGTTTGGGTGAAAACATTGTGGTTTGGCGTGATGCCGAAGGTCAGGTTCATGCACTTGAAGATCGCTGTCCACACCGCGGTGCTCGTCTTTCCCTTGGTTGGAACTTAGGCGACCGAGTTGCTTGTTGGTATCACGGTGTTGAAGTTCGTGCTGATGGTGTGGTTGCTGATGTGCCAGCAGTTCATGAATGTCCAATGACTGGAACTAAATGTTTAAAGAACTATCCGGTCATTGAGCAACATGGTGCAATCTTCATCTGGTTTGATCTTGATGCAAATGAATCGCCAAAACCGCTTGAGTTTCCAGAGCAACTTGCAAGCGAAGAGTGGAGTGCGTTCCTTTGCCAAGCAGACTGGAAAGTAAACCATCAATACGCGATTGATAACGTGATGGACCCAATGCATGGGACCTATTTACACGCGACATCGCACTCGATGGCAGATGGTGAACGTACCGCAGAGATGAAACACCGCACAACTGAAAATGGTTTTGTTTTTGAAAAAGAAGGCCAAACAGGTGTGAACTTTGACTGGGTTGAATATGGTTCAACAGGTGCAAGCTGGTTACGTCTTTCAATTCCTTATCGTAAACAATTTGGTCCAGGTGGCGAATTCTGGATTGTGGGTTATGCAACACCGATTGATGCCAACAATACTCGTGTATTTTTCTGGCGCTGCCGTAAGGTAAGTGGATGGCAACGTAATGTATGGCGCTTCTTATATCGCAATCATTTAGAACAGTTGCATTGGGATGTATTGGAACAAGATCGCATTATTTTAGAAAACCTTGCACCAAATGCACGTGCAAGAGAATTCTTATATCAACACGACGTTGGGCTTGCACGTTTACGCCGCTTAATGAAGAAAGAAGCCGAGAAGCAATTAAAGAAAATTGCTGCGCTAAATGCATCAAACCGTATCGAGATGCAGGAAGAAGCTCATGGCTAATGTAGCGTTGCTGCAAGGCAAAAAAGTTTTAGTGACTGGTGCTGCGCGTGGTTTAGGCCGAGATTTTGCTCAAGCCATTGCTGAGGCTGGTGCTGAAGTTGTAATGGCAGATATTTTATCTGATCTCGTGCAACAAGAAGCACAAGCCTTACAAAAACAAGGACTCAATGTCTATTCAGTCACTGTTGACCTTGCCAATGCAGTTTCTATCGAAAATACTGTCACAAAAAGCGTTGAGCTATTAAATGGTTTAGATGGCCTTGTGAACTGTGCTGCGCTGGCAACTAATGTGGGTGGAAAAAATATGATTGATTACGATCCTGAACTTTGGGATCGGGTCATGAATATTAATGTGAAAGGCACATGGCTCATTAGTAAGGCATGCGTTCCACATTTAAAGCAATCGGCCGCCGGCAAGATTATTAATGTTGCGTCAGATACAGCACTTTGGGGCGCACCGAACCTGATGGCTTATGTTGCAAGTAAAGGTGCAATTGTTGCCATGACACGTTCAATGGCAAGAGAGTTGGGACAGTTCAATATCTGTGTCAACACCTTGTCACCGGGCCTTACTCTGGTTGAAGCAACCGAGTATGTGCCACAGGAACGTCACGATTTATATGTCAACGGAAGAGCGATTCAACGTCAGCAACTTCCACAAGATTTAAATGGAACAGCATTGTATCTACTGTCGGATTTGTCCTCTTTTGTGACAGGTCAAAATATTCCGGTCAATGGCGGTTTTGTCTTTAACTAAGGAGTAGTCAAATGATTACAGGGATCGAGATTTTAAAGTTTGGAGTTGAAGATAGAGCCGCTTCAAACAAGTTTTTAGCAGATTTTGGTTTAAGCCAAAGTAGTTCGGATATTGAAGGTACTGATCTTTACCAAACCCAAAATGGTAGCAAAATTTATTTATTTAATTGCGATGATGAGCGTTTGCCGACTGCTATTGAGCAAGGTTCAACTTTACGTGAAGTCACGTGGGGTGTTGAAAGTAATCAAGACCTTGAAAATTTGGCAGCTCATTTGGCCGATGTAGACGGTTTTAAACGTACTGAAACAACTGTTCAGTGTCTTGACCCCAATGGTATGACCATTCGTTTTGAACAAAGTTTTGTAAAAGAAGTACCAGAACTTAAAACGCAAGGCATTAACCAATACGGTAATATTCAACGTGTGAATGCCGCAAGTCCTGTCTATGAAAAAGGACAGCCTGTTGCGATTGGACACGTGGTATTTTTTACTCCTGATCTGGCAACCACCGAAAAGTTTTACATTGAAAAATTAGGCTTTCATTTATCTGATGCCTACAAAAAACGTGGTGCATTCTTACGTTGCCGCGGTGAAGGTTATCACCACGATTTATTCTTACTTAGCGTTCCAAATAAACCTGCTGGCCTGAACCACGTTGCGTTTGTTGTTCGTGATATTCATGAGGTAATTGGGGGCGGTTTACATATGAACCGTTCAGAGTGGTCGACCTTTATTGGGCCAGGACGTCATCCAATTTCTTCTGCTTATTTCTGGTACGTCAACTCACCATTGGGCGGTGCATTTGAGTATTACACCAATGATGACTATCTGACAGAAGAATGGCAGCCACGTACAGAAGAACACTGCCTTGAACTTTTTACCGAATGGGCAATCGAAGGCGGTTTGGATAACACTACTCGCCGTCAGGTGAAGTCTTTGTAAAAAAATGCCTGAGCCAAGGAGAGCAGAATCATGGAAAGAATTGTAATTGTGGGAGCCGGACAAGCTTCTGGCTGGGCCGTAAGCACATTACGCCAAAATGGATTTTCGGGTGAGATTCATGTGGTCTCTAATGAAGATCAGGTCTTCTATGAGCGGCCACCCCTCTCTAAACAGGTCCTGTCTAGAGAGGCTGATTATGAAAGCCTAAGCTTATTTTCAGCCGATCAAATTGAGAGCTTTAATATTCAGTGGCACAAACCGGCTTTTGCTACACAGCTAGACCGTCAGCACAAACAGGTCATACTGCAAGATGGTAAAACTCTACCTTATGACAAGTTACTGATTGCTACAGGCAGCCGAGCACGTATACCAGTAAAAACCTGGCAGTTTATTCCTAATGTACTGACTTTACGAAATGTACAGGACTGTGAATCTTTGGCTGAACGTTTAGGAAAGGCAAATAAGGTAGCAGTGGTGGGTGGTGGGTGGATTGGTCTTGAAATCGCCGCTACTGCACGAAAACAGGGCAAGCAAGTGCATGTTTTTGAATATGGAGACCGGTTGTGTGCACGTAGTGTCAGTCCAGAAGTTTCCAGTGTTTTAAAACAGATTCATGAACAGCAAGGTACGGTGATTCATTTAGAGAGTAAGCACTTGCATCTGGTTGAGGCGTATCAGCAAAAAGTAGAGGTTGTTAATTATCCTCAGGCCAGTGAACTCTTTGATTGTGTCGTTGTAGGAGCTGGTGCAGAAATTGCAAAAGAGCTAGGCAGCAACGCAGGTCTGGATGTGAAAGATGGGATTGTAGTGAACTATTTTGGGCAAACCTCAGATCAGGACATTTATGCCGCAGGAGACGTCGCGATCCATCCTGGTTTGGGCTATTGCATTCAGTCTTGGGCGAATGCGCAGAATCAGGCTATAGCGGCCGCCAAGTCAATGCTCGGAATAGCAACTGAATATAACGATATTCCATGGCTCTGGTCGGATCAGTATCACTTTAATATCCAGATTTTAGGAAATTATCAACCTGAAAAAACTAAAAAAGTGATCATTCGTCAAGGTGGTGAAAACCAGGTGAGCTATTTATATCTGGACCATGAAAATCTTTTGCTGAACATGGTTGCCATTAATGATTCTAAACTGGTCAAACTGGCAAAACGCTGGATTCAGTCTGAAACCCAGCTTAACCCTGAACAATTACAAGATCCTGAATTTAATGTCATGAAATTAAAACTTTAGACATAGAATCCGGCACTCATTACTAGACTCAAGGAAAGACATATGAGTAATGAAGAAAAAAATGGATTAAAGCACTGGCTTCCAGCTTTTGTCCTGATGGTATGTGTAGTACTGGCATTTTTCGACAAGATCAGTATCGCAGTTTTGTTTTCCGATGCGCATTTCCAGGATGCGATGGGGATCGCAGGTGACAAGGCAAAGCTGGGCTGGCTGATGACCAGTTTCTTGCTGGCTTATGGTTTTTCATCTGTATTTTTGAGTTTTCTGGGCGATATTTTTAATCCTAAAAAAATGCTGTTCTGGAGCGTAGCTGCATGGGGCATACTCATGCTCTTTATGGGATTTACCACCAGCTACGCAGGAATGTTATTTCTACGCGTATTGTTGGGGCTTGCAGAAGGACCACTCTTTGCGCTGGCATATACCATCGTTAAACAGACCTATACAGACCGGCAGCAGGCACGCGCCTCTACCATGTTTTTACTTGGTACTCCAATTGGCGCATTTCTAGGCTTTCCAATTACTGCCGCGGTACTGGCTAATCACGACTGGCATACCACATTCTTTGTAATGGCTGGACTTACGATTGTTGCTTTACTGGCTATTGTATTTGGATTACGTAATCTGCAACTCAAGAAAACCATTGAACTAGAAGCTGGTGCTAAGCGCATCAATTTTCAAGGGCATATTGCAAACACTAAATTCCTGTTACAGAACAGTTCGTTCTGGCTGGTATGTATATTCAATATCGCCTTAATGACTTATCTCTGGGGGTTAAATAGTTGGGTCCCGTCTTATCTCATCCAGGATAAGGGCTTTAATCTTAAAGAATTTGGTGTTTATTCAAGCTTTCCGTTTATTGCCATGCTGGTTGGTGAAATCATTGGCGCCTTTCTTTCAGACAAACTGGGACGTCGTGCTGTCCAGGTCTTTAGCGGTTTGCTGGTAGCCGGAATCTTTATGTATGTCATGGTTCTGATGACTAATCCAATTCTAATCATTGCTGCGATGTCTTTAAGTGCTATGGCTTGGGGCTTTGGTGTCGCTGCTGTATTTGCCTTGCTTGCCCGCGTGACAACTGCAGATGTCGGTGCAACTGCGGGTGGAATATTTAATGGTCTTGGCAATTTTGCAAGTGCAATTGCGCCTGTACTGATCGGTTACATCGTGATGCAAACACATAGTTTTAATTTGGGAATTACCTTCTTGGCTGCGGTCGCTGTCATTGGGTCGTTGTTCTTGGTTCCTCTTTTAAAACGTTATTAATTCACTGTATAGGAGTTTAAAAAATGACTACACAACAATTCGAATCATGGGTACAACCAGAGGGTGCTTCTTTAGAAGACTGGTTAAACACACGTATTGCTCGCTTTGAGACACGTAAATATGACTTCGATGCTTTGAAGTTCCAAGCAGATTACGACCCGAAATATCGCCGTGCACAAATGCGTTACATGGGTACGGGTGCAACAGGTGTCGTAAATGACGGTAACACCGTTCCGGCAGAAAACTTCACATTTTCAACCATGGTTCTGCCACCACAGTGTGAAGGCCCTTTGCACATTCACCACGACGTTGAAGAAGTATTTTTTATGCTTCGCGGTGAAATTGATTTGTTTATTGAGCACAACGGCGAAAAATTTGAGACCCGTTTAAAAGAGCGTGACCTGATTTCAATTCCACCGGGGATCTATCGTGGTCTATTTAACCCAAGTCAAGAAGATGCCTTGATGTGTGTGATGTTAGGAACAGGTAAACCAACCATTCCGAACTATCCACCAGAGCATCCGTTATCTCAAATCAAACGTTAATTGTTTGATGAAGTGAATGAAAGGAACGAATTGAAAATGATGACACTCATTGAAAAGTTAGCAGAATTTCCGGTGAAAACCGTTACTATTCAAGGCCAGCAGCAAGCCTATCGGGAAGCCGGTCAGGGCGAGTACCTTGTGCTGTTGCATGGCATTAGTTCAGGTTCTGCTTCATGGGTAAACCAACTTGAAGTGCTGTCTCATCATTTTCATGTCATTGCTTGGGACGCACCAGGCTATGGCAAATCAGCTGAACTTTTAACGGATCAACCGAATGCGACCGACTACGCAAAGCGTTTGGCAGCATTATTCGATGTTTTAAAAATTGAAAAAGCAATTGTGGTCGGACACTCATTAGGTGCCTTACAGGCCAGTGCATTTGCTGCACTTTACTCAGAGCGAGTGGAACACTTGGTTGTTGCTAACTTGGCACAAGGCTACCAATGCCACGATGAGCAAACACAAATTCAGGTTTTTGAAAAAAGACCAAAAATGTTGAAAGAATTCGGAGCTAAAGGAATGGCCCAAAGCCGTGGACCTCATTTGATTTATAAACAAGAGCCACAGGCCTTAGCTTTAGTTTCAGAGGTGATGCAGCAGTTGACCCTACAAGGTTTTACCCATGCATCGTACTTACTGGCATATGACGAAATACGTAATTATTTAACCGATTTAAAAGTCCCCTGCACAGTCATTGCAGGGCAGCAAGATCAAATCACTCCTGCGTTAGGTATACAAGAGCTTGCTCAGGAATTGCAGTTGGAACAGTGCTTCGTCATAGAAGATGCAGGACATTTAAGTTATGTCGACCAACCGCAAGCATTTAACCAAATTATGTTGACGATTCAGGAACAATCGTAAGAGAGATTAAGGATTATGAGCTTCCAAGTTGAAGGAAAAGTTGCAGTTGTTACCGGTGGCTCATCTGGGGTTGGGCTGGCTGCTGTTGAAATACTGGTTGCAGAGGGTGCAAAAGTTGCTTGGTGTGGTCGCGATGAAGAACGTTTAAATGCTTCAAAGTACTATATTTTAGAAAAATTTCCACATGCCAATATTTTTACCAAAGCATGTAATGTGTTGAAAAAAGAGGAAGTTCAGCAATTTGCTAAAGAGGTCAGACTCAATTTGGGCAATGTAGACATGCTCATTAACAATGCTGGGCAAGGTCGTGTTTCAAATTTTGAAAATACGCAAGATGAAGACTGGATGAAAGAAATTGAGCTGAAATATTTCAGTGTTTTACATCCGGTAAGAGCTTTTCTTGACGACTTAAAACAGTCGGCAAATGCCTCAATTACCAATGTGAACTCATTACTGGCATTGCAACCGGAACCACACATGATTGCGACGTCATCTGCACGCGCTGCACTGTTGAATTTAACCCATTCGTTGGCGCATGAGTTTACTCAATATGGTGTTCGTGTGAACTCGATTTTACTAGGTATGGTGGAATCTGCGCAGTGGAAACGCCGTTATGAAACCCGTTCAGATTTAAATCTGTCATGGGAAGAGTGGACAGGCAATATCGCAAAAAATCGCGGTATCCCAATGCAACGTTTAGGTCGCCCAGAAGAACCTGCACGTGCTTTAGTTTTCTTGGCATCACCATTGGCATCTTACACCACAGGTTCGGCGATAGATGTCTCAGGTGGTTTTAACAAACATTTATAAATATCAGGTGCTGTCATGAAAAAGTTGATGATGATTGGTTTTGGCGCAATGGCAGCAGAAGTGTATGCCCACTTGCCTCAAGATCTGCAACTTAAATGGATTGTCGTGCCATCTCGTAGCATTGAGAAAGTTCAATCACAAGTCTCATCTGACATTCAGGTGATTTCAGATATTGAGCAATGTGATGGTACGCCAGACTATGTCATTGAGGTGGCAGGTCAAGCAGCAGTGAAAGAACATGCTCAAAAAGTTTTAGCGAAAGGCTGGACCATTGGTCTGATTTCGGTGGGTACTTTAGCTGATAGCGATTTTTTGGTTCAGCTTAAGCAAACTGCCGAAAAAAATGATGCCCATCTGCATTTACTTGCAGGGGCTATCGCAGGCATTGACGGTATTTCTGCGGCTAAAGAAGGTGGTTTGCAAAAAGTCACTTACAAAGGCTGTAAAAGCCCAAAAAGCTGGAAGGGCAGTTATGCAGAGCAATTGGTCGATTTAGACCATGTTTCAGAACCTACGATCTTTTTTACTGGAACTGCCCGTGAAGCTGCGACCAAATTTCCTGCCAATGCCAACGTTGCAGCAACCATTGCACTTGCAGGGCTTGGAATGGATGAAACCATGGTTGAGTTAACTGTTGATCCAACGATCAACAAAAACAAACACACCATTGTGGCAGAAGGTGGTTTTGGACAAATGACCATTGAACTGGTGGGCGTACCGTTGCCAAGTAACCCGAAAACATCAACTTTGGCTGCGCTTAGCGTGATTCGTGCTTGTCGCAACAGTGTAGAAGCAATACAGATTTAAGAAGGATTTGATCATGGCAAAGGAAATTTATATTGCAGGTGAATGGCGATTAGGCCGTGGTGCAGTCATTCAAAGCCTGTTTCCGGCAGATCAGTCGGTAAACGCTGAGCTTTCAACAGCAACGCTTGAAGATGTAAATGAAGCAATTGAAAAAGCGGATCAGGCTTGGCGTCATCCGAGCTGGAGAAACAGCTTGCCGCATGAGCGCGCGCGTATTCTCTACAAAGTTGCAGACATTATTGAAGCGCGTGTAGATGATTTATCGAAATTACAAACACGTGATAATGGTAAGCCTTTAACCGAAACTCGTGGTTTGGTCATGAGTGCTGCGGCGACTGCACGTTATGTTGCAGCGGCATGTGAAACAATGAATGATGAGCTCACCACTCAACGTGCTCCAGACTTTATGACCATGAGCGTGCATGAACCAGTGGGTGTTGTAGCAGCCATTACCCCTTGGAACTCTCCAATTGCGAGTGAAGTTCAAAAGCTTGCTCCAGCTTTGGCAGCAGGAAATGCCGTGGTGTTAAAACCAGCAGAAGCAACTTCACTCATTGCTTTAGAGCTTGCCAAAATTTTTGAAGAAGCAGGTTTACCAAAAGGCTTACTCAGCGTGCTAGTGGGTCGTGGTTCGGTAATTGGGGATGCCATTGCTCAACATCCATTGGTTCGTAAAATTTCTTTTACAGGTGGAACAACCACGGGGCGTCATTTAGCTCATATTGCCGCAGATAAACTGATTACTACTTCGCTTGAGTTAGGTGGTAAGTCACCAACCATCATTTTGCCAGATGCAGATGTCGAACTGGCTGCTAAAGGTGTCGCGTACGGTATTTTTAGCTCGGCAGGCCAAGCGTGTATTGCAGGTTCTCGCTTGTTTATTCATAGCAGTCTTTACGATCAGTTTTTAACACGTTTGGTTGAAATTACCAAAGGCTTACGTGTGGGCCATCCGGAACAGGCTGGTGTGCATTTAGGGCCACTAGTGAATGACAAACATTTGCAGTCCGTTGACCGTTATGTGCAGCTTGCCAAAAGCGAAGGTGGTCAGGTTCTGATTGGTGGTGAAGCACTTACCACTGGTGACTATGCCAAAGGAAGCTATTACTTACCAACCATTATCACGGGCTTAAATAACAGTGCTCAAACCTGTCAGGAAGAAATTTTTGGCCCTGTTTTAGTCGTTATGAAATATGACAATGAGCAAGATTTAATTGCCCAAGCCAATGACAGTTGTTTTGGTCTTGCCGCAGGTATTTGGACTGAAAGCTATCGCAAAGCTTGGCGTATAGCACGTGCCTTAGAAGTGGGAACGGTATGGATTAATACCTACAAAAAATTCTCGATTAGTGCGCCGTTTGGTGGCTTTAAAGACAGTGGGATTGGGCGCGAAAAAGGCCGTTTGGGCATTTTATCGTACATGCAACAAAAGAGTATTTATATGGGGCTGAATGAACAGCCTAACCCTTGGTGCGATTAATAAATTCAAGGACTGAAAACAAATTTTGAGGAACAGACATGACTGAACGTGTAAATGTAGGCGAAGCAATCGCAAGAGTATTAGAAGCGCACCAAGTTGATAGTATTTATGGTGTTATCTCCATCCACAATTTACCCATTGCCGATGCAGTAGGGCGCCGTGAAAAAATGCGCTTTGTCGCAGCCCGTGGTGAAGCGGGTGCGGTTACTATGGCAGATGCACACTCACGCTTTAAAGGCCTAGGTGTAGCGTTAACCAGTACGGGTGCTGGCGCAGGTAATGCAGTGGGTTCACTCATTGAAGCAATGAATGCAGGTAGTCCTGTATTGCATTTAACAGGTCAAGTTGAGCGTGAATATCTCGACCGTGATGCAAGCTTCATTCATGAAACTAAAGACCAACTTACATTCTTACGTGCATCAAGCAAAGCGGCGTTCCGTATTACCAGTCCAGACAATGCCGTTGGTGTGATTCGTGAAGCCATCCGTGTCGCAACTACAGTTCCAATGGGACCGGTAAGTGTTGAGCTGCCGATTGATGTGCAGGCAGCAGAAATTGATTTGCCACTTAACTTAGGGGCAGTCAAAGCACTTGAGTTACCACAGGCAGAGCAAGCAGAAATTGATCTTCTTGTCAGTGAAATCAAAAAAGCAAAACGTCCAATTTTCTGGATTGGTGGTGGAACTTTAAATAGCGTTGCTGAAGTGAAAGCAATTGCAGATTTAGGTATTCCAGTTGTGTCGTCTACACATGGTCGTGGGGTATTGCCAGATGATCATCCACGTAGTTTAGGTGCTTTCCATAACTCGGCAGGTGTGGAGCAATTATTAAAAGATGCTGACCTGATGGTTGTGGTGGGTTCTCGTTTACGTAGTAATGAAACTAAAACTTATTCGGTTGAATTCCCTGAAAACATTATTCAGGTAGATGCCAACCCGGTGGCTCAGCAACGTAATTACAAAATCCGCAACTTCATTTGTGGCGATGCGAAAGATGTCCTAACACGTGTGTTAGAGCAGCTTCAAGGAACTTCAAAAATTGATGCCGATTACGATGCTGCTGTAGTCGCGGCTAAACAGGCTGCAATTGATGCACTACACAAGCAAATCGATCAGTACGCTTTAATTTGTGACTACTTACGTGCAGCTTTACCTCAAGACGGTATTTTTGTACGTGACATCACCATGTCGGGCAGTACATGGGGCAGTCGTTTATTTCCTGTACAGGCACCAAACCAAAACATCCACTCACTTGCGGGTGCAATTGGTTTAGGTCTTGCAACAGCAATTGGTGCTTCGGTTGCTAACCCTGACAAAAAAGTAATTGGTTTAGTCGGCGATGGCGGCTTAATGCTGGGTATTGGTGAAATCGCAACCATGGTGCAAGAAAATACCAACATGGTCTTAATGATTATGAATGACGGTGGTTATGGCGTAATGCGTGGCATTCAAAATAACTACTTTGGTGGCCGCCAGTATTTCAATGAATTGCACACACCTGACTACAAACTCCTTGGCGAATCAATGGGTGTGAAAAGCTGGAAAGTCGGTAGTGCAGATGAGTTTAAAACGGTTATTCAAGAAGCTGTTGCTTTTGAAGGGCCAACCGTGATTGAGCTCGATATGAACTCGATTGGACCATTAAACTTTGCGGGTCCACCGCAAAAGAAACTGTATTAACCAGTTTGGATGGTTTAGTACATATGCTATGGGAGCTGCTAAGCCATCCTTTTTTTAGATAAATTTTTTTGTCTAAAAAACAATAAAAACGAAGTTTTACAGGTAAAGCAAATAAAGTTCCAGCAGGACGCTGGAACTCAATCAAGGATGTAGAGATGAAAAAGACTTCATTAATCATGGCATTCATTGCACCGCTTACGCTGGGGATAAGTGTAAATGTATTTGCAAAAGATTCATTGCTTGAATGGAAAAGTGCTGACGGCACCGACTCATTAAAGTTAGGTGGATTGGTTCGTTTAAATCAGCGCTATGAGAGTTGGGATAGCCCTAACCGTGGAATAGGTAAACTTGATTTTGATATTTTTAGAATTGATTTAAAAGGTACTTTTGATGATGCATATCTAAACGCGAGTTATATCATTCAGGATCAGGAAAAAACATCAATTGAAAAGGCATATGTTGGTTATAACCTAGATGTCAATAACAGCATTGAAGCGGGTCTGGTTTATAAACCTTTTACGATTTATCCCTATCCGCAAAATGGCTGGACTTACCACATTCCATTTTTTTTAGGTTATGGCAACAATATTGCACCGGGGATTAACTGGAATTATCACGACAAAGATTGGGATGTAAAACTCGGTTATTACCCGCAAATGTTAGAAACGAACTTGCGTTATTCACCTGAGAGTGCAACTTATGATGACTTGGCAGGGAATGCATTTCCATCTCAAAAAGCCTATCAAAATGAAAAACGTCATCAGGTTAATACTCGCATTGTTCGCAAGTTAGAAACTGATTTTGGTAAACAGGAGTTTGGTATATCGGGTGCAATTGCACAATTACATAATAATATTACCGATAAAGACGGCAAATATTATGCAGTCGGTTTGCATACTGAAAACAACTATAAGCGCTTTAACTTACAAAGTTCGGTCATTCACTATCAGTACGATGCTAAAAATCCGGATGGTGTAAATAGTGATATGACTTTGATGGGGGCAAACGGTTTAACGCCGGCATACTTTATAGCCTCTGAAGGTACAGTTACGAGTTTAAATCTGGCCTACACATTGCCGGTTAAAGATTTTGGGAAATTAAAAGCTATTCGTTTTTATAACGATTATAGCTATTTAGATAAAGCTCGTAATGACTGGTCCGATTCACAAATGAATACAACAGGAATGATGTTTATTGCATCACCATTTATGGTTTGGGCAGATTATACGTGGGGTAAAAACTCCAATATTATTGGTGGTTCAACTAACTCAACAGGCTATACCTCTGCAACTTCACCAAATAGTGATAAATGGCTATACCGTATTAATTTAAATCTTGGATTTACTTTTTAAACTACTAAAAGGATTAAAGGCCAAGCTTAAAAAATGGCCTTTAATTTTATTAATGGCTTAAAAATAGATGAATCTGTCAAGAACTCTATTATATTTAAAAATTAATAACGCAGGAAATAAGGTAAAACGGCAAGCACTAAACCAATACCGCCCAACAGGAAAAGATTCTCTACAAAATAGGGAAAAATGATCAATATCAGGCCGCAGACTAAGGGAACAGTCATACTCTGTTTCCTGCCATATAAGAAATAGCCTAAACCAATAGAGCTAAAGAGCACTCCAAGCAACAGTTGTGTAGCGGTCATAAACTTAACCGATAATATTCTATATTTATTTTATAATACGAGAAATTGAAGAGGGAATGTAGCTGCTTCCGTCATTTTTAATTTATTGTAAATCAAAATATAAATGTCTATTAATCGCAGGGAGAAAGAGGGATGAGGGATGAGTATCAGCTTGCCAGTAGCCCAGCGTGGTGAAAAAGTTTTAACTTTAAAAGCTGCAGAAGTTTCAGAAAATGAATTTAACACTGAATGGCTAAGGCAGCTTGCTCAAGCTATGCACACGACTATGCTTGAGCAAAATGGAGTAGGAATTGCAGCACCACAGGTCTATATCTCTAAACGTATTATTATTGTAGCATCACGCTCTAATCTACGTTATTCCGATGCACCGGAAATGGAGGCAGTAGTGATGGTGAACCCGGAAATATTAGAATTTTCCAGAGAAACTTGTATGGGAGAGGAAGGCTGCCTGAGTGTACCGGATGTGCGGGGTACTGTAGAGCGGGCTGAGACAGTTAAGCTGCGTTATTTAACTTTAGAGGGTGAACCAGTAGAAACAATATATAAAGGTTTCCCCGCCCGGATCATACAACATGAGATTGATCATCTGAACGGAATTTTATTTGTCGAGCGGTTATAGTAATCCAATGGTTCATCTTAGAATTCTATATTTATAAATATAAAATTAATTATATAGAAATAAATTTTTAAAATAGCCTAAGTATAAAAATCTGTTTTTATAAATATTTACGTCTACAATTTTTTGAAATGGGTAGGTTCACGTAAAAATATTGATTCTAATTTTTAGAACTCCTGAGTCATAAAATACAGTAAAAGTGCAGTTTTTTGCCTAACACTTTTCAAGCAGTTATGTTTATTATGAATATTAGTGAACTAAAACTATGTATGTTTTATCAATACAGCTACTTACTTTACCAAGCCTAAAATACCCAGAAAACATGTGGGCAAGATAAACTAAAAATGGATAAGGAAATTTATGTCAGCTTATTATCAGTTACTTGAGCGTAAACAGAATCAGGATGGTACGGTTACAACATTCTATAGCTCTAATCGGCATGCGCAAGGTGCATGGAATCCGCATGAACAGCATATGGCGCCTGCAACCGGAATTATGTGTGCTGAACTGGAACAGTTTATGCCACGTGATGATATGCGTATCGGTCGAATTAGCCTGGATATTTTTGGACTCATCCATTTTGGTGATTTTTCAATTACTTCTCGCGTCATTCGTCCTGGAAAAACGATTGAGCTGATCGAAGCAGAAATGCAAGCTGGAGGGAAGACCTGTATTGTGGCGCGTGCTTGGCGTATGCTGAAAGCTGACTCTTCAAAAGTGGCAGGAATTGAAGATCAATCTGTCACACATCCTGAATCGCTACCCGTTTGGGATGGTATGAAGCGCTGGCCAGGTGGTTATATTGAAAGTATCGAGGCACGTACCGATGAAAACCACCGGGCAGGTAAAGGTACGGTCTGGCTAAAAAATGAACTTGATATGGTTAACGATAAATCTACTACTGATTTTGTTCGTTTACTCGGGATGGTTGATACAGCGAATGGAATAGTGCCACGTCAGGAAGGCAATTTTGAATGGGGTTTTCCAAACCTGGACTTGCAGCTGCATTTATACCGTATTCCACAAGGAAAATGGCTGGGCATAGAAGCTGTACAACAGTATGGAGAAGATGGTATCGGTTTAACTAGCGCTGTATTACACGATACCCAAGGGCCTTTTGGACGCAGCGAACAGATACTTACCTTAAGAAAAATGAAAGCTTGAAATTCAGTAGAGCAAAAAAATGGGCCTTTAAGAGCCCATTTTTTATAAGTTTATATTTAGGGTGACTCAATTTTTATTTCATCAGGATGGTAAAGACCCAGTTCAGTTAAATGCTGTCTTAGAATATGGCGCAGTTCAAGAATAGTTTCTGGCGTCATTTGAATAGAATGGCCACCTTTAAAGATTTTTTCAGAGGCCGCGCCTTCTAGGTGAGCACTTTGATAGGTAACTACACCATCTGTAATCACATTTGGATCTTGACTGTCTGTATTATTTCCAAGAATTGAATGATATACCAGACCATCAACAGGCATCACATCTTCAGTCAAGTCAATAAATTTAGATTTATAGCTTAAATTGCTTGGTCCATTCTGAATTAGTGAGCGATCAACCTGCTGTAAGATATCCTTAATACTCAAGTCATCATTTCGTAGAGATTCGCCAATTGCATTTACGAAAGTACCTGGTATGCGGATAATTTTACGTGCTGCCAAGGTAAACCAACGATCAGCATATCTAGTTCCTTTATGAGGAGTTGCCAGAAATACAGCGCGAGTAAAATTATTGATAGGTTGCAGGCGTAGACGCTCGCGAATCATGGGCTCATTTCGATACTGTACCAGCTGGTAAGAGTTCATTTTCTGAAGTGCTGTTTCTGAAAGGTCAGCCTGACTTACCAATAAGCGGCTAATAATACCTCCCATACTATGACCAATCAGAACTGCATCTTTAGCAGAGGGAGCATTTGGGTCAAGATTCTTGAAAGCTTGCTGTAGCAAGGCATAGATCTGAAAACGACTTTCAATGATTGGCATATTGGTAGAGTAGAAAACTTGCCATACCTGATAGTGTTCACGTAATACATTATCACCCATAATGTCGTTAGTTACTGCAATCCAAGCCTCTGGACTGCTGGCCAGTCCATGGACCAATACGATTACTTTTTTGTCCGGGTTATAGGGCTCAAGCATGTATAAATGCGGCATAGTTAAATCTTGCCGCCGGTCAAGCAGGGTAAGATAAGCCGCAATACCCAGATTATTCTGAGCCAGCCACAAACCGTAAGGTGCAGAAAAGTTGGCCGCAAGTGGATAATTTTCACCTCCTACTTTAACTTTCTTGGTACTGTAAGGATCATATACATTTAACTGAAAGTGCGGACTGTTTAATATTTCTTCTATACTGCTCTCTGTCTTTGGCTGAGCTGTAATAGTTACTGCTAGATAGCGAGCCTTATGAATATTCGGATTTACGCCATTTTCATAAGAAAAGTTCATTGGGTCAAGGATATATTTATCTACTTCCTTACGCTCTTCCTGTGGTAATACTACAACAAACTCAGAGCCAAAACCGTCACGACGGTTAATTGAGCGTAGCCCTGAGAAGTTAAGGTTATAACTTGAAAGCAATTGTTCTAATGGCTGGTTTTTAAGCTGTGGGTATTGATCTACATTAATAGTGTAGATACTTTTACCCACCTTAATTTGGGGTGAAACCGTTTTACTAGGATGGCGTAAACTATAAGTTGTAACCAGCTTTGCTAGCGCCTGGTTATAAAAATCACGAATCTGTACCTGACGGTTATCAAAAATCCGGTCTTCAGGATGGCGTTCTGTTTTAAACAGATAGGCATAGCTATAACGGATGCTTTTGTCCAGAAGATTCAGCTGTTGATCCAGACACTGATTATAATTCTGTTCCTGTAATTTTCGCTTCTCCATAGCTTTAGTTGAGTCACCTTTACTCTTTGGTGCTGTGCATTCGGCTCCTCCAGAAAGTTCAAGCGACTTTGCCAGATATATCTCACTAGCAGCGGAAAGCATCTGCTCATCCATGATCTGTGGAATCTGCTCGAGTTCTTTAATACACTCATCCGGCTTCTCAGTACAGGCCTCAGCTTCACGTCCCGTCATGGACAATACGTTCAGACTGGCCTCACTCATCCGGTCACGGGTTAAAATGCTATCGCGTTCATTTGCGATACTGATATTCAATGCTTGCTGTTTAACACTGACCACCTGGCAACCGCTGAGCAGCACAACGGATAGGGTAGATAATAGCCAGATTCTATTTATTTTATTTCTAAACATGGGCTGAAGAATCAACAAGATAATCTCGATTAAATCATACGTGAATTCTGGCTGTTTTCAATTCAAACCCTATAAAAATAGGCTGCCGAAGCAGCCTAAATTGTGCAAAATGTGTGAGAGTTATGAGGCAGGTTGTGCAGGAGTGGCAGTACCTGGAGCTGCTGTAGCTACAGGTGCAGATGGAGTGGCAGGAACATTTATATTTAATATCTGCCAGACATTCCAGCGGCCCCGCTTGTCAATTTCTTCAATCAAACGGTCAGCAACTTCGGCTTCTTGCGAATATTTTACTTTATAATTTTTTAGAGTTGTGGTCGCATTCTTTTTCTGTTCCATTGCAATATAGTTATTAGCTGCTGAAAGATAAGCTTCCTGTACGCCAAATTTCATTGCTTTATCCAGATATGGAATCGCTTCACGCTGACCGCCACCTTCAGACAGGGCAAAGCCAAACCAGAAATTGGCTTCTGGATCATCTTGGTTAATACGTAAAATACGCTGTGCATAAACTAGTGACTGAGTCGTATAGTTTTTACCCAGGTCCAGATTGCGTGCCATTACACTTGCTTTGAAAGCACGAATTAATACATCGAATGAAGCATTTGGATTAGCTGCCAGTGTATCGAGTCGTTGACTAACCTCTTTAAGTTTATTTTCAAAACCACGACGTTCCTGACGTTCGGTAAAGCGTGGTGGATAATGGCGTGCCTTACCTTCTACCAGCTGTAGAAAGTCATCAATTTCAGTAATATCAATTTCATTTTCACCAGCCAGTACAGCAAATTTCATGGCGCGCTGATTACTGTTGATAATTGGAACAATAAGTTTATTGGTTTCAAGGGTCGTAGTCTGGCCAGTGGTTGGGTCTGTGACCTGAAGCTTGGTAACTGGCTGTGCTGCGGCTGCTTTTAGCGCAACTTCAAATGGAGGCGGAGCATTATAATCAAACGGGTTTAGTGCATAAAATGGTGGAGAAATTTCAGGTTCAGTAAAGACGACCGGTTCATTGTTTACTTTCTGTTTTACTGGTCCGGTTGAACATGCAGTAAGAAATGAAGTAGCAATCAATGCACAGGCCAGTGGCTTAAAAGTCATATAATTCTTCCGTTAATTGTTATCTACATAAGAGAAGCACGTTTGCCAGTCTAAAAAATCCTATGCAAACATGCAATGTCCAGCTTGTGAGTATATGTTTTAATTTAGCTCAAGCTTTGGTCTGGGTACTTTGTGCTTCGCATTCACGGCGCACTTCTTCAATAATCTTTAACTCTTCTTCACTAAATGGGTGCTGTTCATTTTGTGCTGAACGCTTAAATGTCGGGTCAAGTAGCGATAAACGCTGACATAAGGTGTTCATGCGTTTCTCGTTATATTCAATACGGTCCAGCAATACACGCATACCTTCAAGAATAGGATCGGCCTGTTCCTGTGTGGCGGCATAAGGCTGGAAACCTATACGTTCTGCATAAGAACGACGACGCGCTTCCTGTTCGTTATCCTGAGCTTCTTTATCTTTAAAAATGTAACGTGCCGGTCCGCCTACCGCTGTAACCCCTGCAGGGATAGCCTTTGTAACCACTGTATTCGAGCCTACTTTGGCATTTTTCCCCACAGTAAATGGTCCAAGAATTTTAGCACCTGCACCGACTACTACGCCATCTTCAAGTGTAGGATGACGTTTGCCTTTATTCCAAGTAGTGCCGCCTAAAGTAACGCCATGATAAAGAGTAACATCGTCTCCAATCTCTGCTGTTTCACCGATCACTACACCCATACCATGATCAATAAAAAAGCGTCGGCCAATCTTTGCACCCGGATGAATTTCTATACCGGTGGCAAAGCGGCTGAATGAAGATAAAAGCCGGGCTGTACCCTTGCAGTCTTTCTTCCACAGTTCATGGGCTACCCGATGCATAATTAATGCATGAATACCCGGATAGGTCGTTAATACTTCCAATGTGTTACGGGCAGCGGGATCACGGGCAAATACGGCCTGAATATCTTCTTTAAGCTGCTTAAGCATCTGGCTGCTCCTTTTGGCTGTTCGACTTTTTCCATGTGCCATTGTTCAAGGCCTGCACCCGACTAAAAATGCCACGCAATAAATGATATTCCATACGGTCTAATTGTATACGCCCGAATAAGCGACGCAAGCGTAAAGGTAACAGGCGTTTATTGTTGGGATCTAAAAATTCAATCTCTTCAAGCATTTTTTTCAGATGGGGATAAAACTGCTCCATTTGTTCATGTGTAACCAACGGCTCATCCCAGTCCATCATAGACTTGCCAGTTACCGGCATTTGATTGGTTTCTTGAGGTGGAGTATCCACCAGTTCCAGTGTAGCCATACGCATTTCATAGCAGATTACTTGAATTGCTTGAGCGACATTAAGTACGCCATAATCTGTATTGACTGGAATAGTGACATGATAATTGGCTAGTGCCAGCTCTTCATTGGTCAGGCCACGGTCTTCACGGCCAAATACTACCGCAATTTCCTGCTGTTTACTGATAACTGCCTGCATAGAGGTTTGTGCTGCCGGGTGGGCATCTAACAGTGGCCATGGGATGGTGCGACTGCGGGCACTGGTACCAAATACCAGATGACAGTTCTGAATGGCCTCTTCCAGTGTTTCGACAATCTGGATCTGTTCAATAAGATCCTGTGCACCTGCTGCCAGCGCATCAATGTCCGGATGTGGATAAGTTTTTGGAGCGACCAGGACCAGTCGGCAAAGACCCATTGTTTTCATGGCACGCAGAGCACTGCCAATATTAGCCGGAAGTGTGGTATTGACCATTACAATTCGGACGTGGGATAAATGCTCTGAAATTAAAGCATTATCAAAACTGCTCATAGGATATCCAATTTTTGTATCAAGAATACTGGCTGACTTCAGCCTGATAAAGTTCTAAAGCTTCATCCATGCTTATATCATTCGAAGCGGGGGAAGCTGTATGTACCGGGCGCACGGGCTCTACTACCCGCGCAGCTTTGGATTTGACCTGGTATTCGATATGCAGAGCTTCCTTGCCAAAATAATCACGCAATTTTGCCAGCAACTCATCAAGTGGGGCAACTTTCCAGCTTGGACCCAAATGTAGCTCTGCTGTAGCATAGGGCTGCTCTATAAATAGCTGTACCGGAATATGCTGGTACATGTCTATATTACAATAAGGTGCAAGTATTTTTTGCAACTCCAGACCCAATGCCGGGCCTAGCAGATCATCACTCAGCTGTATCTTGATGCTGTTTGCTCGCTTCTGACGGATTTCATTTAAGCTAAAAGCCTTGCTGAGACGCGCCATCGGGCGTTCATAACCTTCGCGCTCATAAATTTCTCCCTCAATGACTACGACTTTTTCAGGCTGGATAATATCTTTAAAGCGTTGGAAACGCTCGTGGTTACAGCTGACTTCTACACGTGCTGTACCATCATCCAGTGTGATCATGACGCGGTTTGGAAAATTGGCGACATCGATTACCAGACCAGCGAATACAGTGGTCACGCCACGACGGGTAGGCGTCAGTTCATTCAGCCGACTTGGAACAAAAGACTTGAGTTCTGGCCGGTAGACATTAATAGGGTGCCCGGTCAGGTAAAGGCCTAAAGTGTCTTTTTCGCCTTTGAGACGAACCTCGTCACTCCAGGGTTTTACAGGTTTAGCTGGTTTACGCTGAATTTCTTCAACTTCACCGAAAAGATCCATAATCCCGGTTTCACGGTTTTGACGGGCCTGATCTGCTGCTTGTACTGCCTCTGGAAGCTGTGCCATCAGGTCGGCACGTTCAATACCTAGACAATCCAATGCACCGGCACGAATCAGTGCTTCTAAAGTACGTTTATTGATTTTCTTCAGATCAATGCGGTGGCAGAAATCGAATAGATCTTTATACGGTCCTTGCTGGTTACGCGAGTCAATCACTGACTGCATTGCAGCCTCACCAACGCCTTTAATCGCACCAAGACCATATACAATAGTTTTTTCATCAATTGCATGGAACTGGTAAATTGACATATTGACCGAAGGTGGCAAAACTTCCAGATTGTTTTTTCGGCAGTCATCAATCAAAAATACCACGTTATCGGTATTCTGCATTTCCGATGACATTACCGCTGCCAGAAATTCAGCTGGATAGTGCGCTTTTAACCATGCCGTCTGGTAGGCTACTAATGCATAGGCAGCTGCATGCGATTTATTAAAACCATAGCCGGCAAATTTTTCCATATAATCAAAAATATGGTTGGCTGTAGCTTCATCAATATCTTTTTTTGCAGCGCCTTCAATGAAGATTTTACGCTGCTTAACCATTTCCTCAGGTTTTTTCTTACCCATTGCCCGGCGCAGCAAATCCGCACCACCAAGCGTATAACCCGCACAGTACTGTGCCGCCTGCATGACCTGTTCCTGATACACCATAATCCCGTAAGTCGGCTCTAATACGCCTTCAAGCAGAGGATGCAGATATTCAAACTCACCACCATGCATACGATGAATAAAGTCAGGAATCAGATCCATCGGTCCCGGACGATATAAAGATACGAAAGCAATAATTTCTTCAAATTTGCTTGGACGTGCTTCTTTGAGCATTTTTTTCATGCCCACAGATTCAAACTGGAATACCGCGGTGGTATTGGCATTGGCAAAGACCAGATAAGCGTCTTTATCTTCAAGTGGAATAGCAGCAATATCTAAAGGCTTATCGCTTTTAATACGTTTATTGATATTCTTGACTGCATCTTCAATCACGGTCAGGTTACGCAAACCCAGAAAGTCAAACTTTACCAGACCTGCTGCTTCTACGTCATCCTTATCGAACTGCGCTACGCGCGCCGTACCATCAGCATCACACATGACCGCAGAAAAATCGGTAATCTTGGTCGGTGAAATAACTACACCACCGGCATGTTTACCGGTATTGCGGGTAATACCTTCCAGTTTTAGCGCCATTTCCCAGATCTCTGAAGCATCATCATAATCCGGGTTGGATGGGTTGGTAACAATATCCTTAAGCTGAGGTTCAGCTTGTAAGGATTCTTCCAGACTTAAGCCCAAAGGTTTAGTTGGAATCAGTTTGGAAATACGATCTGCTAGTCCATAAGATTTACCTAGAACCCGGGCCACATCACGAATCGCTCCTTTAGCCGCCATAGTACCAAAAGTAGCAATCTGGGAGACGGCATCACGACCATAAGTACGTGCTACATAATCAATTACACGGTCACGGCCAGCGATACAGAAATCGACATCGAAGTCAGGCATCGAAACACGTTCCGGATTTAAGAAACGTTCAAACAGCAGTTCATAACGCAGTGGATCAAGATCAGTAATTTTTAAACTATAAGCAACCAGAGAACCTGCGCCTGAACCACGGCCCGGGCCTACCGGTACGCCATTATTCTTTGACCATTGAATGAAGTCCATTACGATCAGGAAGTAGCCCGGAAACCCCATCGAGTTAATAATATTAATCTCGTATTCGATACGTTCATCATAAGGCTTACGTATTTCCGGCCAGTGTTCATCACGCTCTTCAGGTGGATAAAGGAAATTTAACCGCTCTTCGAGGCCTTCTTTGGACAAATGCGCAAAGAAGGTATCAATAGTATAACCCTCTGGAATCGGATAGTCCGGCAGGAAGTATTTACCCAGTTGCAAGGTTACGTTACAACGTTTAGCAATATGATAAGTATTCTCAATGGCTGACGGAATATCCGAGAACAGCTCGGTCATCTCTTCAGAAGACTTAAAATACTGTTCGGGCGAATAGGTTTTCGGACGGCGATTATCACCAAGGACATAACCATCAGCAATACAGACCCGGGCCTCATGCGCTTCGAAGTCGTCTCGGGTCATGAAGTGCACATCATTGTGTGCCACTACACCAATATTATACTTCTGGGCCAGTTTCACCGCTTCTATAATAAAGTCATCTTCGCCCGGACGATTAGTACGGGTTAGGGCCAAATAAACCCGATTTCCAAATTTGGCAATCCATTCTTCCAGCAAAGGTTCAGCTTTTTGAGGGTTAGAAGTGATCAGCATTTTACCGACATCAGAATTCATCCCGAGCAGGGCAATCAAATCCTGGTTCTGGTCCAGTATCCATTCTTTTTGTACGCAGGGAATATCTAGCTGTTGACCGCGGATATAACCTTCAGATACCAGTTCTGTCAGGTTTCGCCAGCCTGTATTGGTCATTGCCAATAAGGTCATACGATGTTCAGCATCATTCAGGCGGATTTCTGAGCCTAAAATAGGCTTGATACCTTTACCTAAACATTTTCCGTAAAATTTGACCGCTGCGTGCAGGTTAGACAGATCAGTCAGTGCCAAAGCAGGCATTTCATCTTTTTGAGCAGCTTTAACCAGATCAGGCACACGTACGATTGATTCTGTAATCGAGAACTCTGTATGAATACCAAGATGAACAAACTGCATAGAAAACAACCCTGCCTAAACTGCCCTGTATTTTACCATGCTCTTGCGAACGGCATAGCTCAATATTTACTACATTAGAATCTTTTATAATTTCATTTTAAGCAGGGCTATAAATGGAAAGACAGAAATTCCATTATAAATATACCCTTCTAATAAAAGTACCAGTAATTAACAGGTTATACCTTGGTATATATCGAAAGCACATAACCTGCCATTTTTGAAAGTAAAGTCAAGATATGGAAAATAAGGAGGGACGTACTCATCCGGATGCTTGAGATAAGCTTTTAGGTTAGCAGAAGTTAGCAGTATTACTGTGCCTATACCTGTAGTTTTTATTCCTTTTTCACTTTGAGGAAAGTCTTTTTTAAACTTGGCAAGAATATAATCTTTTGAGATGGGAAGATTATTTATCAAGATTTTTTTGCTAAGTTCTGCTTTATTTTTGCAGTTCAGACTGACTCGGCCCTAAGTATCAGTGAGTTGATTAATACTGTCTCTGCTTTTGAAATAGTTTTTAGAAAAAGGGGAGTTATCTTCTGGATATATTTCAAAAAACAGCCCTTTGTTTGGAACAAGAGCAGTTGAATATTCATAGTTACCTATACATTCTGAGTAATTTCTGTGAGTTTTTATATTTTGGATGACTAGCTGTTGGGTTAATTGAGAAGCCGTTACAGACGGTCTAAGCTCTAATACATTTACCTTTATACTGGTAGCATAATCATAAGGTAATGTAGAAGCCTCAGACACTGCACATATGCTAAAAGAAAAGATTACTAATCATATTTTTATCATGAATATTGACCGGTTAATCATAGCTATAGCACGTTTATAACAAACAGCAAACCTGAAAAAAGCCCTCTATAGAGGGCGGTTAATCATTCTCCAACCTATCTGAGACGGGCTAGCCATTCACCGAGCATCTGGACGATTTGAACCAGAATCAAAAGAACAATAACTGTTAAAATAACTACACTGGTATCAAAACGCTGATAGCCATAAGAAATAGCCAGGTCTCCAATGCCGCCCGCACCAACAGCACCTGCCATTGCAGTCGCACCAATCAGGCTAATAGTGGCTGTGGTCAGGTTAAGGATCAGTGAGCTACGGGCTTCTGGCAAAATAAAATTAAAAATAATTTGTAGGGGAGTCGCTCCCATCGCTTGAGCTGATTCAATAATTCCTTCATTTACTTCCAGCAGTGAAGTTTCAACCAGCCGACCGATATAAGGACCTACATAAATAGTCAAAGGCACGATAGCAGCCCATGTTCCAATCGAAGTTCCGACCAGCAGCTTGGTCAGTGGAATGACTGCAATAAGCAATATGATAAAAGGCAGGGAACGTAGCGCATTAACGATGGGGTTTAAACCATGATAAATCAACCGGTTTGGTAAAATACCTCCCGGACGTGTAACCACCAGAGTAATACCCTGAATAAAACCCCAGACACAACCAAATAGCATGGCAAAAAACACCATGTGGAAGGTTTCCTGTAAAGCGGTTACGAACTGGTCAATTGAAAGTGAGCTTTTCCAAAATGGCGCAGTAACGCTAGTGAGCCACTGAACAATCAAGTCTCTCATCCTTGCACTCCTGACTGTTCAACCTGCACGCCATTATTTTCCAGAAACAGAATAGCTTGCTGAATCACTTCCGGGTCACCTAAAAGTTGAATAAACATTTGTCCAATAACAGTCCCATGAATTTCAGTCATATTGGCAAACAAGATATTTAAACTTAAGTCAAACTTTTTGATTACAGCTTGAACTACCGTTTCCTGAGCAGATTTACCCAGGAATTTCAGACAGTAAATACTATGATGATTCTGGTTTTCCAAATTATTTAGAATATTAACCGGTAATTGCTGTTGCAAAACAGTTTGGATAAAGGTCCGAGTTGTTGGATGTTGTGGCTGACTGAAGATATCTAGTGTAGAGCCTGTCTCAATGACTTTACCATGTTCCATCACTGCGACATAATCACAAACTGATTCAATCACATCCATTTCATGGGTAACCATCACAATGGTAATCCCTTGCTCTTTATTAATTTTTTTAAGCAGTTGCAAAACAGACTGGGTGGTCTGAGGGTCAAGTGCAGACGTAGCTTCATCGCAAAGCAGAATTTTTGGATGATTTGCTAGAGCGCGTGCAATACCAACCCGCTGTTTCTGTCCACCCGACAACTCATCGGGAAAAGCATCTCGTTTGTGCTTTAAATTAATAAAGTCGAGCAGTTCATTCAAGCGTTTTTCGCGTTCAGCCTTGCTATAACCCAACAGTCTCATCGGCATTTCAATATTGGCTGCTACAGTTTTGGTTTGCAGCAAATTAAAATGCTGAAAAATCATACCAATATTGGCACGTTCCTGACGCAATGTACGGGCATCCAGAGCAGTGAAATCTTTCTGGTGAATAATAACCTGACCCTCATCTGGGCGTTCTAGCAAGTTAATCAGACGGATGAGTGTACTTTTACCCGCACCACTATAACCGATGATACCAAATATACTGCCATCTGGTATCTGCAGGTTAATCTGGTCAAGGGCACGAATAGTCTGGCCCTTGAGCTGGTAGTGTTTGGAGATGTTCTTAAATTCGATCATAGCGTCAAGATACTGTATAAGAATGAAAAAACAGGCAAAGTTCACTTTGCCTGTTTGTTAATCGCAATTATATGATTATTTTGCGTCAGTAAGATAGCTTACCGGCTTATTTACATCGACTTTAGTACCGCCAAATTTTTCCTGGATATACTGCTTAACCGGCGCAGTATGGTATAGCGCACCAACTTTCTGTAGTACAGGATCATTCTGGCGATCGGCAGCAGTAGCCAGAATATTTACATTCATTTTGGTACTCTGGTCAATTGGTTCATAATAAATAGCATCTTTAAGTACATTTAAACCGCCTTCCATTGCTAAAGTATTGCCCAATACTATGGCATCTACTTCATCTTTTACACGGACTGCAGTTGCCATTTGGACAGGCTTGATCACAATCTGCTTTTTATTTTCAACGATATCGGCAGGAGTACCCTGTACCTCGTCAAAACCGGGCTTTAATTTCACCAGACCCGCAGACTGAAGCAGTAGCAATGCACGTGACTCATTTGCCCCATCATTTGGAATAGCAATGGTGGCACCATTTGGGAACTCTTCAACTTTCTTTACTTTGGTTGAGTAAATACCCATCGGTTCTAGATAAGTAGTAGATACCGGTGCAATCTTATCTTTATTGTTGGCATTATATGCGACCATATAGGCATACGACTGAAATGCGTTCAGGTCGACTTCCTTATTGGCTACAGCGGTATTCATGGCAACATAATCAGTGAAGTTTTTAACATCCAGTTTAATGCCAGCTTCTTTAGTTTCAGGCAGAGTTGCAATGTAGCGCCAGATATCTGCATCTGAACCAGTAGATGCCATAGTTACGGTTTTAACTTCAGCAGAATCCTGTGTAGCGTTTTCAGTTGCAGGCTGTTCAGGTTTTGAGCATCCTGCCAGTCCTACAGATACGCCTAATACAAGGCCAAGCAACTTTTTCATGTATTCGTCCCGGTAAATTTAATATATTTAAATTTACAAATTATAACATTTGATCATTAAATCAAGCTTAAACCAACCGCTCTCGTGAAATGAAGACCGGTTTAAAGCGTTAAGAAATTTGTAGTGGTCTGTTCTAGCGCTCTATTGTATTAGGGAAACTGACTGCTATCACTACAGCATGTTATTTAACTCAATAAAATTTAGAACCTACTCATGAGCTGCATCATACCAATAAAGCTATATGCAATATAGTGAATATAAAGTCATTCCTTATCTTATTAAATGCTTTTGAAAATTCAAATTTAAAAAAAATTTATTATTAAAATCATGTGTTTATTTATAATTTTTTATAAAAAATATTTACTTGGTAAATTTTTGTCCTATATAAAATTTTATTCAATATAAATCTATAAATGAGATAAAACTGAATATAGCAATATTAAGCTCTACATCTTTCGAATAGAAAGATGCAGAACACTATTTTATTTAACAGACTTATCGCATTTTTGCCAAAAAGCGACTTAAACGGTTGATTGCTTCGCGTAATTCATTTTCGGCAGGCAGGAACACTACACGGAAATGATCCGGAGTTGGCCAGTTAAAGCCTGTACCTTGTACCAACAATACTTTTTCTGCACGCAGAAAATCCAGCATAAATTTTTCGTCGTCTTCAATCGGATACACTGCTGGATCTAAACGTGGAAAACAGTACATGGCGCCTTCCGGTTTAACACAGAAAACTCCAGGAATTTCATTTAACATTTCCCAAGCAATATTGCGCTGCTCATATAAACGTCCGCCTGGACGAATCAAGTCATTAATAGACTGATAGCCTCCGAGAGCAGTCTGAATTGCATATTGAGCCTGATGATTGGCACACAGTCGCATTGAGGCAAGCATATCCAGACCTTCAATATAGTCTACTGCACGGCTTTTATTACCGGTAATTGCCATCCAGCCTGAACGGTAACCTGCAATACGATAAGCTTTAGAGAGACCATTGAAAGAAACACATAACTGATCACCTGCCAGTGCTGCCAGGGCTACATGTTCAATTCCATCATAAATAATCTTGTCATAAATTTCGTCGGCAAACAGGATCAGGTCATATTTTTTTGCCAGTGCAACAATCTGTTCAAGTACGTGGCGCGGATAAACCGAACCGGTTGGGTTGTTGGGATTAATCACCACAATACCGCGGGTATTTGGAGTGATTTTACTTTCCATATCAGCGATATCGGGATACCAGAAATTTTCTTCATCACATTTATAGTGAATCGCTGTACCGCCAGAGAGATTAACAGCTGCTGTCCAGAGCGGGTAGTCCGGCATTGGCACCAGCATTTCATCGCCATCATCTAGCAGACCTTGCATGGCCATAACAATGAGTTCTGATACGCCATTACCAATGTAGACATCTTTTACGCTGACATCAAATACACCTTTTTGCTGGTAATACTGGCAGATCGCTTTACGTGCCGGAAAGATTCCTTTTGAATCGGTATAACCCACTGCATTTGGCAGGTTCAGGGCAACATCATTAATAATTTCTTGTGGCGCTTCAAAGCCGAACGGGGCGGGATTACCAATATTGAGTTTGATAATTTTATGGCCCTGTTCTTCCATTTCATTGGCGGCTCGTAACACTGGTCCACGAATGTCATAGCAAACATGCTCAAGCTTAGACGATTTTTTGATTTCGCGGGGTATAGTGTTACCTAAAACGGACATGATCTCATCCAATTATATGTATATTAAGAGAAAAATAGATTAACTGAAATAGCACAATCTATGGTGAAATTTAGCTAGAAATTTTTTGTTCTCTAGCGTAAATATGAAAGTACTGAAGCATGACATTGAATGTCATAGAATTAAAGGAGTTAATGATGGGAAAACTCAATAAAACAGACCGAGAATGGCAGAGAGAGTTATCACCCGAAGAGTTTCGTATTGCGCGACAAAAAGGTACTGAACCTGCGTTTACGGGGAAATACTGGAACAGTAAACAGGACGGGGTATATACCTGCCGTTGCTGTGGTGCAGAACTGTTTTCTTCAGAAACCAAATACGATAGCGGGTGTGGCTGGCCAAGCTTTTTCCGTCCGATTAATTCAACTGTTATAGAAGAACATGAAGACTTAAGTCATGGGATGGTCAGAACAGAAATAGTTTGTCATCATTGTGATGCTCATCTGGGGCATGTATTTGAAGATGGTCCACAGCCGACAGGACTGCGCTATTGCGTAAATTCGGCTTCACTCGAATTAAAAACACAAGAAAAAAGTGATGAGGAAACCTATCCATGACCAACATTTATCAGTTTGAAGCTGAGTTGTTAGATGGAAAAACTAAATCAATGGCTGACTATCGGGGCAAAGTCTTACTGATTGTTAATACTGCAAGTAAATGCGGTTTCACACCGCAGTTTGCTGGTCTGGAGAAAGTTTACCAGAAGTATAAAGATCAGGGATTAGAAGTATTAGGTTTTCCATGTAACCAGTTTGGCGGACAGGACCCGGGGACAAATGACCAGATTGGTGCATTTTGCCAAAAAAATTACGGTGTCAGTTTTCCAATGTTTGCCAAGGTTGATGTAAAAGGCCCAGAAGCCCATGCAGTTTTTCGTTATTTAACCAATAACAGTAAAGGAATTTTGGGCAACGGCATTAAATGGAACTTTACCAAGTTTCTGGTAGGAAAAAATGGTGAAGTACTGAACCGTTATGCACCAACCAGTAAGCCTGAAGCTTTAGAAGAAGATATTGAAAGGGCATTGGCACAGTAAAAGTAAAAATAAAAGGGCGATTCAATCGCCCTTCATTTTTTCAGTAAATTAAGATTAAAGTACTCTCTTTAATCGTTCAATAGCCTGCTCACATTGAGTAATGTCAGCAACCAAGGCCAAACGTACATGATTTTCACCCGGATTACCTTGCGGAGTCTCACGTGACAGGTAACGTCCCGGCAGTACTTTGATATGTGCTTTTTCCATGAGCATTTTGGCAAAATTTTCATCATGGTCTACTTTTAACCAGTAATAAAAACCTGCATCTGGTTTTTGAAGTGGCAGAAGATGCCCCAGTTCATTTTGAAATAGTTCAAATTTGGCCCGGTAAAGCTTACGGTTTTCTTCTACATGGTTTTCATCATTCCAAGCCACAATTGAGGCGAGCTGATGTTGAACGGGCATGGCTGCACCATGATATGTGCGGTATTTCAGGTAAGGTTTAAGCAGGTTGGCATCACCTGCGACAAAACCGGAACGCATTCCGGGCAGATTTGAGCGTTTGGACAGGGAATGAAATACTACACAGTTTTTATAGTCATCACGTCCGATTTCAGCACAGACTTCAAGAAGGCCAACGGGTGCTTCATCGAACCAGAGTTCTGAATAACACTCATCTGATGCAATGACAAAATCATACTGGTCTGAAAGTGCAATCAGTTTTTTAAACTGATCTTTAGAAAGAACCGCACCTGTTGGGTTACCTGGTGTACATACAAACAGTAGTGCTGTTTTTTCCCATACCTCATTGGGTACATGGTCAAAGTCACCCAGATAGTTATTTTCTTGGGTGCAGTTAATGAAGTATGGTTTTGCACCTGCTAGAAGGGTTGCACCTTCATAAATCTGATAAAACGGATTCGGCATGACCACATAAGGTGTATCTTCTCGTTTTACCAAAGCCTGAACGAAAGAGAAAATTGCCTCACGCGTTCCCGATACAGGAAGAATATTATTTTCGGCACTAATGGTGTTCAGCTTGAAGCGGCGGGTTAACCAATCTGCAATACTCTGTCTTAATTCAGGTAAGCCTTTACTGTTCGGAT
Organism: Acinetobacter sp. FL; assembly: GCF_040744925.1. Classification (NCBI taxonomy): domain Bacteria; kingdom Pseudomonadati; phylum Pseudomonadota; class Gammaproteobacteria; order Moraxellales; family Moraxellaceae; genus Acinetobacter; species Acinetobacter sp. FL. Next base: position 1,785,738 of record NZ_CP160437.1, on the reverse strand, counting down.
AAGTTGAAAGGTGTTCAAAGTTATCAATAATCGCCTGTTTTACAAAATCAGGTGCAGGATGCTTGGGCTCACCAATAGAGAGGGGAATCAAGGGAAGGTCCGCAGGGACTACATCCTTAAAAAGTTGATTAAGCTTTTCAAAAGGATAAGGATGTAATAATGACAAGCTTGAGTTCATTGAAAAAATACCGTTTAGTTGTAACTTAATGCTGGCTTATGACTTGGCTTGAAGCTTCATCGAGTGCTGATTTCAGTTTTGTAGAAAAAAGCTGAGCTTCTTCAGCATTCATAGGCGTGCCATCCTTCTTTGTCACAAAGAAAATATCTTCAGCCCGTTCACCGAGTGTGACAATTTTGGCAGAATGAATATCCAGCCCCTGCATCATAAACAGACCGCCTACTTTAGCAAGTAAGCCAGGTTGGTCAAGTGTGGAAATTTCCACCATGTTTTGCTGTAAAGCCGGATTTAGGGTGATATCAACAGTATTTTTTACATCAAAATGGCGCAACTGACGAGGAATACGACGCTGCATTAACCCCGGGTAATTGTCGGCATGGCTGAGTGCCTGAACCAGCGCATCTGCAACGGTCTGCTTGCGTTCAGCATCAGTGAGTAAGGTTCCAAAACGGTCCAGTACTACATAAGTGTCTAGACTGAATGCTTTTGTGGCAGTAATAATTCGGGCGTCCTGAACATCGAGATTCATTCGGTCCAGTACTGCAACTGTAGTCGCAAACAGATTTGGCTTATCTTGAGTATAAATAAAAATCTGGACAGCATCTTGTGCAGCTTTACGATGTGCCCGCATCAATACCAGAGGAGCTGGATTATCCCCATGTTGCAGGATTGCACGGGTATGCCAGGCAATTTCATTCGCGGACTCTTTGAGAAAATACTCATCCCCCAGTTCTTGCCAGACCTTTTCTACCTCTTCCAGGGCAAACTCGTCCACCAGAAGTTCACTGGCTGCAAATTTGGTATCTTCAATGAGCATCTGGTATTCCACGGGGCGACCCAGGCCGGTGCGAATTACATCACGTGCATGCGTATATAGCTGACGCATTAATGAGGCACGCCACGTATTCCAGAGTTTTGGATTAGTCGCATTAATATCTGCTACTGTTAAACAGTATAGGTAATCCAAATGCTCCATATCACCCAATTTTTCGGCAAATTCTTTAACCACATCCGGATCGGAAATATCCTTCTTTTGAGCAGTTAATGACATCAGCAGGTGGTTCTGGATGAGCCACGCCACCATTTTGCACTCACGTTCAGTAAAACCATGTGCACGGCAGAATTCGATTGCATCAACTGCACCCAGTTCACTATGATCACCCCCGCGGCCTTTGGCAATATCATGAAATAATGCGGCTAAAAATACGATATCACGACGGGCAAGACGCTGAAAAACCGAGCTGACGACTGGAAAATCTTTCGCAAATTCTGGCTCTTTAAAGCGGTTTAAATTTCTGAGTAACAGGAGTGTATGAGCATCCACCGTATAAATATGAAACAGGTCATATTGCATTAATCCGGTAATTTTCCCAAAAGAAGGTATGTATTTACCGAGCACCCCATAACGTTTCATCGCTACCAATGTGTCGTATAAACGGTAGGGAGAGCGTATAATTGCCATGAAAAGGGCTTGATGCATGGGATTATCACGAAAGCTCTGGTCAATTCGCTTGGCTGCTAGGGTCAGCAGGCGAAGTGTTCGGGCACGCACTCCCTGAATTTCTGGCCGGTTAGCCAGTAAATAGAAAATCTCCAGAATCGCACTTGGATTTTCCGAAAATATTTTGTGATGTTGTACTGCCAGTTTACCGTCTACCAGTTTAAAGTGTTCATTGATTTCTTCAATTTTACGCTCATAACTTGGTAGCCGCGGAGTAATAACAGACTCATTAAAATAAGCCAGCAGCATTTCATTTAAAGTTGAAACTTGCTGCGCAGTACGATAATACCGCTTCATGAACTGCTCAATCGGATAGTTCGGAGATTCACCTTCCTTATGGACATAGCCAAATTTTGCTGCTATTTCGCGCTGGTAATCAAATAGCAGCCTGTTTTCATCACGTTTGACCAGACGGTGCAGGTGGTGACGGATTTCCCAGAGAAAAATTTCAGCTTCCTCCAGAACAGCAAGTTCAAATTCAGAAATAAAACCGAGATGAACAAGATCATAAATCCGATTAACCCGAAAATGCCGTTTAGCAATCCAGCCAATCTGGTTAATGTCACGAATACCGCCTGGCGCATTTTTAATATCGGGTTCCAGATTGCTTTCTGTGTGATTATGCTGGGCATAACGCTTTGCCTGCTCCTGCATTTTGGCATCAAAGAAAGTTTTATCTGTCCAGGTCTGTGACACAATCCGGCGTGGCCATCTGGCCAGATGCTGATTTCCAGTAATCAGCCGCGCTTCAATCAGTGCAGTAGCAACAGTTAAATCATTGGTGGCTTGTTCTACACAACTGGCAATAGTGCGTACACTAATACCTGGCTTAAAATTTCCCACATCCCAGAGAGAAGAAATAAAAGTAGAAATTAAGCTTTCCTGTTCAGGAGTGATATCGTCTTCAGACAAAATCATGATATCGACATCTGAGTATGGCAACATTTCACGACGGCCATAGCCCCCTACAGCAAACAGACCAAGATCGGTCTGGTGGAGTCCCGCATGTTGCCATAAGAAGATCAGAGCTTCATCGATTAAATTGGAGCGGGCCAGAATAATGTCACGGATAGACTGCCCATTTTCATAACTCTCCTGTAACTGCTTTTCAACATCAGTACGCCATACATTAATGGCCTGAATATCATGATTGCTTTTGACATAATTAAGCAGAGGCGAGGTAGTGATCATGAGCATGTTCCGCAGTAAAGCTTTATGGATTTGAGTTTACAATTACTTGTGCGGCTGTTTGCTGCGCAAGTTCACGTGCTTCTTCTATAGATGCTGCGCGTGCAGTAGCAACACCCATACGGCGCCGTTTAAAACCTTCCGGTTTGCCAAACAGGCGTAAGTCTGTAGAAGGATGAGCTAATGCAAGATCCAGACCAGAAAATGACAGGTTAGAACTATCTTGGCCAGCATAAATAACAGCACTGGCTGCAACACTGTGTCGCTCCGTATTTACAGGTAAGCCCAGAATAGCCCGTGCATGTAGCTCAAATTCACTTTGGAACTGTGAAGCAAGGGTAACTAACCCAGTATCATGTGGACGGGGAGATACCTCACTAAACCAGACCTGATCACCTTTGATAAAAAGTTCAACACCAAAAACTCCACATCCACCCAGTGCCGCAGTGACTTTATCTGCAATCCGTTTAGACTCTTCAAGCGCCACAGGTGACATGGGCTGCGGCTGCCAGCTTTCAACATAGTCCCCGAAATCCTGTCGGTGACCAATCGGATCGCAAAAGCTGGTTTCAATTTTGCCGCTTTGCGGATTCTTGGCACGCACAGTCAATAAAGTAATTTCAAAGTCAAAATCGATTTGTGATTCAACAATGACCTTACCCTGATTTACCCGTCCCCCAGTCTGTGCATATTCCCAAGCTGCATCAACTTCATCAAAACTTTTTACCCGGGACTGTCCTTTACCAGAAGATGACATGACTGGTTTTACAAAATTAGGATAACCAATATCATCACAGGCAGCACGAAAGCTCTCCAGAGAGTCGGCAAAACGGTAAGCAGAGGTGGGCAAGCCTAATTCTTCAGCAGCCAGGCGGCGAATGCCTTCACGGTTCATGGTCAGGTTAACAGCTTTAGCAGAAGGAATGACAACAGCTTGTTGTCCAGCTTCCACCTCTAGAAGAACTTCCGTAGCAATTGCTTCAATTTCAGGGACAATAAACTGGGGTTTGACTTGCTCAATCAGTGCTTTTAACTGTTGGGGATCTGCCATGTTGAGGCTATAAGAAAAATGAGCGGCCTGCATGGCCGGTGCGTGTTCATAACGATCCGCTGCATGTACTTCTACTCCAAGCCTTTGCAAGGAAATAACGACTTCCTTACCTAGCTCTCCCGAACCAAGCAGCAAGACTTTGACTGCTGAAGATTGAAGTGGAGTACCGATAGTCACGCTCATGCGAATCATCCTTGCAAAAGTGGACTTACAGCATAACAGAACTCATGCGCGTGTTAAGTGTTTCAGCAAGAAAAGCTTAAGTTTTTATCAAGTAATCTTCTGATCAATCAAAAGAAAATTTCATTTAGACAGGTATGTAAGTATAGACCAATCCATAAACAATGGCTGCGGTCAGAGTTGCTGGTACGATTTTCCTGAATCTGAAATATAAACTGATCAGTATAAGGAAACCCGCCAGCATGGCCAGACTTTTATCAGGTGTTTCAATCAGGGGGGGTAATGTAGCAACTACTAGCATAGAGCTAATAGCAGAAATTCCGATACTCCCCAGCGCAATTCTCAACCAGATTGCACCACGACGCTGATTCTGCTGCTGATACTTTTGAATGAAGTAAAATGGGCCAAAACGGGAGATGAAATTTGCAATTCCCACGACAAGACCGACCAGAATAATATCCAGATTCATAGTGTTTCCATTAAATCGTCATGCTGCTTAAGGATGTAATGCTTAAACAGGCCGGCCAGAATACCGGCAATAATCCCGATAAAAATTGCTGCAGAAAGATTAATAAAATAACAGGCTAAGGCCGAAACAATTAAGCATACTGCTACCACCAGAGTATGTTTTCTCTCAAAAGCCGCGAGTAAAAAGCTTAAAAACAGCGCAGGTAATAGAAAGTCCAAGGCCTCTTGCAAGAAGCGTGGCAAATTACTCACCTGATTGGCGAACATCCCCCCTAGAAATGAACCACCTGCCCAAGATAGCCAGCTAAACAGACTTAAGCCCAGCATCCATGACTCTGACCATTCCTGTCGGCGTTGGGAGAGTTTAATCATGCCACTGGCAAATACCTCATCGGTAAGTCCCCATGCCCAGACAGCGGTCTTTTTCAGGTTTAACTGATGGTTAATCAGGTTGTATAAGGCTGGGCCATAGAGCAGATGCCGAATATCTAAAGCGATAACAGTCAGTGCTGTCATCCAGATTGATGTACCACTGCCGAGCAGGGCAACTACGAGAAACTGACTGGCACCAGCATACATGGAGCAGGATAAAAATAGAGCTTCCCAGGCAGTAAACCCAAACTGGGTAGCAGAAACGCCAAAGGCAAACGAGACAGGTAAATAGGTCAGCATGATGGCTTGGCTATCTCTGGCACCTTGCCAGAAACCGGCCTGAGTCAAAACGGAACTTTCATGTTCAGACACAATACACCCTGGAATTTTTAAAGAGTTGAACAATAGGTCAAAACGCAGATTGAGTATTCTACCCGAATTCACTAGCATATGAGGAAAATGTTTGTTTAGGCGACTTAAAATGCGGGCTCATTTAAACCGTTCATTTCTTCTTCTCCCTGTTTTAATCAGTGTGCTGGGCTTACAGGCATGCAGCAACTCATCAAACGAACCAGAGCGAAAAGTCGAGATTAAACCTGCTCCAAAACTGACCAATGATGCCACCAGTTACGCCCAGCAGGCATGGAAACTCATGAATGAGATTGATGCACTGGTTTATCAGAAGCAGACAGAGCGTCTGGAACAGGAAGTTCGTAAACCAATCCGTCAGCTTACCACCGACTGGCGAATTAATGTCAAGATGACAGACTCAGTGACTGAAGGAAAATATGCCCTTTGCCGTAAGGCATTGAGTAGTTTGGATATCTGGACGCGAGAAATTCTTGAAAATGGTTCAGAAGCTGGCCAGAAACAGGCTGATTATGAACGTGATAAGGCACAGTGTAAGGGTGCAATTGATCATCCTGAACTGGGCAATACTGATCCAAAAAAGAAAGGCATTTAAGTAATTTTAAAAAAATAGCTCAACATATGAGCTATTTTTTATTAAATGATTAGCCTAAGCATTAAATTAAAAAGGTGAAGGAATAAATTGCATAATCAGGGCAATACTCACAAGAGATAAGAGGGTACTAAGCATGACAGACGCAACTGACTGCTCAGCAATGCCATTTAATTGCCCATAGATTCCAAATGCTGTCGCCATAGGAAGAGCTGAAAGGATTAAAGCTGCATAAGCCATCTTCGCTGTGCTTCCCGGCATTATATAAATTATACTGGTCACTACAATTGGCATAATCAATAACTTGATAGTGCATACAATCAGTACATCTTTGCTAAGGTCTTTTATGGTCAATGTTGCAAGACTGGCACCAATCACAAAAATCGCAAGTGGGGACGCAGTAGAAGCTAGTGATTTTAGTGGAAGCTCTAGCGAGACAGGCCACTGAACGGTATAAACTGAGCAGATCAAGCCCAATATAATTGAAAGAATAATCGGATTTTTAGCAAGATTCTGCAAAGTTGAAAGAATAATGGTGGATAGGGCCTTATCCTGTTGATCTGAAGATTCTATTAAAATCAGCATCAGACTCAGTAAAATAATATTTTCAATCACCAGGGTCATTGCCAGATAGGGGACAGCGGCCTGGGCAATTAGTAAGGTGAGTACTGCTGTACCGATAAAGCCGGTATTTGACATGGATGAACCCAGCCCAATCACAGCAGCCTGATGGCGAGGTACCTTAAAGAATCGGCGATAAAGTGTATATGCACTGAAGAATAAAATCAGTGAACCTAGCAGGTAGCCTAGAAAATAAGGCATCTGCCAGATTTCATCAAAGGAACGGGTAGAGAGGGCGTACAGTAAAAATGCGGGTAGCGAAACTTTAATAATAAACTGGATGATTGCCTGTACATGCGTAGTATTTAGCATGTTTAAGCGCAAGCTTAAATAACCCACACTTAAAATAATAAAGATGGGAAGGATGACTGAGATAATTTGTTCCATGACCTGATCGTTTGCTCCCTGCAAACTTGATTATTCCACTATTTCATTGAGTTTTAAATGTAGTTGGAACGTTTAATTGAAAAGAATACTGGATGAAGATAAAAAGAATATGTTAGCTGTATATTAAAATTATGAACAAAAGGCTTTAGTTAGCAGGGCCTAATAAAAATGCCAGTCATATTAATGAACTGGCATTTTTATTACTTTACTGGGTATATTTTTATACGTTAAAACGGAAATGCATAACATCACCATCCTGAACGATATATGTTTTACCTTCTAGACGCCATTTGCCGGCCTCTTTGGCACCAGCTTCACCGTTGTACTGTACAAAGTCATTGTATGCAACAACTTCAGCACGAATAAAACCTTTTTCAAAGTCGGTATGAATGACACCTGCCGCTTGTGGTGCAGTTGCACCAACTTTAACCGTCCATGCACGAACTTCTTGCACCCCTGCCGTGAAATAGGTTTGTAAGCCCAGTAAGGCATAACCGGCACGGATGACTACATTTAAACCCGGTTCTTCCATGCCCATTGCTTCTAGGAACTCAGCGCGATCTTCATCTTCAAGAAGTGAGATTTCAGCTTCAATCTGGTTACACAGAGGTACCACAATGGCATTTTCTTCTTCTGCCAGTTTGCGAACAGCATCCAGATGCGGATTATTTTCAAAGCCGTCTTCTGCCACATTTGCAATATACATGGTTGGTTTTAACGTCAGTAAACCAAAACCACGTACCAGTTTGCGCTCATCATCAGATAAATCTGCTGCACGTGCTGGCTTGCCCTCATCCAGTAAAGGCTGAATTTTTTCTAGTACGGCTTTGGTTGCTACCGCTTCTTTATCACCACCTTTAGCAACTTTGGTTAAGCGCAAAATAGCTTTGGCTACGGTTTCCAGATCAGCTAGTGCCAGTTCAGTATTAATAGTAGCAATATCATCTAATGGATCAATCTTGCCATTTACATGAATAACATTTTCATCTTCAAAACAACGTACGACATGAGCAATTGCATCAGTTTCACGGATATTCGCCAGAAACTGGTTACCTAGACCTTCACCTTTGGATGCACCTGCTACCAGGCCTGCAATGTCAACAAATTCCATCGTGGTGGGAATAATACGTTGTGGGTTTACAATAGCAGCCAGCTTGTCCAGACGTGGATCGGGTACAGGTACAATTCCGGTATTTGGCTCAATAGTACAAAACGGGAAGTTTTCTGCTGCAATGGCAGCCTTGGTTAGTGCATTAAAAAGGGTAGACTTACCCACGTTTGGCAGGCCAACAATACCGCAATTAAAACCCATGAAATGACTCACAAAAATTGTTATCTGAAATTGCCGATGATTTTACATGAAAGCCATGACAAAGTCAGTCATGGTATCTCACAATCCCTGAAAGTCTGTATTGTTTTAAAGCTTGCGTTTATCTAGCTGGCTGGCCAGGGCATCTCCAGTTGCCTGAATAAGCATCACCAGGATCACGAGCACCAAAATAACAGCCAGCATAATCGTAATATCAAAACGCTGATAACCATAACGGTAAGCAATATCACCAAGTCCGCCTGCTCCTATAGCACCAGCAATTGCAGAAGAATTGATCATGGTTACCATCGTAACGGTAAAACCTGCCACAATTCCGGGCAAGGCCTCCGGTAAAAGTACATGCCAGATAATCTGTTTACGGTTACAGCCCATCGCTTGTGCGGCTTCAATCAAACCATGATCCACTTCACGTAAACTGACTTCAGCAATACGCGCAAAAAACGGGGTAGCAGCAATAGTTAATGGCACCACAGCAGCCCACACGCCATAACTGGTACCCACAATAAGACGTGTGAGTGGGATCAGAGCTACCATCAAGATTAAAAAAGGGACAGAGCGTGTAATATTAATGACCCATCCCAAGGGCTGATTAATCATCCGTGATGGATAAATACCATGTTCACTGGTATTGACCAGGATAATTGCAATCGGTAAACCAATTAAAAAAGCTGCAAGAGCAGATATGCCTACCATAATTAATGTATCGATAGTGCCGGTCAAAAGCAGGTTAATGAGCTGGTCGTGCATAGCCAAGTACCTCAATGTGGGCAATATATTGTTTTAGCGCTTCTTTCAAATGCTTCAGATTTAACTGTACGTCGGGTATAGCGACAATCAGTGAACCGATCAGATGCTGCTGGATCGTATCAACATGGCCCTGATATAAGTGAACTGGACCATTTAACTGCTCAAGAATGGCTTTTAAATCTGGTGTGTGGTGTATGGCAGACTCATAACAAAGTTTTAAAATAGTATGTGTAGTCTCTGTAGTTACCTTCGAATTCACTGCAAATGGTAAATCCAGTTGTTCTAGAGTTAATAATTCTTGAGTAATTGGCTGTTCAGGTTTTGAAAAAACACTCCATACCTGACCAGACTCGACAATTTCACCTTGATCAATAACAACTACCTGATCACAAATTTCCCGGATAACCTGCATTTCATGGGTAATCAGGACAATTGTGATTCCCATTTGCTGATTGATTCTTTTGAGTAACGATAAAATGACCGAGGTACTTTCCGGGTCTAGAGCTGAGGTTGCTTCATCACATAATAAAATTTCAGGGCAGTGTACCAGAGCACGTGCAATACCGACGCGTTGTTTCTGCCCACCTGAAAGTTGTGAAGGATAGTTTTCTGCTTTACTGCTTAAACCGACCAGTTCCAGTGCCTCATTAACACGCAGTTCAATCTCGGCTTTTTTATGTCCTGATATTTTAAGAGGCAGGGCAACATTTTCCCACACTGTTTTAGCTGACATCAGGTTAAAGTGCTGGAAAATCATTCCGATACGTTGACGCAGCCGAATGAGTTCCGCATGATCCAGACTGGCCAAGTTCTGTTGGTGAATATGAATACTGCCATTACTGGGCTGTTCCAGACCATTTAATGTACGTAGCAAAGAGGATTTTCCGGCACCGCTTTTTCCAATAATGCCGAAAATTTTACCTTCAGGAATATCCAGACTGACATTTTTGAGTGCATGTACAGATTTGCCTTGTACTTGGTAGTATTTGTTGAGGTTTCTGATCTTGATATGGGAAACCGTAAATTCAGTATGAGAACCAAAACTCACCATTATTCTTCTCCTTATTTCCAACCCTGAAACCACATGCCTTGACCAAAGTCCTGATCCAGTATCGTTTTGACCTTTTCTGAGGTTTGAAAGGCTTGTACAAATCTGGCAAGTTTCTGGTCTTTATCTTGATAATCTGTTCGGGTCACGAACAAGATGGCGTATTTCTTGTCTATCGGATCTAAAAATAAAGCATCCTTCGGGTTAGCTGCTTTTGCCATTTTCAGATAATGCGGAAAACCAAAAATAAGATCTGCTTCATCTATGGCATGGGCTGTTTGTGGACCTTCCACCTCAATAAACTGTAACTGTTTAGGATTGCGTATAATGTCCTGAAGTGTAGTTAATTCATTCTGAATATCTTTAACTTCAATCAGGCCGGCCCGGGCAAGCAGAATTAAAGCACGCGCCGAGTTGACCGGATCATTGGGTATGACTACGCGAGCATGAACAGGAAGTTGCTCTAGTGATTGATACTTTTTTGAATATAAGCCCACATGGCTTCCAGTACCTGGTGCAAATGCATGCAGGTTAAACCGGGTTTCACGAATTGCATTTTTCAGATAAACACTTTGCTGAAAAAAATTGGCATCAATATCACCGTTCTGAACAGCTACATTGGGTGCATGCCAGTCTGAAAACTCAACCAGCTTGACCTGAATACCTTGTGCTTTCATATCATCTGCCACACTTTGTAGCAGATCGGCATAGGGTGGGCTGATGCCGATTGTTAAAGTGTCTTTCTGCAGAGTATTACTGTTAAAACGGTAAGCAGCCAAACCGAGTATAACTAAGAGGGTTGTCAGGCCAATTAGCCAGAACTTATAAGAATCTGATTTTAATAAGGTCATCATCTGTTCCTTACTTCCAGCCAGGGAACCAGAGTTTTTTCCCAAAATCCTCATCTAAAGCGGCTTGCACTCTTGGGGAGTTCTGGTAAATAGTCACGAATTTTTTCAATTGATCGTCTTTATCTTTGTAATCATCACGGACTACAAATAAGATGGCATAGCGTTTGTTGGTATTTTTGTCGAATAACAGTGCACTTTCCGGATCAGCAGTTTTTGCCAGACGTAAATAATGAGGATAGCCAAAAGCCAAATCAACATCATCAATTGCACGTGCGGTCTGTGGTCCTTCAACTTCGATAAACTGCAGATTTTTAGGGTTTGCAGCAATATCCTGTAAACTGGACAGATGATTGTTTACATCTTTTAAGCTAATGAGTTTGGCTTGCTGCAAGAGCAGGAGAGCACGACCCTGATTTACCGGATCATTTGGTATAGCAACTCTGGCATTTTGTGGTAACTCATCAAAGCTTTTATACTTTTTTGAATACAGGCCTACATGAGATGCTGCTCCAGCTGCAAAAGCTTTGAGCTTAAAACCGGTTTCTTTTATGGCATTATCCAAAAATGGCTGATGCTGAAAAAAATTGGCATCAATATCTCCGTGATTTAGCGTAATATTGGGCGTGTTCCAGTCAGAGAATTCAACAAGCTTAATATGAAGTCCTTCTTTTCTGGCTTCTTCTGCTGCAACTTGTAACGGTTTTGCAAACGATGGGCTAATCCCGATGACCAGTTCATCTGAACCTGTTTTTTTCTGTAACGTCCAGCCAGTAAGACCTAAGATAACTATGGTCAATACTGCCCCTAAAATAGTGAATTTCGTTTTTGCTGTTTGTGCCATCATGCACCTCTAAAAATTTTTAAAATGTTTTATGCAAGCTGTTTTTGAATAGGACGGATTTCGGCGGGAGAGGCCGGGGTTAGACATCGGAACTGTTGCACCGGATGTTGTGCAGAAAGCAGGTTACCTTGCTGAAATAACTTATGTCGCAATGTACCTTCGCTATAAGCTGTTTTGTAGCGACCGCGCTGTTGCAGCTCCGGAATAACCCACCGGATAAAGTCCTGATGGGATTCCGGGGCAACCGTACGGGTCAGGTTAAAACCATCAATTCCTGTTTCATCAATTAAATGAATTAATTGTTCCGCTACAGTTGCTCCACTACCCACAATGAGGGGGTAACGTCCTCCCAGCACATGTTGGTCTTTCAGATCTGCCACTGTAATTTTCTGTTCTTTAAATTTATTGTTGACTGAAGCAATACTGTTAGTTTGCTGATAGGGAATAGTTTCTTGTTCTGTAAACTGGGACAGATCAATGCCGACAGAACTGGAATAGTGGGCAAGGCCTGCTTCAGGACTCGCATAGTGGCAATACTCTGCCAGTTTTTCCTGTGCAAGCGCATCAGTTTCAGCGCTAACCACAGTAATGCCAATAAAAATTTTAATAGCTTCTGCTTCACGACCCTGTGCAGTGGCAAGTGTTCGAATTTTCTCGACCTGCTGTTTAATTTTTTCCGGTTTATCGCCTCCAATAAATATGGCCTCAGCATGTTGAGTTGCAAAGGTAAGACCACGTGGCGAAGCACCTGCCTGAAAAAGGACCGGGGTGCGCTGGGGAGAAGGTGAAACCTGAAATACTCCTTCACTCTGGTAAAATTGGCCCTGATGCCGGATTGAATGCACTTTCGCCGGTTCAGTAAATATTCGGTTCTGCCGATCCTTTACAACTGCATCATTTTCCCAAGAGCCTTCCCAGAATTTATAGCAAAGCTCTAGAAACTCCTCAGCCTGTGCATAACGTAAATCATGTTGCTTCAAGCCTTTCTGTCCGATTAATCTTTCAGCACTATCTAAATAACCTGTCACAATATTCCAGGCAATCCGGCCATGGGTTAAATGGTCTAGACTGGCAAAACGCCGTGCAAACTGATACGGCGTTTCATAGCTCAGATTTACTGTAATACCGAAGCCCAGATTCTGGGTAACTGCGGCCATTGCTGAAACCAGAGTAGAGGGGTCATGGCTGGGAAGCTGGATTGATTCTTTTAAGGTCAGCTCAATACCGTTTTGATAGACGTCATATACACCAGTAATATCTGCAAGAAATAACCCGTCAAATAATCCTTGCTCTAAAGTTTTCGCCAAATCTGTCCAGTAGTTCAGTTCATTAAAACGATGTGATTGATCTCGTGGATGTGTCCATAACCCATGGTTAATATGTCCTGCTGAATTCATGTCAAAAGCATTAAGTAAAATCTGTTTAGGTAATTGCTTTGCCATTACAATGTCCCCCTGCGTGGAGGTAGAACTCCATTCAATACATATTGTCCAATAAAGTAATATTTCCAGCGCGCTGCATCATGTAAAGTATGGACACGTGCATTACGCCAGAAACGGTCTAGTCCGTTTTTTAACTGGCTACCCCGGCTACCTGCCAGTTCAATCAGTTTGCTGGATGCTTTTAATGCAGTTTCTGTACTATGTGCACGAACCTTAGCTACCTCAATTGAAGCCTGTGCTATATTTTCCACAGTAGGTAATGGACGGGCTACCTCAAGAGCCTGAGCAGCCTGTTTGAGGAGAACCTCACTGGCACGTACATCAGCAGCCACACGGCCGAGTTCTAGCAGAGTCAAGGGGTCTTGAGTAGCACGATCTAGTCCTGAGTCAATCCAGGGGCGCGCCTGTTTTACCTGCTGCAATGTTTCTTCAAAAGCAGCGCGGGCAATTCCTACTTCAATTGCAGCATGCATAATCTGGGCAAATGGCCCGACTAAGGTGGGCTGAGTGAATGCTGTATCAAAGGCAATCAGATCCTCTTGCTCAACAGCGACGTGATTAAATTTTACCGTACCACTTCCTGTTATACGCTGCCCAAAGCCACTCCAGTCATCCACGATTTCAAGGCCTTGGCTATTACGCTTTACAAAAGCTAAAAATTCCCGACCTTCTGCATCTGTAACTAGCGTAGGAATACGGTGTGCGAAAAGGCTTCCGGTACAATAAAATTTTTCCCCCTGAATTACGTAGTTATTTCCCGTAGCAATCAATTGTGTATGCTTATGAGCGGCAGATCTGGTTTTGAATTCTGCCAGTGCATTACCGAAACGGGCTCCTTTTAAAACTTCTGTTTCTGCTGTTCTGTACCTGTATTACGCAGGACTTCCAGTGCATAGAAATGATTTTGAGGAATCTGTCCAATTGAACCGTCCACTCCACTAAACAGGGCAATGACTCTAGCTACGGTCAGACTTGAAACTTCTGCACCCCCATATTGCTTGGGAACGGTAATCGCCCATAAGCCTGACTGGCTGTAGGCTTCTATCTCTTCAAAAGGCAAAATACGGTTTTGGTCCCGTTGAACTGCCTCGGCTTTAAACTTTTGACTTAAATCCTGTGCAATAGCCAAAGCTTCTTCATCACTTTGGATAATATGTGTCTGATTTTCTAAAACTTCTTTAAGATGAAAATTTTGATATGAGGTCATAAGATATTTCCTTAAATCCAGGCATGACGAGCAGGAAAAGCCTGGTTGAGGTAATAGTTACCAATGGCATGTAACTTCCAGCGTACTGGGTCATGCAAGGTATGAACTCTGGCATTCCGCCAGTACTGGTCCAGATGATGCTGGGATAGACAGGAACGACTGCCGCCAAGTTCGAGCAATTTTTCTGAGATCTGTAGGGCAGCGTCATTGGCATAAACTTTGGCTTCTGCAACCCTTATAGAAGCTTGTGCTGCCTGCTCCGCTGTAACTGTCTTATGCTGGTCAAGTTCATCGAGATATTCAGCTGCTTCATCCAGTAGCAAAATAGATGCATCAAGCAAGATATTTAATTTACCAACTTCCTGTAGTGTGTAATGTTCGGAGCTGGCTTTTTCTACTTGTGCGTCAATAATAGGGCGTGCTTTATGAACAGCAGTTAAAGTTTCTGCAAATGCAGCCTCTGCAATACCAACATCTATAGCCACCTGGAGTAGCTGCGAATAAGCACCGCGATAATTAGGTTTTTCATAAAGTTTTCTTTCATCAAAAATGAGATCAGGATTTACTCTGACCTGGTTCAGACGGACTGTGCCGCTAGCTGTGGTGCGCTGCCCGAAACCGTACCAGTCATTGATGACTTCTACACCTTTTTCCTGTGCGTCAATAATTACCAATACGACATGGCCTTCAGGATGAACTGCTTTAATAGCAAGCCAGTGTGCAAAACTGCTGCCAGTCGAGTAGAACTTTTCACCATTAAGAATATATTGGCCATCTTTAACGCTAAGCGTGGTCTCTAGTGTTTTACTGTCTTTGGTGTGGCGCTCTGGGCCACCATTAGCCAGACGCTTGCCATGCAGAATTTCAGAGAAAATAAAATTTTTTTGTTGCTCGTTTCCCATCATATTAATCATGTTGAGCAGGGCAATCTGGTTTTGCGGGATTTGACCGACATTGGCATCGGCTTTAGATAAAATTCTGAACACCTGAGCAAGTGTTTTGTTTGAAACGAATGCGCCTCCAAAAGCTTTAGGAATACGGATGCCACCTAATCCTTTGAAACTAAACTGTTCAATTTCTTCTATTGGCAAGATCCGGCATTGATCCCGTTCATTTCTTGTATTCAAGGCAAAATCAGCTACCTGATAAGCTGCATTCAGGGCCTGCTGATCATTTTCTATAATATAAGCGGGAGTTTGAGTAATATGAGTCATCTTTATACCTTCCTAAGATGACTCAGAACTTAAAGGAATTATCTGGCAAACTTAAACCAGCTATTATGCGAAACTTATCATTAAAAGCTTATAAGAAAAAAACTGCTGAAATTTATAAAAAATCAGATAAAGCAGATTTATATAAATCAGTAAGTTAATTAAAATTATATAGTTTTTAGCTGGTTGAAATTTATCTTATATATGTAATTGGCATAATTATGGTAAAAAAAACTATAAAAACAGATGGGATAAGGCTATAAGAAAAGAAGTAAATCTGAACAGGTGGTCAGAATTTTTAGAACCATCAGTTTTAAAGTAGAATGATATTCAGGTCTTAATTTAAAAGTCAGTTAAAATACAAAAATAATCCGGAGTTTTTATGCGTACTTTATACCAGTTTCCTTTATCTCATTTTTGTGAGAAAGCTCGCTGGTTACTCGACCATAAAGAGTTAGATTATGTTGCGCATAATTTGATTCCAGGCTTTCACCGGGCCTTTACCCAATTGAAAACCGGACAGAACAGCTTGCCTGTTTTGAAAGATGACAGCTACTGGATTGCTGACTCTACAGAAATTGCCCTATATCTGGATGAGACCTATCCTGAACACAGTTTACTGCGACGTGACCCGGAGCTGCGAGAGCAGGCATTGCAGATCAATAATGTTGCTTCTGAGCTCGGAGAGCATGTCCGTCGCTGGGGGCTGGCCCAAGCACTATCACAGGGCGATGAGCCTTTAGAAATCATGCTCGGTGAACAGGGGTATATGCGTCAGTTTGAGAAATTTTCAAAACCTTTAATCAAAACGCTTGTAACCAAGGGATACCAGCTCGAATCTGAAAAAGTAACTGAATCTAAAGCCAGAATGACTGAGCTGATAGAACAGCTAAATAGCGCATTGATCAAAAATGGAGGACGTTACTTTGTTGGTGACCGCTTAGGTCTTGCCGATATCGCAGTATGTTCCATGCTGGCGCCTTTGCTTGAGCTTGGCGGAACACCTTGGGAAAATGAGCATGAAGAGAACAGAACGGAAGACTTCATGAATTATCAGTCTTATTTACTTGATTTACCTTTAGGTCAATATATTCAGCGTATTTATGAGACAGAACGTAATGCCCGAGTAGACTGGCGTGGAATGTAGCTGGGTATATAAGTAATATAAGCCTTGTTATCGCAAGGCTTTCCAATTTTTTAGGGATAAAAAATATTGTAAAAACACAAAATAATGAGAATATAAAAACTTAAAAGCCATTAATTTGGTAAAGTTTTTAAAGAATAGACTTTAAAGTGAGAAATTTTTTCTAAAAATATTGAAATTAAATGATTAAAGGGAAATAATTCGACTCAGCCGCTGTTAAATTAATAGTCAGGGTGTGATAGGGATCGAAAAGAGGGTCAGCTTATTGGGAGATGGGCACTGACTAAACTCACAAGGTCTTAATTCGACTTCAGTTATATAAACCACAAGTTTATAAAACAGGCTATAGGTTATCCACGTATAGCTACTAGAAGGAAACAGTATCATGTTTTCCCTTGACCCTAAAAATTTATTTGATCATAAAAATAAATCTGACCATAAGTACCACAGCATGATTCAATATACGGTATGACTGGAGCTCAGAATGGGACTGGACCGTTTCGACAAGCAAATTCTTGAAATATTGACACACGAAGACCTGAATTTAAATGAACTCTCTGAGCGAATTAATCTTTCTGTAAGCTCGGTGCACCGCCGTATCAAACAGCTTATTGAAAATCAGGTGATGACTAATCTCAAGCGTGATATCAATTTTCAAAAACTAGGTTTTAAGTTGCATGTCTTGCTACAAGTATCCCTGAGTAAACATGACAGTGATACCTTTGAAAAATTTCTGCAAGAAGTCGAAGAGCTTCCTGAAGTTATTAATGCATTTTTGGTTACCGGCCAGTCTGCCGATTTTATTCTTGAAGTTGTTGCTACCGATATGGAAAATTATAGCGATTTTCTGCTTAAACGGATGGGGAAAATCGAGCATGTTGTAGCGTTGCATTCAAGCTTTGTAATTAAAGAATATAAAGTGTTTAATTGTTATAACTTGCTAAATAAAGTTCCAGAGCAAGTATAAAGCTTAAAAATAAAAAAGCGCCAGTTCTGGCGCTTTTTAATAATATTTAATCAGGCATCAAGCTGAGCCAGTACTTCATCTGAAAACTCAACGTTGGTATAAACATTTTGTACATCATCTAAGTCTTCTAGCATATCAATCATTTTCATGATTTGTTTAGCTTGATCAATATCGGTAATTTCTGCTTTGGTAGAAGGACTCATTACAACCTCAGCATTGTCTGACTTCAAGCCGGCCGCACTAAGTGCATCCTGAACGTCACCGAAGTTCTCTGGTGTGGTAATAACTAAAATCTCATCTTCAGAAATTTCAATATCTTCCGCACCAGCTTCTAGAGCAACCTCCAAGATTTTTTCTTCAAGTGACAGATCATCAAAAGAGATTTCACCACGTTTGGTAAACAAGTAAGCCACAGAACCTGAAGTTCCAAGATTACCATTAGTTTTACTAAAGCAATGACGAACATCAGGAACAGTGCGGTTTAGGTTATCTGTCATGGTTTCTACCAGTACAGCTACACCACCTGTGCCATAACCCTCATAAGTGATTTCTTTTAAATCATCATTATCTTCACCACCAGCACCACGTTGAATGGCCCGGTTAATTGTATCACGCGTCATATTTACTGAAAGCGCTTTTTCGACTACAGCACGAAGACGTGGGTTACTGGCCGCGTCCGGGCCGCCGAGTTTAGCAGCCGTTACAATTTCTCGAATGTATTTGGTAAATACTTTACCGCGACTTGCATCTTGTTTTGCTTTGCGATGCTTAATATTGGCCCACTTGGAATGACCCGCCATGCGAATTATGCTCCAGTTTTATAAACTAAAATTTCGGGTTGAAATGTTAGCATAGCCACTGATTTGTTGAAAACAGGCCACTGCCAGCTTTTAAGCGAAGTTTCCGAAAAATCTTTAGAAGCTGATGCTCTAACAAGAAGATTTAGATAAAACAAATTAATTAAACTGCAGCTTCAACTTTAAGCTCTTAGTCTTGCGAGCACATTCATAGAAAATAGCTGAGCTTTAGGCTCATTAAAACAACCAAAATTTAGAGGCTAAACTCATAAAAAATTATATTAATTAAATTAAAATTATAAAATTACTTGTAATTTGTTTAGAAAAAATTATAAATTAACAGGCTGTATACGACTTTAGTCTAACAGGTGGGCCTAAACTGTTTAGTACTGTAAGGGGAAGCGATTATGTTTTTAACGCTTATCGGCGTTGGTTTGGCTATTTTTATTCTGATCTGTGTCTGGAGTGCGATTGAAATCTACCTGGAAGCTCATCATCGCAAATAATTAACCTTGTTTTAAACAAAGCACTTTGGGAAATGCTCTGTTACAGCGGTTATCTTCCTGTTTTATCTTTATATAAAGATCAAGAGCCTAACAGTTCTTTGTAGCCAGCCATTTTTCCTTAATATAGAGATCTACCCGATATTGCTCATCATAATCATCAGCAATACAATTTGCCTGACTTTGTGTAGCTAAGTTTTCAACCTTTTTGACAAGGACAGTTGGTGTTGAAGATAATTTATCAATCTGACAAACCCACCATTGTTTTCCAATTCTTCGAACCTGAAAAAACTCACTGTTTTGCTTACGCTTAGCCATAATCATGACACCCTTTTTTCAACTGAGGAGTATTTAGATCTATTATTTTATAGGTGTATAGCTCTAGATAGTTAAGTTTTATGAGCAAAAATCGCTTAAATTTAGAACAATTAAGTGTTTATTTTATAAGATGTGATTACTGTAATACTAAGCTAGATCAAAAATTATATTAAAAATATATAATTATTTTTAATATAATATTTCAATAGGTTGTGTGTAATATTATAATAAAACTGATAGCGCAATACATTTAAGTAAGCTATTAAAAAATTATATTTAACTTTGTATTAAAGGATAACAAGGATTTTAATATATTATAAGGTTCTTTGTTTATTGATAAAATTTAACTCACCTATAATTTTATTAATTCCTGTAGAACAACGATGGAATATATAATGAAAAAACAATATTTATTGTCTGCAATTATCTGTGTAAATACAGGGTTGATCATTGGATGCCAAACAGTTTTACCTTATATCGATACTGCTAAACCGACCACTACTCTAAAGACTTCTTCTGGAACACTGTCTGTAAATACAATTGTGCAAATGGTTTACCCTAAAATACTCAATGAGCCTCTGGCGCATGTGACACCCGTACTCAATGATTATTTTAAATCTTACCCTTATCAACAGCTTGAACCAAATATATTGGGTTTTTTTCATCCTAGTATTGAATATAAAAATCCACAAGGTGAAACTCGTTACCTGGTTATTATTGAAAAAGTAAAAATCAATAATGGATACATTCAGGACTGCCGAGCCTGCTCAAGTACAGTAGATTTATTTATATTTAAAAAACAGGACAACCATTTCCAGTTAGTCAATTCAGCTTTAAATCAGAAAGATATCCCTACAGCCGGTGGGCATTTGTATGTTAGTTTTAAACATGACTTACAGAAAAATTTAAGACCGTTTGGCAAGAACATGATAGGAAGTTATACGCTTGCAACTTTTACAGGTGCAGGGGGGCAAGAAATTTCGACTTGGTATGCGGTCTTGTTGCCTGATGTCGGGAGAGTTCAAGTTCTTGAAATAGGCTCGGCGGGTAACGATACATCAAGTTACTATGCAGATCGTCCTGAGTTTGCATCCATTGTTACATCAACATTAAGAGTGGTTAATAACCAGAACACTTATTATCCTGTTGAAGTGACTTATATTGACCAAGATCAGCCAAAGAAGTCTTACAAAAGTCTATTTATGTATGATCAAGCCAAGCACATCTATGTGGAATATGAAAAAAAATAATCAAAAGACCTTTTAGTTAAATAATAAATCAAATATTGAGTGATAACTTAAAAACAGACTGTATTTTAAAATAAACCAATTTAATGATTTTAAATGATTAGAATAATCTTGGTTTTTAAGAATAACAGGCTAATGAGATTCAAAATTAAAATATGAGTTGGTTTATAAATAAATTTTGCTTTAATTGGTCATATAAAAACTTTAAAAGATTTACTACTAAAAGTATTAATTTATTAAAAAATAAATTAGTGGAATTTATAAAGTTATATAAGTCAACATTAATAAAAAAACCTCATAATTCACGAATTATGAGGTTTAATATATGGTGGGCCCACCGTGACTTGAACACGGGACCAACGGATTATGAGTCCGCTGCTCTAACCAACTGAGCTATAGGCCCTATAAATGCTTATATCTAAAGCATTTTTGCGATAGCAATACTAGCTAAATTCTCAAGTAAACACAAGCATTTCTCAAAAAAAACTGGAGAGATGCTGTTTTATTCATCAAATTTAGGAGATTAAAATGACGAAGCAAATAAATGCGGTGATAAGAAAAGTATTAGCTTGCCATAAAAAATTTCTTTAAGAAGTTAAGCTTAGTAAGTAATTTTAAACTGTTTAATAATTAAGTATTTAGATTTTGGTTTTTTCAAAAACAAAATGAAAACAATTGCTTATTTATTTATAGTGAATTAAAAAATAATATTGGATTTTTGTTTAATTCATGTTAATAAATAAATTGAAAGTACACAACAAACTTTCGATACCGTTTCAGGAAGAAACCATAACTATAGTAACAAGGAGCAAAACTATGTTTCAGTTGTTAAGAAAACTCTTCTGTATGCATGCCTATGAATATGAGCAGTTCTCAGAATTTAATGAGGTAAAAGAGTGTCGTAAATGCGGAGATCATAGGAACTAGATGTATATTTATTGGTTTAAGATACCCATGAACCTGGTATGTTTCAATCAAATCTAATTCGATTTTTATTATAAAACCTGAAGAATTTTATAAAGGCTGCTGTTTTCGGACAGCAGTCTTTTTTATAATTATCTTGAATTCATTCAAAAATTTTAAAATTTGAAAGGCGATAGGAAATAGCATGACTAAGGATTTTAAAGCTGCAACTTATATTGTAGATGATAATCTTGCAGATACGCTTTGTTGGCTATGTCAGCATCAGGACAGTTTCGACAGTTTTTCTTATGATGTGCAGACTGGTGAGTTAATAGTGAATCATGCTGCAGGTAGTGATGTGATTCGTAAAGGTAATTATCTTAATGCAAGTTATGGTGTTTTACTGACGTCTTCCTAGAAAGCAGAGATATAAAAAAGCCCCAGTTTGGGGCTTTTTAAATTTATATATCTATTTAAGCTGACATGGCATCTATACTGAGTTCAGCAACTGTTGGCTTGGCTTTCTCGGCACTTAACCCCAGTTTATTAAAGAGGATACGGTCTTTGCCTTCACCTGCATTTGGTGTCGTTAAAAGTTTTTCTCCAGAGAATAAGGAGTTGGCACCCGCCATAAAGGCCAAAGCCTGATCTGAATCGGAAAGTGATTCACGCCCGGCAGAAAGACGGATATAACTTTGTGGCATGATAATGCGGGCAACCGCAATAGTTCTGATCCATTCGGTGACATCCAGTTTTTCAACATCAGCAAGAGGCGTACCTTCAATCGGTACCAGCATATTGATTGGTACTGATTCAGGATGAACTGGAAGAGTGGCCAGTTCATGTAGTAAGCCAATACGGTCCTGCTTGCTTTCGCCTAACCCGACAATACCTCCGCTACATACCTTCATTCCTGCCTGGCGTACATGGTCAAGGGTATCTAAACGGTCATCGAAAGTACGGGTACTGATGATATGAGAATAGTATTCACGGGATGTATCGAGGTTATGATTATAATAATCCAGTCCTGCATCTTTTAAGCGTTCTGCCTGAGACTGATTCAGCATACCTAAAGTCATACATGTTTCAAGGCCAAGAGCCTTAACTTCACGAACCATTTCCAGTACATAAGGCATATCACGTTCATTCGGATTACGCCATGCAGCACCCATACAAAAACGAGAAGAACCAGACTCTAAAGCTTCTTTGGCTTCACGAATTACTTTTTCTACAGCAATACGTTTTTCTGCCTCAAGATTGGAATCATAATGCGCTGACTGTGAGCAATATTTACAGTCTTCCGGACACTTACCGGTTTTGATCGAAAGAAGCGTGCTAACTTGTATAGTATTCGGCTGAAAATTCTCGCGGTGAATTCGCTGGGCTTCAAAAATCAGATCCAAGAAAGGCTGCTGATACAAAGCCTCAATTTCTTCTCGAGACCAATCATTACGTACCGGACGGGTGCTGCTCATATGTCTGTCCCTAGTCATTTATATAGTTCATTACTGTGCATATTAAGCAAAACCGATGCCAGCTTCATTAGCAAAATATGACGGAATATAAAAAAACAAAGTCCAGCGCATGGACTTTGTTCATTTAAATGTTTTTACCATATTAATTTTAATTATTCACGGTGATTTCCATGAATATTTTGATTTTGCAGATCCGCCCGATGCTGTTTATTCAGCGCGCGGTCGTCTTCTTCATGATGTGTATTTTGTGGTGGTTGTGGGGTGCCTTGCTGTTGCTGGTTTTGGGGCTGCTGATGTTGATTCTGGTCTTTATTTTGCTGATGCATGATAAATTCCTCTTCACAAAAATCATTTGGTATCTTTTTTATGCCATAAACGAGAGTATGGAAATGTAGGGCTTATGTGGGAAACTGTTAGGAGACGTAAAATTAAAAGCTTATGATTTGCTGATCTGTTGTTCAATTGCCCAGTCAATGTGATGGTTTACAATTTCATCATGTTTTGATCTGGCCTGTTCAAGCTGCGCTATAATTTCAGTTGTATAAAGCGCATTTCCCAGCCCGATTGCAATATTACGCTTAAAGCTCTGGTAGCCGGTCCGTCTTAAGGGGCTACCTTCCGTATTTTTAAGAAAAATTTCTTCATCCCACTGCCATAGCTCCAGCAGGCTGATATTATCTAAACCATTACGTGGATTAAAATCTTCTATGTTGGCTTTTTTTGCAAAACTATTCCAGGGACAGATTAGCTGGCAGTCATCGCAACCAAAAACCCGATTACCAATACCATGGCGTAATTCTTGAGGAATAATACCTTTATACTCAATAGTTAAATAAGCAATACATTTACGTGCATCCAGCATATACGGTTCAACAATAGCTTGGGTCGGGCAGATATCAATACAGGCCGAGCAGGAACCACAATGCGCAGTTGCCGGTTCATCAAAAGGCAGGTCTAGCGAAGTAAAAAGCTCCCCAAGTACAAAGAAAGAGCCGGATTTTTTATGAATTAATAGGGTATGTTTACCCGTCCAGCCCATCCCGGCACTTTCTGCCAGCGATTTCTCAAAAATAGGCGCCGAGTCTGCAAAAGGACGTGATTCAAAGTTTCCGACCTTGTCGCGAATACGGCTGGCTAACGTTTTAAGTCGTCCACGCATGATTTTATGATAATCACGGCCACGAGCATAACGGGCAATAATGGCCGAGTTGGGTTCATAGGGTACGTAGCGCGGTTTGGGTGTTTCTACCAGATAGTTCATGCGAACACAGATAATACTTTTAGTTCCGGGTACCAGCAGGGTGGGATCAGCACGTTTTTCTAAATTTTCCTTTAAGTAATCCATATCGGCATGATAGCCTCGATCCAGATACTCCTGAAAACGGGCCATTTCTGCCTGGGTATCGGGCTTGGCGACCACGCAGTCAGCAAAGCCCAGATCAAGTGCCTGAGACTTGATCCATTGCTTGAGTGCCTCGGCATCCAGCTGTGCCAGATCAATTTTTCGGGAAGGTAAAGATTCGGACATAAACCGGATAGGAAGGAAAAAATAATGCTGAAACAAGTGTATCATAGCCAGGCAATTCAAGCATGGGAACGACGCTGGTTTAGCCAGAAAAACTCTTCTTTTGGACTGATGCAGCAAGCAGCCTGGCAAATGACCCAGTATATTATTCAGTGCCTTCAGTATAAAAAGCTTGCTCCGCGTATTGCAGTCTGGTGCGGACAAGGCAACAATGCCGGGGATGGCTATCTGGTGGCAGCTTATCTGGCGAGCGCAGGCTATGATGTTGAAATTTTCGCGGCTGTGCCAGGAGAGTCGGCAGATTTACATTCGGCAATCCAATATGCACAGAGGCAGCATATAAAAATTCATAACAGTTTCGATGTTCCAGAATATTTTAACTGTCATATTGATGCTTTATTTGGAATTGGGCTAAATCGTATTCTGGATGAGGATTGGCAAAAGGTTATCTATAGTCTTAACCAGAAAACAGGTCTGAAAATTTCAATTGATATGCCTAGTGGTTTACAGGCAAATACAGGAAAACCCTTACCTTGTGCCGTCAAAGCGGATCATACCTGTACACTATTGGCTTTAAAAGCCGGCTTATATACCGGGCAGGGCAAAGAGTTTTCTGGTCAGGTTCAACTTTTATCTCTTATCCCTGTAGATGATGAACTGGAACCAATAGCAAGCCTGTGTCCAAAGCAGATTCAACTGCCAAAACGTCAAGCCTCAGGGCATAAAGGCAGTTATGGCCATGTGCTGGTGGTGGGCGGACATGCCGATATGGGAGGAGCTGTGATTATGGCAGCCGAAGCTGCTTTTGCTGCGGGTGCCGGAAAGGTTACTGTGGTATGTGACAGTAAACATCATAGTCCCATTCTGGCCCGTTCTCCCAATATCATGCTTAAAGATATTCATGACTTAAATAAAGACTCTATTTGTGAAATATTGAATCAAGTCGATGCAGTTTGCTTCGGTATGGGATTAGGACGTGATAACTGGGCAGGTCAGCAGTTTCAGCAATGGTTTCCTGAACTAAAACAGGCTAAACAGCTAGAAGTGGTACTTGATGCTGATGCGCTCTGGTTTTTAGCCGCAGCTAATGCCAAATTAGATACTCATTTTTATGCGACGCCCCACCCGGGTGAGGCAGCAAAATTGCTGGGTGTAAAAGTCAGTGAGGTTGAAGCGGACCGAATAGCGGCTATTCATCAGTTGATGCAGAAATATCACGGCCAATGGGTACTCAAAGGTGCAGGCAGCCTCATATTAAGCCAGCAATTGTGGATCTGCACTGAAGGTAATCCGGGTATGGGAACAGGCGGCATGGGAGATGTTTTATCCGGTATGATAGCCGCACTAAAAGCACAGTTCCATGACAATATTCATTTACATGAGATTATCAGCCTGCATGCCCAAGCGGGTGATATGCTGGCACAAAGTGGTGAACGTGGCTTACAGGCCCAGCATATGCCTCAGACAATTTATCAGGTGGTAAACCGTTAGAGCAGACTGCCTAGACCGCTATACAAGCCATATATTGCAATGGTAAACAGTAAAATACCACATATCAGTAGAATTCTCTGATATGCAAAAGAACGGCTAACTCGCTTAAATAGCAAATAGGCTAGGCTCAAGGTCATAAAATCCAGAATTATCCAGACCAGAGTTAATAGAAATAGACTCTGGTTTATTTCTGGCATTACCTGAATAAACTGTGGAAAAAATGCACTAAAGAACAGAATATCCTTAGGATTCGAAATACCTACCAGAAAACCCTTAGTAAATCCGCCGAATTTGGGGTTCAACATCTGGATTTCAGCCTGATGTTTCTGTTTGCTGTCTTGGATTAGTTGCCAGCCTAAATATAAAATATAAAGACTGCCTAGACATTTCAAAATATCCAGAAAAGAAGCATTTAGTGAAAGAAAACCTTTCAGAATAAGTGCTGAAATAAAAATCAGTACTAGTGAAGCTGCATTAGTTCCTAAAATAGTTTTAAAAGCTTTTTGATAGCCGGCCTGTAGGCCTGTACCAACCACCAATAACAGTACCGGGCCGGGGATAATAATCATCAGGACGACACTACTGATGTATAAGAGTAACTCTAAATGGTTCATGTCTTATCCAGTAGAAATCATTTTAACGGCGTCGACTACTATTACGGCTCCGGCCACGAGCCATACCACCCAGCACATTTAATACAGCAAGTTTGCTCATGCTACCAGAAGCATGTGCATGACAAATGGCGGCAGCTAAGGCATCCGCAGCATCCGCTTGTGGGCGAATTGAGAGGTTTAATAGTTTCATTACCATCATTTGTACCTGTTCCTTGTCCGCAGCACCATAACCGACAACAGACTGTTTGATCTGTCTAGCCGTATATTCTGCAACTTGTAAGTCAAGATTAACCAAAGCTGCAATAGCGGCACCTCGTGCTTGACCGAGTTTCAGAGCAGAGTCCGGATTTTGTGCCATGAATACTTGTTCGACGGCGGCTTCTGTTGGTCCATGAAATTTCACAATCCGCTCAATGCCTGCAAAGATACGTTTCAAGCGTTCAGGCATATCCTGGCTTTCTGTACGAATAGTACCGGCATCAATAAAGCGTAATTTATTTCCTTCTTTTTCAATGATTCCATAACCTGTTAAACGTGAACCGGGATCAATACCGATAATTAATGACATACTGGGACTTTAAAAAAGGAATAATGCCCTTATTGTTACATAAGCGTATTAAAAAAGCTTGAAGGTGATGCATTACCTGAAGGCTACACACTTTATTTTGTTGAGATTAGATTAATTTTCATGAAATTATTTCTTACTGTTTTTGCTGTCTTGGTCTTGGAAATACTCGTCTGGATCGGAGTGGGTGACCTCGTTGGCAGTATGTGGTATGTATTTTTCTGGTTTATTGCTGCCTTTTTTATCGGTATGAATCTTATCCGGAAATACTCTGCCGGTGTAATGCCACAGATGCAACAAATGCAGATGGGGCAAATGAGTGCAGATTCGTCATTGACTAATAATCTTCCAAAAATTATGGCCGGGTTTTTACTGCTTGTTCCAGGCCTCATTACAGATGTGCTCGCAGTGCTGATTTTGATTCCAGCTGTACAGAGAGTTTTCCGTGATGCACTCATGAAAATTATGGCTAAACGTCAACAGGCCATGCTTGAAAAAATGATGGGTGGAATGATGGGTGGTAATATGCAGAATATGGGCGGTAGCGGACAGAATCCATTTGCTGACATGATGCGACAGATGCAGGATATGCAGAACCAACAGGGTGGAAAAGGAGGGCGTGACTCTACCATTATTGATGGCGAGGCACGTGAAGTAACACCTGATGCTAAGAAAATAGAATTAAAAGACGTTAAACAAAAATGATTTATCGATAAATTTATAAACCGGATCTAATGATCTGGTTTTTTAATGAAAGTATTTTAACCTTCATCCTCTATCTCACTTATTGCATCATTTTCTGGTTTTTCATCTTTATATTCAGGTTGATCGTCTGCTAATGGCGCAACGCAGTTATAGGTACGAGGGCGGAGTGCGGTCTGTGAATTTTCGGAATTTTTATACTTTTGGCTCCGGTTTGCCCGTTCACGAAAGCCACCTTTACTGATTAGCTGGACCATATCTGGGGTCTCCTTTGGCAAAATAGCAGTTTAACAAAATATCATGCCAATATTAAAACAATGTAGTTCTCATCAAGAGTAAAATTACTGAATATTTTTATCATACGTTGTTGCTGCTATCGTACTGTCGATTTAAATGATTTTGCCTAGAATTTATGCATTGTAATTGCAATTTCTTTACCATAAGATAATAGTTGTAATACCTATTGTACTCAGCAGTTGTGTAAAACTCACAATAACAAAAACGATAAAATAGGAGGATACCTATGTTGTACCAATATCATTGTGCATGTTGCAATAAAGTGGTCTCATCAACAGAAAAAGAATGCCCTGCTTGCGGCTCTCACTCCATTCGGAGTCCTTTCGGGTTCTGGATGTTTTGTATCACTGCATGCCTGGCAGTAGTCATGACGATTACAGTAGTTCAGGTATATTTTCAGGACCATCAGGATGTGCCTGTACAAACAACCTTGCTAGATGTACTCAACCATGACCGGACACCAGCTCATACTTGGCCTAAGCCTCAGTAGGGTTATCATAAATTTTTAGAGGTGAGGAGATTTTGCGCTAAAGGATGGGCAATTAAGCAAAATTTTTACAGCTTGTATGGGCATGACCTATAAAAAAGCCAATTGATTTCAAATCAATTGGCTTCTTGTCTGATAACTTAGTAAATTTTAAAGACCAGCAGAGGCTTTAAGTGCTTCTACTTTGTCTGTTTTTTCCCAGGTAAATGCAGTATCTGAGCCTTCACGACCAAAATGACCATAAGCAGCTGTCTGCTTGTACATTGGTTGAATCAGATTCAGCATACGGGTAATGCCATAAGGACGAAGGTCAAAGTGCTCACGTACGAGCTGAATGATCAGCTCTTCTGAAACCTTGGCAGTATTAAATGTATTGATTGAAATAGAGGTTGGCTCTGCAACACCAATAGCATAAGACACCTGAATTTCGCACTTTTCAGCAAGACCTGCAGCCACAATATTTTTAGCTACATAACGTCCTGCATAAGCAGCAGAGCGGTCAACCTTTGAAGGATCTTTACCGGAGAAAGCACCACCGCCATGACGGGCCATACCGCCATAAGTATCAACAATAATTTTGCGACCTGTTAAACCACAGTCCCCTACTGGACCACCAATCACGAACATACCGGTCGGATTAATGTGGAATTTGGTTGCTACATGGAACATTTCTGCAGGAATCACCGGTTTGATAATTTCTTCAAGTACTGCTTCTTTTAGCTGTGCCTGAGTAATTTCCGGATCATGCTGGGTGGAAAGAACTACCGCGTCTAAACGCACCGGACGGCCATTTTCATAGGCAAAGGTGACCTGGCTTTTTGCATCTGGACGTAACCATGGCAGAGCACCAGAACGACGTAATTCTGCCTGTCGTTCCATCAGACGGTGAGCATAAGAAATAGGTGCTGGCATCAGCACGTCAGTTTCACGACTGGCATAACCAAACATTAAACCTTGGTCACCTGCTCCCTGATCTTCAGGTTTCTGGCGATCAACCCCCTGAGCAATTTCAGGAGACTGCTTGCCAATCATATTAATGACAGCACAGGTTGAACCATCAAAACCTAAATCAGAATGATGATAACCAATTCCATTGACGGTCTGGCGAACGATCGCTTCAACGTCAACGTTGGCAGTTGTTGTGATTTCGCCGGCAAGTACAACTGCACCCGTTTTTACTAACGTTTCACAAGCAACCCGCGCATATGGGTCTTCTTTTAAGATTGCATCCAAAATGGCATCACTGATCTGGTCAGCCATTTTATCCGGATGGCCTTCGCTTACAGATTCCGAAGTAAAAACAGCGTACTCGCGCATGAAAGTCCTATCGCAGTTATTTCAAAAGACGGAATATGTTACATCGACTTAGACGTTTGGACTAGCTGTAAATGATGAAAATCTCTTGTTTCAAGCTGAAATAGCTGCAACTTCCACCAGCTGTTCCAAGAAAACAGCAAATATTCATCATTATATAATTTAGTGATGAATATTGCATTTTTCTTCATAAGCAAGAATGTTTGTACTTTATATCCTGTTTATATCTGACTTTTAGTGCCTTATACGTATGATAAAAGGGCATTTGCAGAATACTTAACAAGAAATGCCGTCTTCACCCTTTACCCTCAACCGTTTTTTTAAGACAATATGCACTATCGCATAATTCTCTATTCATTTTCTTTTTCTGACGAATTTATTGGAATCTGACCTATGACAACCCCCCTTAATGAACGCCGTATTGCAAATGCAATTCGTGTACTCGCCATGGATGCAGTGCAAAAAGCAAATTCTGGACATCCAGGCGCGCCAATGGGGATGGCAGATATCGCTGAAGTGGTTTGGCGTGATTTCTTGAGCCACAACCCGACCAACCCGCAGTGGGCCAACCGTGACCGCTTTGTCCTTTCAAATGGTCATGGCTCAATGCTGCAATATGCTCTTCTGCATTTGACAGGTTATGACCTTTCAATCGAAGATCTAAAAAACTTCCGTCAGTTGCATTCAAAAACTCCGGGCCATCCAGAGTTAGGCTATACACCAGGTGTTGAAACAACTACTGGGCCTCTAGGTCAGGGTATTGCAAATGCAGTAGGCTTCGCACTTGCTGAAAAAACATTGGCTGCACAGTTCAATAAAGATGATATTAAGGTAGTTGACCATTATACCTACTGTTTCCTAGGTGATGGCTGTCTGATGGAAGGCATTTCGCATGAAGTCTGTTCACTGGCTGGAACTTTAGGTCTGGGTAAACTGATTGCCTATTACGATGACAACGGCATTTCAATTGATGGTGAAGTTGAAGGCTGGTTCAGTGATGATACACAAAAACGCTTTGAAGCATATGGCTGGCAGGTGTTACGTGTAGACGGTCATGATACTGAAGCTATTCGTCAGGCAACGATTGAAGCTAAAGCTGAAACTCAGAAACCAACTTTAGTTATCTGTAAAACGATTATCGGATTAGGTTCGCCAAATAAACAGGGTAAAGAAGACTGTCATGGCGCTCCGTTGGGACTGGATGAAATCACACTCTCCCGTACGACTATGGCATGGACCGATACAGACTTTATTATTGCTGAAGATGTCTATAAAGCTTGGGATGCTAAAGTAAAAGGTCAACAGGCTGAAGCTGAATGGAATGAGGTTTTTGCCCAGTATCAGGCAAAATATCCAACCGAAGCTGCTGAATTGTTACGCCGTCTAAATGGTGACTTGCCTGAAGAATTTGTTGCCAAAGCAGATGCCTTTATTGCGGAAGTTAACAGCAAAGAGGAAACCATCGCTTCACGTAAAGCGAGCCAGAACACACTTCAGGCATTTGGTCCGTTGTTACCAGAACTGTTAGGTGGCTCTGCTGACCTTGCCGGGTCAAATCTGACCTTATGGAAAGGCTGTGAAGGTATACAGACTAATCCGGCCGGTAATTATGTGTACTATGGTGTACGTGAATTCGGTATGACTGCAATTGCCAATGGTGTAGCACTGCATGGCGGTTTTATTCCTTACGTGGCGACCTTCCTCATGTTCATGGAATATGCACGTAACGCCGTACGTATGTCTGCACTCATGAAGCAACGTGTCATTCATGTTTATACGCATGACTCAATCGGTCTGGGGGAAGATGGTCCGACGCATCAGCCAATCGAACAGATTGCTTCGTTACGTTCTACGCCAAACCTGAATACCTGGCGTCCAGCAGACACTGTTGAAGTTGCAGTTTCCTGGAAATCTGCTCTACTACGTAAAGATGGTCCATCTGCCTTGATTTTCTCCCGTCAAAATCTGCCATTCCAGCAACGTACTGAAGAACAGATTCAGAATGTAGCCAAAGGTGGTTATGTTCTGGCAAAAGAAAAAGGCGAGCTAAAAGCAATTATTATTGCTACAGGCTCAGAGGTATCCCTGGCAATGGAAGCATACGCACAGCTTGAAGGTGTACGTGTAGTGTCTATGCCATGTGCCGAAGAATTCATGAAACAAGAAGCGGTATACCGTGAATCTGTACTGCCTGCCCATATTCGTGCCCGTGTCGCAGTAGAAGCAGCACATGTGGATTACTGGTGGAAGTTTGTCGGTCTGGACGGTA
This sequence comes from Acinetobacter sp. FL, assembly GCF_040744925.1. NCBI lineage: Bacteria > Pseudomonadati > Pseudomonadota > Gammaproteobacteria > Moraxellales > Moraxellaceae > Acinetobacter > Acinetobacter sp. FL. The sequence goes on along the minus strand of NZ_CP160437.1, from coordinate 1,753,536 downwards.
AAGTAATTGGTATGACCACCTATGGTGAGTCCGCGCCTGCTAAAGACCTGTTTAAGTACTTTGGTATTACTACTGAAGCCGTTGTAGCTGCGGTGAATGAACTGACTGCCTGATTTCTTTGGGTGAGATAAAAAAGCGCTCTAAATCAGGGCGCTTTTTTATTCTGGTTTTAAAAGTATGACTGAGTAAATCCAGTATAACTTACGCATTACTACTTTATTTGGACTGTTTTCTATTTTAAAAATAAATTAAGTAGTTCAGATTATTTTAAAATATGACAGAGCAGCCATCACAAGAAAAAAAGATTCCGCGACGAACAGCCCGGGTAAAATCAGATAGCTTTGATTATTCGCTCGACTTTAAAAAGATTAACTTTCGTCAGCATCCTGAGCTTTATGAAATTGGCCGTGGAGAGCAGGGTGTTTTACTGGTTGAGCCCTATAAATCCGAAATTTTGCCTCACTGGCGCTTTGCTGATATTGAAAAGGCTGAGCAGAGCAGTCAAAAAATTTATCAACTATTTCTGGACTATTTAAAGCAGCAAGATTTTGTTGGCGCAGATATGGCCCGAAAATTTTTACAGATGGGTTATACCCGTGCCCGGCGCTATGCAAATCATAAAGGGGGGAAAAAATATCAGGGGCCTGTGCCTAGTGACAAAAAAGGTCTTAGTGGCGCTCATGGCCGGCAGGCATTACCACGCGATATTGAGGATCCAATTAAAGCTGCGGCAGCACGTATTTTTAAAGAGAAATGGGATATGGCAAAACAGCATGAATTATATTTGAAGCTGAGACAAAAATTTATAGAAGACTATAAAAATTAATAGAAAAGACTGGTTCGAGATGAGTTAAAGAAAAAATCTGGTGAACTACACTCAACCATCTTATTAGAATTGTAAAAACAAAAAATATACGAATTTGACTAACTCTTTGTTACTGTAAAGATTAAATTAAGTGAGCAGAAGAGTTATTTAAATTCTTCTTCATAATGATGATTTTTATACGTTCTATATATGAGACGGTACGTTTTAAGCATAAGACTGTAATTTATTTTTCAATCTCTACAATAATGTTTATTCTTCTAGTGAGTTATAAAAAATGAAATCTTTAAAAGTTTTTGGTTTAGGTCTGGCAGTTGCAGTTACAACTACTTTAAGCATGGCTAAACCGGTGGATTATAAAATTGATCCAACACATACTGCGACAGTGTTTTCTTGGGACCATTTTGGTTTTTCTACACCGTATGCCAATTTTTCTGATATTCAGGGTACAATTAAGGTAGATAACGCAAAACCTGCCAACTCATCTGTAGATGTGACTATTCCTGTTTCCAGCCTGAATACGAATGTAAAGGCTTTAGATGAACACTTGGCTAAAGCTGAATGGTTTGATGCTGCAAAATATCCAACTATTACCTTTAAAAGTACTAAAGTCGAACCTAAAAAAGACAAGAAGCATTTTAAAATTACCGGTAACCTGACGGTAAAAGGAATTACTAAACCAGTTGTACTAGATGCTGTGTTAAATAAGCAAGGCGAGCATCCAATGACCAAGGCTCAATCGATTGGTTTCAATGCTACGACTTCATTTAAGCGTTCTGATTTCGGAATTGCAAGCTATGTCCCGAATGTTGGTGATAAAATCACTGTACAAATTACGACTGAAGCTTCTGTAGCTCAGGCAACACCTAAAAAATAATAGATATTTTCCATGCTTAAAAAGCGCCCAGTCGGGCGCTTTTTTATATTTTAAATTATAAAAATATAAATAATCTGAAAGTATAGACTGCCGGAAGAACTTATTTATTCACTGTCTGTTCAAGACCATTCAGGAAATTTTGAAGAACAAGTGCACACTGCTGTTCAAGCTCATCTGCATATTGCTCATGGTCAGCACGCAATTGGTTGATAGAGAGTTTCGCCTGCTTTAGCTCACAGGTATGTCCCACCAGCCAAGGCTCAAAAGAATCTCCGGCAACTTCCAGATGGAACTGTAGCGCCAGAATATTTTTGCCGAGCGAAAAAGCCTGATTTTTATATAAAGTAGAACTGGCAAGTAAAGTAGCACCAGCCGGTAAATCAAATGTATCGCCGTGCCAGTGCAGAACAGGCGTATTTGCTAAAGGTGCTAATGGATTATCCTCTGTCTCATTTAAGAGCAGTGTACTCCAGCCGATTTCTTTTTGCGGGCCTGCATAGACTTTAGCGTTCAAGGCATAGGCAATCATTTGTGCTCCTAAACATATACCAATAGTAGGCAGGTCGGATGCAAGCCGCTGCTTTAAAAGATCAATCTCGATCTGTAAAAATGGATATTCTTCAGTTTCATATACACCAATTGGGCCACCAAGAATAATGGTTAGACCTGCATGTAAGAATGCCGGTTCAAGCGCATCTACGCCAGCTTCAAAGTAACGTACACGATACCCCAGTTGATAAAAAAGATCTTCCAGTGATCCTAGATCTTCAAAGGCAACATGTTGAACAACGTAAATAGTTTTAGGAAATACAGATTGCTTTGACATTGTTTAAATTCGTATGCTCGGTTGGCAATATTCTAAGGCGAATTAGTGCTCAAGCAGAGCACTATTTTTATTGAATAATTGAAGAGGTCAAAAAAGATATTTTACAGACTGATTTTTTATTTCAGTATTTAGAGTATGTTCATCTTTCAGATGGACACCTGAAAGTTGAAGCCGGGCTGATTTTTGCATAAGCGCTATTAAACGTTGAGCAGCTACATGCAGGGAGAGCCCTGCAGGGCGGATATTGGAAATACAGTTTCGGGCAGAATCCTGACAGCCAGTTTTAGCTTGCCAGGTATAATAAACGCCCATACTGTCGGGGGAACTTAAACCTGGACGTTCACCAATAAGCATAATCAACATTTTGGCCTGAAGAGTTTGTGCAATTTCGTCCCCTAGAGCAACGCGACTGCCTGTAGCCAGAATGACCGGTGCAAGCGACCAGCCTTGCTGTTGCACTTCCTGCCGTATTAACTGTATAAAAGGTATGGCATTTTCTTCAATTGCCAAAGCGGACAAACCATCGCCTGAGACAATAACTACATCGAATGTTTGAGCTGACTTCGTTACATATTCTTTGACTAATGTCCGAGATTCATCAGACAGTACCCGGCCAAGATCAGGATGTTTTAAGTAAAGCTCTTTATTGCTGGCTTGGCTTTGCACATGTATGTGTTCTAACTCTAACTGCTCAAGCTGTTGCTGAAGTTTGGGAATATTAAGCTGACACAACACGGCATCTTTAGCTTGTGCATGTGCCAGCTGGAATTTTAGAAGCTCATTTGTAGGGATGCTACAACCTGCGCGTCCCAAGGCAATGCGGGCATCTGTAAAACGTTTGAGCTGTGCCCAGTCATTTTCATGCAAGGCAGCAGAATAGTGGGTGTCCGGATAAAGTTTCATCATTTCTCCTTATGATTTTAGAAGTCTGGAGAACTGTTCAGGCATTTGCTTTGCCCATTCAATCTGTTGATGCTGCTGACGGAGAATTCCTTGCTGCTCCAGCCAGTGAGCGAACTCTGGTGCTGGCTGTAATCCTAAAAGCTGGCGAGCGTATAAAGCGTCATGAAAAGATGTAGTCTGGTAGTTCAGCATAACATCATCTGAACCCGGTATTCCCATAATAAAATTGATTCCTGCTGTGGCCATTAAGGTCAGCAGGGTGTCCATATCATCCTGATCAGCATCAGCATGATTGGTATAACAAATATCACACCCCATAGGTAAACCCATGAGCTTGCCACAGAAATGGTCTTCCAGACCGGCACGGATAATCTGTTTGCCATTGTACAGATATTCTGGACCAATAAAGCCAACTACAGTATTTACTAAAAAAGGATTGAACTTGCGTGCAACCGCATAAGCCCGTGTTTCAATGGTCTGCTGGTCAACCCCGTGATGAGCATTACTGGACAAGGCACTTCCTTGACCAGTTTCAAAATACATGACATTTTGCCCTATTGTCCCACGCTTAAGGCTTAAGGCGGCTTCATAGCCTTCCTGTAACATGGCCAGTGAGATTCCGAAGCCTCGATTTGCAAGTTCAGTACCGGCAATCGACTGAAACATCAGATCAACCGGAACATTCTGGTTGGCCAGATGAATGCCTGAACTGACATGGGTTAATATACAGGACTGGGTTGGAATCTGATAATCCTGAATGATATGGTCCAATAGTTTTAAAAGCTCAGAAAGATTCTGTAAATTGTCAGTCGCAGGATTAATTCCAATGACTGCATCACCATTGCCGTACATGAGTCCATCCAAGATACTAGCTGAAATACCGAGCAGGTCATCTGTAGGATGATTTGGTTGTAAACGGGTAGAAAGACGGCCCTTTAAGCCTACGGTATTACGAAAGCGGGTAATAATTTCACATTTGCTGGCTACTAGTATTAAATCCTGATTCCTCATGATTTTACTAACCGCTGCCACCATTTCTGGTATTAAACCCGGGCTTAGTGCCTGCAGTTTTTCAGTAGTTGCCTCTGCACTGAGCAGCCAGTTTCGAAAGTCACCTACGGTAAAATGTGCAATCGGGTAAAAAGACTGTGCATCATGTTCATCAATAATTAGCCGAGTTACTTCATCAGTTTCATAATCGACCAGTACTTCATTTAAAAATTTTTTTAATGGAACTTCAGCAAGAGCCATTTGTGCAGCGACTCGCTCGGTTGCATTTTGCGCAGCGATTCCAGCCAGTTCGTCTCCCGAACGTAGCGGTGAAGCTTTAGCCATCAGAGTCTTTAGGTCTGGAAAAATATAGTTCTGTTGAGCGATTGTGGTCTGATAACGCATAAGAATCTATCCCTTTTTAAAGTTCCTGTTCTGCCTTTCTGATATTTTCAAATTCTTCTTCAGGTGTTCCCTGTACCAGCCGATGGCGGCTATAAACCAGAAAATAGACAATAAAAGCTATATAAATTCCTGCTGCCATAAACCAGACTTTTGGATCAACCAGAAAACCTGCAATGACTGCAATTAACGCCAGTATCAAAGCAATACCTGATGTCAATATTCCACCTGGAGTCTTATAAGGCCGATCCATATCTGGACGAGACAGGCGCAGTTTGATGTGTGACAGCATCATCAGGACATAAGAAATAGTCGCACCAAAAACAGCCATAAGAATCAGCAAATCACCTTCACCAGTAAGGGACAGGGCAAAGCCAATAACTCCAGGAATAATAATTGCCAGATAGGGAGCTTTATTTTTATTGGTTAAAGAGAGAGATGTCGGCATATAACCGGCACGGGACAACGCAAAAATCTGACGAGAATAGGCATAAATGATAGAGAAAAAACTCGCAATCAGACCTGCCAGTCCAACAAAGTTGACGAAACCTGCAAGCCAGGTATGTTCACCATATACGGCAACCAGGGCATCTACCAAGGGAGCTCCAGAGTCTTTTAACTGGTTTGCTCCAGCTGCGCCAGCACCTAAAAACAAAATAAGCAGGGCAAATGCTGCCAGTATCAGCATTGAACCAATCAGACCACGGGGTAAGGAGCGAGTTGGTTCTTTGGCTTCTTCAGCAGCTAACGGTACACCTTCGACTGCCAGAAAGAACCAGATGGCATAAGGTACGGCAGCCCATATTCCTAAATAACCCATCGGTAAGAAAGCACTGGCACCGGCTTTGTCAGATACTGCAATATTAAACAGGTTTGCACTGTTAAAGTGCGGGATCATGGCTATAATAAAGACCAGCAATGCCACAGCAGCAATCGCGGTAATAACAAAAATAATTTTTAATGCCTCACCAGCACCTTTAAGGTGTATGCCCATAAAGACTAGATAACACACCAGATAAATGATCCAGCCACCCACACCAAACAATGATTCACAATATGCACCAATGAAACAGGCGATGGCTGCAGGTGCAATGGAGTATTCAATCAGAATAGCAGTACCGGTCAGATATCCGCCAAAAGGTCCGAATGCGGTACGGGCAAAACTGTAGCCTCCTCCGGCGGTAGGCAACATGGTGGCCATTTCTGACATAGAGAGACACATGCACAGATACATGACTGCCACTACTGCTGTCGCAATAAACATACCGCCCCAGCCACCTTGTGCGAGGCCAAAATTCCATCCGGCGAAATCTCCTGAAATCACATAGGCAACACCTAAGCCGACCAGCAGCAGCCAGCCGACCGCACCTTGTTTAAGTTGCCGTTTGGCAAAATATTCTTTTTGGGTGCGCAGGGTAGAAGAAGCAGTTGCATCAACAATCTTTGGATTGTTCATAATGTACTCCATTTTTTTATTATGTTTGATCTGGTCATAAATGCAATTTTAGTACCAAGATCTAAAGCAGGCTTCCAAGCCTGATATACCATTCTATTTGAGTAGCAGTTTTATTATTTTGCTAAATTTATAAAGTAGTAAAAGTTAAATATCGGAAAAGATTTACGGCTACCTGAAGTAGCCGTAAATAAATCAATTCGGAATTCCTAGAAGAAGCCAGCTGGTTTGGTTGAGTAGCTTACCAGCAGGTTCTTGGTTTGCTGGTAATGATCAAGCATCATTTTATGATTTTCACGGCCAATTCCTGATTTCTTGTATCCGCCGAAGGCAGCATGAGCAGGGTAGATGTGATAGCAGTTAGTCCAGACACGACCTGCTTCAATCGCACGGCCTGCGCGGTAGGAAGTATGGGCTGAACGTGACCAGACACCTGCACCTAGACCATAGATTGTGTCGTTGGCAATTTTAATGGCTTCATCAAAATCTTTAAAAGTAGTTACCGACAGCACAGGACCAAAAATTTCTTCCTGGAAAATTTTCATGCTGTTATCACCCTTGAAGATCGTTGGTTCAATATAGAAGCCTTGACCTACCTCATTACGCTGTCCACCACCTACCAGTACCTGAGCACCTTCTTCGCGTCCGGTAGCAATACATCCTAAAATTTTATCCTGCTGCTCTTGAGAGGCCTGTGCACCAATCATGGTGTCAGTATCTAGCGGGTGGCCCGTCTTGATGCGTTTAACACGTTCTACGGCCATTTCCAGGAACTGGTCAGCAATTGATTCCTGAATCAGGGCACGTGACGGACAAGTACAGATTTCGCCCTGATTCAGCGCGAACATGGTGAAACCTTCTAAAGCTTTTTCCAGATAGTCATCCTGCTGATCCATAACGTCAGCAAAGAACAGGTTTGGTGACTTACCGCCAAGCTCCAGCGTAACCGGAATAATATTTTCGGTTGCATATTGCATAATCATCTGGCCCACTTGGGTTGAGCCAGTGAAAGCAATTTTTGCAATACGCGGATTGGTTGCAAGCGGGCGTCCTACTTCAACACCATAACCATTTACAATGTTTAGAATACCTGCCGGCAACAGGTCCTGAATCAGTTCAGCCAGAACCAGAATACTGACTGGTGTCTGTTCAGCCGGTTTTAGTACGATACAGTTACCGGCAGCCAGCGCAGGTGCAATCTTCCATGCTGCCATCAGGATGGGGAAGTTCCATGGAATAATCTGGCCGACTACACCAAGCGGCTCATGAAAATGATAGGCAATAGTATCTTCATCAATTTCAGAGATCCCGCCTTCCTGAGCACGGATACAGCTGGCGAAATAACGGAAATGATCAATTGCCAGTGGAATGTCAGCTGCTAGGGTTTCACGGATAGGCTTGCCGTTATCCCAGGTTTCTGCTACAGCAAGTTGTTCAAGGTTGGCTTCTAGGCGATCTGCGATTTTGAGAAGCAGGTTTGAGCGTGTTGTTGGTGACGAGCGATTCCATTGCTCTTTGGCCTTATGCGCGGCATCGAGTGCAAGTTCAATATCTTCAACAGAAGAGCGGGCAACTTTAGTAAAGACTTTGCCATCGACTGGCGAGATATTTTCGAAGTATTCTCCTTTTACCGGAGCTACCCATTCTCCCCCAATGAAGTTGTCATATTGAGCTTTGAACTGAACTTTTGAACCAGGTTGATTAGGATCGGCATAACGCATGTTTATCTTCCTTTGCTTATAATTTAATTTGTGTAGCTGCGAATTTTTATACCGCTTTGGTATAAGGCTACTTTCGCATACTATTTATTTAGCATATAAAAAATAAGGTTGGAGAAAGGTTGGAAAAAGTGACAATTTGCAAGGAATGTACAAATGTTTACAAAACAAGACCTGCAGCAACAACGTAGTACCATTGAAAAGCTTAGGCACAGTAGCAGTCTATCGCCTGGAAATGCCCAGAAGCTCAGTCAAAGTATACTTAGTTCCTGGCAGCGTTCGGCTACAGCCGAGATACCTAAAGGCCGGATAGCTGCGCCCTTGCAAGATTTAAAATATATTCCAGGTTCTGCTAATCCCTTAAAGTTTGCGCTTGAACATTGTGCTGAAGATTTACGTCATGTGGCTGAACAGTCTGCCATGGTGATTGCAGTAGGGGACATCGGAAGTACAATTATCTGGTCAGCATCGAGTGGACAAATGCGTAATGCAGCAGAAAAAGTGCATTTCGTTGAAGGCGGGCAATGGCGTGAAGAACTGGTAGGAACCAACGCGCTGGCTTTAAGTTTAAAAACCCAGCAGTCTTCCTGTGTGTTCTCTAACGAGCACTATATGGAGTCTATTCATGACTGGGTCTGTTATGCAGCACCTGTGATTGATCCGTATTCCAGACAGGTTCTGGGAGTGATTGATTTATCAACAACCTGGGATCATCATAACAGTCTGGGGCTGCTGGCCGCAGAACGCTGCGCATCGATTATTCAAACTGCTTTGATTGAACATCAGAAACAGCGCTTGTATATTCGTGCCTTTGCTGTACCAAAAGTTATTTTTAATGGTAAAGGGCTGGTTCTTACACCACGCCAAATCGAGATTTTAGCCATTTTGGCTTTATGTCCTCAAGGCCTAAATCTGGATAATTTACATCAGGCACTCTATGGTGAGCGCAAGATCAGCATGGGAACCTTAAAAGCAGAAATGTCACAATTACGTGATGTACTGGGGGGAATGCTGGGTTCGCGTCCTTATCGCTTGCTGGCACAGGTTGAAGCAGATTTCTTGCAGGCTGAACAGGCACTCGACGCTGGCTATGTTGAAACAGCGATTCAGGCCTGTCGTGGAATTTTCCTGGCAAAGACCGAAAGCCCATTTTTATGTGCTTGGCGTGACTGTCTCGAATCACGTTTAAGTGAAGCAATTTTCCAGTCGAATCAGAGCGATGTACTGCTTAAGCATATTGCCCACGTCCCGGAAGCAATTGACGCCATTGAACGGCTGGCCGATCTCTTGCCTGCCGGCCATCCTGCCCATCAGTTAGTATTGAAATACCGGGAAATACAGCAATAAACTGTTAAAGTTCCTGTTCGTCTAACCAGTCAAACAATTGTCTGTAGACCTGCATACGTACAGGTTTTTGTGATAGCACCAGATCATGTAAGCCATTTTTTATAGTTTGAATGGTTACCTTGCCCTGAATCTTTTGTGCATATTTTTTGATATCTCTGACATTCAGAATTACATCACTATTGAGTGCAGTCTTGTTCCAGCGTCTCGGATTCTTAGTCTGGTGAGAATGCATAACCAGTACAGGCACCCTGATTGTTATGCCCTGATGAATTTCTTTTTGTGCTTCAAAAATAGCGTGGATAAAACTTAATTCAACCTTTGGATAAGCCTGAGGTTTCCAGTTCAGATCAAAATCCCATTCACCATACCACTTTTGATGCAGACTCGGGATATACCAACGGTTTAAGCCACTTGGAAAGCGTAATTTAGGCAAATATTTAGCCACGTGACTCAGCGCCGGCAAACCAAATTTTTTCTCAATAGCTGACAGGTTAAAATCATAAAATGGACTGTTTAGCCATAGAGCCTTGATTAGAGGATGCTCTGGGTAATGAGCTGCATACAAAGTGCTGATCAGCCCGCCAGTTGAGTGACCTGCCAGCAGGACCATATCATGCTGTTCCTGCTGAATCTGTACCAGTGCCTGAGTGATCTCAGCATCATATTCCTCTAGCTCTTTAACACGGTAGAGTTCCTGATGAGGCAAATATGATCGGCCATAGTTATGCAGATCAAGAGCGTAAAAGTCAAAGCCATGCTGATTAAATTGCTCTGCCATTTCAGTTTGGAAAAAATAGTCCAGAAAGCCATGAATATAAAGCACAGCCTTGCGGGTAGCTTGAGCGGCCTTTTTACGGACTAACGTCGCAATTACCGGGCCGGAGGTATGAGCTTGTACATGTAGGCGCAGCTGCTGGTAGCCTTCACCTAGCACGTCCGGTTGGTAATTTATTACTGTTTTTGGGGAAGTCATAAGAAAGATTATAAGGTGTTGTTATTTTCCTTATGCTTGATGAAATGAGCAGTTTTGTCAATTCCTGAAACGACCTCAAAAATGTATGAGCTAAAAAAAGGAATATCAAAATACTGATATTCCTTAAACGTACAGCAAGTCATTGATTGGAGGATTGACTTACATCGCCGCTTTAAACATTTCTACCACCTGTGCATGTGTTGCCTTACGAGGGTTGGTGAGCATACAGGCGTCTTTTTGCGCATTTTCAGCCATAATAGCCAGATCAGCTTCTTTTACGTTCAGCTCATTTAAACCTGATGGAATACCAATTGAGGTAGAAAGTTCTCGAATTGCATCAATTGCAGCATAAGCTGCTTCAGTCACTGTTAAGCCTTCAGTATTTACACCCATCAGTTCAGCAATTTTCCGGTAACGGTCCGGGCAGGAAATCAGGTTAAATTCGCACACATGTGGTAATAAAATGGCATTACATACGCCATGCGGCAGGTTATAAAAACCACCTAACTGGTGTGCCATAGCATGTACATAGCCTAAAGATGCATTATTAAATGCCATACCAGCCAGATACTGCGCATAGCTCATGGCATCACGGGCTTCAATATTTTCACCATTGGCGACTGCCGGACGCAACCATTCGCTAATCATACTGATTGCTTTTTCAGCACAGGCATCTGTAATCGGATTTGCTGCAGTCGAGACGTAAGCTTCTACGGCATGAGTCAGGGCATCCATACCTGTGGCAGCAGTCAAGCCGGCAGGTTTAGCCATCATTAATTTAGGGTCATCAATCGCAATCAGGGGAGTACAGCGCCAGTCAACTATTGCCATTTTAACGTGGGTATCTGTATTGGTAATGATACAGAAACGGGTCATTTCAGATGCTGTGCCTGCCGTAGTATTGATTGCAACCAGTGGCGTCATTGGTACGGTACTTTTATCAATACCTTCATAATCACGGATATGACCGCCACCGGCAGTGACGAGACCAATACCTTTGGCACAGTCATGTGAAGAACCGCCGCCTAGAGATACAATAAAGTCACAGCCATTTTCATTGTATGCTTCGACGCCTTTATGCACATTAATGTCAGTCGGATTAGGTTCAGCACCTGGAAAAATGTGGCTTTCTACTCCAGCTTCGGTTAGGTAGCCGGCAATCGTATGCGCTACACCAAATTTGAATAAGCCTTCATCTGTCACGATTAAAGCTTTTTTTGCACCCAGATTTTGTGCTTTGCTACCAATTTCCTTTGCACAGCCTGGACCAAATAAAGATACACAAGGAATATAAAAACCGTTAGTTTGATCTGCAATATTTTTAAAAGCCATGAAGAGATTCCTTCTTCTATCATTGTTGTTTACAGGTGACCCTCACCTTAAGCATAGTATTAAAAAAATTAAGTGTTTTTTGCACCTACCAAATACCTACCATTTTTTGTCATAGGTAAAAATTTAAAAATCAACTACTTGAATTTGTTGCATGTCAGGCAGATTTAATTTTTAGTGAAAAGCCGGTAAGCTATGCACGCTCTTATGAAATGATCCGGGTTATGAAACAAGAAACTGCACTTAAACTGATGAAAGCGGGTGAAAATGTCTTTTTGACAGGTTCGGCAGGTGCAGGAAAAACCTATACGCTTAACCAGTACATTAACTACCTGAAAGCACGAAAAGTCCCGGTAGCAATTACTGCCTCAACCGGTATTGCCGCGACACATATGAATGGCATGACCATTCATACCTGGGCAGGCATCGGTATTAAAGATTTTTTAAGTGATGATGATCTAAAGCGCATGAAAGAGCGCAAATACCTCAAGGAGCATCTTGAAAATGCGCAGGTGCTGATTATTGACGAGATCTCCATGTTGCATGCGAAGCAGCTCAATCTCGTTAATCAGGTATTGAAATACTTCAAAGAATCTGACGCCGCATTTGGTGGTATTCAGGTGATTGCAGCAGGCGATTTTTTTCAGCTCCCCCCGGTTGGCAAAAATGATGAGCGTAATCGTGATAAATTCTGCTTTATGTCTGATGCCTGGGTAGAAGCCAAGTTCCGCGTCTGTTATCTGACCGAACAGCATCGTCAGGACGACGAAGTCCTGAATCAGGTATTAAATGCAATACGTGCCCAGCGAATTCATCCGCAGCATATTCAGGCTTTAAAAAAGTCCCGACAGCATGATATTGGAGAAACCTTTACCCGTCTCTATACCCACAATATGGATGTAGACAGCTTAAACTACCAGCATCTGAACGCCATAGAAGGTGACGAACACCAGTTTGAAGCTGTATGTGACGGTAATGAAAAGCTGGTAGAGACTTTAAAATCATCAGTGCGCGCTCCCGAAAATCTCACCTTAAAAAAGCATGCCAAAGTGATGTTTGTAAAAAATAATTTTGATCTGGGCTATATTAATGGCAGCTTGGGTGAAGTGATCGGTTTTGAAGAAGATGATGAACATGGCCTGTTACCGAAAGTCAAACTGACCGATGATACAACATTGCTTGTTGCCCCAGAAACCTGGTCAATTGAAAATGAAGCCGGAAAGGTTATTGCAAGTTTTCAGCAAATTCCTTTACGTCTGGCTTGGGCTATTACGATCCATAAAAGCCAGGGAATGACTTTAGAAGCCGCAGAAATTAATCTGAGCCATACTTTTGAAAAGGGTCAAGGTTATGTGGCATTGTCCCGGCTAAAATCACTGGAAGGGTTGAAACTGGTAGGATTTAATGACCAAGCCTTGGAACTGGACAGTTTGGCTATTAAAGCAGATCGCCGTTTTCAGGAACTTTCTCAAGAAGCCGAGACCCATTTTGCCGATACAGATTTAACAGCGCAGCATAAGGCTTTTATCCGGCATTGTGGTGGTACACTTAATGAAACCGAAATCCAGCGCAATGAGAAAAAAATTGCCAAAGCAGGAAATAAGCCGAATTATGGTTCTGCTACGCTTGATGAAACCAAGGCTTTATTTGAAGATGGTTATGATATTCAGGATATTGCACAGGAACGCGGTTTAACAGCAGCGACGGTGATCAATCATCTGGCACGCTTGCATAAAGAACAGGGACTCGATATTTCAGTTGCCCATCCGGGAGAGGAAGTGGTCGAGCAGGTACGCAAACTTTATAAACGTTTGCAAAAGAGTAAGCGCAGTGAAAACTTTAATGATGATGGCTCAATTAAACTACGTCCTATTGTTGAAGCGACCAGTCCACGTATGGGTTATGATCAGGTCCGTCTGGCCCTGCTTTTTATAGAATGAACCTAAAAAATTCAAAAGTTATTATATAGAACCCGCAGGAAGCCTTATGCCACATGTTGTTGTTGAATATTCCGCAAATATAGAACAGTTAGACCGTCCCAAACTGCTTAAACGGATTAACCAGGTATTAATTGAAAGTGAACTGTTCCAACCGAATGATATTAAGGCACGTCTCTATTGCAATGAGGATTTCCTGATTGGTGAAGGAGACAGTTCACAAGCATATATATATGTTGAATTTTCCCTGTTCAAAGGCCGTACAAATGAACAGAAACAGCGGGTCCGAGAGGCTTTAATGCATGTGCTTACACAGCAGGACTATTATAAGACAGATAATGACCTGCAGATCCAGCTGTGTGTACAGCTATTAGAAATGGATAAAGAAAATTATCTTAAACAGATAGTAAACTGTTAAAAATATATGAATTAAATTGGCAATATGAAGATATTTAGCCGGCATTTCTATTTAGAGACTAATCAGCTGAAAATCAGCATATTGTAGTAGCATTTCACTATTGAGAGTGTGGATATAATCCATAAAGACCACATTAAAACTACCCACACTGGCAATTTTCTCATATGCCAGTTTGCCGGCAATAGCAAAATGCAAGTGGGCTGCCAGAGCTGCAATAGTGGGTGTAGTAACTGCACTATAAGCTGCAATCAGTGCGCCCAGCGCACAACCTGTGGCTGTAACCTTAGGTTGTAGATAGCTACCACCATTGACCTGTATCACCAGTCCAAGCTCGCGTGACAGAATAAAATCTGCTTCACCAGAAATGGCAATACACTCACTATGCACAAGCAGACATTGTGCCTGTCTGTAAACGGTATGACTGCTTATGGTACTGTCTACGCCTTTAGCCTGAACCTGCTTACCAGCGAGCGCGCTGATCTCAGAGGCATTACCCCGGATGACTGAGGGCTTAAATGCCAAAAGCTGATCAACCATACTACTGCGCCATTTCAAAACTGGTCCATAACCTACAGGGTCCAGTACCCAAGGTGTATTTTTATGATCAACGGTTTGTGCTGAAATCAGCATGGCCTGCATCTGTTCAGTCGTCGGTGTGCCCAAATTAATACTCAAGGCTGATGTAACATTTGCAAAACTTTCTGCTTCAAAAGGATTATCAATCATGGCTGGTGAAGCGCCCGCTGCCAGCAAAATATTCGCAGCATAATTGGTAGCGACACTATTAGTAATGCATTGTACCAAGGGTTGCTGTTCCTGTAATCGCGTCCATGCCTGTATAACCTGCTGGAGGAGTGTATTTTTTTGTTCAGTAAAGCTCATTTTTTACCTTGATATAATCTTTAAATATGATGCGCTGATACCTAGCGGATAAAATAGTGGTCCTGATGTTTGCACTGACGACAGAACAGACTGACATATTCTGCTGTATCGTAATCTACATCAAGTTCATGAGAACCACAGTACATACAGCGTTTAGTTGAGTAAAATTCGAGACGTGGTGCAATTTTTTTCCAGGCCTTCCAGACCGGCTGAATAAAGATCTGCTCATCATAACCCAAGAATTTAAACAGCAGGATATAGCTCATCTTGCTAAAGGGGATATTGGGTGGGCGTGGTAAAGTACAGGTTTCCCATTTTTCCTGTAAGCCACGTTCCCGATACTGTTGTAGGGTTTTTTTCAGCAAGTTGGTGTTAATAAAATTTTCATTGCGGGGTTGTAAGACTTTATGCTTATGCAGGTATTCCAAGGCATTCTGGATCATATAATAAATCTGGCCCACTGCCAGAGAGTCCATTAAACGGTAGCAAAAGGTTGCAAAACCTTTATTACCCGAAATTTGTATGCCCCATGTACGGCAGTAGTGCTGCATAAAACAGACAATTTCCTGATAAAGTACCAGATATAAGGCTTCTTTCACTTCATCACTACTTTTAAATGGAATTCCCAAACTCAGATTATTTAAAAACCAGTACCGGAGTTGCTGGGTAATACTGAATAAACTTGGCTCGGAATAACCATCAAGGCGTACATTAATATAATAGCTTTGTGCCTCATCACTAAATTCGCTGCATATCAGTACCTGATCTTTGACCAGCTGTTTAAGCAGACTGCTCTGAAAGAAGTAGTTAGGAGTAATAGGTTGGTATTTGATCAGATCCCAATGAATGTATTCATCATGAGGTACATTTTCTTGAATGCGGTCATCTAGCAAGCTCAATAAAAACAGTTTTTGCAAAAAATTAAGCTGGTCTAAGCCAATTTCAGTAGTCTGTTTATTTTTATATTTACGTTGTTCCTGTAGTCGTGTTTCTTTTAGTATTTTTTTGCGTGACTTACCACAGCTTTCACAGTGACAGGTATGTTGCTGCTGTTTAAAAAGCCGGTGTTCACAGAAGCTGCACTCATGAAACTCTACAGGCTGTTCATGCTGCTCTGCTTCTACCCACCACATGGAGGCGCGGCATAATGGGCAAGGTGTACTTTCATCAAGCTGTTTATGCAGAACTGAATATAGGGTACTCATGCCGTGTTTTTTCCAAAAATCGATCGCCTGATGCTCGCACGGATTATATCAAGCCTGTCTGAAAAAGGTGCCTAAACTTGTAGAGATATTCTTTCAGGTCTTTTAATTCAAAGGTTGAAAGATATTTCTATAAATACGATATCAGTTATATATTCATTTACTCAAATACTGGACATTCAGGAATTGAAAAGCTTGAATCATGCCTTACATAAGTTGAATAGAGTATCTATACGTTTAAAGTTCAGCGTATGATAAAAGTATTGACAAAAATGATCTGATCCGATATACGGTCAAAAAAGGAATAGCTATGAATATTGCAGCACAACCTCCTGTTCAGGATACCCAGACGGTCTATCTGAAAGATTATCAAAAGCCTGCTTTTCTGGTTGAAAGTGTTCAGCTGGATATTCAGGTCTATGATGATTATACGCAGGTTGACTCAATTCTTGTGATGCAACGCCAAACGGCAGGTGACCTGATACTTTTAGGCCGTGATCTGGAATTAAAATCGATTCAAATGAATGACCAACTGCTTTCAGCAGATGACTATCACCAAGACACTGAACAGCTGACTATTTCAAACGCACCAGATACGGTTACATTGCAGATCAGTGTAATTATTCATCCGGAAAGTAATACTCAGCTTGAGGGTCTTTATAAAGCCGGCAACCTCTTTGTAACCCAGAATGAACCAGAAGGTTTTCGCAAGATTACTTATTATCCCGACCGCCCAGATGTTTTATCTGTCTTTACTACACGGGTTGAAGCCGATAAAAAGTATCCGGTTCTACTGGCTAATGGCAACCTGCTTGAAACCGGAGAAGCAGGTGAAGAGCGTCATTACGCGATCTGGGAGGACCCGACTAAGAAACCAAGTTATTTATTTGCCTGCGTAATTGGTGATCTGGCAGTTCTGAAAGACCGTTATGTGACCTCGGAAGGACGAGATGTTGCACTTGAGATTTATGCTATAGAGAAAGATATTCCAAAGTGCCATATTGCGATGGAAGCATTGAAGCATTCTATGCGCTGGGATGAAGAGCATTACGGCCGTGCCTATGATCTCGATAACTATATGATTGTGGCGGTCAGCCAGTTCAATATGGGGGCTATGGAAAATAAAGGTTTGAATATTTTCAATACTTCCTGTGTACTGGCCGATGAAGAGTACACCACAGATGCTGCAATTATGCGGGTGCAATCTGTGATTGCCCATGAATATTTCCACAACTGGACAGGTAACCGGATTACCTGTCGTGACTGGTTTCAGCTCTGTTTGAAAGAAGGTTTAACTGTATTCCGTGACCAGTCTTTCTCTGAAGATTTACAGTCTGCTGCTGTACAGCGAATTGATGACGTGGCTGTACTGAAATCGCATCAGTTTCCTGAAGATGCGGGCCCATTGTCACATCCACCACGTCCAGACCATTTTGTGGAAATTAATAATTTTTATACTGCCACCGTATATGAAAAGGGGGCAGAAATTAACCGTATGATGGCAACCTTGCTGGGTAAAGAAAAATTCCGTCTGGGAACAGATGAGTACTTTAAACGTCATGATGGTCAGGCTGTTACTGTGGAAGACTGGATTGCAGCGCTAACTGCTGGTTCAGGTGTAGATCTGTCTGCATTTCTGACGTGGTATAACCAGCCCGGCACACCAACACTTGAGGTACAGGGTGAATATAATAGTACAACCCAAACCTACCGTTTAACCTTTAAGCAAAGTATAAAGCCGAACATAAAATATCCGAACCTGAAATCAGTTCCAATTCCAGTCGCGTTGGCGCTTTTTAACCAGAAAACAGGGGAGCAGTACACACTGCAATCTTCGGATCTATTTGTAGATCAGGTAAAAGATGGGGTTTATCTGTTTGATCAGGATACAGCTTCGATTGAGATTAGCCATATTCCTGAAAAACCGGTTGTCTCATTGCTGCGAAATTTCTCTGCGCCAGTAAATCTGAAATTTGATTATTCCGATGCTGATCTGGCTTTTCTGATTCAGCATGAAACTAACGGCTTTAACCAGTGGCAAGCTACCCAGACCCTGCTTGAGCGTATTTTGCTGGATAATCATCAGGTCGACATCTATATTGAAGCTATTCGCCATACTCTGCCAGATATGGTACAGAAAGATCCATTACTTGCTTCACGACTGCTCGATGTGCCGAGTGAAAACTATCTGGGTAGCCGTATAGATCATGATTATAATCCGGTCATTATTCAGGAGCGCCATGAAGCCTTACTGAATGAACTGGCCCGTGAGCTGGGTCCATTCTGGCAAGAGACATATCAGGCACTTAATCCTGATTTACAGCAGGACTTTTCTCAGGCTATGGGAGAGCGTGCACTAAAAAATATCATGTTGATGATGATGGCTCGCCAAGGTGACGAGCTGGCATTTGCATGGGCAGGTGAGCAGTATCAGAATACGCATAATATGTCTGAGCGTCTGGGCGCTTTACGTGTGCTGGTCTGGCATGATGCACCGCAGGCACAGGAAATACTTCAGGATTACTATAATCGATTTAAAGATGAAGCCTTGTCTCTGGATCAATGGTTTATGGTGCAGGCAGCTCATCCAAAAGCCACTGAAGAGACTTTACGTTATTTGACCTCCCATGCAGATTATGACTTAGGTACACCTAACCGGATCCGTTCGGTCAGCGGCGGTCTAAATGCGAATCCGGTCAATACCTGGAGTTTTGGTGTAGATTATCTAGTAGACCTCGCAGCTTATTTAGATGAGAAAAATCCGATTGTAGGCTCTCGTCTGCTCCAGTCGTTGTCGCGGTGGTATACACTGGCAGAGCCTCAACGCACTCAGGTTCAGACCACTTTACAGCAGCTTAAGGGACGGGTTAAATCTAAAAACGTATCTGAAACTTTAAGCAGCATGCTTAATATATAAAGTGGATTATGTGTAATTATGATGCTCCGGATGTGTTGAACTGCCGGAGCATTATTTTATACTAAATATAAATAATATAGCCTTAACAAGACTTTGGAAAAAATTATTATAATTTAAGATATTACTGTTTAACAATCATCACTTGAGTTTCAGTATTGGTGAGAACTTCCTGCGCTACACTGCCGAGCATATATTTTTGTAGTCCCTTGCGGCCATGAGAACCCATTACAATCAGATCAGCTTTTACTTCTGCGGCTATTTTAAGTATACCAACTGACGGTATTTCACCCATAACAACACGCGTGTCGGCCTTTACATTCTCTTCAATACATAATTGATTTACTTCATCTAGTACCTTTTCTGCCTCGGCCTTAGCGGCCAGATAGTAATCTTTTAAATTAGGTAGGGCACTATAAAAATCAATTCCTTTGAAAGGGTCAACCGCAACAATACTGATAATTGAAAGCTGACATTGAAATGTTTTAGCAAGTGTAATCGCATGCTTTACTGCTGCCATAGAGACTGAAGAACCATCAATGGGTGCTAAAATATTTTGATATATCATAATATTATGTCCTTTTATAAAGTGAAAAATTTGGTTTATCGTTTTGTTTATTATATTAAATTGCTGACAACAAGAATATTAGGAAATTATAACTACTTAATTTGGAAAAAGTTAATTCACTATTCTGTGATAAAAAATATACACTTTAATTTTTAAGGTTCTTTAATTTTAAAGATTGTATTTTCATATCTTTGAGGCTAAAAAATAGCCATACTCTCTCCTAAAAATTATAAAAGCTTGATACATTATTTTACCATTTGTTAAAATATGGGTTACAAATAAGTGTATGTAAAATTAAAAGATTATGAATATTTTAAAGTTTATCAAGAGCTTCAATACAATCAATACCTATCTCGTAGCTGCAATTATTTTACTCATAATATTGGTAGTCAATTTTTATTTTATACATCCTTCTTGACTATAATTAGCTGAAAAGATAGTTAACCTTTGGTACAAAATGAGGTTATCTATCTTTTAGTTATTAATTAAATTACACAATATATTTAGAATACATAAACGCTATACTCTTCACTTAAACTTTCAATAGCATCAAACAAGAATTGCTTTAATGGATTTTTAGAACCATGTAGTTACGCTAGGTACACTTCATAGCATTCAATACGTTAAACCTAAATTTTTTATTACCTTTAAACATAGTACCTTTACTTCATGTTCTGAAATAAAAAGGACTACTATGAGCCGTAACTTGCGTATAGCTAAAAATATCTATTTAAGTGTAAGTAAAGAAAAAGGATTCTCTTTTGATCCATTGGGAGATCTGAATGCACTTTTATTGAAACTACTAGAAAAAGACAAAAAGTTACTTATTAAATTACCAATAAGTTATGAAGACCTGAGCAAAATGGAACTTATATCATCTAATAGCTCGGGAAAAACTGATTTTAGCTGTATTCCTGACCGTTTAGATAGCCAAGAGTTTGTAATATGGCTAGCGAAATTAATTGAAGTGATTAAATCCAGTCCTTTAGATCAAAATCTGAAATCCAAGAAAAAGTATGATCATGCAGAGGCAATCCTTAATCATTTCTCCCCAGGTAATAAAGTAAAATAAAATCAGAGCAAAGAAAAATTTTTTATCAAAGCAGTAAAAAGAAAATTTAAAATAACTTGAGTAATATTTTAATGCTCTTAATAAAGGAAATATTATCTTTAATAAAAGCAAAATAGATTTTTTAAAATAAAAATTAATTTATTTTTAGATAGACATATATATTTACAATATGATAGTAAGAATTAATAAAAAGTAATTTAAATATTTTTTTAGATTAAGTTTAAGAAATAGAGATATTTATAAAAATTATGAAAAAATTAAGATGGTAAATAAGCAAATATAAGAATCTTTATAAGATAATTGAAATATATTGTCACTTTTTGTTATTGATTATGAGAAAGTAGTGCTGTATAAAAAATATACCACTTCAAAGAAAAAGGTGGACTATGGACGCTTTAGAATTATTATTAACTTCTTCATCTGCCTTTCTGCTTATGATCGTTATATATGCGTTTGGTCAGATGTTTAATTAGCAGTATTTTAGAGAAAAAAGCATCTTCGGATGCTTTTTTATAGCAGCCTCATAACAAAATTAATTGTTATATTCTGCAATTCTTTGAAAAAAGGCATTTATCCTTTAGGATAAAACTTATTATTTATATTCTTATAAATTTGAAATATAAGGAGAATGCCTAAATGTCTTATAAATATGAGTATGCCGGTTTTTGGGTCAGATTTGGCGCCACTATTATAGATGCTCTAATTATGTTTCTAGCCATTATTCCAGTTGCATGGATTTTCTATGCAGGGGATTTTGATTTGATCTTTGCTACCGGGTTAAGTGATCAGCCACAAAACTTATATTTTGACATACTCATGAATTATATTTTTCCTATATTCTATAGTGTACTGTTCTGGCTATTTGCTGCGGCTACGCCTGGCAAAATGTTAATGCGCTTAAAGGTTCTAGATGAAAAAACGGGAAATAAACTCACTTTAGGACAAAGTATATTACGCTATATTGGTTATATACCCGCTACTCTAGTTTTTCTTATTGGCCTGATCTGGATAGCTTTTGATCCTAAAAAGCAGGGATGGCATGATAAAATGGCCAAAAGTGTGGTAGTGCGTGAAATCTAAAATATTTTTAATGAGTAAATATGGGTGAATCCAGTATTTCTTTCTTATTTATTGCTAGCTATAGCCATAATCTCTGAAGTCATTGGTACTACATTTTTGGTTAAATCTGAGGGTTTTACCAAATTAGGCCCGACTTTTGCTGTGGCATTATTTTATATTTTATCCTTTTATCTGTTATCTCAAGTCACTAAAGTTATCCCTATCGGTATTACTTATGCAATATGGGGTGGTGTCGGTATTGTATTGACTGCATTTATTGGCATATTCTTTTTCAAACAGTCTTTAGACTCCGCCGCAATCATTGGTATTAGTATGATTATTGGCGGTGTACTGGTAATTAATCTTTTTTCTTCAAGTGTTGGTCATTAGTCTGCTGTGTACCGAGCTTAAATAGCTTTTATTTTGGTTTTAAATTTAAAGACCAACATAACAATTATACCAAAAATCAGACCCCAAAATGCCGAGCCGATACCTAAAAACTGTACACCTGATGCACTAAATAAAAAGGTCATCAGGGCTGCTTCTCGTTCCTCTATGTCATGAAAAGCTAAAGCAATGTTGTGACCAATAGTACCAAACAGGGCTATACCGGCAAGCGCAGTAATAAATACCTGTGGAAATGACATCAGTAAACTAGTCAGTGTGGCTGCAAAAAGTCCTACCAGAATGTAAAAAAATCCACAGCTCATACCGGCAATATAGCGTTTTGCAGGATCAGGATGAACCTGATCATCCAGACTGATTGCTGCACTGATTGCTGCAATATTTACACTATAACAACCAAAAGGAGCGAGTAGTGTTTGTGACACTCCTGTCCAGCCAATCAGCTGATTAATATGCGGTTTATATCCATAGCTCTGTATCATGGCAATACCTGGCAGATATTGCGAAGCCATGTTGATAACAAAAAGAGGAAAGGCCAGTCCTAAAATCGCTGACCAGCTAAACTCAGGGGCCATCCATACGGGTTGAGCTAACGACCATTGTACGACCGGGGTATGAAACTCCATAAATAGAGGACAGACTGCTATACCACCGATTACAGTGAGCACAATACTATAGCGTGGCCATATGCGCTTACTGAGTATATAAATCGCGAGAATAGAAAGAATAAACCCCCAGTTAGTTTGCAGACTGGCAAAAAGTGCAATACCAAATTTGAGTAATATTCCAGCCAGCATAGCACTGGTCAGACTTTGAGGAATATAAGACAAGGTTTTTTTGAATACGCCTGAAAAACCCAAGATTGCAGTGAGTAGACCGCATACGAAAAAGGCACCAATTGCCTCGTAAAGGGTATATCCGCTACCTGTTGCAATGATCAGTGCCAGACCTGCAGTTGACCAAGAGGTTGCTACCGGATATTTAAACTTCCATGAAAGGAAAAGACCGGATATACCAATTCCCAGACCTAACGCCCAGAACCATGAACTGATCTGTTCTGAAGTTGCACCTAAAATCTGAGCAGCCTGTATAACCAGAACTGCTGAAACACTAATGCCCACCAGAAAAGTAATGAAACCTGCAAAAATGGCAGGTATTGAAATGTCCTCAAGAAGTTTCTGCATCATGACTTATTAATATTTATATTAAATCGTTTAAAATGCAGACATCATACGCTCGTCAGATAAGGGCTTAAAGTATTTTTCACGTTTATTTATGATAAGAATCAACAATTATTCTCTATATGAGAAAGTGCTCAAGTTAAGCTGCTAGTAGCAAGCTTGATTCCAAAACTGAAAAATAAAAGACCAACCAGAAACACGCTGACAGAACTGATTTTCGGACTCTGCCTAAAAAAGCCTGAAAGTTTTCTACCTGAGAAAATGAGTAAGGTAAGATAACTCATGCTGGTCACCTGTAAAATAATAGCGAGGGTCATAAAACTGAGCGCAGGATGAGGATAATCAGGGTCAATAAACTGAACAAAAAAAGAAAGAAAAAAGAGTATGGCTTTAGGATTGAGCAGGCTAACGGTTAAAGCTGTTCGAAAAGGGCGAATACGGTAAATAGTCTGTAACTCAGCTTCTACTTGGCGGTTATAAACTGCTTTACGCCAAGTACTGATACTCGCTTTAAGGAGTTTAAATCCCAGATAGGTTAAGTATGAGGCTCCCAAAACTTTCACAACTGTAAACACCCATGGAAAAGCCAAAAGTAAGGAGGCTGCGCCGAGTACAGTGCAGAACATAAGAATAACATCGCCTACAAACACACCAAAAGCGCCCTGATATCCGGCTTTAATACCGTAACGGGAAGCAATTGACATAACATATAAGGAGTTAGGACCGGGAAGAAGAATAATTAAGACCGTACCAATAATATAGGTGGTCAGATCAGCAATACCAAACACGGGCGATGCTCTGCAATAAAAAACCGCTTGAGGTTATTATAACCAAAAGCGGACAGTAAAAATGCAGAGAAACAAGATTTAAGGCTTAATTTCAGCCTCCATACCAAACATTTGGCGTAACTGGATACTGAGCTGATGACGTGCACTAATAAAGCCATCAATACCGCCTAGAAGCAGCTGATAAGCCATAAGGTCTTTGTCCAGTTCACTGGCAAAGCTCTCTGAAGTCTGTGCCGGGCGTTCAATCAGTTCGGCCTGTTTTGCTTGTTCAATACTTAGAGCTGTCTGAATTTCACGATCGTCTTCCTCAAGCTGGCTCAGTAAAGAAGGGGCAATAGTAAGCAGGTCACATCCAGCAAGACCTAGCACTTGGTCAATACTGCGGAAACTGGCACCCATAACTTGTGTCTGTATCCCTTGCTGTTTGTAATAGTAATAGATTTTTTTCACAGACTGCACGCCGGGGTCACGCTCAGTTGGATAACTTTCCACGCCTTCAGACTTTTTATACCAGTCCAGAATCCGCCCTACAAATGGTGAAATTAAAGTAACCTTGGCATCTGCACATGCTTGGGCCTGATGCAGGCCAAACAGCAGGGTCAGATTACAGTGAATACCTTCCGCTTCGAGTATTCTGGCAGCCTGTATACCTTCCCAGGTTGAGGCAATCTTGATCAGTACCCGTTTTTTATCAATACCATACTGCTGATAAAGTTCAATCAGTTCATGAGCCTTCTTAACTGTAGCTTCTGTTCTAAATGACAAAGAAGCATCAACTTCCGTAGATACACGACCTTCTACTAGCTTTAAAATTTCAACGCCCAATTTAACTGTTAAAATATCAATCGTACGTTCAATCAGAGCATCTTCAGTAAAATTTTCCTGCTTTGCCTGTTCAAAAGCAGATTCGATTAATGTCCTGTTTTCCGGCTGAGCTGCTGCTGCGGTGATTAACGAAGGATTGGTTGTAGCATCCAGAGGACGAAACTGGCGAATAGCTTCAAGGTCGCCCGTATCTGCCACGACGGTAGTCAAATTTTTTAATTGGTTTAACGCTGAATGTGTCATTGCTATCAAAGTCTAAAATTAAAATAGTTGTGAAATCAGTTATATCACAAAGCCTGACAGGCTAAAGTGAAAATTAATAATCACAATATTTCTTATACATTTAAACGCTTTTCTCGAAGATGCTGGATTAAAAAACGTGCAGCTGCACCCAGTTCAGTTTCCCGGCTCCAGACCAGATCGACATAATATTCAAATTTTGGGGTGAAATCGGCAATTTCCAGAATCTTTAAATCTTTGGCAAGCTGTGCATTCTTATTAAAAATTTCTAGGGGCAAAATTCCCCAACCCAAATTCCGGCTGATCATGGCACAGGCTGAGTAGTGATTGTCGGTACGCCAGTATTGTTTTGAAAAAAGCAGTTCAGGTTTAATCAGATGATCACGACTTGCGACTACAATTTGTCTGCTTTTTAAAATATCCTCAAATGTTACCTGTTTAGAAGCAGCCAAGCGATGAGTATAGGCAGCTACGGGTACGATGACTTCACGCTTGAGTTCAATAAACTGTTCCCGACTATCCAGCTGTTCACGCTCAAACATAAGCGCCAGCTGGGCACTACGATTAATCAGCATCTGCAAAGCATCTTCTTGTGGTGCGGAAATAACATTAATTTGCAGTTCTGGAAACTGTTTTTCAACAATACTGACATAATCAGTCCAATTGGTATAAAGCAGCTCCGACACCACTACAATGGTTAAAGAGGACTCAAGGCCATTGCTTAATGCAAAGGCATGCTGTTTCCATTGATTAATCTCAACCAGTAGCTGTTTAGTTTTTTCATAGAGCACCCAAGCCTGAGAGGTAGGCACAGGCTCACGCCCATTACGTTTGAAGAGTTGAAGATTTAAATCAATTTCCAGATTTGCAATTGACATACTTACAGCCGAGGGGACTTTTCCCAACTTTCGCGCTGCTGCTGAAAAAGAACCTGTTTCAATCACTGTTTTAAAAATAGTGAGCTGTTCTTGATTTATATTCATTTATCAAAAAAAATGAAAGGAGCTAATTAGATTAGTCAATATTATGCACATAAAATAAACTTATCAATAAATTTGTAGGTGAAAGTCATGTTATTGTCCAAGCGCAGGCTGATCCATGCGCTGAGTTATGAAATTATTTTATTAATTATCATTGCGATTGCACTAAGTTTCCTATTTGAAGTACCAATGGAAGTGTCAGGTACACTTGGTGTGGTCATGGCAATTACTTCAGTGATCTGGAATATGATTTTTAATCATTTTTTTGAAAAATTTGAACACAGGCATCAGCTTAAAAGAACAATTAAGGTGAGAATTTGTCATGCAGTTGGTTTTGAAGGCGGTCTAATGCTCGCGACTATTCCAATGGTGGCTTATGCTTTAAATATCGGCTTGGGCCAAGCTATCCTGCTGGACCTTGGTATGACATTATGTATATTGGTATATACTTTTATCTTCCAGTGGTTTTATGACCGCATTGAAATGCGGCTGGGATATGCACCAGATTATTGATAAGTCTCGGACAGGAAGACTGGTGTTAAACAACTTTTTATCATGTTCTGATCTTAAATTGAGAGATAATTAAAATTAAAGATCATTGTAGGTATTATATAAAATTCAGGTTAAATAGCTTAGATAAAATAAAGCGGTAAAAAACCAGCTATTATGAGTTTAAGACAAGGAAATACAAGAAGGCCGCTTAATGATTAAGCGGCCTTCTTGTATTCATTCACAAAGCAGAAATTATTTTTCTACAATTGCTGTAACGCCCTGTCCACCCGCTGCACAGATTGAAATCAGTACCCGGCCAGAACCTTTTTGATTAATCAGTTTTGCAGCAGTAGCCAAAATACGGCCGCCAGTCGCTGCAAATGGATGCCCTGCTGCCAGTGAGGAACCATTAACATTCAATTTAGAGCGATCAATTGACCCAAGTGGCGCTTCCAGTCCTAAACGCTCTTTACAGAAAGCTGGGTCTTCCCATGCTTTTAAGGTAGAAAGTACCTGAGAAGCAAAAGCTTCATGAATTTCATAATAATCAAAATCCTGAAGTTTCAGACCGGCACGTTCAAGCATACGTGGAACTGCATAAGCCGGTGCCATTAGCAGTCCCTCTTTCTTGTTAACAAAATCAACAGCAGCAGTTTCAGTAAAGGTCAAATAAGCCAGTACTTCATGACCGTTAGCTTTTGCCCATTCTTCAGATGCCAGCAATACAACAGATGCACCGTCAGTTAGGGGAGTCGAATTGCCTGCGGTCATAGTAGCTGTCTCACCTTTACCAAAAACAGGTTTCAGTTTTGACAGTTTCTCGACAGATGAATCCGGACGAAGGTTCTGGTCACGTTCAACACCGAGAAAAGGAGTAATCAGGTCATCAAAAAAACCTGTTTCATAAGCTGCAGCCAGCTTATGATGGCTTGATGCAGCCAGTTCATCTTGTGCAGTACGGGAAATTCCCCATTCGAGCGCAGTAATCGCCTGATGTTCACCCATAGACAAGCCGGTACGTGGTTCACCATTTTTAGGCGCATCCAGTAGGTTTTTAACATTAATTTTAGTTAAGGCTTTTAGGCGATCTTTTGCAGTTTTGGCAATATTGAGTTCGAGTAAGGCCTTACGCAAGCCATCCCCAAAAGCGATTGGCGCGTCGGAGGTGGTATCTACACCACCAGCAATGCCTACATCAATCTGGCCTAGGGCAATTTTATTTGCAACCAAAAAGGCAGCCTGTAAACCAGTACCACATGCCTGCTGGATGTCGTAAGCAGGTGTTTCAGGTGCAAGTTGAGTATTAAGTACACATTCGCGTGTCATATTAAAGTCACGGCTATGTTTCAGAACAGCACCAGCAACAACTTCACCAATAAGTTGTCCCTGCAGATTAAAACGCTCAACAAGGCCATTTAATGCTGCGGTTAACATATCAGTATTGGATGCAGTAAAGTAAGGACCATTTGAACGTGCAAATGGAATACGGTTACCACCAATAATTGCAACGCGGCGAACTGTGTTTTGACTCATGTTTTGATCCTGTTGAACAGAAGATGGATTAGACGAAGTAACTTTAGCTGCAGTAGAGACAGTTTTTTTGATACGGCTAGAAGTGGATTTTACTGCTTTAGGAGATTCGGTCGTACTTTTAGCAGTACATGATGCTGTTTTTGATGTATTTGACACGTTTTCCCGAGCAGAATTCTCGACCGCCTGATTTTCTTGAGTTGTTTTAGTCATAAGGCTTTTCCAAGCACGTTTACGATATTCTGATGTGTTACATTAACATATTATAGAATAGCCTGAATTGACTACAATGACATTGCATGGAGCTTTCAGGTCAAGACATCAAAACAGTAACTCAAGTATTATTTTGCTAGAATCCGGTGGACCCTTTGAAATATAACTGTTTGAGATTACTTCTAAAGTCAACAGAACTCCAGGTTCATTCAAATTAAATTGTATGAGAGATAATAAACATGACTGATCAATACCAGGTATTTGCAAAATCTCCAATTGGTAAATTTGTCATCAAGAATCTAGGTTTACCATCGCCAATCCAGCTGGACCGTTTTGAGTCAGCTGCGCCTGTTATTAAAGGAGCAGTACTTTTAGGTGCAGCACCCTCAAGTACATTGTCTGGTGAAATTGCACAGGTTTTAAACAATATCCATGCAAATAGCTATGCAGGTAATAATGCTGAACTACAGCAGGCAGCAGCCCAGACCGGCTTGAACCTCAGTGCTTTTAATGCTGGCGATAAAGAGTCCAAGTTTAAGGCAGTGGTATTTGATGCTTCCGGAATCCAGAACTCTGAGCAGTTAAATGAACTGTATAAATTTTTTAATCCGGTTGCCCGCCAGATTCAGACTTCTGGCAGAGTGATTGTAGTAGGCATTACACCTGAGCATGCCAAAACAGTAAAACAGGCAATTGCCCAGCGCGCATTAGAAGGCTTTGTTAAGTCAGTTGGCAAAGAATTCAAAAAAGGTATTACCGCTCAAGTTGTATATGTAGATGAAGGCGCTGAAGCGAATATTGAATCTACTCTACGTTTTCTGCTTTCACCTCGTTCAGCTTATGTATCTGGTCAGGTAATCCGTGTATCTAAAGCTGAAGTAGTAAATGTTGACTGGGCTAAACCTTTAGATGGCAAAATGGCATTGGTAACTGGCGCCAGCCGTGGTATTGGCGAGGCGATTGCACAGGTACTGGCACGTGATGGTGCTCATGTGATTTGTCTTGATGTGCCACAGCAGCAAGCTGAGCTTGAGCGGGTTGCAGCAAGTATTGGTGGTTCAGTTTTGGCACTGGATATTACCGCAGCTGATGCAGGTGAAAAAATTAAGGCAGCTTCCGCAGAAAAAGGTGGTCTGGATATTATTGTGCATAATGCCGGTGTGACCCGTGACAAGACGCTGGCCAATATGAAGCCTGAACTTTGGGACATGGTACTAAATATCAACCTGTCTGCGGCAGAGCGTATTAATGATTATCTGCTGGAAAATGATGGCTTAAATAACAATGGCCGTATTGTATGCGTATCCTCCATATCAGGTATTGCGGGTAATCTGGGCCAAACTAACTATGCTGCCTCTAAAGCAGGCGTAATCGGTCTGGTTAAATTTACCGCACCACTTCTGAAAAATGGGATTACCATTAATGCAGTTGCCCCGGGTTTTATTGAAACTCAAATGACCGCAGCCATACCATTTGCAATCCGTGAAGCCGGACGCCGTATGAACTCTATGAGTCAGGGTGGTTTACCGGTAGATGTTGCTGAAACGATAGCATGGTTTGCCTCAACTGCATCTACAGGCCTAAATGGCAACGTTGTGCGTGTCTGTGGACAAAGCCTGTTAGGCGCGTAAATTTTTCATAAAAACTCTTTTCCATTAAAGGGAAGAGCAGTATAAAAGGAGAGGTGGATTTAAACCTCTCTGGCCCTCTTCCTGAGCAAGGGAGAGGGAATTTTATTTATAAAAAAGATATTGATGAAGGTTGAGTATGCACACACGTCATTTTAGCCAGTTGCCTAAGCCTTATCTGGCTTATCCAAAAGTTATTCAGGGACTGATTTTTAAAAAGCCTAAAGCTGAGAAAGTATTGCCACAAGTTGAATATGTTGTGGACTCTCTTAAGATCGATCAGAAACATCTGAAAGCCTACAATGAAGTGTGCGGCTTTAAAAATAATGGAGAGGTTCCTGCAATTTATCTGGCAGTACTTTCACAAAGTCTGCAAATGCATATGATGACGCAGGAAGCTTTCCCGTTTGCAATTCTGGGGCTGGTACATATTCGCAATATGGTACGTCAAACCCGTAGCATCAAAACCAGTGAAGAGCTGACGTTGTCTTGTAGGTTTGGTGAACTTAAACCCCATGATAAAGGTATACAATTCGACTTTATCACTACTGCTAAAGCTGGTAACCAGGTCGTGATGGAAGGACTGACTACCTATCTTGTTCGTCAGAAAAGTACAGTAAAAGCGGCTGAAAAGGTAAAGGCTGAACAGGAACCCGAATATCAGTTGAAAGAAAAATGGGATATTTCTGAAAATACCGGACGCCGCTATGCTTTAGTCTCAGGAGACTTCAACCTGATCCATATTCATGCTGTTACAGCCAAGGCATTTGGTTTCAAGCAGGCAATAGCGCATGGTATGTGGAGTAAGGCTCGAGCACTGGCAAGTCTTGAACTACCAGAAGCTTATGAAGCCGATGTGAATTTTAAATTACCTATGTATTTACCTTCCCGGGTAGAGCTTCTCTCTGCCAAGCAAGGCCAAGATACAGTATTCCTGATTTGTAATGCCAAATCGCATAAACCCCATGTTGCGGGTTGTATTAAAGCGTTGTAAGTTTTAAGCCTGAGTTTCATAACTCAGGCTTTTTTATAGTAAGTATTGAATTAAAACATTTAGATTAAAAATAAGAGTAATGATATGTCAGCCATTCAAGAATGGATTCTTCATGGACACCAGCATTATCAGGGTGAATGTCAATCTGAATTCAGAGATTTAGCAAAGCTGTTTAGCCGATTGCAGTCTAACCGTTTAAATAGCGGAGGGGCTGGGTTAGCAGTTTATTTTAAAGGAAAAAAAGTTGTTGATATTTATACTGGCAAAAAATCTGCAACTGAAAACTGGCAAGCCGATACGCTGGCAGTATGCTATTCAACCGGAAAAGGCATATTGTCCACTTTGGCTCATATTCTGGTAAGTGAAGGCTTTCTGGACTATGACACACCCATTGGTCGATATTGGCCTGAATTTGCACAGCAAGGGAAAGACAAGCTGACGCTACGACATATATTGTCTCATCAAAGCGGTTTATATGATATCCGCAACCTGATTAATGACGCTACAGAAATGCTTGAGTGGCAGCATATGTTAACTGTGTTCGAGCAGTCTAAACCACGTTTTTCAGCAGGAGAGGGCGTTGCTTATCAGGCTTTAACCTTTGGCTGGCTGGTCGGTGGGCTACTTGAGAAAGTTACCGGTCAAACTTTATCTCAGTTAATGCAACAATATCTGGTAGAACCACTTGGGTTAGATGGTGCATATTTTGGTCTTCCCTTGACTGAACTGGAGCGTGTAGCTCATCCTTTTGCTGCCTCTAAACCAGTCCGGAAGGAACATAACAATCAAATATCAAAGAAAACAAAAAGAAAAACATCATTGAGTGAAAAGCTGTTTTACTGGAGTGGACAGAACCCTCAAGATTTCCAAGATGCTATGGTTCCTAAAGGAATGAAAAATTTTAGCTTCTTTAATGAGGCCGGCCTGCAGGCCTTGGTTCCCGCAGCCAATGGTGTGTTTAATGCGCATAGTCTGGCAAAAATTTATGCCATGCTGGCTAATCATGGACAGCGGAAAGGTAAAGTCTTGATTAAACCAGAAGTTTTTCAGGAGCTCAGCAGTATTCAGAGTTTTGCTCG
The DNA here is from genome assembly GCF_040744925.1 of Acinetobacter sp. FL. Lineage (NCBI taxonomy): Bacteria > Pseudomonadati > Pseudomonadota > Gammaproteobacteria > Moraxellales > Moraxellaceae > Acinetobacter > Acinetobacter sp. FL. The sequence continues at coordinate 1,721,488 of NZ_CP160437.1, read as the reverse complement.
CGACCGGGTTATGCCTGTACCCATGAACTGGCGTTTGGGCTATCATCGGATTTTTACGCTGGGTAAGGCCGCCCAACAAGGTTTTGGGCACATGGGATATAACAGTTCAGCGGCTTGGTGTGATCCTGAGCGTAATTTGAGTTTTGCCTATACTCATAATTTCCAGATGGGTTCCATGACTGGAGATTACCGTTTGTGGGCACTTACTCAAGAAGCTTTACGCTGTGCAGATGGCGTACTTACTGGTAGGAAAGGATGGTTCTCTTGAATTAAAATAATATAAAAGGACATATATGGACATAGAGCTTTCAGATTTACAAACCAAGAAGCAGGCTTTACTAGATCTGTTAAAACATCTTAAAGCTAATGCTTATCAGTTTATCAGTGTAACGCCAGAAACGCATTCACGGGTCTTAAGACATGCGGCGGTAGGAGAAACTTTAGCAGATATTTTTGGCTGGAATCGCTGGTTCTATGCAGCAGATCTCAAGGCACCTTTATTTGAACTATTGAAATATCATGATTTGCTTGAACAGCAGGAGCAACTGTTTCGCTGCAAATTTCGTGTTTCAAGTTTAAATGATGAGATTTTTATCCATAGCAGTTACCCTACAACTAGCCAGAATGCTGTTTTTTTAGGACCTGATACTTATCGTTTTAATTTGCATTTAGACTGTTTCCTAAAACAACAGCAGTTCTCTGTGAACAGTATTCTGGAAATGGGCTCGGGTACGGCAGCCACTGCGATTCTAACAACCAAAAAATTTAACCCTCAGCCAGAACTTACATTGGTAGACATTAATCCACACGCTCTATTATTAAGTGAACTTCATGCAGAATTCTCGGGCATTGAAAAGTTTCGTGCAGTAAATAGTCATTTATATCAGGAAATTCATGAGCAATATGATTTGATTATTGCCAATCCTCCTTACCTGGTAGACTCGGAGCGGCGTCAGTATCGGCATGGTGGCTATAAAATGGATGGTGCACAGCTGGCTTTTGATATTGTGCAGCAAGGGGTTACTCATCTTTACAGAAATGGACACTTGTTTTTATATACAGGGGTTGCTATCCGTAATGGTCAAAGCGTATTACAGGAACGAATTGAAGAGTGGTTTAAAGGACAATCAAAATTTACATGGCACTGGCAGGAAATCGATCCGGATATTTTTGGTGAAGAACTCGAACAGCCTTATTATTCAGGTGTGGAGCGAATTGCAGCCATTATTCTATGTGTTCACAAGATTGCCTGATAGTTTAAAAGCACAGAAATTTTAAATATACATAAATGTAAAAGCGTACCTGGTTTCAAAAATTATTTCATATTCAAACGCAAAGTAGTGACTTGTCGTTTTAAAAGCAATTGATGACATCGGCTCATTCACTAAGCTGCAAAAAAACAGTATGCTTATACAGGCAAAAAGGAGCATACATGTATCAAGTACTTGCGCGAAAATATCGTCCACGCAACTTTAATGAGCTGGTCGGGCAAAGCCATGTGTCACGGGCGCTGACCAATGCGTTAGAACGTGGCCGTCTACATCATGCTTATTTATTTACAGGTACACGTGGCGTAGGCAAAACAACAATTGCGCGTATTTTAGCAAAGTGCTTAAACTGTGAAACCGGTGTTACTTCTACACCATGCGAAGTATGTGCTACCTGTAAAGCCGTCAATGAAGGCCGTTTCATTGATCTGATTGAAATTGATGCCGCTTCAAGAACCAAAGTTGAAGATACCCGCGAACTGCTCGACAATGTACCTTATGCACCAACTCAGGGACGCTTTAAGGTTTATCTGATCGATGAAGTGCATATGCTCTCTACCCACTCTTTTAATGCACTCCTGAAAACGCTCGAAGAGCCGCCAGAGCATGTAAAATTTTTATTCGCTACCACAGATCCGCAGAAATTACCTATTACGGTTATTTCACGATGCCTGCAATTTACCTTGCGACCATTAGCAGTTGATGAGATTACTGAACATTTAACCCGAATTTTACAAAAAGAAGAGATTAATGCCGATAGTGACGCCATCTGGCAAATTGGTGAGTCTGCCCAAGGCTCCCTACGTGATGCATTGTCTCTGACAGATCAGGCGATTGCTTATGGTCAGGGTGAGGTACACCATCAGGATGTCAAAGAGATGCTGGGGCTGATTGACCGCACTATCATCTATGACCTGATTCTGGCCATTCATCAGAATAATCAGGCCCGGGTCGGCCAGCTTTTATTACAGTTTAGACATCAGGCACTGGATGTTTCACTTGTTCTGGATCAGCTGATTTCGACCTTACACGAATTGGCTCTATTACAATATTTGCCCGACCTAGGCCTTAAATACAGTGATGAGATTAACCGTAAAATTTTACAGCTCTCACGCCTGATTTCAGCGCAAGACCTGCAACTGTATTATCAAATTGCCTGTAAGGGACGAGCTGACCTGCAACTGTCTGTTACGCAAGAGCAGGGCTTTGAAATGTGTATTTTACGGCTGTTAGCTTTTCGACCTTTGGCACCTGATGAAATATCAATAGACAATTCTGGACCGGCGGTTTCTGATAGTAGCTTTTCAGCATCGGCAGAAGTTAATACAGCACCTCGTTCGTCTGAACCACAGGTAACAGTTTTAGCAGAGAAACTTGAGCCTGAGACAAATTTTATTTCTGAAGAGTTATCATTCGCTGGAGCAGAGCCAGATACTGTGTCTAAAACTACGGCAGACTCTTCTAAACCTTTTGAGAAAAAACCGCTAAAATCAGCTGTTCCGGACAGTAATACTGAGGAAAGTTCAGCAGCAAATGAAATGCTGAGCTTTAATTTAAACTCGGCTGATGGGCTGGTCGGGTTTGATGAGGCAGGTTTAAATATTCAGCCTAAACCGGTAGCGCCTTCTGCTGATCTTTTGGATACTAAATTTCTTGAACCTGATACTGCAGTCATTTCAGAACTGGCAATAAACACCCAATCCGATATACCAAAAGATCTCAGCCAGAGTGAAACAGCGCCTACCATATCTGCGGAAGATTTATTTGTTGAGTTACCTGTAGCCGAGTCCTTTAAAACCGGGGGAAAGAGTGAGCAGGTATCTCATAGTGTTTCTGATGAAAAATTGTCTGATACTAAGCTGGAAAAAGCCGGTATTAGCGCTCAGCAATATGAAAACTCTGGTCACTTGATGCCTCAGGATATTCTAACACTGGCACCTCAGCAGTTAGAGCATGACTGGACTGTAGAAAAATGGGAATACTGGTTTAGGAATAGCGAGTTATCACCTGCCGTTCAAGAGCTGGCCCAGCATGGATTGATGACAGGCACGATTAATGGCCTGTCAGTTTTTCAAATTCCACAACAATATGAAGGAATGCTGTCTCAGCTCCAGCATGCTTTAGAGCAAGCCATGAAAGAGCAATGGCCCGATACACAGTTTCAAGTGGAATACAAAGAAATTGAGCAGATCACACCATATATCATGCAAACGGTACGCAAGGAAAAAGCGTACCAGCGTGCAAAAAAATTACTACAGCAAGAGCCTGCAATTCAAAGTTTAATTCATCTGTTTGATGCTGAGCTGCAAAATATCCAGTTAAAATCATGATTGTTTTATAAACAATAAGTGGCTAGATCCTCCCGCATCTGTTGAGATATGGGAGTACTTTTTCGCGTTTCACGATTTACAAACACATGAACAAAGTGACCTTGTGCAGATGCCTGCTGCTGACCCTGTTTAAAAATCGCTAAACGATATGTTAAAGAAGATTGGCCGATCCGTTCAATTGCTACGCCAACCTCAATTATTTCAGGAAAAGACAGTTCCTGAAAAAAGCTACAAGCAGAATCAACTACCAGCCCAATTACAGGGGATTGATGAATGTTAAACCCTGCTTTCTGAATCAGCAGCGAATTAGCCGCCGTGTCAAAATAGCTATAATAGGTTACGTTATTGACGTGCCCGTATATATCGTTATCTGCCCAGCGAGTCTGAATCGGCAAGAAAAATTTAAAATGCTTGCGTTCGGTAATTATAGGCTTATTCATGAATAAATGGCTCGATATATATTGAGGGCATCCTCATAACCCAGCTCACGGGGGTTATTCTGTAATAGCCGGGTTTGTAATATTGCATCTTGTGCCAGCTGTTCTAAAGCCTGCTCAGGTATGGCGAGTGATTGCAAAGTCAAGGGTAAACCAGTGATGTCCAGATAATTTTGCATATGATCAATAAAGAGATCACTGAGGCCTTCTACTGAGCCACTACTTTTAGGTTCAATATGTAACATCAATTCAGCATAGTGCTGCTTGGCATGAGTCAGGTTAAATTTTAAGACTTCAGTAAAAACCAGAGCATTGCTATGCCCATGTGAAATATGGAAGTGTCCACCAAGCGGATAAGCCAGCGCATGTACCGCACCTACTGGCGAGTTGGCAAAGGCCTGCCCGGCAAGCATAGAACCGACCAGCATATTCTGCCGGGCTTCCATATTGTGGCCATCTTCAAGTACCGGTCTTAAATTTGTATAAAGAATCTGGAGCGCTTTAACTGCGAGTAAATCCGCATAGAAATTTTTTTTAATTTTAGATGTATAGGCTTCGACAGCATGCACCATCGCATCAATACCGGTCGCTGCAGTAATATGACGTGGTAAATTTCGGGTGAAATTTGCATCGAGTATAGTAGTATCTGCAAAAAGCACAGGTGATACTATTCCACTTTTTGTTGTTTCCCCAGTGGTTACTATCGAAATAGGCGTGACTTCGGAGCCGGTACCAGCAGTGGTAGGAATTAAAATTAATTTCAATCGTGCGCCTTGGACCTGATTTACACCATACATCTCCTGGAGCTTTTGCTGTTGTTCAGGATGCGCAAGCAGGGCAATAATCTTGGCAACGTCCATAGAGCTGCCGCCACCAAAGCCTAAAATAATGTCTGCTTTTTCTTCTCGGGCAAAACCAGCGGCTGCCAGGACTACGTCTTCTGGTGGATCAGCCTGTACATCAGCATAAATACTATATTCAAGTCCAATGCTATGTAAAATATCTAAAACAGGTTGATGAAGCTGCTGAGCCAGCATTCCCGGATCGGTAACCAATAACAGTTTTTTGGACTTCTGCTCTATCAAGATTTGCTTGAGTCTCTCAATTGAGCCTAGCCCAGCAATAATATTGGGAACGGTTTGAAACTGAAATTGACCCATACGTTTTCCTTAATTCTTTAAAAAATTGAACATTATTGTTTTGCAGTTCTATAGGATTCATCCTGTAAATAACTTAACATAAGACTCTTCAAAAGAAAGCTGTACTTGAGGTCGTTATGTCGTCCAAAGCGCCGTATAAGGTGTTGTGTGTCTGTTTAGGAAATATTTGCCGCTCTCCCACAGCGGAAATTGTCCTGAGGCATTATTGTGACGAGCATCAGTTAAATGTAATCGTTGATTCAGCTGGCACCAGTAATTATCATCCAGGTAAAGCACCTGACCAACGGAGTCAGAAGCATGCCAAAAAACGTGGTTATGATCTCTCAATGTTAAGAGCTCGTCAGTTAAAGGCTCAGGATTTTCTTGATTTTGACTTGATTCTGGCAATGGATCATCAGAATCTTGAAGATATACAAGCAGTAATGCATCAAGCTGGTCTTGAATATGGCGAAACATGCCTGCGTGCAAAAGTTGCTCTGATGAGTGAGCATGACCCTGAATATTCCAAGCAGGCTTTACCCGATCCGTATTATGGCGGACTTGATGGTTTTGAGCGGGTATTGGATCAGTGTGAATCAAGCAGTCGTGCCTGGATAAATGTATTTAAAAATCAGTTTGGTCAGTAATTTAAAAGGTTTAGATGTGATTCAGATTCAAAATAATATTCAACTTAAACCTTTTAACAGTTTAAAGCTTAACAGTGTCGCTTCCCATTACATTCACATTGAACAGACTCGGCAGATTCCGGCTGCGGTTCAATATGCTATCCAGAATCAGCTGAATATTCTTGTACTTGCTGGTGGCAGTAACCTGCTTCTACCTGAAAAGATTAATGCACTGGTCATGCATATTGATATTCAAGGTATTGAGTATTTAGATGAAGATGAACAAAGCCGCAGCCTGAGGGTGGGTGCCGGTCAGGTCTGGCATGAGTTTGTACTCTATACCACCACAAAACGCTTGTATGGCTTACAGAACCTGGCTTTAATTCCAGGACGAGTTGGCGCGTCACCTGTACAGAATATTGGTGCTTATGGGGTAGAAGCTGGGGATTTTATTGAATCGGTACAAGTATATGACCGTGAAACTGGCCAGTTTGACTCGATCTGTGCTAAAGATTGCGGTTTTTCATACCGGCACAGTATTTTTAAAGATCAGCCAAATCGCTACATTATTACCCATGTAACATTCAGGTTATTAAAAACACCGCAGCTCAAGCTGAACTATGGCGATCTGAAACTGGCTATGGCAGGTGATCAGAGTGCCGAAAACCTGCAACAGCAGGTTATTCATATTCGACAAAGTAAGTTACCTGACCCGGCACAATATCCTAATGCCGGCAGTTTTTTTAAAAATCCTGTGATTAGTAATGAGGCTTATCAGAAACTTGCAGTGCGATTCCCGAGACTACCGCATTACCCCCAGTTGACTGGTCAGGCCAAGATTGCAGCCGGCTGGCTGATTGAGCAGGCAGGATGGAAGGGCAAGCGTCTGGGTCAGGTAGGCATGTTTGAAAAACAGGCACTGGTCCTGGTCAACTATGCTGAAGCGTCATTAGAAGATATCAAAGCTACATACGGCGCGGTACAGCACGATGTTTATCAGAAATTTAACATCATGCTCGAGCCGGAACCGGTACTCTATAATGAAATAGCCCAGATTTGCTCACATACGGAATAAACAGTTTATGGCTCAGTATCATTGGATGGTGCGTTTAGTACAGCTTGCCGCAGGCATATTTGTACTGCTCGGCTGTTTGATGGTTTTTATCTATACCCCTTTTTATTCGCAGCTGGTGGTCAAGGCTCTTAATACTTTTGTGCCAGTAGAAGTCAACCAGGTGGCAGCAAAAAGTCAGGAAATGGCCGCCCTGAGCGAATATGAGGAACTAGAGCCTGGTTCAAATCTCTGGATTGCCCGTCAGGCATATTTAAAACTGATGGAGCAGTCTATGCAAAACCAGAATGCACAGGATTTGCCTACGCTACAGGCCCGTTATAAAGCATTGCAAAAAATTATTATTGAAGAACAGGAAAAAGAAGAAAACGATAAGGACGACCAACCGGTTATTCCATTACTGGTACCATCTGTTGATAAAAAAGGACAGGAACAAGAACAGCCAGTCTCCGATTCGGTTGAAGACATGCGTGAGCTTCTGCAATTGAATAGCGCAGAGAATAAGGTGTTAATGGAGCAATATATAGATTTCCTGATGACACATCCAGTTGAACAGCAAGAGGCATTAGAAAGCGAAATTTATCAGGATATTGCCCAAATACAAAAAGAAAAAAATGAACCAGTCTATCCGGCAAGTTCCAGCAAACCTTATGCAATTGTTGTTTTAGGTGGCGGATTGACTTTAGCTGATAACCAGAAAGATATTGTAGTGAATAAATATACCCGCTTGCGGCTCGAGAAAACCCTGGAAGTCGAAAAACAATACCATTTACCCATTGTTTTAAGCGGGGTAGAAGCCCCTTATATGCAGGCTTGGCTAAAAGAAAGAAATGTAGAAGCAAAATTACTGGAAAACCGCAGTATGAATACCTGTGAGAATTCACGGTTCAGTTCATTGCTTTTACAGAAAAAAGGTGGGGCACCTACAGTAATCTTGATCACGGATGTTTATCATATGCCACGTACACGCCGTTTATTTGCACTAAACGGTATAGAAACTATACCGGTTGAAGCGCCTATGCCTTCAAAATTAACAGACTGGCGTCCAAGCCGGCAGAATTATGATCACAGTCGCCGCGCCAATTACGAAATGTTGGCCACAATTCGCGATATCCTATTTGGCTCAAGTGGCTGCCGGGAGGTACCTTAATGTCAGATATCCCGTTTTTAAATCCGAATGTACTTACCCAGCTTGACTTGCCTATACCTAGCCGTGAAATTACTTCACAGCTTCTAGAACCATTAAATCTTAACCGCCCGTATGAGCCCTCAGTTGATATTTTAGCTTATCGCAAACTTTATGGTTTAAATCTGCTGGACTGTGACCAATGGCAGGGTTATGTTCCCATGCCACTTTTTCGATTACATGTACAGGTTTTTAAACCGAGAGTTGCTGAAATTAAAGGTACGGTCTGTTTGCTGCATGGTTATCTTGAACACAGTGGCATTTACCAGCCAATCATCCGTGAAATACTTGAACAGGGCTTCAGCGTAATAACATATGACTTGCCGGGGCATGGCTTAAGTGACGGTTCGCCGGCCAATATCCAGAATTTTGATCATTATCAGCAAGTTTTACTGGCCGTATATCAGTATGTCCGTCAGGCGGACCAGTTGCCGCAACCATGGTTAGGTATTGGACAGAGTACGGGAGGCGCAATCTGGATGCATCATTTGCTCGAATATGCTGAGCAGCGCCGTAATCCGATTGTTGATCGTATTTTGCTTTTATCTCCACTCATTCGACCTGCAAAAACAGCATGGTGGCATAACCCGGTTGGCCTCGGTATTATCCGGCGTATCAAGCGGCAAGTGCCTCGACATTTCCGGCGTAATAACCATAATCCGGAATTTCTGCGCTTTATTCGCTTAAAAGATCCCTTACAGCCCCGTATGATGGGTATGGACTGGATTCTGGCGATGTCGCGGTGGATGCAGGAAATGGAGCAGAGACCGGCTTGCCGAATACCCGTCTGGCTTGCTCAGGGAGCACTGGACCAGACGGTAGACTGGCGTTATAACATTGAATTTATCCGGCGAAAATTCCGGTTACAGACCCTGCTTATGCTTGAAGAGGGTTCGCATCAACTCATTAATGAGCGGGCTGATATTCGGGCTGCACTTACCGGGCTGATTCCGGCATTTCTACATGCTAGACCTTCAAAATACTATTATGAATAAATAAGCTCATGATCTGGCATTAAGTACTAATAAAACTTAGCGTCATATAATCTTCTGAAAAAGCCAGAGTAATGATCTGGCTTTGTAGTTTTTATTGAATAGTATGCTTTTATATTCAAGCCTGTTTTTTTGCCAGTAATGTAGCAAAACGCAATTTTATCCGGCGACCATGCTCATCGAGCCGATGTAGCTCACCAACATCTTCATTATATTGTAAGATATTCCAACCCGTATAATAACGAATGAGCTCTCCTTCTTTAAAGGTGAAGGGGAAATCAACATTACATGGATAGTCTGGTGTATCCATAGCCGCAACAATCAGATTATAACCTTCAGGCAGAGTTGCTTTTTGCATTTCTTCTATAAGTCGGGGAATAGTAGCGGGCTGTAAAAACATCAGCACAACCGTTGAAAAGATAAAGTTATAGCGTTTTTCAATAATGGGATTCTGGTTCAGGTCACGTATTTCAGTGTGAATATGATCAATTTTCTCTGTATCAATAATTTCATTAAGCTTATTGATGCTAGCTTCATTAATATCCCATGCATCGACCTCAAAACCTTTTTCACTGAGAAAAAGTGTATTGCGGCCACTACCACAACCAAGATCAAGTGCGGTACCTGCACTGTGCAGAATTTTACTCGCCATACGTATTTCGGAATGCGTTGGTATGAGTCCATATTTCTTTTCAAAGTAACGCTCAGGCTCACAGAAAAATTCAAGTTGGCAGGCAATATCGGAACTGGCAGAGACAATTTTGTGCCATGTTTGAGGTGAGACTAAGGAAGGTTGATGACTAGCATTAAAAGTTTCTTCAGAAATTATTTCACCATTTTCTGATAGCATGGCAAATACCAGTTCGCCCTGCAATATTGTCAATTTAGCCCAAGTCCCTTCTTGAGTATTATGTTTCTCGCGGAAATTCTGAGGAAGGGTTTTATTAGACCATACAGGCATTTGTTTATAACAGCGCAAGTTACTCATCGTGTTTTCCTCAGATAGAGTTTTATGGTGATCAAGTTAGCCAAGTGAAGAATGTATGTACTCAGCTTTTTACAGATCAGAATTTTTGAGCACTGGCCATTTGCCACATGCGGTAATAAAAATTTTCTTTATCCTGAAGCTGGTTATTAATAAGCGCATTTTCTTCCATAAAATAATGCAACTGGGCATAATTTTTAATTTCCCGGTCATTAATCCGTTGTGCCAGATGGTGTGCATCCAGTTCCGAAGGATGACGCAAGCCTGCTGCTGCTATCATATCTGCCAAGGCATGCAAAGTGTTTTTATGGAAATTAAAAACCCGCTCAGCTTTGGTGGGCACATGTAAAGCTTTTTGTCGGTCACGGTCCTGTGTAGCTACCCCAACCGGGCACTGATTGGTATGGCAGCTTTGTGCCTGTATACAGCCAATTGCAAACATGAACCCCCGACCTGAATTCACCCAGTCTGCGCCCAGTGCAAATGTACTGGCAATATCAAATGCACTGACGATTTTACCCGCTGCTCCAATCTTGATCTGATCACGTAAACCGGTACCCACCAAGGTATTATGTACAAAGCGTAAGCCTTCACGCAGAGGTGTACCAATGTAATCACTAAATTCAATTGGTGCTGCACCTGTACCACCCTCTGAGCCATCGACTACAATAAAATCCGGTACAATTTTGGTTTCCAGCATAGCTTTTACAATACTCATAAATTGCCATGGATGCCCAATACAGAGCTTAAAGCCTACTGGTTTACCACCAGAAAGATCACGTAATTTTTGCAGAAAGTGCATCATCTGGATCGGTGTACGAAAAGCAGAGTGGGTAGCAGGAGAGATGCAGTCACGATCACGACTTACTCCCCGAATCAGGGCAATTTCTTCAGAAATTTTATGCTTTGGCAAAATACCGCCATGACCCGGTTTAGCGCCTTGGGACAGTTTGAGTTCAATCATTTTAACCTGTTCAAGTTGCGCCTGTTTGGCAAACTTTCCTTCATCAAACTGTCCATCAAGCGTCCGGCAGCCAAAATAACCACTGGCAATTTGCCAGACCAAATCGCCACCATTCTCCAGATGATAAGGGCTGATACTGCCTTCTCCTGTGTCATGGTAAAAGTTACCCATCTTGGCACCCTGATTTAACGCCAGAATTGCATTGGCGCTGAGACTGCCAAAACTCATGCCAGAGATATTGAAAATTGAAGCGCTATAAGGCTGAGTACATTGCTCATTACCAATTTGAATACGAAAAGTGGCCGGATCTGCTGGTGAGCAAGGTGCCAGGGAGTGAGTAATAAAACGATAATCTGCCTGATAGACATCTAAAATTGAGCCAAAGGGTTTATCTGAATTTTCATTTTTCGCACGCTGATATACCAGACTGCGCTGTACCCGTGAAAATGGCAGTGCATCATGATCCGATTCAATAAAATACTGCCGGATCTCTGGACGAAAATCTTCAAAGATATAGCGAAAGTGCCCCATAATCGGATAGTTTTTTAAGATCGAGTGACGATTCTGCAAAACATCATAGAGACCCAGCAGGCTGAGCAAAGCTGTGATTAACCAGACACTGTTAAGCAAGGTATCTGAAACGAAGTAATAAATATAATGTGGCTCATAGAATAGCCTAAGCATGGTAATACCTAATGCGATCAGAATGCACAGGAACCAGACTGAATGTCTTGAGAAAAATGTATTGAGGAGCTTATGACGTATTGTTTGTGCTGGGCTTGCCATTATATTCAGCTTTCCTTTTAATATTTTTCAATAGATTCAACTTGCCAAGCCGGGCTGTATTTCTCAATGACAGTTTTGTTCATTCTCAGTCACATGAGAAGATAACTGGGATAATTTTTCAGATAAAAAAATAACCAGAACAGGTCTGGCTATTTTTTATAAATAAATATTAGTTCTGCTCTTCTTCTGGTGGAAGCAGCATCAAAATAGAGTCAGTCAATAGTTGTGCGATATCTTCAAGTATTTCTTCATCATTTAAATTCTGATCAAGAACCAGAATTTCACCATCAGCAAGGCGCTTTAAATAGGCTGCAAAGCTTTCAGAAATATATAGTGCTTCACCATTTGCCCAAAAAAGTAGCTGGTTGTCTTCATCTGTATAAAGCAGGCGTGAAGCAGGTTCCAGCATTAGCATGTAACCCTGATCCAAAGCTTCTTCCAGATCACCTGTACCGATCTCTTCCGCTTCAGGAATATTCTCCGGATACTTCGGTTCCGACATCAAGCTGATAATAGCATCATCAAGTACAGTAGAGTTTTGCAGACGGGCAAGCAGTTCTGTTTTAAGGTACTCAAGTTCAACAGGTGTAATCTCACCTGCTGCTGTAGCTTGGTCACGCAGAATATCGGTTAGCGGATTTCTGAGTAACTGGTCTTCAGAAAATTTATCACTCACACGATCCATCATATCTGCAATATTAGGCATGCGAAAACCAAAGGAAAAGGTCAGGCAGTCATCTTCTGCTATGCCATAGTGAGATAGACCGGGTGGAACATATAACAGATCACCTGGAGCCAGTACTTCATCAAAATTTACCTCCATGTCTGGTAGCAGTTTAAGAGGCTGACCTGGAACAAAAGCCGTGTCTGCATCGCACATCTGCCCAAGCTGCCAGCGACGGTGACCGTAACCTTGCACCAAGAATACATCATAAAAGTCAAAATGCTTGCCAACTGAACCGCCTTTAGGTGCATAAGACACCATAATATCATCACGGCGCCACTGTGGAATAAAGGGAAATTTTTTCCATAGGGCTGCCAGGTCAAATGAATAGTGGTCAACCGCCTGAACCAGCAAGGTCCATAATTTTGGCATTTTCTGGAAATCGCCTTTAATCAGGGGAGAAGATTTCACTGACCACTGATTAGAATCTTTATCTTTTTGCTTGATTAAACGGGCAGTAACATTTTCTTCAAGCGCAAGTTCTTTAACATCGTTCGGTTCAAGAATATTGATAATTTCGGGTAGGGCATTACGGACCAGTAGCGGTTTTTTTTGCCAATATTCACTTAAAAATTGTTCGGCAGTTATACCGCCTAAGACAGCTAGAGGTTGGGACATAGAAAAAACCTGTAAATATTAAAAAAATTAGCTAGGGAATCTGGAAGTCGAGTTGGCGCAAAATCTGGCATAGCTGAATCATGGGTAGGCCCATTAAAGTTGTCTGGTCATTACCCGTCATCTTTTCAAACAGACTAATGCCCAGACTTTCACATTTAAAGCTACCTGCACAGTGAAGTGGTTGATCCAGTTCGATGTATCGCTCAATTTCAGCCAGATTTAATGTGCGGAATTTTACCTGATAATGCTCTACCAGTGTGTGCTGAAAACCTGTGGAATGCTGCTGTACACTCAGCCCCGTACTAAAATAGACCGTTTTCCCGGAATTGGCCTGCAACTGTTGCACTGCCTTTTCAACTGTTAAGGGCTTACCTATAAAATCATCGGGTGTATGTTCCCGCCATGCTACCTGATCGGAACCAATCACTACTGCTTCAGGGTAAAGTCTGGCAACAATATGAGCTTTGTCAAAAGCCAGTCTCCTTGCAAGTTCATCTGCATGTGTCTCACCTTGGGGTAGTTCATCAATATCTGGTGAAATACATCGATACTGCAAGCCTAAACGATTCAACAGCGCTTTACGGGTCTCACTACTGGAGGCCAGAATAAGAGGAGGCTGCTTCATCAAATTGCATAATCCATTAAAATATCTAAAGGTACATAACTGAGTACTGCCTGATGGCAGGCATGAATTTTTACAGGCGGGGCCATATCAGCCTGATAGGCTTCAACCCAGCGCGTTACGCAGATACACCAGAAGTCACCAGGTTTTAGACCGGGAAAACCCACTTCCGGTAAGGGCGTAATCAGGTCATTACCCAGTTTTTGAGAAAAACTTAGAAATTCAGATGTCATCTGTGCACAAACAGTATGCTGGCCCAGATCAGTAGCAGCAGTATGGCAAAAACCATTACGGAAATATCCGGTAATAGGATCATAGCAACAGCTTGCCAAGGGTTCACCTAATACATTTAAGCGGTTAATCTTCGGATCAGGATGAAAAGACATAAGTACTCGGAAATAGACGGGCTTTATCTATCATAACAAATCTTTGGCAAACGTTAGCTTTTATGCAAAAGAAGCTAACCTTTTTAAGTATAATCATTTAAAATCGATGGCATTTTTAAATACATAAAGAGAGTATTACATGAATTTTCAGCGTATGACTGACCTTGACCTGACAGGCAAACGTGTCCTTATTCGTGAAGACTTAAACGTTCCTGTAAAAAATGGTGAGATTACGAGCGATGCACGTCTACGCGCTGCATTACCGACAATTCAGGCTGCGCTGGAAAAAGGTGCAGCAGTGATAGTATGTTCTCATCTGGGTCGTCCGGTAGAGGGTGAACCTAAACCGGAACAGTCACTCGCTCCTGTTGCGGCTTATCTGTCTCAGGCACTGGGTCAGGAAGTCCAGTTGGTTACAGAGTACTTGGATGGCGTTGAAGTTCAGGCCGGCCAGGTAGTTTTACTGGAAAATGTACGCTTCAATGCAGGTGAAAAGAAGAATAATCCTGAGCTGGCACAAAAATATGCTGCATTGTGTGATGTCTTTGTTATGGATGCATTTGGTACTGCGCATCGTGCAGAAGCATCTACAGAAGGTGTAGCGCGCTTTGCCAAGGTTGCAGCAGCAGGGCCGCTGCTTGCAGCAGAACTGGATGCACTGGGCCGTGCACTAAAAACACCTGAAAAGCCGATGGTAGCAATTGTTGCAGGTTCTAAAGTCTCTACTAAACTCGACGTTTTAAATTCTTTATCCACACTTTGTGACCAGTTAATTGTTGGCGGCGGTATTGCCAATACTTTCTTGGCGGCCGCCGGTTATAACGTGGGTAAATCGCTTTTTGAAGCAGACCTGGTCGACACTGCAAAAGCGATTGCTGCGAAAGTTTCTGTCCCTTTGCCAACTGACGTGGTTGTTGCTAATGCATCTGAAATTAACTTTGAAGATTTCTTGGGTTCATTGGCAAAAGCTCAAGCTGTAGTCAAGAAAGTATCAGAAGTTTCGGAAAATGATATGATTCTGGATGTTGGTCCAGAAACAGCTCAGGCATTTGCAGAGATTCTTAAAAATTCAAAAACTATTTTATGGAATGGTCCGGTCGGTGTATTTGAAGTTGACCAGTTTGGAGAGGGTACCAAAACGCTTTCTCAGGCAATTGCAGAGTCTGCCGGTTTCTCGATAGCAGGCGGTGGAGATACATTGGCAGCTATTGATAAATATGAAGTCGCTGGCAAAATTGGCTATATCTCGACTGGTGGAGGGGCTTTCCTTGAGTTTGTAGAAGGCAAAACCTTGCCAGCAGTAGCCGTGCTACTAGAGCGTGCCTAGTAGACTCTTCTGATTCTATAATTTTTTAAGTTTAAACAGGTTGGCTTGGTCCAGCCTGTTTTCATTTTAGATTCATATAACTGTCATATTTGTGCAATAACATAATCTGCATTAGATCTTCTTTGTTTGGGTAAAGGTAATGAAGTTAAAATTTATGCTTGTGATCTCGCTGGTCGCACCACTGGTACTAACTGCATGTGCAAAGAAAGAAGAAGCAGCTGCAACTGATCAGGGGCAAAATGCACCTGCTGCAGAAGAAAAAATAACTCCTGAACAACAAGCTGCAATTGATGCAATCGACAAGCCAGTCATGGATGAAAATAATACAGATATTTCGCCTGAACAAGCGAATGCACCAGCTGAAGATTCTATGACTCCAGCAGCAGAAACGCCTGCACCAGAAGCTGAAACAGCTACTACAGGCACAGCCATACAGTAAATTGTAGGCTTTTGTTTAAAAGTCCCTGCAAATGCAGGGATTTTTTTTTAAATCATGTGTTTTGTTGCTGAATTGAAATAAATGACAGGGTAGAATAGGCCGCATTACCTGGGAGGATATTATGGCACTTATTTCGATGCGCCAGCTCTTGGACCACGCCGCAGAACATAGCTACGGCGTACCAGCGTTCAATGTAAACAATTTAGAACAAATGCGCGCAATCATGCTGGCTGCAGACGCAACCAATTCACCTGTGATCGTACAAGCTTCAGCGGGGGCCCGTAAGTATGCAGGGGCGCCGTTCTTGCGTCATCTTATTCTGGCTGCTATTGAAGAATGGCCACACATTCCGGTAGTTATGCACCAAGATCATGGTACCAGCCCAGATGTTTGCCAACGTTCAATTCAGCTTGGCTTTAGCTCGGTGATGATGGATGGTTCATTAGGTGAAGATGGTAAAACACCAACTTCCTATGAATACAATGTTGATGTGACTCGTCGTACTGTACAAATGGCACATGCTTGTGGTGTTTCAGTAGAAGGTGAAATTGGCTGTCTGGGTTCACTTGAAACCGGTATGGCTGGTGAAGAAGATGGCGTAGGTGCAGAAGGGATACTTGACCATTCTCAGCTGTTGACTTCTGTAGAAGAAGCACGCAGTTTTGTGGCTGATACCAATGTTGATGCGCTGGCAATTGCTGTAGGTACTTCACATGGTGCGTATAAATTCACCCGTCCACCAACGGGGGACATCCTGGCAATTGACCGTATTAAAGAAATTCATGCGGCTCTACCAAATACACACCTGGTTATGCATGGCTCAAGTTCAGTTCCACAAGAATGGTTAGCTATTATTAACCAGTACGGCGGCGATATCAAAGAAACTTATGGTGTGCCAGTTGAGCAGTTAGTAGAAGCGATCAAACATGGTGTACGCAAAATTAACATCGATACAGACTTACGTCTGGCTTCTACCGGTGCAATGCGCCGTATGATGGCTGAGCAGCCAAGTGAATTTGATCCGCGTAAATTCTTTGCAAAGACTATTGATGCAATGAAACAGATCTGTGTAGATCGTTATGAAGCATTTGGTACGGCAGGCCATGCAGATAAAATCCGTCCGATTTCACTGGAAAAAATGGTTGATCGTTATAAATAACTCACTACGTGATGTTTTATAATATTTAAAAGCCCACAGATGTGGGCTTTTTCTATAAGCTCAAGTAAAACAAGCTAAGAGTGGCAAGATGGAACTGATTTTTGGGGCGGCCTTATGCAGTGTGGCAGTGTCTATATTCTTAAAATGGGGCAAATCACACGGTTTCGATGCTCTGCAAATGATTACTGTCAATTATGCAGTTGCCAGTGTGCTTTGCTATATATGGTTTAAACCGGATTTTTCTCATGTTTCTTTAAGTACCACTCCGTGGTGGCTGATTTTTATTTTAGGTATGCTATTGCCTGGTATATTTCTATGTTTGGCCAGATCACTACAATACGCAGGAATCCTGAAAACCGAAATTGCGCAGCGCCTGTCTGTTGTATTATCTCTACTGGCTGCTTTTTCTATATTTCAAGAACAGTTCAGTATTAGTAAACTGCTGGGTATAGGTCTAGGAATAGTCGCAGTAATCAGTTTATTATTCGGTCAACATTTTCAGGAAAAAACGACTTCCGATCATAAAAAAGGTCTGGTTTTTCTATTGAGTGTATGGATAGGCTACGCGTTGGTGGATATTCTTTTAAAATACACCACAGGCTTAGGCTTACAATTTGCACTGGCCTTAAATCTGGCCTTTCTCTTTTCTTTTGTACTCTCAAGCGGTTTTCTGGTTCTACAAAAAAACCGGTGGTCACAAAAAAATATATTAGCTGGTTCAGGTTTGGGCTTGCTTAATTTTTGTAATATTGCTCTGTACATTAAAGCCCATATGCTACTTAAAGATAGCCCGGCTATTGTATTTGCTGGAATGAATATTCTGGTGGTATTACTGGGCCTGATGAGTGGTTTGCTGTACTTTAAAGAAAAACTGAATCTCCCGACATTAATCGGCTTAATTTTAGGATTGACTGGAGTAATCTGTCTGGCATATGCCATGTAATATGCTTTAAGGTAAGTAAGTTTTTATCACTGCTACCGGATGAAGCAAGTAATCCAGTTTATTGACACTACCAAGTATCTGGCCTGGCTGCTGGCAATTTGGGCATGCTGGATAGGAAAGCATATGCCGTCTATTTATTTGTTCTATGTACATGCTGCCGCAACCTAGACATTTAAATTTAAGCAGACGTTTGGGAATAGGTAACATTGTTTTTTGTTTCCGGTTTTTGAATGATTTTAAAATTTTTATATAAAATTATGATGACAATTATAAAAGGAGAGATATCCTCTCCTCAATTTAGAATTTTATAGCTTGGTAAAAATCTGTTCTCTGTCCAAGCGTGATTTAGGTAACTTGGCATTAAAATCGCTTGCACTGCGGTAGCCTAATGTAAGTAATACTGATGGAACTAAGCCTAATTCAGTTAAGCCTAATTCTGCACTGATAATATCTTCATTAAATCCACCAATAGGGGTAGCGTCCACACCTTCAATACCTGCTGCCAATAGCATTTGCCCAAGAGCAATAAAAGTCTGATTTTCAGCCCAACGCTGGACATTACCTTTTTCATTGCGGTAATAATCAACATAACCACTACGGCTGTCTTTCTGACCTTGTTTGGCTGTTTCATCCTTGAAGCGCCCACTTGCTGCATCTTGATTTAACAAATGCTCAAGATGTTCTTCAGTAATATCGGCTTTAGTACAAAATAAAATAGTATGGGAAGAGTCTAATACTTTAGGTGCGTTATAACTGTACTTGCCCACCAGAGCTTTCGCAATACGCTGTTTGGCAGATTCATGATCAGCGATAAAGAAATGCCAAGGCTGAATGTTAATTGATGAAGGAGTATAACGAAGTATTTCCAGGAAGCGTTCAAACTGCTCCTGTGAAATTTTCTTGGTTGGGTCATAAGCTTTAGTCGTATAGCGGTTATGTACGATATCAAGCAGATCCATATATGTACTCCATCACTGCATTTAGGTTCAAATCATTGAGATTGATCATACGATATTTTTTAAATAATACTCGTAAATTCAATCAATTTTTATCTTAAAGAAGCAGGATTATATTGTTTGTTTAATAATTCCAGCTTATCAACTTTAACTCTGTTTGCTCTGCTAGCAGATTTATCTCCAGAATTTGAGCAGAACGCTCTCTCCAGTCACCTAGCACGATACGCTTTTTATTATATATTTCATGAATTGCAGGGCGATGTGTATGGCCGTGAATCAAAATATCGGAATTTTCCAGAACCTGCTCAACTGTATGCTGGTTAACATCCATAATTTCATAAGCTTTGGTCTGCTTGGTCTCAGCACTTTTTTGACGGAATCCATTGGCCAGCTTTTGTCTAAGACCGAGTGGTAGACGTTTTAGAAAGCCCAGCAAAAGCGGGTTGCGAATTATTTTTTTAAAGCGTTGATAAGATATATCATCAGTACAAAGTGCATCTCCATGTTCTAGCCGGAACGCTAAAGCACCAATACTCAACTGATATATATCTGGCAATAGAACACCGTGAAACTGGTCCAAGAATTTTTGGCCTAAGGCAAAGTCACGATTTCCGGCCTGAAAATATATAGTGTTACCAGCTTGATGGAACTGCTGTAAAGCCTGAACAATTTCATCCAGCCAAGGCGCAGAATAATCATCACCGATCCAGGCATTAAACCAGTCTCCTAAAATATAGAGCTGGGTATGCTGGTTTGCATAATGTTTTAATAAGTCTAAAAACCCCCGAACAAGTCGAGGGTGTTCAGGTGACAAATGTAAATCTGAAATAAACAGATAGGTCACAAGGTGTCCTGCATAAAATTATTCAGAGATAATTTTAGCAGATTCGATTACAACATTTTCCAGAGGAACATCGGCATGGTAACCACGGTTACCAGTACGGACATTTTTAATCTCATTAACAACGTCCATACCTTCAACAACCTTACCGAACACTGCATAACCCCAACCTTGAGCAGTTTTACCTGTATGGTTAAGGAAAGAGTTATTTTTCACGTTAATGAAAAACTGGGCAGATGCAGAGTGAGGAGCCTGGGTACGTGCCATTGCAATCGTACCTTCGTCATTGCTCAGGCCGTTATCTGCTTCATTTTCGATTGCATCGCGAGTTGCTTTTTCTTTAAAGTTTTCGTCGAAGCCACCACCTTGGATCATGAAACCGTCAATCACACGGTGAAAGATAACGCCGTCATAAAAGCCGTCACGAACATATTGCAGGAAGTTTTCAGCAGTTTTAGGTGCTTTTTCAGTATTAAGCTCAAGAACAATACGACCTTTATTGGTGTTTAATTCGACTTGAGGAAAACTCATTGGTTAATCTCCTGAACATGGACAAAAATGCCATGGGTTTTTTGGTTGAGAGAAGCATAAGCAAACTGTAAACTACAAGGCAAGTAAAAACGTTATTTTCTTTGTTAAAAAAACTGAATAGCGTTTTAATTATCCTCATTTTTTGATTTAGAAGTGAATTATCTATTATGAAGCCCAATGATGTTGTTTCATCCCTGCCAAATAACCCGACACCAAATAATGAAGCCACAGTCGATCAAGCGCAGCAACAACAACAGGCAGGCTTAGACTTTATCCGTCAGGTCATTAGTGATGATCTGGCTGCCGGGCGTACCCAGAAAGTAATCACCCGCTTCCCACCAGAGCCGAATGGCTATTTGCATATTGGTCATGTGAAGGCTATCTGTCTGAACTTTGGAATTGCAGAAGAATATCAGGGTGCATGTAACTTGCGTTTTGACGACACCAATCCAGACGCCGAAGAGCAGGAATATGTAGATGGCATTGCTAATGATGTGAAATGGCTTGGATTTCAGTGGGAAGGTGAGCCGCGTTATGCATCAAGCTACTTTGATCAGCTCTATACATGGGCGCTTCAGTTGATTCAGCAGGGCGATGCCTATGTAGACTTGCAGACTCCAGAACAGATTAAGTTAAATCGTGGCTCTTTTGTAGAGCCAGGCAAAAACTCACCTTATCGTGATGCAAGTGTTGAAGAGAATCTGACACGCTTTGAGCAGATGCGTAATGGTGAACTGAGTGAAGGTGAAGCGGTACTCCGCGCTAAAATTGATATGGCTTCACCAAATGTCCACATGCGTGATCCGATTCTGTATCGTGTATTGCATTCTGAGCATCATCAAACAGGCAATAAATGGAAAATCTACCCGATGTATGATTATGCCCATCCATTGTCTGATGCGATTGAAGGCATCACACATTCACTTTGTACTCTGGAATTCCAGGACCACCGTCCGTTTTATGATTGGGTCGTCGAGAAAGTCGACTCATCCGCTGTACCGCGCCAGTACGAATCTAGCCGTCTGAATGTCGATTATACTATTACTTCAAAACGTAAACTGCGTAAGCTAGTAGAAGGTGGGCATGTACATGGCTGGGATGATCCTCGAATGCCAACAGTTGTGGGTATGCGCCGTCGCGGTTTTACTCCAGAAGGATTGCGTGATTTTTGCAAGCGAGTAGGTGTTTCGAAAACTGACGGTATTGTTGATGTGGCAATGCTGGAGTTCTGCATCCGTCAGTCACTGGAAAATAGTGCAGCACGTGGTATGGCAGTACTAAATCCACTTAAAGTAACTTTAACTAATCTGGCAGAAGCCATGGATCTGGTTCATGCGCGCCATCCAAATGTAGATATGGGTGAGCGGAGCATTCCGCTGACATCCGAAATCTATATTGACCGTAAAGATTTTGAAGAAGTGCCGCCAAAAGGTTTTAAACGCCTCATACCAGACGGTGAAGTTCGTTTACGTCATGCCTATGTCATTAAATGCGATGAAGTTATTAAAGATGAAGGCGGTGAGGTAGTAGAACTGAAATGTTCAATTGATACAGAAACTCTGGGTAAAAATCCGGAAGGGCGTAAAGTAAAAGGTGTTATCCACTGGGTTTCTGCAACTCAAGGTATACCGGCAGAAGTCCGTATTTATGATCGCCTGTTTACTGAAGCAGATCCGGAAACTGGAGATGACTTCTTGGCTAACCTCAATCCTGAATCACTCAAAGTGCTTCAGGCTGTAATTGAACCTGCACTGGCACAAGCTCAACCGGAAGACCGTTTCCAGTTCGAGCGTGAAGGTTATTTTGTGGCCGATCGTTATGACCATTCTCCTGAAAAACCGGTATTTAATAGAATTCTCGATTTGAGAGACAGTTTTAAACCGGGTAAATAAACTTAAAAGAAGCCTCTTGTGAAAGAGGCTTCTTTTTTTAAAGGGCATAATATAAATATGATATGGTTAAAGCTGCTAATAGTGCCTGCTTTTATCTTACTGGTCAGTCTGGCCGGTCGGCGCTGGGGAACAACGGTTGCCGGCATATTGGCCGGTATGCCGGTAGTTGCTGGTCCGATAGTGGTGCTGGTTGCTTTAGAGCAGGGGGTTGGGTTTGGTATATATACTGCGACAGCAGCTGTTACCGGTGTAATTGCCTTACTGAGTTTTGGGATAGCTTATTGCTGGTTAAGTCTGAAACTTAACTGGTGGATGACTTTTCTTCTGGCAACGCTGGTTTGGAGTGTTATTTCTAGCTTTCTGGTACTTTTACCACAAAATATTTATCTTGCCCTTTGTATAGCATTACTCGGTTTGATCTTCACACCGTACTTATTACCTCGGAAAAATTGGGTGTATCGACCTGCAGCTCATGCAAAAGATCTGCCGGTACGAATGTTAGCAGGTGGTGTATTCACGCTGATAGTTACACAGGCTGCTGATCTGGTGGGTGGAACATGGAGTGGATTACTGGCAGTTTTTCCAATTATTGGTTCGATTCTGGCAGTTTTTACGCATATCACACAAGGTGCCGATGCGGTTACTACTCTATATCGAGGTACAGTACGGGGCTTATATTCGCTTGTACTTTTCTTTTTTATATTGGTAATGGCATGGCCATATATGAGTTTCTGGTTTGCGCTTATCCTTGCCATAATTGCAGCAATCATTCTGCAATTGCTATTTCAATATGCAATGAAACCACTTATTTTATTTAAACAATAAAACCCGTTAGCGTTAGACTACTTTTTTTCTTCCTGTTTATAGATGAGATAAGAAGGAATCTGCATTTTTGCCTTATCCCGCAGTTTTTTCTTGATATACAATACTAGCGCAAAGGATGTGGTAGCCACGGTAATCATCATGCTGTTCATATAGCTCATGATTGAACTGACATAACCGATAGTTGTCAGACGATTCATCATCTTCACCACTTGCGGGCTGCTCTCGACCCCGGTAATGGCCCAGCTACATAAATGCTCACAGTTGTTAATAATAAGATGATACTGATTCTCATGCATGCGGGAACGCATACGTCTAACTACCGTGCGGCCACTATATTTTGGAGCTTCATAGTGGCGTACAGAAATTTTCTTGCCATGAGAAAAGTTCTTGAGTGAGGTCATTTCGATAGGATGTTTTTTAAATAAATGGGCAAAACCAGAATAATGAATCACACGACCACGCCCGGCATAAATACCATGGTGAGTATAGCCAAAATGTTTAACAATTAAATGCGCTCCAACAGTGAAGCGTTTTACGCGTCGTGACTGCATATTGTTTTTATTCCAATAAATCGTTGGGATTACTTTATTGAAAGCAGGGTCAAGATTATACCTAAAATTAGTGTAGGCTGTCACAATATAGCGCGTTTTAATACTTTTATTGAATATTCAGATTTTTTAGAAAATATAAAAAACTGTTAAGGGGGGCTTGTACAATTCTTTTAAAATAAAAATACTTTTCATTTAACGCTTCATGGAAAATTGACCGTTTGGTCAAAACTGGTATGTTTTTTGCTGGGAATAAAACAATTCAACTAAAGCAGATGAGTGTATGACTGTTGAAATTTATCTTTGTAAAAACCATTCTGTTCAGACAGTGGTGCTCAGTTCGGGCCTAGGTGGCCACGCGAATTTTTGGCAGCCGCAGATTGAAGCATTAAGAGAATATTTTCAGGTTATTTGCTATGACCATGAAGGTATAGGATCGCAGAGTCCAGAATTACCGGAAAATTATTCCATACAGCATCTGGCAGAACAGCTGGCAAAAATTTTAAAACAGCACCAGCAGCAAAACTGTCATTTTATAGGACATGCCCTAGGTGGGTTTATAGGCATGGAACTTGTGCGGCTCTATCCTGAGCTGGTCAATAGACTGGTCCTGATTAATGCTTGGGACCGGCTCGATCCGCATACTGAAAAGTGTTTTAGTACCCGTATTGCTTTACTTCGGTATGCAGGTATTGAAGCTTATATACGGGCTCAGGCCTTATTTTTATATCCGCCTGCCTGGATTTCCGCACATTCACTGCAATTGAATGAACAGGAAAACAAAATGATCGGTATTTTTGCACCTCTAGAAAATGTCTTTAAACGGCTTCATGCATTACAGAATTATCAACCTTTTGAAGTGGCGCGTCAGATTCAAAATCCTACTCTGGTGTTAACCAATCAGGATGACTTTCTGGTGCCATGGCAACGGGGGCTAGTACTTGCCAAGCTGATTAAAAATGCTGAACTGGAATTAATGCCAAATGGCGGTCATGCCAGTACCATAACCCAAGCTCAAAGCGTAAATGAGATACTAATTAAATTTTTAACTAAAACAACAGATTAATCTGATATAGGGAGTAGAAAATGACAATTTATCAGCAAGGCCTAGAGCAGGATGTACTCAAGCAGTTATTTACTGAAGCACGTACCTATAATGCATGGCAGGAACGTGATGTAAGCGATGAGCAGCTTATGCAGATTTACGATCTGGTGAAAATGGCTCCCACTTCGGCAAACTGTTCACCTGCGCGGTTTTTGTTTATCAGATCTGCCGAAGCCAAAGCCAAACTTAAACCGGCCTTATCATCTGGGAATCTGGAAAAGACAATGAGCGCGCCTGTAACAGTGGTAGTAGCTTATGACGCAGAATTTTATGAGCAGCTGCCTGAACTTTTCCCACATGGAGATGCTCGGTCATGGTTTACTTCAAGTCTAGAACTGGCATATGAAACGGCTTTTCGTAACAGTTCCATGCAAGCAGCTTATCTGATTTTGGCCTGTCGGAGCTTGGGTCTAGATACCGGTCCAATGTCCGGTTTTAATCCAGCTTTAATTGATGAAACTTTTTTTGCAGGTACCAGTTGGAAATCTAACCTGCTGATTAATATTGGCTATGGAGCTACAGAAAAACTGTTTGAGCGGTTACCTCGACTAAATTTTGAAAAAACCTGCAAAATACTCTAAAGCCTATCGAGCAGGAACATACGGGTTGTTGCTGCTCGAGTAATTCTAAAAAATCAAAATACTAAATCTTAAATAAATTATTAATAGTTAAAAAATTAGCTTTGAATAGATTTCTGCTGCGATTAATCAAGGATGCTTATACTGCTGTTCCTGATGCACTATCTAATTAAAAATACTACTCTTGAGCCCTTATCTAATTTATATTTATTAGTATGCTTCGATTATTTTCTTGAGAAACTTATATTTCATAAAAAGCTTAACAAAGCCACTGTTGCAGTGGTATTGCGTTTTAAAGCACAGATTACTCCTTTTATTCACAGTATTTATATTTAATAGAACTGCCCTAATTCTGATTTTTAATAATTTTCTCTATATTTATACAACTCAAGATAGATCTTAAAAATAATTTTAATACCTTTGCGAGTAATGTACCGCTGTTTTTTACGTCATGGTGCGCTTGATATTTAAACTTGGTTTAACTCTGTTATTCATTTCTATTCTGGATAGAGCCAGTCTAAGATTCTATGAAAGCTACTCATCTTATTAGTTATTTTCAAAAGCCTTTAAATTTTGCACTGTATGCACATATTTTGTGCGCGTGATACTTTTTGATACACCTATTTAGACTAAATGGTAAAAAAAATAATACCTCAATTTTTTATTAATATGTTGATATTAAAGAATAAAAAATATTGGCATATACCTTGCATTAATAAAAATACAAGCAAGAAGAACTGATGTACTTGGTCCTTTTACTCGAGAAGTTTTAAAAGAGAGGTACGAATATGAAAGTCGGCGTTTTTTGTCCAATTGGTAATAACGGATGGTTGCTCTCGAAAACAGCACCACAATATCAACCAAGTTTTGAAATGAATAAAGAAATCGTACAGCGTGCTGAACATTACGGTTTTGACTTTGCTTTATCCATGATCAAGTTGCGCGGTTTCGGGGGGGAGACTGAATTTTGGGATTATAACCTGGAAACATTTACATTAATGGCTGGCTTGGCTGCGGTTACGTCCAAAATCCAGATTTATGCAACAGCTGCTACATTAGTTATGCCACCGGCAATTGTAGCAAGAATGGCTTCCACAATTGATTCTATTTCTAATGGCCGCTTTGGTCTGAATGTAGTAACTGGCTGGCAAAAGCCAGAATATAGCCAGATGGGTATGTGGCCGGGAGACGAGTACTTTGGTAAACGTTATGAATATCTTTCAGAATATGTGCAGGTATTAAGAGAGTTATGGGCAACGGGCCACTCTGACTTTAAAGGTGATTTTTTCAAGATGGATGACTGCCAGGTGAAGCCAGTGCCTCAGGCAGACATGAAAATTATCTGTGCAGGCCAGTCTGATGAAGGACTGGCATTCTCGGCAAAGTATGCTGATTATAATTTCGTTTTTGGTAAGGGCTTAAATACTCCAACGGCCTATGCCGGTATTAATGAACGTCTAAAAACACAGACAGATAAGACAGGCCGTGATGTTTCGACTTATGTACTGTTTATGATCATTGCTGATGAAACTGATGAGAAGGCTCAGGCAAAATGGCAAAACTATAATAATGGGGCTGACATGCAAGCTATCCAGTGGTTACAGGACCAAGGCGGAAAAGACAAGATTTCGGGTAATGACACCAATATACGGCACATGGCTTCCAGTGTATCTCCAGTCAATATCAATATGGGTACTCTGGTAGGCTCATATGAAAAAGTGGCTGCCATGCTTGATGAAATTGCAGAAGTTCAAGGTACAGACGGTATTCTTCTGACTTTTGATGATTTTATAAAAGGTATAGAAGATTTCGGAACCCGAATTCAGCCACTGATGAAAAGTCGTATTGAAGTAGATAGCCCTGTACCAAGCCAGGTCACTGCACTGGAGAAAAGCGCATGAATATGAAATCAGCAATATGTGCCGACTTTACTTCAGATTCTGCACCAATTTTGAATGCTGCTCCTGAAGCAATCAAGCTCGATCCCAAACAGACAGCATTGATTATTGTGGATATGCAAAATGCATATGCCAGTTCAGGTGGTTATCTGGACTTGGCCGGTTTTGATGTATCTACTACACAACCAGTCATTGAGCAAATTAAAAAAGCTGTGGATATTGCCCATCAGGCAGGTATTCAGGTGATTTATTTCAGAAATGGCTGGGACCAGCATTATGTAGAAGCTGGCGGAGCAGGTTCGCCAAATTTTCATAAGTCAAATGCCCTGAAAACCATGCGTAAGCAGCCGGAGCTACAGGGAAAATTACTGGCTAAAGGCGGCTGGGACTATGAGCTGGTTGATGAGCTACAGCCTGTAACGGGTGATATTGTTATCGATAAACCTCGTTATAGCGGTTTTTTTAATACTAGTCTGGACAGTGTGCTGCGTGCACGCGGTATCCGTAATTTATTATTCACCGGAATTGCGACCAATGTCTGCGTAGAGTCCACCTTAAGAGATGGCTTCTTCCTGGAATACTTCGGTGTATTACTTGATGATGCCTGCTATCAGGCTGGTCCGCGTGAAGCGCATGAAGCCACTTTATATAACGTTGAAACCTTTTTTGGCTGGGTTTCTGATGTAGCCAGCATGCAACAGTGTTTTAGTCAAAAACAGTCCCAGAGCTCAGCAGCATAAGTTATTTTTTAAATAAAAAATTGGAAGAAGAAACATGGCAAAAACAGTAATTATACCAGAAGGTACCGGTACGCCTTTGGCGCCTTACGTTCCAGCAACCTTGGCCGACAATATTGTATATGTATCCGGTACCTTACCCTTAGACACAAATAATGAGGTGGTCTTTGTAGGAGATGCTGCTGCCCAGACCCGACATGTACTTAGTACTATTCAGAATGTCATCGAGACAGCGGGCGGTACGATGGATGATGTGACCTTTAATTCCATATTTTTAAAAGACTGGGCAGATTATGCTGCCATCAATACTGTCTATAGAGAATTTTTCCCAAATGAAAAACCAGCCCGTTTCTGTATCCAATGCGGGCTGGTGAAACCCGAAGCTCTGATTGAAATTGCTTCGGTTGCTCATATTGGCTAATCGCATCATGGACCATATTGAGAAAGATGCTAGAACAGATTAAAGGCTAAAAAATTCCGCACGAACCTGGCATCTTTCTACTATTGAGGAGAATTACACATGAATTCAGTTGTAGCAAAAGATCTGGCAATGAGTACAAAACTTTCGGCATCTCTGATGAAATTAAAAGAGTCATCAGCCTCAGAAAAACCGGTTTTAAATGAAACCCAGCAGTTATTTAGGAACGCCATGAGCAATCTGGCGGCAGCAGTCAATATTATCAGTACCGACGGACCAGCGGGACGTGCGGGCTTTACTGCATCTGCTGTATGTAGTGTAACCGATACGCCACCTACATTATTGGTCTGCCTGAACCGTAATGCATCAGTCTATGAAACTTTCAAGCAGAATCAGGTGTTATGTGTTAACACGCTCGCTTTGGAGCATAAAAATCTGAGTAATCTGTTCGGCGGCAAAACACCAATGGCAGAGCGTTTTGCACAGGGCGAATGGCAAACCCTGACGACTGGTTCACCGGTATTGCAAGACGCCATGCTGGCTTTTGACTGTCAGGTTAAACAGATCAGTAGCGTAGGTACACATGATATTTTTTTCTGTGAAGTACTAAGTATTCAACAAAAATCAGGAGCTCGCAGTCTGGTTTATTTTGACCGCGCCTATCACCAGCTTACTCAACACCACTAAATCTATTGCAGAAATAAAAATAAACTTTGGGGGTAGTAGACATGAAAGAACGTTGGTTTGTCAGATGGCGTCCCTATCGGGGAAATCTTGAAAAAACGCCTGTAGCAATGAATGAATATCTGCCAGTAGGGCAAAGCATGGTACTGGGCGCCCAGCATGCTTTTGCCATGTTTGGAGCAACTATTCTGGCCCCTCTATTGATGGGTTTTGATCCGAGCCTGACGATGCTCATTACGGGTATCGGTACGATTTTATTTTTCCTCATTACAGGCGGCCATGTGCCGAGTTATCTGGGATCAAGTTTTGCATTCATTGGCGCCGTAGCTGCAGCCACTGGCTATGCTGGAGCTGGCAGTAATCCCAATATCGCGCTTGCTTTAGGCGGAACAATTGTATGTGGAGTTTTATATGCAGTTGTAGGTTTAATGGTCATGCGAACTGGTACTCAGTGGATTGAGAAACTGATGCCACCTGTAGTAACCGGTACAATTGTCATGATTATCGGGTTAAATCTTGCCCCGGTTACCATTAAAAGTGTTTCAGCCAATAATTTTGATGCATGGATGGCACTTGTAACTATTTTATGTATTGGTACGATTGCCGTTTTTACCCGAGGCATGATTCGTCGTCTATTATTACTGATCGGTCTGGTCATGTCCTACGCAATATACTTTGTCTGCGCCAATGTCATGAGTTTAGGCAAACCAATCGATTTTAACGCTATTTCTAGTGCGGCCTGGTTCGGTTTACCTGCTTTTCATCAGCCGGTATTCCAGCTGAATGCCATTTTATTGATCGCACCTGTGTTTATCATTTTAATTGCTGAAAACCTCGGCCACTTTAAGGCGGTCAGTGCGATGACCGGGCAAAATATCTCTCCATATATGGGAAGGGCTTTCTTTGCAGATGGTTTATGTACCACACTTTCAGCTTCAGTAGGTGGTACAGGCATGACGACTTATGCTGAAAATATTGGGGTAATGGCAGCCACTAAAATTTATTCTACTGTTGTCTTTGTTATTGCTGGTGTTTTTGCAATCCTATTAGGTTTATCCCCAAAATTCGGTAGTCTGATCAGCACCATTCCAGTAGCAATTCTGGGCGGCGCTTCAATTGTAGTTTTTGGTCTAATTACGATCGCAGGAGCACGTATCTGGATTAGTAATCAGGTAGATTTTAGCAAGAATGGCAATATGATCGTCGCTGCGATCGCTCTAATTATGGGTGCAGGTAATTATTCACTGCATATTGGCAACTTTGATTTAGGCGGAATTGGTACTGCAACCTTTGCTGCAATTCTGATGAATCTGGTTTTTAATCGTGAAACACGGACTCTTAAAACTGGTTCAGGTACAACACCTTTAACTTCACCTGCCATGCCCGTCAAAGAATAAATCTAGAACAGTACAGATACAAAGTAGTTGATAAAAAATTTATCACTTTTTAAAAAACCTTATCTTTTATGGAAGTAACTATGACAATAAAATCTGTAGCATTCATTGGCTTGGGTGCAATGGGCTGGCATATGGCAGGCCATTTGACCAAAGCATATACAGATGTCCGGGTCTGGAACCGTACTGCCAGCAAGGCCAAAGAACATGCCAGAGTGTTCGCAACACAAGCTACCAGTCTTAAAGAAGCGGGACAGGCCGATATTATTTTTTCCTGTTTACCTACCAGTAAGCAGGTTGAGGAGATTATTCAACAGGCACAACCTAAAACGGGTAGTATCTGGGTAGATTGTACCAGTGGAGAGCCACAATCAGCACAGCGGCTACAACAACAATTAAAAGAGCAGGGCGTAACCTATCTTGATGCGCCAGTTTCAGGACAGACTATAGGGGCAGAAAAAGGCACCTTAACCGTTATGGTTGGTGGAGACCCGAATATGCTAGAGCAGGCAAACCCGGCCATTCAAACTTTTGCCGGTCTGATTCAGCATGTAGGCGACAGTGGTTCGGGATTTGCAGTAAAAGCGGTAAACAATATTTTGATGGCAGCAAATTTATGGGCGTTGGCTGAAGGTATGTGTAATTTAAAAAGCCAAGGGGTCGAACTGGATGCAGCCCTAAAATGTATTAATGCCTCAAGCGGTCAAAGTAATATGTCTCATCACATTTTTGCACAACGCGTGTTGAGTCGTGAATTTCCTTTAACTTTTGCATTAAACCTGCTTGCGAAAGATGCCACTATTGCTACACAGCTTGCAGGCACTACTCAAACTATAATGCCGGTTTTGCAGTTAACACAGCAGCTGTATCGTTCTGCCAGTAATAATTTACCCTCAGAAAGTGACTTTTCCAGTGTGGTACAGCAGCTGGAGCAATGGAATAATCTAACCCTGCAATCTGCCTGAATAAATCTTGTTGTTCTATATAATTAGATATTTGTTAATAAAAAGTCCTGTATAAACAGGACTTTTTTAAGATTATTTCCAGCAAGGTATTTTACTGAATTGGATGATGAGAAATTTCACTCAATTCTTTTCGGCTATAACCACGTGATACCAATACCCGGGTAATCCCTGCGATGACATCTTCATTGGTGGCTTTCGCCAACGCTTCCAAAAGTTGTGCATTGCTTTTACATGCACAATCATTTTCGACACAAACAACCTGGTTTTTATGTGCGTTCTGTTGCTGGTCTGCGGAGAACAGCTTTTGCCAAAAACTCATAAATTTATATTAATCAACCTAACATATGCGGAAATATAGCCAAATTAAAATAAAATACAAGTCATCCTAAGTCTTAAAAGATGAGCTCAACAGTTAAAACTTTTAATTTTACCGTTACGAATTAACAGTTTTATGACAGAGGATATATCTTATAATTTACAACTATATGTATTAGTTATATTTTTTATAAAATAAAAAGAGATTATAAAAATAATCTCTTTTACATATGATACAAATTGTTTAAATCTTTTCCAGCAAAATACCTGTCTCCACATGATGGGTATATGGAAACTGGTCAAACATGGCAAACTTTAAAATTTTGTGGCTTTCTAATAAGATTTTAAGATTATCATGCAGGGTGTCAGGATTACAGGAAATATAGATAATCCGGTCAAAGCGTTGTAATAATTTTAAAGTATCCAGATCGATTCCTGCACGTGGCGGATCAACAAAAACGGTATCGAATTCATAACTCTGAATGTCAATTTCTGCTTCCTGCAAACGTCTGAATTCACGTTCACCATTGAAAGCTTGGGTAAACTCTTCAGCTGAGAGGCGGGCCACCTGAATATTGTCAATTCCATTTTGCTCAATATTCCATTGCGCTGCATAAACTGAACTTTTGGCCAGCTCGGTTGCCAGCACCCGCTCAAATTTTAAAGAGAGCGGTAGCGTAAAATTACCATTACCGCAATAGAGTTCCAAAAGATGCTTTTGTGATGCCTCGGCAGCTTTACATGCCCATTCAAGCATTTTCTGGCAGACAATTGCATTAGGCTGAGTAAAACCACCTTCAATCTGTTTATATTTAAATTTTTGTTCTAATACCTGTAATTCTTCTACAACAAAGTCATCAGTTAATACCAGCTTTTGACCACGGCTCCGCCCAATAATTTTAATATTTAACTTTTCTGCCAGAGTTCTTGCTGCCTTTTCCCACTCATTGTCGAGTTTACGGTGATAAATCAGTGTAACCAGCATCTCATCGCTTAAAGTAGCTAGGAAATCAACCTCGAACAGACGTTTTTCAAGGAGAGGGTTTGCTTTGAGTTCTGCAAGTAAAACCGGCATAAGCTGGTTAATGCTGTGGTCTGCAATTGGGAATTCATCTACACGAATAACTGTTTTTTGCTGGTCTTCAGGATTACGTTCAAACATGGCATAAAACATATCCTGATCGGTATGCCAGATACGGAATTCAGCACGCATCCGGAAATGCTGTTCAGGTGATTCAAATACTTCCAGGGCAGGCGGGTTAAATTCGGCAAATTGAGTAGAAATACGCTGAATTTTTGCTTCAAGTTGGGCTTGATAGGTCGCGGTCATAAAGAATCAACAAAAACAGGTGAAAATCGATGCCGCATCTTAACAAAGATTGGCAGGAATAAAAATCAGTCCTGCCTTTTAACGTGCTGTGCTTTTGCCGGTCTTTATACAGTACTAGAAGGATCGGATCATTTTTAAACCAGCACTCCAGTTGCGGCCATCTGCGGGTTCGAAGAAACGTTTGTTCCCATCATTTACTATTACTGAACCTACATAATCTTTATCAAGCAAGTTATCTACCCGGGCAAAAGTATTGATTTTCCAGTCAGCATTTTTCCATACATAGCCAATATTTGCAGCCATAACTGTATAACTTGGTGCAGTATCAGAGTTAATATCGTCTACATAAATTTTATCATTGTAGCGAACATCAAGTCCTGCCTGAAAGCCGGTTTCGGGTTGCCAGTTTAAAGCGATATAGGCCTGATTTTTGGCAATTCCCGGTATGATATTGCCTTTATATACGGTTGCACGGCTGTCTGAGCCAGGAATATCTGCATCAAACTTGGCATTTAGATAACTATAACTTGCCTGTGCATAAAGCTCCTGCCACAAGTTTTTATTCCAGTACAACTCAATACCTTCACGCTGGGTGCGTTTGGCATTTTGAAAAGTATTACGGCCATTATTACTCTCTGCCGAGACAATATCATTGCGAGTCTGAGTATGGAAAATGGCCGTACTGAAATCGCCCCAATTATTCTGAGTTTTGAAACCAAGCTCATAACTGTCACTGCTGGCTGGTTTCAAATCAAAATTAATCCCCGAAGTTCCTGAGGTAGGGTAAGCCATTTCTGTAAAGGTCGGTGTTTCAAAGCCTTTAGCATAGCTAATATAAAGTGTTGAATCCGGTATGATATTCCAGCTTAATGCAATTGAGGGAAGAAGCTTCTGATAGTCTGTCTGTCCACTGTCATCCTCATTGGTACCCTTAATATATTTATCTTTAGATTCATAATGCACATTGCTATAACGCAGACCACTGTCTACCCGCCAGTCTGGCAGGAATTGCCAAGAAGCCTGAATATAGGGGTCAATATTCCATAAAGTATTTTTCTCATCACGACGCAAGTTACCTTTTACGCCATATTGTGGTGTATTGTTATTCAGTACAAAATTTTCATAACCCTGCCGGTCTTCATCCATTGCATCGAGTGTCATACCAATACTTAGGGTAGTATTTGGCAGTAGCTCTTTACCGGTCCAGCGCAAATCCGTACCGTAATACATACGTTCAAAATCGATTACACCGCCGGCATGTCGAGGGTTGGCCTGTGCAGTATTTGGAATGGACTGGTATTGAATTACATGGCGCTGGCCAAGATAAGCCATGCCATAAAGTTCATGCTGATCATTAATTGGCTTTGACCACGTTACTCCTGTTTGAGTCTGCTGAATTTCCTTACGTGTATCAAACTGTCGAATAAAGCTGGCCTGCTGTCTCGGGTCATCCTTCCATTGTTGACGGGTTAAACCGCCTGGGTCATCAGCGTTGATATCTACATGGTTAACTACCCAGTTAACTTGAGAACCATCTTCCAGATTCCAGCTCAGCTTTGCATTGTTTAGGACTTTACGTGCTGCACTATGTTCCCGAAAGCCGTCAGTGTCAAAGTAAGATGAACTGATGATATAGCTTGGTTCACCTGCTTTATCTGCACCACCTTGTAAAACCAGACTGGTTTTGTTTTTATGATGGCTGCCTCCGGCATAACCCAATTCAACAGAATCACGACCTTTGCCTTTACGTGTCGTGGTAAGAATAGTCCCGCCAGATGAATTTCCATACAGGGAAGAGAATGGACCACTTAATACTTCTATATGGTCGAGACTGCCCAAATCAATATTTGAGGTCTGACCTTGACCATCCGGCATGGTGGCAGGAATACCATCAACATATAAGCGTATACCGCGTACCCCGAATGTTGAACGTGCACCAAAGCCACGCATGGAAATTTGCAGATCTTGCGCATAGTTTTCACGGTTATTAATCTGCAGCCCTGGAACACCTTTTAGGGTTTCTGACAGATTCACATCCAGATTATTCTGATTTTGTGGCTGTTCTATACGATAGACAGATGCCGGTGTTTCAAGCCAGCTCGTATCGGTACGTGTAGCTTCAAGCGTAATTGGTGCAAGCTGTACAACTTCTTGTGCTTGAGCCCAGCTTGCCTGAAGAATGCAGGCACTCAGAAGAAGTTTTTTATATGGAAAGGCAGATAGGGAAGCAGAGCTTTTCATAAGTATCCTGGACTGGTAAATACTAATAGCCTAAGAATTTAAGACTAGATTCTTAAGGTAAAAAAGCTGAGTTTTTAAAAGATCAGACCATGTTTATTCATATATAAAACAATGAAAGTATAAGGGAAAGATTTGTTATAAGAATAAGTTAAAGCTCCCCTATGACTCTAAACCTGATTTCAGATAAAAACTCAGCATTAGAAGCGTATTAAAATGGAAATAAATGCAGCTGACCAGAATTTATCTGTAGTATCTTGGTATAAAAGTCGTAGAATAACTTGAGAAATAAGATTATTTATATTTTTAAAATTCAAAGAGATCAATAAAAAGCCAGCGGCTTAAACTATAGCGCCGGCTAATATTTTAGTACTGATTAGTTTCCACGATAAGTAGAATATCCATAAGGGCTGAGTAGGAGTGGAATATGATAGTGGGGTACAGTGCCCTTCACTTCAAAAATGACCGGAATTTCGGGAAAAAAAGTATCCTGTTTCTGTGTTTTAAACCAGTCACCTGTTTTAAAGGTAACTTTATAAAGCCCCTGATGAAAATTCTTGTTTTCTGGATAAAGTGCAGTAATACGGCCATTTTCATTGGTTTTAGACTGACTGATCTGAACCCATTTTCCTTTAATCTGTTCTTCAAGCGTGACCTCAACATTAGATGAAGGCAAGCCTGTTTCTAGGTTAAGTACATGCACACTGAGCGGATTAGCTGCAGCAAAACTGAATTGGGCTGCACATAGACTTAAACCGGCAATAATGAGTTTTTTCATGTTTTTACTCCTGTGATAAACTTTTTTGGACACCCTGTTCGGCGCATGCTTCATCTTGTGCTGCACCACCTCCACCTGCGACTCCTACTGCACCAATCACTTCATTTTTATAGGTTACTGGAATACCGCCACCGAGTAGCAACAGTTCATTTAGGGTGTTCAAATTACTGGCTTCAGGGTTATTTTGAGCATTACGGTTCAGGACAGAAGTCCGTGTTTTGGTAGACAGTGCAGTATAAGCCTTGCGCTGTGCCGCAAGGGCATTATGTGGACCAACACTTTCGTGACGTTTGAGTACCAGTATATTGCCACCCCGGTCCAGTACCGCGACTGCAATATTCTTTTGCTGGGCATGACAGGCAGTAATGGTATGATCAGCTAAATGTTCAGCAAGCTTTAGACTTAAATTATATTGCTGTATTGGTTCAGGTGTTTTCGCAGACAATGTCGTGATAAAACCTGAAGCTAAAAAAAAGCTTGCCGTCAGAACAGGCCAGTAAGATGGCTTTAACATGAGTATCTCCTTAAATCCTGAAAACATAATAAAAAGAGATGTGGTCTTGTTGGATGACAAGTAGATTACAGATTTGTCATTTAGGCGTAATGGAAAAATGGTTGTGAAATGAATATCTTGATTATTGAAGATGAACAGAAAATAGCGCGCTATCTGGCCAAGGGTCTGACTGAGTCAGGTTATCGGATATGGCTTGCACATGACGGACGGGAAGGTCTTATGCTATTTGAACAGCATGCAATTGACTTGGTTATCCTAGATGTGATGTTACCAGAGCTTGATGGCTGGCAGGTGATTCAGACCTTGCGCCAGTTTTCGGAAGTTCCGGTATTATTCCTGACCGCCCGTGACAGTGTTTTGGACCGGGTCAAAGGTCTGGAACTGGGTGCTGACGACTATCTGGTAAAACCTTTTTCCTATATTGAGTTACTGGCAAGAGTTAAAACCTTGTTACGGCGTTCATCTACTAAAGTAGTCGAACAGTTACAGGTCGAGAATCTGAAAATCGACTTGCTCGAACACAAGGTTTACCGTGACCGGGACCTTATTGAATTAACCAACAAAGAATATGCTTTACTCAGATTTCTGGCTGAGCATCAGGGCGAAATCATGACACGTACCCAAATTGCTTCCCAAGTCTGGAATATCAATTTTGATACTGACACCAATGTGGTTGATGTAGCAGTACGTCGCCTGCGTGCTAAGATTGATGATGCTTATCAGCCTAAACTGATTCATACCATACGTGGTATGGGCTACAAACTTGATACAAACACATGAGTATATTCCGGCATTCGCTTGCAGTTCGGCTGAGCTTATCATTTATCGGTATTGCCTGTGCAGTGTTTTTAGCGATAGGTCTACTGGCTTACAATGGTATGGATCAGGTATTAAAGCGCCAGCAGGATGAAGCATTGCGAGCCAGGGTAGAGCGGCTGGAACTCCTGATTCAAAATTCTAGCGATTTAAATAGCCTGATTCAGCGGCCCAAACTTTATGAAAATATGCTCGGAAATCAGGATAATCTGCTTATATTAAAAAATCAGAACGGAACTGCTCTGATCTATATTAATCCCTTACAGATTCATATACCCATTTTGCCTAAAGCCGAACAAACCTGGCTCATTAATAATAAGAAACAGCAGGCCACTACAAGGTTGGCATGGAAAACAATCAATTATCAGGGACAGCAGTATTTACTGATTGCAGGTAAGCAGTTCGATGAGCGAGAGCAGGTCCTTTATAGCTTTGCCTTAAAGCTTGCAGGTTACATTGGGCTAGGAATCTTGACGGTATGTATATTGAGTGCTTTAGTCAGTTATTATGGCCTTGCACCACTAAGAGATTTAAGTGAGCAGACCCGGTTAATCAATATTCAAAAGCTGAACCAGCGTGTCAGCGAAACCAGTCAAAGTGACGAAATCAGACTACTCTCTACCGCCATGAACAGTATGCTGGAGCGGATTGAGCAAGGTTATCAGCAACTGAGCCGCTTTTCTGAAGATATGGCACATGAGTTTCGGACGCCTTTAAATAATCTGATTGGACAGACGCAGATTCTGCTTAGTCAAGACCGTGAAAAGGCCGATTATCAGGATTTGTTATTTTCCCATTTGGAAGAATATGAACGTCTGAAACGGATGGTTGAAAATATGCTATTTCTGGCACGTGCTGATCATTCTCAAAATAGCCTAAGCATTATAGAGATCAACCTAAAAAGTAGTCTGAATGAACTGTTGGCATATTTCGAATTAATCGCTGAAGAAAAAAATTTGCAGATTAACAGTCGCCTTAAGATTACATTTATCCATGCTGACTATTTATTGTTTCAAAGAGCAGTTTCCAACCTTTTAAACAATGCGATTGAATATAGTACAGAGAATGGTCATATTTCTATAATAGCTGAACGGATAACACTGGCAGGTAAAATATATAATGCAATTCATGTTTTGACACATAATGTAGATATTGCTGAACAACATTTGCCACATTTGTTTGAACGCTTTTATCAATGTGATCCGGCCAGACACCAGCAAGGACGTTCTGGCGGTTTAGGGCTTGCAATTGTTCAGTCAATTATGAGTGTTCATGAAGGGATAACAGAAGTTAAAAATATGCCGGAAGGGGTCCGGTTTAGTCTGTATTTTCCTGAACATTTAGCTGGCAATTCAGTAAATAGAAAATAAAAACATTCTTATAACCGTTTTAATTTTCTGTTAAATACCGCACTCCTTCCGTGGCAGTCATGGAAAGTAACTGGTACTGTTCAGGGAGCTGCACATGATCGGCTTTTGGGTCAATATAGTAAGCTTCACAATGAGCAGGAATCTCATTAACCAGAGCTGCAACAGGATATACTGACAGTGTTGAACCTATCACAATAAAAATATCAGCCTGTCTTGCAAGTTTAATGGCCTGTTCATAAGCAGGCACAGCTTCACCAAACCAGACAGACCACATGGGGCCGTAAAGGATAATCTTGCCGACATTTATGTTGCTGAAGGTCAAGCTCCCAGCCGTCAACCGGATAAAACTCTTCAGTATATTGAGCGTCCGGGCCTGATGTCTTTGCCAGGCGAATATTCCCGTGTAAATGTAATACCCGCTTACTTCCTGCGCGCTCGTGTAGATCATCAATGTTCTGGGTAATCACCTCGACATTAAAATTATCTTCTAAACTGGCAATAGCCTGATGTGCAGCATTCGGCTCGGCATCAAGAATATTTTTACGCCGTTCATTATAAAATCGTTGTACCAGTTCAGGATTTTTGGACCAGGCTTCAGGCGTAGCGACTTCCTCAATACGGTATTGCTCCCAAAGTCCATTGCTGTCGCGAAAGGTATTAATTCCACTTTCTGCACTCATACCTGCACCAGAAAAAACAACCAGTTTTTTCATAGCTATTATGCTCTATTGCTTAAGGCTTATTTCTAATATAATTAATTTAAATCAACATATTAAAGCTTTAGCTAGAAGATTATCTCAGTCAGGCATCTCATCAATATTTCGCGGTTCAGCTCGGGGCTGTACATTCATGCGATGGCGAAATGATGAGGAATGTTCATAAGCCTGAATTCGTACCCGCATAATCGACCCTAATGGCTGATGTTCACGAATTCCATGCCAAGGATTAAAAGAAAGGACATCATCTGAATATACCCGTCGGGCCGGACCAAAAGTATCCTGCTGGGGAAAATGCAGAATACCAATATTCTGATGTGGAGATTCTTCTTCACGCCATAAAACTGCTGCATCCTCAACTGGCATCCGTTCAAGATCAGTACAAAGTTGCGCACGTATTACGTAATCAGCAGTATTATGTTTAAAAAAATCCCTGACCAGATCACGGATGGTGGACTCGGATTCAATCTGCATCTGTTGTCCTGTAAGTGTTTTTACTGAATCGGACTCAGGGGCAACACTAATCTTGGTAATATAATCGCCATAGCGTAACGCAGCCATTGTATGATAGGTCTCACCTAATATGTGGTTCTGGCTGCGAGCCAGACCTTGCAAAGTTGCAGGCGCGGGAACTCCTGCAGATTCTACTAACTGATTAACGCCACGTAATACTGAACGCATACCGCGCATCATACTCTCAGGTGCCTGCTCGCCTTGGGTAATGAAAGGCAGCACCTGTTTGTATTTTCGTACTGTCCCGAAAGCCAGTACCGGTATATTGACCATTAAAAAATCCTGATTATGACCATCACTGGGATCATCAGGAAGTAACCGGTGTCCGGGAACATTTAAAATTTTAAGAGCAAAGCCATGAGGTGCCGGAATCTTATCGCTACGCAAATCTCCCGGGGCAGCAGAAAGACGCACCATAACATCATAATGGCCAGGGTGAGCGAACAGGCCTTGGCGCAAATGTTCAGGCAAATTTTCAGGAACCTTCAAAATTCCTTTTAAGAATCCATGTGATTTTGCATGAGCATCACGGACAGCATGACGGTGTTTATCAAAGACTTTACAGTTTGTTTCAGCCATCTGCTCGACAATTTCCTGAATCAAACGGTCCTCATCTGGCTGTTTTTGTTCTACTCCGGGATAGTAGCGCACATAGCGTTTCGGCATGACAAGGCTCCTTTATTATTTGAATATGACTAAATTTAAAAATAAGAAAATAATTTGGTACTAATCTAGCCAACTCTAAAGCAATGAAATATGCAACTTGGTAAACAATTCGAGTGTATTTGGTAAATATAAAGTGCTGGCTTGAAACCTAGAGGGGGACTATTGTAGAAACATTTTTTGCCACATGAGCTTACAGTCAGGCATGTTATGCTTGAACTTATTGTTCAGCCATTCAAAGGATAGTTTCGTGCAATTACATCATCATATACAAACTGCTTCTGAGGCCACTACACAAACTCCAGTTGTATTGTTGCATGGTTTATTTGGTAGTTACAGTAATTTGAATATGCTGGCGCGGGGTATAAAAGACCGTGATATTTTTCAGCTAGATCTGAGGAATCATGGACAGTCTGGTCATTCGGCCGAACATAATTACGAACTGATGGCACAAGATGTAATCGAAACTTTAGAACCCTTTAAACTGGAGAAAGTCATTCTGATCGGGCACTCTATGGGCGGAAAAGTTGTGATGAAAATTGCGGCTTTAAGACCGGAGTGGGTAGAAAAGTTGATCGTACTGGATATTTCACCTGTGCATAGTAATCATGGTGAACATGAGCAGATTTTTAAGGCATTAAAAGCGGTAGAAGCCAGTGATGTACAAACCCGACCTGAAGCAATGACAATTATGCGTGAATACCTTCAGGAAGAAATGGTTATACAGTTCCTGATGAAATCCTTTAAGGCTGGGCACTGGCTGTTTAATGTCGACGCTCTGGCGAACAATTACCCGAATATTCTGGCATGGGAAACTATTGAGCCCTCATCCATTCCAACCTTATTCATCAAAGGTAGCAAGTCACCTTATATTTCCAAAGAAAAACATTTTCAGGCAATTCACCAGCAGTTTCCATTTGCACGGATTGAAGAGGTTGAGGCAGGCCACTGGTTACATGCAGAGAAAACAGAACAGGTTATGGCACTCATCTTAAATATGCTGTATACCTGAGCCTTATAGTTTTCTAGACTTCATATCTTAAAATATAAAAAACCTGTCATTAGACAGGTTTTTTATATTTATTAATTAGTGG
Source organism: Acinetobacter sp. FL (assembly GCF_040744925.1). Lineage (NCBI taxonomy): Bacteria > Pseudomonadati > Pseudomonadota > Gammaproteobacteria > Moraxellales > Moraxellaceae > Acinetobacter > Acinetobacter sp. FL. The sequence continues at coordinate 1,679,766 of NZ_CP160437.1, read as the reverse complement.
TCATGATGAAGATATTCTGGTTCTTTTGGTAGTGCAAAACTACACAGGAAACAGATAACAAGCATGACAATAACATAAACGAAGAAAGTATTTTCAAACCCTGCTTCTTTAAATTTTAAAGCAACGGCAGGAGCCGAGCCTCCAAATAATGCATTACCTACTGCATAAGAGAAACCGACACCAAGTGCACGAACATGGGTCGGGAACATTTCTGCTTTAACCAGGCCACTAATAGACGTATAGAAACTCAGCAACATCATCAGGAAAATAAGCAGGAGCGTTACGATTACAGGTGAATAGCTGAAGTGTCGCATCCCGACAACCATTACTGGATAGATAAAGATAGCACTGGTGGCACTAAACAGCAGCATAGATGCCCGTCGTCCAATCCGGTCGGAAATCATACCGAATATCGGCTGCGCCAGCATAAATACAAATAGGGCACAGGTCATCATAAAACCGACAGTCTTGCCATCAATACCGATATTGGTTAGGTAGGTTTTTGAATAAACAGTAATAACATAGAAAGTTAATGAACCTGCCGAGGTATAGCCAACCACCAGTAAAAAGGTTTTCCAGTGTTTTTGAAATAATGCACGCAGGCTACCAGACTCTTTACGCTCACTGTCTTCATGTGACAGAGTTTCTTCAAGACGGCTACGGGCCAGTAAGGAAATAATGGCGGTAATACCCCCGATGACGAACGGAATGCGCCAGCCGCCGTCCATTAACTGCTGTTCACTCATAAAAGCAAGCAGGATCACACCTAGCAGACTCGCTAGAAGTTGACCGCCGGAGAGGGTGACATACTGAAAAGAAGCATAAAAACCACGCTGGCCTTTTAATGCAATCTCGCTCATATAGGTTGCAACCGCTCCGTACTCGCCCCCAACCGATAAACCTTGTAACAGTCGAACCAGTAATAATAAAAATGGAGCTGCCATACCTACCTGTTCATATGTAGGCAGTAAGGCGAAAAGGAAGGAACTGATAGCCATCAAACTGATAGAAATAACCATCGACTGTTTACGGCCCCGGGTATCAGCAATACGGCCAAAAAGCCAGCTACCGATTGGACGCATAAAGAAACTTGCCGCAAATACTCCCCAGACATAAATACCCTGTGCGGTAGAAGTCATATCTGGTGCAGTAAGTGCATGCTGGAAATACATGGCAAAAACAGCATAAATATAAAAATCGAACCATTCCACCAGGTTACCGGAGGAAGCCCCGACAATTCCCAAGACCCGTTTCCGTTTTTCTTCTTTCGTATATATGACTTCACTCATCTAGATATCCTTATGGCTATGCCAGTTGTACTATTTGCTAGATAATCATTATTTAAAATATATAAATGATCGTATTTTCTCTTCTTCTATATAGGAAGAAGATATACACAGTAGTTAGCATTGGCAATTATAGGGATTAAATATTAAAAAGTAGCCATATGAGAAATTTTAGTAAATATATGGGCATTAATTCGGCATTTTTATTATAAATATAAAAAGACTTTTAATTACAGGTAAAAAAACAAGCCCTAAAATATGAAATTTCAGGGCTTCTGGCTTTGAAGTATATTTAAGCAAGCTTAAAATTTCTTGGTGTAATTTACAAAGAACCGGTTCTCGGTAAAGTCATTACCGTATTTGACGTCGTAATTAATCAGAATATATTGCAGAGCTACACCCTTCAGCGCAGGCTGCTGGAATGCATAATTTACAATAATATTTGACTCACTTTCCTTGTTTTCTCGGCCATCTGCGGTTTTAAAGTCATTGCCATATACATACTTCAGTGTCGTATTCAGGCCCGGTACATGGTCTTTAAAATCATAACCGTAGATAAAGTGATATGACTTTTCATCTTGCTTGAAGAAACCGGTGGTATTCCAGTTAATAAAATAAGTTTCTGGCAAGAAACCGTCTGGAAGCGGATAAGCAGACTCACCAATAATTTGCTGATAACCGATACCAAAGCTATGGTTTTTAATCTTGAGAGTTTCCAGTAGACCTACATTTTGTGCATCTATGTCAAAATTATTTCCGGTATCTTGAGCATTAAAATATTTAAAGCGTGAGTTAACTGAAAACTCTGGCTGTTTCCAGGTATGATCCAGACCAAGGTAATGCTTGTTATATAGATTTTCCAGATTACCAAAATAATATTCTGCTTTAAGATTTGGCATGATCTGATAACGCAGGTCAATATAGTTTAAGCCATCAGAAAATTCGGTTATGCCGTTTGAAGTAAATGAAAACTTGCGGAAGTCTTCTTCATTGCGTGGCGAAACTTTAGTAATACGGCCAATTTCCAGATTTAACTGGTCGGTCAGTTGTGATTTAAGATTAGCTCCCCAATAGGACGTTAATAGTTGCCGGCTGGCATCTACGGCAGTAACCGGTAAATCCAGCCATAACTCACCCAAACTGAGCAATGTTCTGTCATAACCCAGTTTTAAGGTAGCGCCATATTTTAAAAAGTCGCGTGCTTGCGTTTGAGTTACCGGATCAAAAGGTAGAACAGTATCGGCAACGTGTTTGTCTGAACTTAAACGTACCGCGTACTGTACTGAGGCATCTGCACCAATTTTGACTGGCAGTCCTGCAATCTCAAGTGGGGTGTCAATCATTCTGGATTTATAGAACAAAGAAGCAGACTGTGACCAGCTGCCGGTATCTTTTAAATCGGAACGTTCAAAGTTACGATCAATATATGCATTTTTTAAGGTAAATTTCCATTCATCTTCAACTGGAAAAAGTACAGGTAAACTTGGAGCAGCAGTAGAAGCTTTGTTTTGCTGTACGGGACTTCCTGCAATATTCTCTGGAAGCGGTGTACTCTGATGAACTGCTGTATCCTGATTACCTAGCGGAGATTCAGCTGCCCAAAGCGGTAGAGATGCCGTAAATGCTGCCAGCATAACCCCTGAAGAAACTGCAAGATGTTTAGTTTTTAATTCATTCATAGAGTTTAGTTCCATTTCTTGAAATAATGTGCCCATCCTGGGCACATAGATAAGTTAAGTATTTAATGAGGTCGTTGTATTTAAAGGTGGAGCAGGGGTAGCGGTTACAGATACTTTTAAATTGACCAGAAAAATTGCTAGGGCAGCAATAATACCGGGAATAGCAATCGCTAAAAAATTCATCTGATGTGGTAATTCCAGTGTAAGTAAGGCGCCCGTTAATACAGGTCCAACAATTGCACCAATCCTGCCTATACCGGATGCCCATCCCAAACCAGTTGAACGTACAGCTGTTGGATAAAACTGTGCGACAAAAGTATAAAGTAGAATTTGCGATCCGATGGTTGCCGCGCCAGCAATCGCGATCAAGCTATACAGCACAAATTGCGGGCTGTTGAAACCTAGTAAGATCAGGGCAAGAGCACCTAATATAAACATGGTAGTAATGACAGGTTTCAGATGGAATCTGTCTGCCAGTACTCCACCACCAATTGCTCCTACCATTCCCCCAATATTTAAGGCAAACAGAAACAGCATGCTGGCACCTAGTGAATAGCCCGCTTGCAACATCAGTTTTGGCAGCCAGCTTCCTAAAGCGTAGACCATCAATAGACACATGAAAAAGGCTATCCAGAACATGAATGTACTGAAAGTACGTCCACGCTGAAATAAGGCACGAACAGGTGCACCCTGATGATCAATGTTTTCATTTAAATAAAGTTCAGTCTCAGACCCTACAGCTAGCTGAGGAGATAATTTCTGAACAATATTTTTAGCTTGTTGCTCGTCTTGGGACTTGATCAGGAATGCAAGAGATTCAGGCAGAATTTTCCAGAGTAAAGGTAAAAACAGTAAAGGAATACCCGCTATGTAAAACATAATCTGCCAACCATGATCTTTGACTAACCAGGCACCAAGTAAGGCAGATACCATACCGCCAATGGCATAGCCACTAAACATGATTGCGACTAAAGTACTGCGAATTTTCTTTGGTGCATATTCTGTCATAAGGGCTACAACATTTGGCATAACCCCCCCGATACCTAGCCCGGCAATAAAGCGTAATATTGCAAATTCGACAGGACCACTGGCAAAAGCGCCTATAAAAGTAAAACCACTAAACAGTGAAACACAGATTAAAATAGTTTTCTTGCGGCCCAGTTTGTCAGATAGCGTGCCAAAAATCATGGCGCCAAACATCATTCCAAATAATGCAGTACTGGCCAGTAAGCCTGCTTGTACTGCCGATAATGACCATTGCTGCATTAATAGCGGTAGTGCGACCCCATAAATAACCAAATCATAACCATCAAAGATAATAATGATCAGACATAAAATTAATACCTTCCAATGAAAAGGCGTAAATTTCGCATAGTCTATAAGATCATGAATATTGATCTGACTTTTATTCATTCTTCACCTCCAATCTGTGAAGTACTGAGTAATTATGCTGATAAATTAGGCTGTAGCTTGTATTAAGTCAAAAACTTAATCAGTATATATTTATGTAATAAAGGTATGACTAAAAGTTATTATTTAATTATTTGATCTTAAAAATATTTATTATATTAAGGAAAATAGAAATTTATATATTATTTTTATAGTTATATAAAAAATATTTTATATATAGAGTAAAATAAAAATGTAGAAGATTATTTTAACTTAATAAAAATTTTAATAAAAAACCGGATAAATTAATTTATCCGGTTTTGAAATTTAAAAAGAAAATGAGATTTTAAATTATCTTATAAAATCTGAGATTATCTGATTAAATATTTCAGGCTGTTCAATATTTGAAATATGAGAAGCATTTATTTTAACAAGTTGAGCATTTGGAATACGCTCAAGCATAAATTCAGCATCTTCTACGGTAGTGACCGGATCTGCTGTACCTGCAACAATTAATACTGGCACTTTAATCTCTTTAAGCTGATCACGTAAATCCGCTTTAGCCAGAGCCTCACAACAGCTTGCATAACCTTCGGAGCTGCCAGCTGCCAGGTCGTTACTCAAATGCTTTACAATTGCTGTTTGGCTCTGGATAAAGGGTTCGGTAAACCAGCGTGAAGCAGCAGTTGCAGCAATAGGCTTTAAGCCCTGTTCACGGACCAAACTGGCGCGTTCCCGCCAAGCCTGTTCCTGTCCAATTTTTGCTGCTGTATTGCATACTATAACGTGATTAAAGCGTTCAGGATAATGGATCGCAAGCCATTGTCCTGTCAGGCCGCCCATGGAAATTCCACAAAAGCTGGCAGTCTGTATTTTAAGGTGGTCAAGCAGGTGAATAACATCCAGACCTAATTGTTCAAGCGTATAAGGACCTTGAGGTGCAGAGGTGCTGCCATGGCCGCGTGTGTCATAGCATATGACAAAAAAGTGAGCTTTGAAGTAATCTAGTTGCTGCTGCCACATATTCAAATTAGTTCCAAGCGAGTTGGAAAAAATCAGTGCCGGCTTGTCTGTATCGCCAAAAGTCTGATAGTGCAGGGCAATATCATTTAAAGTAAATGTTGCCATTATAATTTCCTTGAAATTGTTTAAACCCGTTCAATAATCATAGCAATACCCTGACCAACCCCGATACACATCGAACACAGCGCATAACGGCCATTACTCTGCTCCAGCTGATTGAGTGCAGTGGTCACCAGCCGCGCTCCCGAAGCACCCAGTGGATGACCTAGCGCAATTGCACCCCCATTCGGATTCACCTTGATACTGTCATCCGGCAATCCTAAATCCCGGGTGCAGGCCAGTGCCTGTGCCGCAAATGCTTCATTCAGCTCGATCACATCCATCTGCTCAAGACTCATGCCCGTCTGGTCCAGCAGTCTACGGATGGCCGGAGCCGGGGCAAAGCCCATAATCCGGGGTTCAACGCCTACCGTGGTCGCCGCAATAATTCTGGCACGCGGCTTGAGCTGGTACCGGGCAACAGCCTCATCTGAAGCCACCAGTACTGCGGCTGCACCATCATTAATTCCTGAAGCATTGCCCGCAGTGACCGTGCCTTCTGCCTTGACTACAGGTTTAAGCCGGGTCAGGCCCTCAAGCGTGGTTGAGGCACGTGGATGTTCATCGCTATCAACCACTACTGCTTCCCCCTTACGCTGCGGTATCGTTACCGGGGTCAGCTCGTGTGCGAAGAAACCTCGCTGCTGGGCGGCAGCCGTGCGCTGCTGGCTGGTCAGGGCAAAGCGATCCTGGTCTGCCCGGTTAATGCCAAACTGCTCAGCGACATTCTCGGCAGTTTGTGGCATGGTTTCAACACCATACATTTCTTTCAACTTGGGATTGATAAACCGCCAGCCCATGGTGGTGTCTTCAATCTTCTGGCTGCGGCTAAAAGCCGATTCAGCCTTGCCCATGACAAAGGGCGCACGGGTCATGCTTTCTACCCCACCGGCAATGACCAGATGGGCTTCTCCGGCCTTGATGGCACGCGCTGCCATGGCGATGGCATCCATGGACGAGCCACACAGCCGGTTAACCGTCGTGGCTGGTACCTGATATGGCAGGCCTGCCAGCAGGGCTGACATGCGGCCGACATTACGGTTGTCTTCACCCGCCTGATTGGCACAACCATAGATCACATCATCGAGCTGGTTCCAGTCCACGCCCGGGTTACGCTGCATCAAGGCCTGAATCGGCACGGCACCGAGGTCATCAGCACGGACGGCTGCCAGACCGCCGCCATAACGGCCAAAGGGAGTACGGATGGCATCAACAATATAAGCATTCTTCATGGGTTCTGACCTTCTATTCTCTGCTGCATGGGGACAGTGAATCTATCAATTTGAGGTGGCATCAAGCAGGCGGGCACCGGTCAGTGACTGCAGCTCGTCAAAAGACAGCCCGTCGACTTTCTCGATGACCTTCAGACCTTCCGCGCTGACATCAATCACGCACAGGTCGGTATAGATACGGTCGACACATTTCAGGCCGGTTGCCGGGTAGCTGAGCTCGGCTACAATTTTCGGTTCACCTTTTTTGGTGACATGGTCCGTGGTTACAAATACTTTCTTGGCACCTACAGCCAGGTCCATCGCCCCACCAACTGCCGGGATGGCATCTGCTGCTCCGGTATGCCAGTTGGCCAGATCACCATTTTCAGCCACCTGAAAAGCGCCGAGTACACAAATATCCAGATGACCACCACGCATCATGGCAAACGAGTCACCGTGATGAAAGAAGGCACCGCCTTGCAGCATGGTGACGTATTCCTTGCCGGCATTGATCAGTTCCGGATCTTCTTCACCCGCTGCCGGTGGCGGACCAAAGGCCAGCAGGCCATTTTCCGAGTGCAGGAATACATCCTTGTCTTCTGGCAGGTAACTGGCAATCCTGGTCGGCAGGCCAATACCCAGGTTGACATAGGCACCATCCGGAATATCCTGGGCAACCCGGGCTGCAATCTGGTCACGGGTCAGTTTGATATAGCTCATCATATTCTCCTTGGCGGCTTATGCGTGGGTATTCGGGCTCGATGGCGTGACCGCCACAACATGTTGGACAAAGATTCCCGGGGTCACGATATGTTCCGGATCCAATGCACCCAGCTCTACCACCTCGGAGACCTGGGCAATGGTGACCTCGGCTGCCATGGCCATAATCGGACCGAAGTTGCGTGCAGATTTACGGTAGACCAGGTTGCCCCAGCGGTCACCCTGATGAGCCTTGATCAGGGCGAAGTCAGCCCTGATCGGGTTTTCCAGCACATAGTCCTTGCCTTCGTGGTGCAGGGTAGGCTTGCCTTCGGCCAGCAGGGTACCGAAGCCGGTAGGTGTATAGATGGGTCCAAGGCCCATACCGGCCGCCTGAATACGGCAGGCCAGATTACCCTGCGGAACCAGTTCCAGTTCGATCTTGCCGGCACGGTAGAGTTCATCGAAAACCCAGGAGTCGGACTGGCGCGGGAAGGAGCAGATGATTTTACGTACAGCGCCTGACTTGAGCAGTTTGGCCAGACCATAATCACCGTTACCGGCGTTGTTATTTACAATGACCAGATCCTGCACGCCAAGCTCGATCAGGCCATCGATGAGTTCAGCTGGCTGGCCGGCTGTACCGAAGCCGCCAATCATGATGGTAGAGCCGTCTTTAATCTGTGAAAGCACTTCGGCTAAGGAAGTCCTGCTTTTATCAATCATAATATGTCCTAGTCAAATAGATAACCTGTTTCAGCTTTTTGAGCTTTGCGTAGAAGCCACAGCAGCCGTAATTGGCTCATGTTTACTCAGTACCAGATGTGCAATTACACCAATACAGATACCCCAGAAAACCGAGCTGAGACCCAGAAAATGCATGCCAGAGGCAGTGGCTAAAAATGTAATCAGCGCTGCATCCCGCTGAGCATCATTTTTCATTGCCATACTAATATTGGTGGCAATCGCTCCTAATAATGCAAGTCCTGCCAATGCAGCTACCAGTTCCTTGGGTAACAAACTAAAAAGCATGACAATACTGCCAGCGAACAGACCGCCCAAAATGTAGAAAATACCGTTGGCGATCCCGGCAATATAACGCTTGTCTTTAAGTTCATGGGCATCTTTACCCATACATAATGCTGCCGTGATTGAAGCCAGTACAATAGTGATACCCCCTACACAGGCCACAGCAAGAGAGGCAATACTGGTAACACTGATAATCGGTTTGGCCGGCGTGTCATAGCCGCTCAGTTTCATAATTGCCATACCCGGTAAAAACTGTCCGGACAGGCTGACCAGAATCAGTGGAATAGTCAGGTTTAATGTGGAATTCCATGACCACTCAGGCATGATGAATTGTGGAATGGCAAGGGAAAAATTCATTTCAACTGGATTCATTTTTCCAAGAATAAGACTTAGACCGATGCCAGACACTAAAACCCAGATCATTGCATAGCGTGGACTTAAATGTTTTGCGACCAGATAAACCCCTAGCATGCCAAATACAATGATGGGCATGCTATCTGTAGCTTTAAACAGTCCCAGACCGAACTGGAATAAAATCCCCGCCATCATGCCAGCTGCTACATCCTGAGGAATCCATTTCAATAATTTATCAAAATAGCCGGTGGCACCGATGGCAAAAATTACTAATGCAGAAGTGATATAGGCGCCTACTGCCTCATTTAGGGAAATATGAGGGAATAACGTGACCAGCAGGGCAGTTCCCGGAGCAGACCAGGCAGTAATTACCGGAGTTTTATAACGTATGGACAGGTAAATTCCTGCAACTGCTGCGCCGATCGAAATTCCCCAGATCCATGAAATCATCATGGCACTAGAAACATTAGCCTGTTGTGCCGCCTGGAAAAAAATAATTAAAGGACCTGAATAAGAAATCAGCACTGCCAGAAATCCTGCGACAGTTGCTGAAATTGACCAGTCTGCTTTTAATGTCCTGAACAGGGTTGCCATTGCGCATTCGCCTCCATGCAATTAAATTCAATGATCCTGTTGAATCTTTTTATATAAGATCAGGTTTAACCCTGATCACCTCCACCTACCGGTATGACACTGCCGGTAATATACGATGACTCATCAGAAGCCAGAAAAACAATGGCATTTACTTGTTCCTGAATAGTTCCATAGCGGTGCATTAAAGACCGGTCAATCGTCTGGTCAACCACTTCCTGCATCCAGTGTTTTTCAGCGTCTGAAAGTGGGCTGTCATTCCGAGGCACTTTCCGTGGCGGTGCCTCAGTTCCGCCTGTCGCTACAGCATTGACCCGGATTCCATCTTTGGCATGTTCAAATGCTAAAGATGCCGTCATGGCATTTACACCACCTTTAGAAGCGGAGTAGGGAATACGATTAATACCACGGGTAGCGATAGAAGAGACATTAACAATAACACCGGACTGATTTTTAATCATTTCTGGTAAAACTGCACGACAGCACCATAAAGTCGGGAAAAGTGAACGGTTTACTTCCTTGATAATTTCCTCTTCAGAAAATTCCTGAAAAGGTTTCATCCAGATGGCACCACCCACATTATTGATCAGTACATCAACACGACCATAAGTTTCCACTGCCTTACTCACAACTGCCTGAGCACCGGCAAAAGTTTCCAGGTCTGCCTGAATGGTGATAACGTCACCACCCGCAGCCTTAATTTCGGCTGATACTTCTTCTACATAGTCAGAGCGGTCTGCCATCACTACCTGAGCACCTTCTGCCGCTACACGCAAAGCTACTCCACGACCAATGCCTTGAGCTGCACCAGTAACAATGACTACTTTATTATTAAATCTTTGCATATTCATAAGCTTCTCCACAGAGATTAATTTGCAGAGAATTTTTCAAACAGGAAGTTTGCAGGTTTGACACCTTCAGCGTCCAGCCAGCCGCGTACTGCCTCGACCATTGGCACCGGTCCGCAAAGATAAATATCTACATCACCGTTATTTAACCAGCCATGATCAATATGATTGGTCACATATCCCTTACGTTCATGCAGGCTTTCGGGGTTAGCCACAACTGTGCAGTATTCAAACCACGGAAATTTTTCCTGAAGCTCATCAAGTTTTTCAAGAGCCACCAGATCAAAGTCGTTGGTTACACCAAAAACCAGACGTACAGGCTGTTCACAGCCCTTTTCTTCCAGTACCTGTAGCATTGACATGAACGGTGCTATACCTGTACCACCTGCCAACATGAGGACCGGGCGGTTAATATTACGCAGGTAAAAACTGCCAAATGGACCGGTAAAACTCATCTTGTCGCCCGGTTTTACAGTTTTGCTTAGAAACTCACTCATTTTGCCATTGGGTACATTACGCACGACAAAACCAGTCAGGCGATTGCCCGGTTTTGAGCTAAAAGAATAGGAACGGGTTTCCGTAGTTCCCGGAATCTCAACATTAACATACTGCCCAGCCAGAAAATGAATATCCGGCTGGCCTTCATCAAGTTCAATATCAAATGTAATTGTCGAGTCAGACAGGTTTTCAACCCGTGATAGAGTACCCTGAAATTTATGGATTTCAGTTTTACATACATCTGAAGATGCCTGGATCTGGAATACGGCATCTGAAGTAGGGCGGCACTGACAGGCCAGAATATAACCTTCTTCAGCTTCTTCCGGTGTAAGTGCATCTTCAATATAGTTTTCTTCTGGCATGTCATAGCTGCCAGATTCACAGAACGCACGACATGTACCACAGGCGCCATCACGGCAATCCAGAGGAATATTGATTTTTTGGCGATAAGCTGCATCTGACAGAGTTTCACCCTGAGCAACACTGATGAATCGGGTAACGCCATCTTCAAATTGAAGTGCTACATTGTGGTTTGACATGGCTTGAATCCTGCAAAAATATTAAAACTGGAGCGCTCAGCCAACATTCCGTTTGGCTGAGATTTGATACATGTTAGATATGGTAGATATCAATGACTTGATTGATATAGTCGTTCTTAAGCACTACATATTTGCTCAGGATTTTTGCTTCATTACCTGAAAAATCAATCACATAACGTGACATACCAAAATAGCTGTAGCTGGTTTTATAACGGTAACTCAAAGTATTCCAGTTAAAACGTACTGTGACCTTGCTACCTTCACGTTCAACTATTTCAATATTTGAAATATTGTGACTGGTACGGGTGTCAGGCATGGTGGCACTTGAACGTTCTGTTTTAATTCGGAAAATCCGGTCTTCAAGCCCTTGACGGTCAGGATAGTAAATCAGGGAGATTTCAGACTGCGGGTTTTCAGTGAGTTTGTCATCATCATCCCAGGCAGGCATCCAGAAAGAAGCTTCCGGCGCATAGCAGGCCAGCCATTCATCCCACTGTTCATCATCCAGAAAACGGGCTTCTTTAAAAAGAAACTGGCTGACCTGTTCCAGTGTTACGGTTTCGAGGTTCGCTGTTGCATTCATGCGTTCTCTCCTTGATCAGCCAGTGCCTTTTCTGCTGCAATCGCTTTTTTCATCTCATGTAACCAGTGCTGATGCTGGGCCAGATACAACCCTTCATCTTCAGTTTTAATACCGGAAAGTTTCGGTTTTAAACCAATTTCATTAGCTGCATCATCTGGTCCTTGTACCCAGTGCTTAGATCCACGGCACATATCGTTCCATTCCAGTTCAATGCCGGCATATCCTGCCTGGCAGGCACGGAATTCTTCCAGGTCATCCGGAGTTGCCATGCCAGAAGCATTGAAGAAATCTTCATACTGGCGAATGCGGCGTGTACGGGCTTCAGGTGTTTCACCTTTAGGGGCGATACAGTAAATGGTTACTTCAGTTTTATTTACTGCCAGGGGACGTAATACCCGGATTTGTGAACCAAACTGATCCATCAGGTAGACATTTGGATACAGACATAAATTTCGTGAGCGTTCAATCATCCATTTGGACATCGCGGCGCCATAACGCTCGGTGTATTCTTCAGCCTTGCTGTAGTTGGGACGGTCTTCCGGATTGGCCCATTGGGTCCAGAGCAGCATATGGCCATTTTCAAAACCATAAGAACCCCCACCTTGCTTGCCCCATGCGCCTGCACTCATGGCCCGAACATTATCACCAGCCTGTTTTTCCTTGCGTTGCTGGGTTGTCGCGGCATAGTTCCAGTGCACGGCAGAAACGTGGTAGCCATCGGCTCCGTTTTCTGCAGTAAGCTTCCAGTTCCCTTCATAGGTGTAAGTCGATGCACCACGCAGAATTTCCAGTCCTTCATCAGACTGGCCAACAATCATATCAATAATTTTGGTAGCTTCACCCAGAAATTCTTCAAGAGGGGGTACATCAGCATTTAAACTGCCAAACAGGAAACCCTTATAGTTTTCGAAACGTGCCACTTTCTTTAGGTCATGTGAACCGTCTTTATTGAAACAGTCAGAATAACCTGCATCTGCCGGATCTTTTACTTTAAGCAGCTTACCAGAGTTATTAAAGGTCCAGCCGTGGAATGGACAGGTATAAGTGGCCTTGTTGCCGCGCTTGTAACGGCAAAGCTGTGCACCGCGGTGCGAACAGGCATTGATCATAGCATTCAGTTCACCGGTACGGTTACGTGCAATGATGATCGGCTGACGGCCAATATGGGTAGTGTAATAGTCGTTATTGTTCGGAATCTGGCTCTCATGTGCCAAGTATACCCAGTTGCCTTCAAAGATATATTTCATCTCCAGATCAAACAGCGCCTGATCTGTAAAGACTGAGCGGTGAAGTTTAAATTCACCAGTTTCAAAATTGTCTACAAGTAATTCATCAATACGGTCAAGGTGGCTGGTATTGATTACAGGAATACGTGGCATGTCCGTTCTCCGACTTTCCAAATTTGTGGAAGCCACCGGGTTTAGCTAAAAAGAGCTGAACCCGGTATCTCTATAACGCTTAAGCGCTTGCGCGGCGTCGTTCAACTTCGCTAGAAGGAGCAGCTTCTGCTTCTTTCACGAGCTCAACATTAAAAGTGATGTGCTTGAATGGCTTGTCCAGTTCACGACGGGCTATTTCAGCTTCATCAGTCACATCTGTTGCTGTCGCAACCAGTCCGTCACGGGTAGCAAAGGCAAAGTCATCCCACAGATACTCGTCACCTTCGATATTGAACTGGGTGGTGAGCTTGCGGTAACCCGGTGCCGATACAAAATAATGCACATGAGAAGGGCGGTTACCATGACGGCCGAGCTTGTTTAAAAGCGCCTGGGTGGTGCCTTCTGGCGGGCAGCCATAACCTACCGGCATGGTGGTCAGGGCAACATATTTACCATTCACATCTGTGAGGATGGTACGGCGCAGGTTAAAGTCGGACTGGGACTTGTCAAAGAATGAATAGTTCCCCAGGCTGTTGGCATGCCAGACTTCTACCTTGGCTCCTTCAATAATATTGCCCTCTGTATCAGTAACTGTTCCTTCAATGATCAGGGTGTCGACCTTGTCGGACTCGGAGCCGTCATCCATACGGGCAAAGCCGACAGACTCAGGGGCACCGGCCACATAGAGCGGGCCTTCGATGGTACGGGGAGTGCCGCCAGTGATACCGGCCTTGGCATCTGCCTCATCGGCACGCAGGTCGAGGTAGTGTTCAAGACCGAGCCCGGCAGCGAGCAGGCCGAGTTCATTGGCCTGACCTGCATCGGTCAGGTATTCGAGGCCTTTCCAGACTTCAGAGGGCTGGATGTCGAGGTCTTCGATGGCCTGGAACAGATCCCCGAGCAGGCGGACGACGACCTGCTGAATGCGCTCATCGACCGGGCCTTTGGCGGTATCGACATTCATTTGTTTTACGAGCGCATCAATTTGTTGACGGTTCATACTATCACTCCTTAAGTATGTATAAGACGCTAACGGGGCTGGCGACAAGCGAGAAAGGTTCCCTGATGTGCTGGCCATCACTGGCTGGCCTCGTTCCGTCTGTTGTTATTACCCTTCGTTTAAAGGAAAGTACGGATGCAACTGTAGAACTGCATCTTTTTTTCTGCATCAATTTTATGAATCGTTTTCACGTACAGAAGACGGATGGCGATTCAGAGCCATGATCTCAATATTCATATAAGGGTAAAGCGGTAGACCCTGCAAAATGTTGTGCAGTTCTTCATTGTTTTCCACATCGAAAATACTGATGTTGGAATACTGGCCGGTAATACGCCAGATATGACGCCATTTACCCAGGCGTTGCAGCTCTTGGGAGTAAGCTTTTTCAACAGCCTTAATTTCGTTCGCTTTCTCGCTTGGCATATCTAGTGGAATATGCACATCCATACGCACATGAAATAACATGTTAAAACTCCTTATCCGCTTGCCTTAACGACGTAATTGTTCAATCTTGTTTTCATCCACTTCAATTCCTAAACCTGGTGCATTGGGCACAACCAGTTCAAAGTTCTCGTATTGCAGTGGTGTTGTTAAAATTTCTTGAGTCAGAAGAAGTGGGCCAAAGAGTTCTGTGCCGAATGCCAGATTTTCAAAGGTAGAAAAGGCATGAGCAGAGGCAATGGTACCAACCGGGCCTTCAAGCATAGTGCCACCGTACAGGTCGATTCCTGCAAGACAGGCAATCTTGGCCACGTCACAAGCTTCAATTAGTCCACCAGACTGTTCGACTTTGACTGCGAATACATCGGCGCCATGCTTTTGTGCAATACGGAAAGCACTGTCCGGCCCGGTTAAGGCTTCATCAGCCATGATTGCTACTTCGAAACGCTGGGTCAGACGGGCAAGAGCATCGGTATTCTGGATGGCGCAAGGCTGTTCAATCAGGTCAATTCCACCGTCCTGTAGCTGCTGGATTCCGCGAATACATTCCAGTTCTGTCCAGGCACGGTTGATATCTACACGAATACTGACCTCAGGCCCCAGAGCTTTCTTGATGGCAATAACATGATCAACATCTTCCTGTAATGGACGTGCGCCAATTTTCAGTTTGAAAGTATTATGGCGCTTCAGCTCAATCATTTTTTTAGCTTCGGCAATATCTTTGTCTGTATCACCAGAAGCCAGTGTCCAGAGTACTGGCAAACGGTCACGTAAACGACCGCCCAGAATTTCACTTAATGGTAGGCCCAGACGTTTGGCCTGTATGTCCAGCAGTGCAGTCTGAATTGCACATTTGGCAAAACGGTTACCATTAATGGTCTTGCGGATCAGTTTTGAGATCTGTGCAATATTCTGGTTCTGAACGGAGGAGAGCAGAGGCGCGAAGTAAGTGTCAATGTTGGCTTTAACACTTTCTGGGCTTTCTTCACCATAGCTGAGTCCACCAATAGTAGTGGCTTCACCCCAACCTACAGTTCCATCTGTTGCAGTAATTTTCACCAGAACCAGGGTCTGAGTCTGCATGGTTGCCACAGAAAGTTTATGTGGACGTATGGTCGGAATATCGACGAGTAATGTTTCTACAGATTTATACATTATTGAAAATCTATGCTGACTTATCTCTTGTGCATACCTTAAAAGAATGATTAAAATGTGTCTAAGACTGAATTTGCATTTTAATATATCTTAAAGGTATGGAAGACTCATGGAACTGAGACATTTACGCTATTTTGTGGCAGTGGTAGAAGAACAGAGTTTTACCAAGGCTGCAGAAAAACTATTTATTGCCCAGCCTCCGCTGAGCCGGCAAATACAAAACCTTGAAAGTGAACTGGGTATCCAGTTGTTTGAACGGGGCAGTCGGCCATTACAGACTACCCCAGCCGGTCAATTTTTTTACCAGCATGCCGTTAAACTTTTGTCGAATGCTGAAGAAGTTAAATCGATGACCAAGCGTATAGGTCTGGTTGAGCGCAGTATTACCATGGGGTTTGTAGGCTCACTTTTATTCGGTTTATTACCGCGGATTATTTATTTATATCGTCAGCAGCATCCCCATTTAAATATTCAACTGGTAGAGATGAGCACCAGAGACCAGATCCAGGCACTAAAAGAAGGTCGGATTGATGTCGGCTTTGGACGGCTGAGAATCAGTGATCCGGCAGTTCACCGGATTTTACTGCGTGAAGAACGTCTAATGGTGGCTGCACATTCAAGCCATCCGATTGCACAGCATATTGAAGGTATATATCTGGCAGATATTGTTGATGAAGACCTGTTTTGCTATCCAAACACGGCTAAACCTAATTTTTCTACACAGATCACCACGTTATTTTCTGAGCATGGTCTGGAACCTGGAAACATTAAGGAAGTTCGTGAAATTCAGCTAGCTTTAGGACTGGTTGCTGCGGGTGAGGGCATTTGTATTATTCCTGAGAGTGCCAATACTATCCGTTTTCCACATTTAAATTATGTGCCTTTACTGGATGAGGCAGCAAAAAGCCCGATTTTTCTGACTATTCGAAATATGGACGAAACGGAAAACATCCGGTCACTCTTCGACTGTATCTATCAGGTTTACGATCTGGAAGCGATCAAATATGACCGTGCCTTATTTTAATTCTAAAAACCAAACAGGTTAAGGAACCTGAGCCAATAAAAATTGTCGCAGCTCATGAGTGAATTTAACCGGTTCACTTAAAAGCGGCGTATGGCCCGAATGCTCAAAATAAACAGGGTGAGCATTTTTCAGGCTTTTAGCAATGATCGTTTGTCCTTCTGCTGCATATAAGCTGGAATTCTGCCCAATAAAAAAAGTTACTGGACATTCAAGTTGTGATAGTGCTTCGCGATAATCTTCAGTATGGTACAAATAACTTTCCAGATACCAGCGCAGGTAGTCCAGTCGTTGAAGAGGTAACAGATATTTTTGCAGTTTCGGTTTTTTAAGTGCGGTATAAAAAAGCAGGGAAGAAAATCTGCTATTCCCCTGTAAAGATACAAACCTGTACCAAAGCTGAAACAGTTCAGTACGTGTATGTGTTTCCAGCTGACTGGTGCTGTGTATATTGGGTTGCCCAGAGAGAGTGTCAAGCAGCTGGCGCAATAACAGCTTACATTCTGTATGCTTTTCACCCAGCAGGCCATATTTCCAGTTCTCATCTGCCAGAATTTTTGGCGTCTGGTCAATATGTAAATAGGCCTTTAACTTGTCGCCCAGGTTTGCATAGTGCATACCATGCATCGCTGTAGTGGCACCCATTGAATAGGCAATCAGAATAAAATTATCCAGCTGCAACTGGTTAATCAGTCTGGAAACATCCTGCCAGTGACTGGAAATTGCATCTAAGGATTGAGGAATGGCGCAGTTTCGAGAACTCCCAAAACCGCGCCAGTCTGGAATAATAAACTCAAAGCGGTTCAGGCTGCGTGCAATAAAAGGTAACCATTGCCAGCTTTGCATTCCAAGACCAGATAATACCAGTACAGGCTGACCGCGACCAATCCGGCGCACATACAGGTTTTCTCCATCAGGCATGCGGTAAAGTGGCATGATTAACTCCTCAGTGCTAGAACTTTTCCAATGCAGGAATGACTTCTTCAAGCCATTTGATCCAGTGAATTTCCAGATCAATACCCAGCTGCAAAATCATTTTATGAATGTATAAAGTACGGTCAGTAGACTCACTTCCAGCAAAGTCCTTCGCATAAATATTCTGGTAGAGTTTTAGATTATTCTGGTGTAATTCCAGATGTCGCTGCAATTCGGGTAGTACAATATTTCCACCCAACTGGGCTTCTGCACGCAGACGTACCATCAACTCTTCCCGTAACTGGGCGGGCGGACTTTGTTCCATCATCCATTTGGCCAGTTCAATACGGCCTGCCTGTTCAACCTGATAGGTTTTCTTTCTGCTTTGGCTGGGTGCTTCTTCAACTGTAGAAATCCAGCCCTTTTTCAGCATACCGCTTAGTTCACGGTAAATCTGCTGGTGTGTTGCATTCCAGAAAAAGCCCATAGAACGGTCAAAACGGCGTGCCAGTTCAAACCCGGTACTCGGTCTTTCCAGTAAACTGGTCAATAATACATGGGCAAGAGACATCGGTGAATTCCGCAACTTTAAAAATGACGCTTCAGATATTATGCAACATGTTGCATAAAAAAAGAATATCTATTATAAGTTATGCAATAAGTTGCATAAGCTAGCAAAGATAGCGAGCCAAGGAGAAAAAATGTCGTACTATCCACACTTACTTGCCCCTTTAGACCTCGGGTTTACTACATTAAAAAACCGTGTATTGATGGGTTCAATGCACGTGGGCCTAGAAGAAGCTCCAAAAGGATACGAGCGGATGGCAGCATTTTATGCCGAACGCGCGCGTGGTGAGGTAGGGCTGATTGTGACTGGCGGTATTGCACCTAATGATGCAGGTGTAACCTTTGCTGGCGGTTCTAAACTTGACTCTATTGCTGAAGCAGAAAAGCACAAGATTATTACTCAGGCTGTTCATGATGCTGGCGGTAAGATAGCCATGCAGATTTTACATACCGGACGTTATTCCTATCAGGCTGATCCGGTTGCACCTTCTGCGATTCAGGCCCCGATTAATCCGAGTAAGCCCAAAGAATTAAGCTCGGCTGAAGTCTGGCAGACTGTCAGTGACTTTGTAAATTGTGCACAGATGGCACAATATGCCGGTTATGACGGTGTGGAAATCATGGGCTCAGAAGGCTATCTGATCAATGAATTTATTGCTGCCCGCACCAACCATCGTGATGATGAATGGGGCGGAAGTTATGAGCAGCGTATCCGTTTTCCGATTGAAATCGTCAAGCGTACCCGTGAAGCAGTCGGAGAGAATTTTATTATTATTTACCGTCTATCGATGCTGGATCTGGTAGAAGGCGGTTCTACACTGGACGAAGTTGTTTATCTGGCTAAAGAAATTGAAAAAGCCGGCGCGACAATTATTAATACCGGTATCGGCTGGCATGAGGCACGTATTCCAACCATCGCCACTAAGGTTCCACGTGCTGCATTTACCTGGGTGACTGAAAAGCTGAAAGGTGAAGTGAAGTTGCCACTGATCACATCTAACCGTATTAATACCCCGGAAATGGCAGAATATGTCCTGTCTTCCGGACAGGCAGATATGATTTCGATGGCACGTCCAATGCTGGCCGATGCCGAGTTTGTTTTAAAAGCCCGTGAAGGCCGCAGTGACGAGATTAATACCTGTATTGCGTGTAATCAGGCATGTCTTGACCATATTTTCTCAATGAAAATTGCATCCTGTCTGGTTAATCCGCGCGCATGCCATGAAACTGAACTGATTTTTAAAGAATCTGGATCACCGAAACAGATTGCTGTGATAGGTGCAGGGCCGGCAGGTTTAAGTTTTGCAATTTATGCAGCCAGCCGTGGTCATCAGGTCAAGATTTTTGAAAGCAGTAACCAGATTGGTGGACAATTCAATATTGCCAAGACTATTCCGGGCAAGGAAGAGTTTTATGAAACTATTCGCTACTTTCAGCGCCAGATTGAATTACAGCCAAATATCCAGCTACATTTGAATCATTTGGCGACTTATGAAGAGCTAAGCCAGGCCAATTTTGATGATATTGTGATTGCAACAGGTGTAACACCACGCCACTTGGAAATTGAAGGTGCGAATCATCCTAAAGCGTTAAGCTATCTGGAAGTGCTTAAAGAGCGCCTGCCTGTTGGAAAGCGGGTTGCAATTATCGGAGCAGGCGGTATTGGTTTTGATACAGCAGAGTACCTTACACATGAAGGGGAAAGTGCCAGCTTGAATCCTGAAAAATTTTATGATGAGTGGGGAATCGATACGACCTATCATCATACGGGGGGCTTGAAACAGCCTAAAATTGAACCTTCACTGCGTGAAGTCTACCTGTTACAGCGCAAGCAAAAGGCTGTAGGTGCAAATCTGGGTAAAACCACAGGCTGGATACATCGCACTGGCCTAAAACATAAGCATGTGCAAATGATGTCTGGTGTAAATTATGAAAAAATTGATGATCAGGGTTTGCATATTACGGTGGACGGCAAACCTATGCTACTGGAAGTGGATAACGTTGTAATCTGCGCCGGACAGGAATCTTATACTGCCATGTTCGAACAGCTGCAAGCTGACGGAAAACGTGTGCATCTAATAGGAGGCGCAAGAGAAGCCGGTGAGCTGGATGCTAAACGCGCCATCCGTCAGGGCGCTGAACTGGCAGCCATTATTTAGGTTTTTATATAGGGCAGGCGGCCTGTTAATGCTGTCTGTCCACTTTCAACTTTAAAACAATAAATAGTTAAAGAGATAAAACTGATGATCCCGACCACTACTCAACAAGCCATACAGGCTTGGCACCAAATGCTTTGCAGCCGTGATATGTCTGTTCTAGACGAACTTCTAGATGAACAGGTGATTTTTCGGTCACCTGTTGCGTTCAACCCATATGAAGGTAAAACAGTCGTTCGTTTTATATTAACTAATGTCATTGAAATATTTGAGGACTTTACTTATCACCGTGAGTTCTACACAGAAGACGGTCACAATGTAGTGTTAGAGTTTTCTGCTCATGTCGGAGAAAAACAGTTAAAAGGAATCGATATGATCCGTTTTAATGAGCAGGGTAAAATTGTTGATTTTGAAGTCATGATCCGGCCAAAAAGTGGTCTCGAAGCGTTAGCTGCACAAATGGGACAACGCATGGCAGCATTTATGCCTCCAGCCCATTAAGTCTACTTAAAGTTCATTCTTCATACTTTAGAAATATACCGAGAGTTAAATCAAATGATGGTAAAAAAGCTGACTGCCCTGACACGAGAACTATTGGATCAGGTTACAGGCGCTGAACAGCCTAAACTCTACTTTGACCCGAATGGTAAAGTCCAGCAGGTACTGGAGCACTTGCCACAGCTTAAGGAAAAATATCGGCCAACACCGTGGTTAGCGAACCAGCATGCACACTTGCTATATTTTGACCTGTTCAAGAAAAGACGTATTAAGCTCAAGTATGACAGAATTGAGCCATTAACCATGCAGGATGGTGGGACTACCGGTATTGCCTGGTATGGCGAACAACTTCCGGCTGATGTACCCACTATTGTATTAATGCATACGATTACCGGCTCACCACAAAGTATGAGCGAGCTGGTACGTGATTTACATCACTATACAGGCTGGCGTATTGCGCTATGTTTGCGCCGTGGCCATGCCAAATTGCCAATGACTGTACCGAAAATCTGTCTGTTTGGTTCAACTGATGACCTGCGTGAACAGCTCATTCATATACAGAGCAAATTTCCTGAATCTGTATTGTATGGCGTAGGCTCTTCTGCAGGAACTGGCCTGTTGGTACGCTATCTGGGAGAGGAGGGGCATCATACTCCATTTAAGGCTGCCTTCGCCTTTTGTCCGGGCTATAATACCGAAATTGGTTTTCAGAAGGTGCACCCGTTTTATAGTAAGGCCATGACAAAGAAACTGTTTAAATCATTCATTCATCCTTATCAGGAAGCCTGGAAAAATACAGGGTCATTGCCGAAAGTACTTGCTGTTAAAAGTCTGGCTGACTTTCAGAGCTGTTACTTTGAACTGGCAGGTTATAAGGACTTTGAAAGTTATAATCAGGCAACCAATCCTGTTTATGTCATGGACAATATCCAGATTCCTCTAATGATTTTAAATGCTGAAGATGATCCGGTTTGCCATATTGATAATTTTGAGCCATATAAAGAAATGATTATGCAGATGCCAAATATTATGGTGATTACAACCCGTAAAGGCAGCCACTGCGGATTTTATGAAGGCATTACCCGTACACGTTCATGGGCGGCACGTTTAATGGCAGACTATCTGATTGCACAACACAAACTGGCTTCAGTAAACTAAAAATAGTCTGCTTAAAACAGATAACATGATAAAAACCTGAAATAGCTGGCCTCTTCCATAACCATAAAACAGAAGGGGCTTTAAAATATAGGAATATAAAAGAGATAAAATATCATGTCTGAACCGATTCATTACCTGATAAATGAACCTGTTAGTACGCAGCAGTATATTGACCTTTTACAGAAAACTTCATTAGGTCCAAGACGACCCATCCAGAATGCAGACCTGATCACAGGCATGCTACAGCATTCAAATCTGGTCATCTCAGCATGGTATAAACAAGAATTAGTAGGTATAGCAAGATCGGTTACAGATTTTTATTTTTGCTGTTATCTCGCTGATCTGGCAGTGACAGTAAGATTTCAAAAAGAGGGTATTGGAAAAAAGCTCATTGAAATAACAGAACAGCAATTACAACCGGAATGTACATTGACTTTACTTGCAGCTCCACAGGCTGTTACTTACTACCCCAAAATTGGTTTCTCTCAGCATCCTAGTGCTTGGGTGAAAAAGCCATCTATTTAAGTCAAAGTCTTCAACTCATTATTCATAAAAAACCCGGTAAATATACCGGGTTTTTACTGTTCTGACTGAACAGAAGAACGGATTGTTTAGTTTTCAAGAGCAGGTGAAGCAGCCGCAATAGCAGCTGCAACGGCATCATCTTCGCTCTGTGAATCTGAACTGGATTTCTGCTGGCTGGCGGTACTGTCTGCTTTTGGTGCTGGAGCTGGCTTAGGCTCTGGCTTTTGTGGCTCAGGTTTAGGCTCGGGTCTCGGTTCAACTGGTGCAGGTTCACGATATTCGCGGCGAATTTCGGTTGTGGTATTTGGCGTTTCTTCACGAACAATTTCAACTGTCTCGGGAATTTCAGGTTCAGCTTCAACCGGTTCTAGAGGTTCAATTTGTGCAGGTGCTACAGATTGTTGTTCAACTACTTCAACCTGTTCTTGCTCCTCTTCCTTTGGCGCTTCTTTTTTTACACACGCGGTGAGGAACAAACCTGTTGCGATCGCACCACAAATCAAAAGTTTCTTATTCATAATTGCATAAATCAGGACTTAAAAGAGACCAAGCTATTATAACAGTAAAAGCTGTCAGAAAAATCATGCACATTACGCCTAATTTTTTATCGAAAATGCTGATAGAATAACCAGTTGTTTATTGTTCTATGAATTGATGCGGAATGACTTTGCTTTATAGGTGCCGAGTAAAGTAAAATTGCGCAACATTGCAGGCCGAATTCGGCTCGATTGTACGAGAAACTCAATGACCCATTTTATTTTCGTGACTGGTGGTGTGGTTTCATCACTAGGTAAAGGTATTTCAGCAGCTTCAGTAGCAGCACTTTTAGAGGCTCGTGGTTTAAAAGTCACCATGGTCAAAATGGATCCATACATCAATGTCGATCCAGGCACTATGAGCCCATTCCAGCATGGTGAAGTTTTTGTTACAGAGGATGGGGCTGAAACTGACCTTGATCTGGGCTATTACGAGCGTTTCCTGCGTCGTGCAAAAATGACCAAACTGAATAACTTCACTTCAGGACGTGTTTATCAGGATGTTCTAAATAAAGAACGCCGTGGTGACTACCTGGGTGGTACGGTTCAGGTAATTCCGCATATTACTGACAATATTAAAGAACGTGTACTCCGTGCAGGTGAAGGTTATGACGTAGCAATTGTTGAGATTGGCGGTACGGTGGGTGATATCGAATCACTACCATTTATGGAGTCAGTGCGTCAATTAATGGTCGAGCTTGGTCATAAGCGTACCATGCTCATGCATCTGACACTGCTGCCTTATATTAAGTCTGCAGCAGAGCTTAAAACCAAACCGACCCAGCATTCTGTAAAAGAATTGCTGTCTATCGGCATTCAGCCCGATATTCTGATCTGTCGTACCGAACATGATGTAGATGCTGACACCAAACGTAAAATTGCACTCTTCACTAACGTTGAAGCACGTGCAGTTGTAGTGTGCAAAGATGCACGTTCTATCTATCAGATTCCACGTAACTTCTATGAACAGAATGTAGATGACCTGATCTGTGAACGTTTCGGTTATAACGATCTTCCAGAAGCAGACCTGACTGACTGGGATAACGTAGTTGAAGCTTTACTGAATCCGGAATTTACTGTTCGTGTTGCCATGGTTGGTAAATATGTTGAACTTCCAGATGCCTATAAATCTGTGAATGAAGCATTACTTCATGCGGGTATCCAAAATCGCGTTAAAGTACAGATTGACTATGTAGATGCTGAAAAGCTTGAAGCTGAAGATGTGAATGAAGTGCTTGCCACCGCTGATGCCATTTTAGTTCCGGGCGGTTTTGGTGAGCGTGGTACTGAAGGAAAAATGAAAGCCATTCAGTATGCCCGTGAAAACCAGATTCCATTCTTCGGTATCTGCCTGGGGATGCAGCTTGCAGTGATCGAGTTTGCGCGTCACGTTGCCAATATTGCTGATGCAACTTCTACAGAATTTAACCGTTCAACTAAAGCCCCGCTTATTGGCCTGATTACTGAATGGTTAGATGAACGTGGTGAACTTCAGCAGCGTAGTCTTGAATCTGATCTTGGTGGCACCATGCGTTTAGGTGCTCAAAAGTCTGAACTGGTTGCAGGAACTAAAATCCGTGATATTTATGCTGCAGCTGAAATTAGCGAGCGTCATCGTCATCGCTATGAAGTGAACGATCACTTTATTGCTCAGATTGAAGCGGCGGGTATGAAAATCTCAGGCTATTCTGCACTACAGCATTTAGTAGAAACTGTTGAAATCCCTGAGCATCCTTGGTTTATTGCAGTACAATTCCATCCGGAATTTACAAGTTCACCACGTGATGGTCATCCATTATTTGCTAGCTTTATCGGGGCTGCGAAACAGCAGTATCAGAAGCGTAAATAAGACTGTTCAGGAAATAAACTAGGAAGTTTAAATGTCACTACTAAAACCACAAGAAATTGTACGTTTAGGCGATATACAAATGGCAAATCATTTGCCTTTTGTATTATTCGGCGGTATGAATGTACTTGAATCCAAAGATCTTGCTTTCGAAATTGCCGAAACCTATGTCGATATCTGTAAACGTCTGGATATCCCGTATGTCTTTAAAGCCAGTTTTGATAAGGCGAATCGTTCAAGCCTGAATTCTTTTCGTGGACCGGGCCTGGAAAAAGGAATCGAGTGGTTAGGTGAAATTAAAAAACACTTTAATGTTCCGATCATCACTGATGTGCATGAGCCGTATCAGGCGGCTCCTGTTGCAGAAGTTGCCGACATTATCCAGCTGCCGGCTTTCCTGAGCCGTCAGACGGATCTGGTTGAAGCTATGGCAAAAACCCAGGCTATTATCAATATTAAAAAAGCCCAGTTTCTTGCACCCCATGAAATGCATCATATTCTGCATAAATGTCTGGAAGCCGGCAATGACAAACTGATCTTGTGCGAACGTGGTTCAGCTTTTGGTTATAACAACCTTGTGGTTGATATGCTGGGCTTCGACATTATGAAAGAAATGAATGTTCCAGTATTTTTTGATGTAACCCATGCCTTGCAAACGCCAGGGGGCCGTGCCGATTCTGCGGGCGGCCGTCGTGCCCAGATTGCCACATTGGCACGTGCTGGTATGGCTACAGGACTTGCGGGTTTATTCCTGGAAGCACATCCTGACCCGGAACTGGCCAAATGTGATGGGCCATGTGCGTTGCGTCTGAACCAGCTAGAGCCATTTTTAGCACAATTAAAAGAATTGGATACTTTGGTTAAAGGATTCAAAAAATTAGATACCCATTGATGCTGCTGCTTGCATCTTGTTATTCATTCAACTGAGGAATTGTTCATGAGCCAAATCGTTGACATCCGTGCACGTGAAATTTTGGACTCTCGTGGTAACCCAACCATCGAAGCTGATGTAATCTTGGAATCCGGCGTAGTTGGCCGTGCATGTGCACCATCTGGTGCTTCAACTGGTTCTCGTGAAGCTTTAGAACTGCGTGATGGCGATAAAGCACGCTATTTGGGCAAAGGCGTTCAAACTGCGGTTAATAATGTTAATACTTTAATCCGTGATGCTTTATTGGGTAAATCAGTATTCGAACAAAAAGACATTGATAATACAATGATCGCTTTAGATGGTACTGAAAATAAAGAAAAACTAGGTGCTAACGCAACTTTGGCTGTATCTTTAGCCGCTGCCCGTGCTGCTGCTGATGAAAAGAAAATTCCTCTTTTCCAATACATTGCAGGCCTGCGTGGCCAGAAAACTTTGACTATGCCTGTTCCAATGATGAATATCTTAAATGGTGGCGCTCATGCAGATAACACTGTTGATATTCAGGAATTTATGATTGAACCTGTGGGCTTTACCTCATTCGCTGAGAGCCTGCGTGCTGGTGCAGAAATTTTTCATTCTTTAAAATCAGTTTTAAAGAAACAAGGCTTAAATACTGCAGTAGGTGATGAAGGTGGTTTTGCACCAAACCTTCGTTCAAATGAAGAAGCAATCACTGTAATTCTTTCAGCAATTGAGCAAACTGGCTATAAAGCTGGTTCTGATATTATGCTGGCGCTGGACTGCGCATCTTCAGAATTCTATAAAGATGGTCAATATATCCTTGCGGGTGAGGGCAATAAGGCATTCACCAGCAACCAGTTTGCTGACTATCTTGCAGGTCTGGTAAATCAGTATCCAATCATCTCGATTGAAGATGGCCTGGACGAGTCTGACTGGGAAGGCTGGTCTTACCTGACTTCTATTCTTGGTGACAAGATTCAGTTAGTAGGTGATGACCTGTTTGTAACCAATCCGAAGATACTACAGCGTGGTATTAATGAGAAGGTTGCTAACTCTATCCTTATCAAATATAACCAGATCGGTACTTTGACCGAAACACTCGACGCAATCTATCTTGCTAAAGCAAATGGTTACTCGACTGTAATTTCTCACCGTTCAGGTGAAACTGAAGATTCTACTATTGCAGATCTTGCCGTAGGTACAGCAGCGGGCCAGATTAAAACCGGTTCACTTTGCCGTTCTGACCGCGTAGCAAAATATAATCAATTACTACGTATTGAAGAAATTACTAAAGCAGTTTACCGCGGTAAAGCTGAATTTAAAGGATTGAACTAACTTTTCATGGCTTTTATGAAAGAAGTTTTCGGTTCAATTTCGAGCAAGGTATTGCTAGCACTGGCAATCATTATGATTGTCGTGCTGCAGTACCGCTTCTGGTTTGGTGAGGGGGGCTATTTCCCTCATCAGACTCTGACTCAGCAAATCCAACAACAAGCTGATATTAATCAAGAATTAAAAGAGCGAAATCGCATTTTAGCGGCGGAAGTGTATGACCTCAAACATGGTATTGAAGCCATTGAGGAACATGCACGTTTAGACCTCGGTCTGATCAAGCCCCATGAAACTTTTGTACAGATGAGTACAATCAGTACTCAATATAAACCCATTTATATTGATCCTAATGCCAAGGTTGATTTAAGAACCAATGAGTCAGAACCAGACCCTGTTACCGAAACACCCTAAACTCTGGGCGGTAATTCCTGCTGCTGGCTCAGGCAGCCGTTTTTCTAAACATGAACTTAAACAATATCAGTTAATTGGGCAGCAGACTGTACTCGAGCACACGGTTAGCCGGTTAAATCAGCTAGATCTAGCCGGATATGTACTTGCAGTTAGTGCACATGATGATGTTGCTCGAACTTTACCTTTAGTAAGGGCTGATAAAGCTCACTTTTGTCTGGGTGGGCAAGAAAGGGTGTATTCGGTACTCAATGCTCTCCATTATCTAAGTAGTATTGCTGATGAAGATGATCTGATACTGGTACATGATGCAGCGCGTCCCTGTGTCCAGTTCAGCAGCTTGCAAAATCTGGTTGAGAACGCTATCGAACAAAACTGTAGCGCTATTCTTGCTATAGCTGTACGGGATACTTTAAAACTGATATCTGATAAACAGCAAATTACCAAAACAGTAAGCCGTGAATGCTTGTGGCAAGCCCAGACTCCACAGCTTGCCAGACTGGGATTGCTTAAAGCTGCGATTGAAAAAGCATTGGCCGACCAGATCACAATTACTGACGAAGCTAGTGCAATTGAACATGCCGGATATCCTGTTCAAGTAGTAATGGGGCGTTCGGACAATATAAAAATTACTTATCCCGATGATCTTGAGCTGGCCAAGCTGATTATTGAATCTCAAAATACAACTTCTTCTTAGTATTATTATATTTATATTCAATGGATTAATTTTTATTCTTAAATTTTGATACTACAGCTGAATATTTCATAAGCTTACCCATTGTTTAAAAAAAGGCACAATTCATTACCTGTAGATGGTTCTACCTTTTCTGCATTCCTGAAATACTTAAAAGGCTCATAAATACAGTGAATGAGGTGGAAAGTGCCAATACAACAAGATGAAACAATGACTAATCCGGTTTATTCACAGGCCTCTGCTTCAATCCGGGCCTGTACTGAATGTATTATCGCTTGTCAAACCTGTGCAGCAGAATGCTTGCAGGAAGAAATGGTAGGCATGATGCGCGAATGTATCCGTCGCTGTTTAGATTGTGTGGAGCTATGCCGTCTTTGTATCAGCTATGAAATCAGAGGCTCGGCACTTTTAGACAATGTGATGGCGCTATGTGCTCAGGCATGTGAACGTTGTGCTGAAGAATGTGGTGCACATGAAGATCAGCATTGCCAGCATTGTGCTAAGGCCTGCGAGCAGTGTGCAGAAATCTGTCGCGCTTCAGAAATGCCTATTGATTAATAAGTTTTAGAAATATAAAGTCCGGTCTCAGCAGTCCGGGCTTTTTTATTTAAGTATTAATCTGAAATTACAAAATTTAGTCGTATAAACGGTAAATGCCGTTGAATCGCTCACAACCTTTCTGCTGTGAACTTACTGTAAGCAAGGCTTTCTGAAAGTTAAAACTATATTTACAGTCATGTTCATTATCGATAATTTCCTGCTTGTTCTCGGGGGGGGTGTAAGCGAGAAAAGCAATGTTTTGGGTCTCTTTACGATTATTCGGGTTGCGGTATGCAATTCCCTCAATCTTGATTCTGTCTTTAGAGAGTTGATGTACCTGTAAATGTACAGGCTGTTTCGCAATTAAGCCATTTTCATATTTTAAATAATGCTGGGTTAAACTCTGATTCATTGAAGTATAAATATCCAGATCATCCATACGCAGTTCGAACTGCTGTTTAAAACAGTCATTACTCTTACACTGTTGCATACGATTTAGCCAAGTCAGATGTGTATCTTGGAGTAAACGGACCGGAGCATCAGTAATCAGGTAAGCTGTAAGATATTTATTATTTAGCATTTGACGTTCGGTGTCGAACTTATCTGAGCAAATACGCTTTAAAGCAGGCGCAGTAATGTCAGATGTACACTGTAACGCTTGAGCTACGGCCATTGATGACCATAAACAGGTCGCTACAAATAATGATCCTATTATTTTAATGTGAGGAAACTCGGTATTCAATAACATGATCGCTTATACTTTTGCTATAGAGTTTGCTTACGTAATATAGCGAAATCACAAGCTAAAATACAACTGATCTAAGATTTATTTATAAGGAAACAGTCATGTTAAGACCGCAGTTCCGTATCGGCCAAGGCATTGATGTGCATGCATTTGAAGAGGGTGAATTTGTTCATCTGGCAGGTGTCAGGATTCCACATACTCATGGTTTAAAAGCTCATTCAGATGGCGATGTAGTTTTACATGCACTAGCTGATGCTCTACTGGGGGCACTGGCACTAGGAGATATTGGACAGCACTTTCCGGATACTGACGATGAATTCAAAGGTGCGGATAGCCGGATATTGCTCAAGCATGTATACGATTTAATTTTAAAAGAAGGTTATATGCTGGGTAATGCCGATATTACTGTAGCCTGTGAACGCCCGAAACTGGCCAAACATAATCTCGAAATGCGGCAGAGCATTGCTGAAGTACTCAATGCAGATATTTCACAAATTAGTGTAAAAGCTACAACTACTGAGAAGCTGGGGTTTACTGGCCGTCAGGAAGGCATTTTGGCGACTGCTACAGTTTTACTTGTACTTCACTCAAACTGACGAACCTGCATTAGTGACTGTTCCAGTTCGCGTGTTGCTTTGCGGCCTTGAAGTTGTAAGGCAACCGCATGAATCAGTCCGGTCCAGGTATCATCGGGTTCCCAGATTCTGTGCAAATACTCTTGTGCTGTAGGCATATCTATATTCATAAAGTATTGTCGATATAAGTACATCAGCACACTACATTGCCGGTTATCAGCACAGTGCAGCCACACTGTCTGCTCACAGACCAAGTGATTAATCAGCTCTAAAACCAGAATAGCCTGATTGGCTGAAGGGCGTTCATTATCTAAAGGAATGTGAATATAGTTGAGGTCAAGGTCCAGGCACAACTGATCTTCATTTCTAAGAGCCATTTCAGCTTTACTGGAGGCAAGATTAATAATGGTCGAGCAACCATAGGCCTTGATTTGTTCGAGATTTTCTGTAGTCAACTGCCCTGAGCAAAACAGGCGCTCATGAACATAATCAAAATATGGAATCTGGCTTAAAGCATATTCTAGTTCATTCATATGGTACAAATCCTATATAAAAAACGCCATCATGATGATGGCGTCTCAATGTTTAACGATTTGGTAAAACGTCTTTTAATGCTTCATGCATGGCAAGTAAGGTCTTTTCGGTAGTTTCCCAGTCTATACAGCCGTCTGTGACTGACTTGCCATATTCAAGGTCATCCAGTTTCGCAGGAATATCTTGGCGGCCACCCTTGAGATGACTCTCGACCATAACACCGACAATTGACTTGTTCCCATCAATAATCTGCTCAGTCACATTTTTTAAAACCAAGGGTTGCAAATACGGATCTTTGTTCGAGTTGGCATGACTGGCATCAATCATAATCTTGTTACTAACCTTGGCTTTAGCCAAAGTCATTTCCGCATCGGCCACAGCACCAGCATCATAGTTCGGCTTGCCATTACCACCTCGCAGTACTACATGTGCATAAGCATTACCTGCAGTACGGATAATAGAAACCTGGCCATTCTCATTTAGGCCCAGAAAGCTATGTCCATGTTTAACTGACTGCATGGCATTGGTAGCTACTGTCAGGCCGCCGTCGGTACCATTTTTAAAGCCTACAGGTGAAGACAAGCCGGAAGACATTTCACGATGGGTCTGGCTTTCTGTAGTACGTGCACCGATAGCAGACCACGAAATCAGGTCTTGATAGTATTGTGGTGAGTTCGGATCAAGAGCTTCTGTTGCACAAGGTAAACCTTTTTCATTGAGTTCAAGTAACAGCTGGCGGCCAATACGAAGACCCTTTTCAATATTAAAGGAGTCATCCATGTCCGGGTCATTAATCAGACCTTTCCAGCCTACAGTAGTACGTGGTTTCTCAAAATAAACACGCATAACGATATAAAGAGTATCCTGAACTTTTTCACTCAAGATTTTTAAGCGATCAGCATATTCATGTGCAGCTACCGTATCATGAATTGAACAAGGCCCAATCACGACAAACAGGCGTTTATCAATACCATCTAAAATATTACGTATAGTTTCACGGCCTTTCATGACGGTTTGATAAGCCGTTTCACTTAAAGGAAGTTCTTCTTTCAGTGTTGCAGGAGTTACAAGTGGTTGAATGCTTTTCACATTTACATCACTGATATCTGAAGGGGATACTGTTTTAAACTGTAGTGTATTCATTGCCGTCACTGGTGATTGTTCATACAGAAGTGGTTATAGTTACTTGAATATAACATGATTTAAGTGATGAATTGCTATACAAAAACTCTGTTAAAGTCTGAAAAAGCAATTCATTTTACGAATTAATTATATCTTGTGTGTTTTTTCAACAGTACTAATGACTGCGCTTTCTGAAGTAGTTACTGGTTTGGCTTTAACCGGATGCAACATAAAGTTGATACCTAAAGCAAACAGGGTAATTCCCAGAATCTTGCGAATAATACGTTCAGGTAACCGTGAGCTGATTAATGTACCAACGATAATGGCTGGAATGGAACCTACCAGTAACCACATTAATAGAGTGAAATCGACATTTCCCGAACTCATGTGGCCTAAGCCTGCAACCAGTGTTAGCAATACTGCATGAACTACATCGGAACCAATAATCCGGATCATTGGCAAATTAGGGAACATAAGAATCAATGCCATAATGCCAAAAGCACCGGCACCTACCGAAGAGAGGGTAACAAATATACCCAGTACGATACCCATAAATAAAATATAGAAGCGGCGGCGCGGATTAGCAAACAGCGCTTGTTCCTGATCAGAAACTTCAGGTTTACGAAAACGGCTAAAAAATTTTTCAATCTGCGCACGGAAAATAATTGAAATACCGGTCAGGGTCAGCATAAACCCTAAAACTGTGGTAAGAACAGCTTTATAGTGAGTGGACTGGCTCAGATAGTGCTCAAGCACCCAGTGGGTCGCAAAAGACGCTGGAATACTCCCCAATGCCAGCCAGAGAACTATGGGCCAGACAATATTTAATTTTCTGGCATGGACCAGTGAGCCGCAGAATTTTGAAATTGCTGCGTAGAGCAAGTCGGTACCAATCGCAATATGGGGTTCGATCCTGAACAAGCTGATTAAAATAGGTGTCATTAATGAACCACCACCTACACCTGTTATACCTACACAAAAACCAACCAGTACACCAGCCAAAATGAATTCTAGAGGACCAACCATTAACTCATGCCAATATAATAAAACATGTCTATGTTATGACTTTTTCATATAAGCAGTTGTGACGATTAATGATTTACTTATGCAAAAAAACGCTAAGCTCGGTGATGACTTTGTTGTATAGATACGCCAATAAAGCATTTTCATGATCTTCTTTGATATTTCCTATTCGGCTTTAATTCATTTATTGTCAAGATCATGAAAAATAAAATAGGGGTAGCGAAAATCCAGACACTAATAAATCCAATGGATAGATGATAGCTACGGGTAATGAAATAGGTTGCTGATATAAATAGAAGGCTGCAAAATAACCTGAGCAATAAGGGGTATTTTACAAGAAAAGCCTTATTAGAACTAAGAGTCTTGGCAAGCTGCTTTGAACTGCTAAGATAAAATCCATAAAAGCAGGCAAGTAGCATAAAAAAAGCTAATAACAATGTCATGAATTAACCTCTTGGGTATTCCTTATAATTTTGGCAGAAAGCTTCTGGCTGCTTTTAAGTTGTATCGGTTCAATATTGCGATAAATAAAGAAGGCTAAAAAAGCAAATAGCCATAGCATCAGGTCAATTCTGAGAAAGTTCCAATAGTGCGATAATCCTGAAATATAATTTTGCTGACTCAAGTAATAAAGATCATAAATTGGCAGACTAAAAGCGAGACATATGAAAATAGCAAGCTGTATTTTCCATAACCATTGTTTTTTAGTCATTATCGCTAAAATAAACAGGATCAGCCAGCTGATAAAGAAGCTATAAATTTCATAATTTGTGCCACCTGGCTGGACGCTTACAAGACGGTTGGCATAGAGATAACACAGCATAGCTGTAGGAAGACCTATAAAAGTAGCTACATTTAAACGGTCTACCAAATAAAAGCCCAAATGAAAGGCTTGAGTCTTGTTTTGTAGATGCCGCTTTAAACTCCATAACAATAAACCAGAGGCAATCATCAAACAGCCCAGTATGCCTGAAAAAAATAAAGCGAACCGTAGTAAAGGCTGGGCAAAAGTTGCCATATGCAAACCATAGACACCTGAGTTAAGTGTGGCTATTGCGCTACGGTTTTTTGTATCACTTATAATCTGGCCACTTATACCGTTTACTGTTAATTGTGGTGCATCACGGGTGATCGAATAATCAGTAGACTGAACCAGAGTTATTTTTGCAGAAGTAGTATTCGGGTTCTTAACCTCTAGTCGTGCATAATCTGTAATACCCCATTGCTGCTGGCTAATAGCCAGGACTTGTTGGATCGGAAGCATCGCAGCAGGTTTTGGGTGATCTTCCTTTGTTAAAATTTTCTGATTGATTTCTTCAAAGTACTGGTATTTGTTTTCAGGATAAAATTTTTCAAGGCTCCATGGCAGATATAAATAAAACAAAATAGCCAGACCAGTAAAAGTAATGGTTAAAAAAAAGGGGAGTGCAATGACTGAGCAGATATTATGAAAATCAAGCCAGGAACGCTGGCCTTTAAAAGTACGGAAAGTAAAGAAATCAGCCAGTATTTTTTTATGAGTGATAATACCGGAAATAAGGGCAATCAACATGATCAGGGCAGCAAAACACGCAATCAGACGTCCAATGAGTACCGGAATACCAAACAGCTGAAAATGAAAAAGATAGAAAAACTCACCGCCTTGGGTTCCGGAGAGTTTTAATTCCTGACCAGTGGCCGGATTTAATAAAGCACTGCCATAACTGCCATCCTGTTTCTGCCAGTACATTTTGTTAAACGGCTTTTCTTGAGTTGCTATTTCCAGATACCAGGTTTTAGCATCGGATGCTTCGTTCTGTAAATATTGATATGCAGTATTTAATGCTGTTTCCTGGTTTACCTGAATCTGAGCCAGTGCAGGCTGCATCCATAAATTTAAATTATGGCGGTAATAGGCGGTAGAACCCATCAGGAAAATAGCAAACAATAGCCAGCCTAGTAAAAGACCGGTCCAAGAATGCAAAGATGCCATCGATTGCCGGATAGATTTTTGCATAATTTAACCTGTATAAAGCGAAATAAAATAGAAAAAGCCGCAGCTGATGAGACTCAGCAGGGTTAACTTCCAAAGGCAATTAATGCAAAAACTCGAAATAACGAAGACCAAATACAGTAAAATCGCAGTGATTGCCGCCAAGTAAATTGATTCGGCTTTTGGAAAATAAAAACTTAATAAGTGAGCTAGATCATAAGCTAGATAGGCCATAAATATATAACCCGCTATAAAGGCTAGCAGGGTTCGATAAAAAGCTGCACAGTATGGATAAGTCTTCTGTAAAAAATTCAATCTGCTTCTCATCATTTTCTATATATAAAATAAACAGTTCAGCTCTTTAGAGAGCTGAACTGTCTACTATTAATATTTGAAGTTTACCGCGACTGTATAGTTAGCGGGCGCACCGTAATAAGTCTGGCCATATTCTAGAGAATTAAAATATTTTTCATTGGTAATATTTTTTGCATTGGCCTGAAAACTGACATGGTCATTTAAAGCATAGCTGGCCATTAGATCAAGTAAAGCATAACTGTCCTGTATCAGATTACTTTTATCTGTCTGGCTAATTTTATCTTGCCAGACCAGATTTGCGCCTACTTTTAATTGGGGAAATTGCGGAACCGTGTAACTGGTAAGTACATTAAAGGTGCGTTCAGGTACAAAAGTACGGGTTCTTGCTCCAGTATCACGATCTTTCATGTTCTGCTGTACATAACCGGCTGATATATTCAGCTGGTCGGTTAGCTGACCGGCAATATTAAATTCATAACCTTGTGATTTAATATTTTGTTGACTGTATAAGTTAGCCTGAT
Organism: Acinetobacter sp. FL; assembly: GCF_040744925.1. Taxonomy (NCBI): domain Bacteria; kingdom Pseudomonadati; phylum Pseudomonadota; class Gammaproteobacteria; order Moraxellales; family Moraxellaceae; genus Acinetobacter; species Acinetobacter sp. FL. The sequence continues at coordinate 1,644,068 of NZ_CP160437.1, read as the reverse complement.
CCCATTTTTCATAAACTGGAAACTTGTCATATTCGTTGCGGAACACAGCACTAGAGACAATGAGCTGATCATCGAACCATGAACCTTTAATACCAAGTTCATAGGAGCTTCCTTCTGTAGGTTTTAAAATCTGCTTGTCTAGGCCAAGTTTTGAAGTCGGTTTAAAAATCGTACTGTAACTTACGTATGCTGTATAAGTTGGGTCAATATCATAAGTGATCCCTGCATAAGGCAACACCTTCGAATCTCTATAATTGGTTGAGTCACCGTAATTTTGGCCTTTTGAAGTAGCATCAGTATAATTAGCACCCGCCAAGACTTTTAACTTATCTCCCAAATGTAAACGTGTCGCTGCATAAACACGTTTCTGTTCCTGCGTATAATCTGCCTGATTAGCCGGATTGTTTGTATCGTCAATAAAGTCTGGATAAGTATTGTTGTAATAATTGAACCAGTCAGGAATTGGTCTGCTACGGTTTGCAATATATCTTGAGTTCTGTTTTACATCATTTTTGGACCAGCTGCTGCCGGCCATCAGGTCATGAGTTTGACCAAATAACGAATATTTTCCTAATATACTGATATCAATATCATGATTCTGGTTTTTTTCTATGAAAGCTGAGGGATATTCACTGACCCCTTGTCCTGTTTCCCGATCTGGAACGCCGGTAAAATACAGCATGGCTCCATCTTCTTTTTGTTCGGCATAGTTATAAGTGGCTTTTATACTCCAGTTATCATTAAACTGATGTTTAAGTTCTATAAAAGCATTCTGTTTTTCCATATCCCAGTGTACCCAGTCCGGCATCGGATTATAATTACGGCTATAGTTTAATAATTTCCCCTCACTATCCAGCATAGGAAGAGCGCCCCAGTTGTTTCCATTAGGCCGGTCTTTCTGAAAGTTATACCCTGTGCTTAAGAGTGTCTGATCTGTCAGGTCAGCTTCAATAATTAGCCCGGCAACAGTTTTTTCCTGGCTGTAATGATCCAGATAGGAGTTTCCGGCTTCCTGTGCCAGCATTACTCGTCCGCGTATACGATCATCAGCAGTTAAACTGCCTGAGATATCTGCTTCACCCCGAACTGTGTCCCAAGATCCATAACTGATAGAGCCTTGTGTCCGGGTGTCTATAGTTGGCCGTTTGCGAATGTAATTTACAGTTGCAGAGGGATTACCCGTAGAAGAAGTTAAGCCATTTGAGCCTTTCACGACTTCAATCCGGTCATATAAAAATGTATCTATATCTCCATTCTGATAATCACTACCAGTTAACTGAAGGTTTGTTCCATCAATCTGGTAATTACTGATATCAAAGCCGCGTACTGTGTAAGTAGTACGGTTAGTTTCCTGACTGGACACGACTACACCTGGTACTGCTGCTAAAACATCACGTGCGTCGGTCAGATTGAAATCTTTAATTTGCTGATGGGTTACCACATTCACTGTTTGTGGAGTTTCTTTAATACTCAGATTCAACCCGGTAGCACTGTTTGAATCCTTGACTATATAGGCTTGCGTTTGTTCAGAAGATTGGCTACTCATAGTATTGGCTTGCAGCTGAATAACAGGAAGTGCCTGGGTATCTGAAGCCTCTGCTGCAAGAGCAGCTTGTACATTTAATAGTGCCAGAGTAAGGAGAGAAAGTTTAAAACAACTGGCAGGGAAATGAGAATTCATAATATTGGTTAATGAAAATTATTATCATTTATATTATTATTTGTTTTGGTAATTTACAATTGGTAAACAATAGATTATTTAGATAATTTTTGAATTTATAAAAGGAAGTTTAAATTTTTTAAAGAGTGTAATCGGATTAAATTAGATGCGGATACAGTGAGCCTGATTAAATCTAAAAGGGTTATGTTAAAATAGCTTGATCTTATAGTGGAGATAAAACTCTTGGAAAATCGGAAACTTAAAATTGGTATAGTGGTAGGTGAAGTTTCTGGTGATACTTTAGGTGCCAAGCTGATTCGTAGTTTTCGCGAGCAGAGGATAGAAGCTGAATTTGAAGGGATTGGTGGGCCACAAATGATGGCAGAAGGCTTTAAGAGCTATTATCCAATGGATATTCTGTCAGTTATGGGAATTGTTGAGGTCTTAAAAGATCTGAAAAAGCTGTTTGTTGTACGTGATGGACTTGTTGAACGCTGGAGCCAGAAACCTGTAGATATTTTTATTGGAATTGATGCTCCAGATTTCAATTTGCGGCTTTCTAAAAGTCTGAAACAGAAACAACTTAAAATAAAAACGGTACAGTATGTAAGCCCATCAGTGTGGGCATGGCGTCAGGGCCGTGTGCACGGAATCAAGCAGTCTATTGATTTGGTACTTTGCCTGTTCCCGTTCGAAAAAGCTTTTTATGAGCGTTATCAGGTTCCTGCTGCATTTGTAGGACATCCTTTGGCAAGTCAGTTACCTTTAGATAATCCTCTAGTTGCAGCCAAACAGCAGTTAGGACTCGACCCGGCCAGACAGCATATTGCACTATTACCCGGCAGCCGTCGTGGAGAAGTCGAGCGTCTAGGTCCTTTGGTGCTTGATGCTGCACAGATTATTTATCAGAAATATCCTGAAATTGAATTTTTATTACCTGCTATAAATGAAGCAAGAAAAGTTCAGATTGAAGAACAATTAAAAAATTATCCTGCTGAGTTTAAGGCACAGGTTAAGGTGCTAGAAAACACCGGCACTGACTCCAAAATTGGCCGTATGGTAATGAATGCCAGTGATATTTTGGCCTTGGCTTCAGGTACAGCAACACTAGAGGCCATGCTATTACATCGGCCAATGGTGACTTTTTATAAGCTGAACTGGCTCACTTATATTATTGCCAAGTTATTGGTCAAGATTCCCTATTATTCACTGCCAAATATTATTGCAGGTAAGAAAGTTATAGCCGAGCTAATCCAGACCGATGCCACTCCACAAAAGTTAGCTACAGAAATTGAAAATTTAATGAATAGAGAAGTCGCACAAACTCAGGTGATGCAACATATTGCGATGCATAAGCGACTACTTGCCGGTAACAGTGAAAATCCTGTAGAGGCCATTCTGAAAGTACTGTCTTATTAACTTTTATCCATCAACAGATCAGACGCTCTCTTGAATAAACAGTACCGTACTCAAATTATGGTACTGTTTATTTTTATGAAAGACTTACGCTCTCAGAATTAATTCATAACCCGTATATTTTCTGATATTAATAACACCCGTGTCTAAAATAAGATATTGGCCTTTTATACCCTGTAACACTCCTCGAATTTTCAGTGTTTTATCAAGGTTATGTGACTTGATCTTTTCAGGATATTGCTCAACCGGATAAATAAACTCACGTGGTAGTTCCTGATCAAGCAACTCTATTGACTCGTTAAAGTGTAAATTCTGACTGAACTCATCCTGAATCTGGGCAATTTTAGGTGCAAATTCTTCAATTAACTGATCACGTTTTTCAATTAGGTTAACGGGTTCCGCTTCGCCTTTAAGCAATTTGCGCCAGTCTGTTTTATCAGAAATCTGGCTACCAAACATTACCTCAATATGCCCAGACAAACGCCGTGAACCGACTCTAAAAATTGGTAAGGCCTGAGTCGCTCCCTGATCCAGCCATCGGGTAGGCATATGACCAGTACGGGTAATGCCGACTTTAAGACCACTTGAATTAGCCAGATATACAATGTGAGGCTGAAAACAGACTTCTTTGGCAAATGAGTCTTCCCGGCAGGTCCCTAAATGGTAATGACAGGTTTCTGGTTTTAAAACACACATGTCACAGGATGCTTTGGTTTTAAAACATTTAAAACAATGCCCTTGTGAAAATGATTTCTTGGTTTTTGCACCGCAAGATACGCAATAGATATTACCAGTCCATTCAATTTCAATTTCTTGCCCTAACGTAAAAGGAAGATCAATTTCTGAACGGTCCAGAGTAAATTTGTACTCAACATTTGCCTTTAACGTTTGTTGATCAGTTACACTTGGCTTGCTAAGACCGGCATGCATTTTATGGCAAATGCCTTGTAATTCCATATAATTCTCACTCACGTAATTCAGGATGCAGTTATGGCCAAGCTCAACGTCATCACTTCTATGCTAGACGATCTATTTGCCGAACAGCCCATCCATACTGCACTGGCGATTGGTCAGCAGCTTGAAACAGTTCAAGATACTTCACATCTGGCTATACAATGGCATTATTTTAACGCAACTGAGTTTTTAAATCTGCCCTTTACTGAACGTTATGATCTAGCAATGGTCATTTTAACCGGTCCAGAATTCACAGAATTAAAACTGCCTGATATTTCTAGACTTCTGGTGAAATTACGTGATCTTATGGCGAAGCGTATTATTGTGGTTGGCCGTCTTCAGGATGAGCAGTTACTTCGCTCTTTAGGTTTTACCCAACTGGTTGAGAGAACAGAAAACAGCAGTGATTTCGCATTATGGCAATTCAATATTCTAACCTATAAGCACGTACCGGACTGGTTTAACTCTAAATATTGGGCCAATCCGGAAAATTGGGACAAATATCGCTGGTAAGGGCCAATATACTTATAAAATCTTGCAAAAATATACAAATCAGACTTTGTTTCACCCGGTCGGGTACACTTATGCTTTAAGGAAGATAACACTTTCAAGGAGTAAGTGATGACCAACTTGACCAATATAGTGGAAATGCTGGCGAAGCAGGCATTAGGAAACCAGCAACCACAAAATAATCAGCAGCAGAACACGCAGCAGCCAAGTGGTCTCGGCGGAATTCTTGGAGCAGTTCTAGGTCAGCTCGGTGGCCAGAATACGCAGGCTAACCATCAGAATACCCAGAATCAGGGCCGTCAATCCGGTTTAGGTGGCGTTTTAGGTTCAGTACTTGAGCAATTTAGTCATGGTAACCAACGTCAACAGCAACCACGCCAGACTCAAAATGAAGTACCACATAACAGTGGAAATAACAGTACCAAAACTTTATTGATCGCCGTGTTGCCACTAGTTCTAGCCTGGATTCAGAAGCAGGGCGGTCTTCAAGGTGCATTAGACAAATTGCGTAATGCCGGTCTTGGGAATCAGGTACAGAACTGGGTCGACCCAAACCAGAGTAATAAAGAAAATGCGCCGCAGCAAAATATACAAAATTTATTTGATGATCAGGAAGTCGAGAAAGTTGCTGAACAGACACATGCACCTAAACAGGATGTATACAGTGCTATTTCTTCAGTACTACCACAAATCATTGATGCGCTGACTCCACAAGGTGAGAAGACCAACAAACAGGAAGCCAACAATGATATTCAAAATGTTTTAAATATGGTTTCCGGTTTTCTAAAACGTTAAATTAAAAAAGGGCATATAGCCCTTTTTTTAAATTGCCAGAATTAGAATTTTATTTCCATACCTAAACCGTATACGCTTTCATCAGCATTACCTTTAGCAGGAGAGTTATCCCATTCACGCTGAACAGCACTGGCAAAGAGCTTAGTCTGGCTATTGAGTTTGTAATCTGCGCCAATTCCCCACTGGTCAACTGAGCTGTCACCTGACGCACCTGCAAGAACTGCATAGTCAGTGTCTGCTGATTGATACTGTGCCTTGAATGTCCAAGGCGTGTTTGCAAGTTTATAAGTCGCAGAAATTAACCATGCTTTTTCTTCTACGTTGCTATAATCTCCAGCATAGGTAACAACACCATCAGTTACTACACGGGGCTTGATATTATTATAATCCGAAATTTCAGCAGTCTGCCACATTGCCCCTAAATACAGGCCTGGCACACCGATTTTACCCAAGTCAAAAGAGGCACCTAGGCGGAATGCATCAGCAGGAATATCCTTAAGACCAACCGCAGCAAAATCGCCAATTGATTTAAAGTTTCCAGCAATCACACCTTCAAAACCATAATCTTTATTAGCATAAGATAGTGAAGTTGAAAGGCCATCTCCTAGGCTGTCACGAGCACCGTCTGTATATTTGTTGGTTTCAGTATTTGACTCGCCTTGCTGAGCCTGTAGGGCAAATACTACACCGGCGAGTAATTTCGGATCTGTCTCAAGACTGATCACATTTTCAACCCGCTCTTCACCATACATCATTTCTTTAATATCAGCGTGTGCATAATCATTAAATACATCACGATAACCGCCTGCTGCATCTTTAAATGGTGTATCTATAATACCGGCTCTTAAAGTACCGATTTCTGCCCATTTTAAGCCGGCAAAAATGTTACGTTTCTTGAATACATCATCGCCACCATCTACATCAATTTCCCATTCAGCCTGATACACTGCAGATAACTGATCTGTCAGTTTTTCTTCGCCTTTAATCCCCAGACGAGAAGCATTCGAGTTAACTTCAATTTTGTCATCTTTGCCATTATCGTAACTGTCAACGCTGACATTTACTTTACCGTACAAAGTTGGCGCTGCTTGCGCTGCGTTTAAGCTTAAAGTTGCTACTGTAGCAGCGAGAAGCAATTTTTTCATTGAGATTTCTCCAAAAACAATTCTTTAAAATGGCTATTTGCCTTGCTAACTCTTTTTTATAGTTTGCCTGTGTACAAAAAATTACATAAGCTCACCAACTTGCTAAGCAGTATCTGCAAACTGTGTGACAGAGAAGTGAAAGAAAAATGACAGTTTAATGAAGGATAAAAAGAGGAAAGAAGAATTAGATTATTTTTTATACTTTTGAAATTTAAACAAAAATGGAGCCGAAGCTCCATTAGGTTTTAATTGAAAATAAGGCTTTAAAGAGCAGCACGGATTCTCTCTGCAATAGCCTTAATTTTCTCCTGATCTCCTATTTCAGCCGCATGGCGACCTAGCTGGTGCACTGAACTTGGAATCAGATGAAAATGAACGTGCGGAACAGTTTGTCCAGCAGCAGCGCCTGAAAGCTGCATTAAAACAATTCCCTCGGCATTCAATGCTTTCTCTATTGCTTTTGCAATTTTCTGTACTATCTGAATACTATAAGCAGCTGCTTCTGCTGGCAGGTCAAGTAATGTAACTGCCGGTGTTTTAGGAATGACCAATGTATGACCTTCGGCTTGCGGCATAATATCCATAAAAGCAAGAACCTGATCATCTTCATAAACTTTAATTGCAGGTAATTCACCACGAATAATTCTTGCAAAGATATTTTGGTCATCGTAAGCCATAGCTCTTCCTTTCAGTAGTTATTTACAGTTCAGCTCTTTCTGGCGCTCTTTAATTTCATCAAGACGTTGCTGCTCTTTTTCAGAGAATTTAGGTTTTGAAGTATAGCAGTTTTCATTACCGAACTTCTCTTTTGCATCTTTATCTTTAAAACAGAAGCCTTTAGAAGCATAAATAACATTATAGTCATTTTTGAGCTTTTGACACTCCTGTTCCGGAGTGGCAGCCTGTGCACTTATACCTGCCAAGCTAATCAGACCAGCAAATAATGCAACAGTAAAATTTTTCATAAGAGTTTCCTCTAGACCTGCAGTGTATATCAATATACTCACAATATCGGGTCTACTTGTGTTTATTCAATGACTAAAAATTACTCGAGTGTAATTCTAGTCCATAATTACTCCATATAGTATAAAAACTTCATATCCTAATAATTTTAAAAAAATATAAAAAACATTAACTTAAGTTGTTTTATATCCTTTTTTATTTTACTAGGTTTTGCTACTCGTCGCTTTTTGTGTGTTTATTTACTTGCTACTTTGCACCACTATTATCTGATGATGTTGAGGCGGACAAGCAAAAAGGTTTATATTTCTCTTTTCTTATCAGGCAATACAACCAAATCAATATAACGTTTAGAAAATAAATTTAATCAAATAGAGTAGAAGTATTGAGTTGAGCAAAAGGAAAGGTAATACCATATATCGCTGAAAACGGCTCGCCCTGCTTTTCATTGGCAGACTGAGCTGGCGAAGACTATTGGATTTACTCCAGCGGCCACTTTAAACAAGACACCGACATTGAATACAAGGCCATACTTAAGATAGCCAGAAAGATTAGTACTAAACGGGTTGAGGCCTAACATTTGAAGGGTATCAATAGACGAAAATATATACCAAAATATTTCTATTACAGAAAATCTGATATACAGATAAAAATTTTTGGCTTACAAAACTAATTTTTATCGCCAAGTAAGTTAGATAGAAAAGTGTTAATACTGGTTTATATCTTTAAGAATTGAGAATGAACCATGTTAATTAAACAATTGATCGCAAGATTACAGACCTTTGATCCGGATCTTAAAGTTCTAATCGCTAATGAGGAAGATGGAATTACTGCTGAAGGTGAAGCCCTTAGAATATTTGATATTAGTGGAATGAATATTGTAGAAACTGAAATGAGTAAGAAATATGAGGAAGAAATTAATTTTAAATTTGAAGGCCCCACTGAAAAATCTCAGAAAATTCTATTCATTAAAACCTTAGCTCAAGGTTAATATAAAGAACTTGATATATCTTTAAAAAGGCACTTTAGAGTGCTTTTTTCATTTAACTTTTCTAATTTACTTGTGTATTTTAGTGATGAATACACCCTAGATATAATTCTCGCCATTCGAGCCAGTAGGGCAATACAAAATACACTTTTACGATGGGATGAGTATCGAATTGGATAAGCTTAACTTCGATAGTTTGAATCTTTTGATCTAGCTTTGAAAAAGTTTATTTATATAGTTATCCGAATAATTTAAATAGATAATCAGGATCTTCTTCCATCGCCTTGTACAGGTAAAAAACCGCTATTAAAACCGCCAAAATTGCTAAAATTAATATCCAAGATAATTTATTCATTAAGACTGATATTATCACTAATAATTATAAGAGTACCCATCAATACAGGACTCATGTAATAAAGACAACCATTGTTCGGTAAGGTCTTAAACAAGTAGCTATATGTTAGGTTGAAGAGGGCTATTATGTTCATGCCTTGGCGAGCTTTGACCTATAAAACTTTACTAATCATGCACGGGATAGGTCTACTGTTAATCTGTTGAACAGGTATCATATGGTTCAGCTTTAATAATATATTTACATGAATATAAAAACGTCACATAAACCGACTGATTTTCAGTGGTCCTTTCTTCTTCCCAAGTATTGGGCAATTTGGTTAATAGTTTTTATATTTTCCTTTTTAGCTGTCTTGCCCTGGTGCATTCAATGGAGGATAGCTCGACTGCTCACTAATCCTGCATGGAGATTTTTATCTAGCCGTCGGCAAACGACTATCCGGAATCTGGAGATCTGTTTTCCTGAAAAGAGTCCAGACGAAGTCGAGCTGGCTGCAAAAGAAGTATTTTTTAATGCCTTGATTGGCCTGTTTGAGGCATTAAATGCTTGGTACGCTTCCAAATGGTTTAAATCTCGTGTATACATTCAGGGACTTGAACATATAGAAAATGCAAAGGGTCAGGGTATTCTGCTTTTAAGCTCTCACACTACTTTATTAGATGCAGGGGGATATATGTGCAGCTTGTTCTTTGAACTGGATGTTGTATATCGACCTCAAAATAATCCTTTATTAGACATGCTGATTTATCGGGGCAGAGCAAAGGTATACAAGAACCAGATTTCAAAAAATGATATGCGAGGTTTAATTAAGGAGTTAAAACAAGGCCGGGCAGTCTGGTATAGTCCTGATCAGGACTTTGGCCTCAAGCAGGGCGTAATGGCCCCTTTCTTTGGAGTTCAAGCCGCCACAGTAATTGCCCATAGGCGTATAATGCAAATATCAAATGCCTTAGCTATCCCTCTGTACTTTTACAGAACAGGAGATATTAGAAATCCTCAATATCATATTTTGCTGGAGCCACAGCTTGAGGACTTTCCGGGTAAGGATGAAATTACTGATGCCACTAGAGTAAACAAAATATTAGAACGTCAGATACGTATGGCGCCTACACAATATATGTGGTTTCACCGGCGCTTCAAAACCCGTCCTGATGGCTATGATAAGATTTATGGAAGTAAATAATCTCAAACAATAAAAAAAGCACTCTAGGGTGCTTTTTTTAATTACTTGCTATGTGTTATAGAGCAACAATATTTACAGCATTAGGGCCTTTTTGACCTTGAGCAACACTGAAAGATACCTGCTGACCTTCGAATAAAGTTTTAAAACCAGAGCTGGCAATTTCACTAAAGTGAGCAAAAACATCTGGTCCAGATTCTTGTTGAATAAAACCGAATCCTTTAGCTTCGTTAAACCACTTTACTGTACCATTGATAGTATTAGACATAATAAATCCTATTGAATTTTAATAATTTTTAGTCGTTTTTAATGACTGAGTATAACTTTGAAAATAATAAAGAATGGAACTTAAAATCTGAAAAAAACGAAGAATTATGACTAAAACTGCGATACTTAAGAAGATTTACCGGACAAGACTTTTTTCTAGTTAAGGCAATAATACATGAAAATAATTAATATTCAAGTTTTTTATATTATATATTTATTTTTTTGATAAATAGTGTTAATTAACAGCTACTTCTTAAGAAGTTAATTTTTATATCAGATTTAAACAATGAAAATGATATGTGGAAACTTATCACCTCCCTTGGTATGACAACTATAAATGCTAAGGCCTAAGTCTATGAATTTCAGGTATGGGGCTTTTCTCTGATCTTAAGGTATAGCATAAATATCTGTATTGAGGATGATCTGGGCAAGCAAGTTGTGTAACATTCAAGTCCAAGACTCAGAAACAATCGAAGATATGAATAAGATGAGTGACGTAAAATGCCATAAATAAAGTTTTATTATAGGAAGTGAGCATTACATGGTTTGAGCTATATTCTGTTTTGTGTACATGAGATGGGATTACAAATACAGGAAAGAATTACGCTTTATAAAACTGCTATTGGGTCTTATCATTACATATTTACCTCAATGAAGTTGATTAAACAGCTCATACTAAGTCTCTTATATAGATAGAAGTAAAAAAGATGGATACATGTTTACGTATAGCTGAAGAAATTTATAGAAAGATTGAAAATAGAAATGGTTTCTTGGGTAATAACTCTAAAGACATGAGCCTTTTCCTAATAGAGTTTAAAAGGGAAATCAGAAATACAGATATCAAATGTAAGTATGAATTTAATAGTTTAAAGGAACTCATTGAGCAAATTGAAAAACACAATGGTAAAACACTTGATTTAAGTCTTATCCCTAGTCGACATCAAAAAGATGAATTTATACTATGGTTAGCAGTAATATTTGAAAGCTTGACCGATAAAATTGTGGTGGATTCATTTCAAGAGAAGCCTACTTTAGAACCAAAATCTCTACTTTTAGATAATAGCGAAGCTACAACAACCTATCTTCGAATCTAGCAAAAATAAGCAAGCTAATTAATCAATATTATTGCAATCACTATAAATATCTTTCAAATGATGAAACAGGTACTTAACAAACGCATTTTTATCATCTATCTCTGACATTTCTACACTCCAAAACGTATATCGCCGTGAATTAAATTTAAAGATAACAGTTACTGCCTTTATCATAATAGAGCATTTCACCACTTCAATTTCAGAAAATAATTTTACAGCTTCAGCCAGAAAATTTAACTTATCCGTAGCACTATTTGCTCTGGAATGGTGTGTGCTCAATTTCTCTGTATAAAGACGATAACAGAGATCTTGAAGGACCTCACTATTATTAACCATGAGTGTTCATACATTCTTTTTAAAGAGATAGAGTAAAATAAAGGTAGGGTGCATATTTGCACTCCTGTAAGCTAAGCCGAGAATCAATAAACTTATAGAATTTTAGAAAATTCAGTTCATTAAAATTTTATAAATGTCTAGCCTCACTTACTTTAAATGAGAATAGTACAATTTAATATACATGCGTATAAAAAATTAATTTTTATTTTATAAGAACTTTTGACCTTAAAACGGTTTAGTAAGTTAGTGTTTACAATAAGTTTTCGGATTATTTGATTTTCATTAAGCATAAAAGGGTATCATATGGCCCATCTAAATAATGAGAGTGTGGTATGCAACAAAGCTTTTTTGGTGAGCTCTTTGGCGTAAAAATTCATTTACCTGTCTCACGCAATGAAGTAAAACAACTAATCTATGCTAAATCTGATTTCGCGGGATATCTGGTTCAAGAAAAGTCCATTCCACTCCATCGAGCCCAAACAGAACTTGATCAAGATATACATAAGTTTGTCCGGAATATGGAAAAATCGCAGGCAAATCGCTTTTATGAATATCTTATAGAAGAGAGTGCAGTTTCTGCTGAAGAGTTCAGAAACCAGATTCATAATCCGATGACCTTGAATTATCCAAAACTTAGAATCTCTGGTGACAATACAGTTAGAAGAAAACATTCTGTCTGGAGTTATATGAGTTGGTTCTTGCTGATAGGTTGTGTATTTTTAGGTACATATTGGTTCGACCTATAAGCAACTATTTTCTGCTAAAGTCTCATTTTTTATTTCCGTTAAAAGTCCCTCCTGTCCTTGATCAGGTAAATAGTGGTTCCCTGAGTAATGATTCCGGCGTAGGTCGAAAACACAATACGATTTTAAGAAGCTTTCCAAATGGTGAGCTTTTTTTAATTTTTTGAGCTCATTCCTTGTCATAAGGCTTAATTTTCCAAAAAAATTAAAAAAATAAACAATTTGATTATACCTTTCTTGATTTAGATTTAATATAAATGATACTCCACGTGCCATTAAAAGGTATAAGAATGAAGGAATGTATTCAAATAGCAGAAACGGTTTATGACCGAGTCTATAAAAAAAATGGATTTCAAGGCGACAGCTATAAGGATATTGATATTCTTTTAATAGAAATTAAAAAGGAAATTAAAGATAGTGGAATTGGATTTAAATACAATTTTAATAACTTTGATGAGCTATGTAAGGAGATAAATAAGAACAAAGGTAAAATGATTGATATGAGCCTGATGCCAAACCGCAATGTAAAAGATGAGTTTGTACTATGGCTAGCCACTGTATTTGCGACAATAACCGATAAAGTTATTGTTGAGATCCCAAAAGTTTCGCCTCTGAGCCCCAAGCTTGAAAATAATGGTGAAGCTATCTCTGCTTACTTACGGTCTAAAGAATTTAATCAGACCACTTAAGCAATACTTGTAATTCAATTTCGTAGTTCTAAAAATAATACAAAATTTTCATTAGAGCTTATTAAGTTAATAAAAATGGGACCTTGTTTAGTAACAGGTCCCAATAAAGTTTAGAAGTATTATTCAGCTTTTAGGATATCACTTAACTTTTATTTTGTGGTTCATGAGGGGTAGGAGACTTTTCATCTTGCTTTACTTCATCGGGAGTTTGTGTAGAGATCTCTGGAGTAGGCTCGGCTGATTCATTGTCTTTGGTAGCTTTTTCGGAAAAATCTTTAAAATTAGACATTTCAATCTTCTTTATTATGTGAAGGAAAGTCATCATGCTCTTTTATGTCTACTTACACTAAGATAGTTGTGAGAGTGATGTGTGAGCTATGTGTCTTTTACTACAAAATTTCTGATTGGCTAATTACTTAAAGACTTTTTACTTTGAGAATAGACTAATTGAAATTTGTGGTGCTTTATTATACGAATATACAATTGAATAATGAGATATTTATCACTATATTGTTAAGATATGATGACATAATTGGGATTTTTAATTTGCGTATTTTTATTGATAGGATTTCTTTATGAAGGATGGAATATTTTATGTTGTATTTAGAAATAGTGGCCATGGCTTTGGAGAGGGTACTGTCGTTATAAACAATAATAAGATTAATGGTGGAGATCCTAACCATACATATTCAGGCCACATCGAAGATAATCTTGTCAAGCTAACTGTCCATAAGCACAGAAAGTCGGCGCTATCTATCTTTGATCAAGAATCTAATTACAGAATTAACCTAACTTTTCAGGAGTCAGGATTTGGTTTCTCGCTTAAAGGCCATGTTGAAGATAACCAGAATATTACTATAGAAGCCGACGCCAAATTTATTGGTGAACTTGCAATCTGATTATTTAAAAAACCTATTTTTGTTTTCTTCTATTATCTTTTAAATTATATAACGGCCTTGTTCTTATCAAAGACAACTCTATAGCATAATTTCTTGCTCATCATTTTTATATCAATAACGTATTGTTAATACATGTTTTTGGATTAATGCGACTTTTAAATCGTTTAATAACTCTGTTGAATCTTCTTTTTACTCAATCTTCTAAAACTGAAAATAGTAATTAAATAAGTACTTAAACTATTTATTGAGCTACTTCTTTATCTTTATTGAATATAGAAATCAATTAGTCATAGTCTAGTCTTACAGTCTTTGCAGTTTATAACTGATGAGGTTTCTTCTATAGTCTTCATAACATGATAACTAACTACTAACAGTCAGTTTTTCCAAATATATACTTGCCTGGCAAACAAAACACAGAAGAATAGAGACTATATGTACTTCATAATGGAAGGTGATCAGAAAGTGGAAAACAGATTTATTAAGGTAATCACCCATTAAGAAGGAAATATTATTACTATATGTCATTTCTGGGAGAGTTAAGATGCAGATAATTTAAGCTTAATCTTCTTCAGTTTATAACCCTTAACTATGCAGCCTTCAAAAGCTACAAAGGTAGTCTTCAAGCTAAAAAATCTTTTAATAGTAAGTTTATTAATGTATAAGCTCACTATATTTTCCTAAAATTTTCTAAATATTTGAGTATTGTTTAGTGTACATGAGATTTCTGGTAACGACTTCTATAGTGTCGAGTGTATTATTCTTTTGTTTGTATTCTCATACTGCTCCTGCATTTACCCATCATAAAAATTTGGATAGTGCTGCTATTGCTTCTTTTTATCCACGTAAAAGGAATGCTTTCAAGAGTTTTAAATTTGCCAGAATTGATCATAAAAAAAGATTAGCGGTAAAAAATAGTGTTTAAAAACGACTAGGAGACTTAACGTAGCCGGTCAACACAAATTTTAAAACTGATATTAAGGTCCATAATCTATTTAAACCGGACCCCATATTTCATAGTTTGTAGCTTTTGTCCCTCTAAATTACCTAATTTAAAAATCTACTATATTTGATCAACATACAAACATTATTAATTTACACTTCAAATTTTGCCAGTTGCTATAGTGGTTTTTCCCTTGAATTAAATAATAAGGCTTAACAATGCAAAATATTAATGAACATGACGTAGTAATAGCTTCTTGTGGAACTCAAGTTGGAAAGGTAGATCATTTAGAAGGCCAAGATTCAATTAAATTGACTCGTAGTGATGATGAAAATAATGAGCACCATGTCATCCCGTTAAGCTGGGTTGCCAAAGCAGAAAATGGTGAAGTTCATCTCAATAAAAATGCTGAAGAGGTTCACCAGCAGTGGAAGACTCTTCAGTAAAGGGTTGATTCTTAGTAAGTCAAACATAGTATTGCATAGGCAATACTATGTTTTTTTAAATTTATTTATTCAAAATTTGTAGATCCAGCCCGAAATCTACTTTTCTACTTTGACGTGCGGTATTTACTATCTGGTAAATCTGTACTGACCATTTGCTGGCAGTTTACTGTATTACTTATAAGTATAGCTTCTGATTCTTCTGGTTTATTGCCCGGCGCAAAAATATTGATATAAGCTAAATCACTTGTACTCGAGATCCTAAATTTTAATCACTGACCAGCTTTGGCCCGGAAGGTATATTAACTATTATAGTATCTTGTAAAGCTACCTCTATCTAACAGTTGCGTTGTTAATATCTTTTTTGAACGATAAAGATAATCTGGTTTTCAGCAGCTTTGAAACTACAGGCAAACTGCAAAAAGAAATAAAAAAGCTAGGAAAGCAGAACCTAAGTATTTATTAATAAATATCGAAAGTCATTCTTATAGTGATGTATGTGAATATTATATCGCCAGAAAAATTACTGATCTTTATAGGTACATGGGCTATAACTGATAAATATGTATTTATAGTCCGGCACTAAAGTTAAGAATAAAGGGAAATATTATTTAAAAACCGATAAAGGAAATAGAAATTGTAAAACAGAATTATTTATATATCAGTGATATAAATTTCTTTTACTCTTTATATTTTTAACGTATAAGTATAAAAGCAAATTACTTAATAAAGTCACTGCGAATTACTACTATATAAGGCTCATTCGGATGCATATAAGGATTTTAATAACTTTATTTATAGGTATGAGCTGTTTTTTCTACTGGACATACAATACCCGGAATAATTTTTTCGGCAAAAACGATGATATAAAAAGAATTGCAAAAGCCTCTTTTTATCCTGATAAAATGAGCACAGGCAAGAATTTTACCTTTGTAAAAGTGGGACCGGATGACAAAATTATTCTTGAGAAAGTGGAATTCGCTCAATAACATTTTCCTCTGAAGAGCCCCTTGTGAAAAATTAAGTATTCACTTTGGTTTATTATATTGAACTTGAATTTTATCTCACTCTTTTGCCATTTTGATCAATTATTAATTCACCATCTTCTTTACTAAATGCCTTACGTTGAGGTGCGGACAGTATATCTAGCACTATTTCTGAAGGCCTACATAGTCTGGTTCCAAGTTCTGTGACGACAAAAGGCCGGTTAATTAAAATAGGATATTCAAGCATCAAGGTGATTAATTGCTCATCTGTCCAATGTAATTTATCTAAGTCTAGCTCTTTGTAGGGTGCTACATTCTTGCGTATGGCTTCACGTACAGTTAGCCCGGAATTCTTGATTAATTGAATTAACTCTGCTTTTAAAGGTGGAGTCTTTAAGTACTCAATAATTACAGGCTCTTGCCCTGTATTACGGATTAGGGCTAATGTATTTCTAGAAGTTCCACATTCCGGATTATGATAAATTTTGATTGATTGAGACATAGGTTACTCGATCTCTTTAGTATTGTTTGCCTTTATATATGGATATACGTATATTCGCAATAGTAAATATTTGAGATTTCAAAAGATGGAACAGACAGATTTTTTTAAATGCCTTGCTGATTCAACACGTTTAAATATTTTAAAATTAGTTATGAACAGAGAAAACGTATGTGTATGTGAATTTACGGCACAATTAAAATTAAGTCAGCCAAAAATCTCTCGTCATTTAGCCCTGCTTAGAAACTTGGGAATACTACTGGATCAGCGTAAAGGGCAGTGGGTATATTATCGCCTGAACCCTGATTTACCAAATTGGGCACATGATATTTTAAAAATAATAGCATTAAACCCGATACTTAATCCCTTAACTTCAAATATTCCGGACTATTGTGAAGAGTAATATTGTGCCTGCTAAAATATCATTTCTGGATCGTAATCTTACACTTTGGATTTTTATTGCTATGGCGCTAGGCATAGCTATAGGAGTGTTTTTTCCGCAAGTCTCTGTGAACTTAGATAAGTTAAGTATAGATTCAATCAATATTCCAATAGCTATTGGTTTAATTCTGATGATGTATCCACCTTTAGCCAAAGTCGATTATGCAGCTTTGCCAGAGGTATTTAAAGACAAGAAAACGCTAATTTTATCTCTAGTTCAGAACTGGGTTATTGCACCAGTTTTAATGTTTGCTTTAGCGGTTATCTTTTTACCTCACTATCCTGAATATATGACAGGATTGATTCTGATTGGTCTGGCACGATGTATTGCAATGGTTTTGGTGTGGAACGGACTAGCTTGTGGCGATAATCAATACGTTGCGGTCTTAGTCGCATTTAATAGCATCTTTCAAATCCTATTCTTCAGTACTTATGCCTGGTTGTTTTTGACTTTTTTGCCACCTTATTTTGGTGTTGCGGGGCAAGTGATCAATGTTGATTTTTGGACTATCACACATGCGGTACTCGTGTATTTAGGTATTCCATTTTTTCTTGGTTTTATAACTCGCTTTCTTCTGGTTCGGGCCAAAGGTTTAGCTTGGTATCGAAATATCTTTTTGCCAAAGATCAGCCCACTGAGCTTACTGGCTCTATTGTTCACAATTGTGGCAATGTTTAGTTTGAAAGGAAATGATGTAGTAAGCTTGCCGCTGGATGTTTTGCGGATTGCAATTCCTCTGATCATTTATTTTATATTGATGTTCTTTATCAGCTTCTTTATGAGCAAATGGATGGGAAATGATTATCCAAAAACCGCAGCCATTTCTTTTACAGCTGCGGGAAATAACTTCGAATTAGCATTAGCTGTTGCAATTGCAACTTTCGGCTTGGCGTCACCCGTGGCGTTTACTACCGTAATTGGTCCTCTGGTTGAAGTACCAGTGCTAATTATACTGGTGAGTGTTTCACTATGGCTGAAGAAAACCTGCTTTAAAGAAAAATAATTATTCTGAATTTCTTAATCTGAAATTAGCTTTACTTGATATTAAGTAAGTAAGGATTACTGTGAGATACAAAGTATTATTCTCGATTTGTGGAAAATAATGAAGAACCATTAGATATATAAATCTAAAAAATTTTTAAAAATGAACAAAAATTAAAGACAATAAAAAGCCCCGAAAAAGGGGCTTTTTATCACGTTATATTTATAAGTTATGCCTTATTTATACCAAAAGTTATATCAATTTTATGAAGCTTTGCTTTAGGAAAATAAAATTATTCTAAAATAATCTTAGTCCAGGCTTCATACATTTTTATAGCAGCGGAAAAATCACTATCGGGCTCTGCTGTCAGATTTGCTGCCTGAATCAGACTTTGTGTGAGCGCAAGAAGTGGGGCAGGTAACTTTGCTTCATTAACCAGATCTAGTGCTATTCCTGTATCCTTTGCAAGCAAAGGTAAAGCAAAGGTTAACGGGAAACTGCGGTTTAATATTCGTGCGGGCAGTGCCGTTTCAGTGACGCCACTTTTACCACTTGAGGCATTAATACATTCAAGGGCCTGATTCAGATTGACACCATGGGCTTTTAAAGTCGTAAAACCTTCAGCTACTGACCATAAGTTCACTGCAAGTAACATATTATTCACTGCTTTCACGGCAAACCCAGCTCCTGAGTCACCTACATGTTTAATGAGCTTGCCAAAGGTCTGCATAGCTGGCAGGGCACGTTCAAATACTGCAGCATCGCCTCCAACCATTATGGTTAAAGTGGCATTTTCGGCACCAACAGTTTGACCACTGACAGGTGCATCTAAAAATTCGATGTCCTTTTGTTTTAAACTCATTGCCAGCTCTTTTGCTGCTGCAGGAACACCACTTGTACAGTCTATCCATATAGCGCCAGCTTTAATATTTAATGAGTCAATAAGCTGCTTCACATCCTGGCTGGTAGGTAAACAGGAAAAGATAATATCTGCCTGTACTGCCTGATGTAGATCTACTGCCTGTGTACCGTACTCAGCTGCATGCTGTTCAGCCTTTTCAAAGCTGCGATTCCAGACATAAACAGTATCAAAATGTTTGGGTAGATGTGCAGCCATGCGGTAGCCCATTGCTCCAAGACCAATAAATGCCACAGTTTGAATCATAATGTATCCTTTATTCTTGATGAGCGTTGTACCAGCCATTCGGTCAATTTTGGCCAGAATTCATTGGCACTTGCCTGGCTTGACATTAAACCGATGTGCCCTCCAGGAATAGCAGTAAACGAAACATCTGCACTATTTGTCAATTGGCTAAGGGGTTGAATAGCTGCTTCTGTCACAATCTGATCTGTGGTGCCGGCACCTAATAGTAATGAGCATTCAATATTTTTTAAGTCAATTAACCGATCTTTTAAATGAATACTTCCTGTTTTTAGTGGATTTTTAAGCCAGACTTTAAAAACCATATCTTTATTAATTGCGCCAGGATAATCATTCATATGATTTAAAAACGTCTGCACCGTAGTGTGTTCTCGCAGAAATTTTTCATTGTCTATATATTTAAATAACTGAATACAGCTATTTAACCAGCCTGCCGGATCAATTATTTTAAACCCCAAGGCATTAATAAAACCTGGTGTATGGATCAGCCCTTCAGGAATATTTTCAATTGTGTGCCTGATTTTTGCATGTCTGGTAAGTAACTGATTTATTGTTTCAAATAGCCTGCCAATCCGACCCGAAGCGTAACTGTCAATTGGGCTACCTAAAATAATCAGATTTTTAACATGACTCTGTTTCGCCAAGGCACTGTAGAGTAAAGCAAAAATACCCCCCATACTCCAGCCATGCAGGGAAATTTTTTCACTCTGCGAATGTTCACAGACAGTTTTAATATAGTGCGGCAAGCAATCATCAATAAAAAATAGAAAATCGCGATATCGGTCCTGAAATGTGAAGCTTCCCCAATCAACCAGATAAACATCAAAACCTTGCAGCTGAAAATGCTGTACTAAAGAACGGTAAGGATATAGATCATAAATCGCCATATTGACTGCCAGCGGTGCTACAAAAACTAATGGCTCCTTGTAGCGTTTATGAGCGGCAGCATAATAACGCAGCTGGCTGCCATGATACTTGCTGATTACCTGAAAGAGTGTAGATTGGGAAAGAACCAATGACTCGGGGTTAAGTACACGGCGTGAAAGATGAAAAAATCTGGTCTTCTGCTGTCGAATTCTGGCTTTTAAGGTAAACATTTTTGGCATTCATTTCTCATTTCAAAAGATTTGTATGAAGACTAAGCGATAATTATGCATTTTACCTTGACCAGAAATACTCTGGACGCTCAAAATGTTGGCAATTTCTATCAAGGGCAGTCTTGCGGACTGAGTCAGACATGAACCAACCAGACGAACCAGATTATCAAATTGACACTTTAGCTATTCGCACTGGCCATACACGCAGTTTTGAAGGCGAACATGGCGAACCAATCTTCCTGACCTCTTCATTTGTTTATGCCAATGCTGAGGAAGCAGCAGCAAAATTCTCGGGTCAGATTCCAGGTAATATCTACTCGCGCTTCACTAACCCGACAGTTTCTATGTTTGAAAAACGTCTTGCTGCATTAGAGGGCGCAGAACGTGCCGTTGCTACTAGTTCGGGTATGGCGGCAATACTGGCTGTAGTCATGTCTTATCTAAAGGCAGGTGATCATGTCATCTGTTCACGTGCGGTATTTGGTTCTACTGTATCGCTGTTTGAAAAATATGTTGCCAAGTTTGGTGTAACGGTAGACTTCGTTGATTTAACAGATACAAGTGCCTGGAAAGCTGCATTACGTCCTGAAACACGACTGCTTTTTGTAGAATCACCTTCTAACCCACTGGCCGAGATCGCTGATATTCAGTCTCTGGCAGATATTGCGCATAGCAATGGTGCTCTACTGGCGATTGATAACAGTTTTTGTACTCCGGTTTTACAACAGCCTTTAAAATTCGGTGCTGACCTGGTGATTTATTCTGCTACCAAGTATCTTGATGGTCAGGGACGTGCTTTAGGTGGTGCAGTGGTTGGCGGTCATCAACTACTTGAAGACGTTTTCGGTATGGTGCGTACTTTAGGGCCATCAATGAGTCCTTTTAATGCCTGGATCTTTTTAAAGGGCCTTGAGACATTAAACCTGCGTATGAAAGCTCATACGGCCAGTGCTCAAAAACTGGCTGAATGGTTAAAACAGCATCCAAAAGTTGAAAAAGTCTATTATGCCGGCCTGCCTGAACATATAGGCCATGAACTGGCAGCCAAGCAGCAAAGTGGTTTTGGTGGGATTGTTTCTTTTGAGGTAAAAAAAGGACGAGAGGGGGCTTGGAAAGTTATTGATCAGACCCAATTTATTTCTATTACCGGTAATCTGGGCGATACCAAGTCTACTATTACTCATCCGGCGACTACCACGCATGGTAAATTGTCAGCAGAGGCGAAAGAAGCAGCAGGTATCCGCGAAGGCTTGATCCGGGTTTCTGTCGGCCTTGAAGACATTGATGATATTATTCGCGATTTATCGCGCGGTTTAGATTTAATTTAGCCATTTAAATTTTTTTGGAGAGTAATAATGAATATTAATATGTTGATGCAGCAAGCCCAGCGTATGCAGAAGGATGTAGAAAGTAATCTGAAAAAGGCCAAAGAAGAGCTAGCCCAGATGGAAGTACATGCAGAAGCGGGTGGTGGGCTGGTAAAAGTAACCATGACATGCCGTAATGTGGTAAAGCGTATTGAAATTAATCCGGACCTTTTACAGGATGAACCGGATATGATCGAAGACCTGATTGCTGCTGCGATTAATGACGCTGCCCGTCAGGCAGAAGCAATTTCTGAAGAAAAAATGAAGAGTGCCAATAGTGGTATGGGCTTGCCACCAGGCCTGGCCGGATTATTTTAAGGAATAATATTACGTGTTCAGTGAACGCTTTGATCAGCTTGTACAGGCATTGCGAATTTTACCTAGCGTTGGGCCGAAATCGGCTCAGCGTATGGCATTGCATCTGCTTATGAAAAATCGGGAAGGTGCATCAGGACTGGCTCATGCTCTAAATGAGGCAACTTCCTATATTCATGAATGTAAAGTCTGTCATTCACTGACAGAAAATGAAGTGTGTGATATATGTGCATCTTCTGAACGTGACGAGCAGCAGCTCTGTGTAGTGGAATCACCAGCCGATGTCATGGCAATAGAGCAAAGTGGCAGTTTTAAAGGTAAATATCATGTCCTTGGTGGTCACTTATCTCCACTTGATGGGATTGGTCCAGAAGAGATTGGTATACCTTATCTAGTCCGGCGTTTGAGTGAAGGTCATATTACAGAAGTTATTCTGGCGACCAACGCTACAGTAGAAGGCCAGGCGACAGCTCATTATTTGGCTGAAGCTACCAAACATTTGCCTTTGCATCTAACTCGAATTGCCCAAGGGGTACCTCAGGGTGGTGAGCTCGAATATGTAGATAGCCATACGTTAAGCCAAGCTTTACACAATCGGATGCGAATAAAATAAGCACTTATAAGTGCTTATTTTATTTGTAATGGTAAAAAAACTGCATTTTGTCGTACATTCTGTCACTGGAAAATAGATATAACTATGACAATATAAAAAAAACTCACTGCTAAATAAGGCTAATTCCAAAGTAAATATAAGAAATCATCTAAAATATAACCAATCAAATTGATTAGAAAATAGTTAATACGTATTAATTCTATTTAAAAACATTGAATTAATAAAGATTTAGACAAAAGACTAATAGTAGAAACCTATATATAAAATAACCCTAACTTGTTAATATGAACAAAAAATTACTGTTGAGCTCCCATGTTTCAGTTTATCGAACAGCAAACTGATCTAGAAAAAGTGCTCTACCTCATGGATCAACATCCGGTTTATGCACTTGATACTGAATTTATTAAAGTCGATACCTTTTGGCCTAAACTCGGTGTTTTCCAGATTAATATTGCAGAGCAGATATTTTTACTGGATGGTACAACTTTAGACCTTACAGCTTTCTGGAAAAAAGTTTATCGGGCCCAGCAAAATATTTTTCATGCCTGTAGTGAAGATATTGATCTGATTTATCATTATGCTGGCCCTTATAGCCTAAGCAATGTATTTGATACTCAAGTTGGCTTGTCTTTTTTAGGCCAAGGTTTACAGGTAAGTTATCAGAATGCTTTAAAACTTGTACTTGATATTGATATTGAAAAAGATCAAACCCGTTCTGACTGGCTGGCTCGACCACTGACAGATGAACAGCTACATTATGCAGCAAATGATGTGTTGTACTTGGGACAGTTAGCCGAACAGATTAAAACTGAACTTAAGCAGAAAAACCTATATGAGTGTGTACTTGAAGACTGTAAGCACCTGACCCAAGAAATTGCTGAGGAAACACCCCTACATTTACTGTATCAGGATGTGGGCAATTACCGGCATACACGTCGCCAGCTTATGCAGCTTCAACATTTAAGTGTGTGGCGTGAGCAAATGGTTAAGGCACTTAACCAGCCTCGTAGCTTTATTCTGCGCAACTCAACCATGATTGATCTGGTCGAGAAAAATCCACGTAATAATTTCCAGCTGGCAGGTATTAAAGATATTCGTGCCGGTGTAGTACGTGAATATGGAAAAGTTATTCTGGACTTGCTGAAATTTTTGCCTAAAGCAGAAGAGTGGCCATTACGTATGGCCCGTCCCATCAAACAGGCCTCAAAAACTACTGCCGAGCAGGTAGATAACCTGATTCAAACAGTTGTCGAAGAGACTAAAGTACCCAAAGAGGTTCTACTCCGTAAAAAATGGATGAATTCTTTATATCAACATGTGGTCTTTCATGGAGATGAGCAGGATTTGCCAGACTATCTGCTGGGTTGGCGCTATGAAATATTAACCAAGCCGCTTATCCAGATTTTACAACAGGATGAAAGTTATTTATCGACCCAGATGAAAGTAACAAATTAACTAAATATGAATTGACGAAGAGCGGCATATTTAAGTAAAAACACGACTGATGCGTTAATGATGGCTAATGTAACCGTCGTCTTTTTCATGTATGCTTTGATTTGAGTTTTATGAGTTCTGTTTCAAAAATGCATTGTGATATTTATAGATCTAGTAAGAAAGATGAGATGTATCTCTATATTGCACGTCCTGATTATTCAGCCGAGTCTGACTCTTCGGAACTTGATCCGCTTGAGATAGTGCCTGAAGTATTACGCCATGCTTTTGGGCGGGCTACTTTTGTAATGCATCTTGAACTATCTGAAACGCGCCGTCTGGCTCGGGTAAATGTATTACATGTACTCGATTCCCTACAAACCAAAGGCTTCTTTATTCAAATGCCTCCAGAAGGTTTAATTAACCCTAATGCAGTAGAACCAGAGGGCTTACGTGGTGCTTGATCAATTTTCAGGAGTTTGGAACAGTTTACTTTCGATGCTCGATTCAATTCCTGAAGATAGCATCGCTGTAACAGTTTATGGTCTTGGTACATTAATTATTTTATGGTGCTGGACTAATATCGCAAGACGTATTCCAGCGCCAGTTGGAGCAATTAGCTGGATTATTGTTTTTGCAATTCTGGTCACCCCGACTGTTTCAGAAGGGCCAAATGCTTCCATTGCGCCAGCAACCTTTGGGCTGATCTTTGGTGTACTCACTAAAGAGTACCCGCTTGTCTGGTCCAATCTGGCGGCTATTTTGTTTGTAATTGCGCTTGGCCTGCTAATCGGGTATCTGTGGACACGTTATACGGCACCCAAAAAGACTTCACCACTTTAAGTAATAAAAATAAGGTTTAATTATGTCTTTGGATTCTCAAAAATTTTCTGGTACAGAGCAATATATTGCCACTGAAAGCCTTAAACTTGCAGTAAATGCGGCCCGTATTCTGCAAAAGCCGTTACTGGTTAAAGGAGAGCCAGGAACAGGCAAAACCTTGCTTGCAGAGCAGGTAGCAGCGAGTCTGGGTTTAAAGTTGATCACCTGGCACATCAAGTCGACCACCAAAGCGCAGCAGGGATTATATGAATATGATGCGGTATCGCGTCTGCGTGACAGTCAGCTTGGTGATGACCGGGTATACGATATTGCAAATTATATTAAGCCTGGAAAACTGTGGGAAGCATTTACCAGTGAAGAACGCTGTGTACTGCTGATTGATGAGATTGATAAAGCAGATATCGAATTTCCAAATGACCTGTTGCATGAAATTGATAAAATGTCCTTTTTCGTATATGAAACGGGTGAGACAGTCACAGCAATTCAGCGTCCGATTGTGATTATTACTTCAAATAATGAAAAAGAATTACCAGATGCATTTTTGCGTCGATGCTTTTTTCACTATATTGAGTTCCCGGATGAAGCTATCATGCGGGCTATCATCAATGTCCATTTTCCAAATATTTCGGCCACTCTGGTCAGTGAAGCCTTGCAGATATTCTTTAAGCTACGCCAGATACCAAGCTTGAAAAAACCACCTTCAACTTCTGAGCTGATTGACTGGTTGAGCCTACTGATGGCTGATGAAATGCCAGAAGATATTTTGCGACATCATGATAAGTCTAAGGCAATTCCACCTTTATACGGTGCCCTGATCAAAAATGAACAGGATGTGCAGCTTCTTGAGCGTCTTGCTTTTATGTCACGACGTTAAGAGGCTCCTGCTATGTTCGTGCGGCTGTTTTATACATTACGCAAATATGGAATACCGGTGACTACCCGGGAGCTGATCGATTTAAATCAGGCGGTTGCACAAGGGTTAGTCTTTGCTGATGAAGAAGGTTTTTATCAGCTGGCACGGATGATCTTGGTCAAGGATGAACGATTCTTTGACAAGTTTGACCGTGCCATGAAGGACTATTTTGATGGGATCGAAAGTATTGATCTGGATGAGTTGTTAAAACAGGTTCATAAACTGCCAAAAGACTGGTTTGATCTGGAGCTGCTTGAAAAACATCTTACTCCTGAACAGCGCGAAGAACTCAAGAAAGCAGGCTCACTTGAGGAGCTGATGAAAATGCTTGAAGAGCGCTTGCGTGAACAGCATAAAAAACATCAGGGTGGCAACCGGATGATTGGTACAGGGGGTACTTCTCCGTTTGGTGCTTACGGTGATCATCCTGAGGGAGTCCGTATCGGAGGGCCGGGGCGAAAGCGCTCAGCAGTTAAAGTGTGGGAACAGCGCAAATACAAGAACCTTGATGATGAGCAGATCCTTGGTTCGCGGCAGATGCAGCTGGCATTACGTCGGTTACGTAAGTTCGCCCGTACCGGTGCTGCCGAAGAGTTGGATATTGATGGTACTATTCGTGAGACAGCCAAGCAGGGGATTCTGGATGTACAGATGGTGCCAGAGCGTCGTAACCGGGTTAAAGTATTGATGCTGTTCGACGTGGGTGGTTCTATGGATGCCCATATCAGTGAATGTGAAAAACTGTTCAGTGCTGCACGTACCGAATTTAAAACATTGGAATATTTTTATTTCCATAACTGCCTGTATGACTATGTCTGGAAAGATAACTATCGGCGTTCCTCAACCCGTATGGAAACGCAAGAGCTGTTTAATACGTATGCCAGAGATTATCGTGTAATTGTAGTTGGCGATGCCAGCATGGCACCCTACGAACTTAGATCGGTTGGCGGATCAGTTGAATACATGAATGATGAAGCGGGAGAAGTGTGGCTAAGACGCCTGCGTCAGCACTTCGATAAAACAGCTTGGCTGAACCCGGAGCAGGAAAGTTATTGGCATTATACTCAGACTATAGCCATGATTAAGGAAATTTTTGAAGATCACATGTATCCAATGACGCTTAAAGGAATTGAAGAGATGACCCGCTATCTGGCACGTTAATCTCCCTGTTTAAAAATGTATACAAGCTGGAACTTATTATGAATCATCAAATCAATGGCGTAGCTTTACCGGATGAACAGGGGTTCTTTGGTGAATATGGGGGCCAGTTTATTCCACCACATTTAAAACAGGCTATGGATCAGATTAATCTGGCTTATGAAGAAATACGCCATACTCCAGAGTTTCAGCAAGAGCTGGCTGATCTTTTTGCACATTATGTTGGCCGTCCAAGTCCATTATTTCATGCGAAGCGACTGTCTGATCAATTAGGCGGGGCACAAATCTATCTGAAACGTGAAGATCTGAACCATACTGGTGCCCATAAAATTAATCATTGTCTGGGTGAGGCATTACTGGCCAAATATATGGGTAAGACCAAAGTTATTGCCGAGACTGGAGCCGGGCAACATGGCGTGGCCTTGGCAACTGCCTGTGCATTGGTAGGTATTCCTTGTGAAATTCACATGGGGCAGGTGGATATTGAAAAAGAACATCCAAATGTTGTAAAAATGAAAATTCTGGGAGCAAAACTGGTCTCGGTAACGCGTGGTACTGCTACTCTTAAAGATGCAGTGGATAGTGCTTTTGAAGAATATTTAAAAGACCCTGATCATTTTATTTATGCGATTGGTTCTGTTGTCGGTCCCCATCCATTTCCTAAAATGGTCCGTGATTTTCAGTCTGTTATTGGAAAGGAAATTAAAGAGCAAACCCATGAGCGTTTTGGAAGTAATCCGGATTATATTGTTGCCTGTGTAGGCGGCGGCTCTAATGCAATTGGTGCATTTAGTGCATTCTTAAATGACCGGGATGTTAAATTAGTCGGAGTTGAGCCGGCTGGTCAAGGTTTAGATACTCCTATGCATTCAGCATCTCTAACACTTGGTAAACCCAGCAAGTTACATGGTATGGCCTGTTATGTGCTGGAAGATGAGCATGGTGAGCCACTACCTGTTCACTCTATAGCCTCAGGGCTGGATTATCCTGGAGTAGGGCCACAGCATAGTTACCTCAAGGATATTGGTCGAGTAGAGTACGCTACCGCCAGTGATGAGGAGTGTCTGGCTGCCTTTATGACGTTATCGCGCGTGGAAGGGATTGTACCTGCACTTGAAAGCTCTCATGCAGTTGCATGGGCAATTCGTGAGGCACCTAAAATGCCTAAAGAGATTCGGATTATTGTAAACCTTTCTGGCCGGGGTGATAAAGATTCAGATTATGTGGCAGCAAAACTGGGCCTCTGATCTTTACATTTTTAGATAATTAAACAGGTATCTTCATGTATACCTGTTTAATTAAGGGTTGTTAAAAGTTCTGAATTTAACCTGAAATGTATTGCTGTAACTGATCAATCATCAGGCGCTGGTCTTCCATTGCAGCTTTGACCAGATCACCGATTGAAATCAGTCCTACCAGCCGCTCGTCTTCAAGCACGGGTAAATGTCGCAAATGGCGGTCAGTCATCAGTTGAAGACAATCTTCTACAGTATTATTAAGACCCACGGTTAAAACCTTATTGGTCATAATTTCACTCACTGTGGTGTTATAGGAAGAGCGTTCCATTAATGCAACTTTACGGGTGTAATCGCGCTCAGACAAAATTCCAACGACACGCTGTTCATCAGTTACGATTAATGCACCGATTCCCTTGTTGGCCATAAGTGAAATCGCTTCAAGTACAGTAGCTTCTGGTGAAATAGTAAAAATGGCTTTTTCTGTTTTATTGTGAAGAACCTGAGAGACAGTAGTCATATAATGATTCCTTGGTATTACTTATCGTTTTAATTTAACTTAGCCTGATTTTTAGAAAATGCAAAGAGTTTAAAATAATCTTATTAAAAAATGCTGAAATGTATATCGAGATATACAGGTTTCAGCAAGCTTATCTTATGACTTCACTTTTTTAAAGTGCATCACAGTTTAATTCACTAAAGAAAAAATGACACATCTGATTGGCAGAAAGTTTAAACTTACGGTTAGATGAGTTAAATAGTGCTGGCGTAACATTCAGACGAGTTAATGTCGGTAATAGTGATTTCTGAAAGTCTTTCGGAGTAATACGGCGTGGCGTATAGTTTGGCCAATGTACCTGAGCATAACGGTGTGCCTGCACACCATTAAGCCAGAAAGGAAAGACATAGTCTTCCTGGTCTGATTTGATTGCCCAGCCATCATTATAAAGGCCCCAAACCACACCACAATACATCATTGTTTTTAAAATAGAGAGTTTAATTATAAGTTCTTTAGAAGCAGGTTGAAGTTGGCTATAAGTATTCATGATCATTCATGGCTATAAGAATTTCGAAGTCAGGCCTATTGTAAGGTTTAATTATGAAAGTACAGTTTAAGCTTTAGGTATATTCGGTAAGAAATTATTATTTTAAGGTATTAAAAAACGCCACCTAGGTGACGTTTTGTTAAGCCTGCATCGTGGCCATCTTTTGCCAGTACTGAGCTTTTAAGGAATCCCGTTCTACACGGAAACCCTGGTAATAAAGCTCGGCAAGGAAAAGGGCCGCTTTACCATGACCTGCACGAGCAACTTCTTCTAGCTGCTGTACAGCCTCGCTAAAATTCATTTGAGACTGTATTGTATTTACAGCATTAGCGTACACATGTTCTAAGTCATGATGAGAGATATTTTGAATCATAGTAAACTCCTTATTGTAATTATGATTGCGAATATAAAAGACAAATTGTCTTAATATTAAAATAACAAATCTATGTGAAACTAATATTACATTAGTCTTAACTTGTCAATGTACATATTGGGTAAAGATTCTGTTTTTCAAGCTTACATGTTTAAACATTAAACAAAAAATGTTTTTATTAGAATGAAAAAGAAAATTAGATAAATAAGAGGACAATAATTATGGCTTCCACAATAATAGCGGATACTTCAACTGTCAGTAATGAAAGATATAATACCCTTGATGGTTTGCATTTTGACTATCCTCCAACTGAGCAGCAAATTGTCGCACTGGCACATGCTCATCGGCGTAATCTGGATGCGGCATCATTAGATCAGAACGTACATTTGGGGAATTTTTGTTTGAAACAGCGCAAGCATGTTTATGATTTTACTCGGCAGTATGAATATGATGACCGTGTACGCTTTTACTCAATTTATAATGGAGAACTTTTACGTATTGCAGATGAAGACGACCTGCATCCGGCAGATTCAGAACGTGGAGTCGGTATTTTTGCAATATTTGTAGTAATGGCGATTGTTGCTGCTGTGCTCTACTACACGGTAATCCGGGTAGTCTTTTACTGAGCATTGATATGCAAATAGTGAACCGGTCTAATAATATACAGCTTGCGCTATTATTAGACCACTTTACTTGTACTTTTACCTGCGAGCACTTTAAACTACCTGTTATTCGAGGTAGGTTATGCTCATATTCCCACATAGTTTCCAGAAAATTAAAGCAGTTCTAACACTAGATCGTATCTATGATATTTTTGTACTGCTTGTTATGGGCCTAATTTTTTTAATGGTTTGTATTGGTCTATCTCGACCTGTTGCCACCAACCAATATCAAAATATTTTAATACTTTCAAAACAGGCTGTTCATCCCAAAACTCAGAAAATGGCTCTTGAACTATTACAAACTAAAAAGATTCAGCGCATCTATTATCTTAAATTGATGCGGGCGTATCAGTTTGAACAGACACAGGTGAAGCATTATCCGGCACAGGCGGCAGAGGATTTGCGCTAGGTATAGGTTTAGAAGCCGCAGGCGATGTTATCTGTGAATTCAGGTTTTGCTCTAAAATGCTCTGTATAGCCTGTTTGTCCAAGGTTTCACTCACAATAACTAAAGTCAGATTTTCAGGATTTAAATGTAATTTTACGGCCTTTTCTACATCCTTGGTGGTCAGATTAGCCAGCTGTTTGGAATATTGAGTCAGATAATTGGCAGGTAGACCATAAAACCCGATAGCACCTAACTGTGCATTCATGCTGGCATTACTGCTGAAATTCATTGGAAATGCGCGTAATATGCCTGCTTTAGTTTCTTCTAGCTGTTTCTGGTCAAGTGGCTGTTGAACAAAATCAAGCAGCGTTTTGTGCGCAACCCGGATACTGTCTAGCAGCTGGTCTTGACGGGTGGAGTAGCTAATATTAAAGACACCACGGGCTTGAGTTGAGTTTATTGTGCTATAAGCGCCATAGGTATAACCACGTTTTACCCTTAACTCACGCATCAGTAGCGAGTTAAAGCCGCTTCCTCCCAGCATCTGGTTAGCAACTTCTAGGGCGAGTCTGTCTGGATCAAAACGGGTAATGCCCAGTTGGCCCATGCTGACATGAGCCTGTGATGAATTAAATGGAATATGTTGAATATTAAAACCGTTGTGCTCTTCCGGAACAGGAAGTGTTGGAGCTCTTTGACCTTGTGGTAAATTTCCTGCAATACGTTCAGAAAGTTTAAGCGCTTCCCGCTGATTGAGTTTACCCGTAATAGCAATATTCATATTCTGTGCTACTAAAAAAGTGTCTCTAAAAGCTCTCAGGTGTTTAGTGGTGATTTTACTAATACTACGCTGGGTACCTGGAGTGGGTTCTGCATAAGGATGAGTCCCATACAAACTCCGATAGAAACGTACATCCCGCATTCTGCCTGGATTCTCTTGAACCTGTTTCTGACCTGCCTGGGTATTGTTTAAAATCAGCTTAATGCCTGAATTATTAAAACTGGAGTGATTCAATAGATGAATCATCATTGCTAAAGCTGGTTCAAGCTTTTTTGGATCTGATAAAACCCGCAAGCGTACAATAAACATATCGCGATAGGCATTTATACTGAACTGCGCACCAAGACGCTCAAAAGTATTTGCAACCTCTTGCGCAGTATAAAACTCTGTGCCTTCATCTAGCAGATTAGCTGTCATATTTGCTAATCCGTATAATCCTTTTTCTATACTTTCATCTCTTGCCGAACCTGCATTAAAGGTGAGTTGTATATCTATGATAGGTAAATCTTGTGATTCGACGAACAGACTACGGACCTTATAGCGATTTGTCAGATCATGTACATAAGGTGCCTGATATTCCTGCTTCTTAGAAATGCTGCGTAAGCTTTGTAAGGTAGAAAGAGAATATAGTTTACTATTATCCTGCTCAAAGTCAGCTTCCTGTAAATTGACTTCAGCAATTGCCGACAAACTTAGAGAAAGGCTGGCCATTAATAAAGGCATACGTAGATGAATCATAGCAATCCTTTCTTTATTTTGAATCTTGAGGAAGCGGAGATAAATAAAGCGTACTCAGATTTTCACGGACAAAATAGGC
This sequence comes from Acinetobacter sp. FL, assembly GCF_040744925.1. Classification (NCBI taxonomy): domain Bacteria; kingdom Pseudomonadati; phylum Pseudomonadota; class Gammaproteobacteria; order Moraxellales; family Moraxellaceae; genus Acinetobacter; species Acinetobacter sp. FL. The sequence goes on along the minus strand of NZ_CP160437.1, from coordinate 1,611,587 downwards.
ATTTGCAACTCGCTGTATATCTTGTGGCGTCACTGTTTCATAGTGCTGTGGCAGTTTATCCAGTAAGCGATAACTTAAGCCATTAATCTCCAGATTCCCGATCATTTTAGCTTGCCCAGCGATATCATCTTGACTGTAAATTAAACTAGATACGAATTGTGTAATTACACGTTCCAGTTCATTGGAATTCACCGCCTCAGTTTTGAGCTGATCCAGTTCTTTCTGTATGGCTTCTTGTGCCTCTTGGAAACTGACTCCATCTGCAGGTAAGGCTGTAATATTAAAAAGAGTATCTCCGCGGTTATAAGGATCATAACTTGCACTGACAGCAGTCAGTATTTTTTTATCCCTTACCAGCCGGTTCTGTAAACGTGAAGAAATACTGCCATCAAGTAGGGACTGAATAATGGTAAGGGCATAGGCATCCTGAGGATTTTTGGCAGTTTTTAATGAACGGACATTCCAAGCCATATACAGGTTATTAATTTGGACCGGAAGAGAAAGCTCCATATGTCGATAACCTGGGCGGTCAAATTCGATGACATCATTACGTTCTGGTGTTTTACGTGCAGGAATTGACCCAAAATATTTTTCTACCTGCTTTAAAGTTGCTTCCACATTTACATCGCCCACTATAATTAAAATAGCATTGTTAGGGGTATACCAGTTGTGATACCAGTTCTTCAGGTCATTTAACTGAATATTCTGCAGATTTTTCATATAGCCAATTACGGGCTGGCGATAATGACTTGTAGGATAGGTAATCCATTTAAATCGTTCAAAAGCCAAAGTTCGTGGATTATCATCAGTACGTAACCGGCGCTCTTCCATGATGACTTTAATTTCTGGCTCAAAGTCTTCCTGTTTAAGCACCAGGTTAGTCATACGGTCAGCTTCAAGTTCCAGTGCGAGTGGTAAATAGCTTTTCGGATAAAGCTGATAATAGTTGGTATAATTGGTAAAGGTTGAGGCATTAACACTACCGCCATAAATGCGGCTTAAACGGGTAAACTCATTATGAGGTACTTTGGTTGTTCCCTTAAACATCATATGTTCTAAAGCATGTGATATACCTAGCAGATTACCAGACTCATCACTACTGCCGACCCCATACCAGATTTGGGTCATTACTACAGGTGAACGATGGTCCTCTCGAATAATAACTTTTAAACCGTTGCTTAATGAGGTTTCTACAGTTGTTCTGGAAAGTTCAGTCGTGGTTTGAGCCTGTAGGGTTGTAGATATCACCACTGTACCAGCCATAATGCTTAAAGATATAAAAAGAAAAGGAGAGATAGATTTAAGATGTTTTTTGAACTGTCGTGTAACTTGAGACACTATTATTTCCGGTCAAGTATGTATAATTTTGTTCTATTGTTCAAAAAACAGGGCTTTAACGCAAGCCATAGTTGTTGAGTTTTGGTTGAGACTTAGCCTAAGCATCATGCGCGGTCAGGAATCTATGCTAAACTCTTTCTTTTTTAACGCGATGCTTTTCAAGGAATCGGCATGCAACAGCAATCTAATGTGCAAAATAAATTCTTGATTGATTCTGATATCGGGGATGACGATGTCACTTTACCTAGCTTACCTGCTGTTGACGTTCCCATTATTGATACTCCAAAACAAGAACAACCTGTCACTGCCAGTATTCAGAGTGTAGAGGCAGATGAAGAGAAATCTAAAGGCAGTTTTTTTAGCCGGATGAAACAGGGGCTGACTAAAACCCGTAAGAACTTGGCAGATGGAATGGTCAATATCCTGATCGGGGGTAAGGAAATTGATGATGAGTTGCTTGAAGAGGTTGAAGAGCAATTACTGGTTGCCGATATTGGTGTAGAAGCAACCAAGACAATTATTAATAATTTGACTGAGCGGACTGCTCGGGGTGATTTGATTTACTCACATTCACTTTATAAAGCTTTACAAGAAGAACTGGTTGCCTTGCTTGCGCCGCGTGTTAAACCCTTACATATTGACCCGAATAAAAATCCTTATGTGATTTTAGTGGTAGGTGTAAATGGTGTAGGTAAAACCACCACGATTGGTAAGCTGGCTAAGCGCTTACAGGGAGAAGGCAAGAAAGTTATGCTGGCTGCGGGCGATACTTTCCGTGCGGCTGCAACTGAACAGTTGCAAATCTGGGGGGAGCGTAATGATGTTCAGGTGGTTGCGCAGGGACACGGTGCCGATAGTGCATCAGTTATTTTTGATGCTTTCGAAAGTGCTCGTGCTAAAGGAATTGATGTGCTAATCGCCGATACTGCAGGACGTTTGCACAATAAAAGTAATTTGATGGAAGAGCTTAAAAAAGTTAAGCGTGTTATGCAGAAAATTGATGCGACAGCTCCACATGAAATTATGCTGGTTGTTGATGCTGGTACAGGCCAGAATGCTATTAATCAGGTGCAAATGTTTGATGAAGCTGTTGGTTTAACCGGTTTAACTATTACCAAACTTGATGGTACTGCTAAAGGTGGTGTGCTGTTTAATATTGCAAGTCGTACTCATGTACCAATCCGATTTATCGGGGTAGGCGAAAAAATTGATGACTTGCGTCCATTCTCTGCCAAAGCTTTTGTTGCTGCTTTATTTGAAACTGATAAGTGATCTGGCTTATATCTTAAAGAACTCCGCTAAATGCGGAGTTCTTCATTTTTTAAAGTATAAAATAATAAATCTGCTTTATTTTAGAGTCAGAAATAAAGAAATTTAAGAAATTTTTAAAGTATTGTTCCAAAAATAAAACACTATGTTATTGATTTAAGGCTGACGTTATTCCTAGATTCTTATAAACTGATTTTAACAAACAACAGATTATCTGTCTTTAAAGTACAGAAAGGACTAAAATTATGTCATTTATGAATCACGTTAAAAATCGTCGTACAATTTATGCAATTGGTAATAATGTCAACGTAAACCAGGCAAAAATCGAAGAAACAATTCGTGAGGCAATCAAGCACAGTCCATCTTCATTCAACTCACAGTCTTCCCGTGCTGCGATTCTGTTTGGCGAATCTCATACCAAATTCTGGGAAATTGTACGCGAGACTTTACGTAAAATCGTACCGGCTGAAGCATTTGCAGCAACTGATGGGAAAATCAGCAGTTTTGCAGCAGGTTATGGCACAGTTTTATTTTATGAAGATCAGGATGTAGTTAAAGGCTTGCAGGAACAATTTGCCGCCTATGCAGATAATTTTCCAGTGTGGTCAGAACATTCTACTGCAATTGCGCAGTTTGCTGTCTGGACGGCTTTATCTGAACAGGGTATTGGAGCTTCACTACAGCATTATAATCCAATTGTAGATGAAGAAGTCGCCCAAACTTTTGGTATTCCGGCAAGCTGGAAATTACGCGCTCAACTGGTATTTGGTTCAATTGAGGCTCCGGCAGGTGAAAAAACTTTTATGGATGACACAGCACGCTTTAAGACATTTAACTAAACTTTCTAAAATTGAAAAAGAGTACTTGTAGGTACTCTTTTTTTATTTTAAACATATAGATCATTCTTAATAAATTAAAAGAAAAACTTAGCATTTAATAATTTAATCAAAATTAAAATCTAAGGTTCAAGATGTCATAAAATAGTCATAAATGCATAGCATAGTGCAGCTAGAATTTAGATATAACATGTAGAGTACCTATTATGCTTTCAAGGTTGTCCATTGCAGCTTTAATATTTTCACTAGGAAATGTCGCATATGCTGCAGTAACTATTGCAGCGCCAGAAGTTATTGATGTATTGGCAGTAAATGATCAGGAAGTAAAAAATAACTTTCTACGTTCACAAGAAAGTACGTATAAAATTGATGCAGGCAAGGCAAGTTTAAGTATACGCTATAGGCAGTTCTTTCAACATTTAAATGGCGAACATGACATACTGAAATCAGGTGTGGTAACCGTTCAGACACCAGATCTAAAAGATAGTGAAACTTATACTTTGGCACTGGTAAATCCACCTCAGTCTTTTGAAGCAGCAAAAATATATGCAGCTCAGCCAACAGTGGCTTTATATAACAGCAAAAATGAACTGGTTGTGCAACAGACCGGTGCAAATACTGAAGCTAAACCTTGGTTAGGTAGCGGTTTGCTAGGGCGCAGTTTTGATTTGACCCAAAAGCAGATAAAGCCATCAGTTCATCAGCCTGAGCCTACTTATACCGCTTCAAGTTCAACAGCAAGTACAGCAAAAACTGCTATGACCAGTAGAAACATTCAAACAGATCAGCAGTTAATTGAACTCTGGAAAAAAGCTTCTAAAGCAGAGCGGCAAAGTTTTATGAATTGGATAGCCGAACAGGCGCAATAAAAAAGACCTCAAGATGAGGCCTTTTTAAAATAAGAATTTACTACTGAAGCAGCCAGATATAATAGCCTAGTAGCATAAGGGGCCAAGCGATAACTGGGCTAAACAACCATTTCCATAACCAGAAACGAGGCACAAACCCTACGCCATAAATAAACCCCCCTGAAATTCCTAGCATAATCAGCATGATCATACGATGGTTATACTGACCATGCTGATCCAGCATAAGTGCAGGATGGATCAGCATAATGGCTGCAAGTGGCAATGCCAACAGGAAAGAAACAGCCATAATCAAACGATGAACGGTAAGCCTCATTGATGTTGTCATTACTACAGCCATGCTATTACTCCTCATCCAGATTTTGATGATGTTCGATATAGAGCGCGCTGAGCACACCTGCAAAACAGGCCATCAAGATTCCTAAAATCCACGCGAAATACCACATAAGCATTCTCCTGATAAAACTTAGTACAAGCTGTGTGAATTGGCTTTGATGTGTTTGTTGGTAATCACGCCCCACATTTTGTAATAACACCAGGTGGTGTAACACAAAATAATTGGAACAAAAATACAGGCTGCAACAGTCATTACAGTGAGTGTATTTTTACTTGATACGGCATCCCACATGGTCAAGCTAGCGACAGGGTTGATGCTTGAAGGCATAAGGAATGGGAACAACGCAAAACCAGCTGTTAAAATTGCACCAATCACCATCAAAGATGTGCCCAGGAAGCTTAAACCGGCTTTGGCTTTCGCAGCAGCTGCAATCACAATCAGGCTTCCCAGAATTGCCATGATCGGTGCCATCATGGTGATTGGATAAGTTGAGTAGTTATTCATCCAGCCATGGTTGCTATTGGTAATTACTTCTTTGGCAAGAGGATTTGCTACAGCGTTAGTGTTAAATGGTTGAGCTAAAGTATAGCCTTCAATATTACCGAAATATAACCATGCTCCAGCGCCCAAGAAGCAGACTAAGAATACCACGCCCATCAATTGAGTTGCTTTAGCAGAGCGTGCATGCAAGTCGCCATCGGTACGAAGCATTAACCAGGCACCGCCATGCGCACTTAGCATAGATAAGCTGACGATACCGCAAACCAGTGCAAATGGGTTAAGTAGTGCAAAGAAGCTACCAGTATAAGTTGAACGTACGGTTTCATCTAAAGTAAATGGTACGCCCAGAAACATATTACCGAAGGCAACACCGAAAACTAAAGCAGGAACTGCACCACCAACAGCCAAACCCCAGTCCCAAGAGTTACGCCATTTTTTATTCTCAAGTTTAGAGCGATAGTCAAAACCAACAGGTCTTAAGAAAAGAGCGAACAGTACGAGTAATAATGCCCAGTACATGCCGGAGAAGGCTGTTGCATATACCATTGGCCATGCAGCAAAGAGTGCACCGCCAGCTGTAATGAACCAGACCTGATTGCCGTCCCAGTGAGGAGCAATGGTATTGATTGCTGCACGACGTTCTTCATCATTTTTGCCTACAAATGGCATAATTGCCATGGAGCCCATATCAAAGCCATCGGTGAGGGCAAAGCCAATCAGCAGCACACCAACCAAAACCCACCAGATTATTTTGAGGAGTTCGTATTCAATCATGATTGGACCTCTCCAGATGCGTGTTGTGGAAGAACAATATCATCTTGCTCGGCATTTGATTTTTCAAAATAGTATTTGCCAGTATGTAAAGAACTTGGGCCTAAGCGAGCAAATTTAATCATCAAGTACATTTCGATAATTAAAAGTACGGTATAGAATGCTGCAAGTGCCAGGATTGAACCCCATATGTCTCCAGTGCTTAAGCTTGAAGCAGAGAGGTGTGTAGGTAGAACTTCACCAATTGTCCATGGTTGACGGCCACCTTCAGCCACATACCAGCCAGTTTGTGTAGCAATCCAAGGCAATGGCAGGCCGTAAAGAGCAAATTTAAGCAACCAAGGTTTGTTTTCTGCATTGCGTTTAGCCACTGCATAAGTTGCAAGAATAAATAGAAGTAGCATGAGGAAACCTGATGCAACCATGGCACGGAACGAGAAGAACAGGGCAGTAACGTTGGGAATGGTATCCTTGGTTGCTGCTTTGATGTGCTCTTCAGAAGCATCTACAATATTGGGTGAATATTTTTTCAGAAGCAGTCCATAACCCAAGTCTTTCTGGTTTTCTGTGAATGAAGCCATAAGTTCTGGAGAACGGTCACCTGCACGAAGTTTTTCAAGTTCGGCATATGCAGTCATACCATTACGGATACGAAGCTCATGTTGAACCATAAGATCCTTCAGACCTGTTACTTCTTTATCAAGAGAACGTGTTGCAATAATACCCATCACATATGGAATTTTGATGGCATAGTCAGTACGCTCTTCTTCCTGATTTGGAATACCAAATAGTGTAAATGGAGCAGGTGCCGGATGAGTTTCCCATTCTGCTTCAATTGCAGCTAATTTGGTTTTTTGTACATCGCCAAGTTCATAACCTGACTCATCGCCAAGCAGAATCACTGAAAGTGTTGAGGCAAGACCAAAGATTGCAGCGATGGCGAAAGAGCGCCGTGCAAAAGGCAGATCACGTTTTTTGAGCAAGTAGTAGCTTGAAATGGCTAAAACGAAAACGGCACCAGTCACATAACCTGACGATACGGTATGAACAAACTTAACCTGGGCTACGGGGTTGAAAATTAGTGCGCCGAAATCAACCAGCTCCATACGCATGGTTTCAAAGTTGAACGCTGCGCCTACCGGGTTCTGCATCCAGCCATTGGCGACTAAAATCCAAAGTGCCGACATGTTGGAACCGAGCGCCACCAGCCAGGTCACGCTCAAATGCTGAACTTTGGAAAGTCGGTCCCAGCCGAAGAAAAACAGACCGATAAACGTCGATTCAAGAAAAAACGCCATCAGACCTTCAATAGCAAGTGGCGCACCAAAAATATCACCGACATAATGTGAATAGTACGCCCAGTTTGTACCAAACTGGAACTCCATGGTTAAGCCTGTCGTTACACCTAAGGCAAAGTTAATACCAAAAAGTTTTCCCCAGAATTTGGTCATATCCTTATAAATTTCTTTGCCAGAAATCACATAGGTGGTTTCCATAATGGCAAGAATAAAAGCTAAACCAAGAGTAAGAGGTACAAATATAAAGTGATACAACGCGGTCATGGCAAACTGAAACCGCGAGAGATCGACCACGCTTTCTGAAATCATCAACGTGTCTCCTTAAATTGAGAGGGAGTACCGGCAATATGCTCGGCAACTTGAGTGTCAAAGTTCTTGGGAATTGTTGGAGAATCGAACCAGATATTCTTAATAGTAATTAAAATTACAACCTTGATTATTAAAATGAGTGTAATTTCTCTAACTATACGCTGGTTAAAATTTTTGGGAGTTAAGCTCATAGAAATAAGCCTATTTAAATACCTGTTTATATTATTAACCAAATAAAAACAAAAAATAAATACTTAAAACAATTAAAATAAAAATATATTATTAAATAATTATAAATCAATAACTTGAAAATAAAAAATAATTTTTTTTTAATAGAAATAAAGTTTACTAAAATGGTTAGATTAAGAATTTTATAATTCCGACTAATTTGGTTTAATCAATAATTAAATCAGATTAAAACAGTTGTATTTATAAATTAAAGTAGATTAAAAAACTTGGGATTAAAAATAAAATTTATTAATTATTTAGTTTGGGTTAACAGTATCCTGTAAGTAAGGAAGTCAAAACTAATAAATAACCAATATACTAGATATGTGTAAGTCAACACTTATACAAAAGCTACTGGTATATCCATAGAATAAAACTCAGGCGATAAAGGAGATAAAAAATTAAATACTCATAACAATTAAAAGATCCTATATAAAAGCATAAGGCGGCTACATACTTTCATGTATATTGGCGAGAGAGAAATGTAAAACTATGACAAAAATCAGCTGTAAAAAGCTATTTCCTAATGACTATTAGCTATAATTAAGTAAGAAATTAAGAAAATAGTTTTTTAATAATAAGGAAACGGTCACTACTCACTAAATTGATTGCTACTTTATTTTGAGTTGAAAGAAATCTGGTTAAGAGCTATTTAAGGTGAGTTAGATTTAAAAGTTTAAAATTACTTTTTAGTTTAAAAAATAGACACTCGTTAAGAGGGTGATGAAATAGGGGTTGCAAGGTTTTAAAAACTGTATAGAATACGCTGCATCCCGACGCGATTAAGACAAAGATCTTCACTAAAGGGTGAAGGTGGTGGTTCTTATTTGCGTTAATTCTGCCTCTGACGAAGAGCAGAAAGATCATTAAGAGAATATGAAGAACAACTTGTGTGGATTTTTACTGGTTGATCGATCGAAATAATTTTCATTGATTGAATGGTAGAAATTTCTCGAAGTTTATTTGAGTAAATTTTTAGTCAGAAGATTAATGAGCCAGAATTGGTACCTTGTCTATAAATAAGGTACAAATGATTTTAACTGAAGAGTTTGATCATGGCTCAGATTGAACGCTGGCGGCAGGCTTAACACATGCAAGTCGAGCGGATGAAGGTAGCTTGCTACCGGATTCAGCGGCGGACGGGTGAGTAATGCTTAGGAATCTGCCTATTAGTGGGGGACAACGTTCCGAAAGGAGCGCTAATACCGCATACGTCCTACGGGAGAAAGCAGGGGACCTTCGGGCCTTGCGCTAATAGATGAGCCTAAGTCGGATTAGCTAGTTGGTAGGGTAAAGGCCTACCAAGGCGACGATCTGTAGCGGGTCTGAGAGGATGATCCGCCACACTGGGACTGAGACACGGCCCAGACTCCTACGGGAGGCAGCAGTGGGGAATATTGGACAATGGGGGGAACCCTGATCCAGCCATGCCGCGTGTGTGAAGAAGGCCTTTTGGTTGTAAAGCACTTTAAGCGAGGAGGAGGCTACCTGGATTAATACTTTAGGATAGTGGACGTTACTCGCAGAATAAGCACCGGCTAACTCTGTGCCAGCAGCCGCGGTAATACAGAGGGTGCGAGCGTTAATCGGATTTACTGGGCGTAAAGCGTGCGTAGGCGGCCAATTAAGTCAAATGTGAAATCCCCGAGCTTAACTTGGGAATTGCATTCGATACTGGTTGGCTAGAGTATGGGAGAGGATGGTAGAATTCCAGGTGTAGCGGTGAAATGCGTAGAGATCTGGAGGAATACCGATGGCGAAGGCAGCCATCTGGCCTAATACTGACGCTGAGGTACGAAAGCATGGGGAGCAAACAGGATTAGATACCCTGGTAGTCCATGCCGTAAACGATGTCTACTAGCCGTTGGGGCCCTTGAGGCTTTAGTGGCGCAGCTAACGCGATAAGTAGACCGCCTGGGGAGTACGGTCGCAAGACTAAAACTCAAATGAATTGACGGGGGCCCGCACAAGCGGTGGAGCATGTGGTTTAATTCGATGCAACGCGAAGAACCTTACCTGGCCTTGACATACAGAGAACTTTCCAGAGATGGATTGGTGCCTTCGGGAACTCTGATACAGGTGCTGCATGGCTGTCGTCAGCTCGTGTCGTGAGATGTTGGGTTAAGTCCCGCAACGAGCGCAACCCTTTTCCTTATTTGCCAGCACTTCGGGTGGGAACTTTAAGGATACTGCCAGTGACAAACTGGAGGAAGGCGGGGACGACGTCAAGTCATCATGGCCCTTACGGCCAGGGCTACACACGTGCTACAATGGTCGGTACAAAGGGTTGCTACACAGCGATGTGATGCTAATCTCAAAAAGCCGATCGTAGTCCGGATTGGAGTCTGCAACTCGACTCCATGAAGTCGGAATCGCTAGTAATCGCGGATCAGAATGCCGCGGTGAATACGTTCCCGGGCCTTGTACACACCGCCCGTCACACCATGGGAGTTTGTTGCACCAGAAGTAGGTAGTCTAACCGCAAGGAGGACGCTTACCACGGTGTGGCCGATGACTGGGGTGAAGTCGTAACAAGGTAGCCGTAGGGGAACCTGCGGCTGGATCACCTCCTTAACGAAAGATTGACGATTGGTAAGAATCCACAACAAGTTGTTCTTCATGACGATGTATCTGAGGGTCTGTAGCTCAGTTGGTTAGAGCACACGCTTGATAAGCGTGGGGTCACAAGTTCAAGTCTTGTCAGACCCACCACTACTGACGAAAGCAGTAATGCAGAAAAACAGATATGTTGACTTATTGATAAGCTGGGGACTTAGCTTAGTTGGTAGAGCGCCTGCTTTGCACGCAGGAGGTCAGGAGTTCGACTCTCCTAGTCTCCACCACGAATCAAACATGATTTGATTCGAAGCTAGAGATTACAGAATTTAATGAGAACTTAGCGTAAAGCACATCTTATTAACTTCTGTGATTTATCACAGTTGACTGCAATCCGACGAGGATGCAGTGAATCATTAACAGATTGGCAAATTTGAGTCTGAAATAAATTGTTCAACTCATTCAATAGACGTTACAGGGCAACCTGTTGACTAACGTAGATTGAACTGAGAACTAGCAAATTAACTGAATCAAGCGTTTTGGTATATGAATTTAGATTGAAGCTGTACAGTGCTTAAATGCACAGTGCTCTAAACTGTAATGTTGAAGTTGCTCCTTGTAGGTAACGTCGACTGTTTGGGGTTGTATAGTCAAGTAATTAAGTGCATGTGGTGGATGCCTTGGCAGTCAGAGGCGATGAAAGACGTGATAGCCTGCGAAAAGCTTCGGGGAGGCGGCAAATATCCTGTGATCCGGAGATGTCTGAATGGGGAAACCCACTTACCATAAGGTAGGTATTGCATGATGAATACATAGTCATGCAAGGCGAACGAGGGGAAGTGAAACATCTCAGTACCCTCAGGAAAAGAAATCAATTGAGATTCCCTCAGTAGCGGCGAGCGAACGGGGATCAGCCCATTAAGTTATGTGTGTTTTAGAGGAATGCTCTGGGAAGTGCAACCGTAGAGGGTGATAGTCCCGTACACGAAAGGGCACACATAATGATGACGAGTAGGGCGAGGCACGTGAAACCTTGTCTGAATATGGGGGGACCATCCTCCAAGGCTAAATACTCCTGACTGACCGATAGTGAACCAGTACCGTGAGGGAAAGGCGAAAAGAACCCCTGTGAGGGGAGTGAAATAGATCCTGAAACCGCATGCATACAAGCAGTGGGAGCACCTTCGTGGTGTGACTGCGTACCTTTTGTATAATGGGTCAGCGACTTATATTCAGTGGCGAGGTTAACCGAATAGGGGAGCCGTAGAGAAATCGAGTCTTAATAGGGCGTCTAGTCGCTGGGTATAGACCCGAAACCGGGTGATCTATCCATGAGCAGGTTGAAGGTTGGGTAACACTAACTGGAGGACCGAACCCACCGTCGTTGAAAAGCCGGGGGATGACTTGTGGATAGGGGTGAAAGGCTAATCAAACTCGGTGATAGCTGGTTCTCCCCGAAAGCTATTTAGGTAGCGCCTCGGACGAATACCATTGGGGGTAGAGCACTGTTTCGGCTAGGGGGTCATCCCGACTTACCAAACCGATGCAAACTCCGAATACCAATGAGTACTATCCGGGAGACAGACTGCGGGTGCTAACGTCCGTAGTCAAGAGGAAAACAATCCAGACCGCCAGCTAAGGCCCCAAAATCATAGTTAAGTGGGAAACGATGTGGGAAGGCATAGACAGCTAGGAGGTTGGCTTAGAAGCAGCCACCCTTTAAAGAAAGCGTAATAGCTCACTAGTCGAGTCGGCCTGCGCGGAAGATGTAACGGGGCTAAAACTATGTGCCGAAGCTGCGGATGCACATTTATGTGCGTGGTAGGGGAGCGTTCTGTAAGCCGATGAAGGTGGATTGAGAAGTCTGCTGGAGGTATCAGAAGTGCGAATGCTGACGTGAGTAACGACAAAACGGGTGAAAAACCCGTTCGCCGAAAGACCAAGGGTTCCAGTCCAACGTTAATCGGGGCTGGGTGAGTCGACCCCTAAGGCGAGGCCGAAAGGCGTAGTCGATGGGAAATTGGTTAATATTCCAATACTTCTGTGTAATGCGATGAGAGGACGGAGAAGGTTAGGTCAGCCTGGCGTTGGTTGTCCAGGTGGAAGACAGTAGGCATGCATCTTAGGCAAATCCGGGGTGCTCTATGCTGAGAGTCGATAGCAAGCCAGTTTACTGGCGAAGTGGCCGATACCATACTTCCAAGAAAAGTCTCTAAGCTTCAGTTACACAGGAATCGTACCCGAAACCGACACAGGTGGTCAGGTCGAGTAGACCAAGGCGCTTGAGAGAACTCTGCTGAAGGAACTAGGCAAAATGGTACCGTAACTTCGGGAGAAGGTACGCTGCTGATGGTGATAGGACTTGCTCCTTGAGCTGTCGGCAGCCGCAGAAACCAGGCCGCTGCAACTGTTTATTAAAAACATAGCACTCTGCAAACACGAAAGTGGACGTATAGGGTGTGATGCCTGCCCGGTGCTGGAAGGTTAATTGATGGGGTTAGCGTAAGCGAAGCTCTTGATCGAAGCCCCAGTAAACGGCGGCCGTAACTATAACGGTCCTAAGGTAGCGAAATTCCTTGTCGGGTAAGTTCCGACCTGCACGAATGGCATAATGATGGCGGCGCTGTCTCCAGCAGAGGCTCAGTGAAATCGAAATCGCTGTGAAGATGCAGTGTACCCGCGGCTAGACGGAAAGACCCCGTGAACCTTTACTGCAGCTTGACACTGAACTTTGACCTTACTTGTGTAGGATAGGTGGGAGGCTTTGAAGTAGGGACGCCAGTTCCTATGGAGCCATCCTTGAAATACCACCCTGGTAATGTTGAGGTTCTAACTCTGACCCATAATCTGGGTCGAGGACCGTGTCTGGTGGGTAGTTTGACTGGGGCGGTCTCCTCCTAAAGAGTAACGGAGGAGTACGAAGGTGCGCTCAGCGTGGTCGGAAATCACGCGTAGAGTATAAAGGCAAAAGCGCGCTTAACTGCGAGACCCACAAGTCGAGCAGGTACGAAAGTAGGTCTTAGTGATCCGGTGGTTCTGTATGGAAGGGCCATCGCTCAACGGATAAAAGGTACTCTGGGGATAACAGGCTGATACCGCCCAAGAGTTCATATCGACGGCGGTGTTTGGCACCTCGATGTCGGCTCATCTCATCCTGGGGCTGAAGCAGGTCCCAAGGGTATGGCTGTTCGCCATTTAAAGAGGTACGCGAGCTGGGTTTAGAACGTCGTGAGACAGTTCGGTCCCTATCTACCGTGGGCGCTGGAAATTTGAGAGGATCTGCTCCTAGTACGAGAGGACCAGAGTGGACGAACCTCTGGTGTACCGGTTGTGACGCCAGTCGCATCGCCGGGTAGCTATGTTCGGAAGGGATAACCGCTGAAAGCATCTAAGCGGGAAGCCTACCTCAAGATAAGATTTCCCCGTGACTTTATGTCACCTAAAGAGCCGTTCAAGACCAGGACGTTGATAGGTTGGATGTGGAAGCATAGTGATATGTGAAGCTGACCAATACTAATTGCTCGTGAGGCTTGACTATACAACACCCAAACAGTTGTATACAAAGCATCAATCGATTCATAAATATGCAATATCCCTTGATTCAGCCTGATGCTGGAACATACAATTCAGACCCAGATCTGCCCTCTGTTAATAACTCATTTGGACCAAAGTACGGCATATACTGCACCGCAGTTAAATCAGACCCGAACAAGTCCATCAACAGTTGTGCTGGCGACCATAGCAAGAGTGAACCACCTGATCCCTTCCCGAACTCAGAAGTGAAACCTCTTAGCGCTGATGGTAGTGTGGGGTTACCCATGTGAGAGTAAGTCATCGCCAGCTCATTATTCTAAAAAGCCCCCTCATATGAGGGGGCTTTTTTTATGCTTTGATTCTGGAATAGAGGGGAAGTTAGCCATCGCGATGCTGCTAGATGTTGATTTGTATATATGATGAAATGCAAGAGCCTTAATAAGGCTTAAAAAGAATTCAAATTTTTGTATTATCGAAGTTGATATTTTTTCTATAGATAAGCAATAACACGATTATTCGGAATAACATAATTTATATAAATAAGAGTATGCAGCTAATATTCGCTTTATCAATTTTCTTAATCCCCTAAAAAGCATCTATACTTTTCAAATATATAATTATTATCAAAACTGTTTAAGTGATTACTTAAATATAGATTAAGCTTCTCTTATAGAGCCTGCTTCAGATTTTTCTGATGTTGCTTTACTTGTTTCGCATACTTTTTTCCTTGACGGCGCGTTTTCCAACTGGAGTTATAACCTGTTGGGCCTACGTTATAATAAGCAAGTGCCTTTTTCCAGCTTCCAGCTGCCTGATTGTAGTTTGCTAGAACATAGCTACCGCAATTGATATTATTATATTCTTCAAAAAGGTCACCAGGGCAACTTTGTTGCCAGTATCTTGGAATAACCTGTGTCAAACCAATTGCACCAGCTGGTGAGATTGCATAATTACGATAGCTTGACTCTTGACGGATCATCGCTGCTAAAAGTAAAGGATCAATTGCATACTTATCTGCACTTTCTACAATAATAGGCGATAACCGGTTGGCTGTTTCAGCTTCAACCGTATAAGCTTTTTGTATGCCCACAGCTAACTTGGCTGAACGTTTAGCAACTGAGCCACCTCCCAAGGAGGAACAGCCACTAATAATTACAATGCTCGTAATTATAATTGAGTTTTTTATAAGAAATTTTTTTTTATTAAAAGATTGCGCATTTGAAGAATTGATCAAAATCAAAATGTATAACCGACTATAGAAAAACTTATAGAAAAATATATTAGGATGCAGTATAAAGACAGTCAAGCATCCTATACTTTTTACTACATTTTTCATATATTATTAGATATTAAAAATAGCCTAAGCTAATCTGGATTTTTAAATATAAAAATATAAAATATACTGATTTAAAGGTAATAAAAAATGACTCCTGCATGTAGACTATTAAAAGTAAATAAAATTGATTTTAGTATTCATGAATATGAGCATGATCCTCATACTAAAAATTTTGGATTAGAAGCAGCACAAAAACTGGGCTTGAAAGTTAAAGAAGTATTTAAAACATTATTAGTCACCGATGATAAAAATTATTATGTCGCAGTTTTACCAGTTGCCCATCAATTAAGCTTAAAGAAAATAGCTACAGCAGTAGGAGCTAAAAAACTACATATGGCAGACCCTAAAGATGCCGAACGCCTAACTGGTTATTTAGTAGGTGGGATTAGTCCCGTTGGTCAGAAAAAAAGATTAAAAACAGTTATTTCTATTAGTGCTACAGAACTTGAATGTATGTATGTAAGTGGTGGGAAAAGAGGGCTGGATATAGGGATTAAACCTAATGACCTAGCGCAGGTTTTGGGTGCTAAATTTGCTGATATTATTGATGAATAATCACATTATTTCAGCTTATTAATTCGAGGATATATTGAAGTGTAACTCACATTGTTACTCACTTATGCAGATCATATAAAAAAGACAAAAGCCGCATTAAGCGGCTTTATGATTTGATTCTACATCAAGAATCACAGATTGAACATAAGAGTAGAGCCAGAACTTTTTCCTTCCATCTTTATAAGGGTTTTTATATCTTCTTGCTCTGATTCGTGCATTTAGTATTTCGGGCCCTATATTTAATAATTTAGAGAACTCTGCACGACCAATATGTCTTTTACTTTGATGCTTGATTGCTTTTTTAAATTCTTGCATCTCATTAAAGATGGCTTGAAGCCAACTATTTTGAGATTCAGTTCACATTATGAGACCTCTTTTATTTTAGTTTGACTTGATTTCCCCATATGGCCTCCTTAAATTTTGCGTTAGTCAGCAGTGCTTCAATTTCAAACAGACTCACATTGGTAAAGATGTGATCCATCTTGCAGCTAAAGACAGCCAGGGGGCGGAGTTGATGTTAGTTCAATCCCCTTGCTATCCTCAAATAGCTGCTTACGTGCTGCATCATCCTGATTTTTAAGTATACATATGCTTACATGAGCAATCAGTTCATTTTTGGCCATAACAGCTTCTTTGGCCTCCAGACCAGTTGCAGCTTCTATAAGTCCGATGAGCTTTTTAGGGCTATAAGGGCCAGTCGCTTTATATATCGGATAGACTTATTGGTCTATTCCATTTGTAGGGTTTTTGATGTAAATATGCTACTTCAAATTTGCAGAAAGCAAATTTTCTCCTGGTGAAGCAAATGAAAGAAAAATTAGGCGTAGTTATTTTTTATGCACTGTCCATTTTTGGAATTATCCTTGAATTGGTGGGGTTATTGAATATTGATGTAATGTTTCTAATTGTTGGGGCTGCATTTTTCATTAGTGCATTATTAATAAAATCTGAGTTCAAGCTATATGTCACTTTCTGGAAAAAAGTTGAATAGCGCTATTTAAGTTGGTAAGAATCAAAATCCGCATTGACTAAAGTTAGTGCGGTTGTTTATAAAATGTGAGAGTGCTTAGTGCTTCTTGAATCAATGGGAGCGTAATACCTTGAAAAGAAAATCAGACGAACCTGTACTAATTGCGAAAAGTATAATTATAAAAAGATATGCACAGTACTCAACAATTCCATTGGTTGGATTATTGAGGAAATAACGATAAATAATATATGCAATAATCATCAAAATAATTGAAACTAAACTAGACATTTTAAACTCTATTTTTTGGGAAATATAACACGGCCTGTAATTGTAAGAATAGCTAAAGACCTCGTTTAGGAGGTTTTGAAATGAGTAAATATAGTGCACTGATAATTTTTTTCTGCTATATCATTATTATTACTAATCTTGAAAAAACTATCTATTGATAAATGAAATCTGAAGAACTTTTTGAACTTCTCTAGAAATGATCGCTGAGCTGCAACATGAAATTATAAAAAGCGATGTATTGAATTGTGGGCCGCGCTTAGAACTTGTTGAGCAGTGTATTTATATCTCTTTCGAGCATGGAGTCGGTGTGAATCGCCTTTTGTCGATGGGGTTGCCTATCCAAGCGATGGTGCTTTTAAGGGCGCAGTATGAAGCGGTAGTGAGAGCTTATTGGTTATTATTTATTGCATCTAATTATCAGATCTCTAAATTAAAGTTTAGCTGGACGTTTGAAGAGCAGTTTGAAAATGATACCTGCCCGATGCTTAGTGAAATGTTGGAAAAGCTCATTAAGGCTGACCTGCTGGCTAAATTAGTTATTCAGCATCTTAGGTGATTTTAAAAAGTATCATCTTAAGCAGCTTAACTCTTTTGTTCATACAGGAAAACAATCCTTTACCCGGGATACACAAATAATGTTAAAACATACAGTACCGGATAAGCAAAAAGTTATTCATTACCTTATTGAAAAATATAGGCAATGCTTCTATCTGGATGTTGATGTGGATCTAGCAGTAAGAGCGCGAGTTGAAAAATATTTCGAGTGATTAGTTTTTTTAAAGAAGAGCTGCTATAGGGCGACTTCTTTAATAAATAAAATATTAAAAAAGCTAATAAATTAACTTGTATGTCTTAAAGCACGATAAATAATTGTGAGTATAGTTGCGATCAGAATATATAAAATATAGTGACCAATACCATCAGAAGGATGATTTCTAAAGTAGAAGGATAAGCCTAATACAATAATAAATATTACTAACACTTCCATATTAATAAAATCATAAGTTTAACTAAATTTTATTGCACCGGTAATAAGTATACAAGTTTAAAGAAAATTCGAAACTATGAGAAAAACTATATTTAGAAGATCACTTCCTCCGAAGGGTTTTTTTAATAGGTGAGAGTTATGAATATAGACCAGTAAAAAGTTCTAACTAAAAAGAAGCCATTAAAAAGGGTATCAAGTGCAAAGTCTTTACCTAAGGTAACTGAAAAATATCTTGAATACCAAGAAAAACTGAGCGGATTCTGAATATTTTAGAAATCAAATTTGAAAATTTTTCACTTTAAATCTATCAAACACTGGCGTTTTGACTTTCATTTGAACGAACACAGTATCTTGATTAAAATAACAGGGAGGCCCTTGATCGATGCCATTGAGGATGTAGTTTTAATGTTGAATTATAGCCCACCGGATTCATAGATTTTATTATGGTTAAAGTAAAAAAGGTGAATCTCAAACAGCTTGAGAGTTAAAAGCCGGTTTCAGTAGGTATGTACTCTCATGAAGCTGAACTTGCTCTCATCAACTAAAAATTAAAAAGCTTTGAGAAATCAGAGCTCTTTTTTACTGAACAACTTCGTTGTCATATACAATTTGCAACTGTGACTTTAATTCTTGGTCTTGAGTATCAGCAATCAGTTTTTGTATTTTCTCTTTGTATTCTGGATACCCACTTCTATATTTTACGAGAAAGTATGAAAATTCAGCTTGTTTATAGTACGGATCCTTCTTGTTCTCAGGCTTATCTAATTCAAATTTTGAAGCTTCAGCCGCTGTATCGTAACACTTACTAATCACGTCGCTGCTTTTATTTTGCAAAGTAAGTAACTAACATCTAAATTTAAGTCTTGCAAGATTGTTTGGCTTTTCGGCTGACTGTTTTTCGTTTAGAGTTTTCTTTTTTTAATTTTATGGGATACCTTAAAAGAACAAGCATCAGAAAGTGCTTGCACAACAATGCCGAATAGATTTGACTTGTCTTGATTGTATGGAGGTAACAAATTCTTGAACTCAACAATTTCAGTCTTTGAATCTTCAATGTAGTAGTTCTCAGATTCATCGTTAACAAAACTATCTGTTGTTGATTGCTGCTGTGACCTTGTAGATGTTGATGATTTAGCAGCAGAAGATGCGGATCCACTACCATTTCCTGAACAACCAAATTTTGTTTAGTTAGTAGTTTCAACTATATAACAAAAAATCATTAAGTCGTGCGGCAGCTTTACTAAAGATTTGTATGTGTGGATCACCAGAGATAATCGTATTCCTTTTTATAGACATAAGTTGATCAAATAATAGCAGACAGAACGGAGGAATCTTTTTGAATTAAGATTCACATGCACAGCCTGAGCTAACTTGAACATTATGGTGACTTTCTTATTTTATATTTAAAAACTGTTGAAATAGTGAGTGAGAAAAGCTTATTTCATAAATTTCACCCAAGCAAAATTGATTATTAAATGCTTTAATAGCAGGGTTGTAATAGATGTGTAACTAACGTGTTTTTGAAGTCTGGTTTATATACGGTTCCTACCATTACACGGGATTATCCCGAGTGGCATCATGGCCGCCAAGAATACGGACTCTGGTATATCGAGATTACTGATCCAGAAGTAGTAGCCAATTTAAAAAATATTCGTGAATCTTTTCGGGATTTGCTGCTTGAGCCTAACCAACGCCAGTTTCATATTACACTGTTTATATGCGGCTTTAAAATGAATGATTCAGTAGCACTTTATGATGATGATTTTAGTGGAGTGCAATTTCGACAACAATTACGACAGTTACAAAGACTTTCACCTCCTGTATTCAGTTTAAAAACAGGTCTATTAAATAGTTTTGAAACAGCTTTATTTATTGATATAGAAGATTCTGGAAAATGGCTTAGCCGGTTAAGACAAACTTTAAATTTAAATTGTCCAGAAATTGCTTCTTTAGAATATTATCCACATATTACATTAGGTTTATATCGTGATGCCTTTCCAGCAAAACAAGTATGGGATCGAATTAGGAAGTTTAAAGTAGATCAGTTTAATTTAAATATATCTAAATTAATATTTGGAGCTTATCAGGCAAAAGTTCTGCAAGGCCCTTTACATCCTCATACTACTTTTAAGTTAGGTCATATATGTTACAGCTCATTTTAGGAGGCGCCCGTTCAGGTAAAAGCAGGCTGGCAGAAAAAATAGCTCTAGAGAGCGGGTTAAATGTTATTTATATTGCTACTGCACAGCCACTTGATGAAGAAATGCAAGAGAGAATCTTGCACCATCAGGAATCACGGCCACGAGAATGGCAAGTAATTGAAGAGCCTTTATATCTTTCAGAAAAATTACAAGAGATTGATGCTCAAAATCAACTTATTCTGATTGACTGCGTGACTCTGTGGATGAGTAATCTGTTGTTACAGGATGCTTCAGAACTGCAGATGAGTCAGTGTCAAAAGCTGTTAACTATTTTACCAAATCTGAAGTCCGAGATTATTTTGGTCAGTAATGAAACAGGTCTTGGTGTGGTGCCGATGGGGAACATCAGCCGTAAATTTATAGATGAATCTGGACGTTTGCACCAGCAGATTGGACAAATCGCACAAAAAGTAGTGTTCTGTGTAGCTGGATTCCCCATAATACTCAAAGAGGAAAAATAATGAACTGGTGGTTAAAACCTTGTAAGCAGCCAAATACAGAAATAAAAATACTGGCTGAACTACGCCAGTCGCAACTGACTAAACCGTCTGGTTCTCTTGGAGAGCTAGAGCAGGTTGCTGTCCGTTTAGCAGCCCTGCAGGGGAATGAACGTCCAGAGATTAACTACCCATGGATTACAATTTTTGCTGGTGATCATGGAGTGATGGAAGAGAATATTTCTGCTTATCCTCAAGCTGTTACCCGCCAAATGCTGCAAAATTTTATGACAGGTGGGGCGTGTATCAGCGTTATTGCCAAAGAATACAATGCCAAGTTGAAAGTAATTGACTGCGGTTCAGTTGGGGAGCCTTATCATTATCCTGGCGTTGAACGTCACCGTATTGCGCCAGGAACTGCTAACTTTACCACACAAACTGCCATGACCGAAGAGCAGTGTAAACAGGCAATGGAACTTGGTGCAAAAAGTGTAGAGAAGGCTGTGGCAGAGCAAGCTTCACTCTTTGTTGCCGGGGAAATGGGGATTGGAAATACTTGTTCTGCTTCAGCTGTAGCATGTCTATTATTGAATGAACCGGCAGAGAAATTAACAGGTGTAGGGACCGGTATTCGGCAAGAGCAGTTATCTCATAAAAAGCAGGTTATTGATCAGGCTATTGAGCTACATAAAAGTTATGCAGGATCAGACGCTTTTAAAATTCTTAGTGCTGTAGGTGGTTTAGAGCTTGCAGCGATGACAGGAGCTTATATACGCTGTGCACAACTTGGCTTACCTATAATAGTTGATGGTTTTATCAGCTCAGTATCTGCATTATGTGCTGTACGTTTGAATTCAGCAGTGCGGCATTGGATGCTATTTGGACATCAGTCTGCCGAGTATGGCCACCAGCGTATACTTGCTGAACTTCAAGCCCAGCCACTTTTAAAATTGAACTTGCGGTTGGGGGAAGCCAGCGGTGCTGGTGCTGCCTTAGGTATAATTAAATTAGCTTGCGCTTTACATAATCAAATGGCGACTTTTGCCGAAGCAGCAGTAATTGGTGAAAAAGTTTAGATGTTACAGCTAGACCTTTTGCGCCATGGTCAGACTGAGTTGGGACATACTTTACGTGGCTATACTGACGATGCACTTACACCTGAAGGTTGGCAACAGATGCAGCTTGCAGTTCTAGAAAAATTACAACAACCGGTTCAGTGGCAGGCTATTTATAGCTCTACACTTATACGTTGTTCACACTTTGCCAGACAGCTCTCACAACAGCTGAAATTACCCTTAATTCTCAATTCTGACCTTAAAGAAATGAATTTTGGACAATGGGAGGGATGCAGTACTGAAGAGATTTATCAACGTGAACCTGAACTCTTAACCAGTTTCTGGGAGAAACCTTCATTTTATACACCGCCTGAAGCCGAGCCATTACATGAATTTCAATATCGTATTCAACGGGCTTTCCAGCTTATTCATCAGCAAATGTTAGAAAATAACTGGCGACAGGTACTGGTTATTTGTCATGGAGGCGTAATTAAATTGATAAAATGTATGGCTTCAGATCAGTCACCAGATCATCTTTTAAAAATACCGGCTGAATTAGGGCAGCTCCATACTTTGTACTTAAACCCGCATAATCCCCAATCATATGCACTGGAAGCATCTGAAAAATGATTCGTTTAATGATTGCTTTACAGTTTTTGACGGTCTTTCCAATTAAATTAAAACAGATGCCCAGCCTAAAGCAGAATGCGGAATCCTTACTGTTTTATCCACTGGTTGGGTTAATGATCGGTGGCCTGCTTTTTACCTTGACTTTGCTTTTACAGGCCTTACCCAGTTTAGTGCTAGCTACTTTTATTCTGGTTATATGGATTTGGCTCACAGGTGGTTTACATCTGGATGGACTCGCAGATACTGCTGATGCCTGGGTTGGTGGTTTTGGTGATCCAGAACGAACTTTAAACATTATGAAAGACCCAAATTGTGGTCCAATTGGAGTGTTAAGCCTGATATTAATCAGTTTATTAAAGCTAGCTGCTTTATATTTGCTGATTGAAATGTATCAATATGATTTGATTATTTTAATCCCACTCTTGGGCCGTTTAGCGCCATTGTTTCTGTTCTTGACAACTCCATATGTGCGTAAGTCCGGTTTGGGTTCAGCTATAACTGAATATTTACCCCGCACTATAGCTTTTAGTATATTGATTATCACTACTTTTCTTTCATGTTATTTAAGTCTTGCCGGATCAATTGGTCTTGCAAGCGGAATCGTCACTCTGCTTTATTTAAGATTTAAATTTATTCAGCGTATCGGGGGTATTACTGGAGATACTGTAGGAGCAGCTATCGAAATAAGTGAAACTACAATTTTATTAACATGTGCATTGTCTGTATTTTATCTGCCAGCTTTGGTTTAACCTGTTAAGCGCAAAATAAGCCGAATTAGAAAGGGTCCGGCGAGCACCATAAATACGCCAGCTAAAACCATAGTCAGACTGGCAACTACACCTTCTTCACGGTGACGCATATAAGCCTTGGTAGTACCAAAACCATGTGCAGCATTACCTAAAGCCGCGCCATGTGCAAAATGGGACTTGAGTTTTAATGCGATCAAAACTAGATCACCGCACAGCATTCCTGCAACGCCTGTCATCATGGTAAATAAAATGACCAGTTCTACTGAACCGCCTACGTGTTCAGTAAGTTCCATGGCAAACGGAGTAGAAATAGAACGTGACATTAAGCTATAAGTGGTAGCATCATCAAACTTGAATAATCTTGCCAGATAGAAAGCACTTAAAATACCAGCTAACATTCCTGCAAATACCCCTAAACTGATTGAAAATAAATGTTCGCGTATAATGTTACGGTATTCATAAATCGGTATGGCAAAAGCAACAGTGGCCGGGCCTAGCATCCATACCAGCCAGTGACTCTCCTGCATATAGGTTGCATAAGGAATATGAAAATAAACCATTCCAGTGACCAGTACGATTGGTACAAAAAAAGCTGGAGATAATAGTAAATAAGGAAACTGCTGATACAGTCTTTTAGCAAAGTAATAACTGACTAAGGTCAGCAATAATAGTAAATAAGCCAGAACTGTAGTACTCATGCTTTTTCTCCAGCATGATCAGTTGGTACCTGTCTTTTAGCTTTTAAATAATGTTCAAATTTAAAGCCTAGGTAAATACTATAGGCGGTAACTATCATAACGCAAATAGTACCTAATATGACGCTTACAATTAACTGCCATCCCTGATTAAGCAAGAGTGTCTTATAATTCATCACACCAATAACACAGGGAATAAAGAACAGGACCAGTTCATTTAAAATAAAATCCGAACCTTTTTTAATCCATTCAAGTTTAAATACTCCACTTGCTAGAGCTAGCAGAGTAATTATCAGCCCGAGCACCGCTGCAGAGATTGGTAAATTTAATAACTTTTGCAGCAAGTATCCTATACCCCAAAATACAAATAACAGTCCAACCTGGATGAGTAATTTTAAGGAATAGAAAAACCGTAACGGCATGATGGTATCCATAATTTAAATAAAAAATAAAAGCCCTACGCTATTTTAAATATAATTTTTATATTAAATTATGAATAATATAAAAATGATTATATCTATTTGGAATAATTTATTTATGGAGTTTAAAGCTTTAAAAATCTTTGTTGAAATTGTGCGTTCTCAAGGGTTTAGTCAGGCAGCTGAACGGCTTTTTCTTACTCAGCCTGCGGTAAGTAAAGCGATTGGCCAACTTGAAAGCGAATTAGGCTGCGAGCTATTCAAGAAGGGTAAAGCCGGCCGCAAACGTGACATCAGACTAACGTATCTTGGAGAGCAGATTTATCAGCATGCTTTAATTATTTTGGATGAACAGAAAAAAATAACTGATACTATTCAGCAGATCCAATCTTTACAGAAAGGTAAACTGACTCTTGGCTTGCCGCCTTTAGGGTCTGTATTGTTCAGCTCACTTATTGCATTATTTCATCAAAAATATCCAGAAATTGAGCTGAATTTTCTAGAAGTAGGTGCAAATGGTATAGAACAGGCAATTTTAGCTAAAACAGTTGATGTCGGTATATTGTTAGGTGAATTGAAACCGGTATTTAATTCAATCCCGGTGGTTAATTCTTCCTTATGCTTACTCTCCGTGAGCAACTCGATATGGAAGGGCAGGACTACAGTCAGTCTTGCAGAGCTTAAAACCGAAGATTTCCTTTTTTACGATGACAGTTTTAGTTTAAATAATATGATTACTGAAGCTGCACATCAGGCAGGTTTCGTACCTCATGTAATCTGTAAAAGTAGCCAGTGGGATTTTATTGCGAAGATGGTCGAGTCAGGTATGGGTGTCGCGTTATTACCTGAGCTTTATTGTAATAAGCTTGATCCTGCTAAATTTAATATATCTATTTTACAAGAGCCTTCTTTAAACTGGACTTTAAGCATGGCTTGGGACTCTACTGTCAGTATGTCAGCTGCCACTCGAGCATGGTTAAATATTATTGGGGATAACCGACAGCTGATTCATCTATAAATAGATAGGATTTAAAATGGTGAGCTGTAAAAATAGACAAAATTCAGCTTTGTGATAAGATGAACTAAATGCGTACAGATTGGCGCAGAGGTGAATCAATGTCAGCACTTACAATGATGAATATGTCCATGCATGAGGAAGCAATGATTCCTAAACTTGCAGTACAGGCATTTCGAAATGCATTTGAACAGGCATGTGCTTCTTCTGAAGTCGTCTATACAGAGCAGCATAAACTGGTTAAACACTTGCCAGATGGTGAAAAAGTTTTTCTAAAAGATACTGGACATGCATATCAGTCTATACAGCCGCAGCAGCGTCAGGTAATGAAACGTCGTAAAAAACAGGAAACGGCTATTTAAATATGCCTCAACCTAGAATCAGAATGTTTGCCGGTCCAAATGGTTCCGGTAAAAGTACGATTAAAGAATATTTATTGCCCCATTATATTGGGGCTTATTTAAATGCAGATGAACTGGAAAAAGAGCTCAAAGAAACCTGTCGATGTAATCTCAAAAGCTATCATCAAGCTTTAAAAGCAGTAGAGCTTATTGAGTTTTTACAGACCAAGAAGCGTAAAAACGGGCCCTTACTTAGTACCTCTCCAATTATAGAGCCAGATGAAAATATTATCTTCCAGCCAGATGAGGTGGACTCTTACTTGGCTGCCCGTATTATCGACTTCATACGTTTAAAGTTTATTGAACTCAAAGTAAGCTTTACTTTTGAAACAGTCATGTCACATATCAGTAAGATCGAGTTCTTGCGTGAAGCTCAAAAACAGGGTTTTCGCACTTATCTTTATTATGTCTCAACAATTGACCCTGATATTAATATTGCCAGAGTTGAATATCGCGTAAGCCAAGGTGGGCATCCAGTGCCTGAAATTAAAATCCGTGAGCGTTACTACCGGAGTATGGATCTGCTGATGCAGGCTATAGAAGCTTCAGACCGCACCTATATTTTTGATAATTCTTCAAATGGACAAAAAGCTGCATTTATTGCAGAAGTAGAAAATGCGGAAAAACTTCGTGTTAACCCAGAATTACTGGAAGTCCCACGGTGGTTTGCAGAAAAAGTTTTAAGTGAATTTGAATAATAATATTATTTATATATAGAATTGCTCAGTTTCTTTCAAGCTTAGCCTGCTTATTAATAAAGCTAATCTAAGAAAATAGCTATGACAACTTTTTTGATTTCGATACTAAATAATATAAATTCTAGCTGATACTTGAACAGCTAGAATTATTTTGATATCTAAATAGCCTAAGTTGTTTTAAGCTTTTTCTAGTTTTAACAACTCTAGTAATTTTACAGCGGCTTCTTCAGAACTACCCGGATTTTGTCCAGTAATGAGTTGCCCCTCAACCAGCACAAAAGATTGCCAGTCTGGACCTTTTTCATATAACGCACCCTGAGCTTTAAACTCATCTTCTATAAGGAAGGGTACGACCTCAGTTAAGCCTACAGCATCTTCTTCACTATTTGAAAACCCTGTCACTTTTTTACCTTTTACAAAGCTTTGACCATTTGAAGTCAAATTTTTAAGCACAGCTGGAGCATGACAGACTAAAGCCATTGGTTTTTGTGCCTCATCAAAATACTGCAGAATATTTAAGGAATTCTGATCATTGCTCAGGTCCCAGAGTGGGCCATGACCACCTGGATAAAAGATTGCATCAAACTGGTCAGGTTGTACTTCCGCCAAAATATGTGAAT
The DNA here is from genome assembly GCF_040744925.1 of Acinetobacter sp. FL. NCBI lineage: Bacteria > Pseudomonadati > Pseudomonadota > Gammaproteobacteria > Moraxellales > Moraxellaceae > Acinetobacter > Acinetobacter sp. FL. The sequence continues at coordinate 1,584,687 of NZ_CP160437.1, read as the reverse complement.
TTGCCAGAGCCTGTTGTGCTTCCTGATCTGCTTTAAAACGCTGAGTGGCCTCAGTTTGTGCATCTGGCTCGTCACTTTTTGGGTCTAAAGGAGGTTGACCGCCTGCTGGTGAAGCAAGCGTAATGTCTGCTCCAGCATCTTTAAAGACATAATAAGGAGCTGCAAATTCTTCTAACCAGAAACCAGTTTTTTTACCTGTATTACCTAAAGCACTATGAGATGTCAAAACCATAAGAATTTTCATAAATTTATCCTGAGTAAACGCTAGTATTAATTTAAATAGAAAGTTCAGAATTAGCTTGTAAGTGAAAGAGTTAATGTTCAAGTAAGCTTATGCATCTTTTCACATTAAAAGTGTAAGTCAGGTGAATTGATATTTTTATTGTTTTTGATAAGGAACACTAAACTTTATAAAAATAAAATGATCAATTTAGATGAGTTTATAAAAAGTTTAAAATTTTCATTTTAGACCTCTCAATTAAAAAATATCTGATCAGCCCTCTGCATTTGATCCTGCTTTTCTTATTACTTCTTTACTCATAGCTTATTTTTTGTTCAGAGCTGGGAAATTACTGGTTAACTAATTATAGTGAATTTTATAGGTTTTCTAAATGAATAAACAATCTATTACTTTTGATTATTCTCATATACTCAGTTGAACACTGGGCTAAGATTTTTTCTAGAAATGTTTACTGTATAGGTTTAAAGATATTCATTTTATGAAGTGCTGGGTTATTTCATGCATTTCCATATGAGTCGCTAGACTTATAGAAACACTTTCAATGGCTGGTAATTTTGAGTTGGATAATTATAGGAGCAGGTATTCTTAGCTTGTACTATTTAATTTTAATTAAATAAAGATAATTATTTAGAATAATAAATAATATCTCACCATTGGTCATTTTAACTTCATGTAGAGGATAAGCATTTCAATTTCGAAACGATGTGTTTTATTTGCTCTCGTTTAATCCAGCCAAGAATATAATTAAAATTCAATAAAACAGGCTATAGGCAGAAAAAATGCTTCTCTGTCTATTTTTTTATAAGAGCTTAAAATAACTTTAGGAATATTTATGGCGAATTCGTCAGTTTATTATACCCGTACAGCACAAATCCTGCATTGGGTGATGGCATTTATTTTTCTTACAGCTTGGCTTATAGGTTTTTATAGTGGAAATTTTTTAACTTATGAAATTAATGGAGGTTTTAAGGGCGATATTATTACTCTTCATAAAAATATAGCGACCATACTTATTTTCCTTTTAGTAATGCGTATATTATGGCGCTATACGCATCCCGTACCTGAACTTCCAGCAAGTATGTCTCCCATGATGAAAAAAGCGGCTCATGCTGGACATTTAGGTTTATATCTTGTCTTGATTGCTTTGCCTGTTACAGGCTGTTTATTTAGCTGGTCCGCTGGACATCCTGCTCCTGTATTGTATTTATTCAATTTACCGACGCTTATTCAGCCAAATCAGGAGGTACTTGCAGTAGTAAAGTCTTTACATATCTATTTATCTTGGGGAGCAGGTCTATTAGTCGCCGGGCACATACTTGCAGCTTTAAAACATCATTTTATTGATAAAGATCATATTCTGAAAAGTATGATAGGCCATTGAAGTCTTGAGATGAGTTATATCTAAGCTAACAGGCTAAATCTAATAAGCTTTTTTAATATTAAATATATATTTAAATGATTTAAAAGGTAAATAGATTCAAATCTGTTATTTATTTTTAGGTATATAAATAAAACATTATCTATCTTATTATAGAAATGTCTGTTAAATAGGCAAATCTTGTGTAATCAGCGCAATTGAATACACGCCCGCTCAAATGAGCGGGTTTTTAATTTTAAAGATCAAATTTTATCAGGCCACTAAATTAATTTAAAGTTTTCCCTAAAAAGCGTATAATAATCAGTTACTAATCATAAAATTTAATAGTGAAAGCACTGTGCCAAAATAGTTATTTTTATTAGGTCAAGTAGAGCTTCTGCTAACAGAAATTAAAAGCACAATTTGATACCGAATTTATAAACCAAACTAAAACTATCGATTTTTTTGAGAAAAAGCGGCTATAGTAAAGTCTTATTACCTTTATAAATTGAATGATTGTAGTAACTATGCTGCTTGTAGTTTTAAAATTTATCCAGACTATAGAAAGTAAATAAAAGAAAAAAGTAAAAAACGATATAAAATACTGGCTAAACGCTTGTTTACATCTTATGAACTTATAACTTAGCTGCCATTACACATTGCATAGTGCAATTAATACTTATTGTTTAGGTAAGCAGTAAATAGAGAAAGGAAGATAACTGAACCCTGACATTTTTCTTTTATAGATGATAGAAAATAGAATAAGTAAATATCAATCAGAATGACAGTATAAATAACTTTTAATACTACTCGTGGCGATATAGAGTTAAAGCATAATAAATCAGAAAAATTTGTTCTATTCGCATCCCTTGTGCGCTGTATTTAAATAAAATAGTTTTTAGTAAATCAAGTATATGAATTTATTTAATTTAAAAGATAACTTAAATCTTATTTTTCTGCACGGGTACAGCATATAACTCAGAATGAGAAAACTGTAGAGAATCTAAAAGCTGGTTGGTAATTTTAAATTAAGCATTAAACATAAATTAAAGAGCTACAAAGTATAAAGATTGAAAATCTGATATAGCTGGTTAAGCAGAGCTCTGTAAGTAGGCCCTTGCAGATGCTTTAATTTAAATAAGCCCTCTAGAGGGCTTATTTACCTAAAAAATAATAAATGAAGAGCTAAAATAGCTACTACATATTTGGGTAGTTAGGACCACCACCACCTTCCGGTGTTACCCATGTGATGTTTTGTGAAGGGTCCTTGATATCACAGGTCTTGCAGTGCACACAGTTCGCTGCATTGATCTGGAACCGCGGTCCAGTCTCTTCCTGAACAATCTCGTAAACCCCGGCCGGACAGTAACGCTGTGCCGGCTCGTCATATTTCGGCAGGTTGACCTCAACCGGAATAGACGCATCAGCCAGCTTGAGGTGAGACGGCTGGTTTTCCTCATGTACCGTATTGGATACAAAGACAGAAGACAGACGGTCAAAGGTCAGCTTGCCATCCGGTTTTGGATAGTTGGGCTTGAAGCTTTCTGCCTCTACAGTTTGCAGGGCCTTGAAGTCGGGCAGCAGGTCATGCAGGGTAAACGGAACCTTAAACACATTCTGGTCAATAAAGTTAAATGCACCGCCAAGCCACTGGCCAAACTTGTGCATGGCCGGGCCAAAGTTACGGGAGCTGTACAGCTCTTCTTTCAGCCAGCTATGGTTGAACTTGTCGGTATAGGCGGTCAGTTCCTTTTCAAAGAAGTCTTCGCCTTCAGCCGCACGGGCATAGCCCACTTCACCACCTTTTTCTACACCGCGGGCAATCGCTTCAAATACCGCTTCACCGCAGAGCATGCCGGACTTCATGGCAGTGTGTGAACCCTTGATCTTGGCAAAGTTCAGGAAACCGGCATCATCACCGATGAGGCAGCCGCCCGGGAAGGTCAGCTTTGGCAACGAGTTCAGGCCACCTTTGGTGACTGCGCGCGCGCCATAAGAAATCCGCTTGCCGCCTTCGAGGTATTGTCTGATCAGGGGATGAGTCTTCCAGCGCTGCATTTCAGCAAACGGGAACATATGCGGATTCTTGTACGACAGGTCGACAATCATGCCCAGCGTCACCTGGTTATTTTCGGCATGGTATAGCCACCAGCCCCCAGACGAACCGGTCTCTGACAACGGCCAGCCGGCACCGTGCATCACCAGACCCGGCTTGTGCTTGGCAGGATCAATTTCCCATAGCTCTTTAATACCGATGCCGTAGTGCTGCGGATCGGCATCTTTATCCAGGTTAAATTTCTGGATCAGGCGCTTGCCTAAATGGCCACGGCAGCCTTCGGCAAACAGGGTATATTTGGCCAGCAACTCGTAGCCCGGCATAAAGTTATGGGTTGGCTGTCCATCTTTGCCAATGCCCATGTCACCGGTCTGGATTCCGCGGACCGAACCATCTTCATGGTAGAGGATTTCTGATGCAGCAAAGCCCGGGAAGATCGAGACTTCCAGCTCCTCTGCCTTGGCACCCAGCCAGCGTACGACATTGCCCAGCGAGATGACGTAGTTGCCATCATTATGCATGGTTTTTGGCACCATCCAGTGCGGTGCTTCTTTGGAGGTGGTGTCAGAGAGCAGGAAAAAGGTTCTGTCTTCAGTCACCGGGACATTAAGCGGAGCACCGAGCTCTTTCCAGTCGGGGAAGAGTTCATTCATGGCCCGGGGTTCAAGTACAGCACCTGAAAGAATATGCGCACCAACTTCGGAACCTTTTTCGACGACACAAACGGAAAGATCGGGTAGGTTGTTTTCAATCGCCAGTTGACGGATGCGGATCGCAGCTGAAAGACCTGCAGGTCCTGCACCAACGATCACTACGTCAAACTCCATTGATTCTCTTTCTATATTTTCCATAATTAGAAACACCATTTCGCTTAGCGATATATTAATTTGTTATTTGTAAAAAGGCAACTCTCTATTAAATAGCACGTATACTGAGATGCTAAAATAAATTATCTTTTCACTATAAAGGTGAACAGGAAAAATAAATGCAGAGAACTGTATCTAAAACTCTTTTAAAAGGCTGAGTTGAATATATTTAGAAACTATTAAATCTATATATGTTTTAGATTTGGATTTTTATATAAAAAATTCCAATAACTGGTTTTTGGCCAGTTATTGGGGAAAAGAACTCAAGAGTTCTGGGGGTCATATTGTTTCTCTTTGATAAAGAGGGCTGGAATAACTCCACAGATAAAGTAGGCTGCTCCCATGACTACAAAGCCTAAGCCAATTGAACCACCAGAAGCCAGATAACCAATAGTTGCAGGAGCAATCGCTGCGCCCAGACGCCCGACATTATATGCTCCTCCAATTGCTGTACCACGAATTGCAGTTGCAAAACTTTCAGTCATGTAGGTTGCATTTACACCATATGGTACGCCATACAGAAAACCGAAAATTATCAATAAGTACAGGATATTCTCTGGTGAATTATAAAATACAATTAATGGTAGAAATACAGCAGTTCCTATAGCACCAAAAGCATAGGTAAAGCGGCGACCCAGTTTATCCGCCATATAACCTGCAAGAACTTTACCTAGAATCATTGCAGTATAAGTTCCTACCATATAAGCAGTCATTTCTTTGAACTTCATTCCAAGTTCACTTTCCAGATAAGAAGGCATCCAGTTATTTACGCCATAGTAGCCAAACTGAAGGAAGCCGGCAGTAAGTGCCCAGAGTATAAACATATTGCGGTTACATTTATCCTGGAAAATAAGTTTAAAGGCTGACTCTTTTTTCTGGTGATGATTATTTATCGCTTTATTCAAGCGAGATTGTTGCCATGCTTCCGGTTCTGGAACCAGAATGTGCATAAAGATAGCGATAGCAATTGGAATAATTGCAACATAAAACAGCATGCGCCATCCATGATCAGGAATAATCCAGCCGGCTAGCAAAGTTGCTACAATATAGCCCACTGTCCAGCCAGCTTGTAGGGTACCTAATACAGTAGTGCGGTATCGGGTAGGAACATATTCTGCCATTAAAGTATTACAGGCGATGTAAAGAGAACCTAGACCTAATGAAGCAAAAAAACGTAGAATACCAAACTGCATAAAGCTTTGCGTAAAGCCCAAGCCACAGGTCAAAATTGAAAAGGTTAAAATTGAAATTACAACTATTCTGACCCTGCCAAAGCGGTCGCAGGCCCAGCCCCCAAAGATACCGCCAATTGCCATACCAGCTAAAGTAAAACTACCCAGCATGCCAGCTTCAACAGTACTCAGTCCGAAATCTGCCTTAATACTGTTGAGGCTATAAGAAAGCAGCATTAAATCAGCGCCATCGACCAGTAAAGCTAAAAATGCAAATAAGAATGCAATTTTCCAGGTATTCGGGCCAATGCTTGAAGTTATTGTGTTTATAGACATAATCCATTACCTACTATTAAGGGCGCTTTAATTTTCCTTAAAGCGCTTGAGGTTTTATTGAGTCATTTCACGAATCATATTGCGTGCAATAATAATTTGCTGAATCTGTGTGGTTCCTTCATAAAGACGAAACAGGCGTACATCCCGATAGAAACGTTCAATACTGTATTCACTGATATAGCCAGCTCCTCCATGAATCTGTACACAGCGATCTGCAACACGGCCACACATTTCCGTTGCGAACATTTTTGAGCATGAAGCTTCCGTACTGATATTTTCACCCTGGTCACGACGACGTGCAGCATCGAGTACCATACATTTGGCTGCATAGATTTCAGCCTTGGAATCTGCCAGCATGGCCTGGATTAACTGGAAACTGGCAATTGGCTGACCGAACTGTTTACGTTCAACGGCATACCGCAGTGCATCATCCAGCATGCGTACCGCAGCACCTACACTTAAAGCAGCAATATGCAGACGTCCTTTATCGAGGACTTTCATGGCTGTTTTAAAACCGACCCCTTCTACTCCTCCAATCAGGGCAGAGGCAGGTACACGACAGTTTTCAAAGATGACGTCACAGGTATGAGCACCTTTTTGTCCCATTTTTTGGTCACGTTTACCTAGAGATATTCCGGGTGTCTTGCTATCAATAATGAATGCAGAAATGCCCCCTGCACCTTTAATTTCAGAGTTAGTACGTGCCATGACTGTAAATGCACCCGCATGTGGAGCATTAGTAATAAAACGCTTGGTACCATTCAGGATATAAAAATCGTCATCTTTTAATGCAGTCGTTCGTAAAGATGCGGCATCAGAACCAGATTCCGGTTCAGTCAGGCAAAACGAGCCAATAATTTCCCCTTTAGCAAAACGCGGGAGATAATACTGTTTTTGCTCCTCCGTGCCATCAATAATTAAACCGCTAGCTCCAATACCATTATTTGTTCCAATAAGTGAGCGAAAAGCAGGTGAAGTGCGACCTAGTTCAAAGGCAACTCGTACTTCTTCTTCCATGGTTAAACCCAGACCTTCATATTCTTCAGGAATAGTGAGTCCAAATAATCCGAGTTCACGCATTTGCTGAACAATATCTGCTGGAATTTCATCTGTTTCTGCTACTTCATTTTCCCTCGGAATAAGTACGCCTTCAACAAACTGACGTAACATATTAAGTAGTTGATCCAGGGTTTCCTGATCACGAACCATTTCATCTCCTTGGTCGTTATTTTCACCACAGAAGTGGTATAAGCGGACGAGCCGGTATATTTCTTTTTGGGCATACTAAAGAAAATGATTTCACATGACAATATATTTTGGTAATTTATTTTGCAATGCGATATTAATTTCTATTAAAACTAACTTGTTAAACTTTTGATTTTGCTTAAACAGTTCTTATATTCCAGAAAATATCTTATCTCTAGAGTTTTGTTTTACTTAAATTGAGAGTATATTAAATAGATAATATCGCTAGGCGAAACTTAATCTTGAGTAAATAAAGATTAAGATTTGTTATAGCAAACTAAACAGGATAGTGAGATAAAAATGGGAGCACTAACAGGAATTCGTGTACTTGATCTGAGTCGTGTATTGGCAGGCCCTTGGTGTGGGCAAATACTGGCAGATCTGGGGGCTGAAGTAATTAAGGTAGAGCGACCTCAGCATGGTGATGATACCCGTAGCTGGGGGCCACCCTGGATGAAGAATGATGCAGGTGATGACACACGTGAAGCTGCTTATTATCAATCTGCGAACCGTAATAAACTCTCTGTAGCAATTGATATTGCCAGTTTAGAAGGGCAGGAGCTGATCAAAGCTTTAATTCAAGATACCGATGTAGTGATCGAAAACTATAAGACAGGTTCACTGAAAAAATATGGTCTGGACTACCACAGTTTAGCTGCAATCAATCCGAAACTGGTTTACTGTTCTATTACCGGGTTCGGTCAGGATGGGCCACGTGCTGAAGAACCTGGTTATGACTTTATCATCCAGGGGATGGGCGGGTTAATGTCTGTTACCGGGGAAAAAGATGATTTGCCAGGAGGCGGTCCACAAAAGGTTGGTGTAGCATTTTCTGATTTGGCTACAGGCCTTTATTCTACAATTGCCATTCAGGCAGCACTGCTGAACCGGCATGAAACCGGCTTGGGCCAATATATTGATATGGCTTTACTGGATGTACAAATTGCCACGCTGGCAAATCAGGGAATGAACTATCTGGCTTCAGGAAAAGTACCGGGCCGTTATGGCAATGCACATGCTAATATTGTTCCGTACCAGGTATTCAAAGCAGCCGACCGGGATTTTATTATTGCTTGTGGGAATGATAAACAGTTTATCCAGTTGTGTCAGAGTATTGGATTAGCAGAATTACCAAATGACCCACGCTTTAGCCGTAATGCTGACCGAATCAAACATCGTAATGAAATTATTGATATTTTATCAAAGCATTTCTTGCAGAAAACTGCAGATGAATGGGTAACAGCTATTCATGCAGTTAAAGTACCTGTGGGAGTAATTAATAACCTGGAACAGGCTTTTCAGGAACCACAAGTAGTAGCCCGAAAAATGCTGGTTGAGATGCCACATCCATATAACCAAAAACTGACAGTTATTGGTTCGCCAATAAAAATGTCGCGTACACCAGTAGAATACCGTCGGGCACCTCCAACGCTAGGAGAACATACTGAGCAGATTTTAAGTCGCGTTGCCTCTCAGGAACACTTAAAAAAATTAAAAGCCGAAGGTATTATTGAGTAAACTGATAAAAAAGAAGCAATCGGTCAGTTTGCTTCTTTGCTATTTAATATAATTATAGATTATAATTTCGCAATGCGAAACATTAGTAGGTTGAGAAAGAGTCATGGATAATACCAATGATATAGAACAAACAGAAAAAATTTTGGCTCCTTTAAGACATGAGTTACTACATCCAATTGAAGATATGCAGGATGAGAATGACCGGCAGTTTATTACTGCCTTGGCCCGTGGTCTGGAACTGCTACGTTGTTTTACACCTAAGCACCAGCATTTAGGAAATCAGGAACTAGCTCAATTAACCGGTTTACCTAAACCCACTATTACCCGTCTGACTCATACGTTGTCTCGTCTGGGTTATATTAAGCAGGTTCCCAATTCGAGCAAGTTTCAGTTGTCTGTTGGGGTGCTGGCATTCGGTTACTCCATGCTGGCTAATGTATCGATTCGTTCAATTGCCAACCCTTATATGAAAGAACTCGCTGACTATGCAGGTGCAGCAGTAGCCATGGCAACCCGAGACCGGTTAAACATGATTTATCTGGATGTCGTGCAGGGGAAAGGCAATATCACCATGCGAAGACAGGTAGGAACTTATTTACCTATTCATTTAAGTTCTATGGGTCGGGCTTGTCTGGCAGCTATGCCAGAAGATGAACGTGATTTTCTGCTTGATGCTATCCGTTTAAAATATAAGGAAGACTGGTTCAAGATTAACCGTGATCTTGACCGTGCCTTTAAGGATTATCAGGATTTTGGCTACTGTTTCTCGATTGGAGAATGGCATAAGGATGTGAACTCGGTCGCGGTGCCTTTAATTCATGAACAGCATGGTTTACTGGTTTTTAACTGCGGTGGACCAAGTTTCATTATGAAACGTGAAAAACTTGAAGAAGATATTGCACCGCGCCTGCTACATATGGTGAATAATATCCGTACTGAAATCAGTTAAAATATGATGCATTGGTCAGGAAGATCAATGCATTGTTATGATTGAAGCGGTAAAGCAGTTCGTTCTTCCAGAATACAAATCACTAGACAGGTAATTGCAAATATCATGCCTAACGTGCAGGTGCCTGTCCAGCCAAAATGAGTCCAAGCATAGGCTCCGGCGGTAGTCCCTAATGCTCCTCCTGCAAAATAACCTGTCATATAAATAGCATTAAAACGAGATCTGAGGTTTTCACTTAATTTAAATACTATGCTTTGATTGGTTACATGAATTGCAGAGAGTGATGCGTAAAGGATAAGCGTTGCCATCATATAAAACGCTAATTGATAAGGTGTAAGTAAAAATAATAGCCAGCAAATGATAAGACCCAGACTACATAAAATAGAAATCTGGTGAATATACCCCCGGTCAATAAACTTACCCGTGAAATTAGCTATAAATACACCAACGATGCCAACCAGACCAAATAATCCAATACTAAAATCGCTCATATGATGAGGAGCTGGTGCAAGTAGTAGTGACATAGTAGTAAATGTCATACTTACCCCAGCAAAGGTTAATCCGCCAATATAGCTACGCCGGCGTAAGCGTTGATTTGTCACAAAAATAGAGGCTAACGAGCGTAGAGTATAACCATAGCTTTCAGTGCTGGTAGGTGGGAAAACCCCGATATTTCGATGTAATATAAAAGCAATACAGAAAAGTAAGATACCACTGGCCAGATAAATAAAATTCCATGCAAATAAACTTGAGGCCAAACCTGAAAGGGAACGGGCAAGAAGAACCCCCATCATTAAACCGCTAAGCAGGAAACCCACCACTCGACCACTCTGTTGCGCTGGAACCAGACTGGCTGCTAAAGGTAATAATAGCTGCGCAGCTACAGAAAATAGACCGGTAATGAGTGTACCCAGTATAAGCAGAGTTATATGCTCTGAAATACCGCTGATGATCAGACCAAGTGCAGCAAATAGCATGAAACAGAAGAGTAGGCGGCGTTTTTCGAGAATATCCCCAAGAGGCATCAGCAGGAACAGGCCACAGGCATAAGCAATTTGTGCCAAAGTAGGTACCCAGGAAACCATAGTTTCTGGTAATTGCAAATTTTGACTCATAGAATGAATGAGTGGCTGACTAAAATAATTACTACCGGTACAGATACCGGCAGCTATTGCCATTAATATAATTGTTGGAGTATAAAGCGTATTTTTCATATTCTTTTAGTATTAAAAGCCTCTGTAGAGGCTTTACCAAGTTAAGCCTTCAAGCTGTTTTCTGGGGGTCATATTGACGGTCTTTAATAAAGAGACCTGATACTGCACCGCATAAGAAATAAGCTCCGCCCATGATCAAAAAACCAAGACCGATAGAGCCACCACTTGCAGCCGCACCAATAATTGCCGGAGCAAACATGGCACCAATACGGCCAGCATTATAAGCACCACCCACAGCTGTTCCGCGAATATTGGTAGCAAAACTTTCAGTCATGTAAGTGGCATTGATGGCGTAAGGAATTCCATAAAGGAAACCGAAGAAAATCAGCAAATAGGCAATATTATCTGGCGAGTTAAATATTACAATCACAGGTAAAAATATAGCTGTACCAATAGCCCCAAAAGCAAATACAAAGCGTCGGCCCAATCGGTCAGCTGCATAACCGGCAATAATCTTGCCAAAGATCATGGCAATATAGGTTCCAATCATGTAGCCAGTCATGGCTTTAAAATTCATCCCCAGTTCAGATTCGAGATAAGCTGGCATCCAGTTGTTTACACCATAATAGCCAAACTGTAAAAAGCCGGCAGTTAAAATCCACAGCATGAACATTCTGCGATTACGCTTATCTGCGAAAATTATTTTGACTGTACTTTGCTGTTTTACCGGCTGTGCCTGTACAGTAACCCGTGAAGCGGATAGACGCTCCAGACGGGCTCGCTGCCAGGATTCTGGTTCGGGAACCAGTTTCTGAATAAATAATGCCAATACCGAAGGAATAATGGCTATAAAAAATAATACCCGCCAGCCATGTTCAGGAATAATCCAACCCGCTAGCAAAGTTGCTACAATATAGCCGACTGTCCAGCCAGCCTGTAGAGTCCCCAATATTGTAGTTCGATATTCAGTAGGTACGTACTCAGCCATTAACGTATTGGCTGCAATATATAAGGAACCAATGCCGAAAGCTGAAAGAAAGCGGATGATAGCAAACTGCTCAAAACTTTGTGTAAAGCCGAGTGCTGCGGTTAATAATGAAAATACCAGAATCGAAATCACGACTGTCCGAACCCGTCCAAGATAATCACAGGCCCAGCCACCCATGAAACCTCCTAGTGCCATCCCTGCCAGGGTAAAACTGCCTAAAGCACCCGCCTGTAAATTGGTCAGTCCAAATTCGGCTTTTAAACTGGTTAAGCTAAAAGACAGTAGCAGCATATCGGCACCATCAATTAATAATGCCAAGAATGCAAAAACAAAAGCGATTCGCTGTGTAGTTTTAGAAATTGGCCGGATAAGGGTTTCCGGCATCAGTGGTGTGGTCATAATTCATCCTGAAACTCAAAGGTTAATCCTTAACCTGATTAATCATATTTTTAGCAATAATGATCTGCTGGATTTGTGAAGTTCCCTCATAAAGACGGAACAGGCGTACGTCCCGATAAAAACGTTCAATACTGTATTCACTGATATAGCCAGCCCCTCCATGAATCTGTACACAGCGGTCTGCAACACGGCCACACATTTCTGTTGCAAACAGCTTGGCACAAGATGACTCAGTAGAAACATTCAGTCCTTGGTCACGACGCCGGGCAGCATCGAGTACCATACATTTGGCTGCATAGATTTCAGCCTTGGAATCTGCCAGCATGGCCTGGATTAACTGGAAACTGGCAATTGGCTGACCGAACTGTTTACGTTCAACGGCATAACGCAGTGCGTCATCCAGCATACGTTCGGCTGCACCAACACTGACTGCTGAAATATGTAAACGTCCTTTATCGAGGACTTTCATGGCTGTTTTAAAGCCAATACCTTCCACTCCTCCAATTAAGGCAGAGGCAGGTACACGACAGTTTTCAAAGATGACATCACAGGTATAAGTACCTTGCTGCCCCATCTTTTTATCTTTTTTACCTAAGCTAATGCCTGAAGTATTCCGGTCAACTACAAAAGCGGAAATACCGCCTGCGCCTTTAATATCAGGATTGGTTCTGGCCATTACGGTATAGGTGCTTGCTAGCGGCGCATTGGTAATATAGCGTTTAGTACCATTCAGGATATAAAAATCACCATCTTTCACTGCTGTAGTCTTTAAAGATGCAGCATCAGAACCTGATTCCGGTTCAGTCAGGCAAAATGAACCGATGATTTCACCACTGGCATAGCGTGGTAAATACTTCTGTTTTTGCTCCTCAGTCCCGTCAATAATAATACCGCTTGAACCAATTCCATTATTAGTTCCAAAAATAGAGCGGAAAGCAGGTGAGGTACGACCAATTTCAAAGGCTACATAAAGTTCTTCTTCCATGGTCAGTCCTAAACCGCCATATTCCTCAGGAATAGTGAGACCAAACAAGCCTAATGCTTTCATCTGGTCAATAATGTCCTGAGGCATTTCATCTTTTTCGGCCACCTCATGTTCACGTGGCATTAATTCATTTTTAACAAATTGCTGAATCATATGAAGTAACTGATCCAGTGTTTCCTGATTACGAATCATCCTGACTCCTTGGAGTTATATTCTTTACAAAGGAAAAGACTAAAAATCTATATAAATAATTTTTGGTACTAAAATTAATTAATAATAAAAATTAATTTTACTCTGCAAAATTAATTTATCTAAATATAGCTTCATATTTTATTTAAAGTCTATAGTTTTGTGTTATAAATAAAATATTATTTCGTTTGATGAAATAAATATACTTTATTTCTAGGGAAATTAGAACAAGAGTAAGGAGTAGAATGATGGGTGCTTTGACAGGTTTTAGAGTGCTGGATCTAAGCCGTATTCTGGCAGGCCCTTGGTGCAGTCAGATTCTGGCTGACTTGGGTGCTGAAGTCATCAAAATTGAAAAACCCTATAGTGGTGACGATACCCGTCGTTGGGGACCACCCTGGTTAAAAGATGATTCAGGACAAGACACTCAGGAGTCTGCTTACTATCTTTCTGCAAATCGGGGTAAGCATTCAGTCGCTATTGATCTTGCAACTCTGGAAGGGCAGCAGCTTATCCGGACACTTGTACTTGAATCTGATGTATTAATTGAAAATTATAAAGCGGGTTCACTTCAAAAATATGGTCTTGATTATGAAACGTTAGCAGCAATCAATCCGCGACTCGTTTATTGTTCTATTACAGGGTTCGGACAGAAAGGACCTCGTGCAAATGAACCTGGATATGATTTTATTATTCAGGGTATGGGCGGTATGATGAGTGTTACCGGCGAACGGGATGACCTGCCGGGTGGTGGTCCCCAGAAGGCTGGCTTGGCTTTTGCAGATTTAACCACCGGGCTCTATTCAGCTATTGCTATTCAGGCAGCACTGCTTTCCAGAGAAAAAACGGGCGAGGGTCAACATATTGACATGGCCTTGCTAGATACACAGGTTGCTTCCTTATCTGTTCTTGCCATGAATTATTTAACCTCGGGAAAAGTCCCGGGCCGTTTCGGCAATGCTCATGCTAATATTGTACCTTATCAGGTATTTAAAGCTAAAAAAGGCGAGTTTATTATTGCCTGTGGTAATGATAGCCAGTTTAAAATACTGTGTGAAAGTATTGGTCTGGCTGAATTAGCTCTTCATCCACATTACAGGCAAAATTCCGGGCGTGTCACTTATCGGGAAGAATTGACTGCTTTATTACAGCAACACTTTATGACACGACCAGCCGAGGAATGGGTAAAAATCATCCATCAGGTTAAAGTCCCGGTCGGCATGATTAACAATTTAAAGCAGACTTTAGAAGAAGAGCAGGTGATTGCCCGGGAGATGGTAGTTAACATGCCTCATTCTTTGCAGCAGAACTATACATCTATTGGTTCACCTATTAAACTTTCAAAAACACCGGTAGAGTATCAAAAGGCGCCGCCGTGTTTAGCACAAGATACTGAAAATATTCTAAGCCGGTATTTATCAGAAACAGAAATTATAGAACTGAAAGAAAAGAAAATTATTCAGTAAATTTAAAAGTCCCCGTTCTTACAAGTCGGGGACTTTTTATATTTTACATAATTTCATTTAATGAGTCCTGAATATTGTGCACCATATGAATCAGGCGCGGACCGATTTCATCTTCGAGGCGCTCGGGACTGAGTTGAAAGCTGGGTGCTCCACAGTTAAAGACATATAAACCATGCTGACTGCTTACCAAGGGTACCGCCACAGAATTTACTTCCTTATGCCATTCTCCTAAAGATAAACAATAGCCATAGTCCTGATAATCACGAAAAGCACGTTCAAGTGAACGTTTGATTGAAGGCCAGTTCTCCGGATTTTTCTTGGCTAGTGCATCCATCAAGAAATTGCGCTCATGTTCTGGTGTAGCTGCCAGACAGGCCCGTCCCATAGAGCTGCTATAAATGGGTAAAGTCGAACCAATAGGGCGACGCATATTCAGTGAGCTTTCTACTTGTACTACATCAATATAAATCATATTCAACCGGTCACGGGTTGCCATAGCGACCGGTGCCTGAGCATATTTACTCATCTCTTCCATAAGCGGATGAGCAGTATTGCGAATAGAGATATTAGACAAGGCTGAATAGCCTAAGGAAAGTACACCTATATCAAGCATGTACTTTGTAGAATTTGGCAACTGTTTTAAATAGCCTAAGCTTACCAATGTATTAGTAATACGGGCAATTGTCGGCTTCGGTAAACCTGTCATCTTAGCCAGTTCCTGATTACCCAAGACCTGCTTATGAGCAGAAAAGCAGCGCAGTAACTCTAATCCACGTGCCAAAGAGGCAATAAATTGCGGATTATTTTCACGGTGTATATGAGAGATAGGGTCGAGACGAATTTCATCCAGATTGGTTATTTTTTCAGTTTTTTCTACTCTGGTACTTTCAGACATTCAAGCCTCAAATATAATGAAAAATAAATATGTTATTCATTATATTTCGTTAAACAAAATTAATCCATTCACCACTTTTATAGTGAATGGATCTTTAAACTCAAAAAATCAAGAAACGTTTTCAATGACCATAGCCAGACCTTGACCTACACCAATACAAAGACTAACCACTGCATATTTTTTCTGGCGGCGCTGTAATTCACGTGCAACCGTTAGTGTAAGACGGGCGCCAGAAGCACCAAGAGGGTGGCCTACTGCAATTGCTCCTCCATTTGGATTAACACGCGGATCATTAAAATCTACATCTAAACCTTTCAAACAGGACAATACCTGTGAAGCAAAAGCTTCATTGATTTCAATAATGTCCATATCATCAAGAGTCAGACCAGCACGGCTGACTGCTTTTTTAATTGCCTCAATAGGACCTGCACCCATAATACGTGGTTCAATACCTGCCGCTGCCGCTGACAAAATTTTTGCCATTGGCTTTAAGCCGTATTTTTCCTGAACTGTTTCTGAACCAATCAGTAGAGCTGCTGCGCCGTCATTAATACCAGAAGCATTTCCAGCAGTAACTACACCACCTTCAAACAAGGGTTTTAATTTAGATAGGGCTTCAAAGTTAGAAGATGGACGTGGATGTTCATCTTCACTAACCAGTTTAGGCGGTAACTTTTTACCTTGAGAAACTTCAATAGGAGTAATTTCTCCTTCAAAGAAGCCTTCAGTCTTTGCCTGCTGATATTTCGCCTGTGACTGTGCAGCAAAGGTATCCGCCTGTTCACGGGTAATTCCAAATTCGACAGCTACATTATCGCCTGTTTCAGGCATTGAATGGCCACCATACTGCGCAGTAATTTTCTTATTAGGAAAACGTGAACCAATAGTAGTATCAAAGATTTTTGCCTCACGACTAAATGCAGTTTCTGCTTTGCCCATAACAAATGGTGCACGGGTCATGCTTTCTACACCACCAGCAATATACAGTTCACCTTCACCACAGGTAATGGCACGAGCCGAATCGATAACAGCCCCTAAACCACTTGCACATAACCGGTTTACTGTCTGTCCGGGTACAGTAACTGGCAAACCGGCCAATAACACAGCCATACGTGCTACATTACGGCTGTCTTCGCCAGCCTGATTCGTATCACCCAGAATAACATCTTCAATATCTGTCCCTGGTACACCTGTTTTTTCAATGAGCTTTTTAATAACTTCTGCTGCCAGATCATCAGGACGTATAGACGCGAGTACACCCCCATGACGGCCAATCGGACTACGTAAACCATCGTAAATATAGGCATTTAGCATTTGAAAACTCCATTTCAGAGATAGTAAGAGAGTAATTTTTGATTACTCAAAAAATATTTTGGTATCACTACGGCTTAAGGCTTATAAGTCATTCATCATGCTACATTTATTTATCAGTTCAATCTGTGAAGAGCTTAGCAGTCAATGATGAGTACATATAAGGCCTATAAATTTGGGATTTCTTACATTCCATCTTCTTAATTAAGATTCTAGAAAAGCACTGGGTTTTTATGTTTTAGCTTAAAATTTCAGTGCAATGAAAAAGACAAGTATTGCCTTTAACTCTTGATTCCTAGGTCTTAATTATATTGATTACTTTGTTTCGTATAGCAAAACTATATTCTTTTTATCCTGTTATGTCTAAATTTTTTTGCAATTAATTTCGAAGTAGAATTAAAAACATTTTTATTATTTTATTAATTATTTGATTTATATTAATTAAAAAAATTAATTTCGCTCGACGAAATTAATTTTCAAAAAAGCTTGAATTTTGTGCATTTTATCTTTTACTATTCAGAACAGCATAAGTAAAACCAGATTTTTCATTGTGAAATTTAAATGAAGTGAAAAATCTATAGCGTTTAAAATAAATAGGTAGGGAGATCTCTGATGATCCGTGATGAAGGAATGCTTGAACAGCTGCTTTCAACGATTCGAAATTTTGTTAAAAATGAACTTATTCCACGTGAACACGAAGTTGCCGAAGCAGATAAAATTCCTGAAGACCTCATCCAGAAAATGCGTGAACTCGGTTTATTTGGACTCACTATCCCTGAAGAGTATGGCGGTTTAGGAATTACTATGGAGGAAGAGGTACGAGTTGCCTTTGAACTGGGCCAGACTTCACCAGCCTTCCGTTCACTTATTGGAACAAATAATGGTATTGGTTCTAGCGCAATCTTGATTGATGGCACTGAAGAGCAAAAACAGAAGTATTTACCACGCTATGCCAGTGGTGAAATCATTGGTTCGTTTTGCCTGACTGAACCGGAATCAGGTTCTGATGCTGCATCTTTACGCACGACTGCAGTCAAAAATGGCGATTTTTATATCCTGAATGGCACTAAACGCTATATCACCAATGCTCCACATGCTGCAACCTTTACCGTAATGGCCAGAACCAATCCTGAAATTAAAGGCTCAGGCGGTATTTCTGCCTTTCTAGTTGAAGCCGATAATCCAAGTATTACTCTTGGAAAAATTGATCAGAAAATGGGGCAGAAGGGTTCACATACCTGTGACGTCATCTTTGAAAACTGTCGTGTACCCGCCTCTGCCCTGATTGGAGGAGTGGAAGGGGTCGGTTTTAAAACAGCCATGAAAGTCCTTGATAAAGGACGTCTGCATATTGGAGCCTATAGTGTAGGGGTAGCAGAACGTATGCTGGATGACGCACTGCGGTATGCCGTTGAACGTAAACAGTTCGGTCAGCCAATTGCCAGTTTCCAGTTAATCCAGGCCATGCTGGCAGACTCCAAAGCTGAAATCTATGCAGCCAAATGTATGGTGCTCGATGCTGCACGTCGTCGTGACCAGGGTGAAAATATCAGTACGGAAGCTTCATGCTCAAAAATGTTCGCAACGGAAATGTGTGGCCGTGTTGCAGACCGCTGTGTACAGATTCATGGAGGGGCTGGCTATATCAGTGAATACAGTATTGAACGTTTCTATCGGGATGTACGCCTGTTCCGTCTTTATGAGGGAACCACACAGATTCAGCAAATTATTATTGCACGCAACATGATTAAAGAAGTGTCTTCGTAATGAGGACATGATGGGGATAAGGCATCAGAGCTAAGATGCCTTTTATTACAAGGAAATGGACATGATGGATCAGGCTGTTCAAAAAACAGATAACACAACAAATGCAAAAGTCTGGAAATTTGCTTTTATTTTTTCCTTCCTGGCTTTATTGGTTGATGGCGCTGATATTGCTTTTTTATCTTATAGTCTAACCAGTCTGAAAACTGAATTTGGTTTAAGCAGTATACAGGCAGGCGCACTCGGAAGCTGGACACTGGCAGGCATGGCAATTGGTGGCTTCTTTGGTGGCTGGGCCTGTGACCGTTTTGGACGGGTGCGGGTTATTGTTATTGCAATTACCTTATTCTCGTTGCTGACCTGCTGGCTGGGCTTTGCACAAAGTTACCAGCAATTTGTGACACTACGTTTTATTTCAGCGATTGGTTTAGGGGCACTCTACATCGCCTGTAACACCTTAATGGCAGAATATGTTCCTACAAAATATCGCTCGACTGTATTAGCTGCCCTTATGACTGGCTGGACCTTGGGTTCAATTGTGGCTACGGTACTTGCAGGCTGGCTTATTCCTGAATTTGGCTGGCGCATGCTGTTTTATATTTCAATTATTCCTATTGTTCTGGCAGTAGCCATGCACTTTCTGGTGCCTGAACCACAGTCATGGAAAGATGCACGTGCCCAGCGCCTCACCACTACCACTTCAGTAGATCAGAGCCAACCTAAACCTAAAGGTGCTTTCAAGACAATTTTTGCAGATGTTATGAACCGCCGCATGTTCATCCTGTGGTCATTCAGTACTGCTTTTCTACAGTTCGGCTATTATGGGGTAAGTAACTGGTTGCCAGCCTATTTAGAATCCGATCTTGGTATCAAGTTTAAAGAAATGACCATGTATATGATCGGTACATTCTTTATCATGATCTGTACAAAAATTATTGCAGGCTATATTGCAGACCGGATTGGACGCCGTGCTGTATTTGCCTTCGGTACAATGGGCACAGCAATCTTTATTCCCATCATTGTATTTGGTAATACGCCTGACAATATTTTATGGCTAATGCTGTTATTCGGTTTTCTGTACGGTATTCCATACGGAATCAATGCAACTTATATGACAGAGAGCTTTCCAACCAAGGTTCGAGGTACAGCTGTAGGCGGTGCATATAATATTGGCCGTCTGGGTGCAGTACTTGCGCCGGTTACTATTGGCTACTTTGCACAAGGCGGTTCCATCGGTACAGGTCTGTTGATTATGGGTGTAGCCTATTTTCTTTGCGGTTTAATTCCAGCCTTGTTTATTAAAGACCGTTTATATAATCCTCAAAAAGCAGAGTAATGGTATTTACCATTGCTCTTTTTTTATATTTGAGAAGGTAAAAGTTCAGATGATCAATAAAATCACTCCGGATATTGAAACGATTTTAAAGGGTATTCCAGACGGGGCCAGTATCATGACCAGCGGCTTTGGACTAGCTGGACAACCAGTTGAACTCATTGAGGCCCTGATTGACTTTGGCCCACGCGACCTGACCATTATCAATAATAATGCAGCCTCAGGTGACCGTGGTCTGACCAAGCTATTAATGGCTGGACTGGTCAAAAAAATGATCTGTTCTTTCCCAAAAGCTAATAATACCAAAGTATTTGATGAACTTTATAAAGCAGGAAAAATAGAGCTGGAGCTAGTACCACAGGGCAATCTGGCCTGCCGGATTCAGGCAGCTGGTGCTGGACTGGGAGCAGTATTTACTCCGACCGGTTATGGAACCAAGATTGCTGAAGGTAAGGAAACTCGTATTATCAAAGGCAAAGCTTATGTACTTGAATATCCGATTGAAGCTGACTATGCACTGATCTATGCAGACAAAGCAGACCGTTGGGGTAATCTGACTTATCGAAAAGCTGCGCGAAACTTTGGCCCCCTTATGGCTAAAGCTGCAGAGATCACAATTGCTCAGGTTCATGAAATTGTTGAGCTGGGTACATTAAATCCTGAGTGTGTCGTCACACCAGGAATTTTCGTTCAGCATGTATTTCAGTTGCCAGGAGGTGGCGCATGAGTATCCAGAAGCGTACACGTGAGCAAATTGTACAGTTAATTGCACAAGATATCCCCGATGGTTCTTATGTGAATCTAGGTATAGGTCTGCCAACAAAAGTTTCTAAATACCTGCCAACAGACCGGGAAATTATTCTGCATTCAGAAAACGGTATATTGGCTTTTGGTGCACCACCAGAGCCAGGGCAAGAAGACCCTGATCTCATTAATGCAGGAAAAGAATTTGTCACTTTACTGGATGGTGGCTGTTTTATGCATCATGGTGACTCATTTGACATCATGCGCGGCGGGCATCTGGATATTTGTGTGCTTGGGGCTTTTCAGGTTGCAGTAAATGGTGACCTGGCCAACTGGCATACTGGTGAAGCAGATGCAGTACCAGCTGTAGGTGGTGCAATGGATCTTGCAGTCGGCGCAAAAACTATTTTCGTATGTATGGAACATGTGACTAAGCATGGTGAGCCTAAAGTGGTTAATGCGCTGACTTACCCGGTAACAGGGGAGCAATGTGTGAACCGGATTTATACTGATCTCTGCATTATTGAACTCAGCAATGGCAAAGCATTAGTTAAGGAAATAGTTGAAGGCTTAAGTTTTGAAGAATTGCAGTCTATGACTGGATGTGCACTTGCCGACGCCAGAACTTAAAAAGCTTTTTATACGGATTTAATATCTTTAAGGATTAAAGAATGAAAAAAATGATTTTAGCTGCAGCCTGTGCTGCGGCCTCAGGGAGTATTTTCGCCGATTCTACCGAGCAGCGTATTTTACTGTTGGAAAATGAATTACAGCGCTTAAAGACCGAGCTTAAAGAGCAAAAACAGCAACAAAATGTTCTGCAAGCACAGCAGCAGGAAGATCGCGCTTTAACACAGAAAATTAATACTTCCTCATGGAAAGACAATGTCGATTTTTATGGCATCTTGCGTATGGATGGTGCTGTAGACTTTAAAAATACAACAGGCCGTTCAAGCGGAGGGCGTACCAGTAATAAGATTAATAGTGTCCCTTTTGATGGAATTGAGGGAAACCGTTCAGATTTTACCGTAGCCGCCAGCCGCTTTGGAGTAGACATTAATCATCTGGGGGGACGTAAAGATGTTAAAGCCAAGCTGGAAGCTGACTTTTGGGTGGACAGTGGTAAAGGTGACGGTAAACTCAGAATACGTCATGCTTATGTCAGTTTTGATGACTGGTTATTTGGCCAGACATGGTCGCTTATGTCGAATATGGAAACAATTACTGAGTCAGTTGATTTTACCCAGTTACTCGGTGCTTCAATCCTGCGTGATCCGCAAGTCCGCTATCAGTGGCAGTTTAGCCCCGCACATACATTGCAGATGGCTCTTGAGTATTCAGGTGAAAGAACTTCAGAATTTCCAAGCCTGACTAGTAAATACACTTACAAGAATGGACCATTGCATTTGATGGGGCAGGGCTTCATCAACGAGAAGCAGGCACAAGCTACCACTGGTGATATTGAGAAAGTCAGTTGGGGTGTAGGAGCGGGTGCCAAATATAAATTTAATGCTCAGCAATCAGTTCAGGCGAACTATTACCATGTAAAAGGTGACCAGAAGTTTGTATTTTATACCAATCAGGGTTCAACCTCGGATAACGCAAACTGGGGCGGCGACTTCTCTGTAAATACAGATAATAATGAGATACTGTTAAATGAATTTGATAGCCTGAGTATTGGTTACTCTCATAAATTTAATGACCAGTGGCGAGCAAATATTGCAACTTCATTACTGCAATATGATGATAATAGTGCATATGCCAAAGCCAATCCAGAAAGTAATAAACGCCTGACTGACCATGTAGTTAATGCATTTTATACCCCAGTGGAGCACGTAGATCTGGGTGTAGAATATCATCATGGTAAACGTGAAAACTTTGCAGGAAAAGAAGCAGATATTTCACGTGTTAATATGTCAGCACGTTATAAGTTTTAATTTAACCAGACAAGGATGTCATTTATGCAAAATAGCCAGCCAGAACATTATGACCTGTCACGAGGTCTGATTCTGATGCTGGCAATTACCTGCGGTTTATGCGCCGGCTCAAATTATTTTAATCAGCCATTAATATATTCAATTTCAGAAAGCCTTTCAGTGAGTGCAGAACAGGCAGCCTTTACAATTGTGATTAGTCAGCTTTCATATGCTGCCGGTTTATTTGTATTGGTTCCCTTAGGAGACCTTTTTGAGAAACGGGGTTTTATCTGCCTGCTCATGTGTTTAACCGGAATTGCCCAGATTGGGCTTTCCATGAGTCATTCAGTTTCTGTACTTTATGGTTTTACATTTTTAGCCACATTCTTTTCTATAGCAGCTCAGGTACTTATTCCCTTCATTTCCAATCTGGTATGTCCGCGTAAAAGTGCTGAACTTGTCGGTATACTGATGAGTGGTTTACTGATGGGAATACTTTCCGCCCGAACAATAGCCGGGTTAGTCTCTACCATGTGGTCTTGGCACTATATTTATCTGGGTAGTGGTATAACCATACTTTTATTTGCACTGGTGATGTGGAAACGCTTGCCTCAGTCCAATAAAGTATCTGGCTTAACAATATGGAAAATTTACCAGTCTTTATTCAGCTTTGCTGTTCATGAACCCCATCTGATCCGTAGGGGTATTGTAGGAGGACTCGGCTTTGGGATGCTTACTCTTATCTTTACAACGATGACCTTTCTTTTAGCAAATGCTCCTTACCATTTTAACGATTTTCAGATTGGCCTTTTTGGAATTGTAGGTTTAGCAGGGGTTTTTGCTACACCTTGGGCAGGTAAACTCATCAGCCGTGGTCAAGATGACCATGTAGCACGCATATGCATCTGTTTATTAATCATATCTTGGTTACCACTCTATTTTGCTCAGCAATCATTATGGATGTATGGAGTAGGGGTGATTTTAGCCTATTTCGGGCTTTCTGCCTTGCATGTATTAAATCAGAATCTGGTTTACCGGATTTCAGCTACAGCACGTTCAAGGATTAATTCAATTTATATGACGATGTACTTTGGTGGCGCAGCTATAGGTTCATTTTTGGCGGTCTTTTTCTGGAAACATGGAGGCTGGCCAGTATGTGTAATATTAGGAGTCTGCATCGCATTACTCATTTTTTTATTTGATCGCTATGATTACCGAGCAGTGAAGCAATCTACGATCCCTCAGTAAGATTTATCGCTCTACTAAAGTAATAGCCTAAGTAAATTAATTCTCAATTAAATAGCCTAAGTATAGTTTTAAATTTTTAAAGCAAACCTCTCAACATAAACCTCACAAAAAAATTCAAGAACGATTAGTAATCATAAGAGTAGCTGAACCAAAAGCATAAACTTTATCACTCTCATCAACTATACGAGCTTCAGACGTTAAAATATTACGTCCCGTATTAATTACATCCCCAATGGCAATATATGTTTTATCTTTCTGTAAAGGCCGAATCATTTTGACATTCAAATCCAGTGTTGCAAAACTTACTCCATTCTCAACAGTTGTATGAACTGCACCTCCAGTTGCTGTATCTAGTACTGTGGCACAGAAGCCACCATGAATTAAACCCTGTAAATTAAGATGACGCTCATCTGGTGTAACTGCATATTTAATATGACCAGGCTGCACATCAATAATACGCATAGGAATAGTTTGAGCCATAGCAGCAGGACTCTGGATTTTCCCATCCTTTATGGCCATCAGAAATTCAAATCCATTTTTAAATTCCATATATTCTCCAAAATAGTTTATTTAAGTCTTTATTACATTTTGCTAAATAGAAATTAATTTCGCAATAAGAAATTTTTATATTTTATTAATAATAGTTGAGAAAGCTAACTGTTAGAGCCTAAACCAGCTGATCAAGAATATTTTCATGATCTAAGATAGAGCTACTGCGTTTAGAATGAATTGATATTAAAATCGTACTGTGCTGAATAGGGCATATGTTCAGCTATAAAGTCTTCAGCAGGAAAGCTGGTTAAAAAATTTTGAGCTTCTTGATGGGGAGCTTGTAACCAAGCTAGACGTAGCTCGGGTGGAATCACTACAACAGAGCGTTTTTCTTTTCCTGGCTTATGAAACTGTGACATTAATGGATGCTTCTCAGCATTTATAGTGAGCATAGACATAGAATGTATAAACTCTTTTTCAAGTTTCGTGCGCTCATAAATTGCTGCTATCGTAAAAGGTTGCCCATCTTTACGATAAATTCCCCAGCGTTGTGCTTTTCCCTCGATATAGCGAGGCTCAAAAAATACTTCAACTGGAATGAGTGCAAACTGGTCTGATTTCCACGCATGTCTGAAACTTGGTTTCTCGCTTACAGTTTCACTCCGGGCATTAAAAGTTTTTTGTACTATTTTTAAATCCTTTGCCCAAACCGGAACCAGACCAAATATGGCACGGCGCCATTCAGGCTGTTGTTCTGGAGCAATAATGATTGGACTCCGATCACTAGGATAGACTTCAGCCTGATAGTCGAATGTCATTTGTGGTAAATCTAGTAAATGTGCATGTTCAGGTCGGATAGGTAAATAATTAGCACACATAATGCTCTACTATATTCATAATTTCTTATCTACTTTAAAATTACTCGAAATAGAAGAACAGCTAGCTATATAAAAAGTTGCAGTATAGATATATAAAATAAAATTTTTGCTAACCAAGACAGGTTGAGAGAAAATTATTTTTTAAAATAATAGCGAACCAGCAGAAGAAGGATAATAGTAACTATTAGCATGATAGCTGTAGTAGAATCAAAAAATTGCATAGATATTTTCACCTGATGATTATTTTTAAAGAATACCAGATGTCAGAAACTGTCTGGTATTCTACAATATAATAAATTAATTCCAAAAGTTAGCGATGATATTCCTGCTCAATGGCTGCAAGTTCTTGCGCATAATGTTCCAGTTTGTCCGATAAAATTTTTAATTCGTTATCACTGTAGTCATTATCAATAAGAGTGCGATAAATTACTTCCAGATTATCTCTCACAGATTCATTTTTATTAGAAAGTTTGGCATACCATGCTGAATCGACCCCATAGTCCATCCTTTCATCATTGCCTGTGGAATGAATAAACAGGTTGCTCTGATATTCTTTATTCCCTGCATTATTCAATTTTTCCGAAATATTATAGGCACGAACCTGTAAATCTTTAATGCGGTCATGTAGTTGATTTTTAGTTATGCTCATAATTTTATTTCCTGTCATTACTCTATTCTTATTAGTGACTATGAAGACAGCTTTAGACTATTTCAATTATAAGTTGTTAAGTTTTAACAGGTCGTTAACATATCCAAGCTAAGCATATTATACTTTTAATCTCGCTAAACCATCTTCATTCTTTAAAAGTTTCTGTTAATGCTTGCTGAACTGCTTCTACACGACTTTTACAAGCCTTATAGGCTCGCATAGATTCTTCTACAATCTCCATCAGATTATCAATGTCTGGTTCTTCCTGAGTTTCCAGAAACTCGGCATTCTTTTTCAAGATCTCATAACCCTGTTTAAAGCTGAGTTCTTCATTATTCATTTTGACTTCCTTTTACAATTTCTGCCTGAATCGTACCATCCTGCAGCTCGAGCTGTATATTTTGTATAACATTTAATTGCTGCACAGAACGAATGGCCCTACCATTATGCCGGACAATTGCGTAGCCCTTATTCAAAATATGTCGTGGATTTTGTAGTAAGGTCTCTTTTAATAGGCTGTCAATATGTTGTTTAGTCTGACGAACTTGCTGCTGGGCACAGTAATGGACCACATCCTTTAAAACGTCTAGGGTTTTGGCTGACTCAGAAAGCTGGCTATGAGACAAAGTTCGGATTAAACGCATATATTGATCATTTTGGCTCTGATAAACCGTAAGCTGATATTGAGATAAAGTCTTAATACGCTGAAAGGTATTTTGAACCTGCTGTACGTTTTCACTGATAGTATTTCGAATTCCTGCAATAACCTTACTTGGGGTATCAAAAGAGCGATGGGCAATTTCATCCAGAATAGTCCTGTCTTTTTCATGGCCGATACCTACCCATACGGGAACCGAACGTTTGCATAAAAGGGCAGCCAGTTCATAATCATTTAAATAGGCCAAATCATTTACAGCACCGCCACCGCGAATAATTACAATCAGGTCAGGAGGGTAGTTAAAATCATTAGCCCAGTGTTTCATAGCACTACGTAGAGCCTCTATAATACTTTTTGGAGCTGTTTGGCCCTGAAATGTAGCTGTTTGATAGATGAAATTGCAGACACCATATTTTTGTAGTACATCAGCATCTTTTTTAAAGTCACCTAAACCGGCAGCCTGTTGCGGGGCAATAACCAGTACATGCTGGATATCAAACGGCGTAACAAGCTGACGGTTTCGTTCGATCAGTCCTTCCTGAGTTAACCGTTCAACCAGTTGCTGATATTGTCTGGCGATATCACCTAGGGTAAAGCTCGAATCTATATCTTCAATATTGACTGAAAACCCATATTGCGGATCAAAACGAGCCTTGACCTTAATAAGCACATTTAAGTCTTTAGACAGTTCTATTCCACTTTCACGCTCGAATTTAAGCACAATGTTTGCCGCACTAAATTTCCAGATGGTTGCCCGGCAACTAGCAATGACCTTATCGCTCTGCTGTTCTTTTTCAGCAAGCTCCAGATAATAGTGACCACCTTTAATATTTAAATTACGTATTTCTGCCCTGACCCAAACGGACTCATCAAAAGTCAGCTGAATAATTTCCTGTACGCCAGATAAATATTCACTTAAAGAAAGTTGTGGATCAGCCATAGGTCTCTGGTTAGAGTAAAACGTAATTAAAAAATATCAGGAATATTATAAATCGTCTGTTGAATAGTCGTGAGAATGGCTAAAAAATTTAAGCTTAACTATAAAAGGGACTTATATGAACATCACTCTAGTAAAACTTCTCAGATGTAACAATTAAAAGGTTATGTTATCTATGCACAAATATTTTGTTACTTTTTATAGGACAAGAATTCTGTTTCTTTAAGAAAGCTTATAACGCTCTTTGAAAAGAGTATATTGAATTTCATCATTACTGTTTAGGAGTTAAGGACATGCTTAAACAAGTATTGAAATGCTGGTTATGCTTTCATGTCTGGTCATTTACTAAACAAGATGGACATAAGCTCAAGCAATGTCATAAATGCGGAACCATTAAAGACCAGTTCGAATTCTAACTTAATGCTGTCTTTTAAAAATAAAAGCTGAAGTAACTGATAAGGATTACTTCAGCTTTTATTTTTCATATCTATTTAGAGAAAGATTTTTATTTAGGTATTTAATACCTAAAATGCAATTTCTAATTGCAAAAATCTTTTCTATTAATAAGCTGATTTTTTATACAGATGAAAAATTAATAGACCTCCAGGGAGGCCTATTAACTCATTATACTCTAGTGTTAATATCAGTCTGGCAAGGCATAAGCGATTAAATAATCACCCATTTTGGTTCCAAAGGAACCATGCCCACCTGCCATAATAACTACATACTGTTTGCCATTTATTGAGTAGGTCATAGGTGTAGCCTGACCACCTGCCGGTAAACGGGCTTTCCATAGCTCATCACCATTGGAAACATTAAAGGCACGGATATAGTTATCCTGAGTACCTGCAAGGAACATCACATTACCAGCAGTTGAAATTGGCCCACCTAGCATTGGTACACCTAACTTAAATGGCGGTAATGGAATACCTGGCAGACTGTCACGGATCGTACCCACACGTTTCTTCCATGCTATTTGATGGTTATCCAGATCTACACCGGCAATATAACCCCATGCTGGCTGCTTACAAGGTAAACCTAAAGGAGAAAGGAATGCATTAATTTCTACGCCATACGGAACACCGTATTGTGGTTGAATGCCTGACTCTGTGCCTGTACCTTTTACTCCACCTTCAGGCCAGATCGGATTACCCGGACCACGTGGAATGAGTTTAGATACGAATGGCAATGCCATCGGATTCATTACAGCCACCTGACGGTCCGGATTCACAGAGATACCACCCCATTCAAACATACCAAGATTACCTGGGAATACGATGGTTCCATTTTCAGAAGGAGGTGTATAAGGGCCCTTATAGTCCAGGCTATGGAACATTACACGACACATTAGCTGGTCAAACATGGTCGCGCCCCACATATCTTTATCTGTCAGATGATTTTTAGGGCGGAAGGTAAACTCGGAAATCGGTTGAGTCTTAGATACCCAATCACCTTTAGCTGCACCTTGTGGAACCGGTTCTTCATGAACAGGAACTACCGGCTGGCCAGTACGGCGATCCAGTACAAAGATATGACCGGTTTTTGTCGGTGCATAAATTGCAGGCACTATTTGACCATTTTTAGCCTTTACATCAACAAGAGTAGGCTGTGAAGGTACATCCATATCCCACAGGTCATGATGTGTAGTCTGGAATGACCAGACCAGTTTACCTGTACTTGCATTGAGAGCTACTACGGCATTTGCATAGCGTTCCATTTGTGGTGTGCGGTGACCACCCCAAATATCTGGGGTAGAAACACCAGTTGGAATATAAACGATATCCAGTTGAGAGTCATATGCAAGCGGTGCCCAGGCATTTGGCGAGTTATGTACATATGTACCACCAGTCGTTGGCATGGCATTTGGATCGGCTGCGCCTGTATCAAATACCCAGAGCAGTTTACCTGTATTTACGTCATAGCCGCGAATAACTCCTGAAGGCTCTTTAATTGACAGGTTGTCGGTTACAGAACCTGCAATAATGATCGTACTGCCAGTTACAATAGGAGGCGAGGTTGGGTTATAGCCGCCCGGATAAGCATTTGGCATATAGAGCTGAAGGTTAACTTCACCATTTTCACCAAAATCTGTACAGCGCTGACCATTATCTGCATTAATAGCAACAAGGCGCCCATCATTAACAGGCAAGATCACCTTACGTGGACATATCGCAGAGGTAGAGGTACGGCCCTGCAGGCTTGTAGCAAACTCGGCAGTATTGTTCTGATCATAGTAAGAAACACCCCGACAGGTTAGATGCTGAAAACTTGGATCTGTTTTGAGTTTTGGATCAAAACGCCATTTTTCCTTACCTGTAGCGGGATCAAGAGCCACCAGAAACTGGTGGGTAGTACAAATATACATGTTATTGCCAACTTTAATTGGCGTCACCTGATTTGTAGTTTCTCCAGAGTCCTTGTCAGTTTTAAAGTCACGGGTCCGATAGGTCCATGCAACTTTAAGATCTTTAACATTGTCAGCATTAATCTGAGCTAGGGGAGAATAGCGCAAACCTGACTGGGTACGGCCATATGCCGGCCAGTCTTCAGGGGGTATA
Source organism: Acinetobacter sp. FL (assembly GCF_040744925.1). Classification (NCBI taxonomy): domain Bacteria; kingdom Pseudomonadati; phylum Pseudomonadota; class Gammaproteobacteria; order Moraxellales; family Moraxellaceae; genus Acinetobacter; species Acinetobacter sp. FL. The sequence continues at coordinate 1,554,383 of NZ_CP160437.1, read as the reverse complement.
CCAGGAAGCGCTTGCGCTTGAGCTGGCTGCTGTGCTTTTAACTCACCATGAATCTCTTGCGGATCATTAAATATTGAATAAATCATGACTAAAATTGTCAAGGCCAGTACTGCACCCAAAGCCATGATTGCCGGCTTGCGATTTATAAAGTTGTAGGTAACCGCTGGAATTAACAACCAGAGACCAAGCAAGCCTAGAATATCCAGACGTGGTGCAAGGGCCCAAAAGTCGGTTCCAACTTCCCAGATAGCCCAGATTACAGTTCCAAGCACTAAAGCGGCATATACCAGTAATGCTGAAATTCTGCCTTTATATAGCAAGAAGGCAGTAAGTAACATAAGAACGGCAGCAATAATATAATATATCGAGCCGCCAATTGCAGCGAGCCATATACCGCCGATGAGCAATCCGATTCCGATAATTGTAAAAATGAACACGGTAATCAGATTCATTTTTGACCTTGAAGATGCACGATTCATTTTCTGTGATCTCCTCCTAGTTTTAAGTTTTTTAGTGAGTTAAGCATTTTCATCAAGATAGAACAGGGTTCATCAAATCCTTTAATCAGAATCAACATATAATTAAAAAGCAGCCTGTAGTTTTAAACCACCGACCCAGACATTTTCGCCATTCTTATAACCGCCGACGTGACGGATGTACTGAATATTCGGGCGAAGAGTCAGCCAATTTGTAGCGTGAATACCGTAGTAAAGCTCGGCATCATATTCTTCATGTTGACCGGTTTGGACCTTGTCATTCACAGAAATCCGGCCAAATGCTATAGCGAGCTGATCATCTGGGCGTTGTAAGCTAAGACCGGTATAGACCAGACCAATATTTTGCATGTTATCTATAGTATTGGTTGCATCATCATGCAGGGTAAGATTAATAAACCCTTTCAGACCACGATTCGAATCAGGTTCAGGCTGGGTAAGTTTCTGCTGAATTACTGCCCACATTCCCTGTTTATGGCTATTTTTTATAGGGTTTTCAATTTCTTCTACATCTGCGGTACTATAATAATAACCAAGGCGGTATTCACCTGGTAACTGTTGTAAAAACGCTCTAGGCTGCCAGACCAGCTCTACAGGAATAATTGCACCTTTGGAACCATCTGTACTCAAATTAAATCCTTTACTACGTTTCAGATTTTCAGGGTTATATTCATATACTCCTACTTGGCCATAAAGTTCTGGCTGTACCTGGTATTTAACTCGCATGGCCCATTGACTCACAGGCCAGTTATACCACTGGTCACCCACCCAGTTACCTACCTGTGAACCACAAAAAGTAAGATTCTGAAAATCACAGTCAAAACTGTTAAAATCTTCCCCTTCACCGAACCGGCCAACTTTAATATCTAACTTCTGGTCTAAAAACTGTTTTTTTATCCATAAATCAGTCAGACGCCAAGTTTGCCCACGTCCCCAGACTTCCTGTACCGAACTCAAATGTCCCTGTAGGGCCTCATGTGTCTGCGAAAGTGAACGGCCATTCCGGTGAGTAACAGTAATCTGGGCTTCTGTATCCTCCCAACCCATAATTTTTTCCAGATCAAAATGTGCGCCTAGAGCAAACTGGTCGGTGTATTCAGTTTTATGTTTATCATTATTCTTTGCATCTATAAGGCTTGCCATTTCACCTGTATAACCCAAACTAAATTGATAGCCTTGCTGTTCAAGCTGAGTTCTGTTGCTATTCCAGTCGCCCAACATCCAGGGAGATTGCGTAGAAAATGCAGGTACAGCTGCGTAGAGACCGCTTGAAGTTAGCAGACCACCCAATAAGCCAAAAAGACTTACAAAGTATTTACTTTCAGTAGGCATTATGAATATCCTGAACAATATTTGTAATTGTTAATAAAGAGAAGTATGAAACTTTCAAAAAATAAAATGTAGGTATAAGATTTTTCTATGTATTCTTTTTATATATTTAAGTTAATAAATATTAACAATTCTTAAATATTCTATAGTTGTGAGATAATAAAAAGTTTTTTATAAAAAATAAGTAGATAGACGATTTTCTATAAGCATTTTATTTTAAGTAAAAACTCTAATTTAAAATACGAAATTACAGTAAATAATGCTTAATATTCTATACAGAAGCGATATAAATTTAAAAAAAAGCCCGTATAAAATTACTTTACATTTCTTTCAGATTTATGCAAGTTTAAAAACAACTGATTAAAATATGAAGAACAATATGCAAGATATTAATGAGCCGAAAATTAATCTTCCTGAAGAGATAAAATTAGAAGACGGAACAGTTATCCCAGTTGGTGACATCAGCTATGAGGCTTCCTATCTGGATGGAACCCATGATCCGGAAAGTTTTAATGGCTATATTCTTACATTTGAAGTATCAGGAAAGGGAATGGCCGCAATTCGGATTATCCCAAGTATGACTGATCCAGATGACGCCGAGCACGGAGTCAACTATACCGAATTCACTGAAGATGATGAAGCCGGTATCGACCTTTCACCTGAAACCGCCAGCCAGATTCGAATTACACCAGCAGAAGAAGATGATCTGGTTAATGAAGATGACTACGGCGACGGAAATGAACACGATGGGGGTGTAGTACCAGAGGACTATAATAATGAGGATATTGAAGATATAAATGATATTATAGACCGCTAGGTTACTGAATTATAAAATTAATCTTAGTATCTTTAAAAACGTTTCATGAGATAAAAAGTTTTGCTATAAGAACTTTTTATCTCATTTTTAATAGTAATCCAAATAACTTCCCGGAGCCAATATCAGCATTGAAGTTTGTATATACAACTTTGACCAAGTTGGTGGAAATCCGAAGAATAAGAATCAAGCTGTTCCCATTTCAGCATTTTTTCAGTTAACCATATAAAATCGGCTAGTTGGGGCTGAGCAGACTCACCAATAAAGTTCTGTATAATATTTTTTATAAAATAAAATTTGTCTACGTGTATCTCAGCAGAACATTGAAACCGGATAATATTGTAATGAATAAGTAGCTGCCAGATTTGCTGATAATCTTGCATCTGTTTTAATTCATATTGTGCCTTTTGAATAGCCTCGACTAAAGCGGTTAATGTATTTGGATGCTGGCTAGCCCATTCGGCCGTTACTGCCAATACTTTATCGGCGACTTTAGGAATAATGGTTTGGCTTGAAGTAATTATTTTTGAATAACCTTGTAATTCTCCTTGGGTATTCCAAGGTTCACCTGCACAAAAACCATCAATTAAGTGATTAGAAACAGCCTCAACCATATACGGCGGTGGCAGAGTTTTTAATTCAAACTGCTGGGCGACTTGTTCATCGGCCAGAGCCAGCCATTCTCTTAAACAATAATGATGAAGCGAGTATTTAAAAACCTGCGCTAATTGAATTGGACGTCCTGTAAGTAAGCTTGCACTACTTTTTGTGCAGATTGTTGTGCTGTATCACTAGAGTTAATATCCAGTTCAAAACACAGTTTCTGGCTTAAACTGATATAAGCCTGATTGGTACTTAATATTAATGGTGTTTGAAAAGGTATCCCTGACTGATCAAGACCTATTGCAGCAGCAGGTAACATTGCAGAAAGACAATGTGCAGCATCGAGAAAACCAAAAGCTAGCCGATCACGCAGACTGGCCCAGGATGGTTCTTTAACCAGCTGGACATTTAAACCAGTTTCTGTAAAAAAGCCACGATATTTGGCCCATAAAATAGCAATACAGTCCAGTAATGGTATGTAGCCTAGCTGAATATCTGTTTTTTCAAGCTGTTTCATAGCCTAATCCTTTAATCTGGTCTGTAATAATTGCGGTGCGTCAAGAAGCCTTCTGGCCATTTTACCCATGGTCATACGATGGCTCATGGCATTTTTTCTTAACAGGCGAAATGCATCTTCTTCACTGAGATGATGCATTTGCATGAGTAGCACTTTGGCTTTTTCAATATCCTTACGGTCAGCCAGTTTTCCTTCGGTTTCTTTTAAGGCATTAAGCAATTTTCGGTGTTTTTTAAACTGTTCAATAGAGATCTGTAAAATACTGTCAAGTTTGGCCGGATCAATCCCATCAACGATATAGGCGGTTACTCCAGCATCGATAGCACTTTTAATCGTATCCTTGTGGCTATTTTTGGTGAAAAGAACAGTAGGCAAATCAAAATGGCTGACACAGTTTTCAATAATATCTCGATGCGGATTTTGTATATCAAGCAGAATTACATCTGCGTGCAACTGCTGTAAATAAGACATATTAGAGTGGTCAATGACAAGACAGGCCACCACATCAAAATGATGTTCCAGCAGAGAAACTCTAATATATTCTGCTCGCTCCAGGTCATCATCGATTAAAACTATTTTAAGCTTTGACATGCAACACTCGGGTTGTGTCTCTAACAATTGTTAAAGATCTAAAGCAATTAGAATGCCAATCTGATATAAAAATTTAAGACACGATGATTAAAATTCAATAAAGAAATACAGTCTAAATGCTCTTTGCTTTAACTCTCTGCACCTTAATAATGCAATTCTTAGATTCTAACCGGTAAACTTATATAAAATTAAAACTATTAAAATTAGTTTATTGATAAAAATTAAATAAAATCAATAAACTATAAAATAATTTTTAAAATTGGCATATTAACTGCATACTACTGAATGGGTCAAAGAAGACTCTCAAAATTTGTAAGACGGCCAACGACGTCCGCTCTGTTCGAATCTGTAAGGTGGCAACACTAACAGACCAGTCCATGCGTTCAGTTCAGGTAGGAGATGGCTTATGTCTTCAAATTTAAATGCTAAAAAAGCAACAAAAATAAGTCTATTTAACTTTAGTACTGCAGCGATGCGGGCCTTCCATATGAGTTGGCTCGCATTTTTTGTCTGCTTCTTTGCCTGGTTTGCCTGTGCACCGCTAATGCCAGTTATTGCAGGAGAGTTTCATCTGACCAAAGACCAGATAGCCAATATTAATATTGCTGCAGTTGCAATCACCATTCTCGTAAGACTCATCGTTGGTCCTTTATGTGATAAATACGGCCCGCGCAAAACTTATACCGCATTACTCATTATTGGCAGTCTTCCAGTCTTTGGAGTAGCCTCTGCCAACAGTTATGAATCCTTTCTGTTCTTTCGTTTACTGATTGGCGCTATTGGTGCCAGTTTTGTGATTACTCAATATCACACCAGCATCATGTTTGCACCCAATGTAGTAGGTACCGCCAATGCTGCCACAGCTGGCTGGGGAAATGCCGGTGGTGGAGCCACTCAGGCGCTCATGCCGCTGCTTCTTGCTGCATTGGTAATGTTTGGAGTTGAACAGACCTTAGGCTGGAGAATTGCGTTAATTGTTCCAGGGATAATGATGATAATTGTTGGGGCATTGTACTGGAAATTTACCCAGGACTGTCCACAAGGTAATTTCAAGGAACTGCGGGCAGCAGGTGTACAGGTCGGAAGCGAGAAAAAAGGTGGCATGGCGATTCTTCTGCATGCGGCACGTAACTATCGGGTCTGGATTTTATTTGGGGCCTATGCAGCCTGTTTCGGAATTGAAATCTTCATACATAACATCGTGGCGATGTATTACGTCGAACACTTCAGCTTCGGCCTTAAAGAAGCCGGTATGGCAGCAGGCATATTTGGCTTGTTGGCATTATTTGCGCGTGCTTTGGGCGGCATTGTATCTGATAAGGTGGCAATTAAAAAGGGACTGGATGGACGTACTAAAGTGCTGTTCGCCATGATTCTGATGGAAGGCCTGTTTTTAATTTTATTCTCGCAAATGAATAGCGCCATGCTTGCCATTCTGGTTATGACCATTTTTGCACTCTTTACCCATATGGCTTGTGGTGCGACTTATGCACTGGTGCCATTTATTGACCGTGATGCTTTAGGAGGCGTGGCAGGCATTATCGGAGCAGGGGGTAATGTTGGTGCAGTCGCAGCAGGCTTCTTGCTTAAAGGTATGCTGGATATACAAACCTGTTTAATGATGCTGGGCGGACTGGTTGTGATTGCCGCAAGCTTTGTACTGATGATTCGTTTTTCGGTCGAACATAAGGCCAAAGAGCAGAAGCTGTTTGAAGATGCTGTTCTTGAGCGCAACAAAACAGCTTGAATCATACAAAAAAGAATAAAGGAGAAAGAATATGAAACTGGTAATGATTGGCCACGGTATGGTCGGACATAAATTTATTGAATCCATGCTTGAGCAGATAGATGACGAAGTTGAAATTACGATTCTGGCAGAAGAGCCGCATCTGGCGTATGACCGTGTTCATTTAACTGAATATTTTAGCGGTAAATCAGCCAAGGATTTAGCCCTTTGCCGTACAGACTTCGCCGATGCTTATGGAATTGATCTACGTTTAAGCACTAAAGCCACTGCGATTGATACAATTAGTAAAACAGTGATTACCAATCATGGCGATGTGATTGCGTATGACAAACTGGTTTTAGCCACTGGCTCTTATGCTTTTGTTCCACCAATTCCGGGTAATGACCGTGAAAAGTGTTTTGTTTACCGTACGATTGAAGATTTGGACGCGATTCGTGCAGCTAGCCTGAACGCCAAAACGGGTGTGGTGATTGGTGGTGGCCTTTTAGGTCTAGAAGCTGCCAAAGCTCTGCGTGACCTGAACCTAGAAACACATGTTGTAGAGTTTGCACCACGTTTGATGGCAGTTCAAATTGATGATCTGGGCGGCAAAGTTTTACGCTCAAAAATCGAAAATCTGGGTGTTCAAGTTCATACCCAAAAAGCGACTTCAGCCATTGAAGAGGGTGTGAATGCCAAGCATGTAATGAAGTTCGGTGATGGTGCAGAACTGGAAACTGACATTATCCTGTTCTCTGCAGGCATCCGTCCACGTGATGAATTGGCACGTCAAAGCGGGCTGGCCATTGGTGAGCGCGGCGGGATCATGATTAATGATTATTGTCAGACCTCCAATCCAGATATTTACGCGATTGGTGAATGTGCGCTGTGGAATAACAAGATTTTTGGTTTGGTCGCTCCGGGCTATGATATGGCGCGTATCGCGGCAAAACATGTACTGGGCCAAGAAAGCCATGCATTTGCTGGCGCAGACATGAGTACCAAGCTGAAACTGATGGGTGTCGATGTCGCATCTGTAGGTGATGCACATGCCATGACTCCAAATGCACTCAGCTATTTCTATGCTGATGAAGCTGCGATGGTTTATAAAAAAATCGTGGTCAATGCAGAAAAAACCAAGTTGCTTGGTGCGGTACTGGTCGGTTGTGCCAAAGAATATAACGACCTGCTGCAAATGATGCTGAATGGTCTAGACATACCGGAAAATCCAGAAAGTCTGATCATGCCAAGCTTTAATCAAGCCACTGCCAAAGCAGGAGGTAGCGGTGTTGATCTACTCCCAGACAGCGCAACCATCTGTTCATGTAATAACGTGTCTAAAGCGGATATCTGTTCTGCAATTGCTGATGGTTCCACTTCACTCAGTGCGCTAAAAAAATGCACCAAAGCGGCAACGGCATGTGGTGGTTGTGCACCGCTGGTAACACAAGTATTAAAATCTGAGTTACAACGTCAAGGCGTAACCGTGAATAACCATTTGTGTGAACACTTCGCTTATTCACGTCAGGAGCTGTATCACCTGGTGCGTGTCAATGAGATCAAAACTTTTGATGATCTGATCCAGCAACACGGTCACGGTCTGGGCTGTGACATCTGTAAGCCAACAGTAGCAAATATTCTGGCTTCTTGCTGGAATGACTTTGTGCTGAAACCAAACCATGCAGGTCTGCAAGACAGTAATGACTACTACCTCGGTAACATTCAAAAAGATGGTACTTACTCCGTGGTACCGCGTATGGCTGGCGGTGAAGTCACACCGGATGGTCTGATCGTGATTGGCCAGATTGCCAAAGAATATGGTCTGTATACCAAACTGACGGGTGGTCAGCGTGTCGATATGTTTGGTGCACAAGTCCATCAATTGCCTGAAATATGGGAAAAACTGATTAATGCTGGTTTTGAATCGGGTCATGCTTATGGCAAGTCATTGCGTACCGTGAAATCTTGTGTCGGTAGTACCTGGTGCCGTTATGGTGTAGATGATTCTGTCGGCTTGGCTATTTTCCTGGAAAACCGTTACAAGGGCCTACGTTCACCACATAAAACCAAAATGGCAGTATCTGGCTGTACTCGTGAATGTGCAGAAGCACAGAGCAAGGATGTGGGCGTCATTGCGACTGAAAAAGGCTGGAACCTATATGTATGCGGCAATGGCGGCATGAAACCGCGCCATGCTGAACTGCTCGCCTCAGATCTGGATACTTCCACACTGATCAAATATATCGACCGTTTCTTCATGTTTTATATTCAGACAGCCGATCGTCTGCAACGTACTTCAGTATGGCGCGATAATCTGGAAGGTGGTCTGGATTATCTGAAAGATGTCATCGTAAATGATTCACTCGGTTTGGCAGCAGAATTAGAGCGCCGTATGCAGCATGTGGTCGGTACCTATCAGGATGAATGGCGTACTGCAATTGAAGATCCTGAAGTTCGTAAACGTTTCAAAACCTTTATTAATGCCAAAGCTGAACAGCAAAACGACTCACATATCCAGTTTACAGAAGTTCGCGGCCAGATTCGTCCAAAAACAAAAGCTGAACGTGATGCAAACCGTATTGCAGTAGTGGAAGCCTGATTCAAATAACAAAGGAGCAAGAAGATGACTATTTTTAAAGACATGAATGAACTAAATTGGGTAGAAGTGTGTGCACTGGACGACATCACCCCAAATACTGGTGTAGCAGCATTAGTAGAAGATCAATCAATTGCGATCTTCCGTGTAGGATCAGAAAAACGAGTATATGCGCTGAGTAACCAGGACCCATTTAGTAAGGCTTTTGTGATGTCACGCGGCATCATTGGTGATTTACAAGGTGAGCGCGTCGTCGCTTCACCCATTTATAAGCAGCATTTCAGCCTGGCGACGGGCCGCTGTCTGGAAGATAAAGACCAGAAGCTCCTGGTATTTCCAAGCAAAATTGAAAATGGCAAGATATCCATTAGCCCTGTGCCACAAAAAACCTATATTACCAATAACGGTGTTTCACCTGAAAAAATGAAGCTGGTACTGGTCGGTAACGGTCTGGCGGGCATGCGTTGTCTGGAAGACGTGCTGGATATGGCGCCAGACCGTTATGAAGTTACCGTGATTGGCGAAGAACCGTGGGGCAACTACAACCGTATTATGCTATCACCTGTACTTTCGGGTGAGAAAACCATTGATGACATCATGCTGCATCCGCATGCCTGGTATGCCGACAAAGGTATTCGCCTGATTGCCGGTGATCCGGCAGTCCGCATTGACCGTCCGCGTAAGCATGTGTATACCGAAAAAGGTGAAGTAATCAGTTATGACCGCCTGATTCTTGCCACCGGTTCTAAACCATTCGTTCCACCAATTCCAGGTAGTGATTTAAAAGGCGTACTCAGTTTCCGTAATATTTATGACGTCAACCAGATGCTGGCCTATTGCAAGACTAAAAAAAATGCGGTGGTCATAGGCGGTGGTTTGCTTGGTCTAGAAGCAGCATATGGACTTAAACAGCAGGGCATGCATGTTACTGTGCTGCACCTGATGGACCGTATCATGGACCGTCAGTTGGACATCAAAGCCAGCCAAATGCTGAAAACAACGATTGAACGAAAAGGCATTCGTATTCTGACTGAAGCCAATACTGAATGTCTGATCGGTGAAGAGGGTCACGTGACTCAAGTCAAACTCAAAGATGGCACTGTGCTGGATGCTGATCTGGTGGTATTCGCTGTGGGGATTCGTCCAAACATGAGCTTGGCGCAAAGTGCAGGTCTGCGGTGCAACCACGGTGTATTGGTGAATGACACCATGCAGACTTTTGATCCGAGTATTTATGCTGTAGGCGAATGCATCGAGCACCGTGGTCAAACCTTTGGTCTGGTTGAACCATTATGGGGCCAGGCATTTATTTGTGCATCGCATCTGGCCGAGCATGGCAGCCTAATCTTCAAAGCTCCCACTGTTCCGACTCAGCTCAAAGTCAGTGGTTGTGATGTATTCTCGGCAGGTGACTTTGAGCCGAAAGATGATTTTGAAGATATCATATTAAATGATGAAAAACGTCAGATCTACAAGCGCATTATTATTCAAAAGGATAAAGTGATTGGTGCAGTGTTGTTTGGCGACACTGAAGACGGCGCATGGTATGCGGAACTAATTGCAGATCAAACCCCAATTACAAATATTCGCAACAAGCTGCTTTTTGGTCGGGATTTTGCATTAAAGAAAGCAGGTTAAAAAATCAATTTGTCATGGAAAAACAGGATATGCGAAATGTTATCCGCAACTGTTTAAGCCAAGACAACATAAGAAAATGAATGTTTCTGCAAGCTTTTTGATAAATGATGGATTAAGGCGATTTTTACGGATGACAATAGTTTTGCCTATTTCTCCCGAAAGAAAAGTAGGTGGAACCAAAGGTTCATCCAGGAAAATGAGTCGAATTGAAAAGACACCGTTGTAATGAACCCCCTTTTAAAAGAATTAAATAGCCCGTTACAAAACTTAAGGAGCATCCATGAACAGTATTCCCATTGTGGAACTTGAAAGCTCTACAGACTTAAAAACAATAACTACGCAAACGACCTGTCCATACTGCGGCGTGGGCTGTGGAGTAACGGCACATGTGACGCCAACACCATCAGGACTGAAAGTAGCGATAGAAGGCGATGTCAATCATCCTGCTAATTATGGCAAGCTCTGCATTAAAGGCAGTAATCTGGCAGATACTTTGGGACTGGAAACCCGTGTCCTAGAACCGATAATCGGGCGTAAAGATCAGCAAGAAATCACTAGCTGGGATACTGCGACTTCTATTATTTCCAAAAAATTCCAGCAATGTATTGATCAATATGGTCGTGACAGTATTGCCTTCTATGTATCGGGCCAATTACTAACTGAAGACTATTATGTCGTCAATAAATTTGTTAAAGGCTATCTCGGTACAGCCAATATCGATACCAACTCACGACTTTGCATGTCATCGGCAGTTGCCGCACATAAACGCGTTTTTGGTGAGGATATTGTCCCTGCGAGTTATGAGGATTTTGAACATACCGATATGGTAGTACTAGTGGGTTCCAATACTGCATGGTGCCATCCGGTGCTGTACCAGCGCATTATGAAAGCCAAAGAACAGCGTAACCTGTTTGTAGTCGTAGTTGATCCCCGCTTTACCAGCACCTGTGAAGCTGCGGACTTGCATTTGCCGATTTTACCCGGACAAGATGTGGCACTGTTTAATGGTTTATTGCAGTATCTCTGGAAAAATGGTCACACAGACCAGAAATTTATTGCTCAATATACACAAGGCCTAGAACAGACTTTAGTACAGAGTGAAACTGAATCTTCCATTGAAGCAGTGGCTCAGCGTACTGGCATTACTGCTGATAAACTGCGAAACTTTTATGAGAAATTTGCCCAAACTGAAAAAGTTATGACCTTATTTTCAATGGGAGTTAATCAGTCTTCTCAAGGAGTAAACAAGGCTAATAGTATTAGCAACTGCCATTTATTGACGGGGAAAATTGGCAAACTGGGTGCCGCACCATTTTCTATGACCGGACAGCCGAATGCGATGGGCGGGCGTGAAGTGGGTGGACTGGCCAACATGCTGGCAGCCCATCTGGAGCTGGAAAATGAAAGCCATCAGCAACTGGTGCAAAATTTCTGGCAAAGCCCCTATATTGCCAAGCAGGCAGGGCTAAAAGCCGTTGATTTATTTCAGGCAGTTGAAAGCGGCAAGATTAAAGCAATCTGGATCATGGCGACCAATCCAGTTGTGAGCATGCCGGATGCCGATCAGGTCAAACGAGCTCTGGAAAAATGTGACTTTGTGGTGGTGTCGGATATTTGCCAAAATACGGATACCACTCAATATGCCGATGTCTTGTTACCTGCACTTGGTTGGGGAGAAAAAGATGGCACCGTAACCAATTCGGAACGTCGTATTTCCAGACAGCGTGCTTTTTTAGATATACCAGGACAAGCCAAAGCTGACTGGTGGACCATCAGTCAGGTGGCTCAAAAAATGGGATTTAATGGTTTTGATTTTAATAATAGCCATGACATTTTTCTGGAACATGCCCGATTATCTGCCGAACAAAATTCTCATTTAAGTCAGCGATCTGAAACACCATATTTCCGTTATTTCAATTTAAAGGGTTTAACCGATTTAAGCTTGGCTGAGTACAATGAGCTAAAACCAGTGCAGTGGCCAGTGTGGAGCAAAGATCAGGCAGATGATTTAGTCACTCGACTATATAGCCAAGGTCAGTTTAGCCATGCCGATGGCAAAGCTAAATTTATTGCGGTCTCTGCAGTAGATCCATTTTATCCAATCTGTAGTGAATTTCCTTTAATTTTAAATACTGGCCGGATCCGAGATCAATGGCATACCATGAGCCGTACCGGACTCTCTGCCAATTTAAGTACACACCGTGCTGAACCGTATTGTGAAATCCATCCGCATGATGCCTTGAAATACGGGATTAAAGATGACGAGCTGGTAGAAGTTAAATCCAGATGGGGAAATTGTGTTTTACGTGCAATGGTCAGTGACAATATTCGCGGTGGACAGGTCTTTGCACCGATTCACTGGAATGACCAGGTGGCCTCTGACGCCAGGATCGGCAAGATCGTGAATCCGGTAGTCGATGCTATTTCCGGTGAGCCAGAATTTAAACACACACCAGTGCTCATACAACCCTTTCATATTCAGTGGCAAGGCGTATTTTATGTACGTCAGGGTTTTGAAAAAACTGTGCAATCGTCTATTGAAAATATGGTTTGGTGGGTAAAGATCACCACCACCAAAGCTCTCCGTTATGAACTGGCAGATCGTCAAAAATTCGCTCATACTACTGAGCATTTAAAAGAATTATTCCCATTTCAGGATGAAAGTTTTGAATGGCTAAATCTTGAAGATCAAACTGCTCACATCAGCCATACTGTAGTACTGAAAGAAGGTCACTTAATTGCCAGCCTGTATATTGCACCGAAGGCTTTATTACCAGACCGGGACTGGATAGCCAACCTGTTTAAACGTGAACGTTTAAGTGCCATGCATCGTAAAGCCTTACTCGCCGGGCAGCCAATGTCCATGGTGAATAATGAAGGTCCCTTGGTGTGTAGCTGTTTTAAAGTCGGTAAAAACCGCATTATTGAAACCATTAAAACTAAAAATATTATGGATGAAAAACAGATAACTGCATGTTTAAAAGCTGGAGGAAATTGCGGTTCATGTCTGCCTGAAATCCGTGGTCTGATTAAAGCATGCCAAATGGAGGCGGTAGAATGAAAAAAGGGAGCAAGAGAGAAAATAATAAAACAGTTTATCCGCGTACTGATCTGGTGATACTAGCCGGTGGACAGGCCAGACGGATGAATGGCATCAACAAACTGTTGCAGAAATTTGATGAACAGATTCAGCTGATTAAAATTTATCAACAACTGAAACCAAATATTGCACAGGTCTGGATCAATAGTCATCGTGACTATTCCATTTATCAAAAAATTATTCCAAATATTTATTATTATCAGGATGATGAGACCGGTTTTCAGGGGCCATTAATGGGCATGAAAAGTGCCTGGTCGCATGTGCAATCAGACTATGTGCTATTTGTACCCTGCGATGTAACCTATATCCCATCCAAAGTACTGCTCAAGCTACATGTGGCTCTAGCTAAAAATAATCTGGCAGAAGTCGCTTATGTCGAAATCAATGGTAAGCCACTTTATCCATTTTGTCTGGTCAAGCGCAGCAGCTTGGTAACCCTGAATTTACATATTGAACAAGAACAGCGCAGTCTTAAACACTGTTTTAGTGATTTGCACGCTCAAGTCGCATGTTTTAAAAATCATGCCCTATTTTTTCACAGTATTAATTCGCTGGATGAGCTGCAACAGTATCAGCAGCTCAAATTTCTGCACTAAAACTGAATATTTTTCTTTTAGCGCAAAGTTGGAACACTTATTGCAAACCTGATTATTACAAGATTGAGCAATGCAGGTATCAAGCATTGCAGATGCGCATAACCAGCCCGCAGTCTGAAGATGGATATTCAACATGAAGACGATGACACAGCTTGAAAACGTTGCATTATTTATCGACCAGTTTGGCCGCAGCAAGCGCAAGCTACGTATTTCAGTGACTGATCGCTGCAATTTTAAGTGTGTCTACTGTATGCCAGAACATCCTGAATGGCTGAAAAAACAAGACCTGCTCAGTTTTGAAGAGTTATATCAATTCTGTGATTTTATGGTTCGTCATGGTATAGAAGCTATCCGCATTACTGGTGGTGAACCCTTAATGCGGCAGGGAGTAGTGCATTTCGTTGAACAGCTTCAAGCTCTAAGAAAGCTGGGCCTAAAGCGTATTTCGATGACCACTAATGGACACTACCTCAAGCAATATGCAGATAGCTTAAAACAGGCCGGACTGGATGATTTGAATATCAGTCTGGATAGCTTGACTAACAAGCAGTTCAAGCAGCTGACCCAAAAAGATTTAACACCCGTTTTGGAAGGAATTCAGGCAGTCAAAGCTGCTGGCTTACCGATCAAGATCAATTGTGTATTGATGAACGGAATCAATAACCATCAAATTCTGCCTTTGGCACGCTGGTCGGTTCAGCAAAAAATTATGCTGCGTTTTATTGAATTTATGCCCCTGGATGGGGATAGAAAATGGTCTACGGAATATGTGGTCAGTGAAAAATACATTTTAGAAACCTTGGCGACTGAATTTACTCTCACTGAGAAAAACAATGACTCTGCACAGTCAGGTTCGGAACCTGCAAGACAGTATTTGATTGATGGCCATCCGATCGGAATTATCTCGACCATTACCAATTCATTTTGTGGCAGCTGTGACCGGTTACGGTTAACAGCACAAGGTGAATTTTATAACTGCCTGTTTGCACCACAAGGTTTAAATATTAAAAATGAAATCCGCTCTCTGGGCTCTTCTTTACCTTTGGGTGAAGTGAATTTATACAGCATTTTATCTCCATACATCTGGAACAAAGAACAAGGCTTTTACGCTATAGCACAGCGTTTAAAAAGTCAGAATATGAACCAAAACAGCCGCAAGATTAGTATGCATATGATAGGAGGCTAAGATGTCACAGATCAAAATCAGAATTGAAGCCTTCGGTGCGGTAGAACGGCAGTTACCGCAAAATTTCGAAATTATCTGTAAATCTCAAAGTACAGTTTCTCAGGTCTTGGATCAGGTGGGACATAACTATCCTGAAGCCCTTGCCATAATGGAACGCTGTGCCTGTGCAATTGGTGAAGATATTATTTCACGTCAGACTCCACTTACTGCTGACAGCACGCTGGTACTACTTTCACCTGTAGCAGGAGGTTGAAATGGACGAATACAAACAGTTTCCCCGGATTCAGAAGGCTGCTTTAAAGCTGGAATTTTTTGATCTGATTCAGTCTTTTCCTGAATGTGGTGGGATTGGAGTATTTATCGGTACGGTTCGGAATCATCATGAAGGTAAAGCAGTAAAAGCACTAAAATATACTGCCTATACACCCGTTGCAGAAAAAATGATTCGTCAGATTGAACAGGAAATTCAGGTTAAATACGGCGTATCTTATGTACGTGTAATACACCGGATTGGGACACTGGAGATTGGTGAAAAAGCCATTATTGCCATTGCTTATGCAGCACATCGCCGGGAAGCCTTCGCAGCCTGCGAAGAAGCAGTAGAACGGGTCAAACATGAGGTACCGGTCTGGAAAGAAGAGTTCTATATAGATGGCAGTAGCCAATATGTTGAGGGTTGCTGTATCCGTAAAGATGAAACAGACCTTAGTCATGCACATCATCATCCAGAACATTCAGCCGAAAAGCATCAGCATTGCCGTCACACCAAAGAGAACACTCCATTGATTTATCAATGGCCGCTATAAGCTAGAACTGAAAATACGCTTGTTTAAAGAAAGAATGAACCACAGGAATAGGCAATGAAAAATGTCGGGATGAAAGCAGAAAGTTACCGTACTGCAGTGGCCACAGGAATTCTGTATGCTCCGCCACATTGTATTGAATTATTACGCAATGGTAATACTGAAAAAGGTGATGCTCTCAAGACGGCTCGCATTGCAGGAATTCTGGCAGCTAAACGTACCGATGAGCTCATTCCACTATGTCATCCATTACCCATTTACCGGGCTGACGTAGAATATAAACTGTTTGATACGCATGTTGAAATTATTGCGATAGTTGAAACCATAGGCCCAACGGGTGTGGAAATGGAAGCTTTAACGGCAGTCAGTCTGGCCGGTTTAACACTGTATGATATGTTAAAGCCTCATTGTGAACCAGAAGATTTATCACTGGATCAATGCAAGTTACAAAAGAAAAAAGGGGGGAAATCACATTTTACCCGCGTTTTAAAAAACAGCTTGCCTGCTTCTATCATTGTATTGTCAGACACGGTTGCTGCCGGTAAAAAGCCGGATACAGCAGGGCAAAATGTCCTGGAAATATTACAGGAAGCTAATTTCGTAAATATTGCCTATCAGATCATTCCGGACAATCCTGAACAGTTACTGGCACTGGTTGAACAACAGAAAAATGATTATCCACTCATTTTAACGGTAGGCGGAACAGGACTCGGCCCTAAAGATTTAACTGTTGAAACCTTACAGCCTTTATTAAAGCGGGAAATACCCGGCTTGATGGAAGCTTCACGCAATTTTGGTCAGAAACGTACGCCCTATGCTGCTTTAAGTCGTGGTGTCGCTGGTTATATCGAGAATAGTCTGATCATGACTTTACCAGGCAGCCGTCAAGGTGCCAAAGAATCTTTGATTGCAGTTTTACCCGCTTTGATCCATCTGTTTGATGTGCAAAAAAATATTCCACATCAGGGAGGGTATCAATGAATACTATCAGCTCAAGGTGTGGTGCTGAACATGGCCTGATCAGTGTAGATCAGGCATTGGATCGCATTTTGCAACATGTGCAGCCCTTAGATACTGAGAAACTTGAATTACAGAACGCCTTAAATCGCTATCTGGCTGAAAATATCTATTCTTCAATCAATTTACCCTTATTTTCACAAAGTGCAGTCGATGGGTATGCCATCTGTGCCAAAAAAGCGATTGAACCGGAAAGTGAATTCCAGCTCATCGGTGAAATTCGGGCCGGTCAGCAGGTCGAAGTACAACTCCAGGCAGAGCAGGCAGTCCGAATTTTTACTGGGGCCAAAATTCCATCTGGAACTACTACAGTGGCGCGTCAGGAAATAGTTGAGCTAATCAATTCATCCAGAATTAAAATCATCGAAAACCTAAAAGCTAATATTGATATCCGGGATGTAGGCGAAGAAATTGTAGCAGGGCAATTATTGGCAAATGAAGGTCAGCAATTGTCTGTCGGAGTAATTGCTTCCTTAAGCATGGCAGGGATCAATACCGTTGAAGTCTTTCAATATCCTAAAGTTGCCATAGTTATTTCAGGAGATGAAGTTGCTGAAAGTGTAGAGGACTTTGCAGCAGGAAAAATTTTTGATGCCAATGGACCCTTGATTAAGGCATGGTTTCAGCAGGCAGGGCAGCAAGTAGAAATCTTTCATATTGCTGATACCAAAGAGGCTGTACAGGCACTCATCCAGAAATTATCGTCAAGTTATGACCTGATTTTAACCACTGGCGGTGTATCGGTGGGAGATTATGATTTTATTCGTCCCGTTGCTTTAGAGTCAGGTTTTGAACAGATTTTCTGGAAAGTAAAACAGAAGCCGGGTAAACCCATATTCTTTGCGTACTTACAGCGTAATGACAAATCACCTTGTTATCTGCTAGGGCTGCCGGGCAATCCTGCAGCGGTTTATGTAGGTATGCAAGTCTATACTTCCACCTTATTAAACGTTTTACAAGGTCAAAAAAATCAGCCGAGCTGGTTTAATGCGGTACTGAGCCATGATCTGAAAATGGATGCCAGAGAACGTTTTTTAAGAATGTACGCAAGCTTTGATGATTCGGTTTTAACAGTTAAGAGTCTGTCCAGGCAGCAATCACATATGTTGAGTAATTTAATGCAGGCTAATTGTCTGGTACGGGTTCCGGCAGAACGAAACCTGAGTCAAGGCGATATGGTTCAAGGCTTATTTATTCAGTAATAAGGAAAATGTACATGAAAAAAATCCTGTTTTCTTATATGTGCCTGACACTGACATTTTCCTCTACACAGGCCGGTACGGTTAAGATCTATGCAGCGGCCAGCCTAAACAATGCCATGACTGAAATCGCTAAAATTTATCAGGCTCAATATCCACAAACTAAAATTGTCACAGTATTTGGTGGCTCTTCAACTCTGGCTAAACAGATTGAAGCCGGAGCCAGTAGTGATCTATTTTTTTCAGCAGATCAGGAGTGGATGGCTTATCTGGTCAGAAAAAATAAAATTCATGCGGATCAAGTGAGGTCTTTATTGGGTAATCAGCTGGTTATGATTAGCCCCAAATACCTACATATTCCATTCAAGCCGCAACCGGACTTTAAAATAGCTAAAGTTTTTAATGGATATTTGTGTACAGCACAGATGGAGACTGTTCCCGCAGGCAAATACGCTAAACAGGCCTTGACCAGATTACGCTGGCTGAATGATTTGAAAGGGCGCATTGTAGGTACAGATGATGTACGTTCTACGCTGACCTTTGTAGAACGGGGAGAATGTAAACTGGGAATCGTGTACAAGACAGATGCTTTGATCAGTCAAAAGGTAAAAATTCTGGGAGTCTTTCCTGAGCATTTGCATAATCCTGTTATCTATCCGCTTGCCTTGACCAAGGCAGGAAGTAACTGTCCTGAAGCAGTACGATTTCAAAAGTTTATTGTAGAGTCAGTACAGTCAAAAACTATATTTCATCACTACGGCTTTTCGCTTAAACCTTAAGGATAATCATGTTCGGACCAGAAGAGCTGAGTGCACTTTATTTATCAGCCAAAGTTGGCCTGTTTGCAACGCTGGTCTGTTTACCGTTTGCTATTACATTGGCTTGGTACTTGGCTCGTTATGAATTTCGTCTAAAATTTATGGTTGAGGCCTTATTACAGCTCCCGATGGTCTTGCCGCCTGTCGTATTAGGTTATCTGTTACTTATACTATTTGGTCAGCAAGGGCTGATCGGTCAGTACCTGCATATTCTTGGACTGGAACTGGCCTTTAACTGGAAAGGTGCCGTGCTGGCTTCAGTGGTAGTGGCATTTCCATTAATGGTACAGCCAATCCGCCTGTCTTTTCAGTTAATGAACCGGCAGTTAGAACATGTAGCAGGTACACTTGGCGCTACACCTGTCCAGGTCTTTTACAGTATTAGTCTACCTTTGGCCTTACCCGGCATGATCATTGGCAGTATTTTATGTTTTAGCCGGAGTCTCGGAGAGTTTGGCGCGACCATTACTTTTGTAGGCAATATTCCTGGTGAGACCCGTACTGTGCCTATTGCTATATATTCTTTTTTACAGCAGCCCAATGGTGAAGAAATGGCTCTGCGGCTGGTGATGTTATCTCTGGTACTGGCTTTTTCAGCCCTCATCGCCAATTACTTCATTTTACAGAAATACCAGAAAAAACTGGAGGGGTGATATGCTCAAATGCAAATTTCACTATCAACAACCAGGGTTCAGATTAGATGTAAACCTGACCATGCAACAGCAGGTATTGGGGATTGTGGGAGCATCAGGAAGCGGGAAAACAACATTCTTAAAAAACATTATAGGTTTATTATCTCCGGTAGAAGGCCAGATTGTCTTTAAAGAAACTACTTTGCTCGATACAGTAGAGAATGTGAATCTTCCTACTCATCAGAGACATATTGCCCTGATATTTCAACATGCCCTATTATTTCCCCATATGAATGTATTACAAAATCTGCATTACGCGAAAAAATTCTCAAAAACAGTCCATCAAAAATTTAGCCTTGAACATATAGTTGACTTACTTGAATTAAAAAAATTACTCCAGCGTAAATCTCACCAACTTTCGGGCGGTGAAGCACAGCGGGTATCAATAGGTAGGGCTCTGCTTTCATCTCCAGACTTGCTGCTTCTTGATGAACCACTCAGCGGCTTAGATCAGCAGCTAAAACAGCAGGTTTTACCCTTTCTTAAACAATTGCAAAGCCATATTGAACTCCCAATGATCTATGTTACTCATCATCCGGCAGAACTGGATTTTTTAGAGGCAGATACCATAATGCTACAGCAGTACAAACCGAACTGTTCCATGTTAAAAGAACGCAGGTAACTCTGCCGAACGGCCACTCAGGCGTTCAAAATCATGACTATCATGCGAGCAAAATATATCAATTTCATGTGCATGGTGCTTATAAAGCTGGCGTAAACGGGCCTGATTAGAGAGACGCGCTTTACGGTCTTTTTCCAGCATGGTCTGGTAAAAACGCAGGCCAGGGGTACAGCATGGGCTGACGGGATCTATTTCTTTATGATAAAAATAGGCATCAGCAGCATTAAGTAGCCATTTATCTCCAGCCTGAATGGCAATGCCGGCATGACCATGTGTATGACCTGAAAGAGGAACAAATAAAATCTCAGGTGGTAACCCATCCAGATCTCTTACTGAATTAAAACCATACCAGCCTTCTCCTGCATCAGGGTTATATACTTTCCATTTCTCGCGATAAGACCACTGCTGTGGACGAAAACGCTGCCGGTCCAGCCAGGTCTTCTGCGAAAGGGCATAATCCCGTTCTGTTTGCATCATATGAACAGTAGCATGGGGAAAATCATCCAGTCCGCCAGCGTGGTCAAAATCCAGATGCGATAAAATGATATGTCTTACATCACGCGAGTCATAGCCTAAACGTTCAATCTGCCGGATTGCTGTCATTTCTTCACGCCACTCTGGACTGACCAGAAAACGGAAAAACCAGCCGAGGCGGGTACGTGGAGAAGCAATGTCACGTAATCCAAAACCAGTATCAACCAGTACCAGACTATCAGCTGTTTCAATCAGCACACAGGTACAGGTTAAACGCCCCCGCAACTTGGCATAAGAAAAGCCATCCATCAAGGCACCACCTAAAGGACAGGTTGAAATACTGTTCAGGAAATGGATACGCATCAGATCATCTCTTTATCAGCTTATATATTTCACTTCTAACATGGTATAGAGTGAAGTACAGTATCCTAATTTTATGTTTTGTTATAAGTAAATGATTTAGGTAAACTATGATTATTTTCACTTGCTGTATCAAATATTTAGTTTTTTAGACTTGTTCTATAAATAACTATATTTCAGGATAAAAGTCCTTCAATAGCCTTTTATCCCGAACTTTATCTGCATTTATGCAGCGCGTTCGACCAATGTCAGAATGTCATAGGTTGCTACCAGTTCATTACGCTGGTTTTTAACCTTGATATCCCAGACAACCACACCATGTGGTTTCTGCTCTGGCTCACGTTGAGGTTTTGGCGTTTTTTGCTTACAGGTTAATTCAACCTGAATAGTATCACCTATTTTTACCGGCTCAACAAAACGCAGGTTATCCATACCATAATTGGCAATAACCGGTCCTGGTGCTGCCTCAACAAACAGGCCCGCTGCGGCAGATACAACAAAATACCCATGAGCCACGCGTTCACCAAACAATGAATCTGCCGCGGCAATCTTGTCCATATGGGCATAGAAGTGGTCACCACTCAAGCAGGCAAAATTTACGATATCCGCTTCGGTAACTGTCCGACGTGCCGTAAGGAGGCGTTCACCAATTTGCAGCTCGTCAAAGCTTTTCTTAAATGGATGTACACGATCTTCAAACACCCTTGAACCTGCTGTCCAGCTATGTCCAATCTGTGTCATGACGTCAGGTGAACCCTGAATGGCTGTACGCTGCATATAATGTTTTACTGCTCGCAGGCCTCCGAGCTCTTCTCCACCACCTGCACGGCCTGGCCCACCATGAACCAGATGCGGTAAGGGTGAGCCGTGACCGGTACTCTCTTTTGCATTTTCTGTATCCAGAATATGAATACGACCATGCCACGGCGCAATTTTTGCAATCAGACTTTCAATATTTTGCTCTGTATTGCGAACAATTGAAGCAACGAGACTACCTTCACCACGGGCAACCAGCTCAGTCAGCTCAGTTTGGTTTTGATAAGGCATCAAAGTTACAACTGGACCAAAAGCCTCAATCTCGTGCACATATCTTGCAGTGACCGGATTTGAACAGCACAGTAAGGTAGGGGGATAAAATGCACCTTTTTCAGGAGAGTTTGAGTGAAACTGAAAAGTTTGATCATTATGTCCACCAAAGACAATCTTCGCTTCCTGGCTCAGCAGTTCGACTTTTTCAGCGACATCATATTTTTGTTTGAGACTGGCAAGCGCACCCATCGTCACATTTTCATGTTCTGGATCACCGACTACAACTTTTTCCAGTCGAGCCAGCAGTTTTTGTTGCACTGTATCCAGCAGGAAAGCCGGCACGAAAGCCCGACGAATGGCAGTACATTTCTGCCCGGCTTTTGACGTCATCTCCCGATAAACCTCACGGACGAACAGTTCAATAGTTTCTTCGCCGGCTCCTTCGGTTAAAATGGCACTGTTTACTGAGTCTGCTTCCATGCTGAACGGAATCGAGTAGCGGTTAAGATGAGGGTGGGCGCGTAATTTCTGTCCGGTTGTTGCAGAGCCAGTGAAGGTTACGATATCTTGTGGACCTAACTGTTCCAGCAGATCATAAGTTTGACCACATATTAACTGTAAAGTGCCTTCAGGCAGAAAACCGCTGGCATAAATAGCCTGAACCACAGCATGTGTAAGTTCTGCGCCTTCTGTCGCAGGTTTAACAATACAAGGGACACCGGCAAGCAGCGCTGGCGCAATTTTCTCTAGCATCCCCCAAACCGGAAAATTAAAGGCATTAATATGTACGGCAACACCAGCCTTAGGGGTAAGTAGATGCTTTGCCCCGAAGGTGCCCTGTTTGGAAAGTGGAATCCAGTTATCTTCAATCAATACTGTTTCATCACTGAGTTCACGGCGTACCAGACTGGAGTAGGCAAACAGTGTACCTATACCACCTTCAATATCGACCCAAGCATCCTTACGGGTACAGCCGGTTACTTTCGCCAGTTCATAATAGGCCTCCTTACGTTCTAGCAAATATTGTGCTACCTGCTTGAGCGCATGTGCGCGCTGATGAAAACTCCATGTCGCAATAAGTGAACCTTGAGTTTTGGCATAGTTAACCACTGCCTGCATATCAATACCATAACTGCTGACCTGATAAACAGCTTTACCAGTAATGGCGTGATAGACAGTACGTAAATCCTGCGGGGCAATATATTCCTGTCCACAGACAAGCGAGCTTAAGATTTTTACAGGACTTCTTGGATTGCCTGCTTGGGTATGATCATTTTCCGTATAAGGTGTACCTGTTTCCAGTTCGAGCATTACAAACTCCCTTTTATGATACTTATTTAAATAAATTTTAATTATCCTGTTATATAATTTGATTTCTAAAAATGAAATTGTCAATTAAAACTGAGTCAAAAGATAAGTAACAAAAACCAGTTAAATTAAGAATTATATAAAAATCAATTCATTAAAAGTTATAAATAAATTATTTTAAATGATACCTAAAAATTTATATTGATTTAAATTTAGTATCGCTTTAATTTTAAATTATAGCCACTTGGGACAAGTGAGGAAATAATGAAAAATCATGCTGAAGATTTTGAACAAGCCATACAACAAGATATTACCATTGAGCCAAAGAACTGGATGCCAGAAGCGTACCGAAAAACGCTCATTCGCCAGATTGGACAGCATGGCCATTCGGAAATTATAGGTATGCTGCCGGAAGGGAACTGGATTACCCGAGCACCCACCCTGAAACGTAAAGCAGTACTGCTGGCAAAAGTTCAGGACGAAGCAGGTCATGGATTGTATTTATATAGCGCAGCCGAAACACTCGGTGCTGACCGGGACGATATGATGGACAAGCTTATTGCGGGACGCATGAAGTATTCATCTATTTTTAACTATCCAACTTTAAGCTGGGCAGATGTCGCCGCAATTGGCTGGCTGGTCGATGGCGCCGCGATCGTTAATCAGGTAGCCTTGTGCCGTACATCTTACGGGCCATATGCGCGGGCAATGGTACGAATTTGCAAGGAAGAAAGTTTCCATCAGCGGCAGGGATTTGAAGCCATGATGCAGCTTGCAAATGGTACACCTGAACAGAAACAGATGGCACAGGATGCGGTCAACCGTTACTGGTGGCCAGCACTGATGATGTTTGGCCCAAATGATGATAATTCCCCTAACAGTGCACAGAGTATGGCCTGGAAAATTAAACGCTTCAGTAACGACGAGCTGCGCCAGAAATTTGTCGATAACACTGTACCGCAAGTACTACAACTTGGCCTGACTGTACCTGATGAGAAACTGCATTTTAATGAAGAAACTGGCCACTACGAATTTGGCGAGATTAACTGGGATGAATTTTTTGCTGTGATTGCCGGGAAAGGCCCATGTAACCAGGAACGCATTGATGCCCGCCGTAAAGCATGGGAAGGCGGAAAATGGGTCCGTGAATCTGCTGCTGTATATGCCCAAAAACAGCAGGCACAGCAACAATCTAAAAAGGTTGCCTGAAATCTGGTTTTAGCTACTCAATAAAAACAGGAACAAAACGACATGGAACATAAAAATAACTGGTCATTATATGAAGTCTTCATACGAAGCAAGCAGGGTTTAAGCCACCGCCATGTAGGTAGCCTGCGTGCACCTGATGCTGAAATTGCCTTGCAAAATGCCCGTGATGTTTATACCCGCCGTAATGAAGGCATCAGCATTTGGGTGGTGAAGTCAGAGCTGATTACTTCTTCGCAGCCAGATGAGAAACCGGAATTTTTTGATCCCTCTCTGGACAAGGTGTACCGCCATCCAACTTTTTACCATATACCAGATGGCATCGAGCATATGTAAGGAAGGTATTGTATGAATCATCCACTTTTAGCACAGTTTCTTTTACATATTGGCGATAGCCAGCTGATTTTATCGCACCGGCTCTCTGAATGGTGTGGTCATGCACCTGAACTGGAAATTGATATTGCCCTAGCCAATATTGGCCTGGACCTGTTGGGCCAGGCACGGACTGCCTTAAGTCTGGCTGGTGAACTCGAAGGGCTAGGCCGTGATGAAGACAAACTGGCTTATTTTCGTACTGAACGTGAATACCGTAACCTGCTGCTGTGTGAACAGCCAAATGGTGATTTTGCCCAGACGATTGTCCGCCAGTGGCTGATGGATCATTATCATGTACTCCTTTTTACGGCTCTAGCGAAAAGTTCTCAAGCCGAGCTGGCAGCTTTCGCAGCAAAATCATTAAAAGAAGTGAAGTATCACCTGCGGTTTTCTACTGCCTGGATGGAACGCTTGAGTCTGGGAACAGATGAGGCACATGAAAAAACCCAGACAGGATTAAATCAGCTATGGCGCTTTAGCGATGAACTATTTGTTTTAAATGCTGATGAACAGATACTGGTTGAACAACAGGTTCTCATGGACCTTGAACCATTAAAAGCTGAATGGCTTGAACAGACGACTGCTGAAATTGAACGTTTTAAGCTGACTCTTCCGGAAACCGGTGCTTACCGTAGTGGTGGCAGACAGGGTCTACATACTGAACATCTGGGTTATGTACTGGCTGAAATGCAGTATTTGCAGCGTTCATATCCAAATATGAACTGGTAAGCAGGGAACACAGGAGTAACGGGTATGGAGCTAATCAAACACTGTCTGGATGAATGCTGGGAAACTCTGAAACAGGTGGCTGATCCTGAAATTCCGGTTCTTTCAGTCGTTGACCTGGGTATGGTCCGTGGAGTGGAACTAAATGAAGAAGATCAAATTATCGTTCGTTTAACTCCAACCTATAGCGGCTGTCCGGCTACAGATCTGCTTAAGGCAGAAATTACCCAGGCATTTACTGTTCAGGGTTTGGTTCCGGTACAGGTAGTAGTGGATCTGTCCGAAGTCTGGACTACTGACTGGATGAGTGAAAGCGGTAAACAGAAATTACAGCAATATGGTATTGCTCCGCCACAGGGTGAAGCACATAGCTGTGGTACCCATGTTGCTCTGTCCGATGGAATTGAGTGCCCACGCTGTCATAGCCAGCATACTAAACTGTTAAGTGAATTCAGTTCTACTGCCTGTAAAGCACTGTACCGATGCCAGCAATGCCTGGAACCTTTTGACTATTTTAAATGTATTTAAATAACCGAATGGTCAAGATAAAGAAGGATTTTTATATGAACCAATTTATTCCGCTAAAAATTAAATCAGTCAGCCCACAAACTGAACAGGCGATCTGTATTGCTTTTGAAATTGAACCTGAACAGCAACAGCAATTTCAATATCAGCCAGGTCAGCATCTGACTATCCGGCATATAAGTGAAACCGGTGAAATCCGTCGCTGCTATTCAATCTGTAGCGATACTCAGGAAGACATGAGTATCGCAATCAAAAAGATTGAACGGGGACAATTTTCAAACTGGGCCAATAATCGCTTAAAAGCTGGTGATGTGCTGGAGGTCATGCCACCCCAAGGTGTTTTTTTTCAGAAGGCTGCAAAAACTGGTGGCAAGAATTATCTGGCATTCGCAGCAGGTAGCGGTATTACACCTATTCTTTCTATTATTAAATCAGTCTTGTACCGGCAGAAAAATGCAAATTTTACTTTGATTTATGGTAACCGTTCATGGAAACAAACCATGTTTTCAGAACAGATTATGGACTTAAAAGATCGCTTTAAAGAACGCTTTCAGCTTATCAATATCTTTTCACGGGAAATGAACGATAGCCAGCTGCTTAATGGTCATATCGATACTGAAAAACTGCAACAGCTTTATAGTGCCGGTTTGATTAATCAGGACATTGACCACTGTTTTGCCTGTGGACCGCAGGCCATGATGGATGCCGTCGAGCAGACATTACCGCAGTTCGGTATTGAGCACAGTAAAATTCATACCGAGCGTTTTAATACCGGCACCACAAAAGTAACAACGAGAGAAATTGAAGGCCGTAATGAAGAAAAAGTTCAGATTATTCTGGATGGACGTGAGCTGGTGGTAGAGGTTTCCAGACAGGATGACAGCATTCTGGATGCTGCACTGCGCGCCGGAGCCGATTTACCCTATGCTTGCAAGGGTGGAGTCTGTGCAACCTGTAAATGCAAGATAATAGAAGGTAAGGTTGATATGGCTGTTAATTATAGTCTGGAAGAGGATGAAATCGCTCAAGGTTATGTCCTGAGCTGTCAGGCACGACCGGTAACAGCCAATGTACGCTTAAGTTTCGATGAATAATTAATCTATTTTAAAATAAAAATCAGGTTTAAAGGGAAATACTGAATGGACTACCAGACAATTCTTGTTGAAGAAAAAAATGCTGTGGGCTATTTAAAGTTTAATCGTCCAGAGCAGCTCAACAGCTTTAATGAAGTTATGCATAAGGAAGTTGCTCAGGTCCTCAACAAATGGGCTGTGCAGCCCGATATTCGTGCTGTAGTTATTTCAGCACAAGGTCGAGGTTTTTGTGCCGGGCAGGACCTAAATGACCGGGTAGTCGATCCTGATTCAGCAGTACCAGACCTGGGCCTTTCAATTGAAAAATACTATAACCCGCTCATTAAACTGATTACCGAGATGCCAAAACCGGTTATTTGTGCGGTTAATGGTGTTGCGGCTGGAGCAGGGGCCAATATTGCATTGGCTTGTGATCTGGTTCTGGCAGCGAAGTCAGCCTCATTTATCCAGGTTTTCTGCCGTTTGGGGCTAGTTCCAGACTCTGGAGGTACCTGGTTCTTGCCGCGCCTGGTTGGTCGGGCACAAGCCATGGGACTGGCATTACTGGGAGATAAGATACCTGCTGAGCAGGCATTACAGCTCGGTATGATCTGGCGGGTAGTTGAGGATGAGCAGTTACAGGTTGAAGCTGAAAAAATGGCTGAACATCTGGCCAGGCAACCAACTTATGGATTGGCATTAATTAAAAAAGCAATCCATGCTGCTGCGCATAATACTCTGGATGAGCAGTTGCTTCTTGAACGTGACTTACAGCGTCTGGCAGGCCGCTCAGAGGATTACCGTGAAGGTGTACAGGCTTTTATGCAAAAGCGTACACCTGAATACAAAGGCTGCTAGAACAGGCAGGGCTATACAATTCTTAAAGAATATGGATGAAAAGAGCATCGTCTTTTCAGAATCATACAGGCAGGATGACTGTACATGGAGTATAGAATATGAATAATAATACGATGGAATATATTGAAACGGTTTCAACCGATGAGCTGCGCAAGGTACAACTGGAACGCATAAAGAAAACTTTGGTGCATGCCTATCAGAATAGTCCGGTTTACCGGAAAAAGTTTGATGATGCAGGCGCGCATCCCGAGGACTTTCAACATCTGGAAGATCTGGCAAAATTTCCTTTTACCACAAAACAGGATCTGCGTGATAATTATCCGTTCGGCATGTTTGCCGTGCCTCAGGAAAAAATTGTAAGGGTACATGCATCCTCAGGTACAACCGGACAGCCAACGGTAGTAGGTTATACGCAAAATGATATTCATACCTGGGCTGATCTGGTTGCCCGCTCGCTAAGAGCTGCTGGCTTAAGTAATCAGGATATTATTCAGGTCTCGTATGGTTATGGGCTATTTACAGGAGGTCTGGGTGCACACTATGGAGTGGAACGTCTGGGAGCAACCGTTATTCCCATGTCGGGCGGACAGACAGAGCGTCAGGCACAACTGATTCATGACTTTAAACCAACTGCATTAATGGTTACGCCGTCTTACTGCCTCAATATTATCGAATGTCTGGAAAAGAAATTTAATACTGCAAAAAATACCTCAATTAAAACTGGAATTTTTGGTGCAGAGCCGTGGACTAATGAGATGCGCCGTGAAATTGAAGAGCGTCTGAATATTGATGCTCTAGATATCTATGGACTTTCTGAAGTTATGGGTCCCGGCGTAGCAATGGAATGTCTAGAAAGTAAAGATGGCCCTACCATTTGGGAGGACCATTTTTATCCGGAAATTATTGATCCTGAAACTGGTGAGGTATTGCCAGATGGTGAGCTGGGAGAACTGGTATTTACCACAATTACCAAAGAAGGTATGCCAGTCATCCGTTACCGTACCCGGGATTTGACGCGTCTATTACCCGGCACTGTACGACCAATGCGCCGTATGGACAAAATCGTCGGACGTAGCGATGATATGATGATTATCCGAGGAGTCAATGTTTTTCCTTCACAGATTGAAGAGCAGATTCTGCATATCCCGCAGCTCATTCCCAATTACCAGATTCATATCTGTAAACATGGACATTTAGACAGCCTGCACATACGTGCAGAAATGCGTAAAGAAATTAATGATATGATGGCACATCAACTATCCCAGCAGCTTATCAGTCAGATTAAAATAATGGTGGGTATTACGGTGAGTGTAGAGATAGTGACTGAAGGCACCCTCCCGCGTTCAGAAGGTAAGGCTCAACGGGTGTTTGACATACGGCAATCGGCATAAATCGGTCTAGGTGGTTTATCCTGTGATAAATCACTTCGTTTCAAAGGTGAATTTAAACGTGATGAACCCAAAACTCAAACAAGTCATCGATGATTTTATCAGTAATGAGCCTTTAAGCGGCACTTCGCTCATTATGACTGTATTTGGTGACTGTATTTTCCATCGTGGTGGAATCATCAGTCTCGCCAGCCTGATTCAGCTGATGGATGTATTCGGATTCAATGAACGTTCGGTACGTACAGCCGTGTTCCGGCTGGCACAAAACGGCTGGCTGATTTCTGAAAAAATAGGCAGAACCAGTTATTATCGCGTTACAGAAAGCAGTCGCCAGCGCTTTGTGAATGCTGACCAGAAAATTTATAATCTGAGCCATAAAGAATGGGACCAGAAATGGGACCTGGTGCTACTCAGTTCAGTTGAGCTTGAAAACAAGATTATTTTAAAAAAAGAACTGGAATGGCTCGGTTTCGCCAATATTGCGACCAATGTTATGGCATATCCGGGTTGTGATCATCTTAAACTGCAAAGTCTGCTACTTAACCTGAAAATGAGTGATCAGGTGGTTCTTTTCAAGGCGGAGGCTCTGGAACTCTGGCAAGAGTCTTATCCAACTGTAAAACGTATGGTCGAGACTAACTGGCCGGTGCAGGAATTACATCAGCGTTATGAAAAGTTTATTGGTGATTTTAGAGAAGTCCTGAATCTGATTGAAAGTATAGATGACCTGGACCCAATACAAGCCTTCCAGATCCGTATTTTACTGATTCATCAGTACCGCCGTATTTTACTTAAAGATCCAAATCTGCCTTTTGAATTACTGCCTTCTAGCTGGCTTTCACTGACTGCCCGCAATCTTAGCAGTAATGTATATCAAATGGTTTTTCATCCGGCAGAAGATTTTTTTCTGGAGCTGGCCAGAACTGCAGAAGGCTCTATGCTACCAGCACATCCACAGTTTTACAAACGTTTTGGCGGTTTAAAACAGGAAGTTACCATATAGCTTTAGGTAAATAGAATAAATTAAAAGGAAGTAAAAATGCCATGTTATGAGATTGATGGAGTTATTCCGGTAGTAAGCCCCGGAGCCTATATTCACCCAACAGCCGTATTGATTGGTGATGTTATCATTGAAGAGGGAGTATATATTGGTCCATTTGCCAGTCTGCGGGCAGATTTTGGCCGTATACATGTTCGGAAAAATGCGAATATTCAGGACTCATGTACTGTGCATGGCTTCCCGGCCAGTATCACTTTAATTGAAGAGTATGGACATATCGGTCATGGCGCCATTTTACATGGCTGTAAAATTCGTAAAAATGTGCTGGTAGGTATGAATAGTGTCATACTGGATGACGCAGAAATTGGTGAAAATACTATTATTGGTGCTAATAGCACGGTCAAGGCAAAAGCAGTCATTCCTGAAAATGTGCTGGCTTTAGGTAGCCCGGCTAAGGTTATTAGAGTATTAGAAGCCCAAGAAATTGAATGGAAGCGGAAAGGAACTGAAGAGTATATACGTTTGGCTGAGCGTAGCCGGCTTACTTTAAAAGAAGTACAACCTCTGGCTCATGAATATTCTAAACGCAAGACCTATCATGACTTTGAGTCAGAACATGTCATTAAAGCCGCACTGGATAAAGCTCAGATCTAGTCAATACTTCACTTAAAAATTTTAATCCATAAGTAGATGCTGGTATTTATCAGCCTGTGTTCTTAAAAAATCCCATACCAGCTTAATGCGTGGCTCATGCTGTAAATCTACCAGTGTCAGCATCCAGAAAGTATGAATAAAACGGACTTCTTTGTGCAATACCTGTTCAAGTTCTGGTTGTTCATCTGCCAAGAATTTGGGCAGAATCGCCAGACCTGCTCCGGCACTAACAGCGATTTGCTGAGCTAAAATACTGCTACTCCTGAAGCTGGCACTCAGTTGTAGGGGCAAACGTTCCAGACAGTACAGTTCAGGACTATATATCAGGTCATCGATATAGTTGACAAAGCGATGCTGTTTTAAATCTTCAAGCTGGTGGATAGGTGAACTGGCCGCCAGATACTCTTTGCTGCCATATATTTTTAAACAGTAATCACTAAGACGGGTAATGATATAAGGCCCGGATTTTGGACGGTCAATCGAAATGACAATATCGGCTTCGCGGTGAGAAAGCTTGATCATTTTAGGTACAGGGATTAAATCAATGGTAAGCAGAGGATACTGTTTGGATAATTCTGCCAGTAATTTTGCTAAAAATGCAGTACCAAAGCCTTCTGGTGTGCCAATTCGCACACGACCTTGTAAAGGCTGATGAGGCTTTTCTATCTGCAAAAATGCCTGTTCCATCTGTTCCACTCGCGGAACCAGAGCCAGCCCTTCAAGCGTCAATTCATAACCCGTGGCTTCCCGTTTAAATAACGGCGTTCCTAATGCCAGCTCCAGTGCCTGAATCCGTCTAGATACCGTACTATGTTCTACTCCAATAATACGTGCTGTATTGGTCAGGGTTTTGGCTCGTGCCAATACCAGAAAAAACTGTAGATGATCCCAATCCACTTTCATTTTTATTTTATCCCTTGTGCATATTTGCACAGTAATCGTGCGCGAATTTGTATTGGTAGTCAAAACCTTCTTTGTTAGTCTCAAGTGAAACCAAAAAGATGAAAATACGGCTTTAGGATATTTTCTGATTACAGCACAACAAGAATATCGCCCATGGAGAGGCTATGAACACAATGACAAATATTCAGACCACAACAGCCAAATTATTAATTAATGGGCAGTTTGTAGAATCCACTACTTCAGAATGGCAAGATATTGTTAATCCGGCCACACAAGAAGTTGTGGGTCGTGTGCCGATGGCGACGCCAGATGAAGTAGAAGCTGCAATTAATGCTGCACAAGACGCTTTTAAAAGCTGGCGTTTAACCCCGATCCAGGCACGTATGCGTATTATGCTCAAGCTGCAAGATTTAATCCGTGACAACATGAAAGAGATTGCCCATGTGCTGACTACTGAGCAGGGTAAAACCCTGGCAGATGCTGAGGGCGATATTCAGCGTGGTCTGGAAGTAGTCGAACATGCCTGTTCAATTGGCACATTACAAATGGGGGAATATGCCGAAGGGGTAGCACGCGGGGTAGATACTTATACCTTACAACAACCGCTAGGAGTCTGTGCCGGTATTACACCTTTTAACTTTCCAGCCATGATTCCCCTCTGGATGTTCCCGATGGCGATTGTATGTGGTAATACATTTGTTCTCAAGCCATCTGAGCAGGACCCGTTATCTACCATGATGCTGGTTGAGCTTGCGGTTCAGGCCGGTATTCCGGCAGGCATCTTAAATGTTGTGCATGGTGGCAAAGACGTGGTCGACCGCTTGTGTACACATCAATATATCAAGGCAGTTTCTTTCGTAGGGTCAACCGCTGTTGGAACTCATGTCTATAACCTTGCAGGTCAGCATGGTAAGCGTGTTCAGTCGATGATGGGTGCGAAAAATCATGTGGCTGTCATGCCCGATGCCAATAAAGAGCAAACTCTTAATGCTTTAGTAGGCGCCGCATTTGGAGCTGCCGGGCAACGTTGTATGGCACTGTCTGTAGCTGTTATGGTAGGTGAAAGTAAGAACTGGATTCATGATCTGGTAGAAAAAGCCAAAATGCTGAGTGTAAATGCCGGTCATGAGCCAAATACAGATATTGGACCAGTGATTTCAAAACGTGCTAAAGCCCGAGTGGTAGAGCTCATTAATAGCGGTGTAGAAGAGGGCGCCGAACTTTTACTAGATGGCCGTGATGTTGAGGTTAAAGGCTACGAAAATGGCAACTTTGTTGGCGCTACGATTTTCAACCATGTCAGCACAGACATGCGTATTTATAAAGAAGAAATCTTTGGGCCTGTGCTTTCGATTATCTGTGTGGATACTCTTGAAGAAGCAATCGAACTGATCAATGCCAATCCATTTGGTAATGGCGTTGGTTTGTTTACCCAAAGTGGTGCAACAGCACGTACTTTCCAGAACATGATTGATATTGGCCAGGTTGGTATCAATATTCCGATTCCAGTACCAGTACCGTTCTTCAGTTTTACAGGCTCACGTGGCTCAAAACTTGGAGATCTCGGGCCTTATGGGAAACAGGCTGTCCAGTTCTATACACAGACCAAGACCATTACCAGCCGCTGGTTTGAAGATACGCAGGAAGCAGGCGAAGTAAACACAACCATCAGCTTACGCTAATTCAGGAGTTCAAGGATGAATATTGCTTTTATTGGTCTGGGAAATATGGGCGGGAAAATGGCCCAAAATCTCCTCAAAGCAGGTTTAAATGTCTACGGTTTTGATTTAAGTGAAACTGCAGTTACCCACTTTACAGAGGCTGGAGGGATTGCCTGTGACAGCCCTCAGGTCGCGGCGCGAACGGCAGATGTCGTTATTACCATGTTACCTGCGGCAAAGCATGTAAAGGATGTATATCTGGGGGAAAATGGTGTCTTGGCAGTACTTAAGGCGGGTAGTTTATGTATCGACAGTAGCACCATTGACCCACAAACTATTAAAGATATTGCAGCAAGTGCAGCAGAAAGAGAGATTACTATCTGTGATGCACCAGTTTCTGGTGGAACCATAGGTGCACAGGCAGGAACATTGACCTTTATGGTCGGCACAGATGAGGCTACTTTTATACGGGTTAAAACGGTGTTAAGTCCGATGGGCAAAAACATGGTGCACTGTGGTGATGTAGGTGCAGGACAAATTGCTAAAATCTGTAATAACCTGATTTTAGGCATATCTATGGCCGCCGTCGCTGAAGGTATGGCACTTGGAGTCAAGCTAGGGATTGATCCACAGGCACTTGCTGGTGTTATTAACAGCTCAAGTGGCCGCTGCTGGAGCTCTGAGGTCTGCAACCCTTGGCCAGATATCTGTGAAAATGCGCCAGCTTCCAAAGGCTATAAGGATGGTTTTGCCACACAATTAATGCTGAAAGATCTTGGTCTTGCGGTTGAAGCAGCGGGGCAGGTCAAACAGCCCGTAGTATTGGGTGGACTGGTACAGCAGCTTTATCAACAGCTATGCATGCAGGGTAATGCCAACCTCGATTTTTCAAGTATTATTCAGCAGTATCTTCCAAAACAAGCATAATCATTTAGCCAGTGGATGGCATAAAATCAAAACACCCGTGTCATGAATAACAATAAAACCAGACTGAGGTAACAATCATGTTGGATTATCAGGATGCAGTAAAAGAATTTGATTTAAATACGGCGGTAAGAAACCTGTTAGCAGGGTCACCAGAACAACTTAATGCATGCCATGAATGTTGTGATCGCCATGCTGATGTAGATAGCGACCAGATTGCGTTGTATTGGCAGGGCAAGGATGGGAAAAAGGAACAGTATACGTTTGGCCAGTTAAAGCAATGGTCAAGTCAGTTTGCTAATTTTTTAAAATCTCAAGGGGTAAAGCCCGGTGACCGGGTATCCGGTTTATTACCCCGAACGCCTGAATTACTGGTAACCATTTTAGGCGCTTGGCGTATTGGCGCAGTATATCAGCCCCTGTTTACGGCTTTTGGACCTAAAGCTATAGAACATCGCTTACAGCTGGCGAAAAGCAAACTGGTCATTACCGATATTGGCAACCGCAGTAAGCTCGAAGAAGTCGAACAGTGTCCGAAAATTGTGACCGTGGCAGACCGGGAGGGCAATGTACCACAGGGTGATCTAAACTTCTGGAATATGGTTAATGCGCAATCTGACCAATGTGAAATGGTTATGCAAACCGTTCAGGACCCGTTCTTGCTCATGTTTACTTCCGGCACAACTGGTCCTGCAAAACCACTGGAAGTACCATTGAAAGCCTTAATCGCTTTTGGCAACTATATGAAGGATGCTATTGGACTGAAAGCTGAAGATGCCTTCTGGAATATTGCCGATCCGGGCTGGGCGTATGGTTTGT
The DNA here is from genome assembly GCF_040744925.1 of Acinetobacter sp. FL. NCBI lineage: Bacteria > Pseudomonadati > Pseudomonadota > Gammaproteobacteria > Moraxellales > Moraxellaceae > Acinetobacter > Acinetobacter sp. FL. The sequence goes on along the minus strand of NZ_CP160437.1, from coordinate 1,518,759 downwards.
ACTATGGAATAACCGGACCATTACTTTTAGGTCATGCCACCTTGTTTTATGAAGGGGGCTTCAGTATCGAAAGCTTATGCCAGATTGTAAATGATTATCAAATTACCAATTTGGCAGGCGCACCTACCGCTTACCGTATGATGATGGCTGCTGACCCTGCACAGATGGGCCAGCTTAAAGGAAAGTTCCGTGTGGTTAGCAGTGCAGGTGAACCCTTAAATCCAGAAGTATTTCGCTGGTTCAGACAGGTTCTGGATGCACCAATTTTTGACCATTATGGCCAGACCGAGGTAGGTATGGTGGTATGTAACCACCATGGACTAAATCATGAGATCCGTGCAGGTGCAGCCGGCTTCGCAAGCCCGGGTTACCGTATTGCTGTCGTAGATGAGCAGGGAAATGAACTTCCTGCAGGTACTCCAGGTATTTTGGCAGTAGACATTAATCAGTCTCCCATGATGTGGTTTGGCGGTTATAAAGAGAGCCGTAAATCTCCTTTCGTAAAGCATTATTACCTTACAGGTGACACTGCCGAACTCCATGAACATGGCAGTATGAGTTTTGTAGGCAGAAGTGATGATGTCATTACAACTTCGGGTTACCGTATTGGACCTTTCGATGTAGAAAGTGCACTTCTCGAGCATGATGCCGTAATTGAAGCAGCTGTGGTTGGAGTACCTGACCCGGAGCGCACTGAAATTGTAAAAGCTTTTGTCGTTCTGGCAGAAGGCAGAGCTCCCTCAGATGAGCTGTCAGAGCAGCTTGGACAATTTGTAAAAAAACGTCTATCTGCCCATGCCTACCCAAGACAGGTTGAATTCGTGACCGAACTCCCTAAAACGCCAAGCGGAAAGATACAGCGCTTTTTGCTACGTAATCAGGAAATCGCAAAACAGCAGGCAAACAGCAAGGCTGTCTGATGAGGCAATACCTCATTCATAAAGAGGATAACTTACTCAAGGATCATGAGATGCAATTTACGGAAGAACAGTTATTAATTCAGGATATGACAAGAAGTTTTGCGCAGGAACAAATCAAGCCCAAAGCAGCCGAGTGGGATAAACACAGTATTTTTCCTAAAGAAGTCTTATCGCAAATGGGCAAGCTGGGTCTTATGGGTATGCTTATTCCAGAGCAGTGGGGTGGTTCAGACACCGGGAATCTGGCCTATGTGTTGGCCCTTGAAGAAATTGCGGCTGCAGATGGTGCGACCTCGACCATTATGAGTGTCCATAATTCTGTTGGGTGTGTACCTATAGCTAAATTTGGCACAGCCGAGCAAAAACAGAAATATCTGATGCCATTGGCTCAAGGCGAGATGATTGGCGCATTTGCACTGACTGAACCTCATACCGGTTCAGATGCAGCTGCTATCAAAACCCGTGCGGTAAAAAATGGAGATGACTGGATTATTAATGGTGCCAAACAGTTCATTACTTCTGGAAATAATGCAGGAGTTATTATTGTGTTTGCCATAACTGATCCGGAAGCAGGTAAAAAAGGAATCAGTGCATTTATTGTGCCTCGTGAAACACAAGGCTATGAAGTCGTTCGTACCGAGGAAAAGCTTGGCTTACATGCTTCAGATACCTGCCAGATTGCCTTAACTGATGTACGTGTACCTAATACTTTAATGTTGGGACAACAAGGTGAAGGGCTGAAAATTGCACTTTCCAATCTGGAGGGTGGCCGTATTGGAATTGCCGCACAAGCTGTTGGACTGGCACGTGCTGCACTTGAAGAAGCGACCCGGTATGCTAAAGAACGCATTACCTTTGGCCAGCCTATTTTTGAACATCAGGCTATTGCATTTCGTTTAGCCAGTATGGCGACAGAAATTGAAGCAGCCCGTCAACTGGTTCATCATGCAGCCCGTCTTAAAGAAGCAGGTAAACCCTGTCTGAATGAAGCGTCTATGGCGAAATTATTTTCTTCGGAAATGGCAGAGCGGGTATGTTCGTCAGCTTTACAAATTTTTGGCGGCTATGGCTATTTAAAAGACTTTCCTATTGAGCGGATTTATCGTGATGCTCGTATTTGTCAGATCTATGAAGGTACAAGCGATATTCAGCGTCTGGTGATTGCGCGTAGCCTATAAGGTTCTAATAGTTTGGAAGGATTATAAAAATATAAGGATGAAGTATGCAGTTTGAAACAATCTTACTAGAAAAACGTAACAGGGTAGGCCTCATTACCTTGAACCGGCCTAAAGCCTTGAATGCATTAAATTCCGAGTTGATCGGTGAAATAAATCTAGCACTTGATGATCTGGAAAAAGATCAAGAAATTGGCTGCATGGTTTTGGCAGGTTCAGAAAAAGCTTTTGCTGCGGGCGCAGATATCAAGGAAATGGCTGAGCTTACCTTTCCCAGAATTTATCTTGATGATTTTTTTAACCTTGCCGACCGAATTGCCCAGCGCCGTAAACCTTTAATTGCAGCAGTAAGCGGTTATGCGCTGGGGGGTGGCTGTGAATTAGCATTAATGTGCGATTTTATTTACTGTGCAGATAATGCCAAGTTTGGCTTGCCAGAATTAACTTTAGGTGTGATACCCGGTATAGGGGGCACACAACGCCTGACACTGGCAGTAGGTAAAGCCAAGGCAATGGAAATGTGCCTGACCGCACGCCAGATGGAGGCTGTTGAAGCAGAGCAGTGCGGTCTGGTTGCCCGCATTTTCAGTAAAGAGCAACTGCTAGAACAGACCATGCAGGCAGCTGAAAAAATTGCATCCAAATCTTTAACTGCAAGCATGATGATTAAAGAGTCGATTAATCGTGCCTTTGAAGTAAATCTGGCTGAAGGTTTACGCTTTGAACGCCGTGCTTTTCATTCTGTATTTGCAACGCTAGATCAGAAAGAGGGTATGCAGGCATTTATTGAAAAGCGCCAAGCTCACTTTAAAAATCAATAGGAGAATGATGAGATGGATATGGAAAAGCATTTAATCATTGAACAGCAGGGCGTTCTGGGAATAATCAGTCTAAACCGTGTCGCAAATCTTAATGCACTTTCAATTGAGATGATTCATCAGATTCATATGCAATTTGAGACATGGCAACAGGATCATTCTATTCAGGCTATATTGATTAAATCAAACAGTCAAAAAGCTTTTTGCGCAGGTGGCGATATTCGTTATCTATATGATAATTATAAAAACCAAACTGAAGCGCATAAAGCATATTTTAGTGCTGAATACGACATGCTTAACAGGATTCGTGATTATCAGAAACCGGTTATAGTCATACTGGATGGCTATGTGCTGGGTGGAGGTTTCGGTCTGGCACAGGCCTGTCATATTATTGTGAGTAGTGAAAAGTCCCGTTTTGCCATGCCGGAAACAGCAATCGGCTTTTTCCCTGATGTTGCAGCAACACACTTTCTATCTCGTCTTGATGATATCGGCGTCTATATGGCGATTACTGGCGAGCAAATCAGCAGTAGTGATGCACTTTATCTTGATCTGATTGACTACCATGTGCCTGGAGAAAAACTTCAGGCTTTACAGAATGAGCTGGCTAATTCATCCAGTTTAAATAAAGAAAAAATACAACAGATGGTTGGAAAGTATATTACCCGTCCTGCTGAGAGTGATCTAAGTTCACGGTCTGAAAATATTCGAAAACATTTTGGTTTTAAAAATTTGCAGGATATCGAACAGAGTCTCGAAAATGAACAAGACGAGCAGTACAAGGCATGGACAAATAAAATACTGATTACCTTGCAGCAGCGTTCCCTGATTGCGAAACAGACCAGCCTGAAACTACAGCACTTAGGACGAAGTTTGTCATTACAACAGTGCATGCAGATTGAGCGTGATTTACAGGATATCTGGTTTGAACATGGTGATTTTATTGAAGGTGTCCGTGCACTTATTGTTGATAAAGACAAACAGCCGCAATGGAAAAAGGAGAATCCAGAACTTGAGCAAATTCTAGAGCGACTCGGCTGAGTCATTCATACATAAGTTAATACATTCAAGGAGACTAGAGAGAAACTGAAAATACTTATGGTCAGGGCTGATTATACGTATAAAAACTCAAAACAAGAAAATCTAAAAAGGAATATGACAATGCAAACAATACATGGAAACGGTTCGCATTCTAAAAAGTCTTCTCACCGCCTGGCAGGTATCTCAAGTATGGTAGGGACGACTATTGAATGGTATGACTTTTTTATTTATGGTGCTGCTGCTGCACTCATTTTTAATAAATTATTTTTTCCAAACCTTGATCCGCTCACCGGTGTACTCGCAGCTTTTGCAACCTACGCTGTCGGATTTATTGGTCGACCATTAGGCGGTATTGTATTTGGCCATTTTGGTGACAAGGTTGGCCGAAAATCCATGTTATTAGTGACTTTAATGTTAATGGGTATCCCGACAGTCATGATCGGACTGTTACCTACATTTGAGTCGATTGGTTACTGGGCTACGGTTTGTCTGATTATTTTAAGATTTATTCAGGGTATGGCGATGGGCGGCGAATGGGGCGGGGCAGTTCTCATGGCTGTTGAACATGCTCCAGAAGGTGGAAAGGGTTTTTGGGGAAGTTTACCACAGGCCAGTACTGGAGGCGGTTTAATGCTGGCTTCGGTGGCTTTGGGTCTAGTGTCTTTACTACCCGAGGAAGCATTGTTTAGCTGGGGCTGGCGCTTACCATTTTTAGCCAGTATAGTGCTGCTGGCGGTAGGTTGGTATATCCGGGTGAAAGTTCCTGAGTCGCCAGACTTTGAAAAAATTAAAGAAAAAGCGAAAGAAGTTAAAGTTCCTGCATTACAGGTGTTTAAAAATCATCCAAAACAGTTAATTACAATTATTCTATCACGCGCTGCTGAAAATGCCTGGTTCTACTTGGCTTCCACCTTTGCTTTAGCCTATACCACCACGCAGTTAAATATTCCTAGACAAGATATTCTATTTGCAACAATTTGTGGCGCTGCTGTCATTATGGTAATGACTCCATTATGCGGACATTTATCCGATAAAGTCGGCCAGCGTAATATGTTCAGATTTGGTCTTTGTATGCTTGCACTATATAGCTATCCATTCTTTGCGATGTTAAATACAAAAGATCCTGTTTTAGTATGGACAGCAATCGTATTGGCAATTGGTGTAATTTTTCCAATTATGTATGCACCGCAGTCACAATTATTTGCTCGGCAATTTCCTGCTGAAATTCGCTATAGCGGTATTTCAATTTCGGTACAATTTGCAGGTGTGTTAGGTGGCGGTTTGGCGCCGTTGATTGCTACAAAGCTATTGAGTATTGGTGAAGGAAGTCCGCACTTAATTATTATATATATTATAAGTTTTGCTATATTAGCAATTATTGCTTCTTCATTCTTAAAGCCTGACCAGAAGCTCAAGCCTACAGAAACGTTTACACAGAAAGAAATTAAAACTTTATAAAAATTTTATAGAGCTTTCTAAAAGCTTTTAACGAGTTTTACTGAAGCTGGACTTTTAAATACCGCTATACAAAGTGTATGGCGGTATTTTTTTATAGGATTTAAATTTACCACAGCATTTCGCATAATGTGTGCAGGATTATGTTACTTACGTCACACTTTCGACAAATACAAATAAAGCTATGTATATCAATTACATAGCTTTTTTGTTTTGTCAAAGTCGCGATAATCGCTAGATGCGCCATGACGTATTTAACATCAATCTGCATTATGCGAAATCGGCGGCTAGGGGAGTCCACGTCTTCTAATGGTGGACTCTAGTCCGGAATTCCGGAATTATTTAATAATTTTCACTTTACCACTGCTGCCTACTTCTAATAATTCTAGGCCTTCATCGATTAGAATATGAACAATTTCACTATCTCTAAGTGGCTGTTGACCTTTTTGAATTAAGACTTTATTTAATTCAACAGCTTTTTTTCTTAATTGCTCTTGTTCCTCATCATTTATCCTGACGCTTTTAACCATCGTTTTCATACCTAATTTCCTAAATGTGGAAAATCATACATGTATTTTTGCATGCATGTATTGTATATGCATGCATACTTGTGTTAATTTCCGCCTATTGCATTCCTGCATGCATGTGGACACATTTAATGAACGATCATATTTGCATAAACATTCCATTCGCTGATCAATACGTTGTATGTGATCAGGAAGGTCGTTATGCATTTATTAATTTTGATCCTTTATGTATGGATATTCCGCTTGCATCACGTTCAGTACATATGAATGTAGATGGTACGCTCAATGCTTCAGCTTTATTTCATCCTTATGAGTCATTGCCAACACATTACACAGGCATGGCTTGTAAGGTTTTTTTTGACTCTGCATATTTTCCTTATGTTCAGATTAAGGCTAGTCCTGCGAAGTTGCTCCAGGGACATAATGTATTCGCTGACATTTCGTTAGAGCAGGGTGCTGCTGAAATGCTAGGCTATTTGCATATGGCTTATCCTGAAATTTGTAAGAAGTTAGATATATCTAAAGCTTGGGTTTCATACATAGATGTTACTTATTCAGCACGTGTCAAAGATCAACATACTGCTAAGCAAGTTCTTGAGTTTTTGAGCCGTGTATCAAATGGCCAAACAAGAATTAGTAATAAACGTTATGACAGTACAACTTACTGGGGCGGGGAGACTTCGCGATTAATTAATCATAAATGCTATCTCAAGCATGATGAATATATTGTCCAGTTTGAGCATCAGAAACAGCTTGCAAAAAAGAACGATAAAGCAGCGATGCGAGTCGTAGAAGTTATGTCTGATATTCGTTTATACAATTGGACTGTCGGTTTATTACGTTTTGAATCACGTATGAAGAAACGTTGGTTAGAACGTAATGGTATACCTACCAACTTGATCGAATTAATTAAATTCGAGCGAGATAATCCTAATCTTTTGCAAACACTTTGGATAAAAGCCACAAGTAGTATTTTTGATGCTCTGAGAGGTCAAACTATGAAATTAACTGATGATTCTAGTGTTTATCGTGCAATTGAAACTTCTCAAGTAGTTTTAACTAAAAACGGTAAACCATCTCCAACACGTATACGCAATTTATTTGCTGCTTTCTGTCTGATCCGAGAGAAAGGTTTAGAAGAAATTAAAACGACTTACGGTAAAACTCAATTTTATAAATTAGTTGCCGACTTATGTGAGTGTGGCTTTTCAAAAGCTTATCTCCAGAACCTTCATGATGAGAAGGCTAAAAACATCATTCCGTTCGTGAAGCTCGTTGAGATCGACTTCAATCAACAACTGCCTGATTGGTATGAAAAGCCACAGAGTAAGTTTAATTATCTAATTGCTTAGGAGCATATAGCATGAGCGCAATTGACCAACCAGTTTTAACAGTTACAGGCATTCGTAAATCCGAAGGTAACTTTAGTTCTGAAGGTAAAAATATTGATTTCAGTAATACGGTGGTAACTGTATTGCAGCCATTTACAGAAGAAGAAATTGCTTCTGGAGCAATTGGTATGAAGTCTACTGAGTACAAGATTAAAGGTGCACAGTTTTATCATGATTATCAGGGACAAAAACTTCCTGCCGATGCTCAATTAATTTTCCGACTTGATGTTAGTCGTAAAGTTCCAGTGGCTCAGTTAGTGGCTCTGGACTTTATAGATTCAAAAAAGGTATTAGAAACAAAGCTTTAACTATATAGTATTTCGCATAATGTATAATATGTTAAAAAACAATAACTTAGGTGAATTTTAATGAGAAATATAACAGCTATAACGGGGGATAATCAAGTCGAATGTCCTAAATGTTTTTCATATTTTCACCGCCAGTTTTTGTACTTTCACATGACTAAATGTCGTGCTTAAGGAATTTTAAAGAATGGCTTATCTGTGCAAAACAGTCGATGAAACCACTAAGGCATGTCTGGAATGGGTTCAATTTGACTTAAGCGGATTGGCTATAACAGGTTGGCAGTCGTCACTGATTATCATGGCAATTACCAGCTATTACCTCGTAATGTGGTTATTAAGACAATCACGTTATTCAATTAAATAGGGTGAATTCAATGAATGAATTACAAGTAATCGAAAAAAATGGTTCCCAGAAACTTATCAATACACGTACTGGACGTGCTGGGGTAGTAGCTGGGCTTTTAACAGTTTTGGCGATGTCTAATGCCAATGCTGCATTAGAACTGGATACACAAGGTTTTATTACTGACATCGGTACAGCAGAGACTTTTGGTATTGCGATTGGTATTGCAATTCTTGGTTTTGTAGCTGTTCTTGCGTTGGTCAAGAAATCTCGTGGTGCGGTGAAATAAAACTGATTGCGGGCGCGCTGAGAGCTCGTTGGAGCGATTGGCGCGCATGCAGGAAGTTTAGGTAAATGCTATGGACGAACCTTCAATTTTCAACTGGATAATAGTTTTTATAGCCATTGTTGGCATACGTATATTGTTAAAATAATCAAAGGAATAAAAATAATGATTCATCGTTTAAATATATTTTTATTGTCTTTGCTTATTTGCTTTTCACAAGTCTACTTAATGTCTAAAGCATTTGCAGCAACTCCAAAGTGGGTTCTTGAATATATAAAAGTTGAAAAACAAGTTGCTGAAAAAAAACGCTTGCAGGCTTTACTTGTTAAACAGATTAATGAATCTGGTTCACTTCTAAAAACAACTGCTGTTGTTGAAACCGTACCAACTGCATCTAAAGTAGGTTCATCAATGATGAAGCGTATAGCGGCTTATGGAAAAGTCCCTGGGGTACAGATGATCGGTGTTGCTCTTGTAACTCAGTTGATTGAAGGCATTGGTTGGGTAATGGAGGACGGTGTTTATGTAAAATATAAAGAGCCTGATCCGAGCAAGTGCGAAGAAACACCCGAGCTTTGCGGTCAATATGTCTGGTTTCGTTCTTCTGATGACGATTTAGGTACTTTTTCTTCCCAAGAAGGTATTTGTTCAGCCGTTGCTTCGAAATACGGACAGACTTTCATTTCTGCTTCTCAAAGATCAGATGGCCAGTATATGTGTAATACAAAAAAATCAAATGGCGAGGCTGATTGGTGGCATGTTGATAAAAAGTTAAATCCGAATCCCTCTCAAGAACCGCAAAAGCCGACAAAAGTTACTTTAACTGCTGCAATGCTTGGTGCTGCAATGCTCGGTAAGGGTTATAAAGACCCTGATCCTAATTTTAACAATGATTCGGTTAATACTGGCAATTGGACTGGTGTTCCAGAAGCTTATACTCCCGATTCTTCAGGCGTTGGTAATGAATTGTATGAATCTTTAGAAGCTAAAGCAGATAAAGCTCCGCCTACACCAGATAACAAACCTGCACCGATCGGCGATAGCAGATATAACAATGATCTTTCAACAAATGATGATGCGAATGACAGATCGTGGGGTGATGAAGGCACGAAAGGCGATTCGACAGGTTCAACGACTACAAACCCCGAAACCGGTGAACAGACAACAAACACTGAATTTCATTTACCGCCTTTTTGCTCGTGGGCCTTTACAGTTTGCGAATGGTATGAAAAATGGCAAAAAACAGATACGAAAGTTAATGAGCATTTAGACAGAACTAGAGAACATCAGGAAGAAGAAAAAGGTTTTTGGCAAGCAGTAAAAGACTGGTTTGACTGGTCTAAAGACGATTCGGATCTGCCTGATCGTGATGATTCTGACTTAGATACTTCTGTTGAATTTGAAGAAAAAAAGGTAAGCCTTAACGTTTCTGCTCAATGTCCTGCGCCTACCTATGAAACAGTCTCATTGCATGGTGTTACTGCTCAGGTAAAGACTTCTGATTACTCATATATTTGTAATCTTGACTGGCTCATTAAGCCATTTGTTTTAGGCTTTTCTATGGTTTCCGCCTGTTTCATTTTATTTGGTTTTCAGCGCGGGGGCGATGATTAATGGGTGGCTTAATTTATAAGGTACTCGATTTATTTTCGAACAATTTTATACGTCAAATACTAACTAGTTTAGGCATTGGGATAGTCACTGGCTTACCGTTCTATCTCATGCTTTCAACCTATATCTATAAAGCTGCTTCACATATTGAATCTACGCCTTACATCGGTCTTATGGCTGTATTCGGCATACCTGAAGGTTTTGGAATTATTTTTACAGCAATTATGACGCGAGCTTATTGGGAATCAATGCGGCCACGTCTAGCTAAGAGGTCTTAACAATGCCTGTTTTACTTGTTACTGGAAAGATGGGCCAAGGAAAGACCCACTTTGTAATGAAAAAATATGTGACTGAAGCTGTAAAAGCTGGTCGTCCTGTTTATACAAATATTGATGGCTGCACATTAGACGTTCAGCCCATTCCTGAAAATGAAAAAGGCGAATTAGATTGGCTTTTAACGCCTGAATCTGATGTAGCCACCGGTCAGAAAGGTGCATTAATTGTTTACGATGAAGCACAACGCCAAGTAGATAAAAAAGGTATTAGATATTTTGCTTGGGCTGCACGTGAGAAAATTTCAAATCGTGATGTTATCCGAGAGCTTGAATATCATCGGCATTCAGGCCGTGACATTATCTTTATTACTCAATCACCTAAACTTTTGCACCTTCATTTGCTTGAGCTGGTCAATGAGCATTACCACTGTACACGGTTAAGAAATGAGAAACGATCACAGATTTCATTGTGGCGATCATGGCAGGAAAAACCTGACTCATTGGCAGCTACAGAACGTGCAGAAGATGTTTTTTTTCAGCCATTCGATGAAGAAACATTTACTAAGTATAAATCTACTGAAGAAGTGACAGACGGTAAGGCTCGTATACCGGGCTATATGTATAAACTTGCTGCAATAGCAATCGTTTGTTTTCTTATAGCAGGTGGACTATTAATAAATCTTTTTGGTCACTTCTCAAACGGTCATAGGATTGGACAGGATTCTATTGATAAGCAGCTTGCTAAAGTTAAAGAAAATGACAAAGTGAATGCAGCGCTCTCTCCAGGGCAAAAAGATTTACCTGATGAACTTCAGAAAAAAATTAATCTTTGTATGAAAGATTTTGGTTGGAATGCTGAACAGTGCAGAGAAGCATATGACAAACCTTACCTTGAAGCTAAGCAGCAACGTTCTGAACAGACTAGCTCAAATACAATGGACAAGATTGTAGCTAATTATAGTCCAAGCAAGCCGTTTGAACCTGTTAATGTACAGTACGAAGTTACTGCAAAACCTGTCTTTAGTGGTTGTATGAAGAAAGGTAATAAGTACGTTGCTTATACGCAGCAAGGCACAATTTTGCATGATGTCTCAAGTGAAGACTGTAGACGTGTCATAGAAGACGGTGAAAGACCCTTTAATTACTTTCAGCAGCCGCAGCAACAACTTCAAGCACAACAACAACCAACACAAGAAAGACTCACATCACTAGATGCAGAGTTTCTTGCAAAATACCAACAAGCCAAAGCAGAGGGTTTAATATGATTTCAACATTAATTGGTCTTTTAGTTTTCGTAATTTCTTGGGGAATGTATTTTGTTTTAGTTCAGCTTATCTTTAAAAGGAGAGAAAGACGATGATTAATTTTACAGTTCAAGAACTAGAAGACATTTATATATTTGCTCTGGAATATGGTGGCGATTCAGGTAATGCAATCTGTTCAAAAATCGCTGAAAAATATACTTTTTGTGGTATGTGCAATAGCTTAATTCAGAATGAGCACTGGCAAGAACATTATGAAAAGGAATTTGAAAGAGAATATCCGTCGAGCCTCTAAGAGGCTCATAAGCTTTTTAACAAAAAAAGCTTATCGATCTGCTACGCAATGAAGAACACTAGAAGAAAAATATTAAGTGAGTGTCTACGAACTGACACAATGACAATATGAATATTTTCCTCTCTGAATTACTAAAATTAAAATATATGTCTATGAGCGATATAATCAGAAGTGCCGGAGTATTCCGGCGCTGAACTAAGGATTATTATTTCTGATGACAAAAACAGCTCTAGAGATTCTTGAAGAACTTGCCGAAAAGGTTATAACTAATCATTTTCACGATATGGGTGGGGCTTATTACGTTGCTTTTTCTGAGGTTCTCAAAGCCTTAGTTTATACAGGTGCTTTTAAAACTACTGAAGAACTTGATAAAGCCTATGAAATGAAAGATCAATTATCACAATTGTTATTAGATGATGCTTAATTCCCCCACTGGAGAGAACAAACTGTATGGATTTTTGAATACTGTTATACAAAGTGTATGGCGGTATTTTTTTATAGGATTTAAATTTACCACAGCATTTCGCATAATGTGTGCAGGATTATGTTACTTACGTCACACTTTCGACAAATACAAATAAAGCTATGTATATCAATTACATAGCTTTTTTGTTTTGTCAAAGTCGCGATAATCGCTAGATGCGCCATGACGTATTTAACATCAATCTGCATTATGCGAAATCGGCGGCTAGGGGAGTCCACGTCTTCTAATGGTGGACTCTAGTCCGGAATTCCGGAATTATTTAATAATTTTCACTTTACCACTGCTGCCTACTTCTAATAATTCTAGGCCTTCATCGATTAGAATATGAACAATTTCACTATCTCTAAGTGGCTGTTGACCTTTTTGAATTAAGACTTTATTTAATTCAACAGCTTTTTTTCTTAATTGCTCTTGTTCCTCATCATTTATCCTGACGCTTTTAACCATCGTTTTCATACCTAATTTCCTAAATGTGGAAAATCATACATGTATTTTTGCATGCATGTATTGTATATGCATGCATACTTGTGTTAATTTCCGCCTATTGCATTCCTGCATGCATGTGGACACATTTAATGAACGATCATATTTGCATAAACATTCCATTCGCTGATCAATACGTTGTATGTGATCAGGAAGGTCGTTATGCATTTATTAATTTTGATCCTTTATGTATGGATATTCCGCTTGCATCACGTTCAGTACATATGAATGTAGATGGTACGCTCAATGCTTCAGCTTTATTTCATCCTTATGAGTCATTGCCAACACATTACACAGGCATGGCTTGTAAGGTTTTTTTTGACTCTGCATATTTTCCTTATGTTCAGATTAAGGCTAGTCCTGCGAAGTTGCTCCAGGGACATAATGTATTCGCTGACATTTCGTTAGAGCAGGGTGCTGCTGAAATGCTAGGCTATTTGCATATGGCTTATCCTGAAATTTGTAAGAAGTTAGATATATCTAAAGCTTGGGTTTCATACATAGATGTTACTTATTCAGCACGTGTCAAAGATCAACATACTGCTAAGCAAGTTCTTGAGTTTTTGAGCCGTGTATCAAATGGCCAAACAAGAATTAGTAATAAACGTTATGACAGTACAACTTACTGGGGCGGGGAGACTTCGCGATTAATTAATCATAAATGCTATCTCAAGCATGATGAATATATTGTCCAGTTTGAGCATCAGAAACAGCTTGCAAAAAAGAACGATAAAGCAGCGATGCGAGTCGTAGAAGTTATGTCTGATATTCGTTTATACAATTGGACTGTCGGTTTATTACGTTTTGAATCACGTATGAAGAAACGTTGGTTAGAACGTAATGGTATACCTACCAACTTGATCGAATTAATTAAATTCGAGCGAGATAATCCTAATCTTTTGCAAACACTTTGGATAAAAGCCACAAGTAGTATTTTTGATGCTCTGAGAGGTCAAACTATGAAATTAACTGATGATTCTAGTGTTTATCGTGCAATTGAAACTTCTCAAGTAGTTTTAACTAAAAACGGTAAACCATCTCCAACACGTATACGCAATTTATTTGCTGCTTTCTGTCTGATCCGAGAGAAAGGTTTAGAAGAAATTAAAACGACTTACGGTAAAACTCAATTTTATAAATTAGTTGCCGACTTATGTGAGTGTGGCTTTTCAAAAGCTTATCTCCAGAACCTTCATGATGAGAAGGCTAAAAACATCATTCCGTTCGTGAAGCTCGTTGAGATCGACTTCAATCAACAACTGCCTGATTGGTATGAAAAGCCACAGAGTAAGTTTAATTATCTAATTGCTTAGGAGCATATAGCATGAGCGCAATTGACCAACCAGTTTTAACAGTTACAGGCATTCGTAAATCCGAAGGTAACTTTAGTTCTGAAGGTAAAAATATTGATTTCAGTAATACGGTGGTAACTGTATTGCAGCCATTTACAGAAGAAGAAATTGCTTCTGGAGCAATTGGTATGAAGTCTACTGAGTACAAGATTAAAGGTGCACAGTTTTATCATGATTATCAGGGACAAAAACTTCCTGCCGATGCTCAATTAATTTTCCGACTTGATGTTAGTCGTAAAGTTCCAGTGGCTCAGTTAGTGGCTCTGGACTTTATAGATTCAAAAAAGGTATTAGAAACAAAGCTTTAACTATATAGTATTTCGCATAATGTATATTATGTTAAATAGAATGTCTGAGACTGTAGCCTGCACATGTTATAGCATGGTCCATAGTATTTCGTACATTTATAAAGATAGCTGACTGTTTTATAAATTGTTTATCACAGAACCCTTCTGATTTTATATCTTAATAATTTTTACAGTGAATCAGAGTTATAAAAAATATTCTGTATCATTTTGAATCTTAGGCGAAATATGCTGATCGACCCACCTTAACCATGCTCTTGTTTTAGCATCAATAAAATGACGTGATGGTAATAAGGTATAAACACCAATATCAGGTGATCTCCAGTCTGCTAAAACGCGACATAATCGTCTAGTACGTACAGCTTCGATAACAGTAAAAGTTGGAAGCAAAGCAATACCCATGTCTTGCTGTACCATATCCAGTAATAATTCTGGCGTGTCTGCAATTAATGGTCCTGTAATATCGACTTGGTACGAACAACTATTTTTACTGATGAGATGCCATTGCGGTGTAATAGATGGGTTCACCAATCTTAAGCAGGCATGCTTTTGCAGGTCATCTAATGATTCTGGTTCACCGTATTTTTTTAAATAGGCTGGTGATGCACAAAGTAATGAAAATATTGTCCCAATTTGACGAGCAACAAATCTTGAGTCAGTCAATGATTCCGTAAGATATAAACTTACATCAATTCCTTTACCTAGCAGGTCTGGCACATTCTGTGAAGTACGGTACTCAACCGTAAGCTTTGGATGGTTTTGACAGAACTCCGCCATTACTGGTGATACATAATGATGTCCGAAGCTTCCCATGCTCAAAACACGTAACCTCCCCTGCGGTTCGGTTGCCATTCCCATTGCCTGAGTTTCAGCTTCTTCTACCATCGCAAGTACTTGCCGGCACTGTTCTGCATAACTTGCACCAATATCGGTTAATGCGTGTTGCCTCGTAGATCTCTGTAGTAATTTTGTGCCTAAACGCCCTTCTAACTCGCTAATAAGTCGGGACACTTGCGCTGTTGTAAGCTCCATCTGCTCTGCAGCAGCCGTAAAACTCCCACTATCAATGACTTTTAGAAAAGCATGCATTGCATGTAGCAATCCACCATCAAGATTTTTGCGCATAACGTAAATATCTTTTTCTTAATTACGCATTGTTGCACCAGTATGGATCAACCACAATGACATTAATGTACATACATTAATCAGTTCCATTGTTTTAATTGAACTGATCAATCCTTTTTTAAGTATGTCATTTACTCCAAATATTCAACCGGATGTTGAACATAAAGTAGCTTGAACTACAAGATTCTAAGGAGACATAAAATGAATATATCTACAAAATTTACTCCAAATAAGATTTTAACTAAGGACGTATCACTTGAAGACAAATATCTAAGTGATAACGGTACTGCTTACATGACAGGTATTCAGGCATTGGTGCGTTTACCACTCGCGCAAACACGGCGGGATACTTTAAACGGTTATCATACTGCTGGTTTTATATCTGGTTATCGTGGTTCCCCTTTAGGGAATTATGACAATTTTCTCTGGCAGGCTGAAAATATACTTAAAGACCATCATGTTGTTTTTCAGCCTGGTGTAAATGAAGATCTAGCTGCTACTGCAATTTGGGGTACGCAACAAGCCAATCTCGCAGGTCAAGGTAAATATGACGGGGTAACCGCCTGGTGGTATGGCAAAGGCCCCGGGGTAGATCGTTCTGGAGATGTACTCCGTCATGCCAATCTTGCAGGAACATCAGAGCAAGGTGGCGTGGTTGCCTTCTTTGGAGATGATCACTCTTGTAAATCTTCTAGTATTCCACACCAGTCAGAACATGTCATGATTGGTTGTGGCATTCCAATTTTTTATCCTACTTCAATACAACATATTCTTGATTTAGGTGCTCATGCGGTAGCAATGTCACGCTTTGCAGGTGTATGGACTTCGATGAAATTAGTCAGTGAAATCGTCGAAACCTCTGCTTCTGTTCATGTTAATTTAGATCGGGTCATTCCTGTATTACCCAAAAATGTTCAGCCTGAAGATGGCGTAAATATTCGTTGGCCAGATCACGGCATTCAGCAAGAAGAACGTCTTTATAAATATCGCTTACCCGCTGTGTTGGCTTATGCGCGTGAAAATGAACTGAATCAGGTGACATGGCATTGTCCTGATGCCCGTATTGGTATTGTAGCAAGTGGTAAAGGTTATTTAGATACAATTGAAGCATTACGTATTCTAGGAATTGAAGGTCAGACAGCCCAACAGCTCGGACTGAGAGTATACCAAGTTGCGCTGATTTGGCCCCTGGAGCCCCAAGGTCTTCGTGAATTTGCCGAAGGTTTAGAGGAACTTATCGTTGTAGAAGAAAAACGCCCTATTCTGGAAGCACAAATTAAAGACGAGCTATATGCACTTTCAGATGCCAAACGCCCTCGTGTCATCGGTAAAGCCTGTGATGGAAAGGGTGAATGGAGTACATCTATTGATGAAGCGCCTTTGATTGGTCATTATGAATTTCAGCCTGAACCTATTGCTAAAATGCTGGCAGCTCGATTCTTGAAACTGGAGATTCCAGAAAGCTTAAAAATACAAATCCAAAACAGAGTTGAGCTGTTAAAAAAAGCAGAACAGGAATCACGCCGTGTTCTTGATATTGCAGAACGCAAACCTTTCTTCTGTAGTGGCTGCCCTCATAATTCATCAACTGCATTACCAGAAGGTAGCCGTGCATTAGGGGGAATTGGTTGTCATTTTATTGCTGTTTCACTGGATCGTGGTACAGAGACCTTCTCGCAGATGGGTGGTGAAGGTGTGAGTTGGGCTGGTGCCTCTCATTTCACCAACGAAAAGCATATTTTTGCTAATCTGGGAGATGGAACTTATTTCCATTCAGGTTATCTTGCAATACGTCAAGCAATTGCTGCAAAACTCAATATTACCTACAAGATTCTCTATAACGATGCAGTAGCAATGACTGGCGGGCAGCATGTCGATGGTCATCTTAGCGTGGCGCAGTTAACACGACAACTTGATGCTGAGGGAATCAAAAAACAAGTGATTGTTACAAATGAACCTGAGCTGATTCATACAGAAGAAGGTATTGCGCCTTACGTAGAGATTTACCACAGAAATGAGTTGGATGATGTTCAACGCAAATTACGTGAAATTTCAGGCGTTACGGCGCTAATTTATGTTCAAACTTGTGCCAGTGAAAAACGCCGCCGCCGTAAACGCAACGCTTATCCGGATATTGCAGAGCGAGTCTTTATCAACACTGATATTTGCGAAGGCTGTGGTGACTGTTCCAGAAAATCTAACTGTTTATCTATTGAACCCGTTGAAACAGCGTTAGGAACGAAACGACAAATCAATCAGAGTAGCTGTAATAAAGACTTCTCCTGTGTAGAAGGTTTCTGTCCAAGTTTTGTGACAGTCCATACTCGCGATATGAAACGCCCGGAAATATTCAAGGGTATAGAAGCTGGCTGGCCCGAAAAGCCAATTCTTCCTGAACTCGATCAACAACCAGTACGTATAATGGTCGGTGGTGTTGGTGGTACAGGTGTGGTTACAGCAGGCGCTTTACTTGGAATGGCTGCTCATTTGGAGAGTAAAGCTGCACGTATTATGGATATGGCTGGACTGGCTCAGAAAGGTGGTACGGTTTATTCTTACGTACAGCTCGCTACAGAAGATGATCAAATCTCTGCTACCAAGATCCCTGCTGGTCAATGTGATCTTTTAATCGGTGCAGATCCTATTGTCGCAGGTAGCAATGCAGCACTTTCTCGCTTAAAGGCCGAGGCTATGGTAATAGTCAATGAAGATGGTTCCCCTACGTCTGATTTCCTTGAGTCTCGTGACTGGTATGCTCCTATTACTGACTTGATTAATCGGCTGCGTAATCGCACTACACAAGGAAAACTCTTATCTTTGCCCGTAACACGTATTGCCACACTAGTGCTGGGTGATGCAATCTTTGCAAATCAGATACTACTTGGAATGGCCTGGCAATCAGGTCAGATCCCGTTAAATCGTGAAAGTATTGAAAAGGCCATCCATCTTAATGCCACTGCAGCTGAAAAAAATCTTGAAGCTTTCCGCATCGGTTGTCATCTAATGAGTGACCCTGACTTAGCAAAACGCATTATTGCAACAATAAAAGTAACGAATAAACCAGCTACATTGGCCGAATTAATTGAAAACCGCTCTTCTCGCCTTGTCGAGTACTGGAATCAGGATTATGCAGCCCAGTATCGAGCACTTGTGGAACAGGCTGCCAAAGTCTTACCAGAAGACCTGGCTGAAACAATAGCGACTCAGCTATATAGAGTCATGGCATATAAAGATGAATACGAAGTTGCGCGCTTACTCACAGGAAAAAGTTTTAAACAGTCTATTGAAGCGCAGTTTGGTCAAGGTCTACGTTTAACTTATCATTTAGCACCTCCAGCTTTGGGGGCTCATGGTACTATACGCAAACGTGCTTTCGGATATTGGATGCGCATTCCAATGATGATTCTTGGACGACTGCAGTGGCTTCGGGAAACGTTCCTTGATCCCTTTGCGTTACAGCAAGAACGACAAAAAGAACAGGCTTGGCGTGATCGTTATATCACATTTGTGAAATCCATTACTTCTGCACCTGAAAATTATGATTTATCTGTTGCTCAGCAAATCGCTAATTTACCTGCAGATGTACGGGGTTTTGGCCCTGTCAAAATGCAAGCAATGGAAACAGCAATACAACGTTGGGATGAGCTTTCATTAAGTCTTCATAGAGCTGATCAATAAATAGGATCAGTGTATATAGTAGCTGAAACAGGATTAAACTCAGACTTGAATCTTGCTGTACCTGTCCAGCTACTTAATTAAGCTATACAGAAATAAATCTCATGGCTTATTTAATACATAGCCCCTATTTCACCATTCAGCATTTTTTTATATATAAGTCTTTTCATGTGAATTCGTTCTACTCTCTGAGGATTATTATTCTGAATAGTAATTAAAGCTTAGACCTACTTCTCCTGAAGTCACTTATTATATATTTACACTTTTGAAATTTTTCTACTATAAAATTACCTTTAAAAGAAAGCCTTTGAACAGTCAAAGGCTTTCATAAGACTCACTTTACCTCTGAGGACTATTCACCCACCTATAGAGAATAGGCAACAGTACAAGTGTGAGCAAGGTAGACGATATAATTCCACCGATGACTACAGTTGCAAGGGGCCTTTGTACTTCAGCACCTGTACCTGTAGCAAGCGCCATAGGAACAAAGCCCAGTGATGCCACGCAAGCCGTCATTAATACAGGACGCAATCGTAAAATCGCCCCCTGCCATACTGCTTCATGCAAGTTGTACTTCAAGCGTAACTCTTTAATAAACGTCAGCATTACCAGACCATTCAGTACAGCCACACCAGATAAAGCAATAAATCCAATCCCTGCTGACATGGATAATGGAATATCTCTCAGCCAGAGAAATAGAACTCCTCCCGTCAATGCAAAAGGAACTCCTGTAAATACCAGAAGACTGTCTTTCATATTATGAAAAACTGCCATCAATAAAATAAAAATCGTAATTAGAGCCAATGGAATAACAATTTGCATACGGGTTTTAGCTGAAGCCAGATTTTCAAACTGGCCACCATATTCTATCCAGTAGCCACTTGGTAAATCATAGGTTTTAAGCTGTGTCTGCAAGTCACTAATAAATGAGCCCAAGTCTCGCCCTTCAACGTTGGCAGTGATAACTATACGGCGTTTACCGTTCTCACGACTTACCTGATTGATACCTTCAATACTGGCAACTTTTGCGACATCAGACAATATAATACTGCCGCCATTTGGGAGTCGTATTGGCAATTGGGACACATCAGCCACATTTCTGTCCTGATCTCTTAAACGAATAACGAAATCAAAACGGCGGTCTCCTTCCAGAATTTCTCCAACCTGCTGTCCGCCAATGGCTGTAGCTACCACATCTTGAATAGATTTAACACTTAAGCCATATTGCGAAGCTAAAAACTTATCAACCTCAACATTGAGTAAAGGCAAACCTGAGGTTTGTTCAACCTTTACCGCACTGCTTCCTGTGACCTGCTGAATAATTTTGGCAATTTTAGCAGCCTCGCCATTAAGAACTTGCATATCATCACCAAAAATCTTGACTCCTACATCGCTACGTACCCCTGAAATTAACTCATTAAAACGCAGCTCAATCGGTTGAGAAAATTCACTGTTATTCCCCGGAATTGTTGCAAGGTAACTTTCCATCCGGGATCGGAGCTCATCAATGCTCTCTTTAGGGTTAGGCCATTTTTCATGTGGTTTAAGCATGATATAGCCATCAGAAATATTAGGTGGCATGACATCTGTTGCGACTTCAGCGGTGCCGGTACGTGCAAATACTGCTTTAATTTCAGGGAAATTCTTTAATAAAAGCTTCTCTGCGTTTTCCTGCATACGTAAAGATTCTTCTAATCCTGTACTAGGAGAACGTAATTGTTGTACGGCGAAATCACCTTCACCAAGCTGTGGCGCAAACTCGCTCCCAAGTTTAGTAGTCAAAATACCTGTAACCACCAGAAGACAAATAGCAAATGTTAAGACTACTGCTTTATATTCATAAGCAACATTTAAAGTCTTTTCATAAGACTTCTTGAGCGAAGTCATCCAGACACTTTCAGTTTCGCGAATATCTCCTTTAACCCATAAAGCGACTGCAGCAGGGACAAAAGTTATAGACAGAATCATTGCAGCAATCAGTGCCAGAACTACAGTCAAAGCCATCGGATGAAACATTTTCGCTTCTATACCACTTAAAGCAAAAATTGGTAAATACACCACTAAAATAATAAGCTGCCCGAAAATCAGGGGACGTCGTGCCTGTCGAGCAGCTAAAAACACCTCTTTAAATCGCTCACTTTGTGTTAATGGACGTTTAAGTAAATGCTGTGCATGGGCCAGACGGCGTATACAGTTTTCAACAATTACTACTGCACCATCAACAATAATTCCAAAATCCAGTGCCCCCAGACTCATCAAATTAGCACTAATATTTTTTTGTGCCATTCCTGTTAAGGTAAATAGCATGGAGAGCGGAATAACGCAGGCGGTAATCAGAGCTGCCCGTATGTTTCCCAAAAATAAGAATAGTATAACGATAACAAGTACCGCTCCCTCAACCAGATTTTTCTGTACAGTTTTAATCGCTTTTTCAACCAGGGTCGTACGGTCATAGACCGTTTCTATAAATACTCCCTTGGGTAAACTGTTTTGAATATCCCGGATTTTGGCATCTACCGCTTTAGAAACAGTCCGGCTATTTTCTCCCATTGCCATCATGGCAATTCCCAGAACAGTTTCTTCACCATTATAGGTTGCACCACCTGTTCTTAAATCATGTCCTATGGAAACTTGCGCAATATCACTGACCCGAATGGCACGACCACTGGAACTGGTGACTAAAGTATTCTCAATATCTGAAATATTGTTGAGTGTGCCAGGAATACGGACTGTAAGTTGCTGTCCATTATCTTCAATAAATCCTGCTCCTCTATTTTCATTATTTTGGTTTAGAGCCTGCTGTAGCTGTTCTAAAGAGATATTAAGCTGTTGCATGTAGTTGAAGTCAGGTGATACCACATAGTTTTTTTCAAAACCACCAATACTGTTCACTTCAGCCACACCTTGTACACGCTGCAACTGAGGCCGAACTACCCAATCCTGAATTTCACGTAAATCCATACCGGTATAAGCAGTTCCATCAGATTTTTTCGCCTTTGGCTCTGCTCTTAGTACCCATTGATAAATTTCTCCAAGCCCTGTAGAAACAGGTGACATGATTGGGCTGGTTTGTGCCGGTAACTCTGCCTGAATCTCTTGTAACCGCTGGTTAATCTGCTGACGTGCCCAATAAATATCGGTACCATCTTCAAATACAATAGTAACTTGAGACAGTCCATAGCGGGAAATAGAACGGGTTAATTCCAGATCAGGAATTCCGGCCATTGCATTTTCAATGGGATAAGTAATACGTTGTTCTACTTCAAGTGCAGTAAACCCATTTGCCTGGGTATTAATCTGTACTTGGGTGTTCGTAATATCTGGTACTGCATCAATAGGTAACTTTTGATAACTGTAAATTCCAACTGCAATCCAGATACAGGCAAACAGCATGACCCATATAGCATGTTGAATAGAGAACTGGATAATACGTTCAAATAGGCCTTCTGCTCTTGGCAGTTCAGAGTTAGTGTTCATGACCGGCCTCATCTTTTTCCAGTTCAGACTTCAGCAGAAAACTACCTTCACTAATATACTTCTTGCCGTTAGCAAGCCCGGAAATTACCTCAAGCCATTCCCCGTTACCTGAGGCTTGGCCCAATTTCACCTGTTGAGCCTTTAGATGAACCTGTCCTTTTTCTTCAGATTGCAAAATAAAAACGGTATCTTCGCCTTCAATACGTTGTACGGCTGCTTTTTTTACCCGAAGAGACGTTTTAGCAGCAGGCTTGGCCATCAAAACACTCACTAATACATTAGGACGTAAACTGGCAGACTGCGTATCAAGCTTGGCACGGACTATTAGCCGCCCTGTCTGACTGTCTGCCTGCGAGGTTAAACTTTGTATTCGTGCGGTATGGGTCTGCTCTGTACCCATTAGTTTAAATAAAACTTTCTGTCCGGCCTGTAGTGGTCCTGCGTATTGAGCGGGTAAAGTAAACTCAAGCCATAAATTATTGAGCTGTTCAATGACAAAAATTTGATCAGCCAATTGCACATTTTCACCTACTACAATATCTTTCTGACTGATGACACCAGAAATCGGTGCCCGAATAACAAAGCGCCCATGAGTATTACTACTTGCCCCCAAGGCATTTAAGCGTGCCTGTGAGGCTTGTACACTAAGCTGTGCCTGACGGTATGCATTTTCAGCACGCTGATAATCCTGTTTGGCTGAAATACCCTGTGTCCAGAGCTGCTGTTCACGTTGATAGTCTTGTTTGGCAAGCTGAAGATTTGCCTGTGCCATACGTAAATTTGCTTGCTGATCAATCAGTTCAGGAACCAAAAGCACTGCTAGAGTTTGTCCTTTTTGAACACTTTGCCCTAAAGACACCTTTACTTGCTCAACATGACCACTGAAACTCGGCGATACATGGGCCTGCTGGTCAGTATTTACGACCAGTTTACCTGGCAACAGAGTAACCTCTTCCACTGGGCCTGTAGTTACTATGGCGACTTTTAGACCCTGTTCAGCCATTTGACGGGCTGTCAGTTTTATCTCGCCTTCCTTTTCCTTAACATGCTCTTCTGTCGCATGAGCCTCATCCTCGCCGTCTCCGGTATGTTCATCCTCATGTCCATGTTCAGCAGTTCTCGTTTCCTGCTTATTTAACCCGATGATCAGGCTGACCAGTGCGGTTAATGCAATCAGAATCGCAATCATGAGAGGCTGGGATAATTTTCCATATTGTTTCAAGTTCATTTATCGTGTCCCCTCATTGATTAAATTCTGTAATGTTTCAGCCGCATTTTGATTTAGTTGTATGTAGGCATCAGAACGGCTGATTTCTTCATAGCTTGTTCCAATACTTAGGGCTTCAGCACCAAGTGCGCTCTGCCAGGCTTGCCGTAATGTCTGTAACATCGCCAAACGTAGACTGTGCAGCTGTGAAGTCGCCTGCTGGACATCTGTAATTGACAATTTACCTGCCTTAAAGCCCTGTAAGGTCCTGCTCTGGACTTTTTCAGCCAAGTCAATTTGACTTGTGATCAGTTCATATTGATTCCGTAAAGCCTTGAGCTGATGCATGCTATTTGCAATATCAAGTATTTGCTGTTTTAGTTCACGCTGCTGCTGTTGATTCAGCAAGATCTGCTGCTGCTGCGCAATAGGAATGGCATATTGCTGACGATTGAAAAGATTAAGGGGAAGATCAACCCCCAGTGTTAACGCCGTCTCATTATTTTCATCAGGAGACCTTGTACGGTTCATCCCTACATTTAAGGCGGGTTGTGGGCGAGCTTGAACTTTTAAACGTTCAATCCGGTAATTGGACTGCCGGATATTTAAAGTATAAAGTTTTTCTAGCCATCCTTCAGAAATATAATGCTGTACTGTCTGATTACTCTGATCTGGCCAAGGAATAGAAGTTTTAGTTAAATCAATTTGTGCATGGGTTTCACCCCATAAATTTGAGAGTTGACGTCCTGCCGACTGCTGATTTAATACAGCCTGCTGATAAAGCCGCTCCATTTCTAGCGCTTCAATCTGAGCTCGCTCATAATCAACTAGGGCAATGCTTCCTGCCTGATAGCGCTTCTGTGCACTCTCTAAATTAGCTTTACTTACTCTAAGCTGCGATGCATAAACAGTACGTTCCGTTTCTGCAATTGTTAACTGTGACCATGCATATCTGACAATTAATTGGCTTTGCGCATTCCATAACTGTTGTTGCAATTGCAACTGCTGACCTGATGTATTGGCTATGGCCTGGCTAAGCTTGCGCTGACCAAAAATATCTAAGGGCTGGCGAATACCGAGGCTGAATTCCTGCTCGTGATCTGAACCGAATCCTGACTGTTCAACCGTTAGGCTCGGATTTTGCCATAATTGGCTTTGGCGAATATTTAAATCAGAAATTTGTGCATAATGCCGAGCTATTTCAGCTTGTACCTGATAGCTCTGTACTTTGGCATACGCAGATTCAAAATTGCTAATATTTTCAGCATAACTATATGATGGCACAACAACTGTAAATAGACAGGCCATCAGAGCATGACGTAATAACGTCCTTGACTGTAAAGACATGATTTTTCCCACTTAATTAAATTTAGAAGTGGTGAGAATGTTTTAGGCTACCCCACCATAAGCGGGGAAAATTCGGGAGGTGGACTTTGCTGAAACAGGTCAGGTGCCTGATAGCTGTTCTTCCAGTGAAACTCTGGAATGACATGAGTTTCAAAAACTGGAATTAAAACCGAGATTTTTTCATTTTGCACAATCAGATGCGTCATGGAAGGCAGATGATCCTGATGATCTTCACCAAGCTTTAAATTATTATTCTTTATGTCTTTATGTCTTTATGATCTGATTGGGTATCATGCTTATGCTGGCGGTCATTACTGATACATAGGGTATTTTGATGATGGCCAAAATGATAACTCTGCTGTACTAAAGTTTGCTCTTCATGGACGCAAAAGGCCGCTGCCACGTTCCAAAGACTTTGGAACATGAATAATCCAACCAAGACTGTAATCCATGTGGTAGACCGCATACGGTACTTTAACGAATTAAATTGCTTGTTATTATAGAGAGTATGTGTTGGCTAGCAAGTTCTATGTAGTTCTTATTGAGAATCGGCTCATTTGAACGATATTTTTAATAAATTTAGCTGTTTTGGTAAAATTGCAAAAATACTTTAGAGATCTGGATTTTGAATTATGCTTTCAGATTAAGATTTGATGAAAGTAAATAATCAGCATTATAACGACCGCCATATGAACAACTTGCACAGGTGCAAAATATAAAAAAAACTTCCAGCCACCGGTTAGAAAGGCATTAATACTTTTTGAAAGTGCATGTGCAGCCAAACCAATGACAACTGCATAAATCAGAGTCAGATTAGCTGGGTTTCCTTGTACTACCACCCCGGCCATAGCAGCATGAACTTCAAATAGTGAAGCTAAAAAAGTGCTCAAGATTAAGCCTTTATCTCCTAATATAAGATTTGCTCCATAAATTCCGGCCTGAATGAGAGTGAGGCTAACTGCAATAATGACGGCTTCCTTGAGACTAAACATGCGGTCATCTGCTTGATCAACTTGATTTACTAAACGGATATCTGAATGATTTGACCGGTACATGAATAAGCCTGTAGCAGCACATAATATGCCTATCCCAGCCAGACTTGGGATAAAAAGCAATTTGAACCACATTAAACTTACACCTGAGACAATCAGCAGTAATTGCAGTAAAGTCGCTACACATGACATCAGAGCAGCACCGGCATTCACTTTGGCAATGGCTTCTCCGGAGCGGACTTGCATGCCAAGACTGGCAATAGTGGCAGTACTAGAGACAAAACCTGAAGCTAGAGCAGATAAAATCAGTGCTTTGTCATTTGATAAAATACGTTTTGCCACATGTGCCATAGATTGCACAATAAGGATTAAAACCAGTAATTTTAAAATGACATATGGGTTTAGCACTGAACCCCATAGGGGTTTATTTGGCATGATCGGTAAAGCGATCAAAATGAGGGCCAGTAAAAGGAGTCCATCCCGGAGTTCATAATCTCGAATGGTTTTTCCAGCAAAGCGATGAAGGCTGGTTTTCCCCATTAAAATAAGGGTAAGCAATACTGCCATACTGGCTGCTAATGGGATATTCCAGACACACGCCGCCCCAATAAGGTAGGTCATTAAAAAAGCCAGTTCAGTGGTGGAACCAATATCTTCTTTTTGTTGAGATAAACTATACAGGCAGAACAGGCTTACGGCTATTGCCCCCACTACTCCAACATACGGGTGTATAACAAAACACAAAGCCCCCAATAAGGCGCTGATCGTAAAAGACCTTAATCCCGCGAAACTTTGTTCATTGCGGGTATTTTTATTACGTTCCCGCTCTAGCCCGATTAAAAGACCACATCCTAATGCAGACAATATAATTGTGAGAAGTTCTTGAAAAGTTAGACTTTGCAAAAGAATATTCAAATGCCTTTCCTTTTACCAGTTCATATTTATCTTTATAAGATATTATTATTAAAAAGCAACCAGTTTAAAATACATAACTAATTTAACCAATAAAAGTATAATATTATCGAATGAAAAAAAATCAGAATCCCCAATAAATAATTAATTTCATTATTCTCGTCTTTATAAAAATTTCAGTTTTTAGTAAAAAGACCAAGTAACTATAAAATATTTTTGGATTATTAAAGATATATTACATTTACCTATTAATTATTTAAGTCTAGCATGAATATTAAATAATCTAATTAAAGTAACTTTAATCAATTAATTATGTTTAATTTTCCCCAAAATTTTATTTAAAATCCAACATAAAATTTTACAATTTATTATTAAATAAAAGTTATTTTAAAAATTTTATAAATTAGAAATAATTAATTATTATCAATATCTTAGTTTTAATTATATAAATTATCTTTATATTATATGATAATTAAACCATTGAAATTAAGATATATTTATACTCAAGTAAAGTAAATTTGTTTTCTCACAATTAGAATAGTAGCTTAATTAAATAGTTTAAAAAACCATGATTCTTTACCTAAAAATATATTAATAATGAAGTGAGAATATAAGATGATTGAATGGTTACAACATGAATTAAGTCATAGTCCAGAAATTTTATTATTTTTATCACTTGCAATTGGTTTCTGGATTGGTCAGTTTCAATTTGGCAGATTCCAGTTTGGTGGCGTTGCTGGTTCGCTTCTTGTTGCAGTGGTTTTAAGCCTGATTGGTGTCTCTGTAGATAATGGTGTAAAAGCGATTCTTTTTGCGTTATTTATTTATGCTGTAGGTTTTGAAAGTGGACCGCAATTTTTTAAATCATTAGGACCACACTCTATTAAAGAGATTCTGCTTGCAGTATTTATGGCAGTGAGTGGCTTAATTACGGTACTGCTCATGGCCAAGCTTTTCCATCTGGACAAAGGGCTGGCAGCAGGACTAGCGGCAGGTGGCATGACGCAGTCAGCTATTATTGGTACTGCTGGAGATGCAATATCACGACTGGATTTACCTCTTGCTGAAATACAAAAGCTACAGGCAAATGTCGCAATTGGCTATGCAGTAACTTATATTTTTGGGTCACTTGGCGCAATTATTATCTGTGTCAATATTCTTCCTAAATTTATGGGAAGAGAAATCCATGATGATGCCCTGAAAGCACAATCTGAACGTTTGAAAGGTGCTTTTGAGCTGGCCCCGGGTCAAGAGCTGGCTATTCCGGAAATAGTCGGACGTATTTATCAAGTCAAACAGGGTAATGGTCTGAAAATAGAAGAACTTGAGGCCAAACAATCTAGCACTACCATCGAACGCTTAAAACGTGATGACCAGTTTATCGATGTATCTCCAGATATCATTTTGCAGACAGATGATATTGTACTGATTGTAGGGCGACGAGCTAGTGTGGTTGCAATTTCTGAGTATATTGGTCCAGAGCTACAGTCTTCTCCTGGTATGGAAATGGTGATGCAGACCACGGATGTAGTACTCAGAAATTCTAAATACCTTAATCACAGCTTGGGCGAGGTAAAGGCCAATACGCCTGCCTATTTGAAACACGGTATATATGTACTTGGTATCAAACGAAATAATGAAACACAGGTTCTAAATGATGATCTGGTTTTGAAACCTGGTGATGTAGTCACAGTATATGGAACAAAAACCGATCTTGAGCGGTTAGTGAAAGAAGCCGGAAAAGCTTTACCTGAGAGTTTAAAAACAGACTGGATGTTTCATGGAGCAGGTCTTGTAGTCGGTTTGGTTATTGGCCTTTTTGTTATTCGTATTGGAGGGGTGCCCCTTACTTTAGGTGCAGGTGGAGGTGCGCTACTTTCTGGCCTGTTATTTGGATGGTTACGTAGCCGTAATCAAGTGCATGGCAATATGCCTTTAGCAGCATCACAGCTACTTAAGGATTTGGGACTTGCAGGATTTGTCGCTGCTGTCGGCCTGCAATCAGGTTTACAGGCGATTCAGACCATCAAGCAAAGTGGTCTATCACTATTTATGATCGGTGTGGTGGTTACAGTTGTTCCTCTCATCCTTTCAATGTTCTTCGCCCGTTACATTCTTCGTTATGACAATGTCGCCATTATGGCAGGTGCATTATCAGGTGCACGCAGTGCCAACCCCGCTTTTGGTGGTGTATTGGATAAAGCCGGTAACTCTATACCTACCGTACCCTTTGCTATTACCTACGCCCTAGCAAACGTTTTTTTAACCTTACTCGGTCCAATTATTGTCGGATTAGCCTAAAAGTTGTTTCAAGCATTTTAAGATCACTATTCACTAAGGAGATTTCCCATGGGGAATGTAGATTATTCTAAATATTCAAAACTTAGCCCATTTGAGTTAAAAGATAGCCTGATTGCTTTGGCACAGAGTAAGCGGGACCGCTTAATGCTCAATGCTGGACGAGGAAACCCTAATTTTCTGGCTACCCTGCCACGTAGGGCTTTTTTTCAATTAGGTTTATTTTCTGCCACAGAATCAGAATTTTCATTTTCTTACATGCCAGAAGGCTTAGGTGGGTTCCCCCGTCCTGTCGGTTTGCAATCACGTTTTGATAATTTTCTCATGCAGAACCGGGATAAACCTGGAGTTTTATTTCTGGGAAAAGCAGTGTCTTATGTGAGAGACCAATTGGGTTTAGATCCAGATATGTTTCTGCTTGAAATGGTCGAAGGGATTCTAGGATGTAACTACCCTGTACCTGATCGCATGCTCCGTGTCAGTGAAACAATTATTAAAGAGTATCTGTTACAGGAAATGGGCGTAAAAAGTATGCCCAAGGAAGGCTTGGACCTGTTTGCGGTTGAAGGCGGAACCGCAGCCATGGCTTATATATTTAACTCCTTAAAAGAAAACAAGATTATTAATACTGGCGACCGAATTGCAATCGGCAGACCGATTTTTACGCCGTATCTGGAAATTCCCAAACTGAATGACTATCAGCTTGAAGAAATTTTTATTGAGGCTGATCCCAATCTGGGCTGGCAATATCCTGAGTCTGAATTAAGAAAGTTAGAAGACCCTTCAATCAAGGCATTCTTTTTAGTCAATCCGAGCAACCCGCCTTCTGTCAAAATAAGTGATGAAGGATTGCTAATACTGGCAGATATTGTAAGAAAACGTCCTGACCTGATTATTTTGACAGATGATGTATATGGAACTTTTGCAGATGACTTTAAGTCACTTTTTGCAATTTGCCCAAATAATACTATTTTAGTTTATTCATTCTCAAAGTACTTTGGGGCTACAGGCTGGAGACTTGGCATTATTGCGCTGTCGAATAACAATATCATTGATCAGAAGATTGCAGCGCTTTCAGATCAGGAAAAGCAGGAACTTGAAGAACGTTATTCATCATTAACTACTGAACCAGAAAAAATCAAGTTTATTGACCGTTTGGTAGCAGATAGCCGTAATGTTGCACTGAATCACACCGCAGGTCTGTCAACACCGCAGCAGGTACAGATGGTTCTTTTTGCCCTGTTTAATATGATGGATTCTCGTCAGGCTTATAAAAAAGCTGTCAAGTCTGTAGTCCGGGAACGCGATGCTGCACTTTATAGACAGCTTGGTGTTGAAGTCCCTGAAGATCTTAACGCTGTTGACTATTACACCTTGGTAGATCTGGAAAGAACAGCCCGCATATTATATGGTGACGATTTTGCCAACTGGGTCATGGTCAATAAAAACCCGACAGAATTATTATTTCGGGTAGCAGATGAAACCGGTGTCGTTCTGTTGCCAGGTTCTGGCTTTGGGGTATCCCATCCATCGGCACGTGCTTCATTAGCCAATCTGAATGCTTACCAATATGCTGCAATCGGTGATTCTCTACGACGCTTTGCCGAAGATGCCTATCAGGAATATCTGGGAACTAAAAAAGATGAGTCCTGAAGTTTCTAAGGAAAAATAGTTTTATATCATCATAGGGGTAATCGGGTATTAAAACTCTATAATTTTAATACCCATTTTTATGATTAATTCAAAATTAACCATATGAATAATAATATTATTTCATGATGTAGAAATAACCATCTGATCATTTTAGATGAATTTTATTCTAAAACGAATAAATGCTAGTGAGGAGATTGAAGATTTTGAGTTAAAGAGTTCAGCCCTATATAAATAGCTTTTTTAATTTGCGAAATATCTGTAGCGCAGCACTTGATTAACTTAAATTGCCCCTAATAGGCAAAATAGTATCGGGCAATTCCTCTCCAAGCGAACTCAACATCTCCCGTTCGACCAAACGTACAATCGAATCAAGTGGCAGATCATTTTCTTCAAGCCCAAAGGGTTCTTCAAGCTGGGCACTTAAAGCATCCAGCCCTAAAAACAGATAAGCAATTAATCCAACTACAATAGGTGTCCATATACCTAAGTCAGCTTCTAGACTAAAAGGTAAAATAAAACAGAAACAATAAACAGTACGGTGTAATAAAACTGAATACGAAAATGGTAAAGGTGTACTTAATATACGGTCACAGCCAGCCTGAATATTACCCAATTCAACAATATGCCGGTTCAATGTACTATAAATGATATCGCTGATCAGGCCCTGTCTCAGGAGTTGAACCAGGTCTTTCTGAATGCATTCAAGCACAAACTGTGCAGCATTAATATGCTGATCCAAATGATTCAGTGCGTGTTGCTCCAGCGCCAGATGATGAGTATCTAACTTGAATGGAGTATTGGTTTTTCTCAGGCGATTTCTTAAAAGATGAGTAAAAAACATTACCCTGTACATGAGAATCCGGCGCTCTCGATCAGGTAATACATGAGAATCACGGGCAATATGCCTGGAATTCGCAATAAGGGCTCCCCATAATTTACGCCCTTCCCACCAGCGGTCATAGCAGGCGTTATTTCGAAAACTTAAAAAAATAGAAAGAATAATGCCGAAAATGGTAAACCCTATAGCAGGCACTTCCGGCACATTCAGCATATGATGAGAGGTCAAATAACCAATTACCGCAGAGATTAAAACAACAAAGGTGAGCGCAGGTAAAACTGTAGGCAGTATTGTTCCTTGCCACGCAAAAAGTAAAGCCAGATTACTAGTTTTATCACGAATAATCATAAGATTTAATTGAAAACATTACTTATGTTGAGTGGACTATCTTAAACCATTCTCTATGATTTTTATAATCTATTATCTCACACGCCTGAGTATCTTTTAATCCGGTTAATTTCTTGGCTCATAAATTCATAATATTTTATTCTAATAAATAACTACCCTCTATTCTACTTATTATTTTTATATTATAATAAAAGAATGAATAATTTTTGCACTATACAGATTTATCAGGACCATCAGTGGCTCGATTGTGCTCTAGTAGAATTACTCAATGCTACACACTTGGGGTGGGAGGCAGGAACCCGTACATCTTATCTGTTTGAATATGCTATTTCTTATATGGACTGCCGTGATGCACGAGCAGTGTCTTTTAATTTGCCCGTAAATGTGCAAAGTAATTATACAGAGACTTGGCCCGCTTTTCTGATGGACCTGTTACCCCAAGGATATGGACGTAAAGAGCTGCTCAAACAGCTGGACTATAATGAAACAGCACAACAAACAGCTGACTGGGCTTTATTAAAGGCCGGTGCCGGTAATCCCATTGGTCATCTTCGTATTAAAGAGGCTCATGAGTGGTTAAATGCAAAGTTTCCTGATCCTGACCTGAAGGGTTTTACCCTACATGAAATTGCTGAACGCCGTGAATATTTTATTGAATCATTAGCATCTTATGGACTGTTTGTGGGCGGTTCCTCCGGAGTGCAGGGAGAATGGCCTAAACTATTGCTGACTCAAGCGAATGATGGACTGTTTTATCTGGATCATACCTTGCCAGATGAGCATGCAGCCAAACACTGGCTGGTCAAGTTTAGCCGGGGTGATCATCCCCGTCTGGAAAAAATCCTGGCTCAAGAAGCCTTATATATGCAATTAGCAGAATATCTTGGCCTGCGAGTGCATGAAAAGCTAGAACTTCATGATCGTACTCTTTTTATTCCCCGCTTTGACCGCCAGACAGTCAATGGGAAGGTCAAACGTATTGCCCAGGAAAGTATTGCGTCACTGAGCAATCAGGCCGGGTTTGGAGTACGCCTTTCTCACAACCAGATCTGTATGCTCATCCTCCAAAGCTGTACGTATGCAGAAACTGAAATAGTTGAATATTTAAAAAGAGACATTGCCAATGTAGCTCTAGGAAATAAAGACAATCATACCCGTAATACAGCGATCCAACGCCATGAAAATGGCTTGATCCAGCTTACGCCACTTTTTGACTTTGCGCCAATGTGGTTACATCCTGATGGAATAGCCAGAACCACCCGCTGGGAAAGAAATGATCAGGGCGGCGCTCCATGCTGGGCATCAGTCATTGAGCAGATTCAAACCATTATGCCTATTGCGCAGGATACTCTTCGCTCAGCACTGGCTGAACAGTTCCTAAAATATCAAGGCCTGCTCAGTTATATGCAACATATCGGTATTGATCCGGAAATTATCGAAAACAGCCAGCCAAGAATAGAAAATATCTGTCAGCAACTTCAGGAGCTGAGTCATGGATAAACGTTTTAAGTCGATGACGCCGATTGAACAGATGCAACGGCGCCAGCAGGTACTTGATACTATAGAACAGCATCCAGAGTGGGAAATTCATCAGGTTGCCAGGTATCTGCGGACTGAATTGCGCCTGACCCTAGAGGATATGGCAAAAATTACAAAAATTGCTCCGCAAACACTACAAAAGCTGGAACAGCCGCATAGTAATCCGACCCTGCATTCTATTTTAAAACTATTTAATGCTTTTGGACTGACTTTAGTCATTAAAAAGTGTTAATACCAACCAAAACCAGAATTACTTTTTTTATTCATTGGCTCGAATAAATTTTGCCAGTCTGCTGTCAATAATCTGGTTTGCTTCCTGAATAATACGCTCTATCAGCTCTTTACAGGTTGGAATATCATGGATCAGGCCCTGCACTTGCCCCGCTGTAATTAGCCCGGCATCGATATCTCCACTTTCTAAAGCCAGTTTACCCTTTAAGCCAGAGACATAAGGCTGAATATCTTCAAATTTCAGGTCAGGCTTTTGACTGATCTCCAGCACACGGTCTGATATACTATTTTTTGCTACGCGTGAAGTATTTCGAAAAGGTCTAAGCAACAGATTAGTATCACGTTCGTCATTGTCTAGATAGAAGTGCTTGATCCGTTCATGTACGGGCGCTTCTTGAGTTGCACAAAAGCGGGTCCCCATATTTATACCTTCAGCCCCCAATGCCAGCGCAGCTACCAGCCCACGCCCATCGGCAAACCCTCCACTGGCGATGATTGGAATGTCAATCTGGTCAGCAGTAGCAGGAATCAAGATAAGTCCAGGAATATCATCTTCACCAGGGTGGCCAGCGCATTCAAAACCATCAATTGAAATTATATCTGCTCCGATTTTCTGGGCAGAGAGTGCATGACGGACTGCCGTACACTTATGAATAATTTTTATACCGTGCTGTTTAAAATGCTGAATATGGTCATGTGGTTTATTTCCCGCCGTCTCTACAATTTTGACTCCACTTTCAATAATGGCCTGACGGTATTCAGCATACGGTGGTGGTTTCACAGCAGGCAATAAAGTGAGATTTACTGCAAAAGGCCTGTCGGTCAGGTTACGGCAACGTGCAATTTCTTTATATAAAGCTTCTGGTGTAGGTTGGGTCAGTGCAGTAATTGTCCCTAAACCACCAGCATTAGAAACTGCACTGGCCAGTTCGGCAGTTCCTACCCACATCATTCCACCCTGAACAATAGGATACTGAATGCCTAAGAGTTCTGTTACACGCGTATTTAAATTCATTTTTGAATTCTCACCTGATTATTTACCCATGAATAGTGGTGTTCTCTTTTCAGTAAATGCTTTTACTCCTTCTTTATAGTCTTGGCTGTTACTCGCTAGATATTGCAAGTTTTTCTCCAGCTCAAGCTGTTCAGTTAAAGTATGATGAGTAGACTGTTGAATAGCCTGTTTAATGAGAGACAAAGCATAGGTTGGCTGTTGTGCCAATCTTTGGGACAGTTGCTGTACTTCAGAATCAAACTGTTCATCTGGTACAACCTGCCAGATCAGTCCCAGTTTTTCCGCCTGTTCAGCGGAAATTTTATCGCCTAGTAAGGCCAGTCCCATTGCTTTAGCATGTCCGGCCAGTCGTGGTAAAAGCCAGGTTCCACCGGCATCTGGAATTAGACCAATTTTGCAGAAGGCCTGAATAAAAGATGCGCTCTGTTTAGCAACGACCAGATCACAGGCCAAGGCAATATTGGCACCCGCGCCAGCAGCCACCCCATTAACTGCTGCAATCACCGGTTTAGGGGCGTGGGTAATCGTTTCAATTAGAGGATTATAATATTTAGCCAGTGTACCTTCATTAGGCAATGCAATCTGGTCAAGCTGACCGGCACGCTCTTTCAAGTCTTGGCCAGCACAAAATGCCCTGCCTGAACCGGTTATAATAATGACCCGGACCTTCTCCAAATCGACCAGTTGGCGTATGGCAATTTGAACTTCCTGATGCATTTTTTCATTAAAACTGTTCATAGCTTCAGGCCGGTCTAGCTGTAGTCTACCAATCTGAGCATCTATACTGACTTTAATCGTCTCAAAATCCATTTTTTACTCCTAAGGTTATTTTAATATCCTCTGGCAGGGTCAATCTGATGGTTTAATGGCTCATATTCTTTATAACGACGGTCATTTTCCAGAATCTGCTCGACGACAATTGACATTGGCGCATGCGAAGCCACATGAGGCGTAATCAGAACTTTTTCATGAGTCCATAACGGATCGGCTTGCTCAAGGGGTTCCCGTTCAAAGACATCAAGAATTGCACCCCTTAAATGACCAGAATCAAGCGCTGCAACAAGATCTGGCAGAACCAGATGTTGACCGCGGCCACAATTAATGACACAGGCCTGTTCTGGCAGCTTTTTTAAAACCTGCGATGATAAAATAGAATGATTCTGTGCAGTTAACGGCAAAAGATTGATCAGGATTTGACTCTTGGCTAAAAAGCCATCTAGCTCTTCATTTCCTGCAAATGATTGAACTCTGTGCAAGTTTTTCTTGGAACGTGCCCAGCCTGAAACCTGATAGCCCATCTGTGCGAAATGGGTTGCTACATATCCCCCCATATGCCCAAGACCCATCACTCCAATCTGGATATCCTGACTGGAAAATTGCCGGTACTGTTTCCATAATTGCTGTTTCTGCTGGTTAACAGCCCGGTCAAACTGACGCTGATAATACAGGACAGCCCATAATAGATATTCAAACATTCCCTTCTGGTGCTGCTCATCAATAACCCGACACACTAGATATGAAGGGTCAATAAGATTTAGATCCAGATGTTCAATTCCTGCCGCAATGGAATGAATGACTTTCAGTTGGGGAAGCTGTTTTAGCTGTTCAATATCCGGAAACCAGCAAGCCGCCGTAGTAGCCTGTTGTGCCTGTTCACTTTCTGGCAGACAATAGGTTCCTTCGGGTGCATATTTTTGAAAGACCTTGAGTAGAATTTTCTCGATTTCAGGTATTTTGCAGGAAATTACTATCATGAACAGTACTCTGCTTTCTGATTTTCAATCAGACTGAGTGCAGCATTCCATGCGTTCAAGATAATTGGCTCTACCGCGGGGCTGTTAAACTGTCTTGCAGTACGTTCACATACTTCGGGCGTAGGATAATGTAACTCAGATCCTCCCGCCAATGCCTTAATCTGTGCCTGACAGGCTCTTTCCAGAAAGTAAATTTCATGGAAGGCACGCTGGATGGTTTCGCCTGCAGATAGTAAGCCGTGATTCCTTAAAATCATGACCCGGTTTTGTCCTAAATCATGAACCAAACGTTCTCGCTCATCGGTAGAGAGTGCCACTCCTTCATATTCATGATAGCTCATCAGGTTATAAAATTTTAAAGCATGCTGGGAAATTGGTAAAAGACCGTGTTTCTGCGCTGAAACGGCAATACCATCGGCTGTATGAGTATGAATTACGCAGTTTATATGTGTATGTGCAGTATGCAAGGCTGAATGAATTACAAAACCTGCCACATTAACTGGTTTTCCCTGATCATAATCAGAAACAATATTTCCATCATGATCGATTTTGACCAGCTGAGAAGCTGTCATTTTATCAAATGTTACGCCGTACTGATTAATCAGAAAGTATTCAGATTGGTCTGGTACTCTCAGGCTGATATGCGTATCAATCAAATCAGTCATGCGATAATAAGCAATCAAGCGATATAGTGCAGCCAGTTGGCAACGTGCTTCCCACTCCGAAGCTGACATCTTGTCTTGTAAACTCATAATCTTGGTCCTTATGACAGAGTTAATTTTATTATTGAGCGAATTAGAACAATTTTTTCTATAATATAGAATTTAATTTCGTTAAGCAAAATCAAATTCTATTATTCAATTAAATCTATATGCATGCCTAATAGTATTAACTATCTAATGTATATTGACTCGCTAGTTTTAATACTATAAGTCTTTGTTTTTTATTTTCTTTCTGCTTTTTCTAACTTATAGCTTTAGTACGAGACATTATTATCTTTACTGCCAGATAATTATTTGTACTGGATTACTGAAGTTA
Organism: Acinetobacter sp. FL; assembly: GCF_040744925.1. Taxonomy (NCBI): domain Bacteria; kingdom Pseudomonadati; phylum Pseudomonadota; class Gammaproteobacteria; order Moraxellales; family Moraxellaceae; genus Acinetobacter; species Acinetobacter sp. FL. The sequence continues at coordinate 1,480,982 of NZ_CP160437.1, read as the reverse complement.
GCCTGCTACAGATGCTTTTCTAGATTCAATCTCTGTTATTGGTTTATTAAGGTATTGGTGCCTTTTTTAGTTTAGTGTTATGAGTATGCTTTCTAGATTTACTTTTTTTAATAAGGTTTCGGTCTATAAAATTAATTTTTTATTTTTTATCTGATTTATATTATTGGGATAGTGCTTTCATTATTTGTGAATTTTTTTAGAAATACTTAGGCTATTTTACTAAAATATAAAAATAATTTTTCTAACTATGAGTAAAATAATTACATTTGATAGAAGTGATCATTTAAATTTTATATCTATATGTTTTTTATAGGTAAAAAAGCCCATAAGATTGATGGGCTTTTTTAAATAAACTAATGCAAACAGCTTTTAAATTGGTTTTATCTATTTAAAAGTCATAAATAGCCATCATATTGAAACGATTATCTACACCGGTCCGATTATTGAAAGTTTCACGCTCTCCATAAACATATTCCACTCCAAAAGTTACCGGCTTATAAGGGTTATACATGGCATTAATCCATCCCTGCCAGAGTTGCTTGTTCTGAGATGCATCGTCATATTTCAAGCGTGAAAATTCATTATCATCTTGAGCTTTCATATAGCCATAGCCCAAAGTTGATCTGATTTTAGGTGTAAAACGATGGGTAATACCGGCAGCAATTACATCGAACTCATTACTATGCATATTATTATTTTCATCAATTGCATATCCACTGTTACTCCATAGTACGAAGCGTCCATCCCCTTTTACATGATAATAATCTGCCTTTAATAGAGTCTCTGGGGTGATCTGGTATTTCCCGCCTAAGCCAATACCCCAAGCCAGCTGTTCATCTTCACCGGTTTTTTTCTCTGCAATAAAGCTACGGCCGGAAATCGTTGAGCCATCAGCAAACTTATGGTTCAAACGTCCGACAAGGGCTGGCATACGCATTCTGTTAGCTGGATCAGTCGCTTCAGTATATTTCGGGTCTTCTATGCTGATGGCATAATTAGTATTTTCAGAAAGCTGATCACTATAACGGATTAATGGAGAACGCTGTAAGGCTCCTCCCACAAATGTTGCTGCATCTACAGTATCTGGTATGTATTCTGGTGCAACAAAGGTCGACCAAGTCTGACCAACTAGCCATTTATCATAAGTTAAGTACGCATGACGTATACGGAACTGGTCTCGGGTTGAACCTCCGAAAAAGTCCATTTCGAGTTTACCGCCAATATCACCAATAGAGGTGGGTGTCTTAAAGTTCAGGCCTAGGCGTGTCACATTAACGGTAGTTCTCAAGCGATCTTTTTGATTAGTTGCTTCTACTGTATCTTTAAGAGGTACTCCACTAATATTGTTATACATGGTTGCCGCGCCTTCCATCTGGTAAGAAGCGTCAGCACGAATATAACCATAAAGATTTACTTCAGCTCCGGAAGGCAATATATTTGTTTTAACAAATTGGGATGTATTTAAAGGGGTAGTTTTGACCTGAGGTGTCACATCACTCTGGGGCTTAAGAGTTACAGCAGGCTGTTGTAGTGAGGCATTTAGTAAAGTTCGCAGCTCTTTTACTTCCTGACGTAATTGTTCTATTTCTGTTGTGTTCTCTCCTGCATGTGGTAGCGACATGACTGCCATGCTACTTACAGCAAGTACCAAATGTTTTGACCGTAAATTAATAAGTTTATCCATAACTTTAATATCCATATTACTAAAGATTTGCTGAGTATTCAGATCTAATTGTTATTGTTCAGCTTTCTAGATAAAATTTTTAAATAACTCTAATAAGATATTTAGAAATTTAAAAAGCTGAAATATAAAAACTATTTTTAATTTTCTACTAAAGCTTGTTTAAATTTTTGGCTGGCATCACTTTGTAGAGCCAAACACTACTCTTCACCTTCATCCTTTTCATGCTATTGTCCCCTTTTCTATTAAATTTTATAAATTATTTGCTTACAGAACTTAACGAAAAAGGAAATTCATTTCAATCTGTATTAGAGAACTGTTTATTCTATATATTTCTTAATGCACCCAAAAATAGAATATATAGTTAATTTTAAATATATTTTTCAATTTTAAAGAAATAAAAATAAAATATTTTGTTACATTTATAGTGGTTTCTAAGATGGAATTTATGAATCTTAATTCATTTTATGCTTGAATTTTAAAATTATTTTTGTTTGTCTGCTATTAAATTTAAATATTGTCTGATGTAGATGATTTAATTTTACTTAGGCTAAATTGTTTAGAAATAAGTTCTATAATATAAAGTGCCTGCTATTTTTCAGCACGTAAATGAAGAAGTACTCCAAATACATCTCTGTAACAAAAGTCATTTTATACAGTTTCAAATTAGTCAGTGCTTCAGCAGGTTTAAATCCTGAAAGCCAAAAGTTTGGGTCTGCTGTATTTTATTAGCAGGAATTTTAAATACTACAATTTTACCGTCTGATGCACCGCAGAGAGAAATCCGTATCTGACCGTCATCAGTAATATAAGAAGAGAGGACTTTAATCTGGTTTTGAACTAACTGCTGCTTCATCGCTACGATATTCTTCGTCCTGTCAATTTGTTCACATTGTCTGGAACCTAAAGATTTATATACTTCAGCTGTTTGGTACTCTGATTCTGGTATTGTTGAGCATGCTCCCAAACTTAACCCAATCCAAATTATGCTTGTCATTCTCTTCATGATTGAATATTCCTTTATTTGATATGTTTCAAAATAACGCAAGTGACTTGATCTATCGTGAAAATCAGTATTAGACTAAATTCAAATCAACAAGTTTTAAAAATCAAAGTTAACTTTGATAAACAGTTAATTATATAAAACATATATATTTAATTTTTAGAACTAGTCATAGATATATCACTTTATTTCTTTATATGCTTATTGTTTTAATTTATAAATGAAAATGAATCCTTGTCCTTAACTTTCTGTATAAGCTCCCTGCCCCTTCTTGTAACAAGTATTAATCTCTGTGAAAAAATAATGACTTAATATTTTTAGCCTTATTATCAAAATGTTAAAAATTTTTATGTATTAGATACACAAAAATTATTCAATTCTCGTGCAAAAAGTATCTTTTTTTACCATAATACAACAGTTTTTTTAATCTGATTTATTTCTAAAGATATATCGCCATGATCCGGACTTATTTTTTACGCTGGGAAAAACATCTCTCAAGTACTGTTACAGGTAACATTACCCGTATTGGTTTGCTGTCTATCGCTTATAGTCTTATGCCAGTTACGCTGGTCAGCATGGGAATGTCTGGAGAAAAAGGTAACCTGACTTATGAGCTTGCATTCTTTTTACTTATGAATGTATGGTTTATTTTTGCTTTAATTACTCTTTTCGATACGCTTTGCCGCTTAAAAGCAAAAGTAAAAGTAAATATGAGCAGCTGGTTCGATTTAGCTTATATGACTTTAACGCCTATAGGTATGTGGCTATTCCTTTTTATATTCAGGGCAGATCAAGTTCCACACATTTATCTGGCCAATACATTTGCTATTTTTGCTATTGCATCATTTTTCATGGATAAATATGCAAAGTATTTTATTAATATAGAAAGACGCGACAGTTTTGTTCCTAAACCGGAAGTGGTTCAAAATATAAGGCATAAGTTTACGGGACTAGCTGTCTTATTTATGATTATTTCTTTGATTATTCAATTTTTTCTAATTTGATATACCTATTGAATTTATTTTAAAGCCCATAATTTAAAAAATTATGGGCTTTTATTATAATTACATGATATATATTCTGATTTATGCTCAATTATGAGTATCAATTACATTCTTATCTTACAAAATCAAAGAATTAAAACGGGTTTTTTTATTATACCTCTTTAGTATCTAAATACGACTTCCAAAAATCTGAAAAATATACTCTGGAAAACCGTCTTAATTTATTAAAAGGCTGCCGGTTATGCAAAATGCTTTTCCCTATCAGAAAATACCCCCTCAACTTTCATGGGCAACTCTAACCCTGCCACGTTTTCATCCTCATTATTGGCGGGTAGAAGGCCCAGATACAGCATCGTTTAGTCTTACCAATTACAGAAACGGTTTTGAAGTACTATTCAAACCCCGCCTCAGTAGTGATCTTATAGGTATTATCTGGGAGTCTGAGGATCATAAAGATCATCAGTTTTTAAGTTATGAAACACTATATGACTACAGTGGTATGGTCTGGGATTTTGATATAGAAATTTCTACACACATGCCTATGATCAATAATGAACAGATGGCACTTACGCTAGCAGTATATTATCTGGAAAATGAAATTGAACAAATAGCATATATTCCGCTTTTCAATTATGCAGATCAGCCTGTGTCCAGACAGGCTCATATCCAGATTGACTGGGATACTGTAAAAGCAGGTTTTAATGCGACTATTCCTTTTCCAGTCAATCATATCCAGCGTATTGTATTGAATGTGGTAGCAAGCAGTTATAATCCTGCGACTTTGCCTTATCCACTGCCTGATCCTGAACTTTGTTATGTCAGAATCACCAACTCTACAGTTCAAGGAACTAACACAGAATTAGAACTTAAACAGATAGTAGTATCTGCACATCATAAAGGTATATGTACCAGTTATGATGATCATTATGATTTAAATCCTCAACGTATAGTCGATAATATTGTGGCGCTTGGTTATCGGGGATTACTTAATCATTATTGCGGAATGTCACGTTATCCAGACATGTACTGGGACACACAAGTAAATAGATGGCAGATTCCTGATACACTTACTACACGTGTAAATGTAGTTAATCCATGTGCGTTAAAATGGCATCAGGTTTATGCTAAAGCATTGCATGAAGCAGCCTTTGCTCCTGTTTTCAGCTTAAGCTTTGAAATGTACTCTCTTGCTGCCAACGAATATTGGGCACAAAGAGACATTCATGACAATCTGGGTAAAACGGCTTATGAGCCACCCAGCTATTTTTTCAGTCCTAGCAATATAAATGCTATGGCATATTTGCAAAAAGGTTTTCTGGAATTCGCTGAAACTATGCAGATAGGTGGCTGCCAAGTCAATATGCAGATTGGAGAACCTTGGTGGTGGTATAATCCTGCAACCAACTTACCCTGCATATATGATTACTCTACCCGATTAGCCTTTAACCAAGATACAGGACTATATGCACCAGATTTAGGAGACATTTTTCAATCAGTCTACCAGACTGGTACACCTTATGAAGAATTCAGACAGTGGCTACGAACAAAGCTAGGCCAGACATGTCAGGATATCCGCACTGTTCTCAAAAAGAATTATCCAGATGCGCAGTTTTGTCCCTTATTATTCTTACCTGCTATACGTACTCAGCAGCCCACTCTGTTAACCGGTATCAACTATCCACAGGAATACTATAGGTATCCTAATTTTGACTACATTATAGTCGAAGCTTATGACTGGATTTTAGAAAATAACCTGGAACAAGCCCACCGTACAATTATGGAAGTTGCCTTAGATGAATTAGCATATCCTAGTGACAAAACAGCTTATCTGGCAGGTTTTGTACCACCAGAGAATTTGGCATATCTTTATGGTTTCAATAATAAGGAACCTTACCATAGGGCTATCTGGCAAAGGATTTTAGGAGATATGCAGAACAATGAAACTTTTGGGTTAATGAAACAGTTAATCTGGGCATATCCACAAGTTATGGCTCATTCCCTTACAATTGATATCAAGAATGCACCAGATGGCTTTTTTTTGGCAGAACAATATTATTCTGCAATAAATGATAATACGCCCTACCCGCCTGAAATTTACTTATAAGTTAAAGCCAGAACCAAACCTGCTCAAATAGAGCAGGTTTGGTTCTAAAAAGCTTTTTTACTGTAGCAGGCTACGCAGCATCCAGGCAGTTTTTTCATGCACATCAATACGCTGGGTTAATACATCAGCAGTTGGCTGGTCATTTACTTCGTCTACGACAGGAAAAAGTTCACGTGCAGTGCGTGCAGTTGCCTCTTGAGCATTGACCAGATAACGGATCATTTCCTCAGCAGTAGGCACACCCTCTACTTCTTTAATTGTAGCCAGGTCATTAAACTGTTTATAGGTGCCGGGCGCAGGAAATCCAAGGGCACGAATACGTTCAGCAATAATATCAAGTGCATTCCACTGTTCTGTATACTGCTCCATAAACATTGCGTGCAGACTACTGAACATTGGGCCCGTAACATTCCAATGAAAGTTGTGCGTCATCAGATATAGAGTATAGCTATCTGCTAAAAGACGGGATAATCCCTCAACAATTTTCTTGCGGCCCTCAGTGGAAATCCCGATATTAATTTCAATTTCATTAGTCTGGTTCTTAGCCATTTTTTACTCCAGATTATAGCTTTTTGAATGGTTTACCATATTTGTTATACCTGAGCAGCTTATGAGGTAGTAGCATTCTTAAGTAAAAAGATTTATTAATATGTTTATTTTTACACGCTGAATTGATTTTAAAAAAGAAAAAGTATATTTTTCAAATTAAAAACTTGAATTTATATATACCATGTATCAGTTTTACTGATTAACTTCTTCATCAAAAGCCATGAATTATTCTTCTTAATTAATCTTTATTTTCTCTTAGTACATTTATACTATGGCGCACTCAATTTAACGGATTTGATTATGCAACCTGCTCTCCAAATCGATGTCATGCGCGATTCTGCTGACACCGTCGTGAGTATACTAAAATCGCTGGCTAATACAGATCGCCTATTAATCTTGTGCCATTTAGCTCAAGAAGAATTAAACGTTTCTGAAATTGAGGAAAAAACTCAAATTACTCAGCCTACCTTATCTCAACAGCTGATGATGTTACGTAAGAGTGATGTAGTTATCACACGGCGTCAGGGAAAGCAGATTTTTTATTCAATTAAAGATCAGAAACTAACCCAAGTTTTACATACACTTTATGACCTCTATTGTCCAAAATAATAATAAAATTCTATATATTTAGTAAATTAATAGCAGTTTATTAAGTAGTACTTTTAAAGGAAGCGACTTTTTATCACTTTTTATGCATAATATATGAAAAAATGTGATTTAGGCTATTATATGGCTATGCGTCGTTTATCTATACCCTCTCTTTTTCCGGCATGGCAATGGCTGAGTAGATATAACGGACCAAAATTTAGATCAGATTTACTGGCAGCATTAATCGTTATTGCAATGCTGGTACCACAAGGTATGGCCTATGCTATGGTCGCCGGTCTGCCTCCTGTAATGGGGTTATACGCCAGTATCCTGCCCATGATTATTTATGCCATGGTCGGTGGCAGTCCAACCCTTTCAATTGGTCCAGTTGCTATTATCTCCATGATGGTCTTTGGCACCCTTGCCCCGCTATACGAAGTAGGTTCGCCAGTTTATGTTGAAGCAGCTTGTCTGCTAGCGCTACTCACCGGCTTTATTTCTTTACTTTTAGGTATATTCCGTTTTGGTTTTCTCATTCAGCTGATTAGTCATCCGGTTATAAAAAGTTTTATTATTGCTTCAGCTCTGCTTATTGCCTTAAGCCAATTTAAATTTCTGTTTGATATCCCCTTACAAACCAATAATGTTCCAGAATTCTTGGTATCTTTTTGGCAGTATGTACGTTATAGCAACTTTGCTACTCTGGCGCTTGGAATCACTGCTATATTATTTCTGGTATATATTCCTGCCTTTTTAAATTCAGCCTTTATAAAGACCAGAGCAGGTTCACTGATTTTTCTGATTCGTGCCTTACCCCTCATTCTGGTTATAGTTTCGATTGGACTGATGTATTTTCTGAACTTGCAGCAGGCAGGCATTAAAACTGTAGGAGAAATTCCTTCAAGTTTCCCCCCTATTGCTCTACCACACTGGAACATGCAAATGGTAATTGATTTGCTTCCTGGTGCTGCTCTTATTGCAATGATCAGCTTTGTAGAGTCTCTTTCAATTGCACAGGCCACTGCATTGCAGCAGCGTAGTAACCTGAACAGTAATCAGGAACTTATTGCACTTGGCTTGGCGAATATTAGTGCTGGAGTCACCTCTGCCTTTCCCGTAACAGGAAGTTTGTCACGTACAGTTGTAAATGCCGATGCTGGTGCACGCACTCCAATGGCTGGCGTACTCTCTTCACTGTTTATTATTGTGGTTAGTATGTATTTTACCGGGTTCCTGCGAGATTTACCGCTGGCTATCCTGGCTGCAACCATTATTGTTTCTATCTGGAAGCTGGTTGAATTTAAACCATTTCTCGAAACTTGGCGTTATTCTAAGGCAGATGGCATCGCAATGTGGATTACATTTTTCAGTGTTATTTGCATTGATATCTCTACCGGTCTGATAATCGGAATTATCTCTACATTTATTTTAATGCTTTGGCGAATTAGCCGTCCTCATATTGCAGTGATTGGGTTGGTTAAAGGAACACAACATTTCCGTAATATTTCACGGCATCAGGTTATAACCAGCCCCAAAATCTTTTCGATCCGTATTGATGAAAACTTGAGCTTTTTAAATGCGAATACCTTAAAAGGCTATATCATTACTGAAGTAAGTAAAAATGCCCAGCTTGAGCATGTCATTATTAACTGCTCAAGCATTAGCGCTATCGACTTAAGTGCACTGGAAATGCTTGAGGAAATAAATGCAGAGCTCGCTAAACTTCATATTCAGCTCCATTTTTCAGAAATCAAAGGCCCTGTTATGGATAAGCTTAAAGCCTCCCCCTTATTGCAGCATTTAAATGGTCAGGTTTTTTTCTCTCACTTTCAGGCAATGCAGAACTTGGCACCAGAGCTTTTTCAGCCTGAAATGCCCCATTAAAATTTAAATATTAACAATGCAAGTGATCTATGGATATTCAAATGTGATAAAAGTATTTAGCTTTTATTATATTTATATCATTCGAAAGACCATGGACGGGTCAGTAAAAATTAATTTCAAGCTTTATGTATTTTATGTATAAAATAGCCGGCTTGTACTTTTGGCCCTTATAGGTCTCATAAGGCTTTCCTATGTTCTCATACTTATTTCGCTTAAGCCTGGTTACTCAAATTGTCATTGCCATTATTCTGGGCATGCTGGTAACCTGGCTTTTTCCTCAAGCAGCTCCCTATCTCAGCTTACTGGGTGATCTTTTTATTAAGGCACTTAAGTCAGTTGCCCCGATTCTGGTTTTTGTTTTAGTTATGGCTTCCATTGCCAATTTCAAACTGGGTCAGACTGCATATATCAAACCTATTTTAATGATGTATATGGTTGGTATGCTTCTAGCTGCATTTAGTGCTGTCTTTGCCAGTCTAATGTTTCCAAGTACATTGTTCCTGGATGTGCCAAGTCAGCTCGAAGTACAAGCTCCAGGGGGGTTGGGAGAAATACTGAAAAACCTGTTATTGAGCTTTATTGCCAATCCAGTTGTGGCGCTGAGTGAAGCGAACTTTATTGGAATTTTAGCGTGGTCTGTCATATTGGGGCTAGCGTTTCGCCACGCGTCTGAGACTTCACGTGTGGTACTGACTGATGTTTCCAATGCCATTAGTAAAGTGATCGCAATTGTAATCCGCTTTGCTCCATTGGGTATATTCGGTTTGGTTGCTGCAACTTTCGCTGATGCTGGCTTAAAAACGCTGGAAAGTTATGCACAGCTTTTAGCAGTGCTGCTTGGCACTATGCTTTTTGTTGCCCTTATCATTAATCCTTTGCTGGTTGCAGTTGTTACCCGCAGTAACCCTTATCCGCTAGTCTTAACATGCTTACGCGAAAGTGCCATTACTGCTTTCTTTACCCGTAGTTCCGCTGCTAATATTCCGGTTAACCTCGACCTGGCACGACGTTTGGGTGTAAATGAAGCAACTGCCAGTGTATCTATTCCCTTGGGTGCTACTATCAATATGGCAGGTGCGGCGGTCACTATTACTGTGCTAACACTCGCGACTGTACATACTTTAGGCATACCGGTCAGCATTTCAACCATGTTAATCCTTTCCGTGGTTGCTACAGTATCGGCCTGTGGAGCTTCTGGGGTTGCTGGCGGTTCATTGCTACTGATTCCTGTGGCCTGCGGCCTGTTCGGTATTTCATCTGAAATTGCTATGCAGGTGGTTGCAATCGGAATGGTGATCAGTGTGCTTCAGGACTCGACTGAAACTGCATTAAATTCATCAACTGATGTACTATTTACTGCTGCTGCTGACCGTGGAATGCGTTAATCTATTGAAAGGACAATAATTCGCGAGTGTAGCGATGCCTTTTCAAAAACTGCCTGCATGGATTCAAATAGGTGCTTTTTTACTGGCAATCAATGCGGGCATGATTAATGTACTTGGACTGGTGACTGTCTTGCATCAGTCTGTCTCACATATGACCGGTAATATTAGTATGCTGGCCATGAGCCTGATTAATTGGGAACCCTCTAGTGTTCTGTACCTGATACTGGTGGTCCTTTGCTATGTTACCGGTTCATTTTATAGTGGCCTGATTCTTGGAAATAGTCACTTTCAGCTTGGACGCCGTTATGGTTTGCCACTTAGTCTGGTTGCGCTATTCATTTTCCTGTGCTGGATATTGTTACCCTATTTCCCACGATATGCTTTATTGTGGGCCTGTGTTGCAATGGGCGTGCAAAATGCAATGGTTAGCCATTATAAAGGTACAATCATTCGCACTACCCACTTATCAGGGGTATTAACTGATCTTGGGTTGGCGCTAGGTTATCGCTTACGTGGCCTGAGCGTTGGAAAGCGTCGTATTATTCTTCATTTACTTATTCTCTTCGGCTTTTTAATCGGTGGTATTGTTGCCAGTCTGATTTATCCTTATCTAAAATTACAGTCATTTCTCGTACCGGCAGTTTTGAGTTTATCGCTCAGCATCATCTACTGGTCTATATACTTTCGTCATAGGTCTACACAGCATTCAAGCTGGGAGTAATCAAATATGGTTAAAAATGCACTACAGGCACAACTTTTAAAAGCTGGCTTGGTAGATAATAAAAAAGCAAAAAAGCTGAGCAAACAGGCACAGCATGAACAGCGTACCGGTCAAAGTGACGAGGCTGCACTCAAGGCAAAAATTGAGCATGAAAAACGGGAAAAGTTAGCTAAAGATCAGGCCCTAAATCAGGAAAAACAGCGTCAGCTTGAAGAAAAAACTTTAAAAGCCAATATTGTCCAAATGATCTCTCATCATAAGATCAAGGAAACTGACGGCGATATAACTTATCAGTTTATCGATGAAGGCAAAATCAAAAAAGTCTATATCTCACAACAGGTTTATAATGCACTGGTTTCAGGCAGTTTAATGATTGCACGAGATAATGGCAGCTATGCCTATTTACCAAAAGCCTTGGCAGAAAAAATTGATGCGCGCATGGAAGGGTTTATTTTACATAATAGTACGCAGGCCAATGATCAATCAACTGATGAAGAAGATCCATATGCAGCATATGTTATTCCTGATGATTTAATGTGGTAAAACACCTCTTCTTGAGGTAATACTATAAAGTTTCAATTTGCTAATAAAACGTATATAAAAAGTTGTTTATAGCCTGTTTCAAGCAATAAACTTTTACAATCATGCAATTAATCATAATTGTAGGGGTAAATGGCTTGGAACAGCTGGCTTTTATACAAAATATTCAGGACTGGTCAGATCAGTTTCCTTGGTTAGAGATGTTGACATCATTAGGCATTCTTATTCTGCTAGCCGCTCTGGCTAACTTTATTGCCAAACAGGTCGTAGTAAGAGGCCTACGTAAACTCATCAGCAAGATGAAGTTTGCCAATAGCAGTATTTTCGCTGAACATAGTGTAATTCGTCGCATAGCTAATATTGTTCCGGCTATCGTCATTATGAATGGCATCACTACGGTTCCACATCTTTCACTCAAGCTTGTAACTTTTGTACAAATGGGAGCACAGGCTTTTATTTTCCTTACATTAGCGCTGGCTTTGAGCGAACTTCTTAATATTTTTAACCTGATTTATCAGCGCAATCCAAAATCAAAAAATAAGCCTATTAAAGGATACTTGCAGCTGGTTAAATTAATGCTGTATATCGTCTGTGCTTTAATGATTTTAGGTACTTTCCTGAAGAAAGATGTGTTTACCCTGCTAGCAGGCTTTGGTGCTATGGCGACTGTGCTGATGCTGGTTTTTCAAAATACTATTCTTTCGCTGGTGGCCAGTGTACAAATTTCTTCTTATGATATGGTACGTATCGGAGACTGGATTGAGATGCCATCATTAAATGCGGATGGCGATGTCATTGATATGTCATTACATACGGTCACAGTACAAAATTTTGACAAGACCTTTACGACTATTCCCACCAATAAACTGATTACTGATACTTTTAAAAACTGGCGTGGTATGAGCAATGCCGGTGTAAGACGTATCAAACGTGCTATTTACATTGACCAAAGCACAGTGCATTTTATGACGAATGAAGAGCAGCAAAAGCTAAAGGACTTTTTGCTTCTTGACCAGTATTTGAATATTAAAGAAAGTGAAATTCAAAAATTTAACCAGCAGCTTGGCAATCAGGCTATTTATAATCAGCGCCGCTTGACCAACCTGGGGACATTCCGTGCTTATATAGAGTTTTATTTAAAACAGCATCCAGGTATTGCTCAGCATCAGACAATTATGGTGCGTCAATTACAACCTACCAGTGAAGGACTTCCCCTTGAGATTTATGCATTTAGTAATACAACTTCATGGGTAGATTATGAAGCCATTCAGTCAGATATTTTTGACCACCTGATTGCCATTATTGGAGAATTTGGACTACAGGTTTATCAAGCCCCTTCTGGGCAAGACTGGAAAGTCTTGTCTAATGCAGAAGTTATTGAACATTCCTGATTTTTTACACACTGTATAACAGGCTTTTACAACGAAGCCTGTTATATAAGTACTTATTTTTTAAATTATAGTATTGTGAGAAGTTCATTCTATTTTACTATCTCAGGCGTTGGCTTATGCATTATTTAAACGGCACTTATTAATATTAAAAATTTAAACACCAGATGAAATACTAAAGAAAATTTTATAATACTAATATTTATAAAGCTCAATTAATATACAGCCCTATTTTACCTATATAAAATTATAGAGTTAATTCAGAAAATACAATGATTAAAATACATACCGCCATTGAGCTCATTCTTCTTTTCTCTTAAAAATGATCTGTCCATTTTGATCAATTTTAGTAAATTTAAAGTTTTTTCCTGAATAAATACGGTCTGGAGAAGTATGGAAAGGTGCTGTAGACATAATATTCGCTCTTCTTTTAAGTACATGTTCATGCTGAGATTTATAAGCATAATAGAATAATCCACCAACAAATAATAAGAAAAGTGCAACTAATCTTATCCTCACAATTTTTACCTTCTCTTTAATAAATTCTGACTAATTTTGTATGATTTAATTTAATATGTATACAAAATAATAAAATATTTTTTTATTTAAATGGATTTTAAACACAATTAACCTCTTGTATTCTTATAAATTTTATATTTCATGATCATCTATTTAATATAATTAATCCTTCTCTTAAAATTAAAAATGAATTTTTACTGAAAAGCTTCTTGTATGATAAGGGCTGATAGCATAATTTTCTCTTAAGGATATAAGCTTTTAAAAGACTAAAGTTTAAGAAAAATAGTTTTCTGCAAGAATAAGTTCAACTTTGAAAGTAAGTAAGCTCTAGCTATTCATTTTGAACAGAAGCTATTAATCAGGTAAATAAAATATATGATAAATGGATTTAATTACAAAAGTTTTGAAGAGGCTGGGCAAGCTGTCTTGCACTACTTGCATGCCCATCTTGGTTTTAACCTGTGGATGATTACCCGAGTAGAAGGTAAAAACTGGATCATCTTACAGTGTGAAGATCATGGATATAATGTCAAACAAGGCCAAGTTCTGAACTGGACCGATACGCTATGCTCCCAGATGGTGACGGAAACAGTACCCAGAATTGTACCTCGCTCTAGAGATATTCCTCTGTATGCTAATGCACCTATAAACAAGCAGGTCAACATAGAAGCTTATTATTGGTCAGCCCCTGCTTAATGAAGATGGCAGCCTGTTCGGTACATTATGCGCAGTTGACCCACAACCACAACCAGAATCAATTTTACAATATGCTGAAATGATTGAGCTTTTTGCACAGTTATTAAGTTATATCTTACAAACTGAGCTACGTGAAAACGAGAAAATTCGACAACATGAAAGACTTGAAGCTGAAGCATTAAGAGATAGCTTAACTGAGCTATATAATCGTAGAGCTTAGAATAATTTGGTCACTGCCGAAGAAGACCGTTGTAAACGGCATGGACACCCTGCTTCAATTCTTATTGTTGATCTCAATAATTTAAAAACTGTTAATGACAGTCTGGGGCATACTTCCGGCGATGAATTAATTCAGAAAACAGCTTCTGTACTTCGTGCCAGTGTAAGGCGTAAAGATATTGTGGCTCGCTTGGGTGGAGACGAATTTGGTATTTTAAGTATAGAAAATGATCAAGAAGGTGCTTTAGCTTTATTTCACCGTATTCAGGAGGCTTTTAAAGAAGCCGGAATAGATGCCGCTATTGGAGTTGCTTCGCGGCGACCTCATCATGGTCTTAACAAAGCAGCAATCGCAGCAGATAAAAATATGTTTGAGCATAAACGGTCAGGTAAAACTAAAACTTAAAAATATAAGTATCTGGTTTAATTAAAAAATTTATAGCCAGATTTCATTTAATAACTTAACTATACTACAGCCTAACTAAATAAATTATGCTCTTATATATGTGTTGGCAATATAATAAAATTTATGAGAACTGTTTTGATCCTGCCTGCCTATGGTCTAACTTATAGAAACAAAGAATAAATATTTAGTAATATTAAATACAGTAGTATGAGAGATGTACTCTACCTTAATGTCAGCTCATCTATGCTCACTTATAATTTAAAAAATTACTTTAAGCTTAATTTAAGGAAATTAATTTTAATTTTAACTATTTTAGCGGTTTCCGCCTTATTTGTTATTTCTCTCCTTATAAGCTATAGCATTCTCAAGCAGGAATTAATAGAAAACTCACTTTCAATTAATTATGAATATGCTTCTAAAATTGCTTTAAACACAGATGGGCAATTTCAGACAGCTTTGGATGAGCTCAAATATAGTGCTGAAGTTATAGGAAAGTCTTTTAACAACGAAACTATAAGAGCATCAGAAGTTGATCGTCTTAGGAGACAATCACATCACTTCAATACTGTAGTTATATGTAACTCTAAAGGAATTATCGTTGAATATACTCCTGATTATCTGAACCTGAGCAAACAACAGGTTCAAATGTCACTAGGAACACAAGAATCTTTAAAAAGTAAGCAACCCTATGTTTCTCCTCCATATTACTCAGTTAAAAATAATTTAATTGTTTTTATCTCTCAGCCTATCTTTGACCATAACCATGTCTACAAAGGCTATGTAGGTGCAGCAATTTATCTGAAAGAAAAAAATATCATCAATGAGCTACTGACCATTCAATACAGTTATAGAAATAGTTATATGTATGTATTAGACCAGAATAATAAAATTATATTTCACCCTGATATGAAAAGAATAGGTCAAACTGTAACCGGGAATACAGGGTTGACTTATATGAATAAAAAGAAGAACGGTAAAATTCAATTAGTAAACAGTATGGGAGTAAAGAATCTGGTCGGTTTCGCGCATATTCCCACCACTAACTGGATTGTAGTCTCACAACAGCCTACAGATGAATTACTTGAACGCGCGAAATCAATTATTTCCAGAGTGTCTGCAGGAATTTTTCTTTTTTATCTCCTAATTTTTTATCTAGTATGGAAGGCCTCTACCTTTATAGCCTCTCCTCTTCATGACCTCGCCAAAATTGCCAGCTCTTTAAACCAGCCAGAAACTGAAGTGAAAATTAAGGCGATCAAACCATGGTACTACGAAGTGCAAAAATTCAAATTTTCCCTACTTTCCAGTGTAGAGAAGTTTACTCATAAAATTGATGAAATGAATTTTCACATTAATTCTGACCCACTTACTGGCCTTTTTAATCGCAGAGGACTAGAAATCTTTATTGAGGAAATGACTCGTACCCAGACTCACTTTGCAGTTTTACTGATAGATATTGATTATTTTAAAAAGATTAATGATTCTTATGGTCATGCTCAAGGTGACAGAATTTTAAAGCAAGTGGCTCAACATATTTTAAATAACTTTAGGAAAAATGATTTATGCTGTCGTTATGGTGGTGAAGAATTTGTTGTGCTTATGCCTCAAGCTGATATAGAAAACGCATATAAAAGTGCTGAACGTTTAAGAAAGAAAATGGAAAATACCTTAACCGATGGTATCGGCCCGATAACAATTTCTATCGGTATCGCATTCTGGCCAGAAACTTCGAGAGAAGTAGCAAGAGTTTTTGAAATAGCTGATGCAAAACTTTATCAGGCTAAAATTGCAGGCCGCAATCAGGTTCATTATTAGAAATAATGCTTAGGCTATTTTTTTATAAAAAGCTTTTTTAAGTCCAAGGTTTCATAACCAAATAAGATTTTTCTATGTACAGTTTTACTGCCCTATAAAACTTGAAAATAAAAATTTTTTTTATTTTAGAGATATCGTTAATATTAAAGTGTATAAACCTAAAATTCATAAAACACTACTTATAGAAATATATATTTATTAATCTTTTATATAAATGGGACCTATATAAAAGATTAATTTTTTATAAATTTAGATTTTTTTTATTTTTAGCGTATTAAATTATTAATTCCAAGCATTTCAGGTAATTGTTCGATAAATTGATTAAAACTTTTATCAGATGAATTCATACACCCCATATAATGGTCTAACTTTGTTTCTACTCCACTTTTATCCGTCCATACAAAACTAACCGTTTGATGATCAGTAGCTTTATTTACACATTTATAATTATTTTCTACTTTTCCTGGTGCGGGCTTATATCTGCTTAATTGACTAGAAAGCTTTTTATAGATCCCGGGGGAAACTATGATATTTTGCTCTCCGATAACTTTTGTAAACCGGTCCCCGTTAAAATGTACAGCTCCACTAGGCTGAATTGTTACAGAATACACCGGACAGACACCAAAACAACGTGACGTAGAATAATTAATTGTTTCTTCTACAATACTATTCTGATCTGGATAAGACACAGAAGCGCACCCTGTTAAGCAGAAAAATACAGTAGACAGAAGAAAGAATTTATTCATCATTTTATTTTTTAAAATATAAAAATATTATTATATACATATTTATATTTTATTCTGTATTTTTTTATTATCTAACATAAAAAAGGAATAAATATCTTTAGATTAATAGTTTTTATTTAAAGTTTAATAATGCTTCATTATATATTTTGTTGAAATCTGTTTACCAAAAAAGTAGTCTTCATAGACAAATATTAAATTTTATGCTTTTTAGTATTTAGAATTTTTGTATATCTTTTATTAAATTTTATATTATTGAGAGAATAAAAGCATGAGATATATAAATGTTATTATAGCATTACTTTTATTAAGTTATATATGGAGTAGATCCTATGCTGTTCAAATCTCTCCAAATCAAATAGTAGCTACCCAGATGACATCTAAGCAGGTTATAAATATGAATGAAGAAGAACAGGTACTCAAATTCATAGATCCTGATAATATAGTAATCATTCTCAAAACCACAAATAATTTCGAAACTGCGGAACTTACTGATCAGAGAGGCATTGTTTATTATCTTAAGCGGGTTAAAACAAAAAATGGTATACGACTGGAAAATGGAAGCACATCAATTCATTTTAACAGTGGCAGTGGAATCTTGAAAATTGGTCAAGGTCACCCTATTAAGGTTATAGAAGTTAAATCTTGAGATATAAAGGCTGGTTATATGGGTATTTCATATTCGAAAAACTTTGAGGAAGCAGGCCAGGCTGGTTTACGTTATCTTCATGACCGGTTCGGTTTTAATCTATGGATGATTACACGGGTTGAAGGCGATGACTGGATCGTGCTGCAGAGTGAAGATCATGGCTATAATGTTCAACCTGGACAAGTTTTTCGCTGGGCAGATTCTTTCTGTTCACATATGGTCACAGGTAATGCACCAAGAATTGCACCACGTTCTGATGATATATCCTTATATCTAAACGCTCCTATCAGGAAACAGGTAGAGATTCAGGCTTATATTGGACAGCCCTTAGTAAGTGAAGATGGTCATTTATTTGGCACACTCTGTGCGATTGACCCTCACCCGCAAGCGCCTGAACTGGTTCAAGAAGCAAAACTGATCGAAGTCTTTGGAGAGCTTTTAAGCCGGATTCTACAGGCTGAACTGCGTGAAATTGAACAGGTTAGACAACGTGAGCGTCTTGAAGTAGAAGCAATGAGTGATGGTTTGACTGGTTTATATAACCGGCGGGCTTGGGATAAATTAATAAATGCAGAAGAAGAACGTTGCAAGCAGTTAGGTCACCCTGCTGCTGTGGTTATGATAGACCTCAACAATCTTAAAACTGTTAATGATCATCTGGGTCATGAGGCTGGTGATGAGTTAATTCGCAAGACAGCTGTCGTATTGCGTGATAATGTACGTAATAATGATATTCTAGCCCGCTTAGGAGGTGACGAGTTCACCATACTAAGTATTGAAAATGATCATTCAGGTGCTGAATCATTGGTTAATCGCATTACACAGGCCTTTGAAAAGGCAAAGATTAGTGCTTCAATCGGGCTGGCTATGCGTCATCCGACTTTTGGTCTATCAGCTGCTATCAGAGAAGCAGATCAACAGATGTATACACATAAGCGGCTCAGCAAGTCCTAATTTTATTAATCCGGTAAAGTTACAAGCAGATTTTTTTATCCTTCAAAATCGCACCAGCTTTTCAAGTCTACCGCTAGCTAATAATTTTTTCATATCTGTTTTTCCTGTTGAATTCACAATTTACGCCATTATCTTTTCTCTTATATGGCGTAAAATTAAGTGTAGTACGGCTAAAAAACTCATATTTTGAATATTATTATATGGCGGAATATGGCTAAATTAATGATTGATCAATCTCTATCTCTCCTATAAATTGAATTAAATTTATATTAGTTAATATATTGTATTCAGAGGAAAAAATAATGTTGAAGTGGTTCGAAAAGCGTGTCGATGCCTATCCCACTGAAGGTCTTTACGAACCATTACCAAGAAGGTTTTTTCCATTTATCTGGCAGGCGACCAAAGGCTTGCGTCCTTATATTTTTTTATTAGTCCTTGTAACTGCGGGCGCCGCAAGCTTTGAGGCTTTACTCTATTCGAAAATAGGACAACTGGTTGACTGGCTAGGTACAAGCCAACCTGATACTTTTTATGTAAATCATGAAACCAATCTGCTGATTCTGGCCAGCTTTCTGTTTGCCAACATCTTCTTTGCCAGTATGCAGTCTATTGTTAAGCATCAGATTTTATATAGCAATTTCCCAATGCGTCTGCGCTGGCGTTTTCACAATTTTCTTTTACAGCAAAGTCTCGATTTTTTCCATAATGATTTTGCCGGGCGCTTATCTGCCAAGGTCATGCAGACAGCGTTAGCAGTACGAGAATTCTGGGTTATTTTAGGCGACATGATGGCCTACGTAGTGGTCTATTTCACTACGATCAGTATTGTGTTTATAGGTATTTCACCTGTTCTAATGATACCCCTACTCGTCTGGTTACTTCTGTTCATGATCGCAGCTTACTACTTTATTCCACGCTTGGGTAAAGTGTCAAAACAGCAAGCTGATGCCCGTGCTGTCATGACTGGACGTGTTACAGATGCCTATACCAATATTCAGACTGTCAAGCTATTTGCACACGCCGGCCGTGAAAGTCGTTATGCCAAAGAGTCCATGATGGAATTTATGGTGACAGTATATCGGCAAATGCGTCTTGGAGCTAAATTTGAAATCAGTGTAAATATGCTGAGTGCTGTACTTTTTCTAGGTGTATTGGGAACAGCCATTCATCTATGGGTAGAAGGTAAAGCCGGTCTTGGAGTGGTTGCCGCAACCACAGCCATGATTATGAAGCTTAACAGTATGGCATTCTTTATCATGTGGCAAATTTCTGCCCTTTTTGAGAATATCGGAACAATTCAGGATGGAATGGGAACTTTAAGCAGACCGGTAGAAATACAGGATAAAAAAGATGCCAAGCCATTAAAAGTAACTGCGGGTGAAATTCGTTTTGATAATGTATCTTTCGCTTATAATGAAAAAAATGTAATTGATCAGTTGAATCTTACCATTCGACCAGGTGAAAAAATCGGGATTGTTGGCCGTTCTGGCGCAGGTAAGTCAACCCTTATTCAATTGTTGCTGCGGTTTTATACCATTCAAAATGGCCGTATTTTAATAGATGGCCAAGATATCCAGAATGTAACTCAGGACAGCCTGCGCGCTAATATTGCTTTGGTTACTCAGGATACTTCTCTGCTACACCGTAGCGTATCAGAAAATATTAAATATGGCCGGCCAGATGCAACTGATGAGGAAATGTATGAAGCTGTACGTAAAGCTCAGGCAGAAACCTTTATTCCTCAGTTAACTGATCTGGGGGGGCGTCGGGGCTATGATGCGCAGGTGGGTGAACGTGGTGTCAAGCTCTCAGGTGGACAGCGTCAACGTATTGCAATTGCCCGCGTATTCTTAAAAGATGCACCTATTCTGATTTTAGATGAAGCTACCAGTGCACTGGATTCTGAAGTCGAAGCTGCCATTCAGTCAAGTCTAGACGCTCTTATGACTGGAAAAACAGTCATTGCAATTGCTCACAGGCTTTCGACCATCGCTCAGATGGACCGTTTAATTGTACTGGATCAAGGCCTGATCGCTGAACAGGGTACTCATGAGCAACTGATTCAGCAAAATGGTATTTATGCTCAACTATGGCAACGTCAAACTGGTGGCTTTTTAGTTGAACAGCAAATACCAAAGAAAGTTGAGGACACAGAATAATGCTTTATCTGGAAGATTTGCACATTGGTGATCGTTTTGTCAGCCGTGAATATGAAATGACTGCTGAAGAGATCAAAAAATTTGCCACTCAATATGATCCACAGGTTTTTCATCTGGATGAAGAGCAAGCAAGCCGGCATCCTGTTTTTCAAGGTCTGGCCGCAAGTGGCTGGCACACCTCTGCAATTACCATGCGTTTATGGACAGAGTGCTTTCCGGTAGCAGGCGGTTTAATTGGTACCGAAACCAGTTTACGTTGGCCCAAGCCTACCAGACCGGGAGATCTCATTCATGTTGAAGTCGAAATTACAGCAATCATTCCATCCAGAACTAAAAATGATCGGGGTATTGTTACTTATGTCACTCAGGCTTATAACCAATTTCAGGATCTCCTATTAATCTCTACTACAAAAATAGTAGTATTTAAAAAAGCAGCAATTGAAAATTAAGCAACTGATTTGTCCAACAATTCTTCTAGTTTAAAGTTTAATTTCATGCCAAGATGTAAACAGTAAGTTGAAAAGCATGAGAGCAATGGATAGCGCATGGAGATAATTTCATCCCGGCAAGATGTGGGTATTCCAGGGGTATATGGCCTGTTATTGCTAGATGTGGTATCACGCTGGGGCTATAGCGCAGAGACTTTATTTGCCCCCTTTCATTTTAGTAGTGAACAGCTCGCACACCCGGATTACCGTATTCCAACTCCTCTTGCCAACGAACTAATAAAACATGCCTTAAAAATTACAGGCGAGCAATCTTTAGGCTACCATCTTGGTACCCAAATGCGAATTTCAATTCATGGCTTTATTGGCTATGCAATCATGACAGCCAGTAATATATCTGAAGCCCTGGTTCTTGCTGCACGTTTTATTCAACTTCGTATGCCCTTTCTACAGCTTTATTTTTCTACTTTTGGTGATAAGGCAACCCTGCAATTACAGTGTGACATACAACTTGAACCTTTAAGGACCGAAATTATTCTTGCCCTGACTATTGGTATTATCAGTATGGCCAAGGCTATTACTGGCATTAATAACCTTGAAGGAGAAATTGATTTTGATTTTGCCAAACCTGAAGGATTTGACCGCTATTTAGCCAAAATGCCTTCACATCATTTCCGTTTTAATCAGCCACACATACTTTCCAGCTTTGATAAAAAGTTTCTGGGTTTACAGATGGTTAATGCTGACCCGATTGCCAGTCAAATCGCAATTAACCAGTGTGAAGCTGAACTTTCTGCTTTGGGTGAACGCCGACGTCTGGCCATGCGGGTGCGTGATATCCTCACTCATTCAGAACAGCACTATCTTAGTATAGAAAGCGTGGCCGATCGGTTGCATATGTCAGACCGTACCTTAAAACGCCAACTGGCTGCTGAAGGCACCTCTTTTTCTAGTCTGGTTGATGAAGTGCGCTACCGGCATGCTACATCACTTCTCTCACGGACTGATTATACCCTTGAACAGATTGCCGACGAGCTGGGCTATTCTGACGTTGCCAATTTTAGCCGTGCCTTTAAGCGCTGGAGCGGCCGCAGTCCTAGTAATTGGCGTAAAGATCCGTATTTATAGACTTTAGTTTTTAAACAAAAACCTGTATAACACAAAGCAAAAATGCTTTAAAACTTTTTGAGGAATCGGCATGAATCATCCTTCGGAACTGAAGTATGCAAGTACACATGAATGGGTAAAAATTGTAGGTGATCTTGTGGTCACTGGTATTTCCGACCACGCTCAAGATGCTTTAGGTGACCTGGTCTATGTAGAAATGCCAGAGGTTGGCAGTCAGATTACAGCAGGTGCACAGGCTGGTGTGGTCGAATCCGTAAAAACTGCTTCTGATATTCATGCACCAGTTTCAGGCACAGTTGTAGAAATCAATTCTGCACTTGAAGATGATCCAGACTTTATCAATGAAGATCCGTATGGTAAGGGATGGATCTATAAAATTCGTCCAGATAATATGCAAGATGTAGACACATTACTTTCTAATACAGCTTATGAAGCTGGACTTTAAAAATTAATTTCATCAGCTTCTTTTACATAACTTGAGATTCACTCATACACTGTAGAAGAAGCTGTTTTTGTATTTATATATCATATATAGCTTAATCGCTATTTCTCATAATCTTGCTTTAGTTCATCGTCTCTATACAATTTACATACTTTCACTTATAATTTACAGGTTATATGACTTTATGACGTATTTACTTTTTATTTATCTCCCTCTTTTCCTATTATAAAAAATATCAATTTCTCTACGTCTCAAGTCATGCTCTCCCGGTTATTATAGGTTTATCATGGCATCCATAGACTCCTCTCGGTTATGGAATAAGTTCTTTATTTTTTGCTTATTCAATAACATGTTTTTGTTCATATTTTATTTCGCACAAACTGCAGTACTACCCGTTTATATTATAAGTGACCTGAATGGTACTGTAGCTCAGGCTGGTTTAGCCATGACTCTATTTATGGTCTCTTCTATTGTAGTGCGACCATTTAGTGGCTTAATCATTGAAAAATTTGGCAAGAAAAAGACCTTTTTAGTCTCTGAGCTGATTTTTTGTCTTTTTTCATTCGCTTATCTTCTGGCAGACAATCTTAGTGTTCTGCTGGTTATCCGTTTTCTGCATGGTATCTGGTTTAGTATTCTTACTACGGTTTGTGTACCGATTGCCAATGACTTCATTCCAGAAAAACGTAAAGGCGAAGGCATGGGCTATTTTATTATGTCAATAAACTTGGGGCTGGTGCTGGGTCCACTTTTAGGGCTTAGCTTGATTCAACCATTAGGCTACACTACCGTCGCGCTGATTTTAGCAACCATTATTTGTCTAGGCTTTGCTTTCTGCCTGCTTATCCCCATTCGCGAAATTAAAAAATTACCTGAAGTTACTGAGAAAAAGAAAATCAGCTTACAGGATTTTGTTGAAAAACGTGCCTTACCTGCTTCCCTGATGGTTATGCTCCTGGCATTTGGTTACTCTAGTATCATGTCTTATATTTCAACTTTTGCTAAAACTAAAGGCTTACTTAGCTCTGCTGGATTGTTTTTTGTAGTATTTGCTGTGGCTATGATGAGTATTCGTCCATTTACTGGCCGACTGTATGACATTAAAGGCCCAAATATCATTATTTATCCATCTATTATTCTTTTTATTATCGGTTTGATACTTCTTAGCCAGATTGAAACTTTAACCGGTCTAATGATCAGTGCAATCTTTATCGGTATGGGTTTCGGCTCACTCCAGCCCTGTTTACAAACTTTGGCAATCCAGCGTTCGCCTAGACATCGTATTGGCCATACGACTTCAACCTTCTTTACTTTATATGATACAGGGATAGCATTAGGGGCTGTATTACTGGGCTATGTAGTTGCATTGTACAGCTATACTGTGATGTACCTGCTTTGTGCTTTTATTATCGCTTTAAGCTTGATATTTTATAAGTTTGTTGTAGACAGACAGAAACCCCTACAACCCTAAATTTACAGATATAGCCCGTATTCTTGAAGTATACGGGCCCCTGCTCTTATTTATATTTTATACTACACATTCATAGCGCATCTGCTCTGCAACAGAAAGCAACAAGGCAGATGTCTTATCCCATCCCAAGCAACCGTCTGTGACTGACTGACCATATATCATATTACAGGAGATTGCTTGGTTTCCATCTACAAGATGGCTTTCCAGCATTACTCCCCGTACATCAGTTTCACTACGCTCAGCAATAATCTGCTGGAGTACTGAGGTCTGTAATAAAGGATTTTTAGAACTGTTGCCATGACTGCAATCAATAACTAGAGGTGGAAGCACAGCTTTGTGACGGGCACGTATCCGTTCAATTGATGCAAGGTCATAATTAGGGCCTGAATTTGCACCACGTAATATCAAATGCGGTAACTTGTTACCCAGACTGTTTAACATACAAGGTAAGCCATTTTGGCTCATACCCATGAACTGATGGGAGTTTCTGGCTGACTGTATCGCATCTAGTGCGATTTGAATTGAACCATCGGTACCATTTTTAAAACCGATGCTGTACGGCATATGGCTGGATATTTCTCGGTGAATTTGTGATTCGCTGGTTCGTGCGCCAATGGCTCCCCAGGCCAACAGGTCATCAAAATAGGGGGTTGCCATCGGGTTTAAAATTTCGCTTGCAATAGGCAAACCCATACTGATGAGTTGCAGATATAAAGCTCTGGATTGCTCCAGGCCTGACTGCAAATCTGAAGAACCATTTAAATGTGGATCATATAAAAACCCTTTCCAGCCGACCGTAGTACGAGGTTTCTCAATATAAGCACGCATGACCAGAAAAATCTGGTCTGAAATTTTAGTTTGGAGCTGTTTTAATTTTTGGGCATATTCGAGTGCAGCAACCGGATCATGAATAGAACAAGGTCCTGTAATTACCATAAGACGAGAGTCTTCGCCTGAAAGAATATTTTGTATAGTTGTACGATGCTCAGCAACTTGCCGGGCTAATGCAGGAGATAAAGAATATTGTGCTTTTAATTGATGAGGCAGGCTTAAAGTTTTTTCTATTGTAGCCGATTGGTTTAAAGCAGTATTGAGAGCATTCATTGGTTATTCCTCTGGACTGTTTATTTCAGTCCGATGATTTATTTGAGCGTAAGGGATCTAAGCGATTGCATGTGCTGGCCAAAATAAAACCAATAAAAATTGCCAAAATAAGTAAAGTTAAATGTATACATGAGGGAAGCTCCATAATTATCAATCTATAAGACATAAAAAAACCTGATCAGGTTTGCCGATCAGGTTTTAATTTTGATGGGCAACCTTTATTTGCCCGAACGCATTCAGGCAATCATTTAAACTGCCAGAAATAATAATATGCGTTCATAAGTTCAGGTTGCTTTAACATCTTGTACCAATGTTTGAGAAAATATCTATTTTCTAAAATACGCGTACATTGTTTCTTTGACAAGAACTTAAACTAAAAAAATTATTTATTATTAAATAAACTTCTATTTATGATTAAGATTTAATGAATAAAACCTAGATAAAACAATTGTTAAACTCTATAAGGAAAAATTTTTAGCCTGTTTTGCCTCAACATAAACTTATATAATTATTGCCAAAATTACAAACTACATAATTCAATTATGTATTGCATAACTTTTTGTTTTGAGTATCATTGAACCAAATGGGATGTAGTCTGTAATTTATCTAGGGCATGGAAATAAGCAATAGAATTAATTATGGGACATTCTGAAAATTTCACTAAAAATTTTAACTCTGTAACAGGCTCGGATGCTTAAGAGTAGAAAAACATATTTGAGTATTTCTATATTTCCAATCCGGATTCATGTTCAGAATTAAAAATAATTTCAGGTAGAAGGCAAAAGCTGAACAGGCTTTTGAACACAACAAGAGGAAGTTGTATGAACGTTTTAGAAAATCCTTTAGAACTCTGCGGATTTGCTTTCATTGAATTCGTATCGAAGGATGGTGAACTAGATCAGGTATTTCAAACGATTGGCTTTACTAAAGTAGCCCGCCACAAGTCTAAGAATGTTTATTTATGGCGCCAAGGCAATATCAATATTATTTTAAACTATCAGCCAGAATCATACGCATCTTATTTCTTTAATGAGCATGGCCCTTCTGCCTGTGCTATGGGTTTTAAAACTAAAGATGCTGCAAAGGCTTATAAAAAGGCGCTTGAGCTGGGCGCTGAACCAATGCTAAACAAGGTAGGTCCAATGGAACTGAATATCCCGGCGATTAAAGGGATTGGTGGTATGCCAATTTTCCTGATTGATCGGGATATTTATCAAAGTGACTTTGAGTTCCTGGAAGGTGTAGATGCAAATCCGGTTGGAACTGGTCTAAATGAAATTGATCATTTGACCCATAATGTTTATAAAGGCCGTATGGAATACTGGGCTAATTTCTATGAAAAGATTTTCAACTTCCAGGAAATCCGCTATTTCGATATTAAAGGCGAATACACCGGCTTGACATCAAAAGCCCTGACTGCTCCAGATGGCATGATTCGTATTCCATTAAATGAAGACAGTGATAAAGGAAATGGCCAGATTGCCGAATTCCTGGCTGACTTTAATGGTGAAGGTATCCAGCATATTGCATTCATCACAGATGATCTGGTTTCGACTTGGGATAAGCTACATGACTTAGGAGCCAAGTTCATGACGGCGCCACCAGAAACCTATTATGAAATGCTGCCTGAGCGTTTACCAAATCATGGTGAACCAACAGAAGAGCTGAAAAAACGCGGCATTTTACTGGATGGTAATACTAAAGACGGCGAAAAACGCCTTCTACTTCAGATCTTTTCTGAGAATATGATCGGACCAGTCTTCTTTGAATTTATTCAGCGTAAAGATGACGACGGTTTTGGTGAAGGCAACTTCAAAGCCCTGTTTGAATCAATTGAACGCGATCAGATTAAACGTGGTGTACTCAGTGTAACTGATTAATTTATAATCCCTATATTTAGAGAATGCAGGAGTTTTCCCCTGCATTTTTTGATATTTTTATAAAATAAAAAGGCGCTCTAATAGCGCCTTCTTGTTTTTAACCAGTTAGTTATCTTTCACGGATGTACTGGTTAATTGATTCGGCCATCTGCTTTAAAAATATAATTTTTTCATGGTTCGCTTGAATGGGCAGCATATCTTCACTATCAATTACCACAATACAAAACTCGATAGCATTGTAAGTATTAAAAATAGGTAAACCAACTGCGTTGATCCCGGTCAGAAGATCACCTTGTGCCACCGACATTTTTTGTGCCTGTATCTGATTCTTTAATATTAAGAACTCTTCCCAATTTTTAGGGGAAAGTGTTTTATTTGATGAGGTATGTTTTTTCCACTCTTCTTCCATAAGTGGCCGCACCAGATGTTCAGGCAAGTAAGACGCATAGATCCGGCCCGCAGCAGAGTTGACTAATGGCATGATTGAGCCTACACGCGTCACGATCGATACCGGATGCAACGATTCAATTGACTGGACAACCAGAGGGCCCCGCGGCGACCATTTACTAATCTGAATACTTGAACCGATTTTGCCCTGCATTTCATAAATCTGGCTTTGAACCAGTTGCAAGGTGTCCGTATGCTGGATACAACGTAAACCTAGACGCCATGCTTGTTCACCAAGGCCATACTGGCCATCTTCAAGCTGTCTGGCATAATTCATGCGTATCAGACTGGCCAGATAACGGTGGACTTTAGCAGGATGCATGCCGAGTTTGTGTGAAAGGTCTTTCAGCATGATGGGGTTATTATGTTCTACCAGTGAATTGAATACGTGTAGCCCTATTTCTAGAGACTGAACACCACCAGAGACCTTTTCTTCACTCATGTTTTAACCCTTTTCATCCTTTTTAAATATCCGTCTTCGCTCGTCTATTCCGGTTTTTCATGCTGAGACTTTAGCAAGTTTCAGCCTGCCTGATCATAGAGAGTTCATTATTTTTTAGCAATCACCAAGCCCGACAAAGCTGGAAAAAACTGAAAAATATAGTTTTCTTCTTTAAAGCTGAATGTTTTAGCTCATTACAGACTGGGCCAAAAGAAAAAATTTAGCGTTGAGTAACTTTTCTCATGCCATATAAAGATACAGGCTCAACGGCAATTAGAATAAAATTTATGAATAATTTTTATTTATTAAAACAATAACTTATTTTTATATAATGGCTAACCCAACAATATAACTAGACTTTTCAGTCAAAAATTTAAAAAATCGGCTATGTTCTCAAGGTTTAAATTATGTTATACGTAATTAAGTATAAAATTATTACGAATACGAAAAACACAAGGAAGAAAGGATCATATGGATAATCCTCAACAAGGTGATTTAAACGCAGGTTTAAAGAATCGTCATATTCAGCTGATTGCTCTTGGAGGAGCAATCGGCACCGGTCTATTTCTGGGAATTTCTCAAACAATTAAAATGGCCGGCCCCTCAGTTATTCTGGGCTATGCAATAGCAGGACTGATTGCTTTCCTGATGATGCGCCAGTTAGGTGAAATGATTGTAGAAGAACCGGTAAGCGGTTCATTTAGTCATTTTGCTTACAAGTACTGGGGAAAATTCGCAGGATTTATGTCTGGGTGGAATTACTGGGTACTGAACGTACTGGTGTGTATGGCAGAACTCAGTGCAATTGGTCTTTATATCCACTACTGGTGGCCTGAAATTCCAACCTGGATGACCGCCTTAGGCTTTTTTATTCTGATCAACGGTATTAACCTGCTTCATGTCAAATTTTTTGGTGAAATGGAATTCTGGCTCGCTATTATCAAGGTGGTGGCGATCATTTGTATGATCGGCTTCGGTAGCTATCTGCTCACTACCGGTAGCGCAGGACCACAATCGACCATCAGCAATCTTTGGGCACTAGGTGGGTTTTTTCCAAATGGCATCAGTGGTCTGGTTATGGCTATGGCTGTAATCATGTTTGCTTTTGGTGGTATTGAACTTGTCGGTATTGCTGCAGCAGAAACGCACGAACCCGGGAAAACCTTGCCTAAAGCTATTAACCAGATTGTCTACCGTATCCTGATTTTTTATATCGGTACTCTCGTAGTAATTTTATCGCTATTTCCATGGAACAAAATGGCCGAAGGCGGCAGTCCGTTTGTGCTGATTTTTGATTCTCTTAACAGTCAGGGAGTTGCGACTGTACTGAATTTTGTAGTACTGACAGCAGCAGTTTCTGTTTATAACAGTACCAGTTACTGTACCAGTCGCATGCTGCTCGGTCTCGCTAAACAGGGTAATGCACCTGAGTTTTTGAGTAAAATTAACAAAAATGGTATTCCGGTGCCGGCCGTACTAATCTCTGCTTTTGTTACCCTGCTCTGTGTACTGCTCAATTACATGTTTCCAGAGAAAGCGTTTAGTCTGCTGATGATGCTGGTTGTTGCTGCGATCGTTATTAACTGGATGGTCATTTTTATCACTCACTTAAAATTCCGCAAACAGATGATACGTGAAAACAAAACCACGCAATTTCCAAGTTTGGCTTATCCATTCACAAACTATCTTTGTATAGTCTTTATGATTGGTATTTTAGGCATTATGATAATGACGCCAGATATGCGTATTGCAGTTATGATGATCCCAGGATGGCTGTTGTGCCTGCTGATCGCCTATCAGATTAAAAAGCGCAAGGCACTTCAACGTCATAATATGGTTCTGGAAACTGACACCTGAGCCAGTAAATCCCCTCCAGAACATGGATGATGGACTGGAGCAGTTTTTAACAGAGTACAGTTAGAAGGCTGTACGACTTAAGGAAGTAATTGAATGTTTGAGCATGTAAATCCTTATCCGGGTGATCCGATTCTGTCTCTAATGGAAGAGTTCAATACGGATGCCCGTACAGACAAGGTAAACCTGAGTATTGGACTTTATTATAATGAAGACAGTATTGTGCCACAGCTCGAAGCCGTTAAAACAGCGTACAAGCATATTGCCAAGCTGAACGATACGACCAAACTGTACCTGCCAATGGAAGGCTTCAAACCTTACCGTGAAGCCATTCAAAACTTGCTGTTTACTGAAAACAGTCCGGCTCGAGCTCAGGGACGTGTTGCTACAATTCAAACATTAGGCGGATCAGGTGCTCTTAAAGTAGGTGCAGATTTCCTTAAGAAATACTTTCCTGAGTCTGAAATCTGGGTAAGTAATCCAACTTGGGATAATCATGTAGCTATCTTCAATGGTGCAGGTATCAATACACATTACTATCCATATTTTGAGGCTGAAACCCATGGTGTGGACTTTGCGGGTATGCTAGATACCTTAAAGCAACTGCCAGAACAAAGTATCGTATTATTGCATCCATGCTGTCATAATCCGACTGGCGCCGATCTTGTTCCTGCACAGTGGGATCAGGTGATTGAAGTATTGAAAACAGGAAACCTGATTCCGTTTTTGGACATCGCTTATCAGGGCTTTGGCCACGGCATGCAAGAAGATGCTTATCTGATCCGTGCACTGGATCAGGCAGGAATGAACTTTATTGTCAGCAATTCATTTTCCAAGATTTTCTCGCTATATGGTGAACGTGTTGGCGGACTTTCCTTTGTCTGTGACGACCAAGAAACAGCTCAGCGCGTTCTGGGCCAGCTAAAAGCTACTGTTCGCCGTATTTACTCTAGCCCCCCTACAACGGGTGCATTACTGGTTGAAAATGTGCTCAATGATGAAGAACTGCACTCCCTTTGGCTGACTGAAGTTGAAGGTATGCGTACCCGTATCCAGAAAATGCGTCAGATTCTAAAAGATGAATTAAGTCGTGCATTACCAGATCAAGACTTTAGCTACCTGGTAAACCAGAACGGTATGTTTAGTTATACCGGGTTGACTGCTGAACAAGTCGATCTGCTTAAGGAAAAATACGGTATTTATCTGGTTCGAAGCGGACGTATGTGTGTTGCAGGTCTAAACCAGAAAAATATTTATTATGTGGCTGAAGCAATGGCTGCTGTTTTGAAAAAGAGTTTAGCCACTGTTTAATTTCAAATAAATAAAAAACCGGGAAAGTTCCCGGTTTTTTATTTTTTAAATTATAAAGTTTAGATTTGCCTAGAACTAAAAATGAATCACTGTACGGATAGATTTACCCTCATGCAGTAAATCAAAAGCTTCATTAATTTTACTCAAAGGTAAATTATGCGTGATGAATGGATCAATTTTAATTTCACCACGCATTGCCTGCTGTACCATACCTGGTAGCTGGGTACGACCCTTGACGCCACCAAAAGCCGAACCACGCCATACCCGGCCTGTTACCAGCTGGAATGGACGGGTGCGTATTTCCTGACCGGCGCCGGCAACACCAATAATGACTGACTCGCCCCAGCCTTTATGGCAGCATTCCAGTGCAGCACGCATGATGTCTACGTTACCAATACATTCAAAGCTATAGTCAACTCCTCCATCAGTCATCTCAACAATGACTTCCTGGATAGGCTTGCTATAGTCTTTCGGATTGACAACATCAGTCGCGCCCATTTCCTGAGCCAATGCAAACTTGTCCGGATTAATATCAATTGCAATAATACGGCCAGCTTTGGCTTGCACTGCACCCTGAATAGCTGCCAGTCCAATTGCACCTAAACCGAAAATCGCGACAGTCGCACCTTCTTCAACTTTTGCCGTATTATGTACTGCACCGATTCCTGTCGTTACACCACATCCGAGCAGGCACATTTTTTCAAGTGGGGCTTCCGGATCAATTTTAGCAAGAGAGATTTCTGCTACTACAGTGTATTCACTGAATGTAGACGTACCCATATAATGATAAATAGGCTCACCATTATAAGAAAAGCGGGTCGTACCATCCGGCATTAAGCCTTTACCTTGAGTTGCACGAACTGCCTGGCACAGGTTAGTTTTGCCTGAAGTACAGAATTTGCACTTGCCACATTCTGCAGTATAGAGCGGAATAACATGATCACCGGGCTTCACCGAAGTAACACCTTCTCCGACTTCAACCACAATACCGCCACCTTCATGTCCTAGAACCGCCGGAAAAACGCCTTCCGGATCTTCACCTGATAAAGTAAAAGCATCAGTATGGCATACACCAGTGTGTGTAATTTTAACCAGTACTTCACCAGCTTTTGGCGGAGCAACATCTATTTCAACAATTTCCAGGGGCTGACCTGGCCCAAATGCGACTGCTGCACGTGATTTCATTACATTTTCATCCTGTAATCTGTAAGGCTGACTGAAAAATTAATACCTAACAGTAACTCTAATACGCTAAAACATTCAAGTATTTACTCAGGCATGATGTTATCTTAAATGTGAAAGAGATACGTGACACATAATTAAAATGCAATTAGATAATCATCTGAAAGGTATAATTATTGGTATGACATTGACGGGTTTAACTGGCTGTGAGCTCCCTCCCAATATCTCGGAATATACGGAGCATAAACATACGCCTTCTCGCCCCTGGATTAATGATGATGCTAAAGACGAAAAAATCCGACAGGGACTCACTGCCTATTTGGCCATGGAAGATGCATTTAGTAGTATTGCATCACGTATCCACCTGATTCGTAATGCAAAAAATACTTTAGAATTACAGTATTATATCTGGAATAATGATTTTATTGGACACCTGATGTTTGCTGAACTCCTAAGAGCAGCTGATCGTGGTGTAAAAATAAAGCTTTTAATTGATGATCAGAATGGTACACAGCTCGACCCGACCTTAAAAGTACTCAGTCTGCATCCAAATTTTGAAATTAAAATATTTAATCCTTACAAATACCGGCATTTGCGGGTATTGGACTATTTTTTTCGCATGAAATATGTCAATCAGCGTATGCATAATAAACTTATTATTGCTGATGGAGTCATGGCCGTAACAGGTGGACGGAATATTAGCCGCGAATACTTTGATGCGAGTCAGGAATTCCAGTTTACCGACATGGACATTCTGTTTTCTGGTAAAGCTGTTGGGCAGGCTAACCAAGTATTTGCAGAATTTTGGCTGCATGAATTGAGCTACTCATCACAACAGCTGCTCGGTTTCGGTACGGTTGACCAGTTAATTGCATTACGTAAAGAATATGACCTGATTGAAAATTCTCGCAACCCGACGGAAGAACGGATTTCTCAGGCTCAGGAACTAATTAACCAATATTTGCAGGAACGCCCGATCAATTGGGCCAAGGCATATTTTGTAGCAGACTCTCCCAAAAAAATTAAAGGACTAGCAACTGGCAATGAACTGATTTATAACCAGATGATTTCTATATTGGGTGAGCCTAAAAACCATCTTGAACTGGTTTCAGCTTATTTTGTACCTACAGAAATCGGCCAGAAGTACCTTTCTAATATTTCTAAAAATGGAATTAATGTCAGAATTCTAACCAATTCTCTGCCAGCCAATGATGTTGCTTTGGTCCATGCCTTTTACGGAAAGTACCGTAAAAGTCTGCTTGAACATGGTGTACAGCTTTATGAATTTAAGCCTTATCAGGAGCGAAAGCGTCGTACCTGGTATGAAGTCGCTACCGGTAACGTAATACCGTCTAAGGGCAAGAACAGTTCCAGTTTGCATGCTAAATTTTTTGATGTAGACGGCAAGGTTTTTATTGGCTCATTCAATTTTGATCCACGTTCAGTTAATCTGAATACAGAAGTAGGCTTGGTGATTGAATCTGAAGCTTTACAAAAACAGATTACATTAAATCTCGACAAGCACCTTCCCCAGATTGCTTATAAGCTCAAATTAGATCAAAAAGGTAACATTGTCTGGTTAGAACAGAAAAAGGACGGCAAAGTGATAGAACATCAGAATGAACCCGGGACTAGCCGTTTCCAGCGCTTTATGATGGATACAGTCTCAAGACTGCCTATTGAATGGATGATGTAAGTCTGATTTTCAAAGTTTGCATTTATATACTGTAAAAGTTGTGCCTGACGACCTGATCTTTTAAGATGGCCACTTTTACAGTTCACATCTCCCCGTAATGCAATTTTTTGATTTAAGCCGGCAATTTAATTTAAATGATATTTTGACGCCCAAGAAAACTCTGGATGACTTAGGTGGACAGGAATGGTTCCTGAGCAAAATCCGTGTGGAATATGACTGCCTGGCTTCCGACAGTAATATTCTTGAAGGTCAGGCTATTTTAAAATCCAGTGAAAATATCCAGATTGAGCTAGAGTGGGTAATTGTCGATACAGGTTATGAGCTGCAAATACTTTTTAAAGGTATTGAAGACTATCGCAATGAACACGTTATAGTGACAGTTAAAGGCGCCCAGCTTGTAGAACTTTCTGGAGAACCATTAACCAGCCAGGCTTTGGCATTATGGATTGAGGGGACTTTACTGATAAAGCTCCCTCATATTCGCCGTGAAATTAAAAGCCGGTTAAATCTATGGGACTATATAGAATATCAGGATTAACCTGATTAATATAAAAGGATAGCTGCATGGGCTATCCTTTTGAATTTTAAAAATATTACTTTTACCTAAATTATTTAGCTTACCTGGTCTAATGTTTGTGAAACACTTCCGGACAATACTTCACTCACCAGATTTTCAAATGA
Source organism: Acinetobacter sp. FL (assembly GCF_040744925.1). Lineage (NCBI taxonomy): Bacteria > Pseudomonadati > Pseudomonadota > Gammaproteobacteria > Moraxellales > Moraxellaceae > Acinetobacter > Acinetobacter sp. FL. The sequence continues at coordinate 1,445,891 of NZ_CP160437.1, read as the reverse complement.
GAAAATTTCTTCCAGCTGTTTTTCGGTCAGCAGTTTTTTCTCTAAAACTACGTCCTGAATTGTACGATTCTCAGCAATACACTGCTTACCGATTTCATCACACGCACCATGACCAAGAATCGGTTCAAGCAAGGTAATTATTCCAACACTGCGCATTACTGCTTCGTAGCAGGTCTTTTCATTGGCATGAATGCCCTGTATACATTTTTCATCCAGTGTTTTTATGCCTTGGGTGAGTAGCCCGATTGATTCATTTAAGGCTTGCGCGATGACAGGCTCCATGACATTAAGCTGTAACTGGCCTGCTTCAGCAGCAAAGGTAATGGTTAAATCATTACCTATAACCTTAAAAGCAATCTGGTTAACTACTTCAGGAATCACAGGATTTACTTTAGCCGGCATAATAGATGAACCTGCCTGCATTTCAGGTAAACTGATTTCAGCTAGCCCGGTACGTGGTCCCGAACTTAATAAACGCAGGTCATTACAAATTTTTGATAGTTTGCACGCTAGACGTTTTAAGCTGCTCGACAGAATAATAAATACACCACAGTCACTGGTTGCTTCTACATAGTCTTCTGCTCCCGAAAGCGGCAGACCAGTAATTTCCTTTAAGCATTCTACCACTTTAGCCGCATAACCCTGTGGCGTATTTACACCGGTACCAATCGCTGTTGCACCCAGGTTAATTTCCAATAATAGCTGGCGCATCTTTTGAATTAAACGTACATCTTCTTTGAGCAGAGTAGCAAAAGCACGAAATTCCTGTCCTAAGGTCATAGGTACTGCATCTTGCAGTTGGGTACGCCCCATCTTTAAGACAAAACGAAATTCAGTTGCCTTATATTCAAGTGAAGTAATTAATTTTTCGACCTGCATAAACAGTTGGTCTAAAGCATAGTAAGTCGCAACTCTTAAAGCAGTCGGATAGACATCATTCGTTGACTGTGATTTATTCACATGGTCATTGGGATGAATAATATAGTATGAGCCCTTGTCATGACCGGTCATTTCTAGCACCAGATTGGCAATTACCTCATTGGTATTCATATTAATAGAAGTACCAGCGCCGCCCTGATAGACATCTAGCGGGAAATGTTTTTCCCAATTCTCTGGAGTATCAATTAGTTTTTGACATGCTGCCTGAATGGCCTGACTCTGCTGTTCGGTAAGTTTTCCAAAAAACTGGTTAGCTTGTGCTGAAGCTTTTTTTACCTGAGCCAAAGCACGGATGAAATGATGCTGTTCACCTATTTTCTGCTGAGAGATCTGAAAGTTTTCTAAGGCTCTTAAAGTATGAATGCCATAGTAACTTGAAGAAAGCACCTCTTTGGTGCCTAATAAGTCCTTTTCGGTGCGAAACCTGTTGTTTTGTCCAATATTCATTCCGTTAACTCTTAAATTATGCACAATTATAGTGCAATAGAAGTATAATAGGACTTGTTATAATTTTCACTACTTACAATATGAAACATTTGGAAAGTTTTTACTAATTTTTATCAAGTTCTGCAACTAACGTAACTTTATGTAAATTTTGGCAGAAATTTGAACTTTCCTATTTGAAGCACTATATAAAAGTTAAATTTTTTCACTATTTTACGTTAATGCAAAAATATAGTTATAAGTTTAAAAATTAATCTTTATGAATCATTGCAATAAATTTATTGTAACTAAAGTTACACAAAGTAACATTTTGCATGTAAAATTGTATTACAAATGTAACAGTACAAAAAATCACTTTTGTGCTTGAATCACAGCCTTTCCAGGTGAATCAGATATAATGCGCTATTTGCTGGAATGCACATATACAGCATAAGGACAGGCAGGCATGGAACAGTTTAACCCTACCCTCATCACATTTATATTTTATATCATCGCTATGGTAGGTATAGGTTTGTATGCCTATAAAGCCACAAGCGATTTTTCAGATTATATTCTCGGTGGTCGAAGCCTCGGCAGCTTCGTCACCGCTCTTTCAGCCGGTGCTTCAGATATGAGTGGCTGGCTGCTCATGGGTCTTCCAGGTGCAATCTACCTGTCTGGACTTTCTGAGGCATGGATTGCCATCGGCCTAATTATTGGTGCTTGGCTAAACTGGCTACTGGTTGCAGGCCGTCTGCGGGTACATACCGAAGTCCAGCATAACGCTTTAACTCTTCCAGATTATTTCACTAGCCGTTTTGCAGACCACAAGAAAATCCTGCGGATTACATCAGCAATGATTATTCTGATTTTCTTCGCGATCTACTGTGCTTCAGGTATGGTTGCAGGCGCACGTCTATTTGAAAGTATTTTCGGAATGTCTTACCAGACTGCTCTATGGATCAGTGCTATTGCAACTATCAGTTATGTATGTATTGGCGGATTTCTGGCTATTAGCTGGACTGATACATTCCAGGCTGGCCTGATGATTTTTGCTTTACTACTAACACCCGTAATTACATTTTTAAGTATTGGCGACACTACTCAAGTTATGACACTGCTGGAAACTGCTCGCCCTGCTGCATTCGACATGTTCTCCAATTTGAGCATAGTGGCTATTTTATCTCTCATGGCTTGGGGTCTGGGTTATTTTGGCCAGCCGCATATCCTTGTACGTTTTATGGCAGCAGATTCAGTCAAGTCAATTCCAGCTGCACGTCGTATCGGCATGACCTGGATGATTCTATGTTTAGGTGGTGCAGTTGGAGCAGGTTTCTTTGGTATTCCCTACTTTGCACAGCATCCTGAACTTGCAGGTGCAGTGACTCAGAATCCAGAAACTGTATTTATGGAATTAACCAAGATCCTTTTTAATCCTTGGGTAGCAGGTATTATTCTTGCTGCGATTTTAGCAGCTGTGATGAGTACATTAAGCTGCCAGTTACTGGTATGTTCAAGTACTTTAACTGAAGACTTTTATAAGACTTTCCTACGCAAAAATGCTTCCCAGAAGGAACTGGTTTGGGTAGGCCGCCTTATGGTTCTGGCAATTGCAGTGTTGGCGATTATTCTTGCAGGTAATCCAGAGAGTAAGGTTTTAGGTTTAGTTTCTTATGCATGGGCAGGTTTTGGTGCTGCATTTGGTCCACTCATTATTCTGTCCCTGTTCTGGAAGCGCATGACCCTAAATGGTGCTTTAGCCGGAATGATCACAGGTGCAGTGATAGTAATTTTATGGAAAAACCTGTTTGCTGAAACTGGTATCTATGAAATTATTCCTGGTTTCATTTTGGCATGGGCAGTGATCATGCTGGTCAGCCTGATGGGTAAAGTGCCAAGTCGCGAGGTAACTGATCGTTTTGAAGAAGCTGACCGTCTGTATCATGAGCAGAAATAAACCGGATATCCATATCTAAAACAAAGGGGCTTTTAAGCCCCTTTATTTTTAACTGCTGTTTTACTTTTAAGCTTTAATCGGGTTGTGGTTTTGAGCTCTTCCATCACTGGATAACTGCGTGTTTCCTTTACGCCTGGCAGTTGCCAGAGCACCTGTCCTGCCATTTTACGAAATTCTTCCATATTGGCACTGCGCACCTTAAGCAGAAAGTCGAATCCTCCACTCATTAAATGGCATTCAGAAATTTCCGGATAGTCCAGAATTGCCTCTTCAAACTCTTCAAGAGCATTTGGGGTTGTCTTGTCCAGCATTACCTCGACAAAAACAACAAAGCCGGCATCCAGCTTGTTTGGGTTAAGTTTAGCTTCATAACCAAGTATATATCCTTCCTTGGTAAGCTTTTGTACCCGTGAAATTACAGCTGTGGGAGAGAGGTTAACTAACTCAGCCAGTTTACTGTTGGCAATACGTCCATCACACTGTAATAGTTCAAGTATTTTGAAATCTGTACGATCCAGCATAATTTCCTGTCTTCCATGAATAATTCACTAAATTATGAACTATTTTTAGTGAGTTATTCGCTATTTATTTTGTAATTATAAAATTATCTAAAGTGACTGATCATCACAGTTTTTAATATTGTCATCGGATACTGACATGAATGTAATGGATACATACAGCGCTCGGGAAAATGCCCAGCCACACTTCGGCTACATCACTGCTTTCAAGGAAAAAAGCAATTTTGAAGAACAGATTAATACCGCCTGGCGCCGTGCGGAGCCTGAAGCGGTAGAAGAGCTATTACAGGCAGCTGAGCTTTCTGCAGAGCTGGACCAGAAAATTCATGAACTCGCTTTTAATCTGGCACACAGTTTACGTGACCGTAAATCAGGTTCGGGTAAGGCTGGAATTGTACAGGGACTTTTACAGGAATTTTCTTTATCTTCGCAAGAAGGTATTGCACTGATGTGTCTGGCTGAAGCTCTTCTTCGTATTCCAGATACAGCTACCCGGGATCTGCTCATCCGTGACAAGATTAATCAGGGCAACTGGAAAGAACATTTGGGCCAAAGCAACCTGATGTTTGTAAATGCGGCAGCTTGGGGGCTAATGCTGACCGGTAAACTGATGGAAACACCAACCCGTACCAGCCTGTCAAGCATCCTGACAGGTATTCTGGCACGTAGCGGGCGTGGCATTATTCGTAAAGCTGTTGATGTTGCCATGCGTATGATGGGCGAGCAGTTTGTAACGGGTGAAACTATTGGTGAAGCACTGAATAATGCGAAATCACTTGAAGATAAAGGTTTCCGCTATTCTTATGACATGCTGGGCGAGGCTGCCCTCACAGCTGAAGATGCTGAACGCTATTATGATGATTACAGCCAGGCCATTCATGCAATCGGTCAGGCTTCTAAAGACAAAGATGTATATGATGGCCCGGGTATCTCAATCAAGCTTTCTGCCCTGCATCCGCGTTATCAACGTGCTCAGGTTACCCGAGTACATGAAGAGCTTTATCCTAAGATTCTCAAATTAGCCGAGCTGGCCAAAGGCTATAATATTGGCCTGAATATCGATGCTGAAGAAACTGAACGTCTGGAACTGTCTCTGGAACTATTAGAACGTCTATGTTTCGAGCCATCTCTGGCCCAGTGGAAAGGTATTGGCTTTGTGATTCAGGCTTACCAGAAACGCTGCTTCAATCTGGTCGATTATCTGGTTGATCTGGCAAAACGCTCTGAAAAACGTTTGATGATCCGTCTGGTTAAAGGTGCTTACTGGGATAGTGAGATTAAAAAAGCCCAGATTGAAGGTATGTCGGACTATCCGGTATTTACTCAAAAAGTCCATACTGACCTGTCTTATATTGCATGTGCGAAGAAACTTCTCGCTGCACCTGAACAGATTTATCCGCAGTTTGCCACACACAATGCGCAAACACTGGCAACGATTTACCAACTGGCTAAACCGGAACAATATTATCCGGGTCAGTATGAATTCCAGTGTCTGCATGGTATGGGTGAGCCGTTATATGAGCAGGTAGTAGGTTCACGTCAGGACAAAAAACTGGGCATTCCATGCCGTATTTATGCGCCTGTCGGCAGCCATGAAACTCTTTTAGCCTATCTGGTACGTCGCCTGCTCGAAAATGGCGCCAACACTTCATTTGTAAACCGTATTGCTGACAAGAATCTGAGCATCGAAAGCCTGATCCGCAATCCTGTTCAGGAAATTAGAGAGACTGCAGCCTTTACCGGAAAACTGGGACAGAAACATCCTTCTATTCCTTTCCCTCAAGATTTGTATGGCAATCTGCGTCACAACTCTAAAGGTCTGGATCTGGCAAATGACCATGTATTGAAAGCTCTAAATGATGCAGCAACCCGTTTTCATGATCAAACCTGGTCTAGCCAGCCTATGCTGGGACAGGAAATTGATTCCAGCCTGGAACGTAGTCTGGTCACGGTATTAAATCCATCTTCTCATCAGGATATTGTGGGTTATGTACATGAAGCGGAAGCTCAAGATGTAGAACTGGCGCTGACTCTGGCACAAAAAGCTGAATCAGACTGGGCAAATACCACACCGGTCCAGCGAGCAGGTATGCTGAAAAAAGCAGCTGACCTGATGGAAGAACGTATTCAGGAGTTACTGGTTCTTCTTTCTCGTGAAAGCGGTAAAACCTATGCAAATGGCCTTGCTGAAGTTCGTGAAGCGGTAGATTTCCTGCGTTATTATGCTACTCAAATGGAATCAATTACGGCTCAGAGTGTAGTCACACCGCTGGGTACCGTTTTATGTATCAGTCCATGGAACTTCCCGCTGGCAATTTTCAGTGGACAAATCGCTGCGGCACTGGTGGCCGGTAATTGTGTAGTTGCAAAACCGGCAGAGCAAACTCCTCTCATTGCTGCTCTTGCCGTTGAACTGCTATGGGAAGCTGGTGTTCCTCATAGCGTGCTGCAGCTTATGCCAGGCCGTGGTGAAACTGTAGGGGCATTACTTAGCCAGGATGCACGTATCCAGGGCATCATGTTCACCGGCTCAACTGAAGTTGCCAAGATTCTGCAAAAAACTGTATCAGGTCGTGTAACCCGTCATGGTCAGCCAGTGGTATTCATTGCTGAAACAGGCGGTCAGAATGCGATGATTGTGGACTCCTCTGCCCTAACTGAACAAGTGGTGCTCGATGTTTTGAGCTCAGCCTTTGACAGTGCCGGCCAACGCTGTTCCGCACTACGTATTTTATGTGTGCAGGAAGATAATGCAAAACCGCTTTTACATATGCTAAAAGGTGGCATGCAGCAGTTACGGGTTGGCAATCCGGTTTATCTGAATACAGATATCGGACCGGTAATTGATCAGGAAGCAAAAACCAATATAGAAAATCACATCCAGAAAATGCAGAAACAAGGTTACCCGGTATACCAGTTTGCGCATAATCCGGAGCAAAACCAGTTCAAAGATGGGACTTTTATTCTTCCAACACTTATTGAGTTACCAAACCTTAATGAACTCAAACGTGAAGTCTTTGGACCGGTATTGCATGTAATTACCTACAAACAGGGCCAGCTTGCACAGTTACTTGATGCCATTCATGCTAAAGGCTATGGCTTGACTATGGGTTTACATACACGCATTGATGAAACAGTTCAAACGGTTATTCAACATGCAGAAGTAGGCAACCTTTACATTAACCGTAATATTGTAGGTGCCGTGGTAGGTGTACAGCCTTTTGGCGGAGAAGGTTTATCTGGTACAGGGCCAAAAGCGGGCGGTCCGCTCTATTTATACCGCTTGATGCAAGATTGCCAGCCTAAAAAACTGGAACAGCCGTTTGCAGTACAGACAGTGAACCATACAAGTGCTAATCCGTTATATGTCGATTTTCTGGCTTGGGTAAAACAAAATCTGCCACAATATACTTTGGGCCAAGAGCACAGCTTCTTTGCAGGGAAAGTATTTGAATTGCAGGGACCAACCGGGGAATCAAACCAGTATGCTGTGTTACCACGTAAAAGAACTTTAAGTCTGGCAGAGAGTGAGCAGGAACAGATTGCTCAACTTATTGCAATTTTCTCGGTAGGTAGTCAACCAGTTTTACTTAAAGGTAATGACTTCTATCAAAAACATGCAGCCAGGTTACCTGAAGTTATACGTCAGCAATTCCACATCATTGAAAATATTCAAACTGGTGATTTTGATGCCGTGTTACATCATGGTAGTCAGAACCAACTCATGAATCTGCAGAAACAGATCGCACAGCGCGAAGGTGCAATTGTTGGAATTACTCACTTAGAGCCGCAACAGTTACAGATTCCGGTTGAGCGTTTAGTCATTGAACGTGCAATCAGTATTAATACTGCTGCTGCAGGTGGTAATGCCAGCCTGATGACACTGGTATAAGCTGACTATAAAAGTCTAACAAAAAGGCGGTCTATATAGGCCGCTTTTTTAATATGGATCCTTTTGAAATGATCAGATTCATTAAATCAGGCCAATTTCCTGAAAAAAGTTCCCATATAATTCTGCTTTTTTTTCAAGTGCTAATGGATATGCGCGTGATGAAGATGGCATACGGTATAGATTCAGGTCTCTGCCCATAAAATGGGTATGACTCGGCATGGTAATAGTGGGTTTTTCAGTTCCTTCAGGTAAAAGGGAAATTAGTGTTTCTGTTGCTTTATCTCCTGTGGTCATTAGAGTATGACATTCAGGAATCGGCATAAGTAGCTCTTCAAGCTTGACTGTAGTCACGATTTGCAAGAATTTATCTGAAGCATTGCCCTTTAGACGAATTACTTTTTCCGCAACATCATAAATGGCTATACCTTTATCTACCAGAAACTCGCAAATTAAAGTTTCATTAAAACTTTTTTTATCAATATCAAGAAAATAGTTTTTATTTTCAAAAAAAATAAGACCGAAGATTCGCCACATATCATTTTGAAAGTTCGGATAGTAAAACTCCATTTTCCAGCGCTCACGCGATGGTGGAAAACTTCCTAACATCAACAGCTTTGCATTTTCTGGTAAAAAAGGTGTAAAAGGATGAGTTTCAATCTGGTTCTCAAGCATACTGACTAATTTCCTGAATCACGTGTGCACTTTGATTTTTTGGTCTTCAAAATCTAATCTTTATAAAAATTACTTTAGTTTCAGATATAGTTCCATGCGTACTTTGTTCAGGCTGTTAATTTCGGTAAACAGTATCTATATTTCTTTTCAATTCTGTTCAAAAAAGACTCCGGAGAGTCTTGGTACTAGCTAAGTTTATTCACCAGTTTTAAAGGCAATATCTTCATTGCAATACCCATGGGTAACCATGGCCATTTTGGTACATAAGCTTTAACGGGCTCTCTTTCAATGGCTTCCACGAGTGCCTTGCTACCGGTTTTCTCATCCACTTCAAATGGAAGTTTTTTAGCCCCTTCATTCAGTTCGGTTCGAATATAACCAGGGAAAATTGTTGAAACCTTGATGGGAGTATTTAAAAGTTCAGCACGGATTCCTTCTGCCAGATGCGCTACAGCCGCTTTACTGGCGGCGTAGGTAGACAGGTGCTTTGGCAAGCCACGCATGGCACTCATGGATGAGATTACGACAAGATGACCGGCATTTTGTGCACGGAAAATTTCCACAGCTGCTTCACACTGGGCTAAAGCAGAAATAAAGTTAGTTTCTGCTGTAGCACGGTTAACTTCAAAATTTCCCTTACCAATACGGCGACCTTCACCCACTCCTGCATTTACAATAATTCGATCAATTTTCCCGAACTCTTGCTTAAACGCCTTAAACACTTCAAAAACTTCATTGTAATGTGTTACATCCAGAGTTTTTGCAATAACGCTAATACCGTATTGACCCTCCAGCTCCTGCTTCAGCTGCTCCAAGCGCTCCATCCGTCGCGCACAAATTGCGAGATTATAGCCTTTTTGTGCAAATTCGCGTGCCATACCCGCGCCCAGCCCAGAACTGGCGCCAGTAATTAAGATTGTTTTAGCCATGGTTTATTCCTTTTATATCCATGTAAGTAATTCAGGGTGAGTAGCCTTGATAAAATGATGTTCATTTAGGCTGAGCAATTGTGGCTCATTACCTACCAGACGCATAGTAGTTAGACTGGTATTAGCAATTGCCCAGTTAAGCGCAAAAGTCCGGTCAGGATTAAGCTCCAGAAGTTTGCCGACTGCTACCGATATAACCCCTCCTGAAGTGAAAACAATTGCATAACGTGGTTTAGATTTTTCTAGCTCATTACACAGATTTATGAGTGCTGTTTCTACACGTTGCTTGAAGTGAGGCCATGATTCATCATATTCATGATGATAATCACCTCCTGTCCAACGCTGAATAGCACCTTCGAAGATTTTAGCCAGATAAGCGCGTGGATTGCTTTCTTTGGCAACATCCTGCTTGAGCAGTGCAGGCTCATTAAAACGGGGTTCGTAGCGAGAGAAAACCTGCTGATGGTTAAACTCATTCCATTCGCTCAATGTCTGGACCGGAACTTCAGGAAAGTATTCTGCAAGTGCCAGTTGAGCGGTCTGCTGATGACGCCGCATGCTTCCTGCTACTACATAAGGTTCATCTTTTAGAATCTTATTGAAGTACTGACCTAGAAGTTTAGCCTGCAATTCTCCATTAGGAGATAGCTGGTCATAACTAGTGGCGCCAAAAGAAGCCTGACCATGTCTAACCAGATATATTGTAGTCATTTTTTCAGGATCTCCTGCAACTTATGTACATATTTCTGGGCCAGCGGGTTTTCATGAATTTTCTGCTGAGCAATCAGTTTCAATGCACGTACATGCAAGGCCTGAATTACGATCCAGAAATTTTTAAAGGCTGGATTTCGGGTTTGCCTATGAAAATAACGATAATAAATCTGTTGGGCAATGACCGCTAAACGAAAAATACCGAATACCTCATAAAAGGTCCAGTTATCAGGTTTCAGGCCAGTTTTGTCCAGATAATATTCAACCACTTGTTTGCGGCTAAACATACCAGGTAAATGAGTTGGTTGACGTCGGGTAGAACGGAAAATCATATTATCAGTTGGTTCTACCCAGTAAGCCAAGGCGCTGCCCAGATCCATTAATGGATCACCCAAGGTGGCCATTTCCCAGTCCAGAACACCAATAACTTGTGTGGGCTGCTGCGGACTTAACACTACATTGTCAAAACGCCAGTCGTTATGAATTAAGCAGGTCTCTGAATCTTCCGGTATGTTATCCAGCAGCCATTTTCGGACATACTTAAAAGAAGGTACATTGATGGTTCTGGCCTTTTCATAGCGTTTGTCCCAACCTTCTACCTGACGCCGGCAATAGCCTTCGCCTTTACCAAGTTTTTCCAGCTCAGTTCCCTGATAAGGTACTTGATGTAATTCAATGAGCTTATCAATGACATTAATACATAGCTCATGTACTTGTGGTTCACCCAACTGAAGCTCTGGCGGCAGTTTAGCACGTGGAATAATACCCTCTATACGCTTCATCACGTAAAAGTCGCAACCGATGACAGACTCATCCTCACAAAGAGCAACCATTTCTGGTACTACCGGATAATAAGGTGCCAGATTTTTCTGTACTGTATATTCACGAACCATATCATGTGCAGATTTGGCTTTAGTCCCTTTAGGTGGACGACGTAGTATCAGATCCAGATTTTCATACTTCAAACGGTAAGTCCAATTTGAAGCCCCTCCCGAATACTGAGTTACTTCAACCTTACCCTGTAGATCAATACCCTGCTGTTTTAGCCATTGTTCTACAGCTTCAATATCTAGTTCTTCACCTTTTTTGATCTGTCCACCAACATCAATTACCGTCATTTATTCTATTCCTGGAATTTTTAAGCTTTTCTTCGGGTACTATAACCACGTTTTGCCAGTTCTAGTTTGGCAATCATACCCTTATGTACTTCATCAGGGCCATCTGCCAGACGCAGACTGCGCGCCTGTGCAAAGAAACCAGTTAATACCGTATCACGTGACATACCGGCACCACCGTGAATTTGGATAGCCATATCTACAACTTTCTCAAGTACGCTAGGCGCCACCACTTTAATTGCAGAAATCTCTGTTAAAGCTGCCATATTTCCTAAAGTATCCATTTTGTAGGCAGCATACAAGGTTAAAAGTCGGGCCTGATCAATGGCTACACGTGCTTCTGCAACCCGCTCCAGATTGCCTCCCAGTTTTAGAATTTCCTTACCAAATGCAGTTCTTGACATACCACGCTCAATCATTAAATCTAATGATTTTTCCGCAGCTCCAATACATCGCATGCAATGATGTATACGGCCTGGTCCCAAACGTCCTTGGGCAATTTCAAACCCTTGACCTGCCCCGCCAATAAAATGACTGAATGGTACTCGTACATTATTAAAGCTGATTTCACCATGTCCATGCGGAGCATCATAATCACCAAAAACAGGTAACATACGCTCAATAGTCACGCCTGCTGTATCAATGGGTACTAAAACCATAGAATGCTGGTGATGCCGGTCTTTACTCTCATCTGGCGTATGGGCCATAAAAATAATAACTTTAGCATTTGGATCCCCTAAACCTGATGACCACCATTTACGGCCATTAAGTACAATCTTATCACCTTCAATGACTGCTGTTGCCTGCATATTGGTAGCATCACTAGAAGCCACAGCAGGTTCAGTCATACAAAATACTGACCGGATTTCGCCTGCCAGCAATGGACTGAGCCACTGCTGCTTTTGCTCTTCACTACCATAACGCCAGAGTAGCTCCATGTTGCCACTATCTGGCGCATTACAGTTAAATACAGTAGGCGCCAGCAGACTACGGCCGGTCAGTTCAGCTATATGAGCATACTCCTGTACAGAAAGCCCTGCACCAAGCTCAGCATCTGGTAAAAACATATTCCACAGGCCAGCAGCCTTAGCTTTTTCTTTTAATACCGTCAACTGTTCAGGCCATTGCCAGCTCTTCCAGTTTCCATCGGGATTAAGTTGATGTACTTCTTCCCAGAACACTTTTTCTACAGGTTCAATTTCTGTTTCTATAAATTTACGGGTACGTTGAACAAAATCTTGTGCACGTGAAGAGAGCTCAAACATTTTTTATCCTTAGAAATCATCTTATTTTCTATTTACATTACCATAGCCCAAACCTTAATATGAACCAAATGATTTTATTCAATACTTAAATATGCATGAAATTCATAAAGAAAACTATCTCGACATTGCCATTTTTCATCATATTGATATCAACTTATATCCTCTTTTCATTGCAGTTTATGAGCAAAAAAGTATCTCCAAGGCAGCCCAAGTTCTATGCATCAGCCAGTCTGCAGCAAGCCATGCCTTGCAACGGTTACGATTACATTTAAAAAATGAACTGTTTATACGTAGCGGAGCGAGGATGCGGCCTACTCCTTTTGCCGAACAAATCTATTTACCTGTCAAACATGCCTTACTGGCGCTTCAGGGAATTTCAGTCCTTCAGCATCAAAATTTTGATGTCGGCATGGTTCACAATTTAAAGATCGCTATTCACGATGAAATCGAGCCATTAATTTTCCCCAAACTGATTCATCATTTTCAGAAGCTGAACAGTGATATTGAATTTTTGAGCAGTAAACTTGACCGAAAAATGATTATTAGTGATCTTGCTACACAACAAACTGATTTTGTCATTGATCTCGAACAGGATTTTGGACAAAAACTTTGCAATAAAAGGCTGGTTGAAGACCGCTTTGTAGTGTGTACACAGCTACCTGAAATGTCTAAAGAGTTATACTTTTCGGCCCAGCATATTGGTGTGTCATCACGGCGTAGTGGTGTATTGCTGGAAGATATTTATTTAAACCGTCAGGAACTGGTCCGTAAAATTTTTCTGCGCTGTCAGAATTATTCTACTGCCCTACAGGTTTTGGAACAGAGTGATCAGTTCATATTAACTATTCCAAAAAATATATTAGACAATCTTCACTACTCAAAACAGGTGCAGGTATATGAGTTACCCTTCGAACTGCCAACCTTAAATCTGGCAATGTATTGGCATAAAGATCTAGATAAAAATATGAGACATCAGTTTTTAAGGAATGAAATTTTTAATCTGTTTTCCTAGGGAACAATAATATTATTCACTCGCTTCAGTTCTGTCATAATCAGGCCATACAGTTGCAGCATACATGACTTAATTTCTGTCGGGTTCAGTGAGCTGAACCCCAGTACAAACCCATTGCTCGGATGCTGTGCATAAAACTGACTTAAACGAGTCAAATTAATATTCTTGAGTGCTGCCGCCTGGACAAGACTTTCCTCAAGTTCATCAGGTAAATTTTCTTTAAAGTAACAGGCAACCTGCATTGCAGGCGAATGCTCATGGATAAAACAAAATTCACTTAAATACTGATGAAAATAAAAAATAAAGGCTTCATAACGCTCGTGATAGATCCACTGCATTTGAGTAAGGTATTCAGCGTAATAACCCCGCTGCATAAATTTCCCAAGAATGGTTTGAAAATACTGGGAAGGTGCACTGCCATCTATATAGTTCCGATAACGAGTAAAGGCATCTACGAGTGCATTAGGCAAAATCAGGTAAGACATACGCAGGCTTGGTAATATATATTTGCTAAAAGACCCGATATAAATAGTGCGCTGACTGGAATCCAGACCCAGTATTGCATCATTTTCTGATCTATTTAAAAGTAGCGCATCATAATCATCTTCAATAATAAAACTATTCTGCTGCCGGGCGTATGCCACAATTTCTTTTTTACGCTGCATACTCATTTGTATTCCAGTTGGATACTGGCTTGCCGGTGTCACATAAATAGCTTTAATATCAGTAAAATGATGGCAGTGCTCAATCATTAAACCTTGGGCATCAATATCACAATAGTGTATATTTAGTCCCATCATTTTAAAAAGATGACTGGCATTGGAATAGTAAGGATTTTCCATGATTACCCGGTCATTAGGGTGAAATAATACTCGTCCGCATAAATATAATGCCTGCTGTGTACTATTTACGATCAGTATATTTTCTGGTTGTACCCGGCTATGACGCTGTGTATTAACCAGATTGGCGATTTCCTGTCTGAGTAATGGAAGACCTTGAGTATTATCTTTTAAAAAGATATTTAATCCGTTCTGCTCTAAAGCCAGTTTTTCGGTGTCATACCATTTTTTAAACGGAAAATTTCGTACCTCTGGCATACCATCTGCGAAAAAATCCAGATTTTGGTCGAAAAATAGAGTCTCCAGTTGAATCAATTGTTCAGGCAAGCTGAAACTGCCTTCTTCCTCAATAGTACGTGGAATTTGAGAAGGAATACTAAAAGTCCCTTTACCCTTGACCCGATATACCAGCTTTTCGTTTTCTAAAAGTTCGTACGCTTTTTCAATAGTATCCCGTGAAATCCCCAAACTTTCAGAAAGGAAGCGGCTAGAGGGAAACTTAAATTCCTGAATATAATCTGATTTTTGTAAAAAATTCTTAATGACCTGAAAGACTTTAAGAGTAAGCCGCCTTTCGGAGCTATGTTTGAGCCCATTTTTAACGCGCTGGAGAAACTCATTATTATTCATTAGTCACCTGAAACAAGCCCCAGATTTACTGAGGCTACTATTTTATAATGCTATCACTGATTCGCCATTTTTTTCTGATATGAAGGCATATATTCCGGTTCCTGAGTAACGGCCAGATAAAAGAACCCTAAAAACATACAGCCAAGTAAAATACTGATCAGTACTGTAATAATAGGAAACTTGGAGGAGGATTTTTTAGACATAAGAGGCTCTCTTGGTTAATTCGGTTTTATGTTTAAAAATAGTGTCTATAAATTCTTCATAAACAGATATTTTTTCCAGAATATGTTCGCTATATAGTAGATCTTGAATAAGCTTTAAATTATTATTAATACTTAGGCTATTATTTAAGGTACTAAGTAATTCTGCATTGGTCTCAGCAATGAGCTCACATATTTCTGCCGCCGACTGAGTTTTTTTCTTGCCTAATAAGCCAGCTAAGCTTGACCTGGTTATTTGCAGTTTACTGCTAGAAAACGGCAGATAGATAATCTTCGCATGCAGAGATTGCTCTAACATTTTCAGATTTTTATCATCGTAATTTTGAAGGTCAATAAAAATCAGCTGTCTAAGTTTCGGATCAAGAAAAGCTCTTAATAGGCTGTATAGCTTGGTTTGCACACTGTTTAACTGCTGTGGTGCTATCTGAATAAAAAGTCCCATTTCATCCAGAGATTTTTCTTGTTTTATAAAATGAAGATTATCTATATTTAAATAATGACCTAACCATAACTCGGAGCTTACAGGTAAATAACAACTTGTCTTGTACTGGAGAACAGCAAGAATAAATGGAGAAAAAAGATAAGCTATATTTTCCTGCTTATTTTCAATTTGGGCTATATGTACATATTCACAAGATTCAGGAAAATTCTGGCGCTGATAGATAGCATAGCCTAAACTCTGCTCCATCATCTGGCCAGAAGTGGTATTAAAAAAAGGAAGTACAGTATCAAGATCGGAAGCTGTAGCTTGAAACGTCTGAAGAATTCGGTCAAGCAAAGGAGTCATACTTATTCCAAAAATATCGGCCTTAAATATTACTGCTTCACTATAGAGAAGACTGCTGGGAAAGTGGTCTGAAGCACTAAATGGAAGTGGTCTGTTTTAAACAGACCACTTTTTAATACTATACTGCCAACTGTACAATTAATAGGCAAGCTGTATTAAGACACGAAATAGACCGGCCACTAAAACCAGACTGAAAAATCCCGCCAGCCATAACACTGCAAACCACTGCTTTTCTGAAAGCTTCATTATAACCTCCTTCTAGTTAGTGGTAGCCTTCATCTCCTACCCGAACTTTATGGCGGAATACCCAATATGCCAAGCCGGTATAAACCAGAATAATCGGAATAAGAATTACAGCGCCCACCAATGTAAACAGCTGGCTGCTATGTGGGGCTGCTGCCTGCCAGATCGTTACGTCATAAGGAATAATGTAAGGCCATAGACTGATCAGGAAGCCAGTGAAAGCCAGAAAAACCAGCGCTAGAGTAAAAATAAATGGCTTATGTTCATTTTGTTTCTTGACAGCACGTAAAGCAAGAACTGTGAAGATTACTACAAGAATTGGTACCGGACTGAAGTAGGTTAAATACGGCTGAGTAAACCAGCGCTCTGCTATAAGTGGCTGAGCAAAAGGTGTATATAAACTAATAGCTGCAAAAATAACCAGTAAAGCGATTAGCATTTTTGGCATTAAATGAAACATTTTCTGCTGTAGATCATGATCAGTTTTCATAATCAGCCAACCGCAGCCCAGAGTTGCGTACATTACGACCACACCTACTCCAGTGAACAGAGAAAATGGCGTTAGCCAGTCTAATGCACCACCTATATATCGGCCATCTGCAATTTTAATTCCCTGAATATACGCACCTAAGATCACACCCTGGAAAAAACTTGACAGCAAAGAGCCTAAAATGAATGATTTGTCCCAAAAATGTTTTGTCCGGTTAGCTTTAAAGCGAAACTCGAATGCCACTCCGCGAAAAACCAAAAACACAACCATCAAAATTATGGGCATATATAATGCAGACAGCACGGCGGAATAGACAATTGGAAATGCTGCGAATAACCCGGCACCACCGAGTACCATCCAGGTTTCATTACCATCCCAAACGGGAGCTACGGTATTCATCATTACATCGCGTTCCTGTTCCCCTTGAATAAAGGGAAACATGATACCAATGCCCAGATCGAATCCGTCCATTACTACATACATCAATACACCCAAGCCAATAATGGCTACCCAGATCAGAGATAAATCAATCATGATGTTTCTCCTTTGTATCTTGATCGGTTGTGTCTGTTTTTTCAGTAGCCGCACTAAGTGGGCGCATTGGTGTTTTAAAATGACCCGGTCCGCCATGATCGACAGGATCTGCATGAACAAATTCCGGACCTTTATGCATCAGACGCAGCATATAATAAATGCCGATTCCAAATACCACCGTATAAACCACCACAAAAATGATTAGTGTCAGGCCAACTTGACTTGCCGGTACAGGCGACAAGCCATCTGCAGTCCGCATAACGCCATATACTACCCAAGGCTGACGCCCTACTTCTGTTGTAAACCAGCCAGCAAGCAGCGCTACAAATCCCGCCGGTCCCATTACTAAAGCAAAATATTGTAGCCCTCTATTTTCATATAAACGACCACCTTTACGTAGCAGTAATCCTCCTAAAGCCAGTAACAGCATTAATATGCCCAGACCGACCATAATCCGGAAACTCCAAAATACAACCAGAGAATTTGGACGATCTTCTGGAGCAAAATCCTTGAGGCCTTTTACGGTACCATCCATACTGTGAGTCAGGATTAAGCTACCCAGGTTGGGAATACCGACCGCATATTTGGTTTCTTCTGCTGCCATGTCTGGAATACCGAACAGGTAAAGTGGCATGCCTTCATTATGATTGGTTTTCCAATGTCCTTCCATTGCGGCAATCTTTGCTGGCTGATGCTTCAAAGTATTCAGACCGTGCATATCGCCAATGAAAATCTGTAATGGGGCAAGCACCAGCAACATCCAGAGTGCCATAGAGAAAGAAGTTTTTACCATAGCATCGCGACGGCCCTTTAACAGATGCCATGCTGCAGTTGCACAGACCAGTAAAGCCGAGACCAGAAAAGCTGCCATTCCCATATGGAATAAACGGTATGGAAATGAGGGGTTAAATATAATCGCTAGCCAGTCTTGCGGTACAATGATGCCATTTTCAATAGCATATCCCGCAGGTGTCTGCATCCAGCTATTGGAAGACAGAATCCAGAACATTGAGATACAGGTACCTAGAGCGACCATAAGAGTGGCAAAGAAATGGGCTTTAGGACCAACCCTGCCCCAGCCAAACAACATAATACCCAAGAAACCAGCTTCAAGGAAAAATGCGGTTAACACTTCATAGGTCAGCAATGGCCCGGTGACACCACCTGCAAAACGTGAGAATTCACTCCAGTTGGTACCAAATTGATAACTCATTACGATACCGGACACTACGCCCATACCGAATGCTACAGCAAAAATCTTAATCCAGAACTTGTAAAGATCTTGAAAAATTGGATTTCGGGTTCTCAACCATCTCCATTCGAGTACAGCAAGAAAGCTTGCCAGCCCAATGGTAATTGAGGGGAAAATGATATGAAAAGAAACCGTAAAGGCAAACTGTATTCGTGCAAGCTCAAGCGCTGTTAAACCTAAGTCCATTACTTCACCTATATTATTCTACAGAGCACTGTATTGTTATTGTTAAGTACAAGTTGAGGTTGGAGCTTAAAGAAGCTTATCAATTCACAGTACTGAGATTGTTCAAAAGAAGCATGTGGCTTTATGTTTTGTTTTGTACGCAAGATATTGGTAATAATCCATGCGATAGATTTAACTTGCCGTACTGTAGCGTCTGAAGATAGTAATAACATACCTATTCTCTTTCTAAATTTAGATAAAACTGGTCTAGAGTAATGATTACCCTAAAGTTTAAGTTAATGATTTAGACAGGAATATATAAAGGAGGCGCTCGTCCCTGCGGAAGCAGGAACAGTCTTTGCAGACTAAAATAGATATGCCGAAATACTTGTTCAAGTGTAATGAGACGAATCTGTATACGAATCAGGATTTCTTTAAAATCTAAATAAGGGGGAAGAACTAGATTTCCATAGACTGTACAGTACTGGCATTGATGATTAGGATCATGGTGACTGCTGTCATGATCATGAACTGAGGAATCAGAGAGAAACCGGTGCTGTGATATGTCATCCAAAGAAAAATACAGCTCATGCTGGTGCGGAGGCGCAAGTAATACATGAGTAATTTTCTCACAGACTGGCGCAACCTGATATCGCTGCGGTAATAATGGCTGCAAGAATACTGCAATCTGTAAACATACTGTTGCCAAGGCCAGCAACAATCCAGCACGTAATAGCAAAGCTTAATCTCGACCTGAACGGATTTCCGATTGATAAGCTAAAGCATGAAAAACATTGAAAAATAATTCCAACTTTTTGTGTATGCTTTCACTCTTTCCTTACTATAGTTTATAAAAACATATTTTGAAAGTGGCCTGAGTTAAAAACTTAATGTGGTCTGTTTTTAATACCTTTCCAAACACAACTTATAACAGATATGTAGTAGGACCTTGATTCTTACTGAACTCGGAACTATATTATCAGATTTTAGTTACCCTAGTTAACTATATGTCTAATCTTCCTACTTTTCGTTCTGCACTTCTGGTTTCGGCTAGATTGATGAGTGATCAGATTAATACCATTCTTGAACCTTACAGCCTGAATTATTCATTATGGCAGGTACTACATACCATTCACTTTAAACATTCATGTACCTCAATTGATATTGCTGAATATTTAAATATCTCCAAGCCTGCTGTTGCAAAGCGAATACATATATTGATAGAGCTTGAGCTTCTGGAGCAAATTGATACAGAAGATAAACGGCAAAAAATGCTAACTTTATCTTCAAAAGGCTTGTCCCTGTATGAACAATGCAGCAGTTGTATTGATCAATTTGAATATTCATTAATTCGGCACATTGAACCAGAACAACTGGCACTTGTAAAAGCCACGCTGGAATTAGTGTTGAAGCAACTTCAAGACTCCAAAAGAGGTGCAATATGAAAGACAGTGCTCCCTTATGGACCCGAAATTTTATTCTGGCCAGTGCTATTAACTTTCAGCTTATTCTGGTTTTCTATCTTCTAATAGTGGTTATTGTAGGTTATGCAGTCGCTGAACTAGGTGCTTCCACCGCACAGGCAGGTCTGATTTCTGGTCTTTATATTGTAGGAACCTTATTTGGGCGCCTGCTGATTGGAAAATTTTTATCTCGATTTGGACACAGGCTTACTTTGCTTACTGGCCTGAGTGGATTTTTCCTGTTTTCTGGCCTTTATTTTATAGAATATGGTATTGGCTTTTTACTATTTGTACGTGCTATTCATGGTTTCACAATGGGTGTAGCTTCTACTGTTCTAGGAACCCTGATTGCACAGATTTTACCAGTGTCTCGCCGTGGTGAAGGTATTGGTTATTATAGTATGAGCAGCACCTTGGGCACTGCTATCGGACCATTTCTAGGAATCTGGCTTAGTTTAAATTTTGATTATAATGTAATTTTTATATTCTCAAGCATAATTGCATTCTGCTGCCTGTTTACTGCTCTAGGTATAAAAATGCCCAACTTAGTAAGCAGACAGGAAACAGCAACAGCTTCACCTCCAAAATCTAGCTGGATTACACAGTTTATTGAGCCGCGTGCTGTGCCGATCGCCATCATCATACTATTAACATCAGTCTGCTATTCAGGTGTGCTTTCCTTTATTAATTTCTATGCAAAAACTTTAGATCTGGCTAAGGCGGCTTCTATTTTTTTCCTGATGTATGCATTAGCGATACTATTTTCTCGCCCTTTTACCGGCCCTTTGGTGGACCGAAGAGGTGAAAATATCATCATGTATCCGGCTATTTTAATTTTAGCATTCGGCTTGTTCTTGCTGAGCCAAGTTCAAACTGCAAGTATGCTGCTAATTTGTGCGGGTTTATTAGGATTAGGTTTTGGAAATATTCAGTCAGTGTGTCAGACCATTGCCGTTAAAAGTACCAGTTTAGAGCGCATGGGACTCGCTACCTCAACCTTCTTTATTTTTCTGGATGCGGGGTTGGGATTTGGGCCTTATATACTCGGAAAATTACTGGAATATATAAACTACTCGCAGTTATATTTTATAAGCAGTCTTCTGGCTCTTATTTGCATTGTCTTATATTATCTGCTGCATGGTCGCAAGGTACGCGCACCATTTAAAACAGTAAACTTATAGAATATTTTTCTATTCTGATTTTAAGAATAAATTATCTTTAAATAAGAAGGATAGCTGTTGCTATCCTTTTTCTCAAACATTTTTAAATTAAAGCTTTGCCATTAAAACCCGGTCTGATACCAGTGATTCCCAGGTATCACGTAAAACAGGTAAATAAAATTTTTCACCCACTTCTACCAGTTCGGCATCAATCAAAGCATGGATTTCATGCATAAATAGATAATCTAAATCTATATCTGATAACTCAGGATACTCTAATGATAAAGCTTTACGTTTTGCTTGGGCCTTTTTAACTAACTGATCTGCAAATTTTTTATCTTTAAACTTGGCAATAGCACCTAAACGCAGCTCAATGATTCCCCAGCCATTCAAAAGTTTCTTGAATAGTTCAAAATCCTGGGTTGTTGATTCCCAAGTCATTTTTTCCAGATCTTCATCATTCGGTAAAACGGGTAAAATCAGCTCCATCACGCTAGGAAAGATCTTTTTAAAATTTAGAATAAATTTAACTGGATGTTCACCTGGATAATCCTTAAATTGCACTTGTTTCTGAACATCTGTTAAATAAATATCGAGCATTAAAAATTTCCATAAATAAGTTACTGTTTTATAATGGCTTAAATTTTACCCAGCAAAACTTTAGCAAAATAATTGCAAAACAGTGTTAAAAAGCAGTTTGCATTTTAGCAATTATGCCAACTAATTCAATGTTATTTGGCCAATGATTGAACTTATAAAAAGCCCTCAGTTGGGGGGTTACTCTTGCATGTATTACGCTCTAGTGTTTATTAATTAGCTAGACATCTCACATCATTCTCTTTTTATGATCAATGTGCGCAAATTTAGTCATGTTGGGCTTTACAACCTCTGCCGATGAGTGCAGTCAGGATTGTTTCGGATACTATTACGAAGTACTGGAAGTTTTATTAACTGCTGAGGAAATATAAGAACAACAATTCAAGGTGATTGTCGGGGTTTGGCAAATCTCATCTATAAAGATGGTAGTTAAATTTGGGGTGTTAAATGTTCAAATATTCGGCATAATAAAATTATAATCGACATATAAATAGTCAATAAAACCTGTTAATTGTGAAGCCATACTATTTCAATATTTATGGAGAATAAAAAGAATGACCACCAAATCTGAAATTTGCCATACGGCAAAAGAACAAGTGGCTTTTGAGCTTATGAAGTACATAGCCGAGGTCGAAGCCTCAGAAGACCAGGAAAAGTACCATAAGCCTACTGTACGCGAATATTATTTACGTCTATATGGTAAGTGCCTACATGTGATTGAGTTTCCGGACTCAGACTTTAGAAAGCTGATGGATGATAGAGAATGACGAATATTAGGATAGAAAATAACTAAATAAGAGAGTGTGTTAGACACAGTACTCTAGTAATGCTGCTTAGATTCTCTTAAAAAAGAAATATAAGTCAGTTTTTTATAAGAGTTAAGTATTGATATTTATGAATTAGCAGAGAATTTGATAAATGGCAAAATTGGCTTCAACTTTTTGCTAAAAATATCAATTTGTAAACCAGGTCAAATGGTCTAATAGAACCGCTTACGGGAGGAGTTGCGACTTTACTTTGCCTCTAATTTTTTCCTCTTTGAAGAATCTTTATATGTTGATAATTTTGATGCTATAGACAAGATTAAACATTTCTGTAAATCACACAAATTTACATTTATTGAAAATGGTTATCTAATAGCAGGATTCTCTCTTAAACAACTCGACTTCACAATTATTAAATATACTGAACTTCTTAGTAAACTAATTAATTACCAATATAGGTCTAGAAGCCTTGAAGATATAGAGGATATTTTAACTTCTATAAGAGTAGTTCTTGAAAGAAAGTTTTCATCTATTGAAGTCAGTCCTAAACTTATAGAACATTCAGTAAAAAATATAATTTCAACTTTGCCCACTATGCGACATTTATTGATTATATTAAAGCGGATAAAAATAAGAAAAATGCTCAACTCCAGAAAATGATTGAGACTAAAAACCTTAATAGTAATATTTCATTCAATAAGATTATTGATGATTTAGAGAATAATAAGTACAAATTAGAGCAGAGAATTTTTTCTAGTTATGCTAAAGTTCAGCCTCTATCTAAATTTCTAGCAAGTTGAATATTCTTAATACTTTCCACCTTCAACGGTAGGTTTTTCTTTTAAATAGTATCCTGAAAAATTAGATAAAAAGATACTTAGCAACATACTCAAAAAACCCGCACCTCTTGCTCCATATGATTTCTGATTTTATTATGCAGGATATGAGATCCAAAATCATCTCAGTAAAAGCTTATTATATTGAATTCTATATTTTTATTTTAAATCAAAGAATTAATCTTTTTAAAGTTTCTTTTTTACAAACTAAAATTTATAATTAGCAAGCTTTAATTAAAGGCAAACTTCGATGAAAACAGAAGTAGTACTTATCCTTCTTTTCACTTTAACCATTACTGCATGTCAAAAACAACCAGAACAGCCTATGGCTGCTGAGCCTTCGAATGAACCTACAGTAACAACAGAATTTGATCAGGCAGATAAAAAAATCACAGACTTTCTGGACCAGCTTGATCATCCTAATACATCACAGGAACAGCGCACCCAGATCATCTGTAAAGACTACCCTGCTGTTTATAAAAATGAGTATATACCGGCTTTACTAAAGCTCTCACCAAATGAGTATACTGAGCCTAAACTCCTTCAAGATATGAAGATTGCCTTAAACTATTATGTTCAGAAAGATAAGGTAATCTGTAACGAGTAATACCAGACTCGCTTATTCGTTAATTAGCTGATCTTCTAGCTAGAGTTGAACCAAATCTATTTTATTTACACTTATAAGCACTATTTTAAGGATTATAGAATAAACTGTAATTTATGAGGATGCCACCTCAGCTTTACAAATACAGGTAACTAAGAGCTAATAAACAGTTAATAATTAATCTATTATTTATTAACGAGGGTCAAGCTATAGCGAAGCCTTGGAGCGGTATGAGTCACACTAAGTCCTAGTGATTTCCAGAAAAAATTTGCGGGTTTAAGCTCATCGGTTTCAAGTTCGACAAGAACGGCGCCAAGACTCTGCCCCCAACTTATTACATTCCGCCATAGCGCTTTTCCAAAACCATGCCGATGGTATTCATCACGGACATAAAACTCTGCAACATTCAGGATAATATCATCATCTTTGCTAAGCCAGGCATTAGCAATGGCAACAGGTTCATCGTTGAGATACATAATAAAAAACCCTCGATCTCCCTGCCTAAATCGTTGCTTTAAATCGGATGAGATCAGCTCTTGAATTTTGGCTTCACTATTATTAGTGTAGACATTCGGCCAGTGACGCTGAAAATATTCACAGCACAATACAACAAAATCCTGCCACGCTTTCGATTGGGGATCAATACGTTCTATTCTTAGCATTATAAGTATCCAATGGTGGCATGAATAATCTCAACAACCCAGATTGTACATAGCCATTTGACATAGTGTCTATCCAGTTTTAATTAAAGGTAAATTTAGATGAAAAAATAACCCTCACCTTTCTTTTCGTTAAGAGGATAGATAACAGTAAAATTAGGGCTAACTAAACTCAATTATCTTGTTATTATATCCATACTAGTCCTGTGTTTTTATTATTTTTATTCAAGCATATATTGAGTAAGCAATACCCCTTTTACTATTCTCTTATTAGTTTTACTTTAAGGTCCACTTATTATATTCAAAGTAGACGACTTCTACTGGTGCATTTTAAACTAAGCTGCACCAGTTTACACTTGTCGGGACGAGCTGATCACTATTTAAAGTTAGCGATTATGGCATGGGTTATTCTGATTCTTGCAGGTATCTCTGAGATGTCTGGGTGTATTCAATGAAGCTATCAGCAGTTTTTATTAAACTCACTCCTAGCATTATTACGCTTTTCTTTATGGTTCTTAGTTTTGGTGTGCTTGCCTATTCAATGCGCACACTTTCCCTTGGTACGGCTTACACCATCTGGACAGGCATTGGTGCAATGATCTGAGTGTAGAAATTGCTGGTAACATTGACCAGAGTTATTAAGCTTCGAACATAAGTTGGGGATTTTAAGCCTTAAATCTGGCAAGAATGCTGCTTCACACGACACAATATCTATCAAGAACATTTTTAACAGCGATTAAGCAAGTCATTGTCAATCTTGGATTAAGTAGTCGGCACTTACCAAGCTTTCATGAAATACCTACACTTCTATTCACTTGTATAAGAAAGCTGGAAAATCAGCCTAAACCCTCGCAGACCATACAACCAAAAGAATGACAGAAATATATACTTCAAGGCATAAACTTATCTGAAATGATGCAGATATTGGGATTGATCTTCCCTTTGATATGAATAAAAAATAAGCCACTTCTTGTGGCTTATTTATTGGATAAAATAACAGGAAAGTAGCCAGCAAAGCCAGATCATAAACCTTTATTTTACATAGTTTCCCAAGTAGCGATTTGGGCATATTTTTAAGTAAAACTAATCATATAAATATTATGAAAAATAGCTGTTATATCTTTCCTGAAAATTAATATATATCCAACCAAATCATCAGCAGTTAATACCTATTGGACGAATTTATCCGCCTGATAAAAACTGCCGATATTTAATTGGCTAGAAAATAATCCTGTCTAGATTACTTAGTATTTGGTGAAACCATTTTTTCCGGTCTGACTACTTCATCAAATTGCTGTTCAGTGACCAGATTAAGTTCTACAGCGACCTGCTTTAGTGTCTTTCCTTGTTTATAAGCTGTTTTAGCTACCTTGGCTGCATTTTCATATCCAATTACTGGATTTAAAGCCGTCACAAGCATAAGCGAGTTATGCAAGAAATAATCTATTTTTTCACGATTTGGCTCTATACCTAGTGCACAGTTATCATTAAAACTATTACATGCATCACCTAGAAGCTGGATTGATTGTAATAAATTGAATGCAATCACTGGCATAAAAACATTTAACTCAAAGTTCCCTGAAGCTCCAGCAATATTAATTGTGGTGTCATTGCCCAATACCTGAGCAACCACCATAGTCATGGCTTCACTTTGGGTCGGGTTCACTTTTCCAGGCATAATACTTGAGCCCGGTTCATTTTCAGGAATATATAACTCTCCCAAGCCACAACGTGGCCCACTTGCCAGCCAGCGAATATCATTAGCAATCTTGTTTAGGCTTGTAGCAAGCGTCTTTAAAGCACCTGATGCAAATACAGCTGCATCACGGCCTGCCAAAGCCTCAAATTTGTTAGGGGCTGTGATAAAAGGCAAGCCGGTGAACTGTGACAGTCGCGTTGCAGCTTTTTCAGCATATTGGGGATGAGCATTTAAACCTGTGCCTACTGCCGTACCCCCTAGTGGCAATTCGTACAATCCTTCAAGAGCCTGATTCAGACGTTTTAATCCATGATCTAACTGTGATACATAGCCACTAAATTCTTGACCTAACGTTAAGGGGGTTGCATCCTGCAAATGGGTACGACCAATCTTAACAATATCTTTAAATTCTTCAGATTTTCGTTCTAAAGTATCTTTTAATCTGGTGACCGCCGGTATAAGAAGTTCATTAATTTGCAAACTGGCTGCTACATGAATTGCAGTTGGAAATGAATCATTAGTAGATTGGGCCCGATTTACATGATCGTTTGGATGAACCGGCTTTTGTGAACCTAAAGCATTTCCCAATTTCTGGTTGGCAATATTGGCAATTACCTCATTACAGTTCATATTGCTCTGGGTGCCTGAGCCAGTTTGCCATACGACTAGCGGAAACTGGGCATCCCATTTACCTTCAATTACCTCTTCAGCAGCACCAACAATATAACCGGAAATTTCATCTGTGATCTGGCCAAGTTCAGCATTGGTCATTGCTGCCGCCTTTTTAACCAGCCCCATTGCACGAATCATAGGACGCGGCAGACGTTCCTGTCCAATTTTAAAGTTCTGCAAACTGCGCTGTGTTTGAGCTCCCCATAAAGCTTCATTCGGGACTTCAACTTCACCCATAGTGTCATGTTCGATTCGAGTTTGCATAAACGTCCTCTATCTTTGTACTGGATTATGAATATATGGTTTCAATCATTTAAAACTGCTCGTAATCTATTATGCTAAGCAATAATCACCTTTATGTAAATAATAATCATTTTTATTAAAGTGATTATTGCCCTTGTAGTGTATTCTGATAAAAACGCCACTCATCCTCAATCATCTGTTTCAAGGTGCGTTTAGGCCCCCACTGAAGCTGAATTCTAGCTTTATTCAAATTAGCACCTAAGTGCTCAAGCTCATCGAGTTTATAGGTTGCATCGATGGTACGAATGTCTGATTGAGTATGAGTCGCTACCTGATCTAATAGGGCCTGTATAGAAACTACTTTCTCTCCGGCAATATTAAATGCTTCACAACAATGATATTGATTTTGCAGCCAGAGCAAACTAGAAATTATTGCATCACATGCATCAAGTACATGTAAAAAACTTCGCTCTACAGTCTGATCCTCTGTATTTGCATGACGCTGTAATTCAATATATTCCCGTTGCATTGCTGCGGCCTGCATAGCCATCGGCATAATGTTTTTTGGTAAAGGTGTCACATATTCACCTAAAACTCCGTGTTCAAAAGCTCCCGCCACATTACCCAGCCTTAAAATAGCTATTTTCCATTCATTATCTGTTTTATAAGTATCATAAATAATCTCTTCAACCATCTGTTGAGATTTAACATAAGGATTTGGATAGGTATAGTTAAATGGCTCATCTTCTGTGAGATCCAAACCGGATTTACCATATACGGCCAAAGAAGATAAATGTACTAGAGAGCGGACACCTGTGCGCTGCATTGAACGTAACAGACTCATAATACAACTGACATTATCATTGTAATATTCAAGTGGTTTTAATCTAGATTCTTCAAGAGACTTGAATGCAGCAGCATGAATCACAGCATCAACTGAATACTGTTCAAAAACTTTATTCAGGGCAGGCGTATTACGTACATCAATTTTTACAAATGGCACATACATTCCAGAAATATATTCAAGTCTTTCCAGAGTTTGCAAATTAGCATTGGCCAGATTATCAACAATAATGACCTCTTGCCCTTGAGCTAGCAAGTTTAAAACTACATGCGAGCCGATAAAGCCTAAACCACCAGTCACTAAAATCATTGTTTATCAACTCCATATACAAATCAAATATTTATAATTTATTGGCGTAGATTTGGTGCTCTCAGTGACTTATCCACAGACTTTAAAAACATAAAAACCGACTCAAAATTCATTTTGAGCCGGCCAATCTGCTCAATAAGTATAATTCATATTACAGAGTGGAAAAACTGTGATTGTTGCTCTTGTGAATAATTAATGTATCCCTAAGTCTATATTTGATTATGTCGATTACTTGAGTGCCCTCACTTGGAAGGCTTTTTAAAAGAAAACAAGTAAAAAATGGAAAACTGTCGTATCTCCCTCTACTGGAGAGCCAATAACAGTAAATCCAAATGTCAGGATTACAGAGTTAATTCATAGCTGTTTACCTGAATAAAAAAGCACCTTATAGTGCTTTTTTATTGTAATTAGCTTAAGCAGATACAGTTTCTTTCAAATACCATGATTTATTGTTATTGTCATAATCTATTAAACCTTTCTTCTTTAGACCAGATAAAATCTGGCTAGCATCTGCTGATAAAATTCCTAGAAGATCTCTAAGTTGCTGATTGGTTATTGATCCAAATTTTTTAATAAATTTTGGTACTACTAATTCCGGAGCTTCTCTTGAGCCATGTGTCAATGTTACTACGAAGATATTTTCCTCATAGTTAAATTGAGGATCTTGTAACTTAGCATCTTGTAATCTGTTCGAAACAGTATTAAGCCCTTCACCCATTTCTTGAACATATTTTTTATTTGAACCAGGTCTGTTAGCTTTAGAAATATATCTCATTATTTTGGGATTTCTTGGACTACGTGCTTGCAATAAATTTTCAAAGTTGATTCCGTTTGGTAATCTACCAGGACTTTTAAAAATAATCCTATTATTAAAAATCATAACACGAATAGTATCTGTTAATGAGTAATCCCTATGCACTAAACAGTTTACTAAAACTTCAAAAATTGCATCTTCATGGAATTGCAATTGTTCCTGTCCATTTATTGTCCAAACTTTCATTTCATTAAGTTTTGTCATAATTATCGAGAAACAATATTCAATCAAATAAAAAATACTACCTTCATATCTCTCATTGAAGATTAAATCATCTCTTAGCTCATCAATACCACTAGTGGCATAACAAGAAATTCTTATAGCTGCTTGTGGAATTAATATGCAGGGATTTTTGTGAAATAATAAAACACTTGCTGTATTAGGAATCCAATTTTCATTTATTAAATTTTCTTGCAAAAGAAAGTCAAGGGGTTCTTCTTGTTGTAAATTTAAATTTCTAATATATGATTTTAACTCTGAACTTTCATCTAAAATATTAATACTACACTCTGGCTGTTCTACATCTTCATAAGATTCACTGCCCTTAGCATACCCTAACCCCCTAATTTGCATCAGATCTCTTATCTGTTGGCTAGAAGCTCCATGACGGCGAAAACATTCTTTCTTAGTTGTAAAAACAACTTTGTCACCTGATATTACTTGGATACCAAGAAAAAATTCATATGGTCGATTACTTATCTTATAATACCACCAATCATATTTTAGATATTGAATAGAATCTAATACGGATAAATATGGATCAAATTCTTCTAACGAAGATACTCCTATCCATCGATCTAACCCTATTTTTCCTGTTTTTTTATCTTCTATTCCAACAATAAAGCTACCACCATCTGCATTACTAAATGCCACAGCAGGTTTTTGTATATCTGCTGGAGAAATTCTCTTACTTTTAAAATCTAAATAATGATCTTCTTGTAATTCAGAAATCCTTATCGCTTCTGTTTCAGATATTCTATTAGTTTTCTTATAGTCGACAATTCCAAGTTCCAATTAAATTTTCTCCAATTACATTACTGACGTTTACTACTTTCTGTCACCACAATATTAGCCATTTGTTCAAAGTAATGATTATCTATATAGTCGTAAACAGCCAATGATAAACCAAGCTCATTTACAACTGTTTTGAGGCCCTGATCATGAGTAATAATAGCTATAGCATTATTAGCGAGTGCGATCCCAATAATTTGAATATCAACCTTTACTTTTTGACGTGGATCTTGAGACTTTCTATTTTTCGGCAAATTGCGATATTCTCGATAAACTTTGGCAGCACTTAACGCTGCTTTTGCATCAAAATCCAAATTTTTAAATTTAGAGGTTGGTTTAAGCAAACTTAAAGAACGTGCTTCATTGTCATCACCCGCGATAAATTCAGAGATTACTGGCATCGGCAAAGCTATAGATAAATTCTTGCTTTGATTAAGGAAGGCAACAAGATTCTTATATTCAGCCTGATCTTTGTCTTTCATCAATAATGTGATTAAGGCATTTGTATCTAAGATAATCAATCTTGTCGCTCCTTCAGCCACTCAGCTATCGGGTCATCATGTTTAGACCAATTTGATGCACCTTTTGCTCTAAAGTCATCAATCCACTCTTCTAAGCTGACCTCCTCAATAACATGAAACTTATTGATGATGTACTTCTTAAGAGACAATTGATAAGAATTAGATTTCGATAAGTAAGTAGCTACCCCTTCAAATCTTAAACTTTTATCTGTATTAAAGTATGGATGTAATTCTTGTAATAATTTCTTAGAACACTGCGCAGCAACTTCTACGCCATTATTTAAAATAATAGTGATATGATCTGATTTATCCCGACCTTTTTGAAGGCGAGTTAAACGTCCATCTAGAGACTCTTCTTGAGTGAAAGTTGCTTCAGTTTCTAATTCTGGTACTACACATAGAATTTCTTTAGGTTCGTAAAGTTCATCTTCTTTTAAAGTACCATATGAAATTTCAGCATGATGAAAACCATACTTCCCCAGTTCTTTTTGTATACGAGCAATTTGTCTGTGCTTTGCCGCTGTATCCTTCATTACATTGGACATAGCCAATGATTTACAGTCATTTGGGACTGTAACTGCAATAGTCGTAGAGCCTTCTTTAATTGTATTGAAGCTAGCTTGTTTAACTCCAACAATTTGACCTAGTGCAGATAGTAAATTTGCAACACTGGAGATTTCTAGGTCATGTAAGTGCCCATCATGGATTTTTAAAACAAAATCGAGATCCCCAGCTTGTTCTTGCTGAACAGCCGGATCTAATAGATCAAGACTTTGTTGGGCAGCTTTGCCCTTTTTATCCACTTTTGACATTTCAAAAACTATAAAATGCTTTACTGCCATTATGTTCAATTCATTGAACAAATAAAAGATCTTTGAGAAATAAACTTTTCTGTTATATAGCAATATTATTAATCAATTTAAAAATTACTAACCTAATATCTCTTCAAAAACGTGTGATAGATTCGAGAAACAAAGGAACAATTTCATAGGGACAATATGAATAGTTGTAAAGAAGCATTTACCGTCTCACTTGCAGCTCTTACCCTGCTTGTATCTGATTATAGTGTTGCGAAAGAAGAAATCAGACAGCCAAAGCAGAATGAGGAACGCTCTCAAGTTGTGCCTAGAAGCTTTAGTGATCTGATTACACCAAACAGTATGCGTTTCTCGGCAAGCTGCTGTAAACACTGTAGTAAGGGCAAGGCTTGTGGAAACTCATGCATCTCCCGTTCTAAAGACTGCCATAAGCCACCTGGCTGCGCATGTGATTCTTAATTCAACAAGATTCCTCCGTTCTGTCTGCTATCATTTGATCATGTTATGTCTATAAAAAGGAATAAGATGGCAACACCATATATTGTTATTGGCTGTCCCACGACTGGTGGCGGTCAGGTAATTTCTGGGAATAGTATGTTCCTAATTGATGGTTTTGCAATCGCGTGCGTTGGCGACAAGGCTACATGCCCGAAACATAAAACGGTTGCAACGATCATCTCAGGCGATCCTCACATGCAAATCTTCGGAAAAGCTGCAGCTCGTGTAAATGATTCACTATCTTGCGGTTGCAAACTTTTACCTAAGCAAAACTTGGTAGTTCAAGATAACGGTGGTGGAGCTGCATCTTCTGCAGCTAAATCTTCATCTGTCCAAATGCCTAAACAACAACCACCTACAGATAGTTTTGTTAATGATGAATATGAAAATTACTACATAGAAAATACCAAAACTGAAATTGTTAAATTCAAGAATCTTTTATTTCCCTATGATCAGGATAAAGCTAATTTATTTGGATCTGCAGTACAAGCTTTGTCTGGTGCATGCTCTTTTGAGATTTCACATAAAATTCAGAAGAGAAAGCTATTTATAACTGTGACATTATTACCACCTACCTTGCGGGCAGATGCAACAATTTATACATTTGGCACAATACGTTTATTTAAAAACAAACAGCCAATCGGCGGGCCTTTTGCTCTCAAAGTTGGAAAAGGTTTTTGGAATACTGAGAAAGATAGACAGCCAGTAGGAAGCTGTGAAATCACATTACCTGCCCCAGACCTACAAGCAATAACAGTGTCACTAGAATTGGGCTTCGAGGGTAAATTTGATAATGGTAAAGTTGTACCAAACCCACCATATAAAACACACACTTTCACAATAACCTCAGCATCACGACGTAAAGCATGAAGAAATATTTAACCCCTATTATTCTTTGTACTGTTGGGCTAATCAGTGCCTGCAGTAATGCTACAAACTCATCAAAGGATGTAGAAAAAGCCCCAAAAGAATCCGTTATTAAAACAGTCTCAGCCGAAGATCAAAAGATCATTGATAAGTATGAAAGTTACTTCAAATACTATCGCGAGGGTAACTTTGAAGAATTTCAAAATAAAATGAAAGAGATATTGCCTGAGGTCAGTATTATTTCTGATAAAAAGAAACGTGAATTTATGCAAATGAATATCTACATGACTTTGCAAAATTATAATGATGCGTATGCTTTAAATGAAAAACAACTGAAGGAGAAACCTAACGATACGGCAAGGCTTACATTTAGATGTCAGTTATTAACCTTGCAAAAGAAAGAAGCTACTTTGATTAATAAATGCTATGACAATTTAGCAGACGTTTTAAAATTAGAGTTAGACAAACCAGAGAACAAGAGTAATCCTGATTATAAGATAGGCGAGTTCTCATACTTGTTTGCAAAATATAAAGCTGGTCACACTGAATACAAGCAGAAAATGCAAGAGTACATTGCAGAAACTAAGGATGAAAAATTAAAGGCATCTTTAACATCGCTTTACGATGTGGAATTTGAAAACTAAAAAAAACCTGATTTCTCAGGGCTTAATCTTGCCTACACTGCACACAGATACTAACTTTTATTTGTGTATTGATTGAATGAGCTGTGCAACCTGATAAAAGGAGGCACAGCGTTAAAGTATTAATTGCGCTTTTCATAATCGATCAGCACATCAGCAACTGCTTTTGCAGCTAACCAGTAACGAGCATTAAAACGGGATATCTCATCCTCATTGCTAATAAAGCCTAACTCTACAATTAAGCCCCCATTACTAATAAAACCTAGCTTCCCACGCGCTGACTGACTTTGATCAATCCAGCCTTCATTACCTCGCAAACGTGACCCTAAAGCAGCAGCTACAGCCTTTGATAAATCTTGAGCAAGTTTCTTGTCTTTCGGTAGTGCAATAGTTTCAATGCCATTTGCCTGACTAGATCCAGCTGCATTTAAGTGAAATTCAACTGCAACAGAAGAACCTTTAATTAATTTGATGGCTGAAGCTAATGGATTGTTAGTCGTACCCACACCATCCGTTTTAATACTAATACCGGAGCTCTTTAAGTAATAAGCTACTGCATTACGGAAATTAGTCACCAGTTCAGCTTCTTTAAATTTGCCACTGACTGCACCAGGATCAACATTGGAATGGCCGGCTGTCACAGTGACAAAACCTAAAGGCTGGTTCTGGTTTAAATTCGGCTGGGCTTTTTTTCGGCCAATCAAAACAGCCAAGAACATCAAGCCCAAAGATGCAATCGTTTGATATGGTTCAGGCAATATATTGGCGTTATATACCTCTTGTATAACCAGTTGCAGACAAGATAAAAAAAGCGCCATATAGGCGCCATATTTTACTGAGTCAAATTTCCAGACACTTTCGTTTATTAATTTCATGGTTGATTCTCGTTCAATAGGTTAATTTTTTCTGTTGATCAATTTGATTCCGCATTGCAGCCAGATCTGTATCCATACGGATCTGTTTAGATTCAGCGATTGCCATTTTTTGATTCAATAGCGCGTTATCTCTTTCAAGCGATCTATTGCCTTGAAAGACATATCCTCCAAAAGCAACAAGAGCAGCAAGAGCGGTACCTCCAAGTCCTTTTGCAAAGGTAAGACCACCCTTGGCCTGGTTCATATCTGCCTGAAGCAAATCAATATCACGTCGGTTTGCTACTGCTTGTGACCGATAATATTCATCGCGTTCTGACAATCGAATCACGTTGTTATTCAGCTCGCCCATTTCTTGCCGGAGTTGATCGAGCTTTTTCTCGACTCTTACTCCATAAGTCTCACTATCAGGCATATAGCCTCCTCATTTCTTAGATATAAAAAAAGCACCCCGTAGGGTGCTTAAACTGTTTTACCTTTCTTAAATTTCTATCTGTATGACCCTGCCTTCAGGCGCTGGGCGCTTGATTTCGTTGTTAGATACAAATACCCGGGTACCGGTGGCGTATTTGGTACTGCTGGTGCACAGGACCAATCCGCTACCATCGACCACTAACACTTTATAATTAGGATGATCTGCAGAGGTAATCTGTCCAATAAACTCCGGGGCCTTGGGTAATAAGTCGATTAAACGTTGTAATGCATTACTCACGATTGATGCTCTCCACTTTAATACTCTGGTTAATCACTGCATGATTAAATGACACGTTCACCTCATCAATGATGCCCCACCACTCAGCATTAAATGCGACTAGCTCACCAGGTGCACATTCGCTCACATCCGGGCCAATCGGCATCACCAGATTGTGGGTTTCGACCATACCGGCTTTAGCAAGTGCTGTTTTGCCATATGCTCCCATGCTCTCAACAGTAAATAACGGACTGTTGGCAGTCTCAAGTAACGTATCACCTGCAGTGCCGGTACGCTTGATCTGGCCACTTAAGCCAGAGCGGTCATTGGTCAAAGTAATCCCGTTATAGTCCGGATACGGCTCATAATCGGTAGACTGCTCTGTGACCAGACTTTCAGGGATCAGCCGGTCATATTCTTCAACCGTGATTGAATCCCAGAATGTTTTTTTGTACTTGGGCTTTATAGTGATGGTATCGCTACCCTTCTCGCTGTAGACAAAGCCACCTGCACTTTCAGCAATCATTTTGATTACAGCAATGGGGGTCATGTTGGAATAGCTCAAGCTGCCCGCTGGAACAATCCAGCTCAGCTCGTCGATCAGCTCCCACTGCAGTGTTGTTGAGCTATTCACTCGATCCAGTTCAGCCTGACAGAGCTGCCGTGCGGTCCTTTCATTCTCCTGGGTAAATGACCGGGTTGGAGAATATGGCGCATCAAGTAAAGCGGACTGGCTACGGCCATTCAGGGTATAAGTGGTTTCGGCAAAGCGACGTGAGCGGCTACGGTTTTCAAGCAGCATGTGATGTTCGGTACCATTCACCATAACTCTTAAAATCACAGGCTGACCATTTATAGGCTCTAGTTTCGGTATTTCAGACACGGGTACGCTCAGGCTATATGACCAGCACCAGCGGCTGCGATCTGTACTATAACTGCCATCATAGACCAGGATATTCTGGCCATTGTCCAGACGGCTTACTGATAATTCATTCACGATATACCACCAGCTTTTTGGCGGCAGACCTGGAATACAGTCATCTGCCCCGAAATTTAAAATAAGGTTGTGTGGATCCGATCCGGTACACAGACAGTTAAAGTTCAGGTCAGTACTGCCAATATATTCAGGAAGCTCAGGTTGTGGCCAGGGTTGAACCGGATGCTTTCGGTAATGAATGGCTTTAGCTTTATCCCATGCAATGCTACTGGTCGTGATCAGTTCAAGACCTTTATCCCATTCAAATATAAAACGCTTCTCAAAGACGTGGGCTACTTGATGCGAATAGGTAAAGTTTCGGCGCTTCCGTACCAGCTCCTCCCAATCTGTAATACGGTTAATCCTGAGCTTGTTGCCCTCTTCAAATACCAAGGTTCGAGTTTTAGTTAATCGCTTATTCTCTTGCCAGACGAAATCAGCAGAGCTGACCAGCCCGGTACTTTCTTCATGCTGTAGCTGAACTGAACGATACAGCAAGGCAGCCTTTTCAAAGCCAAGTAATGCCTGGTTGCTTAACCCTAAACTGTGCTCAAAATAAAAGGCGCTGTAATGCGCCCGTAAAACTGGTTTAGCCCAAGGAATTTCAATCACATTTAAACAAGGCAAAGCTCCCTGATAGCCAGCTATGAGATAAGCCTCAATGCCACGAATAAAGTTGATATCGAAAATTGTTTCAATCCCAGTTTTGAAACTGGTATCCACTACTGAATCAATAACACATCGATTTTCGCTATAGCTGGCCTGCAGCTCAAAACTAAAACCTGTATCCAGAGCAGTATTGAGCTCTGCATCAAGATCAAGATTTTCTTTAAACTCGGCAGCAAGTTCGAATGTAAATTGTGTTTCCAGCCGGGTATCAATACTGATTGCGACAACATCACTGTCCCAGCCGAAATTTAATTCAGTTGAACCGGTCCATGGCTGGGTGAAGTCCAGCACAATGCCAGGATCGACAGGCTGTTCCGGCTCCTGATCAGCAAAGAGAGCTGTTGCTTCAACGATAAAATCAGTTTCTAAAACTAAATCTACTTTCCCAACCAGATCTGCTTCAGATAAGGCTAGAGCCATTAGCTCAACATTAACTTCCGTGTCTAGCAATATTTCAATGCTTGCAGTATCGGTACCCGTGTCCGTATGGACTGCAATGAGTTCAAATGAGGACTCAGTAACTAGAACCGTGTCGATAACTGCTGATATATCGTCCCCAAAATTAAGACCGGTGCTCCCATCGGCCTGATGTTTAAAGTCAAGAACAATGTGATGGCTGTCAGTATTGTCTGCTTTAAATTCCAGATTTAAATTATGGGCATCCGTGGTCCCCAGCTTGTTTTTAAAATCCACATGAGCACCTCAGATTATGGTTTAAGCTTGATAGATTGAATCGTTAAGGTGCCACCCACAACCAGATTGGTATTGGCCAGGCTGATATCTGTCCCTATAGTCAGATCTGCTGCAGCTTCCCCTGCACCGTTATAGATCCGCGCCCAGCTTGCCGTACCTGTTTTAATGACCGTTGTTGTATCAGAGGGCTGTAATTCAATATAAGCTGCCGTAGTTTCTTTAATACAGGGCTCTGGCAGAGTCACCGTGACCAGCATCTTGGATGTATCGGCAGCAACAGCCGGACTTTCTGGCTGCTCGCCCTCATAAAAAATAACGGTAGCACTCTGGCTACCGTTATCTAAAAAGCTGGCAAAGGCTTGAATCATGGCAAGCTTTGCCTTAACTGATGTTTTACTCATTTTGGCACCACGTTATCTTGAATGACTGCGTTAAATTGCTGGTTATTATCGAATGCGGCAATAAAACAGCGCATATCTCTATTCAAACCTAAAAAGTGATAACTGCCATCGGTATTGGGCTTTTTAACTAAAATCGGCAATAAGCTAGCTTTGTCATATATCACTATTTTGGCATTCTCATATCCGCTACCTAATCTTTTAACAGAGCCTCTGATTTTACCAACCGTGTTTGACTTGCCAAGGTTTTGGTAATAATCACCGTGGAGAAAGTTTGTACTAGGCATAACTTTACGTGATATTGGTCTCATTCTAACTCCCCCAAGTAAAAGTAAAATCCACCCGTACTCGATTGGTTAACCGCCTGAATGCGTACATTATCTTTAATATACATTGATTTACCTGCGATCACAGGAGTCACCCCTTGGCTTTCGATTGGTCTACCCATGTATTTAATATGCTTTAAAGTCCCCAACAGGTATTTGTCCTCATCAAAAATGGGGATATCTAATGCTGCTATCTGGTTATTATAGTTGGTATTTCCACCTGAAAGAGAATCTGGCATAACACCATAAGACTTAACGTGATTGCTAATAATTATGCTGTTCTTGACAGTTAAAAAACTTCCTGCGTATTGATTAATGGTTAGAGGTGCACCTCCTGGTAATGCGCCAAATTGCCTTGACTGATAAGCTGGTGAGCTATCCATTGTTGCAAATAAAAACCAGTTGGTGATATCAAGGGCAGATTCATAAATACCCGCCGCAAAAACCTGCTTTTGGTATTGATTCATTGCAGATAGCATTAAGTAAAACACATCTTTATCGCCACACAGCGTAAACGTCCTATGCGCAGACCCAGGAACATTGCTTTCATAGAAATAATCATTGTAGTTTAAATCTGTAGCCCAGTACCATTTAGCCCAGCCTCGAACTACGCTATCGCCTGTGCCAGTAATCTTCCAATTCTTTTTAAAGTCACTGGTATCTAATGGCAACTGCAACTTATCAGGGTCGGTATAATCATCAATATGAGTCATATGTTCGATTAAGCCGACCATGGCATATTTGGCATACGCTGAGTTATAGCTATTCACCCCATCAGAGATGGTTTCATCTACCCGGATAAATGGATGTTGAGCACTTGGGTCTTTCGCACGATAAACTCGCTTCACATCATTTGGATCTCGAAAAATAATCTCATAACCCAGTGGTGCAAGCTTTGCAGTACCTGTAGTGGTAATTGACTTTCCAGTATGAGTTGCCTTTAAAATTAACTGATTAGCACTTGGTATACCTTTGATTCGATATTTTCCATTCAGTTCATTTGGGGCAAAGCCAGTCAATTCAATAATCTGGAATAAAAGGCATTTGTGGTCAGCATATAGATTAAGTGTAATGTCACCCTGTGCATCGATTGTAGCTGAAGTAATCGCAGTTAGAGGCAGACCATTGACCAGACAGGTATCCAGTAACCGGATCAGATCTCCCCAGTTATTATCCAATACCAGACCGTTTAAATGACTAAAAAACTGAACATCGACATCTGTCGCCATATAATTGATTCCATAAAAAAAGACCACACGAGGCGGTCTATAGAAGAGAGATACTTAATTACTCGGCATGCTTAACTCGTAGCAGGAAGAATACATAAGCCTTATTACTTCCGATCAAGGCTAAACATCACGATCTATATCACCACGCATCATGATCTGGAACTGATCTGACATCACACTCGGTTCGGACTGCTTTACGGTGCGAATCACCCAAACCGGGAAGGTTGCAGCCACTGTATTAAAGCGCAGCACGTTACCACTCACCCAGCCCTGCCCCCAGCCTTCTTTTTTAATAATGAAGTACGGCACACCGGTCACTGGATTAATTGGGGCATAGTCTGTGTTGATAGTTCCTGTACCAATCTGACCCGAATATTCACCCACACAGCGGAACGATTGATCTCCAGTAAAAACCAAGGCCCAGCGTTCCTGAATTGCACCATTATTCGTGACTGCAATTGGATATAAGGCATCATTGTAATTGGCTGAAATCGCCCCACCAGTGGCCTCATCTGACCAGACA
Source organism: Acinetobacter sp. FL (assembly GCF_040744925.1). Taxonomy (NCBI): domain Bacteria; kingdom Pseudomonadati; phylum Pseudomonadota; class Gammaproteobacteria; order Moraxellales; family Moraxellaceae; genus Acinetobacter; species Acinetobacter sp. FL. The sequence continues at coordinate 1,405,900 of NZ_CP160437.1, read as the reverse complement.
CTATTCCATGACTGCTGTACAAATTTGCCGGTAGAGCGGGCCTGCATATCGCCAATGATCAACGCTGAACCGACAATGGTATTTTCAGCATCATAATTGTGGGTCAGTGGCTTGGTGAAGGTTAGCTGGCCGTTGATCTGTACATCACGGATCAGCAGCATGTCCTGATAGCGATATTTCATTGTCAATGGTGCGGTCAGTGCATTTAAAGCAAAATCACCACCTAGCGTAAACTTGCCATAGTCATAATCCATGCTGTACATATCAAACGGTACTTTTACCCCGTCGGCATCTTCCAGCTCGGCCCATGAAATACGCTGATCTGGCAACTCATAAGTCTGGCCAGCCACATGATCCGGCAGTTCAAAGGCTTTACTGGAACTGACAATAGCAATATCACCAACCCGATAAATCGGTACCCGGCCATCGAGTGGCAGACGGGTAGCGGATAGTCCCAAGATCTCAGCATCCAGTGGAATATAAGTATAAGCCACCGCGTTATAACGTACAGTCTCCGGCGCAACCCAGACCGGTATATTGATGTAAGTTTCAGTGCCTTCCTGATACTCCAGTAATGGGTCATACCAGGGTTCACTCTCCAGCCCAGGACGGTTAGCCTCAGTAATCTTGGTTTTAGTATAAAAAAACAGATCCACAAAACCGGTATCATAATTAATCTGGCCATGTGCACGGCTGGTTTCAATGATGCCATCTTCATCAGCCTGCAATGTCAGCTGCCCAAAGTCCAGTGTGGCTACGACGACTGTTAATGAACCGGGACGCAGCGGACTGACCGGTGTTCTAAAGCTGATACGGTTGACCGGCGGCATATCTGTGGTGGTGGTTAAAGACTGCAGTGTCAGACGGTTATCGGTATTTGGTGTCCAGCTGTCGATTTCGATCTTACCAGTACCATACTGAATGCTACCGGAACTGGTGCCACTGTTATTGGCTGGATTTACATTGCGTACCAAGGTACCGGTACGGTCTAGATAAGTATCCGTACCCAGCATAAAACGCACCGCGCCGGAGAGAATCTGCTCATCAAAGCCCTGGGTCAGATCAAAGCGCAACTTGTCACCGGTAACCTGTTTAACTCCAGCACTTACGCCTGAAGTATCCCGGTATTTCACGCTGATACTGGTCGCCCGGTATGCCCCGAGCTGCACTACTTCTTCCTTAATTTGAGAAGTGGCGGGTAAATAAAATGACATATTTATGCTGCTCCATAAACCGCAGTTGGTATATAGGATTTGGTGAAAACCGAGCTGGTCGCTTCAGGAATAATTTCTACCGCACCTGTTGCATAGGTAATGGTGCCCTGTACCTTGCTCTGACTATTGACCAGATTGCCAAACTCTGCATTCACCGGAATATCAGTTAAAACTACTGTACCGATTACTGAGCCGATTTGATCAGTAACCGGCACGCTTAACTCAACACTATTGGGTTGTATTGCAGCACCGGAACCAATGGTAAATTTCAGCTTTTGATCAGCTGGCATGATATTTTCAACAGTCTGATCAAGCGGTACGCCATAGCTATAGTTGATGGTGAAGACCGTATTTTTCTGCGGCAGTTTATTTGGGACCAGGCGGCCTTGACCGGTAGCATAGTTAAAGGTACCCGTGGCATCGCCACTAAACTGGCCCAGCGTATTTGTAGTTGCAGTTTTCTGTTCGCCTTCCAGCAGCCATTTTACAGTCACGCTGCCTGAGGCTATTCCTGCCTGCTGTAAATCAAACTCGAATGCTGCCGGTTCAACCGCAAGACCTGAGCGTATAAACGTAGCCAGTGGTGTACCCCATAACAGTAAAATCGGTGTATTCACATCCGGTAAAGCCCCCGTCGTAATAGACCAGGAACCGGTCTCATAGTTGACCGCACCAGAGCCGAATGATGTACTTGCACCTTTTAATTGCCCCGATCCATCATCTTTCAGTTCATAAAACTTGCCCTGTGACATATAAGAAACTGAAAGGCTGCCCGGGGCGGGTGGTGGTACCAGCACACCAGTCCAGTTGGCACTCTGGTTCTGCTGGGTCACTGGCCGGGTTTCAGACTGGAAGTACTGGTTGGGTGCTGAAGCCGGCTTAAAGGTCATGCTTAAGTTTGCAGATCCTGCACCTGCAGCTTGTGTCCACTGGATCAGCCCGCGCTGGTAATCAATTGTTCCAACCTGGGTACCAGAAGTATTTTTAAGCAGTCCGCCCTGATCAGTGATCTGCTGTCCAAACAGGTTAAACGAGACACTCGATGGCATGACAGATGAGCCGACATACAGATTCTGAGCGGTACCAATGGTGGTCGAGTAATTTGCAGTAATAGCAGCAGTGTTACCCGGTACCAGCACCATACTTTCCCCGGCTGCGTTTACATCCACAATTGGTGTTTCAGTCTGGGCAGATGGAACCAGCTGGGCAAAGATACTTTCTGCATTTACAGTAAACTCACCGACTTTTGCAGCAGACTTGAGATTGCTGGATGCATAATACTTGCCGGTATCGGCTACGATGGTATCCCGTAAAATCGTTTCGGACTTTTCGCCGCTATACCATTGTCTTGCAGAGAGTCCGACATAATCCTGATCGAGTGGATCATTGATACTGTAGGTGGTAATTTTATATTCAACTTCCTTTCCATCGATGACCATCTTGGCAATACGGGTCTCGACTTTAGTGACGCGGACATATTGTTCATGCTGTAGTGCCTGGCCTTCTTTTGAGACCAGTACCAGCGTGCTGCCCACCGAGCTTTCGACTTCACTCAAAAACATCGCCACCTGCAGGGTTTTCATACCGGCATAATGTGTATCCAGTGGACTCCCTGCTGCCTGTCCACCCTTGGCCAGATAGTTTTCAATCCGGTTCTGGGCAGACTTGCGCTCATCAATCCACGACTTTGTACTAAACAGCAAAGCTGAGACATTGGGGTCTTTCGGGTTTTCCGAGATAAAGACCGTAGCGCCCATAAGCAGGTCTGTATCATTCGTTGTTACGGCGGGGAACAGTTTACGCAGTGACACATCACCCATGGTGCGGTCCAGCTCACTCACATCATTAAACAGGTTATTGCTCTGGCCATCTTCAATAATCTGGCCAGAGTACTTGCCGCCACCATCTTCTGTATCGCTCAGGCGCTCGGACTTATAGAGCACCAGATTTTTAGTTTCAATTGCCACTGTATAGTTCCCCCACTTCAATAAAACGTAAAGTCACGTTGTAATAGTCATCGTCAGATACAGATGGAATTCCCTTCACTGGAGCAGCTTCCAAAGCCCCGGTTTCATGGTTAAAAATCACATGAAATTCACGTCTGTCGTGCTGATACTCAAAAGCCAGAATGAATTGTTCAGATAAAGCAGACCAGGCTTGAACCGTGCGTAAATCACGGCGTTTGATCCAGCCCATCGTGTTATCTGCCGGTTCCAGCACAATTGAACGACCTGCCTTTTTACGGCCCTCCTGGATAATTAGAGAACCATCAATAGCCCGACTCTGTTTCTGCTCAATGGGCTTCCATTCAAATTCATCAGACCATAAAAAACCGTCCTCAAGCGGGACGGTTTCTGATGTAGACACTCGTATTAATTTCATTAGCTACTCTTTTTTATCCTTTCCAGTTCAGTCAGGAAATCATTAAAACTGCCCTGATTAGCCTCATCCACAGGGACATTAATTGTGCGGCCATTAATCGAGATCTGGTTGATGACAGTACGTGAAGGCTCAGCAGTTGGAGTGCTGGTTTTAGGATAGCTCACGTCCGGGGCCAGATTGTTTACATTGACTCTGGAACCAGTACTGCCCGACTTGCCTGCATACTCTTCCAGCTTTTCCAGCTGCTCGGCAATGAACATGTAGTTGCCGGTCTGTTTCTGGTTGTCGTATGCAGAGACACCATAACGCGCAGCATATTCATGAGAAGCTGAACGGTAATAACCACCTGGACCCTGTTGAGCCGTCTCGAATAGCTCTTTAGCCTTTTGCCTGGCATTACCGCTATATCCCATTTCAGTCAGCTGCTGCTCAATCTCATCAACTGAATAACCGTTTTTAGCCATGACTCCAGTTTTAGAGGCTTTAAGCTTGCCCTGCATGGCAGTAAGCGCTTCTGACCAGGCTTCAGTAGAGGATTTGGCCTCCTCTCTTGCCACCCGTCCAGCTTCACGGTAGCCATCCTTAATACCTCGTGCAGAATTTTCAATCTGGATATTCGCCTTGACCCATTCCGAAGCCGTCTGAACCACTGCTTTACCAGTATCATCAATCTGCACCTGTAACCCATGACTTGCTGCTTTTGCCTGAACAGCTGCAATCTGGGCCTTATCTCCTGTTGCCAGTGCGGCATTTAACATCTGAATATAAGCCTGCTTAATAGCTTCAGCAGTTGCCTGCCCGCTTTTACTGATAACTTCAAAACTTTTCTGGGCACTCACTGCAGCGCCATTTAATTGCTCTTTAGTTTGAATACCTAAAGCGGCAAATGCGGCTTGTACAGGATTAAGTACAGCAGGGAGCTGCCGGGCCTTTTCCTCAATTTTACTCAAGCCCAAAGCTACCTGATCACCTGCTACCAATCCCTGTTTGCCAAAAGCAATTAGAGAGCTCTTGGCATAGTCCAGTTCGGCACGAGTCTGGGCGGTATCAATTGCTTTATTTAAATTAGCTGAAAGTGCCAGTCCGGTATCAATACCCTGAGCTTTATAAGCTTCAAGATTACTAACGACCAGCTGTACATCATTGCTGGCAGATTGAAATGCAGCTGAGAAACGACCTTGAAGCTGTTCTGTACTTAGACCGGTACGATCTAATGCCGCCTTCATTACAGCTTCAGTTATCTGAGCATTCTTTTCAGCTTCCTTTGACGTTCCTGCAAAAGCAGCTCTGGCATTCGCTTCAAAAACAACCAGGTCCTTACCGTCTAGGGCTTTGCCTAAACTCCCTTGCAATTCTTCGCCCGTAATTTCCCCTTGGTTTTGCAGGAGAATTAAAGCGGTAATTGCGTCATTAATACCTTTGGTCGAATCAAACTTCATAGCCTGAGAAACTTTCTCCAAGGCTTCTTTAGCAGGTTCGCCCTTTGCAATTAATCCATCAAACTCTGTAATAAGCTTTTTGGATTGTTCGGTCAGCTGATAGGTTTTATCTTTACTCTTCTCGGCAGCTGCAGCATGTTTTTCCTTGGCCGCAGTACTTGCTTCCTGTTTCTTTCGTGATTCCTCCTCTGCTGCTGCCAGATCGCGTTCCTGCTCGGCCAACGACTTTGTACCTGTTGCCCTCGCTACAGCCCAGTCAATAAAATTAGAACCCTGTCGTAGTAGCCATTCATCAGTTGCCTTAAAACCGTCAATCATCAAATTGCTAGCGATTACGACACCGGCTGCTGCAGCACCATATGCTCCAAACCTGGATAAAACAGAAACCAATCCTGCCTTAAGGCCATTTGTTGCAGCAGTAACCCGCCCAAATACTCCTGCAGCTGCTGTATTTGCGGTTGTGCTTGCATTGGTTGCAGCAGCCAGTTCGGTTTTAGCTACTGCCGTAAGATGGGTAGCACGTGTATTGGCTGTATTTGCACCGGTATTTGCAGTCAGTGCTACGGTTTCTGTAGCGATAGCAACTTGTGCAGCCTTCGCTGCATTGGCTTTTTCCAGAAATACTGCTGCCATTCCAATAGCTTTATAAGCGATGAATGCCTGAGCTGCAGCAGTAAGGGTTGTAATAAGTGCATCAAGGTTTTGAGAAACAAATTTTAAGGCTTGGGCTACCTTGGCACTTGCTCCACTCGCTGCATCTGCTTCACCGATATAAATTGTCCAGGCTGTTTTCAGGTTCTCAATAGAAGCGCCAATCGTAGCTGGGAATTTATTAAACTCGGCAATGATCACTTCACTCTGGCTTAAAATGGCTTTGGTCACTACGGCGGTGGTCAACTGTCCCTGATTAGCCATCTCACGTAATTGGCCAGTAGTCACACCCAATCCGTCAGCCATTGCCTGTGTCAGTCGCGGTGATTGTTCAACCATGGAGTTAAACTCATCACCTCGTAGTACACCTGAACCTAACGCCTGATTAAGCTGGGTAATTGCAGCTTCATTCGCTTCTGCACTACCACCACCCACCTGAATGGCGCGGTTAATAGTTTCAGTCAGTGCTAAAGCCTGCTCTTGCGGCCACTTCATCTCCTGACCAATTTTAGTCAGCCGTGCAAACAGATCACCGGTAGCCACAAGATTAGAATTGGTTTTTATGGCTACATTTGCAACATCATCCATTGCCTGTTTTAAGTTGGCATTATCACCAATCGCAATCTGAATACGGCCAGATAGTGTTTTATACTGATCAGATACCTGTGCAATTTCCATTGCACTTGTACCAATACCCACTGCAGCCAAAACACCGGTTAAAGCATTGAAGCTATTTCTTAGGCCTTCAACCTCACTTGCCGCCCGTTGCCCAAAAGTTTCTGTATCCTTAAGCTCATGGTTTGTCTTTTCCAGAGACTGATCCAGATGATCCACCACTGGTGCTGCTTGCTGGGTCGCCCTCTTAAACTCATTCATTGAGTTTTCAGTCAGGTCCAGAGCCTGCTCCAAGCGTTCAACTTTTTGTTTAGCCTGATTCAGTTCTTCCAGGGAAATATCATGGCTGGCATTTGATAGGGCCTGCCAAGCTAATTTAGCCTCGTTCAGTTCTCTTTCTAAGGCATTAATCGCATTAGAGCCTAATTCACCAATACGCTGAACTTCACGCGTAGATACTGTTGCACCGCTTCCCATTGACTCGATAGCACGAGTTACAGTCTGCGCTTCACCTATTACGCCTGATAGATCTACTGCACTGAACTGCTGTAACTGATTAATGGTCGATTGGGTGGCATTGTCCACGCCACGCATGGCATTTACAGCAACGTCCTGATAGTAATTAAATGCACTGGATGTTTCTTTAATAGCATCTTCAATACTTAGAACACGCTGCTTGGCGATTTCAATATCTTTTAAGGTACCATCCGTACTTTGCAAACGAACCAATTCAGCCTGAGCGGCTTTTAGTGCTGAGTTAAGCTCATTAAGACCTTGCTCACCAATACTCGACATTGAGCGTAGTTCACTAGCACTGATAACCGATTTGTCACCAAGAGCTTCAATTTCCTTGGCCGCTGTAAAGAATTTAGTACCTAATATTTCCGCCAGCTGAATTGTATCACCTGGAATGGCTTCACCGATTTCAAAGCCTGCCTTATTTGCCTTGATTGCAGTATCCTGAAGTTCACTTCCTAGATTATTGATTTTGCTAGCAGCCTGATCTGCTTTCTTCTGCAAATCATCCGGAACTATTTTTCCAACATCTTTTGCAGCTTCAGTAGAAGCAGCTTTTAACTTATCAGCTTCACTTTTAATTACGGCAACAACGGCCTTTGTAATGCTTTCAGATTGTTCAACATTAGACACATAATTCTTTGTGTCAGCTTCCATTACAAGTTTAAAGGTTAATTCTTTACCGGCCATGTTCTTACTCGCAATAAAAAACCCACCGAATGGTGGGTTAGATGAAGATATTAAAAGCTCTAAAAAATGAACCGACTTAATTAGAGATTAAGTTTTATTCACACTTTATTTTCCATAAAGCATCCATTAACACTGAAGAAGTACCTGATTGTGTATCACTCTCAATTCTTACTAGTCCATCTTCAGGCATATATATGTATCGGCTGAATCCAACATATCCTCCCATTCGATTTTTAGAATTAACTTCTCCGCAATACCCTTTCTGATTCCTAAATTTTGCAGAATCAGGATCAAGCAAGCTATCTTTTACCTTAGAGACTGCAAGCTCTATCTGAGCTTTTTGCTTGTCTTGCTGAGCCTTCTGACTTGCTTCATTTTCTTTAATTCTCTGTAACTCATTACGAGCTTTTAATTCTGCAGCATCTTTTTTAGCTTGAATAGCCGCAGCTTCTTCAAGTCTGATTTTCTGTTCATGAGCTACTTTTGCTTGTTCAAGTCTTTCTGCATCAGCCTTATTACTTTGATGCATAAAATAAAAAAGACCACCTACCACCAGAATAACTGCAATAAGTACATATTTTAGATTCACAGAGTAATGCTCCTAAATCCCCCAACTACCACAGATAAAAAAGTCTGTTTCATTTTCTTACCTTATTTTGAGATATTTTTGAGCATCTTAACCGACTGGTCTAAATTATCGCAATGTGAAAAAACTTCTTTGCTCACGATGAGTCTTTTAAATCATCCAAGAATTTCTTCAAGTCTTTAGCAGATGCATGCTGAGCGGATCTCACTACACCGGTCAGTGCCGCCAGCTTGTTCCGGTAATCTTTTTGGGCTGATTTTAGATATTCACTGTAAGCGCCATAAGTCATATTCATGATTTCGGTGTGAGTATGACCAGCACTGATCAGCAACTGGAATGAGTCAAACCAGGTTGAATCATTATCTTTTGTTGCCTGCTTTTTATTACGGCGTTTAGGCTGATCTTCTTTAAAGTAAGCGCCGTTGACCTGTAGTACTGCTGATAAAACTTCTTTAAATTGCTGTTCCGATGTTGTGGCCAGATCGATCAAACTGGTTGCTGGAAGCTTAGTGGCCAACCTGCACATACCCAGCACTTCAATTGAATGAGTCTTAAAAAGTTGAGTTAAAATTTCATCTGAATAATCTTTTCCCTTTAAGAAGCCTTTTACCTTTTCGGCATGTACCGCCCATTGGTCAAAATCTTTTATATGGATCTGGTGTACTTCAACATCATTCACTGTGATAGAGCGATTAGCTGCTAGAAAAAAATCATTCATGATGGAATCTCAAAATAAAGTTCAGGAAATAAAAAAGCACCCGAAGGTGCTTTTATTCATTTAATACTATGTTTATCTCTCAGGTTTAAGGCTTAACTTCAGTAACATTGATAGGCTGATCCTTAATTAGTTCTAGAATACCCTCACCATTTTTAAAATGGATTGATACCCCTTGGCTATTTGCTAAGCGGAGCCCACTTGCTGATACGGCTCGTTTAAGTCGATAAGTTTTACCTGACTGATCACTTAGTTCTGCCGTTTCAAAGTTATCTGTAGTTCTAAGCATATATGTTTGATTATTTGGTCCAATAAACTTCAGTAGTTGCTTTTCTTCAGTAACATTGATGATCTGTTTGGGCTTTAAATTTTCTGAGGATTCGTCTGTAGTAGTATTTTTAGAAGCCTTAACCATATTAGAATTACACCCCATTAGAAATACACCTGCTGCTAGTGCCAAGAAGAGATATTTCATACTTATGTTCTCCATTTTTAATTTTTGAATTCAACATAGATGCCTAATGGTGCCCATCTTAAAAGTAAAACATCAAAACATCTGTTAATTTTTGATAATTATTCTCATTATCAGAAAAATATAGAGCAGATAAAATTAATATTTCACCCTATCCTTATGAATGTAGTAGCCAAATGTAATCTTCATATCCTGAAGTAATTTTGACTCCGTATATCCAGGGAATTTGCTTCTGTTCTCTTTGGCATGCAACTATTGTCAAAGCCAAGCTTAATATGAGAAGTATTTTATTTTGATGTTGCATTAGTAGTGGGTTTGACTGAGTCATTAAATGCTTTACTAAACAAAAGAAAAAACACCCGAAGGTGCTTTATCTGTTAGAGATTAAATGTGGGCATACCGCCACTATTTAATGAACTTCCACTATTTGGCCTATTACTCATTCTAGGATTAATTTTAGTTAATGTACTATTTTTAAAAGAACCACGCTTTAATTCATCGTGTTGGACAAACCATTCACAGCAGGAGTTCCAGACATCTCTAATTTCTGTAATAGTCATTTTAGGACCACCGGATTTTAAATAAACTACATCACCTTCCTCAAAATCACTCATAACATTGTCGCTCAATTAATGAACAATGTTTAAATATGCCAGTTTTTTTTATATTTACAAGTAATAGTAATTTATTTAATACAGGCACAAAAAAAGACGCTTATGCGCCCCTGTGCCTGTATCCTGGATTTAGTTACTCAGCTTTAAGTATCAAGCTGCTACATTAAAACGATCAATGTGGCCAAACATGCTAAGTTCAGCATCATTTACCTTGGTAATGTCAGCCAGACATTCACCTTCAATATCGTAACTAGAGAAATCTTCATTGATCAGATCAAATTCTGTTTCCGGTGAAAACTCCACACGCCATAAGGTTACGGCAACCTTATCCCCTTTATAGGTATCAACACCTTTAAAGAAGAAACGGTATTCATTGCCGATATCGTTTGCAATCGCAGTACGTGTTAATTTTCCGGCTTTACCTGACCACTTAACATCACCAGTCGGTGCAATATTAAAAATCACTGTACCGAATGCCGAATCGAGTACATAGGTACTGGCATCAATATCTGTATCAGCGCCATCTTTAAACTTAACTTCTGATAGATTACGCTCACCCAGATCAATCATAGTCCCAGCTTCAACAGTACCTAGTGAGCGATCAGCGATAGTGCTTGCAGATACTTCAGTAACTTTACCACTCATCACCATGGCAAGATTTTGCTTGGTTACCTCTTCCAGGGTGCCGCTTACAGATACTCCTGTCTGCTTTCGTAGTACTGCATCTTTCGTACGAAAACCTGTTTTTGACTCATAGTGATCGGTTGAATCCGAAGTAATTTGAAGCTGCAGGGCCGGCATACTTCCTACTGGAAACATACCTGATACTGCACCATTAATAATTTTAGCCAGGAACAGTTCACCCTGTAACGAAATAACATCTGGTTTATTTCCCATCTGCTTTTACCTCTTTTGTAGTTTTTGCTGCAGCTGGTTTCGACTCTTCAGAGGGCTTTTCTATTTCTACCTCCTTGATCGTACCTGCATCTAATTGCTGTCGGATTTCAGCATTGGTGAGTCCACCCACGAAATCCCCTTTTTTGAAACGCCCTAATGGTTGTTGGGCTACATATTGCTTTGCTGCCATGATTGGCTCCTAGATAAATCGTTCTGATTCAAATACTGCGGTGAGATATGCAAAACCTGTACTGAAGGCTTCTTTCACATCAACCAGCATCAATTCCCCACGTGCCGAGGCTGGCTTCCAGCCTGAGAGCAACTGAATAACATCTTCAAGAAGATTACCCGCCTGATCTGTTACCGCTGAACCATCTATAGACTGTGAACGGGCATTCTTACAGGCTACGGTGACCGCCCACTGCTGGCTGATCATGTTCATTTTTCCCTTGCCCGCACTATCCTTAGAGCGAATCCGCACAAAGTTGACGTGAGCTGATGGGGTTACCTGAGCCATTTCAGTCACCAGTACAGAGTTCAACGGCGTATAGATCTGCTTGAAATCCGGAATCTCCTTGAGCTTCTCGGCAATTTCTCCACGTACTGCAAAAAAGTCAGACACCTATATGCCTCCCGATAATATTAAGGATCTCTTCATCATCATCCTGATTGATGCCCAGGAAGGTACGAGAAGGGATATTGACCTGTTTCACTTTCCTGAACTGGCCACCCACTGCAAAGGTTAAGTACTCCGCCGTTTTAGGCAGAATGGTGGCACCAAAATGAAAGACATGGGCGTACATTTTGTTTGAGCCCCACTCAACACCATCAGGGCGCAGGTTGTAGTGCAATTCATTCATTAATTCACCCGTATCACGGCCTGTTTGACCATTTTGCATCTGGGCCCGCCATGACTGTTTCCATGGATTTCCATCTACATCATGCTGACCGATAAACCGGTCTTGAGTGGAATAAACTCCATAACTACCAATCTCGACAAACATATCCTCCTTTCTGCTGTCGAAATCGGCCATATGCTGCAGTACTGCCATTACGGCAGATTCATTGTCAGGACGAATTGTTATAGCAAAAGCCATACCTCCTCCTTATTTAAATGAAGGCATCTTGTCTAGCGTTTCATCACCAAACACGCCTCCTACATAACTGGTTCCGATGGGCATTGTGGTAGGCCGGCCCTTGGGCTGATCATCTACAATTTCATTGGTTGCGGTCTGAATCTGTAGATGTGCTTTCTCGTCTTGTACCCGTTCAAGAAATTTAATCGCATCCTTATAACGGTTACGTACTTCTTCAGTGGGTTGCTGGTAATAAAGCCGGTAACGGGCAATATCACAGGCCATGCGGTTCAGATTACTGGGCACATTGGGAAGAGGCAGAGGATAACGGCCACCGATATAACCGTTAATCTCTTCTGCCGCATCCTGAAGTGCTTCATTGATAGAAGCTGCTGCATCTGCATGCATCAGCTTTAGTTCTTCAATGTCATCAGCAAACCGCTTCACCATGTCTGCTTCTGTTGCGTACATAGATCACCTTACTTGGCTGCATCAGCACCCTGTTCAGCTGGCTTGTCACTGGTCTTAGACTTAGACGCTGACTTGGCCTTTTCAGGCTCAGCCACCTTTGCTTTAAGCTCAGCAATTTCCTGCTCAGCTTTAGCTTTGTCATCTGCTAAGGTTTTATTAGCCGTTGTCAGATCAGCATTAGCCTTTTCAAGCTCAGCCAGACGTGCTGCGGTACCATCTGCTTTAGGCTCTTCCGGCTCCTGATATTCTTCAATAGCCCCAGATGCTAAAAGGGCCTGAAGTTGTTTAGCTTCAAGCCCTTCTATTTCCTGACCTGGACGGAAATGTCCGATCGACTGTCTTGCAATATACTTTGGCATTGAGTTCTCCTTATACGAATCCACGACCACCCACTAAACCGTTCTTGTTGTTTGGAACAGCCAGTGGAGAGGATTCAGCGAGTAATTGAATGCTTGAAGGATTCTTTTCTTGCCATTGGCTTAAATAGAACTCTAGAGCCTGACCGAATGCTTCAACGTTTTGCAATGCACAATGTGCGATCCAGCCATTGGCATCGGCAACCAGACCAAAGAAGTCTTCAGGGATAAAGCGTTCGGTACTCCCTCCCATACTATGCTTAGCGTCATAGGTCCAGATTTCGATATTGTCCACTGTGCCTCGGAATTGTGGCTTATCAGATTGATCAAAGGTTGGAGTGAGCGGCACACTGATCCCTTTATACGGCGTAATGAATTTCTCATTAAACTCAGGATCTTTAGTTAATGTGTTGTACACCTTAGAAGTGGTTAATGCCATGATTGGTGATGTACCTGAATGTTCAACAGCCAAGTCAATCATCGCCTGAATATCCTTAACCGGTGTGGCTCCTGCTTGTCCCCATTTAATTAGAGGTGTGAAGTTACAGGCCGGGTTCCGCTCATAATCCACTTCGTACATCGGGAAATCTGCTGAGGCAAAAGTAGTCTTACCATATAGCAGTACATCACGGGCAATCAGCAGCTTCCGGTTTTCAATAGATTGACGCAGGTACAGAGCCTTTTGTGCCTGGTCGATTAACAGCAAGTCTGCATCAGACAATCGATTTGAGCCTGTAGCAATCACACCATAACGGCGTAGTTGTGAAATCAGCGCCGTATTTTGTACTTCGCTTGGCATCACCGTCATCATCGGCTTTAAATAAGCTGGTTTCACGAATTTAACGTTACCAGACTCACCTACCTTGATCTGTCGGCCAGCTGCTGTCGGAGTGACAAAAGGTGCAAGTGGGGTTGCGGTGTTCAGCTCACCTACAGGGACTTCCTTCTTGGTATAAGAAACACGCTGAGGAAAAAACCGGTCCATCAACCAGGTATCCACCTTTTGAGTAGTATCAGTCAGCAGCACCAGCTGTGGTACATCCAGCAACTCAATGGGTGCATTTTGAAATGTAAAAGTTTGACTCATGTCTTAGTTCCCCACCACTTTACGAAGTTCAATTTTATTTTTTAATCCCTGTGCCCGCACAGCATCCATCTGGCCTGTTACAAGCGCCTCACCTTTGACTGTAACAACAGCCACATCAAAGGCACCTTGTACATAGATCGGCATTTCGAGATTATGATTGGCATGGTAAGTCGACTGCTCTGCACTCATGTCTGCCAGTGCAATCGCATTCCACTCACCTACTACGTTTTCAGTTACCGTCGGGTGATCTGCTACATTGTTGGCATCGACGTATAATAAATCCCCACGTAAATAGATGACTCCTGTTTTAGGTTTGGCATTTTCGGTGCGAATACCATCGCCTACCACCAATTGATTGGTCGTAATGGTTTGAGTAATTGTTCCCATTATTTAGACTCCTGAGCTGCCGCAAATTTAGCGAATGCCTGATCCAAAGCTGATCCTTGTGGTGCTTGCCCACCCTGTCCACCAGTAGCTTGATGGCTAAACAAATGGGCAAATTTAGGATTTACACCTGGTGTTTGATGTTGCTGTCCAGCTGGTGGTGTTTGATTACCTGTCGAGAACTGTTTAAGTGTGCTGGCCATCAGCTCAAATGCATCGTCTGGCATAGCAGCGAACTTAGACTTCTCTTCGGTACTAAACTCTTTGCCCAGGTCTTTAGCCAAAGCATCGATTTCGGCATTACGTTTATCAGCGGCAAACTTTTTAATCTGTTCCTGCAAACCTGTAATGGTCTGCTCCTGCTCTTGGAGTTTTGCTTTTGCTTGTTCTAGGTCCACATCTGTGTCCTCTGGTTGGTTGAAGTTTTTGGGTGAGTGACTAGCTGCCACGGCGTTGGTATTGTCATCTGCACCTAAAGCACAAAATGACACTTCACGGATACGACCACCCCGAAAGATGGCAACAGGTGCCTGGAATGTCCTGCCATTCACAATGACTGAACCTTCTTTAACCTCTTCCACTGTGGTGGGATAAATCCGTACTGACATTTGCCATGGAAAGTCATCATCAGAGTCCTGGGCGACTTGAGTTCCGAATTCATTTGAAAGTAGATTTCCCTCAATTTTGAGGCCTTCCGTATGACTCACAGAATATGAGTTGATTGCTCCAGCTCTTTGATTGGTTCGATGCTCTAGCAATGCGGGGATACGGCCTTTGATCTGGATCGAATCAAGGTCAAACACTACCTTGTCCCAGTACCAGTGGTCAGTAATTGCTTCACCGCTATAGGCAATACCTGAGAAGGTGCGCTTCTTTTTCCCTTCCTCTGGCTTGTCTACACTGACTTGGCCAAGCTGAAAGCAATACTGATCTTGCTCCTGCTTAGCTTTTTCATTTGGATCTGGCATTTTTCATGCTCCATAAAAAAACCACCCCTAATGGAGTGGCTCAAATTAATTTCTTAAGTTTAGTTAGTTAAGGCTTTCAGTGTATAAATCATCTGGCCATTTACTATTTCACTTGAAACTACCTGAAAAGATATGCCTAAAGGAAACAGTACGCCTTGCCCTGCATTTAACTTTTCCAGATCAATACCTAAACCTTTAGCATTTTCAATCTGAATCACAATATTTGAAGCAGAACCTGCAAGCAGTAACGGCGCATCCAAGGTAATGACCTTACCTACCTCCAATAATGCAGCGTAGGCTAGTGAAGCTGATCCAGCCACTGTAGTTGCACTATTCGATGCCCACTGCCTGTAGCCTGCCTAAATCCTCCTTCAACCAGCGTTTAAGCACTTCCTCAGCCAGAGTAATAGGGGGCTGCTTTAACTGCGCCGTAAGAACTGAATCATTGCCCTGTACATAATCCAAGAAAGTACGGATCGCACTAGGTCGAATGCTTGGATCAAGTGGAATCACTGTATTGGCCACCACATCAAATAAGTCCCGGGTACTATCATCCATTGGAGCAAATAAGCTGGCCAGCTTTTTACTTGCTGTCCACTCGGCTTTGATAACTTCCTTCTGCTCCAGCAAAAACGCTTTATTCAGGTCAGAATCCAGAATCTTCTGATCTACCAGACCAGATAGATCGCCATAGGTCATTGGACTGGTACTCCACCCCATTTCCTCAGCCACTTCCGGTAGCTGATCATCTGGGGTAATACCGTATTTTTCCGCCTGCTTTTCAGTTAATGCAATCACTGTACAGCGACACATGAAGCCCCACGGCGGGTAATACATGAGCCAGAACGGATCATCGATATGACGGATAATCCGGTTTAATGCCAGGTGACTTGGACGGACCCGGCTATCATCGATAGCTGAATACATCAGGTATGGTCGTTTATCTCTATTGCGTTGCTGCTGTTGCCAGCGTCCCATGACTATACGCCGTCTGAATATTGGTCCTAAAAACATTCTTGAGATAAGGCTCACTTAGCTTAATCTCATGTTCAGGCGACCAGTTTCTTAAACTGCAGCGCCATTTAATTGCTCTTTAGTTTGAATACCTAAAGCGGCAAATGCGGCTTGTACAGGATTAAGTACAGCAGGGAGCTGCCGGGCCTTTTCCTCAATTTTACTCAAGCCCAAAGCTACCTGATCACCTGCTACCAATCCCTGTTTGCCAAAAGCAATTAGAGAGCTCTTGGCATAGTCCAGTTCGGCACGAGTCTGGGCGGTATCAATTGCTTTATTTAAATTAGCTGAAAGTGCCAGTCCGGTATCAATACCCTGAGCTTTATAAGCTTCAAGATTACTAACGACCAGCTGTACATCATTGCTGGCAGATTGAAATGCAGCTGAGAAACGACCTTGAAGCTGTTCTGTACTTAGACCGGTACGATCTAATGCCGCCTTCATTACAGCTTCAGTTATCTGAGCATTCTTTTCAGCTTCCTTTGACGTTCCTGCAAAAGCAGCTCTGGCATTCGCTTCAAAAACAACCAGGTCCTTACCGTCTAGGGCTTTGCCTAAACTCCCTTGCAATTCTTCGCCCGTAATTTCCCCTTGGTTTTGCAGGAGAATTAAAGCGGTAATTGCGTCATTAATACCTTTGGTCGAATCAAACTTCATAGCCTGAGAAACTTTCTCCAAGGCTTCTTTAGCAGGTTCGCCCTTTGCAATTAATCCATCAAACTCTGTAATAAGCTTTTTGGATTGTTCGGTCAGCTGATAGGTTTTATCTTTACTCTTCTCGGCAGCTGCAGCATGTTTTTCCTTGGCCGCAGTACTTGCTTCCTGTTTCTTTCGTGATTCCTCCTCTGCTGCTGCCAGATCGCGTTCCTGCTCGGCCAACGACTTTGTACCTGTTGCCCTCGCTACAGCCCAGTCAATAAAATTAGAACCCTGTCGTAGTAGCCATTCATCAGTTGCCTTAAAACCGTCAATCATCAAATTGCTAGCGATTACGACACCGGCTGCTGCAGCACCATATGCTCCAAACCTGGATAAAACAGAAACCAATCCTGCCTTAAGGCCATTTGTTGCAGCAGTAACCCGCCCAAATACTCCTGCAGCTGCTGTATTTGCGGTTGTGCTTGCATTGGTTGCAGCAGCCAGTTCGGTTTTAGCTACTGCCGTAAGATGGGTAGCACGTGTATTGGCTGTATTTGCACCGGTATTTGCAGTCAGTGCTACGGTTTCTGTAGCGATAGCAACTTGTGCAGCCTTCGCTGCATTGGCTTTTTCCAGAAATACTGCTGCCATTCCAATAGCTTTATAAGCGATGAATGCCTGAGCTGCAGCAGTAAGGGTTGTAATAAGTGCATCAAGGTTTTGAGAAACAAATTTTAAGGCTTGGGCTACCTTGGCACTTGCTCCACTCGCTGCATCTGCTTCACCGATATAAATTGTCCAGGCTGTTTTCAGGTTCTCAATAGAAGCGCCAATCGTAGCTGGGAATTTATTAAACTCGGCAATGATCACTTCACTCTGGCTTAAAATGGCTTTGGTCACTACGGCGGTGGTCAACTGTCCCTGATTAGCCATCTCACGTAATTGGCCAGTAGTCACACCCAATCCGTCAGCCATTGCCTGTGTCAGTCGCGGTGATTGTTCAACCATGGAGTTAAACTCATCACCTCGTAGTACACCTGAACCTAACGCCTGATTAAGCTGGGTAATTGCAGCTTCATTCGCTTCTGCACTACCACCACCCACCTGAATGGCGCGGTTAATAGTTTCAGTCAGTGCTAAAGCCTGCTCTTGCGGCCACTTCATCTCCTGACCAATTTTAGTCAGCCGTGCAAACAGATCACCGGTAGCCACAAGATTAGAATTGGTTTTTATGGCTACATTTGCAACATCATCCATTGCCTGTTTTAAGTTGGCATTATCACCAATCGCAATCTGAATACGGCCAGATAGTGTTTTATACTGATCAGATACCTGTGCAATTTCCATTGCACTTGTACCAATACCCACTGCAGCCAAAACACCGGTTAAAGCATTGAAGCTATTTCTTAGGCCTTCAACCTCACTTGCCGCCCGTTGCCCAAAAGTTTCTGTATCCTTAAGCTCATGGTTTGTCTTTTCCAGAGACTGATCCAGATGATCCACCACTGGTGCTGCTTGCTGGGTCGCCCTCTTAAACTCATTCATTGAGTTTTCAGTCAGGTCCAGAGCCTGCTCCAAGCGTTCAACTTTTTGTTTAGCCTGATTCAGTTCTTCCAGGGAAATATCATGGCTGGCATTTGATAGGGCCTGCCAAGCTAATTTAGCCTCGTTCAGTTCTCTTTCTAAGGCATTAATCGCATTAGAGCCTAATTCACCAATACGCTGAACTTCACGCGTAGATACTGTTGCACCGCTTCCCATTGACTCGATAGCACGAGTTACAGTCTGCGCTTCACCTATTACGCCTGATAGATCTACTGCACTGAACTGCTGTAACTGATTAATGGTCGATTGGGTGGCATTGTCCACGCCACGCATGGCATTTACAGCAACGTCCTGATAGTAATTAAATGCACTGGATGTTTCTTTAATAGCATCTTCAATACTTAGAACACGCTGCTTGGCGATTTCAATATCTTTTAAGGTACCATCCGTACTTTGCAAACGAACCAATTCAGCCTGAGCGGCTTTTAGTGCTGAGTTAAGCTCATTAAGACCTTGCTCACCAATACTCGACATTGAGCGTAGTTCACTAGCACTGATAACCGATTTGTCACCAAGAGCTTCAATTTCCTTGGCCGCTGTAAAGAATTTAGTACCTAATATTTCCGCCAGCTGAATTGTATCACCTGGAATGGCTTCACCGATTTCAAAGCCTGCCTTATTTGCCTTGATTGCAGTATCCTGAAGTTCACTTCCTAGATTATTGATTTTGCTAGCAGCCTGATCTGCTTTCTTCTGCAAATCATCCGGAACTATTTTTCCAACATCTTTTGCAGCTTCAGTAGAAGCAGCTTTTAACTTATCAGCTTCACTTTTAATTACGGCAACAACGGCCTTTGTAATGCTTTCAGATTGTTCAACATTAGACACATAATTCTTTGTGTCAGCTTCCATTACAAGTTTAAAGGTTAATTCTTTACCGGCCATGTTCTTACTCGCAATAAAAAACCCACCGAATGGTGGGTTAGATGAAGATATTAAAAGCTCTAAAAAATGAACCGACTTAATTAGAGATTAAGTTTTATTCACACTTTATTTTCCATAAAGCATCCATTAACACTGAAGAAGTACCTGATTGTGTATCACTCTCAATTCTTACTAGTCCATCTTCAGGCATATATATGTATCGGCTGAATCCAACATATCCTCCCATTCGATTTTTAGAATTAACTTCTCCGCAATACCCTTTCTGATTCCTAAATTTTGCAGAATCAGGATCAAGCAAGCTATCTTTTACCTTAGAGACTGCAAGCTCTATCTGAGCTTTTTGCTTGTCTTGCTGAGCCTTCTGACTTGCTTCATTTTCTTTAATTCTCTGTAACTCATTACGAGCTTTTAATTCTGCAGCATCTTTTTTAGCTTGAATAGCCGCAGCTTCTTCAAGTCTGATTTTCTGTTCATGAGCTACTTTTGCTTGTTCAAGTCTTTCTGCATCAGCCTTATTACTTTGATGCATAAAATAAAAAAGACCACCTACCACCAGAATAACTGCAATAAGTACATATTTTAGATTCACAGAGTAATGCTCCTAAATCCCCCAACTACCACAGATAAAAAAGTCTGTTTCATTTTCTTACCTTATTTTGAGATATTTTTGAGCATCTTAACCGACTGGTCTAAATTATCGCAATGTGAAAAAACTTCTTTGCTCACGATGAGTCTTTTAAATCATCCAAGAATTTCTTCAAGTCTTTAGCAGATGCATGCTGAGCGGATCTCACTACACCGGTCAGTGCCGCCAGCTTGTTCCGGTAATCTTTTTGGGCTGATTTTAGATATTCACTGTAAGCGCCATAAGTCATATTCATGATTTCGGTGTGAGTATGACCAGCACTGATCAGCAACTGGAATGAGTCAAACCAGGTTGAATCATTATCTTTTGTTGCCTGCTTTTTATTACGGCGTTTAGGCTGATCTTCTTTAAAGTAAGCGCCGTTGACCTGTAGTACTGCTGATAAAACTTCTTTAAATTGCTGTTCCGATGTTGTGGCCAGATCGATCAAACTGGTTGCTGGAAGCTTAGTGGCCAACCTGCACATACCCAGCACTTCAATTGAATGAGTCTTAAAAAGTTGAGTTAAAATTTCATCTGAATAATCTTTTCCCTTTAAGAAGCCTTTTACCTTTTCGGCATGTACCGCCCATTGGTCAAAATCTTTTATATGGATCTGGTGTACTTCAACATCATTCACTGTGATAGAGCGATTAGCTGCTAGAAAAAAATCATTCATGATGGAATCTCAAAATAAAGTTCAGGAAATAAAAAAGCACCCGAAGGTGCTTTTATTCATTTAATACTATGTTTATCTCTCAGGTTTAAGGCTTAACTTCAGTAACATTGATAGGCTGATCCTTAATTAGTTCTAGAATACCCTCACCATTTTTAAAATGGATTGATACCCCTTGGCTATTTGCTAAGCGGAGCCCACTTGCTGATACGGCTCGTTTAAGTCGATAAGTTTTACCTGACTGATCACTTAGTTCTGCCGTTTCAAAGTTATCTGTAGTTCTAAGCATATATGTTTGATTATTTGGTCCAATAAACTTCAGTAGTTGCTTTTCTTCAGTAACATTGATGATCTGTTTGGGCTTTAAATTTTCTGAGGATTCGTCTGTAGTAGTATTTTTAGAAGCCTTAACCATATTAGAATTACACCCCATTAGAAATACACCTGCTGCTAGTGCCAAGAAGAGATATTTCATACTTATGTTCTCCATTTTTAATTTTTGAATTCAACATAGATGCCTAATGGTGCCCATCTTAAAAGTAAAACATCAAAACATCTGTTAATTTTTGATAATTATTCTCATTATCAGAAAAATATAGAGCAGATAAAATTAATATTTCACCCTATCCTTATGAATGTAGTAGCCAAATGTAATCTTCATATCCTGAAGTAATTTTGACTCCGTATATCCAGGGAATTTGCTTCTGTTCTCTTTGGCATGCAACTATTGTCAAAGCCAAGCTTAATATGAGAAGTATTTTATTTTGATGTTGCATTAGTAGTGGGTTTGACTGAGTCATTAAATGCTTTACTAAACAAAAGAAAAAACACCCGAAGGTGCTTTATCTGTTAGAGATTAAATGTGGGCATACCGCCACTATTTAATGAACTTCCACTATTTGGCCTATTACTCATTCTAGGATTAATTTTAGTTAATGTACTATTTTTAAAAGAACCACGCTTTAATTCATCGTGTTGGACAAACCATTCACAGCAGGAGTTCCAGACATCTCTAATTTCTGTAATAGTCATTTTAGGACCACCGGATTTTAAATAAACTACATCACCTTCCTCAAAATCACTCATAACATTGTCGCTCAATTAATGAACAATGTTTAAATATGCCAGTTTTTTTTATATTTACAAGTAATAGTAATTTATTTAATACAGGCACAAAAAAAGACGCTTATGCGCCCCTGTGCCTGTATCCTGGATTTAGTTACTCAGCTTTAAGTATCAAGCTGCTACATTAAAACGATCAATGTGGCCAAACATGCTAAGTTCAGCATCATTTACCTTGGTAATGTCAGCCAGACATTCACCTTCAATATCGTAACTAGAGAAATCTTCATTGATCAGATCAAATTCTGTTTCCGGTGAAAACTCCACACGCCATAAGGTTACGGCAACCTTATCCCCTTTATAGGTATCAACACCTTTAAAGAAGAAACGGTATTCATTGCCGATATCGTTTGCAATCGCAGTACGTGTTAATTTTCCGGCTTTACCTGACCACTTAACATCACCAGTCGGTGCAATATTAAAAATCACTGTACCGAATGCCGAATCGAGTACATAGGTACTGGCATCAATATCTGTATCAGCGCCATCTTTAAACTTAACTTCTGATAGATTACGCTCACCCAGATCAATCATAGTCCCAGCTTCAACAGTACCTAGTGAGCGATCAGCGATAGTGCTTGCAGATACTTCAGTAACTTTACCACTCATCACCATGGCAAGATTTTGCTTGGTTACCTCTTCCAGGGTGCCGCTTACAGATACTCCTGTCTGCTTTCGTAGTACTGCATCTTTCGTACGAAAACCTGTTTTTGACTCATAGTGATCGGTTGAATCCGAAGTAATTTGAAGCTGCAGGGCCGGCATACTTCCTACTGGAAACATACCTGATACTGCACCATTAATAATTTTAGCCAGGAACAGTTCACCCTGTAACGAAATAACATCTGGTTTATTTCCCATCTGCTTTTACCTCTTTTGTAGTTTTTGCTGCAGCTGGTTTCGACTCTTCAGAGGGCTTTTCTATTTCTACCTCCTTGATCGTACCTGCATCTAATTGCTGTCGGATTTCAGCATTGGTGAGTCCACCCACGAAATCCCCTTTTTTGAAACGCCCTAATGGTTGTTGGGCTACATATTGCTTTGCTGCCATGATTGGCTCCTAGATAAATCGTTCTGATTCAAATACTGCGGTGAGATATGCAAAACCTGTACTGAAGGCTTCTTTCACATCAACCAGCATCAATTCCCCACGTGCCGAGGCTGGCTTCCAGCCTGAGAGCAACTGAATAACATCTTCAAGAAGATTACCCGCCTGATCTGTTACCGCTGAACCATCTATAGACTGTGAACGGGCATTCTTACAGGCTACGGTGACCGCCCACTGCTGGCTGATCATGTTCATTTTTCCCTTGCCCGCACTATCCTTAGAGCGAATCCGCACAAAGTTGACGTGAGCTGATGGGGTTACCTGAGCCATTTCAGTCACCAGTACAGAGTTCAACGGCGTATAGATCTGCTTGAAATCCGGAATCTCCTTGAGCTTCTCGGCAATTTCTCCACGTACTGCAAAAAAGTCAGACACCTATATGCCTCCCGATAATATTAAGGATCTCTTCATCATCATCCTGATTGATGCCCAGGAAGGTACGAGAAGGGATATTGACCTGTTTCACTTTCCTGAACTGGCCACCCACTGCAAAGGTTAAGTACTCCGCCGTTTTAGGCAGAATGGTGGCACCAAAATGAAAGACATGGGCGTACATTTTGTTTGAGCCCCACTCAACACCATCAGGGCGCAGGTTGTAGTGCAATTCATTCATTAATTCACCCGTATCACGGCCTGTTTGACCATTTTGCATCTGGGCCCGCCATGACTGTTTCCATGGATTTCCATCTACATCATGCTGACCGATAAACCGGTCTTGAGTGGAATAAACTCCATAACTACCAATCTCGACAAACATATCCTCCTTTCTGCTGTCGAAATCGGCCATATGCTGCAGTACTGCCATTACGGCAGATTCATTGTCAGGACGAATTGTTATAGCAAAAGCCATACCTCCTCCTTATTTAAATGAAGGCATCTTGTCTAGCGTTTCATCACCAAACACGCCTCCTACATAACTGGTTCCGATGGGCATTGTGGTAGGCCGGCCCTTGGGCTGATCATCTACAATTTCATTGGTTGCGGTCTGAATCTGTAGATGTGCTTTCTCGTCTTGTACCCGTTCAAGAAATTTAATCGCATCCTTATAACGGTTACGTACTTCTTCAGTGGGTTGCTGGTAATAAAGCCGGTAACGGGCAATATCACAGGCCATGCGGTTCAGATTACTGGGCACATTGGGAAGAGGCAGAGGATAACGGCCACCGATATAACCGTTAATCTCTTCTGCCGCATCCTGAAGTGCTTCATTGATAGAAGCTGCTGCATCTGCATGCATCAGCTTTAGTTCTTCAATGTCATCAGCAAACCGCTTCACCATGTCTGCTTCTGTTGCGTACATAGATCACCTTACTTGGCTGCATCAGCACCCTGTTCAGCTGGCTTGTCACTGGTCTTAGACTTAGACGCTGACTTGGCCTTTTCAGGCTCAGCCACCTTTGCTTTAAGCTCAGCAATTTCCTGCTCAGCTTTAGCTTTGTCATCTGCTAAGGTTTTATTAGCCGTTGTCAGATCAGCATTAGCCTTTTCAAGCTCAGCCAGACGTGCTGCGGTACCATCTGCTTTAGGCTCTTCCGGCTCCTGATATTCTTCAATAGCCCCAGATGCTAAAAGGGCCTGAAGTTGTTTAGCTTCAAGCCCTTCTATTTCCTGACCTGGACGGAAATGTCCGATCGACTGTCTTGCAATATACTTTGGCATTGAGTTCTCCTTATACGAATCCACGACCACCCACTAAACCGTTCTTGTTGTTTGGAACAGCCAGTGGAGAGGATTCAGCGAGTAATTGAATGCTTGAAGGATTCTTTTCTTGCCATTGGCTTAAATAGAACTCTAGAGCCTGACCGAATGCTTCAACGTTTTGCAATGCACAATGTGCGATCCAGCCATTGGCATCGGCAACCAGACCAAAGAAGTCTTCAGGGATAAAGCGTTCGGTACTCCCTCCCATACTATGCTTAGCGTCATAGGTCCAGATTTCGATATTGTCCACTGTGCCTCGGAATTGTGGCTTATCAGATTGATCAAAGGTTGGAGTGAGCGGCACACTGATCCCTTTATACGGCGTAATGAATTTCTCATTAAACTCAGGATCTTTAGTTAATGTGTTGTACACCTTAGAAGTGGTTAATGCCATGATTGGTGATGTACCTGAATGTTCAACAGCCAAGTCAATCATCGCCTGAATATCCTTAACCGGTGTGGCTCCTGCTTGTCCCCATTTAATTAGAGGTGTGAAGTTACAGGCCGGGTTCCGCTCATAATCCACTTCGTACATCGGGAAATCTGCTGAGGCAAAAGTAGTCTTACCATATAGCAGTACATCACGGGCAATCAGCAGCTTCCGGTTTTCAATAGATTGACGCAGGTACAGAGCCTTTTGTGCCTGGTCGATTAACAGCAAGTCTGCATCAGACAATCGATTTGAGCCTGTAGCAATCACACCATAACGGCGTAGTTGTGAAATCAGCGCCGTATTTTGTACTTCGCTTGGCATCACCGTCATCATCGGCTTTAAATAAGCTGGTTTCACGAATTTAACGTTACCAGACTCACCTACCTTGATCTGTCGGCCAGCTGCTGTCGGAGTGACAAAAGGTGCAAGTGGGGTTGCGGTGTTCAGCTCACCTACAGGGACTTCCTTCTTGGTATAAGAAACACGCTGAGGAAAAAACCGGTCCATCAACCAGGTATCCACCTTTTGAGTAGTATCAGTCAGCAGCACCAGCTGTGGTACATCCAGCAACTCAATGGGTGCATTTTGAAATGTAAAAGTTTGACTCATGTCTTAGTTCCCCACCACTTTACGAAGTTCAATTTTATTTTTTAATCCCTGTGCCCGCACAGCATCCATCTGGCCTGTTACAAGCGCCTCACCTTTGACTGTAACAACAGCCACATCAAAGGCACCTTGTACATAGATCGGCATTTCGAGATTATGATTGGCATGGTAAGTCGACTGCTCTGCACTCATGTCTGCCAGTGCAATCGCATTCCACTCACCTACTACGTTTTCAGTTACCGTCGGGTGATCTGCTACATTGTTGGCATCGACGTATAATAAATCCCCACGTAAATAGATGACTCCTGTTTTAGGTTTGGCATTTTCGGTGCGAATACCATCGCCTACCACCAATTGATTGGTCGTAATGGTTTGAGTAATTGTTCCCATTATTTAGACTCCTGAGCTGCCGCAAATTTAGCGAATGCCTGATCCAAAGCTGATCCTTGTGGTGCTTGCCCACCCTGTCCACCAGTAGCTTGATGGCTAAACAAATGGGCAAATTTAGGATTTACACCTGGTGTTTGATGTTGCTGTCCAGCTGGTGGTGTTTGATTACCTGTCGAGAACTGTTTAAGTGTGCTGGCCATCAGCTCAAATGCATCGTCTGGCATAGCAGCGAACTTAGACTTCTCTTCGGTACTAAACTCTTTGCCCAGGTCTTTAGCCAAAGCATCGATTTCGGCATTACGTTTATCAGCGGCAAACTTTTTAATCTGTTCCTGCAAACCTGTAATGGTCTGCTCCTGCTCTTGGAGTTTTGCTTTTGCTTGTTCTAGGTCCACATCTGTGTCCTCTGGTTGGTTGAAGTTTTTGGGTGAGTGACTAGCTGCCACGGCGTTGGTATTGTCATCTGCACCTAAAGCACAAAATGACACTTCACGGATACGACCACCCCGAAAGATGGCAACAGGTGCCTGGAATGTCCTGCCATTCACAATGACTGAACCTTCTTTAACCTCTTCCACTGTGGTGGGATAAATCCGTACTGACATTTGCCATGGAAAGTCATCATCAGAGTCCTGGGCGACTTGAGTTCCGAATTCATTTGAAAGTAGATTTCCCTCAATTTTGAGGCCTTCCGTATGACTCACAGAATATGAGTTGATTGCTCCAGCTCTTTGATTGGTTCGATGCTCTAGCAATGCGGGGATACGGCCTTTGATCTGGATCGAATCAAGGTCAAACACTACCTTGTCCCAGTACCAGTGGTCAGTAATTGCTTCACCGCTATAGGCAATACCTGAGAAGGTGCGCTTCTTTTTCCCTTCCTCTGGCTTGTCTACACTGACTTGGCCAAGCTGAAAGCAATACTGATCTTGCTCCTGCTTAGCTTTTTCATTTGGATCTGGCATTTTTCATGCTCCATAAAAAAACCACCCCTAATGGAGTGGCTCAAATTAATTTCTTAAGTTTAGTTAGTTAAGGCTTTCAGTGTATAAATCATCTGGCCATTTACTATTTCACTTGAAACTACCTGAAAAGATATGCCTAAAGGAAACAGTACGCCTTGCCCTGCATTTAACTTTTCCAGATCAATACCTAAACCTTTAGCATTTTCAATCTGAATCACAATATTTGAAGCAGAACCTGCAAGCAGTAACGGCGCATCCAAGGTAATGACCTTACCTACCTCCAATAATGCAGCGTAGGCTAGTGAAGCTGATCCAGCCACTGTAGTTGCACTATTCGATGCCACTGCCTGTAGCCTGCCTAAATCCTCCTTCAACCAGCGTTTAAGCACTTCCTCAGCCAGAGTAATAGGGGGCTGCTTTAACTGCGCCGTAAGAACTGAATCATTGCCCTGTACATAATCCAAGAAAGTACGGATCGCACTAGGTCGAATGCTTGGATCAAGTGGAATCACTGTATTGGCCACCACATCAAATAAGTCCCGGGTACTATCATCCATTGGAGCAAATAAGCTGGCCAGCTTTTTACTTGCTGTCCACTCGGCTTTGATAACTTCCTTCTGCTCCAGCAAAAACGCTTTATTCAGGTCAGAATCCAGAATCTTCTGATCTACCAGACCAGATAGATCGCCATAGGTCATTGGACTGGTACTCCACCCCATTTCCTCAGCCACTTCCGGTAGCTGATCATCTGGGGTAATACCGTATTTTTCCGCCTGCTTTTCAGTTAATGCAATCACTGTACAGCGACACATGAAGCCCCACGGCGGGTAATACATGAGCCAGAACGGATCATCGATATGACGGATAATCCGGTTTAATGCCAGGTGACTTGGACGGACCCGGCTATCATCGATAGCTGAATACATCAGGTATGGTCGTTTATCTCTATTGCGTTGCTGCTGTTGCCAGCGTCCATGACTATACGCCGTCTGAATATTGGTCCTAAAAACATTCTTGAGATAAGGCTCACTTAGCTTAATCTCATGTTCAGCGACCAGTTTCTTAAAGTCCTCAAATGTCGAGCCATCTGCAATAGCTTTGTTTACGGCGGCTATCACAGTCTGGATCTGTTCTATGCTCGATAAAAAACTGACCGTGGTGGCCAGTTGTCGTGTCTTGAGATCCAGAGAGTAAAACTCATCAGGCAATACGATTTTACGAGACCGGGCAAACTGTAAGGCCTCTAAGAATGTGACTGGTTGCAATTTTCGGCTCCAATAAAAAAGCAGCTTAGAAGCTGCTTTTAACTCTATCCAGACTCATCATCTCTAAACTACTTAATCCAAGACATCACAAATACTTTAGACTGCGTTTCGGTTTCAAAAGACTCTTGTACCACCTCAAAACCTTCGGACTTATAAAAAGCAATACTGTTCTTATTATCCTGATATACATTTAATACCAGTTGAGGCCTCAAGTTTTTAGCATGGGATATAAGTAATTTTCCAATACCTTTACCTTGCTGGTCTGGTGCAACAAAAATAGCTGCAATTTCGTTTTCTACCAGCGCGATAAAACCATATATTTGCTGTTCATCTTCTGCCAGATAAACCTCAGACCTCGGTAAATAGTTATTCTGCATTTCAACCTTGTTTTCTTCCCAGTAAGATTCAGGAATGAAATGATGTGCACGAATAGAGGCCTCGAACCATATGTCTACCAATTTTTCAAAATCGTCAGAACTAGCCGGTCTGATATTTATCCAAGAATTTAAAGTCATAATCTTACACTCTTAAATTATTGCTATTACTTATTACGCATTGTAAGAACCTTATGAAAAAACCGCTTATTTGAGGTATTTCACTAGTTACATTTTACAGATGAATGCAGCTTCTTTCATAACCATTATGAGAAACCTCTAATTCTATAAATATGTAACGGATTTTAATTAATCATCTTTCTTTTTCTGCTGTGACATACCCTAGTACATCACCTGCATATAAAGCTCGTTCCAGATTAGCCGTGAACTGAGACTGACTGGCCTCAGGCATAAGCTGTATTAGATGAAAGGCCAGTTCTTCTGGTGTTTCACTCTTCTGCAGGAGCTTGTTTACCTGATCATTGCTTAAGAGTTCAATATTGCGCTGTGCATCAGTCAACTCTTCTACTTCCTGCTGTTCAGGTGATAGCTTTCTGGCATTTGCTGCAAAACTAAAGGCTTTATGGGGTAAAGCCTTAAACTGCAGATCGGGTTGGTTCAAGTCAGTTACAGACTTTAAATCACCCTCTTGCAAGCCATACTCACGAATAAAGTAGTCATCCGATAAGTTTGCACCTGCATTTTTCAGGTGAACATCCCGTTCGGCCTGCTCTTTGTTAAGAGGTTTAGCTTCCTCACCCAAGCTCACCTTATGTTCATCCCATCCATTGAGCATGCATAAGGCATCAACTACTGCCTGGATCGTTGGAGTCACTAACCGCATATCAGATTTCAGTTTATCCTGTCGCACATTTTCATGTACCTGACCAAGAGCGCGACTGCCAGTTCCATCTGTACCACTGGTGAGTGTCTGTCCCAATACAACCTTTTGAATTTGCCGAATTAGAACGCTATTAAACATATCGAATGATGAGCCGGCTGTTCCATTTGCTCCGGCAGTCAGAACACTTACATCATCGTCCTTATCAATTGCGAGAACACTTTGAGCATGAGCATTGAGCAAAGCTTTAGCCATATCTTCTGTGCCAGTTGTATCCACCTTGCCGAGAAGTATGGGTGTACCAAAACGCTCCAGGAACTTGGCCCAGAATTTAAAGCCATTCTGTTTAAAGAAATAAAGCCAATATAGTGTGGCTAACAATGCTTTTCCGTAGGGTTGCTCATAAGTGGCTTTACGGCGTGTCAGAAAGAACTTTATCTTTTGATCAATTTCTTCTTCTCGACCGTAACCGTCTTGCCGATAGATTAATCGTCCATCATTTTTTGGTTCAAACCATTGCATGGGCTTTTCACCAATCCATTGCAGTCCCACATACCCTTCAGGCTTAAGCTCATATACGGCTTCCTGTACGGAGTAACCAAATAACAAGGCGTTTAGTGCAGCAGATGCAATTTCAAAATACCATTCTTTTAGTTCGATATTCAGTAGCGCTGCAACAGGAGTATCACTTGGTTCAATCCGAAATGGTGTAGCAAGCAATGCATCAATACGCGTCTCTATTGCTTGGGCAATTTCGTCATCATCCAGCATAATTTTCAGTCTATGCCGGGCTATACCCGCTTTACGTAAAACCTCATCCGTATCTGGCTGTCGGCCAAAGTTAGAGAGAAATTGCGTAACTGCTTCTTGTGTATATAAGTTGCCATAAGACAAAGCCTTTTTAGCTGCTTTGCCTTTTTTAGACTTTGCCATAGGTTTTCCTTACGAGAATGTTCGACTTCCTGCTGTAGCAGGTTTAGCTTTACGCCTACCCTTAGATATTTTCTCCAGGGCATAACGGATTGAATCGATGTAGTGGTTATAGGCATCAATGATGATTGGTAACACCTCATCCGTTAACCGGTCTTTTTTATAAGAGTAGTTTCTAAACTCATTTAGGGTTTCCTTACACCGAGGGTGAATATAGACCCGCTTGAATGACTGGATAAAGGCAATACCATCCTCGACTGAACCCTTTCCTTTTTCACATGCCTTGATACGACTTAATCCGTTTCGTTTTAGATGGCTAATAGACTCGGGTCGTGCGTTATCGGCATAGATTGCATAATCTTCAAGATCAGGGATGAGTTTTGACAAGAACTCTACCGTATCATCCAGTTCTAGCCCTACAGCGCCTGCCTCATACTCAATCCAGAGGCAATCGTCATGAATCCATGAACGTGTCGCAGCCAGCGGATCATGAGCAAAGCCAAAATCCAGACCCTGATATGGTCCATCCCAGCTATAGGGATCAGGCTCAAATTCCTGAATTTCAAACTTGTTTCGAAAGATCTGTGCTTCAGATAATTCCAGATACTCTCCCTCCCAGATCCAGCGATAGGTCGCATCATCCAGAGTGGCCTGATCACGGCGGCGCTCGATTTCAAGGACTTCAGGAAACCATGGGTTATCGATATAGTTCATCTCCACACCGAGACCGATCAGTTCACCGGTCAGGTCATCATAAATTTCTTCATGTCTGAAACGTGTACTGGTTGCACTATCACGTCGTTCAGGGTTCCATGTAATCCACACCTCAGAGTTATCTTCACGTACTGTAGGTAGTAACTTGCGCCATGCCATCTCAGAAACAGTTTCAGCCTCATCTACCCAGCACAGCAGAATACGCGCTTTAGACTTGATGCTGTCCAGGTTGTGGCGTAGACCAGCGAATCCATAGCTCACTCTTTTATTTTTAGTACGAATAAAGTTTTCACCCATCTCGTAATAGTTTTTTAAAAAAGGAACTGAGCGAATCGCCTGTTTTATTTCTTCCATAGATGAATCAGCTAATGAGTTCATAAACTCACGCGCACCTAAGATCAACCCGCTCACACCAGCCTCGGCATATATATAACCCTTGATCGCCGTCATCAGTGCAAAGCTTCTAGTCTTACCTGAACCACGGCCACCCCATGAAGACCTGTAACGGATATTGCTGGTGCTAAATAGCGGGATAAGTTTAGGCGGTAATTCAATCTGTACCTTTGACATTAGGAGCCACCAGTTCGATTACAGTAGGTTTCGCCGCATTAAGAGATTCGCCGTTTGTGGTTATATCTGTCTTTGTGATACGACCATCTGTTTCTTGAAATGCTTGCTTTAACAGGTTCTGCTTTACGCGCTTATTCCGTCCAGAATCCTCATACATCTTTTGAAGTTCCCTTAAACGAAATGCTTTATTAGCAATCGCTATATCTTCGATATTTTCTCGAAAATCCTTGCGGGTACGCTCAAATAGTTCTGTCAGTTTCTTGCTTAGGTTTCTGCCTGAAAACTTTGTAGGGTCATAACCCTCACATTGTCTACGATCAATCTCTATACCAAATCTTTGTTGGACAGCATCAGCTACCTGTTGAGGTGTTTCAAAGCAAGCAAGAGACTGAACTATAAAGATTTTTACAGGCTCTTTAAGTGCCGCCATAAATACCCCTTTGTCATGCTACGTCCAACAAGACAGGCAAAAAAAGAGCCTTTCAGCTCTAACCAATCACACAGTTTCCACAACACGCAGCCATACTCTTTTCAGACACAAACGGCGCGTTCTTCGCGATTTCCAGTAAACGCTTAACTGACTCATCAGCTCCCCAGCGTTTGGTTTCACCAAAGAACACTTCTACATCGTGGCCAGCAAGATAATGCTTTGGTAAGCCGGTCATATCGCTATAACTGATTTCGCCGTCCTCATCACGTTCAACACCAATATGATAAAGTTCATGCTCAATCAAACGACAGAACTCACGATCATTAGAGTTTTCGCAAAAGCTTGCGTCTACTGTAATGAGATAAACAGGCACATAGCCGAACCAGTCCCGCATCTGTTGTTCCTGTCTAGCCTTCTTCCAACCGCCCTGGTTAAACATCACCTTTTCACATTGGCCCAGTACCATACGTTTTTTCGCTACTGCCGCAGATGAAGCCCAAGCAAATGCCAGGAAGGTTTCATCATCATGAAGCAGCTCAGCGATATGATCATGGTCCGGATTGTGCAGCTGGCCACCCAAGGTTAAAAAGTTTTTAAGCACCCATTCTTTTAATTCAACGGCGGGTGCTAACCGGATTGCTTCCTCTTCCTCTGCCTGATCAATCAGATCCGGCGGTGGGAATGGTCTGAACTGTTCTATCATTCATTCGCTCCAGTTCTTTTTTAATCCAGTTAATGACATAGCCTGAAAGTATTGAATCAGGATGAAAACGTTCGAACGTATAACCCAGTTCTTCTGCATGGTCATAACGATCCATGCTCCATGCTTTATTGGCCAGCTTACCCCTGCGTCCACCAGACCAAGGACCGCCTTCAATCTCAATTAGCAGTCGCAGCTTTACAATATGAAAATCAAATCGCCAGTGCTTAGTGTTTTTAAACTGAAACTTTCGCTCATACCCAATTGAGTGTTCTTCTAGTTCTTGAAAAAGGGTTTCTTCAGCTTCGAGATATTTTTGAGTTGCCTTAGGTAATGGCTTTGCTCTTGGTACCTTTTTTAATGGCTTCTTTTTGGTTAGAGCTTTGTACTGGTTGGCATCCATAACTTACACCCATTAAAAAACCGCACTAACTTTAGTCAATGCGGCTTCTTATTCTTACCAAACTTAAATAACGCTATTCGATTTCTTTCCAGAAAGAGACATATAGTTTGAATTCTGACTTTATGAGAAATGCACTAATTAAAAATGCAGCCCCAATTACCAGAAACATTATGTCTATATTCATAAACCCCACCAATTCAAGGATAATTCCAAGAATGCACAGTGCATAAAAAACAACTACGCCTAAATTTTCTTTCATTTACTTCACCAGGAGAAAATTTGCTTTCTGCAAATTTGAACTGGCATATTTACATCAAAACTTCTTTAAATGGAAGAGACTGAGAAGTCTATCCGATAAATATAATTTTTGGTTATCTGGTTAATATTTTGCAAACCTCTTACTTTCTTTTTCTCCATGAGAGAAGAACCACTCAAAACTAGCTTAAGACTATTGTTCAGTTATTTAGGTGTTATAAGCACCACCAATAAGTTATCTTCTTCTAGCCAGTCAAACTCATACCCTTTAGCATCATAGTAAATTTCCAGTTTCTCTACTACTCCAGGCTCAATATCAGAATATTTCTCTTCAAAACTTATAGCCGTATTTTTATTTACTTCCAGCTTATTATTGATACTAGAGATTAATCTTTCATAAGTAATTCTATAATTAGACATGATAAAAACTTCTTAATTTTTCGGCAAACACCTAGCTATATCAGAGCCCTAGCAAAATAAATATAGTATAAATGTCTAAGTAATTTTAATTAATTTAATCAAATAGATTGCATAAGTTATTTTAAAAAATCTAGGATTTGATCTGTAGTTATGAGAATAAATTTTAAAAGATCTCATAAGGTGTTTAGAGCTTATGAGATCTTCAATAATAAAGTTAATTCCTTTCATACTTTCAGTTTACCCATTATCCTTAAGCCACTTGGGCTTCATCCAGAATAAGCTGAACCGCACTCTTTAACTTTATTTCCAAATCAGGATCTGCCTTATTCATGCGCCACTCATGCCTGGGAGTAGGATTATTTCCGGCATATCCTATATCTGAAAACAAATATACGCATTCATCAGAGAGATGAGCGCTATAAACAACCTCTTTTGAATTACCATGTGTTTTCTCTAACACCTGTAATGTTTTCAGTATATCTGAATCACTCATATTTAAAATCTCTCTCATTAAATAGAAAAGCTCATACTGGGAGTGATATGAGCTTTCGGTAGATGGATATTTAAAGCTAATAAACTAATAATGAAAGGTTAAAAAAACCTGCTTTCATAGAGGTAAAAGCAGGTTAAGGGGTACTACTACACACACTCTTCTATCGGAAGGAAAGTGATAGAATTAATATTAATATAATTTAAAATTCAAATATATGTAGTTGTTTTAATAGCAATAACGGTGTGCTTAATGTATCTCATGTTGTTTATTTATTAAACATAGCTTGAAATTAAATTAGAGATTTTTAAATAAACAATATAAATAAATTTCTAAAAATCTGTCTCCAACTAAAATCTTATGAATAAAAAAAACCTATCCTCTTAAGGATAGGCTAATGAGGATTTGTATAGAACTAAGTGTATACAAATTCATTAAAACTTTAAGAGCCTTTCTTTCAGGGAGAAAAGATAATTAAAGTAGGTTACCAAAGTACCCTTAAGTAAAAAGGGTCATTTGAATATAGACAAAATATCGAGTTTCTTGAGTAATTTTTTTGGATAATAGAGTTAATAGTATGTATCGTATTCACTCACTAATATTCTTTTATTTGCTAGTTCTTCAAGCATGTTCTTATTCTCTGATCCAATATATAAAAATAAAACCTGCGGGGACAGGCTTTATTTTATATATCTTCAAGATTAATTGAATAACTTTTTAAAAAATTAAATAAGCTAACTTAATATTGAAACAGAATAAATCAACTATGGCTTAAGGTATAAAAACTGTCGGGCTGTCGAGATAATAAATCTACAAAGTCAGGAATAGTTTCATTAGTCAACAAATAGGGATTAAAGCTCTCTTTATGCTTATCCATAAAGAAATTTATAACATCTTTATGATAGCTCGCATATTTCATATGCCATTTGGAGAACATTCGTTCATCAATATTTTCTAAGAACAGCACTTCACATTCTTCATGACGTGGATCTTTAAGAATCTTCTGAAAATAAAGATGTTCAACTTTTTCCCTCTCCCCTTCAAGGCATTGGACAAAGTAGCCATTGCCGTAATAGAGAGCACCATAAATCTTATGAGGCGTATTAAAGTTTAATGCTTCAGTAAGAATGTTGAACAGCTCATTCATAGGGTTGGCACAATCTTTTAGCTTACTTACATACAACAGTCTTACATCTTCCACATTAACCTCCTGACCTAACTAAATAGTAACCACGTAAAAACCGTAAAAAAACATTTTAAAATTTTTGTAAGTAATTACTTATAGCTGCAAGGTGTTTAGTTTGTGATGTAAGGTCCCTAAAGATAAAATTTTCACTTATCCAAGTCAGCTTTGTTGACAATGCAATAGGTAACGCAATTGAGTTAAACCAAAGAATGATTTAAGACTCAAAGAAGATATATCCCCGGAATTTAAGCGCAATATTAGTTCAAACAATTAGTTAAAGATACTAGTGATAAAGGCTAATTTGTAATCAATGCAAATAGAACTCATTTTAATCAAGATCAATACAGATAAACAGTATTCGCCCCCTTTCTTTCTAACCACATGAAGCGTCAATGATCTTGTTGGTATTTGAAGCCTTAATAACTGTAATCCGGTTTGGTCGATAATCTTCTGTAACAGCCTCACCTACTCTTGCATAGCGAAGTATCTCTGAATTGGTCATCTTTTTGATTTCCTGATCACTTAAATCAGTTCTCCCTACAAGCTCTTTGGCCCGAAGTGGCAAACACTCATGGAGTGTATCTTCTGCTTGTTTATCTGTTTTTTGTTCAGATACGTGATCAATATCTGACTGGTAATTTGAACATGCACAGAGAACCGTCAGTAAAAATCCTGAAGCAATAAATTTTTTCATATTTTGGAACTTCACGGTGGGTATTTAGTAAATAGTGAATCATCAATCTGCTTTTAGCTGTTGTGTTCTCTTATGCACTTTTTTATAAAAGTTATCAGATCTAGCTTTTACTGAAGAGTTCTTTCTTTTAAAGTAGTTCACAATATCTTGATAGCCTTCCTCTTTTTCATCCGCTAGAGGAAAGGTTTTTTCTTTTTGTGTAAATATAGTTTCAATCAAGTTTACATACCAATTAATAAAACTTTGGGTAAGCTCCCGATCAGGTATTACACTGAAATCTATCCGTGCTTCTATACCCCATCTTTCTATAGGTTTTAACGTTTTTAAATAGCTTCGAGTAAGAGGAATCTTAATTTCTTTACTTTTAGTTTTAAATTTCAATTCGGTGAGTAAAAGATTTAAGTCCTTTAAACCATTAGTACTAAACCCGTATTCTCTATATACCTTCACATAGGTTTCTTGAGCAAGGCGCTGATAATTTTTGATAATAGTTTTCAATGTCTAATCCATTTGCATTGATTTTAGATACCATACACATCTACTGGCACATCTGACCAGATATTAAAAATTAACTCTTTATATTCTGAGGGCTCTGCGCCTTCCAGCAAGTAAAAAGACTTAATAGTGCCATCTTTATTGATTTGAACCCTTTTATACAACAGTGTTTCTTTGTCTTGCGCCGTAAACTCTTCAATAAATTTGAGGATCTCTTCCGAGCCTAAATGTGATGGCTCTACCATCTGACCGTTATACATACCGCCGATATAATAAGTTGACTGGGCTGACATAAGAACCTCTCTTAGACTTTGTTGACAGAAGCAAGTCTTAATAAAGGAATACCTGCTTGTTTTAAAAGCATATAAACCTCTTAATAATTTAGCCCAATTAGAGGAAGTGAAAGTATCTTTTGTAATGCCTGAATGTTAAGTTTTTTTAAAATAAAAAAAGCCCACTATTTAGTGAGCTTTTAGAATTTTGCTGTGGTTTTCATTTATACTTCCACCACTATAAAACAAAAATAGCATTTGCCCTGATCAAGGTCAATATAGGCAAAAATAAAACCTCGCCAATAATCTCATATAGCAAGGTTTATTCACCGAAAAAAGGCCGGTTAAATACATATCTTTCAGGTTAACAATTTTTTAAAAACGATAGCCTACCCCGAGATAAGTAATAAGAGGATCAATATCTATCTTGGTTCTTGAATGAATTAACTGTCGTCCTGTATTTGAGTCAAATACATCAATATCTGCATGATTACTTAATTTTGCATAGGATACTGAAGCGACTCCATACCAATTTGAATTTAAGTCATATGTTGCCCCCAAAGTTACTATTGGAGCAATCGCTTGAGTAGTTTCTACTTTTACATATGGATCAGCGCTTGAAAGTTTTCCATCTAACGCTGCTCCAGCTCTATTATCAATAATATTTTGAATCATATGACCCGCATTAATTAAATCAGTTTCTATCTCGGGATTTAATTTAATATCGTTGAAATAGGCATACATTATTCCGGCTCCAATATATGGACGGAATTTGTTTACTCCAGTCTTCCCAAACTGATATTGGACTTCAATCGCCGGTGTCCATGCCCGTACAGATGAAGCTTTATTTTTATTACCCAAATTAGTAATAGGAATATCTTGTTGGAGATCTAATTTTCCCCCTGGAAAAAGTCCGGCTATAATCTCATTTGGACTGGCTTGTCCAGTCATATTCGCGACAATCTCCCCTTTACCTTTGATATCTACCTTAGGTGGTATACCGCCAATTACCTGCAAAGAGACATTGTCGTTCACGTAATAGCTAAATGTCAGGCCTAATGTATCAACATCCTCAGCTTCTAAACCAGTTCCATCGTTCCTCCACTGATCTATGCCTTCAAGTTGTACTGTCCCTGTCGTATTAGCCGATAAGTTTGATCCAGCACTATTAGGGCTTAATGGATCATTATCTTCCAATAGACCTAATATTTGAGCAACGCTAGGTACTCCAGGCATAACCACTTCAAATGTTTGTCCCAGAAATTCTTGCGTAGGCGTGACTCCATCACTCATTACTGCATTAGGATTAATTGCATCAAGAAAAGACTGTTGAGATATACTGCCGACCCCATAATCAGTCCTTGGTTTTACAGCTGTATTAATATTAAAAGGATTAGCCTTACCCTGAGGCATTACATGCAACCAACCAGCCGATACTGAAAAACGTTTAAATTCTGCATGACTGGCTTGTGAGCTAGCTATAAGAATACCCATCAGAACAGGATTGATCCAACTTTTTGAAACTTTCATATTTATACCTAATTATCTTATTATGAGACATTCCCTATGTCTTAAGCCCTGTTATACGCTTATTTTTTAAAAATTAAACAAAAAACAGATAAAAAGTATTTATATTTCATTTTGTTATTTTTAATATGTAATAGATATTGTCTAACAATAAAATTATTTATATGAATTTAAACAGTAAATTTACATTTATTTATTCTGTTTATTATATAAAATAGCTATAAAAACTTGAGTAACACTTACTATTAATAGTAATAAAAAAGCCCACGTTTCAGTGAGCTTTTCTCATGATTAGATATTAGGAGTTGATTTGAGTATCCACCCAATTAACAAACTTATTTTTATTAGTAAAGTTTGGCATCACCCCTAAGTTAATTATTTCTTTATTGCCAAATTTACCTCTAACGGTACTAGGTGCCTGGACTCTGAATTCTTCAGGAGCCTCTTCATGTAAAGTTCTAAAATACTCTACAGCTTTTGTAAAATCACTTTCATTCCTAAAACCAGGGCGCTCTTGTAAAAAGTCATAAACCTGCTCCAGCGCTGGTAAAAAGTTGTTTCTAGGCATTGTTTTTCTCTAAAGACACAGCTTTTCAAAGGGAGGCTTATTTTGGGTTAATTAAAATAAAAATACTCAATAGTTTCTTAAGCTTTCTGTAAAAATTTTCCCACTTATTTTTAAAATATACTGTAAAAACCAATTTTATACTTCATATAAAGCTCAGCAATCATTAAGCCAGTAATACGTTTCGTATGTAAAAGACACATACCTCACACACCACTCTCACAACTACCTTAGTGTAAGTGGATATAAAAGAGCATGATGAATTTCCTTCACATAATAAAGAAGATTAAAATGTCTAATTTTAAAGATTTTTCCGAAAAAGCTACAAAAGACAATGATACAACTGAGCCTACTCCGGAAATCTCACCGCAGACCCCTGATGAAGTGAAGCAAGATGAAAAGTCTCCTACCCCGAATGAACCACAAAATAAAAATTAAGTAAGATCTTAAACAAAGTTATATAGTAATTCTAAAGTTTATTGGGGTCTGTTGCTAAACGCGGACTCCATTTTTTTTATTCAAAATCACTCTAAATTTACAATAAATTTATAGTGCCAGCTAGTTTCTCAATTAAATTCTTGGCGTTAGTCTAACTCTTGAAATCAATATTTCTATACCCTTTAGCTTCATAGCTAGTTAAAGTCAGCTTTAGATGAACTGTAAAGACACCTGCCTTATGTTCTATAATTTCTACTGAAACCACATGAGCTCGGTTTATATAAAAAACCCACCCCAATCAACATTCAATACTCCCTGTTTTTATATTACATTTTATTTTAAGCGTAAAAAAACTCGCATTAGCGAGCTTTATTTAGTGGCGGTTATATACAAATTCGCCAAGTTATCACAAATATGCCATAACCTGTGTACACATGCAATTACTTTTGAAGTAATTCAGATTTTAAATTGGGGTAACGTCCTTGTATAAATGCTAAGGCACATTTTATATCTTGGCGGATCTGGATAGTTGAGGTATCAAACATGGTAGCGACCTCTCTCAGCTTTTTATTTTCTATATATATTTGCCATACAACATCTATCCACTCTTGTAATGGTTCACTCTCAATCTGCCGTATATCTAAAATAATCCGTTGAAATGCTCTTGCCTCATTGTCGGTTATTTGACAGGTCACTCCACGGCGTACAACCGGTTCTCTAAAGCTTTCATCATTCATATATTTTGCAATGAGCTGCTCACGTTGTTTCTGATTCAACTTGCGTGTGGGCAATGTTTTATAGACCAGACGCTTAACTTCAGTATTGCCATTCATCCAGGCACCAAATTGACGGAACCAGTCCTCAGTACTAAAACGTGTCCAATCCGTTGTTTGCATAATTGTTACTGCTGCATTCATCACTTAAAGCCCCCTAATAACCTTTCAATCTGTCGAACCGCCAAACCGCTTTTCACTTGCTCTGTACTAAACCGAAATAATCGCTTAATAACATCTAACGCATAACCTGAACGAACCTGGTCTGCGGTAAAATGTAAAATTCTCCACCCATCAATTACCGCCTCATTCCTTTTTTCGCAGTCATTATCAAATCCCTTTTTGGATGTATGCCCTCCTGATTTACCGAGCCAAATCCCACCCTGAATTTCAACTGCAACCATTTCCTTAAGCCATGCAAAATCAAAACGCCATTTTCTATCTGGGCGAAAAACAAACTCTCTTTGCATCCCGTTAATGAGGTTGTTTTCTGTTAACTGATTCAGAAACATCTCTTCCAAGTAAGACGTAACCACACCATCTATTCGTTTGGCTTTTCTACTTCCCGTCATACACTCAACAGAGCAATAAGTCCCTATCCCTCTACCCCTTTTAAGTTCCGATGGTTTTGTGTAAAAAGGTTTTTCACATGTCCTACAAGTACAATTCAGCTTTGTGCTTTTAGGGGCTAGTCTCGGATTATTTAAAACTGCTTTTTTTGAACACTCGGTTCCACAATATTTTTGCTTATCCACTTTGGATGCTTGAACTTCAAATTCAGAGTTACACCACCCGCACTTGACCAAACTCCTAGTATCCAGAGATCTGCACTCTTTCGAGCAATAAGCCCGCCCCTTGCCTGATTTCTGCTGGCTTGGTTTGACGTGGAAAGGTATTCCACATCTTTTACAATTAACATCATTTACTATGTATCTTGGATTCTGACTTCCTGAGCTTTTGCAGAAGTCTGAGC
Organism: Acinetobacter sp. FL; assembly: GCF_040744925.1. Lineage (NCBI taxonomy): Bacteria > Pseudomonadati > Pseudomonadota > Gammaproteobacteria > Moraxellales > Moraxellaceae > Acinetobacter > Acinetobacter sp. FL. Next base: position 1,364,683 of record NZ_CP160437.1, on the reverse strand, counting down.
AGTATTTCCCATAGCCATTTGAAATTCGTTTTGGTGATGCATAAAACCCCGTACCACAAACGATACATGTACAGTTTTTCTTCAAACTTTTTTGCACACATTCTTTGCAACTACCAATATGCCCATCTTTGCATTGCGCGTTTTGAGCAAAATTTTCGAGCAATTTTTCCTGTCCGCATTTCTTGCATATCTTAGATAGCGAAGTCACTCTAAACCTCCTTGAGGTCAATATTGTGTACAGTCTTCATCAAATGTTTTTTGTTACGATAACTTGCCAATTTCCGCGTGATAGCCGATTTCACATCCTCGACTACCAAAACTCCGTTTTCTAAATAAGTAAAATCAGCAAAGTACCGCAATGCAGGCTTGGCTTTCTTTTCACCTGCGATTTTCACTTTAGGTGCCAGTTCAAATTTGACCTGACATTTTAAATCTTGAATTTCACCCCTTTGCATTCGCGCCTTAAGCTCGATATAGCGACGATGTTCCTTAACACTATCAAATGTCATCCCATCCAATTCAATGCGCGTATTGTTGAATTTGGAGCGTTTCTGCTTAGGTTTATCTACCTGCTGTGGTGCAAATTGCTTTTTATATTCAGCGATTGAATAAGCTTTCAATGCTCAATTCCCTTTGCTAAATCCAAGAAGAGTAATTTTGCTGTTTCGGTTAACGTAGACCCCTGTGGTATTTCTCCGTCTTTGGCCACTAATCCCCATTCAACCAATCCGTTTAGATAACGCTGCAGGCTTCGGATTGAAATTTCCATATTGGGTTCAATCGCAGTATGAATTTGTTTGATAGAGATACGGCCTTTGTGTGAAGACATGATTTTAAAGATCATCAAATGCATGTAGGTTCGATCTGCTTCAGTCAAGCTGCATCTCCTCTTAGTACACCGTTAAATCCTACCTGTTTCAGGTAAGGCTCCCATTTCTTCGCCTGTACCGGATCTGCCAGTTTCACGGCGATGCGTGCGGCCAGTTTTTCGTATGACTCACCCGGTTCGCTAAAACGCCCTGAGAATTCGGGATGCTGTGAGAGCTTCTGGGCGAAGGTGTGGATCTGTTTTTCAGAAAGCTGATTCGACTGACTTCCCGTACCTGCCGGTTTAACAGATGCAGCTTGCTGCGGATTTGAATACTTGGTCCGGTAGGCGTTAATCAGCCAGTCAGCAAAGTGATAGATCATCAGATCACAGCTCATGCTCTTGCCAGCGTTGTAGGTTTCAAAGGCCCGCTTTTCCCGCTCAGACCACTTCGAGTTCATGAGGGTGTCAAAATTGATGCTGTCATCGGCCAGAAAAATTTCTTCACGAAGTTTTTTAAAGCAAAGCCAGTCTTTTTTATTTTTAGATTCTTCTGAAAGATTCATTGGGAGATTCTGTGTCCCGTTAACGGCACTATTCAAAGTCCCGTTATTGGCACTATTCAACATGCCGTTAACGGAATGATTCCGTTTTTGGGACTGTTCCGTTTCCGGTACTGTTTCAGATAAATTTTTTTCCTGTAATGGTGCCGTTTTTGGCATGGTTTCGCGTCCATTGACCCCATTTAACCGGTAGACTTTTACCCGTCTTGTACTGCCCTTGCGCTCACCGGTATCGATAATCAGCCGGTCTTCTAGCAGCTCGGCAATAATCTTGAGTACAGTCTTGCGTTCAAGACCGGTGTCTTTTTCAAGACGCTGCATGCTGGGGTAACAGCAATGGTCTTCACCGGCACGGTCTGCCAGCGAGAGCAGGATGAGCCGTTTCAGCGGTATGCGACTACCACCTTTCTTCTCGGTCAGTCCGACTCTCCAAGCCCAGTTGGTTGCATCTAGACTCATAAGCCTACTCCAAATAAATCAGTTTGTTGAGCATTTGGAGAAATCCAAAGACATTCTTGGCGACTCACACCACCTCTATTTCCTGAGGCTTGTACAGCTTTAGTTTTCTTTACCCAGTGTGTTAAGCGTGAGTTGTAAATCTCATGGTCATAACCCGATAAAATGACTTTACCTTTGACCTGATTTAATAAATCTAATAAATCGATATGGTCCTGATCACTCATTTCATATCGATAAGCTGTCATGTTTGATGTTCGAGTACTTCTTACATACGGTGGGTCCACAAAAAATAATGTGTTTTCATCGTCATACTGATTAATCACTTTTGCAGCTGGTTGGTTTTCGATAAGGACCTGTTTTAAACGCTCAGCAAACTGCAATAATCGATTTGGATAACGTTCCCATAATGCAATTTCATAATTCTTTTGTCGGCCTCCCGCCATTCTAAAACCAGTTTTTCCTTTAGTTGCTCCAGCTGAACCAAAACCCATCTGTGCTCGAATAATCATCCTTCTTGCTTTTTCTACAGGGTCTTCAGTTTCATTGTAGGCATCATAGAATTCAGTACGAGAAAATGGTGTTAAATACAGTTTCTCTTCTAAATATCTTCGTTGCTCTGGTTCTCTAAGTACTTTGAATAAATTCACAACTTCATTATCTAAATCGTTATAGATCTCAATAGCGCTAGGTTCTTTAGTAAATAGCACGGATGCTCCTCCACCAAATGGCTCAACATAAGTTTTGTGGACGGGAAAATGTGAGATAACCCAATCCGCAATCCGGAACTTGCCACCGTGATAACGGATAAGCGGGTGTTTTAAACTGCTCATGACACCTCCGCCCGTGCTAATTCTTCTGTAGTTAACCGGCGTTTGGCTTTGAGTTCAGCGAGTGTGGCCGGACGTATATCCTGCTCATGCACAATCTGCTCACCTTCCAGCAGGTAGTAATGGCTGCTCTGTTGGGCTTTGACGGTTTGTAGCCCGTCCATCGCAATGCGGTTTGCAAACACCACCACATCACCTGCAATGAAATTGCCCTGCACTGCTTTAAGCCCTGATTTGCCATGAAGGATATGTTCTGCTAAATTGGTATTCATATTCATTTCCTCAGAATTGAATTTTTGGAACAAAGCCTGACCTCGACCGTCAGGCTTTTTCTTTTTGTTCTACGCATAAGTGAACCTGGCGATCTAACTCAGCCAAGAACAGATGTAGTTGATGAATGACTTTGGACATATCCGTTGCTTCGCCCTGAGTAATGCGCCCGTCTGCCATCATTTCTCTAAAAATAGCGCATACGTCACCGCCACTCATTCCAATACTTAGAACCAGATCAGTGAGTGCGGTATCTCTACATTCAGGAATTGTGGGTAAATCAAGAGAAACCTTTCCATGCTCGAAATTCAGGCTTTGTAAGATGCGGTAATCACCAGTTAATGCCATAAGTTTCGAAGCTTCTAGCAAAGATAAATGGTGAGTATCTGTATTGGGATTGACCTTACTATTGAGTACAGCCGGACTTTTAATTCCCATGCGTGATGCAAGGCTGTTTGCTCCGCCTTTGTAGTCATGAACTGTGTTATAAGCTGCATCTGTTATGTTCATTCAACCTTCCTAAAAACGTATTTCTTAAATTGTATTTTCATTACCATTTAGATTGTTCGATACAGAGCATGGATATAACCCAAAATGCTGTAATATTTCAGACTCACAAACCTTACCTTTACTGGCTTCTGCTAAAGCCTTACGAAGCTTTTTTCGGGGTTCTTTGTATCCATAGTAAAGATGAGTTTTTATGTAACTCACTGTAGTTCCAGCAGCTTTAGCATATTGCTCCAGCTCGTCAGGACTAAGCCGATAAATAAACTCTCTAAAGGTCATACATGCTTCCTCATATACCAAATTAAATATTACCTTTTAGGTATTATAAATACAACCTTTTTTCTTGTTTACCTTTCTGGTGATAATCGTAGAATTTATAAATATGAAAAAATCACCTTTAAGGTGATTTATTACTTAATTGATAGGCCTTCTATACCATGGATAGCAGAACAATCCGTTATCAGAACACTCGCTACTTAGTTGATCAGATTGGTGGTGTTTCTAATTTTGCTGAGAAAATAGGTAAGAGTCAGTCTCAAGCGAGTCAATTTGCTGGCACCAATCCAATTAAGGGTATTGGGAATAAAGTCGCTCGCGAAATTGAAGATGCTTTTGGAAAGCCTCATGGATGGTTAGATATTCTGCACAATTATAATGAAGAGACTCATAGTTTATATTCCAATGTCTCTGCTCCTATTCCGCTGACTGACCGCCTAGTTCCTGTGATCTCTTGGGTACAAGCTGGATCTTGGACCTCTGTCGAGTCTGTGCCGGTTGAAACTCAATTTGATGAATGGCTACCACCTAACCCAAAATGCGGAAAGAATGGGTATGGATTAGAAGTCGTTGGTGAATCAATGCTTCCCGACTTTAGACCTAGCGATAAGATTTATGTAAATCCAGACTTTCAACCAGACGAATTAAAGACTGGGGATCTAGTGATAGTGGCCTATGAAGGCGATGCAGAAGCAACATTTAAAAAATTGATCTTAGAAAGCGGCAATATATATTTGCAGCCGTTAAACCCTGACTGGCCAGAAAAGACAATGCCATTGGTAGATGGCTGTAAGCTGGTTGGGAAAGTGGTTGGATTGTATCGAGATGTTTAAAAATCCTGCATAGAACCTTTGAGGCAGTCCAGTGATGCGTGGATTTTGATTTCCAGCAAATGAAATTAAACAATTACTCAATATTTAATTAAACGGGAGCTTATATGAAAATGGACGAAAAAAAAATTACTCGCATACCTGTTTCAGAACTTTTCTTAGATCCATTAAATCCAAGATTGGGTGAGTCAGCTGAAAATACCATTACACAAGATAAAATTATTTCTCTCATTATTGAACAATTTGGGATTGATGACCTTCTTAGCTCGATAGCATTTAATGGATACTTTGATGCAGAACCATTAGTTTGCCAAAAGCGAAATGGTCAACTTTTTGTCATTGAGGGTAATAGGCGTCTTGCAACTTGTTTAATACTAACCAACGACCCACGAGCCAAAGAGCATGCAAAAAACTTTAAATATTATATCGACTTGCATAAAGAACAAGGCTCTCCGAATGTTTCGAAACTACCAGTAGTAGTTTTTGATGAAAATGAGGATTCTAAAAAAATTAGTGCCTATTTGGGTATTAGGCATATCGTTTCGACTAAAGATTGGGACTCATTTGCTAAAGCACGATGGATTTACGAAACCATTACCAATCAAGGAATTTCAATTAAAGATATTTCCACAATGACGGGAGATAAAAGCGGAACTATCAAGAGTCTGTTATCTGGTTATAATTTTATGACTCAATTAGAGCAAGAAAATAAGTTTAATCGCAACAATACATTAAGAAAAGGGCGTGGCAGTAATGTTAGCTATCCTTTTTCATGGGTTTATACTTTATTCAATTATAATACAGCCAAGAGTTATCTTGAGTTAGATTTTTTTAATGAAGATGATAAACCAAACCCTAACCCTATACCTGAAAACAAATTAGATGATGCTGTTTTTGTTATTGATGCAATGTTTGGTAATAGCTCAAAAGGAAAAGATGCTTTATTAAATGACTCACGTGAATTATCAAAATTTGCAGAAGCTTTAGGTAGTCCTGAAAAAGTTAGATATCTAAAACAATGGAAATCTCTAGAAGAAGTAAATAACTTAACCACTGATATTAATACTCGTCTTGAAAATATCTTATTTGATAGTATTGAGCTTCTTTCAGAAGGGTTTCTTCGAATCACGGCTGAGCCAGAAAAAATAACAACAGATACAATAAAGATTAGTGAACCAAGGCTAGTACATATCAACAATATTTTAAAAAATATTAAAAAACAATTTACTGAAATTCAAACAAAAAGTTCTAGTGATTTTGATTTATAAGGTAATTTATGTTGAATCCTAAAACTATTGAAGATGCAGACCAAACTGAACTTGAGGCTGTATTTAATTCCTATGCTCCCGTAGATGCCGGGATTGTTGATGATAAACATGCATCTGCCTTAGACTCCATCGACCTTATAGATGATATTGCTTCATCTTGGACTGTTAGGGATGCTGAGCTAGACAGCATGAGCTCAGATGTATCTACTGAAATTAATAACCGTTTAAATTTATTAAATGATGCTTATCCATTCACACTAGAAAGTTCTAGTCTTAAAATAAAAATAGATTCTAAAAATATATTTTATATATTTTGTCTAATTTTATCTAACTCAAAACTTAAAGCAAGAAAGGGAGAAGAAGCTCACAATCAAAAAATGGCTAGGTTTTTCGAAAGAATAACTTTAAAAATTATAAAAAATTCTTTGGGTGAGTTTTCTAATTTTTACCATTTTGGATTCCCTCGAGATGATAATTCAAATATTGAAACCGCGATGCAAGCTCTTAAATCTCAATTGAAATTAACCCATGAAATGAATGTTAATTTACTTGAGTATAATGTAGATGACTTAAAATACCAAAAAGATTTAGGAATAGATCAAATCATTTGGATTAAACGTCCGGATAATAGATCACATTCTCATTTATTTCTATTGGGACAATGTGCTTGTGGTCAGGATTATAAACAAAAATATAATGATATAGATATCCGAAAACTAGAGAGCTACTTTAGACCGTTTACCTTTGTATCCCCAATTAAAATGATGAGTATTCCTTTTATATTAACTGATGGGGAAATGCATAAAATTTCAACCAGTGCTGGGTGGATATTTGATCGTATTAGTTTATCTAGTCTCTACAATAAGTTTGATAACCTTCAGCAAGAATTCAACTCAGAATTAATTGAGCTAATTTCAAACTCAACACCTCATGGAGAAAAATTCAAGGCGTCCTTTTTTTATGAGGCTCTAAGAAATGAAGTTCAATAAGCAAATACTCAAGCCCGCTCTAAATTAACTCCAGCAACGGAGGGTATTATAGAAAAGACTTGAGTCTTTTAGCAATAACTTCAAATAGTGGTGGTGGTACAGCATTCCCCACCACCTTATATTTATTTTCAATACTTACTTCTTGTTCTCTCGGAAAAATTAAATCTCCGAAGCCTTGAAGTCGTGCAGCTTCTTTATATGTGAAACGACGCGCAGGGGCTTTTGACACGAACTCCCAATGATCATCAGCTACTTTTATCATATCAGGACTAATAGGATGCAAAAGCATATGCCTTGCGCTACTTACCATAGTTCTTGATGTTTCATCCCAATTTCTTTTTCGATTACGAGACATGTAATACCAATGAAAATCTACATTATAGTATTCGTTTTCATCTGGCCATAAAGGTAATCCATGTAATGCCTCTCGAATCGTAATCTTCGACTGACCATCTATACCATGAGATGGTAATGGAAAATCAAAGTTAATCTCTAAATCATTACGAGTACCTACAATGAATATTCTTTTCCGTTCTTGTGCAGCTCCATAATCAGATGCATTCAAAACTTGATATTTAACTTTATAACCTGCTTCAGAAAATATTTTAATTTGGTCTTGTAATAGATGTTGAAAAGTTTTAGTTGTCATACCTGAAACATTTTCAACAATAAATCCTTTAGGTTTAATAATGTTAAGGGCGCGAGCGAATTCTTTGTACAAATGATTAAGTTTATTATCCGCTTGACGCGTCCCTCCTTGACTAAAGCCTTGACAAGGGTAACAACCTGCAAGAATATCTGCTTGAGGAAATTTTTCAATGAGCTTAATATTTTTTAAAATATAGTCTGTTTCAGGATGGTTGGCCTCATAAACCTCTTTAGCATAGGGCAATATATCATTTGCCATGACAATTTCGAAACCGGCCTTAACAAGACCAGCATCCGACCCACCACAACCAGAAAAAAGTGAAACAGCTTTCATTATCATCCTTAGCTTGCCATAACACGGCATTTTACACGTTAGAATAGTACAATATGAATTAACTCAACTCTAGTTCTAGCTAGAATTTATAACCTATTAAACTAGTTTTCGTATAAATATAAATCATTACTTACTGCCTATAAAAAATTAATAATTATTATGAGAAAAATTTGCTTCTATTACTTTACTGTCTATCTTAAATTTCTACAAAGTAAAAAATCGAATGAGTTGTTAATCTCAATCTTCAAAGAAGCCTGTCCTATGGGTATTTTCTTCTACTATAAAAATTAAAAAACCTTTTTTGGTAATAATAAAGGTAATTTAGCTCTTGCATTATATTACCTTTTAGGTAATATACATCTCACAGATAATAAAAAACCCCAGCGTTGTTCCACCAACCTGAGGCATGACCCACACTACTACTGTGAGTAAGTGAATTATGAAACAACATCACCCAAAGAGTCAAACCACTCAAATTCTTTTTCAAGAACCGACGGCTGAAGAAATGCAAAGCAAGCCCGGTTCGGTCTTCTCTAACATCTGCGCCATTTTACTCATTGCCAGTTCAGTCTTTGCACTGGTATGCATGCTGCGTAGCTGTGCGAATGAAGCTGAAACTCAGGCAGTCCAAGCCCATACCTATAACGCGAAGTTCTCTAAAACTGATTCTGCTTTAGTTCAGGTTGTGGAGGCGCGTTAATGAATGCAGCCATAAATCCAGACAAAGTTATTCCAATCCGGGCCAGCTCCCTGTCCGACCTGTTCGACTGTCCGGCACGCTGGGAAGCCAGGAATCTTTTAAACAAACGCACTCCAGCCGGTGCACGTACGCGCTTAGGTACAGCAGTTCATGAAGCAGTGACCCAGTGGGACTATCTGAACCTGATCGGAGAAGACGTCACCCTGGAAGAATGCCGCGAGATCCTGCATCACCAGATCTGGCAGCCAGGTGAAGAGGTAGATTGGTCTGACCTGGACCAAAATGCTGCTGAGGCAATTGGTCATTCATTAATGCAAAAGTACATCACTCATATTGCGCCAACCCAAAAATTTATAGGTGTGGAAGTGCGCTGTGAATCTCTCATCCTTGCTGATCTGGGCATTGAGCTTACAGGCACCATTGACCGCATCTATGAAAATAATGAGGGTGAACTGGGTATTGGTGACCTTAAATCTGGCAAGAATGCTGTGGCTTCAGACGGTACAGTCAAAACCGTAGGCCATGCACCACAAATGGGGATTTATACCGTATTGGCCAGTCATGCACTGCAAGAACCGGTGCTGGCCCCTGCCCGTATCTACGGCCTGACTACCGGAAAAACAGATAAAGGTCAGCACGTCGGTATCGGTGAAATCGACTCACCTGCAGAGGTACTTCTAGGTACCGAAGAAGAACCTGGACTACTGCACCACGCAGCAAAACTCATTAAGCACGGCGTATTTTACGGCAACTCAAAATCAATGATGTGCCACGACAAATACTGCCCTGTTTATCACACCTGCAAATTTCGAAAATAATTTTTATAAGGATTAAAACAATGACTTCTCAAGTAATGACTGCTGAACAGATCCGTACCTCACGTCAGACTGCTGTAGCAGCACCTAGACCCGTAGAAGTCAGCTTGACTTCACTAGAAGGTTTTGAACTGGCACAACGTATTGCCAAAATGCTTGCCGCCTCAACCATGGTACCGGAAGTTTACCGCGATACGCTAAAGATCAAAGACGGTAAAGACCAGAATGGAAACTGGCTGTACCGTAGTGAACCTAACCCGAATGGTCTGGTCAACTGTGTCATTGCCCTGAATATGGCAAACCGCATGGGTGCCGATCCGCTGATGATTATGCAGAACCTTTATATTGTCGAAGGTCGTCCAGCCTGGTCATCACAATTCGTGATCGGGGCAATTAATACCTCTGGCAAGTACTCACCGCTGCGCTTTGAAATGCAAGACCGTGGTGAAGTGGAAGTGACCTACACCACCAAGGAATGGAAGTGGAATGAGCGCGCCCGCAAGAGTCTGCCAGAAGAAAAAGTCCATACTGTCAAGCTACGCAATATCACCTGTAAAGCATGGGCCATTGAAACAGCTACAGGTGAGCGCCTTGAATCTGCTGAAATCTCAATGGAAATGGCAGTAAAAGAAGGCTGGTATCAAAAGAACGGATCTAAATGGCAAACCATGCCTGAACAGATGCTGCGTTATCGTGCTGCCTCATTCTTTGGCCGGATCTACGCACCAGAAGTGTTAATGGGTATCCGGACTCAGGAAGAAGAACAGGACGCTATTATTGATGTGACACCAGAACCAGTACAGCAGACCTCACCGGTGACTACCTCTGACCTTAAGGCCAATGTCGTTAAAGAAGCACCTGTACAACAGCAAGTCGAGCAACAGCCAGTTCAGGAAGAAAAGAAACCACGTGCACGTAAACAGCCAAAAGTTGTTGAAGCTGAAAATGTCCAGAATTCTACAGAGAATGAGGTCGTAGAGGCAGAGTTGACTGTGGAAGATCTTAAACAGCTACAGCAAGAAGCTGAGAACTTAATCCAGCAAAATAAAACATCAGAAACTGCTCAGGTCGATGTAAACAAATCTGCTGAAATTAAAAAGAGCTATATGAAGACGCTCACCAGTACCGTTCAAGCTAGCTCTATTAATGGTTTAAAAAGTCAGATCGAGAAGGAGACCAAATTAACTGAGGTCGATAGAAATTACTTATTGGCTTACGTCAAACAGCGTCTTGATGAGGAAGGTGTTTATCAGCAAGGACAGGCACCATTAGACAAGATCAAGAGCACTTCTACCCGGGCAGGACTGGAACGAATGATTGCAGATACTCAGGATGTGCATCAGCTAGAGACTGAAACAGCTCAGAGTATTAAAAACCATAAGGCCAAAATGACAGTGGAAGATTATAACGACCTGTTGAGTCTCTACGCACAGCGCAAAGAAGTGCTGTCACAGCAGGATATTTTCGCTGATGCGGTAAGTCTGGTGGATTCCTATATAGCCCATATTGATGCTGCCCAAAGTGTAGACCGTCTGAATGACATCATGAGTGATCCGGCAATTAATAGCCTTCCAGACGATGATACGGCGCGGATCAATGAAGCTTATGACCGTCGCTACGCAGAGATCAGTGAATAAGGGCCATGTCGCCCTTCGGGGTGGCAAATTCCATAATAGATATACGGCGGTATCACTATGAAATACACATACTCATCTATCACCCGCACCCTGACTGTCATTGGCTGCAAGATGGATCATATCTTTACCAATGTAGGCCTGTTTGAAATTGAAGCACTGCTGACTAATGCAAAATTTAAGGAGGCCACATGGAGAAGTTAAGTCAAGCTAAGGTAAAGGAGGTGACTTAAATGGCTCGCTATACCATCATTGTTGAAGCTGAGCGACCTCCGCAAATCATGCTGGGCCAGCAAATCGGCGGTGCAATAGTGAAGGAGTTAAAAGAAGTCGAAGTGGAGTTGGTTTCTGCTTCGTACCTGGCTCAAAAATACAACTTATCTGTGACAACTATCAGGGACAAGCTTGTATCGATCAACCAGGGCACACAAGGCAAGGCTTTATACCATCCGCGTCTTGCACACGATATGCTCACCACAAAAGTAAAAAGAGGCAGGCCGAGAGCTAATTAGCTCTCACTGTCATTAAACATTTCTACCAAGTCTTGAGCGTCAGGATTATAGTAAGTGTTCACCAGCATCGAGATAGTTTTATGGCCAGTGATCTTGGCTAATACTTCAACTGGCAATTTCCGAACCTTTACCATTCTTGTAATTGCTTCATGTCTTGAATCATGGAAATTAATATGCGGTAGCCCTGCTCTTTTCTTGGCTCGCATCCATGTTGCACAGAATCTGTCCTTATCGAGTGGTACAAGCTGCTTATTGGTTTTCGGGAGTAATGCTAAGAGCCGCTTCGCTTCTTTAGATAACGGTACGTTTCGGGAGTCACCGTTTTTCGTTACGGGTAAATGCACAAAACCTTCTTTAATGTCTTGTCTTTTCATGGCAAGGATTTCACCCTGACGCATTGCTGTTTCCAAAGCGAATAGAAAGGCCCATGCAACATAGTGGCGTGATATTTCAGGTGTCGTGGTTCCATCCCAGCTTAATGATTTAAGCATCAAAGCTTGATCTTCTTCTGTGATCCGCTGACTTCTTGATTTTTCCTTACCTGGCATCGTAACCGAATGCCATACATTAGATTCAATCAAAAATAGTTCTTTCATGGCATATGTGAACACGGCTGAATAAATTGCGTGTTCATTTCTAAGCGTTGCCACCTTAACTTCTTTTTTTCTGTTGTTCCGCCACTCTGCAATATCAGCAGGTTTAAAATCATAAATAGACTTGTCTGCCAAGTTTGGCGCAATACGATCAAGGTTTTTAATCTTGAAATTGATGGTTCGTGCAGATCGCATATGCCGACCATGTTCTTGATAATATTTTGCGCATAAATCTCTAAAAAGATATTTAGGCTTTTCACCCTGTTCGATTGCTTTTTTACCGGACCGGAGCTCGGACAATTTATCCATCGCCCAAATCTCACATTCTTTTGCAGAGTCTCTAGTGACTGAATAGCGTTTTTTTTGGAAAGTCACAGTAATGCGCCAACTTGACCCGCGTTGGATGGGTTTTGGTAGTTTCATTTCTTGGTGCAGATTTGGTGCAGATTACTTTTTATTCTAGCGATAAAGTTAAAAAATGAAAGGAAATAGAGGGGATTTTGTGCAGATAAATCTTGGATTTAGTTATTCTATTGCTTGACCACTTTGCCTTAATACATTGTTTTTTATGATTTAAGTTTTAATTAATTTTTAATTTCTGTCTAAAATTGGAAGTATGTCACCTAAAATCATTGTATACTACCCTTAAATGATGATGCGTATTGCTCCGTCATAACCCTGATCGAAACAAATCACTGATCTAAACCGAATGAATATTTAATGAGTACCCTACTACTAATTACCTCTGCTCCGACTTCAATATATGCCTGGCATGCACTTGGTCTTGCTCAGGCCTTAAAAACTAAAGATGAAAACTTTCGTGTATTTTTTTACCAAGATGGTGTAATGGTAGCCAATAGCTTGCAATGGTTACCAGATGATCAGCGCAGTTTGACTCACGAGTGGCAAAAACTAAATATTCGCTTACCGGTATGTGTCAGTGCAGCACTAGCACGTGGCATTACTGATGAGCAGAATGCACAGCGTCATCAGATCAGTCAATACAACCTTGCTCAGGGATTTGAACTGGTTGGATTAGGTGAACTGGCAGATGCCGTACAGTCTGCTCAACGTTTAATTCAATTCTAAGTTGTTATTTTCAATAGATTGTTGCTTTTAAAAGGTGAATTGTGTGAGAACTGTACTTGTTATATTAACCCAGCCTAACCTTGGTAGTTTACAGATACATGAAAGCCTTTCAGCCACAATGGTTTTGGCGACTTTTGGCTGTCAAGTCAAAGTGTTACTGCAAGATGCAGCTCTCACTCTATTACGCTCCAAATTAGAATTTGACCAGTTACGCTATGCCTTCAAGATTGCATCAAATCTGTTAGATAGTTTTGAATTTTATGATTTAACACCTGTACTTATAGAGGAAGAAGACCAAAACTCTTCTTTTGTAAAAAATACTCAGCAGGAAATTCAAATTGTAAAGTTTGATGCCGAATTAATTCGCTCTTTTGATCATGTTCTGTATTGGTAATTTTCACGAGTAATATATATGACAGATAAAACCCTTTTTCTTGTACAGTCAGATTACTCCTCCACTCCTCAGGCATTAAGCAAATTAGAGAAAATTTATAGTCCTGAAGATACCATAGTCCTTATGGGTGAAGCAGTGCTGTATTTTTCTGTCGAGTGGTTAAAAGAGTGTACCTCCCTTTTCATATTAAGAACTGATACAGAACTTTTAATAGAAGAACTCCCTGATTTTATTGATCAAATTGATTATTTAAAATTTGCAGATATTATTTTGCAATTCAATCGTTGTATTCGCTTGAAATAATACTTAGGCTATTTTTATGAATCTTAAACTGGATCAGGACGGCCATCTGGTCGATTATACGTTGTGGAATGAAAAGGTTGCTCAGCAACTGGCAAAATCACTGGAGCTTGAATTAACTCCTTGGCACTTCAGAGTCTTACAAGCCGTACGTCAGTTTTACCATCAGTATGGGCATTCTCCTGCCACCCGCCCGCTAATTAAGTATCTGATCAAGACTCTGGATGATCCATTAATTGATAATGCCCTTTTACAGGAAAAATTTAATACCGGTCTAGTTGCTCGGCACTTGAGCCGTCTTGCTGGTATTCCTAAACCTGCTAACTGCCTTTAAAAGTATTTTAAATAGGAAATGAGCAAGATGAAGCCAATTAAAATAGAATAACTTCTTGTTTCCTCTTCTTTTGCTCAAGATATAAACAGGAAAACTTACTGGTAATTAAGATTTTGCCAATATGACTTGCTGAATACTCAGACTGGGATGAGATCAAGTTCCAGCTAGTATGAACAAAAAGGTCAACTTGCTGTATGATATTTATACTATATATTTTTACTGAAAATTTATTTAGATTAAGTAAATCTCCTATTTATTTCCTTTAGATCTATTGGCTACTTAATAACTATAAATTCACCTTTAGTAAATTTTTCAATTAAAAATTTTTAAGTAGATTCATGAGTAAATGAAGAAAAACCCAACTTTATGTATGCAAACCTTCTTTAATAGGACTCTCGTTAAAATCCTCTTCTTTTTAAAAATATTTATTTAATTTCAATAGTTTAATCATATATTATTAAAAATAAATTTTTTATTTATCATTCAGTTAAGATATTAAATTAAAAAATAGAATCCTCGAATTTCCGTATAAATCAAACATTTAATTATATTTAAAAATTTATGTAATAATTTTTAAATCTATAAAAAAATATTTACAGAAAACTTAATGATAAAATTTGTAAATAAAAATATTTTATAAGAGTAAATAAGTAAACTTTTAACTCATTACTGAAAATTTTAATACATCTAGCCAGTTCATGAGATCTGTTAAAATTTAAAAAAATTCTAAATTTGTCATTTTTTAACATTGCCAATTCCCTGCAAAGTTTTCAATATATAGCTTAATTTTGGCATTGATCTTCTGTTTCAATTAATACAAATTATAAAGAATTTGCAGAATAATATGCCATAATACGCAAACTTTGCTGACATCTTGCAAAGAATGCATATATTTTTGATATTGGAGCAGGCTGGATGAGTTCAACCATTTTGGTTATTCATGGACCGAATTTAAATTTGCTAGGTAAACGTGAACCGGAAGTATATGGTCGTCTTAGCCTTCAGGATATCAATCAAAGTCTGATTTCACATGCTCAAAAAGCAGAATTTTCTCTAAATACTTTTCAAAGCAATTGGGAAGGTGCAATTGTTGACCGGATTCATCAGGCTCAAGATGATGGTACACAGTTTATTATTATCAACCCTGCTGCACTGACGCACACTTCAGTAGCTTTACGCGATGCCTTGCTTGGCGTTGCGCTTCCTTATATTGAAGTCCATCTTTCTAATGTGCATGCCCGCGAAACTTTTCGTCATCATTCTTATTTATCCGACAAAGCAGTCGGTGTGATCTGTGGTTTAGGAGCAAAAGGCTATCATTTTGCTCTGGACTATGCGATCGAAAAAATTAAACCCTCTTCTCACCAATCATAATTAGGAAGACTCATCCATGGATATCCGCAAAATCAAGAAACTCATCGACTTGATGATTGAATCCGACCTGCAGGCGATTGAAGTCAAAGAAGGCGATCAGTCTATCGCCCTGACACGCCGTATGCCGGTCGTTGCAGCGGCGGCTACTCCTGCGATGCCAACTCCTGCTGCATCAGCCCCTGCAGCTAAAGCACCACGTGGTGCAGTAGAAACGTCTCCAATGGTCGGCGTGTTCTATGCCGCACCAAGCCCAGGTGAAGCGCCATTTGTTAAAATTGGCCAGACTGTTTCTGCCGGTGATACGTTAGGTATTATTGAAGCAATGAAAATCATGAATCCGATTGAAGCCACTCAAAGCGGTGTAATTGAAGAAATTCTGGTCAAAAATGGTGAAGTCATCCAGTTTGGTCAACCATTATTCCGCTATCGCGCTTAATACCCGGGGATTCATATGTTGCAGAAAGTTTTAATTGCAAACCGAGGTGAGATTGCCTTGCGCATCACCCGGGCTTGTAAAACTTTAGGAATTAAAACCGTTGGTATTTATTCCGATGCCGACAAGGATCTGATGCATCTACGCTTTTGTGATGAAGCAGTATGTATAGGGCCTGGTACCAGCAGTGAAAGCTATCTAAATATTCCGGCTATTATTACAGCAGCAGAGATTACCGGTGCAGATGCAATTCATCCGGGTTATGGTTTTTTATCTGAAAATGCTGAATTTGCAGAAATCGTAGAAAGTTCAGGATTCATCTTTATTGGTCCACGTCCTGAACATATTCGCCTGATGGGTAATAAAGTTTCAGCAATCATGGCGATGAAAAAATCTGGTGTACCGACCGTACCTGGTTCAGCTCATGCTGTAACGACCAATAATGCTCTTGCTGAAGCAAAAGAAATCGGTTTTCCGCTGATTGTTAAAGCTGCCTCAGGCGGTGGTGGCCGTGGTATGCGTATTGTCGAGCGTGTAGACACTCTGCTTGAATCTGTCCAAGCTGCCCAGCGTGATGCTGAAATGTGGTTTGGTGATGACACGGTTTATATGGAGCGTTTTCTGCAAAAACCTCGTCATGTAGAAGTTCAGATTTTGGGTGATGGCAATGGTCATGCCATTCATCTTTATGACCGTGACTGCTCTTTACAGCGCCGTCATCAGAAAGTTCTAGAAGAAGCACCTGCACCATTTCTGCCAGAACAGGCACGTGCAGATATTCTTGAAGCATGTGTGAATGCTTGCAAATTAATGCAATACCGTGGCGCAGGAACATTCGAGTTTTTATTTGAAGATGGTGAGTTCTTCTTTATTGAAATGAATACGCGAGTTCAGGTTGAACATCCGGTGACTGAAATGGTAACGGGTGTAGATATTATTGAACAGCAGTTGCGTATTGCAGCAGGTATCGGGCTTGATCTTCAACAGGAAGATATTAAAGTACGCGGCCATGCAATCGAATGTCGAATCAATGCAGAAGATCCTTCAACCTTTATGCCGTCACCAGGTAAAATCGAGCAATTTTATGCTCCAGGTGGCGCAGGTATCCGCTTAGATTCACACATATATCCAGGCTACAGTATTCCACCTTATTATGACTCTATGATTGCCAAGCTGATTTCACACGGTAAAGATCGTGAAACTGCAATTGCCCGGATGAAACAGGCACTAGATGAAATGATTCTTTCTGGAATTAAAACCAATATTCCATTGCATAAAGATCTTATTTTACAAGATAAGAATTTCTGTAGCCAAGCTATGGATATTCACTATCTGGAAAAGCATTTACTTAAACAGCTTGAAGGTCAGCAAGAGGCCACCAAAGCCAGCTAGTGATGTATCATGATAAAAAAGCTTCTTGATTCAAGAGGCTTTTTATTACCTGATTTTTTATGGTTTATGAAAACTAAAGTTAAATAGTACAAAGAAGTTTAAGGCAAAATTCGCTTTAATGTAGCAAAACACTCCTGCCCTTTTTCTGTAGCACAAAAATTGATCGTATGAGTATTTTTCCATTGGACAAAGTACTGAGAAATCTCACCCGTCTGGTCTTCTCGTCGACCAGAGCAATCCGTCTGATTATTATCGTATCTTACCTGCATGATTAACGCAGGCAACTTGTCTTTTAAGTCATCTGAAGGTTGATAATCATAAAGTGCATACGACCACTCTTGACCACTTTTAATCATTACTTCATTGTCATTTCGAAAATTATAATATTCTACACATTTTTTATTGTTAGGAATTTCCATGCCCCATAGACCCATAA
Source organism: Acinetobacter sp. FL (assembly GCF_040744925.1). Classification (NCBI taxonomy): domain Bacteria; kingdom Pseudomonadati; phylum Pseudomonadota; class Gammaproteobacteria; order Moraxellales; family Moraxellaceae; genus Acinetobacter; species Acinetobacter sp. FL. The sequence continues at coordinate 1,346,898 of NZ_CP160437.1, read as the reverse complement.
TTTCAGGACGAGTAAAAATACGGATCGTATTAGCAGATAATTTTTCTGACTGGGCTTCAGTTTGCGCAGAAGATGTTGATACTGGTTGCTGTTCTGCCCATACCCAACCTGAACAAAGTGTAATAAGAGCTGTAAGATATAGTTTTTTCATGAATTTTTTAACCTTGTCCCCATAAAATTTAAGTTAGCATAAATTTGTAAAAAAACTTGTTTGAATAACGTTATAAAACAATATTTATCTTCACTCTTGATTTATTGCAGAGGGGTTTTACAATTAGGTAATATTATAAAAATCAGCTAAGCTAAATTGCTCCGTATCATAATATACGTGTACATCCCAGAAATAAAAGATCAAAGATATAAAAATACATAGGAAATATTTAAATAATGAAAATTCAAGAATATATGCAATATGATGGCTTGGGACTAGCTCATCTTGTTAAGAATAAACAGGTACAGGCTTCCGAACTTTTAGAACTTGCTATACAACGCGTAGAAATTGCAAACCCTGAGCTCAATGCAATTATTATTCCTATGTATGAGTATGCTCAAAAGCGGACAAAACTGGATTTAAATGGTCCATTTGCCGGTGTACCTTTTTTAGTAAAAGACCTGTTTCAAGAATACAAAGGCATACCGACCAGTTATGGCTGTCAGGCATTAAAAAAGCTCCCCTACATTCCCGAGTTTAATGCGGAGATTGTAAATCGCTGGGAGAATACAGGTATTATTACATTAGGCCGCACCAATACACCTGAATTTGGTATCAAAGGAATTACTGAACCAGATGCATGGGGGAGCTGTGCTAACCCATGGCATTTAAAACACAACAGTGGCGGTTCTTCTGGTGGTTCTGCCTCAGCTGTAGCAGCAGGTATTGTACCGGTAGCAGGTGCAGGAGATGGTGGAGGTTCTATCCGGATTCCTGCATCCTATTGTGGTTTGTTCGGACTTAAACCTAGTCGTGGTCGTACGCCATGGGGCCCTGGTATGAGTGAGGCCATGCACGGCGCAGCTATGCAGCATGTTCTGACACGAACAGTACGAGATAGTGCAGCTATGCTTGATGCAACACAAGGATTTGAATCTAGCTCGCTCTTTAAAATTGAGGCTCCTTTACAGCCTTATAGTGAAGTTATTCAGCAGCCACCCAAGCAATTAAAAATAGCTTTTTCTACTGTTTCACCTATTGGTACACCAGTTTCTAAAGATGCTGTTAATGCAATTCAGCATACTGCTAAAATTTTAGAGTCTTTAGGGCATATTGTTATAGAAGACCAGCCCGCAATCGATGGTATGGCCTTAGCCAAAGATTTTATTACGACATGGTTTAGCCAGTTCTCTTATATGTTGGCACAGATCAAGCAGCAGACTCATGCTAAAGATCAGGATTTTGAACTGGATTCTCTAGCCTTGGCTGCCTTCGGAGCACAAACTAGTGCTAATGAGTATATTCATAATCTCAATAACTGGGGCGGTTATGTCAGACAAATGAATTATTTTTTTAATCAGTATGATCTTTATTTAATACCAGCTACTGCTTCAGTAGCCCCTAGAAATGGAGAGGTTACCACACCAAGCTGGCAAAAACCGATCCTGAAAATGTTAATTAAGTTAGGTAAAGCACATTATCTTGCACGCGGAAAACTGGTCGAACAAATTATTCGTGAAAATCTGAAATGGGTACCCTTTACCCAGCTGGCAAATATTACCGGACTTCCAGCAATGTCAGTTCCACTATATTGGAACAAGGAAAATCTCCCACTAGGTTCTCAATTTATTGCACCGTTTGCCCGTGAAGACCTCCTCTTCCAATTGGCTACTCAGTTAGAACAGGCTCAACCATGGATAAGCAAGTATCAAGAAATTAAGGTCTAGCTCTATAAAAGCCTGTTATCACACAGGCTTCATTTCAGTTTGTCTGAAAACCTCAGCGATTTTATATATAAAATTAAAAATTAAAGCTAATGTTTTTTCAGAATGATTTGTTGAGTTCCATACAAAGATTAATATTCGCTTGACCTTGACGCGCTTGGAAACATAAAAACAGTCTGCCCCCCAAGATCTGCCAGTAATAGCCTTCCAGTGCATTGTCTGATGCTATACCTCATCCCCATATAAGTACTATCTAATGCCTGATCCCGACTTTGCTTGCTGCCTGGGTGTGAAGTTATCCCAAATAAGTCGCTTTAGTTCTTACACTTTACTTCAATCTGATACTCATCTTGAGTAACTTTAATTTTAATCTTTTTATATCTTCTTTTATTAGGGTCTATAGCAGAGCCTGCTACTTCTTCAAAAAAGGCTCTATCATTCATTAATTCCCCATAAGCCTTATAACCAATCAATATTTTTTCTGGCGACTGATTTTCTTCCTTAATTCTAGCAAGCATATTGTCTAGATTTTTAACATGGATATTTGGCATAATTGAGCTACTCAAAAAGTTAAGACTCAATTTTCTTCTATTTTTATGACTAAAAGATGAATTTACTCTTTATTAGATTCAAATATATATTGAAAGTTCATTGTTTTAACTAGAATTAATTAAAAATTTTATGGTTTTTTAATACATCTTGATTTAACTTTATACAGCCTAATTTCTGGATTGAAAAAAACTAAAAGTGACTTTAATTACTCAATGGATATTAAACTATTTTCAACTAAGAAACAGGTCCCAAGTCCCTTGAATTAAAAAATGAATAATAAGCTATAAATTTAGATGTCTTTTTTAGCATTATCATATTAATATATTATAGATAATTAAAAAGCTCATCTTTCAATGAGCTTTTTAAATTGTATTCATATATGAGTTTTATTAGTTACTTTAACTATGAAAATCCCTTAATATAAACTGTTTAATAGTTTCATCAAAATTAGCTTGTGAAAAGTTTAGCTTATTATGTTTTAAATTTTTATAGCAATAGCTAACTGCCATACTCATACCAAATAAAGTCAACAATTTCATTGCTCACCTCAAATTATTTAACTGACTGAATATAAAACTATCATCTTAATATGTAGCCTTCCAACCCATTTTCTCTTACTTTCTGTACCTCATGTAAAAGGATGTATATAAAAAAAGCTTGTCAAATGACAAGCTTTTTTTGCATATTCATAGAGTAAACTTAATAAATCTTCATCTCTGTAGTAGACTCTTTTTTAATCAAAAAACATACTACCCACAAGATGTAACTATATTGTAATTATGATTTAAACTCTTTAACCACATGAAGCATCTTTAATCTGGTTAGTTACAGGATCTATAATTACTGTAATGCGCTCAATACGATAGTCCATCGTAGCTGGCTGATTAGGAGTGAGAGTGCGAACAATTTTAGAACCAGTTTTCTGTTTAATTTGCTCATCACTTAAACCAGTATGTCCAACCAGTTTTTTAGCTTCTGCCGGAAGACACTGAGCCTGACCCATATTAGTATTATTGGATACTCCATTTTCTGGAGAGTTTGCACAAGCAGTTAATCCTGTAGCTACCAGCGTTAAAGCTAAATAAGTAATTTTTTTCATCATCTCTACTACCCTTCTTCAAAAAAACAACCCTAACAAAAAAGTATTCTTATAATCAATAAACATATATAGTTCATTTGTAGAATTAACTAGTCATTCGAGCTACTACCATCAGAGCTTGAAGATGTATCGTTATTAGTATTATCCCAAGAGCCAGTAGCTCCACCTCCACTAAATGAACCATTATTCCCTGTATATTCTATATGCTTTGATGAGGAATCCTGCTCTAGGGTGCTTATATAATGATGACTACAAGTAATTTCATGAAATGAGTTTTTAATTGGTCCGCAGTAGCGTAAACTTTTGTTTCTTCGATACTTAAATTTTTTATAGCCTATAAAAATTAAGAGTAATATAATTAAACCAGAGACTACATAAAGCATAATAATTACTCTGTTGTTGACGTATAACTTACTTTTAAAACTTAGAGGTTAATATATTAAATATTTAGTTATTTGTAGTAGGTTGAATCATTATCTGACGCAGAATTACTCTCTTTTGGATATCTATTGCTATGAGATTCATTTTTGCTCTTCTTTCTAAAAAGCTCTATATTGATTAAAACATACAGAACACCTAATAAAATTAGACCCAAAATCATGAAAAATAAATTCATTTAGCAAGAGCCTACATATAAATTAAGTAATCTATTTTTTAAATAAACTCTAATATTTAATAAATGAGCTACCATTAACTAAAATAGATATTTTGATAATTTACTTAACTTCATAAATAAATTTTTATGAATCCTGCTCTAATGTATGAGGAGACTCAGGTTGGTTTTTATCACTTTCTTCTTTCTTGTTCGCACAAGCAGTTAGACTAAGAGTTACAGCTAAAATAACACCAGTTATAGTTAAATTTTTCATATTTTTCCTATCTTTTCATTACCTAGTTCATTATTATAGAAGATATAAATTACCAATTCTCTCTACTTATATAGTACAAATGTTATAAATACGTATAAAAACTTGTCTTTGAAAATATATAAAATTTATCTTTTCTCCTATAAACTACATATATATTTAAGTAAAAAATGATTCCTTTTAATTATCTATTTATATAATTTTTTTACTCTTGTGATAGAATTTACAAAAACAAATTACTACGTGGATACTCATATCGTAGTGTATATTTAATAGAATTAATAGCTGGCTAACTTTCTGGCATGCCAAATACTTACCAAAGAAAAATTTTTAAACTTAATTTAAGAAAATTAATTCTAATTTTAACTGCTTTAGCAGTCTCATTTTTATTTGTTATCTCCTTAGTAGCAAGTTATATCCTTTTTAAGAAAGAATTAGTCAAGAAATCACTTTTTCTCAACTATGAATATGCTTCTAAAATTGCTTCGAATACTGACAGGAAACTTCAAGTTACTTTAAACGAACTGAAATACAGCGCAGATATAATAGGTCAGGGCTTTGATCAGCGTACATTTAAAGAACATGAAGTTGAGCGACTTAAAATCTTTCTCATCACTTTGACACTTTAATTATAGGTAATAGCCAAGGATCGGTTACTGAATACACATTAAAGCAGCTTAATCTTGATCAAAGACAAGTGTCTACCTCACTGGGAGTTCAGGGATCTTTACGAAGTAAGCATGCTTATATCTCACCGCCCTATTATTCAGTCAGAAATAATTTGGTAATCTTTATCTCACAGCCAATCTTTGATAATAAACATATCTATAAGGGGTATGTAGGCACTTTAATTCATTTAAAAGAAACTAACATGATTAATGAATTACTGCCACTGGAATATAACTATAAAAATAACAATATCTATATCATTGATAGAAATGGAAAAATTGTATTTGATCCGAATAGGAAAAAAATCGGGGGTCTCGTAGCCCAGAATAGTAGTATGGCGTCTATAGAGTATAGAAAAAGTGGGAAAACTGAATTAATCAATGATATAGGAACAAAATACGTAGCTGGTTTTGCCTACATACCTACAACCGGATGGATTGTTGTTTCACAAGAACCATTGGCCGATTTAATTGATGAAACCAAATCAATTATTTTTAGATTAAGTGGTGTGATCTTTATATTTTATCTATTAATTTTCTATATTGTCTGGAGAGCATCTGCATTTATATCCTCACCTCTCCATGAGCTTGCCAAGATGGCGAGTGCTTTGAACCAACCTGAGACTAAAACAAAAATTAAGAAAATCAAGCCATGGTATTACGAAGTACAAAAATTCAAATTTTCATTACTTTCTAGTATTGAAAAATTTAGTAGTAAAATTGATGAAATGAACTTTCATATTAATTCTGACCCCCTTACTCAACTCTTTAACCGTAGAGGCATGGAAATTTTTGTTAAAGAAATGATAGATTCTGATATACATTTTTCTATATTACTTATAGATATAGACCGTTTCAAACGCGTTAATGATACTTATGGCCATGATATAGGAGATGAGGTATTAAAAATACTAGCGAAACTTATACAGGAAAATTTTCGTAAAGAAGATCTGTGCTGTCGTTACGGAGGTGAAGAGTTTATTGTGGTTATTCCAAATAATAATAAGCAGGAAATTTATGAAAGTGCAGAGAGATTTCGACGTATTGTAGAAGCATTTGAAATTAATAATGTAGGTAGAATTACCATTTCTATAGGTATCGCATCGTGGCCAGACAGTGCAGAAGAATTTACACAAGTTTTAAAGATTGCTGATAATAATCTTTACTATGCAAAGAACAATGGCCGTAATCAGATTAAATATAGCTAGTTATAATAAAAATAAAACGACAGAAATAATCTGTATAATAAGTATTTAATAAAATTATATAATATTTAAATTTAAAATAAAATGCTGACCTTATATCAATATAAGAGACTAATATTTTGTTTTTATCTAAATATATTGTACCACCCTCTTAAAACTATAAAATAAAAATCATTGTATAAAATTAAAAATATTATAGGGTTATCACATTTCTCATACAAAAAAACAGGTTATTTAAAACCTAATCTAAAAATTAAACCTTTGTTTTTTATAAATTTAATTTTTAAAAACTGATTTTTGGATTTTATGTAACTTATTGAAATAACTATTTTTTTATTAAAAATTCTATAAAATAAACCAAGGAACTAAAATCATTACTTTGAGCAAATATATATGAATCTGGTGAGGCTGCTATACGTAAGTAAGCTTAAAAAAAATAAAAATGCCGTTAAAGATTTAATGGATATTCTTACAGAAGCTATAACATATAATAGTCCCCATGAGATTTATGGAGCATTATATTTTGGAAATGGATACTTCGTACAATGTCTTGAAGGCGAAAGAGATAAGCTTGAGCATCTTTTTTATAAAAAAATCATTAGAGATCCTCGACATGAGCAATGTGAAGTTATTTATCTTGAACCGATCAAAAGTCGCCTATTTGCAAATTGGCATATGAAATATGCAGCTTTTAACAAGGAAGTTATGCACTTTTTTAAAGATCACCATCTAGAAGCTTTTAATCCTTATTTATTAACGAACCATACTATCTCTCCTTTTATTAATTTACTGGCTAAACAAAAAGACGGTATTAGTACTCTAAGGTTAAAATAGTAACCTCAAAAAATTAATTTTTATAAATTCATTTAGTTTAATAATCAGTTGATCTAAAATAAATTTTTATGTTAATGTTTGTTAATTTAACAGGGAATAGTGATGTTATATAATTAAATATAAAAACTCATTATTTAAGTTTTTAAAAAAATATTTTCCAGTTGAGAGCTAAGGTATTTTACAAATTGTGTTTTATTTTCAATCCTCGGCATCTCTACACTCCAAAAGGTATAGAACTTAAGATTAATTTCTAATGTTATACTAATAGCTCCAATTTCTAAATCATATTCTATCGCTTCTAGGTTTGAAAAAACTTCTATGACTTTAGCTAAGAATAAAATCTTATTTCGTTCTTTCGACTTTACAGGTTTGTACGCCTTTAAAGTCTGACTATAAAGGTAATCATATAAATCTGGACAGAAATTTTCTTGATGCTTTATCAAAAACTTTAGAACCTTATATCATTAGAAGAATTTATTTATAACATTATCTTATTCAAAATCTGGTAAGCATATTGTAAGTTTTAATATTATTTTTATCGACATAAATATATTTAATATAATCTTCTAATTATAAATATTTTATAGCTTATTTTTTAATACGAGTTATTAGACTATATAACTTCTAAAGCTATATAACCCGAATCCTGCTTAAGCCGATGATTCCTTAATTTGAATTGTTGGCTTATTTTGATGAGTGAGTTGATATGCACATAGTGAGGCGTAAATTCCACTCAGAAATCCATGAAGACTACGTGCTTTACTCGTCACTAAATTGTATTGCCCCTTCAATAAACTGAATAATGTTTCTATCTTATTGCGTTGTCTTAGGTGATATTCATCTGATGCACAAAGTTGAATAGCCTGCATATTCTTTCGATGATAAGTAATTAAATCAATACCTTGATATTTCAATCTAATTTTTAATTCTTGGCTGATGTAACCTCGATCCCCGTAAAGTTTTGCTTCTATACCAGCAACCAATTGCTCAACCATTTTTATGTCAGCAACATGTCCATTCGATAAAGCAGAACAGGCAATTTCACCAAATTGATTCATCGCAATATGTAATTTACAGCCATAAAACCAGCCCATTGAGCTTCTACCACGTGATGCAATTTGGACTAATGATTTATGATGCTGAATACGTTGAGTTTTACAAACTGGCAGAGTTGTTGAATCAATCCATAAATATTGTGTACCTTGGCCTTTCATCAGTGCCACATGTAAAGCGTGTAGGGCTAATTCATGCATATTGATCAGATGAATCATCCTTTGATAGCAAGGCAAGTACTTAAATAAATGGATTTTATCTTCTTTTAACTAGGTGAAAAAGGCTTTGAAATTATTGAAATGAGAGCATTTGTACCAAATGGCAATAAAGCAGATTTCTGAAATTGTAAGTTGAGCAGTTCTGATTCTTAAGGAACCACGGTTTTGTTTGAGAAACTCCCAATAAGTTGCTTCAAATTTAAGAAAAAAATCATCAATTATGCAGAATAATTCGGTACTATCGAACATCAGGACTAGAGTTGTGAGTTTGGTGTGGTAACTTAACTGATGGCTCTAGTCCTCTTATTTTTCAAGTCAATTTCTTATCCGCGATTCGGGTTATATAGTCTATTTGCTGCTAGCAGTTTTGCTTTAGGCTATAGTAGCTATCTGGCTGTTTAGCTAGAAGATCTATAAAATTAGGTATAGTTCCAGTATTAAGTAAATACGGATTAAACTCATCAAGGTGATGTTCACAAAAAAAGCTTAATATATCCTTATGGAAAATTGCATATTTCATATGCCAATTTGAAAATAAACGTTCGTTTATATTCTCAAAAGACATAATTTCACATTGTTCATGACGTATGTCTCTTAAAATTTTATTATAAAATAAATGTTCTACTTTTTCTTTGTCTCCTTCAAGACACTGAACAAAATAATTATTACCGTAGTAAAGGGCTCCATAAATTTGATTAGGATTATTAAAATCTAATGCTTCTGTAAGAATGTTGAATAATTCATTCATAGGATTAGCACAGTCTTTTAACTTGCTTACATACAACAATCTTACATCACTCACGTTCACCTCCAAACCAGACATATAAAAACCCACATAAAAAACTTTAAAAACCGACCTTATATAAATTATCTTTTTCCTGTATGAATAAATGATGAACCACAACTCTATTAACATCAGTGATGCTACTTATCTTTCTTATGAAGATTAAGATGAAGACATACCTATTGGCCTGTTATATCGTTGGTCATTTTTTCATGATGCATTTAAAAGCGGAACGGCTTATCCGGCAACCCATAGTTTTTTTACACTTAGCTATGACTGTCATGATCATTCTTCCCGATTTTGGGAAAGTCGTAATATGAATCAATACGCTAAGGATCTTGCAAGCTTTATGCAAAGTTAAACCATAAAGAATAATACTCATTAGCTCTCTACAACAGCAATGTCATAGCACACTATTTGAAGAACTATGGAACCAAATTAACAAAAAACTATTTTTACTTTCAACAGTTAACCTTTTTAATGAAGCCTGATGATAATCCAAAAAATGTATCATAAGAAATATTTACTACTATATATGAACAAATATTGAGTAATTGAGTGGCTTTTTATCTTTGATTCGCTAAAGACTCTATGGTTTTAATGAACTACTTCTTCTAAAGATATTCGAAGTCTCATATAAAATTTTCTTATATAAACCTTAACAGGCTTAATTAAAACACCCGCTGTTTGAACTACCGCGTTTTCTGAAAGAGACCACGAAGATGACTTAAAATTTATGTATCTAATCTGGTATTTTACTAAAATAATAACGAAATCATTTCTTCGAATGCCTCTGGTACAGAAGTACTTAAAGTTACTTGCTAATGTTGAGAGTTTAGAGATATGAGGTGCTCCATATGGATAATGCAATACCTACGTAAAGATAATTATTTTATTCTTACTCTATTTTTATATTTTACGAGTACTAAATAATAATATACTTTTAGTTAGAGTCTATAAGATAAAATATATCAGGACCATCTGCAAATTTTATTAGCCTATCTTGTAATCTATAAACTTATATATTTTTCAGCTTGACGATTATTTATAGATATCAAACTACATTTACAGCCTTTTTTTGGTTTACTCCAGTGTTCTGTAGCTGATCTTTGAAATTCTATATCAGTAATTTTAAAAATTTTATTATTGAAGTCATAACATTGTTGAGGAGTAGCACTATCAATCACAGGAGACCATAAAATATGACTATAGTTCTCACCTTTACTTAAATCGAAATTACTTTTTGCAATAAGATAGTTAAATACAAACATTTGCCGATTAATTAGCCAAGCCCGATAATCAGAGTCTGCTTCTAAAGATTCCCTATCAATATAAGAATGGATATTTTTTGGAATAAGTGCAAGAAATCTATTAATAAATTTATTGAATAATAGTCTATTCTCTTTTAACTTGGGATTATTTAAGTGACTATGAATATCTAAAATTTCCTGTTTAAAAAATTGAGCATCGGCTCTGCATTGTATACCTATTGCACTTAATTCTTCTCTTTCCTCATCAGACATAGAGTTAAACCATAATTTATAAGATTTCCTGCTACTCTCTATTAACTTCTTTTTCATTATAATCATCTTTTCAATAAAAATTTTTAATTATTTTAAATACTAGTATTTTTAAAAAAGATGTAAAAACGTAACATTAGTTAATAGATTTGTTTTTATAAAACTAAAGTTTTAATTATTTCAGGCTAAAACATTAAGAAGTTTAAGTTAAGATTGTTTTAGTAATTATAGTTAAATAATTTTTTATATTAAAATAAAAAAGCCCAGACTTTAAGAGAGGGCTTTTTTAACAGGCAAGAGTTCAGCTTGCCGATATTTACTATTACATATGCTGATCATTCTGATTTTGATCATTCTGTTGACGCTGCTGATCAGTTTGCTGATTCTGCTGGTCATTCTGATTGGTCTGCTGACCCTGCTGGCGTTGTTGATCATTTTGCTGATTCTGCTGGCCTTGTTGACTGCTCTGCTGACCTTGTTGACCACTTTGCTGATTCTGTTGGCCCTGTTGATGTTGTTGATCATTTTGCTGATTTTGTTGATTTGACATTTTAAAATTCCTCATAATCTTAATAGAGTGGCTAGATTCCTATCTAGTTCTATTAACATACACCTTTCTTTTAAATATATATTCCAAGAATGTATCAAATAATATAAATGTAATTTAAAATTATACTCCTTAAAAATAAGGCCTTATATTTATTATATTTATAAAGTTGCTTATTTACATAAATTACTTAAAATTATTTTTATAGGTTAGAGATTCCATACTCAAGCTCGGGAATTTAAATCCTCTTAATTTAATAAAATATATTCTATTAGAATATATTTATAATTCCCAATTATTATAAAGACACTGAAATAATCTTAATTTCAGTGTCTCATCACTAATACAATTATACTATTTCAAACTATCTCTCTCGAAATAATTTTTTATTAAGTTAACTATTATTTTGCCGAACAAGAAGTTGGTGTTTTTCCATTATTGAGAGTCTTTAAAAACTCTGCTGAAAAATTTGGACTTTGACGTACTGCATCTCGGTGGTCACCTCCATTAATAGAATGGTATACAACTGGTTTATGAGCTTTACAAACTTGCTGATAATAAGCATAGGTTCCGCGTGGATCTACCAGCTGATCATTCGTGCCTTGTACAAGCATGAGAGGTACAGTAGGAGTCATACGCTCAATAGACTGCAATTTAAGGTAATCAAGCAATGGTTTTAAATTGGCTTCTGGCTTAAATATACGATCTGGCGACTGCTTTAGCTCTGTTTGCATTTCACTCAGACAGCGTTTACGTCCTTGATCAAGTAAAAGCTGCATTTCTGGACTTACCAGATTATCAGGATTTATAGCAGGGTCAGCAGCTTGAGCGCCGAGTAGAACTATTGGAAAAAAAGCAGCAACGTTGGTGTCAGGTTTAGGATGAGTTTGGGCATACTCAGCAATACCCTCATACTGATATCCGCCTGGTGCAAGAGCCAGTGCCGCCTTCAGATTAAGCTCAGGTGCATCTTTTTGTCCATATGCAGCTACCGCTAATGCAGCTGCTCCTCCCTGACTATGACCCATTACTAACCATTGCTTGTTAATCTGGCCTGGCATTAAAACATGTAGTGCACGCACTGCATCAACTACTGTATGTAATTGGCTAGTAGCATTCATATAAGGATGCCCGCCTGGAGTGCCTAAACCTTGATAATCAGGTGCAACTATCGCATAACCGCGTGCTAACCAAGTATCTAAGGCAGCATCAGCGACTTGTTGATAACTATGGACTGGTCCGCCTGCATAATCTTCTGAAGGTGCACATGTGTCTGCAACTCCTGTAGTACCATGTGCCCAGGCAAGTACTGGCCAGCCCTGTCTTGGTGCTTTGCCTTTAGGGAGAATAATAAAGCCTGAGGCAACAATAGGCTCCCCATATACTCCCCGACTACGATAATTAATCAGAAACCGTTGTCCGGCATGTGCATAGCCCGCTCCCGGCTGCTGTGCCTGAGCGGATAAAATTGTGCCAGGTTTAGTACTGGAAATATGATAATTTTTAGAAGCTACAGTAGTGTTAGTTTGGCTAACAGCTAAAGTTGTACAGCCAAAGGTAAGGGCTGCGATTAGAAATTTTAAAGGATGAGATAATTTAATCAAGGGTTTGTACTCCGCCGCCATTTACAAATAAGGTTTGACCACTGATCCATGAAGATATAGGAGCAGCAAAGAATAAGACTGCTTTAGCAATATCTTCCGGTTCACCTAAACGCTGCAATGGGGTATGAGCCAGCATGCGTTTTTCAATTTCAGGAGTGAGAACTTTTGCCAGTGCAGCTGTACGAATAGCCCCTGGTCCTACAGCATTAATGCGTACTATAGGCCCAAAGTCATGTGCTAAATTAGCACCCATATGATTTAACGCAGCCTTAGAAGCAGCATAGCCGCTCATAGCAGGGCTCTTATTAACAGAACTCATAGAAGTAATATTAACTATTGAACCGTAGCCTGCTATATTCATATGCGGAACTACAAGTTGACAGAGACGCCAGGCAGCGAATACGTTCAGCTGAAAGTCACGAACAAAATCATCTACACTAATCCGATCAGGCGCTTCATGACCGCCTCCGCCTCCGCCAGCATTATTGACCAGTATATGGATATGCCCAAATGCTTCTAATGTACTTTCAACAGCTCCTACTAGCTCACTATCCTTGAGAATATTACATGCGATACTGCGTATATCACCTCCTGTCTGTTCTTTAATGTACTCAGCAGTCTGTTGAGCAGCCTCTAAATTCAGATCAGCTATCATCACATTAGCTCCTGCTTCAGCTAATAATGAAGCACAGGCCCGGCCTATGCCTGCGGCTCCGCCTGTAATTAATGCCGTTTTGCCGGATAAATCTAATAGGGACTGATACATTTTCTTGTTCTTCTCCTGTAGATAAAAATATATGAAAGATTTAAAGTCTTAGCTTAAGATTATTCTTTTCAAGATATCTCCTGAATTTATTTAAAATTATTAATACTTACAATAAACAAATTAATCTTATAAATTTAAAAGTAAATTAAAAATTACTAAAAGTATCAAAAATTATAATCTTAATATTTTTATAAAAATTTAAATTTTATTTAACTTCAACTACCTATAAATTAAATAACAATTTAATAATATAGATATTTTAAAATTAAGCTAAATTTTTTATAAATTTATTTTAATAATGAAAGGAATAATTCATGATAAAACTTGGCAAAATTATGGTAACAGGTTTAATCTCCGTATTATCTACTCAAATATTTGCAGATACTAATGACCAAAAACTTATAAATGCAGCTATTAAAAATAAGGTAACCGTGGCTCAGGCAATTAAAGCAAAAGATGAAACAGCTGTTACATTGACTGGAAAAATAACTCGCCATATTAAGAGTGATCATTATGAGTTTAAAGATTCAACCGGTACCATAAATATTGAAATTGATGATGATCTGGCGACTCCTTCTCAACTTAAACCAGGCACAAAAGTACGCATAATGGGTGAAGTAGATACCCACCGCTATAAACCTACTGATATCGACGTAGCAAAAATAGAGATACTTCGTTGATTGAACCTATTTTTTGGGAATTTCTTATTTTTCAGCAATAATTAAGCTTAATTGAGGCTTAAATCTCTAGAGGGCTGGCATTTCAATAAACTGATATATTTTGCCATGCCCATCTAGATAATTTTTAGGGTGCTAGTAGACCTTTCATATAGATAGAATGCCGTATAATGTATTTAAAATTAGGGGTATCAATATTTTCTCCTTAGAAATTTTGAGCGAACACTTCAAATTTTCCTTTTATATTTTGCCAGCCTACCTTTTAGTAAAAATTTTTAAATTTTATTAATTACTTTTAAGTAAAATTAACTATTTCACCAAATCTTAATCAGTTCTATTAGATTGATTAAGTCATATAAATTAAAAAAGCTTATTCATTAATATATCCTTTAATGATGCCCCAAATACCTCACCGTGGCTTAATTCCGGATAAATTATTAATTTGGCACTTACTCCTTGACTATGTACATAGGAAAGTAGCTCACGATTATTCACAATCATATCTTTGTTAAAATTTGGACTAACTTTTTGATTTTTTTGAGGAGTAATATCTCCTTCCATAAGTATAAGTTGTTTAGACTCAGCAAAAGGTTCTTTTGTACTCCTTAATTTTTTCATTATACGTTGATCTGCCCATGATAACGAAGGACTTGCCGCAAAGTAATGACTGAAATACTGTCCAGCTATTAAACTGTCCAATACAAATAATCCGCCGTATGAATGTCCCCAGAGTATTTTTCTTTTAGGGTCTAATTTGACCTGCTGTTCTACCCACGGTGCTATTTCTTGTATAATAATTTTTCGAAATGCCTTACTTCCACCACTCAATCGTTCAGGGTTTCGAGGGTCAGCTGCCAGCTCACCTGTTTCATCTGCAGGTGTATAGTCTAGTGAACGCGCCTTAGAATCAAAAGGCAGATTAGTCTCATAACCAATCGCAACTAAAACTGGTGCATCCTGCTCGGCCATACCTTGAAGTAGATGTTCATTCAGGCGGGACATTACGGAATTACCATCCAGCATAAAAATAGCAGTACTTCCAGTTAATAGATTCTTTTTTTGCTTAGGAATACCTAACCAAACCTTGTAAATTCGCTTTTGATCTTTAGAGATGAATTTTTTAGTTTGAAAGTTATAAACTTGTGAACCTGTATCTGCAATGTTTTTACCTAAGGGTTTAAGATCAGGTTTAGCATGAACAGTTATTGCAACCGTACTAGCCATGCCTAAAATAAGAAATATTTCTAAGATTTTTTTGCCCAAAAAAAAGATTTTAGCCATATTTGATAAAAAGCAGATTAAAAATTATTATCCACCCTACTTTAATTAATAATCATTATCAATAAAAATCGTTAAATATTTTGTGCATTAAACCTTTAAAAAATTAAACTATGAGTTTGAGAAAAGATATATTCTCTCAAAGAAGGGATGAGTTATAGAAACCGGTTTACTCCACGATATTTAAGTCCTTGTCTTGTTCGCTTAGGCAATTCTGACTCTATAGAATCAATCAATACCTCTAATAAGGAAGCGATATCCTCTTGTAAAAGCTCTAAAGGCTGAAAATTTTTTTTACCACGCTTATGAAAGAAGCGTTCTATACAAGTATTTTTTTCAACATATTTCATAGACCAACTTTTAAAATTTATCTCATCTATAATAACAGTTCTATATAACTTAATTTTATGATGTCGCTTATCATCTTGTATTTTTACAAAAAGAGCCTCTACTTGAGATTTCTCTCCTTCAAGACACTGAAAGAAAAAACCATTAGCATAATAAAGAACTCCAAAGATCTGCTGTTCCTGATTAAACAGGTTTGATTTAGTTAAAATATTACTTAAATCCTCCAAAAGATCACTATTTAAGTGTTCTACTCTTTCACTTGCATAGCAAAGTTGAATAAGCATTCTATTTCCTCTACCACAATTAGTCAGATATAAACTTGATATTAAAAAATTAATCTCCCATAACCTTCCGTAGTATTTTATTAATTTAATTAAAATATAATAAAACTATATTATGTCTTGATTTATATATTATCATACTACTTTAATATCATATTAAAAATTAAATATATAAGTTATATATTTATCAAAAATTCATTCTATTTCACTAGATTCAGAACATTAAATTTCTATATAATTTAATCTTAAGATAATAAAAATTAATCTATCGTATATAGCCCTTATCTATTATTTTCTTAAATAAAAAATAATATATTTTTAATATAAATTGCATTAATATATTACTATAGTTTTTCCATAAGGTTAAACCTAGTATATTGATTGCCAAGGCAATAAAAAATGCTCCTAACATATCCAAAGGAAAATGTACTCCAAGATATATTCTAGACCAAGCAACCAGCCAAGCTAATCCAATCAGTCCTAGACCAATAATACGTTGTTTAGAGAAAAAGTATGAAAAGGCAATTGTACTAAAAATGAGCATATGATCGCTTGGAAATGAGCCATTAGGCACATGAAAGATAATTGTTCTTCCCACTTCCATTACAAAGGGGCGCGGATGATAAAAAAGCTGAGAAATAATCTGGCTGATTGCAATGGCAATACTGGTGAAAATAAAAGCTTTAAATATTTGTTTTTTATTAGCAAAATTTCCTTTAAACCATAAAACCAGAAATATTACTAGCATAATATAGAGCAAGTCATTAGCAATAAAGATGGCCACATTAATACTCAAATCAGTTGCATTCTCAGACGCATTAATTAATTTGAATAAATTTAAGTTAAAGGTTTCCAAAGACATAAGCTGGGCATATATAAAATTATTACGGTCATGATACTGACATATTTAATAAATAAAGAAAGGAGCACTAACTAGATTTATGTATAAAAATTTAAACCTCATCAGCTTGCAAGATTTAAACTAATCTAACCAAATGTGTCTCAAAACCATACATTCTCGTGCTCTAATTTAGTTATTGTTCAATTAACTCATTATTTATTAAGATTTTTTATCATATAGGTAGGCAAAAATTAAAATGGATTTTGCAGATATCTTTATACGAGATACGTCTTGGAAATTTATTTTAGAAATCATCATTCGCTGCGTAGTGATGTATCTAATTATTATTATATTCCTGCGGTTATCAGGCAAACGTGGCATACGGCAACTCTCAATCTTTGAAGTTGCAATAATCTTGTGTTTGGGTTCGGCAGCTGGTGATCCGATGTTTATGGAGGAACTGCCGATTATACAAACGTTTACAGTAGTCGTTACTATTCTACTGCTATATCGGATTACGACTTGGAGTATGGTAAAAAATAAAAAAATAGAAGCATTGCTAGAAGGCTTACCCCTTTGTGTAGTAGAAGATGGCAAACTAGTTTTTAAGGATTTGGAAAAAGAGACTTTCTCTCATGATGAATTTTTTGCCGAAATGCGCCAGCAGAATGTAGAACATTTAGGTCAGATCAGAACTGCCCTATTAGAATCAGATGGAGCATTAAGCTTACTTTTCTTTGAGAAGAAGGATATAAAATGGGGACTTCCAATTTTTCCAAAGGCTTATCAAAAAGCTACACTTCTTAAAGAAAATACTTTTTACTCTTGCATGAAATGCGGAGAAACCAGAATGTTGACCAAGATAGATCAGAGTTGTCCACGTTGTCACCATAGTGACTGGGCGGAATCTTTAAGAACGAGTCGCACGTCAGTTTAATATTTTAAAGTAAAGTTGGTTGTATAAAAAAACCCATCAAAAGATGGGTTTTTATTATTTAAGGCAGACGAGCTATTACACTAAAGTAATGTTGCTTGCTTGAGGGCCTTTTTTACCGTCAACTACAGTAAATTGCACTTGCTGGCCTTCATATAAAGTTTTGAAACCCTGGTTAGTGATTTCGCTATAGTGAGCAAATACATCTGGACCTGATTCTTGTTGAATAAAGCCAAAACCTTTAGTCTCGTTGAACCACTTCACTGTACCTTTTACGACATTAGACATAATATAATCCTGAATTTTTAAATAAATAGAGTCTTTAACTCTTAGGATAACTTGAAAATAATATATGAGACTAAAATCTGATAAAGACGAAGGATTTAATAAAAAACTGCGAGCTGAGAGATTATTGAAACAAAACTATATTTCTAGTTATGCGGCAATTATACAGGTTTCCTTTAGATTAGCAACCCATATTTTAAAAATAAAAAAACCCAATCATAGAAGACTGGGCTATAAACCTTAAATTTTTATTGGTAGCGGGAGCTGGATTTGAACCAACGACCTTCGGGTTATGAGCCCGACGAGCTACCAGACTGCTCCATCCCGCATCAATGAGTTAGCTTTATACGCCTTAAATTGGTATAGGTCAATTTATATTTTAATTATTATAAAATATCGTAGGTTTATTTGACTTTTATACTTTTTTCCACACCTTGTCTTCTTGACTCGCTGCAAGTGTAAAAGTAAAGCCATCGTCTGTACTGACTAGATAAATATCAGAAGTACGATAGACTACTTTCAGGACAGTGCCCAGCTCTAACAGTATAGGCTCGCACCCTTCCTTTTCAAGTTTTAAAGAATCCACAAGCTGAACTAATCCACTTTCCATTTTATCATCTCTTTTCAATGAAAAATCACTTAATAAGTGTATCTATAGACACCATTTTAAGCGAATTAATTTTAAATTTCTCTGTTTGACTTCATTTTTCAGTTTGGTTCTAAATAAGGATAAGGGTTAATTGCTCCCTGCCCATTTATATAAATTCCATAATGTAAATGTGGCGGTGTTCCGCGCGCATTCCCTGTATTTCCCACATAGCCAATCACTTCACCTGCTTCGATCCAATCCCCCGCAGTGATATTTTCAGCATAATTCTCTAAATGGGCATAATAATGATGAGTTAAATCAGGACCAGTTACCCAGACTACCTGTCCACCAAGATTGTTAGTACCCACCTGCCTAACTATACCTTCAGTTGTACTAAGCACAGGTGTCCCCCGTTTAGCGAATATATCGATTCCTTCATGTTTTCTACCTTCACTTCGAGCAGCTCCCCAAGTATCTTGCAGTTGTTTCCTTGTTACCCCTTCTACAGGCACAGGAAGTTGGCCAGATAACTTTTTGTTCATGAGCTGACTATAAAGAAAAGGATAACGAAAACCAGCGGACTCTCCAGAGGCAGGTGGCTGGCATCCGGAAATCAGCCCTAAACTAGCGATTAATATAAGTATACTTAAACAGGGTATATATTTTCTCATATATCTACAAAAAGTTAGTTTGTACAAGCTTTTTTTGGATGAAAATCAATATGATTCAAGATATATTTCCTTATTTTTTTATCTGTATTTAAGAGTTCTATTAAAGCTTTTTTAAACTCAATAGGCGCCTGCTCAGTGTCAAGATCAGGAATAATCGCTTGCTGTCCTCCTACGCCATCAAAACAAAAAATATTAAGCTTAGAGAGTATTCTATGATCATATTCCAAGTCTGCTTCAAAAGTGTAAATAATCTTTAGCTTGAAGCCTGTTTTTTCAAAATGACAATAACATTCTCTTACTCCATGAGGTACCAGACTCATATCAATAATGGCTTTATCACCGATATGAATACCTAAATAGATATTTTCATATTTAAAAAATTTATTGGTTTTTTTTACGCCTATCCATCCAGTACGTTCCGGATCGATCAGCAGATCAAGTATTTCTTTAAATTTCATGATATTCCCTATAAGCAGAGAAGGGATATATATTTTTGATGTTTTTATATCAACTAAGTACTCTTGTTTGGTCTACTAATCTTTAATATGAGTATAATTTGTTCTTTTCATGTTTCAGTTACTACAAATTTAAAGATTGCAGCGATGAAAATTTATATTTACCTTCTTAAAACTATTAATAATTTTTTCAGTAATAGAAGTTAAAAGGCAACATTACTGTTGCCTTATACAATTTCAATTTAATGCAATTACTTTAACAATAATAACTTGTGATTCTTCAAAATCATCAAAAATTTGTTTACGGCTGAGCTCTTTAGACTTTACACAAAAGTCATGATTCTGATAGTTAATAATTTTTGGAATCTGGTCAAAATACTGGCTCCCCACATCTAGTTCTTCTTCAAATAACGGCGTGCCTAATTGATACTCCTTACTTTTTAACACAATGTACTTTACTATTGTTTTCATAAAAGGCCTGTCTTCTTTACACACTTTATTTTTAGTTTTAACAGGTTTTCTTCCTTTAAGAAATGCATCTTTAGTAGTTAGTGCCTGTTAAAGCAACAACTAAGCTATAAAACCCAACAGAATCCTTTAAAGGTCATTAAAAAGACTTTATGATTCAAGTTCTACGACCTAAATTACTCAATTAAAGCCAGTTTCCTTTAATGTGGAATCAGGTGGTTTTTCAGATATAGTAATTAAGAATAAATAAGAACTAGAGCTATAAGCATGGTCATAATTCAAAAATGTTGCGCATTACTTGAAACACAGGCATTAAAAATCGCATTTATTGAAAGTGCCAGCTCTGGCTATCTGGCCAGTCAGTTTTCTATTTTTAAAAATAGCGGCGCAGATATCCTGTTAGGAGGATTAGTCAGTTATGACCCAAGTATCAAGATTGAAGTTTTAAAAGTTGATTCTATGCTTATTGAACAATACACAGCTGAATCGGCAGAAGTTACAGCTGCCATGGCAATCCAAGGTCATAAATTATTTAAAGGCGCCAATATAATTATTGCTTGTACAGGACTTCTAAAACCAGGCGGTAGTGCTTCATCTGAAAAACCGGTGGGTACATTTTTTATTGCAATTTCTGATCACAATCATCTTTATGAGTTTAAATACTTTCTGGAAGGTACGCCAACAGCAAAATTGAACCAACTTACCCAGCTGGTTGCTCAAGAGATCATACAAATCATTCAACGATAAAAAAGCCCCGTAATTGGGGCTCTTTATTTAAAGTTTATGGGGCAATTGGTTTAAAGGGAGGGATCACATCTGCATTTTGTGCACGATGTCTGAGATAGTGATCCATTAGCACAATAGCTAGCATTGCTTCTGCAATTGGTGTTGCACGTACGCCCACACATGGGTCATGGCGACCCTTGGTCAGCACATCGGTATCTTCACGGTTCAGATTGATCGTTTTACCTGGCGTCGTAATACTGGCGGTAGGTTTTAGTGCGATTGCTACCCGGATATGCTGGCCGCTAGAAATCCCGCCTAAAATTCCGCCTGCATGGTTTGCCAGAAATCCTTCTGTAGTCAGTTCATCACGAGTCTCGTGCCCAAACTGTCCAGCTACGGCAAAACCATCACCAATTTCAACACCTTTTACAGCATTAATACTCATCATGGCATGGGCAATATCTGCATCTAAACGGTCAAATACTGGTTCCCCCCAGCCTACCGGAACGTTCTCAGCAATAATTTCCAATTTCGCCCCACAACTGGTTCCCTGTTCACGTAAAGAGGTTACCAGCGCCTCGAAACGTGGAACTGCTTCTATGTCACCACAAAAAAACGGATTATTAGCAACTTCATTCCAGTCCAGTTTTTCAGCTTTTTCATGCCCAATCTGGGTTACATGGCCACGGATCACAATACCAAATTTTTCTGCCAAGTATTTTTTGGCAATTGCACCGGCAGCCACACGCATTGCTGTTTCGCGTGCGCTAGAACGCCCACCGCCCCGATAATCTCGAAAACCATACTTATGAGTATAAGTATAATCGGCATGACCAGGACGAAAAGTTTGAGCAATGTTGCCATAGTCTTTAGACTTCTGGTCAGTGTTACGGATCAGCAAACCAATCGATGTACCTGTTGTTTTACCCTCAAAGACGCCCGAAACAATTTCAACCTGATCAGGCTCTTTACGTTGGGTGGCAAACTTTGAAGTTCCTGGCTTACGGCGGTCGAGATCTTTTTGCAAATCTGCTTCACATAGCTCAATACCTGGAGGCACACCATCTATAATTGCCATGAGGCCAACTCCATGGGACTCACCACAGGTGGTTACACGAAAGAGTTGCCCAATACTATTACCCGCCATGCTTCATATTCCTTATACTTCAACAGATTCTTGAAACAGTTGCTGATAGCGACGGCACTGCTCGGCAGTCAGTGCAAAAATACCTGAGCCGCCTTTTTTAAACTCGAGCCAGTGGAAATCTACCGTATTAAAATTCTGCTTCATTGCCCATTCTGAGTTCCCCACTTCAATCACAATCAGACCATCTTCAGTCAGATAATCTGCAGCCTGAGACAGCATCTTACGGACCAGGTCCAAGCCGTCCTGACCGGCAGCCAAGGCAAGCTCAGGTTCATGCAGAAACTCTTCAGGCAGGTCAGCCATGTCCTCAGCATCAACATATGGCGGATTAGAAACAATCAGGTCATATTGATTTTCTGCTGGAATTTTTGAGAAAAGATCCGATTCCATCAAGGCAACCTGATATTGCATATTATGGTGCTCAGTGTTAATGGCAGCCACTTCAAGTGCTTCTTTGGAAATATCGGTTGCATCAACCTCTGCTTCAGAGAACGCATAAGCCAGTGCGATGGCAATGCAACCAGAACCTGTGCACATATCTAAAATACGCCGCGGCGTTTGCGGATCTGAATTTACTGGAAGATTATTATGAGCTTCCCGTAACTGGCCGTGTTCATCAAGACAATATGGAGCAAAGCGGTTCTCAATCAATTCTGCAATCGGTGAACGTGGAATTAAGACCCGTTCATCAACATAAAAAGGTTTATTAAAAAAATAAGCCAGATTTAACAAGTATGAAGTAGGAATACGCTCATTAACACGACGCGCCAGCAGATTTAAAAACTCTTCTTTTTCACTTGGTAAAAGTTTTGCATCCAGGATTTCAGGATTGGCTGCCCATTCTAGAGAGAGCGTTTGTAATACCAATGCTGAACTTTCTGCAAAATAATCTTCAGTCCCCTGTCCCAGATGTGCATCATATTGACGCAGGGCAGAGACACCAAAACGAATGAAATCACGAATTGTTGTTAAATTTTCGGCAGCTTCCTGTAAATGTTCAGGGCTAATGGTCGATCGCTCCACTCAGGGCTCTCCAAGTTCAACTTTTCAAAAATGGCCTTATGATACCGTTTTTTGCAGGCTTTTATAATGCTTGTCTCAGTAAAAGCGGTATTTTTGGGAGGCTATTTTTATCTGTTATAGAAGTATAGCTTAAGGAATATATCTGGTCCCATAGTAGTTAGCCTGCTCAATCACCTGCGCCAATATACAACGTGATTGTTGTAGACGACCAAACTGATTATCCATAGCTGTATAACATTGGCTTTGAACACGGCGCTCCCAAAGCTCATATTGCTGGATCACATTTGCCTGGTGCTGACCACTTACCTTGTAATAGTCACGATAACTTTTCTTTAATCGTTTTTTATGTTGCTTTAACTCCTGATCGACGCACTTCTGCAATACTTCAGTTTGTCCATACGCATGGTTTATACAGCGCGTATAAGTTTCAGAGTAACCTTGCTGAGCAATGGCAGCTGCCTGAGCTGAAATCAAGATAAGTCCTGACCCTAATATTAATCGCATCTTTGTTCCCCAAACTAAATACCAGTTGCAACGCTTAGTTTTGATTTTTCATAAAATTCTTTAAGTTCGATATAAAAATTTAAAAATATATCGGGAAATTCTGCTTTTGCAATTTATCACTCTCCATATTGAATCTTAAAGAACTGTCCTCATATTTTATTATACGTTCTTCTGTTATATTTCTACCATGAGTTACAAGCATAATAATTTACTGGCTATGCGTCAGTCCTACTGGAATGACGAGCAGTCGGTCAAAGTCCAACATGAAAAACTGTTCTTTCAGCAAGTTTTGGCTGAATATCATGTATTTACAGAGCCCAATTTAGAAGATGCACGTTATTTTTTCTTTACTTTACCCAGTATAATCATTGTAAAAGGTTATGCTTTAGGGTTTATGCATGAGAGTGTAAAAGCTTTGATCATACAGCATTTGATACGTAATAAAACTTTACTGAACCAGCGCCATCCCCTAAAAGTTCAATATCGATAATTGCTCTACTTTTGAAATAGAGTGCCAGATTTACTTTTTCATTGAATATCATTATATAAGTATATGCTTAGGCTATTTAGTGACTTAAGTATGTTTTGTTCCGCTATTAGCATTTTTTAACTCTCCGTTCCTTAAGTCCAACTGTTTTAATACGCGGATAACGGTTAATATTGGTTAAAATTGCTCATCAGGCCGACTCCTAAAGGATTTTACTTTCATGACACATCAAAACGATAAGCTTAAGAATTTAAAAACTTCCTCTATGGACCGACGCTTATCGATTGCGAAAGCCTCATTACTTGCTGGTACCCGCTGGGCAACAGCTAATGCCGGCTCCTTCTTTGCCAGTGATGAAGAAAAAGAAAAGAAACGTAAAAAAGCCATGACAGATCAGGCGAACTATCTGGTTTCTGAAATTGGCAAGCTAAAGGGATCAATTGTTAAAATTGGCCAAATGATGGCACTTTATGGTGAACACTTTTTGCCTGAAGAGATTACACAGGCTTTAAATACCTTAAATAACCAGACTGTTGCTTTAGCTTGGCCTGCTATTAAAGCCCATCTTCAAGACCAATTAGGCTCTAAATTGGATCAGCTTACGATTGACCATGAGCCTATAGGTACAGCCTCATTAGCTCAGGTGCATCGGGCAATAAGAAAATCTGATGGTCAAGAGCTGGTATTAAAAATTCAGTATCCCGGAGTGGCTGACGCGATTGACTCGGATATGAGCCTTTTTAAAAACATGCTTAAACTGACCCGGATGGTACCGCAAACCCGTGAATTTGATCAGTGGTTTGATGAAGTCCGGGACATGATGCATCGCGAAGTAAATTACAGTATAGAAGCGGCTACCACTCAGCGCTTTGCTGAGCGGCTTAAAGATGATCCACGTTATATTGTTCCTCAAATTGTAGATGAGTTTTGTGCTCCCCAAGTCCTTTGCATGACATTTGAACGTGGTGTACCCATTAACAGCCCAGTTATGCTGTCATTACCCCAAGAGCGTCGTAACAGACTGGGTGAAGCTTCGCTAGAAATTGCAGTACGTGAAATTTTTGAATGGGGCGAGATGCAGACTGATCCAAATTTTGGAAACTATCTGGTCCGTCTCGGCAATGGCGCAGATATTGCAGACAAGATTATTTTACTCGATTTTGGGGCAATTCGGCAGTTTGATGAGCACCTGCTAAGTGTAGCGCGCAATCTGATCCAGGCAGGTTATAACCATGACTCGACAGCTATGGTAGAGGCGATGACAGGTTATGAGTTTTTTGACTCTATTCCACAAAGTATCAAACCTGATATGGCAAAAGTTTTTCTGCTGGCTACAGAAGCCTTCAGCAGTACAGAAAATAATCCTGACTTACCACCAGATGTTATGGATGAGCAGGAACGTTATGACTGGAAGAAAAGCCAGCTTCATGCACGCGTAATGCAACAGGCATCAAGATCAATGGCATCACGCTATTTTAGCGTACCGCCAAAAGAGTTTATGTTTATCAGCCGTAAATTTATCGGGGCCTATACCTTTATGACTGTGATTAATGCTAAAACCAATGTGCGCAAAATGATTCGTGACCACCTTTAAATACAGCCGGCCGGATGACTTCATGTCAATCCGGTCAATTCTTTGCTTTTTTCACCATAAAATCTATAAAAATAAATAATAAATTTCAAATATTTAATTTTTAAATACTATAATCATTATACTCTAATAGAGCCAATCAACTTCTGTCATATCTGACATGGTGTTTTATCATAAGCTATGTCAGCATATCCCGCATAACGATAAAAAACTGCTGGAAAATATATGACAAAAATGATGAATAAAGCACAAGGGCTAGGCCTATCACTGATTACCCGAATTGCAGGTAGTGAAGTAATTGATCAGTTTAACTTGAGAAAGCTCATTGAAAAGACACTTTACCAAGGCTCTAAAGCTGGTTTTAAAAGTTTAAGCCAATCACAAAAGTTTTTTAAAAGTCAGTCACTAAAAAAACAGCGCTTATCACCTCAAGGAAAAAACCTGTTTGATTTAAACTTGAGTGAAGAACAACAGATGCTCGTTGAAAGTATGCACCAATTTGCACAGGAGATACTTTACCCTCTGGCAGCCCGCGCTGATCATAATGAGACTTTTCCTCAAGAAATCTGGCAACACGCGAAAGACCTAGGACTTAATGAATATGCTTTGCCTGAAGCACTTGGAGGAGTAGCAGACCATTTAAATATTGTTAGCAATATTCTGATTACAGAACAGCTTGGTCGAGGAGATTTCAGTCTGGCTGCTGGGCTACTTTCTGGTTTTAGTGCAATTAATGCCTTGAGTCGCTGGGGTTCTGAACAGGTTCAGGCTAAATACCTGACCGCTTTTAACCACCTCAATGATCTTAAGGCTACTTTTGCAACTCAAGAAAACTCTTCGGCGTTTAACCCTTTTCAGCTAGATACTCAGGCTGTTTTTAAAGATCAGCAGTTTTATATTACTGGAGAAAAAACCTTGGTCCTCTTAGGTGAAACCGCTGATCTGCTCCTTGTGAGTGCTGACTATAATGGACAAGCTGATGTATTCGTAGCAATACGCGATAGTACGGTAAGTTATAAAAAATGTCCTGCCATGGGACTTAAAGCCTGTGAAACTGTCACATTAAAGTTTAATCAAACTCCTGCTGAGCGGCTGGGAGATGAAGACTTTGACTATAGCGCTTTTCTAGATTTAGGCCAGCTGATGTGGTGCGCACTGGCTATCGGCACTTGTGAGGCTGTAAAAAATTACTGTGTTCGTTATGCAAATGAGCGTATGGCATTTGGTGAGCCTATTTCGCATCGTCAGAGTATCGCTTTTATAATTGCAGATATGGCCATTGAGATTGAGGCAATGCGCATGATGCTCTGGAATGCCGCCAGCCTTGCAGAAGCAGGAGAACCCTTTCACCGGGAGGCTTATCTGGCAAAGCTTTTATGTGCAGAAAAATCCATGAAAATTGGTACTGATGGTGTACAGATTTTAGGAGGCCACGGTTTTACCAAGGAATATCCGGTAGAGCGCTGGTATCGGGACTTGCGAGCCACAGCGATTTTGTATTCTGGCTTACACGCTTAAATCAGCCCATTATTATAAAAAAGGTTAAAAAATGAATTTGCAGAATCCAAAAAAGTATAAGCTGATGGTACAGCAAGCTCGAGAGGTTGCTTTACATGTATTACGTCCTATTTCTCGTAAGTATGACAAAGCTGAACACAGCTACCCTAAAGAACTGGATATGATTGCCTCTCTCATCGATGGAATGAATGAAGGGGGCGAAGGACTGAATGCAGGTGCAGCAGTCGGAAAACGTGGCGCCGACATACAGGGTAATAAAAATGGTGTAAATATGTCCACAGCTCTGGGCATTATGGAAATGTGTTACGGCGATACAGGACTATTGCTCAGTATGCCTCGTCAGGGTTTGGGAAATTCTGCCATCGCAGCAGTGGCCAATGACTCACAGTTAGAACGCTTTAAAGGGATGTGGGCTGCAATGGCCATTACCGAACCGGATTGTGGTTCTGACTCTGCAGCAATCCGAACTACAGCAATTAAAGACGGAACAGATTATATACTGAACGGTGAAAAAATCTTTGTAACATCAGGCCAGCGTGCTGATTCAATTGTAGTTTGGGCTACGCTTGACCCTAAGCTCGGCCGTGCAGCAATCAAATCTTTTGTGGTACCGAAAGGTACAGCGGGTATGAAAGTAGAACGACTAGAGCATAAATTAGGAATAAAAGCTTCAGATACAGCGGCTTTCAGTTTTATTAATTGCCGTGTACCAGCTGAAAACTTACTTGGAAATCCGGATATTGATATAGCGAAAGGTTTTGCTGGAGTGATGGAAACTTTTGACAATACACGTCCGCTGGTGGCTGCTATGGCAGTAGGTTGTGCCCGGGCTTCTCTGGAACGTATCAAGGAAATTTTTAAAGAACAGCTTGACCAGAACTATGCTACACCTTATTTACAAACTTCATATCTCGCTGCACAGATTTATAGAATGGAGGCGGAGTGGGAAGCAGCACGTTTACTCACATTAAAAGCTGCCTGGATGGCAGACAACAAGAAACCGAATTCAAAAGAAGCATCAATTGCCAAAGCTAAAGCAGGTCGAATTGGTAATGAAATTACACTAAAATGTGTAGAGCTTGCAGGTAGCGTAGGTTATGGGGAAGACGAACTGTTAGAAAAATGGGCACGTGACTCAAAGATTCTGGATATTTTTGAAGGTACTCAGCAGATTCAACAGCTGATTATTGCCCGGCGCGAGTTAGGAAAAACTTCCAGCGAACTTAAATAGCAAAGATCCGCTTATAGAGAGACAGACTTACAACTAACTGATTTTTTGTTATAACAGTCTGTCTTCTTTTTAAGTTCTGACTAATTCCAATATGTTTAATTTAAGACTTATTCAATCTAAAGATAATCCATCTATTGCCCAAATTATCCGTACTGTCTCTCAGGAATTCGGCCTTGCCAGTGATGCAGGTTTTGCAGTCTCCGATCCCATCTTGGATGATCTATATCAGATTTATCAAGAACCCAACAGTCGCTATTGGATAGTAGAGAGCACACAGGGAAAAATAGTAGGAGGTGGCGGTATTGCACCGCTACAGGGAGATATTTCAATTCTGGAAATCCAGAAAATGTATTTTCTTCCTGAAACTCGAGGATACGGTTTGGCCAAACAGCTTTTACAACAATGTTTTGAATTTGCACAACAGCAAAACTTCCAGAAAATATATCTGGAAACAACTGCCACCTTATATCAAGCTGTCAAACTTTATGAACGACTAGGATTCGAACGTCTTGATCAGCCTTTAGGTAATACAGGACATAGTAATGCTTGTGAAATATGGATGGCGAAAAAACTGGCTTATTAATATAAAAAGCTGATCAATAAAAAAAAGCACCGAAGTGCTTTTTTTATTTTAAAGGCTATTTAATTTTAGCTTTAGATTTTAGATATTGGGTGTAATCTTCCAGCTCCTGCTGCCCACGTAACTGCTGATAGAGCTTACTTAGCTCCTGAAGCTGTTCCGGTGTTAAAGCATTAGAAGTGGTTTTATTAACATTTGCCACAGCAACCAATACCAGCTCATTAGGCAAGGCTGCTGTAGTTACAGACCACATGCCTGCTTTTGGGGCTGCTACACTAAAAGCAGCACGTTCGACTTCGCGCTTTAAGCCTTGAGAACGGGTAAATGTACCAGCGCTCTGGAAAGCTACTTTATGTTTAGCTAAAACCTGTTGAGCTGGTTGGGTTTTAAATTCATCAAGCATGGTTTTAAGCTTCGCGGCAGCTAAACCGGCAGCCTTTTCCTCAATTATTTTAGTTTTAATTGCAGGAGTAGCTTGAGCTAGCGACTGAACTCCTTCAGGCTGATAGTCACGTACTTTAACCCAAACTGCTTCCCCTGTAGCAAGTTGCAGATTGCTAGTTACATTACGATCGCCATTTTTAACATCTTCATTAAAAATACGGGTTTTCACACTTGGGTCATTTAAAACTGGATGACGAGTATTTAAACCAACATTTTTAACTGTTTCTATGCGTGTACCTTTGATTTCTTGAGGCACCACATCAAGTGAATCACTACTAACAACCATTTCATTTAAACTGTTTACCGTATCAGTAAACAAATTTGCAACTTTAGACTTTTGAATTTCAGCAGCCAGACGGCTCTTTTCAGCTTCAAACGAAGGAATATTCTGCGCAAGTGTTTGTGCCTGAATAATATGATAACCATATTGAGTCTTTACGGGTTGAGATATCTGATTTGCTTTTAAACCCAGAACAGCTTTATCAAAAGCTTCAGAATAAATTCCTGTCTGGTAACTCTCAATCAGGCCGCCTTTCGTTTTAGAGTCCGTATCATCTGAATATTGTACAGCTGCCTGTGCGAAATTCATCCCCCCTTGAATCTTTGCATAAACCTCGTTAGCGAGTTTCTGCGCTTGGGTTTCATTTCGGGTATCAGAAGTTGCAATAAGAATATGCTTAACTTCACGCTTTGCATTCTTATTTTGAGCTTCGACAAAATTTGCATAAGCCTGCTGCAACTCAGCATCCGTAACAGGTGCTGCTTTAGCATTTACCTGTTCGGGTGACAACACAATATAATCCACATCTAAATGAGCCGTCTGCTTAAAACTGTTTTTATGCTTCTGATAATAGTTAGCAATGTCCTGCTGGCTAACCTGAATATTCTTTTTATATTCATCTAGCGGAATGCTGGACAGGAATAATGTACGTTGCTCAGTCTGCAAGTTAGCAATCTGATTCATGTCAACTTTGCTGACCAGCGTATAATCTACAAATGTACTATTTAACATTTTTAAAGCATGGTCTTGTCGCAAGTTTGCAATCAGGCCCTGACTGGTTAGCCCGACAGAACGCAAGTAGTTCTCATATAATGTCTGAGAAAATTGTCCATTTTGCTGGAAGCTTGGCTGTTGGGCCAGCATCTGCTCAATTTGTGCATCACTTAAAGAAATACCCAGTTTTTCAGTCTGCTGTAAAATCAGATTCTGTGCAATCAGATGATCCAGTGCCGTTTGCTGAATAAAAGGCTGATTCAGCAAGGTCTCATCGCCATTTACAAAGTTTAAATATTGTTCTTTATAAGATTTAGTCAGTGACTCTAGTTCTTTTTTGGAGATCTCTTGCCCGTTTACTGTAGCAGCGACATTTTCTTTATTACCCCCGCTAAAATATCCTTCAATACCTACAAATGCTAAAGGGGTCAAAAACAAAATTAGCAGGACGATACCAAGCCAACCCTTTATGACTTTACGAAAAGATTCCATAAGTATTCCAATATTTTATTTCGAAGGGATTTTAACTGAAAAACACAAGTGAATGAATGTATAAAGCCAGGCTTTTCTTCATTTTAATAAAAAACGCGCCTTCTGGCGCGTTCTTGAGCCACAAAAGATTAAGCTACAGAATCTTTTAAGCCTTTACCTGCTTTAAAGCTAGGCACTTTGCTTGCTTTAATTTGTAATTCTTCACCAGTTTTAGGGTTACGACCAGTACGAGCCGCGCGTTCTTTCACGCCAAAAGTACCGAAACCCACTAGAGTTACAGTATCACCCTGTTTAAGCGCTTCTGTAATTGAAGCAATAGTCGCATCCAATGCCTTACCAGCATCAGTTTTAGACAATCCCCCTTTTTCTGCAATCGCATCAATTAATTCTGATTTATTCATGAAGATAACGTCCTCTTGATATCGTTTGTTTAAGAACCAAGGCTGTAGTTTAAAAGGCCATGACGCCTTTATAGCAATGCTTAAGGGGAAAACGCAATACTGAAAAATAAGATTTCGCAAAAATTAATGCTAAAAAAATGTTGAAAAATTAGGAAAGTTAAGATTCAGACTGCTTTTTCAACTCTTGTTCTTTCAATATCTGGTTTTCTTTTACTAAAACATCAACCTTATGATGTAATTGTAATATTAACTGTTCCAGATGTTGAATATCTTTAGTAGTAGCCAGTCCAATCCTGCTTAATGAATTCTGAATACTGTGATCTATAGATTTTTCTACGCCATCCTTTATTTCATGAACCGGATTTCGAGAGGGTTCAGTTATTTTACTACCAGCTTCAGCAGAATCTGATGTCTTAGATTCCAGCTCTTCTCCAACCTTGACCAGTGAGTCAAATAATTTATTTCCTTCTTCCTCAGCACGAGAAAATGCACCCAAGCCAGCTAGCCAAATCTGTTTAGTATATTTTCTGAAATCCAGAGCAGACTTTCGGCCGCTTCTTGTACTGTTCTTGGTTCCAGGAATTTTTCTATCTAATGTTGTTTCTTCAACCAGATCCGTTTTGGTATTATCCATTTAAACAATCTCCTGAATATTTTATAAACATTATACTGCATTTAGCTACAAAAATAGCCCTATAATAACAACGCCCGGGCTTGATCGTTTGATTAAACTGTTCTACAAAGCACATTAAATCAGTAAATTATTAAGAGTATGCAGCAGTCTCAGTTCGGGTTAGAGACGGGACGCTCTATTAAATACTAAAGGATAAAGATATATGAGCGAGTCGCAACAAAGAACAAATCATCATTTGTTGCTCACCATTGTGATGATCGTACTGGAAACGGTTTTTTCTTTTGTGTTGAAGCATGATCGGGTCGTTCGCGTACACGCCAAAAAATTTGTTGAAAAGCAAATCGTACTTAAAATTAATAGTTATCTACCCTATTTTGATTTTTATGTACAGTTTAGTCCTCATGGTCTGCTTTTTGACAGCCGTGCTCCTGTAAAGCCGGTTGATTTAGAGATTAACTCTACCCTGCTAGATTTATTACGCATCATTATTTTCGGTAATCGTCGTAGTATTAAAGCCATGCGTATTGCAGGAGATCCTTTATTACGTGACGAGTTTCGTGATCTTATTTTACACTTTAGTGTACCAAAACTATTTGCTGACTGGCGTCAGTGGTTAAAAGAAGCCCCTCAAGAAGATGAAGTCATTGCATCAAGAAAACGTATTGCACCTCTACTTGAAAAAATTGACCAGCAGCGAGTACAAATTAACTCACTTTTGGTGGAAGTAAAATTGCATAAAAGCCGTATTCGGCGCATTGAGCAAAAAAACAAATATTTAAAGCTATCTTTATTGGTTATAAGCCTGCTTTTTATTACTTTATTGATATATACTTTATGGCCAAAATAAAAATATTTTTACTTAGGTTTTAAAACATTACAATTAACCGTAAAAAAACTTGACTATTTTAGTCGGGATTCTTAAAATCTATATATCTAGTCTCAACATGTGTATCGAGTCATGCGCTTAACCACTCGCGGTCGCTACGCAGTGACTGCTCTACTTGATTTAGCTTTGCAGCCAACTGAACAAACGATCACGCTAGCAGAAATTGCTGCCCGCCAAACTATTTCAGTCGCTTACCTTGAGCAGTTATTTGCTAAATTGAAGCGTCATGGTTTAGTTTCCAGTGTTCGCGGTGCTAATGGCGGTTATCACCTTGCACGAACTGCAGATGAAATTACTGTGTTAGAAATTATTGAAGCTGTAAATGAAACTGTTGATGCAACACGCTGCGACCATAAGGGTAACTGTCAAAATGGTGCAATGTGCTTGACTCACGATTTATGGCAAGAACTCTCCCATCACATTGCCGATTATCTTGCGAAAATCACTCT
The DNA here is from genome assembly GCF_040744925.1 of Acinetobacter sp. FL. NCBI lineage: Bacteria > Pseudomonadati > Pseudomonadota > Gammaproteobacteria > Moraxellales > Moraxellaceae > Acinetobacter > Acinetobacter sp. FL. The sequence continues at coordinate 1,313,373 of NZ_CP160437.1, read as the reverse complement.
GGCTGATCTTGTAGCCCGTGACAACGTACAGACCGTTGCTATTCGCCAAAACGCACCAGGTTTTGATTCAGCTCTTTTATCGGTTACAGGTATTTGACATGAAACGTCCAATTTATCTTGATTATGCAGCAACTACGCCAGTTGACCCACAGGTTGCTGAACGTATGATGGAATGCTTAACCTTTGATGGTACTTTTGGTAATGCAGCTTCTCGCTCACATGCATATGGCTGGCAGGCAGAAGAAAAAGTTGAATACGCTCGCGAGCAGGTGGCCAATCTGGTTAAAGCTGATCCACGTGAAATTGTCTGGACTTCGGGTGCAACAGAATCTGACAACCTTGCGCTCAAAGGTGTAGCTCAGTTCTATGCTTCCAAAGGCAAACACATTATTACCAGCAAAATTGAACATAAAGCTGTACTTGATACCTGCCGTGAGCTGGAAGAGCAAGGTTTTGAAGTTACTTATCTGGAACCACAGCCACAAACAGGTTTAATTACGCCTGAAATGGTTCAGGCAGCTCTTCGTCCGGATACTATTCTTGTATCTTTAATGATGGTTAACAACGAAATCGGCACCATTACTGATGTTGCTGCTATTGGTGAATTGACCCGTGCCAATAAAACCTTCTTCCATGTAGATGCTGCACAGGCAGCTGGTAAGGTTGAAATTGATCTTTCTACCATGAAAATTGATTTGATGAGTTTTTCAGCTCATAAAATCTATGGTCCTAAAGGTATGGGCGCACTTTATGTACGCCGTACTCCACGTGTACGTCTAAAGGCTCAGATGCATGGTGGTGGTCATGAGCGTGGTATGCGTTCTGGTACTCTGCCAACACATCAAATTGTTGGTATGGGTGAAGCATTCGAACTGGCAGGTAAAAACCTCCAAGCTGAACAGCAACGTCTACGTGTATTACGTGACAAGCTTTGGAATGGTCTGCAAGATCTTGAACAAGTTTTCTTAAATGGTCACCCGACTCAGAACGTTGCCAACTATTTAAATGTCAGCTTCAATTTCGTTGAGGGTGAATCCTTAATGATGGCACTTAAAGATGCTGCAGTTTCAAGTGGTTCGGCTTGTACTTCTGCAACCCTCGAACCATCATATGTACTGCGTGCACTAGGTTTGTCAGACGAACTCGCACATAGCTCTATCCGCTTCAGTTTCGGCAAATATACAACTGAAGAAGATATTGATCACGTATTGGAAATTACCAAAGCTGCTGTTGAGAAATTACGTGAACTTTCTCCGCTTTGGGATATGTATAAAGAAGGCATCGACCTTTCTTCAGTTGAATGGGCTGAACACTGATTTATTGAAATAAGTGTTTTTACCCTCATATTAATATTAAGGCTGACCCCGAGGTTTGGAGAAGCATCATGGCTTATAGCGAAAAAGTAATTGATCATTACGAAAATCCCCGTAATGTGGGCGTGTTAGATAAAAACGCAGAAAATGTAGGTACTGGCATGGTGGGTGCACCAGCATGTGGTGACGTTATGCGTCTTCAGATTCAAGTGAACGATAGCGGTGTAATTGAAGAAGCACGTTTTAAAACTTATGGTTGTGGTTCTGCTATTGCTTCAAGCTCCTTAGTTACCGAATGGTTAAAAGGCAAGACTCTTGATCAGGCGCAAGCGATCAAGAATATTGATATTGCGACTGAACTCGCATTACCGCCGGTTAAAGTTCACTGCTCTGTATTGGCAGAAGATGCGATTAAAGCAGCTATTGAAGATTATCGTAGCAAGAAATCTCAAGCCTGATTAGACGTATCCTAGATAAATTAATGGAGTTTTCATGATCCACTTAACTGAAACTGCTGCAACTCATATTCGAAATTACCTGCAGAACCGTGGTAAGGGTGAAGGCATTCGTATTGGTGTGAAAACTTCTGGTTGTTCCGGTTTGGCTTATGTTCTTGAATTTGTTGATGATATTAATGAACATGATCAAGTTTTTGACCAGGCCGGTGTAAAAGTCTTCGTAGATCCTAAAAGCCTGGTTTACCTGAATGGTCTAGAAATGGACTATGTAAAAAATGGTTTAAATGAAGGCTTTGAGTTCAACAACCCGAACCAGAAAGGTGAATGTGGTTGTGGCGAATCTTTCACAGTCTAAATTACCTTTCTCATGTATCGAAGTTAAAACAGTGCTTCTAGCACTGTTTTAACTGCATTTACCAGCCTGGAAATCATCTTTCATGAATCACTTTGAGTTGTTCAATCTTCCTGTAGCACTCGATATTGATTTGGCAATTTTAAAAAATCAGTTTTTAAAATTGCAGCAACAGTATCATCCAGATAAAGCCACAGATAAAGATCAGGCACTGATCAAATCAAGTGAAATCAATCAGGCATACAAAGTTTTATCACAGGTTGATAGCCGTGCAGCTTATTTGCTGGCCTTAAAAAAGCAGGACTATCATCTTGACCAATCTATTAATGATTTTGAATTCTTGCAGTCAGCTCTGGAAATTCGGGAACAGCTAGATGAAGCTACCGATACTGAGCAGCTTCAAACACTCAAAGAAGAAGTCAGACAATGGATAGATGGACTGGTCCGTGAATTCAAGATTGATTATCAGGAAGAAGACTGGGCTGAAGCACGTGATACTGTGCGTAAACTGCGTTTCTTTCAGAAAGTTCTGCATGACATTGATAAAGCTGAAGACCAGTTGTTAGATGATGACAGCTTTGATTTAGATGATGACTATTAATTTTATTTTTATTACTTGTTTACAAGGGATTTAATACATGGCTCTCTTGCAAATTGCTGAACCGGGTCAATCAAGTGCGCCACATGAACACCGTATTGCAATCGGAATTGACTTAGGAACCACGCACTCGCTTGTCGCGACCGTATTATCAGGAAAAACTAAAGTACTGAATGACGAACAAGGTCGTGTATTACTTCCATCTATTGTGCATTACGGCTTAGATTCGACTCACTATGGCGAAGAGGCCAAGCCTTTTGTTACTAGTGACTCCAAAAATACCATTATTTCTGTTAAGCGCTTCATGGGACGCTCACAGACAGATATTAAATTTCAGCACCCATACACATTGGTGGGTGAAGCCAGTCAGATGCCTGCCTTTGAAACTGTACAAGGCCGTAAAACTCCTGTTGAGATTTCTGCTGATATTTTAAAGCAATTAAAGAGCCGTGCCGAAGTAAGCTTACAAAATCCGGTAAATGGTGCAGTCATTACCGTACCGGCCTATTTCGATGAAGCTCAACGTCAGGCTACCCGTGATGCAGCTCAGCTTGCCGGACTCAATGTCTTACGTTTATTAAATGAGCCTACAGCAGCAGCTGTAGCTTATGGTTTAGATCAGGCAACCAATCTTGCAACTGATCGTAACTATGTGATTTATGACCTAGGTGGCGGCACTTTTGACGTTTCAATTTTACGTTTCAGTCAAGGTGTATTTGAAGTTCTGGCTACTGGAGGCCATACAGCCTTAGGTGGTGATGATCTGGATCGGTTAATTGTAAAGTGGGCAAAAAAAGAACTTAATATTGAAACATTCAATAATCAGGAATATGCACAGGTATTATTTGCTGCACGTCGGGCAAAAGAAGCGTTAACAGATGCTGATTCGACGATGTTGACGATATTAGACCATGCTTTACAGCTTGACCGCCCAACCTTTGAAAGCATTATTAAAGTTGCACTGGATAAAACGATTAGCGTCTGTAAACGTGTTTTGCGTGATGCTAAACTTGAATTATCGGATATTCAGAATGTTGTATTGGTTGGGGGATCTACTCGCTCTTATGCAGTCCAGCGTGCTGTTGCAGAAGTATTCAATCAGGAACCGCTTTGTACTATTAATCCGGATGAAGTTGTGGCAATTGGTGCAGCTATTACTGCGAACCAACTGATTGGTAATACTCAAGAAGGTTCATTATTGTTAGATGTTACACCATTATCGCTTGGTCTTGAAACCATGGGTGGACTGGTAGAACGTCTGATTGGACGTAATACCCCTATTCCGGTAGCTCGCCGTCAAGAATTTACGACTTATCAAGATGGTCAGACTGCTATGCTGATTCATGTCGTGCAAGGTGAACGTGATCTAGTAGAACACTGCCGCAGTTTGGGACGTTTTGTATTACATGGTATTCCGCCTATGACTGCCGGACAGGCCCGTATCGAAGTTACCTTTCAGGTGGATGCGGATGGTTTGCTAACAGTAAGTGCCAAAGAAACTACGTCTGGTGTAAATGCCAAAATTGATATTAAACCTTCTTATGGCCTTTCAGAAGCAGATACTGAACGTTTACTCCTTGAGGGTTTCAAATATGCTGAAGAAGATAAAGATTTACGGCACTTACAAGAAACCAAAGTAGAAGCACAACGTGAACTGGAAGCACTGGAGCAAGCATTAAAGGTTGATGCCGAGCTTTTATCCAAAGACCAGTTAACCGAACTTCAGGCTGCAAAAAATGCTTTAAAAGGCCAATTGGAGCAAAATGATATTCATTCAATTGAGCAGGCAGTTAAACAGCTCAAAGTCCATAGTGATACTTTCGCAGCCTTACGTATGAATCAGCATATTGATCATGCATTAAAAGGTACTAAACTTGATGATTGGTCAAACTCAAACTAGAAAACAGGTAATGACTTATGCCACGTATTAAAGTTCTTCCGCATGCGCAAATTTGCCCAGAAGGTGCCGAGTTTGAAGTTGAACACAATGCCAATCTCTGTGAAAGCCTATTGAAAAATGGCATCAAAATTGAACATGCCTGCGATATGTCCTGTGCCTGTACGACTTGCCATGTCATTGTACGGCAGGGGTTCGACAGCCTTGAAGAAATGAATGATGTAGAAGCAGATCTACTAGACCGTGCTTGGGGACTAGAGCCTGACTCTCGACTTTCCTGTCAGGTAAAAGTGGTAGAGGAAGATCTGGAAATTGAGATACCTAAATACACTATTAACCACGCTTCTGAAAATCACTAAAAAAAAGCCCCTTGCATAAGGGGCTTTTTTAATATGAACAATTAATAACAAGAGCTTAAAACTGATCAACCTTCATATCATTAAAATTTTTACGATTTGAGGTATTCACATGTTCTTGCTCGACCGGCTTGATTTCATCAGCCAGATTAAGCTTAGCTACGCCATGAGAATTCGTTAATTTTTGCTGGGTACGGATGCGCTCAATCATTTGCTCCAGTACTTCCACCAGCTCACTATATTCAAAGTTTTCTACTTCTTCCAGATTAAGAATCAGATGAAATCCTTTATATTCATAATCAAACCATTGCTGATGCTCAAGCCGATGTACCGAGAATTTTTCCATAACTTGCCAAGTACGGACAGGTTCCTGAAATCCCTTTAAATAAATAGGTGTTTTAGGAATACACAGAAATTCACTTCTGATCAGTTTATAAGTTTCATCCGCAATCAGGATCTCATCAATCTCGGCGGCATATTGTAGACGTGCAGCCAGATTAGCATCTCGACCCACAATCGTATAAGCCATACGATGAGCAGCACCATAATTACCCACATGGCAATATCCTGTACTGATCCCCATACGGATATGTAAGGCCGGATATCCCATTTTTTTCCAACGTTCACGTAATAACTTCATCTGCTGACGCATAGCAATTGCCATTTCGATACAAGTTTTCGCGTCCTGCTCTACGCCTTGACTATCTGGATCACCAAAGAAAATCAGTATGGCATCACCCATAAATTTATCAACGGTAGCGCCATATTGCTTGGCGATATCTGTCATATGGCTCAGATATTCATTTAATAAAAATGCCAGATCATCAGGAATTAGAGTTTCAGAAAGTTCAGTAAATCCTTGAATATCTGAAAAAAAGATTGTCATTTTTTTTCGTTTGTATTCAATTTTAGCCTCTACTTCACCATTCATAATCTGCTGACAGAGCTGTAAAGGTGCATAGCGGCTTAACTGATTTGCAAACTCAATATAACGGTTCATTTGTTCAAAATAGTAAAGACGCTGCTGATCGAGCTTTTGAATATGCTGATTCTGATAATAATTACCTAAATTAATAAAAATGATGAGACATAATAAACCGATGACTGTCAGTTCTGGTGAAGTAACTTCAAAGTACTGGAGAGTGCCAAAGACAAACAGGCTATGAAAATAAAAAATAATTATGCTCAGTAAGGCAGCAACCGAAGCCATCAAAAAAGAAATTTTATTATTGATTGATGTGTAAACCAGACCAAAGATAGCCAGAAAAGTAAGGGTCAAGCTCAGGTGTACAGCAGCCAATGTAGTGGCCACAACAATCACATCTAGTAAGAATAATATATTTCTTTTTATTTTATAGTCAAAGCGGTACTTCAACCAACGCTCTAGGCGCCGGCTTACTAGTAAAATCCCCAAAAAAGCAAATGGAAGATAAATTTGATAATTGGTCTCTGGAGCGGTGAAATAATAGATCACCACTGTCAAAGACAGCATGAGATAACCAATTAATCGATGTATAAACTCGAAATGTAAAGGATGCTGCTTTCCTGTTACACGGTTTAGCGACACTCCCGCTCTCCAGTGACTGCGTGAAGACCATACCGGTAGCATGGTCTTGAACAGGCGTCTACTACTAGTCCATACGCCAATCAAACGGCATATCACCCTGACCACGCAAGGCCAGCATTAATGTCTGACGCATATGTGCCAGAACATCATTGGTATAAGGTACAGCAGGTGTACCCCATACAGGTTTAGGCCATGCAACATCATTCTGATAGCGAACAACATGATGGAAATGCAATTGTGGAACCATATTGCCCAAAGCAGCTACATTCATTTTATCTGCACGGAACACACGGGCAAGCTGACTTGATAGCCAGCTTGATTCGCGTAAGAATTGTTCTTGGTCAGCTTGGCTAAGTTCGTATAATTCAGTAATGCCAGGTACACGTGGCACAAGGATAAGCCACGGGAATTGCATATCATTCATCAGACGACATGTTGAAAGCGGAAAATCGCCAACAAAAAAAGTATCTTGAGCAAGTTGTGGATGCAAACTAAACATATCTTTATAAATGATGCAATAACAATGATAGCTAATACTATCACATCCAATATGGTGTGAATATTCTGAGAACTGCCTTTCCTTACAAATAATTATTAATTTATCTCAAATTTTATAAGTCCAAGATAAATGAATAAAGGTACCTGTTGCTTTAAGTTTTTTTTATTACTTACTGATACTTAACCCGTCAAAAAGGTTTGCGAAGACTTGTTCAGTCCTCGCCTTATTTTAGCGATTTAAGTCTGCAGTTAACTGGTCAAGAAGTTTCAAAATAAACTCAATTCTTTGTTCATACTCTTCTAGCATGACCAGCACCTTTAAGCGTTGCCCACCCTCCATGCGAAAGTGAGTCGGCTGTTTTTGCATAAGCTGGATAATACTGATCGCCTGAACAGCTGTATCAGGTGAAAATTCGATACTTCCCCCGTGACTCCCAATATCCACCTTGGTAATTCCAAGTTGTTCCGCTTTCAGGCGAATCTGATGCACACTGAATAACTGTTTGACTGGTTGCGGTGCAAGACCGAAACGGTCAACTAGCTCCATACGAATATTATCGAGCTTATCTTGTGTATCGGCATTACTGATACGCTTGTAAAACAAGAGCCGCTGGTGTACATCCCCTAAATATTCATCTGGAATGAGTGCTGGCATGTGCAGGTTAATCTCTGCAGTTAAGGAAAGCGGAGCATCAAAATTTGGGGTCTTGCCCTGCTGAATTGCTTTGGTCGCTTTTTCAAGCATTTCCATATATAGACTATAGCCAATAGCCTGCATAGAACCACTTTGCTGCTCACCTAACAGTTCACCCGCCCCACGGATTTCAAGATCTTCTGTAGCAAGCATAAAACCGGCGCCCAGATTAGAAGCACGTTGAATGGCATCTAAACGTTTCTCTGCATCACCTTTTAAAGCTTTAATCGAAGGTACCAGCAAGTAGGCATAAGCCTGATGATGGGAGCGCCCAACACGCCCACGTAATTGATGTAATTGTGCCAAACCTAATTTATCTGCCCGTTCAATAATAATAGTATTTGCATTAGGGACATCAATACCAGTTTCAATAATGGTCGAGCAAACCAGCACATTATACTGTTTGTGATAAAACTGTTGCATTACCTGCTCGAGTTCACGTTCACGCATTTGTCCATGTGCAACGGCAACTCGTGCTTCAGGAACAAGTGCACGGATATTCTCTGCAGTACGTTCAATACTGTCGACTTCATTATGAAGGAAATATACCTGACCACCGCGAAGTAATTCCCGCAAAATAGCCTCTTTGATAGAAGCATCAGTATGCTCCTGCACAAATGTCTTTACAGCCAGACGGCGTGCTGGTGGAGTGGCAATAATCGACAGGTCACGCATGCCTGAAAATGCCATATTTAGTGTACGTGGAATCGGCGTTGCTGTCAGAGTAAGCATATCGACATCTGCACGCATTGCTTTAATACGCTCTTTATCTCGTACCCCGAAACGGTGTTCTTCATCAACAATCATTAGTCCCAGATCTTTAAACTGTACATTTTCCTGTAAAAGTTTATGAGTCCCAATTACAATATCGACTTTACCGTCTGCAAGATCCTGAATATTTTTTACATGGGCCTTGTTTGAACCAAAACGGGATAGCACTTCAATACGAACCGGCCAGTCTGCAAAACGGTCTTTGAATGATTCATAGTGTTGCTGGGCTAACAGAGTTGTCGGTACCAGTACCGCGACCTGTTTATTATTCTGTACTGCTACAAAAGCGGCACGCATTGCCACTTCGGTTTTACCAAAGCCTACATCACCACAGACCAGACGGTCCATAGGCTCAGCTTTTTGCATATCATATAATGTCGCTTCAATAGCATTTGCCTGATCCAGGGTTTCTTCATAAGCAAAACCGCTGGCAAACTGCATATACAGACTCTGATCTATTTCAAAAGCAAATCCGGGCTTGGCATGACGGCGGGCCTGAATATGCAGGAGTTCTGCAGCCACATCATGAATTTGCTCAAGTGCTTTCCGTTTAGCCTTGTTCCAGGCATCACTACCAATCTTATGTAGCGGAGCCAAATCCGGGTCACCGCCACTATAACGGCTAATAAGATGCAAGTTAGTAACGGGCACATATACTTTTGCATCTTCTGCATAATCCAGCTGCAGAAACTCATACTCCTGATCATCAATACTTAAGGTAACCAGCCCTGCATAACGTCCTACACCATGGTCAATATGTACAACAGGTGCACCAATGCTCAGTTCAGTCAGACTACGAATTAAAAATTCTTCAGAAACTTCCTGTTGACGCTTACGACGTCGCTGAACTACCCGGTGCTCATACAACTGATTTTCAGAAATAACGGTCAGCTGATCATTAATGATTAATCCACGCTCAAGTGGAGCAGTAGTAATTGCAATTTTATACTGATCATTCTGAAAAATATTGAAATTTGCAACAGTAGGAATATCACCCAGAGTCGAGCGTAAGGCATCACGTAAACTTTCGCGACGTCCTGCACTTTCAGTTACCAGTAAAACTGGATGCTGAGCGTTATCGATATATTCTTTAACCTGATGAAATGGTTTTTCATGTTTAGGATTAACCGGAAGCCGGGGCGGCTCTGAAACCGCCATATTTATCACACCCGCCTTTTCTTCAAATTGTTCAGATGATGCAATAATTCGGGGAAAATGATTGAGTAACTCAAGTAAAGCATTCGGTTTTAAGAATAAATCTTCTGGTGGCAGAATAGGCTGGTCTGCATTATGACGTCGATCTTCATAACGACGATTAACATCCTTCCAGAAGGTGATCAAACATTCATCTAAATCCCTATCTGTAATGACAATGGAATGCTGAGGTAAGTATGCCGATAGCATACCTTGAGTTTGAATTGACTGTTTACTAAAGAATAATGGCAGATAGAAATCAATACCCGGTGATGCAATACCTTCCATGACATCCTGATAAATAGGATTCTTTTTTGGATTGGCAGTCGGAAAGCTCTCAGCATAACGGTCACGGAAGGTAGAACGTCCGTCCTTTAACGGAAACTCTTTTGCTGGTAGAACCTTGAATTGAGTTAAATTACTTGTTGTTCTCTGAGTTTCTGGATCAAAAAATTTAAGGCTATCAATTTCATCATCAAACAGATCTATACGGATGGGTGCCTCCTGACCCGAAGCATAGATATCCATAATACTACCGCGTACCGCGAACTCTCCATGATCGTAAACTGTATCTACTAAAAGATAACCAGCCTGTACCAGACGTAGTTTCTGCTGTTCAAGATCAAATTTTTGACCGACACGTATATCGAAATGCTCGCCTAATATCCAGGAAGTTGGAGCAACTCGCTGTGCCAATGTAGAGGCTGAAAGTAGTAATATGCCCTGCTGAGGCATATTAGAAAGTATAGCCAGGCGCTCCGAGACAATATCCTGATGGGGAGATAACCGGTCATAAGGCAGGATTTCCCAATCCGGGAAAATAATCGGTTTTATACCGTAGAACTCCAGCTCACTCTCGAGCTGGGCTACATGCTGGTTATTTTTAGCCACCAAGACTAATAATTGCCGTGATTGTTCAGCAATTTCTTTAAGCAATAGTGCGGCTGAAGAACCAAGTAAAGAGCCTACCCAGCGCTTTTCACCTGCTTTCAATTGTTTTAAATTAAGTTGAGAGATTTCTTTCTGGAACATGTAGATAGATTTAGGCCTAAATGTCATTGCCCATAATATCATGATGTTTTTTGGCTTTTGGTTATTTTTAATAAAGACCTTGAAGAATAAAACTATCTATACCCTATCTCGCAGAAATTTTTTATAGTAGCTATTCAGCTTTTCAATAACTTTTTTCAGTTCTTTTAAATTTTGCTCATTATTTCCCAAGCGCTCAACATAACGGCCTGTGGCAATTTCCAGATCTATTTTTTCATTAATCTGCAAACTGATTTCAAATAATTTTTTTAAATCTTGAAAATTTTCAAGCTTACGATTTGAAAAATATTCAAGACGATTATTTAAATCACTTAGCACAATCCCATCAACGATAGGCCCTTGGTCTTGATCAAAGTAAATATTTTGTTCACTTAAATAGGATTGTTCTTCGGTCTCTTTAGCTGTAGTTTTGAAGAGTCGGACAAGTTTGTTAAACATATTTCTAAATCACAGATTAAAATATAAATTTTGAGTCTAAATATAGATTATCAAAATAAACAGATTGAATAGGAAGATAATAGCTTAAAAAGCTTAGGCTATTCAGATCAAAATAAAAAGCACTTTTATGCAAGTGCTTTTTACTGGTATTCAATGCAGTTTTTTTGCGCTTTAGTTAGCTACCGTACTGCTCTTGAAGATAACGAACAATTTTTGCTGACTCAAACATCTTAGTATTAGTATTTGGATCTATCAGATAAGGGACCTGAATATCTCGCCCCATCACCTGCATGACTTGCTCACGTTTCCCACCAGAAACAGGCACATACTTGCCTGGCTTAAGTCTTAATTTTGCTGGCCCCATATCTTGCCAGCGTTCCTTGGCAACATTATGCAAAATATATGGAATTTCCAGCTCACTCAGTACGCTACGAACTACGCGTGAATAAGGGCTGCCTTCAAAACTCCATAATTCTAGTAATTGCTCAGGCGCATCACCTGTATTGACCTTAGAAAAAGCACCTCTTAACCCATTAACAAGAGTTCCCACAATAGCAACATAAGGTATTTTCGGATAATTCTGATAGGCTTTAGGTACTCGCCCATTCCTGCCATAGTACTTGAATAAGTGAGCAATAATCTGTTCCGATTCATACAGTTTGTCGCCGGTGTTTTCATCAATCAGAAAAGGAAATTGCAGTTTACCGCCCTCTTTTTGGACTATGGGCCTGAAACGGGTACCATTACGTGGACAAGGGTAGATTTCCACATCCAGATTTAAAAGTGTCAATACTTCCCGTACACGACGGCAAAATGGTGAAGCTTCAAACTCATAAAGCTTGAGTGGTTTTTCGGGTTGATGAGGATGGGGCGTTCCCGATACACCTCTTCCACCTTCTGTAAAACTAGAAACCAGCGCCTGAATTACTTTAGTTTGATGATTCACCATATTTTTTCCTTATAATTATGCTTCTACAAGCTTTTCTTTCGATATGACAATACCATTATTATCGGCATAAATATAATCACCGGCATGAATAGTCACTCCACCAAAATACAAAGTTATATCAACTTCGCCAATGCCTTTACGGTTACTTTTTTGTGGAATGGCAGCCAATGCATGTACCCCCAGATCCAGCTCTGCAATTGCATCAACATCACGTATACAGCCATAAATAATTACGCCATTCCAGTGATTCTTTACAGCTGATTCAGCAATCATGTCACCCATAAGTGCACATCGCATGGAAGCACCGCCATCTACTACCAGTACTTTACCCGTTCCATCTGTAGCAAGAAGCTCTTTCACCCTTGAGTTGTCTTCGAAACATTTTACTGTAACCACTTGTCCACCAAAGGTTTTACGCAACCCGTAACTTTTAAAGTATTTACCATCAATTGATGGACACATTACTTGTAGTTCTTTATCAGGATTATTATCTAGCAGGTCACAGGTTACGAATTCTGTATTCATGTCTTATCTCCAATTACGGCATATTCTGTATAGCTAAATTATCATAAACTTTATATTTTTCAGTCTGATTTTGCGCTGCCTTGACCATAGTATGAGCTACTTGCCGAGCTGTCACAGGTTTGTATTTAAAATTACCAGGAATATATTTTTCAACTGTACGAAACAGGTTCTGGCTTAAATCCTCCAGAATACGGCTTTCCTGACGCTCTCCGAGCAATAGCGAAGGCCTTATAAATGATATCCGGTTCATATCCATGCTTTGGATATAATCTTCAAGCTCACCTTTAACCCGGTTATAAAAAAATATAGATTCAGATGCTGCACCCATTGCACTTACCAAGAGGAAATGTAGCACATCATCCTGAACCAGCTCAGCAAAATGCGCATTAATGCCGAAATCAGTATTATAAAATGCCTGTTTAGAACCTGCTTTTTTGATGGTAGTGCCAAGACAGCTAAATGCATGAGTATGGCCACTTACATCCTCATCATTTAACATAAAAAAGTCAGATACGACCAACTGCTCTACTTTAGACATTTGCTTATATTCGGCATCTTCTTGCCGCACTGCTACAGTAATGCGTTCACATTCAGCCAGTTGATGTAATTCTCGAACTAGCTCTCGTCCAACTAGCCCTGTTGCTCCAATTACGATGGCACTTTTGATATTTTCAGTCATTTTTTAGCCTATCTTCTTAAATTTCTTATAATCTAACGTTTTCTTTCATTTTTATCTTCAAGTAAAATGTTGTGAAAGCGTCGCGACACTTGACTTCGGCGTGCCATTTCATCAAAATATGGCACTTGTTTACGGGCTGGTTATGGTGTCTTCTGGTGAAGGTCAGTTTCAACTACAGCCCGCCCAGACCAATCTATTTCAAGGAGTGCAAGAGTGGCAAACTCTGCTCAGGCAAAAAAACGTGCGCGTCAAAACGTTACAGCGCGCAAACACAACGCGAGCTTGCGTTCTATGGTTCGTACCTACATCAAGCGTACTTTAAGTGCAATTGCTGCTGGTGATTATGCAGTAGCTACAGAAGCTTATAAAAAAGCTGTTCCTGTAATCGACCGTATGGCTGATAAAGGCATCATCCATAAAAATAAAGCAGCTCGTCATAAGAGCCGCTTAAACACTCAAGTTAAAGCTCTAGCTTCTAACTAAGTGATATATGTAAAAAAGCCCTATAATGGGCTTTTTTTCTGGCTAAAATTTCTCTAGCTCAATTTTTTTTGCTATTTAGAGTAGTAGATATTATTAAAAATAAGAATACTGATATTATTCTGTATGAAATTTAAAGGATTATTACTTATATCCTCTGACTTACTGAATATTTTTTTATCTATCAATTATTATAGAATTTTCTACGGAACCTGTCAGTTGTTATCCTCAGGAAATGTTTGCTTGCTGGGCCTGAAACTGCTGAATAGACAGTTCTTTTAACTCACCTCGCCAAATCCACTTCAGTTTACTATGGTCAAAATCTTCACCTTCAAACCATACAAATAATCCCTCCATCATTTGTGGCCAGTCGGCTTGGCTAATTTGAGTGTGTCCTGAAATTATGGCGACAATAGCAGCAATAATGGTGTCATGACTTACTGCCAGACTTAGACCTCGACAGTTCTGCGGATGAGTGCTGTAAATCAGCTCAAGTACATCCATTACGCCCATAATAGGGTTCTTCATACCAGGTAATGTGTTATTGACAAAACTGTTGATAAAGCCCAATGCACCCTGCTGTTTAAAATAAGGTGCAGCCTGCTGGATATCCAGTACAAAGCTTCCAGGTTCCACCAGTAGACCCTGCTCAACAATTTCAATCGAATGTGTATTTAAAGCAGGAGTTACCTGATCTGCCCCTTCAATCATCAAAGCAGCTGTATCAATACAGCGCTGAATAGGGCTCGAAATACAGTGCTGAATCAAGCGATCCGTATTTTTAATGAGATAAGCACCCCATTCATGGGCTAAATCACGGCCTTGTTCTGTTAACTGCAGGTCGTACCCAGCCAATCCCTGCCCTGCTACAATTTCTCTTAAAGAATGCCGCGTAAACAAGGTTACAGGCACTGAGGCTTCAGGTAACAGTTCCAAGGCTTTATGCATACTGGGCGGCAGTAACTTCAGCGACATAGAATTTCTTAATAACTCAATTTATCTATTACTATAGCATGAGAGTAAGCTGATGTTCAGGTTAAAGCTTTACTTGCGCCAAAGCCTCAAGCGAGAGAGTCCGGGTTACCTGATTAGTAAATGCTATGAACCCGTTATTTAATACACTGCTACGCGCATTATAGGTAAAAGGTTCTTTCTGTAAACTCAACAGGCCACCACCGATACTTTCCAAAAGCCCCTGCCCGGCGCTTGTATCCCATTCAGAAGTCGGGTGAAAGCGCGGGTAAATATCGATCACGCCTTCTAGCATCATACAAAATTTATAAGCACTCCCCGCTTCACGTCGTACCACGGAGTACTGCTGCGCAATATGATCCATAAATTGCTGATAGCGCACATCTTTACTGCCGTGGCTTAACCCTACCTGGATTTGCTTATAATCTGCTAGATTTTGCTGATACTGATACCATTGCCGCTGACTGAATTGATAGCGAAATGGTAAATCTTGAAGATAGCCCATGTACATGCGCTTTTCACAAGGTACAACAATGACTGAAAATATAGTTTTATGGTGCCTGATTAAGCTGAGATTAATCGTAAACTCATCACGTTCATGAATGAATTCTTTAGTGCCGTCAAGAGGATCCAGCAGCCAGCAAAGCGGCCATTGATGACGTTTCGAATAATCACTTTCTTCTGATAGAACTGGTATTTCAGGTGTAAGATATGCCAACTGTTCCAATATATAATGATTAATCTTTAAGTCAGCTTGAGTTACAGGTGACTGGTCTATTTTTTTATTAATATTAAAATCATTTCCTGCACAATAACCTTCATACTCTTCTAAAAGAGTTTGGCCAGCTTGCTCAAGCATAGGTAAAAGCTTAAGCATAAGTTCATCTGTAGGTGCTTGAGATTGAATAAACATAAATACAGAGTCCGGACTTGGAGGTGTTAAGGCTACCACTAACTTTCATCATTTGCTTGTATACGAAAGTGAAATATATTTTTATCTTCCCTCAGTTTTAGTTATTAAAACATTATATTTTAATAATAGAGCTCCTATTATAAATCAAGAACGTGATACATATCACACTTATTAAGTAGAAAATTTTTATTTAAAATCCTATAGATCTATTTTTAAAGATTAAGTAAACTAAAAAATCCTATTAGAAATTCCTTTATTTTCCAATATAACTTGACGATTATCCTTCTGCATTTTTTCATAAACTTCATTTTTAGCTATAAACCCAAGTAAAATAATAAGACTTATAAGACTAATGATGAGTAACTTATTATTCATTTGTTTTTCCTTATTACTTAACCCTTATAATTCTAAAGAAATCTAAAAATTTTCATATGACCAAAAATATTAAAACAAAAATAGTAAGTTGAATAGAATACTATTTTACCCTTTATCTAAAAAATATTTAAATAATATCAATTTCAAAAACTTATATTTTAATATTAATAAAATAACCTAGATGTACTTTAATAATACTTATAATTTTAATTAGCATAAGCTTATTTATATTTTAACTTATCTATATTTAATATTTTTTATTAGAAGATAAATTCAAAAATTATATATTTTAAAAATCTTAGCTAATTAAGTCAGCTTAAATAAAACTTATTTGTATTTGAGTTATAATTTTAAAGAAAAAATAACTTTGTTCAGGACAACTATGCTTAAACTAATAATGTTTGATATGGACGGCACACTGTTGGATCTGGCTTTTGACGACTATATCTGGAATCAATGCTTGCCTGAGCACTATGCCCAGTTTCACGGCTACTCCTTAGAGAAAAGCCATCAATATCTACAGCAGCTTTATCTAGATCATAAACACACTTTGAACTGGTATTCTTCTGCATTCTGGAGCCTACAAACTGGTATCAATATACTAAAAATGCAGCAAAACCATGAAAGTAAAATTTGTCTCAGACCTGGGAGTTTAGAGCTTTTAGAGCAGCTAAAGGCTGCTGGTCATGTTTGCTGGCTAGTCACCAATGCTGACTGTAAAAGCCTAGAATTAAAGCTTGAAAATATACTACTGCGCCCTCATTTTGATTTAATCATCAGCAGTGAACAGATTGGCTATCCTAAAGAAACTCTAGCATTCTGGCAGTACCTGCAGCAACAGCATTCTTTCAATCCGGAACAGGCCGTATTGATTGATGATACAGCTCAGGTCTTACACAGTGCCAAGCAATTTGGAATTAAAAACCTGTTCACTATTCTTCAACCTTCAAGTTTGCAAGCACCTCGCCTGCAAGAACAACTAGATTATCCTGCCATAGATAATTTAATTGAACTCTTTCCTTTTATTTCAGAAACTGCTTACAAGGAAATCAATGTTAAAACAGCATGAAGATGTTGCCGTTGAAAGCATGCGCGTAGACAAATGGCTATGGGCAGCGCGTTTTTTTAAAACCCGCTCAGTTGCGAAAGCAGCCATTGAAGGTGGTAAAGTCCACCATGAGGGTGAACGGGTAAAAGTCTCCAAGGAAATACGTATAGGAATGGAGTTAACCATTCAGCAAGGATTTGACCGTAAAACCGTAACTATTAAAGCCCTGTCAAACACTCGTGGTCCTGCACCAGTTGCCCAGATGCTTTATGAAGAAACACCCGTAAGTATCGCTCGTCGTGAATTGATTGCATCGCAACGAAAATTGCATAATCTAGCACGACCAGATCATCGTCCGAGCAAAAAAGATCGTCGCGATATCAACAAGTTTAAACATGGAAATGATCATCAGAATGACCACTCTTGGTCATATAATGATGGTTAAAATTACACGTCATATTGTGTCGCCCAGACCGGAAAACACATAGAAACGTCATTATAAATCTGTCACTATAATCTGGTGGAAACAAGTTTTTACTTTGATACATCCACTTGAGTGAATAGTGATATTACGAAAGTTTTGAGGTTGTGAGATGGATGAGAACAAAAGCAAAGCGCTCAATGCCGCGTTAAGCCAAATTGAGAAACAGTTTGGTAAAAATACGGTAATGCGCTTGGGTGATAATACCGTGCAGGCAGTAGAAGCTGTATCAACCGGTTCTTTAACATTAGATATTGCGCTGGGTATTGGCGGTTTGCCTAAGGGCCGTATTGTTGAAATTTACGGTCCTGAGTCCTCAGGTAAAACCACTATGACATTGCAGGCAATTGCGCAGTGTCAGAAGGCTGGTGGTACTTGTGCGTTTATTGATGCAGAGCATGCACTTGACCCGCAGTATGCACGTAAACTTGGCGTAGATATTGATAACCTGCTGGTTTCCCAGCCAGATAATGGTGAACAGGCATTAGAAATTGCAGACATGCTGGTACGCTCGGGAGCAATTGACCTGATCGTAGTCGACTCCGTTGCTGCCTTGACCCCACGTGCCGAGATTGAAGGCGAAATGGGTGATTCACATATGGGGCTGCAAGCTCGACTGATGAGCCAGGCACTGCGTAAGATTACCGGTAATGCTAAGCGTTCTAACTGTATGGTAATCTTCATTAACCAGATTCGTATGAAAATCGGTGTAATGTTTGGTAGTCCTGAGACTACAACTGGTGGTAATGCATTAAAATTCTATGCATCAGTCCGTCTGGATATTCGCCGTATCGGTCAGGTAAAAGAAGGCGATGAAATTATTGGCTCTGAAACCAAAGTTAAAGTCGTCAAGAATAAAATGGCGCCTCCATTTAAAGAAGCACTATTTCAGATTCTTTATGGCAAAGGGGTTAACCATCTCGGCGAGTTGATTGATTTAGCTGTTCAGCAAGAAATCATCCAGAAAGCTGGTGCATGGTACTCTTACCAAGGTAATAAAATTGGCCAAGGCAAGAATAATGTGATTCGTCATCTGGAAGAAAATTCGGAGCTGGCAGTAGAAGTTGAGCGTCTTATTCGTGAGCAGCTCTTAACTACTAATAATGCGCCGGTGGCAGAAGATGAAGCAGAAGAAGTCCCGGACTTCCTAGAAAGTTAATTGAACTGAAAGAAACGCCCCACGGGGCGTTTTTCCATTTAAGGAAGGATTGCATGTTTAAGCAAAGAAATCAGCAAACTCAACGAAAACCTTTAACCGGAACTCGTTTACGCTCTTATGCTTTTGCCCTACTAACTAAACGCGAATATTCAAAAGGCGAACTGATTGAAAAACTTTGTCTCTATGCAGAGAATCCAGATGAAGTAAGAACATTAGTTGAAGAACTGAGTGAAAACTCTTATCAAAGTGATCAGCGGGTAGCTGAAGCGATGCTATCAAGTCAATTACGCAAAGGCAAAGGCCCGAATCGAATTAAACTGGCTCTTAAAACCAAGCAGCTGGATACTGAATTAATTCAAGATGATTTATCTGATATAGACTGGGCGGAGCAAGCTTATCGTCTGAAAGTGAAAAAATTTGGTTTTGAGGTTGAAAAGGAACCAAAACTCAAAGCAAAACAGATCCGCTTTTTGCAGTATCGTGGTTTTGAAATGGAAGCAATTATGAAAGCAGTCAACCGAATGGCTGATGAAGAATAGTGGTGGCAACCCCACTAGCAAAACTTCGGCACATCATAGATCTGCTACCGTTGCTACCTTCCGGTCCTGGCGGGGTTCACAGAGTACAATTGCGAGGCTACCAGCGGGGCTACCATTGCAAAACCAAGTATAGAGTTTTTTAACCAAGTTGCAAGTCTCTGCTCCTTATTTTCGCACCTTGAGCGTTCAATTGATTATTTCCTCAACGATCTTAAAGATTTAAACAATGAAAATCATTTACAGGTATAACTATTAATATTATAGGTTAGCCGGAAAAGCTCATGCTCGCCAAATATGCCTGAACATTGTAAAGAGTTATTGCAATTCTTGAGCCAGCCGTTTTTAATGACTGCATACTGTAGAACTTCAGCTAGATATTTTTAGATCCTAGCTGGACAAGACAATAAAGTGATGACCAATCACTCGATATGATGGACCAAAATTATGCTCAATAAGCATTCCCTTCTTTTCATTGCCCTGCTTTGTACAACTCAACTGTACGCAGCCGTTCCAATTGAATCGAGAGGCCTCTCGCAATCCTCTAGCTATAACAATACTTCTTCTACTGCCACACCAACTGTCAACAGTAATCCGACTTGGGATTTGGTACAGAAAAACCAGAATCTGGAAAATGATATACGTACTTTACGTGGTCAGCTTGAAGAACAAGCAAATGAAATTGACCAGCTCAAAAAAGAGTTAACAAATCGTTATACAGATCTTGATCAGCGTATTGAACTATTACTTCAAAAAATTGACCCTGAAAGCGCTAATGCAAATGAAGAGGCAAGTAGTGAAGAAACACAGGCTCAACCAGCAACTGCTACTCCAGTAAGCCCTATCGCATCTAATAGTACTTCTAGCAATTTGCCTCAAGGCAATAGTTCTACTCAGGCACCGAGCGACTTAGAAAAAGCAGCTTATACAGTCGCTCTGGATGCATACAAACAGGGCGGTGCCAAGAAAGCTATAGCCCCAATGCAGAATTTTATCAAGAACCATCCAAACAGTATTTATACGGGAAATGCTTACTTCTGGCTGGCTGAGTTTAATCTGGCAGTAGAGCCGCCAAATTATAAAGAAGCCAAGAAAAACTATGCCATAGTAGCAGACCAATACCCGACCTCAGCCAAAGCCTCACGAGCGTTGTATCAACTCTACAGCATTGCCAAGGATGTCGATAAAGATACTGCTTCTGCTAACCGATTTAAAAACAAACTCATTAGTACCTATCCAAAGTCTGAAGAAGCAGGCTATTTTAAATCATAGAAAATTATTTTAGCTAAATTAGCTTATAAAAAAAGACACCACTTGGTGTCTTTTTTTATAACAGCTCATGCTTAGCGCACAATACCACGCTTTGACTGTTCCAGTGAATCAATCAATAATTGTACTTCACTAATTTCAGGAAGAATTTCTGCACGAATTTTCTCAATAGCCTGCTCTGTCGTCAGACTGGCTTTATAGATCAGCTTAAAAGCTTCTCTAAGCCCTTGAATTACACTCTTTGACCAGCCTTTACGTCGCATACCTTCAACATTCATACCGAATGCATGTGCAGGATTACCTGATACCATTACATATGCAGGCACATCTTTTAAAATAAGCGATGCGCCGCCAATCATGCTATAAGAATCAATTTTGCAGAACTGATGGATACCAGAGTTTCCACCAACAATTACAAAGTCACCGATATGAACATGACCTGCTACTCCTACATTATTTGCAAAAATATTATGATCACCAATAATACAGTCGTGAGCAACATGGGTGTTCACCATCAACAGATTATGATCACCGATTTTAGTCAAACTTTTATCTTGAACAGTTCCTCGATGTAAACTGCAATGTTCACGAATCGAGTTATGATTCCCAATCTCAAGCCAAGTTTCTTCACCTGCATACTTCAGGTCCTGACATATTTCTCCGACACTGGCAAACTGAAATATTTCATTCTGCTCGCCAATTCGGGTAAAGCCCCCCACTACAACATGTGAGTGGAGTTTTGTACCAGCTCCAATAGTCACATTTGGACCAACAATACAATAAGGTCCAATCTGTACATCTGGAGCAATTACTGCAGATGAGTCAATAATAGCGGTAGAATGAATGAAGTCGTTATTGCTCATGCCTGCTCTATACTTGCTGATGCGAAACCATAATTTCCGCTGTAGTTGCTACTATACCATCGACGCTGGCAGTACATTGATATTTATAAATGCCGCGTCTTTGCATTACCAGCTCTGATTTTAATACGAGTTGGTCACCCGCAACCACCTGTTTTTTAAATCTTACTTTCTCAGCCCCTGCAAAAAGAAACAGAGAACCTTCTGATGGCTTTTGTTCATTCATGATAAAGCCAAGAATACCAGATACTTGAGCGAGTGCCTCTACAATCAGTACCCCCGGCATAAGTGGATAGTTAGGAAAATGTCCCTGGAGAAATTCTTCATTAATCGATACATTTTTATATCCGACAATTCCATTTTCTGTCACCTCAGTAATCCGGTCTACTAGCAGAAAAGGATAACGGTGTGGAAGATATTCGCGGATGGTTTGAATGTGCATTGGTAATTCAGGCACAGCAAATGCTGGGATTTTAGACTCGGTCATCATATTCTATTTACGCAATTTAAAAGTTGATTCAAGAGACTCAATTTGAGATTGCATATGATCAAGTCGTTTGGTCAGTTGGGTCAATGGCACATCTGCTAATTGTCTTAGCCGTACAACTGTACGTTTCCAATGATTATTTTCAAAAATACCTGTACCTGAAGAATACGTTCCAGGCTCAGAAATATTTTTTGTGACCATTGACATTCCCGTCAGAGTCACATTATCAGTAATAGTCAGGTGTCCTACTACCCCACATGCTCCAGCCAGTATACAGTTTTTGCCAATTCGGGTACTTCCTGCAATACCACATTTAGCCGCAATTGCAGTATGTGCACCAATATGAACGTTATGTGCGATTTGCACAAGGTTATCAATAACTACGCCTTCCTCTATAACAGTATCGTCAAGTGCGCCCCGATCGATACTGCAATTTGAACCGATCCGCACATCATTCCCTATATGAACTGAGCCTAGCTGCACAATTCGGTGCCATTTTCCCTGATAAGGTGCAAAACCGAAACCTTCACTGCCAATAACAGTATTAGCATGAATTCTGACACGGTCAGCAATTTTAGATTCACCGGTAATGGTCACATGAGAGTCAATAAAACATTGCTTGCCAATTTCCACACCATCATCAATCTTTGCATGTGACTGTATAACTGTATGATCACCTATTACACAGTCCTCACCAATAACCACATAATGACCTATATAAGCTGTATCAGATATAATGGCGGAAGAGTGAATCTGAGCCGTATTTTCAATACCTACTGCTTTTGTTTTTCTCTCAAAAGCATGAGTTAAGATGGCAAAAGCCAGATAGGGATTAGGCACAATCAAGAAATTCTGATGCTCTGGAAGCTGTGCCTGTAACTCTGCAGTGGTAATCAGCACGCCCGCCTTGGAAGAACGCGCCTGCTCAAGATATTTATGCCCGTTTACAAAAGCAATCTGATTATTCTGGGCATTTTCCAGACTGGCAAGCCCTTGCAATTCGAATTGCGGTTGTCCGACCAGCTGTCCCTTTACCAGATGAGCCAGCTCTTCCAGACGATAACGTTGTTGTTTCATTGATTATTTAATTGCATTGACCTTTTGAATCATTTTATCAGTTAAATCCTGTTTAGGGTCATAGGCAAGTGCCGAGTTTTTATTCAAAACAAGATCAAGGTTATTTTCTTGGCGCAATTGTTCAGCAGCCTGTTTGACACGAGCCTCAAAGGTTCTATTCATAGTTTGAAGTGTATTCTGCACTTGTGTCTGTAAAGATTGCTGCAGTGTATTAAATTCGCCCATTTTAGCTTGATACTGCGCACTTAGTTTCTGTGCTTCAGTCTCGCTGATTTTATTATTATTTTGTGCTTTCTGGCGTAAAGCTTCAATCTCTTTACCAATCTGTTCCAGACGGGTGCTAGAAGGTTTGACTGACTGGCTCAAGCTGGCATTTTGCTGCTTCAGATAGGTACTGTTTTCAACAATACGCTCCAGATCAATCACCCCATATCCTGCCGCATGAGTAAGACCAGCCAGACTCAGGCCTAAACTTACCACCAGTGGTCTTATTATTTTCATGTAGTACATCCCTGTCATATTTAATGTAGTTAGTATCAAACCGTACTTAGAAAGTACGGCCAATTTCAAATTGTACAGCTTGGGTCTCGTCACCCTCTTTATCATTTAGAGGATATGCATAGCTGAGCGAAATAGGACCAATCATGGTAATCCAAGTAAAGCCTACACCCACACTATAACGCATTTCGCCCAAATCAAAGCCAAAGTTATCTTCACAGTATTTTTTGCTGTCTAAACTTTGCCCTTTATAGAAAATGGTTGAGTTTGAAACGTCACATTGTGTATCAAATACCTGTGCGCCTTCAGCAAAGATTACAGGCCGCACCTGGCGGGTCCAGTCGCCTTTAAATGGAAGTGGCAATGCCAGTTCAGTACCAAACTGTACTAAAGCATTACCCCCGACTTCTTCAGGAGACGGATCTTCTACTTTAGTTTCAGAATAGGTTACACCCGGATATTTAGGACCCAAAGTACTTACGTCATAACCACGGACCGAACCATAACCACCCGCATAGAAGTTTTTATAAAATGGTAAGTCATTACCATAGCCAAGCTTACCATAGGTACGTAAAGTAAAATCCTTACCTAACGGGAAGAATGCCTGGGCATCATAAGTCAATTTCTGATATTCCACATCACTGCCTGGAAGTGCAATTTCAGCATTAATACGATGCGACATACCATTGGTTGGGAATACAGGACGGTTCAAAGTATTATAAGACCAGCCTAAATTTAGGTTATAGGTCAGGAATTCACCCCCAAACTTATTTCCATAAGGATCTGAAAGTTGACCCTCAGGACAATTATAAGCCCCAGTGGCTTCATCTTTTACACGATCAACAAGACAATATTGGGTGGTACCTAGAGTTTTACCCCCATTGGCAAGCAGATAATCACGAACATAAGTAGAAACGTATGGTCCTGTAGTTACTTCTGTATTATCAATATTTAAAGAAGCACTCAGGTTCTGGTTTTCATCAATCGGATATCCAAAACTCAGGCTTCCACCATAACTATCAGTTACATAGTTATTGACGTTATAGTCATCATCAAGTTTGGTTTTACGATAATACAGGTTATAACCGCGGCTGACGCCATCAATGGTAAAGTATGGATCAGTTACGCTCAGATTATAGTAATCTTGAGTTTCCGAACGGGACAGGTCGATAGATACACGGTTACCCGTACCTAAAAAGTTAGTTTGGCTTAAACCGGCCTGGAACGTAATACCGCCACTTTGTGAATAGCCAACTGCTAGTGTACTAGTACCAGAGTGCTGTTCTTTTACATCGACATTTAAGTCAATCTGATCCGGTGCACCCGGTATACGTGCCGGCTTAATCGTAACATTCTCGAAGAATCCGGTACGTTCAAGGCGTACTTTAGAAAGATCAATTTTTTCATTACTTGCTAATGCGCCTTCCATCTGACGCATCTCGCGACGCAGTACTTCATCTGCTGTTTTACTGTTACCGGAGAAGTTAATACGCCGTACAGTAACCTGCTGGCCTGGATTAATATAGTAGTTTAAATCTACGATACCAGTTTCATTATTAATTTGCGGTGCAACATTCACTTCGGCAAAGTAGTAACCAGCATTACCATACTTACGAAGTAATAGTTGTTTGACTGCATCTACTTTTTCTTGTGAATATGTATCGCCATCTTTATAGATTTTTAGTGCTTTGAGTTCATCAGGACTATAAAGCGCATCGCCCAAGAACTTGGTCTGGCCAAATTTAAACTGCTCGCCTTCATCTACAGAAACTTCAATAAAGATATGTTTTTTATCTTCACTCAAGTTCAGGTTAGAGTTATTGATTTTAAAATTGATATAACCACGATTCAGATATAGAGCGCGTAAAGCTTCCAGGCTTGCAGCCATTTTCTCACGTGCATAACGGTCATTACGTGTAACAATTGAGCTCCAGCTGCTTTCACGTACTGCAAAAACCTGTTTGATCTCGTCTTCTTTAAAAACGGTATTACCAATGATATTGATATCAACCACTTTTGCTGCAGTGCCTTCAACGAACTCAAGTTTCAGGTCTACACGGTTATTTGGACGGGCAATAGTCTGTACACGTACATCTGCATCATAACGGCCTTGCTGGGTGTACTGCTGCTCGAGTTCAGTTTCAATTGTCTGAATTGCAGACTTCTTAAATACTTCTCCTTCAGCCACGCCCATTCTTTTTAAGCCATCTTCCAGTGCTTCTTTTGGAATCAGCTTATTACCCTGAAACTCTACTTTAGAAATAATTGGTCTCTCGACCACATTAAATACCAGTATGTCATTTTCTTTGGAAGCTTTAATATCGTCAAACAGGCCGGTAGCATAAAGTGCCCGTACAGCATTTGAAATCGCTGCATCATCTACCCGATCACCACTGTTAATGGGTAACATGGTAGAGACACTTGCAGGCGACAGACGTACAAGTCCCTGTATTTTTATATCACGAGCAATGAACTCGTCTGCTGCATATACTTGTTGTACTGCTGCCATAGCGCTAACAAGAGCTAGAGGCATAAATAGATGTGTGTGCCGCATAGTTAGTTTATTCCATCATCTACGTCATAAACGCATAAAATCATTAAATAATGCCAGGAGCATCATACTACCGAGCAGTACCATACCAATTTTCAAACCAAATATTTGTATTTGTTCAGAAACGGGCTTACCACGAATCGCTTCAATAAAATAATAGACTAAATGTCCGCCATCAAGCATTGGTATTGGAAGCAGATTTAAAATTCCCAAGCTTATACTCATTAAAGCCATAAAAGAAATAAAAGTTTGCCATCCCATCTCGGCACTTTGGCCTGCCACCTTGGCAATCGTAATTGGACCAGACAAATTATCCAGACCGATCAGCCCTCGAACCATTTTAGCCATCGAGTTCAAAATCATCCCGGAGATTTGACCAGTTTTATCTACTGCCATCATTAAAGCTTGTGCAGGATTATATTGAATTGTTTGTTTATATTCGTCAGGAATTGTAACTTTACCTGGCGTACTTTGTACTCCCAGCATGCCAATGACATTTCCCATATTGTCTCGTTGACCTTGTGGCATCACATCAAGCTGCTTGATTTCGCCATTACGCAATACATCTATCTTTAGAAGCTTCTCTGGTGATGCCTGCACGATTTCAACTACATCGAACCAGTCCTTCATTTTTACGCCATCAATTGCAACAATCTTGTCACCTTCCTTTATTCCCTGACGTATCGCTGCACCATCTTCGCTCAGCTTGGTCACCACTGCCGGAATCTGTGGACGATAAGGAATAAAACCCAAAGTTTCCAAAGGAGATTTACTTTGATCTTTTAGGAAATTTTGTATTGGTAGATTAAACTGCTGTAATTGTCCCTGCCGTTCAACCTGAACCTGAATCACTCCAGTTTCACCAGCACGATCTACTATAGCGTAATTTAATTTTTCCCAAGTGCTCACTGGCGTGCCGTCTATAGCAGTAATTTTGTCACCGGTCTGCATTTGCACAGCTGCAGCGGGGGTTCCGGGAAAAATCTTGCCTACACGTGTATTTAACTGCTCTTGCGAAGGCAGGAATAAAATCCAGAAAAGTACAATCGCAAATACCAGATTAATGAGCGGCCCCGCCGCAACAATAGCAATACGCTTCCAGGGAGACTGGCGGTTAAATGCCTGCGGCAAGTCTTCTTCAGCAACATTTCCTTCACGCTCATCCAGCATTTTGACGTAGCCACCAAAAGGCAAGGCTGAAAGCTGATACTGAATACCTGATTTTTTTGATTTCCACTTAATCAGGGTTGGCCCAAAGCCAATTGAATAAACCTGAACTTTTACACCCAGTTTACGTGCCACAAAATAATGTCCAAACTCATGAATTGCAATCAGCGGTCCGAGTAAAAGTATGGCTGCGACAATCATAAACAAAGCATTCATCATCAGCTTCTCATTTTTCCAATAGAGTCAAATGCAGCTTCACGCGCTTGCGTATCAGCCTCAAGTATGGTCTCAAGCTGTTCTGCAGACCTATTGTGAACGGTATTTAAGGTCTGCTCAACTATTTCAGCAATATGAGTAAAACGGATTTGTTCTTTTAAAAAAGCTGCGACTGCCACTTCATTCGCTGCATTTAAAATTGCAGGGGCTACGCCTCCCGCTTTCATTGCTTCTCTTGCGAGCTTTAACGCAGGGAAACGTACGATATCCGGTTCCTGAAAATTCAATTGCTGCTGTGCAAACAAGTCAAGTGCAGGTACATGAGTCTGTATACGCTCAGGCCAAGCTAATGCATGAGCAATCGGTGTGCACATATCCGGATTCCCCATTTGTGCCAAAGTTGAACCATCTACATATTGCACCATGGAATGAATAATACTTTCTGGATGAACCACAACTGTCACAAAGTGCTCAGCAATTGAAAATAGATGACAGGCTTCAATTAATTCCAGCCCCTTATTCATTAGGGTAGCTGAATCAACTGAAATTTTTTGTCCCATTGACCAGTTTGGATGCTTACATGCCTGCTGTGGAGTGACTTCATGCAACTGTTGAAGACTATGCTGACGGAATGGGCCACCTGATGCAGTAAGCAAAATACGCGACACCCCTTTTACAGGTTTGCCATGCGCATCAGCATTCATATAGTCATGAGGCAAACATTGAAAAATGGCATTATGCTCAGAGTCTACCGGCAAAAGTAAAGCCTGATGATCTCGCGCTGCACGCATCATAATGTCACCAGACATAACGAGTGCTTCTTTATTGGCTAGCAGTACTCGCTTACCTGCTTTAACAGCGGATAAAGTCGGTAAAAGCCCGGCTGCTCCGACAATTGCTGCCATCACCACATCAACTTCCGGATGTTCAGCTACGGCTATCAGGCCTGCCTCACCACTCAAGATTTGAATATGGCTGAGCTGCAAATCCTTTAAATGCCGGCTAAGCTGATCCACACGGTCAGCGGGCACTACAGCTATTTTAGGCTGATATTGTCTGCATATCTGGGCAAGCTCATCTATACGGCTATAAGCACTTACTGCAAACACCGAATATTGATCTGGATGCTGCTCCAATATTTTTAAAGTACTCTGACCAATAGAGCCTGTAACACCCAATATACAAACAGATTGTGACATCTATAAATCTACACCAATAAGTTTTAACAGATACATACCCGCTGCAAATATAGGTGCAGCGGCCAGTAGAGAGTCAATACGATCGAGTACACCGCCATGTCCTGGAAGAACACGACCGGAATCTTTAATGCCTGCGCGGCGTTTAATCATGGACTCAAAAAGATCACCCAGTACTGAACCTAGTACCGTAACTACAGAAAGTATAATGAAGAGCAGATATTGAATCAGTGTAAGATCGAGATAGATCCATGCCACCACAACGATAATAATAGCGGCTACGCTTACTCCGCCGTATAGGCCTTCTACCGATTTATTTGGGCTAACCGAGGGGGCCAGTTTTTTTCGTCCAAACTTACGACCAACAAAGTAAGCACCACTGTCTGCACCCCAGACCAGCAGAAACAGATACATCAGCCACCAAGGTGAACTATGCCAGACTGCAAAAATTGCTGTAACAGCCGCACAAATAAGAATAATACCAATACCCTTAAGTGTAGCATTGTACCAGTTATCATATTCAGGGTATGACTTTACCCAGTAAATACTAAAAACCCAGGTTA
Organism: Acinetobacter sp. FL; assembly: GCF_040744925.1. Lineage (NCBI taxonomy): Bacteria > Pseudomonadati > Pseudomonadota > Gammaproteobacteria > Moraxellales > Moraxellaceae > Acinetobacter > Acinetobacter sp. FL. The sequence continues at coordinate 1,284,186 of NZ_CP160437.1, read as the reverse complement.
AAATAGAGGCAGCCCACAGTAACAGGGCAATATCATTTAAATAGAGAACCAGAGCCGAGATGGCGGCACTGAGAACACCATAGGACCAAGCAATCGGTTTTATCACATATTTTGTAGTTCTGGGCATGAGCTTAAACCACTCATATCCTGCGACCCCCGCTGCCAACACCATAAGCCCTAACATTGGATAATCTGACTGGGTAGCAAACATGCAGCTCAGTACTACTGCTACCAACACCAATGCGGTAATTATCCGCTCTAACATTTATTAATTCTCAAGTTTCTTTTGTTGGATTTGCTCTGAAGTTTTGCCAAAGCGCCGTTCACGGCTATTAAAAATGTTGAGCGCGTGGTTGAACTCATTTACGGTAAATTCAGGCCATAGCGTCGGGGTGAAATATAGCTCGGCATAAGCAGCCTGCCAAAGCAGGAAATTCGAAAGCCGATAATCTCCGCCGGTACGAATCAGCAGATCAACAGGAGGTAAATCTCCAAGCGAAGCGTACTGTCCGAATAAATCAACATTAATATCTTCAATCTGGATTTTCTGGTTTATTGCATCTTGAGCAATCTGCTTTGCAGCTTCTGCAATATCCCACATACCACCATAACTGACAGCAATGACAAGCGTCATTGTGCTGAAATTAGCAGTCCTTTGTTCAGCTTGCAACATTAATTCACGCAAATGTGCAGGTAACCGTGAGCGATCTCCGATAAAACGCAGACAGATATCGAACTTTTCCATCCGTGGCATCTGGTCATGAATTGTCTCTTCAAGAAGAGACATGAGCAGCTCGACCTCAAATTGCGGGCGATTCCAGTTTTCACTTGAAAACGCAAAAACAGTTAAAGCTTTTACACCCTGTTCTACACAGCACTCAACAATAGGATCGAGGACATTTTTACCTTCACGGTGTCCTTCACCTTTTTGCATCTGATTCTTTTTAGCAAAGCGGTTGTTGCCATCCATAATGATGGCAACATGCTCAGGAAGATGTTTCTCTTCGGATGCGGTCATGAATTAGACCTTCATCAATTCAGCTTCTTTGGCGGCCAAACGTTTATCAACTTCAGCAACATATTTGTCAGTAATTTTCTGGATCTCTTCACCAGCACGGCGCTCATCATCTTCAGAAATTTCTTTTTCTTTCAATAATGCCTTGATATCACCTAGAACGTCACGTCGAATATTACGGATAGCAACTTTAGCATTTTCAGCTTCTGTACGCGCAACCTTCTGCATATCACGACGGGTTTCTTCAGTCAGTGCAGGCATTGGAACACGAATAGCATCTGCAGTAATCGGGTTCAGACCCAAATCACTTTCACGAATTGCCTTATCAATTGCAGAGACCATCGTACGTTCAAAAGGCTGAACCACCAGAGTACGGGAATCTTCAACACCAACGTTTGCAACCTGGTTTAATGGTACATCAGAACCATAGTAAGGAACCATAACGCCATTTAAGATAGACGGATGGGCACGGCCAGTACGGACTTTAGCAAAACCCTGTTCCAAAGACTCCAGGGACTTTTGCATACGCTGTTCGCTGTCTTTTTTAAGGTCGTTAATCATATGTGATTTTCCTTACTTTAATAGAATCAAAGGAGTATAAATAGCAATAGTATAAAGAGCTTTAGGTCACACGTACATTAGTTCGTAACGTGCGTACCCTCTTTTTCACCCATTACTACTGAAAGTAAAGCACCTGACTTATTCATATCAAATACTTGTAACGGTACATTGTGGTCACGGCATAGACAGATTGCTGTTAAATCCATCACACCTAGCTTCTCATCCAATACCTGATCAAAAGTTAAATGATCGTAACGGACCGCATCATCATATTTGCTTGGGTCTTTATTATAGACACCATCAACTTTAGTAGCTTTTAGAATCAGGTTAGCCTCAATTTCAATACCACGCAGGCAAGCCGCTGTATCAGTTGTAAAGAATGGGTTACCTGTACCTGCTACAAATACACATACTTCGTTCTGGCCCAGATGACGAATCGCATCACGACTAGAATAAGACTCAACCACTGTACCAATCGGTAATGCTGACATTAACCGGGTTTTGATGTTACGGCGCACCAGAGCATCACGTAGGGCCAGGCCATTCATCACTGTAGCCAGCATGCCCATTTGGTCCCCTGTTACACGACCTACCAAACCATCTTTTTGCAGCTGACTTCCACGATAAAGATTACCGCCACCTACCACAATACCTACCTGTACGCCCAGACCTACCAAGTGCGCAATAGATAAAGACATTTGATCAAGTACATTCGCATCGATACCCATGTCTTTATTACCTGACAGGGCTTCACCTGACAATTTAAGCAGGATGCGTGAATAACGCGGGCTATTACTATCTGCCATAATTTCACTCCAAATCGGTTTAAAATTAAATTCTTTTTTGTATATTAAGCTACGGTGTTTAAACCGACTTGATACGGATCAGCTTTGCAAACAGGTCATATTCATCTGCATCTGTAATTTTCACCTCAAGCAGATCGCCGGACTTGATCTGGCTCTTATCAATATCTTCTACAAATACATTACCATCAATTTCTGGCGCATCAGCATAAGAGCGGGCAACAGCAACTGGAAATTCGTCTTCCAGATTATCAACCAGCACCGTCATAGTTTGACCAATACGCTTTTGTAGTTTTGCAGCTGAAATTTCCTGCTGTACCTGCATAAAACGCTCGTAGCGCTCTTGCTTTACTTCTTCTGGCACATGATCTGGCAGATCATTTGCAGTTGCACCTTCTACAGGTGAATAGGTAAAGCAGCCTACACGGTCAAGCTGAGCTTCTTTGAGCCATTCCAGCAAAATTTGAAAATCTTCTTCAGTTTCACCGGGGAAACCTACTACAAATGTCGAACGAATCACGAGATCAGGACATTTTTCTCGCCATACTTTTAAGCGTTCTAGCGTATTTTCACTATGCGCGGGACGTTTCATCAACTTCAGAATACGCGGACTGGCATGTTGGAATGGGATATCCAGATAAGGTAAGATCTTACCTTGCGCCATTAAGTCAATAACAGCATCTACATGTGGGTAAGGGTAGACATAATGCAGACGCACCCAAATTCCCAGTTGCCCTAGTGCTTCACACATGTCGAAGAATTTGGTTTTTACCGGCTGTCCATTCCAGAAATCAAGCTTATACTTGGTATCGACACCATAGGCTGAAGTATCCTGAGAAATGACCAGAATTTCTCTTACACCGGCACGCTTAAGTGCAGCAGCTTCTTCAAGCACAGAACCAACCGGACGTGAAACCAGATCACCGCGCATACTTGGAATAATGCAGAATGTACAGCGATGATTACACCCTTCTGATATTTTTAAATATGCATAATGTTTAGGGGTCAGACGAACGCCCTGTTCAGGAACCAGATCAATAAAAGGATTATGCTTGGGTGGTGCCGGTACATACTGATGTACTGCAGACATAACATCTTCATACGCTGCTGCACCAGTCACTTTCAGGACATTCGGGTGCATTTGGCGAATCTTGTCTTCATCTTTTCCAAGACAACCGGTTACAATGACCCGGCCATTTTCACTCATGGCTTCGCCAATCGCATCCAAGGATTCTTGTACTGCCGATTCGATAAAACCACAGGTATTTACAACAACTAAATCAGCACCATCGTAATCTGATGCTACTTGATAACCTTCAGTTTTCAACTGAGTTAAGATTCGTTCAGAATCTACCAATGCCTTAGGACAACCTAAAGAAACAAAACCGACTTTGGGGGACTTCATGAATCCTGCGCTCCACTAGAATGCGCGTATTGTATGTCTTTTCTTGTTCCAAGCATAGGTTAAATCCCGACTCTTTATGCAATGCACCAATATACATCCAACATTATATATAAATGTTATAGTTGCACCAATTTGGTTCATAATATTTTTTACTTAAATAAGTAGACATTTTATAATTTAAGTATTTTTTGTGTTTTTAAATTTAAAAATTTAATTATATATTTCAAATTATTAGCCCTCATAAACTAAAAAATTTTTAAATCTTTTAGAGTTGGCTTATATTTTGCTTAATCTTACTTAAATGAAGTCATGAAAGAGTTTTATGAAGAAAGCATTGCGCTATTTTAATACAGGAATGATCAAATAATGGAGCAATATACAGAAATTGACTATCGTTTACTTGTAGACCACTTGACTACAGCAATTTTACTTGTCGATAGCAATCTCGATATTTTCTACCTGAATTCTTCTTGTGAAGCACTGTTTGATATTAGCCTGTTACGTGCAAGTGGCCTTCCTGTTATTAATTTACTGCAAACACCGGATGATACTTTTAATACAGAAGAAGCACTGCTGAACACTTTTAAAACAGGCCAGCCTTATACCCGCCGTGAGGCAATTGTTAGCGTCAATTTTAAGGATATTCATGTAGATTATACCGTTTCAGAGCTAAATTCGGGTAAATCCTATCACCCCCTGCTCATAATCGAGATTAATCCGATTGACCGCATGCTCAAAATTTCCAAAGAAGAGAACTTTATTCAGCAGCACCAGGTCGCACGGCAATTGATCCGTGGTGTAGCACATGAAATTAAAAATCCGCTGGCAGGTATCAGAGGGGCCACCCAGCTACTGGCACGCAGCCTGAATGACCCGCAATATGCAGAATTTACCGATATTATTATCAATGAAGTAGACCGGCTTAGAAATCTGGCAGATATCATGCTGGGTTCGCGTCAGTTACCAAGCTATGAAAATGTCAATATTCATGAGCCATTAGAACGTGTACGCTCACTAATTGCCAATCAGACTAAAAATAAAATCAAGATTGTGCGGGATTATGATTTGTCCTTACCTGAAGTTCATGCTGACCGCGATCAATTAATTCAGGTTATGCTCAATATTGGTGCAAATGCAGTACAGGCAATATCAGAAAACAGGGATTTTTTTGTGCATCACCGGCCTGAACTTATTTTTAGAACACGTATACAGCGACTGGTGACAATTAATGGATTATTACATCGCTCTGCTATACGTATAGACATTGAAGATAATGGACCGGGTGTTCCAGAAGAAATACAGGAATCCGTTTTTTATCCACTTGTTACCGGACGTGCCAAAGGCACTGGACTAGGTTTAAGCATTGCACAGAACATTATGCACCAGCATAACGGCATGATTGAATGCCAGTCTGTTCCAGGACAAACCATATTCAGCTTATATTTACCTTGGGAGTTAAACCATGCCGCAAAATAAAATCTGGGTTATTGATGATGACCGCACCATGCGCTGGGTACTGGAAAAAACTTTCAAAGAAGAAGGTTTCGAGGTAACAAGCTTTGAAGAGGCTCAATCTGCCCTGGATCAGCTTATGCTGGCACCACCAGATGTTATTTTAACCGACATACGCATGCCTGGTATTGACGGGCTCACCTTTCTAAGCAAAGTCAAACAGAGTAACCCCGATTTACCAGTCATTATTATGACTGCACATTCTGACCTTGAATCTGCAGTATCAAGTTACCAGACAGGTGCTTTTGAATATTTACCCAAACCTTTCGATATCGATGAAGCCTTGGCTCTGGTACAGCGTGCAATTTTGCATATCAGTAAATTGCAGCAACAGGAATCCCGAGTTACTGCTCCTATCCAGTCAACCGAAATAATAGGTGAATCGCCGGCGATGCAGGAAGTATTCCGTGCAATTGGCCGTTTAACACAGTCTCATATTACTGTCTTAATCAATGGTGAATCCGGTACAGGCAAAGAGCTGGTAGCACATGCTTTACACAAGCATTCACCACGGAAAAACAAACCATTTATTGCCCTGAATATGGCGGCTATTCCAAAAGATCTGATTGAAACTGAACTGTTCGGTCATGAAAAGGGTGCTTTTACCGGTGCAAACAGTCAGCGTCAGGGACGTTTTGAACAGGCCAATGGCGGAACTCTTTTTCTTGATGAAATTGGAGATATGCCTTTTGAAACACAAACCCGCCTTTTACGTGTATTGGCCGATGGTGAATTTTATCGGGTGGGTGGACATATATCAGTAAAAGTTGATGTCCGTATTGTGACTGCAACTCATCAGGATTTGGAAAAACTGGTTCACGATGGCCGTTTCCGTGAAGACTTATTTCACCGTTTAAATGTTATTCGGATTCATATTCCTAAACTTGCGCACCGTAGTGAAGATATTCCAATGCTGGCTCAGCATTTCTTGGCGCGTGCAGGTAAAGAACTGGGAGTTAGCCCAAAAATACTGCGACAGGAAACCGTACAGTATATGCAGCAACTTCCTTGGCCGGGTAATGTACGTCAACTTGAAAATACCTGCCGCTGGCTAACGGTCATGATTACTGGCCGAGAAATTTATCCAGAAGATCTTCCTCCAGAACTTAAACAGATACCCATCCAGAGGGCTGAAGACGCCTCCATTTCATCTCCTAGCATACAGCGTGCCTCCAGCCAGCAGTGGGATGAACTGTTAGGTCAGTGGGCGATTCAGAAACTGCAAAATGGTGAAATGAAAATTCTGGATATTGCCACACCCCTGTTTGAACGTACTTTGATTCAGGCAGCACTGCAACAAACTCGTGGACGTAAACGTCATGCTGCCGAGCTTTTAGGCTGGGGTCGTAACACGCTGACTCGTAAACTTAAAGAACTGGGTATGAGTACAGCCGACGATGAGATCGAAGAAGAAGTTGAAGATTAACTTCTTCCTGTTATCAATAGCACTTTTTTAAAGTGCTATTGAAATTATTTACTTTTTATTGCTCATAACCAGCTTGGAATAATTAAAATAATAAGTAAAAATCTGTTTTATTGCTGATAGTCCCCATGTAAAAGTCTTCTTTAAAAATTTACCAGTTTATGGCATTTATAGCTTATGACTATCTGGTAGGACAAAAGCTATGTTAAAGCCTATTTTATTTACTATACCTTTATGTATAGCTATACCTATGATCAGTCATGCTACAGTTGGTGGTGGGCAGTATATTGAATTTTTAGGGTATGAACCTACCGACAAAAAAGTTTATTTGTTACGCCATTATGAAGACGGACGTGGCCGCCTGCCGCAACTTTATTACTATCAGTTTTATAAAGCTAATCAACCACCCAAGCTGTTTAAAGTAAATTCTTTATACATTAATCAACGCACCCGGAAGATTGATTATGACCAGTCAATCGATGTACTTCAGCCTGAGCTCAATAAAATAAAACAACGACTTCAACCTTTACAGCTTATTACTCCCAAAATTTTTAATATTCATATTTTAAAAAAACAGCAAACGAATGTGCCAGCAATTTGGATAGATAAAACTCTCAAAGTACCTCAATACACTTATCAATATAAAGTGAGTTCTATATGGTTCAACAGTCAGCTACAGCAGGCTGTCAGCTATAAACCTTCACTTTCAGTCAAACAAGCATATTATATTCCCGCACAAAACCAAGTCTTGGTAACAGTACGTTATCTGGCATTTCCTGAAGAAACGGGCTATACCACTGAAGACCCGATTTCTTTAACAGTAAAAAGTAAAATATAACGCTAAATTTATACTTCATAAAAAAGTAGAGGCATTATGCCTCTGCTTTTTATATTTCAGTATTAAGCAGACTGCTTGCTACGCTCAGCAATAGGTATAACTTTACGCAGTTCATGACCGATATAATCAGCGCTTGGGCGAATAATACGGTTATCTGCACGCTGCTCCATCACATGAGCAGCCCAGCCAGTAACACGGCTCATTACAAAAATCGGTGTAAACAGCTTTGTTGGAATACCCATAAAATGATAAGCAGAGGCATGGAAGAAATCCGCATTACAGAATAGCTTTTTCTCGCGCCACATGACTTCTTCACAACGTACCGATACCGGATATAGAACAGTATCTCCGACATCTTTCGCAAGACGCTCAGACCAGACTTTAATAATCCCATTACGCGGATCGTTGTCTTTATAGATGGCATGACCAAAGCCCATGATTTTTTCTTTACGTTCCAGCATGCCCAGCATCTCACGCTCAGCTTCTTCTGGAGACTGCCAGTTTTCAATCATATCCATAGCGGCTTCATTGGCGCCACCATGCAACGGACCACGTAATGAACCAATTGCGCCAGTAATGCACGAGTGCATATCAGATAAAGTAGAAGCGCAGACACGTGCAGTAAAAGTTGAAGCATTGAATTCATGCTCTGCATACAAAATGAGCGATACATTCATCACCTGTTCATGCAGTTCATTAGGTTTTTTACCGTGTAACAAATGCAGGAACTGTGCACCAATAGAATCATCATCAGTACTTTCTTCAATACGTACACCATCATGACTATAACGATACCAATAGCAGATAATTGCTGGTAAAGTCGCCAGGATACGGTCTGCGATATCCTGCTGCTGGTCAAATGATTTTTCTGTTTCCAGATTTCCCAGCATTGAAACACCAGTACGCATAACATCCATCGGATGTGAATCAGCCGGGATACGTTCCAGTACTTCTTTTAAAGCTTGGGGCAGTTGGCGCAAAGACTTTAACTTCGCCTTGTAAGAAGCCAGCTGCTCAGCAGTCGGCAACTCACCAAAGAAAATCAGATAAGCTACTTCTTCAAACTGACAGTTTTCTGCCAGATCCTGTACGTCATAACCACGATAAGTCAGGCCTGCTCCACTTTTTCCTACAGTTGAAAGTGCAGTTTTACCAGCAACCTGTCCGCGCAGTCCAGCGCCTGTCAGTACTTTTCCTTCAGCCATTGTTTTAATTCTCCTGCTTGAAGAGTTTGTCTAAGGTATTTTCAAAAGAGTGATAATCTAAAAATTCGTAAAGTTCTTTTCGTGGCTGCATTTTATCCAGCACATTTACCTGTGTACCTTGTTCACGAACGGAGCGCATTACTTCAAGCGCTGCTTTTTGCATGGCGCGTGTTGCAGAAAGCGGATACAGCACCATACGAATGCCCTGCTCAGCCAGCTCTTCCGTTGTATAATACGGCGTATCACCAAATTCAGTGATATTGGCCAGTACTGGTACACCCACAGCATCACAAACTGTTTTATACATGGTAATATCGGTCATGGCTTCGGCAAAAATTGCATCTGCACCTGCTTCAACACAAGCACAGGCACGGTCAATTACTGCCTGCAGGCCTTCTTTTTGCAGCGCATCGGTTCGTGCCATCAAGACAAAATTGGGGTCAATTTTTGCATCGGCTGCAGCTTTAATACGGTCAACCATTTCCTGCTGTGACACAATTTCTTTATTTGGACGGTGTCCACAACGTTTTTGGGCAACCTGATCCTCAATATGAACTGCCGCCGCACCTGCACGGATCATCTGTTTAATACTGCGGGCAATATTAAAAGCGCCGCCCCAGCCTGTATCGATATCAACCAGTAAAGGAGTATCTACACGTTCAGTAATACGGCGTACATCTTCTAGAACATTATCTAGACTGGTCATGCCCAGATCAGGTAAACCGTATGAATAGTTCGCCACACCTGCACCTGATAAATATATTGCTTTATAGCCTACCTGGGTTGCCAGCATGGCTGCATAGGCATTCACTGTGCCCATGATCTGTAGCGGTTTTTCTGCTTCCAATGCTTGTCTAAATCTTAAACCTGCAGACATTTGTTGTGTCATGATCTCTTCCACAGTTCTTTCTATCGTTATTGAATTTTCAGTATAAGGTTTAATCTTTTAAACCGGTATGGCCTTTTAGAATACAGACTCTAAAACTTTAGTCAAAGAAAAATGAATCCATTTTCATTTTTTTGTTTATTAAATTATGACTGACAATAAGCTTTTGAGACCACACAGCGTTACAGAAATTAGCGCATAGTTTTGCTATACTCTTTCAAACTTATTGTTATCTTCCTTTCTTACTGTTTCTTTGTAGGTATCATTCATTGGTCCATCTTGCATCTACTGATTGCGAAAAACCGCAAACCCGTCGAGGACAGGAACGCCGAATGGCTTTATTGCTTAGTGCGAATGAGCTGTTTCTTGATAAGGGTTATGATGCGGTATCGCTTGATGATATTGTCCAACATGCCGGTGGTTCAAAAGCATCAATTTATAAATATTTTGGCAATAAGGAAGGTTTGTTTACAGCAATTTGTGACTATCGCCGGGAATTATTTTTTAAAGATATTTGTATTCCTTTTGACTTTCATATTAGCGAGTTACGTCACTATCTTGCGCATACACTCATCAATTTCTATCAACACTTGATACAGCCTGAAAATATGGCATTCATGCGTCTGGTGATTGAACAGGCTCAGCGTAACCCTGAGCTGGCACTCTATTTATACACTCAAGGTCCACAACATATCCAGCAGTGTATTGCGGTCGCTTTAGATAAAGGCCATCAGCAAGGTAAACTGGTTTGTCCTAATCCTAATTATTCTGCGATGATGTTTTTTGGAATTTTGAGAAATTTTGAATGGCGGATCCTGATGGGCCTTGCACCTGCTGAAGATCATCAGGAAATGATGGAATATATTCATTACTGTGTAGATTTATTCTTAAAAGGCCATCAAAAGGCTTAGTTCTTTTGCATTTTGATTCTCTTATAGTATATTAATTCGTTTCCTTTCCACTAACAGCAAGCAACTAATTGTTGTTTTATACAGCAATTATTGTGGAGCAAACATGACTCTACGGCATTTTCTTACTTTACGCGACTTATCAAGTCTGGAACTCAACCGCATCCTGGAACGCGCCAGCGAACTCAAGCGCATGCAGCACAACAATGAAGTCTATCAACCCTTTGTTGGTAAAGTATTGGGAATGATCTTTGAAAAATCAAGCACCCGTACCCGTATCTCTTTTGAAGCCGGTATGAGCCAGTTTGGTGGCGATGCAATTTTTCTGTCTTCACGTGATACCCAGCTTGGCCGAGGTGAGCCTATTGAAGACTCGGCCCGTGTAATCTCAAGTATGCTCGATATTGTCATGATCCGTACTTTTGGTCATGACATTGTCGAACGGTTTGCCTCTTACTCTAAAGTTCCAGTAATTAATGGTTTAACCGATGATCATCATCCTTGCCAGTTACTAGCAGACCTGCAAACCTATATCGAGCATCGTGGTTCGATTGAAGGCAAAACTGTAGCCTGGATCGGTGATGGCAATAATATGTGTAACTCCTATATTGAAGCTGCACATATGATGGGCTTTAAACTCAAGATTGCATCTCCAGCAGGTTATGAACCTAAAGAAGAATTTCTTACCGAATTTGCACATTGTGTTGAAGTCTTTAACAATGCAGAAGATGCTGCCGTCAATGCCGATTTGATCGTAACAGATGTCTGGGCCAGCATGGGGCAGGAAGAAGAACAGAAACTCCGTGAACAGGCATTTGCACAGTTTCAAGTAAATGAAAAATTGATGGGACTTGCACATCCGGACTGCCTGTTTATGCACTGTTTACCTGCTCACCGTGGTGAAGAGATATCAGAGAACATGCTGGATCATAAAAATGCAGTAGTATGGGATGAAGCCGAAAATCGTCTGCATGCTCAAAAAGCATTGGTAGAGTTCTTGCTCAATGAAAATATGAAACAGTCTTAATAAGTATCTTTTTGTATTAAAAGCATCCTCGGATGCTTTTTTTAAGCCTTGATCTTTATATAATAAAAACCATAATATTTATATGTGATTTTATAATGCTGATTAAAACGACTCTTTTCCTTTCTACCCTTCTATCTAGTTTTAGTCTATACGCACAGCCCACCAGCCTGGATCGGTACTTAATACAAGAGCGTATTATAAGCTCCGATTATAAGATTACTGATAAAAACCGTCTGAATGATGTGCTACAGGCTTTGAGTGAAGAAAATTCACGTGTTCTACCTTATCAGGTCGATGAAAATACTGTACTTGAACAGGTCATGAGCTCTGCAGATCATATAGAGGTACAGGGACTAATTGTTACACCTGATTTTAGGCAGTTTGCCCAGTCTGTAGGACAAAATAAAGTAGAACAATTATTTAGAAAAGGAGTCATCAACAACTGTTCGCACTTTTTTGAACATGAGTTTCAGCGCGTTAACCCATATGAATTAAACATGATACTTAATTCTGACTATGGACGATATCAGATTAAAATGAAAAATACCCAATGCAAGTTTTAATATAAAGACTCAAGGGGCAAATTACTATATGTGCTTTAACGTAGCCACCCTTGAGGCTGTAAAATGATAATACTTGCACCCAAAAGCACAATTGCCCCGCCTAACAGATCCCAGCGCGTCAATATGACCTGGTCAACCCAGCGTAACCATAAGAGCGCTGTGAATATGTAAATTCCGCCATAGGCTGCATAAATTCGTCCTGAGGCTGCCGGATGTAAAGTCAGCAACCATACAAAAATTGCCAGACTGATTATTGCAGGTAACCACAACCAGGCTGACTTACCGTCTTTTAATATCAGATAGGGAAAATAACAGCCAAGAATTTCAGCCAACGCTGTCATAAAGAATAAAAAGAAAGTTGTTAAAATCTTGGTAAATTGTAAGTCCATAAAATTTCCAAAAAATAACCCGTGTCGAAACACGGGTTATATCTTTAAATAGAGCTTAAGCAGGTTCAGCTGTCTGGTCTTCAAAGACTTCCAGTTTCAGCCCAACAGCCTGTCCATTTTCTTTTTTCACTGATACCGCAACGTTACCGCCATGTTCAGCCAGCTCACCAAACAGAATCATTTCTGCAAGCGGTTTTTTCAGATGTTCCTGAATCAAGCGCTGCATTGGACGTGCACCCATCAGACGGTCATAACCCTGTTCTGTTAACCATTCGCGCGCACTCTGATCCACTTCCAGCACAACTTTTTTCTCATCCAATTGTGCTTGCAGTTCTGTCAGGAACTTGTCTACTACAGATTCGATAATCGTAGTTGGTAATGGCTTAAATTGAATTACGCCATCCAGACGATTACGGAACTCTGGTGAGAACGCTTTCTTCATTGCTTCCTGATTATCATTACTGTTGTCCTGCTCTACGAAACCAATACTAGTACGCGAGATACTTTCTGCACCGATATTTGTAGTCATGACCAGGATCACATTGCGAAAATCTGATTTACGGCCATTATTGTCTGTCAGTGACCCATGATCCATCACTTGTAATAACAGGTTAAATACATCCGGATGAGCTTTTTCAATTTCATCCAGAAGCAATACACAGTGCGGATTTTTATGGATTGCATCAGTCAGCAGACCACCCTGATCATAACCAACATAACCAGGAGGAGCACCTATCAGACGTGAAACCGTATGACGCTCCATATATTCGGACATATCAAAGCGTACCAGCTCAAGCCCTAAAATTTTTGCCAGCTGTTTGGTCACTTCAGTTTTACCAACACCTGTTGGTCCTGCGAATACAAAACTGCCAACCGGCTTATCTGGCGACTTAAGGCCGGCCCGCGATAGCTTGATTGCTGAAGCCAGTGCAGTAATTGCTTCATCCTGTCCAAAAACAACACGTTTTAGATCACGCTCTAAATGACTCAGTACTGTTTTATCATCTTTAGAGACAGTTTTGGGTGGAATACGGGCAATTTTTGAAATAATATCTTCAATATTTTCAACTGTAATCAGGGTATTGTCTGCATCAGCTTTTAATCTCCGCTGTGCCCCCGCTTCATCAATTACGTCAATTGCCTTGTCTGGCAGAAAGCGGTCATTAATAAATTTGGATGATAGCTCTACCGCAGCAACCAAGGCACTATCTTCATACTCTACATGATGAAAGTCTTCGAATTTAGGTTTTAAGCCACGTAGAATATCTATACTTTCTGAAAGTGTCGGTTCGTTTACATCAATTTTCTGGAATCGACGTGATAAGGCATGATCTTTTTCAAATACTTGACGGTATTCTTGGAACGTGGTTGAACCAATACAACGTAAAGTACCATTTGCCAGCGCTGGCTTAATCAGGTTTGATGCATCCATCGTGCTGCCCATACTAGAGCCTGCACCAATAATCATATGAATTTCATCAATAAATAACACAGCTTCCGGTTTTTTCTTCAGGGCATTTAACAGCTGTTTTAAACGCTTTTCAAAGTCTCCACGGTATTTGGTGCCTGCGACTAGCGCACCAATATCCAGACTGTAAATTTCAGCATTCGCCAGTGGCTTAGGCGCCTTGTTATTGACGATCAGCCATGCAAGACCTTCAGCAATTGAAGTTTTTCCCACACCTGGATCACCCACCAGAAGCGGGTTATTTTTACGGCGACGACATAAAATTTGTGCGGCACGCTCGATTTCTTTTTCACGACCAATCAGTGGATCAGTTTTACCTTTTTGAGCTTCAATATTCAGATTTGTAGTATAGAGTTCCAGCGGCCCTGCATTGGCAGAACTGGTAGCCTCGCCTTCAATATCTTCAGCTTCTTCTTCCATATGTACTTCGTCTTTTCGAGTACCATGCGAAAGATATTGAGTCAGGGTCAAACGGTTAATCTGATGACGCTTGAGCAAATAGACTGCAAAGGAATCCCGCTCAGAGTACATTGCAACCAAAACATCGGCACCTTCTACAGTACGGTCACCGCCACTGGACTGTACATGAAAAATAGCACGTTGCAGAATCCGGTCAAAGCTTTCTGTCGGATGTGGTGCCTGGTCACTGTTTTCACCAAGTTTAGGGGTATGTTGTTCTACATATTCTTCTAGCTCTTTACGCAGTAAAACGATATCTGCACCGCATGCTTTTAACGCATTGACTGCAGAATCATTGTCCAGCAAAGCCAGCAATAGGTGTTCAACCGTTAGGAACTCATGTCTCTTTTGTCGAGCCATGCTTACAGCCAAACGTAAGGATACTTCGAGTTGACGACTGAGCATGCGACCCCCTTAATCTTTTGGCTCAATTTGGCAAAGTAATGGATGACCTTGCGACCGAGCATAATTGTTTACTTGGTTTGCCTTGGTCTCCGCAATATCTCGCGGATAGATGCCAGCAACCCCTTTTCCTTCATAATGTACTGTTAGCATTACTTGAGTTGCCTGGTCAAGATTTAATGCAAAGTATTGTTGTAAAATTTCAATTACAAAGTCCATTGGGGTGTAGTCATCATTTAGTAAAACAACGGCATACAGGGGTGGTTTTTTTAACTGCGGAGGTGCAGGTTTAACTGCAATTTCTCCATCAGCTTCATCATTTTGCGAATCGCTTAAGCGTGGATTAAGATGCCAATCAACTAGGCCGGTCTGACAAAAAGAGGCTTTCACTTCGTTTAAGGTTATTTTACGCTTAGTAGCTCGCATACAATCTTTATTTCACTTACTGTGCATTTGCTTCTGCTTGAGGAATTTCAGAAATAAATGCTGATGAATTTTCAACAGGTTTTCCACGTTGCCAGCTGAAACGCTTGATGACTGGCGTGCCTGCTCCAGTTAAACGGACCTCAATAAATTGAGGTGTAAAGCCTTTTGGCATAGTCCAGCGCCCGGTCAGACGCTCAAAGTCTTCGAAATTAAATTTATTGTCTTCAAGAGGTACAACCAGCACCTCTGTGCCCTGAATCAGGCGCAGCTCAACCGAACCTGAAGCACGACGTTTATTGGGGCTGACCTGTACCAGATCAAGCTGGTATTCATAAGCATTTTCAGGAAGCGGTTTAATTCCCAAATTTTGTATAGTCAGACTCAGGCCACCACGCTCACGTAGTACTTCACGATAGATCAGGCTCATACCCTCAACCTGAGACTGCTTGGCACGGGCTTCATTTAATGCAGTATACAAATCGTTAGAATTGCTTACCGCCACATCACGCTCCTGAATTGCTGCATTCAAGCTCTTGTTCAAGGCATTTAAAGCAGTTTTCTGCTTCTGGACCACTTCAACCAGTTGCTCGGCATCTGCATCATAACCGACCACTGACAAGCCTTGACGATGGCCAACTGAATATCCTAATGCCAGACTTCCTAATGTCAGAAGTGCTCCTCCCATAACCAATGGCATATTGGTTTGCAAAAATGGCTTCTTCACTTTATGTGACGTGGTATTAGGTTCTGTGTTTTGCATCGTCATCTCTAAAATACAAAAATTTTTTCAAAGCACACATTTAAATCTAAAAATAAATATGTGTGAAGTTCAAAAGCGTTTTTTATGGTAATAAGCCAATACCGGTCAGACCAGCATTTTCAGCACAACCAAACATTAGGTTCATATTTTGTACAGCTTGACCCGCTGCACCTTTAACAAGATTGTCCTGAACGACTAAAATAACCAGTTTTGTTGGCTGTGGCTTATACAGGGCAATACGCAATTGATTGGCACCACGTACACTACGAGTTTCAGGTGAGCTATTGGATGGCATTACATCAACGAACTGTTCATCGGCATAAAAAATTTCATAAAGTGACTGTAAATCAGTATTTTGTCCCTGTTCAGTTAAATCAACATAAATAGTACTGAACATACCGCGAATCATCGGTACCAGATGTGGAATAAACAGAATCTGATCAAATACACCGCTCTGGCCAGAAATGTTCTCTAGCGCCTCTACTATCTCTGGATGATGACGGTGACCGGCAACACTATAAGCTTTAAAATTATCGGCATTTTCGCTGTAAATCATGCCAAGACTGGCTTTACGACCCGCCCCTGAAACGCCAGACTTAGCATCAATAATAATACTGGCCGGTTTAACCAGCTCTTGTTCAGATTTAAATAGTGGCGCCAGACCAAGTTGAACCGTAGTTGGATAACAGCCCGGATTTCCTACTACCTTAGCCTGCTTGATTTTTTCACGGTTAAGTTCGGTTAAACCGTAAACTGATTCAGTCAATATATCCGGACAGCTATGTTCCAGACCATACCATTTCTCGAACTGCTGCAAGTTCTGTAAACGGAAGTCAGCTGCCAGATCAATCACTTTGGTATTAGCAGCAACCAGCTCGGCAGCGTGCTTCATGGCAACACCGTGCGGTGTAGCAAAAAACACCACATCACAATTTTTCAGGACATTCATATCTAGGTCTGAAAACTGGAGATCGGTATGGCCGCGCAAACTTGGGAACATGTCATCTACACGCTTGCCTGCTTCTGTACGTGAGGTGAGTACACTGACCTGAACATCGGGATGCCGTAATAAAAGACGTAGCAATTCAACGCCTGTATAACCTGTACCACCCACAATTCCGACAGAAATCACTCTTATTTCCTCAAGGTTTACCTAAACCCGGCTAGTATGGCAGTTCGTCTCATTTTCTACAATGTGCAACTGCATCGGATCACAGTCTATACATACCACCAGCCAGGTAACTTATAACTCTTAAGCTGCTGGCGGTGCACCAGATAATCTGGATCATGCCGCGCCACTTCTGCCCAAAACAGAGGACTATGATTAAAATGCCGGGTATGTGCCAGTTCATGAATACACAGGTAGCACACCAGTTGCTCTGGCATTAATATCGCGCCTGCATGCAGCATAATATCATGTACGCTGCTGCAACTCCCCCAACGGGTCTTGGGCTGGCGAATACTGCATGTTTTATACGGCAACCCAATTTCCTGACTTATGGATTCGAGATAATCAGGTAGCAGCTGCTTTGCCTGATCTATTACACAGGCTTTTAAGCTATGTTCAGGGTGATTCTGATTAATAAGAATCTGCTGCTCTATATTTAAAATAAAAGAGTTTTTTTGCGCACATTGCTTTATTGCAAGCTCAGCAGGGCAATTAAAAAATTTTATAGACTCTGGAATAGAAAACAGATCTGGTATCTGGCTCTGCTGTTTATGCCATGTCTCTAACAACCAGTTCTCTGCCTGAGATAAAAACTGTTCTATCTGTTTCTTAGTACAACGCAGAGGTACAGTGAGCCGCACCCCTTGTGGTTCGACACGCAAGCGCAAACGCTTTGCTGTTGCATGCCGAACAATTCTGATTTCAGGTAATTCAGCCTGCTGCATTAAATGGCTGTACGCTCTTCAATGCCATTATTGGTGGCCACAATTGCAATATCAGCTTTGTTGATCGCAAATATACCGTTGGTTACCACTCCAGGAATATTATTGATGGTTTTTTCAAGTTCGAGTGCGTTCAAGATATTCAGATTATAGATATCCAGAATCACATTACCATTATCTGTAATCACCCCTTCACGATATACCGGATCGCCACCCAGACTTACCAGTTTACGCGCTACTGCAGAACGTGCCATAGGAATGACTTCTACAGGCAAAGGAAAATCACGGCCCAGCTGTTCTACCCACTTCGAGTCATCTACAATACAAACAAATTTCTTGGCAATTGAAGCAACAATCTTTTCACGAGTTAGTGCTGCACCGCCCCCTTTAATCATATGCATATGACGGTCGATTTCATCTGCACCATCGACGTAGGCATCCAGACCGCCAACATGGTTCATGTCAACCACTTCAATGCCCAGTTTTTTCAGTCGCTCTGCTGTTGCATTAGAACTGGCCACTGCTGCTTCAAGTTGCAGCTCTGGCAATAACTCGATCAGGAAATTAACCGTGCTCCCTGTGCCTACGCCCAAAATACCGCCTCGAGGCAAATGTTTTAGCGCCGCTTTGGCAGCTGCCTGTTTTTTTTCATCTTGGGTGGTATACAGACTCATGACTTCACTCAACTATTTTTAGCAAATTGGCCAATTAAACGGCGCAAATGTACAGGGGTTTGTTACAATAAGCCCCTATTTTAAACTGTTAGATGGAAGATTAACATGCTGTCTCGTTTGGTTCGACAAATTTTACAAGCAACGGTTTATGATGTTGCAATCGAAACCCCACTCGAAGCAGCGCCACGAATTAGTGAAAAACTAAATAACAATATTCGCTTTAAACGTGAAGACTTACAGCCAGTTTTTTCATTTAAGCTGCGCGGTGCTTATAACCGCATTAGCCAATTACCCAAAACTCAGCTAGAACGTGGCGTAATTACAGCTTCAGCAGGTAACCATGCCCAAGGTGTTGCCCTGTCTGGAAAGAAACTGGGAATTCGCGCCATTATTGTTATGCCAAAAACTACACCAGATATTAAAATTCAGGCTGTAAAACGGCTTGGTGGTGAAGTGGTTCTGCACGGCGATTCTTTTGATATTGCCAACAAATATGCAATTCAACGTGCGTCAGAAGAAGGTATGACTTTTATCCCGCCTTATGACGATGAACTGGTTATGGCCGGACAAGGGACCATCGCCAATGAAATTTTGCGCCAGTGGCGTGATGTAGAATATGTATTTGTTGCAGTAGGTGGCGGTGGCCTGATAGCAGGTATTGCTGCCTATTTAGGTGATGTTGCGCCACATGTAAAAGTGATTCCTGTCGAATATGATGAATCAGCCTGTTTAAAGGCAGCCCTGGAATCTGGTAAGCGTGTAATTTTGCCATCGGTAGGCCTGTTTGCAGATGGTACAGCCGTAGCACAGATTGGTGAAAAGCCTTTTGAAGTAATCCGCTTGCAGAAATCTGATAATTCGGGCCCGATTGTTGAGCCTGAGGTTGTTCTGGTAAATACAGACGAAATTTGTGCAGCAATTAAAGAAACATTTGATGAAAACCGCAGTATTGTCGAACCTTCTGGTGCAATGGCATTGGCAGGTATTAAAAAGTATGTTGAACAGCATAAACTGACTGGTAAAAATATTGTGTCTATTGTTTGCGGTGCAAACATGAACTTTGACCGATTACGCTATATCGCCGAACGTACAGAACTAGGGGAACGTCGTGAAGCAATCTATGCTGTAACCATTCCTGAGCAGAAAGGTGCCTTTTTACAATTTTGCCGGACCCTGCAAGGTCGTAATATTACTGAATTTAACTACCGCGCCAGTGAAAGTGATTCGGCGCAGGTTTTTGTGGGCATCAGTTTAAAAGGTGGTGAAGCAGAACGCCATGAAATCCATAACCTGCTAAAAGAAAGTTACGAGGTGGATGACCTGTCCGATGATGAAGTTGCCAAGCTGCACATCCGCTATTTGATTGGTGGCCATGCCAATATTGAAAATGAGCGCCTGTTCCGGGTAGAGTTTCCGGAACGTCCAGGTGCCCTGCTGACGTTCCTTGAACGCCTTGGCCCGACTCATAATATTACCCTGTTCCACTACCGCAACCATGGCGCAGCTGAAGGACGGGTCCTGGTGGGTATGGAAGCGACAGATGCCAAGCAGAATCCGGACGGAATAATTGAAACCTTGAAAACAATCACTTATCCGTATGAAGAAATAACTCATAATATTGGCTATAAGCGTTTTCTTAAATAGTTTTTGGTAAATAGAAGCCGGCCTAGAGCCGGTTTTTTATTTTATATCATTTTATTTAAGCCTACCCGTTTGGGGTTTTAATACACTTTAAAATTTTCTTTTTTATTAAGGTACTACTCTGTATTTTTTGTAACACAGCAACCTCAAAACAATTAAAACTAAAGTGATATTATCACGCTGTATAATAGATTAAGCTTTGTACTCTTTACAGTGCAGACTTTAGAAGAAAGATAGCAGGTTTTCTGAATGGCTTTATTTACCGTAATTGGTCTGGGTAGCTTTGGAGCTACTGTCGCTACCGAACTTACCCGTCTCAAGCATGACGTGATTGGTATAGATCTGGTTAAACGTCACGTTGAAAATATTGGTGACCAGTTATCACATGCAGTGATTGCCGATGCGACTGATGAACATGTGCTCGAAGAGCTTAATATTCAGGATTGTGATGCTGTCGTAGTGGCAATTGGTGAGGATATTGAAGCCAGTATTTTATGTGTTCTACACCTGAAAAACATGGGGGTAAACAAGATCTGGGTGAAAGCCAAGACCAAGGCACATCATATGATTCTGAGTCATTTAGGCATCGACAAGATCATTCACCCTGAAGAAGATATGGGGGTCAGGGTCGCCCAAGCTTTAAATTATCCTATGGTCAGCCGTTACATGGCACTTGAGGATGATCATTTTATAGTTCGGATCAATATTGAAAATAAACTTGAAGGTGTGCATCTGTTTGGCCTGATTAACCAGGTCGTAAAAGTTCATCTGCTGCTTTTAAAGCGCGGCAAAGAAATTTTTTATGAGCCTGCTCCAGATTTCACTTTAAAGTATGGAGATATTTTAATCATAGAGGGGTCTCTGGAGCAGCTCCAAAGACTTTCAATGCGTTTTCTCTAACATGCATTTTCCTAATTTTAGACATCTCACACAACGAACTATTAACCTGAGCCCTCCTACACTCCTGGCTTTAGGATTTTTAAGTTTCATTCTGGTTGGAACCCTGTTGTTGCGCCTGCCTATCTCTCACCACGGCCATTTGAGCTGGATGGATGCATTATTTACTGCTACATCGGCAGTTACAATTACTGGTTTATCCACCATCAGTGTTCATAACTCTCTAACAGGTTTTGGCCAGACAGTACTCTTGCTCCTTATTCAGAGCGGGGGCCTAGGTTTTATGACCTTTGCCATTCTGGCAGCACTGAGCCTTTCTCCTAAAGTACGTCTCAGACAGCAGATGATGGCACAAACTGCTACCGGACAAACCAATCTGTCTAAAGTCACTTTTGTAGCCAAAGGCGTTTTTTTCTATACTTTATTTTTTGAGCTCATCGGCACAGTCATATTAACGGTATTATTTACGCCTGAATACGGCTTTCCAACTAGCCTGCATTATGCAATTTTTTACAGTATTTCTTCATTTAACAATGCCGGTTTTTCTATTTTTGGCGATAGCCTGATGAACTTTGAAGGGCAATATCTGGTTTACTTGGTTATTAGCCTGCTCTATATCATTGGGGGAATCGGTTTTATTGTACTCATGGATATAAAACGCTCTAAAAGCTGGAGCAAACTTAGCGCCAACAGTAAGTTGATATTGAGTTCAATTGCAATCATCAATCTGTTGGCTTTTATAGTGATCTGGATGTTAGAAGCAACCAATTATCAGACGCTCGGTCAGCTAAATCTGGGTGAACAGGCTGTACATGCCTGGTTTCAGGCCACTGCGCCACGTTCCTCTGGCCTAAATACCATTGATACAGGTTCAATGACCAGTACTTCGACGTTAGTGGTGATGCTATTGATGTTTATTGGAGGCGGCTCTCTCAGCACGGCGGGTGGTATTAAAGTAGGTACATTTGTAGTCTTACTACTCAGCGTAATTTCTTTCTTGCGCCGTAATGAGGAAGTGCGTGCTTTTAATCATTCAATCTCACAGGAAATCACAGTGAAGGCACTGGCAGTCGCCATGATTACCTGCATTTTAATCTTTGGAGGATTTTTCCTGATTCTTCTGCTGGAACCCCGGCAAAACTTTTTGGATCTGCTATTCGAAATTGTCTCTGCTGCATGTACTGTAGGTTTATCGCGCGGGATTACCGGTGAACTGAGTTCTGGCAGCTTAATGATCCTTATTTTCCTGATGTATGCCGGCCGGCTTGGTCCTTTAACATTGGCATATCTGATTGCAACTCCAAAGAAGAGCCGGCTTAAGCACCCGCCAACCGATATCCAGATCGGTTAAATTAAAAAAACCACTCTTGAGAGTGGTTTTTTACAGTAGGGCTCTAGTACCAGTTCATGAGTGAAACACCCAGACCCACATAGGTAGCACGGTGATTATAATCAATCAAGCTCTCGCCATAACCATCAAACAATTGAAAATGTCCACGCAATTTGCCGCTAATCGGGAATGCCCAGTCAAATTGGGCAGCACCATGTGAGTCATCGCCTCCTTTTAAAGAGTGCCGCAACATCAAAGAGAAATCATGATCTTTCCAGCGATAGAAGGCCGTTAAATCTCCACGGCCGATATAGTCATCAATATCTGCATTGTTGTCATCACTTGCATTTTCCTCAATACGGTACCAAGGTCGCAGCATAAGAGCAAAATTTTCATGCTCAAGCCCGACATTCATAATGATACGGTTCCAGCTACGCGATAAAGGATCTGCACGGCCGTTAGACTGGTGATTAAAAGTCAAACCCAGTAACCGGCCGTTTAAACCTAGCAAATTATAATTCGTGCGGAACATCAGGCTGACTTCAGGCTCATAATTAGTTTCCCGAAACGGACGGGATTCATCTTCGTTATATACCTGCCAGCGTGACGACTGGGTATAACCTAACCATAGGTCGCCATTATCACCAAATATATTTTCTGCCGCTTTAGTTTTAAAGGAAATCTGGAACTTGGCTTCAATTGACTTAAGGTCCTGTGCATCTTCTGCAGAGACTGTATTTTCAGGATTTGGACTCGAAGGTGTTTCATTTTTATCGCTGGTCCAATAAGCTGGAAGCAAATAGACTGGCTGGTGCGCACGAATATTCCATGTACCGAGCTTGCTTTCTGGAGAAAGCTCCCAACGGCGGTCCAGCAATGAAACATTCGGATCAATTTTTGGATCTTCTACTGCTTTGCGTTGAGCCACCACTAAAGGTTTTTCTGCTTCGGGTACCACAAACAATGCATCATAACAGGCCAGACGATCTGCATTGGAAGCAAGTCCTACACATGCTTGTGCACTCGCAGGTTTAGCCGCCGCAGGATCTTCCGCATGGCTTGTAGACACCACCACCACGCCAAGTATCGCAAGGATACCCAGCTGAAGTGAGGGCCGTTCAAAGGCTTTGAACGACATTTTATTCTCCAGTTTTCAGTTTTATTTATTTGACTTGTTTAATTTCAAAACCGAGTTGTACTAATTCATCACGCTTTGCAAATGGTGCAACCACCGCTCTAACCGGTTTCTGACCGGTCAGATAAATATTTACAACCCGTTTCAGATCATCAAAAGTAGTCTGTAATATACGCTGACGCAAGATTTTTCTAAAGGCTGGCGTACGTTCATGCAGTAATGCATAACATGCTGTAATAGCTTCACCCGCTGGAGAACCCGGCTTATCCATACTGGCAACCAAACCAAGAATAGCCTCTTCTAACTGGTGTGGTTTTTGTTCAGCATGAAATAACCAGTTCAAGCTTGAATCAAAGTCATTGAAAGTTTCTGCAAGACGTGGATCGCGATAACTATAGAAACGGAAACTGCAAGCATTACCATCATAGCTGGCTCCTCCACCATAAGCCCCACCTTTTTCACGAATAGCGCTATGCAGAAAGCCATTACGCAAGTATGCAGCCAATACCATTAACGGTGCAGCATCTGGGTGGGAGACTTCAACAGCCTGATAAGCTGAGGCACAGAACTGAACATTAGACTGGATTAACCAGGCTTCATCCGCGTTATTATCTTCGAATTTAACCTGAGTCAGCTCAGCTTGAGTTTGATCTACAGCCAGTTTATTCCATACTTCCTGGATTTCTTCCAACAAGCGTTCAGTCTGGTGTTCTTCACACACCAGCAAAAACTGTTTAGGAGCCTGTAACAGTTTGCGATGAATTAACTTCAACTCATCAATAAGGCGATGATACTCTGCCTCATCTTTTTCAATGTTGCTGACCAGATCTGTCATCCAGTTGAGCGCACCCAGTCCTGTCGTATGGTAATCACGACGAGCCAGCGCACTCATGTTACGTGACGCTGTTTGCATCGCATAACTATGTCCTGAGCCGGAAATCCGTGAATGCCAACGGGTTTTACGCTGTTGCAGAAGTTCTATGATACGGCTCTTTTCATCAAAACGAAGCTGCTCAAAAGCCAGCTTGAGTAGATGGATCGCATCAAATTTATTAACCAGTGACTTGGTGGTTAATGTGAGCCAGGCACTTATACGACCTTTATCATTAACTTTGCTGCGTAATGAAGCACCCATGCCTAACCCACCACTCACTGCAGTTTGCAGCTGTTGCAGTTCAAGATAGTCATACTCTCCTGCACCCACCTCACCCATCAGGATTGACAGCAAGTTAAAGTAAGGTGAATTTATTATCTCGTCAGGAATCTGGATCAGCACCTGCTGATAATAAATACCATTTGTTCCCGCATGGTAAAGATTTAAAGGGGTATCCAGATTATTACAGATAATTTCACGCAGCTGACCCTGTACAATATGCAGCTCTTCAGGCACATCCTCCAAACCTACTTTAGGCAACAGGTCCAGATCATCTTCCATATTCTGACGTTGCTTCAATGCTTCTGTATTTTCCAGAATCTGTTTACGGTCTGCTTCAGACAATGTCTCAGCGAGTTTAGCCAGACGAGCTTTTTCAGCCTGCTCATCCTTTAGAGACTTTTCAGCATCAGGAACCAGAGTCAGTTGCACACGATGCGGGTTATCAAGCAGATAAGTCTGGATCAGGCTAGACAGCCACATTGGATCTTTTAGTTCTTCTCTTACCTGTTCAATCGCGCTATCGACATCCCATACATGAATCGGGTCATTGTGATGAATAGCACTACTCAAACCATTCAGGATCAGACTGAGGCCATAAGGTGTACCATCACCACCAATTTCACGTTGATGCAGTTCGATCTGATGCAAAATTGCTTCAATCAGTTTTGACTCTACAGGTTTTGATGCCACTTCCTGCAAGATATTAAGTACGCCTTCCTTAAATGTCTGTGCATGCTCCGGATTAGAACCTTGCACTGCACAATAAAAAGTCATCTCAAAGTTGCTGTCATCTACTCCCATAAACGGGCCTGTAGACTGTGCATATCCACAGGTTTCCAGATAATGCCGTAAGGGTGAAGCCGAGTCTTCCAGTAATATGCCTTCAACCAGACGCATACCTAAACGCAATTTGATGTCACTAGCCTGAGGTAACAACCAGCCCAATACGTGATAAGTTTTATCTGTTAGCTCATCGCCATCTACTGCATAAGTTTCAGTAACCTCTATAGGGGCTGACAGGCGTTTTTCCGGAGTAGAATAGAGTGTTTTTCCAGGTTTAAACTTGTTTAAAGCCAGTGTTTCAAACTGTTCCTGCAACTCATACGCCGAAAGATTACCAAAAGTCATAAAGACTGCATTACTTGGATGATAATGCGACTTATAAAAATCGACTAGCTGCTCATAAGTCAGATCAGGAATGTCTTTAGGATCACCACCTGAATTATAATGATAAGTGGTTTGTGGGAATAAATGTTCTGCCAGCTGATGATAGAGCTGATCTGAAGGTGAACTCATCGCCCCCTTCATTTCATTAAAAACCACGCCTTTATAGACAGGTTGGTCATCTTCGAGCTCTACCCGAATACCTTCCTGAGCAAAATCCAGAGGATTCAGGTTTGCAGCAAAGGCTGCATCGAGATAAACAGATAACAGGTTCTGAAAATCTTTCTTGTTTTGGGTCGCAAACGGATAGGCTGTCCAGTCTGCCGCTGTAAAAGCATTCATGAAAGTATTTAATGAACGGCGAATCATTAAAAAGAATGGATCACGGACCGGAAATTTTTCTGAGCCACATAAAGCAGTATGCTCCAAAATATGAGCAGTACCTTTTGAATCCATGGGCTGGGTACGAAAAGCTACCAAGAATACGTTTTCATCATAGTCAGTGGCTAGATGGTAATGCACCGCCCCTGTAACCTTGTGTTTATATTCAGACACTAAAATGTCTAGGGCCTCGACATGGTGTTGACGTATCAACTGAAACGCAGGATGAACAGTTTGATTAATGGTTTCAGTGACATCGACAGTCATGTGATCTCCTCATACTTTTAAATTCAATAAATTGCATTATACCTATAGTTTTAGTCACAATTCACGTTTTAAACCTGACTAAAACAATAGATTTTTAATGATGGCATGATCGGTTTTTTCAACCTTGTCTCAAATAAACAGTAGGTTTCAAGATGGCTAGATTCAGTATGGTCTTAATTCCGGTTCAGCTAAAGTAAAATGGTTGCTAACCCTCTATTTCAATAGGAAGGAATTAAAAACGTACCCCTCTTTTAATAAACGTATTGAATTTTATTCATTAATCTATAAGAAACATAAGCATTAAGGTAAACTTGTTTTTTTATATGATAAATGGCGAGAAACATGGCGACTGTTGACCTTTTTGCAATTGGCAATGCATTAATTGACCAAGAATTTAGAGTTACTGATGAATTCCTCACTCAGCAGAATCTGCAAAAAGGTACCATGCAACTGGCCGAAGGTGATGTTCAGTCAGCCTTATATGAAAGTCTGAAAGCAACCCAAGTTTATAAAGGTCAGGCAAGCGGTGGCTCAGCAGCCAATACAACGGTGGCATTTAGCGCCCTAGGCGGTAAAGCATTTTATGCCTGTCGTGTAGGTAATGATGAGCTTGGCCTAGTTTATCTTAACGGTTTAAATGCAGTCGATGTAAAAACCAGTGCCAAGTCAATTAGTGATGGTGTAACCGGTACTTGCATGGTACTCATCAGTGAAGATTCTGAACGTACTATGCAAACCTATCTTGGGATTACTGCTGAACTCTCGGAAACCCAGATTGATTTCTCGCCTCTTCAAACTGCAAAGTGGTTATATATTGAAGGTTATCTGTCAACTAGCCCCACTGCACGTGCCGCTGTACGTGAAGCACGTCGTATTGCCCGTACACACGGGGTAAAAATTGCGCTGACTTTATCTGATCCGGCTATGGTGCAGTATGCACGTGAAGGACTGGACGAAATGATTGATGACGGTGTAGACCTGCTATTCTGTAATGAACATGAAGCCATGATGTATACCGGCGCCTCAACTGCAGAGCAGGCCTTAGAAAAATTGAAATTTAAAAGTCGGTATGTTGTTATTACCCGCAGCGCACAGGGTGCAATACTTGCTACAGCCGAACAGCATTTGCAGGTACCAGGTCGTAGCGTAATCGCTGTAGATGCCAATGGCGCAGGTGATGCATTTGCTGGGGCTCTACTTTATGCTATGAATGCAAGTATGGATATAAAAACTGCGGCAGAACTGGCTATTTTAATTTCTAGTGAAGTGGTTGCAAGTTTTGGCCCCCGGTTAACTCTGGAGCAATACCGTCAGCTCTTGCAAAAATTTAAACAGGAAACTGCATAATATGGAAAGAATATGCTTGACTGAAGATATACCAGAACGTGAAGCCCGCAGCTATGAAACGGCTAATGGTGATAATATTTTTATCACCCAGCGCGACGGATGTTTTTATGCTTACCAGAATCTTTGTCCGCATCTGCAAACCGAGCTTGAATTTTTAGAGAACCAGTTTCTCGACCGTGATCAGGAATTTATAGAATGCTCGACTCATGGTGCATTGTTCCTGGTCGAGACAGGTGAGTGTATTTCTGGTCCTTGTCAAGGTCAGTCGCTTGAGAAAGTTGCCATTAAGGTCCATTCTGACGGCGGCATTTATCTAGAAGATTAATTAAAGGTTCTGTCATGGCTGCGCTGCTGCTTAATTATTATTTGATGCCATTTAATGTCAGTTTATTGGCTTTAGTGTTGCTCAGCATGGCAGAAACTATCGGGATGCAGTTCGGTTTTCGGCCCAGCGATTTACTCAAACGCTTTATACCGGTCTGGATCTCGAACTCCCCCCTCTTCGATGTAAAGTTTTCCAAGGTTCTGATCTTTGTATTTTTGCTCATGAACTTTAGCTTTGCAGGGTATTTTTTGCAGTTCGTTTACTTCGCCAATCAACAGCAGCTGATTTCACCTTTTTATATTATTTTACCTGCTCTGATTATTGCAATTTTCTTTACCATGTTCATGATCCATTGCTTGGATCAGGTGATTAAACCCAAGCTGAACCAAAAAAATACCAGCCTGCTGGGACGACTGGCAACGATCTCTAGTGGTAGCGCAAGACCAGGGTTCTCAGCCCAAGCCAGAGTCAGAGATGAGTTTGGACAGCTACATTATGTACAGGTTGAGCCAGAATTTGGTGAATTGGAATTTCAGTCACAGGTAATCTTGATTCGGTTTAAAAAATCACATTATATGGCCAAGAAAATTTCCGAATCAAACCGCCTGTTC
Source organism: Acinetobacter sp. FL (assembly GCF_040744925.1). Lineage (NCBI taxonomy): Bacteria > Pseudomonadati > Pseudomonadota > Gammaproteobacteria > Moraxellales > Moraxellaceae > Acinetobacter > Acinetobacter sp. FL. Next base: position 1,255,318 of record NZ_CP160437.1, on the reverse strand, counting down.
AATCCGGAATTATAGAGTCCTGATAAACCATTTAAAAAGTAAAATATATATAATTTTTCTACCACTGCATGGTAATAAAATTACAAGTCCAGTCCATCAATGACCTTATTCTCACGCAAAAGCTGTAATTGCTCTTCGGTTTTAAACTCTCGGAGAATCTGGCCAGTATGCTCACCCAGTCGTGGTGGTGCTTGCCGGTATTCTACTGGTGTATCTGATAATTTGATTGGCGAGCCTATAACTCTGAATGCAGGATTAAGTACATGGGGCAGCTTGACCAGCATCTGTCTTGCCTGTACTTGCGGCTCTGCAAATGCCTCTTCTATCGAATTTATCATACCGACTGGTACTTTCACTGCATGGATTCGCTCTACCCAATACTGGGCATTTTCTTGCAGAAAATAATCTGACAGTATACCCACCAGCTCATGCCGGTGTTTTACCCGGCTCTGGTTGGTTAAAAACTCAGAGCGCCCTAATAAATCCTTCCGGTCAATAGCAATACATAGTTCCCTGAATTGCCTATCATTTCCACAGGCCACAATAAACTCCTTATCTTTCGCTCTGAAAGTCTGATAGGGAACAATATTTGGATGTGTATTTCCCATACGCTGGGGCGCTTTACCTGAACTCAGGTAATTCATCCCCTGATTCGCCAGACCGGCAATCTGCACATCCAGTAAAGACATATCAATGTATTGTCCCCGTCCAGTGTGCTGACGCGCCAGTAAAGCAGCCTGAATCGCAATTGTGGCATATAACCCGGTTTGAAGATCTACCACTGCAACGCCTACCTTCTGTGCACCACCACCTGGTATACTGTCTGGTTCCCCAGTAATACTCATCAGGCCGGCCATACCCTGTATAATAAAATCATAGCCAGGTTCAGCAGCTTGTGGTCCATCCTGACCAAAACCAGTGATTGAACAATATACAAGTTGAGGATTTAAAACCTTAAGGCTGTCATAATCCAGTCCATAACGTACCAGTGAACCTGCCTTATAATTTTCAATTACTACATCGGCTGTTTTAGCCATCTCCCGGATCAGCTCCTGGCCTTCATGAGTGGCCATATCAATAGCGACTGAGTGTTTATTACGGTTGGTACACTGGAAATATCCCGATTCACGAGTTTGTTCTCCGTTTTGATCAGGCATCCAGGGTGGCCCCCACATACGGGTATCATCACCTGTACCTGGTCGTTCAACCTTAATTACTTCTGCTCCCAGATCTGCCAAAATCTGTCCACACCATGGTCCGGCCAGTACACGGCTCAGGTCCAGAACCCTTATTCCCTGCAATGCACCCATGTTTGTCTCCTTATAACAAAGAATTTATGCTTGCATTTTATTGTTGCTGTGGATCATATTGCCGGTCACGAATAAACAGTCCCGGTAATACGCCTGCAATAAAATAAGCCGCTCCCATGACAATAAATGCCATCGTAAAAGTACCGCCCGAGGCTAAGAAACCAATCGTTGCAGGTGCAATTGCTGCCCCAACACGTCCAATGTTATAGGCACCACCAATGGCTGTACCACGTACATCCGTTGAGAACGACTCCGCCATATAGGTCGCATTGACTCCATACGGAATGCCATAAAGAAAGCCAAAGGTAATAAGCAGATATAAAATATTATCTGGAGTATTAAAGAAAATAATGACCGGCAGGAAGATTGCACTGGCAATAGTACCGAATACGAAAACTGCCCGACGGTTAAACTTGTCAGCCAAGAAGCCCGCCAGAATTTTCCCAAGAATCATTGCAGTGTACGAACCCACCATATAGCTGGTCAGGTTTTTAAAATTCATATGAACTTCAGTTTCCAGATAGCTAGGCATCCAGTTATTAATACCGTAATAGCCAAATTGCAGAAAAAATGCTGTCGTCATCCACAGTAAAAACATTTTTCGATGTTTAAAATTTCTAAAAATCTGTTTATAGATACTGCCGCCTTTTGGTGCTGCTTCTTGATCCTGAACTTGAGCAGTTCCCTGTAGCACCGCAATTTTATTGAGTTGCCATGATTTAGGTTCAGGCACGAAACGCTGCAAGAAAATATTGATAAATGCCGGAATAACGGTAATAAAAAATAAAACCCGCCAGCCATGTTCAGGAATAATAGAGCCGGCCAATAAAGTGGCTACGATATAGCCCACGGTTTGCCCGGTCTGTAATGTTCCGAGTACGGTGGTACGGTAAGTTGTTGGCACATACTCAGCCATCAGGGTATTGCAGGCCATATATAATGCCCCTATCCCGAGAGCACCGATAAAACGCAATGCCATAAACTGTTCAAAGGTCTGAGTAAATCCGAGCAAACAGGTAGCAACTGAAAAGAAGGTCACTGAATGAGCAATGGTACGTACCCGACCAAATTTATCACAAGCCCATCCACCTAACACACCACCAACACCCATACCGGCGAGTGATGCACTACCTAAGGCCCCTGCCTGAAAAGCGCTCAGACCAAAATCAGCTCTCAGACTGGTCAAACTGTAAGAAAGCAACATAATATCGATACCATCGACCACCATGGCAAAATAAGTAAATAACAGTGCAAATTTCCAGGTATGCGGTCCTATTTTTTCATAAGTCCCCAGATTAGACGGTAGATTTCCTTTTATAGGCTTGATCGCTACTTGTACTTCATTATTCATTTAATATTCCTCATTTTCTCAAATGAGTCATCGATGTCTTATCTTGTGTTCCATTGAAGACTTTTATTATTTTTCTTTAAGTACTATCCGTGTATGGAATCCTTGCCAAGAGAAGCTCATGATGAATCCTTAAGTCCGTGTCAGGTTCATTTTCAGGCAAAGCTTCGCCATGAAGATGCACTCAGGCATCTTCAGCAAATTTTTTGGAATGGTTTAGTTTGAAAAAGCAGCTATACCAGTTTGGGCACGACCCAAAATCAAGGCATGTACATCATGAGTACCTTCATAGGTGTTTACAACTTCCAGGTTAACCAGATGACGCGCTACCCCAAACTCATCACTGATACCGTTACCACCCAGCATATCACGTGCCAAACGGGCAATATCAAGCGCCTTACCGCAGTTATTACGTTTAATCAATGATGTACCTTCAACTGAAGCAATACCCTCATCTTTCATACGACCAAAACGTAAAGCTACCTGTAAACCAAGGGCAATCTCAGTTTGCATATCTGCCAGTTTTTTCTGGATCAGCTGGTTAGCCGCAAGCGGGCGGCCAAATTGTTTACGGTCCATCGTATACTGATGCGCCGTATGCCAGCAAAATTCAGCAGCTCCCATGGCACCCCAGGCAATGCCGTAACGGGCACTATTCAGGCAGGTAAATGGGCCGCGTAGTCCCTGTACTTCTGGAAATGCATTTTCTTCTGGTACGAACACATTATCCATAACAATTTCGCCAGTAATCGATGCACGCAAGCCTACCTTGCCATGTATCGCCGGTGCAGATAACCCTTCCCAACCTTTTTCCAGAATAAAACCGCGAATTGGGCCAACATTTCCTTCAGTAGAAACTTCTTTTGCCCACACAACAAATACATCAGCAATCGGGCTATTGGTAATCCACATTTTTGCGCCTGAAAGTCGATATCCACCTTCTACCTTTTTAGCGCGAGTTGACATGCTGCCCGGGTCAGAACCATGGTCCGGTTCAGTCAGACCAAAACAGCCAATGAATTCACCTGTAGCCAGTTTTGGTAAGTACTTCTGTTTTTGTTCTTCACTGCCAAATTCATTAATTGGCACCATCACCAATGAACTTTGTACACTGGCCATAGAACGATAGCCTGAATCCACTCGCTCAATCTCACGTGCAATCAGACCGTAACTGACATAATTTAAACCGGCACCACCGTACTGTTCAGGAATAGTTGGCCCGAGTAGTCCTAGCTCACCCATTTCACGAAAAATAGTAGGATCGGTTTTTTCATGACGAAACTGTTCCAAAACACGTGGCATAAGCTTATCTTGGCAATATGCAGCAGCTGTATCGCGAACCATACGTTCTTCTTCATTCAGTTGCTGTTCCAATAAAAACGGATCCTGCCAGTTAAAATGAACTTTAGCTTTTTTTTCAGTGTTGATCATCTGATTCATTGCGTCCTTTGCCTTGCTGAATGTCTTTTATTGATTTCATGCTATTCCTGTTCAGAACACGCTTCAAACGATAATTTTTCATTCAGATATTCCTTTTATGCATATCTTATATCGTGTTATAAGTTTTTTTACAGATAAGAAGAGTAATTACCCTGATAGCTCAAGTCTTGGCAAAAATTAAAGACTGACTAGAAATTTTTATTTTATCTCGCTCTTCGGGAGAATTTTATGCGCAGAATGATTCCTTCATTACAGGCACTCATCTGCTTTGAAGCAGCAGCCAAACATCGTAGTTATACTCATGCTGCACAAGAACTTTCTGTCACACAGAGTGCGGTTTCACGTCAGATCCAGCAACTTGAAGAATATCTGGATCTTCCATTATTTAACCGGACAAGACATGGGGTTGCGTTAACGCATGCAGGTGAACAGTACTATAAAGATATCCGCACTCATCTACTCAGTCTGGAACAAAGTACTCTGGACCTGATGTCGCATAAAGGCTTAGGCGGAACACTCAAACTAGGGGTTGTACCAACATTTGCTACACGTTGGCTGGTACCTCGCCTACATCGCTTTAATACTCTTTATCCTGAAATTAATGTACATCTGGAAACCAGCACCAAACCATTTTTATTTAGTGACCATATTTTTGATGCTGCTATTTATGCAGGAACCGAAACACAGGTACAAAACTGGCCAGGTACACAAGCGCATTACCTGATGCATGAAGATGTAGTTGCAGTATGTTCACCAGACCTGATTTACCGGAATTTCCCAGAACTCAAACCTGTATCCGGCCCATTTCAAGGCACACTTTCCGTCAAGCAAATCGCCAGCCTGCCCCTGTTGCAACAGACAACCCGGCCATACATCTGGAAAGAATGGTTTGAAGTTGCTGGAGCAGATTATCCTTATGCTATGGAAGGTCAGCGGCATGAACTGTTTTCAATGCTGGCTGTAGCGGCGTCTCATCATATGGGCGTTGCGTTAATTCCACAGATGCTACTAGAAAAAGAATTCGGTTCGGGTGAGCTGGTTATTGCTTCTGATATTAAACTCAGAGGTGCCCGATCCTATTATTTTGTATATTCCCAGCAGCAGCCTAACCCATTAATTCATAAATTTATTCAATGGCTTGAACAGGAAGCCCTATCAGGTTAAACCTTTAGCTTTATTTAAACCACTTGAGATAAACCAATATAACGGTAAAGCCCCTCTATACCAAGATCAGCTTTATAAACGATTAAATCAGGCCAGTCCGTAGCAGTAATTTCCTGAAAGATATTCATTTCTGGGTCTTCATGAATTATATCTACTGTTCGAGACATTTTGGCTTCAAAATGATCAGCAATAAACTCAAAGCCCAAATCCATCGCTATAAATAAAGTGTGTTGACAAGGCTGTATATATTGTTCCTGCTGCCAGTCAATAATATGCTGCTGGCAATAAGGGCAGCTAACATTCTGCATCGGGTCATCAAGTTGAATTAATTGATAGGTCATTGCGTTCATCAGGTGTGTGTTTTAACTATTGTAAAAGATTTTAAAGAACAATATATAGAGGGCATCATCAGCTTCTTTAAATTAACTATTTAGATATAACTTAAAATGGCAGTGAACCTGCAATTTAAAATAGAACTCTTGAAGTAAATCCGCTATAAAATACAGCTGGCTACAACGATATCTTTTCATAATCTTTAACGGAAATCTGCATGCTGACTGATCTGGATGATTTTTACTGCTTTGCCTTAGTTGTCGAGCATGGAGGTTTTAGTGCAGCTGAGCGCGCAACTGATATTCCCAAATCCAAACTCAGCCGGCGGGTATATAATCTGGAAGAACGTCTTGGCGTGCGCCTTATTCAACGAAGCTCGCGACATTTTGCTGTCACTGATATTGGTATGGATATCTATCAGCATGCACAGGACATGATGAATGCAGCACAGGCTGCCCATGACCTGATAGATCATTTAAGCAGTAAACCGCGTGGAGTGATTAAAGTCAGTTTACCGGTCAGTATAGCCCAAAATGAAATTGCGAAGATTCTGCCCGACTTTCTAAAACAGTATCCAGAGATCAAGGTTCAGCTTAGTGTCACCAACCGCCGCATTGATGTGATTAATGAAGGGATTGATGTTGCTCTAAGGGTACGTTTTAATCTGGACAATGACCCTAATCTGATTATTCGCCAGTTTCAACGCATTGAACAGCATTTGGTTGCCAGTCAGGCTTACCTCAACGAATATGGCAATTTAACCCATCCTGACCAGTTAGCAGAACATAGAATACTGAGCATGATTGATGATCACCTGGACCAGCAGCTCACCCTGCATGACCGGGAAAATAAATCGCGAAAATTTAAAATTAATCCTGTCGTCATGGGTTCAGACCTGATGATGCTGGCACAACTGGCACGTCAGGGCTGCGGTATCGCTTTACTCCCCGACAGTGTAACTGCTGATCTGGTTAGACACGGAGAACTTGTTCGCGTTCTTCCTGACTGGAACACACCCCATGGAGTTTTCCATGCTGTTTACCCATCACGTCGTGGTCAGCTTCCTTCAGTCAGGGTTTTTATTGAGTATTTGGTTGAGCATTTATACAAAGCCCATTAACTAACTATTTGTGAGTTCAATAAACTCAAGAAACAAAATTTTTGTTATGCGTCGTCCAGCTGAATATTGAAATAAATTTTATGGATAAAAAAAAGCTTACCCTGTAGAAAGGTAAGCTTATAAAAACGAACAACTAAAAAGAAACTACAGCGATAGAATCTAAAAACAATAATATACAAATAACCAATTAAAAACAAATACATAAAACATCTTAAAAGTTACTTATTTTCTATCAATTGTTATATTTATGTTGTTGTATATATAATATATTTTTAAAAAATTACAAATAGATACAATACCAATTCAAATAAATAGATAAAAATTTATGGAAATTTTTATCTAAATTTCCATAAAATTAAACTGTTTGATTACTTTTTAAACAAAATTAAATTTTGGGATATGAACCTGTCCCTTCTGGCCATGGTGTTAAGAGTTCAAATCCATTATCAGTTACCGCCACCATATGTTCCCACTGCGCAGAAAGCGACCTATCACTTGTAATCACAGTCCAGCCATCATTCAATTCTTTGACACGTGCCTTACCTGCATTCACCATGGGCTCAATGGTAAACACCATACCTTTACGCAGTATCAACCCTTGTCCAAGTTGACCATAGTGCAGTACATTAGGTTGCTCATGATAAGTTTTTCCAATTCCATGACCGCAATACTCACGTACGATGGTATAGCCCTCGCGCTGGGCAACTTTTTGAATCGCATAGCCAATATCACCCAATGTGGCACCGGGTCTGACTGTATGAATTCCTGCTACCATTGCTTCATAGGTTGTTTCTACCAAATGTTTAGCTTGAGGGCTGACTTGCCCTACATAATACATTCGGCTGGTATCTCCATAGTAGCCATCTTTAATTACTGCTACATCAATATTGATAATATCGCCATCTTTTAAAATAGTCCGCGCTGAAGGAATACCATGACAGACCACTTCATTTGGTGAAATACAGGTGGTCTTAGTAAAACCATGATAGCCCACATTTGCAGGAATGACTTTTAGAGTATTTACGATATAGTCATAGCAAATATCATCGAGATATTCGGTCGAAACGCCTGGCTTGACATACTGCCCTATCATTTCCAAAACTTGTGCAGCCAAACGCCCGGATATACGTAATTTTTCAATATCCTGTTCTGTCTTGATAGTTACAGCTGAAGCTCTCATTGACCTATCCTCTCTGGTTAGTGACTCAAGTATAGCGTTTTTTATATAAAATTTCCTGATTAAGACTGGCATTTCAAGTCATCAGAAACGATATCAATTGATTATTCTGTTTATAAAATTTTTAGACCGGATATTTTTTAGCCATAAAAATTACTCTTTTAATTATTTTTTTCCGATATAAAAAATTTGTACCCTTAGAAATTTTTATCTGGTTATTTTATATAAGACAATTGTTTTCAAATAATTAATTATAACATTGGAAATAAACTATATTTTGAAAAATTTTTATCATCAGCTTTCTTCATAATTTATATTAGAGAAATTACACAAAATTTATTTTTTAAATTAGAATCGCTGCTTCTTTTACAGCCCCTCTCCCTTTATATGATATGAATAATCTTCGTACTCGGGATATTATTGCTCTAGGTTTTATGACCTTCGCGCTTTTTATTGGCGCCGGTAATATCATTTTTCCACCTATTGTTGCACAGCAGGCAGGTGAACATGTCTGGTGGGCAGCCCTTGGGTTTCTCATTACAGCAGTCGGTTTGCCTGTAATTACCATTATTGCACTATCGCGTGTGCAAGGGTCAATTGAAATATTGAGTTCACCGCTTGGCCGTATAGCCAGTTTGGTTTTAACTGTGGTGTGCTATTTGTCAGTAGGACCTCTGTTTGCTACACCACGTACAGCCACAGTGTCTTATGAAATTGGCTTTTCATCTTATTTCGGCACTTCAAGTAGCAGTTTACTGATCTACAGTCTAGTTTATTTTGCGATAGTAGGACTGGTCTCGCTATATCCAAATAAATTACTCGATACGATAGGTCATGTTCTTGCTCCTATGAAAATTGCTGCGTTAGCAGTTCTTGGAATTGCTGCGTTCTGTATACCGGCAGGATTTATTCCAGCTCCTATTAACCATTATATCAATAGCCCAGTGTCTGAAGGCTTTGTTAATGGCTATCTGACCATGGATACGCTGGGTGCTTTAGTTTTTGGTATTGTGATTATTCAGGCGATCCACTCACGTGGTGTAACCGATAGTAAACTCGTGACCAAATATGCAGTGATTGCAAGTCTGATCTCTGGTGTAGGTCTGACTCTAGTTTATCTCAGCCTGTTCAAACTGGGGTTAGGAAGTCATGAAGCAGCACCTAACGCAGCCAATGGGGCACAGATTCTACACGCTTATGTACAGCATGCTTTTGGTGATTTAGGTTCACTCTTTCTGAGTCTGCTCATTTTTCTAGCTTGTATAGTTACAGCGATTGGTTTGACCTGTGCCTGTGCAGAATACTTTACTCAACTTACCAAGATTCCTTATAAGATTCTGGTGTTTATTTTAGTTCTATTTTCGGTTTTAATTTCAAACCTTGGACTAACTAAGCTAATTGCTGTTTCTGTTCCTGTTTTGAGTGCTATTTATCCACCTGCAATTGTAGTGATCATGCTGAGCTTTTTCTGGAAATTCTGGAAAAAACCGGGCTATGTAATTACACCTGTAGCAGCAATGGCTTTCATTTTTGGAATAATCGATGGAATCAAGGTAGCTGGATTCTCTGATCTGTTACCAGATGCTGTTCAACATTTACCACTCAATGAACAAAATCTTGCATGGCTTATCCCGTCATTAATTGTTCTAGTCATTTCTATTATTGTCGACCGGGTTAAACATTCAAACAGTTAACTTAAGAGTCGTTAAAATCAATTCTTACCCAGAGCTGATTTTACTGGTGATCAGAAATGCCGAGTTTACCCAACTGGCATTTTTTGTTTACGCCTCTTACTAGAATTCGATGCTTATAGTTTTATTTTTATATACAGAAACTTGGCTTATGCTATTTTAACCTTTAAGAATTATCATAAAGTCTGTTATTTTTTATTTCTACCTTTCTTTATCTATTTAATTTTAATAAAAATTTTCTCTATCTCTGATCTTTCACCTGTCTCATAAACTCTGAGTATTCTGCAATTTTAAAAATATAAAAAAGCCAGACAGTGCTGGCTTTTGCATAGCAAAAAAATTTTAGTTACGGGCATCTGCTTCCACACGTGAAGCTGTCTTTTCTACAGAGTCAGCAGCATCTGCTGTGGCTTTACGGGCATCTGCTTCCACCTCTGAAGCTTTCTGTTCCGCTCGGTCTGCAGCTTCTGCGGTTGCTTCACGAGCATCTGCGGTTGCCTCACGAGCTTCAACTTCAGCTTTTTCTGCCGCCGCATCCATCTTGACTGCTGCATCGTCAGCAGCTTCTTTTGCTTCAGCGCCTGCTGCTAAAGTTGCATCTTTAATATCTGAACCCGCCTGCTCGGCCGCTTTACCTAAATGTTCTCCAGCAGTCGCTCCTGTTTCACGGTTATCACATCCTGTGATTCCAAATACGGCAATTAAGCCCATAGCTGCCATTAACTTATTCATATTATTTATCCTTTTCTCTTGTCTTCAGATACTTTTGATCTAAGCATATTTTTTTCAGGAAAAAAATTATTAATTGTTAAAAACTTGTAATAAAATCAGCTATTAAGAACGCTATATAATAGTCCTTAAATAACGCAGCTAATTGTAGTAGCTACAATAGAAACTAAAATTTTACCTCATGACTTGAAATATTTTATTACTTAAAGTATATAAAATATACAATCTTAAGAATCGTTTAAACATTTTAAATTAAAAAGTCAGATTTATATTCAGATTTTACTTAAGATCAGTTGAGCTAAATTAATTTTCAAAATGCCAATTTAAAATTATTTTTCTTATAGTACATTAGAAATTGAATTTATTATAACTTTTTGTTTTATCTAAATTTTAATTAAAAAAAATGAGATTTATCATATAAAATTAGTTAATAATGTGATCAAAAAAATTTACACAAAAACTATTCTTATATTTATTTATTAAATACATTAATTACCTTATATGTTATAAAGAAAAATAATGATAAAAAAATAATGCTATCACCTATTGAAATACTCGAAAATAAGCAGTAAAACATTAAAAACTAGATTTCTGATTAAAACAATTAGGTTTTGTCGCGCACGACAGGAGGACCGAAGATGCACTCTTTACCCCTAAACAAGCGTTCTTTCGCCAAAGTTTTTAAGAACGATAAAAATTTTGTCAATTATGTTGTTACTACAGTAGCCCTCATGTTAACTCTGCTTTTTCATGGGGTGATTAATGGCAATTTGAAGCTAGAACATTTTCTCTATGCTTTAATAGTCTCTGCCCTGTTCTCGATCTGGGCGCTTATTGACCACAAGTGTCGTAAATATTTTAAGTATAAAAACAATTAAGAGATGGATGAGCAATCATCCATCTTTAAATAATAAAAAATTATTTTTTTAGCGTCTAGGCTTGTTTAGATAAATCCAAAATAATACGCAGTCCCTATTACTAGAAAACCACTTGCTACTAATTCTCCAATTACCAGTAAAAACATAAATATTGTCATCAAAATTTTGGGTAAATACCATTTACCAAGTTGATGCGGCACCTGGAACTGATTAACAGTATCTTTTAAAACTCCATGTAAAATATAACTCAATATAGAAAGGCTGAAAAATAATATATTGATCCTAATACAGGTGAGAACTGCATAGTCAGACCAGATGGTAAAATGCCCTAGTGTAGCCAGAATGAGAGTTGCTGGAGCATAGAGCAAACTACTTCGGTGAGCTATATCCACATATGGATGAGCACGTGCATGCGCAGATTTCCTGATCTGATAATATTTCCAGAGTCCTGTTAGCATACCAATCCATAAATAGATACCGCTAAACAAAATGGCAAGTTTAGTTGCGAAAGTAAGTTGATCCATGTTCATTGAATGTTCTAATAAATTGTTTTTCTAGAGCTTCTCTTTATAGACATAAAATTCAATGAAGTCACTCATTTTGTTAAGAATCACATTACTTGTAATTCTCAAACCTAATACAAAATTTTATTTTAAAGTAAAACTGATCAATGAGGCAGAAATTACAAAATAGCTGAGCTACTTTATTTGCTATTTAAATCTTAATGAAAAATCTCAAAGAATACATTTGGGTTAAAATCATTCCTTACAGCTTTTAAAGCAGTTTTGCCATTTTTCTTATAAATCTCATCAAACTACTGCTCAAATGCTACACTTTGTCGTTCTAACAACGGCCAATCTAAAAATATCAAACTCATTGAAGGGCTCATAAAAGTTTTTATACTAAAATAAACTTAGCCACTCTCTTGTATAAAACAATTGTTTTACAATAAACTTACTTTGTAAAAATAATTAAAATTAGGGTTATTCTCGTATGAATAAAAAATATGCTCGGTTTTTGCCTTCAAACACTGGGGATTTTAATCTTGAAGACTTTCCATTCTATTGGATTACTCAAGTACATGCACAATATGTGCAAAATATGGATAATGTCTTAAAGCGTTATGGATTGGATAACTCACGGCGACGTATTCTACTGGCACTTGAGTCTAAACCACATGCCAGTGTTTCTGATCTTTCAGAGATGATCATTTCAAAAATGTCGACTACAACCAAAATTGTTTACCGCCTGAAAGCTGAAGGCTATGTCGATACCTATTCCTGTGAAGAGGATGGCCGTATTACACGGGTAAATCTCACTGAGTATGGCAAAGAAATGACCGCTAAAATTAATGATCTTACTGGAGTAGTACTCGAACAGTCTTTTGAAGGGCTTACTCCATTACAGATTGAAAAACTAATTGAAAGCCTTAAACACTTATTTAAAAATCTTTCAAATTAACTTTCATCAGTCAAAAAAGTTTAACTGGGGCGTTTCCACTTTAGGCTTGGGTACATGAGAACACTCAAACTCTTCAACAGAAAAACCTTCAATAAATGATTTGAAGTTAGCAGGCCCTACACTCAGCCATTCATCCAGACGTTCATGTGGAATTACAATCACTGAACGTTTGATATTTCCTGGTTCATGAAACTCCTTCATCATCGGATGGTCTATTGCATCCATCGTGATCATGCTGGCTGAGCGAATCACTTCATCATTGATTTTACAGATTTCATAAATGGCAGCAATAAAAAAGCCTTGGCCATCTTTGCGACGTACTCCCCAACGCTGAGCCTTACCATCAATATATTTTGCTTCATAAAATTCGGTCACCGGAATAACTCCAAACTTACCTTTAAATGCAGCCTCCTGGAAACTTGGCTTTTCAAATAAAGTTTCATTTCGGGCATTATAGGTCCGTTTAGCCGAACTTTTATCCTGAGCCCACTTTGGCACCAGTCCGAACATTACGCTACGCCATTCCAAGCCATATTCTGACTTAAATAGTAAAGGCAAATCATAGGCTGGATACACTTCTTCGAGATAATCGAAAGGAACATCCGGTAACTGAAGTTTATCCACCTGAACACGCGTAACAGGTTTAAAATTGGCACACATAGGCGAAAATTTAAAAAACTATAGGTCATATATAGTGATAAATTTTAGTATTTCAATGGACTAGTGGCTGGATAATATTATGTATAAACAGCAGAATTTGACAAAAATATCTTAAAAAAACTTAAGGAAATACAGACCTGAGTACAAATAAGATAGTGTTATATTCTATGTACTCAGGCCTTTTATTATTTAATGTGTTTAAGTAGAAACCTGATTATATTTATACATTTTTAAAAATTAGACAGTGTATATTGTACTAGCGGTAGACCATACCTCCATCTGTTAAAATTGCCTGCCCGGTAATATAATCGGCATCTTCACTCGATAAAAAAGCAACCAGCGCAGCCACGTCTTCAGGTGTTTGTGCACGCCCTAGTGCAATACCACTCACATATTTTTTGTATGTTTCACCAATTGGGGTATGGGTAATTTCAGAAAATCTTTTATCAATTTCTACCCACATATCTGTGCCCACTACTCCCGGACAATATGCATTTACCGTAATGCCATGTGAAGCATATTCCTTGGCTGCGGCCTGAGTTAAAGCACGGACTGCAAATTTTGTTGCCGAATATACTCCTAACATGGCAAAACCTTCATGCCCTGCAATAGAAGCTGCATTAATGATTTTACCTTTTTGCTGGCGCGCTTTAAATTTTCGAGCTGCGGCCTGAATACCCCACAGAACTCCACCAATATTAATATCGCTAATTTTTTGCAGTTCTTTAGGTGTCACTGCATCAAGAGACTGAACCTGAGCAATTCCAGCATTATTGATCATAATATCAAAACCACCTAAAGACTGCTCGGCATGTTCAATACTGGCATACACCTGATCACGCTGACTGATATCAGCAACAAAAATACTGGCGTTTACCTTTAAATTTTCAATTTCCTGTTTTACTCCATTAAGTCGTTGTTCATTCAGATCTACCAAGACTACATGTACACCTTCCTGAGCCAGTCTTAGAGCAATACCACGTCCTATACCTTGCGCTGCGCCTGTTACAACGGCGACTTTATTCATTAATCCTTTATTCATTATTTTTCCTTATGTATTGTTGTTAAATTATTGATAAGCAATTAAAACGTCTGCTTGTTTTTTCTGAGTATTTAGGGATGGACAATAATTTTAACAGCTGACTCATTGTTATGGATCAGGGTTTCAAATCCCTGCGAAACCAAGTCATCGAGTTGAATGCGCTGTGTAATAAAAGGTTCCAAATTAATTTTACCATCTTCCACCAATTTGATTGTTGCCTGATGGTCGTTGACATAAGCAATGGTGCCACGAATATCAAGTTCTTTCATAACAACACTGTGAACATTTACTGTGGCTGGATGACTCCAGATTGATACAATGACCAGTACACCAGCTGGCTTCATCGCAGCTACGAGAGTATCTAGTACTTTATTTACACTACTACATTCAAAAGCAACATCTGCACCCCGCCCTTGAGTAATTTTCATGACTTCCGTAACCACATCAACTTCTGAAGGGTCCAGAATATAATCTGCAACACCAGCCTCTCTTGCTTTTTCTTTACGTTTAGCACTTAATTCACTAATAATAACGGTAAGTCCTTTAGCCTTTAAAATAGCTGATAACAACAAACCTATCGGCCCTGTACCCCCAATCAGTGCAATGTCTCCGGCTTGTGCGCCACTACGAATATAGGCATGATGACCTACCGACAAAGGCTCAATCAGTGCAGCCTGATCCAATGGTATTTTATTGGAAATTGGGTGAACCCAACGACGCTGCACGGCTATTTTTTCCGATAGACCACCGCCTCGCCCTCCTAATCCAATAAAATTCATATTCTTCGACAGATGATAAGCATCATTAGGTCCAGTCGGCACATCGTCAGCGATGATATAAGGTTCAACCACCACATGCTGACCAATCTGAATATCATTAACCCCTTCACCCACAGCGTATACAACTCCGGAAAACTCATGTCCCATCGTTACTGGAGCAGATTCGCCCGAGATTGGATGCGGATGGCCACAAGGCGGAATAAAAATTGGACCATCCATAAACTCATGCAGATCAGTTCCACAAATACCACACCAGGCAACCTGAATACCGACTGTACCTGGTGTAACTTGTGGCTCCGGAATATCTTCAATGCGAATATCGCTTTTATCATAAAAACGAGCTGCTTTCATTACCGCTCCTGATTAATCAGTTTTCTGTAAGAAGAATGAGCTTATCAAGCTAAACCAGATAAGCTCTTCCATATTTTCAAATATGTATTGCCTGCTGTAGGGAAGCTAATACCGATTCATGCATTGCTTCTGATAACGTAGGATGAGGAAAAATGACCTGTGCCAAGCTTTCGTCGGTAGCTTCCAGATATTTGGCAATTGCGAAACCCTGAATATGTTCAGTAACTTCATGACCGACCATATGCGCTCCGAGCAGCTCGCCAGTCTCTTTATCAAATACAGTTTTTACAAAACCGGCTGTTTGTTTTAAAGCCAGTGCCTTACCATTTGCCTGAAAAGGAAATTTCCCAGTCTGGATATGATGTCCTTGTGCTTTGGCCTGCGCTTCAGTCAAACCAATACTGGCAACCTGAGGATGAGTAAAAATACAGCCAGGAATTTGGGTACGGTCTAGAGAGTGCAGATTTGTGAGTCCTGCAATTTTTTCTACACAAAGAATAGCTTCATGACTGGCTTTATGAGCCAGACATGGTGCACCCGCCACATCACCAATTGCATAGAGCCCTACGACATTTGTGCGGCAGAATTCATCCACCTGAATAAAACCCTGCTTAAACTCTACTTCTAACTGTTCCAGTCCCAGATTTTCTACATTCGGTTGTACACCTATTGCAGACAGAACCCGATCAAACACCTGGTTTTGCTTGCCCTGTGAGCTATGAAGTTCACACTGTACCTGACCTCCGGTAACTTGGACATTTTGTAATGAACAGCCAGTAATCACTTTCATACCGCGCTGCTCAAACTGCTTACGCATATATTCTGCAACTTCTGCATCTTCAGTGGGCAAAATCTGCTGAGCAACATCAATAAGAGTAACCTCACAGCCTAGATCATGATATAAACTGGCAAATTCACTGCCTATAGCGCCGGAACCGACTACCAGTAAAGATTCAGGCAATTGTTCCGGGACTAGCGCTTCCCGGTAACTCCAGATCTCGGTGCCATTGACAGGCAGACCAGGCAGAGTTCGAGCTCTGGCACCTGTTGCTAAAATGATATGAGGTGCTTTTAAAGTGCGTGCTTTACCGCTCTCATCGATTACTTCAAGCGTTTCTTTCGCCTGTAGCTTGGCCCGTCCAAATATAACCTCTACACCATTTTTCTTGAGAAGGTGCTCGATTCCCTGTACCAGTTGCTGCGAGACTTGGCGGCTATGTTTAACCAGTTGACTCAGATCGAAATCAATTTGTGGAAGAGTGAAACCAAAGTTTCCAGCATGCTTAAGCTGATAGGCCAAGTCAGCTCCACTCAATAAAGCTTTGGTCGGGATACAGCCCCAGTTTAGGCAGATCCCCCCCAGATGTTTTTCTTCGATAATTGCTGTATTAAGACCAAGCTGGGCTGCACGTATTGCAGCCACATATCCACCCGGACCTGCACCCACAACAATTAAATCATACTGATTTCCTGTCATGTCCAGCTCCTATACCAGTATTAATGCTGGATTCTCGACAAACTTTTTAAAGCTGGCCAAGAATTTCGCCCCAACTGCTCCATCAATCACTCGGTGGTCACAGGATAGAGTTGCTGTCACCATCTGCCGAATAATAATCTGATCATGCTCTACCACTGCTCGAGCCTCTGAAGCACCCAAAGCCAGAATAGCACCTTGAGGCGGATTGATAATGGCGTCAAAGTGTTTTATACCCAGCATTCCCAGGTTAGAAATACTGAAACTTCCTCCCTGAAATTCATCCGGAGTTAACTTTCCAGTTTTTGCCCGGGTGGCCAAATCCCGCATATTGCCAGAAATCTCAGCAAGCGATTTCTGATTCGCAGCTTTAATAATTGGAGTAATAAGACCATTAGGAATAGCCACAGCCACAGAAATATCGGCCTGATCAAACTGTAAAATTGATTGTGACTCTTCGTCAAACTGTACATTTACTTCAGGTACTTTAATCAACGCCGCAGCTGCTGCCTTGATGAGCATATCATTGATAGACAATTTGACCTGAGGCACGGACTCATTAATCTGTGCACGTAATGTCTGTATCGCCTCAACATTCAAGTCAACAGTTAAACGAAAATGTGGCGCATTACGTTTTGCTGCCTGTAAACGTGAAGCAATCGCTTTACGCATGGCATTCATTGGAATACTGGTTACTTTTGCCTGTTCGGGCTGAGTTGCATTCAATGAAGTTTCTGTATGAGCAGACTTGTGTTCACGGTTATACACTGCTTCAACATCTTCTTTGCAGACCCGGCCTCTTGTTCCCGAAGCGCGACAGTCATGCAGATTAATGCCCCATTGCTTGGCCAGACGCCGAGCTACAGGTGTAGCAGCAACTTGACTGTCATCAGCGTTAGATTTTGCAGCTTTTGTACTGGCCTGATGCTTAACATCTGGCCATCGTCCACCTGCGCCCTGTACTGCTGTCTGAAGATCAGCGACACTAATACGCCCTTCGCGTCCCGAACCTGTAACCTTGGTTAAATCCAAATTATATTTTTCTGCCAGTTTCTGGGCATGTGGTGTAATAAACAGGTCATCTGGTGGCTGATAGCCTTGTAAAGACGCAGGAATAATATAGTCACCGGCACTATGAGAAGTTTTCCGGGTAGCAGATGATGTTTCAGCTTTCACAGTTGATGAACTCAGTTGCTCTACTGGTGTAGTCTGGTCAGTTTTATCTTCAGCTGGAGTACTGTCCGGTGCAGAGCTTGCCGAAGCTGCTGTCCCTTGACCAAGTGACTGTACAAATGCCTGTATATCATCATCTGTGACATCATTATTGGCACAAACTGCAATCAAGCCACCGACTGGCAGGGTTTCACCATCTTTCGCCAGTATTTTTCTCAATGTTCCGTCAAAAGGTGCCTCCAGGACGTTTACAATTTTTGTGGTTTCAATTTCACAAATTTCTTGTCCTTTACTGAACTGGCTTCCTTCTTGAATTAACCATTGGGCAATGGTTCCTTCTTCCATAGATAATCCCCATTTTGGGATTTCTAGTGTTTTAATTTCGCTCATCCTAAGCCTCCAAAGTTTTTCGTACAGCCTGTTCAATACGCTCTACACTCGGAATCCACTCTTTTTCCAATACAGGTGAGAACGGTACAGGCGTATGAGGAGGAGTCACCAGTTCAATTGGGGCTTTCAGATAATGAAATCCTTTCTGGGCAATCAGGGCAGCAACATCATGACCAAAACCACAACGTGCCGCAGACTCATCAACAATTACTACACGGCCAGTCGAGGCTACAGATTCAAGGATACCTTCTTCATCTAGAGGCGAAATAGTTCTTGGATCTACCACTTCTACCGAAATTCCCTCTTTTACCAGTTTATCTGCAACCTCATTGGCACGGTGTACCATTAAACTTAAAGCAATAATGGTGACATCAGTTCCTTCACGGGTGTAATTGGCCACGCCAAAAGGAATGGTATAGGCATCATCCGGAACCTCGCCTTTAATGTCATACAGCAGTTTGTGTTCACAAAATACTACCGGGTCATCATCACGAATTGCCTGAATCAACAGACCTTTTACATCGTAAGGACTAGAAGGTACGACCACCTTCAAACCGGGTACTGCAGCAAAGACATTATAAGGTGACTGTGAATGCTGGGCTGCTGCGGAGAAACCGGCGCCGATCATGCCACGTACTACCATAGGTGCTTTGGCTTTACCTCCAAACATATAGCGGAACTTCGCAGCCTGGTTATAAAGCATGTCATGGCATACCCCATAGAAATCCATAAACATCAGGTCAGCTACGGGCCGTAAACCGGTTGCTGCTGCACCTGCAGCCATACCGATAATCGCTGACTCTGTAATTGGGGTATCGATCACACGTTCAGAACCGAACTCAGACCATAAACCCTTGGTCACACCCAGTACGCCACCAAAGCCTTCAAGCGCATTATCTTCAGTATTTTTACCACCATGACCACCACGTACGTCTTCACCCACTACAAATACAGTCGGGTCACGGCGCATCTCTAATTCAATTGCTTCTTTAATCGCATTACGGTAACTTTTATTTGGCATTTGCTTTACTATTCCTTTAGTAAGAGACATAAACATCGGTCAGAAGCTGGGAAACTTCTGGGTATTTGGCAGCACGGGCTTTTGCTACAGCGTCGTCTACATTAGCTTCAGACTCAGCATCAATTGCATCGAGCTTTGCCAGATCAATCTGGTCTTTCACTTTTTCACGGAAAATTTTTAATGGATCGCGATGTTCTTTTACATAATCCACTTCATCTTTAGAACGGATTAACCCAGGGTCACCTTCGAAATGACCATAGAAGCGGTTGGTAATTGTTTCAATTACACTTGGTCCACCACCATTTCTGGCTCGCTCAATTGCCTGCTGGGCAGCTTCATAGACTGCAAAGAAATCTGTACCGTCAACCTTGACTGCAGGTAAACCAAAACCTGCTGCCCGACCAGCAATATCTTTACTTCCTACTGCATAGTCATGACCGGTACCTTCACCAAAGCCATTGTTTTCAAATACAAATATGACTGGAAGTTGCAATACTACAGCCATATTCATCGCTTCAAAAGTGAGACCCTGATTTGACCCCCCATCACCCGTAAATGACAGACCTATACCACCGGTTTTCAAAGTTTTAGCAGTTAAAGCTGCTCCAATTGCTAAAGGAGGTCCACCTCCTACAATACCGTTTGCACCCAGCATGCCCTTGTCGAGGTCTGCAATATGCATTGAACCACCTTTACCACGACACAGGCCGGCATCTTTACCGAAAATCTCAAGCATCATGGCATGGATATCACATCCTTTAGCAATACAGTGCCCATGGCCCCGGTGGGTGGAGGTAATGTAATCCTTATCGGTCAGATTTTCACAAATACCGACTGCAACTGCTTCCTCACCACTATAAAGGTGAATAAATCCAGGAATATCACCCATGGTATTTTCTTCGTGAAGCCGGTCCTCAAACTCACGAATATCGCGCATACTCTTATATGCAGCCAGTAATTTTTCTTCCGTTAATTGCATATCCTTTTCCTTTTTATCTTGATCAAAATCAAGGGAACAGTGAATAACTCACACCTCCAATTAAATATATTTATTCTAAAATTAATATTAGACTAAAATTATTTATTAAAATAAAATTTACTTATTATTTTCAAAAACAATAATTTATTTATTAAAAAATAAATGTAATTTTTTATTATTTTAAACAATAACTTAAAAACAAACCTTTAACCAACCTCATATATTTTATAATTCTAATTTTATTTAAAAGCTAGATTTTTATTTTAAAAATATTTTTTTAAATATTAATCTCTTTTTATTTATTTTAAGACTTATTATTAAATCAGGATATATTTAAATGGATTTACAACAGAATTTTAAGCATGAAAAAAAACTTCGGGGTGCAGATAAACTGGCACGTATACCTGTTAAGGTTATTGCAACAGATGTTATGCCGACAAAACCCGAATGGATACGGGCAAAAATCAGTCAGCCTGAAGAGATTGGCCGTATTAAACGGCTGTTGCGTCAGCAGAAACTACATACGGTATGTGAAGAAGCGGCGTGTCCAAACTTGCCAGAATGTTTTGGTAGCGGTACTGCAACTTTTATGATAATGGGTGATATCTGTACCAGACGGTGTCCTTTTTGTGATGTAGCCCACGGCCGTCCAAACAGCTTAGATCCGGCTGAGCCTCGGCATCTTGCCGAGACCGTCGCAAACCTGAATTTAAGTTATGTGGTCATTACTTCTGTAGACCGGGATGACCTGAAAGATGGAGGCGCCCAGCATTTTGTAGATTGTATTCAAGAGATACGTAAATGCTGTCCGAATACCCGGATCGAAATATTGGTTCCGGACTTTAGAGGGCGGCTTGATCTTGCCTTGTCTATTCTTAGCCAGTCTCCACCAGATGTATTTAACCACAATATAGAGACAGTACCCCGCTTGTACCGGGCCTTGCGGCCTGGATCAGATTATCAGCATTCTCTTAATCTGTTAAAAAAATTTAAAACTTTATGTCCTGAGACTCCTACCAAATGTGGCTTGATGGTAGGTATTGGAGAGATTGAGGCAGAAGTTATTGCGCTGTTAAATGATTTAAAAGATCATTATGTGGATTTGGTCACCATCGGACAGTACCTACAGCCTTCTAAAGCTCATGCTCCTATCCATCGTTTTGTGAGCTTAAAAGAATTTGAGCATTATCAGCGTCATGGCGAGTTTTTAGGATTTAAAAATATTTGGAGTGCGCCTATGGTACGTTCCAGTTATTTTGCCGATCAGCAATATTTAGGGAAGCCTGTACCGCAACCTTTTAGCAGAAAGCAGTTACCTTAAATACAAACAGACAGGTTGATCTTATGCAGGAATATTCTGTAACTATTTTAAACAGATCAGTCTGAATCGGCCATTTCTTTTAAAAACAGTCTGACTATATTGGTACATATACCAGACTGATGTTTAAAGATGTGTATGCTGGCGTCAGCCTTTTGTCGGATAGCAGATTAGAGCATCAAGGTTTAAGGTAGGGGAAAATAACAACAGTAACCAGCTCAGGTAGCTGCATTTTTGCCTCATCATGAAGGACCATGATATGCATATGATTAAAAAATTACCCGTGTTAAATCCTGTTTCTCGTTATTCATCAGCTTTTTTAAAGAATGCTGTAGCACATCATGTGCCTCCCGTTTCAGTAGATGCGGCCCCAGTATTAAATCTGGATCATGGTTGGCGTGAAACACTCTTCGGTCGCTCATTAGATCAGTGTCATTCTGAACTCTTGAGAATTGCAGAAGATGCCAGTATGGCAATCGGAATTACAGACCAGCATGGCACTCTGCTCTGGACCTGGAGCAGTCACTCTATGCGCTCTTCTGCAGAACAGGTGCATTTTTTCGAAGGTGGCCAGTGGTCTACCCAGTCCGTAGGCAACAATGCCATTGGCCTTGCGTTAAATACTCATGCTGCCAGTTGCGTGTACTCACATGAAAATCAGATGAATAGCGTGCGTGACTGGGTATGCTACGCAGCGCCCATCATCGACCCGCAAAGCGGCCAGTTCCATGGCATTATTAACCTTTCAACCAAGTATGAGAAGCATAATTCTTTAGGCGTACTCGCCGTAGAGCGCTGTGCAGATCTGGTGCAACGCGCCATCCGGCTTGAACAGCAAAATGTGCTTTATCTTAAAGTGCTGGGTGGGTCAAAAGTTCAGTTTAATCATCATATTTTACAGCTGACGCACCGGCAAATTGAAATACTGTGTATTCTGGCATTGTGTCCAGATGGGATCAGTTTGGACGAATTACACTATGCCCTTTATGGAGACAGGCAGGTTAGCCAGAAAACGCTAAAAGCAGAATTATCCCAGATGCGCAGTCTGTTACACGACTGTATCCAATCACGCCCTTACAAACTGAACTGTGAGGTTCAGGCAGATTTTCTTATGGCTGAACAGGCATTGAATCTGGGCTTTACTGTTACAGTATTGGCCTTGTACAAGGGCAATTTCCTGAGTAAGACAGAAAGTCCTTTCCTGTGTGCCTGGCGTGACTGCTTTGATGCGCGCTTAAGTCATATGATTCATAACTTGCAAGACATTGACCAGTTATTTCGCCTGATTAGTCGTGTTCCTGAACGTACTGATGCAATTGAGCGTCTGCTTGAACTTTTACCAGAAGACAGTCCCCATGCAGTTAAATTAAAACAACTTCTAGAATAGTCAATGAAATAGCAAATCCTGTTTGCTATTTAAGCTGATATGTGGGTTCCATCTAGTTCGTTACCGTTAACGCGGAATTATTCTGCTCATTAATATTATTTTTCAGCTTTTCGAGAAAGGATTCCAGAATCATATTATGTCGCCTGCCCTTTCTGGTAATCATGCAGATCGGTGTACTATAATGCATGCGCTGCTCGAGCACAGGTTTCATCTGACCGCTTTCTACCCATTTTCTTGCATAATGATCAGGTAAAAAACCCATAAAATTTCCGGTTAAAATTAAAAAAGCAATTCCCTCTCGGTCACTTGCAGTTGCAGAACAATGCAGCAGCTGGTACAGCTGCAACGCTTGTGAATTAATACTGTAGTTAGGCATTACGGCATTCCACTGGCTTAAACCTTGTTCTTTTAATCGTTCGGTAGAAGAAAATAGTGGATGCCGATCTCCACAATAAAGATAGGAACTTTCTTCATAAAGATTTAAATAGTCCAGCCCCGATAATGGAGTAACCATCGGGACTGCCCCTACATGTAAGCGACCATCCATCACCTTGCATTCAATATCTGCTAGGGTACTCATACTGATGTTAATCTGCACATCAGGGCTTTCACTGGTAAGTTGCTCTAGCGTATTAGTGATATAAGGCTTTGGTAAATTAATTAAATTGTTAATAATTCCAATATTAAACTCGCCTTTTAACTTTTTATGAATCTGGTTAACCTTAAGCTTAAACTCCTCAATAGAAGCGATTAGCGTTTCACTATAGTTCAAGATTTCCTTACCTTCATCGGTAAGAGAAAATCCGGCACGGCCACGCTGGCATAACCTGAGCCCCAGACGATTTTCCAAATCACTCATATGCAGACTAATGGCTGAGCGGCTAATTCCAAGAACACTCTCTGCTGAAGTAAAGCTCCCGCATTCGCATACTGTCTTGAAAATTCTCAATAACTTGATATCAAAATCAGTAATCTGGTTCAGATTTTTAATTTTCATTTACGTAAGTAATTTTATATCTAAAGATAAGTTTATTTGAATTTATCAGAACTAAACCCCCGATGTAAACTGAGAGCATAACTGGAAAAAGGGATTTTTTTAGTGGCCCTTTCACATTTTAAATGATTACCCTGAAACTCAGTTATACCGTTACTACCCACGGACTGCTTGCTTTAAAAATCAGTCATATATACCGCGTTTGGTAGAGCTCCATGTACAGGCCAGATTCAGGCTGCAATGAGTAGAGAAGATCATGAAAGTCGTCATTTTAGGAAGTGGTGTAATTGGTGTCACAACTGCATGGTATCTAACCCAGGCAGGACATGAAGTGACCGTAATTGACCGACAGCCTGGAGCAGCGCTGGAGACCAGTGCTGCAAATGCCGGACAGGTCTCTCCTGGCTATGCTACACCTTGGGCAGCGCCAGGGGTGCCGCTTAAAGCCATTAAATGGATGTTTCAAAAACATGCTCCTCTGTCTATTCGTCCAGATGGAACCAGTTTCCAGATTGCCTGGATGTGGCAAATGCTAAAGAACTGCAATATTCAGCATTATCAGGAAAATAAGAGCCGTATGGTCCGTATTGCCGAATATAGCCGTGACTGTCTGAAAGAATTACGGAAGACTACAGGTATTGCTTATGAAAGTCGTCAGCAAGGAACCTTACAGCTTTTCCGTAGTGAACAGCAATATGCCAATGCTGCCAAAGATATTGAAGTATTAAAAGAAGCTGGTGTGCCATTTGAGTTGCTCGAAGCGAAAGATTTAATGAAAGTTGAACCTGCTTTAAAATATTCCAGTCATAAACTGACAGGCGGGTTACGCTTACCAAATGATGAAACTGGTGACTGCCAGTTATTTACACAGCGTCTTGCAGAAATGGCAAAAGCTGCTGGCGTAATTTTTAAATTTGGTGTTTCTATTGAAAAACTGGTAGTTGAAGCAGATAAAGTCACAGCAGTCCAAACCAGTGAAGGTCTGGTTAAAGCAGACCAATATGTAATTGCAATGGGGTCTTTCTCTACTCCGCTATTACGTGGGTTAATTCATATTCCAGTCTATCCATTAAAAGGCTACTCACTGACCATTCCAATTCAAGATGCTACGCGTGCACCAGTTTCTACAGTACTGGACGAGACCTACAAAGTCGCTGTAACACGCTTTGATGATCGTATTCGTGTAGGGGGTATGGCAGAAATTGTAGGCTTTAATTATCAATTGCTTCCAGAACGCAGAAAAACACTGGAAATGGTGGTGAATGATCTTTATCCGTCTGCCGGACGTTTAAAAGAAGCAACTTTCTGGACTGGGCTTCGTCCCATGACACCAGATGGTACGCCTATTGTAGGTAAAACTGCCTTGAGTAACCTGTTCTTAAATACTGGGCATGGTACATTAGGCTGGACCATGGCATGTGGTTCAGGTAAATTGCTTTCAGACCTCATGAGCCATAAACGACCAGCGATTTATGCAGACGACTTATCGGTTGCTCGCTATGCTGAGCGTCCAGGTTTTCAGGTCGCTACTGCCTGAATATAAGAAAAATCTTTATTTAAAAGTTAAATAAAAAAGCCTCCGAAGAGGCTTTTTTTAATGGCTCAGATTAGTCACCTGTATAGCCTTTAAGTTTTAAGCGCGCAGCGTGTAGTAAAGGTTCGGTATAACCAGATGGTTGCTCACCGCCTTTAAAGATCAGGTCAGATGCAGCTTTAAAAGCAATGCTATTTTCAAAGTCAGCAGACATTGCAGTATAAAGTGGATCATTGGCATTTTGTTCGTCTACAATTTTAGCCATACGCTTTAATACTTCTTCAACCTGTTCACGACTCACAATACCATGACGTAGCCAGTTCGCAACGTGCTGTGAAGAGATACGTAATGTTGCGCGGTCTTCCATCAGGCCTACATCATTAATATCTGGAACCTTTGAACAGCCTACTCCCAAGTCAACCCAGCGCACAACATAACCCAGAATACCCTGACAGTTATTTTCAAGTTCGTTCTTTTTCTCTTCTTCAGTCCAGTCTGTATTTGCTGCTAGCGGAGGAGTCAACAGATCATCCAGAGCTAAAGGCTCAGTCTGTAATAATTCTTGCTGACGCTCAGATACATTGCACTGATGATAATGAATTGCATGAATTACTGCTCCTGTTGGAGAAGGAACCCATGCACAGCTTGCACCTGCTTCCGGATGCTCGATCTTAGTACGATACATGTCAAGCAGCATATCTGGTTTTGGCCACATACCTTTACCGATCTGTGCCTTACCGCGTAATCCTGCTTTCAGACCGATCATTACATTACGGTTTTCATAAGCAGGGAACCATTTTTGTCCTTTGATTTCGCCTTTACGAACAAATGGACCTGCTTCCATAAAGGTATGAATCTCATCACCTGTACGGTCCATAAAACCAGTATTAATAAAGATGGTACGGTCTTTGGCCTGAGCAATACAGTTCTTCAGGTTTACAGAAGTACGGCGTTCTTCATCCATAATCCCGATTTTAAGAGTTTTTGCTGGCAGCCCCAAAGCCTGCTCAGCACGTTCAAAAAGTTCTACCGCAAATGCGACCTCTTCCGGACCATGCATTTTTGGTTTTACGATATACATTGAACCCTGACGTGAGTTCTTGATTTCATTTTCGCCACGAATATCAGCAATGCTTAGTAACGGCGTTACCAGTGCATCCATGATGCCTTCATAGATTTCTGCACCATCTACCAAAATAGCAGGGTTCGTCATCAGGTGGCCAACATTACGCAGTAACATCAATGATCGGCCATGAATTTTACCCGTATTCCCTTCAAGGTCTGTATAAGTACGGTCTTTGTTCATAGCACGGGTAACAGTTTTGTCACCTTTCTGGAAAGATTCCTGAAGTGTACCCTTCATGAGCCCAAGCCAGTTACGGTAGCCTTCTACTTTTTCCTCTGCATCTACTGCAGCAATCGAGTCTTCCAGATCCTGAATTGTCGTTACAGCTGCTTCAAGTACCAGGTCTTTTATACCAGCTGCATCAGTCTGGCCAATCGGACTGGTCGTATCAATCTGGATAATGACATGTAATCCATTATTTTTTAGAATAATTTCAGTTGGGTTACTTTTCTCGCCATTATAACCTACAAACTGAACCGGTTCAGCCAAGGTAGTTTTAGTGTCATCTTTTAAAGTAATAACCAGCTGATTATCTTCAACTTCATAGCGTGTAGCATCTTGATGTGAGCCTGCCTCAAGCGGGAAAGTATCACTCAGAAAGCTTTTAGCAAATTCGATAACCTTGGCGCCACGGGCCGGATTATACCCCTTACCCTTTTCTGCGCCATTCTCTTCAGAAATCACATCAAAGCCATAAAGTGCATCATATAAAGAACCCCAGCGGGCATTTGCAGCATTAAGGCAGTAACGGGCATTTCGTACAGGTACAACCAACTGTGGTCCTGCCAATACTGCAATTTCTTCATCCACATTTTCAGTGGTAATCTGGAAATCTTCTACTTCTGGTAATAAGTAGCCAATCTCTTTCAGGAAAGCTTTGTAAGCTTCAAGTTCAAATTCGTTATTGCGATGCCATTCGTCAATTTTAGCCTGAATTTCATCACGCTTTGCAAGAAGCGCTTTATTTTTCGGACTAAGATCAACAACGACTTGCTCAAAATTTTTCCAGTATGTTTCACTGTCCAGACCGGAACCCGGTAAAGCTTCATTTTCGATGAAATCATAGAGTTCTTTAGCAATCGCTAACTTGCCTTTTTGAATACGTGCAGTCATTGTCTTTCCTGATATTGCTACTTTTTATCACAAGAGATTCTAGTATACTGGTTTATATTTAGCTGAATACCACTATCACGTTCCTAAATAGTAAGCATTTTCTGTTTAAAAAATATTGACATCAATAGTTTTTATATATGCCAGTTTAAAATACGTTTATATTCAGCCGCTTTAAATTTACTTATAGTGGATAAAGAGAGAGGTTTCGAAAATTAGACTTAAGTACCAGCTTTTCTACCTATCTTTTATAACTTTTACAATAACTGATCACACGTATTAAAGCAAAACCATGCCGATACTGCGCGGTTTTATTTAATATAAATAATAAAAAAGCGTTCCGTAGAACGCTTGATTAAAATTTTACTGGGCGCCGTGAATTTGCTTGTGCTCTGAATGCAGATACTCATCTGACTGCATTTCCAGCAATCTTGAACGGGTACGCTCAAT
This sequence comes from Acinetobacter sp. FL, assembly GCF_040744925.1. NCBI lineage: Bacteria > Pseudomonadati > Pseudomonadota > Gammaproteobacteria > Moraxellales > Moraxellaceae > Acinetobacter > Acinetobacter sp. FL. The sequence goes on along the minus strand of NZ_CP160437.1, from coordinate 1,226,879 downwards.
TTCAAACACCAACTTCTCTCCCTGGTAGATATTAATAATATCGTCTTGAGAGGTAAGTAAAAGTTTTACTCCCCGATCATAGAACTCATCAACCAGATAAATAAAACGTCGGGTTGCATCATTAATCTGATCAGTTAAATGCGGAACATTACTGACCAGTACCGTATTATAAATATTGGCTATTTCAATGAAATCTGACGGGCTGCGAGGCTTAAGGCAAAGTTCTGAAAATTCACACCACAACACATCTTCAGTATGACCGATAGTCTCTACAATACGGTTATTGATAATAATTGATTCTTGAGACTGCACCTGAGTCTGGGTCAATGCAGAAAACCTTTGGGCAATCCACTGCTGTGCTTCGTGGCTGAGCGGTGCCTTGAAAAGCTGCGCCTGTTTTAACACCCGTAACCGATAATCTACTCCAGCATCTACATTTAACACAACACAGTTTTTTTTGACCATTTCAATGGTAGGTAAAAAACGGTCTCGATGAATACCATTTTTATATAAACCATCTGGTGCAATATTTGAGGTCGCTACCAGTGTAATACCGCGCTGGAATAATTTTTGAAACAGATCGCTCAAAATCATGGCATCAGTGACATTTGATACAAAAAATTCGTCGAAGCAAATAATAACTGCATCTTTGTAAATCTGGTCAGCCACCAGATCTAGGGGATTACGCTGGCCAGACAGCTTATTTAACTCACGGTGTACATGTTGCATAAAGTGATGAAAATGCATACGTAACTTACGGCGAAATGGAATAGACTCAAAGAATTGATCCATTAGCCATGTTTTTCCACGGCCAACCCCACCCCACATGTATACACCACGCGGTGCAGTTTGCCGGCGAAAACGGCGAAATGCTTTCTTAGAAGCCTTATATCGGTGAATCAATTCATGCCAGACCCGGTCCAGCTCCTGCACAGCTTGTGCCTGTGCTTCATCAGGTAAAAATTGTCCAGAAGATAAAGCTTGAGAATAACGCTCGGCTGGAGAGACGGGTGAAAAAGCTGTACTGTGTGATGATTTAAGCTCTAGCATATAATTCTGATACGTTTTATGGGCTAATGGGAAGTATAACGAAGAATATAGTGAAACATATAAAACTTTGGCATAACCCAACTTAGGCTATTTACCATATTGTCTTGGGCTTTGTCCGAACCAGCGCTTAAAGGCATGATTAAATGCGGCTGGTTCTGAATAGCCCAGTAACTCAGCAATAACCTCAATTGAGTACTCTTTATATTCAATCAGTTTTAATGCTTTGTTTTTAATCAACTGTTCTCTAATTTCTTTATAACTGGTATTGAACTGTTGTAGCTGATGGCGCAAGGTACGTTCTGGAATACCAAGTGCTTGTGCAGTCTCTGCCATAGTAGGAATTACCCCCTTTTGCAGCTCTAAATAGTCATGTACACGCTGAATAAGTGAAGGTACTGCATCATCATGATTTAAACGTTGTAGCTCACTAATACATTTAGCTTCATAAACCCGATGGGTAATTGGATCTGCAGAAGGAATTTTTATTTCAAGTACTTGCGAATTTAATCCAAATTTCGCCTGCTTAAAACCGAAGTGCAGATCTGCACCATAATAATTCTGATACAGCTGTAATTGCTCTTTATCTTCAGGTACTTTAAAAGGCAACTCAACTCTTAAAGTAGGTGCAACCAGTCCCATCATTTTATAAATATCTTGAATAAATTTATAAGTTCCCGAAATTTCGCACTGGGCACGTAGCAATCCCATATCCGAGTTCAGGTCTACTGGCAAATATGTCAATGCAACCTGATGAGCCATGACTTCAAGGCCTAAAGTTCCAAATAGGTGAGTAAGACCCTGGTATTGGATCCCCTTTTCAAGAGCAGTCTGGATATTATTACTGGTTACAAGGAGCATCAGCAAAGGGCCATAACCGGCAAGCGCGTAATGCTGCCCAATAAATAGTCCTGTTTCAGATTTTACCCCTTCACCCACAACTTTTTGTATATCCCATTCCAAGCTGGGATGAATAATAGAAGTCGGATCTAAAGCATCCGGCTTGATACCAATTGTTGCGAGCCGTGAATCAACATCAATTCCAGCGTTACGCATGCCTTGTATTAAATACATCAAACCGAGAATAGAACGCTTCATGAATAATTCAATTTACCCTGACCTGTCTGTTTTACTATAAAAATCTCATCTTTTTAATTGCCGAATCTATCAATATTTATGTCGCTGCTATCATGGGCCAATATAAGCAAGGCTGTATAATCTGTATAAAAATAGAACGGACCTAGCAGAAAATGCAGAAAAATAATATAGAACCTGTAACTGGACGCAGAGTAAAAGTTGCAATTATTGGTGCGGGATTTGGTGGTTTAGCCGCCGCAATTCGGTTATTACAGCAAAACATTGATGACTTTATTATTATTGAAAAAACAGGAGATGTAGGGGGCACATGGCGCGAAAACCGCTATCCGGGAGCTGCCTGTGATGTACAGTCACACATGTATTCTCTGTCTTTTGCGCCAAAAACAGACTGGTCAAAGCGTTACGCCGAGGCACCAGAAATTTTTGAATATATACAAAATCTTACTGAAAACTATCAACTGCGCCAATATATTCAATTCAATACAGAAGTCACTGGAACTTTTTATAATGAACAGTCAAATACGTGGCGTATTGAAATTGATAGGCAGGAGAATATAGAAGCCCAATTTGTGATTTTTGCTTCCGGGCCGCTTCATGTACCGCAGATTCCCAAAATAAAAGGTATTGAAAAATTTAATGGGAAAATTTTCCATTCATCACAATGGGATCATCAATATGATCTGACAGGTAAAACAGTTGCATCGATTGGTACAGGTGGCAGCGCCATTCAATATATTCCAGAAATAGCTTCACAGGTGAAACAGCTCTATGTAATGCAGCGTAGTGCAGCTTGGGTCATTCCACGCGACGAACGCAAATATGGCCAGTTGGAGAAAAACCTTTTTGCTCAGCAGGAATGGTTCAGGAAATTACATCGGATCCGGCTGTACTGGTCAAATGAATCACGGGTTATTCCAATTGTGCAGCCATTTGCTATGCGCTATGTAGAAAAACTAGGCCGCGCTTTTATACGATTCCAGGTTAAAGATAAAACTATCGCCAAGAAACTTACACCTGATTATATTATGGGCTGTAAACGCATCTTGGTATCAAATAAATATTATCCCACCTTCAACCGGAGCAATGTTGAACTTGTAACTGATAAGATTCGGGAGATTACTGAAGACAGCATTATTACTCAGGATGGTCAGACCCGAAGAATTGACTGCCTGATCTATGGTACAGGTTTTATCACTGATCCCCGTGTTTACCTAAAGAATTTTCCATGCATTGGCCAGCATAATCAATCATTAGCAAAGGCTTGGGAAGATGGCGCTGAAAGCTATTATGGAGTAAGTACCAAAGGTTTCCCAAATCTGTTTCAGTTATTAGGTCCAAATACTGTTTTGGCGCATAATTCCGTTTTGTTTATGATTGAATCTCAAATCGAGCATATCTTGCAATTGATTCAGCTGGTTGAAAAAACTCATACTCAGGCAGTCGTCGTTAAAGCCGAAGTACAGGATCAATTTAATCATCGAGTCCAAGACATGCTTAGAGGTACAGTCTGGCAGTCTGGCTGCACCAGCTGGTATCAGCAAAATGGCGGCAAAAACTTTTCCCTATGGCCTACTTACACCTGGCGATACTGGCTAGAAACCCGAAAGGTAAATCCGTCGGATTATCATTTTTTGGGAAATAGCACCATAAGCCGTGCAGCTTGAATTTTTCCCTGACATAATAAGCAGGTGTTGATTGCATCTGCTTATTCATGACTTCTCTTATTCTGGTTTTACAAATTTTTTTAGCCTTGATTTTAGGCTTTTTATCTGCAAAAAAATTACCTGTTCCTGTACAAAAATTTATTTTCAAAATTTTGCCATATTTTTCTTATCTGCTATTAATAAGTGTATCACTTGAACTTTTTCAAGCTCTACAACAGTTACAGCATCCTTTATATATTTTAAAACCTGCCTTATTAATTGCTCTACTGACCTCATTAGGATCTTTCTTTGTCTGTTTATTTGCTTATCAATGGCTAGACCGTAGCAGTGTCAAAGGTTCAATTTCCTTACACCTGTTTTTAAAGGCAATTAAGAATATCAGTTATGCTCTGCTGGCTCTAATGGCGGGTGCAGGCATTGGCTGGCTGATTAAATTATCTGGAAACGAATATTCTTTTAACAGCTGGTATCTATTACTGGTTTTTATTTTACTAATTGGTGTGGAGCTGGCTCATACCCATTTTGACCGTGCCTGGTTAAGCTGGAAAATTTTGGTTGTTCCATTAGCGGCTTTTATTGGTTCTGGCTTGGCTGCATTATTATGTATTCCTTTATTACAGAGTTACACAGCGAATGAAATTCTGGCCTTAGCTCAAGGTTATGGCTGGTACTCAATGTCTGGCATCCTGCTGAGTCAGATTCACTCTCCACAGTTTGGTAGTATTGCCCTGCTCACTGATCTTTTCAGGGAAGTTTTTGCAATTTTACTGATGTATTGTATCGGTTGGCGTTTTCCGCGTTCGGCAATTTCTAGTGCAGGAGCAACTTCCATGGATGTAACACTTGCCATGGTCAAACAGTCTTGCGGGACTCATTATGTTCCTCATGCCATGATGAGTGGCCTAATCTTGACTTTACTGGCACCTCTACTTATAAGCTTTTTTATATTTTTATAAAATAAAAAATATAAGTTTGAATTTATTTGTACTTGATCTAAATCCTCAGAAGGTTATGCCCAAAAAACAAAGCTAATAAACTAGTGATCAGCTTTGTCTGCAGTAGTTAAACTTAGGATTACTCAATTATAAGCTGGCTAGAATTTCTTTTAAGGCTCCGGCAGGATCAGTCGATTGTGTAATTGGACGCCCAATTACTAAATGGGTTGAACCATCAAGCATAGCCTGTTTTGGAGTCACGATACGTTTTTGGTCATCCGCACTTGAACCGGCAGGACGGATACCGGGAGTAACCAGTGCAAAATCTTGTCCTAGTTCCTTACGTAATAGTGGAGCTTCCTGGGCAGAACAGACGACACCATCCAGACCACTTTCCTGAGTAAGTTTTGCCAAGCGTTTAACCTGCTCAAAAGGCTCAATATCTAAACCAATATCACGCAAATCATCACGTGTCTGTGAGGTTAGTACTGTTACTGCAATCAGTTGGGTAGGATACTGTCCTGCTTTTAATCGCTCTACACAGGTTTCCATCATTTTACGGCCACCTGAAGCATGAACATTTACCATCCAGACCCCAAGATCAGCGGCGGCACACACTGCTTGAGCTGTAGTATTCGGGATATCATGAAATTTTAAATCAAGAAAAACTTCAAAACCTTTATTTTGTAAGTTTTTAATAATTGATGGACCCTCATGAGTAAAAAGCTCTTTGCCCACCTTGACACGACACAGTGATGGATCAAGTTGATCTGCAATTTTCAGGGCGTCATATTGGCTTTTTGCGTCTAAGGCAACAATAATACTCACAAGTTTAATTCCATCTTATAAAAATCGGCCAATTATAAAGTGATTCATGCCATGCTCAAAGCAGGAATATATTGATAATGCAAAAAAGCCTGGTTATCTTTTCTAAAACATATTTATCTCTGTTCAGAGATCAGAATAGCTCTCGTATCATGTTCTAAGGCCTCAAAAATATGAGCCTGATCGGCAGGATAACAAATGTAATCCCCTTCATTAAGCACAATCGGTTCTGAAACCAAGCCTACTTTAGCCTTACCTTTCATAATAATAATATGTTCTATACTTCCGATTGGATGTGGCTGACTGCAACGCGGTTCGCCTAGATGTGTGGTAAGGATATAAACGTCTCGTCTGGCACCTGTGGGACAGTTTGCCAGTAATATTGCCTGATAATGAGCAATTTCAGAACTGACGGATGGGCCTTCGCCAAAACGAATAACCTGTGTTTGTGCAGTATTAGCCTCCATTAATTTTGCAAATGGAATATCTAGAGCCACACATAGAGCCCATAATGTTTCCAAGCTTGGATTTCCTTGCGCAGCTTCCAGTTGAGATAAGGTTGATTTGGCAATACCTGCGCGGCGGGCTACCTCTGTCAATGACAATCCCGCTTTTTGTCTTTCTCTTTGTAGTCCTTTAGCCACTATCTCAATAGGTAATGTCATAATTCACCATAAAAAACAAATGTTCGTTTTGACGAACAATATAAAATTAAACTATTATATCGTACGATCGTTTGATATAGAAAACAAAAGATGTGCAATGAAGAGCGAAACAAATTAATTAAAACTATCACACTTATCTCGGTGGCAACCGGTATTGTAGGCATTTCTTTAGGGTCGATTGCAGCCAGTTTCCATATACCTTTATGGATTCCTCTAGCTTTATCTATATTTGTATTGGCAGGCGCTGCAGAGTTTACCTTCATTGGTTTGATTGCATCAGGTGCCAATCCAATCTTTGCTGCATTGACCGGTATATTAATTAATTTAAGGCATTTCCCTTTTGGCCTATCAGTTGCTACTTTTATTGAAAAAAATACTTATCAATTTTTTGCCTGCCATATTATGAATGATGAGAGTGTCATGTTCGGCCTCAGCCAAGAAAATACTCATTCAAAAAAGTGGGCCTACTGGATGTGTGGTTTAGGCATCAGCATGCTTTGGCCGCTTGGTGTATTTATCGGTTATCTGCTTAGCAAAAATATTCCAGATATCTATATTTTTGGTATTGATGCAGCATTCCCAGCCATTCTTTTTGCCTTAATCCTACCAATGCTCAAGAATAAAACCACACGAAATCGAGTATTTCTGGGTACATCACTTTCCTTGGCCTCTATTCCCTTACTTCCAACAGGTCTTCCTGTTTTGGTGTCTATGTTTGGTTTAATAATAGGACGAAAAACAAAATGAAATATAGTGAAAGTTATATATTTATAGCGATTATAATTCTTGCATTAGGTACCTATCTGATTCGTTATTCTGGGTTCTATTTAGCCAGTCGCATTACATTTAAAGAATCTCATCAACAGCTCTTTGCAGACTCTGCTTGTGTGCTTCTGTTTAGCTTAGCGTTATTCAATACACTATTTACTGAAGATCATTTTAGTGGCATGAGTAAATTAGTCGGAGTTTTAGTTGCAGTCGTATTTGCATGGAAAAAGTATTCTTTTATCATAGTCATTATGATTGCAATGACCGTTACAGGTATGTTGAGGTATATAGGCTTTGCATAAACAAAAAAAGCTCTTTATTCCAATAAAGAGCTTTTAAGGTTCTTATAAAATCAGCTGGATTTTATAAGAGTTAAACTAGAAAAATTATAATGGTGTATGATTCTGGCTTTCCGAATTAATATCTAAAACTGTTTTTTCATGTCGGGCACTTGCTGCGGCTTCGGCAGCTGCTAGCTGAGCAGTATGAATCTGTTCTTTACGTAAATGCTCAATGTCTTGGCGAAGGCGTTTAATCTCCCAATTGCGTTGAAATACGCGGAATACTTGCACACCAAGAAGCAAACCTGCAATGATTCCCAAGCATAGGGTCAATAATAGCAAAAGTCCCAAACGCATAGCCGGTACTTGTGTAAATAACAAGTCAACTGAAAGTTCGGTTCCATTTTGCAGTACGAGTGCAAGTGCATAACCAAATACAATAATTAATAAGGCGACTAAGAGATAACGCATAAACACCCCACATGATTAAGTTTATTTATTGGCAGATTCGTTTACTGCGTCACGGAGTGCTTTACCCGGTTTAAAATGTGGTACGGCTTTCGCTGCAACTTCTACCGCTTTACCAGTTTTAGGATTACGGCCAACACGTGGTTCACGATGGTGCAATGCGAAACTACCAAATCCGCGTATTTCAATACGATTGTCTGTAGACAGCGCTTCAATCATCTGATCAATCATGATTTTTACGGCCTCTTCAACAAGAGGTTCAGCCAAATGCGGGTTTTTCAGTGCAATTCGCTCTATTAAATCGGATTTATTAAGTGCTTCAGTAGTCATCTATGACCTCTTAAGTTATCAAGCTACTCTAACTCTTGCAGATAATAACCTGTTTAAATACAAAACGGTAGCGCAGTACACTAATACTACGCTACCGTTTACAGTATTTGTATAAAAAGTACTAAGTAGTTACACTACTATGTCCTTTTTTACATATTACTTCATTTGAGCCTTGATCAAGTCACCAATCGTCTTAGGACCATTGTCTTGATTAGTTGAAGTCTGACGCAGGTTAGCTACAGCTTCTTTCTCTTCAGCTTCATCTTTCGCTTTGATAGACAGGTTGATAGAGCGAGATTTACGATCAACATTGATGATCTTCGCTTCAACTTCCTGACCAACTTCAAGGAATTTAGTTGCATCTTCAACGCGATCACGGTTGATTTCAGAAGCTTTCAGAGTAGCTTCAACTTCGTCAGCCAACTTCACAGTTGCGCCACGAGCATCAACAGCAGTTACAGTACCTTTAACCAAAGCACCACGTTCGTTAGCAGCAAGGAAATCATTGAACGGATCGCTGTTTAATTGCTTGATACCTAGGCTGATACGATTGCCTTCAGCATCTACAGACAGGATAACGGCTTCAACAGTATCACCTTTCTTGTAACGACGGATTGCTTCTTCGCCCTGTTCGTTCCAAGAGATGTCAGATAGGTGAACCAGACCATCAATACCACCTGGCAAACCGATAAAGATACCAAAGTCAGTAATTGACTTGATTGTACCTGAAACCTTTTCACCTTTGTCGTGGTTCTTAGCAAACTCTTCCCATGGATTAGCACGAGTTTGTTTAATACCCAGAGAGATACGACGACGTTCTTCGTCCACTTCAAGAACCATAACGTCAACTTCGTCACCGATCTGAACAACTTTAGATGGGTGGATGTTCTTGTTAGTATGGTCCATTTCTGAAACGTGTACCAAACCTTCAACGCCTTCAGCAATCTCAGCGAAACAGCCGTAGTCAGTCAGGTTAGTTACACGAGCTTTAACGATAGAACCTTTAGGATAACGGTTCATGATCGCCATCCATGGATCTTCACCAAGCTGTTTAAGGCCTAGAGATACACGGTTACGCTCACGGTCAAACTTAAGCACTTTAACAGTAACTTCTTGACCTACTTCAACCACTTCTGATGGGTGCTTGATGCGTTTCCAAGCCATATCAGTGATGTGTAGAAGACCATCAATACCGCCCAGGTCAACGAATGCGCCGTAGTCAGTAAGATTTTTGATCGTACCAGTAACTGTTTGACCTTCTTCAAGCTGAGCAAGAAGAGCTTCACGGTCAGCTGAAGATTCAGCTTCCATTACTGCACGACGAGATACCACAACATTATTGCGTTTAGCATCAAGTTTGATTACTTTAAATTCTAACTCTTTGCCTTCAAGGTGAGTTGTATCACGGATCGGACGAGTGTCTACCAGAGAACCCGGCAGGAACGCACGAACTGGACCGATATCAACTGTGAAACCGCCTTTAACTTTACCAGAGATAACACCAGTAACGATTTCGCCGTCTTCAAAGATTTTTTCAAGTTTAGTCCAAGTTTCAGCACGTTTTGCTTTTTCACGTGATAAAACTGTTTGGCCCATACCGTTGTCAAGAGCTTCAACAACAACGTCTACAGTATCACCAACTTGAACTTCAAGTTCACGCTGGTCATTTAAAAATTCAGCACGGTCAACAACGCCTTCAGATTTAAGGCCAGTGTCAACAGTAATCCAGTCAGCATCGATGCTTACTACAACACCTTGGATGACTGCACCCTTTTCAACGTTAAGGTTTAATTCGCTTTCTTCAAAGAGGGCTGCAAAAGATTCGGTCATGATATACCTGATAAAGTCAACGGTCTTGGATCAGACAAGGCCGGTTTAGTTAAACATCCACATAGTCCATAAGAACTGATCAAGCTATGCTTCTGTTGATATTCTTTAATGCGCTAATCGGGCATCGACATAGTCGACCATCAACTTAAACACTTGATCTATGCTCAAATTTGAGCTATCAATAATATAAGCATCTGGTGCAGGCTTAAGAGGAGCAACTTCACGTTCCATATCTCTTTTGTCGCGCGCCTGTATATTAGCTAAAATGTCGCTTATTTTAACATCCAGCCCCATACCCTGCAACTGTTTTACGCGGCGCTCTGCACGCGACTCGGCAGATGCAGTCAGATAGATTTTCGCCTGCGCTTCAGGAAAGATAGTTGTAGCCATATCCCTACCATCTGCAACTAGGCCAGGCTGCTGTGCAAAATCACGCTGCCGTGTAAACAGGGCTGCGCGCAGTTCTGGCACAGCAGCTACTTTTGAGGCATATTCTCCAACCCGTTCAGTACGAATAGTCTGAGTAACATCTTCATCATCCAAATAGATTTTCGTGCCCTGATCAGTGCTTTTAAAGCGTATATTCAACTGTGCAGCAATATCTGCACAGACAGCCAGGTTGCTTTCCAATTCTTCAAACAGGTCACGTTTATGTAATGACAGCCCTAAAAGGCGATATAAGGCTCCCGAATCAAGTAAATGATAACCATAATATTCGGCGAGCTTCGCTGCTAATGTCCCCTTTCCTGAACCACTTGGACCATCGATAGTAATAATTTGAACTGTCATTAATTTTCCATCAAGAAACTGATTTTGCTAACTTTGAGAGACCTAGTGTAATCGCACCTTTAAGCTGTGCAAGTATTAATTTACTGACAAACGGTGCCTTTGCCTGCAATTCAATCCGGTAGCGCACTAAAGTTTTATCTCCTGCCAGCTCTTCAAACTCAATTCGGCCTAAATGATGTCGGATTAAAGGATTTTTAATAATCTTATATTCAATACGCTTATTTTCTTCAAGCAGTATAATCTCTTCTTGCAGAGGTTTGACTGGTCCATATCCCATACGGCGAACTGATCCGACCCCGTCCGGACGCTGCGGATCAGCTGAGTCTTTACTACGCACGACCTGTATAGGTGCAAATGCTGTATTATATGTTGAATGCTTGGAGAGCAATTCAAAGACTTCGGATACAGGCGCATTAAACTGTTTTTTTACTTCAATATAATCCATTTTCTTTCCTGTGTTTTTTATTGAAAATTGATAATTTGGAGAGTTCTGAAACCATGATAGTATCTATTTTATGGAGATTAGTTCAGGGTCTACTCTGCTGACGCTTCTGTTCACGTCGCATTCTAAAGAAATCACTTAGCTGTTGTGAACACTGTTCTTGTAAACAGCCTGATTCAAATTGAAATAGATGATTATAATAACCACTCTCTAATAAGCGGCGCGCACTGACGAGCGACCCGGCTTTAGGCTCAGTAGCTCCAAAAACCACTCTCTGCACCCGTGCGTGGATTAATGCTCCTACACACATTGTACAAGGCTCAAGAGTGACATATAAAGTAGTATCATCTGGCAGTCGATAATTTTGTGTTAATTGACAAGCCTCTCGAAGGGCCTGTATTTCTGCATGAGCTGTTGGGTCATGCTTGAAAATTGGCTGATTATGTCCTACACCAATAATCTGGTTATTACTTACAATTACCGCACCTACCGGAACTTCCCCTTTTGACGCTGCAAGTGCAGCCTGCTCATAGGCAAGCTGCATCCAGTAATGATCATCGAATTCATGTTGCTGCATATATCAGTCAATCACCTGATATTGTTTAAGTAGTCTGTTCCAGCTTTCATTTGTGGTTACTGGTGGTTGATCACCCAAGATACTGCGCAGACTTAAATCGGCACTTTGTTTCCACTCAGGTGACAAATCTTTATCCACCAGTCGTGCACGTACTCCTTCAACAAAATCAGGATGGCGGATTTTCCAGTTGGAAATTTGAAGTTCAAGCTCAAATACTTCGTTCCAAGAATGAACCTGACGCCCCCATTGCCATAACAGCCAAGTAAGTGCCGCTGTGGCAGGCGAGCCCTTTTGCAGATTTTCGCTTGCCTGACGCAACCAGTCACTACGAGCATCACTTAAACCAATAATAGCCTGATAGTCCTGTTCAAAATTTATACCCCGGCAGACACTATGAATCACATCAAGTGAATTCTGTAATGGGCCTGGGGCCACCGGTCGGTGCAGGCTGTTTAAGGTATCATCAATCGCACGGAAACTTCCTGCAGGATAATGATTCCAATCAATACTGATGACTTTTTGTAATACTACATCACGCTGTGCATCACAGATATGGGTTGCCCAACCGATGCCATAAGCGCCAGCAGAGGTCATAATTGAACCCGTCAGACCGGTAAATAAACCTATCGGACCCCGATCTGCCAAGAAACGGCTTGCACCGACATCAGGGTATAAACCAATATTAATCTCAGGCATAGCTAACCGCGAATAGGGAGTGACCAGCCGGAACGGTGCTGCCATAAACAAGCCCAGCCCACCTCCCATAACATAACCTTCTCCCCAGACCAGAATTGGTTTGGCATAATTATGAATGAGTAAATCCAGTGCGTATTCCTGTTCAAAAAACCGGTTCGCTGTATCTACTTCATGATTAATGACTAATTGACGTAGTTTACGAACATCTCCACCTGCACAAAAGGCTTTTGGTGTTGTTGAATCTAACCAGATAGCCTTGACCTGATCATCATGCTGAAAATCTTCAAAAGCCTTCAGTAATGCAGAAACGATAGATTCATCCAGAGCATGCAAGGATTTCGGACGATTTAAACGTACTATACGCCAGCCATTATCCGCGGCTTCAACGACCAAGTCAGGATGATAAGAATTTAGTGAGGGAGAATTTGTCATGCGTCCAGCTGCCAGTCTATAGGCTCAATGCCATGTTGTGTTAAATAATTATTTGTTTTGGAGAATACTTTACAACCGAAGAAACCACCACGGTTGGCTGCCAAAGGAGAAGGGTGAGCAGCTTTCAAGACCAAATGTCTGTCTTGATTAATTCGCTGTCCTTTACGCTGTGCATATGCACCCCATAAAATAAAGACAACATGTTCCCGCTGTTCATTTACCACATCAATCACATAATCGGTAAAATCTTCCCAGCCCTGCTTTTGATGAGAAGTTGGCTGGCCTGCCTCAACAGTCAATACGCTATTTAGCAGTAATACACCTTGCTTTGCCCATTTGGTCAGATCACCATGGTGAGGCTCAGGCACACCCAGATCAGTATGCAGTTCATGAAAAATATTACGTAATGATGGCGGTAAACCTACACCACGATGTACAGAAAAGCTCAACCCGTTGGCCTGATTAGGCCCATGATAAGGATCCTGCCCCAAAATTACGACCTTAACCTGGTCAAGTGGAGTCATATTTAATGCCTTAAATATTTCCGGGTTTGGGGGATAAATTGTTTTTTGAGCTTTCTTTTCTTCTCGCAAGAAGTTACGCAAGTGTTCCATCTTGGCACCCAGCAAAAAATCTGCCAAGGCATATTTCCAACTTTCGTCTAACTGAACCTTATTCAATTTTTCATCTTGCTGCTCAGTTAACTGCATGCCTTTTTCCTTAAAGTCTTATCCAAAATAAAATATCCGAAGTTTTAAAGCTTGACCTGCAGCTCAACTCCAGGATTTTCAAATTTTAAACCCTGTTTCAATCTTTCATACATGGTCGGATCGGCCCATTCTTGCTGAACCTGTTCAGAAAATTCGATGTGTTCAAGCTGTAATAAACCCATTTGCTTATTTTCTATATCTTCCTGAAAACTCTGTGCATAGCCTGTATCTGTTTCATGCACAATTACCGAGTAAACCTCAACATCACCTTCCCCGTTCTGGGTAACGGTTGAATTTAGAACCTGCTGGGCTAGAAAGAAGAAAACACGCGAAAACTGTTCAGCAGAGGGTGAAACAGGCAGAGCTATCCAGCGCGCACTAAATTTTTTGCACGCTGCAATATATTCCTGGTCATCATTTTGCCAAAAACAGATGGCATGGTCAAAACTGTCGAAAAGATCTTTAATCACCCCTTTTAACAGGCCGAAGTCATAGACCATCTGTCCATGATCCAACCGGTTAGCCTTGAGTAACAATTCAACCTTGTAGCTATGGCCATGAATCGAACGCTTACAGCGATCCGAGGTGCAATTTCGCACGATATGGGCGTTTTCAAACTTAAATAACTTACGAATTAACATGCGCCGAATAGGTAATTGACTGCAAATATTTTTAATTATAAAGCAAAAGTAAAGTAGTTCGCAGCTATTTTTATAACTGCTCACAATTCATGCAGTCTAAAATGGGGCAAGACTTCGAAAATATACATAGATCCGGTTTTCATCGCGTTTAAAGTATGTTGTGAACTGCCGTTTACGTTCTGAGAGCCGTACTTCAATTTCAGCTTTAAAAAAAGCTGACTTTATATCCAGCAATGGATTTACTTGTGCTTTGTTCGTAGCACTTATCTGATCGAATGGCTCAAGTACCCACAAATCGCCTATAGCATTAAAGTATTCCATATTACTTTGCTTACGCTGCAAAGCATCTGTGACAGCATTCAGATCAAGCTTCTCATCCATACTGGCAAGAACCAAAGCAGGTGCTGTATTGATATTAATTTTGGTCTCTGCTGGTAATGCACTTACATAAGGCGCTATCAATTGGTATTTTTTTCCTTCGAACCCTCTTACCTGCTTCAGCTCTTCAATACTAAAAAACCGGGTATTGGGAGTAAGATGAGGTTGATTCAAACCTTGATAATAACTGCTTTCTGCGCCCATAGCACCTATAGTCAGATCGTCTGGGTCCTGCCAGTCAATCACTGCCTGGCTTAGTTCGGCAGGCAGACCAACACGGATCAGCAAGCGCTCAAACCAGGCCTGAGCATCCGGATTAACCGTACCATCTGCCTTAACCAAATTATTTAAATTAAACTTTCCGCTTTCATCTTTTAAACGACCTGAAATATAACCGTCTTCTACGGGAAAGGCGGGCATAGGCTGTGCCCAAATTTCCTGTAAATGATCAATATCTCCAGCATTTTCTTTGTCTTGTTGCAGGATTTCAGAGAAAAATGCTTCAGCACTTTTTGCATAGAGTAAAGATTGGTCCTGTCGCATCAGGTAAGCGGTATTATCTGCTGTCTGACTTTGCCGCTTGGCAATAGTGGCAGCCACAATGGTTGCCAAGGCAACCATCATCAGAATAGTAATAAGTGCTATACCCTGTTGCTGCCGCATAGTAATCCCCAGTTTTTTACTTTTAAGATGGATTTATTGTTTTTCTTTTAAATCACCTGTATTTAAAAGGCTGTAAATCCATTCGTATTCAGTTCCATTTATAGTCAGATTGATTTTAAAACCGCGCGGTAGAATTTTAAGCTGTTCTGATTGGGAAGCAGGGTCTAATACGCCTTCAGGCCATCTGTTTAGTTCAGCAGGATTTAAGACGCTAATCCGGTATTGCTCGACCTGATCAAGAAGCACACTTGACTGGGGCTGAATAGCGGTTGGAGTATTCAGGTTTTGATATTTTAACCGGTACAGTTTCTGGTCTGCACTACTGTATTGATATTCGATCCGCTCATAAGGCCCCAGCCCCTGGCCCAAAGGATCAGTTACACCAGCTTTACTAAAAATAAAATGCTGATCGTTTAATTCAAGTGCAGGACGCAACTCTCCTCCATTATTTGCAGTTAATGGAATCAGCTGCAGGCTGTCACGTAAGATTTGCTGATAAGCTTCCTGTAACCGGGCAAGATTTTGCTCATGTATACTATTTCGTTCTTTTACTTTGATCAGATAATTAAAGACCTTCCAACCCAGCGCAGAGAGTGCTGCAAAAATCGCAATCGCGACCAACAGCTCCACCAGAGTAAAACCCCGTTTATATTTCATGAAGTATTTTCTTTGAGTGGATGATTAAAAAACACCAAGGTCGCAATTCCATTTTCAACCTTACCCTGCTCTGTATTAAACAGACTAATTTGTACTTCAATACGCTGTACATTTGGACTGATGGTGGAAGCTGCCTGTTTGTCAATTTGCCAGGTTTCACCTTGAGATGTTACCTGTTTAGACTCTGTTCCCTGTAGCCACGCCTGATTCATTTCCATGAGAGCAATTTCATTCATACCCACAAATTGCGCTTTTGTCCTTAAAATTGCATTTGAGGTGGCTTGTGTATATTGCATGGCTACTTTTGTCAGGGCAACTGCTGCTGTCGCAAAAATTGCTAGCGCAACCATAACTTCAAGTAATGTAAAGCCTTTAGGTTTCACTAATTTTACCTAAATAATCAATTTCGATTTCATGGCCTACCGGCCTTTGCTCCAGATAGAACTGGATGCGTACAGGCCTCACTTCTCCATTTCCCAGCCAGATCAGTTTAGGTGCTCGGCTTCCTAATAACTCTTCATTACTGGCGTTTTGAAAATCATGATCGAGAGGCTGAATACTAAAGCTGACATTTGGGGGCAAATGTCGGGAAGGAAACTCACTATATTTCTGCCATTTTTCTGGTGCAGGAGCTAAAAACCCAGTAGTAGTTTTCATATCAGCCGTAGCTTGATATTCGAGCAAGTTATAAACAAAAGTATTTACATCAGTAGCTGAGCGCGTTTCAAGTGCGAGTATACGTGCCTGGTCATTGGCTTCCCGGTTGATTTTCTGCAGGTCCAGTAAAAAAACTTCCCTAGCCTGCATTGCTTTGCGCTGATCAATACCATCCAAATTCATTATAACAAGAGATGTCGTAATACCAATGATCACAATGACCACCATCAGTTCGATTAAGGTAAAACCATAATGAGCAGATGAAGATGAACGGATCATTAGATTATTCCATATCAGGCATATTGTTCATTAACCTGCTTGGGCAGTGCCAAAGCCTGATCAATATAGGCCACTCTTAAAGTATCACGCGACCCCAGATAACGCTGATAAAAACTTGAATTTAAAATTGCTGCCGCGCCATGTGTTAGTGACCAGATCGAAGCCAGATAGTCACGCACTGTCATGATACTGCCGATGGATTCCAAATAGTTTTCGGTCATGCGTATAATAATACGCATTCGCTGTTTACGGATCTGATAGAGCTCACTAAAAAGATGGTGGATTCCCTGTCCGGTAATCGAAAGCCGCTCTTCAATCTGATGAAAAAGTACGGTACGTTCCGGATGATGCAGATGATGCAACATGAAAAAAGCCAAGTGTTCAGGAAAAGATTTTTCGCTATCCTGAATCATTTCCAGCAACATCCGCTCATTGCGAATAATAAGCAGAATATACAACTCATCCTTACTTTGAAAATGCTTGTATAGAGTACCCTTGGCTAAATCGAGTTCTGCCGCCAGTGCATCAAGTGTCATGCCTGACTCACCATTTTCCAACAGGAGTTGCTCTGCCACTTGAAATATTAATGCTTCTCTTGCCCGAAACTGGGCCTGACGATCCATCTTCACCCGATTACTCTCTTTTTGCTTTTCAATGTGTATTTACTTTGAATTAAGGAGGTTTTCAAAATTTTGTGTTGTTATGAAAGCAATCTCCTCAAGCGGTTTATCATATACATCACTTAAGGCTTTGGCTACATATGGAACATATTTTGGTTCATTAGATTTACCTCGATAAGGTACTGGCGCCAGATATGGGCTATCCGTTTCAATCAAAATACGGTCAAGTGGAACCTGTTTAGCAACATCTCGCAAATCCTGAGCATTTTTAAAAGATACAATACCCGAGAAAGAAATATAGTAACCACAATCCAAGACTGCCTTGGCAGTTTCCCAATCTTCTGTAAAACAGTGCAGAATTCCATGTTCAGAACCTTCGGCACGAATAATATCAACCGTATCATGCTTGGCCGAGCGAGTATGTACAACTACTGGCTTTTTTACTATTTTTGAAGCCTGAATATGACGGGCAAAACATTCTTTTTGTTCAGCAATAAAATCCGTACTGTGAAAATAGTCGAGACCGGTTTCACCAAGCGCCCACGCTTTTTCTGCCTGGGCTAGCTTAACCAGATATTCAGTCGTAGCACGCGCCATAACTGTGGCATCTTCACAAGGATGCACACCTACACTATAGCCCAACTCGGGATGACGGGTGGCAATTCGCGAAAGCTCAATGTGGTCATCCAGATTTACCGAGATACTCATCATTTTTGATACCCCTGCATCTTTTGCCGCCTGAATGGCCAGATCAATATCACCATCATAAGGCGACAGGTCCAGCAGGGTTAAATGACAATGAGTATCTACAAACACAATTTTTTCCTATAACAACCAGTGAGCTTAAAAATCGACAGTTTTAGACGGTATAACCCGGACGATCTGAAGTCAGGCTACCGGCAAGCAGCTTTTCAGCTTCACTTCTATAATAAATTCCTTTCTCGCCACTTAGCTGGATTCCGAAACCTTGAGGTCGAATTCCATTCTGTTTGCGGGAAATCCAGATGACTTTACCAGTCAAGGGTACTTTCTGAGCTTGTCCAGGCAAAGTAGCTAGCACAAAAACCTCTTCACCCATTTTTACTGGCTGTTGTGATGGAATAAACAGGCCACCACCCTGAACAAAACCCATATAACTGGCCTGCAAGGTTGCCCGGTCAGGTATATTCACCTGAATAATACCGCCCATACGTGGTTGCATCGACTTTCCCCTTAAGTCTTAAACATTCATCAGCCTGATGAACAGTTGATCCAGAACCAAGTTAACCTGTACATTCTGCTCAGTAAGCTGCTTGGATTTTTGCAGATCTGAATAGATTTCGAATAAAACATCAAGCGAATAATGTTCAGCAACTGGCTTCAGGTTAAGATCAAAATTCTTCAGGTTTTGATTTAGCTTGACACAAATCAGATCACACAACAAG
Organism: Acinetobacter sp. FL; assembly: GCF_040744925.1. Classification (NCBI taxonomy): domain Bacteria; kingdom Pseudomonadati; phylum Pseudomonadota; class Gammaproteobacteria; order Moraxellales; family Moraxellaceae; genus Acinetobacter; species Acinetobacter sp. FL. The sequence goes on along the minus strand of NZ_CP160437.1, from coordinate 1,208,003 downwards.
TATTCAAACATAGTGATAAATTCAGGAAATGTCAGCTCTTTATGCCATTTTGACGCAAAGAATACCGGCATATTTTTTTGAGCTACCAGTTTTTCCCAATCCTTAAGAAATTCCTGGCGCTTCGGCAACCATGCAGAATCAGCCAACTCTAATGCCTGTAAAGGCATATCACTAGACAGATTCATTAAAAGCTGCAAATTTTGCTGGTTCAGGTCAGACAAGTTGGGACGGATATACTGTTCTGCCTGTTCAGTACTGATTCGATCCAGTGCATAGTGCTGCAGTCGACTGCGAATAGTTGCCGGTAACTTTAAATAATGATCAGCCAGTAAAATAATGACAATGCGCTCCCCCGGTTCTTCCAAAGTTTTAAGCAATGCATTTGCCGCAGCAATATTGAGTGCTTCAGCTGGCTCAATCATTATAACGCGCCAGCCCTCACCGGTTTGCTGTACGAAAGGCTGTAAATCACGTATTTTTTCAATGCGAATTTTAGCATTTTGTTTTTTATTTTCTTCATCGGTCGAAATATGTACATAGTTGGGATGTGTATCTGATTTTAACCACTGGCAACTACTACATTCCCCACACGGTCCTTGAGCTTGTTTATTTTGGCAAAGTATCCAGGCGAGAAAATGCCGGCTAAAAGCTTCTTTACCACAGCCGGATTTGCCGTAAAACAGTAGCCCATGACCGATGTCAGGAAAACGCCGTGTCAGTGTTTCCCATACTGGTTGCTGCCAAGGATAAATCCGGGATTGCTCAAGAACATTTTCCATATTACTTGTTCCAGCAGTTATTCAAAATAGGAAATATCCAATGCATTTAGCCGGTCAAGATCAGCTTGAGTATCTACACCCGGTGGCAAGTTAGCCATAGCAACAGCAATTGCAATACGATGGCCATTTTCCAGTACACGCAGCTGCTCTAGACTTTCCAGTTTTTCAAGCAGTCCCATATTCCAACCTACATAAGCCTGCAGCAGGCTCACACGATACGCATAAAGCCCCAGATGACGAAAAGCCTGCGTATGTAACTGCGGTATAGTCTGCCGGGCAGCATCACGATCATAAGGAATAGTGGCTCGACTAAAATACAAAGCCTCTCCATGAAGGCTTTTTACCACTTTAACTATACTGTCACGCTGAAACTCATCAAGCTCATGAATCGGCTCGCATAAAGTCGACATTGAACATTGGGGCTGATCTATTAATAGCTGTGCAACCTGTTGTACCAGTTGAGCCGGCAATAAAGGTTCATCACCCTGAATATTAACAATAATATCATCACTTCCCCAACCCTTGATCCGTGCAACTTCACTCAAGCGGTCCGTACCTGATGGATGATCTGAACGGGTTAACACCACATCCACATTTTCGTCCCGACACACCTCTGCAATACGCTCATCATCAGTTGCCACACATAAATCATCGAACCCCTGAACTTTACGGGCCTGATCTACCACACGTAAAATCATTGGACGTCCATGAATTTCCAGAAGCGGTTTACCCGGCAGACGTGAACTTGCATAACGTGCAGGGATGACGATGTGTTTCATAAAAAGACCTTAAGAAATCTGTATATCATATTGACCAAGCTGTTGTTCCAGCAGTGCATAACAGGCAGAAGATAATATCGCATCGACCGGCACGACCCAAATCTGTCTTTTAAATTCTGGAACACTCTTTAGAAGCTGTCGGATTTTTACTGCATCTTTTTCAGTAGTAATTAGCGGTTTCAAGTCACCAAATTCCAGATCTTTAAGCTGGTAATCATGATGATCTGCGTAGGCATGATGATAAATCCGGTTAATGCCCAGTGAAGCGAGCGTCTGATAAAAGCGCTCAGGAAAACCGATACCTACCACTGCATGAAATTCCAGAGTGGCATCAAATCTCTGCTCTTTTCCTGCACCAGGATTAAGCAAATAAGGCTGCCCGGGCTCAAGATGCATATTAAATACAGACTGAGGATGCTGAGCATGTTCAATTACAGTAGCTTTCTGCAGACGGCTCTTCGGTTCGCGTAAGTAGCCTTCTGGCAGGAGTTTTTCATTGCCCAGGCCACGGTTATTATCCAGTACAATCCACTCAATTTGCCGGCCCAATGCCCAATGCTGCAGCCCGTCATCACTAATGATCAGATCAAGCGAATGATGTTGCAATAACAGTTCAATATTAGCTTGCCGGTTGCTGCCTACTGCCATTGCTATACCGGTCGACTGTACAATCAGGCAAGGTTCATCACCAACCTGCTCAGGTGTGGAGTGAACAGAAACCTGTGCTGGAAATGGTCCTTTGCCTCCATATCCGCGGCTGATCACCCCCACTCGCACCTGCTTACTCTGCAAATATTTGACTAGATGAATCAGCAGTGGTGTCTTTCCACTACCGCCCACGGTAATATTGCCAATAACCATAACCGGCACAGGTGAGTGATAGACTTTCTTTAAACCTGTCTGATAGAACCAGCGGTTTATCAAAAATCCTCCACGATACAAGCATGCCAATGGTCTTAAAATAATCAGCCAAGTAGCCTGCTTATTCCACGCATCTTGAATCAACCGGGCCATTGACATGGATCAGTTTTCCTCAAAATTACGCTGATGCAACTGATAATACGCGCCATGCTTTTGCATCAGTTCCTGATGGTTACCCTGCTCGACAATACGGCCTTTATCCATAACCACAATCCGGTCTGCATTCTCAATAGTAGATAAACGGTGTGCAATAACAATAGTGGTCCGTTCCTGCATAGCCTTATCAAAGGCTTTTTGAATGAAATGCTCAGACTCATTGTCGAGTGCACTGGTAGCCTCATCCAGAATTAGAATTGGGGCATTTTTTAAAATAGCACGGGCAATTGCAATACGCTGACGCTGACCACCTGAAAGATTAAGTCCCTGTGCACCCAGAATGGTGTCATAACCTTGCGGCAAACTCATAATAAAATCATGGGCATAGGCTGCTTTTGCAGCTGCAATGATCTCAGCCTCACTTGCCCCTTGTAGCTGGCCGTAAGCGATGTTGTCTCGCACGCTACGATTAAATAGTACGACCTGCTGGTTTACCATTGCGATTTGAGAACGCAAGGCTGTCAGTTCGATTTTTTGAATATCGATGCCATCTAGTAAAATTTTTCCGGAACTGACTTCCTGAAAACGTACTAGCAAATTCACCAGAGAACTTTTACCTGCACCAGAACGTCCAACTAATGCTACTGTCTCACCAGCTTTTACATTAAGACTAAAATCATAAATAGCCTGTGAGCCATCACTATAAGTCAGGTTTACCTGATTAAATTCAATATTGCCTTTTAGTACAGGTTTTAAATCACCTGTATTTTTTTCTTCAGGCATATCCAGTAATTCAAATACTGAATAGGCAGCGGCCATCCCCCGCTGCAACTTTTCATTAATATCTGTTAGAGACTTGATCGGCTTAGCCAGTAATCCGGCCGCTGTAATATAGGCGACAAACTCGCCTGCTGAAGTATTACCCAGAACCTGTGGGCGCAAAGCAATCCAGATGATAATACTCATTGCAATTGCCATGATCAGCTGAACAATTGGGCTATTCATCTGCTGTACAATGACCATTTTCAGGCCACGTTTCAGGTTTTCATTAGAATGATGATAAAAACGCTCCTGCTCAAAGGTCTCCCCACCAAATCCTTTTACGACTGCATTACCATTTACACTTTCCTGTACAACATGGTTAATATCACCCATCGTATTTTGCACCTGTACGGAAAGCTTGCGCATCCGTTTAGCCGCTTTGCGGATCAACAGTCCAATCAGTGGTGCGAAAATCAAGATACAGATGGTTAAACGCCAGTTGGTATATAATAGATAACCAATTAGGCCTAATGTAATAAAACCGTACTGAACCAGTGTTTTTAAAGATTCAGAAGAAGCAGCTGTAAGTTGCTCCACGTTATACATGATTTTGGCAGTAATCTGGCCACTGTTATTGTCCAGATAATACTGGGCAGGTAAACGCAATAGTTTGGCAAACACCTCTTGCCGGATCTGAAAAATCAGACTACGTGAGATGACAGCTGTATAGTAGCCGCCAATAAATAGCCCCAATCCACGGAAAAAAATCAAGATAATAACCAGAAATGGAAACCAGTTTAAATTCTGCTGGTTCTGGTGCTGAATAGCATTAATGATATATTCAAGCAGCTTGGCAACTGATACCTCTGTAGAAGCATTAATACCAAAACCGACGAGTACAAGTAAAGCTGCCCCCCAGTAAGGCTTTAAATAAGACAGGAGACGCGCATAAACTTTAAAATCTTGCTTCACTAATAACCTCGGGTAGGGAGCTTGGTACTAATATTGACATTTACAAAGCCCAGCTGTCCGGCCGTATCCATCACACGGATTACATCCTGATGGGTAGCCTTGGCATCAGCCGCAATAATAAACATCAAATCACGCCGGTCTTCAGCAACCTGCTTGATTGCTGCGCTTAAATCAGCCACTTCTTTACTGGACAAAGCTTGCCCATTGACTGCGTAATGGCCGGAAGAGTCTACCATAACCTCGATTTTCTGATCGTATTGTTTTGGTGGAACACCCTGTGCATCTGGCAGGGTCAGGTTAAGACGGCTTTGCTGATTAAATGTCGTAGACAAAAGCAGAAATACCAGAATAAATAATAGGCAGTCGATCATGGGAGTCAGGTTAATCTGAATATCTTCCACTTGAGAGCGCTTGAATTTCATGATATTTGACCTGTTTAGCCGACTTTTCGCAGCTCTGAACCAGCTGTACTACTATAGAACAATGCTGCATGAAATAATGTTGACTGCTGCTCAAGCTCAGCCACATATTCCTGTACCAGTCTTTGAAAGAATCGATAGGCGAATAATGCAGGAATAGCAATCAGCATACCCGCAGCAGTGGTAATCAGGGCTTTAGAAATACCCGGTATCATAAGACCCGGGTTACTGGTCGTACCTAGATCAATCACCAGAAAAGATTCAATAATACCCAGCACCGTACCCAGCAGCCCAAGTAATGGGGCTACTGCGCTCAAGGTACCCAAAAAATTAATATTCTTTTCCAAATACCCAATTTCCTGAGAGGCTTTCGCTTCCATCTGGGCACGTGCAAACTGCTCACTTTCTTGCCGACTCGCATAGCCTGCCAGCAGAATCTGCCCCAAAGTGCTAGCCTGCAGGTTTGGGGCATGGCTTAACCTGTCGATTACTGGAGCAATATCTTGGAGATGACGTAAAATCAGCTCTACAGGAATCACTTGAGAGCGCTTTAAACGGATAAAGCGCTCCAATGTAATAGCTATGGTAAAAATAGAACATACGACGAGCGGCAGCATTAGCCAGCCGCCAGCTTTAACAAGTTCCCACATGCTGTATACCCCAAATCAAACTATCTTTTTATATTTTTAAACTGTTAATCGGCCAGACAGATATTCAAGATACCATCAAGCTCATCAAGCGAATGATAATGGATCACCAGTTTTCCTTTACCTTGCTTGTTGTAATCAATTTTGACATCTGCACTGAAACGTTCAGAAAGCCGCTGGGTGAGCTGCTCAAGATCAGCTGACATTGACGTTTTATTTTTTTCCTGTTTTGGTGTGTTCCACTCACGCACCAGTTGCTCGGTCTGACGGACTGAAAGACTTTTTTCAATAACGGTATCAGCAGCTTTTAGCTGATCTTTAGATTTTAGGGTCAGGATTGCACGCGCATGTCCCATATCCAGCAAACCTTGTTGCATAAAGTCTTTTACTGGCTCAGCCAGGCTCAGCAAACGCAACAGGTTACTTACGGTAGTACGGGCCTTGCCTACTGTTTCGGCTATTTCCTGATGGCTTAAACCGAATTCATCATGAAAACGCTGTAATGCTATTGCTTGGTCAATTGGATTCAGATCCTGGCGCTGAATATTTTCAATCAAGGCAAGCGCAATTGCTACCTGGTCATTTAAGTCACGAACAATTGCTGGTACTTCAGTCAGCCCCGCCAGCTGCGCTGCACGCCAGCGGCGTTCTCCTGCAATAATTTCATAGGGACGCTTTTCATCATCAACCGGGCGTATAACAATCGGCTGCATAACCCCATGCTTCTCAATTGAAGCGGCCAGTTCCTGCAGATCTTTTTCCTCAATAAAACGGCGCGGCTGGTATTCACCCCGCTTAAGCAGATGCACATCAATCTGTTTAAGCTGTCCATGATCCAGTGATTGAGCTTCTAGCTGCAACTTCTCTTTTTGAATCGAACCTAGTAAGGCATCTAAACCACGGCCTTTGGCCAATCCGCGCTTTTTGGTGGTCATGCATTACTTCCTTTTTTTAGCTTGGTCTTTTTAAGAATTTCGGCTGCAAGATTCAAATAAGCTACTGCACCTTTAGAACTTTTCTCAAAATAAATGATAGGCAAACCATGCGCTGGTGCTTCAGCCAGTCGAACATTACGTGGAATAACCGTCTCGTAGAGTTTTTTGCCAAAATACTGTTCCAGTTCAGCCGAAACATCACGGGTCAGGGCATTTCGGGCATCATACATGGTACGCAATACACCCACAATTTGCAGGTCAGGATTAAGCGCCTGCTGAATACGGTCAATTGTCTGCGTGAGATCTGCCAGTCCCTCAAGCGCGTAATATTCACACTGCATCGGAATGACGACACCCTGCACTGCAGCAAGCGCATTAACGGTGATCAAGCTCAGACTAGGCGCACAATCAACAATGATATAATCATAAGACTTTTCAATATCTTTTAAAGCTTCCCGCAAAATATATTCACGGCCTGGCTGTTCAGCGATCGCCAGCTCTACCCCAGCAAGGTCACGATTGGCCCCAAGAACTTTATAACCTACTTCTGCTTTGGTAATTGCCGTTTCAATGGATACTTCACCCAGCAGTACATCTGTAACTGAATAAAGCAGATCATTTTTCTGCACACCAGAGCCCATCGTCGCATTGCCCTGTGAATCCATGTCTATCAGCAATACACGTTTTTTTAATACTGCAAGAGAAGCTGCCAGGTTGACGGCAGTTGTGGTTTTTCCTACGCCACCTTTCTGGTTTGCAATCGCAATAATCTGAGCCATGCTAACCCCAATCCTAAAAATCTTTTAAATACGTTTTAATAAAAGCAGATGCCGCTGTTCATCCAGACGTGGAACTTGCAGTTCAATAATCTGGCAAGAAAAGTTTTCTGCAAGAGCAGCGACTTCCTCATGTGGAACTAACCCTTTCATAGAAGCAATCACACTTCCGCCATGCATATAAGGTTCTGAAGCGAACACAAAATCTGTCAGTGACGCAAATGCACGGCTGGTGATCACATCAAACTGGCCAAGCTCATGAATACTTTCTTCATTTTCTACACGGGTTTGCACTGCAATCACATTTTTTAGTTTCAGGTCAGCAATAAACTGTTTGAGAAAACGGATTTTTTTGCCATTTGAATCTAGCAATACACATTCACGTTCTGGCTGACACAAGGCAATAATCATGCCTGGCATGCCACCTCCGGTACCAATATCCAGCAGACGTCCAGACGGCAGATCTTTCAAGATGCTTAAACTGTCCAGTAGATGTTTTACCAGCATTTCTTTCGGGTCACGGATTGCTGTCAGATTATAGGCTTTATTCCAGAGTACCAGTGCATCCTGATACTGCAGCAACAGACCTAAAGTCTCATCATTCAAGCTTAGCCCCAAGGCCTGACTGCCCTGTTTTAACTCTTGGAAAAACGGATGCATAAACAAGCAACATCTCAGAAAAATTAAGTGAAGTATACCGATTTCTAGTTCATGACACAGTATCTAATGACTAGTGATTATGCATTTGGTCATACAAGCCCTGCTGAATTTGCTGATCTAGAGCATTCAAACGCTCTGGTGTACCCACATCGACCCAGATTCCCTGCATTTTTTCAGCACTCACCTGCTGCTGTTGCATAGCTTCTTTTAATAGCGGAGCAAGTGGACGCTTACCAGGTTCCAGCCCAACAAACAGCTCTGGCGAAAGAACAGCAATACCACTATAAGTCAGTGCCTCACCAGATTTCGCCTGTGCAAAGGTATAAGCATGCCCCTGAGATAATATAAAATCACCCTGAGGATGCTGAGGCGGATTGTCAACCAGTACCAAATGTGCAAGATGTCCAGTTAACTCAGTCTGCAGCAAAGGCGCAAAATCCATCGTAGTCCAGACGTCACCATTGACCAGAATAAACGGCTCATGACCCAGCAGAGGTAAAGCATTGATAATTCCACCAGCCGTTTCCAGTCCTTCATCCTCATGTGACCAGAGGATATTGACTCCAAAGGCTGAACCGTCACCTAGAGCATCAACGAGCTTTTCACCCAGCCATGCCGTATTGATGACAATATCACGAACACCGATACGCTGTAATTTTTCAAGATGCCAGACTATAAGTGGCTTTCCACCAACTTCCAGTAAAGGCTTGGGCGTGGTCAGTGTGAGTGGCCGCATCCGGTTACCCAGACCCGCTGCCAGAATCATTGCTTTCATCAGGCAGCCACCTCATATATTCCGTATTTTTGGGTAAAAGCAGGCATCACACGCTGACGTATAAATTCCACAAACGCTTCAAGTTCAGTATAGCCCTGACTTTCTTCTAACAGATACCACATCACACGCGGGAGATCTTTTAAGTAACCCGCCTTACCATCACGCTCAAACAGACGCACAAAAATACCTAGTATTTTAATGTGCCGTTGAATGGCCATGAGGTCAGCATCACGCTTAAAGTCTTCAAAGGTACGGTTCAGTTTTGTACTGGTCGGCAAAAGCTCATAAAATGTCTTGAACCATTGATATACACGCTCTGGTTGCCACTGTACATAAGCATCACGGGTAATGGAGATCAGGTCATAAGTATCTGCACCAATTACCGCATCCTGAAAGTCGATAATCCCTAGCTCTTGCCCATCTTCAAGTTTCATTAAGTTACGGCTATGAAAATCACGATGTACGATCACCTGTGGCTGAATTAAAGCAGCTTCAGATAAAAATTTAAATGTCTGATCAATAATTTTCTGTTCTTGCGGAGAGGGTACAATATTTAAGGCGGGCAGCATCCAGTCTGTCAGCAACCGCATTTCAGACAGTAATTTTTCCTGAGAATAAAGCGGAAACTGGCCTTTTCCGTCAATTGATTGCAGCTGTACCAGTTGCTTGAAACTTTGCAAATAATATTGATCTACAGTCTCTTCATTTAGCAGGGTAGAAAGCAATACATCACCAAAATCTTCCAGCAGTAAAAATCCCTGTTCCAGATTTTTTGCCATAATCTGCGGCACCCGCACTCCATGAGCAGCAAAAAATTCATCTATATGAACAAATGGAGCACAGTCTTCTTTTTCTGGCGGCGCATCCATGAGCATATAACTTTTATTCTGATATTTTATACGTGCATAGCGGCGAAAGCTGGCATCACCTGCTAAAAAATTAAGCTCAAACTCATCCGAGTTCAGTACAGTTGTAATCCATGTTTGTATCAATTGTTCACGTTGTGTATTCATTTGCAATAAAATCTAAAACAGGCTGAGTTTTTTAAAGGATTAAGTGTAGCTAGTTCTGCACTTTTTCTCTATGATGCCACAATAATTAATTGCGAAAAGCATACTTGGTTAATGAGACAAATGAAGCATAAGTTTAAATTTAATCCTTTAGCGACTGCTATTTTGACCCTTTTATGTGGTAGCTCCATATCAAGTTATGCAGAGCAGTCAGAACCCTTTTCAACAGTAAGCAATAACCAGCTCAAAGAAAGCATTAATGAAGCTTACCCAGGGCAACAGTTTTTTGAACAATATTATGTTGATAAAAGTGCACCTGAGGCACAACTAAGAAATACTCAGGCCTTAAGTTCTGCATTTTGTCAGGGCACATGGATTACACCAGTTAGTCCGGACAATAACGCACCTGATCCAGACAAGGTCACCTCTGTGATTACTGCTGATTATGGCTATTACAATCCGCAAGGTGATTCGACACTTGAAGGTAATGTGGTAATTGATCAAGAGGGGCGCAGCATTCGTGCAGACAAAGTCACTCTTGACCAGACACAAACCTATGCGAATGCACAAGGTCGGGTACAACTGGCTCAAGGTGGGCTGCTAGCACAAAGTGACCAGATTAACTATAACCTCAAAACACAGACGGGCGACCTGAACAATAGTTTTTATATTGCAGAGCAACAGCATGCTCATGGTCATGCAGAGAAAATTGAACGAACCTCCCCTACAGTTGCAATACTCAGTAATGCCAGTTATACCACCTGCCCGCCAGGTGAAGCACCAGCCTGGAGGCTGCAGGCTGACCGGATCGAGCTTAATCAGGAGACCGGGCGCGGGGTAACAACCGGAACAAAATTATATGTAAAAAATACACCTGTGCTGGCTGTGCCCTACTTCAATTTCCCAATTGATGACCGGCGTACAACTGGTATTTTAAACCCCCAGTTCGGTTTCTCAAATGACGGTGGACTAGAGCTCTCTGTTCCGGTATATCTCAATCTTGCACCAAATTATGATGCGACCATTACACCACGCTATCTTGCTGATCGTGGCCCTATGGCTGAGGGAGAGTTCCGCTATTTAACTGAAAACTTCGGTGAGGGGCGTGTTTGGGGAGGTTATCTTCCTTCTGATAAAGAATATAACGATGAAGACCGTAAAGAATTCCATTTTTTACATGACTGGGTCATTAACCCGTATTGGTCAACTAATCTTGAATATAATTATGTCTCTGATAAAGACTATTTCGCTGACCTGGATTCAAGTCCAAACAGCAAAACCGATCTGAACCAGCGCCGCGCCTGGGTAATTAATTATCGTAATCAGATTCCAGGCTTGAAAGCTCAACTTAAGGTCGAAGACTTTCAGACACTGGATAAAGACATTAAGGATGAAGATCGGCCGTACGCTCGACTTCCTCAATTCCTGTTGAATTACGTCGGGGGAAATCCTCAGGGCCTACAGTATGAATTCAACAATGATACCGGCTATTTTAAAAAATCAATTAATGATGATTCAGATGTTCTGGAAAGTAGTGGTACCCGTATCTATAATCAATTTGCGGTTCGTTACAACTACCGCAATCCATGGTCTTTTGTAATTCCGGAAGTATCTTTCCGCTCTATTAACACTTTCTATGATCGCGACTCTCGTGAAGACCGGGGTATTGAAGCAGATTCTCTGACAAAAAGTGTAGCAGTACCGCAATTTACACTTGATACCGGCCTATTGTTTGAAAAAGAAGGAACTTTCCTGCAAAGTATTTCTCCGCGCCTTTTCTATGCTTATGCGCCGTATAAAGATCAGAATGATTATCCAAACTTTGATACGACTACAGCCTCTATCAGTTATGACCAGTTGTTCAATCCTTACCGCTTTTATGGACATGACCGCTTAGAAGACAATAATTTTCTTTCTCTGGGCGTAACATACAGCCTGATGGATCAGATAGGTTTGGAAAGACTGCGTGCCAGTGTAGGACAAAGCTACTTCTTTGAAGACCGCAGAGTAACTTTATATAATGAGGATGAGCTGGACCAAGAAAAACGTACGGGTCCGGTACTCAGCCTGAGTAGCCAGCTGAATCAGAATTTCACAATTAGCGCTAATTCAGCCTGGATGTCTAATGGTGAAAACTCGCAGCGAGATTTTCAGGTTTACTACACCGGTAATCAGGGCAATCTTTACAATCTTGGCTATTTTTACCGCAAAGATATTCCAAACCGCCAAGACAGCTATGATCAGGTGGTTGCATCGTTTATACAACCTGTTTATAACAATTGGCGTATTATGGGCCATGTGCAATATGACATTGATCAGGATGTAGCACGTGAATATCTGCTCGGTGTAAATTATGAATCCTGCTGTTGGGGCGTGTCAGTATATGGCCGCTCTTATTATAATGATCTAGATGACATCAATGAGCCGGGGGTTAAACCGAAACGCGCTGTTATGGCCGAGTTCACCCTCAAGGGATTAGGGGGGCTAAATAATAAACTGGCCTCTTTACTTGAAAGTCGCGTTTTAGGTTTTAGTAAAATTAATCAATCTTGGACACAACGTTAATGAAGACAAAGTATTTTAAACAATTCTTTAAAGCCACTGCGCTTGCCTTAGTCATTTCTTCATCAATGCAAAGCTTTGCACAACCTGTAGATGAGGTTGTTGCGATTGTGGACAATGGTGTCATCTTAAAAAGTGATTTGATACAAGGCGTAGCTGAACTTAAACATCAGCTGGAAACCCAGAAACGTGAAGTTCCTCCACAGGCGTTTCTGGAAAAACAGGCTTTGGACCAGCTGATTTTGCGTCAGGCCCAGCTTGAACAGGTACGACGCTATAACGTTAAACCTGATGAAAAGAGTTTAAATGAGGCAGTGATGAAGGTTGCCAGTCAGTCCGGCACAAAAACCCTAGAAGCCTTTCAGCAAAAGCTTGATGCTATGGCTCCAGGAACATATGAATCATTACGTAACCGTATCGCTGAAGATTTAGCAATTAATCGTCTTCGCCAGCAACAGGTTATGTCCCGCATCAAAATCAGCGACCAAGATGTAGAGAATTTCCTGAAATCTCCACAAGGTCAGGCGGCACTGGGTAGTCAGGTCCATGTCATTCATGCCCGGATTACTCCTAAAGACAAGCAGACTGCTAATGTTGAAAGTATTGCCCAGCAAGTAAAAAATGCTTTAAACACAAGCAATGACATTCAGGCTATCAGTAAGCAATATTCAGATGCTAAGGTTCAGGTAGAAGGTGTAGATATGGGCTTTCGCAGCCTAGCAGACATACCTGCCGAACTTGCAGCTCGCGTAAGTGCCTTATCTGTCGGCCAAACTACCGAGCTGATTCCGGCACGTGATGGTGTGCATGTTCTAAAAGTATTAGAACGTAAGACAAGTGAACAAAAAGCATTAGTCCCGCAGTATCAGACCCGTCATATTTTGATTCAGCCATCTGAAGTGGTCAGTCCAGAAAATGCTAAACACATGATTGATAATATTTATAATCGTCTTAAAGCTGGTGAGGATTTCACAGTATTAGCTTCTACTTTTTCAACAGATACTGGATCAGCACGTGACGGTGGTAGTTTGGGCTGGGTAAGCCCTGGTGTAATGGTGCCTGAGTTTGAAGAAAAAATGAAAAGCACTCCTGTCGGCCAGGTTAGTGCTCCTTTCCAGACCCAGTTTGGATGGCATATTTTACAGGTGACAGATACTCGTCAGCAGGATATGACAGAAGAATACCAAGAACGTATGGCTCGCCAAATTCTGGGTGAGCGGCAGTTTGAAACCGAGCTTGATAGCTGGCTACGTGAACTGCGTGCCAATGCTTATGTTGAAATCAAGCAACCTAATCTGGACAGTAACTCCTAGTTAAGCTAAAAAAGACACTGGTAACCGTGTCTTTTTTAATAACTAAACTTAAAAGTTTTAAGTCAAAGTTTGATTAATAAAAAAGCTCCTTTTTTAAGGAGCTTTTTTTATTACTTATAAATTAACGATTATTGGAATCGTCATCTTGGCTATCTTCAAATTTCGAGTCATTATCGAAGCCTGAAGTCGATTGGCCGCCGCCAAAACCGCCTTGACCGCCACCAAAGCCACCTTGAGCGCCGCCAAAGCCACCTTGATGGCCTCCACCAAAGCCGCCTTGTCCACCAAAGCCACCGCCTTGACCGCCAAAGCTACCTTGTCCACCAAAGCCACCGCCTTGACCGCCACCAAAGCCACCGCCTTGACCGCCACCAAAGCCACCACCTTGTCCGCCGCCAAAGCCACTGCCTTGACCGCCACCAAAGCCGCCAGCTCCTTGAGCCCCTGCAGGTGCACCTGCAGGACGAGGATTACGCGCTGGAACTACTGTAGAAATCGCATGCTTATAAACCATCTGGCTTACAGTATTCTTCAATAAAACAACATACTGGTCAAAAGATTCAATATGACCTTGTAGCTTAATACCGTTAACAAGGAAGATAGAAACAGGAATACGTTCTTTACGGAGAGAATTCAAGAACGGATCTTGTAAAGTTTGACCTTTAGACATTTTATAACTCCAAAAAAATTAAAATCAGCGCAAAAAACTATCTTTATTTTTCAATTAAAAATTATAAAAAAGACAGTAGTTAAATTTTGCTTTATCTATAACAGTTTCGCAAGTCTTGTTGAGCCTGCTTAAGCGTCTCGTAAGTTTTAAATTGGTGTAATTCTTGCAAAGAGCGTAACCAAGTGTATTGACGTTTTGCCAGTTGTCGTGTTGCAAATAAGGTCTTATCCTCCATTTCATGTTTACTTTTAATAGTTTTATCACTTTTTAATAGAAAATCGATTACTTGGCGGTATCCTACACTACGCATTGAAGGCAAGTTTTCATTTAAATCGTATTTTTTAATCAATATCTTTACTTCATTTAAAAATCCGATTTCCCACATTTTTTTTAATCTTTTCTCAATGCGCTCATGCAATTCTAATCGATTAGGTAGTAGGGCATGATTATGAAATGTGTAACGATATGGTAAATTTTTTGGCTGTTCGGCCTGTAGTTTTGTAATAGGCTGGCCAGTGATATAAAAAACTTCCAGTGCACGAGTTATACGCTGTCTATCACTTACTCTAAATTTTTGTCCCGCTAAAGGATCTACTTCACATAGTTCAGCATAGACTGCTTCCCAGCCTTCGTATTCAGCCTTTTGCTCAATAGTTTTACGGATAGCCTGATCTGCATTTGGTAGATTAGTTGAAAGACCTTCAAGTAAAGCTTTAAAGTAGAGCATAGTTCCACCTACCAGTATAGGTGTTTTTTCTCTGGCGTGTATATCATCAATGAGCGGACAGACGTCTTCCACAAACTGTGCAGCTGAATATACTTCTAGTGGGCTAATAATATCGATCAGATGATGCGGATAAAGAGCCTGCTCTTCCTTGGTAGGTTTGGCTGTACCAATATCCATATCTTTATAAATTAGTGCCGAGTCAACAGATATCAGTTCAAATCCGCCCTGTTCATACAGCTCACATGCCAGCGCCGTCTTACCGCTTGCCGTTGGGCCCATTAAATTGATGACGGGTAGTACGCTAGACATGTACAACTACTCTCCTCGAGCAAATAATTTATCTAATTGAGTTAAAGGAAACGCACGCCAAGTTGGACGGCCATGATTACACTGGCTGGCAAATTCAGTTTGTTCCATTTGACGAAGCAATGCATTCATTTCAGAGAGACTAAGTTGCCGATGTGCACGTACTGCTCCATGGCACGCCATACCAGCCAGAATCTGGTCACGTTTTTGCGTAAGACCGCGCGCTTCATCACTTGGGTCAAGATCATTTAAAAGTTCAGGTATTAATGTAGTGAAGTCGGCTTTTTGTAAAATAGCAGGAACACCTCTTACTATCACCTGCTCATCTCCATACTGGTCTATATCCAGCCCCAAACGTTCCAGTTGTGGTTTCAACTCTTCAATACGTGCTGCCTGCATACGCGTAATTGAAACAACTTTAGGAATGAGTAATTGCTGTGCTATCCAGAATTCAGATTGATCCCAGGCAGATTTCATTTGCTGTAACAAAATCCGCTCATGGGCTGCATGCATATCAACAATAATTAAACCTTCAGTATTTTGTGCCAAAATATAAATACCATGCAGTTGAGCAATTGCAATTCCCAATGGAAATTCATCTACATGATCCGATACTACCGATGCAGCCGGAATAACAGGCGCTTGAGTACTCTCTTCCCTTAATGGTGACAGATAACTCTTTAAGGCGTTATTTAACTGCTGAGAGCCGGCATAAGGCCGCTGGGGTGCATATTGTACAGTACGCGGTGCACTCGCCTTAAATTCGGTCAGTAATTCGGTAGATATTTCAGTTTGGGGAGCTGCTATGCCCAGAGCTGAAGCCTCGGGCTGTGTCGGACGATGTAACTGAAACTGTTCCTGGTGACGCGGCTGTGGGTTAAAAGAACCAGTCATGGTATGTATAACTGATTCAGCTTTCATTGCCTGGGCAAGGTCAG
Organism: Acinetobacter sp. FL; assembly: GCF_040744925.1. Taxonomy (NCBI): domain Bacteria; kingdom Pseudomonadati; phylum Pseudomonadota; class Gammaproteobacteria; order Moraxellales; family Moraxellaceae; genus Acinetobacter; species Acinetobacter sp. FL. The sequence goes on along the minus strand of NZ_CP160437.1, from coordinate 1,191,956 downwards.
CAGTTGCAGTTTGGAACTGTGATAAGGTTTCTTTTGCATAGTGCCGCACAAATTCGTGAACTTCACGTTGATTTAGAAAACGGATTTCATGTTTTGTAGGATGAACATTCACGTCGACATTTTCTGGGTCGACTTCCAGAAACAATAAGTATCCTGCATGCTGATGGCCATGCAAAATACCATCATATGCCATACGTAATGCATGTGAGATGGTTTTATCTTTTACAATTCTTCCGTTTACATAGACATACTGCAAGTCTGCCTGAGGACGCGCATCAGATGGATGACCAAGCCAACCCGAAAGATGCATGTTAATACTTTGCGCATCAATCCAATAAGCATTTTCAGTAAATGAGCGACCCAGCAACTGCTGGACACGTTGAGAGCGCAGCTCTCCACTATCAGCAATTGGCAGGTTTAAACGGATACTGTCATTATGTTCAAGAACGAAACGCACATCAAAATGCGTAAGCGCCATGCGACGGACGATTTCCTCAATATGCCCGAACTCGGTGGTCGGTTTTTTCAAGAATTTACGACGGGCAGGTACATTAAAAAATAGGTCCTGTACACGAATGTGCGTCCCTTTTTGTGCTGCAACTGCCTGAATCTCCTGGTGATCAAAAGCAGTACCATTAACTTCAACCTGATAGCCAATACCTGAGTCATCTTGACTACTGCATAAACTCAAGCGCGATACTGCAGCAATTGAAGCCAGAGCTTCACCCCGAAACCCCAAGCTGGCTATTGCATATAAGTCCTCAGCAGACTGGATTTTACTGGTTGCATGTCGCATTACTGCCAGTGCAAGATCTTCAGGATGTATTCCACGTCCGTTGTCAATAATTTCAATTAGAGTACTGCCACCTTGGGCGACCCGGATAATCAGCTCGGTAGCACCAGCATCAATCGAGTTTTCCAGTAACTCCTTAACCACAGAAGCAGGCCGCTCAATTACCTCACCTGCAGCAATCTGGTTTGCAAGAGCAGCATCAAGCGTATGAATACGGCGCAAACCGCTTTCATCATGCGACATTCATTTTTTCCCGTAATTTATTAAACAGCTCAGCCGAGTCAGTTGAAATACTTACCTGACGTTGCAGGTCATCGTCTGATTTTAAAATATCAATAATGAGGTCAGCTTGCGGAATTTCACTTCCACCTTTGGAAGGCCATTCAAATAAAAACAGCGCATCCGGAATTTCCAGATAATCACGGATCCCCATCAGTTCCAGCTCGTAAGGGTCATGCAGACGATATAAATCAAAATGAAAAACATCACGACCTTGTATCGTATAAGGCTCGACCAAAGTATAGGTAGGACTTTTTACAGCACCCTGATGGCCCAATGCTGTCAAAAAATAACGGCTGAGTGTTGTCTTGCCGGCACCCAAATCTCCGACCAGATATACAACACCTGAATTAAAATGCTGAGCCAGTACCTGAGCCAGCTTTTGTGTATCATCTTCACTATTTAAAGTCAGGCTAAAAGTATACTGCATAAGGCTCACATCATGTTCCAATCTTGCAATTATGATAGCATTGCCCCGCCTTAAAGCCTATGCTGCCCTATACTATATTCATTAATTTTAATCTTGACCGGTCTTTATAAAGATCAGTTCTTATTGTCTATATATTATTGCTCTCATGAATAAACCTTTTAGTACAGTTTTTATACCTCCCATGATCGATGGTGTTAGCGCCAGTAAAGTATTTCTGCCACTAAAATCTCAGGCAAATACCATCTATGAACATTTAACCCAGCAGTTTCCGCATATTAATGCGAATGAATGGATGCAGCGTTTCGAGGACGGGCTGGTTTATACGACACATGGGCAGAAATTAAGGATTGATAGTATTTATGAGGGGAATCAGCATATTTATTACTATCGTTTTCTTTCCAAGGAAACACCTGTGCCATTTGAGCATCACATCTTGCATGAAACAGATGAATTTTTGGTGGTCGATAAACCGCATTTCCTTACGATGAGCCCAACCGGGCAGTACGTACAAGAAACATTATTGGTTCGTTTGAAAAAACAAACCGGAATAGAGACTCTCACCCCTATTCATCGACTCGACCGTGAAACTGCAGGTGTAGTACTTTTTTCAAAACGTCCTGAAACACGTGGTTTATATCAGAAGCTCTTTGCTGAACGTAAGGTAGAAAAGACTTACCATGCCGTGGCGCCTTTTAAGCCCGAGCTTAATTTCCCGATAAACCTAACACTACGTCTCGACAAAGGTGAACCTTTTTATACTATGCAGATAGTGGAGGGAGAGTCTAATACAGAAACATTGATTGATCTTTTAGATGTTCGAGCTCACTGGGCAAAATATCAGTTGAAGCCACGCACAGGCAAACAACATCAGTTACGGGTTCATCTAAATCATCTGGGAATACCTATTCAAAATGACAGTTTTTATCCTATCGTTCAGCACAAATCAGATAACGATTTTACAGCGCCCTTGCAGCTACTAGCTAAAGAAATAACATTTATTGATCCTGTAGATTTAGTTAAAAAAACCTATCAGTCAGGATTTGAACTGCTATTGTAATTTACCTGTAATGACAAAAAAATTATTTACTTGATATAAAGCGTTGAAAATACATTTTGTAGCGTTAAAATACAGCTAAAATTCTTTCTCCTAACTTGGTTATTATTCATGCGGAAAACGGAAGTTTATCAAGTCCGACTTGACTCACAAGAAAAAAAACAGGCTTTTGCAGTTTTTAAGCAATTGGGAATTACACCAGCACAGGCAGTCCGCCTTTTTTTCAAGCAAGTCGTACTGACCAAATCTATTCCTTTCGCAATTGAAAATCCCAGTATTAATATGGAACAGCTGACCAAATTGCGTAAGATGAAAAGTGAGCACGCAACTGCTCCCCTTTCTCCAGCCTATCAACCAGATGATGAGAATGATGCTGACTTATTTGAAGAGCTCAATGCTCTTTTAGGGGAAAGTGACAAAGTCTGATTGTTTTTTCATGCCAAACCTATATACATAAAACCTAGATTCAGCTTTTGAATAGACTTTACTATGGCACCATACGCGACTTTGCCAGTTCAATCTGTGTCTGGTCCAGATAAGTCCATTCTCCTTCGGCAAGCATAGGTAATTCAAGTTCTCCGATTTTACTACGGTGCAATTTTTCGACTTTATTACCTACCGCAGCTAGCATACGTTTTACCTGATGGTAGACACCTTGATGAATCGCCAGACTCAACTGATTAGAACTGGTTTGCTTTATATTGCTTGCTTTAAATATACCATCATTACGAAGCTCTACGCCCTGTTCCAGCAATCGAATCTGTTCTGGCGTAATAGGGTTGGCCGTTATCAACTCATATACTTTTGCCACATGTTTACGTGGATGTGTCAGAGCCTGTAGAAATTGACCATCATCTGTCAACAACAGTAACCCGGTTGTATCCTGATCGAGCCGGCCTACACACTGGATTCCACGATTAAGGAGAGTGGGATCAAATAAATCAAATACACTAAAATGGTATTGGGCCTGATGAGAACATTCATAACCTTGTGGCTTATTTAATGCGATATATACTTTTTCCCGATATTCAAACTCTTCACCATGTACCTTAAAAGTAAAATTTTTCAGGTCAAATTTTGCTTTAGTATCTACACAAATTTCATGATTTATACTAATTGCTCCACTTTTAATCAGTTGCTGGCAATATTTACGTGAACCGAAGCCTTGAGATTGCAATATTTTTTCCAGCAACATGAGATATTCTCCAAAATAATCGGTTTATTTTAGCTAAGTTCCACCAAGAATGCGCTGATGATTGTTATCTGCTCTCTTGTGGTAAATAAAATAAGTAATTTATTATTTTCTTTTTTGATCTTAAACAATATGAAAAGTAGCAGATCGTAACTATTGGAAATTGCAGTATATAAGTTAAAATTTTTTATTGAACATATTGAAATTCAGGGAGAGCTTCTTTATTTTTAAAATATTTATAGCCTTTTAAAGTATTTAGTTAAACACAGCATAGTTGATATTAGCGATCTGTCTTAGTTACTTGCGTTTCTCAAGCATTAACCTGCCCTAGCACCTTTAAGGAAAGAGAGTACAATGGCAGTCCGTTTCTCCCAACGTTTGACTTGCTTATGATGTCCCAACTTGATGTAAACCTGATGGTTCTTTTGGTTTTGTTGGCTTGTGGTATTTTTAGTCATAATACTGCTGTCACTATTGCAGCCGGGATACTGATTGTTTTCAAAATGACGCCACTAGAGCAGTTTTTCCCCTATCTTCAGCAACATGGTTTAAATATTGGCATTATTATTTTAACTATTGGTGTGCTTACGCCGATCGCCAGCGGTAAAATTCCAGGCGAAATTATTTTCAAATCTTTTCTAAGTTTGAAATCATTACTGGCAATTGGTATCGGGTTAATGGTAGCGTGGCTCGGTGGACGTGGTGTAAAACTGATGTCTAACCAGCCAGATGTCGTGGCTGGTCTGTTAATTGGAACAGTTGCCGGTGTAGCGTTATTACGTGGCGTACCGGTCGGCCCGCTAATTGCAGCAGGCCTGTTATCTATTATTATTGGTACATCTTAAACATGAGGTTAACTTACATATAATAATGTGTACGCTGATGAGAGAATTTCTGCAGCTGTTTTAAAAAGCCTGCAAAATAGTCCTTTTCCTTCTCTTCAGTACGATAACCCGCATATAAAGTCCGTCTCAGGCCTCTCTCTCCCGCACATTCCAGACGACGGCTGATGACCCAGCCTTTCTGTTCATATTCATTGACCACCCAGTCTGGTAAAGCTGCTATACCGCGTCCGCTGGCAACCAGCTGAATCAGCATCTGGGTCAGATCGGTAGTACGGATGTGTTTGGGCTGAATATTGGCAGGAATAAACAGTTTTGCCATAATATCCAGCCGGTGTTTATCGACCGGATAAGTAATCAAGGTTTCCTCAGCCAGTTGCTGTATCGTAATTTGCTCAACACGGACCAGTGGATGGGTACTGGCAAGCACAAGACGAGACTCATACTCAAAAATTGGAAAATATTCCACCCCTTTTAAAGCAATCGGATCAGCTGTAATTAACAGATCAAACTCGGCAGTTTGCAAAAGTTCATGAGGGTTAGCTTCAAAGCCGGAAGCAAAATCCAGATCTACATCTGGGTACTGATGACGATACTGGTTGAGAAGTGGCATTAGCCAGTCGAAACAGCTATGACATTCTGAAGAAAATATAATACGCCCAGTTTGTCCATGAACAATACGGGTTATATCGCTTTGCGCAAGCTGTATCTGTGGCAGAACATCATCTGCCAGTCGTAACAGGCGTTGTCCAACATTAGAAAAAGTTACAGGGCGACTTCGGCGATTTACTACTTCAGTTCCATACCAGTGATCCAGTTCCTTTAACTGATGAGAAATTGCTGACGGTGTAAGACATAAATCATTAGCAGCAGCCACCAGCGAACCATGTTCACGTAAAGCCAGTAAAGTTTTTAAGTGACGAATCTCAAGCATAAATTAAACTTAAAATATTTAAATGAATTAAATTCAATATACCATGAATTTAATTAGTTTTACTCAATCATAACTTTTCTTTATTATTCTTAAATAAGTTAATTTTACTTATAAAAACCAGGATGAATATTTTATTAAGCCAATATTCTTGACTACTCGGGTACCAAGGCAAAATATGAATATTAATTTGCAGAAAAAGACTATGGATAAGGAAAAACTGACCAGAACAGGTTTCTGGAAAAAACTCAGCCGGTTGAAGATAACAAGCAGAAAAATCAGATTGATGCCAGCTTTAGCCTGTTTACAATTGGCAATTTTATTTTTTATGAGGGGTTTTTAATTCAGACAGTATTACACTTAGTTTCATTCTTTATATTTTCAAACAGTTAAAAATTTAAATAAGATAGAATATTTAACTTTCCCTCACTTTTCCCATTATATTGCAATCTACTAATTTACCTAGATTAATAGCTTATTTTATAAAGCTAAATAATCATTCCCACCATTAAAGCGAGCCGATCATAATAGTTTAATGCTAACCCTATAATCTTTATATACCAGTTAAATGCATATACAAACCTATAAATTATTAAAAGAGATTTGATATCAACTGGCCTGTGAGTCGCTATATGCTTTTGGTTTTAAATTTATAGTCTGCGTATACTGAATATAAAAAATAGACCTTTAAATTAGGTCTATTTTTTAAATGAAAATTAGAAGAAAGATAATATGCCCTGAATTACCACTGCATTAATAATATCAACAAAAAATGCTCCACATAATGGTACTACTAGAAAAGCCTTGTGCGATGGGCCATAAGTATTGGTGACTGCCTGAATATTGGCAATCGCTGTGGGTGTAGCCCCCATACCGAAACCACAATGCCCCGCACTTAAAACCGCAGCATCATAATTTTTACCCATAAAGCGATAAGTCACAAAAATAGTAAATAAGGCAAGCCCTGCTGTTTGCGCAATGAGTATTACAACCAGGGCGCCTGCCAGATCTGCCAGTAACCAGAGTTGAAGTGATAACAAAGCAATTGCCAGAAAAACAGATAATGAAGCATTGCCAAATACATCAATAGCCCGATCAAAAATATTTACTTTAAAAACATTTTCCAGAATATTACGCAGCAATACTCCAGTGGCCAGCGCCCAAACAAAAGTAGGCAGTTCAAACCATTGTCCTGCACTGATATCAGTCATCCAGTTAGCAGCATAAATACAGAAGGCAAACATACCAAGCGTAGTCACTGCATTACTGGCAGTAATCAATCGGGTTTTACGTGGATACTCGAACGGCGCAACATCTGTTTCAAGCCCAGGAGGTGTTTCATCATCACGCTGGTTATAGGGAATTTCTTCTGCCAGTTGATGATGCCGGATTAGAAATTTAGCGACCGGACCACCCATCACTCCCCCAATAATAAGACCAAATGTCGCACTGGCCATACCAAGCACAATCGCTCCCTGAATGCCATACTCGGTTTCCAGAATCTCTCCCCAGGCACCTGCTGTTCCATGACCACCTGTTAAAGTAATTGATCCGGCAATCAAGCCGATGAGCGGGTCAAGTCCTAATAAAGTTGCCAGACTCATGCCAATTGCATTTTGTACAAGTACATAGAAAGCTACACAAACCAGAAATACCAGCAAGGCCCCGCCGCCCTTCTTCAGTTTGACTAAACTCGCGCTCAAACCGATGGACGAGAAAAACATGAGCATAAAAATATTCTGTACATTACTGTCAAAATTTATACTCATATTAAGAAAATTATGGAGCAGGTAAGCAATAAGCGCAGCAATCAACCCGCCTACTACTGGTTCAGGAATATTATACTGTCTCAAGAAATTAATTCTTTGAATCAAAAACCGGCCCAATAACAGGACCAGTACAGCTAATACCAAGGTTCCAAAAGCATCGATTTGATAATTCATCTGGTTTCCTGATTTTCTTTATCATTTATTTCGTAAGTTCTAGCCTCAGTATGCGACTAGTTGAAAGTTCTTTATGTATCAGCTTGTTTAGTTTAAGTTTTTATAGAGTTTTATTTTGGCTAATTAAAAATCAAATTTTGTTTAGTATATTTCTCTAACTCGAATTAATTTGCTTATATTTCTGATAGATACGTTAAATATTTAATAGTTCCGTACTGACTTGATCAAACTCATTAATAAACTCTCATATATAGATAAAATAGTACCTAAATATGAAGTGATTTTTTATATTTTTTACCTATTTTTCCTTATAATTCGCGTTCTTGTTATTTTTTTTAAGTAGTTATGCCTCTAGTAGAAGACTCTCCTGTCGAAAAAAAATCTTATTCGCTCTTTCTTGCCATTTTCGCTTTAGCACTTGGCGGATTTTGTATTGGTACGACTGAGTTTGTTGCTATGGGCCTGATTCAGGAAATTGCAGCAGATCTCAACATTTCTGTTCCAGCTGCCGGGCATTTTATTAGTGCTTATGCGTTAGGCGTAACCATTGGTGCGCCGGTAATCGCGATTTTAGGCGCCCGGATGCCACGTAAAATATTATTAATAGGTTTAATGCTATTTTATGGGATAGCGAATGGATTAACTGCTTTAGCGCATAGTACTGAAACTGTCATGCTGTCACGTTTTATTGCCGGTTTACCGCATGGGGCTTATTTTGGTGTGGGTGCTCTGGTCGCAGCAGAGCTGGCCGGTCCTTCGCGTCGTGCTTCGGCAGTTGCACAAATGATGTTAGGGCTTACTCTGGCAACAGTGGTTGGCGTACCCTTGGCCACCTGGCTAGGTCAGCAGTTTGGCTGGCGCACCGGTTTTGAATTCTCTGCCTTTATTGCTTTTTTAACTGTAGCAGTAGTCATACTCTATATTCCAAAAATTCAGGTTCAGGCTACAGCGAGTATCAAGACAGAACTGGCTGGACTTAAAAATGTTCAGATGTGGTTGACACTAGGCGTCGGTGCAATTGGTTTCGGGGGGATGTTCTCGGTTTATAGTTATGTTTCACCCATTCTAACTGAGTATACTGGCGCAAATATTGAAGTGGTGCCTGTAGCATTAGCAATCTGGGGAGTAGGAATGGTCATTGGCGGTCTGGTTGCAGGCTGGCTGGCAGACCGGTATTTAAATAAAACTATTGTTGGCATTCTGATTAGTTCAGCTTTAGCTTTTGTGCTAGGCAGTTTTATGCTTTCTGATCTATATACTGCGTTTCTAGCTCTATTTCTCATCGGCCTGACTGTTATGGGCTTAGGTGGAACTTTACAAACCCGTCTGATGGACGTTGCTGGTGAAGCACAAGCCGTTGCGGCATCCCTGAACCATTCTGCTTTTAATCTGGCAAATGCTTTGGGCGCCTTTTTAGGAGGCTGGGTACTGAGTCATGGTATGGGCTGGCTAGCACCTGTCTGGGTTGGATTCGTGCTCAGTCTTGGCGGTTTAATTATTTTATTATTTGCTTTCGCTGTTGAAAAGAAACAAAAGCTCTTACAGACCAGTTAAAAATGACTTGCTTAAATAGCGGTCAATTTTTCGCCTCTATAAGACAGAGCTTGTATGCAGCTGTCCCTTTTAATTCAAAAGTCATTTTGCAACGATTTCAAAATAATTTTTAGCTGAAAATTCTCGCTAGCCAACTTAAATTATGTTTTAATGCAGGCAGTTTGAGATGAGCCTCATACAGTATATAGCACGATCTATATACGACTAAGCCCCGCACTGCGGGGCTTTTTTATCACTTAACTTTTTAAAAATAACTTGTGAAGATGACTTGACTGGCACTCTTGCTTTAAATTTAGACAGCTTAGTTTAAGGCAGTTTCGACCTCTTTCAGCATATCTTTCATACCGCCCAGTCCACCATTCATTAAATACCAGTTGCTTGAATCCAGATATACAATGTGACCATTTTTAGCAGCTTTGGTCTGGTTCACAATATTATTGTCCAGAATATGTTTTGCACCATCCTTCTTGTCAGTAATAGCTGCGCCGCGGTCAATCACGAATAGATAATCCGGATTTTTCTGTGCAATGAATTCATGTGAAATTGCCATGCCATGTAACCCTACTTTAATAGATGGATCAGCTGGAGTGAAACCGTACAGATCATGGATATTACCAAAACGTGAACCCGGGCCATAGGCAGCAATTTTATTATTATTAACCAGCACGATCAGAGCAGTCTTGCCTTTAGTCTTTTGCTTAATTTCAGCAATATCCTGTTCTAGCTCGGCCAGTTCCTTTTCAGCCTCCGCTGTTTTACCTACCATTTGAGCAATATTCAGTGTTTGCTGTTTAAAAGAGTTAAATTGGTCTTTATAGTCAATATCAACAAAATAGGTAGGTGCAATCTGTTTGATCTGATCAACCAGATTTTCCATTCGGCCACTCATCAGGATCAGTTGTGGCTGGCTGGCTGCAATTCGTTCCAGGTTCGGTTCTTTTACTGTACCGACATCTGCATATTTTTGGTCATTAAACTTGTTTAATACTGCTGGTAAAGGTGTACCTTTAGGTAAAGCTACTACCTTCTCATCTGCTCCTAGTTCATGAATGGTATTTAATGCATTGGTATCTAATACTGCAATTCTTGAAAGATTAGCCGGTACATCAATATTGCCTGCCTTGCTACTAAAGCTTAAGGTATCTGCACTCTGCGCTTGTGTTGTACCTTCAGAAGGTATATTGGAATTGCTGCATGCAGTAACCACAGCGGCCAAGGCAATGGCGAGTACCTTCTTGTTAAAAAACATATCTATCTCCTAGCTAATAAAGTACAGACCAAGTTTGTGTTGCTGAACTTGCTGAATTGGAATGGCAAAATCAAAAATATGCTGCAGTACATTTTCCTGCATAATCTGTTCGGGTGTGCCCTGATAAAGTAACTGTCCATCTTTCATGGCAATAATCTGGTCGGAATAGACCGAGGCAAAATTAATATCGTGTATTACCATAATAATTGACTTGCCATGATTCAACGCCAAGTCTTTCAGTACTCGCATAATTTGTGCAGAGTGCTTCATGTCAAGATTGTTTAAAGGTTCATCCAGCAGGATATAATCTGTGTCCTGTGCCAGAACCATAGAGATATAAGCTCGCTGGCGCTGACCACCTGAAAGTTCACTCAGCTGTTTATGCCGTAACGGTTCTAGTTCCATGTAGGCGATTGCCTGATCAATAATCTTTTGGTCTTCAGCTTTTAAGCGGCCCTGTGAATAGGGAAAACGGCCAAAAGCCACTAAATCTTCAATACTTAAACGTAATTCCGTATGATTGGACTGTTTAAGAATTGCCAGCTTTTTAGCAATCTCGGTACTTTTCATTTGCTGTATATTCTGGCTATCGAGCAGAACGTCGCCGGTATCAACCTGACTCAAACGGCTAATCATTGACAGCAAAGTACTTTTGCCTGCCCCATTTGGCCCGATAAAAGCAGTAAACTGTCCTTTGGCAATAGTAAGCGACACATCATTTACCACCCTCTGCCCGTGATAGCTTTTGCTTAAATTTTTCAGCTCAATTGCCATTTTTTATTTTCCTTCAACAAAATCCAGAAGAAATAAATTCCACCGACAAAATTAATAATGACACTCAGCGTCGTTTTAAAATTCAGCACATGCAGGACAATAAACTGCCCCATAACCAGAGATAGAATACTGACCAGAATGATGCCAGGCAGCAGAATATAATGCTGATGGGTTTTAAAAAGTTCCAAGGTAATATTGAGTACCAACAGACCCAGAAACATCATAGGTCCAGCCAGCGCAGTTGCTGAGGCCAGCGCCAGAACTACCAAAATCAGCAAAATACGGCTGGTTCTATCGTAATCCAGCCCCAGATTAAGAGCATGGTCACGGCCCAGTGCCATAACGTTCAGCCGGTGATGGTGTTTAAAGCTATAAAGTAAAATTGGTAAAATAGTGAGTAAAGCTAACCCTACGGTTTCCATTTTCACTATGTTAAAACTGGCAAAACCGGCATAAGCAGCTATCTGGAACTCATCCGGATCGAGCAATACCTGAAAAAAGGTGATCATATTGTCAAACAATGTTGAACAGATCAGGCCAACCAAAAGTAGAAAGTAGATATTCTGTTGCGCGACTTTCTGAAAAATAAAACGGTAAAGCAAAAGCGCAAAACTGACCATTAATAGCAGGCTAATCAGGTAATCAGTCACAAAATTTATTGACTGTAAGGTACTTGCACCAAAGAAATAAATGATTATGGTTTTAGACAGCTCATATAGCTTGTCTAAACCTAATGCCTGAGGAGTCACTACGCGGTTATTTACAATAGTATGAAACACTAAAGTAGATACCCCAACCGCTATGCCAGCAACAATAATTGCCATGATTGTCTTTAAACGGAGCTTCACAGCAAACTGCCAGCCTGTGCCCAGATTCCAGCTGAGATACAAGGTAACTATAATGATTACAGCAATGCTCAAAACCATCAGTTTGGTACGGTTATGCATAACGGTACCTCCGTAGCAAGAGCCACAAGAAAAGCACACTGCCCAGTACACCCATAATCAGGCTTACTGAAACTTCGTACGGGTAAATCACTATACGTCCAAACAGATCACAGACCAGTACCAGTAAAGCCCCTAAAATTGCAGTATGCGATAAAGTCTTACGGATATTATCTCCGAGATACAGACTTACAATATTGGGAACAATCAAACCTAAGAATGGGATAGCTCCAACTGTGACGATGACTACACCAGTAATGACAGATACCAGAACTAGTCCTAAAAATAAGGTCTGTTTATAATTGAGACCTAAATTAGTTGCAAAGTCTTCCCCGATACCTGCCAGCACAAAGCGATTGGCCAGAAAATAACTCACTATTAAAATGGGTACACTTAAATAGATCAGCTCATATTGACCATTTAGAATGGTTGAAAAGTCACCCTGTAACCACCCCGCCAGATTTTGTAGCAAGTCCATTTGCAAAGCGATAAAAGTCGTAAATGCAGAAATGATACTGCCAAAGATCATACCAACCAGAGGAACAAAAACGGTATCCCGATGCTTGAGTGTGGCTAGAATACTCATAAAAACCAATGCACCGGCCAATGTAACTAAAATTGCAAAACCGGTTTTAATAAAAATAGAAGCGGCTGGCAACAGGATAATCGAGATGAGAACACCTAACCGGGCACAATCATAAAGACCGGCTGTAGTTGGGGAAACAAAACGGTTCCGGCTGAGTGACTGCATAATCAGCCCACAAACACTCAGCCCTGCACCTGCAACTAAAATGGCCATTAAGCGTGGTAAACGGCTGGTCCAGAATAATTGCCATTCATGAATATTGCCTGTCAGTAATCCGGTAATATTCATTTCGCCCACACCTGTAAATAACGAAATAACAGCAAGAGGAACAAGCAAAAGAAACAGGTAACGGCGTTTAATCATGGCAGGGAAATAACATGCGAAGTTAAAGCAAAAAGAGCGAAGTAATTAAGAAAATATCACAAATGAGAATAATTATCTTTAATATTAATATTTTAAATTTTAAGAATGACTACTTATATTAAAAAATTTTATTTTTATCAAAAACTTAAATTAAATTAAACTCGAAGACAGTTTTGTTTAAGTTTGTAATTATTAATTTTATTAAATTATATTTTAAGTTTTTAATTTTATAAAATCAGTTAGAGAAACTCATAGCCCTTTTAAATCACCCTTATTTAAAAGAGCTATAAGTTTAATCAAAGCCTTTACCCAATTGACTCTGATTTTATGACAATAGTGTATCGTTAAATTTTACAAAATATCTCCCGAATTTCCTGTTAATTTTGCTTATATACAGTACAAAAATGAAGTATATTAAGTATTAACAGAATAATTTTCTATAGTTTGAATTTTGAACAGCACAGATTACACACTAGATAAAATAGACCGAAAAATTTTATCGGCTTTAAGACAGGACGGCCGTTTAACTATCGCTCAGCTAGCTGAACAAGTTGGACTTTCTTCTTCACCTTGCTGGACTCGGCTTAAACGCCTTGAATCTTTAAAAATTATTGAAGGCTATACTGCCAATATTAATCCTAAAGCCATTGGTATTAATGAGCTGTTCTTTATCGAAATTACACTTGAACGGCATGATGATGAAATTCTGGACCAGTTTAGTGAGGCCTTAGCGAATATGCCTGAAGTCGTTGAAGCACATCTGGTAACTGGCGATTATGATTATCTGGTCAAAGTAGCAGTTAAAAACTCAGAACACTATGAGCGTTTCTTACGTAAAAATTTATATTCTATGAAGGGGGTTCGTCATACCCGTTCAATTTTTGCTTTACGTCCTCTAAAACTGGCGAATAATGCAGATTTACTCATGATTGAATAAGTTAAAGGCTAAAAAGCTATCCCGTATATTTAAGCTATGTATATTTTGCTATTTTTAATAACAAAGAAGTACCTTGTATAAGCAGCTTCTCATTATAGGGCTTTTTAATCTCTAAAATTTCAGCTCAGCTTTCAATGTCGTAGACCCAGTTTCTGGCCTTTTGGTTTGTAGTAGCTTCACAGATGTAATAGTCATAATTCCAAGCGTCTTGATGGAAAATTTCCTTCTTATGATAAGTCACTTGTCTGCCATTTTCGACACAGATAAAGCTGTCACCTTGGTCTTTAACTTGGGTTCCATTGAGGAACCCACCAATACAGAGGAAGCGGGATTGTTTAGACATTCTCTTTTAAACTAGCATATTTAAGGAAATTTAATAACTTATTGCCTATATTTTAAAGATTATTTAAATATAGAAAATATTAATTAACTTTAAATTTTATAGTGTGAACCCTTTTTTAAAAAATATGCTTAAAATTTAACTCTAAAAAATCAGTAAATTTCCGAGTGGCTCTCTTTTTTAAGCCTAATATCTATATAGTCATATAGTTTATTCACTTGATTGTTATAAATTATTCACCTGCGAGGAATTTCATCATATTTAAACTTATGAAGTTTCTATCTTAAGGTCCGCTGAATATTCCACATATATATGTATAAGTATTATCAATTAGATTAATACTTGACATATATATGGAATACTAATAATTTGATTTTGATAATACTAAAAAATTCTTATTTTTATAGCTTTAAAATAATATCCATTTCCTGCAACCTATCCTTAATGAAATTATCTAGAAAATTATTATCTTTAACAGCCAATAATTTAAATGCATCACCAGAAAAATTTCTTAGATTTTCTATACCTTTGCTAATTAGACCCTCAGGGATTTTTTTCCATTGTTTAGCTTGTCCCCATGTTGGTAGTAGATGTTCTAGATCATTCAAATTAAGATGACACTCTTCTGATAATGTGATCCCATAATGTAAATTATCTTTAGCTGCTACAAACAAAAAAGTAACATGAAGATTTTTTTTGCTTCTTAATACACAACCAATAACATTCCTTTTACTTTCTGGATTAATATTACTAAGCTGCTTAAACCATTGTTGGCAATTTTTAAATGTGTAATGTATATCTTGGAATTCAGGAGATATTTCATAATTTCCTGTTTCAATAAATTTATGTTCAAAATATGCAAATAATTTAAAAAGTAAGTCTCCTCTATAATTACTACTGTTAAATTGATTAGAGATTTGCTTAATCGCCTGAAGTTCGTTCGGTGTCATTTCTAATAACATATTTTTTAATTCTTTATTTACAGTTACCAGCTCATTAGTCAACATTCTGAGTAAATTAATATACTGATTAAGAGCTGACTGAAGATTTGTTAGATGATTAAATTGAGACTTAATATCCTCAAGCCATGAAATAATATCTATCTTATAGCTTAAACATCTTAAATTTATATTAATTAACTCATTATTAGTTTGAATTAAATACTTATTATCAACTTTTTTAATATTACCTAATGAAGAAAAACTTGGCTCATTTCCAAATAGCGTTAAATAAATCAATAATGGTTGCTTTTTAGCATAATTTTTACAAAAGTTAAAATATCTTTGTAATTGTTTAGATTGATCGACAGCATAAATTTTATTTTCCAGAATAATTATCTGCTCTTCATTTTCAATCATTAAATCAATCTGGCCATAATCATTAAACCTTTGCTCCTTTTTTGTTTTAATATTACCTCTAATCTTAAAATCTAATTTAAAAAACTCTACAAAACTTTTTAAGAATAAATCTTTTTGCCCATGTGTTCCCTCAGGATCTAATAACTCTTTCAAAATTGGAGTATGGGTGAATACTTCACTATTTGATACTCCACAGATTTTCAATAGATTGAAGTTATTACCATGACTATTGTTTTCTTCTAGAATATTTAGAGTGGACTGAATGATCTGACTAATTTTACTGTTCATTTATCTACTCGAAAAATAAGGGCTGATTACTCAGCCCTTATTTTTAACTCATCTTATCTTAATTTTCAAAGAAAATCAGAGCATTGCTTTTACACTTGGGAAACGCCTTTCGGCTTTTTCCCTCTCGCTTATTAAGTTAATTGAGCAGCAGAGATCTTTTTAGTGTCAACCTTGCTTGCTTCAGATGTATAGTCAGACATCTGGTCAAAGTTCAGATACTTATAAATATCTGCTGCCATGCTATCAATTTGAGAAGCATACTGCTGATATTCTTCCGGTGTAGGAAGTTTACCCAGTACAGCAGCCACAGACGCCAGCTCAGCAGAAGCCAAGTAAACATTTGCACCCTGACCCAGTCGGTTCGGGAAGTTACGGGTAGATGTTGAAACAACAGTAGTATTTGGTGCTACACGTGCCTGGTTACCCATACACAGTGAACAGCCTGGCATTTCAGTACGTGCGCCAGCTTTACCATAAGTGTTGTAGAACCCTTCTTCCATTAACTGACGTTCATCCATACGAGTTGGAGGAGCCAGCCACAGACGAGTAGATAAAGAACCACCAGGTACTTTGTCTAGAAGTTTACCCGCTGCACGGAAGTGACCGATATTGGTCATACAAGAACCGATGAATACTTCATCAATCTTGTCACCTTGTACCTGAGAAAGCAGTTTTGCATCATCTGGATCGTTCGGACAGCAAAGAATAGGTTCTTTGATATCAGCCAGGTCAATTTCATATACTTTAGTATATTCAGCATCAGCATCAGCTTTAAGCAAGCTTGGGTTAGCAAGCCATTTTTCCATGTTTTCAACACGGCGTGCCATAGTACGAGCATCGCCATAACCTTCAGAAATCATCCATTTTAACATGGTGATATTTGAACGAAGGTATTCAGCAACTTTCTCTTCAGAAAGCGTGATCGCACAGCCAGCAGCAGAACGCTCAGCAGAAGCATCGGAAAGTTCAAATGCCTGTTCAACAGTCAGGTCATTTTCCATTTCTGACAGGTCGATCTCAAGAATACGACCAGAAAAAATATTTTTCTTACCTTTCTTCTCGACAGTCAGGTCACCTGCCTGAATTGCATAGTAAGGAATTGCATGTACCAGATCACGCAGGGTGATACCAGGCTGCATTTTGCCTTTAAATTTCACCAGTACAGACTCTGGCATGTCAAGAGGCATTACACCAGTTGCAGCAGCAAATGCTACCAGACCTGAACCCGCCGGGAATGAAATACCGATTGGAAAACGGGTATGTGAGTCACCGCCAGTACCTACAGTATCTGGAAGAAGCATACGGTTTAGCCAAGAGTGGATAATACCGTCACCTGGACGCAGAGAAACACCGCCACGGTTCATGATGAAGTCCGGAAGCGTATGCTGCATCTGTACGTCTACTGGTTTTGGATACGCAGCTGTGTGACAGAAAGACTGCATGACCAGGTCCGCAGAGAAACCTAAACAAGCCAAGTCTTTTAACTCGTCACGAGTCATAGGGCCAGTTGTATCCTGAGAACCTACAGTCGTCATTTTCGGTTCACAGTAAGTACCCGGACGAACACCTTCACCTTCTGGAAGACCACAAGCGCGACCTACCATCTTCTGGGCCAGTGTAAAGCCTTTACCAGTATCTGCTGGCTGTACAGGTGTACGGAACAGTGTAGAAGGACCAAGGCCCAATGCTTCACGTGCTTTCGCTGTCAGGCCACGGCCAATAATCAGGTTGATACGGCCGCCTGCACGTACTTCATCTAGAAGTACTGGAGTTTTCAGTTCAGATTCAGCGATTTGTTCGCCGTTTTTGAACGCAGTAACTTTAGCTTCGTCTTTATTGACTTTAAGAACGATTTCATCGCCCATGTTCATTTCAGAAACATCGATCTCAACTGGTAATGCACCAGCATCTTCCATCGTGTTAAAGAAAATAGGAGCAATTTTACCACCTAAGCACACGCCACCATCTTTTTTGTTTGGAATGTGCGGAATTTCTTCACCAAAGAACCAAAGCACAGAGTTGGTTGCAGACTTACGGCTTGAACCTGTACCAACTACGTCACCTACATACGCAACCTGGTTGCCTTTAGCGATCAGGTCTTTAATCTGGCTTAATGGACCAACTTCACCCTGTTTTTCAGGATTGATACCGTCACGTTCATTCTTCAGCATTGCATTTGCATGTAATGGAATGTCTGGACGGCTCCAGGCATCCTGTGCTGGAGACAGGTCATCAGTGTTGGTTTCACCTGTTACTTTAAATACAGTAATTTTGATTTCTTCAGGAACATCTTTACGGCTAGTAAACCATTCAGCATCTGCCCAAGATTGTAAAACTGCTTTTGCATTTGCATTTCCAGCTTTAGCTTTATCTGCCACGTCATGGAATGCATCAAATACAAGAAGAGTTTTTTTCAGTGCTTCGGCAGCCAGTTCAGCCAGTTCAGCATCATCAAGTAATTCAACTAAAGGGGCTACGTTATAACCGCCGAGCATTGTACCTAACAGGTAAACTGCACGCTCTTTAGAAATTAATGGAGAGGTCGCTTCACCTTTTGCCACGGCAGCCAAGAAAGCAGCTTTTACATAAGCTGCTTGATCAACACCTGCGGGAACTCGGTTTTCAATCAAGTCAACCAGGTATGCTTCTTCACCAGCAGGTGGATTTTTTAACAATTCAACCAGCTCAGCTGTTTGAGTATCGTCAAGTGGCTTCGGTGGGATTCCGAGTGCGGCACGTTCTTCAACGTGTTGGCGGTAAGCTTCTAGCACGGTGTAATTCCTCTTTTTTAAAAAATTACTTGTGAATTCCAGCTTCTTCAAAGCTTCACAAATAATATGGACTGTAAAATTTTACTAAAATTCCCGATAAAAGTTAATGCAAGTAAAGTGTTTCTTTGTGATGCCCATTATTTTATAACTAAATGTTATTCATATAATCTCTCAAGTGTCTTGGATCTTGAGCCTCTGTCTCTACTAAAATTTTGACCGTCGTCAGATGACAGTATAGAAGGTTAAAGTGAAGAAAAATTCTTTTCTCCAATTATCTTTAGTCGGGTTGGCAATTTCTGAAAATTAACTGTGCATTTTGCTTTCAATAAATACATTTAAAGCTAGTTTTATTTTCAAGATTTAATCTAAGCACTACCAAGGAGCCCAAGCATCTTACTTAAAATACTTAGGCTATTTTATAAAGTTAGATATAAGTTATAGTTTTTTATATTGTGGCATCCGGTCATGTGGTGTACTCAGGCACTGTTCATAGGCCTGCTGTTTAAATTTTTCTTGTACATCAAGTTTTGCCTGCTTACCCTCAACTCTTGGCTGAAGATAAGCCTGATCCAGAATTTTAAGAATCATTTCTTTGATTAGTGGATCTTCCACACGGTTAGCATGCTCCAGTGCCCGAGCTTTATCAATCCCAGACTGGCGGTCTAGCATGATTGAACGTGCAGCATTACCTAGACTGGTACAAAAGCCTTGCCACTGCTGCTCAGGCGTTAAAGGGGGTTTCTCGCTACAGGCAGCCAAAAGTAAAGCAGTACCTATTACAATAATTTTCTTCATCTGCACTCTCCTCTTGGCCCGTATCATACCCAACTTCAATGCTATATAGCGAGCATTTAGCCCTCAAAAGCCGAAGCCCTGATCATTTAGAGTTAATCACCATAACTTAAGTACCGGGCATTATAAGGTTGCCAGTACTGTGCTTTCGTTTTGATTAATATATAGATACCAATAGCCGTACCGATGGGAAAACTAAAAAGTAAAATAATACCAAGTAAGCGAGACAGGCGCCGACCATAATCTGTGCCATATTTGACTTCAATTGCGGCTCGGACATGAGCCAGTGCCAGCATAACCAGCAACACTATAAAAGCCAGATTAATATATTTCTTTTCAGGCACCTGCGGAAAATACAGTACAAAAAATAGTAGGATGAAAATAGCTGCGACATACAAAATGGCTACAGCACGATGCATGCGATACACCCCGGGATTTCGTATCACGAGCATACTCATTCTCCTGATTATTCTATTATGGTTTCATTATTGTTCTCATATTAAGTATATAACTTATTTAATGAGTTATTGTACGAAATAGTGGATAAAAATATTTGAAATTTCATTTACTTTTACCGTTTAGAATTTGCAAAAAAACAGGACATTTTCGAAAGAATGTCCTGTTTGTCTATATTTGAAAACAGATTAAAAACGCCAGTTATAAAATAGATCTATAGCACGTTCTAGCGACTGGCTCGCCTCCAGATATAAGCGACGGTTCACCTGGTAACGAACGGTAAGTGTATTAACCGGTGTAAATACCCCAACTCCATAACGGATATAAAGGTCAGGCGTAATATAACCGGTCAGGCTCACTTGAGTATCATCTCCGGTGCCCTGTGCATCTAGCGCCAGACCACTTAAACCAAAAGTACGCCCAATCTGATTGGTAAAGGCACGTGTACCACCCAGCCCCAGACTGATACCCGCTGCTGCAATTGTATTATTTACATCGGATCTAAAGCCTTCTGCATTATTCAGACCAGTTGTACCTTCATTAATTCGCCCGGTAAGTATCGCATTTAATGCTTCCTGCTCAGAAAGTCCAGCATCATTATAAATCTGGATATTTGGACTGGATGCTGTACCCGTCACACGTACCCCGACAGTACTGCCCTGAACATTTTTACTGGCTTCAACATCAAGTGACGGGTTAGATAGAGGACCATTAAAACGTGCAATTGCCCGATTCAAGTCCAGACGCTGGCCATACGCTTCAATTTTTACTTGACGACTCACCCCGATGGCACCATTAGCATTCATTGCAGTCTCCAGACCGCGCTGGGTCAGATAAACCCGGCCCAACAGTGGAATACGACTGTCAAAGCCTTGAAAGATCACCTGATCACCCAGATTGACCTGCACATCGGCACGGATATCCCACGGTCGGGCTGAACGCAGGATTGAAAGCTGATCCTGGCCTTCCTGTACTACACGAACATCTGAAGATACATTTACTACTGGCGCACTGGATTCCGGCATAGAAATAAGCGCGCGTGGCACATCAATCTTACCTTTAAGTGTCAAACGCTTACTCATTGGCAATACGTCTAAAGATACTTCCGGAGTCACTACAGCAGTTACCAGAGGAGCCTGACGGATGAGCAGATTCTCACCCTTCAAACTGAGTTGAATTCTCGGATCATTACGCCAGTCCACACTACCCGTTAAAGAGCCTACTCCACGGCCACTGTTGAAAGCACCATTAATGGTGGCCTGATCTTGACGGATAGCTGAATAAACTTGGATATTGGTCAGATTTACTGGCAGTGAAATCATGCTGATAGCGCCGTCTTTTAAGCGTAGATCTCCATTAAATTCTGGCTGGGTTAAGTAACCACCAATTTTTCCGGCAAGTGATAAAGTACCACTAAGTGAACGCACATCCTGAATAAATGGCTTAAGTACACTGAGCTGAATCCGGTCAAAAGCGACTTCACCACGCATTGGCATCGGGGTCTGATAAGGATTAATAACCACGTTTGCATAACCTGTACCAATTGCTGGGGTGGTTACATCAAGACGTAATTGCAATCCTTCACTGATACTCTTGGCAATTACACTCAGTTCATCATAACGTACAGCCGTCGATACTTCCTGCGGATCTTCCGCAGCCATACCGATTTCACCATTTCGGGTAACCAGCCGCGCATCAATTTTCGGTTTACTTCCTTGCGCCCATGATGCTCTTGCATACCCATTCAGTTTCCCGGTAACTGCCAGACCTTCCGGCATAAATGCAGCAAAATCATTCAAATCAAGATTAGTTGTTACCAGTGAGGCACTGCCTCTGGTTTTACTCACACGCAAAGGTTGATCCAGACATAATCGACTTTGCTGACTGGCCCAGCAATGCTGCCCAACATAAAGTTCAGTACGCGCAGCCGAATAAATTACCGGAGCATTTTGCTGCTGAACCAGATGTGTACGTGTCGAGTTGAAATCCCCTTGCTGTATCTGGCCTAACCAGTCATTTTGTGTATTAAAACCACCTGCCAAACGTACAAAAAAACGAGTATGGCGGTTATTTGCCTCAGCTGTCATCACATGGGCTTTACGGGTACCCGCAATCCGAATCACTCCTTCACGAATTTCTCGGTCACCACGGCGCAGGTTTTCAAGACGTCCAGTCAAAACTGTAGGTGCTGTATCTGAAGATGGCAACTCACCTCGAACCGAGAGCTTGCGTATACTGAACAGATTGTTCAGTGCCAGATTATCCACTACCAGATTTGTAGTCAGTCTTAAGCGGGGTTGAGCCTGTAAATTAACATAGCCATAAGCACGACCACGTAAGCCGCTGTATAGCTCATATAATGCAGGCGCATTAATTTTGATTCTCAGGTTCTGGGCATTACCTGTTGCCTGTACCTGATTTTTACCATATGCCAGAAACAAGTTATTAGCTTCAAACTGCTGAGGCAAAAGACCTTGCTCTCTGGAGTCAATGACTACCGCCAGATTGCCCCGTCCTCGTACAGGCCGGTTATTAATAAATCCTGCAAGATTTAGTTTCTGAAGGTTAATACGTTTTAAAGTATCTGACCAAACCCCTTGTGTCTTGATATTTCCAGACAACTCACCCTTAACGCTAGAAACAAAATAGTGCGGTTTAAACCGGATTAATGAAGCATTCAGGTCCCAGCTTATTCCATTTTTCAAATTAAGCAGACCATTAGCCTGTATTTGTCCGGCTATTCCCTTGTGTTGCAGCTCTTTAATTCGTATAAGTTCTGGTGTACCTGACATGCGTAATTTCAACAAGCCCTTACCTTGGTTAAAGGCATTAAGCGAACCATCGTAATTTACACCAAAACCGCGTAGCCCTCCGCCAGACTTCTCATCCCGGAATAGCAAGGCAATATTACTGTTACCACTGAGCTGCACAGTTTCCTGCTGATTTTGGGCCAGTCGACCAGACAGATTGATATTCTTAAGTTGAATAATCTGCTGGTTTGGCCGTGCATAGCCGCTACCGCTGACTGAACCATTTAATAAATTGACAGGTGCACTGGCAACAACAGTTTGCGGATTAAAGTTCTGGGCTTTTATAAAAGCATTCCAGCTTAACCGACGCTTCTCATGCGGAAGTAAAACTTTGGCATGCCCACTCAGACCACCTTGAGCTGCCTTATAGCTGAACGCAGGTACATTGAGAATATTATTTTTCAGATTGAGTTGAGCATTATATTGACCCGGTGGCAACATACCTTCTTCATTACGGCGGACTACTGTTGCCACATGGATATTCTGCTGACCTTCGACCAAGGCTAGATTAACGCGGCCGGATTCACTGCTTAACCAGCCCACATAAGGTACGGCACGATCAATATTATTCCAGCGCACATCCAGCAACATAGGTTGTGGACGCCCTGTCTCCCCAGCCTTTTGGTCCAGTTTCAAATTCCAGGTTTCATAACGGTCAAAGTCTATAAGACCAGTAGCATGCAACCCGTTTTCCAGTGTACCGCTAGAAGCAAGATTTGCATCTAAAGAGGGTGGCAAGAAATCTCGTACGGCTTGAGGCAAAATTTTATTATCTGGATTAAGGCGGTCTGCACGGCCTTTTAAATCCCAAGTTACCTGTTCGTCCCAACCGACTCTGCCTGCCAGATTAATTGAACCGCCCATTAGCTGGCCATTTAAATTGGTAATATTAAGCTGATTGACTAAGTCAGTATTCATCAAGGCATTATATTGACCTTTAGGAATATCTTTACCGCTCAGATCGGTATTTATATCTAGATCAAGCTGTTTAATATCTCCATTAAACTTTGCTACGCCTTTTTCACTGAACAGTTTCTGCTCGGTCATTAAAGGCCAGTGATAATTATTCAACTGTAGCTCACCAAACATAGGCACATGTTCACGTACCGGATGCAAGACCACCCAGCCAGTAAGCAAATCTGGAGTATTAGTGGCCACACCCGCCTGAATACTATCCAGACTGCCCTTAGCTACTATTTTAATATCATGAATATTAAGGTTATTTCTTAAAGCGGGAATATTCAAATCGCCAATGGCATTTAATGGATAATTACCTGAAAAGATAATCCGGCCTGTTGCATTGCGCAGACTTAAATAGCCCATATCCATACGTGAACGCTCGAAGTTCAGCTCAGTACCTGACCAAAGAGCATCATTTAATTCAATATTATAAAAATCCACTGCAGAGGTGGTGGTTTTAATCAGTAAATGGTCAACTGTTCCATTATCTACCCGAAGTACAAAAGGAAGTTTAATATCTTTAAATTCAAATGGTTTACCATCAGAAGGTTTATTATTAATCACCTGTAAATTACGCACGTCGGCATAATTCAAATGCAGTTCTTTTTGCAGTATTGCCCGCCATCCCAAAGTAATCTCGGCGCGGTCAATTTTTACATCGACCTGTTTCACCTTAACCAGAATATTACGCAGTGTAATGCCGCGCAGTAAGTTCCCACCTTCATATTCATATACAATAAAGGTCTGTCGCTCCAGCACCCGGTCCAGTAAAAATTTACTGCCGCGGTCTGTAGAAAACATAATCCCCAATGCGGATGCCAAAAGCAGTATCACAATCAATAAAGCAAAAAGTGCACTACGAATTACACGTTTACGATGATTTTTTTTAGGTGCTGGAGCGGGTGAATTTACCCGCTGTTCTGCATCAGCCATAATATTCCCGAGAAAATTTTATATATTTATTAAAGTTGTGGGCCAATAAAAAAATGTAACCGGATAGGTATATTATCATCTGAAAGCCCTGCGGCGACATCCAGACGTATCGGTCCTACCGGTGAACTCCAGCGGATACCCAAACCGGCGCTATAAGCGGTCGGTGTATTAAAATCTTTATCATAAGCATTGCCAGCATCAGCAAATACTGCTGCTCTCCAGCCATCTTTAAATTGATAATTATATTCTAGCGATGTCGTTGCTAAAGCCTGGCCACCTACTTTATAACCAAACACTTCTGGTGACAGGCTCTTGTAATCAAAGCCCCGAATGCTCTGGTCACCGCCGGTAAAGTACCGAATATTATAGGGAACCTGATCAAAATCTTCTGTAAAAATATAACCAACATCAGCACGCCCCACGAACTGATGATCATTATTTTCACCTAGCGAATAAATAAAGCGCCAGCCAGCATTAACCAGTGCCATATCAGCATCAGAAAGTAAGGTTTTACTACCCAGTTCCACTTTATAGGTTTGTCTAAAACCACGAGTTGGATTTACCCGTGCATCGCTGTCAAGACGTGAGGTTTCATAGCCAAATAGTAAAGACTGCTGTTCAGGATTTGAACCGGGGATCTGGAATGCATCTGGTATGCTGTCTGATACGATATTTCCACGCTGGTTCAGCCGGTCTAAACGGTAACGGGCCCCAAAAGTATGTTGCCACTGGCCTCGCGGATTTTTGATAATCCGGTCTATGCCTGCAACTGCTGACTCAATATCCAGATTAAGGCCTTTACCGACATCTTCCCGCTCTTCACGCTCATATCCACCAACCAGGTTAATATAATCGTCAGTTGGATGGTTATATGGAATCGTATAACGGCCATCAAGCGCCTGACGGATTTTAGATACTTCCAGATTACTGTCAAAAGCATGACCACGCCGATTCACGATGGCACGACGATACTGGGTACGCAGGCGCGCGCCTGTGTCACTACCATAACCAATACCAGTTTCAACACTATTTAAACTATCGGCATTTAAAGTAATGAGAACCGGAATGCTTCTTTCTGCACGGGCCTGCTCACGTAACTGTTCCTGCTGTGCTTCCCGCTCATCCTGGACCTGCTGTTGCTCGCGGGCCAGTGAGACTTGTTGTATATCTGGCTGTGTGCCGGCAAACTGTTTTTCATCGACTACGTTCTGGGTAACTTCCTGCGCAGAAGTACTTTTATTACGTTGCTGATCCTGTGTTAATGTCTGTTCAGAAATTTGCTGCTGGTCAAGCAGGGTCTGTATATCTGGCGGAAGTTCGAGCGGTTTTTCTATCGGATCCGGCTTTACTGCATCGACCAAGGTATAGTTAAAATAGCGCGCATTGGTGAGGTTGTTTGCCAGCGTGTTAATACGCCAAGAAGTATAGTCATCACCTTCTTTCCAGGGAACCATACTCTGTAAGATATCATCATCCAGCGGAAAGGGTTTGGAAGGATCACTCATCTGGAATACAGGTTTCTTCAGGCTATATCGGTCACCAGTTTCATAACGCAAATTGATTTCTGCCGTATTCTGCGGCTGACTGATTTTGACATCATGCAGGCGCCAGTAAGCATCGAAATAACCGTTATTGCTAGCTGCATCAGTGATACGGCGTTTGGTCTCTTCATAAAGTCCATGATGAAAAATATCACCAACGTCCTGATCGGGAATAAGCTCGATAACCTGAAATTGTGGCTGTTCACTACCTTCCCCAGAAATTTCAATATCCTGCTCGGTAATACGTACCGGCTCATTCGGCTGGACATATACCCGTACCCGGCTATCACTTACTTTTTCAAAGCGAAAGGTCGAGTTATAGTAACCCACCGCCTGCGCAGCCTGATTTGAGAGACTGCGTAATTGTGGTAAAGCACTATTAAAGTCCTCAAATGACTCTTGGGTAAAACTGGAAAGTTTTCCTCGTATATTGGCAGCCAGCTCTGGAGGAGCACCCTCAACAGTCGCGGTAATCCGTGGCACTGTTTCTGCTGTACTCATATCTCGTGGCGGACGAATCCGGTACAAGGCTCGTTTGAAGATATTCGGTTTTTCAGCATCTTTAGGCGTAGTTTTTCCGGTATCCAGTGCAGATAATGTACGACCTGATTCGTTGATTTCTGCTACAATTGCACGATCTGACTGAATTTGCTGCATTAACTGGTCAACATTTACAGGTGCCTGGTTAATGGCCGTCAGCTCCTGCTGGCTTGCCTCAGGAATAGCCGTTTCCGGAGCACGGTTTAAACCTGCACGAAATGCTTGAGCCTCTGATTTTGCCTCTTCTGCGACACGGTAAATTTCATTGGCCATACTCTGGTCAATCTGCTCGACCGGATACTCTTCAAGATCTTCAAACTCTATGGGTTTAAAGGCTGATTTAGTATCCTGATCTGTCTGCTGCTCCAGCAATCTTAAGCTGTCCTGATTTACGCTCCGATCCTGCGTTATTTCTTCTTTCTTTTCTTCAACTACTTTTTGTAATTCTTGTTCTGTCATGGAAGGTGCAGCGGCTATCTCATCCTGATCATCTTCAGGCTGGCCTTTTGCCTCACTACGACTGGTTAATACTGGCTTGGATTCTGGCCGGTAAGTCGGGATAGGTTCCTCTTGTGCATAGACAGAGGCAGTAAATATACTTAAAAATACATTTGTATAGACCAGTTTATTGATATGATTTATTTTCAGTATACGGTGTATTGACCGGGTCAGAGCTGACTGTTTAAAGTTAATTTTTGCAGGCATGTAAAACTCTAAATTTATTTTAGTGGAAAAATTTCCTAATAAATAAACCGGAAATCAGGCAAAACAGTTCGTTTTTCATGGCTCAACGGTTAAAAATATCATACATGAAATTACTTAGAGTTTTACTATTTACACACATTTCTTAATAAAACTAATGAAGTTTATTGCCCATGGAAAAACCAGAACATCTTCTTCACTCGCGCCGCTTTCTGCCGATGTTTTTAACTCAATTTTTCGGGGCCCTTAATGATAATATTTATAAACAGGGATTATTATTAGTTATTACTTATGGGTGGATTCACCAGCAAGGTGTGCCGGTCAGTACCCTAAATAATTTAGCTGCCCTGTTATTTATTTTGCCTTACTTTATTTTTTCAGCAACTGCCGGACAAATTGCAGATCGTTATGAACGCTCACGCCTGGTTCGTATGATTAAAATTCTCGAGATTATGATCATGCTAATTGGCAGTGCAGGCTTTCTGATGGGTAACCTATGGTTATTGTTGCTTGCACTATTTATGATGGGCACTCACTCGACCTTTTTTGGTCCAATTAAGTACGCGATTCTGCCTGAAATCTTAAAACCACAAGAGTTAATGTCTGGTAATGCCCTGTTTCAGTCCGGCACCTCTATCGCGATTTTAATGGGCATGATTTTAGGCGGCGCCGTAATCTCAATTTCTCAAGGCAATCTATTTTGGATCAGCCTGACAGTAGTAGTTATTGCTTGCTTAGGCTATTTAACCAGCCGTTTTATTTTACCTCAAAAAGTATCTGCCCCTGATCTCCAGATTGACTGGAATTTTTTTAGAACCAGTTTCCAAACAATTCAATATGCTAAAAGTCTGCCATTAATTTTTACTATTTTGCTTGGCAACTCATGGTACTGGTTTTATGGTGCTACTTACCTGACCCAAATTCCTCAGCTTACCCAGCAAAATCTGCACGCTTCTGAAAATGTGGTCAGCCTGTTATTAACCTTTTTCTCTGTAGGCATTGGAGTCGGTTCGTTACTGTGCCGCAAGATTGGTGGTGGTGAGGTCAATATCAAAATGGTGCCTGTGGGCGCAGTAGGTCTGACTATATTTGCACTTTATCTTGCTGGCAGCTTGATGTTTGTACCCGAACGTACTGGTGAAATGCTGAGTTTGAGTGATTTTTTCCATCAGGGCTGGGTTTATTATCATGTCATGCTGGCAGTCACTTTACTGGGTATCAGTGGCGGTTTTTATATTGTTCCACTGTATGCCATGATGCAGGCTTATTCACCTCGCTCACACCGGGCACGGGTGGTCGCAGCAAATAACATATTAAATGCTGTTTTTATGGTAAGTTCCGCCATCTTTTCTATTTTAATCTTAAGCATACTTAAAATTGATATTAAAATACTTTTTGTCATCACTGCGGTACTGAGTGCTATTTTTACCATTTGGCTGTTGATCAGGCTAAAACCGATGCTTGAAAATACTCAAAACTCCCTGGAGGATTAACCATGCGTCATTACACCGGTATGGACCGTCTTATTCAATCTTTTGATCAGGCCCTAAGAAGTCTGGTTCCGGGCGCAACTACAGCCCAACGTGATAATCCCGCCCATAGTTCTGATACCCATCTGACTGTAAGTGATGCCCGCCATGTAGCTGGTCTAATGCGTGTGAATCACAGTGGTGAGGTATGTGCCCAAGCGCTTTATCATGGTCAGGCACTGACTGCCAAGCTGCCAAATGTGCGCCGGGAAATGGAACAGGCGGCCATTGAGGAACAGGATCATCTTGCTTGGTGTGAAGACCGTTTAAAGGAACTTGATAGCCACACCAGCCTGCTTAATCCGGTCTGGTACAGCCTTTCATTTGGTATGGGCGCACTTGCCGGTATTGCAGGTGATAAATATAGTCTGGGCTTTGTTGCCGAAACTGAACGTCAGGTCAGTCTACATCTGGAAGATCATCTTCGCCAGTTACCGGCCCAAGATGACCGTTCACGAAAAATTCTGGAACAGATGAACGAAGATGAATTGCATCACCGGGATACTGCATTGAATGCCGGAGGGGTTGATCTGCCTTATCCAGTCCGGATGACCATGACAGCAATTTCTAAACTGATGACTAAAACCAGTTACTACATTTAATGCTTTGTCCTTTAGTTTTAAATCACAGGAATATTTAGTCTTCTGATATATAAAACTACTTTAATCCAGCATATCGATATTCCAGCAGGGATACGGATGCTGGATTTTTTGTGGCTGTAATTTTACCCCGACATCCTGCAGTGGAATTCTGACATCCAGCGGCAGAGGCATCTTTCTAGAATTAAAGTTTAACTGTTGCAAGTTATTCCCCCATGCAATTACATCTACATCGAGAGTAATACAATGAGAAGGCCGGATACGCCCGGCCTGCTGTTCCAGCTCTTTGCTCCATTGCTGCATCTGCTTCGTACTTAACTGGCTTTCAAGCAGACAGGCAGCATTCCAGTAATCTGCACCAATACTATCCCGACAGGGAATCAGATAAACTTTAGACCAGTGAACCCGTCCTAACTGTGCCAGTGCGGAACGTGCAAACTGGAAATATTGATGAGGCTGTTGATTACTGGCCAGAGCCAGTAGATAGCATGTTACGGTGGCGTTCAAGACGAATTCCTACAGAATTTGCTTGCGCGATAATGGCAGGCTTGCGGACCGTAATAATAATAGATTCAATACTAAAAAAGGTAGTAAAAAGTTTTTCAATTACTAACTGCGCCGCATGTTCAATCAGTTTTGGTTGTGCCTGCTTGATGACCTGTGTAGTCAGCTCACAGATTTCAGCATAATTAAGTGTATCTTGCAGCTCATCACTGGCTGCTGAACGGCTCAGGTCATTGTGGATCGTGAGATCCACCAGTAAAGGCTGGGTAATCTGGCGCTCCCAGTTAAAGCAACCGATGACGCTTTCGACCTTTAATCCCTCAATGATAATTGCATCCATAATGACCTGACTTATTTAATTAATGTTTAAGCAATAAATTCGGATCCATATTCTGCACCATTTGCAGACGCTGGTCCGCATAAATATCAGTATATGGCGCCAGAACACGCATAAAACGGTCGAAATATAGCATCTGCTTGAATAGTAGTGCAAAATCACGCGGGAACCGAATACCGTGCCGCTCACCAACAGCCACCATATCCATCATGATGTCATTTAAGTCTGCCGGGTTAGAAGACAGTATTTCTTGTGGGTCTGCCAGTAAGACCCCGCTAAATAAACGCTCTAGATCCGCTGCTAAAACCTGTACATCAATTTGCTGGTCAGTCATGCCCATATTTAGCATATTCTCTGCCATTGCCTGATAATTGGTATGCTGCAACGCATCCATAAAAGCAATACAGGCTGTCCAGACTTCAGGTTTTAACTGTCCGACTATACCAAAATCAATAAAACCTACCCGGCCATCTTCTAGCAGCATCAGATTACCTGCATGCAAGTCAGCATGGAAACTCTTACAGAGCATCAAACTGCCAAACCAGGTATTCATAGCTGTAATCAGCACTTGTGACGGGTCTTTAGCATACTTTTTCACCACCTCAAAATCAGTCAGAGGTACGCCATACAGACGCTGCATAGTCAATACACGGCGGGTAGAATACTGATGATAAACCTTTGGTGCTGTAGCAGCCTGATTTTGGCTGATTTTCAAATACTCAATAAAATCATCGAGGTTTTGTGCTTCTTCAATAAAGTCAACTTCACGTACCATACGTGTCTTGATCTCATCAACAATATCAGCCAGTGAAGCAAACTTGACCTTGGGTACGACTTTTTCCAAAAGTTTGGTGGCCCAGTGTAAAACATTCAGATCAGTATACAAAATGGTTTCCACACCGGGCTTTTGTACTTTGATCACCACATCTTCACCACTTTTAAGTTTGGCGGCATGAACCTGTGCTATAGACGCAGATGCCAGTGGTGTCTCATCAATTGAAGCAAAAATTTCAGACAAGTCACGATCTGCAAATTCTGAAGCCAGAACCTGTTGAATATAAGAAAAAGGCAAAGTAGGGGTCTGATCCAGACAACCCTGAAATTCTTCAACAAATTCACGTGGAAAAAGTGAAGGTGTACTGGCAATAAACTGGCCAAGTTTAATATAGGTAGAACCCAAGGATTCAAAAGTTTCACGCATCATTTTAGCATTATTGGGCTTTTCAGCCGCGGTGGCATATTTAATGCCTGTCTTGGCTGCGATTACTGCAGTTTCACCTATACGGGCTACAGACCGCATGCTTTCAAACCATATATTTTTTTTCATAGCTTATAAATACAAGAATAATGAGAGAGATTTTAACAAATACACCCTAGTTTAAAGGGCTTTTTGCTCGACAGGCTGAACAATTTGTATCGTTTTCAAATTTAAGTATACGTTGTTTCATACTCAAACCATCCCAGAGTAAAAGTTTTTCTCGTAATGGTAAAAGATTTAAACCTAAATATAATAAAGCATGATGCGCTTGTAATGACGCCATCATTACCGGTGTAGTGGCCAAGACTCCCGAATCAGCACAGCGCAAACTTTCATCCGTATGCTGGCCTTTAGGAAAAATACATTCATAACAGGCAGAGTTACCTTCTACCATAAAAAGCTGGCCTTGAAAGCCAATGGCTGAAGCACTCAATAAAGGAACCTGTTGTATATAACACACTTGGTTTACCAGATAGCGAGTAGAGAAATTATCGCATCCGTCCAGAACCAAGTCCTGTCTGGCAATTAAATCAACTATATTTTCTGCATCAAGCCGTTGATTAACATGTTCTACCAGAATATAGGGATTGATCTCTTTTAAACGTTTCGCCAGTATTTCAGCCTTATAAAAACCGACATCTTGTGGCAAAAAAGCAGTCTGTCGCTGCAAATTACTGATTTCCACGGTGTCAGCATCAATTACGGTAATTTTACCTACGCCTGCCCGTGCCAGCAACTCGGCAGAGGTGCAACCGATCCCGCCTGCCCCAACAATCAAGACATTTGCCAGCTTGAGTTTTTCCTGCGCGTCAATATCCCAGCCATCGAGTAAAATCTGGCGGCTGTACAAGTGCATTTCATTATCACTCAGTTCCTGACAGTTATCTTGTTTTATCACCTTACATTTCCCTGACTGCTCTGCGGCGTGTGTAATTCTATCCTGAATCTTTCATAGTTTTAACTGCTGATTTTATAGTAAAGCTATAACAGCTCCCAGAATATAGATCGTTATGTTAACCATAATTTCCCCATCTAAAAGCTTCTCAGACTCTAGTTATGTACTTTCTGTTTATTGATGAGTTCTTTCATTGTTGAAATGTATAAGTTAAGTGAGACAACGACTTATTTTCCTAAAAATCGTTTTAATCTGAACAGGTTCTCAAGATTAAATCATTTAAATTAAAGAAAACCTTAACATTAGGAGAATCGTTATGACAGAACATGAAAATCGTGAAAAATTATGGGAACTTATTAAAGATGTACGTTTTGCAATGATCAGTCATCAGACTGAAACTCATGAAATTCATGCTCAGCCAATGACTATGCTGAACTCAGAACGTATGGATGAAGACCAGAATGTCTATTTTATTTTAAAAGATACCAATGATATTGTGCAGGCAGTTGAGGCAGGCCGTAATCAGCTTGGATTGGCTTTTTCCAAACCCTCTGATGATATTTATGTATCCATCAGTGCACACGGAGAAATCAGTACAGATCGCGCTTTAATTGATAAGTTATGGAACCCATGGGCAGAAAACTGGTTTGATGGCAAGGATGACCCAAGTGTGCGTGTACTTGTTGCCAAGGCAGTTAGTGCAGAATACTGGAATGTCACTGACAATAAGGTTACACATCTTTTAAAAGTCTTAAAAGGTAACATTACCGGTAAGACAGAGGAGCCTGACTCTGAACATAAGCGTCTTGACCTGTAACCATGTAGAGCATTGAGAATACAAAATTTAATCAGTCTCAATGTATAAAAAGCACCTGAATAGGTGCTTTTTTAATATCTTATGCCTTAACCCACTTTTCTCTTTTCCATTTGAGAAATTTCTTGTTGTTTTAACAGGTTGCGCTGTATTTTACCACTCGATGTTTTTGGTAGCTGACTTACAAATTCGATTTCTTTAGGATAAGCGTGTTTAGATAAACGCGAACGCACATAGGTTTGTAATTTATCTTTAAGTAGCTCAGAAGCCATATACTGATCTTTAAGTACCACGAACGCTTTGACAATTTCAGTGCGTTCAGGATCAGGTTTACCCACGACGCAGATTCGAGTACCTCTTCGCACTCAAGCAGGGTACTTTCTACATCAAACGGACCTACCCGATATCCCGATGTAGTAATTACATCGTCAGCACGTCCAATAAAATCGATTCCACCCAATTCGTTTAGCTTGACTGTATCGCCTGTCAAATAATATTTTCCAGCAAAGGCTTTACGATTATGCCCGTCATATCCTTTAAACCAGAATAAGGGAGACTGCTCGCAGTCAAGTCCCAAAATTCCAATACCGCCCTCGCCGAGTTCCTGATGTTGCGAGTCCAATACTACAAAACGGTGCCCGGGTATGGCATAACCAGCAGAACCCACCTTTTTAGGATGCTCCAGGCCATGATGATTGGCAATTACCATACCCAGTTCAGTTTGGCCGTATTGATCATAGATATTGACCCCCAAACTATCTTTAAACCAGTGAATGACTTCTGGTGTTAAAGGCTCACCAGCACTGCTGACCACACGTAGATGCTCACTGATTTTCTCGTCAAATTTGTGTTTGAATCCAAAAAACATGCGAAATGCCGTAGGCGACCCAGTCAGATTACTGACCCGATACTTGCGAATGACTTCCAATGCATGATCTACCGTAAAACCTCGCTCATCCATAATAATACTATGACCTAGGCTTAATGGCCCTGTAACACCATAATACAGTCCATAGGCCCAGCCCGGATCAGCAAGATTCCAGAATGAATCCTGTTCTTGCAAATCGACAGCATGCTGCATATAACCTTTGAACGCTACCATTGCTTTTAGCGGAACCGGCACAGACTTGGCCAGACCAGTTGTGCCTGAGGTAAACATCATCAGGAAATCATCTTCAAAGCTGCGCATAGTCGCTGGACAGTCTTCAGGATACTGCTTGAGTATTTGCCAAAAATCTCTTTCATTCTCCAGATGAGGCACAGAATGTTCTTCAAGATTGACTGTAAGAATTGATGGAATACTAATTCCTTTTAGTTTGGTTCGCTGTTCGTGATGAGTCACTACCAGACGAGTATTGGCTGTGGTTAATCTGTGCTCAATTGCTTTAGATTCAAATGCAGTAAATAGTGGCTGATAGACTGCCCCAATACGCCATGTGGCTAAAATTGTAATCAGTAATTCCACTGTTCTTGGCATTAGCCCTGCAATACAGTCTCCCGGCTGAATATTTAATGATTTGAAATAATTTGCCAATTGGCCTGACGCCTGAGCCAGCTGATCAAAACTGTACTCGGCCTTTTGGCCGTCTTTACCTTGCCAGTACAGGGCAATACGGTTAGAACCCGTATAACGCTCACAACACTCTATATAGGCGTTGACAGCTTCAGGCGTACCCACAAGTTGTTGCTGAATTACCTGTTGCAGATCAAAATCCTGATATGCCTGTTCTAGTGTCTTCATCCCGATGACCTCTTGTTCCTGTAAGGCCACAGATCACTTGTGATCCGCCATAGCTCTATTTTTATTGTTATGTCACTGCTTCAGTTTTTGAGACTTCAGCTTCTATATAAATTTGATTTACTTAAAATAAAGCTTGCAGGTTTTGGTGACAATTTCCAAAACTGTCAAATAAGCTGCCATATTCAGCCTATGAATCAAATTATCCAGGCTGATCATGATAGTTTTTAATCTAAAAAGAGGTGGAGTTTCAGATTTTCGTGACTTCGCGTGCAATCACCAGTCTCTGAATATCTGATGCACCTTCATAAATCTGGCTAACCCGAACATCCCGATAGATACGCTCGACCGGAAAATCAGTTACATAGCCATAGCCCCCATGAATTTGTATAGAATCTGAACAGACCCGCTCTGCCATGGTAGAGGCAAACAGTTTCGCCATTGAGGCTTCTTTCAAACACGGCAGACCAGCATCTTTCAGACTAGCTGCATGAAAAACCAGCTGCCGGGCTGCTTCAATTTGTGTAGCCATATCTGCTAGACGAAAAGCCACTGCCTGATGCTGCACAATTTCTACACCAAAAGCCTTACGTTCATTCGCATACTGTACAGCAGCGTCTAAAGCAGCACGCGCCATTCCTACAGATTGCGCTGCAATTCCTATACGGCCTGCTTCCAGATTCGAAAGTGCAATCTTGTAACCTTCTCCTTCCTTACCCAGCAAATTTTCCGCAGGAATCCTGCAGTTTTCAAAAATAATTGTGGCCGTATCTGAGGCATGCTGTCCCATTTTATCCTCAATATTTGCGACCACATAACCAGGTATATGAGTCGGTACTAAAAAGCACGAGATACCTTTTTTGCCTGCGGTTTTATCTGTAACTGCAAAAACCAACGCAACCTGTGCATGTTTACCTGAGGTAATAAACTGTTTGGTGCCATTAATGACCCATTCATCACCGTCACGTTCAGCACGGCAACTGATAGCACTTGCATCTGAACCAACATGCGGTTCAGTCAGACAAAAGCAGCCCAGCCATTCACCTGAGGCGAAGCGGGTCAGATACTCCTGCTTTTGTGCCTCAGTGCCATATGCATAGGTAATACCACAAGGCAATGAATTCTGTACGCTAATGATGGTTGAAATTGCACCATCACCTGCCGCTATTTCCTCTAGAGCAAGCACCAGTGAAATATAGTCAAGTCCAGCTCCACCCCATTCAACTGGTATCGCCATACCAAAAGCACCCAGCTCAGCCAGCTCTTTAAGTTCCTGAGCAGGAAATTCATGCGTTTTATCACGGTGGGCAGCAGTGGGTTTCAGTTTTTGCTGTGAATAATCACGAAGCATGTCCTGAACCATACGTTGCTCGGCAGTTAAAATCATCAGCTTACTTCCTTGTATTATTTGGCAGCCATACGGATTGCACCGTCCAGACGAATTACTTCCCCATTCAAATAGGTATTTTCAACAATATGAGCAACCAGTTTGGCAAACTCTGCGGGTTTAGCTAATCGTGGTGGAAACGGTACCATTTGTCCTAATGCTTCCTGCACTTTCTCTGGCAGGCCTTGTAGCATTGGAGTCTCCATGATACCTGGCGCAATAGTCATGACCCGAATAGCGTGTTGTGCCAATTCACGGGCCAGCGGCAAGGTCATAGCCACCACAGCACCTTTAGAGGCCGAATATGCAGCCTGCCCGACCTGTCCTTCAAATGCCGCTACAGATGCCGTATTAATGATAATACCGCGCTCTTCCTCCCCTTCTTCAATAGAGTTTCTGGACATTAACTCTGCTGCAAAGCGCAGCATGTTAAAACTACCAGTTACATTGATGTCCAAAGCACGTTGAAACAGAGCGAGCTCATGTAGCCCATTTTTCCCCAGTATTTTGGCTGAAGGTGCAATCCCGGCACAGTTGATTAAGCCGTGCAATGCACCAAACTGTTGTGAGATATTGATAAAAAGCTGCTGGACAGTGGACTCATCTGTGACATCGAGTTTTACAAACTGGGCTTTTTGTCCCAGTTCCTGAACCATCTGCTCACCGGCATCCTGATTCATGTCGACCAGAATTACTTGCGCACCCTGTCCGGTCAATTGTCGTGCTGAGGCAGCACCCAAGCCTGAAGCACCACCCGTAATAACAAATACTTTTCCCTGAGTTTTCATATTTTTCGATCCGGCTGTCGATATTTTTCAAATAAAACGTTTAGTTAAATGCAGGGTAATGGCTCTCTATTTACAGTACAATTTCCAAATTGTGCAATTGGGATGCCAGTTTTGGGCAATCTGCCAACTGCTCTACGAACAATTATTCATGATGGGATCAAGTGAAAATATAATGGACCGGACAGATTTAGAAGAAAGCAAAGGAACGATATCCGTCAGTCTGGTTCATGAAGCCTTGATGGTGGCCTATAGCCGTGGACTTGATACCCGGCTCATTCTGCAAAAAGCAGAAATAGCACCTGAAATTCTGCACTCAGCCAAAGCACGTATTCCGGTTTCAGCATATGCCCGTCTCTGGACTGCACTGGCTGATCACATGAATGATGAGTTCTTCGGGATGGATAGCCATCCCATGCGTCGTGGTAGTTATCAGTTACTCAGTAAAATGCTACTACAGGCGGAGACACTTGAAAAAGCAGTTCAGGATATGCTGAAGTTTCTGAACTTTATACTGGATAATTTACAGGTTGAGCTTCAGCTTGAACAAGATAAAGCTTATCTGGTGCTGCATGATCAAGGTCCAGTTAAACGGATGTTCAGTTATGCGACTTATCTGATGCTAGTACATGGCTTAATATGCTGGTTGAGTAGCCAGCGTGTAATATTGGATAAAATTGAACTGCGGTGCATGCAGCCTCTAGATGATCAGGACTATCGAGTTCGGTTCTGTGAAAAAATCTACTATGGCGCTTCTCAAAACCGGATTGAGTTTAGCCGGCATTATCTCGAAATAAAAATTAAGAAAGATAAAAATGCCTGGTACGATTTTTTAAAGCATACTCCCCAGAATCTTCTGGTTCGTTATAAAAATCCTGATTCCTTAAGCTTTAGTATTCGTAAATACTTAAGTGAGCTTATACCAGCAGAGTGGCCGGAACTTACCGACATTGCTGCTCGCTTTAATCTGTCAGAAACCACTATGCATCGACGTTTAAAATATGAAGGTGTAAGCTATCAGCAGCTAAAAAATGATATCCGCCGTGATATAGCCATTGAATATCTGACCCATACTGATCTTTCATTACAAGATATTAGTGAACAACTTGACTTTCATGATGCCAGTGCTTTTCACCGTGCCTTCAAGAAGTGGACAGGGGTCAGTCCGGGTACTTATCGACAGAATCGGAGCAAGCTCTAACTTGCACTTTAAAGAGAATGACCATAAAAACAGTCTGTGGTCAGCGAAGAAATTTCTTTTATAGCTTGCGGGATAACTTTAATTATCTATTAATTATATAAATCTCTTTTAGTTTCTGTCATCTACTTAAAACAGCTTTAAATAGTTAAAATAGAATGGCAATACTTTTTATCGGCTGAGAGATGGCGTTAAATATTGTTTCCCACTCCTGTAATTTTCGTAATTATCCTGCTCAGGATACCGAAAAAACAACAGGCCACTTGATGAAATTTATAGAAAGCTAAGGCTTAGGTTAGCAAAATTATGACCAGTAAATAAAAGGCTCCTAATGAAGCCCCGATATAAATAAGTTTCGATCAGATTAGCTGACCCAATGTAACTCGATCATTGCCATTATAGTCTTTTACAGTACGAACCGACTCGAACCCTTTATTCTCAAAGAAAGAGCGTACGGCTTCTGCTTGTTCATACCCATGCTCCAGTACAATCCAGCCTTTCGGTCTTAACCAGCTTTTACCCTGCTCAATAATCGTCTCCAAATCAGCCAGACCTTGCTTAAGCGCAACGAGAGCCCGTACTGGCTCTGTGGCCAGATATTTCATATGTCGATCTTCTGCATCGATATACGGTGGATTGGATACGATTAAATCAAACATAGGCTCAGGTAACTGGTTCAATGCTGCAAACCAGGCTCCACAAGCAAACTCTACCTGCTGTAAACCATGTTTATCTGCATTTTCACGGGCAACTGTAAGGGTGGGCATATAAACATCAGTAGCCAGAACCGACCAGTGAGGTTTTTCTGAGGCTAGCGCCAGAGCAATGGCACCTGTACCTGTGCCTAAATCCACCATATTGGTTTCTTCAGGCAAGTCCAGCATCAAAGCAGTTTCGACCAGTACTTCAGTATCTGGCCGTGGTACCAGTGTATCTCGGGTCACTTTCAGATCAAGTGTCCAAAATGGCTGTGAACCAAGAATATATGCGAGAGGTTCGCCGGCTTCCAGTCGAGCCAATGCAGCCAGATAAGCATGCTGCTGCTCGGCCGTCAGCTCTTTATCCTGACGGAACCTGAACTCAAACATTTT
This sequence comes from Acinetobacter sp. FL, assembly GCF_040744925.1. Classification (NCBI taxonomy): domain Bacteria; kingdom Pseudomonadati; phylum Pseudomonadota; class Gammaproteobacteria; order Moraxellales; family Moraxellaceae; genus Acinetobacter; species Acinetobacter sp. FL. Next base: position 1,152,459 of record NZ_CP160437.1, on the reverse strand, counting down.
TATATTTAGAATATGTTCAAGTAGCCAGATATTTTCCTGACGTTCATAGCTGTCTGGTATACCCCGAACCGTCAAGGCCTCACTAAGTTTCATTAGCCGCCATTTTCCTGTGCCAGCATTGCCAGCTGATCAGCCTGATATTCACGATGCAAGCTATCTAAAAGCTCATTTAGATCACCTTCCATAATGGCATCTAGCTTGTACAATGTGAGATTAATACGATGATCAGTCATCCGTCCCTGCGGATAGTTATAGGTACGAATACGTTCAGAGCGGTCGCCCGAACCCACCAGATCACGGCGCATTTCAGAAGTGGCAGATTCTTGCGCAGCACGTTTAGCATTCTCTAAACGTGAAACCAGAAGTGACATCGCTTTGGCTTTATTCTTATGCTGCGAACGCTCTTCCTGACATTCAACTACTGTGCCAGTAGGAATATGGGTAATACGTACAGCTGAGTCAGTTTTATTAATGTGCTGACCACCGGCACCTGATGCACGATAAGTATCAATACGTAAATCAGCCGGATTGATGTCTACTGTGGTATCCACATCTACTTCAGGAAGTATCGCTACAGTACATGCTGAAGTGTGTACCCGCCCCTGGGATTCTGTGGCTGGTACACGCTGTACTCGATGTGCACCGCTTTCAAATTTCATGCGACCATAAACACCATCACCATCGACACGACAGATTATTTCTTTATAACCGCCATGTTCACCTTCATTCTCAGAGAGAATTTCAAGCCGCCATCCACATGATTCCGCATATTTACTATACATACGGAACAGGTCACCAGAGAAAATTGCCGCCTCATCACCGCCTGTTCCAGCACGAATTTCCAGATATGCGGCATTGGCATCATTTGGGTCTTTTGGAATCATCAGAATATTAAGCTGACTTTCAAGTGACTCTATCAGGGCCCGGTTCTCTCTAATTTCTTCCTGAGCCATTTCTTTAAAGTCAGGGTCAGAAAGCATGGCTTCAGCTGTTTCAATATCTGCTTCAGCCTGACGATATTTGGCCCAAACTTCGGTAATTTCAGTTAGATCACTATGTTCCCGGGACAGCTTGCGAAAGCGTTTATTATCAGAAATAACTTCAGCATCTGCCAGCAGTGCGGTCAGCTCTTCATAACGGTCAGATAACTGATCAAGGCGTAAACGTAGCGATTCTTTCATCTTTTAATATGTCTCAAGTCAAACAGCATTCGACTGTTAAAAGCGATCAAACAGTCTGCCATATCAGAAAATTGCGCATAGTGTACCGATTCTGACTTTTAAAAGACATCATTATTGGCAGGTAACACTTTGCCTCTATAATTTTTTTAGAGATATGGAGGCTAATCTTCAGAATTCTTCCATATTTGCTTTAAAAATCTAGTTATTTGCCGTGATTTTAGACGTTTTTAATAGAAAGCATACAAAGCTGAAACCAAACACTATAAATACAGAGACAGCTCTCCATATTTAGTACGAATCGTTTTGTTACATTTCTCACAACGAAAGCATAAGCCTCAAAAGTTCTGAGCACATGGAGAACAAAATGAAATTAAATACAGTTTTATTAAGTGCAGCCTTAGCAACTACATCAATGTTGACTGTAAATGCGTATGCAGACAACACCACTCGTGTTGCAGCAGCAAGTGCGCTCGGAAGTGTAGCAGGCACAGCATTAGGTAGAAATATGGGTGGTAACACTGGTGCAATGATTGGTTCGGCACTAGGTGGTGCAGGTGGTGCAGCCGTAGCGAGTAATAAACGTAACCGTACTGAATCTGCGATTGGTGGTGGTGTAGGTGGTGTAGGTGGTTATGCCCTGGGTAAACAGATGGGTGGTTCAACTGGTGGCCTGATCGGTTCCGCACTGGGAGCAGCCGGGGGAGCAGCTTTAGGCAATAAAATTGCTAAAGATAAAGACGATGACCGCCGTTATTATAACTCCCGCCAATGGAATAAAAAATACCGTCGTCACCGTTAATAATAGCAGTCAAGATTCAAGCACCTTCGGGTGCTTTTTTAATGCATAAGACGGGTATGCACAATTACGGATAAATTAAGGATAAGCAAAATACAATTTCATAACGTTATCTTCATGCTGAGTCAGGTTTGCACTATTAATTTTAAGTTATAGAAACTAGATTCAGATATATTTACAGGTGTACTCATGAACTATAAAACTCTAATGATTGCTGTTGTAGCAACCTCAGCCATGGGTATGACAGCAGCTAATGCAGGTAATGCAACCAATACTGCAATTACATCCGCTTTAGGCGGTGTAGTAGGTGCCGCAATTGGGCAGCACATGGGTGGACAAACAGGAGCAATGATTGGCTCAGCTGTAGGTGGCGGTGCCGGTGCTGCCGTTTCCAGCAATAAGCGCGACCGTAATGGCGCAATTATTGGAGGTGCCCTGGGTGCCGGAGCAGGTTATAGCGTTGGAAAGAATATGGGCGGTACAAATGGTGGTTATATTGGTGCGGCGCTAGGTTCTGCCGGCGGCTCAGTATTAGGCCAGCGTGTAAGTGAAGACCGTCGTTATGATGACCGGGATGAGCGTCGTTATAGCTCAAATCGTTATCGTTACAATGATTACCGCTACAACAACAACCGCTATACTGATAATGGCCGTCATTTAGGTCATTATAAAAATGGTAAACGTTACTAATTAATTTCCCAGTTATCTCTTTAAGCATCTTCGGATGCTTTTTTTATTTTTGTATTTATATCGTTTTTTATCGATATACAAAACCTGTTTAACGTCGTATGCTTTTCAGTAATTGTCTTAATCTGGAATCATCATGCCTAATCTTGTCAACACTCGATTTTCTATTCTGGAATTGGTTCCTGTCCGTGATGACAAGACCGTTCGCTTCTCCCTCGAACATTCTCTTGAATTAGCCCAACATGCTGAAAAGCTAGGCTATGAGCGTTTATGGTTGGCTGAACATCATAATATGGACGGGATTGCCAGTTCGGCAACTGCTGTTCTGCTCGGATATATCTTGGCCAATACAGAGCATTTACGCGTCGGTTCAGGTGGAATTATGTTGCCTAACCATGCACCACTGGTCGTTGCTGAACAGTTTGGTACTCTAGCGACCTTATATCCGGATCGGGTTGAATTGGGTCTGGGCCGTGCTCCAGGCACAGATCAGGTAACTATGCGTGCTCTACGTCGTGGTCGGCAGGAAACTGAAGACCAGTTTCCACAGGATGTACAGGAAATCCTGCACTACTTTAAAGAACCTCAACCCGGACAAAGAATTGTAGCAACACCAGGACAGGGAACGCATGTACCTGTGTGGCTATTAGGTTCTAGCCTGTTCAGTGCACAGCTGGCAGCAAGGCTCGGGCTCCCCTACTCTTTTGCTTCTCATTTTGCACCGCGTATGCTTGGTCAGGCCATTCAGCTTTATAGAGAAAATTTTGAACCCTCCGAGTATCTTGAAAAACCTTATGTTTCTATGGGCGTACCGGTCGTCGTTGCACCTACAGATGAAGAAGCAAACTATCTGGCTACCAGTGCCTATCAGCGTGTTCTAGGGCTTATTCGTGGTCAGAGCCTCAAACTTAAACCACCTGTAGAAAGTATGGATGGCTTGTGGACACCAGCTGAACAGCTCTCTGTACGTAACTTTTATGCAATGGGCCAGATTGGCTCCCCTGCTACTGTTAAAGCCGGCTTAGAACAGTTGCTGCATGATTATGAAGTTGATGAGTTTATTTTTACCTGTGATATTTATGACACTCAAAAACGACTTGAAACGTTTAGCTTACTGATGGATCTTAAGCATTCTGCCTAATGAGATTCTATTTAAAGATAAGGCTTGTCCTAAAATGACAAGCCTTTCTTTTATTATCAATAATTTAGCTAAAAAATTATTCAACAATCAATACTTTACTTCATTGACTTTTTTGTCCATCAAGTTTAAGCATTTCTGCCTATTCTTTTAGTGCTACAGCTTCCTACACTATTAAAAAATAGAAAATACAGGAAGACAGCTATGGCAACTATCGATCTGGAAAAAATGCTGCAAAAGGTCAAAAGTACTCAGTGGTGTTTATCCGATATTGACTGGAATGCGCCAGGTCGGGAAAAAATTACCGCAGAATAATGGCCAAAACTAAAAGACTTTATGGCTGATCTGATGTGGATCGAACATGTGGGTGCACGGGCATTTTCAGCTATGTCAAAAAAAGCACCTAATGCAACCCTACGCGAAATGTATGCCATTTTCCATGCTGAAGAACAACGCCATGCGAATGCAGAAATGGCACTGATGAAACGCTGGGGAATGCTTGAGAGCGATATCCCCAAACCCAACAAGAATTTGCGCCTGATTATTGAATGGCTCGATACCTATGCCGATGATATGCCCTTTTATATTCTTGGTGCAGTTATCCCAATGCTTGAAGTCGCTCTGGATGGTGCATTGTGTAAATTTTTACTTGATACAGTAGATGACCCGGTCTGTCATCAGGCATTTGAGCTGATCAATGCGGATGAAGCACGGCATCTAGGTGTAGGTTTCAGTGTCATGGAGCAGCAGGGAATGCATAAAAATCTGATTCAGCTAGGCCAGATGGCAGCTCGCATTGTTGATCCGCGTTTAGTACTGGGTATTTTAGCCTACTTACCCCTGATCAATAAAATGCGCGACAATATTGTTAAACTGGGCTTACCTGAAGATAACCTGTATCAAGCAATGAATAAATTCACTCGAATCGGCGGACGTACACAACAAGGACGACGTAATCCATGGTTCCAAATTATTAACTGGCATGCTAAAAATGTCATTAACCGAGACAGGAAATTTTTTCATATTCCCGTTGATGCAATGGTGAGTATGACTGACAAGCTTCCAGAAAAGGCTTTACCTCGGATTCCTTCTTGGATATATGAATTAACTTCAGAATCAAAAGCTGCATCCTAACAATAAAAATTGAGGCATAAAATGAATACTAAATCCAAGGACCCGCATAAACCGGTTATTTTTCAGAATATTGCCAAGGACTTTGAGAGTTTCCGTGGCCAGCTTATTTCATCAGAGCATATTGACCAGTATGATTTAAGCGATTTGAAAGTTGCAATTATTGGTGCCGATCAGGCTACTGTTAGTAAGCTGGAAAGTATCTGTCAAAAAGCACAGTTTGTTAAAGTTTTCCAGATTACTCCCCATTTTATCTTGCCTAAGACCCAGAGTCATATTCACAAACTGATTTCTCATCCGTTAATTATCAAAAATCGCCGCTTATTTAATAATCGTATTAAAAGTCTGCTGGCTATCCGCCATCTTGAGGCCCAAGTTAAAGAAACGTGGTTAAGACGCCAATTGACACCAAATACAGGTGCAGAAAATAAAAAGTTTTTTAAATCGGATAATTACTACATAGCCCTGCAACGCGATAACTGTAAACTGATCACCTGGCCTGTGGTCAGAATTAATGCCGATTCCATACAGAGTATGGAAGGTGTCGAACATCTAATAGACGTAATTATTACCACTTATGTTTAAAATTAAAATAAATAAAAAAGAGGCAATCAAGGCCTCTTTTTTTACCCAAAAGATTTTTACTGCACCGTACCCTGATAATGGTAAGCCGTTGCGGCCTTAACATAGCGCAAATATTGTGAAGTCAATTTCCCGGATGCCTGAATGACACGGATATCAATATACTTCAGGTCTTTTGATACCCGAATAAATTGCTGCGGTAGCTGTTGGTAATCTTCAAATGCTGGCTGATTTTCAGGGAAATTCGCACGATCATACTCGACGGCAATCTCACTTAACTTTTTAGTTTTTGTCTCAAAGATCTGTACAGGACGAAGTTTTTGCCGAGAAAGTTGCAACGCCTGAATACTATAAGCACCTTCACGACTGCTTCCAATGACGATGTCGCGCACTAAATAGACAGTCATATTTTTAAAGTTTGTTTGATAGACATTCTGAACCAGGCTGGCAGTTGGTACTTGCTGGGTCATAATACGCTTTCCTGAATTGATCTGTACCCAAGTCTCAAATTCACGCATGGTGCCACCCGATGAAATATCAAAACTATAAAATTTTAATTTTTTGTCAGGACTATAATTAATAGACAATTTACCTGCATCAACCAGCTGTTTGAACGAATAATTAAAGCTTGCAGGATTGCTGAGCAACTGTTTCTGTATAGCTTCGGCTATTTGCTGATTATACTGATCTGCATCTATACGGCTATTTATCTCAGTTTGCTGATACTGCTTGAGCAATCCACTTTCAAATTGACTCAGAGTTTGTGCGTAACTTGAAAAAGAAAAGCTCAGTAAACTTGCGAGTAAAATTTTCTTTAACATTGCTGCTCACTTTAATGATTTACATTTTAACAAGCTAAAAGTCTTTATACAAAATAGCAGTATGAGTTCTGTCATACTGCTGTGTAACACATTTATCCAATACGGCGTTTAAGTCCAGTCATCTGTAAAATACGGGTAGAAATTTCTTCAATCGACATTTCTGAGACATTCAGGTATTTAATTCCTTCAGAAATATAAATTCCCTCTACCGCACGTAATTCCATCTGGCACTGGCTAAAACTTGCATAGCGGCTATTGGCCTTACGTTCAGTACGAATGGCAACCAGCCGCTCTGCATCAATCATCAATCCAAATAATTTATGCTTATGTGCTTTAAGTACTGCTGGTAAGCGGTTATCGTCCAGATCCTCTTCAGTCAATGGATAGTTTGCTACCCTGATACCAAACTGGAGCGACAGGTAAATTGAAGTAGGTGTTTTCCCTGAACGGGAAACTCCAATTAAAATAAGATCAGCTTTATCATAATGACGGGTACGTGCTCCATCATCATTATCTAAGGCAAAATGTACTGCATCAATACGCGCTTTATAAGATTCAGAATCTGTTACAGCGTGCGTTTGCCCGACCAAAGTCGTTGGAGGTGTGCCAAGTACATCGGAAAGCTTACTGATAAGGCCCTCAAATACGTCCAGATTTACTGCATTAGCCGTATTGATAATATCACGCACGTTAGGGTCAACCAGCGTATCAAATACCAAAGGCTGCTCGCCTTCTTGATCTGCACGGGTATTAATTTCTTCGACGACTTTGGTTGCAGCCTCTTCAGTAGTGATATAAGGGATGATGTGTATATCAAAATCAACATGAGGAAACTGAGCTAATAAGGAGTGACCTAAGGTTTCAGCGGTGATCGCAGTGCCATCAGAAATAAAAAACACACTCCGCTTAATTTGTTTACCTTCTGTCATTAAAATTCTCCTCAAACATTTGTCTTAGTACTATATAATCTTTATAGTAAACCGATCTTACATGACTGTCGCTTAGTAAAATCAAAAACCTAAGCGCTTTAAGATAATTTCATGCCAAGATAGTGATTAATACAGCAAAAGTGGAGTAACAACTTTGGAAGCGCGCGTAATCGGTCTGGAAAAACTAGGGAAACACGACGTTGAACTCGTGGGTGGGAAAAACTCATCTTTGGGTGAAATGATCAGCCATTTATCCAATGCTGGTGTATCGGTACCTGGTGGTTTTGCTACAACTGCTGCTGCCTATCGTGAATTTCTCGAACAGAGCGGCCTGAACGCTAAGATTCAAGCTGAACTTGCTCAATTAAATGTTGATGATGTTAATGCGCTGGCCGAAACCGGAGCTAAAATTCGTCAATGGATTGTTGAGACTCCACTTACTGCAGAATTAGAAAAAGAAGTTCGTGAAGCTTTTGCAGCTCTCTCAAACGGCAACCCTGATATCGCGGTTGCCGTTCGTTCTTCTGCGACTGCCGAAGATTTACCAGATGCATCATTTGCAGGCCAGCAGGAAACCTTCCTGAATATTCGTGGTATTGACAATGTGCTGATTGCTATCAAGGAAGTTTTTGCTTCTCTCTTTAATGATCGCGCCATTGCTTATCGTGTGCACCAAGGTTTTGAACACAGCTTAGTTGCGCTCTCTGCTGGTATTCAACGTATGGTTCGCTCAGAGACAGGTGCTGCAGGTGTAATGTTTACACTTGATACCGAATCTGGTTTCCGTGATGTTGTATTTATCACTGCTTCTTATGGATTAGGCGAAATGGTTGTTCAGGGTGCAGTAAACCCTGATGAATTTTATCTGTCTAAACCTTTATTAACAGGCGGTAAGCACGCGGTCTTACGTCGCAACCTTGGCTCCAAGCACCAGAAAATGATTTATGGTGATGAAGGTTCTGCCGGTAAGTCAGTGGTTGTGGTCGATGTTGAAAAACAGGAACGCCAGCAGTTTGCACTGAATGATCATGAATTACATGAACTGGCTAAACAGGCCCTTATCATTGAAGAGCATTATGGCTCACCAATGGATATTGAATGGGCAAAAGATGGCGATGATGGCCAGCTTTATATTGTTCAGGCACGTCCTGAAACCGTGAAAAGCCGTCAAGATGTGGGCACAATGGAACGTTATCTGCTAAAACAGCGTGGTAGCGTGATCTGTGAAGGCCGCTCTATTGGCCAGCGTATCGGTTCAGGTAAAGTTCGTATTGTAACTTCCATAAAAGAAATGGACAAAGTACAAGAAGGCGATGTTCTGGTATCAGATATGACTGATCCTGACTGGGAACCAGTCATGAAACGTGCTGCTGCCATTATTACCAACCGTGGTGGGCGTACCTGTCACGCAGCAATTATTGCACGTGAACTTGGTGTTCCTGCCATTGTAGGTTGCGGCAATGCGACTGAAGTACTGGCAGATGGTCAGGAAGTTACCGTCTCATGTGCTGAAGGTGATACTGGCTTCATTTATGAAGGTGCACTCGACTTTGAAGTTCAGCGCAACTCAATCGAATCTATGCCGAAGCTTCCATTCAAGATTATGATGAATGTGGGTAACCCAGACCGTGCCTTTGATTTTGCACAAATGCCAAATGAAGGAATTGGTCTTGCTCGCCTAGAGTTTATCATTAACCGCATGATTGGTGTGCACCCTAAAGCCCTGCTTAATATCGACAGCCTGCCACGTGAAACCCGCGCAGCAGTTATGGCACGCACAGCAGGCTATTCTTCTCCAGTTGAATTCTATATAGAAAAACTGGTCGAAGGAATTGCAACACTTGCAGCTGCATTTGCAGACAAGCCTGTTATTGTCCGTATGTCCGACTTCAAGTCAAATGAATATGCCAACCTGATTGGTGGCAAATTATATGAACCGGAAGAAGAAAACCCGATGCTGGGCTTCCGTGGTGCAAGCCGCTATGTTTCTGACAACTTCCGTGACTGTTTTGAGCTGGAATGCCGTGCACTTAAAAAAGCACGTGATGAAATGGGTCTGACTAACATCCAGATCATGATTCCATTCGTACGCACTGTTACTGAAGCAAAACGTGTTATTGAACTACTAGCTCAGAATGGACTTAAACGTGGCGAGAATGGCCTTAAAGTAATCATGATGTGTGAATTACCAACCAATGCACTTTTGGCTGAGCAGTTCCTTGAACATTTTGATGGCTTCTCTATCGGTTCTAATGATTTAACACAGCTTACTCTTGGTCTAGACCGTGACTCTGGTATTGTTTCCCACCTGTTTGATGAACGTGACCCAGCAGTTAAAGCCCTATTGTCTATGGCTATTCATGCTTGTCGTAAAGCAGGCAAATATGTAGGGATTTGTGGTCAGGGCCCTTCCGACCATCCAGATCTGGCGAAATGGTTAATGGAACAGGGTATCGAGTCGGTTTCACTTAATCCGGACTCTGTTTTGGATACCTGGTTCTTTCTTGCTGAAGAAAAAATTAAACAGTCTTAATTAAATATATGTAATAAAAAAGGCCCAACAGGGCCTTTTTTATTACAATTAACACCAGTTTAAGCAGTCTTATTAAAAGTAAATAAATAATTTAGATAGGTAGAAATTGCTTACTTTTTCTGGACGCAACTTTATAGAGACAGACAATCAAACTGTGATGATATTTTAAAATTACTTTAATGAAAGTTATGAATTTCTACAATTATTTATAATTTTTAATCTAATAGCTTAACGTCACAAGAAGCCCGATGATGATGAAAAAAGCCCAGATTAAAATGATCATTTTCTTTTGGAACTTTACTACTTCATTCTCTTCAGCTTTAAGTTCGTCCTCGAATTTTTTAGATTTTTCATACAGTTCATTGAGCGAAAAACCTTCTTGGCTACCCGGCAGGATGTTCAAATTAGTCTTAGTTACGCCCTTATAAGACTCTGTCAGGTAAAGGCTTAGTGACTGTTCTGTATGAATTCTTTCCATAATTTTCACTATATTAAAAGTTTAGATCAAATAAAAATGACTACTTAATCATGTTCTTTCTTTAAAAATTAAAATTTAAACCCACTCATTCAACTTTCAAAAAAAATACCCATACATTGAGTATGGGCAATAAACTTAAAAGTTCTTTAACTGTGACGAAGTTTACATTTACACCTCTAAAACAACAAGTAATTTATATAACAACTCATCACAAAAGCTCACATTTTAACCAAAAATTTTATTTATATCCGGAAAATAGTCATTCTTACAAGATTCAATAGGATACTAGAAAGTTAATTTTCAATCTAATTTACATCAAGATTTCTAGTTTGGCTTCTTCCCTTTAAAAATAGAAAACTTTGATTAATTGTAATGTAATAATATTTCAAAATATTACATTCGTGTTATTTATAAGATAATTGTGTTATTTATACTGCCGTCTTAAGTTATCTTATGTTCTAAATGCTTTACGATTATTCTCTTTCTGATACGTCTTATTTACATTCTACGCCTCAGCCACAGGTTATTGTAGAGTCTTCTACTCCCCACTCAGGTCCATTCGGTGGTGTCCGAGGTATGGTTTCAGATTATTTTGACCTTGATACTTTCACCAATAAATTAAAGAGTATTACTCGTCAATCCAGTACCAGTAAATGCGCTAAAAGTATTCGAGTTGCATTGCAATCTGCTGGTGCCAAAATACAGTCTCATCCTGTTGCAGCTTCAGACTGGGGAAATACTTTGCTTTCTCTGGGTTATCGTGAAATTAAACCCTCTTTTGACCATCCTAAAGAAGGTGATATTTATATAATTCATCGTACCCAAAAACATCAATATGGTCATATAGCTGGCTATAGCGGTAACAGTTGGGTTTCTGACTTTAAGCAAAAAAGTTATGATGTCTATAAAGATAAAAATGTCAGCTATTCTTATTTCAGACTAGCAAACTAGGCTGCATAATTAATCACAATCAGATTAAATCGGGATTATTAGATAATTATAATCCCGGTTTATTTTGCAATTAGACTTTTTGGTTTCTAAGCTGCCGTTGGTGTTCACATACGGAAATTAAAATATTTTTATCGTTTACTGCCAGAAACACTAGCCTGCCTTGTTATAGACTCCATCCTCTTTAACTTATCCATTTGATAAAATATGGCTTTTTAAAATATTTTGTATAAGCTTTAAGATGTTTAGCTGCACTTATATAAAATACTAATATATTCTTAAAACTCATTATTCCTGATCCATCAGGCTTAATTTTTTTAGTTATAATCTGTTTTGCCTCACTCTACTTTAAGCTGCTTCCGCTTAGTCAAATTTAAGCTTTCAGCTATCTCATATTTAAGATTTCCAAGTTCCTCCAATGTGGTTTAATATAAAAAGATTACAGCTACTTCACTTTTAAAATCTGCGTATTCCCCTGTTTACAGACAAATTTGACTAGTTATTTAGAGCAATATGTTATAAAGCAGATGAATTAAAGATATTTAATGATGTCTTTAAATATATGCAGAAAAGTTTGAGTGTATATTTTTCTTTTTTGTTTCATTTATTTCAGGTATTCGAGATTCAAAATTTATGCAGATTTATTTGGCTAGAAATAATCAACAGGCAGGCCCGTATACTCTAGAACAAGTCAATCAGATGCTTGCCAGTCAGCAGGTTTTGTTGACTGACTTAGCTTGGCATGAAGGTATGACCGAATGGAAAGCATTAGGTGAACTTACACAGGGAAAACTGAGTTATGAGCCGGCAGGCTACCAGTCTTCTCCAGCCCAGCCTGTTTTTAATAATCCTGTAATCCAGAAAACTCATGTACAAAATAAACCTAAGGTCGCAGAGAAGCAGGCTTCAATCGGCTCAAGAATACTGGCAAAAGTAATTGATCTCATGTTATGGCTACCTATAGCAGCCATACCTTCTTTTTTCCTTACCCCTACCCAGATGTCTGAGCTCACACGCATTCAGACACAAATGCAGTCTGCAGATAGCACAACGAAGGCTATAGACCTTCAAAACCAGTTTCTTGCACTTATTCCAGCTGAAGCATGGCAGGCAATGCTGGTGTATATGTTTATTATGCTTGTGATCCAGGCTGTGTTACTGGCCCGGACAGGCCAAAGTATTGGTAAAAAGTTGGCTAATATCCAGATTGTAGACGCTAATACTTCTGGTAAAGTAAATTTAACCCGTGTTTTTTTATTGAGAAGTGTCCTGGTAATCTTGCTTACACTGACAGTAGTGCCCTTTATTGCAATTATTGATGCTTTATTTGCTTTAGGACAAAAAAGACAAACCTTACATGATATGATCGCCAAAACCAAGGTTATTAAACGTACTAAGTAGTCATTCACAGGGGTAAATGGATTTACCCTTTTAATTTTTCACCACTTTGAAAATATTGATTTTTTAATACGAAAAAACCAATCCCGACCAAAAAAATCAGTTTTCTTTACAGTAATTTAAAGCCACTTTATGTGTAGCTTAGTTTGTTGATATAAGGCATAATGCCCTACAACGTAGCGGTGCCCGGTAAAAAATGATTTCTTCAATCCAGAAGCTGTTGTTTAACTGATGCGGCACTTTAATCGCTATCCCATATTTATTTAGTAATGGGACTCTTCACCGAGGTTGTAAAATGAGACAAACAATTTTAGCTGTATTGTCTTTATCAACGCTTGCCGTACTCCTAACCGGGTGTGGTGGTGATCTAGTACTTCTAAACTCTAAAGGTCCAGTTGCTGCAGGTCAAAGTAACCTGATGATGACAGCAATCTATCTGATGTTGCTTGTGGTGATTCCATCAATCATCATGGCTTTATGGTTTGGTTGGAAATATCACGCGTCAAATAAAGATGCAGACTATAAACCTACATGGGCGCACTCTACTACGATTGAAGTTGTAGTTTGGGGTATCCCTGTTATTATTATTGGTATTCTAGCTTGGTTGACTTGGGTGGGTTCACACAAGTATGACCCATACCGTCCTATAGAATCTGAGCAAGCGCCATTGAACGTGCAAGTGATTGCAGAACAGTTCAAATGGGTGTTCATTTATCCAGAGCAGAATATTGCAACAGTAAATGAATTACGCTTTCCAGTAGATACACCAGTAAGCTTCCGCCTGACGTCTAACTTTACAATGAACTCATTCTTCATTCCGCAGTTAGCAGGTCAGATCTATGCAATGGCGGGAATGCAGACTCATCTGAATGTATTAGCTGAAGAAACTGGTGTATACCGCGGTTTCTCTGCCAACTACTCAGGTTACGGTTTCTCGCAAATGCGTTTCTTGGCATACAGTGTCACTCGACCAGAGTTTGATCAGTGGGTTGCCGCGGTTAAAGCAGGTAATGGTACTTCTGTAAATCCAGAAGCAATTCAAAAAGGTATTCTAGACCAAGCTGAATTTGCAACCTTACGTGATGGTAATCGGGCAAAACATCAAATTGAATCGATTGTTGCACGTGCTGTAACTCCAGAAGAGAAAGCGGAAGCGGCAAAACTTGAAGCTGAGGGTACTTACCCGACTAAGCCACATCCTGTGACTTACTATTCTTCAGTTGAGCCTAAATTGTTCGAATCAGTGATTAACAAATACATGAGCAACTACCACGGTGCAGACCACTCAGCGCAAGCGGGTGCCGAACATACTGGTGCATCTCATGCAAATGTTGAACATGCGACTGCTTCTGTAGAGGAATAAGACATGTTTGGTAAGCTTGGTTTTGATGCAATTCCGCACGATCCAATCGTGTTGGTTACAGTTGCATTGATGGTACTAGGTGGTCTGGCGCTTGTCGTAGGACTAACCTATTTCAAAAAATGGGGCTACCTGTGGAACGAATGGTTCACATCAGTAGACCATAAAAAAATTGGTATCATGTATATCATCGTGTCTGTTGTCATGCTGCTGCGTGGCTTTGCCGATGCAATCATGATGCGTCTTCAGCAGTTCCTCGCTAGAGGTGGTGGTGAAGGTTATTTGCATCCGGAGCACTACGACCAGATTTTCACCGCGCATGGCGTGATCATGATCTTCTTCGTAGCGATGGGTCTAGTTGTAGGCTTGATGAATATCTCCGTACCTCTACAAATTGGTGCACGAGACGTTGCTTTCCCACTGCTTAACTCTTTAAGCTTCTGGCTCTTCGCGGGCGCAGCTGGCTTGATGATGGCTTCGCTGGCAATTGGTGAATTCGCCGCTACAGGCTGGATGGCTTATCCTCCGCTGTCAGGTATCGAATACTCGCCTGGCGTAGGTGTAGATTACTATATCTGGGCACTCCAGATTTCTGGTTTAGGTACGCTTCTTACTGGTGTTAACTTCTTTGTTACTATTATTAAGATGCGTGCACCTGGCATGAAACTGATGGATATGCCGATCTTTACCTGGACTGCACTATGTACTTCTGTACTGATTATTGCTGCTTTCCCTGTACTGACTGCAACCATTGCAATGCTGTCTCTGGACCGTTACTTCGGTTTCCATTTCTTCACTAATGACATGGGTGGTAGCCCAATGTTATATGTGAACCTGATCTGGACTTGGGGTCACCCAGAAGTATACATCTTGGTACTGCCAGCATTTGGTATTTACTCGGAAGTTGTTGCAACATTCTGCCGCAAAGCACTATTCGGCTATAAATCGATGGTGTATGCAACTGTAGCAATTACCGTACTGTCTTTTGTTGTATGGGTTCACCACTTCTTTACCATGGGTGCAGGTGCCAACGTTAACGCGTTCTTCGGTATCATGACCATGATTATTGCGATCCCGACTGGTGTGAAAATCTTCTCTTGGTTGTTCACCATGTACAAGGGCCGCATTACCTATACAACGCCAATGCTATGGACTCTAGGCTTCCTGGTTACCTTTGGTATTGGTGGTATGACAGGTGTACTGATGGCAGTTCCACCAGCAGACTTCCTGGTTCACAACTCACTGTTCTTGATCGCTCACTTCCATAACGTAATTATTGGTGGTGTTGTATTTGCAATGTTCGCAGGTATCATTTATTACTGGCCAAAAATGTTTGGCTGGAAACTTAATGAAACTTGGGGTAAAGCTGCATTCTGGTTCTGGTTCTTTGGTTTCTACTTTGCGTTCATGCCACTTTATATCCTAGGTTTCATGGGTATGACTCGTCGTCTGAACACATATGACAATCCAGACTGGGATCCGTATGTAACTATTGCAATGTTCGGTGCTGTCATGATTGCTATCGGTATCGCTTGCTTCCTTATGCAAATTATCGTTGGTTTCTTACAGCGTAATGACAATCTGGACCTGACTGGCGACCCTTGGGATGCCCGTACACTTGAATGGTCTACATCTTCTCCTGCCCCATTTTATAACTTTGCTCACCTGCCAGAAGGTAACGGTATTGACCGTTTCTGGACAGACAAAGAGAATGGTGTGGCATATGCTCGTCCAACGAGTTATGAAGATGTCCATATGCCAACTAACCGTGCTGCCGGCTTTGTAATTGCAATGTTTATTACAGTTATGGGCTTTGCATTGATCTGGCATATCTGGTGGTTAGTATTCATTACCTTCGCTGCTGCTATTATTAGCTTCATCGTGAGTTCATTTACTAAGAAAGTGGACTACTATGTACCTGCAGCTGAAGTTAAGCGTATCGAAGATGAACGTTATGCTTTACTTGAAAAACACTTGAAGAAGGACTAAGGATATGGCTGAAGTACTTCATCACGACAACCATGGACATGATGAACATCATCATCACGATGATACTGATATCACTGTCTTTGGTTTCTGGACCTACTTGATGAGTGACTTGATTTTATTCGGTACACTCTTCATCGCGTTCGCTGTATTAAGCAGTCATGTTCCACCGGGTACTCCAAGTGCAGGAGATCTGTTTGGCGACTCTCTTGGTTTTGTTTTAACTGAAACCTTCGCCCTTCTGATCTCTTCAGTAACCTTTGGTTTTGCTGTACTTGCTTCATACAAGAAAAATGTGGGTCAGGTTATTGCCTGGCTTGCAGTTACATGGCTTTTTGGTGCGTCGTTCATCGGCATGGAACTATATGAATTCAATCATCTAGTTCATGAAGGTTACGGCCCAACCACCAGTGCTTTCCTTTCCTCGTTCTTTACGCTGGTCGGTACGCACGGTATCCACGTAACTTCAGGTCTGGTATGGATGATCATTTTGATGATTCAAATCAAGAAAAATGGTTTGACTCTTCCAAATATGCGTCGTCTGGCTTGCCTAAGCTTGTTCTGGCACTTCCTTGACATCGTTTGGATCTGTGTATTCAGCGTAGTTTACTTAATGGGAGTTCTCTAATGAGTCACGATCATAACTCTGCTGGTGCAGCGCACGGTAATTTCAAGCAATACACGATCGGCTTTATCCTGTCCGTAATTCTGACCATCATCCCATTCGGGATGGTGATGAGTGGTGGATTTGAGCGTGGCTTACTGGTTACTGTAATTGCCATTACTGCTGCTGCACAGGTGCTTGTTCAGCTGGTATTCTTCTTACATATGAATGCCTCTTCAGAACAGCGCTGGAACGTAATTGCTTTTATCTATACTGTCCTATGTATTGCAATTTTACTTGTAGGCTCGGTATGGATTATGAATTACCTTCACTTCAACATGATGATCTAAACTGGTCGTCATGCTGAAAAAGTATCTATTCCTGACCAAACCAGGAATTCTCTTCGGTAATTTCATTACCACCTTGGGCGGCTTTTTATTAGCCGCCCAAGGCTCTGTAGATTTCCTTTTGCTTTTTTTAACCCTTATCGGTACAACGCTTGTTGTTGCCTCAGGTTGTGTCGTCAATAATATCATTGACCAAGACATCGACCAGAAAATGCAACGCACTCAAAATCGTGCTCTTGTAAAAAAAACTGTTTCTGTACCTGTTGCCATGCTATATGCGCTGGTTTTGGGAGTAATCGGTTTTAGCATACTATGGTTTTGGGTGAACACTTATGCCTTTGCATTTGCTGTGGTTGGTTTCGTGGTGTATGTAGGCTTCTATAGTCTCTGGACCAAACGTACCAGTATTCATCAGACACTAATTGGCAGTATTTCTGGAGCAAGTCCTCCGGTGATTGGTTATACAGCAGTAACCAATGAATTTGACTTGGCCGCCTTACTCATCTTCGCAGGTTATGCATTCTGGCAAATGCCTCATTCCTGGGGAATTGCAATCTACCGTTTTGATGACTATAAAAATGCAGGTATTCCTATTTTACCTGTAGCACGTTCTATTCTACGCACCAAGATTGAATCCCTGATTTATATCGTCCTATTCAGTATTGCCATGAATGCCCTATTCATCTATGGCTATACCAACTGGCTGTATTTGGTTATCTTAAACCTTCTGTGCATTTACTGGTTTTACATTGGTCTGATTGGCCTGAAGGCTGAAAATGACCAGCTCTGGGCAAAGCGTTTCTTCTTATTTTCAGTTACTCTGATTACGATTGTCAGCCTGAGCTTCAGTTTTACTTCAGTGTCCCCTGCTCCTCATTTCCCTATCTTTTAGTCAATACAGAGTGGTTGTCTTTAAGCCACTCTCGTAGATGATATGTACTTGGTTTTCCACTTTCTGGCACTATTCTTGAAAAGCATTTGTCTTTGGTTTGGTTTTTCCCTATAATTGCCGCTTCGCAATTTATGCGGCTCGACTAGAAATCGAGACTCCTTGCTTCTGATACCATAATTCAGGGGCTGTTTAAACCGTAAGGAGCTGACAATGCGTCACTACGAAATCGTACTTCTGGTACACCCAGACCAAAGCGATCAAGTTGTGGGTATGGTAGAACGTTACCTGACTCACATCAAAGAAGCTGATGGTCAAATTCACCGTTTAGAAGATTGGGGCCGCCGCCAACTGGCTTACCCGATTAACAAAATTCATAAAGCGCACTACATTTTAATGAATGTTGAATGTGGTCAAACGACTCTTGATGAATTAGAAGAATTATTCCGTTATAACGACGCAATTATTCGTAATGTTATCATCCGTCGTGAAAACGCAATCACTGAAGAGTCTTTATTGGCTAAAAGTGCTGAAGAAAAACGTGCGCGTAAAGCTCAACGTGAAGAAGCACAACACAATCAAGATTCTGTTGAAGCTTAAGGAGAACATCAATGGCACGTTTTTACCGTCGTCGCAAGTTCTGCCGCTTTACAGCTGAGAACGTTGCGTACATCGACTACAAAGATATCGATACTTTAAAACAGTACATCACTGAAAACGGCAAGATTGTTCCTAGCCGTATCACTGGTACTAAGGCTCGTTATCAACGTCAATTAGCGCTTGCTATTAAACAAGCTCGTTATTTGGCTTTGATCCCTTACACTGACAACCATAAGTGAGGTGATCTGTGGACGTTATCTTATTACAACGCATTAAAAACTTAGGTAAGCTAGGCGATAAAGTTTCTGTAAAAGCAGGTTATGGCCGTAACTTCCTTATCCCTCAGGGTAAAGCTGTTGCTGCAACTGAAGCTAACACTTCTGCTTTTGAAGCTCGTCGTGCTGAACTTGAGAAACAAGAAGCTGATATTTTAGCTGCTGCTCAAGCACGCGCTGACCAACTGAATGAAGTTAATATTGTAATTACTGCGAAAGCTGGTGATGAAGGTAAACTGTTCGGTTCTATTGGTACTCGTGATATCGCTGATGCACTGACTAATGCTGGTCTTGAAGTTGACCGTGCTGAAGTTCGCCTTCCAAACGGCGCACTTCGCAACACTGGTGAATTCAACATCGCTATTCAGTTGCACCATGACGTAACTGCTGAAGTTCTGGTTACTATCGTATCCGAGTAATTCTCTGCAGTAAAAAGAGCATGCTTTGGCATGCTTTTTTTATTCTTAAATTTTTTATTGATTCTACAGTTTTATTTTTTTAATTGAATTTTCGATTCGAGCGTTTTTTTCTGCTGTTTTGCATTAAGATAAGTAACCTGAATTGAAAGTCATCTCTTCATTTTTTGTTTTATAAAAATCAGGACTTTATATGTCACAGGCAAGTGCCAAGGCCATCCTTAATCCCACACTACTGGAAAATAAAGCCACTGAAACAGCTCAGCTTAAAGAATTTCGTACGCCTCCGCATAATTTAGCGATTGAACAGGCTGTACTTGCGGCGCTGATGACTGTTGCTGAATCTTTTGAACAGGTTAGTGATGTTTTAAAAGAAAATGATTTTTATGCTACTCGCCATAAATATATTTTTAGGGCTATTGAAAAGCTTGCTCAGGAAAATTCGCCTTATGATGCAGTACTGGTCAATGACTGGCTGCTAAAACAAAATCTGATTGATGCTGTAGGCGGTGAAGAGTATTTAATGCAATTAATGGCAGATTCGCCATCTAGTTTTTATAACCTAGAAACTTACGCTACTAAAATCAAAGAATTTGCGACTCTACGCAACATGATTAAAATCAGCACTGAAATTCTGCAAAATGCCTATGACACTAAAGGTCGCAGTGTCAGTGAGATTCTGGATCTAGCAGAAACCAATATATTTTCTATTGCCGAGCAGCATAATAACAATAAAAAAGACTCTGGACCCAAGTCGATTAGTACGGTTACGGCTGAAGTAATTACCAAGCTTGATGAGCTTTCTAAACTTGAAGGAAGCCTGACAGGTTTATCTACCGGGTTCATTGAGCTTGATAATAAGACTTACGGCATGCAGTCTGGTGATCTGATTATTGTTGCAGCTCGTCCTTCAATGGGTAAAACTACTTTTGCCATGAATCTGGTCGAAAGTGTCCTATTTAACTGTAATTTGCCTGCACTGGTTTTTTCTATGGAAATGCCCGCAGACTCAATTGCTATGCGTCTGATTTCATCATACGGCAAGGTGCATCAGGGTCATTTACGTTCGGGTAAGCTCGATGGGGATGAATGGTCTAAAGTCACCGGTACTATTTTACAGTTACAAGAAAAGCATTTGTATATAGATGACTCCTCTGCCCTGCCTCCAACGGAATTACGGGCACGAGCACGCCGAATAGCTAAACAGCATGGTGGTAAACTTGGCTGTATCATGGTCGATTATTTACAACTGATGAAAGTTCCAGGCATGGGAGATAACCGTGTCGGCGAGATTTCCGAAATTTCGCGAAGCTTAAAAGCTTTAGCTAAAGAGATGCAGTGCCCGGTTATTGCCCTGTCACAGCTTAACCGTTCTTTGGAAAACAGACCTAATAAACGTCCGGTAATGTCAGACTTACGCGAATCCGGTGCAATTGAACAAGATGCCGATTTGATTATGTTTATTTATCGCGATGAAGTATATAACAAAGAATCTAAAGAAGCGGGCACGGCTGAAATTATTATTGGAAAGCAACGTAACGGTCCAATTGGCAGTGTACGTCTAGCTTTTGAAGGCCAATATACCCGTTTTAGTAATCTTTCTCCTGAATATTATAATCAGTTTGATGATGAGGAATAGATAGTTAAAAATCCTTAATTTCTGTATAAGTTAAGGATTCAGCTTCACTTATTATGCTAAACCCTAGCCCTAGTGCAGCTTTCAATTTTTGTGCAATTTTAATGAGTTTAGGCACTTTCTGTTTGATAAACCTATTTAATTCTTCTTATAAATTCACAACCTACTCAAATATTTGCTGAGCTTATTATAATTAACTGCAAAATTTTTTAGACGCTGCTCTATGGGCTACTATTTACTTATACTCACCTAGCCAATCTTTCTGACTTAAAATCTTTATCAGGCTTACCACAATCAGCTTGTACTTTAAATCAGCGTTTAATCTTTTCCCCTACTGTGCACATAATAGATTAACCTGTTATTTTATAAAATAAATCTATACTCACTATAAACTAATATCTTTATTACACGCTATATTATGGCTATAAGCTGATGTGAGTAGATTTTTACCCAAGTAATCTCTCATATTATATAAATTAGCACTAAATAAGTAACACTTCTGTGATTAGCCTTTAATAAATTAATTAGTATTTATGTCTATTTTTAAATGATAGGAATACAATAATAACCAATATGATCAGCTATTGATTATCTTTAAACAGATGTCTTTAAATATATCTATTCAACTCACTAATACAGCACTCACTGTATTAGCTCAGCATTTGTAATCCCTCAAGGAGTAACCAGGGTGCGTCAAGCAACAGTTTATATTGACAGTCAGGCTCTGCAATATAATTTAAACCGTGTTAAACAACTTGCCCCAACTGCTAAAATCGTTAGTATGGTTAAAGCCAATGCTTACGGACATGGAATCAAAGACTGTCTTGCAGCCTTAAGTTCAACGGATAACTTTGGTGTTGCCTGTCTAGAAGAGGCGCTGGAAATACGTAAATTAGGTTATCAGCAACCGATTACCTTAATTGAAGGGATATTTTCTGAAGAGGAAATGGATAGCGTTATTCAGTACGGTCTTGAATGCGTTATACATCAATCAGCACAACTAGATTGGTTAAAAGCCCGTAAAGAAGAGTATATTACAAAAAATCTGAAAGTCTGGGTAAAACTGAATAGTGGTATGAACCGCTTAGGTTTTAAAGTTCCTGAGATTATCGAGATTATTAACTCCTTAAAGGCTGAAGGCTTTAGCTGTGTGCTAGCCATGCATTTTGCAAATGCTGATGCTGATCATCCCCTGAATGAACAACAAAAAACTCAATTCTTGCAGGTTAAAGAGGCTTGTGATCCTGTACTTGCCTCCTGTTGTAATTCTGCTGCGATTTTCAAATGGCCAGAGCTAAATTTTGATTATGTGCGTCCCGGTATTATGCTTTATGGGGCTTCACCTTTTGCTGATAAGTCTGCTTATGAGCTTGACTTGAAGCCGGTGATGACATTTGATGCAGCAATCATTGCATTAAATCAGATCCAGACAGGTGAAGCGGTAGGTTATGGCTCTACTTTTGTGGCCTCTCAAGATATGCAAATTGCTATCGTATCTATTGGTTATGGTGACGGTTATCCACGTGCTTTTATAAAACCAAATTATGTCATGATTAACAATAAGCCAGCGCCAGTCATCGGAAGAGTTTCTATGGACATGATTGCAGTGGATGTAAGCGGTTTGACTGTCAATTTAGGCACACAGGTAGAGCTCTGGGGCAAACAGCGTCTGGTCGATGAAGTAGCCGAAGCTAATGGGACTATTGGCTATGAACTGCTTTGCCGGCTAAGTAACAGACCAAAGCGCATACTTAAGTAAACTAAAAACCCAAGCTCAGGCTTGGGTTTCTTGTCTTGCTTTAGTCAATATATGCAGAAAATCATTTAGATTCTGCTGGTTAAGTTTAGTCGGACTAAAATGTAAATGACCAAGTTTTTGAAAAAACTCGCTTACTTCACTATTACGACGTACAAATTTCATTGCCCATCCATCAAAATTCTGCTCGCTGATTGGATGTACACCAAACTCTATAATTTCCTGATGGCGCTGATCTTCTTTAATTCTTTCAAACAGATCAAGCACCTGCTCACGCTCGCCTTCCAAGCACTGGAAAAAGTACTGATCTGCATAGAAAAGCACACCGTTAATACTATTAAGAGCATTAAATGATTGGGCTTCTGAAAGAATTTCTCTTAAATCCATAAGTAAATAATCAGAAGGCGAAGTGGTCTTGCTGGCATAACATAACTGTATCACTTTGTAGTCTTTATATTTATGAATTGAAATATATTATGCCACTATTTTTAAATTTTATAACCAGTAGTCATCTGTCGGTTTAGGTAAGTTTTGTAAACCTCGGCGTAAAGCATCTGACCATTGCTTGCTGATATGTTCGAAATACGGATCTTCACTATAAATACGTTTACCTAATGGTATATGTAAGCTGTCTTTACGGTAAACGAGTGAGTCTAGTGGCATTCCCACAGAGACATTTGAACGTAAGGTAGAATCAAAAGAAATCAGACTGCAACGAAATGCTTCATCCAGCGGCATATCATAAGATAATGCGCGGTCCAGAATTGGTTTACCATATTTACTTTCCCCTATCTGAAAGTAAGGAGTATCGCTTGTAGCGCAAATGAAATTTCCCTGAGGATAAATATGGTAAAGCTGCATTGCCGAACCTTTAATCTGTCCACCGACCAGTAGATTACAATAGTAGTTGCTCTCTTCATCAGGGTCAGTAGTCACATCTGCAATTACCCGTTTTAAGGTGTGTCCTATTAGCTCTGCCACTTCGAACATAGTATTGACACTATAAAGATGGGGTTTCTGGTCCAGAGCCAGATGATTTTTTAAGTGACCAATCACTGCTTGAGTAGTAGCCAGATTTCCAGAAGTCTGTATCACAATGAAACGTTCACCTTCTACACCGAAGCTGAATAATTTTTTGAATACAGAAATATGATCTACTCCTGCATTGGTTCGCGTGTCACTTATAAACACCAGCCCATCTTTTAATCGAAGTCCACAACAATAGGTCATTTCAAAAAATCCTTTCTGCTTTCAACATGAAATAGCTGATTATGAAAACAATGATTTGATCGTTATCCATTACAGTTAAGCTGATATATTTTTGCCTGTATCATTTAATACACGACACCTTTACTGTATAAAAGCTTCTTCCAAAACGATAGCATTTATTGATTAAAAAAACCTATTGTCATGTATAGCTCTCTATTTGAATTGTATAGTGAAACATTCAATACATTAAATAAAGTAACCAAATCGGACATTCTTATTTTTTTCAGATAGATTTTCTCAGACTAATTAATTGACCTCTTTAATTTATTAACTCAATTCAAACATATATTGCAATTGGTCATTGAATGCATAAAAAGCAATCAGTGTCGGATGTTCTTTTAATTCTTGCCAAGCCAGCTCTACCGCTTCCCAGCCCAAACTATGTAGCATCATTACGATGGTATCAAGATCATTAAGAGTACCTTGAATACTCTGCTTGAAACGCAGTTGTGTATCAAGGATTTCAATTTTTTGTCCTAACATGAAGAACAGGAATACATCCTGTTCTTCAGATTCAAAAATTTCGGTACAGTCTGTTACAACATCACATAAATAACTGGCATTTGAACTTGCCTGACGAATCAGCTGATTTAATTCAGCATATGCCTTGGCACTCAACAAGCCTCTTAATTCCTGAATATTATCTTTAGCAGTTTTAAATTGCTGGCTAAATGAATAGGGTTGTTCAGGGTCAAAAACCAATTCATTAAGTGAACAGGCATCATAGGCAGGTAAACAGAAAGCATGAGCAAACTCAACGGCTTCTTGATCATTTTTAAATGGTACACGACCACATAGGTATTGAGTTCGTGCCAGATAGCGACCTAACCAGTAAATATTATAAGCATTCGAACTTAACAGTATCATTTAACTTTTCCTCTATCGATTCGATTGTTCAGGAGTGCAATGTATCTACCACCCAAGTGTCTTTAATACCTCCACCCTGTGAGGAATTTACTACTAAAGACCCTTTTTGCATTGCTACTCGAGTTAGCCCACCCGGTACAATTTCAGTACGTTGTGGTGAACTAAGAATAAATGGCCGAAGATCAATATGACGTTCCGCAAGTCCCTCTTCCACTAAGGTTGGTGAAACAGAAAGATCTAAAGTAGGCTGGGCAATATATAAATGAGGCTGTATACGGACTTTTTCTCGAAACTCTCTGAGTTCCTTGGCTGAAGCTTGAGGACCTATCAGCATTCCATACCCGCCTGAACCTTGAGCTTCCTTAATAACCAGTTTTGACATGTTATCCATGACATATTCAAAATCCTGCAAATAACGGCACTGATAGGTAGGCACATTATTTAATATAGCTTTTTCACCCAAATAGTATTCAATCATTTGAGTAACGTATGGGTAGACAGATTTATCATCTGCTACTCCTGTACCTGGAGCATTAGCCAGTACAACGTTTTGGCTTAAATATGCAGACATCAGGCCCGGCACCCCCAAAGCGCTGTCAGGACGGAACGTCGTCGGATCCAGAAAGGCATCATCAAGCCGCCGGTAGATCACATCAATTCTCTTACGACCCCGAATAGTTTTCATATAGACTTTATTATTTTCAACATATAGATCCCTGTTTGTAACCAGCGGTACACCCATCTCTCGCGCCAGAAATGCATGTTCATAGTAGGCGCTATTGAAACGGCCAGGTGTCATAATCACAATTTGCGGATTATCTACATCAGCGCTTTCTTCTAAAATGCTTTTAAGTAAAAGTGGATAGTGACTGATCTCATAAAGCTGTTTACTGCGACATAGATCAGGCATCAGTTTTTTACTGATTTTTCGGCTTTCCAGCATATAGGATACGCCCGAAGGTGTACGCAGATTATCTTCAAGCACAAAAAAGCTTCCACTGCTATCACGTACGATATCAATACCGCTGACCTGCGAATAGACTTGGCCTTTTAAGGAGCAGTTCATCATCTGTGGTAAGAAAGCTTCATGCTGCAAGATCTGCTCTGCAGGTATCAAACCCTCTTTTAAAATATGCTGATGATGGTAAATATCATCTAAGAATAAATTAAGAGCCTTTGCACGCTGTACACAGCCTTGAGCAATCTTATCCCATTGCTGTCTGGCAATAACACGAGGAATCAAATCAAAAGGAATTGTCCGTTCTGTCCCTTCTGCATCTCCATAAACGGTAAAGGTAATTCCCTCGTAGAGAAAATATTCTTTTGCCTGTTGTTGTAGACTTAGAAGTTCAGGCAGACTGCGCATGCATAACCATTCTTCAATTTTTTTAGATGCTTCACCGCTAATATTTTGGTCATCCAGCATTTCATTAAAAAATTTTGATTTGAGCTGGTCAAATAAATAAGCTGTTGGAGGCATGTTATGACTACATTGTTGTTTGAATTTGTCTTCGCTATTAGCTACTACAATCTTTTTATTTTTATTAAAATGTTCGATACATGTGTCGTTATAACTTTCGATCATTAAACTCGTTTCACATTCATCTTTTAACATTGGATGATCCCTTTAAGTTATATCTAGCAAATTGGATGCCAGTTTTTGTCATCTTGGAGCTTATTTATTGCTGAAACCTTGTTATTTCTCAATGGTATTAATGCAGCAACTTGTTTCGAGATATGTGTACGTATTTTTTCTGTTAAGCTATTGCTAATACTTGCAACTTTTTTTATTGTGATACTGCCAAGTATTCTTTAATTCTTTTAACTCATTCAACTTTTCCAGCTTTATAGTGATTATGACCTCACAAGAAAAAGAAACCTCTAATAGTCTGTATCGTCAGTGGCAAATCCTTTCCCGCCTGTCTACGGGCAAATGGATGGGCACGCGAGAACTTCAAGAGATTCTTGAGCGTGAAGGTATTGATATCAGCTTGAGAACGATCCAGCGGGACTTGAACCAGATTTCGCAACGCTTCCCGATTGAAAGTAATAAAACCGTGCCTCAGGGCTGGCGTTGGCGCTCAGATGCGCCTATTCAGAGCTTGCCGCATATGACCAGCTCTCAGGCTGTAACTTTTATGATGGTAGAAGAACACCTTAAACATCTGTTGCCACCCAGTTTAATTGAAGAAATGAACCCATGGTTTGATCTGGCCCGGCGCAGCCTTTCTACCCAAAACAATGTGCGGCAATGGATTAACCGGGTCCGGATTGTTCCTGCGACCCAGCCGCTTATTCCACCTGTAGTAGACCGGCAGGCACAACAGGCAATTTATGAAGGGTTATTGCAAGATAAACAGATAGAATGTGTTTATCGAGCACGTGGGCATCATTCGGAAGAAAAAACCTATATTTTAAATCCATTAGGGCTGGTACAAAAAGGTGCCATCATTTATCTGATCTGTACCCGTCATGATAAAAATGAAGTACAGACCTTTGCTCTTCATCGTTTTAAATCTGCCATAGTACTCAACTCAAGATCATTACATCCCGTAGATTTTGATATTGATGTCTATATCGAGTCAGGCGCTTTAGGCTTTCGTGTAGATTATAACAAGCCCACTGAAACAGTTGAGCTGAAACTGGTAATGTCAGAAAGTACCGCTCAAAGTTTTTACGAAAGTCAGCTCAGTAAAGATCAGACCATTAGTATACTTGAGGAGCATGTGGTTGAAATTAGTGCTCATGTGCCCTTTACATCACAATTGGTTTGGTGGTTAAGAAGTTTTGGTAAAAAGCTATTACGTATAGAACCTGCACAGGTCGCTGCTGCGGTGTATGAAACCGAAGAATAAAAAAAGAGAGCTATTTGTAGCTCTCTGAGACTTTTTATTATCATTTTAAATAACAGAAAAAATATTATTCTTTTAAACCAGATTAAGGCCAGTTTTACATACGCTATAGCCATATAAACTTGAAAACCCGTTTTTTATACTATCTAAATCAGCTATTAACATCGGCAAGCCAGCATGTCAGTATTAAAGCGTATACGGCGTATTGTCATAAAATAACTCTCCTCTATTTGGGTGTAAGAGTACTTTAACAATTCAATATAGGAACTGTGAAATAAATAGATTAGCTAAGTTTTCTAAATTTTTATCTTAATATTTATTTTGAAAATATTTACGGAAATACATATATAAAGAAGCCTGCATTAAGCAGGCTTTTTTTCAGTTAAGCTGTCTTTTTTATCTGGGCATTTTTACGGATCGTAATCATAATCAGTTGTACTGCTGCCGGTGTTACACCAGGAATACGGCTGGCTTGTGCCAAGGTTTCAGGCAATACAGTTTTTAATTTCTGGGTAATTTCACGCGAAAGACCAGACACTACATCATAATTAAAATCAGCCGGAATCCGGGTTTCTTCCAGACGTTTCATCTGTGCAACATCTTCATGCTGGCGATTGATATAGCCCGCGTATTTTACAGCAATCTCAATCTGATCACCCACCTGCTGAGTAACCTCAGAGTCTGTAAGTTCAGCAATTTGCTCAAAAGTTACATTCGGACGTTTTAACAGGTCAATTGCACTAGATTCCTTACTTAAATCCTGCCCTGTCATCTCAACGAATTTTTTACCCATCGGATTATTAGGCGCCGCCCACAAGTGCTGCAAACGGGACGTTTCACGCTCAACAGCTTCCATTTTTTCACAGTATGCCGCCCAACGCACGTCATCGACGAGACCCATTTCACGACCTACTGGGGTCAGACGCTGGTCAGCATTATCTTCACGCAACATCAGACGATATTCCGCCCGTGAGGTAAACATACGGTATGGCTCTTTAGTTCCTAAAGTAATGAGATCATCCACCAAGACTCCCATATACGCCTGATCACGTTTAGGCGTCCACTCTTCCTGCTCCCAGGCACGACGTGCAGCATTCAGACCTGCAAGCAAACCTTGTGCACCTGCTTCTTCATAGCCAGTCGTACCATTAATCTGTCCGGCAAAATACAGGTTACTAATAGCTTTGGTTTCTAAAGTAAATTTTAAGGCTTGCGGATTAAAATAATCATATTCAATGGCGTAGCCCGGACGCAGAATGTGGGCATTTTCCATACCGCGAATTGAACGGACCAGCTCAAATTGCACATCAAATGGTAAAGAGGTTGAAATTCCATTAGGATACAGCTCATGAGTATCCAAGCCCTCTGGCTCCAGAAACACCTGATGCGAATCTTTATCGGCAAAACGGTGTATCTTGTCTTCAATAGACGGACAATAACGCGGTCCTACCCCTTCAATCACACCAGTATACATTGGTGAACGGTCAAGTCCGCCACGAATGATCTCATGAGTCTTCTCGTTAGTATGGGTAATATAACAGTTTACCTGTTCAGGATGCATGGATGCATCACCCATGAAAGACATGGTTGGAGAAGGAAAATCACCCGGCTGTGGTGTCATGACAGAAAAATCAACCGAACGCGCATCAATACGTGGCGGTGTACCTGTTTTCAGACGACCTACTGGCAATTTTAATTCACGTAAACGATGTGCTAGAGAAATTGACGGTGGATCACCTGCCCGACCACCACTTGATTTTTCCAGACCAACATGAATGACACCACCCAAAAAAGTACCTGTTGTTAACACGACTGTCTTGGTATCAAAGCGGATACCCATTTGCGTTACGACACCTTTAACAGTATCGCCTTCTACAATCAGGTCATCAGCAGCCTGTTGGAAGATATCCAGATTTGCCTGATTCTCCAGAACATTACGGATAGCTGCTTTATAAAGAATCCGGTCTGCCTGTGCACGGGTTGCTCGTACTGCAGCACCTTTACGCGAATTCAGAATACGGAACTGTATACCACCTTTATCTGCTGCCAGTGCCATTGCACCGCCCAAGGCATCAATTTCACGCACCAGATGTGACTTACCAATACCACCAATAGCCGGATTACAGCTCATTTGCCCCAAAGTCTCAATGTTATGAGTCAAGAGCAAGGTCTGTCGACCCATACGTGCAGCAGCGAGCGCCGCTTCCGTACCCGCGTGACCGCCACCGATAACAATGACATCGTATACTTTAGGATAATGCATAGTGGTAAATATAAGTCTAAAAAAGGGGACAGAATATTATAGCAGAAATTTTATTTTGACGTAGTGAGTAGAAGATTTTTCCTTAGTTCCTCTATTTTCATTCTACCTCGCTTATTTTTAAAAAATGTAATTAAGATTTGCATATTTACCTCAAAAGTACACAAGAATTTATGAAAACTTACCAGATCAAAATTGTTTTATTCTGATTATTTTTTATCCTTAAGTTTGATTATACTAAGAAGGAAACATGCCATGAAAACCAAAATATTGTTATCTAGTATCCTGTGCGGTTTATGTGTCAGCTCTTTTGCAAACGCAAATGATAAAGTTGACCGAGTCTATAATCCTCAAAAATATCAGCAAGTCTGTAAGGGCAAAAGCCAAGGCACTTGGGTAAGTTTTGCTTATCGTGGCATTATCTGGAATGGTACTTGTGAACCACGGTTCTTCCCTACAGGCAATCCTAGTTCCCTCATAGGTGACGAACCAGAACTTTATAATGCTTGTACAACTGCAAGTGGTACAGCTACAGCAACTATTAATGGTAAACAAATGAGTGGTAAATGTGCTTTAGGCTTTACTCCGCCACATCCACGTTAATTTGGTCTATAAATTCAGCCTTTAGCATATTAAATGTAAAGGCTGTTTTTAGTTAAACGGTCAAAAGCTTTTGCTCATTGACCGTTTTTCATTTGTATTTCTCGTAAACTTCGCTAAACTGAATAAAAATTAGATTTATAACATTAACAATAAAAAAGGAATAACAATGGATTCAGGATTGATTACCATATTTTTGCCTATTGCTCTGGCAATTATCATGGCTGGGCTTGGTCTCGAACTCACCCCTAAAGATTTTGCTCGTATTAAAAAACATCCGAAAGCTGTAGTTTTAGCATTATTCTGTCAACTTTTTATTCTAGTAGGTATTGCATTTTTTATTTGCAAAATATTGGCATTATCGCCTGCATTAGCGGTAGGCTTGATGTTACTTGCGGCTTCCCCTGGCGGGCCAACAGCAAACTTGTTCAGCTACCTTTATAAGGGAGATATTGCCCTAAATATTACCTTGACTGCGATTAACTCAGTCGTTGCAGCGTTTAGCTTACCCTTTATTGTAAATCTGGCTATTCAGCATTTTATGACTGATGGCCAACAGGTGGGTTTACAGTTTTCCAAAGTGGCTCAAGTTTTTTTAATTATTATTGTTCCGGTCTGTTTAGGCATGTTATTGAGACATTTTTCTCCTCGCATTGCCGAGAAACTTAATCGTCCAGTACGTATATTTGCAGTTATATTTCTTGTTCTGATTATTATTGTGGCGGTGTTTAAAGAGCGTAATAACATTCTTGACTATCTCATGCAAATTGGTGCAGCAACTGCCCTGTTCTGTTTTGCAAGTCTGTTAATTGGTTATTTTATACCGCGCCTCTTTGGGATTAACAGTGCGCAAGCTCGAGCCTGTGCTTTTGAAATTGGCATTCATAACAGCACGCTTGCTATGACCATTGCCTTAACGATTATGTCAAGTACAACCATTGCCATGCCAGCAGTTGTTTATTCACTAATTATGTATATTTTTGCTGCGATCTTTGGCACCTTACTTAATCGTTATTCACCTCAACCTCAATTACAAGAGGAGTTAGCCTGATCAGGGCACTATACATCCCAGACGCAGCTCAGCTTTTTTAACTTTTACCAGAGTTTAACTAGGCTTTAGTCATGAATCGGCTACAATAGTCTTTTAATAAACATAGATTGGGTTATTTCTTGTGAAGTGGTTACAAATTCATATTACTGTTAATCAAGACCAGGTTGATTTGACTGAAACATTGCTGATGTCATTAGGGGCAGTCAGCGTGACCTTAGATGATGCAGAAAACCAAGACCTGCTTGAGCCGCTTCCAGGCGAAACCCCGCTATGGAATAAAGTTATTGTCACAGGTATCTATCAGGATGATGAAAATGATCCGATTGATACAGAAAAGCTTGAAGCCTTTATTCATGCCCAGTTACCTGAAGCATCTATTTGCAGTGAAGAGCTTGAAGACCAAGTCTGGGAACGCTCATGGATGGATTATTATGAGCCCATTCAGATTGGTGAAAAATTCTGGATCGTGCCTGAATGGTTAGAGCCGCCAGAAACCGGTGCAGTCAATATTAAGCTTGATCCAGGCTTGGCTTTTGGTACAGGAAATCATGCAAGTACTTTCTTGTGTCTGCAATGGCTCGGTAAGACAGATCTTAAAGATAAAGTTGTGATCGACTATGGCTGTGGCTCCGGAATTTTAGGTGTCGCTGCCTTACTGTTAGGGGCGAAACAGGTTTACGCTACTGATATTGATCCACAAGCTGTACTGGCTACCCAGCAGAATGCCGAGCTAAATGGCGTACTAGAACGATTATATGTGGGATTACCCGAGGAATTTAATACTGTTTTTAAAGGTCAGCAAGCCGATGTACTTGTTGCAAACATTCTTGCTGGTCCTCTTATGGCATTAGCTTCTGAGTTCTCAACATTGATCAAGTCCGAAGGTGAGTTTGCACTGGCAGGCGTGATTGAAGAACAGGTAAATGATGTATCTGGCGTTTATTCAGAATACTTCGATATTCTGGACGTAGAGAAACGTGAAGAAAACTGGTGCCGTATTTCAGGAAAACGTCAGCAGTACTAATAATAGAGAGCACTTAATGATGAGTGACAAACAGACCCGCTGCCCCAAGTGTACTACTATCTATAAGGTAACATTAACCCAGCTTACAATTGCTCAGGGTATGGTCTGTTGTCCTAAATGTTCTATCAATTTTAATGCGCTAACTCATCTGGTTCAGCCTGCTGTTTCCTCTGAAACACGGGGCTCTGCAATAAAGAAAAGTACTTTACCTACCCATATTGGAGAACGTAAAAAAATTGGTTCAGAGCCCAGTGCAAATATTCTTGATATTTTTGAACGCAAGATTGAGAACTCAAATATTGACCTGCTGACTTATCTGAACAATCTGAATTATTTTCATAATGAAAGCACGTTATCACTTCCAGCCCTGCATCTTTCAGGGGGCAATGCACTTAAAGAAGCTCCCCACCCTAGAAGTACAAGATTTTATTATCTGCTCTGGGGTAGTATCAATGTATTGTTGGCTATGGTGCTTATATTACAGGTACTCTGGTTTAACCCTAAAATAATCAATGATAGTCCCTTCTTTAACCTGTTATTTAAACAGGTGTGTACCGTACTGACTTGTGAAAAACTGGAAGATTATTATTCTCAGGTTAAAATTGATAAAGTTAAAGTTAATCGTGCCGGTAAAGGACAAACAGTTTTTTCTGGTGTAATAGTGAATGAATATGAAAATAGTCTTCAAATACCAAGTATCAAGCTTAGCCTTAATAAGCATAATGCAGAGATTCTTAATACAGTAATACTCCCTGAACAGTATCTCACGAATGATTTATATAAAGTTCGCCGTAT
Source organism: Acinetobacter sp. FL (assembly GCF_040744925.1). Lineage (NCBI taxonomy): Bacteria > Pseudomonadati > Pseudomonadota > Gammaproteobacteria > Moraxellales > Moraxellaceae > Acinetobacter > Acinetobacter sp. FL. Next base: position 1,119,250 of record NZ_CP160437.1, on the reverse strand, counting down.
ACCAACGCATAGTCCATTTAAGTTCAAATTTACGGTTCCAGTGGACTGCAAAGACTTTGATGACTACCATTTAGAAATAATCCGTCCATAATTGTAAAAAAATTAAAAAAAATTGCAGTTAATTTGCTCACTTTTTCTTAGACAATGTTATCATACGCGCCACGAAAGCTTAGCCTTACATACTTCTCGCTTTTATCCACAACAAATACAGTTAAGCAATATGTGCTTTATATAAATTTAGCGCATGGAGCCGATTTTTTGTTTTGAAAAGTAACTGTAACAAAACTTCAACTATTGTTACGCTTATTTTTTGCTCAATTTTGAGAAGTTGTGGCAAGCTAGTTGTTTCCAGTTTTAGAGCTCCGTTTTTAGGATCTAAGACGGAGCTTCATTTTTCTAGACCATATTTATCGCTTTACCCAAGTGATATTTGATTTTCGGATTAACTCGCATGAATAGCAAATCTCCTATTTTTACTGCACAATCTGATGTTGCACTTCGCATCCATGTAGATCGCGCGGTTCGCCATTACTTTGCGTCTTTGCAAGGTGAGCAACCATCTCAGGTATATGACATGGTGCTGGCAGAAATGGAGAAACCTCTTTTATCTGTAGTTCTAGAATATACTCGCGGTAACCAGACACGGGCCGCCGAGATTCTTGGACTGAACCGTGGTACTTTACGTAAAAAGTTGAAAGCTCACGGTTTGATGAGTGAATAAATGATAAAATGCTCACGCTTCGTGGGCATTTTTTATGCCTATTTGTTTTAATCTGTAGACTTAAAAATCATGACTATTAAACGCGCTTTAATCTCTGTTTCTGATAAGACGGGCATCGTAGATTTTGCTCAAAACCTTGTTGCATTAGGAGTGGAGATCCTTTCAACTGGTGGTACTTACAAACTACTTAAAGACAATAATATTGCTGTGGTTGAAGTATCAGAGCATACCGGTTTTCCAGAAATGATGGATGGCCGTGTTAAAACCCTGCATCCAAAAATTCATGGGGGTATTCTTGCACGTCGTGGTCTAGACGAAGCTGTTATGCAAGAACACAATATTGCTCCGATTGATCTGGTCGTTGTTAACCTGTACCCATTTGCTGCTACTGTTGCAAAACCTGACTGTTCACTGGCAGATGCAATTGAGAACATCGACATCGGTGGCCCTACCATGGTTCGTGCTGCGGCAAAAAATCATGCCTCTGTAGGTATTGTAGTAAATGCTTCTGATTATGCAACTGTGATTGCTGAGCTTAAAGCTGAAGGGTCCCTATCTTATGCAACCCGTTTTGACCTGGCAGTGAAAGCATTTGAACATACTGCACAATACGACGGTATGATTGCATCTTACTTAGGCGCTCGTGTCGGTAAAGAAGAAGGCCAAGCAGATAAATTCCCACGTACGTTCAATACTCAGTTAAATAAAGCTCAAGATTTACGTTACGGTGAAAACCCGCATCAATCTGCTGCATTCTATATAGATCCAGCAGCAACCGAAGCTTCTGTTGCCACTGCAAAACAATTACAAGGTAAAGAATTATCTTATAATAATATTGCTGATACTGATGCAGCACTTGAATGTGTGAAATCATTTGCCAAACCTGCTTGCGTGATTGTAAAACACGCGAATCCATGTGGCGTTGCAGTTTCTCTAGACGGTATCAAAGCAGCGTATGACCTTGCATACGCAACGGATCCAGAATCTGCATTCGGTGGCATCATTGCATTCAACCGTCAATTAGACGTCGAAACTGCACAGGCGATTGTTGACCGTCAATTCGTTGAAGTGATCATTGCACCAAGTATTGCTGAAGGCGTGCTTGAAGTCACTGGTGCGAAGAAAAATGTACGTGTACTGGTTTGTGGCGAGCTTCCTGCGATTGATGAACGTGCTCCACAGCTTGACTATAAACGTGTAAATGGCGGTTTGCTGGTTCAAGATCAAGACTTGGGCATGATCACTAAAGATGATCTTAAAGTTGTGACGAAACGTGCACCAACTGAACAGGAAATCGATGATCTGATTTTTGCCTGGAAAGTGGCGAAATACGTAAAATCTAACGCGATTGTGTATGCTAAAAACCGCCAAACGATTGGTGTGGGCGCAGGTCAAATGAGCCGTGTTAACTCAGCTCGTATTGCTGCAATCAAAGCGGAACATGCAGGACTTATAGTTGAAGGTGCAGTCATGGCATCAGATGCATTTTTCCCGTTCCGCGATGGTATCGACAATGCTGCCAAAGCAGGTATCAAATGCATTATTCAGCCAGGCGGTTCAATGCGTGATGAAGAAACGATTGCTGCTGCGGATGAACATGGAATTGCCATGGTCTTTACTGGCATGCGTCATTTCCGCCACTAATTTTTAAGTATAAATTCCAGACCCTTCTTTTCACAAGGAGGGTTTGCTACATCAGTAGATTATTTAATATCTTGCTATAAGATATTAAATAATTTTGAACCTCATTGGGTTTGTGGAATTTCATTTTCGAGGGAATTTTCTAAAGATGAACATTTTAGTTTTGGGTAGTGGCGGCCGTGAACATGCATTGGCGTGGAAAATCGCACAAGATGATCAAGTTGCAAAAGTTTTTGTAGCGCCAGGTAATGCAGGTACTGCAACTGAAAATAAATGTGAAAATGTCGCTTTAGACATTCTCGACAACCCTACCATTATTGATTTTGCCAAAAACAATGCGGTTGAATTGATTGTTGTCGGTCCTGAAGCACCACTTGTAAACGGCGTAGTCGATGCTTGCCGCGCTGCAGGTATCAAAATTTGGGGTCCAACGAAATTTGCAGCACAACTAGAAGGCTCTAAAGCATTCGCAAAACACTTCCTTAAACGCCACAACATCCCTACTGCTTTCTATGACGTGTTCACTGAAGTAGATGCTGCCAAAGCATTTGTTGAGAAAAATGGCGCGCCAATTGTGATCAAGGCTGACGGCCTTGCTGCAGGTAAAGGCGTAATCGTTGCGATGACCAATGAAGAAGCATTTGCTGCGATTGACGACATGCTTGCTGGTAACAAATTTGGTGATGCGGGTTCTCGTGTTGTGATCGAAGAATTCCTTTCGGGTGAAGAAGCATCTTTCATTTGTATGATCGATGGTGACAACATCTTGCCAATGGCCACTTCACAGGATCACAAACGCATTTTTGAAGGAGACCAAGGTCCTAACACTGGTGGTATGGGTGCTTACTCTCCTGCGCCTGTGGTGACTGCTGACGTATTTGAAAAAACTATGAATGAAGTGATGCGTCCTACCGTTGAAGGTATGAAAAAAGACGGTCATGTTTATACAGGTTTCTTATATGCAGGCTTAATGATTGATGAACAAGGTCAACCGAAAGTAATCGAGTTTAACTGTCGTTTTGGCGACCCTGAAACGCAACCAATTATGATGCGTTTAAAATCATCTTTGGTGGATTTAGTTCAAGCAGGTATTGAAGGTAATTTGCCTTCAGAAGCTGAATGGGATGAGCGTAAAACGGTTGGTATCGTTTTAGCGTCTAAAGGCTATCCAGAAACCTCAAGCAGTGGTGATGTGATTTCTGGTCTAAACACTGAAATGACAGATGCCAAAGTATTCCATGCAGGTACAAAAGCCAATGAAAATGGTGACATCGTGACTGCTGGCGGTCGTGTACTTTGCGTAACTGCACTTGGTAACACCATTGGTGAAGCGCAAGCGAAAGCATTAGAGTTTTGTGAAAAAGTAACGTTTGATGGCGTTCAATACCGTAAAGATATTGGGTATCGTGCAATTGCACGCGAACAGAGCTAATTTTTTATCAATAAATTAAGCTCGCTAATGGCGGGCTTTTTTCTTTCTGGTCGAAAAATATAAGCACATAATTCTTTCTGGAGATTGGTTATACTAATAAAAAGATCTGAGTGTTTAGGAAAAACATGACATATAAAGTGCATTGCATTGATGTTAAAAACCAGCTTCAGAATTATATCTGGATACTTGAAGATAGTTCAACTAAGGAAGCAGTTGTAATTGATCCTACTGAGGCTCAACTCGTACAAGAGTTCTGTCAAACCCATAACCTCATATTATCACAGATTTGGCTCACTCATTGGCATAAGGATCACATTGGTGGTGTGCCTGAACTGATTACTGAGCGGAATATTCCAGTCTATGGGCCACGAGAAGAACTTAGCCATATCCCCTTTATTTCTCGTCCCTTACAGCATGAGAATCACTTTAAATTTAATCATTTAAAAGTAGATATTTTAGCTGTACCGGGACACACCTTGGGCCATATTGTTTATTTTATTGATGAGCTAGACATTTTATTTTGTGGTGATACTTTATTTGCCATGGGGTGTGGGCGAGTATTTGAAGGGACATATGCACAGATGTATCACTCACTTAACCGGTTAGCCGCTTTACCTCCAAGGACACAAGTATATTGTACCCATGAATATACACTCTCCAATGCTGAATTTGCGCTGACAGTTGAACCAGATAATCTGGCACTACATAGCCGTGTGGAGCAGGTGAGAAAAATGCGTGACTCCCATCAATGCACACTTCCAACTACGATTGCACTGGAACTTGAAACCAATCCTTTTTTAAGGGTGGAGAGCGAAGAAGAGTTTTCGCGTATTCGCATACTAAAAGATAATTTCTAAGTGGTTCATAATTTTGAACTGGGTTTATCCTTGCTAAGGATAAGCCTTTCAACAAGCTGTCTTGAGGTTGATTTATACATAGCTTTTAACAGCCTAGATAATTATTTTTTCTTAAATTAGACATTATTTTTTACAATTACCTGATTAAAGTTTTTTCTACAGGCCTATTTAGTTTAAAAGTAATTTATTCAATAAGTTAAATAAAATATTTTCTGTAAAATTTGATTATTTTTACAACTCTATATTAATTAAAATAATATTATCTCACCAAAAGATATATATCTGCCCTTTAAATTATAAAGCAATAGCCTTATTAATTTACTTATATGTCAAGCAGGAGATCTCTGATGAAAAGAGTTGTCAAAGCAAAAAATTTAATAGCTTTCAAAATCTGGTTAGAAAAATTGGGGTACTCAGTTAAAAGTCTGGCCGATGGCCGTGGGTTTACATTCAGTTTTAAAAAACAATATGGCCTAGTCACTTGTGAACTTTCAGGTAATTCTCTGGCTGTGCAACTCGGGGAAGAATTCGAAGATCATCTAAAAGCTTAAGTGAATCATTTTATTTATATTTTTTGCATTAATATTTAAAAGGCCAGCTTATATAATTTTAAATAGCTGGTACTTTTTCAAGTTTTCAATAATTTCTCCCATAAAAAAAAGACCAGTATTAAATATACTGGTCTTTTTGAATCTGGTGGGGATGAGGAGACTCGAACTCCTACACCTCGCGGCGCTAGCACCTGAAGCTAGTGCGTCTACCAATTTCGCCACATCCCCGTTATCTATCATCATTGGTGGGGGCGAAGAGACTCGAACTCTTACACCTCGCGGCGCTGGAACCTAAATCCAGTGCGTCTACCAATTTCGCCACGCCCCCGATGATATAAAATTATCTCAAAAGATAATTGGCAGAGGATCAAGGATTCGAACCTTGACGAACGGTTTTGGAGACCGTCATGCTACCATTACACCAATCCTCTATTTGAAGCGTATTCAGGGTTTTCACCTGAATAAATTTTAAAGAAAATAATTATCTTTAAAATGGTGGGGGCGAAGAGACTCGAACTCTTACACCTCGCGGCGCTGGAACCTAAATCCAGTGCGTCTACCAATTTCGCCACGCCCCCGATGGCTGTGTATATTATAGAGAAGACAGAATCATGACAAGCCCTTTTTATGAAAAAACCTAGCGTTTGCTTAAATAAAAAACAAATCAAAAACTTATGTATATTTTTGAAACATTTCTAATATTTCAAATAATAGAGCGCTTCATTTACCTGTTGAAAACGCTGATCTTTATATTTGCTTAACAAGCCATTTAAAAGCGGAAAAAATGGCATAAATGCGTCTGGTAATCTTATTTTTAACGTCTGACAGTGTAGCACTGCCCAATCCTGATAATTTCTGGCACTTAGACGTTGGCCACTTAACCACTCATATAAAATAACTCCAAGTGCATATAAATCAGTTCTAACCGTTTTTATTTCTCCATGAAACAGTTCTGGCGCCATATAGCGTGGTGTAGCATTCAATGCGGTGGTCTTATGAACTTGTGTAACCGACTGACTCTGCTCAAAATCAATTAAAGTGAGCTGATTATGGCAATATAAAAAATGCTGTGGCTTTAAGTCACCATGAATCCAGCCAGTTTGATGCAAAATTTGCAAACAGCCTAACATTGCAAAAATTTTCTGCTGTACTTGTTCAAAAGATAGTTGCTGTGCAGGCTGACCCAACCAGTAATCACCGTGAGGCAGAATTAGTCCCTCTCCTTTTAAGTAGCTAAATTCTGCAATCTGATTTAACTCAATGATACGTGCAGGCAGAAGAATACTTGGCTCTAATTTTCCCAGCCTTCGATAAATTTGCAGTTCATGTAAAAATCCTTTTTCATATTCGGGCTGCACTTTGGGCAGTTGGAATTTGAGCCAATACGGTGTTCCGTTTTGGCTCAAATGATATAAACGGCGGCCAAACCTCTGGCTTGACAGGCCATTTCGCAGAATCAGGCTTTCAAATGAATTCTCAAGATCAGGCATCTGCATGATCTTGACTTTTCTCTTGTTGAGTTTCTTGATAATGTAGAAGCTCCAGACAATGCTGAATTGTTTTTCCGATACGGGCATGAATTTCAATCATGGAGATTTTAGGCCAGGTTGCCTGCTCTCCTTCGCGCTGTAGTAGCTTAAACAGATGTGGTCGCGGATTCTTCAGCATATAGCTATAATGACGTAAATTATATTTGGCGATAATATTTACATCGCCATAATAACGTTGTCCAATAATGCCATAGCCGTGATCAAGCAACCGGCGCACAGGCTGGATTGCACCTAAGCGTTCACGAGTAAAATCCATCATTCCCATAGCGATCACTTTACCTTGACGCCGTACAATCCGTTCGGGCCAGCTCAGAACATCTTTACGATAGCGGTTTTCATCACTTTGCATAAATGGCACAACATGCGGATTCACCTGACTGGCGATACTATAATTCAGGTTATACAGGCGGGCCATTTTTTCTTGTGGGAAATCACTGCGTACACTGCCATCTACCCATTTGGTATTGCCCATATATTGGGTATATTGACCATCATAGCGTTTGCTGGTCAATCGTACCGGTGGGAAAAGAACTGGAACCGCACAGGAAGCCAATACAGCGCTCCAGACCAGCAAGTTAGGTGCAGTATAGGCATTCATAATCCGGGCATTTTGTGTTGCATCATATGGTGCCACAGCAACGTTAATGTGTAGACCGGATTTTTCATAGGCTTCAGCAAAAGTCAGGTCTCCAAGATTTTCCATCAGAAACTGCTTGAGATAGCGCACATCAGCCAGACCGCCATTACCTTTGAGTACATCAGTCAGTTTACGAAAATGGAAAGCTTCGGTAAAAAAACTCTCTCCACTCATAATACTTTCTAGTTCATTAGGCGAAGAAACCCCTAGCATGGCAGTCATAATGGCGCCTGCACTCGAACCTGACAGCACTTTGGGCATCAAATCTTGTTCAATCAGGGTTTTACAGACCCCTGTATGAAATAACCCTAAAGTAGCGCCGCCTGAAAACATGAGTACGGGCTGTCCATAAGCAATCTGGCAGTTTTCAAAAAAGTCTATTTTTTCTTTCAGGCTAAAGCTATGACATTCATTAGAGGCAATATAAGCCAAGCTTGCGCTCATTTCCTCAATGTAATCTTCAATTATTTTTTTAGTACCAATATACGTTGCGGTAAACAACATTGGATGGCCAATGTTCGCAATATCATAACTTAAGCCTTCACGTAAAATAGCGACTAGGTCTAAAGTACGCTGCTGCAGGCGATATTTTTTAAGCAGGTTCAAACGATGTGAAATAATCTCTGCATCAAAATAAGGAGAGCTATTGTCGAGTTTCCATTCTTGAGCACCGGTTTCTTCATCAAGTTTTAATGCAACAGATTTCCACTCTTCATAGGATTCGGCCCCTTCCAGCTGATGTTTTAATTTCTTAACCCGATATGCCTGATGCGGATTAATAGTTTGAGTTAATTCTTTTAACATTATGTGCCTATCCTTTGATATTTGTGCTCAAAGTTTTTATTGAGAATATCTGATCTTTTTCGCCACTAATCAATTGCAAAAAACTATAATTCATTGGCCTTTTTGATATTGTAGTACTATTTACGGTATTGCTAGTGCTACTATTTAGCTATTTCGATAACACCTGAAAAATTATGACAAACCTCACTCTACCAGAGAATATACTTCAAACTCTCTCTACCGTATTACAGCAGGTCCAGCAATTTTTACCTGAGCTTAAACAGCAGACAGACTTCTCTGCTCCGGCTTATAAATGGCAGGATAAACAACTTAAACCCATTTTCGAACCGAAACAAATCTATTTAGATGACCTGAAAGGAATCGAAAGACAAAAAGAAAAAATTATTCAAAATACACGACAATTTTTGCAGAATCTGCCAGCCAATGATGTTCTCCTTACTGGTTCACGCGGCACAGGAAAATCTTCAATTGTCCGTGCCCTTTTAACCGAGTATAAAGATCAAGGATTACGTTTAATTGAAATTGAACGTGATGATCTGTCCGATCTTCCTGAAATCCAGAAGCTCATCCAGAAGCGTCCGGAAAAGTTCATTGTCTACTGCGATGATCTGGCCTTTAATGCTGAAGATGAAAACTATCGCAGCTTAAAAAGTGTACTTGATGGCTCATTACAGTCAGGTTCAAGTAATTTTATTATTTATGCAACCAGCAACCGTCGACATCTGTTACCAGAATTTATGCATGAGAACACGCCAGTGACTCGTGTAGATGTACCGCAATATACCGAGTTGCATCCACAAGAAGCCATTGAGGAAAAAATTTCACTCTCGGATCGTTTTGGAATGTGGCTTTCATTCTATCCAATGGATCAAAACCTGTATTTAACCATTGTAGAACACTATCTTGCTAAAACAGATATGCCAATGAATGACGAAGCCCATGCTGAAGCCCTACGCTGGTGTCAGGCACGTGGTCAACGGTCAGGACGTGCCGCCTATCAGTTCTCTAAACACTGGATTGGATCACAACAACTAAAAGCACTGTAAAATTTTAAACTAGAAAAATTAACAGGTTTCATTATTAGTCAGATTATAAAAGGCCCATTTATCTCAAATGGGCTTTTTATAAAATTAGAGTTTCTGTCAAGCTCTTAAATAATATTCAGCTGTTTTAATGATTTCATCAATAATTCATTACGTATAGATGCCGGCATTTCTGACCGCATTTCCATATTTAATGCAAAAGCGACAATTTTTCCATCTGGCTGCTCAACCCAGCCGGTCAACCAGCCCACTTGTGGTTTTATATCCATTGCCCAACCAGTCTTTCCAAAAATTTTGTAGCCATTACTCTCTTCTAAAAGAAGCATATTTTTTACATTAGCCTGCACTTTTTCACTAAATGGAAGCTGTGTATGTGCTAATTGGGAAACAAACTCTACCTCTTGAATAGGCGTAACCTTTAATGGTCCTACCAACCAGAAATTATCAACCTGCTGTCCAATTTCAGCATTACCGAAACCAATACGTTTTACTTCTTTTTGCATGAGATCAAGACCGATACGTCGCGCAAGTTCCTGATAGACTGGGACTGCAGAAAGCTTCATGGCTTCTCCTAGTGTCATGTCTTTTTCCCAAGCGGTAAATGACCTTTTCTCGCCCTTCCATTTAAATATTTCATTAATATCCGTTTTCTGGTTCTCCAATCCGATCAGGGCATTCAACATTTTAAATGTAGAGGCTGGCACATATTCTGTATTTGCGCGGCTTAGAGCATTACCATATAGATTAATTTTTTTATCTGTTTGAATAACCAGCACACCTGAGGTGTTTTTTTCATCAAAGTATTGATGAATCACCTGATTATGTCCTTGAACAATCTGACTCGGGGTTTCATTTATTAAATTATGCTGAACCGTACAACCAGAAAGAAAAAGAGAAGCAACCACATAGCAAGTAAAATATTTATTCATTTTAAACACCAGATCAATAGAAAATAAAAAAGAGGCAAAAGCCTCTTCCTTAATTAAACCAAATTATATTTCTGCCGGACGAGTCAGCTCTGTCATTGGCCAGCGCGGTGTAGTGGTTACAGATAAGTCATCCTGTTGTCCTGCTTTCAGACGCTGGTAACCAGCAAATGCAATCATGGCACCATTATCTGTACAGAGTGCAGGCTCAGCATAATAAACTGAAGCTTTAATTCTATTTAAGCTGCTTTCCAGCTGTTCACGTAAACGCTGGTTTGCACTTACACCACCTGCTATTACCAAACGGTTTAACCCGGTCTGTTTTAATGCCTTGACTGATTTTTTTACTAAAGTATCGACAATAGCTTCTTGAAAACTGGCAGCAATATCGGCTTCACGATTTTGGCCTTCAACTTTTTTAAGCTGGACCGAAACAGCAGTTTTTAAGCCACTAAATGAAAAGGTCAGACCCTGGTGTAACATCGGACGTGGAAAATCAAATGCAGTCGGATTACCCTGCTGGGCAAGCCTGGCAATATTGGGTCCTCCCGGATACGGCAGATTCATCATTTTCGCGACTTTATCAAAAGCCTCACCGGCGGCATCATCAATAGACTCACCCAGTAATTCATATTGTCCGATACCATAAGCTGCCATTAACTGGGAATGCCCACCTGAAACCAGAAGCGCGACAAATGGGAATTCAGGTGGAGTATCTGAAAGTAAAGGCGCCAGCATATGGCCTTCCATATGATGAACCCCAATTGCCGGTTTGTTCAAGGCAAATGCCAGAGTACGTCCGAAAAGTGCTCCGGTCATTAGCGCGCCCATTAAACCTGGCCCACGGGTATAGGCAACTGCATCAATTTCAGTCTTTTTAACACCGCTTTGTATCAGCAGCTCATCTAAAAGCGGAATCAGCTTGCGTACATGATCCCGTGAAGCCAGCTCCGGCACTACTCCACCATACTCTGCATGCAGCTTGATCTGGCTATAAAGTACTTGCCCACGCAAACCCTGCTCGCTGTCATAAAGAGCCAATCCGGTTTCATCACAAGAAGTTTCCAAGCCTAAAACAATCATTAAACTGCCTTTATCCAATGCGAAAAAATAATGCAGAAACTATTATAGACTTGTGGTATGAGAAGTAAATGAGTAAAATAATGGCCTTCACTTGTGTATGCGGGCAATCCTGCCTGTGTACTTATCCATAAACTTAGAGGATTCTTCATGCCACAAGTTAAGTTGAAAGAAGGCGAACCAGTAGACGTAGCTATCCGTCGTTTCAAACGTTCATGCGAAAAAGCAGGTGTTCTTGCTGACGTTCGTAAGCGTGAATTCTACGAAAAACCAACTCAAGAACGTAAGCGTAAAAAAGCTGCTGCAGTTAAGCGTTACCAGAAAAAACTGGCTCGTGAATCTGTACGTACTACTCGCCTTTACTAATTAATTTGTGACTGATTACTGCCTGGAAAATATTATGACTACTTTAAAAGAACAGATTACTGATGCATTGAAAACTGCAATGCGTGCCAAAGCTATGGCAACAGTGACTGTTTTTCGTGGTCTGCAGGCAGCCATCAAGCAAATCGAAATTGATGAACGCAAAGAGCTTGATGATTCTCAGGTTCTTGCGGTCATTGAGAAACAGATCAAGCAACGTAAAGAGTCAGTAAAAGCCTATCAGGGCGCTGGCCGCGAAGATTTAGCTAGTAAAGAACAAGCCGAGATTGAGATTATTTCCCAATTTCTACCAGCAGCTATGACTGAGGAAGAACTTGATTCTCTCATTGAGCAAACAATTGCTGCTCAAGGAGCGACTAGCATGAAAGATATGGGTAAGGTGATGAATTCTCTACGTCCGATCATAGCCGGACGTGCCGACCCTTCTGCTGTTTCAGGCAAAATCAAGGCCAAGCTTTCTTAACACCCTGGTTTCTATCATTTAGATTTTTAATTGGCGCTCCTGTTGCATCTGATTTAATCGCGCATCAATTCTGGCAGACATCGCATTATTATTTTTTGCCAGTCGCTGTGCATGCAACATCGACTTAATTGCCGCTTCTTCTTCTCCACTCCAGTATTCCACCTCAGCACGATAACGTAATACATTCACAGCTTTTAAGGCTGAAGCCGGCTCAAGTGCAGCTGCCTGTTGCATTAAATGCCATCCATATACATCTCTTGGATTATTATTAGTAAAGCGCTGTACCAGTTTAATTACTTGTTTTGGCTGCTGTTGCCGGATTAGTACTTCAGCCAGTTTATAAGCTAATGACCGATTTTCTGGCATGATGCGCTGTAACGGGCTAATTGTATTTAAAGCCAGATCTATCTTGTTTTGTCCAAGATAAATATCAATCTGTATAAGAGAAATCAGCGGATGTGGACGGTTTGCCATTTTTGCCTGATTTAATGCTGTTTGTGCCTGACCATAATCGCCCTGCTGTTCATAAAATGCAGCTAACGCCAACTGGCCTGCAAAGCTGCCCTGTTTTGCCAAAATAGACAGCTGATTTTCAGTTGCCTGATGAGCGACCACCGCAGTATAAAGCTTAACAATTTCAAAATCAGGGTCAGATAAACTACTTTTTACTTTAGGCAACTGGTTAGCCCGTAGTCTTGCTTCGCTCATGCGCTGTGAGGTTAAGGGATGAGTGAGCCAAAAGTCTGGCATAAAACTGACACGGCTAGTAGAACGGTTCATCAGCTCAAAAAAATCTGCCATGCCTTGTGGATTGTAGCCAGCCGAGTACATATATTGCATGCCTATACGGTCTGCTTCACGTTCCTGGTTGCGGCTGTAGGTTAGCTGTTTATCCATTAAGGCAGCTTGAGTACCGAGCATAACTGCTGTGCCTGCTTCTCCATCAGCCTGTGAAGCAATGGCTGCTCCCACCAAAACACCAGCCAGTGCAAGCAGCCCTTGGCCTTTAAATGCCTCTTTAGAACGGCTGTAATGGCGCTGGGTAACATGCGCAATCTCATGCGCCATCACCCCTGCCACCTCATCAATATTACGGGCGGAAGTTACCATCCCCGTATTAATTGCAAACAGCCCGCCCGGCACAGCGAAAGCATTAATTTGAGAATCTTTAATTAGTACTAGTCCAATTGGCTGCCCTGCTTGAGTCTGACTTAAAATACGGGTGAAAATAGAATATAACTGGTCTTCAAGCCAGGGGTTTTGCATGACCGGCATTTGTTTATGAACTTCACGATAAACTTTTTCACCAATGAAGCGTTCTTGCTGCTGATCAATTAACCCTACTCCTCCACCAATATCAGGTACTTCTACCTGACCAAATGAAGAAGGAGCGTCAAAAGTAAGTGCTGGACTGAAAGTGGTCAGACTGCTCAGTCCTGCTGCAAGCAAAAACTTTTTCAATCTTGATTCCATAGCTGAATTCATCTTTAGCTAATATAACACTCAATATTGAAGAAAAATGCAGTGAAGTGTTATGAAGCTTTAGTTAAAGCCAGGGTTAACCAGATACCGTGGAATTTGGCCTTCTAGAGCCTGTACCAAGTTCTGATAAGCCAGCTCGGCCATTTTTTTACGGGTTTCTCCAGTTGCAGAACCCACATGAGGCAGAGTAACAACATTCGACAGGTTAAAAAGTTCAGATTCTTGTAAAGGTTCTTTGCTATAAACATCCAGACCGGCAGCAAAAATCTTGTTCTGTTTTAGAGTATTGATCAGTGCTGCTTCATCTATAACTGAACCACGTGCAATATTGACGAATACAGCATGGGATTGCATCTGATCAAATTCTGCCTGGCCGATGAGAGCTTTAGATTCATGATTTAAGTCGACTGCCATGACTATAAAATCAGAGTGCTGAAGCAGTTCACTCATTGAACAATATTTTGCTGCAAGAGGCTGGGCAAGTTCAGGTTGCTCACGGCGGTTATGATACAGAATATCCATATTAAAACCATAATGTCCACGACGTGCGACTGCCGCACCAATATTCCCCAAACCAATAATACCTAAAGTTTTGCCAAAAATATCTTGACCAAACTGCTCAGTACCCGCCGTACGTTTCCACTGACCCTGCTTGGTCCATTGGTCCAGATAAGGTACTCTGCGTGCTGCACTCATCAATAAACTAAAAGCCAAATCAGCAGTAGTCTCTGTTAAGACATGCGGAGTATTTGAAAGCCAGATTTTTTTCTGGTTTAGATAATCCACATCATAATTATCATAACCAACACTTACAGTTGAAATAACCTTAAGCTGCTGTGCACTCGCCAGGTTAGATTTATTCAGCACTCGTCCCGAACCAATCATGCCATCAGCATTTGTTACTGCCTGACGGATTTGCTCATTAATATCACCTGATTTAGGATTTAATACCTGAACTTCATATTGCTGTTGCAAACGCTCAAGAATGGCCTGATCAATCTGGCTAAATACGACTACGCGCTTTTTATCCATTTTTGTATTCCTATTTCTCTGCTATTCCATCTTTTTATACATAAATTGCCACAGGCGTTTCTTCAGTAACGGTTTATCCAGCATTTCCTGCAAACTGGCTAAACGGATAACTTTTGAATGATTCAGATATGGAATATCACCTAGGCTTAACACTGATTTTTCATAGGCAATAGCATCAATAAAACCTTGTACATAGCAACCTACACCACGATTATCCTGAAAATTGGGCAATGGGAAAGGCCATTCCAGCAAACTATACTGTCCTGACAAGCTACGCTGAATATTTAACCATAGCTGTTGCTGCGGCTCAGTTAGACGGGTAGCATTTATTAAAATTGTACAGTGCGCCAAACTATAAGCCTGCACACTAAAAGCTTCAACTTCTACTATAGGATTGACAGCCTCTACAGCATTTGCATCCTTGGAAGCTGCTGACAGGTGCTCTTTTTCAGCTTGGGGTGGTAGTTTATCAACAGCTACCTGCTCAACAATATCCGTGATTTTTTTTTGCAGGTTTTCTGTAGCAGAATCAGGCTTAACATCTTTTACATGATCATGAAAATGTAACGGCTCAACCCGTGCTGTCTGATCACGCCAGATTGGTGTATTGCCAAGGCGTGCTGATACAGTACCTCGAGGAATCCAGACATCAATTCCTAAAGTTGCCAGTATTTTCCGCTCATGCCCAATCATGTTACTACCCTAATTTTCCTGAAAGCTATTCTAACGGGCTTTTATATGCTTTGCTGTAGTTTCTGGCCGGTTCAGATATTTTATTCATTCATCATGGTGCATATTCTGATTTAATAAAATCGTCACCAGTTTCAAATAATCATGACACTATTCTTCTTTTGCATCTGGTCAATAATTTCTCTGGTTTCAAAACCCAATCGCCAGTAGAGCAACTCTAGTACATCGAGCTCATCTTGGGTAATAATCCGGTCATGCCACAGGCAAAGCTCGGCAATTCCCAGCATACTTAACCGGTCACGCAGTAATAGCCCCGCAATATCATTTAAAATCTCTGCCAAATCGAGCGGCTCATCAGAAATTTCTTCATATAAAGACAGCTCATCCAGAGTAAGAACCTGCTGTAAAATTCTATATCGCACATCTAGCTGGTTTGGACTATTAATCTGCTGTACATGCAATAGTGCGTCGACCAGCCGTACAATCTGCGGTTTAGCGTCTTCTAAAGATACAGGCATGTGCAAAGGCATCAGATTTAGCTCATATTTAACTTTTTCGAGCAATAAAGCATCGAGTAGTCCAATTTCGCCATCTTCTTGAATAATTTTTGCCAGTCGGGTTAGAAATTGACGGGCAATAGATGCGGGCATATGACCAATATTTTTACAGGCCTCTAAAAAAATCTGGATATGTACACGACCGTCCAGATTCAGCAATGCATCCACAATTGCACGGCTAACTTCAGCTTCTTTAGGAATAAATTCCCGATATTGACGAATCATCAAGATCGCAACCATAACTTCTCTTGACCCAGTAGCAGTCAACATAGCACGCTGGATCAGCTCGGGGCGCTTCATGCCACGACGTATTTCAGGCTTGAGAGGTTTGATTGCATCATTAATAGCAAAGCTGATAGGAGACAAACGTAATAAAGGTAGCGGTTGTGGAGAAGTCCAAGGATTGTAGACTTCTCCATTAATTTCTTCTAGAGAACGAAACAGGCTAAAAAATGGTTGGCTACGCAGCTTTTTCAGGTTTTCAAGCTGCAAGTCTTGTAGTAAGGCAGGATTTAGTTCATAAATTCTTTCTTCAATATTGGGATGAATATTCATCCAGCTCTGCGGACTCAATGAGTTGGCAAAACACATATGGGCAATTGATTCTGAATATTCACTATGAATCTGTGAACCTGCATGATGCACATAAATTCGGAGTAAAGTCTGAATATTGGCATCGTTTTGAATGAGACGCTTGGTTTTAAAATCATTCCGGAAGGTACGTCCACCTAAAGTCAGATATTTGATCAGACGAGTCACCAACACGCCCAAACTGCCAACCAGCCAGATAATACCTCCTATTGCGACAAACGTTGTTTCAAATTGGTGACGTTTATTAATAGTAGTTTTTCGAAACCCCAATTTGGCAATTTTACTCCCCCATTGGCTAAAAGTAGTCAGGCTACTATAAACGATCTTAAGCCGGGTATTTTCAGCTGTTTCGCCAGAAAGTATCTGGTTAAACTCATGACTGAGTAACCCATAAAGTTCTAGCTCATCGAGGTTTTGCAATGCTCCCCATGTCAACACAATTACAATATCTTGGGGATGGAAGCCAGCGGTTAAAGCATTTACACCGATCTCATCCGGCAGCACATATAAAGTTGGAGGATTGATCATGAACTTTTGTGCCAAATGTTCATTTAAATGAATGGCTACACTTTCCTCAGGTGTGCTTTCAATCAGATTAAGACGCCGAGCTTTTAGCTGTTTAGCAAGCGTATGCCCCCCAGAACGAAATACATAGCGTTCATAGGCAACCGAACCACCCATTACCAGTAATAACAATAAGATCAGATAAGGGCTGAATACATGCCACATGACAGCTTGTTCAGGATCAAAAAAATGAACTATTAGACCCAACAGGCTATTGAGAATAAATATACTTAAGATGCTCGCAAGCAGACAAATGCTCATGGACCACATCATATTTTTATTAGTAATTAAATAATGGCTGACGTCTTTCAATGTAAAATTTCCTAATTACATTGTTTTGCCTATCTTAAAGTAAAAAAGCGGGCAAGACCCGCTTTTTAACGTGTTTGCGCTTACTCTTCCCTGATTCCGGTCAAATCAACAGAAGCGGCATCAATATTGACATCGATATACGGGTCTTTACCCTTTTTGGCCATATCGTTTCTCAATTTTTCCAGATCTTCCAGATAAATTTCATCAATATTGCCTGTCACATATATACCATCAAATACAGAGCAATCAAACTCGGTCAGATGAGGAACTTTCTTAGTACGAACCGCATCTTTCAAGTCTTCCAGATCCTGGAAAATCAAACGGTCAGCACCAATAATTTCACGCACTTCCTCAACACTCCGGCCTGACGCAATCAGTTCAAATTTGGCTGGCATGTCAATCCCGTAAACATTCGGATACATAACTTCTGGTGCAGCCGAAGCAAAAAAGACCTGTTTGGCTCCAGAATCACGTGCCATCTGAATGATTTCGTTACAGGTAGTACCGCGAACAATTGAGTCATCTACCAGCAAGACATTTTTGCCTTTGAATTCCAACTCAACCGGGTTTAATTTTTGGCGTACAGATTTCTTACGCTGCTGCTGCCCCGGCATGATGAAGGTTCGTCCGATATAGCGGTTCTTCATAAAACCTTCGCGGAATTTCACCCCGAGAATATTAGCTAACTCCAATGCAGATGTACGGCTGGTATCTGGAATAGGAATCACCACGTCAATATCATGATTTTCGCCCCATTCACGCAAAATTTTTGCTGCAAGTGTTTCTCCCATGCGTAAACGGGATTTATACACCGAAATACCATCAATAATGGCATCAGGACGTGCGAAATAAACATATTCAAAGATACATGGACGATAAGAAGGGTTCTTGGCACATTGCTGGGTAAATAGCTGACCTTGTGAATCAATAAAGATGGCCTCGCCTGGTGCTACATCACGCTCGATTTTAAAACCCAGCGCAGTAATTGCCACAGATTCTGAAGCAATAATATATTCAGTACCTTCTTCTGTTTCACGTGATCCATAAATTAAAGGGCGAATCCCGTTAGGATCGCGAAACCCGACTACACCATGTCCCGTAATCATGGCTACTACACCGTAAGCTCCCTTACAGCGATCATGCACACGGCTTACAGCATGGAAAATATCTTCTGCACATGGCTCTAACTTGCCACTCTTCTGTAACTCATGGGCAAACACATTAAGCAGCACTTCTGAATCCGAATCAGTGTTCATATGACGCAAGTCAGTTTTGAACAGGTCTTCATGAATGTCTTTTGCATTTACCAGATTACCGTTATGTGCCAAGGTAATCCCATAAGGTGAATTTACATAAAATGGCTGGGCTTCGGCACTACTTGATGAACCCGCAGTAGGATAACGTACATGTCCGATGCCGTAATTACCCAGCAAGGCGCGCATATGACGCGTATGGAATACATCGCGTACCATACCATTATCTTTTCTCAAGAAAAGACGTCCTTCATGGCAGGTTACAATCCCAGCTGCATCTTGTCCACGATGTTGCAACATCGTCAAAGCATCAAACAACATTTGGTTAACTGGCGCTTTACCGGCTATACCAACTACTCCACACATAACAACCTCGCAGACAGGCTAGGATTAATAAAAAGGATTATTTGTTGAATGGTTTGAACGCTCACTGGCAGCTGTATCATTGGACTCACGCCGAGAAGGAGAAGATGCAGGCTGTTGTTCAGACTTCATTTCATCTAATGCATGATTCGCCACATTTTTAGAAATTTCAGTTGCCATAGGCGCATAAGGTAATAAAGCTTGTATCAGTCTGGACTGCTTCCAGTGAGGAGAACTTTCCACCCAAGGGCCCAAGCCTTGCATAGTAATCAAGACTACCAGCAGGCCTTTAAGCGAACCAAAAGCTCCACCAGCCAAACGGTTTAATGGACCTAATTTAAAAGTTTTCAGAATACCATTCAGAAATGCAGTGACAATCCAAGTCAGCACAACAATGATCAGGGCAATAAATGCAAAGGCGGCAATTTTCTGGACCACCGGATCATGACTGAGTACCACCATAGAAGGCGCGAGAATATTGGCATATTTTGCACCAATAATCAGTGCAAATACCCATCCTACCAAGTTCGCAAAGGCCTTTACAAATCCTTGTCGCAAACCGTTGAGCCCTCCAATGAGCAGGATAATCAGGATAACTATATCGATGGTATTCATAAATTAATTCATGGCATCAACACAGTCTTTGATCAAATTTGGTCCAGTATAGATAAGACCACTGTAAATCTGTACAAGCTGGGCACCATACTGTTGTTTTACAGCAGCCTGGTTTCCAGACACAATCCCACCCACACCCACCAGAGCGACCTGACCTTTTAGTCTTTTCGCAAATTCCTGCAAACACTGGTTACTTTTCTCAAATACTGGTGCACCAGACAATCCACCGCTCTCATCTGCACAGGCCAAACCCTCTACTCCTTCACGGGATAAAGTAGTGTTGGTCACAATCAGCCCATCAATTTTGAAGATAACCAGCTGGGAAGCAATAAATTCAATATCCTGCTGGCTCAGATCCGGCGCAACTTTTAAAACTAGAGGCACATAATGCTGATATTGCTCTGCGAGCTCAAGCTGTCGGTTTTTCAATGTTTTAAGCAACTCGGTCAAAGCATGACCACTTTGCAGATCGCGTAAATTTTTGGTATTTGGGGAAGAAATATTTACTGTCACATAAGAAGCATAATTATATACTTTTTCAAGACAGGTCAGATAGTCCGAAACTGCATTTTCTACAGGGGTATCAGCGTTTTTACCGATGTTAATTCCCAGAATGCCTTTATATTTCGCTGCTTTTACATTCTCAACCAGCCGATCAACACCATCATTATTAAAACCCATACGGTTAATGATGGCCTTTGCCTCAGGAATCCTAAATAAACGTGGCTGAGCATTACCGGTTTGGGGACGTGGAGTAACTGTTCCGATTTCAATAAAACCGAAACCCAATGCAGCTAAAGCATCAATATAAGCGCCATTTTTATCCAAACCTGCTGCTAGTCCGACCGGGTTGGGAAATTCGATTCCCATACAGGTCACAGGCTTATGGGCAACTGTCTGATGTCCAATTCCAAACTTATGGGCTGATTTTAGCAATGATAAGGTCAGTTCATGTGCACGCTCTGGTGCTAGCGAAAACAACATGGGGCGGGCCAGAGAATAGAACATATCAGCAAAAATCTACCGCTTTACAAGTTGCCATATTATAGGCACAGGTTACATAAAAGGCTATGCCTGAACTATGTTTATTTTTACAGCTTATTGCACGGTCACAATGAGCCTGATTTGCTGGTTTTGATTTATAAGCTCCATTTTTTCAATATTTAAACCCATCTGTGCCATTTGGGTTAGGAAGTTGGCTAATACAGCATAATTATCATGCTGCACTGAAATCTGAAGCTGCTTTCCGGTGGCCTGGATACTGGCTGATAACCCCTGCTGTTGAGAAATACGCTGCACCTTCTCTACCGGCGTCAGCTGCGACTCTCCCGCTGGTTTCATGGTTACTGCATTGGTCTGCATCCGGACCATAAGATCCTTGAGGTCATTTAAACGTTTTTGCTGGTCATCCGCAGCTTTATGCATGGTCCAGAGTGACCATCCAACGGCTGTGACCAGCACAAAGACTGTGGTAAAAATTACCATGATTCTTTCGCGCAGAGAAAGTCCGTCCAGATAGTCTTCTATACGCTCAGCTAGGTTTTTCCATGAATGGTCTATTTTCTCAAATATTTTCATTATTGTACTTTCACCAAACCGATTACTCCCGCCCCCTGGGTTTGTACATTACCAAGTTCAGCTTTAAAACCTTGCTGGTTTAACTGCTGGGTAAGTGCCTGCAACTGTTCAGATGAACTGGCTTTCAAATCAAGACTTAATATTGATGACTCATATCCTACCCGCTCTGCCAGAATCTGCTGCTGGGCCAAGATTGGGCCAACCCGGCTCAAAATTTGCAGTGCCTCAGTATTTGCACTACGGCTCATACGCAATTGGCTTTCAAACTGACTTTGTATATTTTCTTCAGTAATACGGCTATTGGGTCCAAACCAGTCTTGATACTGGTCAATTGCCTGTATCGCAGTCTGATCAGCCAGTTTTTTTAATTTTGACCAGCGTAATACATCATAACTCAACTGTACTATAAGAATGGCACAAAATACTGCTGCACAAGCTTTCCAATAACCAGAAAACTGTTCACTTTTTTGTGCTTTAGGCAAAATATTGAAGGGATGCTGTTTAGGCTTTTTAATAGGCTCGAACTGATAACTAAAGTACTGTCTCTGCTCTTGAGTAGTTACTGCATCTAGTACTATTTGCTGATCTGGACTCAGCCCGCTACAACGGAAACGGGTCTCCGGATGAATAAATTCAAGATAAACTCCAAGCTCATCTATTGAATTGCCACTAAACTCATTTTCACGTGCAAGTAACCGCTGATGAATATTTGCAAGTATAGTTTCACCGGGATCAGGCTGGGGTAAAACCAGAAAATCTGGCAAAAGTGCAGCAACTTTTAAAGGAAGTAAATTCAGTGAATGCAGTAATGTTTCTACTAAATTCTGTGCAATTCCCATGACTGTTAATCGTTCTTCAGCAGCCTGAAAATAGTGCAGTACTTTTAGCTGATCAATCGGCTGTATTACGTACTCTTCCAGTAGATAGCGTACCCCTTCTGTACCAAGCTGCTTATATTGAGATTTACTCATCTGCTGCTGAAGCAGTTGTAGCCCGCGACTTGGGAAAAAAACAACTGTTTCTTCACCTTGATATATTTTAATTTCCTGAATCAGCTGTTCAAGACTCGAGCTCTCACTCCAGGCATCCCCATTTGACCATTGCCAAACTCCATTGGCTTCTGGCATCCATAAATACAACATTAAGTCTGATCTACCATTTTTCTAATTTATTTTAATGTACTGGAATAAAGTTCTGCTGTTGGACTGCCAAGCCATTTGCAATTACGGGAAGTTCATAAATTCGCGCTTCAGCCAGTGCAAAAGGATGAAATGGCTCATGAACAAGCTGCTCGGCAATATGTGCAATAACATTCATATGACACACGACAGTAATCGACTGGTAAGGCAGTTGTGCTAGCCAGTCAATCGCATCTTTTGCCTGATCATCTGGTTTAATTTTATCACAGACCAGTACCGGAACATCAGGGAAATTCTTTTGAATATGGACCAAGGTTTCTTGTGCCCGTAATAACGGACTGACAACAAAAACCTCTGGCTGTATCAGATCTTTCAAATATTTTCCAGTTTCCTCAGCTTGTGTATGACCCCGCTCAGTCAAAGGTCGCTTGCTGTCAGTTACTTGCGGCGGATGGGCTGCCTCACCATGTCGAATCAGAACCAATTGCATATATTATCCCCATTACTTCAGACTTATCATAACGTTTTTTCATGACATTTATGATACGTCTTGATGATTAGACCTGATTATGTGGCAATACAAATTCTACATCACTGCGATGACCATTTTTCATCAAAGATAAGGCTATTGTTAGTGGCGGCGCATTTTCAAAAATAACTTCATACAAAGCATTAGTGATTGGCATATATACCTCAAGCTCTTGTGCTCGTGTACGTACCTGAACGATAGTATTGATCCCCTCCGCAGTTTGTCCTAATTCCTGCGTAGCCTGTTCTAAAGTTTTACCTTTACCCAGAGCAAAACCCACCTGATAGTTACGGCTGAGTGGACTGTTACAGGTAGCAAATAGGTCACCAACGCCAGACAAACCTAAAAATGTTAAAGGATTAGCACCCAGTTTGACAGCAAAACGGCTCATTTCAGCCAAGGCACGTGTAATAATCATACTTTTGGTGTTTTCACCTACATTATAGGCCGCCGCCATTCCCATCGCGACTGCATAAATATTTTTTAAAGCACCGCCAAGCTCTACTCCATGTACGTCATCACTGCCAAAAACACGAAATAAAGCGCTATGCAAAGCCTGTTGTACCGCATAACGCACCAGTTCCGAGTGGCTGGCGATTACTGTACCCGCCGGCATACCTGCCATAATTTCTTTTGCCAGGTTCGGGCCTGAAAGCACTCCATAAGGAACTTCTGGCAACTCATCACGAATAATATCACTCATAAAACTAAAGGTTTTAGCTTCAATTCCTTTCGTAAGCGAAACCACTGCCTGCGCACTGATAAAAGGTTTAATTTTTTGTATAACATCCCGAAAAGAATGGCTTGGAATGGCTACCAGAATAATATCACGGTCGCGTACTGCCTCTTCAAGATCAGATACTGCCTGCAATTCTTTCTCTAAAGGATAATCTGGCAAGTAGCGTTGGTTGATATGTGTCCGGTTAATTTCCCGGGCAATTTCTTCATCGCGAATCCAGATCTTGGTATCACAACCATTGCGTACAGAAATATTGGCCATAGCTGTACCAAAACTTCCACCACCCAGTACAGTGATTCTTAATGCAGTTTTACGGTCAATTTCAACAGGTTCAACCAGATCGCTAAACTTCAACTCTGACATTATTTTTATCCTTCATGTTCCATACTATGGAAACAAAATCATTCAGACCAGTAACTTACAAAATTCTGTGTATCTATCTCTGTACGCGGTGCAATTGCTTTAGCTGCTGTACCAATATAGATAATGCCTGAAATTAAATCATGTTCACGCAAATTCAAAGCTTTTTTTAGCAAGCTGGACTCTACTACAGCACCTGAACGCCACATTGTTGAAAACCCTTGCGCTTGCAGGGAAAGCAAGAAGTTCTGGATAGCTGCACCTGAACTTAATGTTTGTTCAAAATAAGGAACTTTTGGGTGATCTTGAAAACGGGTTAACGCCAAGACCAGTAACGGAGCACGCAAAGGATGATTCTTTACCCGTTCAATCTGTGCTGCTTCCATTGTACCCATATCAGCCACTGCCTGTGATAATAGTTCCCCAAATGTTTCGCGCTGCTCAGGTGCAATAACCACAAAATGAGTCGGTTTTAAGCGGTGATGGTCTGGTGCTGCTAATGCTGCCTGAAAGGCGAGTTCAAGCTGTTCTGCATTTGGAGCAGGTTCAACCAGATGCCCAATTGATTGTCGCTGATGAATATTTTGATGAATCAGCTCTACAGTATTGTCTGCCATTAATTTTTAAATATAAAATTCAAGATTAAACTAGATTAGCACAATCTTTTCATTTTATTGAGTTACAGATAATCTGCCAGTAGCGCTTTTAACAGCTTTCACAAATAATATCTATAAAACTTCAATTTCCATACAACCCGTTCAATACGATTCAGAGTAAATATGCTCAAATAGTTCCAATCTTTTAATAATAGTTTTAGGGTGTATGATGAAAAAAATTCTAAGTTTGGGTTCCCTATTTGCGGCTTCGCTCATGCTGACCGCCTGTGCTACCACCCCAAAAAACAGTCTGGCAATTCAGAAGGAAAATAATCAGTATGAAGTGACTGGAATTGGTAAAACCAATATTATTTCTAAAAATAATGCTATTAGTGCAGCTAACAGCACTTGTGGCAGTAAAGCAACTGCTGTAGTTGTAGATGAGAAAACCAGTTATAACGGTGTACTCAAAGATGTGGTGGATGAGCAGACTGGCCAAATGGTACAAGCTGCTGCTGGTGTGCTCGGTGCGATTACTGGTAACCGTACAGATATCTCCCGCGACGACGATTATCAGACTGTATTAACGTTTTACTGTCGCACTAATTCATAAATAAGCTTCATAAAAAATCCCGGCACATTGACCGGGATAATTCATCTAAACACTTTAATTAACAATAACCGTCTAAACGAGTAAGTGGCAGTTTCTGTCCAATAGCTTTTTCAATGGCTGGCAAATAAAATGCATCATCTTCTGATAAAAAGCTGATACTGACACCCTGTGCACCAGCACGACCAGTACGACCAATACGATGAACATAATCATCTGACTGTTCAGGTAAAGTAAAATTAATAACATGTGAAACATTATCAACATGAATACCGCGTCCGGCCACATCAGTAGCAATCATGATGTTATGCTTGCCATTTTTGAACTGATCCAGCATTTTCAGCCGTTTATCCTGAGCAATTTCACCTGAAAGCATAACGACTTTGTAACCATCCTTTTTCAAATGATCATAGAGACGGCGCACCTGATCACGACGATTTGCAAAGATCATAACCTTTTCAATTGGCTCATCACGTAAAATTTCTTGTAGCAGCTTATATTTGTCCCGGTTCGCTACCATATACACACGTTGTTCAACGTCGGCATTGGTTTTCTTTTCAGGTTCAATTTCTACTGTAACAGGCTCGAATAACCATTGCTGAGCCAAGTTCAGCACATCATAACTGAAGGTAGCCGAGAACATCAGAGTCTGACGTTGTTCTTTACGAGGTGAAAACCGTACAATCCTTTTCACTGAAGGAATAAATCCCATATCCAGCAGACGGTCAGCCTCATCAATCACTAAAAATTCGATCTGGTCCAGCCAAACCTCTTTTTGTTCTACAAAATCTATCAAACGTCCTGGAGTTGCCACAATAATGTCGACAAAATTCTGATCAAGCTGCTTTTTCTGCTTATCAAAATCTACGCCACCCAATAATGTAACCAGATGCAGATCTGTGAATTTGGTTAACTCTTTAGCATCACTTTCAATTTGCAGAGCCAGTTCACGTGTAGGAGCCAAGATTAGGGCTCTTGCCTCACCACGATAACGCTGTTCTTTAATCGGATTATTAAGCAGATCATTGATTACACTGATCAGGAAGGCTGCGGTTTTACCCGTACCAGTTTGCGCACGACCAATTGCATCGTGTCCAGCCAAGGTATAATTTAACACCTTCTGCTGGATAGGAGTCATTTCCTTGAACCCTAAAGCATCAATCGCTTTTTTCAGTTTCGGATGTAAATTCAAGGTTTCAAAACCAGATGCCATATACGTGCTCTAACTATTAATCACCCAAATTGGCGTTCATTATAAACAAAAACGCCCCAATACGAAAATTGGAGCGCCTCTCATCAATCAAAATTGATGAATTAGTCTAAAGGCTGCACTTCTTCAGCCTGAAAACCTTTTTGACCTTTTACTACGCTGAATTCAACGCGTTGACCGTCACGTAGTGAGCGATGGCCTTCACCCATAATCGCACGGAAATGAACAAATACGTCATCACCACCGTTACGCTGAATAAAACCAAAACCTTTAGTGTCGTTAAACCACTTTACTACGCCTTGTTCACGAGCTGTCATAAGTCAATCCTCAGTTGCTTCAATTAAAGGACCTTCCGGTGTTGCAAACAGCAGAGCAAACAAGATTTAAAAATAGTTATTATTTCTAAGCTTGTAATCATTCTGTAAAACTATTAACAAATTCCCGGTTACATCCATAAATATTTAAGTTTCACCACAATTTAGGTAGTGGTAATCCCTAAGTACGCAACGAGCTTAGCATGGGTTTATGACAATTAATAGTTTTTTTAATGAATTCTTCTTTACGTTCGTTTATGTTTTTGTATGATAATTGAACTGAATTCTATTTTTAAATATTTTACTATTGATTCCTAATGCAAATTCAGTCAGCTGATTTTATTTGCTAAAATACCTTTCATGAAAGCTAATTTTTCCTGAGTTCACATTATGAACGAAACTCTTGGGGCAACCCCTGTAGAAATCGATGCATTGGGTCAGCCCTGCCCAATGCCACTACTAATGTTAAAACGGGCCTTAAAGCAAACCAAGGCGCCATTTATGTTTATTTTAAAAGCTTCCGATCCAAATAGCGAGATAGATATTGTACGTTACTGCCGGCTCCATCAGATTAAATGCACACTGACTCAGAATCATGCTCAAGAATACCACTATTTAATTGAATCTTAATTATTTTCCTTTAAGATAAAACAGTGTTAAAGGTATAAAACTTTACATTTTTCTACCCAATATTCCTTAATTATGGAAATCTTTCCGATTAAGATAAATGCATTGGTACGATTATCGTCCTATAAGGAGAACTCATGAGTGACAGCAGCAATCAATTGATGCCCCTGTCATTATCTGCGCCAGGGGTCAATCTCGGTGCATATATTAGCACCGTTAACCAGATCCCCATTTTAACAGCCGAGCAGGAAAAAGAACTTGCTGAACGTTATTATTATGATCAGGATCTAGATGCAGCGAAAATGCTGGTCATGTCGCACCTGCGTTTTGTTGTTCACATTGCACGCAGTTATGCAGGTTACGGCTTGCCTCAGGGTGACCTGATTCAAGAAGGTAATCTGGGACTAATGAAAGCAGTCAAACGCTTTGATCCAAGCATGGGTGTACGCTTGGTGTCTTTTGCAGTTCACTGGATTAAAGCCGAAATACATGAATACGTTATTCGTAACTGGCGTATTGTAAAAATTGCCACTACTAAAGCACAGCGTAAATTATTTTTTAATCTGCGTAGCTTAAAAAAGTCCAGTAAAAAGTTAACGCTCGAAGAAGCGCGCTCAATCGCAAATGATTTAAATGTAACACCAGAGCAGGTTCTGGAAATGGAAGGCCGTCTTACTGCCTATGATGCTGCTTTTGAGGCACAAGGTGATGACGATGATGATTCATCTAGTCATGTGGCGCCGGTGCTTTATCTGGAAGACAGCCGCTATGATCCTGCCCGTCTGGTAGAAGACGAGGACTGGGAAGAACAGAGCAACTCGGCATTACATAATGCTATGGATCAGTTAGATGACCGTTCACGGAATATCCTGCAACGCCGCTGGCTCGATGATGACAAGTCAACCCTACATGAACTGGCAGCAGAATATAATGTTTCAGCAGAACGTATTCGTCAGTTAGAAAAAAATGCGATGGAAAAAATCAAGGTTGCCATGTCTGCAACCTGATTATTTTCTCAAAAGCCAAGGGCATTTATTGCCCTTTCTTATTTTTTAGTTTCTCATTTTTGTTATTTATTAGCCTTATTCTCTATATAAATCTATGTTAATGTTCATCTAGTTTTTCAGGTGGTTATGGCTTATGTGGATTGCAATCTCCGCACTCAACCTTGCCTTGGCGGTCATGGTAGGTGCTTTTGGTGCACACGGTTTAAAGACTCGTGCCAGTGAAGCTCAACTGGCTTGGTGGCACACAGCAACAGAATACTTTTTTTATCATGCTTTAGGCTTATTGATTTTAGGTGTGATAAGTAAGACTTTGCCTCAACTCCCAATTAAAGGCAGTTTCCTGCTCATCCAGTTTGGTATTTTTCTGTTTTGTGGCTCACTATATATTATGGCTCTAGGGCTTCCACGTGGTCTTGGTGCGATTACACCTATTGGGGGGGCGCTGATGATTGGTGGATGGTTATTGCTGGCCTGGAATGCATTTAAATATTTAAGATAAGAATGGAAATAATGGTATGCAGATCTATTTAAATGGCGAACTTATGCATACGCCCTGCCAGAACCTTTTAGAATTGGTCCAGTCACTTGCACTAGAGGGTAAGCGTTTTGCAGTAGAAATGAATGAAATGATCATTCCTAAAAGCAAACTGGAACATACCCCTATTTCGGATCAAGATCGTATTGAAATTATTCACGCTGTCGGTGGCGGCTAATCTGGAGCTCTTCCATGCAAGATACCCCTTTAATTATTGGTTCCCGTCAATTCAGTTCACGTTTGCTGGTTGGCACCGGAAAATATAAAGACTTAAGTGAAACTGATTTGGCTATTCAGGCAAGTGGTGCTGAAATAGTAACTGTTGCCATCCGGCGCGTGAATATTGGACAGCATCCAGATCAGCCTAACCTGCTCTCTGTTATTCCTCCAGAAAAATATACGATCTTACCGAATACCGCAGGCTGCTTTGATGCTGATAGTGCCATTCGTACCTGTATGCTGGCACGTGAATTACTTGACGGACATAATCTGGTCAAGCTTGAAGTACTAGGTGATGAAAAAACATTATATCCGAATGTTACAGCTACACTAAAAGCTGCACGCACCCTGATTGACGATGGTTTCGAGATTATGGTTTATACCTCGGATGACCCAATCGTAGCCCAAGAACTCGAAAGTATGGGCTGTGTAGCGATTATGCCACTTGGTAGCCTGATTGGCTCAGGTTTGGGAATTCTGAATCCTCATACTATTTCGATTATTAAAGAAAATGCCAAAGTCCCGGTACTGGTTGATGCAGGAGTAGGTACAGCAAGTGATGCTGCAATTGCTATGGAGCTTGGTTGTGATGGTGTACTCATGAACACTGCAATTGCTGCTGCACAGCAACCGGTGGTAATGGCTTCTGCTATGAAAAAAGCAGTTGAAGCTGGCCGTGAAGCATATCTGGCTGGTCGTATGCCACGTAAACGTATGGCAAATGCCAGCTCCCCAGAGACGGGCTACTTCTTTAAATAGTATTAATAAAAAAGGACTCAATATGAGTCCTTTTTTAAAGCAATCAGCTTAAGGAATCAGGCCTTCATCACGCATTGCAATCTGAACAGATTGACGTTCTGCGATTTTGTTGCGTAAAGCCACAATATTCTTATATGGGCTCAGGTCATGTTCAATATGATTTGACCAGTTGGTGAGCACAAATAGATAAGCATCAGCCGGACCAAAATTATCATCAACCAAGTAATCGCATTCCCAGTTTTCCAGATAATTGTCAATATACGTTAGTAGTCGGTCAACTTCAGCATAGGCCTTTTCTTTTTCATCATCCCCCAGTTTACCTGTAAAAAATACAGCGTAAGCGTCATGCAGTTCAGAATTCAGATATCCCAGCCATTCAAGTACTTTGGCACGTCCCATGCCTGATGGCGGAATTAGATCCTGTTTTGGGTCATGCTGGGCAAGAAAAGGAAGAATGGCTACATTTTCAGTTAAAATTAGACCCGGATTGATCTCAAGCGCAGGCACATAACCCTTTGGATTGATTTCGTAATAATCAGTACCTTTTTCTGTTTTATGAGTTTTTAAATTCACTCGCTCTAAATCAAAATCAACATTAATTTCATTTAAAATAATATGCGCTGCGAGTGAACATGCACCTGGAGAATAATAAAGCTTCATATATGATCCTTGTTATTTAACTCATAATGTTTTAAAACGCTTCATAAAGACTTTCAAGTCAACAAAGTTATAAATTGCAAAAAAGCGTAAATATTGAAATAAAATTTACTTTATACAATATTGAGAATATTCAATAATTTTTCAAGTTTTAAAGTGCTATTTTTAGTACCTGCATGTTTTAAGCTTAAGTGAGTGCAAAAAATTTGACTTGCCCTTTTCAGTCTTTAAAATAGCGTTTTCAGATTTTAGTACTGCCAAGATTATGTCAACCGATCAGTTAGAAACGCAAATTACCGAACTGGACAATTTGCCTGAACATCGTGAAATTGTGACATTTATGCGTCGCTCCTCACCGCTAAATACTTCACAGCGCACAGCTCTGGAACAGTATCGTAATTTGATTTTAGAGTATCCAGTGGGTGACTTACGTCAACACTTTGAATACCCTGAACGCCCGCTGACTGTAGAAATTGGTTTTGGTATGGGCCGTTCGCTAGTGCTTATGGCCAAAGCCAATCCTGAGCGTAATTTTATAGGGATTGAAGTACATGTGCCCGGTATAGCACAATGTGTCTATGAAGCAGGTATGGCAGGACTAAAAAATCTGCGTTTACTGGATGCCGATGCTATTCAGGTACTGCGTGAAATGCCAGATAACAGTATCAACTGCATTCAGCTGTATTTCCCAGATCCCTGGCAGAAAAAACGCCACTTCAAACGCCGTTTTGTAGCTCATGAACGTATGGAACTGGTTGAACAAAAGCTTGAACTCGGTGGTACCTTCCACTCGGCTACTGACTGGGAACCTTATGCAGAATGGATGCTTGAGGTTCTAGACAATCGTCCTAGACTGGAAAACCTTGCAGGAAAAGGTCATAGTTATCCACGTCCGGACTGGCGTCCACAAACCAAATTTGAGCGCCGTGGCATTGAAGCGGGCCACAAAATTAATGACTTTATTTTTAAAAAGATTCAATGATTGAAAAAACAAGCTGGTGAATTAAAGTATTCGCCAGCTTAACGCTGTGCAATAAACCCCTCATAACATAAAAGCTGGGTAAATCTTTTGACTTGGCTAAAGCCAGCCTGTTTTAAAAGCTGGAAAGTCTCCTGTTCAGACAAAGCGAAAAAATCACCCTCTAAACGTTGAAGCATGGTTTCAGTCTGCTTTTCACTGAGACCGTTATTTTCACATATATACTTTAAGCTGAGTTTTTCCTGCAGTGATACTATTTTTACCAGATCAAAAGTTATAAACATTCCGCCTGGTTTTAAGGTCTCATAGATCTGTTTTAAAAATTTAGATTTCTCAGTATAACTAATAAAATGTGTGACTAATATAGATAAGGCTGCATCAAAATTCTGACCAGTATCTAGCTGACTCATATCACCCAGAATAAAATTTACTCGATTATTGCCATCAAACTGTTGAACATATTGTTTGGCCTTATCAAGCATGGTGTCAGATATATCAATTGCAGTAAATTTCCACTCTGGAAATTGCTGAAGCAGATAACCCAGCTCATAGCCAGTACCGCAACCTATAATTAATAGGTGTACTTGGTTACCGGCAATGTAAGCTTTCAATAAAGCCTGAATTTGCTGATGTACCAACTCATAACCTGGAATCAGTTTACGGATGTGCTCATTATAAGTGTTCACAACCTTGGAGCTATTAAAATCCTTTGCCATACTTCGGTCCTGTTTTTTTTACTGCTCCAAGTTTGAGCGAATTTAATATTTTTATTTAATACATTGATGTGATTTTAAAATACTTTGACTCATCAATTGGTATATTTCCCTTAAATCTTCACGCTCAGCGTGATTAAGTAGCTGTATATGCATATTAAGGACATTCTGGTCTCCACGCACTGCAGGACCAGTTTGCATTAAATGTGGATCATGTTGCAGTGCCTTCTGGGCAGTTTCACTGATCAAGGGATAAAGCAGCGAAAAATCCACCTGTTGCTGGTCTACTATCTGTTTGGCCAGATCATAACAATAGTTAGTAAAATTACAGGCAAATACGGCAGCGAGATGCAGGCTTAAACGCTGGGCTGAAGAATAGTTATATATCCTTAGACTTAGGCTATTTGCCAAATATTTAAGAATTTCCAGGTTTTTAGCTTCAGTTGCCTCAATAAATATTGGGGTAGCCTGCCAGTCGATCTCACGTTCAAAACTGAAAGTCTGCAATGGATATAGAACACCCGCATGAGAATAATGTTGCGATAGGATATTTAAAGCAGTACTTCCGGATGTATGTACGACGAGACTGCTTGATAAATACGGAGCTAACTGAACAATTGTTTCTGTAATTGCCTGATCACTTACTGCAATAATTATCAGGTCAATCTGTGAATTGATATCATGATACTGATCAATTGGTTCAGCATTGAATTGCTCTGCAAGTTGTCTGGCATGATCCAGATTACGGCTGAACACCTGAACAATTTGATGCTGTTTTGCAAGTCCCCGTGCCAGATGAGTCGCTACCTTGCCTGAACCGATAAAACTAATACGCATAGAAGACTGATAGTGAAAAATAATGCTCTAGCATGCCAATAAAAAAAGGGCGAATCAATCCGCCCTTTTTTTTTCAACAGTCATCCATTAAAACAGGTTATTGAGATAGACACTACGTTCAGCAGTTTTCTGATTAAAGCATTTGGTGTACTGCATATCCTGATTTTGCTGCTCCATGGCTTTATCCCAGTAACTTGACTGCTTTTGATAAACCTCGCGTTCTGCTTCAGGAATCTGATAAACACTTCTCTGCGAGATTACCTTACAATCTACATCACGTTTTTCAAACCAGTCAGACTGGTCTTGCTTTAACTGAGTACGCTGCTCTTCTGTCAGACTGTCCCAAATCTGGTTCAAACGTTCTACCTGCTTCTGTTTTTCAGCATCCAGTTCTTTTTTGCGGATATCCATTGCTTTTTGTGCAAGTTCAGTCTGGACAGTATTCTCATGAACAGATTCTTTGATAGAATTTTGAATTTCCTGATTTTCTTTGACGTAAGCTGTATATTGCACTGCTTTTACCGTCACAAAAACCACACCATCGATGACTGCGTTCTGATTAGGAATATCCAGACTCAAGCCTTCTTTGTCAGTCTTGCTAATGTCATAAGAAAATGTACCGCGCAACTGGTTATTATTTAGGGATAAACCTGATTCACCTTCTTCCAGATAGTCAGCTATAGTCGTTCCGCCCTCACATTCTTCACAGTTTTCTAGGTATTTCTGATAGGCATTTTCTGCACGTTGCAATAAGCCTTTTGGAAAATGTACAACCAGCTGACTTTCACAGTTTAACTGATTCGCATTCTTAGGATCTTCGGTCACAGTACGCACATTTTTAACCTCAAATCTTAAGCTCTGGTTGATCTTAGCCAGAAGCTCCCGGTCTGCTTCATAATAGTCAGACTGCCTGAGGTTCTTTTCAACTTCTTTTAAATATTCACTTTTAAGGTATTTTTGAATCTGGTTCAGATTATCCTGATTGGTACAGCTCCAGTCTGCCATATCCTGAACAGCTGCCTGATCCTGCTTATCTTTATTTTTAAAGCCATCACATCCCCCTAATACAGCAATACATGAAAGCATTGATAGGGCTAATAATTTTTTCATCTTTAATCCAGAGTGTATTGTAATTTTATGGGGCGTATTTTAATCAGGTTTTGAGGTAACTGACCAGATTTCTCATGCTTATTTTTATCTACAGTTCAAACTAATAAAATAATATAAACCTTTTTTATATTTTATTATTAAAGCGCTTTATAAAACACCAAGCATAAATCTGCTTTAATCTATCAATCGTTATTTTAAATTTTTATCTTCATTAAAATATGAAAATTCAAATGATATAGAAAGGCCAGTTTAACTGACCTTTTTAAAAATATTTGTTTTATCTAATATTAAAATCATGAAGCAGGTTTAACGCCTTGTTCATTTACTTCACGAACTACACCCGTATCCGTATTCAAAATTTCAAACTCAATCCGGCGATTCTGAAATTTGCCTTGACTGGTTGCATTATCAGTGACCGGCTGGTCCTGACCATATCCTAAAGCTTGCAGCTTACTTGGGCTCACCCCCCGGCTTACCAGATAATTCACTACAGCCTGGGCACGCTGTACAGACAGATTGTTATTAACAGCTTCACTGCCTTCAGCATCGGTGTGGCCTTTTACAGTGACGACTACATTTGGCACACGTTGCAACAGGGCGGCCGCCTGATCAAGAATCGGTTTATTAACATCCGGTACTTGTGCAGAACCGCTGGCAAAATGAATTACTTCAAGATTCAGTGCGGTAGCTATATCTAGTGGTTTAATATTATCAGGATTAATTTGTGATAAGGTACGTTCAGCATCTGTAACTCCAGCATGGGTTGGCTGAGGATTGCTGGCAACGGGTTGTTGGGTGGTGATAGTCATATCTGGTACGAGCAAGCGAATCTGGCTAACCAGACTCTGTGCATCACTATTATGGGAAGACTGGATATTAATTTCTTTACCTATCCAGGTGATTGAAGAGTTTGGTACACCCTGTACGATTTTCAATACACTTGGTAAAGCATCCTGATTCATAAAACTTGCATGATAGATAGACTGTGTATCTACACCACAACCAGAAGGATGACTAAAAGTATACTTAACCTCGCCTTGTAAAATATCTACATATTTTAAATCACTGATTCGTATTTGGCAGGTAATCAACTCACCTTCATCTCCAGTGGTTAACTGAAAGTATGCTGGCTGGGTTCCATTGACTACAGTCTGCTGATCAGTCTCTTGATCATCATCACACGCCCTGAGCATCAGTGCTGCCAAAATTGCTAAAACAACAATACCAATCAATGGCCATAAAAGATTGGTTCTTCGATCCTCTATAATGACCGGATCTGGTTCCCGTGGCGCCTGATAAAGAGTTTCCCCTGCGGCAGGATTAATACCTAGACCGGCTAATAGCGCCATTGCCCAGTGTGGTAATACTGCCAGAATAATATCCTGATGAGTATAAAGCAGATGTCTGATCGCTTCCGGGTCTGGACTACCCGCCTCTTCGATTAAAACAGCCATTGTCGGTGTAATAGACTGGTTTAATATGCGCTCGGTTTCGAGATGAGGAATACTACCACTTACCTGATTTAAAAATTGTTCTTTAAGAGCGATATGATGTCCGAATAATTCATTTAGAGTCGGATTTAACTGGTTTTCTAAAGAAGGTATCAGCTCAGGCCGAGCTTTTAAAATGGCCAGTAAAACTGGATAAAATTGTGCCAGTGCATCAGACTTTTCTACCAGATAAGTGGTCTCACCTTCTAGAACAATAGCTGAAACCTTTTGCCTCAATAATTCAATAAAATTTATACTCATCATCATTCTCTCTTTTATTGGCATTATTATTGGAATTAATGCATTTAAAATAAGCTGTTTTTTATACTATGCTGAATATTAATACGGTTACTAGCGAAACTCTTTAGAAATAACAAAATGTTATAGAAATTTTAATAAATCACTGAAAAACTCAATAAGAAAGCCAGCTTATGCTGGCTTTTCTATTTCTTCCATATCATTCTGTTTAAGGCAGGAATATTTCTACAACCTTACCTTGCACCTTTTGCTGAATCAGTGGTGTATTTTTACCTTTAGACAGCATATTTTCCTTACTGACTGTCCATTCCAGATCAGGATCAACCAGTACCCAGCCTGATTCTGACTGCCAGCGTTTTACCATATTGGCTACTCGTGCCGGCTCCAGCGTTACTTTTTCTACCCATTCTAACGGGCTGAACAGGCCTTCTTTAACCAGCTGGATACCAAACGGAATATAAGTATCAAATGCACTGATTCCCGGCAAGGTTTCTGCAAACGGCGCCATTTTAGCAGAACCGGATAAGGGTTCATGATGCGTACAAATGGCATCAATTATTCCCGATTTCAAGCCTTGGCGTAATAGTTCCTTATCCTGTGCTGAGCGTAGAGGAGGACGTACATGCGCCAGTGAATTGAATCCATCTGTTAACTGGTCAGTTAAATGCAACTGGTGCATGGCAACATCAGCAGTTACAGGTAAGCCTTTGGCCTTAGCAATCTGGATCAGTTCAACAGATGCGCCACAAGACAGCAGACCAAAATGGGCACGTACTCCGGTTGCCTCTATCATAAGCAGATATTTAGCAATAGCGACGGTCTCTGCCATAACCGGAATCATAGGCAAGCCTTGGCGTGAAGCGACAAAACCTTCATGGGCACAGCCATCTTTGGCAATTTGCGGCTCTTCAGCATAAAACACAACGGTCATATCCAGACCCGCTGCATATTCCAAGGTACGGATAACTACATCATCATTCTCAAAAGGTGCATGAGCATTAGAAACTGCAGTACATCCACCTTTTTTCAGACCCGCCATATTAGCAGGCTGCTTACCATTTAGACCTTGAGTCTGTGCACCGATAATATGCAGATAAATACCACCATCTAACATAGCTTTCTCTTGTAAGCCATGGATCAGCGAGCCATTATCCTGAACAATCGGCTTGGAGTCTGGCGGTGTAATCACATGCAAAATACCATTATGACGTGCAGCCCGGCCTTCAGATTTTAATGTCCCATGCTGCTGCTGACCCGGTTCGCGCAAACGTGCACACAGGTCAACCATAGTTGGCATAAGCCATTTACCTTGTCCATTAATAGTTCTTTCGACATCATCACTGGCATCGACACGCGTACCATTTTGCAAAAAGATTGTTTCAATCCTGTCAGTTTTGGCGATCGGGTCAAGAACGCGTACATTTTCAATTTTGACAATACTCATTTCTTTACCCTTATATCGCCAACGCTTCAATCAAACCTTTCTCTTCTAACTGCCCTTGCATTGTTAGTGCCAGCACAGCCATACGTACTGCTATACCGTTGGTCACCTGACGCAAGATTACTGACTGCGGACCATCAGCGATGCTGGAGTCGATTTCTACGCCACGGTTCATTGGGCCTGGATGCATGACAATACAATCCGGTTTTGCTAATGCCAGCCGGTCTTCATTCAGTCCATACATTTTATAAAATTCAGACTGTGAAGAAAGTGCAGGTGAATCAATACGTTCATTTTGGATGCGAAGTGCAATAATGACATCGCAATCTTTTACGCCTTCATCCATGTTATTAAAAAGTCGGACTTCCGGACCAAATTCCTTAAAGCCAAAAGGTAATAAGGTATTCGGCGCAATGACGCGGATATCTTTACAGCCTAAGGTCTGTAGCGCGGCTACATCCGAACGTGCTACCCGTGAATGTTTGATATCACCAATAATGGCAACACTTAACTCTTCAAATGGCCGGGCAGTTTCACGACGGATCGTAAGCATATCCAGCATAGCCTGGGTGGGATGGGCGTGACGTCCATCTCCCGCGTTAATGATCCCGATATTCGGGCACACATCTTTTGCAATAAAATGTGCAGCACCTGAAGATGAATGGCGTACAACAAAAAGATCGGCCGCCATTGCTTCAAGATTCCACAGCGTATCACGCAGGGTTTCACCTTTAGATGTACTGGAACGGGCGATATCAATATTCAGTACATTGGCTGATAAACGTTTAGCAGCAGCTTCAAAAGTTGTGCGGGTGCGGGTCGAGTTCTCGAAAAACAGGTTCATGACCGTACGGCCTTCGAGTAAAGGTGAGGTTATGAGTTGATTTTGATCACTAAAAAAGGAAGAAGCAGTATCGAGAATTTTTATGAGGGTTTGCTGGGAAAGGCCTTCAATGGTCAGAAAATGTTTAAGATGACCGTATTGATTGAGCTGAATCTGACTCGGCGTATGCAGTGCAGCCAAATGCATGAGAGATTCCTTAGACGTTAAGTTAATGCATTATATAGATTCTCCCTCAGTTTGGGCAGCCAGATTTTTCAAAATTTTTAATAGAATTATTTATTTTATGAACTATTAACTATCTATTTCAAAAAGATAAATTAAATCAGTTCTTCATATTAAGAAATTATTTTTCTTTATTTAAATAAAAATCCAGATTAAGTCTTAAAACTTCCCTGTTTAGAGCATTATTATCTGAGTGCACCAATATAATGATGAGCTACCTGTGCCTGATAATCTGGCTCTTTCGTCACCTCTCTATCAAACGACTCAGTGCTCTCTTCATTATTTTGTGCTTCCACCTCTGCCATGATTGGTGGACAAACTAGAGCAGAGAGACGTGTTACCAAACGGATGAGTTCTGCATCCTGCGTTTTCTTGGCCAACTCCATGACATACTGAGTGTAGTTTTCACTTTCCACCATATACATCACATCAATTACGCGTCCAGATACACGGCGTAAGCGTGTATAAATTAAAGTTGCGATAGAAAAAATATCACTGTGATTTGAAGATAAAATATTCATAAAATCCCCTTGTTTTATTTTAAAAAATATTAAGTCAGTTTTGTACATGGTTAGTACATCTGCTTGTATGGCAAATAAACACTAATATGCTCAAGAATTTAGCAAGATACATACCAGAAATTTAAAATATGAAAGGAATTACGTCTAAACCTGTTTAGTTTTATCAAGAGAAATCATTCTCTTTAATAATGCGCGGGATAATGAAGATAAACAATTTCTGAAATAACTTCTTAAGATCATCCGCCTAAAACAACGAAAATACGTTAAAATTGTCGTTTGCTTGTCTGGTTTGGAAATTTGCATGAATGCATCGCAACGTTTATCTACTTATTGGGTCACCTGTGCTGATGGTTTGGAGCTCTTGCTTGAAGAGGAAATCGCACAACTCGGTGCGTCAAATGTAGAACGCAAACCAGGCCGGTTAGTTTTTCAAGGTTCTCTGGAGACTGCTTACCGTATCTGTATGTGGTCACGTCTGGCCTCACGCGTATTGTTACCCATTCATACCCAGGAAATCGAGTTTAGTCATGATGCCCGCGATGTGGCTGAAGAACTGTATGATGGTGCCCTTAGCTTTGACTGGTCACTTATTTTTGCACCTCAAAGTACTTTTGCTATCCGTCTGCACGTAGAGCGTGATATTAAGGTCAATACCCAGTTTGCCACCTTACGTGTCAAGGATGGTGTAGTTGATGCCTTTATGGAAGCAGTGGGCCGCCGTCCTAGTATTGATACAAAGCAACCAGAAATTACCTTATATGTATTGGCTGGTAAAACTGAACATACTTATTGTCTGGATTTATCAGGAGATTCCCTGCATAAACGCGGCTATCGTCACTATATGACCGATGCACCGATTAAAGAGAATCTGGCAGCAGCAATATTACATAAGGCTGGTATTGAAAAAAGAAAGCCGGATATTATTTTAGATCCAATGTGCGGTTCAGGTACGTTTATTATTGAGTCTCTCATGATTCTGACTGACCGGGCTCCGGGCCTGGTACGCCGTTTTGGCTTTAATGGCTGGCATGGTCATGACCGTGAATTATGGATGTCCCTTAAAGCCGAAGCAGTAGAACGCCACGAGCGGGCACTTGAACAGCCTTTACCTAAATTTTATGCTTTTGATGCGGACTGGGAAGCAGTTAAAGCTACCCGCCAGAATATTGCTGCCGCCGGATTCGAGAAACAGCTGGAACAGATTCAGGTAGAAGAACGTACACTTGCTGACTGGCCTGAATTCGATGCGGCTGAAAAAACTGCATTTATTGTCACCAATCCCCCATATGGCGAACGTTTAGGTGAGAAAGCTTCTAACCGGGCACTTTATCTCGGTTTATCTGGCCAGTTACAGAAACACTTTCCTAACCAGTATGCAGCAGTAATTGCGGCACAAGTAGAACAGGCAGATGTTCTGGCATTTGAGCATCCTGAAACTCTACGCCTGATGAATGGTAAGCTGCCAATTTATATTCGTTTTGGAACGATCAAGCCTGCATCCGATAACATACCTTTCTTAGAAAAATGGCAGCCTCAAAATGTAGAAATTGAAGGTGCTCAAGATTTTGCTAATAGATTGCAAAAAAATATGCAAACCTTGAAAAAATGGGCAACCAAGGATCGTGTGTTCTGCCTGCGTCTTTATGATGCAGATCTGCCTGATTTTAACGTTGCAGTTGACTTGTATGGTGACCGTCTGCATGTGCAGGAATATGCTCCACCAAAAACGATTGATCCGGAAAAAGCCAAGAAACGCTTTAATTTGGCACTTGCCGCTATCCGGACAGTGACGGGCTTGGGGCGTGATGCGATATTTATTAAAACTCGTGCCCGTCAAGCAGGTAAAGCACAGTATGAAAAGCAGAGTACGGCGTCCAAACGGTTTATTGTTCAGGAAGGACAAGCCAGAATTTTAGTGAACCTGACAGATTATCTAGATACCGGACTGTTTCTCGACCACCGTCAAATGCGCCTACGTATTGCCCGTGAAGCTAAAGGTAAACACTTCCTGAATCTGTACAGTTATACTTCTACAGCCAGCCTGCATGCTGCACTCGGCGGGGCAGCCAGTACAACCAGTGTAGACCTGTCAAATACCTACTTAAACTGGTCTAAAGAAAATTTTGTTTTAAACGGATTAACTGTTGACCATCCTGACCAGCAGCACCAGTTCTTTGCCAGTGACTGTTTTGAGTGGCTAAAAGAAGGCCATGAACAGTATGATATGATTTTTATTGATCCGCCCACTTTCTCAAACTCGAAAAAGTTCTACGGAACCTTTGATGTACAACGTGACCATGTTTCATTACTTAAACGTGCCATGAACCGTCTTACAACCGAAGGTACGCTTTATTTTTCAAATAATTACCGCGGTTTCGAGATGGATGAAGAAATTGAAGCCATGTTTGATATTGAAGAGATCACTCAGGAGACTATCGGGCCGGATTTCAAACGCAATCAGAAAATTCACCGTGCCTGGAAAATCCAGCATTATCCAGTAAATTAAGTTTTATCTAGATAAAGTTATGTATAAAATAAAAAAGCCCACATTGAATGTGGGCTTTTTTATACAAATTTAGTTAAGTTTGAGCTTATCAAACTCAAGATGGCCATGTTCCCCTTTGATCAAAATATTATCTCCAGCCTGGAATTCACCAGAGAGAATTTTTTGTGCCAAAGTATTTTCTACCTGTGACTGGATAGCACGTTTCAATGGACGTGCCCCATACACCGGGTCGAAACCTGCATCAATTAACAGATCAAAGGCTGTATCATCTATTGTCAAGCTCATATCGCGTTCAGCCAGACGTGAACGTAAACGTTCCAGTTGAATGTCAGCAATACCACGAATCTGTGATTTTTTCAGTGAATGGAAAATCACCAGCTCATCGATCCGGTTAATAAACTCCGGACGGAAATGATGGCTTACTGCATTCATAACCACAGAACGCATTTCTTCATCACTGGCGCCTTCACCCAGTTCACGAACATCTTGTGAGCCCAGATTCGAAGTCATTACAATGACAGTATTTTTAAAGTCAATCACTCGTCCTTGCGAGTCAGTCAGTCGGCCATCGTCCAGTACCTGTAATAAAATATTAAAGACATCTGGATGAGCCTTCTCGACTTCATCAAACAGAATAACACTATAAGGTTTACGACGTACTGCTTCAGTCAATACCCCCCCTTCTTCATAACCTACGTAACCTGGAGGTGCGCCTACCAAGCGGCTGACTGAATGTTTTTCCATAAACTCAGACATATCAATCCGGATCATGGCATCGTCACTATCAAACAGGAAATTCGCTAAAGCTTTAGTTAATTCTGTTTTACCTACACCCGTTGGGCCAAGGAACAGGAATGATCCACTT
This sequence comes from Acinetobacter sp. FL, assembly GCF_040744925.1. Classification (NCBI taxonomy): domain Bacteria; kingdom Pseudomonadati; phylum Pseudomonadota; class Gammaproteobacteria; order Moraxellales; family Moraxellaceae; genus Acinetobacter; species Acinetobacter sp. FL. The sequence goes on along the minus strand of NZ_CP160437.1, from coordinate 1,077,037 downwards.
GGGCGGTTTGGATCTGACAATCCGGCACGTGAACGACGAACAGCATTAGATACCGCAACTACAGCTTCATCCTGCCCAACTACGCGATTATGCAGAAACTCTTCCATATGCAGCAGTTTTTCACGCTCACCTTGCAGCATTTTCGCGACAGGAATACCTGTGGCAGCACTGACGACTTCTGCAATCTCATTATCAGTCACTTTATTACGCAGCAATTTAGGCTCTTCGTGGTCTTCAATCACTTCGTCCTGCTCAAGCTGTTTTTGCAATTCCGGAATAACACCATATTGCAAACGGCTGGCTTCAGCCCAGTCTCCTTCACGTTGGGCTTTTTCTAAAGCAACCCGAGCCTGATCCAGCTCCACCTGTGCTTTTTTGGTTCCCTCTACCAGCGTTTTTTCAGCCTTCCATACTTCTTCAAGATCATTATATTCTTTCTGAACTTCCTCAATCTGTTTTTCCAGATAGTTGACTTCAGGCTTGCTTCCGGCATCTTCATCTTTCTTAACGGCTTCAAGCTGCATTTTCAGTTGAATCAGACGACGGTCCAGTTTATCCAAAGCTTCAGGCTTAGAGTCCAGCTCCATTTTAATTCGTGAAGCTGCCTCATCAATCAGGTCAATGGCTTTATCCGGCAGCTGCCGGTCAGTAATATAACGATGCGACATTTTCGCTGCAGCAATAATCGCCGAGTCCAAAATTTTGACACCGTGATGCACTTCATAACGTTCTTTTAAACCACGCAAAATTGCGATGGTATCTTCTACACTTGGTTCATCTACAAGAACTTTCTGAAAGCGACGTTCAAGTGCCGCATCTTTCTCAATATACTGACGGTATTCATCGAGTGTAGTAGCACCCACACAACGCAGCTCACCACGGGCTAGAGCAGGTTTGAGCATATTACCTGCATCCATGGCGCCATCGGTTTTACCTGCACCTACCAGTGTATGTAACTCGTCAATAAACAGGATCACCCGACCCTCTTGTTTAGCCAGGTCATTTAAAACCGCTTTCAGGCGCTCTTCAAATTCACCACGATATTTTGCACCAGCCAGAAGTGAACCCAAGTCTAAAGACAGTACCTGTTTATCTTTCAAGCTTTCTGGGACTTCACCGTTTACAATACGCTGAGCCAAGCCCTCTACAATGGCTGTCTTACCTACTCCGGGTTCACCGATCAGTACCGGGTTATTTTTGGTACGTCGTGACAAGACCTGAATCGTACGACGAATCTCATCATCACGGCCAATAACCGGATCAAGTTTTCCGGCCAGTGCACGTTCAGTGAGGTTAATGGTATATTTATTTAATGAGTCGCGTTGTTCTTCATGATTATTACTCATGACTTTCTCACTACCTCGAATTTTTTCAATTACGGGACGTAGCGTCTCTGCAGTTACGCCCACTCCGTTTAAAATAGTTTTACTATTTCCTGACTCTGCTAGTGCCAGCATGACCCAATCGGTAGATATAAATTCATCTCCCGCCTTTTGTGCATAACGGTCAGCCAGATTTAATATTTTTACAGCATCAGGATTTAAATTAATATCTCCAGTGGGGTTAGATAACACTGGCGCATCATTTAAGGCTTTTTCAAGCCGTTGCTGTAGTTCACGAAGATTGGCACCTGCCTGTTGTAGCAAACTTAAGTTGGAAGGTTCCTCAATTAAAGTTGCCAAAATATGGATACTGTCAATTGCAGTATGATCTTTACCCATTGCTAGAGACTGGGCATCAGATAGAGCCTGTTGTAACCGGTTAGTAAATTTTTCGAATCGCATTCTTGTTATTCCTCACAACAATTCTGTACTTGAGTAATAGATGGGAACACTTTTGTAAAATTCAAACAGAATTATATATATTTTTCAAAAGCTTATTAAAACAAAAACATTAGATTTCAGTTATAATATGAGCTCACATCATGAAGGTTTCAAGTATAGGGAGTTCTTTTTCATAAAAATAAACAATAAAAAATGCCGGTAGAAACCGGCATGCTGATTTAGGCAGTCTAGACTGCTTAAACCGTTTCAATAATTTCATAATCGTGAGTAATTTCTACGCCGCCATCGGAAAGCATTTTACTGGCAGAACAGTATTTTTCAGCAGAAAGCTCAACTGCCTTGGCAACCTGTTTTTCTTTTATATCTTTACCTTTCACAACAAAGTGCAGATGAATTTTGGTAAATACAGCAGGAATGGTATCAGCACGTTCAGCTTTAAGCTGGCACACCACGTCCTGAATATCTTGGCGAGATTTTTTCAGAATCGTCACAATATCAAATGAAGCACATCCACCCAATCCCATCAGGATAAGTTCCATCGGGCGCGGTCCACGGTTCTCTCCACCATATTCCCCTGACCCATCCATGACGACACTATGACCACTTTCAGATTTAGCTTCGAAAGCAACATTCTCTAGCCAATGAACACTTGTTTGCATTGCAACTACCTAAAAAAAGCTATAAATTTACCAAGTACCTGTACACTAACATAAAACGAGTTGATAAGGAATTTCATCTCTGCTGTGTGACAAGTTCATCTTAGGTCTTGTGCGATCTTCTTATTATCCCCTTCGGAACTCTAGGCATGAATTCTAATTTTTCACAACTCAGTACTGACGCCCTTTCTCCAGGTCAACTACCTGAATCGGTGAAAGCACTACTAAAACGAGCAAAAATTAACAGATTTCCAAAACGTACTACCATTATTGATGCCGGTACAGAATCCAAATCTTTATATCTCATCCTTAAAGGTTCTGTTTCTATTGTACTGCGCGAAGATGATGACCGTGAAATTGTGGTAGCCTATTTAAATCCAGGTGACTTTTTCGGAGAAATGGGGCTTTTTGAAGCCAATCCACAACGTACAGCTGAAGTTCGTACCCGGGAGATGTGTGAAATTGCAGAAATTAGTTATGAGAATTTTCATGAACTGAGTAAACAATTTCCCGATTTAAGCTATGCAGTATTTGCCCAGCTCGTGCGTCGCCTGAAAAACACTACACGTAAAGTAACTGATCTGGCTTTTATTGATGTGTCTGGACGAATTGCGCGCTGCCTGATTGATCTGGCATCTCAGCCTGAGGCCATGATTTTACCTAATGGCCGCCAGATCCGTATTACCCGTCAGGAAATCGGCCGTATTGTAGGCTGCTCACGTGAAATGGTTGGCCGTGTCCTCAAAACTCTTGAGGAGCAAGGTATGATTGAAACAGAAGGTAAAGCGATACTGATCTTTGATAGTTCACTTGAACAGAATAATGAATCATCTGCCTCAGATTTTGATACTGAAGATGAAGAATAAACTCTAGTTTTTATCTATTGAATTAAAGGCAAATCTTCGGATTTGCCTTTTTCTTGGTAAATATTCTATGAACCATTCTCATACTATCGGCCAGTTAGTTATCTATTTCTCATTATTGTGTCGAGTACTATTTTTTCATCCAGAATTTGTAGATCAGGCAACGCTTAACTAACCTTAAGACCAAGTTGGCTATCTCTATACCCTGTATTATGCTAATAACAGAATTTTAAAGGGATCATTATGAAATTTCATCCACTTGCCCAGACAGGGATTAAATTACCAGAAATCTGCCTAGGTACCATGACTTTTGGTGAGCAGAATACCCAGTCCGAAGCTTTCCAACAGTTGGCATATGCTTTAGAACAAGGTCTGTACTTCTGGGATACTGCAGAAATGTATCCGGTTCCGCCTAAACCAGAAACCCAAGGTGCCACTGAACGTATTATTGGTAACTGGATTTCCCAGCATGGTGGCCGTGATAAATTATTCTTGGCTTCTAAAATTGCAGGCCCCTCTCAAGGCGGTAGCCATATTCGTAATGGTAATACCCGTTTTATTGCTTTAGACATTTCTACTGCACTAGACCAATCCCTACAAAGATTACAAACTGATTATATCGATCTGTACCAATTACACTGGCCATAGCGTCCGACCAATTTTTTTGGTCAACTTGGTTATGGTAACCAGCATGTAGAACTATCTAACCAGGTTACTCCACTAGAAGAGACACTTACTGCCTTAAATGATGAAATTAAGAAAGGTCGTATCCGCTATATTGGCCTTTCCAATGAAACCCCATGGGGGACCATGAAATTTTTACAATTAGCGGAAAAAATGGGACTAGAAAAATTTGTAAGTGTTCAAAATCCCTATAATTTATTAAATCGCACTTATGAAATTGGCATGGCAGAGATTGCCCAATATGAAGGTGTCGGCTTACTGGCTTACTCCCCACTGGCATTCGGTTATCTGACTGGCAAATTCCGCAATGGCGCACGACCTGCAAATGCACGGGTAACACTCTACTCGCGTTTTTCACGCTACTCTAACCCGCAATCCGAATGGGCCACCGAACAGTATGCTTTGCTTGCAGAAAAGCATGGGTTAACATTAACGCAGCTAGCACTGGCATTTATTAAGCAGCAGTTCTTTGTCACCTCAACAATTATTGGCGCAACCAATCTGGATCAGCTTAAAGAAAATGTAGATGCCTTTAAAATAGATTTGAGTCCAGAAATTCTGAAAGGTATAGAGGAAATTCATAAGCAGCAACCTAATCCGGCGCCTTAACGCAGCCCAATAAAAAAAGGATGCCGTGGCATCCTTTTTATAAAATCAATTTTATTTACGCTGATTATAAATTGCCTGTGCTGCTGGCAGATTCTTACGCATTGCAGCAATACGCTCACCATTTGATGGGTGCGTCGATAACCATGAAGAGCCACCTGCCCCTTCAAGCTTGTTCATTTTTTCCCATAAGGTAATCGCAGCTTGCGGATTATAGCCAGCACGTGCCATTAATATTAAACCACCCTGATCGGCACGGCTTTCCAGACTGCGTGAATAGGGTAAACCCACGCCTACCTGAGCACCCAAGTCAAGCGCTGCTGAACCTAGGCTTCCAATAGCATCACCCGCATAAGCCTTGCCTACATTTAATGCCAAACCAGTTAAAGCCTGTGCACCAATCTTGCTTTTAGCATGCTCTTCAAGGGCATGGACCATTTCATGACCCATAACTGCAGCAATTTCTGCATCAGTCAGGTTAAGCTTGTTGACAATACCGGTATAGACCACCACCTTACCGCCTGGTGCAACATAGGCATTAATCTGGTCAGATTTCAAAACAGTTAGCTGCCAATCAAATTTCACACCAGTCTGGTTCATCTGGTCAGCATACGGACGCAAACGGTTAAATACAGTATTTACACGACGGTAAGTACTTGAAGACGTATCTAGCTGATTCTTAGCACGTGCTTCCTGCACCATTTGATTATAGCTTTGTGCGGCTGTTGCATTTAGGGTCGCAGTATCTGCGCCGGCAAAATCAGCAAGTGTGCTACATCCTGATAATGTCACTGCACCAGCAGCAAAAAAGCTGAGTAGAATTTTGTTGTTCATTATAATGCTCTCCACATGGATGACACGGTCATCCTCAATATAAACAGATGCATTATATTGAAAGCGTCATCACCTTAAAATATATAAACGCTTCATAATCATAGGATTTATGTAATTAGTATTTTTTGATTATAAAGGTATTCTTTAGAGCCAATGGCTAAGCGCATCAGTGTTCAAACTGCTTAAGGCATGATGTTTTCGTTAATATCACTCATGTCTTGGTTTACAAAATGAGCTTATTGCTTGTTTTCTATTATTTTCAAAATCTATCTCAAATAAATCAGGTCATCTTAACCGGATAGAATTATTAGAGAAAACTGATAAGAATCCATGATACCAAACACACCAGATCCAGTACAAAATAAAAGTGGGCAATTGGCTCAATCTTGTCCTCAATATCAACTTTTTTTCGTTTCCATAATATATAAAAATTCTGAATCAGGATGAGAGGCGCAATGATCGCAGCCAGTACAAAAGATAAAGCCAGCAAAGTTGTCCAGTGTTGTTCAAGAGCACCATTAGTCTGTATGTAAATCATCCACATCGCTAATGTGGGTGCGCCGCCAATGGCAAAAAGCAATGAGTAAAACATGGTCTTAGACGTGTTACTTTGCATTTTCTTTCCTGAACATATTCAACTAAAGATTTTAAAAGGCAGATTAATCAGCCTGTACATTTTTTACAGCACGACTTTAGTCGGTGAGTAGCTTGGTGTACATAAAAAAGCCCCGCTGAAGCGAGGCTTTTAACCATTTATTATTTAGGCATCAAACGGATGGCGCAATACAATAGTTTCTGCACGGTCCGGACCAGTTGAAATGATGTCAATCGGACATTCAATCAGCTGCTCAATACGTTTGATATAGGCGACTGCATTGGCAGGAAGCTGATCAACACTGGTAGCCCCCACTGTTGACTCAGTCCAGCCCGGCATAGATTCGTAAATGGGTTTCAGGTTTTCATATGCCAGTGCATCAGATGAACCTACACAACCAGAATCTGTATCTTCATAGCCTACACAGATTTTTACTTCTTCCAGACCATCCAGTACATCAAGCTTAGTCAGGCAAATACCTGAAAGCGAATTTACATCAACAGAACGGCGCAGAATTTCAGCATCAAACCAGCCACAACGGCGCTGACGTCCAGTAGAAGCACCAAACTCATGACCGACAGTGCCCAGATGTTTACCAATTGCATCGCCCTTATCAGCAGCTGCATCATAAACCAGTTCGGTTGGGAACGGTCCTGCACCTACACGTGTGGTATAAGCTTTGGTAATACCTAATACATAATCTAAATGCAAAGGCCCCAGACCTGAACCTGAACTTACACCACCAGCGGTAGTATTTGATGAGGTCACAAACGGATATGTACCATGGTCTACATCAAGCAGAGAACCTTGTGCACCTTCGAACATAATGTTCTCACCATTTTTACGGTAGTTGTGCAGTTCAGTAGTTACATCCACAACTAACGGAGCAATAACTTCACGCCACTGATCACAAAGTGTAAGTACATCTTCAAGATTTACAGCTTCAACACCATAGTATTGAGTTAACTGGAAATTATGATAATCCAGAAGCTCAGTCAGTTGAGCTTTAAGTGCCTCGCCACCGCGTACCAGATCAGCAACGCGGATGGCACGACGTGCAACCTTGTCTTCATACGCAGGTCCAATACCGCGACCGGTCGTGCCGATTTTAGCATTACCGCGTTTTTTCTCACGTGCCTGGTCAAGGGCAATATGGTTAGGCAAAATAAGTGGGCAGTTAGGAGAAATACGCAGGCGCTCTTTTACCGGTACGCCTTCTTTTTCCAGAATGCTCATTTCTTCAATTAGTGCTGCTGGAGAAAGCACCACACCGTTGCCAATCAGGCACAGAACATTTTCACGCAAGATTCCTGATGGAATGAGGTGTAAAACAGTCTTTTTACCACCGACCACTAGTGTATGGCCCGCATTGTGTCCACCCTGATAGCGAACAACTGCAGCCGCCTGATCAGTGAGCAGATCGACGATTTTACCTTTACCTTCGTCGCCCCATTGGGTACCAAGTACCACAACATTCTTGCCCATAATAGCCTCATTACATCATGCTGTTAAAATTGAAAACCAGTTCGAATGACATGAACATTCAAACAGGCGATTAAATTTTTTCGAGATTCCAGTGACCTGCAACTTGCACTAACTGGTGTGTTGCATTTGGCACAGAACTCAAGTCATCTTGTCCAAGCAGCTGAACTACACTCAGCCCTTCTGTACGTAACCGCTCAATCATCTTTAACAAGTCGGTATCGGTACCTTTAGGGGCAACAACAATACTTAACTCATTAAACTGGCCTGCACTTAAAGCATATAAGTCACAGCTAAAACCAGTTGCAGGGCGCGCCCGTCCGAAATGCTCACCAATACCATCATAACGGCCACCCTGTGCCAGTGGTGCTGCACGGTTTGGCGCATACACGGCATACATCAGACCAGTATGATAATGGTAAGAACGCAGTTCGACTACGTCGATACCGATATGCAGGTTCGGCCAGCGTGCCTGAATTTCAGACTGCGTAGTTTTCACTGCATCAAATGCCTGTTTAAAGGCTGCATTCTTTAAAATTTCAGCACTTAAATTTGCTTCTAAAGCACCCAGATCACTGGCATAGCGTCCAAGTGCATAGAAATCTGAACCAAAATGAAGTGTTTGGGTAAATTCTGCCAGCTCCGGTAGAGCTTTGCGCTGGTATAAATCCGAAAGTTGATGTTCAGTAGCTTTATTTAAGGCCGCTTGTTTTACCAGACTACGGAACAGTCCTACATGGCCCAGATCCAGGTGAATACCATCAGTCAGGCCAGCTTTCTGAATCAGGTTGATCATCAGGTCAACCATTTCAACATCAGCATCTATACTTTCTGAACCAAAAAGCTCGGCACCCAGTTGCAGCGGTGCACGGGTGGCACTAAAACCCTGAGGTTTAGTATGCAAGACAGTACCTGCGTAGCAATAGCGAGCTACACCTTCTACCGGACGCACATGTGCATCAATACGGGCTACTTGCGGAGTCATGTCTGCACGTATACCTAGTAACCGGCCTGTTAACTGGTCAATTACCTTGAAAGTGGCAAGGTCCAGGTCTTGATTTGCTTCTGAAAGAGAAGATAGAGATTCGATATATTCTATAAAAGGTGTATAGACTAACTGATAACCTCGTGAGACGAGGAAATCTAAAGCTTTACGGCGCAGTTTTTCAATTATTTGCGCTTGTTCTGGCAATACATCAGCTACACCATCAGGTAATAACCATGTCTCTGAAATGGGCATGCGGTAAACCTAAATTCTTGTCAGCGCGGAAATGATCCGCATAAAAAAATCGGGAACACACCCGATTTCTCCTATCTTAGCACGATCATTTCAGTCATGCACCAGAGTTTTTCAGTTTTATAAAAGCTTTCTAAGTTTGGCCTAATTTTTATGTTTAATGAAATAAAACAGAGACTTTTACCGAGCTTTTACTCTACTGTCTAAACTTTTCATACAGAGAGCAACTACACTTTATATTTTGTATCAGACTTCAAAGCACAAAATGAATTTTTGAAAATTCAAAATTATAAAGTCGGTTTTAAATATAAATTATCAATTTTACTCTTTTATTTTAGTTCAGTCTTTCCAAGCAAAGCCTGGTATTTTTTAAGCAAAATCACCAACTCTGCATTTTGTTGTTCGAGCGCATTTAGTTTAGTTACGGTCTGGCTAAGAATTTCACGATCAGCATGTACACTTTTAACCAGTTCCTGCATGATTTCTAGCGTACGTTTCAGATTCCCTTCCAGAAGAACAATTTTTTCTTCCAGATGGTGTTGCTGATCCAAGTCCGTTTCCATATTCTGTTCTTTGCGAAAGTTTAGCCAGAACAGAAAAATGACCGCAAATATTAATACAGCAATAAAAGCCCACATCAGTAAAAACATCGTATTATCCCCAAGAAAAAGTTAAAGACCGTGTTGTAAATATTTGGCGGGTGGTCCTTCTCAATTCATCCTATATATCTGTTATTCAAAAGACTGGCATAAATCCAGCAAACGGTTGGCATATCCCCACTCGTTATCATACCAGGCAAATACTTTGGCCTGGTGCCCGACCACCAGAGTCTGTGATAGATCGACAATTAATGAATAAGGTGAATGGTTAAAATCACTTGACACCAGAGGCTCATCGGTCACCGCCATAATCTGGGCATAATCATATTGCGCGGATTTGATTAATACTTCATTAATTTTATGTACTGTAATAGGCGTATGCGAAATAAAGGTCAGATCAATAGCCGCGACATTAATTGTAGGTACACGAATCGAATAGCCCTCAATCCGGTTTTCCATTTTGGGCATAACCCGTTTTAAGGCCCCCAATGCACTAGATGTAGTAGGAATAATATTCTGACCTGATGCCCGGGCACGACGCAGATCGCGATGAGCTTTATCCAGTACGGTCTGGTCTGCAGTGACGGCATGAATCTCGGTCATCATGGCTGTATCTATGCCAAATGCGTCATCAATAATCTTGACGAGTGGTACTAAAGCCTGGGTGGTACAAGACACGCTAGAGATAATCTGGTCACTGGCTTTAATTTCATGGTGATTCACCCCATATACAATTGCAGCATCCACCGTGTCAAAAGGTGCAGCACCTATAATAACGCGTTTCGCACCAGCCTTAATATGTCGGGTAGCCGCCTCACGTGAACGGAATAGTCCGGTACATTCCAGTACAACATCAACATTAAGCTGCTGCCATGGAAGCGCTGCCGGTTCCGCGATATTTAATACACGCACATTGAGTGTTTTTGTACCGGCAGAAATATTTAGCACAATCTGTTCATTTTTCTGTGATATTTCTACATTCCCAGCAAAACGGCCGTGAGTAGTATCATACCTGAACAGATGAACCAGAGTTTCTACATCAGCAATATCGTTAATGGCTACAATATCAAAATTAAAGGCTTTCGGGTTTTCAAACCAGGCACGCAGTACATTTCGACCGATACGCCCAAAACCATTGATGGCCACTCGCTGCATGACAGATCCTTGTTTTACCCAGTAAAAGAACAATGCCTATGTTAAAACATCCAGCTTGTACTTGGACACAGCATTTTTGAATAATCCTGGTTTTATCGCTATTTTGATGGTAAAAGCGTTGGTGCCCCTTATATTTTCCGGTATAATTTGGCGTTTTTTTAAAGTTTTACCTTTACATCAATCACTAAGCTGTCACCTTTTGACCTTAGAATTAGATGTGCCTAACCAAATTAAGACTAAGGAGTGACTTGGTTGTGAGTACTCGTTTTATGACATCAGCTGAAGTTCGTGAAGCATTTTTGCGTTACTTTGAATCGCAAGGGCATACACGTGTCGCGTCAAGTTCACTAGTACCCGCCAATGATCCTACCCTGCTTTTCACCAACGCAGGCATGAACCAGTTTAAAGACTGCTTTTTAGGTGCGGAAAAACGCGATTATGTACGAGCAGTCTCTAGCCAGAAATGTGTACGTGCTGGCGGCAAACATAATGACCTCGACAATGTAGGCTACACAGCCCGCCACCATACTTTCTTTGAAATGCTGGGTAACTTTTCTTTTGGTGATTATTTTAAGCGTGATGCCATCAAGTTTGCCTGGGAATTCTTAACCAGCGAGCAATGGCTGGCACTTCCTAAAGACCGTTTATATGCAACGGTTTATCATACTGATGATGAAGCTTTTGATATCTGGAACAAGGAAATTGGTCTGGATGCCGAGCGCATTATCCGTATTGGTGATAACAAAGGTGAAAAATACGCTTCGGATAATTTCTGGGCAATGGGTGATACAGGTCCATGTGGTCCATGTTCTGAAATTTTCTATGACCACGGTGACCATATTTGGGGCGGACTGCCAGGCACTCCTGAAGAAGATGGTGATCGCTTTATTGAAATATGGAACAACGTTTTCATGCAGTTTAACCGTACTGCTGACGGAGTTTTACATGCACTTCCGGCACCTTCTGTGGATACCGGTATGGGACTTGAACGTATTTCCGCAGTTTTACAGCATGTTAATTCAAACTATGAAATTGACCTGTTTCAGCACTTACTTAAAGCTGCTGCCGAAATTATTGGTGTAGATACCGCTTCACTTGAAGCCGAAGCTAAAGAAAAAAATACGCCTGTTCAGTACCCGGCTTCTTTAAAAGTAGTTGCAGATCATGCCCGCTCTTGCTGTTTCCTGATTGCTGACGGTGTTAACCCGTCTAATGAAGGCCGTGGTTATGTTCTTCGCCGTATTATCCGTCGTGCTGTACGTCATGGAAACAAACTCGGCGCAACAGGTACATTCTTCTATAAAATGCTACAGCCGCTAATTGAAGTAATGGGTACAGCTTATCCGGAACTTGAAGCCAATAAAGCACGTATCGAAGCTGCACTGATCAGAGAAGAAGAGCAATTTGCAAAAACACTCGAGCAAGGTTTAAAACTTCTTGAAGGTGAATTGAATCAGCTAAAAGGCTCAATAATTCCAGGTGAAATTGTATTTAAACTTTACGATACTTATGGCTTCCCGGTTGACTTGACAGCGGATATCGCACGTGAACGTGACTTGAGTATTGATGAGGCAGGTTTTGAAAAAGAAATGGCTGCCCAGCGTCAACGTGCGCGTGAAGCAGGCAAGTTTGCAGTGGACTATAACAGCATTGTTAAAGTTGAAGATGAAACCGAGTTCAGTGGCTATGATGCCACTGAAGGTCAGGGTCAGATTATTGCCATCTATAAAGATGGGACTCTAGTCGATGAAGTCACTGAAGGTGACGAAGCTTTAATCGTATTAAACCAGACGCCATTTTATGCAGAAAGTGGCGGCCAGATTGGTGATACAGGTATCTTCAAAAATGAAACAGGTATTTTTGAAGTTCAGGACACTAAAAAATCTGGCAATGCTTTTGTTCACCAGGGCATCGTGACGATGGGTAACCTAAAAGTTACTCAAAATGTAGAAGCAACCGTGAAAGCAGAACTTCGTGCAGCAACTGCGCGTAATCACTCAGCAACACATTTGTTGCATGCTGCGCTTCGCCAGATTCTGGGTTCGCATGTACAGCAAAAAGGCTCTCTGGTTGCTTCCGACATTTTGCGTTTTGACTTTGCCAATGACCAGCCTGTCACTTTCGAGCAGCTTCAACAAATCGAACGTCTTGTTAATGCTGAAGTTATTGCAAATACTGCTGTGACTACCGAACTGCTGGATATAGAAACTGCCAAAACCAAAGGTGCAATGATGCTGTTTGGCGAGAAATATGGCAGTGAAGTACGTGTGTTATCTATGGGTTCGATTATTGAAGAGAAAAACTTCTCAGTTGAGCTCTGTGGTGGTATTCATGTTAAACGTACAGGTGATATTGGTCTATTTAAAATCACTTCTGAAAGTGGTGTGGCCGCAGGTATTCGACGTATTGAAGCAGTGACAGGTACGAAAGCGCTTGAGCTGGTTCAAAAGGCAGATTCTGATATTCATCAGATTAACAGCTTGTTAAAAGCACAAAAAGATCAAACTGTAGAGCGTGTTCAAACTGCGGTTGAAAATGTATCCGCATTACAGAAGCAGATTGAACAGCTCAACCAAAAGTTGGCAAACTTCCAGGCAGCTGAACTTTTAAGCCAAGTTCAGACTGTGGCAGGTCGTTCTACACTGATCACCACTGTTCAGGGTATGGATGCGAAATCTCTTCGTAACCTGCACGACAGTACCAAGTCTAAACTAGACCATGCAGTGATTGTACTTGCAGGTGTAGAAGGCGACAAAGTCAGCCTGATTGCATCTGTAGCAAAAGACTTCACTTCATCTATCAAGGCAGGTGACATCATTAAACATCTTGCAACTGAACTCGGTGGCAAAGGTGGAGGTAAACCTGACTTGGCACAAGGTGGCGCGCCACTTAACGAGAAGTTTGAACAGGTCATAGCAGATTTAACTGCTTGGCTTGAAGCAAAATAAACTTCACTTTTTGTGTAACTGACCCTGATCGGTGAAATCGGGGTCATGGCTTATATGGAACAACTATGGCATTAATCGTTCAAAAATATGGCGGTACTTCTATGGGTACCCCCGAGCGCATTTTAAATGTTGCTCGTCGTGTGAAGCGCTGGCATGAGCACGGCCACAAGGTAGTGGTAGTAGTGTCAGCAATGAGTGGTGAAACTAACCGCTTACTTGCTCTCGCGAAAGCCATTACCGAAAATCCTGACCCACGCGAACTTGACCAGATGGTTTCTACGGGTGAACAGGTAACGATTTCCATGTTAGCAATGGCGCTGAACTCTATTGGCGTTGACGCTAAATCATTGACCGGACGCCAGGTTGGCATTAAAACCGATAGCGCATTCACCAAGGCACGTATCGAATCAATTGACACTGACGTTATGACCCAACACCTCGATGCAGGTCGTGTGATCGTGGTTGCCGGCTTTCAGGGTGTAGACGAACTGGGCAATACCACAACGCTTGGTCGTGGCGGCTCAGATACAACTGGTGTTGCACTTGCTGCAGCACTAAAAGCAGATGAATGCCAGATTTACACCGATGTTGATGGTGTCTATACCACTGATCCCCGTGTTGCTCCAAAAGCTAAAAAAATTGACCGTATTTCTTTTGAAGAAATGCTGGAAATGGCCTCTCTTGGTTCAAAAGTACTGCAAATCCGCTCTGTAGAATTTGCAGGTAAATATCAGGTTCCTTTGCGCGTATTATCAAGTTTTGACAATGACGAAGATGGCGCATTTGACGAAGAATTCAAAAAGAACGTGGGCACACTCATCACTACAGAAGCGGAAGATAACATGGAACAGCCAATCATCTCAGGTATCGCGTTTAACCGTGACGAAGCAAAACTGACTATTCTAGGGGTTCCTGACGAGCCAGGTATTGCATCTAAAATTCTGTCTCCGATTGGTGCAGCCAATATCGAAGTCGACATGATTATCCAGAATGTTGAAGAAGATGGAACTACGGATTTCACCTTCACTGTTAACCGTGGTGAGCTGGCTAAAGCAAAAGCTATTCTTGAAGAAACAGCTAAAGCGATTGGTGCGCGTGAAGTTGCTACTCGTGATGATATCGTCAAAGTTTCTATTGTCGGTGTTGGCATGCGTTCCCATGCAGGCGTGGCAAGCAAAATGTTTACTGGCCTGGCTGAAGAAGGCATCAATATTCTGATGATTTCTACATCTGAAATTAAGATCTCTGTCATCATTGAAGAGAACTATCTGGAGCTGGCTGTACGCTCTTTACACACTACGTTTGGTCTAGACCGCGAGCATGGTGAATCCAGCGTTCGCGCTTAAGTGCCTTTTCTGAAAGAACAATAGTTATACTGTTCTTTCAGAGAATAAGAATAAAAAATCAAAGCCACTATAGTTTTTTCTATAGTGGCTCTGTTATATTACCGATTAAGGTTATTGGAAAATTTTAGTAGAATTTATTCAGCTACCTAATTTGTCATATAATCCTGTTAAAATTTTCTCTGATACCAAGGTTGTGACTTTTCGCTTTTTTGATTAGAGCTTTTGCAGGTTTAGCGTTTAGCAAGGAGATAAACATGCTGATTCTGACCCGTCGCGTCGGAGAAACATTAATGATTGGGGACCAAGTCAGTGTTACTGTACTTGGAGTAAAGGGCAACCAGGTCCGTATTAGATAAAATTATTACTCATTTAACAAAGCCAAGACCTTCTTAACCGGCGCATAGCTACGCCGATGCTCATCAATTACACCATGTATACCAATTGCCTCAAAATGAGCTTTGGTCGGATAACCTTTATGTTTGGCAAAACCGTAATGTGGGTAACGTTGATCTAGTAAGACCATTTGCCGGTCACGTGCTACTTTAGCCAGAATACTTGCGGCCGAAATTTCCTGGTATAAAGCATCCCCTCCTACTACAGCTTCACAGCTCATCTGTAGGCCGGCAGGTTCTTTATTACCATCGACCAGCACTTTATCCGGTTGAATTGATAAACCTTCCACAGCACGGCGCATTGCCAGTAATGAAGCCTGCAAGATATTTATTTCATCAATTTCAGTAGCACTTGCTTCTGCAATGTACCAAGCCAAAGCTTTTTCCTGAATTTCGACAAAAAGCTTTTCACGTTTTTTTTCTGTCAGTTTTTTGGAATCATTCAAACCTTCGATTGGACGAGCTGGATCGAGAATGACTGCAGCTGCCACGACAGCACCTACCAATGGTCCACGCCCTGCTTCATCTACACCTGCGATTTTCATCAAACTATTTACTCATAAAAAAGCAGGCTGATTGTATCATCCTGCTCAATACTGAAAAAACTTAATTTAAAACTTCTGCTACACATGCATTAATTGTTTTAGTGACTGCATTGGTTATGATGGCGGTACGTGCAGCCGGATCAATCGCTGCTGTAGCCAGATCCACAGTTGTTATATTTTGTGGAGCCTTATCACTCACACAACCACAAATATCGGCCTGAACTGCCTGTTTCTGCTCAGCTGTCATTACCTTAGTTATATTTTGCCAAGCGGGCTGGTTGTTTAGTTCAGTATTACATTTTGCATTTACCGCCACTTTAATGGCAGCTGCTCCTAATTGCTGTGTAGTTGTGGTGGTATTGGCCGATTGCTCTATTCCTGAAGTTGTACACGCCGATAAAATTAAGGCTAAAGGTGCCAGTACATATATAGATTTCTTCATGTTTATCCTTTATCAGTGTATATATAAATTTTGGACCAATTTTAAAGATTATGAAGTATCTCAACACTGTTAAATGTAAATAACTGCCTAAAGAATCTTCAAATCACATATTATCGAGCGCTACTGCCTGTTTAATATCCTTATAAATACTTGGACAAGCTGAATGTACACGGTTCCAGCTTGGAATAAACGACTGCTGATTCGGAAAATTCATAAACTGCTCTCCCGCCTCAACAATACTCTGGGCAAAAAGTTCAACCGTATTTTCTTCACTATGCCGGTCATAATGTAAACCATTGGTTATTGCATCATAATAATAGTGATCAATCATATCTAAAGCATTTCGATAATAAGTTGCACGAAGAATCCGGATATTATCTAGGCTAACTGGAACGCCCAGCGTGGCAAGTTTACGAAAAAGTGCTAGAGCAATATCACGGCTCATACGCTTCAAGCCACCCTCTCCATTTGAATTCACTACATTTCGATGCTTATGTTCATAGCGGTCAGCAATATCTACCTGACAGATCCGTTTGGTAGAATAATTACGATAGATTTCAGAAAGAACTCCAATTTCCAGCCCCCAGTCACCTGAAACTTTTAAATCACGTAATGCATCCAGATGAATTGCCATTTCGCCTGAAAGTGGATAACGGAAGGCTGAAAGATAAAGCAGATAATCCAGTGGGCCAAAGACTTTCTTGAGTGCAAGTAAGAGTGGAGAAACCAGCAGACGGGATACCCTGCCATTCATTTTATGCTCAGCTACGCGGGCATAATATCCTTTAGAGAACTGGAAATTAAACTGTGGATGAACCATAGGATAAATTAACCGCACCAGCATATCACGCTGATATGTACTGATATCACAGTCATGGAGTGCCACGACCTTACTATTACTTTCAGCTAGTGCATAGCCAGCACAGTACCAGACGTTACGGCCTTTTCCACGTTGCGAAGGTGCAACTTTTAATTCTTCAAGATGCTGATGGATTTTCTGTAAACGCGGTCCGTCGTTCCATAAAATAGTATGCGGCTGAGGTAGCTCGGAAAAAAACTGCTTGGCATGCTTAAATTGTTCAGGATTAGCTTGATCCAGTCCAATGATAATCTGCTGGATATAATCAGCTTCTTTCAATTCCTGCACAATTTTAGTAAGTGCAGGGCGCTCCAGCTCAGAATAAAGTGAAGGTAAAACTAAGGTAACCGGTCTATATTTAGTAAATTCACGCAATTCATTTTCATAATCTTCCAGCTGGCGCTGCTTTAGATCATGAATTGTTGTAATCATACCTTCTTGTGCAAAATCGACCATTATTTTCTCTCCATTTATTGTTGTAAAAAGTATTCAAGACCTTCTTTCCAGCCTGCTGGAGCCATTTTCTGAGTGTAGTAGACGGAGTTATGTGCGAATTGAAGGACCGGTTTATAAGGACGCTTTACAACCACAGCATGCTCACAGGCTTTTAGCATATCAATATCATTCTCACTGTCTCCCAAGCCAATCCGGACAGCTTCAGCTGGATAAAATTGCTGTAGCCAGCGTACTGCTATAGATTTATCACATGCTGTACTCAATATATGACTGAAGCGCCCGCCATGTACTATATGCAAGTTTTTGGCCAAGTGCCGGGCAATAATTTGCTGTTCATATTGTGGATTGCTACCCCAGATAATCACTTCACTATAAAGCCGTTGTAGGGCTTGACATGATTCAGCTAAGCTTAATCCGGTTAACTCAGCAATCTGCTGGGATATATTTTCACTAAAAAGCTGAAAATTCAAATGGTACTGTATACGGAGTTGTTGTAATGCTTCAGTAATGGCTGCCTGCCTGACCGGACTCTGAAACTGATAGAAAGAATTAAAATATATATATGCCCCGTTTTCTGCAACAAACGGCATATCCACTAAACCTAATTTTTTTTGTAAATCTTTAATTTCTAATGCGGTTTTACTGCTGCATAAAATAATGGGGTAACGTCTTTTAAGCTGTCTGATTAGCTCCAGATTTTCCATATAAGTATAAGTATCGTGGCCTAATAGTGTTCCATCTAAATCTGTAAAAATAAGATAATCAGGCATAATAAATAAGATTGATCAGTTAAATTGCATATTTGTTTCCTGATCATATAAGGCTTTTATCACTATTTTTTTCAGCTTACTTTTTATAACAATAAATCAACAGGCCTACATAGAGTAAACCTATTGATTTTATCTTAATTGATTACAGAGCCTGAATTTTCTTAATCCATGATTGCTTTTCAGTATTGTCTATAAAAGCCGCCTCAAAAGAATTAATCGCTAACTGTTTAAGTTCAGCTTCAGACAAATTTAGTGCTTTTTGAATAGCAAAGAAATTATCATTCATATAACCACCAAAATAGGATGGATCATCTGAATTTACTGTTACTTTAACGCCCTGCTGTAACAGACGGTGAATATTATGCTGCTGCATATCATCCACTACACAAAGTTTCAGATTACTCAGCGGACAAACTGTAAGAGGCATTTTTTCCTGAATCAGCCGCTGCATGAGAACCGGATCTTCCTCAGAACGCACACCATGATCAATCCGGTTAACCTTTAACAGGTCTAAAGCCTCCCAAACATATTCTGGTGGACCTTCTTCACCCGCATGTGCAACCACCAAAAAGCCTGCTTCGCGAGCTTTGGCAAAAACCCGGGTAAATTTGGCTGGTGGATGGCCGACTTCACTTGAATCCAGGCCTACTGCAATAATCTGATTCTTATAAGGAAGTGCCTGCTCCAGAGTTTTCAATGCTGCTTCTTCACTTAAATGGCGTAAAAAACACATAATAAGGTATGAGCTGATACCCAATTTTGCTTTTGCATCATCACAGGCACGTTGCAAACCATTCAGAACTGTTTCAAATGCTATGCCACGATCTGTATGAGTTTGCGGGTCAAAGAATATTTCAGTGTGTACTACATGATCTTCAGCACATTTTTTAAAATATGCCCAAGCTAGGTCATAGAAATCCTGTTCATGAATGAGTACATTTGCCCCTGCATAATAAATATCAAGAAATGACTGCAGGTTATGGAAATTATATGCCTGTCTTACCTCTTCTACAGACTTATAAGGAATATCAATCTGATTACGCTGTGCAATTTCAAACATGAGTTCAGGCTCAAACGTCCCTTCAATATGTACATGCAGTTCAGCTTTAGGTAAAGCACGAATGAGTTCAGTATGACTCATGGTCTCTCCTTGGAATTCGCAATAAATAAAAAGGGTGCAAACTTCCGTTTACACCCTGAATGATGTATAAAAATTAGCCACCAAAAGCAACAAATTTGATTACCCATAACACGGCAATGATCCATACCATGTAAGGAACCGTACTTGCTTTGCCTGTAAAAAGCTTCACCAGTGCATAGCTGATAAAGCCCATAGCAATACCATCAGCAATTGAATAGGTAAAAGGCATGAAAACGATAGTCAGGAAAGCAGGAACCGCTTCAGTAATATCATCCCATTCAATATGGGTAATACCCTGGATCATTAATACCCCAACAAACAATAAAGCCGGCGCTGTCGCGAAACCCGGTACAGACTGGGCTAACGGTGCCAGGAACAAGCACGCCAGAAACATGAAACCGACGACAACAGCAGTTAAGCCAGTACGGCCGCCTGCAGCCACACCCGATGCAGATTCAATATAAGGCGTAGTAGATGAAGTGCCTAGTGCGGCCCCAGCTACAATGGCAGTAGAGTCAGCAAATAATGCTTTCTTCAAGCGTGGTAACTTGCCATCTTTAAGCAGGCCAGCACGATGAGAAACCCCTACAAGAGTACCGGTAGAGTCAAACAGGTCAACCAGGAAGAATACAAAAATCACCCCTACCAGACTGGCCGTAAACAGGCCCTCAAAGTCCATTTGTAACAATGTTGGAGCCAATGATGGCACCGCGCCTACTATACCTTTAAATTCATTCAGGCCTAAAGCAGTTGCAATTGCAGTTACGACCAGAATACTGAGAATGATTGCACCACGGACCTTAAAATGATGCATGATCACAATAAGAAAGAAACCTAACAGGGCCAGTAAAACTGTTGGCTGTTTGATATCGCCCAGCCCTACCAAAGTAGCCGGATTATCTACAATAATGCCGGCATTCTTGAGCGCGACCAAGGCTAAAAACAGCCCAATACCGCCGCCAATCGCCAGTTTTAATGACATGGGAATGGCATTGACGATTGCCTCACGGATTTTGAACATACTGATAGCAATAAATACCAGACCTGAAACAAATACCGCAGCTAGTGCCGTTTGCCAAGGCACTCCCATCCCTAAACACACTGAATAAGTAAAATAGGCATTTAGTCCCATACCTGGTGCAAGGGCAATTGGATAATTGGCCACAATTCCCATAACCAGACAGCCAATTGCGGCTGCAAGACAGGTTGCGACAAAGACAGCTCCATGATCCATTCCGGTTTCGGATAAAATCATTGGATTAACAATAATGATGTAACACATTGTCAAGAATGTGGTTACACCTGCTAGAACTTCTGTTCTAAAACTGGTTTTATTTTCGCTGAGCTTGAACAAGCGCTCAAGCATACCGGCTGAGGTATTGGGAGTTGTCATTACATCGCCCCTGAGAATTAAGATCTTTGCGATTGAATCCTCGGCCTGAAAAGCCTCAAATCACCACACTGCTATAAAATTTAAATGCATCAAAATCAGATATTGTGCAAGTAATTCTGGATAAAACAGCAAGACCTATGCCATCCTAATTACTTCCCATCTTCAAGCTGCACCTGAGCCCAAACTTACTAAACACTTGATGAGTGCCACTAATAGGCGAGGCAAACAAAAAAGCTGCATCATCTTATGCAGCTTTTTCATCTAACCTGTAAAAAAAAGTGTTAACTTAAATCTACCCGCTAAATTTTTTCGGCCAGATTATAACACACTGATTTTATTTTTGATTATCAGGTTTAATCTTCTTAGATTAATTTGGAACACTTACTGTTTTTAAAATATTTAAAATCAGGCGCTTAATTTTAAATAAACTTGCAAGTTTTTTATTTTCTCTCCCGTTAACCCCAAAAAAGTATAAAAATCTCTACATTTTTTCAGTCTGAACGGATTTCCCTGCAGTATCAAACACCGGGAAAGTACTCCGTTCGAGATGATGCGGGTTGTGCTGAGCCTGCTCTAAAGAGCTCTGTGCTTCCTGGATGACCTGCTTGATCTCCTGCTGACGCTTTTGCTGAATAGTATGATAGGTTATATAGCCTACCGAGACGACTGTAACTGCTGCGATTACCGTTATAACTGTTTTCATATCTCTTATCTTTAGTTGTTATCGAAAAATCTTGATGTAATTTTATCAAAAGCATAATGCTTCATGCATTTTAAAACTGAATTTCTTTTAACACTATGGCCGATAAGATCAGCACCAATTTTCTAAGAACTTGAAACGTGTTATTCTCGGTGCCCTATAATCTAAACCTTCTTACTATTTTCTATGTTTCTTACGCCACCCTGATTACTCATTTCCTAGAAGTAATTTCTCATTGCTATATTAAAGGTTAGTGGTGTGGCGTAATTATGTCTTTTTCACAATATTGTCACCTCACTCGCCTGTTCCAATAAAAATACGGGCTTTCTTTATGTTGTCTTCTTTCCGTGAACAGTGGTTTTCAAACATTCGTGCTGATGTGCTGGCTGGACTGGTAGTAGGTCTGGCACTTATTCCCGAGGCAATTGCCTTTTCAATTATTGCCGGAGTCGATCCGCAAGTCGGTTTATATGCTTCATTTTCTATGGCAGTAGTAATTGCCATTGTAGGGGGCAGACCTGCCATGATTTCAGCTGCAACTGGAGCTATGGCTTTAGTTATGGTTACTCTGGTTAAAGAGCATGGATTACAGTACCTGCTTGCGGCTACCATACTGACTGGCATCATCCAGATACTGGCTGGTTACCTCAAACTGGCCAAGTTGATGCGTTTTGTATCTAAATCTGTGGTGATTGGATTTGTAAATGCCCTCGCCATTTTAATTTTTATGGCTCAATTACCTGAACTCATCAATGTCAGCTGGCAGGTTTATCTATTTGTTGCTGTAGGCCTCAGTATTATCTATCTATTTCCCTATGTTCCAAGACTTGGCAGCTGGTTACCTTCCCCGTTGGTGTGTATTGTCGTGATTAGCCTGCTTTCAATCTGGTTGAATAGTGATATACGTACTGTAGGCGATATGGGTAATTTACCTGATAGTCTGCCCGTATTTCTTATACCAGACATTCCGCTTAACTTTGAAACGCTCAGAATTATTTTGCCTTATTCTATTGCTCTGGCTGCAGTAGGCCTTTTAGAGTCAATGATGACTGCCAGTATTGTGGATGAAATGACTGATACTTCAAGTGATAAGCATCAAGAATGTAAAGGACAAGGTATTGCAAATATTGTTACCGGCTTTATGGGGGGTATGGCTGGCTGTGCCATGATTGGACAGTCAATGATTAATGTGAAATCTGGCGGTCGACAACGTTTATCGACTTTCTGTGCAGGGATATTTCTTTTAATTCTGGTGGTATTTATCAGTGACTGGCTTAAGTTAATACCAATGGCAGCTTTAGTGGCAGTCATGATTATGGTTTCAATTAGCACATTTAACTGGCAATCAGTCATACAGTTTCATAAAAACCCGAAGAGTAGCAACAGTGTAATGATCGCAACTGTGGTGGTCGTAGTTGCCACTCATAACTTGGCTTTGGGCGTACTGACTGGTGTGTTGCTCTCTGCACTGTTTTTAGCCAACAAACTGGAAAATGATATTCGAGTTGAATCTACTTTAAAGGAAGGTGTCCGAATTTACAGCTTGGTGGGACAGATCTTTTTCAGTTCATCCGAACGTTTTTACCAGAGTTTTAATTTTAATGAACAGGTGGAAAAAGTAATTATTGATCTTACCCATTCCCATATTTGGGATGTAACCTCTGTAGCTATGCTGGATTCCGTTATCAAAAAATTTACCGAGCGCGGTACTTCCTGTGAAGTAATTGGCTTAAATGAAGCAAGTTCAATCATGATCGATAAATATGGAACTCAGGCCAAGATCTGACACCCTCATCCGATTCATACCAAATTATATATCAGAAGTACAAGGAAAGGGTTGCTCCAAGCAACCCTTTCCTTTTAGAAAATTATCTAAAGACTTCTTAATAAAATTAAAGTCCTTGATAATTATCTATCATTTTTGTGGCTTTGTGAGCCTGCTTCACGAGCTTCCTCTGAGGTAAACTCATGTGCATTACCACTTTCATGGGCTGCTTTACCACCTTTACTAGCGATTTCGCGCTGTTTATCTGCATCCATACTAGCAAAGCCGCGTCCTGAGCTGTTATTGCCACTTTGTTGACTTTGCTGACGACTATTTTGGCCGCCACCACCTTGCTGTTTCTGATTATTACTGCCACTTTGCTGTTGTTGATTATTGCTGCCCTGTTGCTGGCGCTGGTTATTGTCGCGTTTATTATCTTGATTAGCCATTTCACACCTCATAACAAATATTGAGTTGGTTTCAGGTTGGTCGTTATCAAACGAACATCTTCACTATAAGGGAGTCAGCAATAAGTTTTGTTATAACTAAGGATGAGTTTTATTTAAAGCATTTGAGTTAGGTATTCATAGGTGTGACTTCAATATACTTATATAATCATTCTTCTAGGATATAAATTTAGACATACTTATAACTACTTTAATATCAATGCTTCATTTATTTTAATGTATATTCTACCTGTTTTTAATTATTATAAGTTTACATTTAAATAATTTTTTACTTTATTTTAAACATCATATGAACTCATAACTCCAGAATAATTTTTATAAAAAAAGGCCTGTTTTCTGGGGTTGAAAACAGGCCTCTAGAGTAGCTTTATTCTTTTGTACAATTGTTAATATAGTGGAAATAATTTTAACCAAACTTAAACTCAAATAGAGTTACATCTTTAAGAATAAGTGTTAATACATGTTATAGTTAGTATAATTTAATTAATATTCGCATATAAATTAAGCAATTAGCCCAATAGTAAAAATTAAAAAAACTGAATTTGCTTAACTGGTTAATTTTTCAAATAAAGTCTAATTTTAAATTTATCTTACCAATTTAATTAATCTACTCTCTTTATGCTTCTGCTTTCTAGAAACTAAATTTTTCTAATTTTAAATTCTTTACATTAATTCTTATTATTCCTCTTCTAAAAATTTATAATTTATTGAAATTATCAATTCTTAGCAAATAAAAAAGCCCACTAAAGTGAGCTTAATATTTATAACCGGTACATCTGATTAGGCGCAACGTAAAAGCTTTGGCCATCCAGATTAAAATTAATCTCTCTTCCGGAATCAAGTAGAACTTTTTCACCTACTTTTACCCATTTAAAGCCGCCAGAAATATTTTGTTTTCTCTCTGAAGCTATAATCTGAACATGAATAATATCACCGTCGATAGATTTCGCGGTACGAAAATTTGGATATTTCAATATATACACCAATACAATAAACTTTAGTAAACTCTTTAGAGCAGTTTTCGAACAATTATTTAATTAAAATAAAATTGTTTTAATTTTAATAACTACAAAATCTCAAGAAAATCTTGAAAAATGGGAGTGGCATCGTATGAGGTTTGCCTTCATTAAGTTTTATATCTTAGCACAGCTTTCTAAAATAACAAGCTTATTAGAAATAATTATAGGTTTTTATGATCAAAAAATTTTTTTAATTTGGTAATAAAGAATATAATAACTATATAATTTATATTCATAGATAAATAATTTTTCCATTTTTTAATTAGAATTTAATTTTAATATTTTTAAAGAAAATCTTATTATTTATCTTTTAATTTTTTAAAATTATAAATCTTTCAAATTTAATAATATAATTTTATTAACTTCTTATATAAAAAATATTATCTATGTTATTTTTATTAATAAAGTATTGATAAAAAGTAATTTACCTCTGTACTTAGTTAAATTTGTTCTATGCTGTAGTAGTTAATCTAAGAATATAATTTAAAGTTTTATAGGAGAAAAAATTGATAAAACAACTTTTTATAGCCTCTAGCATTGCATCCACTTTAGCTTTTGCCGGTTGTGCTACTATGAACAACCCATCTACTGACCGCAACTTGGCTTTATTACAAAACAAGACATGGATAGTAACTCAGATCAATGATGTAAAATATAAGGCTGATCCTCAGCAATCTGATGTTCCAAGTTTAATTTTTGATAATACTCAACTTAGCGGAACTGATGGCTGTAACCGTCTTATGGGAGGCTATGCAGTGAAAGGTACACAAATTACTTTCTCAGAAATAGCCAAAACACGAAGAGCGTGTTTAAGCCCTACAAATTTACCAGATAAATTTACTAATGCTTTGAATCAGGTTACTGAATATAAGGTGAGTGAAACTGAGCTAAAACTGATGGACAGCAACAAGAATACAGTGCTTGAATTTAAAACTCAGCGTTAATATAAAAAGTCCTCACTATGAGGACTTTTTTACGTTCTATATCTATGACAGCGCATATAAAATTAAAAATGTTTTATTTTATGAAGGCCAGATATTAAAAAAGGCTTCAAGTACTTGTATTTCCTTGAAACCTTTACACCATAAGGTGTCATATTTGGTAGGCATATCCTCTACCAAACATACACATAAGCAATTGATTATAAGGTTTTTTATAAAAAGTTCTAAATTGTGATACATACAGTGATACAAAATAAAGTCCCTAATTTAAATTAAAATTGATGATTTTTTAATAATCTAATGCTAATTAAAAAAGGAGCTTAAAATTAACTAAGCTCCAATTTAACCAAATAAAAGTACATGATTTAAAAACTTTCACTTACGACAAATTTGCTTCTAATCCACCATATCATCAAAAAGAATGAAAGTTTAATCGTTCAATTTTCTATCTTAAGACTTAACAATTTCTTTTACAGTTATACTCACTTCACCACTGGGTAAATTTAGAGTCCTGCTTTCATCGATTGTTAACCCTAATAACGCCGTACCTAAAGGGCTATTACTATGCGTTATACCTTCATGGAAACTGTTTATGTTATTTGAAATAGTTACATGCACTGTTTTATCAGGGTGCCTACTATCTATGTATTTTACTAAGTCACCAGCTTCAACAATTTCTATTAAATCTTCAGTCACAGCATCAAAATCGAGTGAATATTGGCTTTTAGTTGGCTCTTTAGCCAATACAATCTCCGAATCAATATTATGGTTTTTAATAACAGGTTTAATTCTTTGCAATTTTTCTAATAAAATTTGCATTTGTTCCTGCGAATTTTTAAACCAATCTGTTGACCAAATTCTATGTATATTCCAACCTAAACTTTCTAAAATTTGCTGGCGCAAACGATCACGATCTCTACTAGATTTAGCTGAATGATAAGTTGCACCATCACATTCAACAGCCATTAAATACTCACCAGGATTATCTGGATTTTTTACAGCAAGATCTAAGAAATAACCAGCTACGCCTAATTGTGGCTCACAATCATATCCATGATCTGCTAGAGCCTTCATAACTGCAATTTCGAAATCACTATCTGGTGCTTTACCAGTAGCTTTCTCCTCGTGCAGAAAACCTGTTTCACAATAACGTAAAAATGCTTTCAAAGCAGATACCCCTTTACTGCTTGATTCTGAGGATAAGATATCGGATGAACTCATCGAAGAAATTATATGCATTCGCTTTTTAGAGCGTGTAAAGAGAACATTTAAACGTCTCCAACCTGATGCTTGGTTAATAGGACCAAATCTTTGGAAAACCTTACCACCAATCTGTGATGGACCATATGTCATAGAAATAACAATTACATCGCGTTCATCACCTTGTACATTTTCTAAATTCTTAATAAATATAGGTTCATGCGACTTCATTTTCTTATCATAAAGCTCTTGCAAGAAAGTCGATTGCGATAATCGAAGCTCTAATTGATGCTCTATTTCATCTCTTTGTTGACTATTCATAGCAACAATTCCAATAGATTCATCTTTATCTTGCAAAATCAGTTCACACACTTCATCAACAACAAATTGTGCTTCTTCATAGTTACGACCCGAATTAAAAGTTCCTAATACTTTCTTAAAACGAATCCCAAGTTCAGGAGAGCTTTGAATAGGTGATGGAAATAATACAAGATCAGAGTCATAAAAGTGCTTATTAGAAAATGCAATCAAAGACTGATGACGTGAACGGTAATGCCAACGTAACCGTCTCTTTTTAAACATAGAGACTGAATCCAAAATACTTTCAGCATCCTCCACACCAACCAATTCATCTTCATTTGCCTCATCTAGGTTAATTGAAGTACTGAAAAAACTTGTTGGGGGTAACTGTTTAGGATCACCGACAATAATCGCACTTTTTCCTCTAGCCAATGCACCAATTGCATCTTCTGGCAAAATTTGGGAAGCCTCGTCCATGACTACCAAATCAAAGTCAAATAAACCTGGTTTTAAATACTGAGCTACAGACATCGGACTCATCATGAAACACGGCTTCAATGCTTGAATTGCATTAGGTGCCCTCTCTAAGAGGGAACGAATTGGTATATGCCTCGTTTTTTTAGATGCCTCTTTTTGAATTAATGAAAGTTCAGTCAGATCAGAAACCCTTCCAGAAGCCAAACCACGTGGGACAGAAACAGATGCAGCATTACTAGCAATTTGTTTTCTTTGTAAAACCACTAATTGATTATCATACTTTTGGTAATTCTCTACTGTTGTTGATAGTTCTATACCATTATATTTCTGAAGTACAATATCAGAATTGATAATATATTTTGCCAAAGAACTATATAAAGAGAGCTGTACCACATCGGCAGTATCAGAACCATTCAATCTACCTTGCTCTAGCATTTTAATTATATTATTGAGTCCTAAATTTTCAGCTTTATTTTTGATTGTATAATAATTACTCCATGTAAATAACCAATCCTCTTTACTTAAAGCCAATTCATTTCTTTGTATGACGCTAGAAAAGGAGTCCTTTATCTGATCAGTCCAAGCCTCTTCAACTTTTGAACAATCCATAAATTTCGATTTACTTAGTTTTTCATTATTTGAGTGAACACAAATCTCATCCAAAATATTTTTTAACTTAAGATAGAGAGCCTCATCATTAATTTCACTAAACTTCTCTCTTAAAATATCATCTAATTCAGCAATTACATTTAATAAATTACTCGTTTTTCTAGCACGATTTAACTCAAGAGTATCCACCTCACCCTTTAATGCATCAAATTTCCATTCTTGATATAACTCAGGATAATCTTCTTTAATTGAATTTAGCTTAGATAACTCTGCACTATACAAATCAAATGAATTCAACTCATGTTCAATTTTTGCTAATGAAATATTTTTTTCTTTAATAGATACGCTAAAATTAGCTTTTAAATCCTTAAGAACATTTAAAGTAGTATAAATTTCACTTTCACTATCTAAAACCTCATGAAGATTATCTAAGTGTTTAATTTTATCTCCATATAAACATCTAAATTCATTGAATAAATTTTTAAGCGGTTTTATCTTTGGAAAAACTTTACGATCATATTCCTCAATCATTGATTTAAATATGTGACTTTCTAGCCTTAGAATCGCAGAACCAATTTTTACACGATCATCAAAACCAACGCCATACTCATTTCGAATACCTTTATACCAATTACGTAATAGTTTTATATCCGCTAGAGGTGTATTAACTCCCTCATAAATATTTCCAGAAATATTGTATTTTTTAATTAATTGATCAGAAGCATCCATATCCTTTTTAAAAATTATTAACTTAGGGAACTCCTTCTGTAACTGAATGAAAGGAGTATTTGAATTTTTACCAACACCAATTATAAATTTTTTAGCTTTCCACCAACGTCTTGTAAAATATTTAAAAAAACCACCGATACAGACATTTTTATAATTTATTTCTAAATCTTCTAAACTAGGTAAGTTCTCGATTTCATACAATTTTTGACAGTCAGGATAATTGATTTGTATTTGATTAAATATTGGCTCAAAACTTGCTATAAATTGATCAAAACTGGATTCTTCAAAAATTTCACTTCGTCTATTCAACAGTTCAAGTGGTAAATTTTTTAGATGAGCTACCAATATCTCAATTTCTTTAAAATTATTTTCAGAATATCCAAATACCCCCTTAAACTCATGAGGAATGTTGTTTTCAATCAACTCAAGATCAGGCTTCAAACTTAAAAGACTATCCTTAATCTCTTCTAATTTACTTATTGATCCTTCAATATCAGATAAAGTGATGTTTTTATTTACTACATTACTATCATTAATAATTTTCTTTATAGAATTAAATTGAAAATCATCTAAATTATCCAAGTAGTTTTGATCAAATATTTCTACAAGATTCAAGTAATTACTATTTGTTCTCTCATATAAATTAATATATTCAGATAACACTTCCCTCTTATCAATTATTTCTTTAATCTGATGATAAGAAATTTCAATATCATAACTAGGAATCTTACTTGATTCATAGACAATTTTTTCAACCAGATCAGAATTGGCATCATTAACAAAAAAATTCTCCAATAATAATTTTTGAATTTCTTTTAACTCAAAATTCCACTCCTTAAGAGACTTAATTATCTCCTCCTTTTCAGAGTCAATTAAATTTAACTTATTGATACCATACCAATAATGCTTATCAATTTTATTATCTAGACATTGATCACACGTCTGAAAGAATGATTTTTCTAATAAGTTAGCAAGATCTAGATAACTATGAATTTGTTCTTGATTTAATTTCATTAAATCAAGATCAGTAATTAGTACATCTTCTGGACTTATATTTAAATACCTTTTAAAGTATGTTGCCTTTGTTAAAATTTCATTTGCTGTGAGCTTTGTTTTACCCCATTCTTTATTAATAACTTTTACATACTGGTTCAAGTAAAATTTACTAGATTCTAATTTTTTCTTTGTAACTTCTATTTGTTGTGGCTTCGTATATATATTAAATTTACAATGTTGATCAATTAAATCTTGTAATATTTTTAACTTATTTGATTTATGGCTATGTAATTCTAAACAGAACCCACCTAAGCCTGCTTTATCAAGTCTATCTTTTACCACGTTTAATGCTGCCATTTTCTCAGCAACAAAGAGGACTTTCTTGCCATCATTAATTGCTGCTGCGATCAAGTTGGTAATTGTCTGCGATTTTCCTGATCCAGGTGGTCCCTCAATAACTAGATTTTCCCCTTTTACTGCATCAATTAAAGCACTATGTTGAGAGCTATCCGCATCATAAATAATTGGGAATTTTTCGTGAATATCTTCTAAATTATCAATTTCATATTCAGAATCAAAACTATGAGATTGGCTTTCTTTCGCAACTTTTGAAAATAATTGCTGTAATACGGGATGGTCCTCAATTGAATAACCTACAGGCCAATTCATAGGATCTAAGTCCTGATACATAGCTTGCTTTGTGAAATTCAGTAAACACATGCATACTTTTCGTTTAATACTCCAGCCTATTTGATGCTTAAGTATATTTTTTTCAATCAAATCAAAATATTCATCTGGAGTAATTTCTTCATCAATTAAAGGAAGTTCTAGACCAAATTCATTTTTTAATTTCTCATGTAATGTAATATTACTAAGAATTCCTTCATCTAACATTGCTAATTCAAAATTATCATATCCACCTTGTTTTGCTTTAGCTTTTTTCTCAATTTTGACAGGTAAAGTAAATAATGGTGCTAAACGTTTCAGGTTTGAATCTTTACTTTCATTCCACTCTAGAAAGCCAATCGCAATATAAAGAACATTAGAACCTGTTTCATTTATAAAGGATTCTGCTTGTTGTCTTATGTATTTAACACGTGCTTCTAGGTCTTGGGGATAAAGCAAGCTCTGTAAATCATCATTTTGGGTCATCATGTCAGATGAAGATATTGAATCTGACTGAATTAACTCAAAATTAGTTTGAAAACCTAAATGCTTTGCCCAAGCCTCTACACTCGGTTCTTGCTCTTTAGAGCGCCCACTATTCTTGTTTACATCTCCATAGTAATTTCTGATCTCCAATTCAGTTGGCTTAGGAATTGGGATTAAATCTATTATTTTTTTATCATTTAAAGCTTTGAATATAAAGTTTGGTGTAGTTTCAATGAACTGAATGCACTTACCTCGTGGAAACTTATAATTTAAAAGTGCATTTCTTGAGCTTGTATCCAAGAGCCTTTTACGAATTGACTCTAAAGAATCATATGCAAATGTTGATGTAGCTTCGTTCATATAATTCTAAAAACCTCTAATTTTAAAGCAGTTATCTTTTCCCTTATTGTATAATATCAATTCACAAATTAATTTAACAGTCAACCATACCTTAATACGTACAATTTTCCTTCAACCAAAAATCTTATAATATTAAACAAAAACAATAGCTTAAAACAAAATTAACTTCTGTTATTCCAATAATGGAATACCATTACTCACTTAGAGTCGGCAGCTTTATAGCCATTTTATAGAATTGAATAAACTGTTCAATCTCAGATTGCTTAATGCTCAATGGCAACTCTTCAGATGCGTTCTGATCAGGATATATAATCAAACAATCCACTAAAACGTTCTGTAATTCGGTCGTTTCATACCCTAATTTACTTAGAATTTTCTTATCCCTAGCATATCCACAGATTTGACGAATATCATCTGAATTGAATCTACTTTTACTTGACTCATTTCCTTGATAGATACGCTTATATTTTGTATCAATAATTATCTTTTCATTTTCTGCATTTAGTAAAAAATCTGGTTCGCCATAATTACCTTTAGCCTGAAATTGAATTTTAGATCCATAACGATCCTTCAACAATCCTAGAACATAAAGTTCAAACAACTTAGGCATATCAATCCAAAATGGTGGCACTCTTACAGTCAGTTTATCTATCTCTTTTAAGTTATATCCGAATCTTTTAAGAATCATTTCAGCAAGATTTAGTGCCTCTTTATATTCCTTAAAGAACTTATTAGTTTTCACTTTCTTTATGCTGTGAACATCTACATCTAATACATCTACTTCATGAAATGCAGGAGTACAAAAATTTATGATAGGTAACAAATAGCTCGAAAACTTTGGATAGGTACATAAGTATTTCTCTGCAAATTTTAAGGCATACTTCAATATTTTATTTTCAAGACAATTAACACCAAACTCTTCATAGTTACATATCGTTTGAGTTAATTTATTCTTTAAAACATTTTCCTTCAATGTTTTAGAAACAATTACTTTTCCTTTAATCCTTGAAGACAGATTTTTTTCAACTTTGTAGTAAGACTTTTTCAAACCTTTTCTAACAATTAACTTAAGTATATTTAAATAACTAATTATCAACAAAGGAGTTATTAGATCTTGTTTCTGATTTATTGGTATATAAGGATCATTAGATTTAATCTGATATAACTCATTCGTATACTTCGCTATATCTGGATGTTTCATACAAGAAAATAACATTTTTAAAAAATCTGTTTCTTGTGATTCTGTATTAATTTTAGGAGAAACAAAGATTGCCCTTTTACCTTGAGCTATCCAATCTACACCTATGTAATAATTGCATTTTAACTTTATTACATCTTGCTCATTTACCAACTCCAGACACTTTTCGTCAGGTTCTTGATTAAATAAAACTGACTTAAATAACGAAGCATCATCTTTTGAAAGATCAAAATATGAATGCTCGAAACCTTGATATAAATCTATTTCAGACATTTAACTCTTCAATTTTTTGAGCCACAGATTCTTGTAAAACTCCATCTTTTAAGTATTCCCTTAAAATTGGTTTAATTTCGTATTTTAACTTAACTTTTAATTCATCTTCATCTTTGGCTAAGAAGTAACTATGCCCAATTAATACATCATCTTGTTGAAAATCAGGTGACAGATATTCCTGAACAAAAAGTTCTTTTACCTTATTAAAAAGTTCCTTAGCCTTATGATGCTCTATCACAGTATCTGTTGGTATAACATTAACAAATGCAAACCGTCTTCTAATTGCATAATCGATATGCCCTACAGAGCGATCTGCCGTATTCATTGTTCCAATAATATAAAGGTTTTCAGGTAGAATAATTTCTCGTCCATACTCCCCGCATTCATACATAGAATTTACAGGTTCTCCCCTATACTCTAAAGCATAGATTAATTCACCTAATACTGATGGCAGATTAGCCCTATTGATTTCATCAATAATAAGTACAAAATTACAACTTGGGTTTTCTAGCGCATTTTGTGCAAATTCTGCTAAAACCTTATTTTCTACTTTGTAATTTATATTTCCATTTTTTAATGTTTCAGCGACTATTCCTCTAACAAAATCTTCATAAGAATAAGCTGGATGAAACTGTATAATCTGATATTCACCCTGGCTAATCAAGTCATCAGATTTATTGACATCTGTCCCTACTTTTAAGTTGAAATTTGAAGATAACAAATGTGAAAATTCAAATGCACTTAGACCACTATTTAGCTCAGTTTTCTTAGTCAAATATATTTCATATAGTTTTTTATTTTTTTCAAAAATACTTAGGTTCTTATATTCAATTTTGAAAATTTTCAGAGCATTCTCAAGCATCTTTTCACTATTGATAGGAAAATATTTATCCGGATAGTAAGTATTTAGAAGTTTCAGAATAAAACTATTCCCAAAATATTGAGTAGCAATCTTAGAGGTGGTCCCACATGTTTGAACAACTAAAAGCTTATTTATAAGTGATACTCTGCTCTAGTTAAGCTACCTTATTTTGTTGTGGTAGCTGGTCATAGTAAAACTCATCTGGAGTCATTTTGTCCAGACTCGAATGAGGTCGTTTCAAATTATAAAATTCAAAATATGCGTTTAATTGCTTCTTCGCATCCAAAACATTGCTGTAGGCTTTGAGATACACCTCTTCATATTTAACGCTCCGCCATAATCGTTCAACCATCACATTATCAACCCATCGACCTTTACCATCCATACTGATTTGAATGCCATTTGATTTCAATACATCAATAAATGCATCACTGGTAAACTGACTGCCTTGGTCTGTATTAAATATTTCAGGTCGACCATATTTTTCAATAGCTTCATTTAATGTTTCTATGCAAAATGTAACCTCCATACTAATCGATACTCTATGCGCAAGTACCTTGCGGCTATGCCAATCAATCACAGCACATAAATAAACAAAGCCTTTTGCCATAGGGATATACGTTATATCCGTAGACCACACTTGATTACTGCGCTGAATAGCCAATCCTTTGAGCAGATATGGATATTTGCGGTGAGCTTGATTAGCCTGGCTTAAATTTGGTTTGCAATATAACGCATTAATGCCCATTTTCTTCATTAAAGTACGTGTATGACGTCGTCCTATATGATGTCCTTGACGATTCAACAAATCACGCATCATCCGGCTACCTGCAAAAGGGTATTGCATATGTAACTCATCCATACACCGCATTAGCTTCAGATCTGATGCACTCACAGGTTTTGGGCGATAGTAATAACAACCACGGGAGACTTTCAGCAGCTGAGCTTGCTTAGATACTGAAATCTGAAGTGAGTCATCGATTAACTTTTGTGGTTGAAGCGGCCCAGTTTCTTCAACACACCTTCTAAAAAATCAATTTCTAATGCCTGCTCACCGATTTTTGCATGTAGTTTTTTTAGATCGATGGGTGGTTCTGTTGGAGCTTTTGATTGATCGAAAGCTTGCGAGGAAGCTGAAATCAGTTGATTTTTCCAGTCGATAATTTGGTTTTGATGAACATCAAATTCAGCACTCAATTCAGCAAGTGTTTTTTCTGCTTTAATCGCAGCAAGTGCTACCTTAGCTTTAAAATCATTTGAATGATTTCTTCTTGGTCTACGTGCCATAAAATACTCCATATATTGATGTTTATAACATCATTTGGGGAGCAAAATATCACTTATAAGTGTTGTTCAAATTTCCTGATCCACCTCTAAAATGCATCGTTTAGGGTTCTAATTAAAATTGATAATAAAAGAATATCAGACGAGAAGCGATTTATATGATTCAAGGTCATAGTGAAAGTCAGCCATCATGATGGAGCATTTTTAAATATTGCAGCGCAATTTGTTGAGAAAAATCTGTGCTATCTTGTAGTTGATTGGCAATTGCTTCATCTGCAACCCCATGTACACCTGAATAAATCAACAAAGCGGTTAATCTTGGCTGTTCTAAATGCCAAATATCCGCCTGCTGCCCTCCATTTAAGATTTGCAGCAGTTGTTCCAATATCATATTTTTTTCATTATTTTTTCGTTCATGGTGATGTGCACCAAAAACAATATCATGTATAGCATAGCTTTCGAGATAGGTTTGTATATTGGCAGAGATCCAAACCTTAAATTGACTGACCCAATCTTCAGCATCACATGTTGCAACAGCTGTGTCTAAGGCCGCGATAAAAAAATCGATATAACGTTTTTTTAAGGCTTCAACAATATGCTGTTTCGATTCAAAGTAATGATAAAAGGTCCCTTTAGCAACGCCCACACTGGCAATAATTTCACTAATCGTGGTGGCTTCAACGCCTTTTGCTAAAAAAAGCGTTTGTGCAGCATTCATCAGCTCATCAATTCGGACTTCTGCTGGCTTGGTTTGCCTTTTTGTCACCTGAGTAGAAGCGACTTGAGATTGTGATGACATACTTCTCTATTTTCTACACGCAAGAATTTAATTATAGATGAGCCTTATCTAATTCACAATTCAAGCTAATACGAGTTCCCGAATACATCAATGTGGATATAATCCTAGTTCAGTCATACCAAATAATATTTTAGCTGATAAAGAGACTTGTTCTTTTAAATTCTCTAATGAAAATAGACCTACTTAAAATGTCTAAATATTTTTTAATACTGATATAAAAAATGGGAGAACTGAGTCTATAAGTTCTCCCATTTTATTCTGTGCTATTGATCTAAGCCTACACATTTAAGTTTCGTTATTTCCCCCCTAACCATTTGGTCGAGTCACAATTGGGAAAATTGAATCTGGACGTTTAAACATTGTAAAGAATTTTCCAATTTTCAATGGATTGCCTTTGACTTTACTGTCTTTAGAAAGCAGGACTTTTACCCCTTCTATTTGACCTGTAATCATTTTTAGATATAAGGGCTTGGTTACGGTTAATGTTGGGCAATCCGATGCCAAACCATTACTGTCATCATGACGTTTAAACTGCATGACTGAGTTTTCAACCCATAATGAAAAATTCTCTTGGGTATCCGACAAAACCAGATTGATACACTGGTTTTCATTTTTTAAATTTTCCACATCTAAATTTGTCGCCATGGCTTCAAGAAATCTTTCAGTTGGCGTGTGAATCAATAAATCACTCGGATCAGAGGTATTTTGTAGTGGTACATTATTCTGTAACTCTTGAGCGCCCACCAAAAAGAAATTACGCCAAGTCGAAGCCTCAGCAGCATAGCCCAATTGACGATAAGTATTTGCCAATAAGTCTTTCGCTTGTTGGTTTTGAGGGTTATTCAACACAATATGTTTTAAAATCTCGGCAGCCCATCTATAGTCAGCTTGAGCATAGGCATCCTGCGCATTTTTCAATGCATTGTTCTCTCCACCTGCTAACTCAATATATTTTTTTGCAACAGCTTTAGGCGGTAAAGGATCTAAATTGGAAGGATGAGCATCGAACCATCCCATATAGTATTGGTATACCGCTTTTACATTATGCTTTAAGGTTCCATAATAGCCATGCGCATATAGCTTTTGATCAAGTGCCGCTGGAAGCTGAATTTTCTCGGCAATTTCAGCACCATTAAAACCAGAGTTCATATATCTTACCGTCTGATCATGAGTGAATTTATAAACATCTCGCTGGGTTTTAATAAAATCTTGAATATTGTCATTGCCCCAGACCGGCCAATGATGTTGTGCAATCAATACATCGGATGCTTTGGCATGCTGCATTGCTTGGTCTAAATAGCCCACCCATTTTAAGGCATCACGTACTTTAGCACCTCGAAGGGTATAAAGATTATGCATGGTATGCGAAAGAATTTCTGCGCCATTATAAAGTTTCAGTGATGGAATAGAGAATGTTAATTCAGCAGGTGCTTCTGAACCCGGCACGTTATAGAACACAAAATCCAAACCATCAATGCTCATTTTCTGTTCTGCTTGGGTGATCAGTTGTGTAGGCTCAAGGATTCCCATTTTTCCCACAGCAACAGCCTTACCTAAACCAGTATCCACCAATCCTTCGGCATTCTTAGGTAAAAAAGTTCCATACATATAAGTCGCACGACGTATCATGGCTGAACCTGCCATTACATTTTCACTGGTCGCTTCTTCCATAAAACCTTGTGGCGCAATAATTGGAGTTTTTCTTGCGTTAATTTCGTCACTAGAAAGAACCCCTAACGCCCCACCAAAATGATCGATATGGCTATGGGTAAAGATAATGGCTGAAATTTTTTGCTCACCTAAATGCTGCCTAGCAAATTTAAGTGCTGCTTCTGCCGTTTCTTTGGAGGTTAATGTATCCACAATAATCCAGCCAGTATCACCCTGAATAATGGTCATATTTGCCAAATCAAAACCACGAATTTGCCAAACTCGATCTGTCACTTTAAATAGACCAACATTGTTGTTTAGCTTTGCTTGTCGCCATAGCGCAGGATTAACAGTATTTGGTGCTGGATCATTTAAAAAATTAAATGCATCAAAATCCCAGATCACATTGCCTTTCTCACTTTTAATTTGACCGGTTGGCTTAGCAATAAAACCTTTTTGCGCATGATTAAACTCAGTCATATCGTCTAAATTATATTTCGTTTTATACGCATTATTTGATTCAATGACCGCTTTTTCGACTTGCCCATTTGCTGCCAAAACAGAAAATGGCAAAATAAACATCAATGAGACTGTTAAAAATTTAATTTTCATTGTCATTCCTTTTTTCAAAATATAGAGGTGGTCCCACATGTTTGAACAACTAAAAGCTTATTTATAAGTGATACTCTGCTCTAGTTAAGCTACCTTATTTTGTTGTGGTAGCTGGTCATAGTAAAACTCATCTGGAGTCATTTTGTCCAGACTCGAATGAGGTCGTTTCAAATTATAAAATTCAAAATATGCGTTTAATTGCTTCTTCGCATCCAAAACATTGCTGTAGGCTTTGAGATACACCTCTTCATATTTAACGCTCCGCCATAATCGTTCAACCATCACATTATCAACCCATCGACCTTTACCATCCATACTGATTTGAATGCCATTTGATTTCAATACATCAATAAATGCATCACTGGTAAACTGACTGCCTTGGTCTGTATTAAATATTTCAGGTCGACCATATTTTTCAATAGCTTCATTTAATGTTTCTATGCAAAATGTAACCTCCATACTAATCGATACTCTATGCGCAAGTACCTTGCGGCTATGCCAATCAATCACAGCACATAAATAAACAAAGCCTTTTGCCATAGGGATATACGTTATATCCGTAGACCACACTTGATTACTGCGCTGAATAGCCAATCCTTTGAGCAGATATGGATATTTGCGGTGAGCTTGATTAGCCTGGCTTAAATTTGGTTTGCAATATAACGCATTAATGCCCATTTTCTTCATTAAAGTACGTGTATGACGTCGTCCTATATGATGTCCTTGACGATTCAACAAATCACGCATCATCCGGCTACCTGCAAAAGGGTATTGCATATGTAACTCATCCATACACCGCATTAGCTTCAGATCTGATGCACTCACAGGTTTTGGGCGATAGTAATAACAACCACGGGAGACTTTCAGCAGCTGAGCTTGCTTAGATACTGAAATCTGAAGTGAGTCATCGATTAACTTTTGTGGTTGAAGCGGCCCAGTTTCTTCAACACACCTTCTAAAAAATCAATTTCTAATGCCTGCTCACCGATTTTTGCATGTAGTTTTTTTAGATCGATGGGTGGTTCTGTTGGAGCTTTTGATTGATCGAAAGCTTGCGAGGAAGCTGAAATCAGTTGATTTTTCCAGTCGATAATTTGGTTTTGATGAACATCAAATTCAGCACTCAATTCAGCAAGTGTTTTTTCTGCTTTAATCGCAGCAAGTGCTACCTTAGCTTTAAAATCATTTGAATGATTTCTTCTTGGTCTACGTGCCATAAAATACTCCATATATTGATGTTTATAACATCATTTGGGGAGCAAAATATCACTTATAAGTGTTGTTCAAATTTCCTGATCCACCTCTTTAGTAAGAACATAAATCTAAAGTTAATTTATTAAAATGATTTTTACATTAATTATTAGTGAATAATAGTCAACTTCTTAATTAAATGTACAATTTTATGAACATTTATGATTCTTCCTTTTCTCACTTGTAGAGCTTTATGAATAAAATTTTCTCTGAAAAATATGTAGCATCAATTTCAATTTTATGGGCAGTGTCTATGACATGCCTAGTAATTCTAAAACGATCTACTTTAGATACGCTTGGCCTAAATGAAATTGGTGATGCTCTAGCAGGAGGTTTTGCACCACTTGGTTTTTTTTGGCTTGTGGCTGGATTTTATCAGCAAGGTAAAGGTCTTGAACAAAACTCAATTGCACTTAATTTACAAGCAAAAGAGTTACAAGCAAGTACCGATGCTTTGAAATTGCAAGTTGAAGAAATGAAAGCCTCCGTCGAACAACAAAAGATAATGGCTGAATTTCAACGATTAGAAAATGAAGAAAAACATAACTCACTTCAACCATTTTTGGAAGTTTCTACTGGGATTACTGCCATTTCAGAGGGTAGGTATTATTTCTCTTTTAATATTCAGAATATTACCGCTAATGATGCGAGAAATATAATTATAGAAACAGACGTAAAAAATTGCGTAAATCAGGCACCTAAAAATTATTCTGTTTTATTAAAGGGTGCAGACACAAGTTTTAATGAAATATTTTCTACTAATGAAGTATTAATGTATTGTCAAAATTCGACTTTTGAAAGGGTTATACATTTAAAATATGAAAGTATTTTAGGTAGAGTTTATGAGCAAGAGTACCTACTTGAAGTAGGTAGATCAATTGATGTAACTCATCGAAAAATCAAAAAAATTCGATAAATTAAGTCCAAAAATGTGATTGGTTATAATAATCTTCATCAAATTCAATCTTATTCTTTGATGGCAAACCAGTAAACTCAATAGGCGCACTTGGATTCTTGCTGGCATAGTCAGCAAG
Organism: Acinetobacter sp. FL; assembly: GCF_040744925.1. Classification (NCBI taxonomy): domain Bacteria; kingdom Pseudomonadati; phylum Pseudomonadota; class Gammaproteobacteria; order Moraxellales; family Moraxellaceae; genus Acinetobacter; species Acinetobacter sp. FL. The sequence goes on along the minus strand of NZ_CP160437.1, from coordinate 1,036,572 downwards.
AAGATGAGCAATCGCACTATCTCCATGTCGTTTCAAACCATCAGATCTTGTGGCTCGCTTTTGTGGAATACGTGCTACACCGTTCACCATTACAAAAGCACGATGGTCATCCATAATGTCTTTATCTTTAGGAATAGTAACAATATCACCATCTTCTAACGCGGCTTTAAAGTGCGGGGTATGTTCACGATACCAACCTTCACTTAAATGAATGGCTTCAATTTTATCACCAAATGCCAGCTGCATAGCTTCAGCCAAAAATCCACTATTACCCGTTGCATCGTGTCCACATTGACTGAAGTTAGGTAATGCCTTGGCTATTAGCTTAAATAATTGCTCCTGTTGCCTATATGGCATATTAGAAAACTCAAGCACAAAATAGCATTGCTTGCGGGTGTTTTGGTGTTCAACCAAAGGACAAAACACACAAAAGTCAGAACGACGTGCAAAGACCAGACCATAACCTACCATACAACTAAATTTAACTTTCAATGTATCAAAATAGGAAAATCAAAGCTTTTAAGTATTTTTTGGAACGCACAATAAACCTAAATCGAATGGGAAATTCAGCATTTGAACGTCCCGAATCCTAATTCTATTGTGAGTTTATGAAACGATGTCTTCAAATATTACCAATCGTTATCCCCATCTCAGCATGATGAAACACGTTAAACCAATTCTGAGTCTTAACGAAGGTCAAGGATTGACATTTAAATTTCCCTCCCATTACGGCGAGAACTTCCATGTACAAGTTTTCTTTACAGGAACCACGATTCTGGTCGGCTATCAGCTAAGCGAAAATTGGACTTATCATATTAGATACCAAGAACAAAAAACTCAGTATGAAGGCAAGAGAGTATGGTTTATTTGCCCCATTAAAGGGTGTAAAAAACGGGTAGATAAACTCTATCTTAAAGAAGAGTTATTCGCTTGTAGAAAATGCCATAAACTTTTATATCCAAGCCAAAACCGATCAAAATACTTTCTACCAATGTATAAACTTGAACGATTAGAAAAGAAGCTGAAGGGCAAAGGTAGATGGGGTTCCCCTCCACCAAGACCACTTGGAATGCATTGGGAAACTTACGAACGATTAGCTAAAGAATATGCTGATGATTATTGCGAAATCATGGAGAAAGGCGAAGCTAATATCGCAGCTTATGGTCAGTCTAAAATAACTAAACCACCCCAACACACTGATAATATTTAATTAGTTTTAAAAATCATACCTTCTAAACAAAACTAAGATGTCTAATTTAAACAATACAATTAGACATCTTAGGTGAAATTAGATTATAAAATCTAAAGACATATCAATATAATTCAATATCTTAAAGTAAAATTAGACTATTAGATGATATTTAGGATTCAACAATACGTATTCCTTATTCTCAAACTTTTCAATAAAGACACAATGGGTATCTATTAATGGTTGTAGAGCTTCATCTCTCATTCGTGCAGTTTTTATAGAGCGAATATATTGATTGAGCGTAGATTTAAGTACTTTTTCCTCTCCATTCTTATATTCTCGAATCAACCAGTTTAAAATATCGTCACTCTTCGAATGCACAATATGCTTTTGATCGTAATTAGCCCACTCATTTAATGAATGCATTATGATCATTGCAGCTGAATAGATATCCGCTTTTTCAACCACAACCCTCTCTTCAAAAAAAGCAAACACTGTCGCCAAACGAATCATTATTTCACCTGCACGGCTACCATAAGATTTAATGTGGCTATATTTACCTTGTTGCTTAAGTTCAACCTCGATTTTATTATAAAACCGAATCCACAATGATTTTGCTTCAAAAGTCATTGCTAATCTCCCTCGCTCAGTATCACTGTCCCTTAAATCAGATGCTGTATCATCACGAAGTAATTTTTTACATTGCTCCCAGTAAGTAAGCATTCTCAAATCTTCTTTAATATTTTTCGATAGCTCTTTCTGGTTAATTATTCTAGTACCTGCTATTGACTTAGGTGCCGTGAAGATAAATCGAGGTAATAAACCAATACCCGACATAGCTTTATCACTAACAACCTCTTTAATGATAATAGGCTGGCCCATTAAATGAATACTCATACGACAACCAAATGCAACACCGCTACCATTTACATTCCCCTTGGAACGAGTCCGCTCAATTGTGCCTTTGTCAAACATTTTAGCCAATAACGCCATACTCGACTTAGCAGTATCAGATTTAAAGGTATGTCCACTTAAAAGCTCAGCTGCATCATCAGATGCCAAAGCAATATTTCTAAAATCTCCATTAATAAAACCAGATGTAATTGGTTCAATAGTAGTATCTGAAAATAATGTTTTAGGACTTACAGGCTCAGAAATTTGTTGCGATGAATTTCGATATGCTTGCAACGCCTTTTGATATTCCAACATTTTTTCATCTTCTAAGGCTAAAACAGCATTCATCGCCATTTTATCTGCAGTACTTTTTCTATCTCCACTCTCCCCCTCTGTAAGAAAATACAAACTACATGGCATAACACCACCATTGATGTCATATGCATCTACTTTTCTTTGAGCTATATAAGTTGCAGCGAACAAAACAGAGTTTGCTGCAATACCAATAGGGACTTTTATATACTCATGAATACAAAGAATTGCATTCCTTAGAGATACAGGAAAATCATTAATAGGATATGAATTTTCATAAATGTTACTTGGTCTAAATGAAGATATCTCTTTAGCATTTCGATCAGTTTCAATAGCCAAAATCTCCTCTACCTCAGCAATCACTTCTCTTGGTGAAGCTACCGCGCAAATTGGCATAGACAATGCTAAAACCTTAATAAATGAATTTCTTAACTTTCGCTTAAAGTCATTTTCTTCGTGTTTAGCACATATTAGATAATACTGAGAATTCTGATAATCAGCCTTACTTAACTTATCAACTTTTTTATCTGATACATAAATAATCGGATACTTTGCATGAGAAAGCTTGAATAATGAGTATTTATCCACACAAACTAAAACAATTGAATTATCAAAATCAGAATTTACTATTAGATTACCTTTTCCAACTATATAATCTTTCTTATCTGCACTATCAGACAGAAAGTTTAACCCTGTGATTTCCCCTTTTCTCATTAGAGGGAATACAACACGGCCAGATAAGTCAATATTATTCATACAAATTTCTTTTGAAAAAAACAATCCACCTCTAGGATTACCAAAACGAAATATTGTAGAATTAGATTTTCTTTCTGAATCATTTTCAGATAGATTAATACAATGTTGATTTAAGATTTCAGTGTAATCAGGGTTTAAGTTACAGCTTAAATCCTGATTTTCAATTTTTTGTAACATTAAAATAACCAAGTCAATATAGATAATAAAATACTCTCAGCCACTCAAAACCAAATAAGTAGCTGATAGTTAATTTTTTAAATAAAATTAAAAATTATTTACTTTTAGCTTCATTTTTTTTATGCCATTCGACTAATGAATTGTAATCAAAATAAACTGGCGCCTGTCTCGTTGATCCAGCTTTATATCCCTTCGGAAAGGTAGGATCATTCAGTCTAAGGTCACGTAAGGTATTACGTGTGATACTTAAAAGTTCACATGTCTGATTGTAAGTAACTCGAATAGGTAGCATTCATATAACTCCATAGAACTTGCTATGAACTTATTTTGAAATAAATTAAACAAAATAATACGGCGAATTCACACCCATTTTTTTCCCGCATTTTTTTAATTACAGCTGAATTCAATGAAAGTAAATATCTATCAAACTGGTAATCAGTCTTTAACTACTATCCAATTTTGAGTACATAGCAATTTACAGACTACTGCTTAAGCCTTTGTATAAGTTAGAACATTTTTAAAGGAGTATAAACATATATGACCATACTCCTATTAAGTCATGTTTAAGATTCGTAATGATTATTTATAATATGATCTTTCACGTGATTCAGATCTTGCTTTTTCCACAGCAGCAAAAATTTGTAAATGATCCATAATACTTATCGACTTGGGTTTTTCTTGTTCTTCATAATGAAACGTATCCGATGAGGTATAGGAAAATATTTCATCTGTAAGCGGTTTCACTTCTTTCTCAATCGTAGACTGATTTCTAGCATTATCTGGAAATATTGCTTTATGATAGGTAGCAAAAGAAAACTTTTCATTTTGTTCAAGAAATATTCTCGACCAAAGCCAAAGATCCATATAAGCCAAAATCCTATATCGTGCCCAAGCTTTCAACATTTTATTACTAATTACTTTTGAATATCTAATATTATTCTCTTGTCTAATTTTAATTAATAATTCCCTAATTTTATCAATAATAATTTCATCAGAAAAAAATGGATTAATTACAATTGGCACTTCCGCATACTGATTGATAATACCATTATTATTAAAAAGAGAATCTACAACATTCATATCATCATGATGTTTATTTAAATCAGTAGCAGCCTTAAGATATTTTAAATCTATATTTTTCATTTGCTTAGCTGGTGGATAATGATACTTATCAACCCACATAAACTCCTCTGAACCTTCATCATCTCCAAATACAAAGACTCTTACTGATTCATCATTTTGAAGATTTTTTCTAATATAATTAAAATCAAAATTAAGAGATAATGGATCTTTTAATACTTTTTCAATAGCTTGTTTTAATACTTTTTTTCTTTCTCCATCAGACAGCTCACCTATAGTATCAATTAACATTGGATCTTGAATATAATTAAAAATCATCTGCCTACCACTTAGAGCATAGAACCATTCGCATGCATTGAATTTATCTAAGCCTTGGTATTTCTCTAATTGAAAGAGTTTTGGTATTTCTTTATAAAACTTTGCCATTACAAATCCTAAAACATTACTTTTTTTATTATATTTCAACCAACTATCTCATCAATATAATCTGACCACCACTGCATCATACCTATACGCTCTTCAAAATGCGCTCCCTTATCATACACCCCCTTTACACCTGTTTTTAAATGCGCCAAGGTAGCCTCTACAACCTGCTCCTTATCGCTATATTTATTATTCAACTCTGTACTTGCTATATGCCTAAAACCATGTGGATTTTGTCGACCTTTATACCCTAAACGGTTTAATGCTTGATTAAATGTGTTATCAGAGATCGGCTTGATCAAACTTTCTCTACTAGGAAAGAGTAGATTTGACTCTGTCCTATATGTTTCCAATTCTTTAATTAATTGAACAGCTTGTTTTGAAAGTGGCACTGCATGAGCTATACCTTTTTTCATTATTTCAGCTGGCTTAATCCATACTGCATTTTCCAAATCAAATTGATCCCATGTTGCGAAACGAAGCTCAACTGGACGAGGGAATAAGTGAATTAGCAACTCCAAGCCAATTGCCATATCACGCTTTGGATAGCCTCTGATTGCATGTATTAGGGCAGGAAGCTCATTAATTTCAACAAACTTCATATTTCCACCATTATTTTTATCCAAATGCTTCGTAATACCTTCTAGTGGATTAAATACAATTTTCTCCTGAAACTTTGCCCAGTCATACGCATTCCGAGCATAAGAAGTCAATTTTTCTACTTGTGTATAAATTCCAAGCTCTCTTTGTAAACCTTGAAAAAAATCAAACCACTCTTTAGGGGAAATACTTGTGAAATTACGCTGCCCAAAAACAGGAATAATATGTCGTTCAATCGATTTCACAGCTTTATCAAATGTAACATCGTCCCAATGGAATTTTTTTGTATCAAGCCATTCAGACATTAAAACTTTAAACTTCATGTTTTCGGCTTCTTCGGCTTTTTGCTTAATCGATTTCTTGGTTACTAACTCTTCTCCATTTTCTAACTTTGACTTTATGTCCCCTACCAGTTTTCTGGCACGAAGACCACTAATAGAAGGATATGCACCTAGACCATACCAAGACCACACTCCATCAGTTTTTTTATATCTCAACTGCCAAGATTTAGTACCGCTTTTTTTTACAACAAAATATAATCCGCTATCTGAATCTTTTACACGATAATCTTTCCCCTCAGACTCTAAATTTGCCAAAGTGGTATCAGACATAGGAAATTTCTTTATTTCTGTTCTTTTCATAAAGTTACATCAGGATTTGTATCACGAGTTCATATATTAGATCATGATACATAAAGTGATACAAGAAGAGTTCGGTTAAGTAAGTTTATATGAGTTTAATTCAGGCAATAAAAAAGCCTTAAATCATTAAGATTCAAGGCTTTATTAACCATATAAAGTTAAATAAGTTTATATGGATTTAGGTGTTTGGTAGGCATATCCAGACTCGAACTGGAGACCTCTACGATGTCAACGTAGCGCTCTAACCAACTGAGCTATACGCCTAAGTGTTTTGCATCATATGCATTTTTTATTTTTCTGACAAGTTTTTTTTATTCAGCTTTAAAGCAAATGCACAGTCTTTAAGCAATTTCTTAAACATTTTAAGATTCTCTGGCGTGTCCTGTTGCATGAACCGAATTTTCTGGTCAAGTTGAGCTAGTTCATAAAAAGAACTTGTGTCATTACTGTATTGAGCCAATCTTATCATCCACTGTTGAAAAGTCTCATAAGAGTACTTATGCAGTTCAACGGGAAGATTTTTAGTAAATTTTCTTATAGAACGTTCATAAGGGGTCATTTTTTGTAGATTTTGACGATACTGTATCAACAAGTAGATTAGAACCAGCATCACAATACTAATAAATAAAATCAGAATATAGCTATAAATAGATTTTAAACCTAAACGTGCAAGCCAGTTTTTTTGTTTATCAGTATCATATCCTACGACCTTGCTTTGCCATTGATAGGAAGCATAATCACTCCATATCCGAATATTTTTAAGCAAGGCAAACTGTTGATATTGCAAGCCAGAACGGTGATTATTGCCTAGTGTAGAAGGCTCCTGTTCCAGATAGTCCTGCATGCCCGACCCTACCCGTTCTGGTGCTACCGCAGCTGTTGCATCAACCCGATGCCACTGGCCATTTAAATAGACTTCCGACCACGCATGAGCATCCATCTGCCGCACCTCCCAGCTTTGTCCATCTGGAGCCGGTTGTCCTCCCTGATACCCGACTACTACCCGAGCAGGAATACCGGCATAGCGCATCAACATTGTAAAACTACCTGCATAATGCTCACAGAAACCCTGCCGGGACCCAAACAGAAATTCATCCAATCTGTCTTGCTCAAGACGGCCTGGACTTAAAGTATAGACAAAGCCATTGCGACGATACCAGTTCAATACGTTCTCTACATACTGGGCAGGTTGCTGATTACTCTGTTTAAATAAATTGCTGGCTAACTTCCGGGTCCGGGGGTCAGTGTTACTCGGTACTTTCAGGTTTATAGCCTGAACTGTATCCGAATACTGGGGTGCTACCGTCTGGGCTGACTGTCCCAACCATTGCAGTCGAATGGGCTGTGCACCCTGATTTGAACGGGTTGGAGTAATACTCCAGTCTTGATGTAACTGGAAGTTCTCCTGTAAAGGAATAGAATTTTCAAGCGATACTACCCATTGCTGTTGTGAGTCAGCAGGCAGATACTGGTAATCTAGCCCGTCAGTTATATGAAGAGATGGCAATGTCTTAGGTTGCTGGTTAATAAAATGGCTAGTCCAGGTCCGTCCATCAAATTCATCCAGCACCATCGCGCGCCAGTACAGCTGCTCACGCTCAGGTAGTTTCTGTATATTGCCTAAAATCCGGAATGCCAGCGCACTGGATTGAGAAATCTGGGCGATATCTCCTGGTGACATCCGGTCACTTATACCGGTGGTGGCACGATCAGTCTGTAATGGTACTGACCAGAGTGGAGGCAACCGTGGGAAAAAAATAAATAGTACTATAAAAAATGGTATGGCATAGAGAATCAGCTTAGTTACATGCTGAAAGTCCTTTCTTAAACGGCCTTTAACCTGTTCTTGTTGAAAATCACTTATCTGAATCCGGTACAGCCCGATCAAGCAGCTGATGAGTGAACATAAGATCAGGATAGCCATCCCGATGTTTTGGCTATAAAGGAACAGGCTGGCGCTTACAAATAGTGCAAAGTTAAAAATAATCAGATAATCACGCCGAGTTCGAGTCTCTAAAGCTTTACCATACAGGCCCACTGCTAATAGTGTTACCCCTGCTTCTACACCGATGAAACTCCGATACTGCCAGTAAATCGCAGCAAAGCTCAATAGAACAAAAATGACCTGAAAAATTTTAGATTGTTTTTTATGGAGATTTTTATGATATTGCCATGCCAAGCTTATTATTACACAAGCAAATAGAAGGCTGTTCATTATAGGAGTGAAAGCCAGTTGTGCCAGCCAGATCAGCCCGAGAGCCAGTAGCATGGCGCCATGAACAGGTCGATTTAACATGGTTAAGCCTGCGCCAGTAATTTTTGTGCTTTCTGAAATTGAGCTTCACCTGATCCGGTGGCCAGCTCGTCCTGTGGTAAAACCAAACGATAAGGGCATTGTTGCTGTTCGCATTGATCTACCAGCCCCATCATTAAACTCAGTTTTTCTTCATGCTCTGAACTTGGCATATGCTCATAGCAAATTTCTATCTTATTCTGCTCGGGATAGCTTTCAAATACCTTGATATAGAGGCCCTGACCTCGAGCAGCCTGCTTCCATGACACCGCATGGTAAGAGTCACCCGTTTTAAAATCACGCAGTTCTTGAAATTCATCCATATCCTGTGCCTGTTTTAATGCATTTTGTGCAGCATTCTCAGCTTTAAAATCTAAAGCTTGGGGAGCAATCCAGCTCATTTGCTCCAAATAAAGATAGGTCCAGGCACGAACCAATCCGAAAGGATAAGTAGAATATATCTGTAGGCGCTGTAAATGTAATGCTCCGCGTTCTTCTGGCCACACCAGTAAATGAAAACGCTGCTGTTTATGCTGTACTAGAACTGGAATGATTTGCTTTGCATAATACAGGTTTAAATAACGTACAATCTCTCGGTCCTGATAAAAAATAATCTCTATTTGCATGGCTTGGCCTACCCGGCCGACTTCAGGCACGATCACTTCTATTTTGAGTTGATGCAACTGTTTAAAAGCAAGATAAAAACTGATACAAAGTACAGCACTGATTAAAAAGCAGAAACCTAGTATCAGGTTATTGGCATAATTAACGCCGGCAATAAAAGTAATCAGTATGAGAACCAAATACAGGTAACCCTGCTGATACATAAAGACCAGTATATCCCGCTGCTTGAGGGTTCTTTGCCCATCAACCCGGAAACGCTTGGCAAGCCAGCTCTGGATATGTTTCTGCAAATGGTGTGCTCCTAACTAACCGCCACACTTTGCAGAAGTTTATAGCTTTCTGCATCAGTAGTTCCGAGACGATGAGAAACCACGGCATTAAATACGGCCTGTACATCATCTGTAGTCGCATAACTGCGCTTTTCTAACAGAGCATAGGCCTGCGTAGCTTTTTTTAAGGCCAATATTCCGCGGGTAGATAACCCATGTCGGCCTTTACGGGTCATTTCAGCCAAATCCAGAATATAATCCAGCACTACATCACTTAAATAAATATTACGTGCCAGTTGTTGAAGATTCAGAATATCCTGCTGGCTAAAGACATGCTCAATTGTTGATATTAATGCCTGACGCGAGTCCTGTTGTAACAGAATTCTTTCTGCCTGGCGCGATGGATAGCCCAAGGATAAGCGCATTAAAAAACGGTCCAGCTGGGACTCTGGCAAGGCATAAGTTCCACTCTGGAATAAAGGGTTTTGTGTAGCAATCACCCAAAATGGCTGAGGTAAAGCATGTCGGACACCGTCTACCGTGACACAACCTTCCTCCATGGCCTCCAGCAAGGCACTCTGTGTTTTCGGACTACAACGGTTAATCTCATCAGCCAGTAAAATCTGGGTAAAAACCGGGCCTGGTTTAAACTCAAAAATATGTTCAGCCTGATTAAATATATTAATTCCAATTACATCACTGGCCAACATGTCATTGGTAAACTGTATACGCTGAAATCTTAAACCGGCAATATGCGCTAATGCACTCGATAAAGTAGTTTTACCTAATCCGGGCAAGTCTTCAAACAGGACATGCCCACCTGCTAGCAAACAACTTAAGGCCAATTTGGTTTGCTGCGGTTTATCCAGAATAATGGTATTGATCTGCTGTAAAAAGCTGTCTATTTGTGAGGCATACTCTCCTATCTGCCTGGCCAGTTTTTCATTCTGTTGATCTTTTTCATTCTTTTGAAGCCTGTTGGTTCCCCACATCCCCTTCCTTCCTGAATAAAAAAACGGTGTATATTTAACATACACCGTTTTTATGTTTTTCTAAGTTACTAAATTATTACTAACATGGACATTTTTTTAAATCTCCACCTGCCGATGGATAGCGTGAATCTACACAGTGGCGATAAAATGTTTTAGCGTCCATTGCTTCAAGATCTGGATGGTGCTGTTTCATGTGTTCTAAATAAGTCTGATAATCAGGCACCCCTACCATCAGACGAAAACTTTGTTGCAAACGTTGCCATAAAGTCGCGATACGTGACCAGTTCTTAGGAGAGAAAATCAGATGCTTTTGCGACAAAAGTGTAAACTTGATTATCTTTGCCAGAACAGTCGTACTATTTTTTGCAAGCTTCAATTTCATTAAGACTCTCCTCTGACCGAAGTTACAGGCGCTGTCTCATCACGATATACCGCAGGTGCTTCATTCACTGTCGGTGTTGGGCTAGCCAAGGCACGACGTACTACACGGATAGATGCAATGACCATTACGATTGCCACAATCATAAAGAAACCGCAGAGGACGGCATTAATCTGATTCGACATGACAATCATCTGCATTTCAGCAATACTTTTTGCCGGAGCCAGTATCTCATTACGAGCAATTGCATCAGAGAAGCGATTAGCCTGCGCCAAGAAACCAATTTTCGGATTTTCATGGAAGATTTTTTGCCAGCCTGCTGTCATTGCAGTGATGAAAAGGAAAATAGTAGGCAAAATCGTGACCCAAACATATTTTTCTTTCTTCATTTTGAAAAGGATGACTGTACCTAAGATTAGTGCCATTGCTGCCAGAATCTGGTTACCAATACCAAATAATGGCCACAAGCTGTTAATACCGCCTAGCGGATCGACAACGCCCTGATATACAAAGAACCCCCAACCGGCTACAGCTACCGCAGTCCCCAGCAGGTTTCCAAAGAAATTATGAGACTGTTTTACAGCCGGAATTACAATACCTACTGTATCCTGTACCATAAAACGGCAGGCACGTGTACCGGCATCGACTGCTGTCAGGATGAATAAAGCCTCAAACAGAATAGCGAAATGATACCAGAATGACATCATGGCACGGCTGTTAAAGATTTCGGAAATAATATGAGCCATACCAATTGCAAATGTTGGCGCTCCCCCTGTACGGGACAAAATCGTAGTTTCTCCTACCTCTTTTGCGAGCAGTGCTAATGCTTCGGGTGTCACAACAAAGCCCAGATTACGTACAGCTTCTGCTGCACTTTCAACTGTTGTGCCTAAAACAGCAGCAGGAGCATTAATTGCAAAATATACTCCTGGTTCCAGTACCGTTGCACAGATCATTGCCATAATTGCAACAAAAGATTCCATCAACATACCGCCATAACCGATCATGCGGATATGAACTTCATTTTCAACCAGCTTTGGTGTGGTACCTGAAGAAACGAGCGCGTGAAAACCTGAAATTGCACCACAGGCAATAGTAATAAACAGAAATGGAAAGAGCGAACCGGCAAATACAGGCCCAGTACCATCAATAAAGTGTGTTACAGCTGGCATTTTTAGTTCTGGCAAGGCAAAAATAATACCAATAGCCAGCCCGACAATTACCCCAATTTTCAAGAAGGTCGATAGATAGTCACGTGGTGCAAGCAACAGCCATACTGGGAGTACTGAAGCCACAAAACCATAAATAATCAGACACCAGGTCAACTGTGTACCTGAAAGTGTAAAAAATGGCCCCCAGTATGGATGTGCAGCAATATTTCCTCCATACACAATGGCTAGCATCATCAGAATGAAACCAATCACTGAGACTTCTGCAATCTTGCCCGGGCGTATATAGCGCATGTAAATGCCCATGAAAATTGCAATAGGAATAGTAGCTGCAATACTGAATACCCCCCAAGGGCTATTCGTTAAAGCCTTGACTACGACCAGTGCCAGTACTGCCAAAATGATAATCATCACCCCAAGTGCACCCAGCATCACAATCACACCGGCAAAAGATCCAAGCTCCTGTTTTGCCATTTCCCCCAGTGAGCGTCCATCACGCCGGGTAGAAATAAACAGGACCAGAAAATCCTGTACAGCACCGGCCAGTACTACACCAGCCAGCAACCAGATCGTTCCGGGCAAGTACCCCATCTGGGCTGCCAGAATCGGTCCTACCAAAGGTCCCGCACCGGCAATTGCAGCAAAATGATGGCCAAAAAGTACATATTTATTGGTTGGGACATAATCCAGGCCATCGGTCATCCGATAAGCTGGAGTGAGCCGTCTGGCATTAAGCTCAAACACCTTGTTGGCTATAAACAGGCTATAAAAACGGTAAGCAATACTATAGACACAGGCAGCAGCAAGCACTAACCAGACTGCATTAACATGTTCACCACGACTGACAGCAAGTATCCCGAAAGATATTGCCCCGATAATTGCTACAATCACCCAGATCAATTTTGAAAAGGGGGATGACTTAGTTTGAATTGATTCCATCTTGACCTCGTATTTCAATCATTTAAGCAGGTTAGTTATTGTTATTCATCGTGCTACTTTCCCTTTGCAAATTTCCTTTTTTGACTCTACTCCTCATCTTTTTGTTTTCATCTAATACTTTGGCATTAAAAAAGGGATGATCATGATCATCCCTTTTGATAATAGTCTATTTTTAAACCATTATGCACGTTCTAAGTATTCACCAGTACGGGTATCTACACGAACACTTTCTTCTTGCTGTACAAATAATGGAACACGTACTACTGCACCAGTTTCCAGTTTTGCCGGCTTGCCGCCACCACCAGAGGTATCACCACGTACACCCGGATCAGTTTCAATAATCTTTAAGGTAACGAAGTTTGGTGCACTTACGTTTAAAGGTACACCATTAAACAGCATAATTGTGCAGGCTTCATTTGAATCATCTTTTAACCATTTTGCTGCATCGCCCATAGCGTTTTTATCAGCGGCAATCTGTTCAAAAGATTCAGGGTCCATGAAATGCCACATTTCACCATCGTTGTACAAGTAGTTCATTTCTACTTCTACAATATCAGCGCCTTCGAGTGAATCACCTGACTTGAATGTTTTTTCTAATACTTTGCCCGTTTTCAGGTTACGCAGTTTAACGCGGTTAAACGCCTGCCCCTTACCCGGTTTTACGTATTCGTTTTCCATGATTGAACATGGGTTGCCATCAAGCATAACCTTGAGGCCTGATTTGAAATCATTTGTAGAATAATTGGCCATGACTGGCACGCTCCAAACTTACTAACTTAAATCTATTAATGCTAGACTAGCATTATTTTTAACGTGTGGCATGATAAACTATTTATATCAAGAGCAAAACTGGCAATCACAACTCAGTGACCTAATTACTGACCCGCTAGAATTGTTACACGCGCTTCAGCTTTCACCCGAACAGTTATTATCAGGGGCAGTTCTGGCTTCTGAAAAGTTTAAATTGCGCGTACCGCGCGCATTTGTTGCAAAAATGTGCGTTGGTGACCCTCTTGATCCTCTTTTGCTGCAAGTCTTGCCACATCATCTTGAATTAGAGGATTTTCCAGGATTTGTTACTGATCCTTTAGGTGAAGAGGCAACCAATCTTTTACCTGGTGTTTTGCATAAATATAAAACACGTTTCCTGCTTACTTTAACAGGCGCCTGTGCAGTTCATTGCCGTTATTGCTTTCGCCGCCACTTCCCCTATCAGGAAAATTTACCTAAAAATGAAGACTGGCCAGCAATTAAAAATTATATTTTAAGTCAACCTGAGGTTCATGAAATTATTTTAAGTGGTGGTGATCCACTGACTTTATCCAACCGTAAACTCGGCTTATGGCTGGAAAGGCTTGAGTCTATTCCCCAGATTGATACGCTTAGAATACATTCACGTGTGCCGATTGTGATTCCAGACCGTATTGATCATGAGTTAATTTCTCTTTTGGAAAACAGTAGGCTACGTATTATACTGGTGGTACACTCTAACCATGCTTCAGAACTCGATGACTTCACCTGTTCAAAACTGCATGAACTGGCACGCCGTCAGGTCACTGTGCTCAATCAGGCCGTTTTACTTAAGGGTATTAATGATTCAGCGGAAGTATTAATCAATTTAAGTTACAGACTGTTCGAGGCACGGGTTATGCCTTATTATTTACATGTGCTGGATAAAGTTAAGGGGGCCCATCACTTTGACTTGCCCTCTTCAAAGATTGATGAAGTTTATAAAGAGGTCCTAGCAAGTCTGCCAGGTTATTTAGTACCTAAACTGGTTAGGGAGATTGCAGGTGAGAAGAATAAAACACCGCTGTTTGGGACTATAACAATTTGAGTTTCTATAATAAGTATGATGAATAGTACATTTTCAGAAATATTTCATTCCCCCAATGTTCTTGATAGGGAAAAACTTAGCTTTGCACCTGCTACAGTGAAAGATCTGGAAATGTGGGCAGGTAATCTGTCTTTCATGCAGCTTGGTGACACCTCTAAGTCGCTGTTTCATGCCGTACTCGAAATCTCTCGCTTAAAATGTAGTGAAACACTCAGATTTGACCTGATTCATAGTTTGCATCCTACCATCGATAAAGTACTGGCCAGCTTAGAAAAACATTTTTTTAATCAGGGTCCTATCAGTACTGACCGTAATGAGCATATTATTGAACTGGCTATGCTACTACGCTGTCACTTTGCAGGAGTTTATATTAATATTGCGCGTTCTGCGCACGAGCAGCTCGCTCATCAAAAATTTTCTCTTTTTGCTTTTAATCAGAAAAAAAACTTATCTATAGCTCGAACATTGGCAATTTATTATGCCCTGCAACAACTTGTCAGCCTACTGTATCAACAGCAAATACTTTATAGTCACTATTTTACCGGTCAATGGCTTATTTCTCATCAACTGTATGATATTGCTTTAAAAAATGATTTTCATATGAACAGTATTAACCAGATACAGGGCACTCAAAATATTTTAGCCAATATTAATCAGACCTATGCCCAGCTGATCTTACTGGACATTTTTAATGCCCATCAAATTCGGCCCTCTGAAATTCAGTCACTTTATCAATGCAGTTTTGACTGGGCCAAGCTGATCCAAATTTTACCTAGAGCAACGACTCTCACCAAATATGTTGTAGATTGCAATAAAGACTACCCACCAATTCACCAGAAAAAACAGAATCCGGATTTTGAACCCAGTTTTTTTATTACTACTCAGGAATTGCTGGAACACATCAATGCGACTTTTGGAAGAACGCCAGAATTTTTATCAAAACATGAACAGAAAAATTTAAGTTTGGCACTCAAATTCCATGTACAAACCATTTTAGGCAGCACGACAGAACGCCGTCATGACCGCTATCAATATTCTGCACAGCTAGATATCTGTTTTAGTTTATTATCCGCACATTTCTATCTTTCAAAAGCCAAGACTTTTAATGAAACATTAATGCTGGAAAATAATTATGGCTTTCAAAGTGAATCAAAATTATTATTAAACTGGGATAAAGATACGCCTGATACTCTTCCCCAGGTCAATTCTAGCCGGCTATTGGATCGGGAAGCCAAACAACTTTATCAGACCAGCGTGCTTGATGTCAGCTTAAATGGTTACCGAATTAAATGGAAAGGTGAAACCCCAAAAAATTTACGCACAGGCGAATTTATACTGGTTAAGGAAGAAACCCAAGAGAAATGGCGAGGTGGAGTCATTCGCTGGATTAAGCAGTCTACTAATAAAAGCCTGGAACTTGGACTGGAAATTTTGGCACAAGAGATGTATCCGTGCGCAGTTCGAATGCAGATTGATCTTCATACAATTAATTATCATCCTGCTTTACTTATTCAAAAAGCCGTCTTTCAGCAGCAGGTCACCCTTATTTTACCAGGTTCACAAACCTTTAAAGAACACCAAACTATTTACTTGCGCTTGGGCCAGGAAGAAATCAAAATTTGTCTTACCAAGGCATTGTTGATTACCCAAAGCTTTATCCAGTTCAATTTTGAGTTGATTAACGAGCAGCAACAGGGGTTACTCGATCAGTTTATGGATAAACAGGCGCAAGAATTAAATAAACAAGATTTATGGGAAGCATTGAAGTGAGAAATCCGCTACTCTCCAAAAAATTCAAACGTACTGAAACACGTCTACTCATTATTGATGATAATCAGATCCGTTATAACCAGATTATAGAGATTTTTGCTCAGCAAGATCATCTGGTACAGGCAGTGCTGTTGGATGACTTAAAAAGTTTTGAAAAGCAGCTTCATCTGGATTGGGATCTGATTATTTTCGGCCGGGCCTATGATCTTAAGGTTGAACAGGCTCTTTCAATCGTACAGGCATCAACCCAGCCAAGTTTGCCGGTGCTCCTTATAAAGCCTGATCAATACGAACCGGCACAATATAATCATTATATATATAAAGGTGTCTATGATGTCATCAACTTGGATTTTCCAGAACGTTTTTATATAGGGCTGGTACGGGCACTTTCATATTACCGACTGGTACAGGCTCAACAGCGTTTAAGTATTGAACTTGAGATGGCCCAGAATCAGGCTCAGACCTTGGTTCAGGAAAGTCATAAAGCTGTTGCTATTATTCAGGAAGGAATTCATATTCAGGCAAATAATGAATATCTGAATTTATTCGGCTTGGAAAAAGAAGATGAAGTTATTGGATTACCTCTTTTAGATATATTACAGCCTGAAGATCTGAATGATTTTAAACAGCGTTTTAAAAAAATCAGTCAGGGGCAGTTTGATCAGGGGCATTTCGAAATACGCACTCTAAACAGTCAGGTTGCCTGTTCATCCGCACTTGAACTTGAATTTGTATCTGCTGCAGAGGAAGACGCTCTACAAATTAGAATTAATTGTGACTCAAGTAATTCTAATACCATGCTCTCTAATAATAGCTCACCCCAGATATCAGAGAAAAATTCAAGTTCAGTTAACCCTTTCCAGCTGGTCAACCGTTATTTAATTAGCCAGCCTGCAAAATTTAATGCTCTCGTGGTATTTAGTCTGGCCACCTGCTCTGATCAGATTTTCAAGAGTGACTGGAATACTTTAAAAACTTACTTTTTGAATATTGAAGACTTTATTAGAGAGCAAACTCATACGCTGGTCTTTAAAGTTCATACCATATTATATGGTGCTCTGTTCCAAGCAGAATCTGAAGAAATATTAGAATCTCAGTTAATGAGTCTGCGCGCCCTCGAAAAAGCCCAGCTTCTGACAGTTAATGATGTGAATTTCTCTTTGCAACTACAAATTGGTTATACACTCATTCCAGATGAAATTCGGGACAATGATCATTTCGAAGAGCTTCTGGAGTATGCATTTAACCATCACCTGCCTGAGCTGGAACATGAGCCTGAACTAGAATTAACTGCTCCGCTTGAAGTTGAGCCGGTTCCTGTACCTGAAGTTCCAGAAACCGCTCTGAGTGCAGCCACTTCTACCCCTTCACTGGTACAAGTGCTGGCCCAGAAACTCCAGCAGGCAGATATTCATTTAAGATATCAACAGCTTTATGATAAGCAGGATATCAATCTTTATACTTATGAAGTTACCAGCGGTATTATTTATGAAAATCGCTGGCAAGAATTTTCCGGTTTAGCTGACCTACAAGGAAACAATGAGCTTTCAATCAAACTTGATCGCTGGGTACTGGTAGAAGCCTGTAAACAATTACATAATTTTATTCGCCAATACCCTGACGCCAGACTGATTGTTAACTTGAATCAGCATATTTTATTTAATGACTCACAGCTTCCTGAATTGGTGGCTAAACTTATTACCATTATTGGTAGTAAACAGTCCCATCCACTTATTTTGCAATTTGCTGAGGAAGAAATTCTTTACAATTTACCGGCAGCACAAAAGCAGATTGCGCTATTACATCAATATGGTGCAGAGATCTCAATCCGGAATTTTGGAAATTCTATTTATAGTGAATCATTACTAAATCAGATAGAGCTACAGTATGTCACCTTAGCTCAACAGTTAACACAATTGATTTCTAATGATAAAGAACTAGGCAACCTGCAAGAAAAAATTATCAATTTCCTGGCAATTAAGCCCATTGAAATTATTTTGCGTGAACTTGATGACATGAACCTGTTTGCCAATGCATGGAATATTGAAGCACGTTATTTGGAAGGTAATTATTTCCAGAAAAAACTGGAATTCTTAACTGATGTACAGGATCAGTAATTCAGGCTGTTGTTTTCAAGCGTAAAAAAACGGGCTTAATGCCCGTTTTTTTTTTCTAGTATTAACGTTTGATAGAACGTGACATACCAGCGAAACGTTGTTTGAACTTGTCAATACGACCGCCAGTGTCAACATTCTTCTGCTTACCAGTATAAAATGGATGACAAGCTGAGCAAACGTCCAGATAAAGAGTTTCTTTACCTAAAGCAGAACGAGTTTCGATTACGTTACCACAAGAACAGGTAGCAACAAGTTTTTCATATTTTGGGTGAATATCGGCGCGCATCGTCGATTACTCCTAAGTAAAGAAAGGTTTTGCTGTCATCGCAATTGACCACTCTCAAATCATTTGAGGAAGGCCGGGCTTAATAAAAACCACAGCAGATCAACACCACAACAGACCATTCTCTTGGCCCACCGAGACGGTTTCCGTCAGGGCTAAGCACAACAAGTGGCCAGTATTATAAATTAAAAATTAATTTATAGCGAATTATTCTGCCGCCTCTTCACCCATATATTCCTCAGTGTCCTGTTTAGACCAATAATTAGCAATTACGCCGCAGACCATAAGTTGAATCTGATGAAAAATCATAATCGGTAGAACAATCATGCCAAGTGGCTGCCCTGCAAACAGAATCTGTGCCATGGGTACACCACTAGCCAAGGTCTTCTTTGAACCGCAAAAAAATACTGCAATCTGGTCTGGTCTGTTGAATCCCAGCCATTTAGGAATATACCAAGCCAACAACATAATCACTGTCAGAAACACTGAACATATTAAAGTCAGGTTAAATAGAGTCAGCCAGCTTACCTGTTGCCAGAGACCTGTTACAACAGCACCACTAAATGCGCCATAGACCACCATTAAAATAGTGCCCTGATCAAAAGTTTTTACAATGCTTGGCGCTTTCTGCATAAGGGGAAAAACATAAGGCCTTAATAACTGTCCCGCAATAAATGGAACAAGGAGTAATAAAGTAATTTCTATAATGGATGAAGTCGGATCATAATCATGTTTGGATTGTCCAAAAATAAAAAGACTGACAAGAACCGGAGTAATAAACATACCCACTAGATTTGAAAATGAAGCACTACATACTGCCGCCGCAACATTGCCTTTGGCAACTGAAGTAAAAGCAATTGAAGATTGAACTGTAGATGGCAAAAAGCACATAAACAGAAAACCCAAGTATAGTTGCTCACCAAGCATCGGAAGTAGCACAGGTTTGGCTAATAGGCCAATGATAGGAAATAGAGCAAACGTAAAAGCAAAAACCACTACATGCAATTTCCAGTGCAATATACCTTCAACAATTGCCTGGCGTGATAATTTTGCTCCATGCAGAAAAAATAAAATGGCAATCGCTATATTGGTAATAACCCCGAAGACTTTAGCTGGCTCACCACTTACTGGTAAAAAAGTTGCCAGTATAACCATTACAATCAGCAATATAGTAAAGCGGTCCAATGCCAGTAATTTTAATATATTCATAATCAACATCCTGTTTTTTTATAGGCTGAAAATTAATAATAGAAAAGCCCAGTCAGATGATTTTACCCTTAGGTAAAGTTTCATCTTACTGAGCGTAATTATTTAAGCTAGTGTTTAGCTAAAATGTTCGGTATTTTCTTTGAACACTTAGTCTTTTACTTAATTGTTTCTGGCATTGTCGTCCTGTTGAATTAGCTCAATCTTATAACCATCTGGGTCTTCAACAAAGGCAATTACGGTAACTCCGCCTTTCATCGGTCCAGCTTCACGAACCACATTACCACCACGTGCTTTAATTTCCTCACATGCCTTGTAGGCATCTTCTACTGCAATGGCGATATGACCGTAAGCATTGCCCAATTCATAACTTTCTGTATCCCAATTGTGGGTTAACTCAAGTACTGTATGGTTTGCTTCATCACCATATCCTACAAATGCCAGAGTAAAGCGGCCCTCTTCATAATCACGTTTACGAAGTAAAGTCATACCGAGCACTTCAGTATAGAACTTGAGAGACTGTTCTAAATTGCCTACTCGTAACATGGTATGCAGCATGCGCATGATTAATCACCTTTATGTTCAGATTCTAGAGATTGATGTTCTCGCAGTAATTTTGCTACCCATACGACTAATACCAAAATCGGGATACCGATTAGTGTAGTCATAAGGAAAAACTTTGGATAACCGATATTGGAAACAATAGTACCTGAATACCCTCCTAAAATCTTAGGAGTTAATGTCATAAGTGAACTAAAAATAGCATATTGAACAGCGGTAAAAGAAACGCTGGTCAAGCTAGATAAAAAGGCAATAAATGCCGCACCTGCCAGACCGGACGCCAGATTATCAACAATAATGGCAAAATATAACCAGAGCGAGCTATAAGGTTTAATGACTTTACCACTTACAACTGTTGTGTCTTTTTGGGGGTCAACAACAGAAAGTGGCTGAATATCGATATCAAGCTGTTTGGCTGTTTTTAAATTATTCACTTTATAAGAGTGGGTGGTTTGTAATTTTACCTGCTTGTTTTCTATCAACTCCGCAATCACTGTTTTACCTGGAGAATTGACTAGCAGATGAGCATCTATTGCTGCGCTAAATATACCGTTGTCATCAAGTTTGGCATCGAAATTATGACCATCCAGATGTAAAACTATTTTTTGCTCTGGATTAAAAGCAGGGCCAGCATACTGCCCTCTTACCACCAGACTATTTTTCTGCTCCTGCTGATCCAGCTGGTTATCACTGGTAATGGGTAACAACAGCAGTTGAGAACGGTTATGATCCTGAGTTAAATAAGGTATATAGGCATTAACCTGCTCAGGACTATCTGCATACTGAGTTTTTACTGAAATCTGGCTTTGCTGTGCAAGCTGGCTGTTGGGTATTGCTACACTCCAAGTTCCTACTTCATCTGTAGTAGTCTGATAAGTTTGATGACCCACTGAAATTTCAATATCACCTAATGGCTGACCAGATTTAACCAAGCCAATAAAGATTAAGTTGGTAGAACTGGCCAATACTGCCCCTACAAACATTAATTTCATAATGTTAATGCGCTGCGCCAGCAAACCGCCCAAGAAACCACCGATCAGGCTAAAAATTACGCCATACACTTTAACCGCTTCGGCAATCTGTTCTTTACTAAAATTGAGATCCTGATAAAACACATTAGATATGACACCAGCAATAATATCGGAAATCCGGTAAAAACCAATTAACAGCAATAATACCAGCGCCAGTTTTAGTCCATAGCGTTTAAAAAAATCTAATATTGGATTTACCCAGGTTTCAAAAGCCATCTGCCGGTTTACAGCGCCCAGTTTTACCAGCGTAGCACCCACCAGTATTGATACTGCGCCTGAGCCTAAAAAGCGCAAAGCTTCAAACAGGAACAAAAGAAAACTATCTTCAATACCCATATTATAAACAAGTGCTTCAACAGCAGTACCTGAGTAAATATAGGCAGTAACGAAGCTGATGACCGCAACAAAAAATACTGCCACCAGCCGGTAGTAATCACTACGTTTATATTCTTTGTAGATACGGTTTACTTGTGGCTCGCGAATAATAAGTGTAGTCAATACACCAACTAACATGACGGCTGCCATAACCAGATAAGTAGTCTGCCATGCAGTATAGATATAATTACCTTTAGCAGTTCCTAAATATGCTGCCAGGAATAAAGCACCTGCACCGGCAACAATCATACCAATCCGGTAACCGGCATTATAAGTAGATGCAAGGACGGTTTGCATTTCTGTTTCAGCAAGCTCGATTCGGTAGGCATCAATTACAATATCTTGTGTTGCTGCCGAGAAACCTAGTAATACGGCACCTGCTGCCATCTGGATCAGATGGCTCTGCCCGAGCGCCGGATCAGAAAAAGCCATAATACAAATTGCAGTAATGATCAAACACTGTGCGATGAGCAACCACGCTCGGCGACGCCCTAGAGTTCTGGTCAGATACGGGACAGGCAGCTCATCAATTAAAGGTGCCCATACAAACTTAAAAGAATAGCCCAATGCTGCCCAGCTAAAAAAAGTCACTGCACTTTTATCTATACCTGCCTCGCCCAGCCACAGTGACAGGCTTGAAAAAATCAATAAAATAGGGATACCGGCGGAAAAACCCAAAAACAGCATAATAAGGGCTCGGCGGTCAAGAAAGGCTAAGAAAGCGGCTTTCCATCCTGAACTTTGTGTGGACATTGAATAATTATTTTCCAGTGAATCTTAAATTTTGCTATTCAAACGTTTAATTGATCAGGTTTCAATGCTTTTTATGAAATCCGCTGTCTTTTATAATGAAAGCTGATTCGCCTGCTTGATATTTTCCCTTAAACCTGTATACCTTTAAAACTCTAGCGAATATTAAGTTTTGGATTTTACAGTGACCCAAAGACTCGATCAAATGACATCTTCTTTATCTACCACTACTACAATTAATCTTGAGAAACAACTTGATCATGCCTATCCATCAGCATTGGACCGGACTGAAATTCAAAATACTTTAAACTTAACTGCGCTCAAGCCAGAACAGCTTACTCATATTCCTGATCTGGAGAAAATTCCTTCCTCAACAAAACGGATCAAGCCTCTTAATAATTTTTTAGGTCAAGACCGGGCCAAAGCCTCTGTCGAGGCCGGAATTACGCTACCTTATTCAGGCTATAATATCTTTGCTGTAGGTACAGCAGGTCTGGGTAAACGTACCATGATCCGGCGCCTGTTACAGCAGCATGCCAAAGCCATGCCTACGCCAGACGACTGGGTGTATGTCAATAATTTTGAAAATGCCCGCCAGCCCATACTACTACGTTTTCCGGCCGGACATGGACCCAAGTTTCAAAAAGCCCTGCATCAAACCTGGCAGGTTGCACTCAAACAGTTAGAACGGCGCTTTAGTGCCGAGACCTATCACAACCAGATCGAGTTAATTCGTCAGCAAACCGGCAATGAACAGCAGCAGGCACTGGTAGAATTAACCAGAGAGGGCGAAGGCCTTGACCTTAAACTGGTCTCCCATCAAGAACAGCATTGCTTTGTTCCTGTACAGATTAAAGATGGCAAACTTGAAGAACTGAGCCAGACCGAAATTAATGCACTGAGCAGCAAAGAACGTGCTGAAATCGCATCCAATATGCGTTATATGGATAAAAAACTGGAGCGATTGGGCTTACATTTGGGTGATCTTGAAGATGAAGCCAGAGATCAGGTATCAGACCTGAACCGCGAAATTGCTAAACAGGTGGTAATGCCGCGAATTGAGAGTATTCTCAATAAATACGCTGAAGTTGCCGGCTTAGAGAAATACCTGAAGCAGTATGCAGAAAACATTATTGAAAATGTCGAGATGATTCTGGATCAGGAAGAAGACGAATTCTCGCCTGCTTTATTCAGTCGTGTCCCTTCCCGCTATCAGGTCAATACTATAGTCAGTAATAAGCCAAACAGCGGCGCCCCTGTTATTTTTGAAGATTTCCCGACCCACTACAATCTTTTAGGCCATGTTGAGCAGCTAACTCAAAATGGTACGATCAGTACAGATTTTAGTCTGATTCGCCCTGGGGCGCTGCATAAAGCCAACGGCGGATTCTTGATTTTAGAAGCAGAACAGCTTTTAGAACAGCCTTATGCATGGCAGGGTTTAAAACGTGCCTTAAAGTCTGGGCAGCTTAAATTATCATCGCTTGAACATATGCTAACTTTGACTGGCAGTATTTCAATCGAACCTGCACCTGTACCTTTAAACTTAAAGGTGGTTCTACTGGCTGAACCTGAGATTTATTATGAGATTCTGGAGGTTGAACCAGAACTCGACAGTATTTTTAAAATCCGTGCAGATTTTACTGATACATTACAACGTAATGACACTAACGAACAGGCTTACATGCAGCTCATTGCAGATTATGTACAGGCAGACAAGTTATTACCCTTTGACCGCTCTGCACTTGCTGCGCTCCTGACAGACTCAAGCCGCCAGGCAGAAGATCAAAGTTCTTTGTCTTTACATGCACTGACTTTAGGTGACCTGATACGTGAAGCTCATCATCACGCCCATCAGGCGGGTGACAAGGTGGTTTCTGCCAAATATATCAATATGGCACTTGACCACCGTAAATATCGCTTAGGTTATTTAAGGGAGCTTTATTGGCAGGACCTGTCCCGCGGTACTCAACTGATTGAAACTTCTGGGCACCGTCTGGGCCAGATTAATGCCTTATCTGTAATTCATTATGCAGATGTAGAGTTTGGCCTGCCTTCCCGCCTGACTGCATCGGTATACCAAGGCGGTGGAGATATTCTTGATATCGAACGCAGTGTTGAACTTGGTGGTTCTTTACACGCCAAAGGCGTACTACTGATGTCCAGCTTTTTGAAAGCACATTTTGGCCGCGAGCAAATGCTTCATTTCTCGGCAGCATTGGCTTTTGAACAGAGTTATGGACAAGTAGATGGAGATAGCGCCACTGTTGCAGAGTTATCGGCCCTGCTCTCTGCTATTAGTCAGATTCCGATTGACCAGTCTTGGGCAATTACAGGCTCTATGAACCAGCTTGGACAGGTACAACCGGTGGGTGGCGTCAATGCCAAGATCGAAGGCTTCTTTGATGCATGTAAACTGCAAGGTCTGACTGGAAAGCAGGGCGTCATTATTCCACGCCAAAACATGCAGCACCTGATGCTACGCCAAGATGTGATTGATGCTGTCAATGCCGGCCATTTTCATGTCCATGCTATTAGCACGATTGATCAGGCGCTAGAGATTTTAATGGCCCAACCTGTAGGTACATTAGATAAAAAAGGCCGTTATAGTAAAGGTTCCATCTATGCGGCAGTTATGGAGCAGCTTGAATACTGGCAAGCACTTGAAGATGGTGAAGAAATGAGTGAGGATCCTAAGAAAAAGAAAAAAAAGAAGAAAAAAAAGAAGAAAAATGAAATAAAGATTGCCATTGAAGGGAATACAGTCGATCAAATACCAGCAGGTAATATATCTGCTGAACTTTCTGGTCAGCCCTGACCTCTTAATAAAAAAGCGCCTTTAACAAGGCGCTTTTTTATGGTTGGGCAGTTACTCAAGCTTCTGGAGCTGGGCTATACTGCTCGACCAATGGCTTGAGCTCACCATTTTGAAACATTTCCAGCATAATGTCACTTCCGCCTACCAGCTCACCATTTACCCAGAGTTGTGGGAAAGTTGGCCAGTTAGCAATTTTAGGCAGTGTTGCACGAATATCCTGATTTTCCAGAATATTTACATACGCAAATGGACGGCCAATTTGACTGAGTGCTTCTACAGCACGCGCTGAGAAACCACACTGCGGAAATTGTGGAGTGCCTTTCATATAAAGAAGTACAGCATGTTTAGCGATTTGATCGCGAATTAACGCTTCAGTATCACGTGCTTGTTCAGTCATAGATCAATCCTCAACTATTCTATCGGCCATTATACCTAAAACTGAGGAAAACTGGGTCCGTGTCAAAGATATTTCTATGTTAATTTGATTTTTGGTCTTTTATTCTGAGGCTGTTTTTGCTTATATAAACTTTTTAATCCACCTAACATCAAGAGTTAGCCATGAATAATATTACCCTCGCCCCCGTACAAGCTGATCAACCATCGCATCTGATGCCAGTCTTTGGCCGTCAATCGATCAGTTTTGTCCGAGGTCGAGGAGCGTATCTTTATACCGAAGATGGCACCGAGTATCTGGATGCACTTACTGGTATTGCCGTATGCGGTTTAGGCCACGCTCACCCAGTACTGGCCGAAGCAATTGCCGAACAGGCGATGACTCTCATTCATACCAGCAATCTGTTTGAAGTGCCTTGGCAAACAGCTGCTGCGCAGAAACTGGCCCAGGTCTCTGGTATGGAAGAGATTTTCTTTTCAAACAGTGGTGCTGAATCCAATGAAGGTGCTATCAAAATTGCGCGTAAATACGCTTATCAGCAAGGTATAGCTACCCCTAAAATTATTGTAGCGGACAAGTCTTTTCATGGCCGGACTTTGGCAACTTTATCTGCCACAGGTAATAAAAAGGTCCAGGAAGGCTTTACTCCACTGGTAGAAGGCTTTATCCGTGTACCATTTGGCGACCTCGAAACTATTGAAGAGGCTGCACTTCAGCATCCGGATATTGTCGCTATCCTGATTGAGCCTATTCAGGGTGAAGGTGGCGTGAATACTGCAGCACAAGGCTTCAGCTATCTGGAAGATATCCGTCGAATTTGCAACCAGCACAACTGGCTGATGATGCTGGATGAAGTACAAACCGGAAATGGACGTACCGGCAAATATTTTGCTTACCAGCATACCAATATTATTCCAGATGTACTGACGACTGCTAAAGGCCTAGGCAACGGTTTTCCAATTGGTGCGGTAATGACTCAAGGCCGTGGTGTAGGCGTACTTGCTGCCGGAAATCATGGTTCAACCTATAGTGGTTCAGCACTAGGTTCACGTGTGGTTTATACCGTACTTGAACTTTTGGAAAAGGAAAATGCGCTGGAGAACGCAGCTCAAATCGGTCATTATATTGTGGACCAGATTCGTCAACAGCTGAAAGAATATCAGGTTAAAGTCCGCGGTTTCGGAATGATGATTGGTATTGAATTACCGAAAGACTGTGGCGAACTGGTAAATATCGCACGCGACGAGTACAAACTGATTATTAATGTAACTGCCGGTTCTGTGGTCCGTTTATTGCCGCCACTTAACATGACACAAGAGCAAGCCGATGATCTGATTCAGCGTCTAATCCCGGCAATCAAGAGTTTTCTTAAGGCTTAACAAATAAGAAAGTAATATAAAAAAGCCGCTCAGTGCGGCTTTTTTATACTCTTGTTTAAGATGCTTCCTGATAGACTCTGCCACCGGGAAGTTGACTAAAATACTGTTTCAGAGCATCCAGACAGCGATGAATTTTCATTGGCTGCTGTTCACGTCGAGAGATAACTGCATAAAGAGTAAAAGCAGGCAGTTTCCACTCAGGCAATACCTCAACCAAAGATCCATTAATCAGATCTTTCTGCACATCCAGATAAAGAATACGCGCCAAGCCATGTCCATGCTGACATAATGATTTCGCAACCAGCACATTATTACTATACAGACGGCTACGCATTTCCAGATCAACAACTTCACTTGTCACACCATGCTGGAATGAAAACTGCTGATAATTATTCATGACATTAATTGGAATAAGATCATGATTTTTTAAATCTTCAGGACGTGATATTGGAGCAGACTGGTTCAGGTAACTTGGAGAAGCAACCAGAATCTGCTCAACACGGGCCAACGGCACGGCGGTCAGATTAGAATCTTCTATTTTTGAACTCATGCGTACAGCAATATCAATACGGCCTTCAATCAGGTCAATATATTTATTCTCAGCCTCAAAATGAACAGATAAACCGCGATGTGCAGATATCCAGTGAGACAGAGCAGGTACAAGATGCATGGCACCTATTTCTGGCGTGGTCGCAATGCGCAGGTCACCGACCAGTTCATCGCGCAGTTCATTAATTCGAACCTTTCCACGTTCAGCAGCAGCGAGCATTTCTCGACAGCTGTGGAAAAAAGCTTGTCCCGCTTCGGTCAGACTCAACTTCCGGGTAGAACGATGTAGAAGAATTACTTCCATTTCATTTTCTAATGAGCGGATTTGCTGACTGACGGCGCTTGTCGTAATACCAAGTTCACGAGCCGCACCGCTAAACGAGCTTTTTTCAACAACGCAAGCAAATACTCCCATTGCCCGGAGTTGATCTAACATAAAATTCCCTCTGAACTTTGAGCTGTCTTTATTATTCAATATTTGATAAAAACAACTCGTTGTATTATACGGGGATTTTCTAGTTTTGCATTAATTTATTAATTAATCGGTAAAATGCTTGCCGGATTGATCGGTTTACCATCCAGACGGATCTGGAATTCCAGCATAACCTGATTCGTACCACTAGAACCCATTTCAGCAATTTTTTGTCCTGCTGTTACATTATCACCGCTTTTTACCAGCATTTTACTATTATGTGCATAAGCACTAATATAACCATCTATATGCTTAATCAGGACCAGATTTCCATATTCTTTCAAGCCATCTGCCGCATAAACCACCTGTCCGTCTGCTGCTGCAAATACTGGATCGCCCAGATTCCCTGAAAAACGGGTTCCTTTAATATTACTTGCCGGATTATAAGCCTGAAGTACAGGCCCATTGGCCGGTTTCACCCATCGTAATGTCGTACTACGAACCGGTATGCTCGGTGTAGGGCTGGTTGGCTGGACAGTCGTACGAGTAGTTGTCGTTACAGGCGACGGTGTTGGCAGAGCAACACGCTGACGCTGAATTGGGGCAGCCTGGGTCATCGGCTGGGTTTGACTACGGCGTGTACCTGAATTTTTCAGGCGCAGTGACTGGTTTACATAAATCCGGTAAGGGGCTGAAATATCATTCATTTCAGCAATACTTAAATAGCTCAGACCATAACGCGCTGCAATACCGCTTAAGGTGTCACCAGAGCGTACTGTATAGTAATCTGGTGCAGTTGCATAACGAGTCGGATTATTGATCTGAGGTTTAGAAGCACAACCTGTAAGAATCAGGGTAGAAACAACAGCAACCGACAACACTATTTTTTTCATGATTGTTGTAGTTGGAACAGGAAATAGGCGGTGTTGTGGAACCAATTGCATTGATCTCCCTCTCTTATATAGACTCAAAAAACAACTGCGCTAAGGGTATCAAAAAAGTCCGGTGAAAATCATTTCACCTTTCCTTTTTCACAAACTTATAACATAACTGGTTTGTCCGTGTTTAGCTGAGCTCAAGATCTGTTTGTAAACTCTCCAGTATTGCATAGTTGGTGGCGTCCATCTGAATTGGCGTAATACTCACATAACCATTGGCAATTGCAAAAAAATCCGATTGAATCTGGTGAATATTTTCTCGCGGTTCTGTTACTGCCTCACCAGCCAGACCAATCCAGTACACTTGGCGGCCACGTGGGTCTACATGGCTGGTAATCGGTTTAGATTGAGAACGCTGCCCCTGATAGGTAATCTGGGCACCTTTAAGTTCCTGTAGGTCTGGAATATTAATATTCAAGATATGACGTGGTGGTAACTGGGGCAAACCACGAGCAATAAAATCATGAACCCAACGAGCAGCAACTTTGAACTCATCAGGATGTACATATGAGCGTACATTACCGCCAGCAAGTGAAACGGCAATAGCCGGCTGCTTCATGAGACGGCCTTCAAAAGCAGCACCTACTGTGCCAGAGTACAGTACGTCATCGCCTAAATTAGCTCCACTATTGATACCACTGACGACCAGATCAAACTCGAAATCAAACAGGCCATTCATAGACAGGTAAACACAATCTGCAGGTGTGCCATTAACAGCCCAAACATCTTCAGCAATAGGTACCGGTCTTAAAGGACGGTCTAGGGTTAACGCACTCGAATAACCACTCCGCTCGGCTTCAGGAGCAACCACAACTACACGACCTAAAGGTTTCAAGGCTTGTGCAAGCGCCTGTAGGCCTGGAGCAAACACACCATCATCATTGGCAATTAGAATATTCACACAAAAATCTCGGTTAAAAAAATGACTGTAGAGGACATTAAATTGAATTATTCAATAAATTATATATATTTGACTCTCTACATCTACCTATAAATTTGTGAAAACAATGATTAAGTCATTTTTATTACGGGGACTAATGAGTCTGGGGTTTGTTGCAGTCATGTCTCAGGTGGCACTGGCCCATGAGGGCTTGACTCAGCAAGAGGCTGATACACTGGTCAAAGAAGATATTGCAGGCACTCAGGTACTGGCAGAGGTATGTCCAGCAATCTTGGGGAAAAATACTCGTCTGGACACTAACATCCAAAAGCTGATTAATAGCTATCTGGGAGAATACTCTGATTCCTCAATGACTTATGCCCGTTTGCAAAATGATATAGAGTATAAGCGTGTGCTTGCTGAAGCACGTTCAGCTGCAAAAGAAGCTGATCAGGAAGAACAGAAATCAGTATGTCAGGATGTTCTGGACTTTGAGTAAGACATCGACTTAAAAATATAACCTGTTTTAGAAATCCCGGCTTTTCCTAGCCGGGATTTTTATGGTTCATGTACAGGCTAGATACACTTTATCTATTTTCTTTCCATGATTTTTGATTAAGCTATTTTGCTGATTGCTTGTATTATGAGACTAAAACTAAATGAAATTAAAACACTTCTCTAAAATGGGTTTAGGTTTGTTAACAGCTCTTATGTTAACTGCGCCTGGTACTTATGCGGCAGAAAACAACAAAGCTGGTTCTGAAAATATTGATGTAACACCACAGCAGCAGGTTACCCAAGAAGAGCTCGCCGCTATTTATGTGCTTTCTGAGATCTGTCCGGGATTGATTGGTAAAGACCAGAAATTTAATGAGGGATATAGCCGTCTAGCTCAGGCACATATGCCTGGCGAGAAAAATGCAGTTTCTGCCCTAGAAAAACGCAGTAAAGCAAAAAATTTCCAGAGTGTTCTGAAAGAAGCACGTCAGGATGCTAAAAATGCAGGCAAATCTAAAAACACCCAAGTTTGCCGTGACGTCGCTAGTTACGGTGCCTAATACCCGATAGTTACAATACTGTATGAAATAAGCTGGCTTCCCGGTAGAAGTCAGCTGTGCTTTGGCCTAAAATGCTAGCCTCTTTTTGTGCTCATATTAAGTATTGGAACCTCCTAGAATGACCCGAAAAAGTACCATTGCTGCCCTACTCTTATTACCGTCTTTCTCATATGCAGCAACAGTCCTCTCTTCTCCACCAGAATTGAATAATAAATCCTATGTTCTGATGGACTATGAGACCGGGCAAATCCTGGCTGCAAAAAATGAAAATGAAAAGCTGGCACCTGCCTCAATGACTAAAATGATGACCAGCTACATCATTGAGCAAAAATTATTAAAAGGTGAACTCACCGAAAACGAACAGGTTCGTATGAACGAGTCAGCCTGGTGTCGGGGAAGCAGTTCTGAATCATGTATGTACGTTCCTTTAAATGGAACAGCCTCTGTCCTAGAAATGCTGCGAGGTATCATCGTACAATCTGGTAATGACGCATCAAAGGCCGTGGCTGAACACGTAGCTGGGAATGAAGGTACATTCGCCCATATGATGAATCAGGAAGCAAAACGTATTGGCATGGTAAATACCCATTTCGTTAACTCGACAGGTATGCCAGCTGAAGGTCATGTTTCTACGGCCAAAGATATGGCCATACTTGCACAGCACATCATTAAAGACAGCTCTAAATATTATCCGATCTATTCAGAAAAAGAATTTACCTTTAACGGTATTAAACAGGGTAACCGTAATGCCCTGCTTTATACTGACCCAAGTGTGGACGGCTTGAAAACAGGACACACTGATGAAGCTGGCTTCTGTCTGACTACTTCGTCAAAACGTGGGCCAATGCGGCTGATTTCAGTAATCTTTGGTGCGCCAACCATGCAGGAACGCGCAACTCAGACCCGTGATCTGCTGGGATGGGGTTATGCCAACTTTGAAACTGCCAATGTACAACCTGCAAAACAGGTTCTGGCTAAATCAAAAGTCTGGTTTGGTCAGGAAAATGAGGTTGACGTAGGTCTTGCCGAGAACTTTAACGTGACTATGCCAAAAGGTCAGGCCGACAAAATTAAAACCCAGCTGGTGGTTCAGCCTAAACTGAATGCTCCCCTGCAAAAAGGCCAAGTAGTAGGTAAACTGGTGGCTAGCCTAGATGGTAAAGTTATTGCAGAAAAGCCATTAGTCGCATTAAAATCGGTAGAAGAAGCAGGTTTCTTCTCACGTATGATTGATCATATTAAACAGTTCTTTAGCAACTTGTTCTAATTATACTTTTTAAGCTTATGCTAAAGTTAGGGCATCTGTACTGCGGTATGGATGCTTTTTATTTTATACTGACCTGATTTTTGATTGGTTCTCCAGAAATGAATAACAATATTCGCTCCTACCTCGAACATACACCACAAGTTGATAACAGCTGCTACATCGATAGCATGGCAGTCGTTATTGGAGATGTGCATTTGGCTGAAAATGTTTCTGTCTGGCCTTTTGCAGTGGTACGTGGCGATGTAAACAGTATTCGTATTGGAAAGAACAGTAATGTACAAGACCATTGCATGCTGCATGTTAGCCATAAAAAAGCTGATAAACCTGAAGGTTCTCCACTGATTATTGGTGAAGATGTGACGATTGGCCATCATGTAATATTACATGGCTGTGCTATAGGAAACCGTGTACTGATTGGTATCAAGACCGTTATTCTGGATGATGTCATCATTGAAGACGACGTAATGATTGGGGCAGGCAGTCTGGTACCGCCACGTAAGCGACTGGAGAGCGGTTATCTATATGTAGGCAGCCCGGTACAAAAAGTCCGACCGCTTACAGACAAAGAAAAAGAATTTCTTCCATACTCAGCAAGACACTATGTGAAAGTCGCAAATAATTATCAGAAAAATTAATTTATAGCCTAATGATCTCTTCTATCATTTAGGTTTGAAATTATCTTGTCCAAGAAAAAATCTATGAACTCTGCTCAAGATCAACACTAACCTAAACATAGTCAGCTATGAGAAAAGACTAAAAATGATATTAAAAAGTATGGCTTCGAAGGCATTTCAGTAAATGCCACGGACAGCTCTCTTTTATATAGTATTAGGCTTTTTAGACTTATCAGCATTCCGAAAATTATATGATTGAGCTTGTATGTCGTCAGTAGCGTAATCAGCCCTGTAACTGAGCCGGTTGAGCAAGGTGAATTTTATAACTGGAAGAAAAGCTATAATCATTTTTTAAGGAAAGTCGATCCAAGTTTTTATTGATCGATGAAAAAAGTTTAAAGACTATTTTGGTATAGCACTCAGCTACTATAACAGCGCTTTTATCCTGCACTTCATCAATCTGGACCATCTGTAAAAGCAGATTTGCTTAAAAGAATAACTCTGATATAAAGTTTCTGTATGATCAGCCGCTACTTGACCGGAATAATACAGCTATCAATTTTTTAAATCTAAAAATTCAGTTATATCTACAATTCAGAAGTCAATAAAATTTGAGCGATTAATATTAACTGAAGATATAAGTCTGGTGGCTTTAGAACACCTGACACCTTGAGAGATCTGGCTGTAAATGACGCTTGTGACCTGTAATATGGACAGGTAGCCAAGCGAAAAAATTTCAATAATTGATCGATATTTTCCAGCACAGATAATAAGCAATAAAATATTATTCAATACTTAGTCTGGCATGAGCATAGCCATATCCGCCTAAATTTTGTAGAATACGGCTTTTACCTTCCGGTGCTTTTAAATGACTGCTTGGACACCACATGTGACTGTCGCAACCGTCGTAGAAAAAGATGGTAAATTTCTGTTTGTTGAAGAACAGGCTGAAGGCGTAACTCATACTGTATTTAACCAGCCTGCAGGCCATGTCGAAGCAGGTGAAACAGTTGTTCAGGCTGCTGTGCGTGAGACCATGGAAGAAACTGGTTATGAGGTAGAAATACACTCTTTGCTAGGCATCTATACTTATACGCCTCCCATGTTTCCTGATCGTACTTATTATCGTTTCTGCTTTCTTGCCAAGGAAGCTACTTACCATGCTGATGCACCACTAGACACTGGTATTATCGGTGCAGTATGGATGACTCTAGACGAGCTGACTGAGACAGCCCGTGCACGCAGTCCACTGGTCATTAAAGCAGTTCAAGACGCACTGTCAGGGCAAAAATTTCCTTTATCGCTCATCTATGAGCACCAAAATTCTCCTCTTATTTCAAATCTGGATGCTTAATCCTATGCAACAACGTGTCATCGTCGGTATGTCTGGTGGTGTAGATTCTTCTGTTTCTGCAGCACTTCTTCTTCAACAGGGTTATCAGGTTGAAGGTCTCTTCATGAAGAACTGGGAAGAAGATGACGGCACGGAGTACTGTACTGCAATGGAAGATCTGGCTGATGCACAGGCTGTCTGTGACAGAATCGGCATCAAACTGCATACCGCAAATTTTGCAATGGAATATTGGGATCGTGTATTCGAACATTTTCTGGCCGAATATGCTGCAGGCCGTACGCCTAATCCGGATATTCTTTGTAACAAGGAAATTAAATTCCGTGCATTTCTAGATCATGCCGTAAAACTGGGTGCAGATTTTATTGCTACTGGTCATTATGCTCGCCGTGGTGAAACTAAATATAATTCGCAAGGTGAAGCTTATGCAGAACTATTGCGTGGCGTAGATACGAATAAAGACCAGACCTACTTTCTGCATGCTGTTCATGGCCGTGAAATTAACAAGACTCTATTTCCAGTAGGAGAAATAGAAAAACCGCAGGTACGTAAAATCGCAGAAGAGCTTGGTCTGGCCACAGCAAAAAAGAAAGATTCAACCGGTATCTGCTTCATTGGTGAACGCCGCTTTAATGACTTTCTTAAACAGTATCTGCCAGCACAGCCGGGGAAAATCGTTCTCGATGATGGTAAAGAGGTTGGTGAGCATCACGGGTTAATGTACTATACACTCGGCCAGCGCGGCGGTATTGGAATTGGTGGCTTAAAAGGTGCGGCTGAAGGTGCGTGGTTTGTGCTGTATAAAGATATTGCAGGTAACCGTCTGGTAGTAGGCCAAGGCCATGAGCATCCTCTTATGCAGAGTACAATTCTTTGGAGTGAAGCGATTGACTGGGTTGCGGGTGAACAGGAAATTCCTGCATCCGGATTACGCTGTACAGCAAAAACTCGTTATCGCCAAGCTGACCAGGATTGTACGGTTTATAAAGATGATTCTAGTACGCAAGGGGTACGGGTCGAATTTGATGATCCTCAACGCGCAGTTACGCCAGGACAAAGTGTAGTATTTTATAGTGGTGAAGTTTGCTTAGGTGGTGGCGTGATTCATCATACCAATGCACCTGTTCCCGATTTTATTTAACAAGGAAGTGATCAGGCATGGTTGATCTCCCCTTTCAACAGCCTCAAACCCTGAGTGAGCGCCAAAACAGAGCTTTAGCCTTGGCAGCCGTGTTCCAGGCTACTCAGCTCACTCATATGACCGCCATGTCCGGTCAAAAAGGTATGGGCGAAAGTGGCAATTTCTATTTCGAACAGCTGATTAAAGCCAGTTTGAATATTCGCCCAACTGTTAACCATTCTAGCCAGACACTCGATTTTTTTAATCAGCTTGCCGATATATCTTTAGGTTTAAAAACGCTGGAAAGCAGTATAATCCAGCCTTTTTCAAGCACCCCCAAATCTCGTATTCCTAAAATCTCGGCAGCTAAACTGCCCATGTCGTATGCTATGGCCTTGCTGCAATTAGAAAAGAAGGTTTATCGGAATCCGGAATATGTCCAGATTATTGAAAAATCTCAGCAAAAAATATTAAAACAGCTTTCTTTTTTCGATAATAATTATTTGCACCCCAGTATTCTTGCCAATCTTGCCCAGACCTATGTCGATACAGCAGGACAGATTAATCCGCGTATTTTAGTTCGTGGTAACGCTGAAGCATTTAAAGACACACAACATACCAACCGGATTCGCGCCAGCCTGTTTACTGGTCTGCAAATGGCACATTTGTGGCGTCAGCTCGGTGGCAGCTCCTGGAATATGATTTTCAGGAAACGTAAATTGCTACAGGATATTCAGGATCTCGCTCGTTTACAGTATCAGGCGGTTTAACTGATGCAAAATGGGCTTGCTGCTTTAGCTTTAATTCCAGACTTCAAGGAATCACTATGAACGCTTTAACTGCACTTTCACCACTCGACGGGCGCTACGCAAGCAAATGCGATGCATTACGCCCTTATCTTTCTGAGTTTGGCCTGATCCATGCCCGTGTTACTGTTGAAGTGCGTTGGTTACAAGCGCTCGCAAAACATCCTGAAATTACTGAAGTTGCTGATTTTAGTGCTGCAACCAATGCTGCTCTTGACCAGATTGTTACAGAGTTTTCTGAAGCCGATGCTAACCGGATCAAGGAAATAGAGCGCACCACTAACCATGATGTCAAAGCAGTCGAATATTTCTTGAAAGAAAAAATTGCCGGTATTGATGAGTTGAAGAATGCAGGTGAATTTATTCATTTTGCCTGTACATCTGAAGATATAAATAATCTGTCTCATGCATTAATGCTGAAAAATGGCCGCGATGTGCTACTGAAAAGCATGCAGCAGTTATTAAACTCGATTATTGCACTGGCTGAAACGCACGCAGACCAGCCAATGTTGTCCCGTACTCATGGCCAGACAGCCAGTCCGACTACCTTGGGTAAAGAAATGGCAAATGTTGCCTATCGTCTGGCGCGTCAGATCAAGCAATTTGAAAATGTTGAACTGCTTGGAAAAATCAATGGTGCAGTAGGTAACTATAATGCGCACCTTTCAGCTTATCCAGATATCAACTGGCCAGCACACTCTCAGGCTTTTGTTGAGTCTCTAGGTCTCACCTTTAATCCGTATACAACTCAGATTGAACCGCATGACTACATGGCGGAACTCTTTGATGCCCTACGCCGCTTTAATACCATTCTGATCGATTTTAACCGGGATGTATGGGGCTATATTTCTCTAGGTTATTTCAAGCAAAAACTTAAAGAAGGTGAAGTTGGTTCATCCACCATGCCACATAAGGTTAACCCGATTGACTTTGAGAACTCTGAAGGTAACCTCGGTATCGCTAATGCAGTACTGGCTCACTTGGGTGAAAAATTACCTGTTT
This sequence comes from Acinetobacter sp. FL, assembly GCF_040744925.1. Classification (NCBI taxonomy): domain Bacteria; kingdom Pseudomonadati; phylum Pseudomonadota; class Gammaproteobacteria; order Moraxellales; family Moraxellaceae; genus Acinetobacter; species Acinetobacter sp. FL. The sequence goes on along the minus strand of NZ_CP160437.1, from coordinate 999,317 downwards.
CTCGCTGGCAGCGTGACCTGACGGATTCTACCGTACTTCGTAATATGGGTGTAGGTTTTGCACAAAGCCTGATTGCGTTTGATGCATGTCTTAAAGGAGTAGGTAAGCTTGAGTTAAATGCTAACCGCTTGCTTGAAGATCTTGATCAGGCACAGGAAGTACTGGCAGAACCGATTCAAACAGTAATGCGTCGTTACAACGTGGAAAAACCTTATGAAAAATTAAAGGCATTGACTCGTGGCCAAGCTATGACGCGAGAGATGATGGTAAACTTTGTAAATGGCAGTGAGCTGGAAGCCGTGCCTGCTGCTGATCGTGCCCGTCTTGCTGAAATGACCCCCACAACTTATACCGGCAATGCCGCTGAACAGGCAAAACAGCTTAAAGAGCTGATTGAAAAAATCTAATTGAAAAAATAAAAAAGCGGAGCTTTGGCTCCGCTTTTTTATTATGATGACTTTAACTTATATATTTAAACTTAAAGTTTTCTAAAATTAAAATGATTGATTACCATTTACATGCGAAACATTGGGGTGTCTTTATAATTTTAGCTTTGGCTGTGATGATTGCCAGCATTCATCCAATGGAGCTATCTTCTTATCTTCTCCATCAACTCGGCACCCTATTGATGTGGATCGCTCTGATTATTCTTATTAAGAAAATCGGCCTCGGCTTTGGTAGCGTAACTTCTTATATTATCTTTCTGCTGATTCATGTATTAGGTGCCCATTATCTCTATTCTTATGTGCCTTATAATGAATGGTTCATTCAGTTATCAGGAATAGATTTGAATCAGATGATGGGCTGGCAACGTAACATGTATGACCGTCTGGTACACTTTGCTTATGGTTTACTACTCTATCCGGTATTTTTAAGGTTACATCAGGTTTGGCTACCAGATTTGAAACCTTGGATATGGTTTATCCTTGTGATTGAGTCTGTCATGAGTACTAGCCTGATTTACGAATGGATAGAATGGCTGATAGCAATTAACTTATCACCTGAAGCCGCAGAAAATTATAATGGCCAGCAAGGTGATATTTGGGATGCACATAAAGGGCGAATTCAAACATGAGGTGCGACAGTTTGAAAAGTCTTATGATAATCAACAAGCTGAGCAAATTTCTCTAATGGTGTAAGCCAATCTAACGCTTTTCTAGGACGAGTATTCAGTGACATGGCAACTTGATTTAAATAATGCTGATCTGCCTGATTTAAATCAATCCCTTTAGGTAAATATTGCCTAATTAAACCATTCATATTTTCGCATGTGCCTTTTTGCCAGGGTGAATGTGGGTCACAGAAATATACATCTATGCCTAAATCTTCTTCAAGTATTTTATGTTCTGCCATCTCGCGTCCACGGTCATAGGTCAACGTTTTACGCAGTTCTGCAGGTAAATATTTCAGAGCTTCAGTTAAAGCCTTGCGCACTGATTCTGCCTTTGCATCAGGTAATGTTGCCAAGATACAGAGCCGTGTATTTCGTTCAATAAGTGTTGCTATCGAACTTTTATTGTCTTTACCTTTAATTAAATCAGCTTCCCAATGACCCGGTATTTTTCTTTCTTGAACTTCGGCTGGGCGCTCATGAATAGTTTTAATATCCTGTAATATAGAATCTTTTTTAGGTTCACCGTTAGCTTTTCGCTTTTTATTTTCATGACGCAGACAGGATAATAAGTCTTTTTTCAACTCACCCTTTGGTAATGCGCGTATCGTTGAATAAATCGTTGTATGGCTTACATTCATTGTTTGATCCAAATCAGGAAATGTCTTTAAACGCTTTGCTATTTGCTGAGGAGACCATAAACAACGGATCGCTTCAACAATAAATTTCCAGAGGATTGAATCGATTTTGAGTTTTCTGTGACCACGTCTACGTCTAGCGAAGGTGTTATCAGAAGCATATCGAGCTTGATAAACGTCATTGATGCTATTTCTTTTAAGCTCACGATAGATCGTACTAGGATGTCTTTTAATGAGTTCAGCAAATTTTCTGGCTGAAAAGCCTTCTTTTCTTGACTCAAGCATTAATGCAGTACGATCTTCAAAGTTAAGATGATGGTATGACAATTTTATATACTCCATAAACCCTTTAAATTAATTAGGTGGTTTATGTCGCACTTCAAGTTTTACTCTGCCAAGATATATTGCTTGCAACTCTCGGAGCAATAATGACAGGTATCATCGTTTTAATTAAGAAGAATTATAAAAATTTATTAAATAGATCTTGAAATATTATTAAATAATTTTCTTTAATATTTTTATAACATGTAGTTATTTAGATTTATACTAATATTCTTTTAAACAAAAATTTATTTTACTTAGCTGAAATAAAAATACACACATTAATATCCAAAATAAAAAATTAATCTTGCAAAATTAAATTCACTGTTTATAAATAATTAGGATTTACCCTTAATAAGGTCTTAATTTCAATATTACAATCAATAATAATATTTTATTGAGATTATAACCCTTTTCTCTGTAATTACTATTTACTTTAAAAATACGCTTAATTTTTTCTTTGATTTTAATAAAAATAATCACAACTTATATAATATCTATTATTAAAGCCAACTTTATCAAAAATTTTTTATTAGAAGCTGAATACTATTCATTTTTATAAAAAATAAGAAACAAAATATTAGTATTATTTTTTAATAAAATTAAATATTATTAAAATCAAATTGGTACAATAGAATTTTTATTATATTCACAAAAGTTAACTATTTCTCTTATTTTAATACTGTATAAATATTATACACATTATAATCAATACAGGTGAAGAAATGGCACATAATATTATTTTAGTTACTTGGAATGAATTAGCACAAGCCTTTGAAAATTTTAGTAAATTTAAAGACTCCCCTATTAAGGATATTAATGAAGTTACGCTTTTAAAACGCCAAGAAAATGGTAGTTTTAAAATTGAAGAACAAATAGATCCCAAACAAAATAATGGGATTTTAAGTGGCAGCCTACTGGGTTCTTTAATTGGAATATTGGGTGGTCCACTTGGCTTACTTTTAGGTTTTACCACAGGTGCATTAATTGGTGGAACCTATGATATTAATCGTGAACAAGATGATTTAGCTGTACTGGCTAGAATTAGCCAAGCATTGCCCCTCGGCACTGTGGGTATACTCATTGATATTCATGAAGAGTCTGAAGATTTTATTGATGCGCTTTTTGAAAAAACCGGAGCAACAATTTATCGCTGGGATTATGAAGATGTACAGGCAGAAATTGAAGCCAGTATTGAAACCTGGCAAGAAACTCAACGTATTGCAAATTTGACTTTGAAAGAACAGAAGAAAGCTGAGCATAAAGCAAGACGTCAAGCTAAATGGGAAGCTTTTAAATCCCATTTCCATCGCGAGCATGCTAAATAATTTCTCTGTATAATTGTCCTGTTTTTACATCAATATAATTTCCTATTAAAAAAGCTCACTTTAGTGAGCTTTTTTAATCCAACTTCACGATAATCTTAAAGTTCTGGATCACGCATCTGTACCAAATTAGAACTGGTTTTAGCTAAGGTATCCATTACTTTATTTAATACTGCTGGCACCAGTGCATCTGCCATTTGCGCGGCCTGAAGACCCAGTTTTTCGCCTAAGGTTGGTTTACGGCGAGTTGAAATAACATACACATCATGCTGTGGTAGAGCACTCAGTAAATACTCATCTGAAGTTTTCAGCTCATCTACTAAATTTAAATCTAGAGCATCCTGACCATACCAATGCTCACCTGTTGCTACTTTCTCAACATTGAGTTTTGGGCGGTATTTTTCTACAAAATGCTTAAACAAAGCATGGGTCTGTTGCAGTTCCTGCTCAAATTTGGCTTTACCTTCTGGCGTATTTTCGCCGAACATAGTAACAGTACGCTTATATTCGCCTGCAGTATAAAGCTCAAAATCGACATTATATTCTTTTAATAAACGGTTAAAATTTGGTACCTGAGCCACAACACCAATTGAACCAACAACAGCAAATGGTGCGGTAATAATTTCATTTGCAATACAGGCCATCATATAACCACCGCTGGCAGCAACCTTGTCTACACAGATAGTTAAGTGAAATCCTGCATCACGTAAACGCACCAGCTGTGCTGCTGCGAGTCCATAACCATGTACCATTCCACCCGGACTTTCCAGACGCACCACTACACGGTCTTTTCCTGCTTTAGCCGTTGCCAGAATCAAGGTGATTTCTTCACGCAGATTTTCAACAGCTGAAGCTTGTACGTCACCTTTAAAATCGATGACATAAATTTTCTGGTTATTTTTTTTACGTGCCCGCCCTTCTTTTGCCAGTTGTTGAGCAAGTTGCAATAATTCGAGTTTAGACGCTGTTGTCTGTGCAATTTTTTTCCGTTGTTCATTGATACGCGCATTAAGATGGCTGATACGAATCTCTGCGGGTAACTTTGGCGTATGAAATAACATAAAAAATCTATTCTCAGTTTAATTCGGTTTGTATCTTTAGATTAGGTCACTACTGGCATTTTTCAATAGCCTTATTATGTTTGTTATTTGCTCGTTCTTGTCTGATCAATAAAGCATATTGATTCATGATTGCTTTGATGGCGAATAAACGGAAATATATCCAGAATAATCCTGAATATAATACACCTATAATGAAGGCGTTTACTGGCCACCAAGTTTGAATCCAGAAGTTACCACGTCGGCCATTTTCAAAAGGGGTAAGCAGTGAGTACATCAGAATAAATAAGGCCAGGAAAAGAAGAATAAAGCAATATTCTTTAAAAGGGGTATGCATAAAAGGTTCTTTACCTTTAAGTTGAGCAATGCAATAACGATACATTTTAAAATCAGAATTTGCCTTAATATAAGCTCGCCATTTTTGGCCAACCTTAATATTACTTTTTTGTCGTTTTAACCAAAAATAAAATACAAAGCCGATTGAACTCGATACAACCACAAAGATGTCATATAACCAGCGATGATAATTGGTCATTCCCGGACTTTGAGATGTTGCAAACAAGCCATGATGGGGTATTAAAGTTGCAAGAGCTATACTCAATCCTACCATCAGCATAGCAAAATATTGATCTATATATTTGGTGCCAAACAGAACCTGGAATAAGTCTTTTAAAGCATGTTTCGAAATTTTTGCGTATTCTCGTTCTTCCGGTGTCAGTTGCATTATTCTTTTAGTATGAAATTTTTATATCTCGCATCATAACAAAAAAACAGAGTATCAAGACTCTGTTTTTTTTAAAATCTCAGGTTAAATAATTAGCCGAAGCGTCCTGTAATATAAGCTTCAGTCAATTGATGATCAGGCTGTGTAAAAACCTTTTCTGTAGAGTTGACCTCAATCAGATCACCTAAATGGAAATAAGCTGTCCGGTCAGATACACGCGCTGCCTGCTGCATCGAGTGAGTTACAATCGCAATAGTATACTGATTCGAAAGCTCCGAAATCAGTTCCTCTACCTTTGCAGTCGCAATCGGGTCAAGTGCAGAACATGGCTCATCCATTAATATCACTTCTGGACTTACCGCAATAGTACGGGCAATACATAAGCGCTGTTGCTGTCCACCTGAAAGTCCTGTACCAGGCTGATTCAAACGGTCTTTGACCTCATCCCAAAGTCCAGCCTTACGCAGGCTGTTTTCGACAATTTCTTCAAGGTCGTATTTGTCACGTGCCAGACCGTGCAATTTAGGCCCATAAGCAACATTATCAAAAATCGATTTTGGAAACGGATTCGGCTTCTGGAACACCATTCCGACCTGTGCACGCAGTAATACGACATCCAGATTTGGATCATATATATCTTGCTGATCCAGTGTTACTTTTCCTGTAACCCGGCAACTGTCAATAGTATCGTTCATGCGGTTCAAAGTACGCAAAAATGTTGATTTACCACAGCCTGATGGTCCAATGAATGCAATCACTTCATTTTCATAAATTTCAAGGTCAATTCCTTTGATCGCTTCTGTTTCACCATAATAAACATGGACATCATCAGTGCAGATTTTGACTTTGTGTGCTGTTTCTTTTTTAGACGCTGCAGATGTATCGAACTGGGATACAAACGAAGTTGCAGATGTCTTGCCTGATCCGGTGACAGGTATTTGGGTTGGTTCTGAATTCACGGACGGTTCCTGCTTGTAAGCATTCATAACATTAGTATTCATATCTTGTCCTCAATTACCAGCGCACTTCAAATTTCTTACGTAACCAGATGGCCAAGCTGTTTAGGCCAATCATGAGTGCCAGCAGCACAATAATGGCGGCGGCTGTACGCCCTTCAAAAAAGTTACGTAATTCATTACCCTGCCACAGAAAAATCTGTACAGGTAAAGCCGTGGATTGATCTAATGGAGAGGTTGGCACACTGGCCACAAAGGCACTCATACCAATCAATAATAGAGGAGCTGTTTCGCCTAGTGCCTGCGCTACCCCAATAATTGCACCGGTTAAAATTCCTGGTAATGCAAGAGGTAACACATGATGAAAAATAGTTTGTACACGGGATGCACCCAAACCTAATGCAGCTTGACGAATTGAGGGAGGTACAGCTTTTAACGAGGCCCGTGTTGTGATAATAACCGTAGGCAATGTCATCAAACTCAGTACCAGACCACCCACTAACGGTGCCGATAATGGCAGATGCATCCAGCCAATAAAGATCGCAGCACCTAGTAAACCAAATACAATTGAAGGTACAGCGGCCAGGTTATTGATATTTACTTCAATAATATCGGTAATATAATTTTTTGGCGCAAATTCTTCCAGATAAATCGCACTTGCCACACCGATTGGAATCGAGATAAAGATGACAATCAGCATCATAAACAGCGAACCCATAAAAGCGCCAGCCAGTCCTGACGTTGCAGGAGAACTACGCGAATCGGGATTCGTAAAGATTTGAGTATTAAATGAAGTGGTCAATACACCTTGTGCTTCCATTTCATCTGCAAGCTTGCGTACTTCTGGACTTAACTGCTGCTGCTCATCCGGAAGATCACGGTCAATCTGGCCACGCACCCAGACATCCACATTGGCATCAGCCAAAATCTTGATGTCTTGCGTTTTACCAATTAAAGCGGGATTTTCAAATACCATATCGCGTAATCGGTAAGATTCCGAGCTGGTATAAATCTCCCCTAGCTCATCACGCTGTGGCGCCAGTGCAGGTGCTTTAGAGATAATACCATTTACGATCAAGGCATCCCAATCTACCATACCCATCTTTGTTTGCCAGGCAATATAACGCTCTTGGAACTGGGCTGGACTTTCGCCTGCTTTTTGAACTGGACGTGGTCCGGCATCAATAATATTAGGGTCAAAATATACAGGTACCGACATACCAGCTTGCCAGAACGCGGGCAAACCTTTAATCAGAATACTGCCAAACAGTAAAGCCACAAAGAATAGCCCGGCCATTACTGCACTAAAGCCAGCAATACGGAAGATTTTCTCTTTACGATGACGCTTACTGAGTGATTTGGCAATTCTGTCTTTACGTTTTGCACGCAAATCGGCAGCAGCTTGAGCATCGAATATATCTTTTTGGCCCAGCGGAGAAGTATTGGATGTGCTCATTCGTATTGCTCGCGGTATTTACGCACAATGTAAAGTGCAACAATGTTAAGACCCAAAGTAATTACAAACAGGGTTAAGCCCAAGGCAAACGCCACCAGTGCTTGTGGACTGGCGAAATCAGTGTCACCAGTAAGCTGGTTAACGATAGTAACTGTTACTGTAGAGACAGCTTCTAGCGGATTACCGTGCAGGATTGGACTGTTACCCGCAGCCAGCACCACGATCATGGTCTCGCCAATGGCACGTGAAGCAGCTAGCAAAAAGGCACCAATAATTCCGGGTAAAGCTGCTGGAAGTACCACCTGCCGAATGGTTTCAGACTTGGTCGCTCCAAGTCCCAGTGAACCATCCCGTAGTGAACGCGGTACCTGAGTAATAATGTCATCTGACAGTGAAGAAACAAAAGGAATAATCATAATTCCCATCACAAAACCGGCAGTCAGTGCACTGGTTGCATTGATATGCAGGCCAACCGTATCTCCCAGCATCTTAAAGAACGGGCCAATGACCATTAAAGCAAAGACACCATAAACAATCGTCGGAATACCCGCCAGAATCTCAATAGTGGGCTTCGCCCAGGAACGTAAACCTGGAGATGCATATTCAGCCAGATAAATCGCAATTAACAGTCCAATTGGGACAGCTACCAGCAAAGCGATAGCACTGACCATGAGTGTGCCCCAGATCAGTGGCAACAAACCATAACTGCCTTCTGCGCCACCTGATGTACTAAAGCCCGGATTCCATTCTGTTCCAAAAAAGAATTCCAGAGGGCTGACGAACTGGAAAAAGCGCATTGCTTCACTAAACATCGAAAGTACAATGCCAATCGTGGTCAGAATAGCAACCCCTGAACATAAAATCAGGCCAATATTAATGGCTTTTTCGACCTGATTACGTGCTCGGTACTGCTGACTTACATGTTTTTTTGCCCAGACCAGACCACCTAGCGCTACAGCAATAACCACAGCCATTTTGGCAAAGTTACCAATCATCTGGAATTTGGCTAACTGTTCTGCCGCTGCAACTTCATAAGCTGCTGGTTGATCACTTACCCCAAAACCTGATGCAATTGCCCTGATTCGCTCAACGATAACATCCAGTCCAGCAGGGTCCAGTGCCGCTACAGTCGCTGCCGGTATATTATTAAGGATAATATGCTTTAGAATATTTGGCTCAACCAGATTCCACACAATTAAAATTATAAAAGCCGGTATACCACACCATAATGCAACCAGTGCGCCATAATAGCCCGGACGCGAATGCAGACTGGCAGAATTATTTTCTTTACCTGCCAGTTTACGGCTTTTGGTGAGCCCGACCTGATAAGCAATTGCAATCAGCGCCAGTAATACTCCAATGAGCAGCAGATTCATGTATTCTCCACAATTCTTTCACATGACCGCATGAAAAAATCTTATTTATGCGAAAGCTGATGGCAGGTTCTCCCTGCCATCAGTCTTGAATAAGTCCACCTTACTGAACAGTTTTACCTGCTTTAAAATTTGCCAGTACTTTGGCACGTTCTGAGTCAGACAGTGAAATCAAGCCAGCCTTTTCAAGTTTAGAACCTTTACCTGAAACCTTTTTATTCAGGAAGTATTCTACATACTGCTCAAGTCCTTTGATTGATTTCAGGTGCTCACCTTTTACATAGAAGAACAGTGGACGGGAAACAGGATACTTACCAGAAAGGATAGTTGCTTCAGACGGTGTTACATTATTTACTGTTGCTACACGCAGGCGGTCACGGTTCTGGTCATAAAAACCTAGACCAAATACACCAACTGCGCTCGGATTTGTTTTCAGACGGCTGAGTGTTTCAGTATAGTCACCTGAGATTTCAATGACACGACCATCTTTACGGAAAGTCGAACATACAGTTTTTTGATTATCTTTATCTAGATTCTTGTTGTACTCATATGCCTTACAGCCCAGATCAACCATTTTTTCCTGGAACACTTCACGTGTACCATGGTTAGATGCAGGAATAACCAAAGTAATCGGTTCATTTGGCAAGGTCTTGTCAATCTGGTTCCAGCGAGTATACGGGTTAGCAACCAGTTTACCTTTAGAAGGCAGTTTTTCTGCCAGTGCCGCATATACATGGTAAGGCTTTAACTTGAATGCTGCCTTGTTGGCATTTGATGCAAATACAATACCGTCATAACCGATCTTGATTTCCTGAACTTTGTTTACACCAGCTTTTTTACAGCTAGCAAGTTCAGTATCTTTAATTTCACGTGATGCATTTGCAATATCAATTGTATTGTCGCCTACACCCTGACAGAACTGTTTTAGTCCGCCTGAAGTGCCACCAGAACCTACAACTGGTGTTTTAAATTGTGGAAAAGTATTACCAAACTCTTCAGCAACAATACTCGCATATGGAAGGACGGTTGAAGAACCGGCAATCTGAATGGTATCGCGAGCCGCATTCGCGGTTGTTGCTGCAGCTGCCCCAGTAACTGCTAAAATGATGCCAACATGACGTGGATTTAAGCGCATTCTCTTCTCTCTTAATTTTGCAATTTTTCCGTACTCCACTTGTTTACAGTGTTAGTACATTTTGGATAAGTGCATTTTGAGTTTAAAATATGACAAATAAGTTACACCTTTATGACACTTTCATGATCTCATCTAGAGCACTTCATATATTAAATTAACTATATAATTATATTAGAATTTTTATTTTAAATTTTTTCAAATAACAAGATTAACATTTAAAATTATATTAAAGAGATTGGGTCAAACATTTAATCCCGATGTCTTATAAACTAGAATTAATTCTGTATCACTTTTATTAAGGTAGTTTTTCACTGTAATAGATCTATACAGATTCTGAGTTATCTTAAAAAATTTCAGTATGACTAATCTATAAAAATTAGAATTGAGCTTTCTATATTTAGAAGAGGTGAGATAGCTCATTACATAAATAGTGTACTAGCTAGCAGATATTTAAGCCTAATAAGAATTTTATCAATAGGTTCCCTGCTATGGGAGTGCGATCAAGCAGAGCGTTTGTATACCTTCTCCAGACCTATAAATAGAAATTTATAGATCGAAGTATTCTAATAGGCTCAGTTAAAAAAATTTTAAAGGAAAGTGTTGAATACCTGAAATCTAAAAACTGGACCATTGGTTTATAGATTTGTCTTAAAATATTTATTGTTCATTAATTTATAGTTTTAACATAAAAATATAAAATCCAATTTAAAATCAGGACTTACTCCAGTTTTCAAATCTCCTCTTGAATTGATAAAAAGAGATCATTCGATCTCTCTTTATATAGAAAACAAAATACTTAAATAACTGTTTTTAAGGATTAGGCTGGATCCCGCCAGTCAATATAACATTTCTTTTGCGATAATAGACAAAATACATAATGGCCAGTGCACTGAGCCATACAGGTGCCAAAATAACGGCTGAGCGCATATCTGGTGTCAGGCTCATGATCGTTAAAATGAAAAACATAAAAGCAATCGTTAAATAATTTGTCCAAGGACTGGCAATAGCTTTAAATGCAGTCAGCCTGTGTTGCTGCTTCATCACTTTTACAAACTTCAAATGAGTGACTGAAATCATAAGCCAGTTAATTACTAATGCAGCAACCACCAGCATCATAAGAAAACCAAACGCTTTTTCTGGAATAATATAGTTAATAACTACGCAAAGTGCAGTAATCGAACCGGATACAGCCAAGGCTGCGACTGGAATTCCACGATGATTCACTTTTTTTAGAAACTGCGGTGCATTGCCCTGTTCTGCCAGTCCGTGCAGCATACGACTATTACAGTAAATACAACTGTTATAAACTGAAACTGCTGCGATCATTACGACCAGATTCAAGACATTGGCTACACCATGATTATTTAAAGACTGGAAAATTAGTACAAATGGGCTCCCCCCTTGTGCCACCTGATTCCAAGGATATAAACTCAACAGAATACCGATTGCGCCAATATAAAAAATCAAGATACGGTAAACAATCTGGTTCGTAGCTTTTGGAATATTTTTCTCAGGATTTCGTGTTTCTGCGGCTGCAATTCCAATTAGCTCTAGTCCGCCAAATGCAAACATAATAGCTGCCATAGCCATTACCAGGCCAGAAATACCATTTGGGAAAAATCCGCCGTGCTGCCATAAATTGGCTATTCCGGCTTCTGGCCCAGCGGCACCTGAAAACAATAAATAGGCACCAAAACCAATCATGCTCAAGATGGCAATAATTTTAATGCAGGAAAATAAAAATTCTGTTTCTCCAAAAAAACGGACATTAATAAAGTTAATGCCATTAATCAGTATAAAAAACCCCATTGCAGTAATCCAGGTGGGTATTTCAGGCCACCAGAACTGTATAAATGTTCCAATAGCACTCAATTCAGCCATGCTTACCAGTACATATAAAACCCAGTAATTCCACCCAGACATGAAACCTGCCATACGGCCCCAATATTTATTAGCAAAATAGCTAAATGAACCGCTCACAGGTTCCTCTACCACCATTTCTCCCAGTTGACGCATAATGAGGAAAGCGATGATGCCTGCAATTGCATACCCCAGTAAAACTGAAGGGCCAGCAAGTTTAATGGTTTGTGAAATTCCCAGAAATAATCCGGTTCCAATAGCGCCTCCTAGTGCAATCAGCTGTATATGCCGGTTAGAGAGACCTTTCTTCAATGTATTTTGATTTGTGTCCACAGTTTTATCTCCATTGAAGGCGTAATATCCTTTACACCCTTTATCATTGTTTAGAGAAATTAAGTCAGGAGCACCGAGTAAAAACCAGTGCTCCTCAAGGTCGGATTAAAATAATTTATAAAAAAATAACCGATTGATTTTTAAAAAATTAGAAAGATATTGCATTTTTGCATTCTACATAGTGCTGTTGTGTTTTAAGTTTTTGGTAGCCGAAATTACCATAGTCATAACGCGCTACGACATCAGCAAATTTAAGCAGGCTCACCGGAGCATCCATTGCCGGTAATTTAAGTTCAATCAGGCTTAAACCATCATATGCCTCTACCTGATCTAACGCATTTTTTAGCTGGCCAGCGGTCTCGACCATAGAGGTCTGATATTTTTCTTTACCATTGAACACCTGTACCAATTCAGTATATTTCCAGTTCTGAATATCGTTATAGCTGGCATTTTCACCCAGAATTAATCGTTCAATCGTATAACCCCCATTGTTGAGTACAAAAATAATGGGTTTGAGACCATAACGGATAATCGTAGAAAGCTCCTGCACTGTAAGTTGCAATGAACCATCGCCAATAAATAAAATTTGCCGACGTTTTGGTGCAGCGAGCAAACTGCCAAGTAATGCAGGCAAGGTATAACCGATTGAGCCCCATATAGGCTGGCAGATATACTTGGCAGTTACCGGTAAACGTAGCCCAGATAATGCTGTATTTGATGTTCCCACTTCACCCAGAATTACATCATCTGCTTTAAAGAAATTACCAATATATTTCCAAAGGATTTCATGCGACAGCTTCTGGTGTTCTGCTACCTGAATTCGCTCAGTGGCTGGCGTCTCAAGTGTAGGTTTAAGTGACTTTTTAGCTGTGACCCGTAGATTCAGTGCTGTCAGCAATTCGCCCATTTCAATTCCCGGGAAGTTTTTACGTGCAGTATTGACTTCATACCGTTTAATTTCAATATAGCTGTCTTTATTGATTTTATGTGAAAACATACCTGTACCAATATCGGTAAATCTGGCTCCGATTCCAATCAGGCAGTCTGTACATTCGATCAGGTTTCTTACAGATAGTTGACTGGCCGCACCAACATACACACCTGCATAATGTGGTGATGATTCATCCATAATATTTTTAGCTGTGGGAAGACAGGCATAAGAGATACCTGTTTTGGCAGAAAGTTCAGCTAATAATGTTGTGACATTAAAAATATCGGCTTCATTATCAATTAGTAGAGCAGGTTTTTTTGCTTGAGATAAGCATTTAAATAATTCGTCTACTGCCTGTTCAAGTATTTCAGGATCACTTACCGGACGTTCCAGACACAGCGGTTGATCATCTATCTGAATCTTCACATGGGTAATATCGGAAGGCAGCTGAATATGTACCGGACGGCGTTCTAGTGCGCACTGGCGCAGTACCCGGTCAATTTCTGAAGCAGCATTGGCAGGTGTCAGACGGGTCTGGGCTACCGTAAACTCACGCATGCAGTTCATGATATTGTCATAATTACCATCAACCAAGGTATGATGTATTAAAGCACCCTGAGTAACAGCATGCAGTGGTGGAATGCCTGAAATATGGATCAGGGGTACATTCTCTGTATAGGCCCCCGCAATTCCATTAATGGCGCTCAGGTCACCAACACCGTAAGTGGTGGCCAATGCAGAGAAACCATTAATACGCGCATAACCATCAGCAGCATATGCTGCGTTAAGTTCATTACAGTTACCAATGAATTCAATTTTCGAATCAGCTTCAATTTGTTCCAGATAAGATAGATTGAAATCACCTGGCACACCAAAAATATGCTTGATACCCAGTTCGCTTAACCGTTTATTTAAAAAATTACCGATTTCCATGAACATTTTTATCATCCTTCTCATCTATTTTTATTCCATAGAAAGATAATATTTCATCTAAAACTTATATTTCATGCATAATAGAAACGGATTTTAATAAAAATACATGATATGTGTATCATAAAGGAATAAGGTGCATATAATGGATAAATTTGACTGGCAAATCATTCAGGCGTTGCAGAGAAATGGCAGATTGACCAATCAGGAAATGGGTGAGCTTATTGGACTGTCAGCATCACAATGCTCGCGCAGACGGCAATTTCTAGAACAGAAAGGAATCATCATCGGGTATACCGCACGTATTCACCAGCAAGCCTTAGGCCTTGAAGTTACTGCAATGGTCCATGTAAATTTAAGAGTACATGAAGCCAAAAACCAGCTAGCATTTCAGGAGCTGATTGAAAGTGAAGAATGTATACAGGATGCTTTTTCTTTAAGTGGCGATGCAGATTTTATTTTAAAAGTAGTAGCAGAAAATCTGGAGCAGCTTTCGCACTTTGTGACAGAAAAGTTATTATCTTGTGATTTTATTGGTCACATAAAATCTTACATTGTTTTGAAAAAATTTAAAGAACAGAATCACTTTATGCTCAAGAATAAAGTTCCCTCCTATATTTCCTAAATTATTCCATACGAAAAAATCTATTACGAGAGAAACTCCAGGTTATTAATCCACCATAATAAAAAGCCGGTATCATAGACACCGGCTTTTAATAGGAATAATGTTTAGGCAATCGGCGGAGTATAACTACCCTGCTGGATTGATTCCTTGATTCGGTCAGCTTCGGTTAAAACCAGATCAAGTAAATTCTTTACATTTTCTAGTGTTGCTACCGGGCTCAAGGTCGTCATTTTCAGAGACTGTACCTGCCCCACTTTAGTTACGCCAATATTAGCTTCACCGCGGGCAAACAGCTCATCTGCTACATTCTGATTCAATGCATCTAAAAATTCAGCTGGATATCCTGCTGGAACAACACGGAACAATACTGATGCGAATTGTGGTTCAACCAGAAGTTCCAGACCATCAGTTGCTTTGATATAGTCTGCTACTTCACGTGTCAATTTCACGCCATGATCAATCATTGAACCATAAAGCTCTTCACCCAGTGCTTCAACTGTCATCCACAATTTCAACGCATCGAAACGACGTGTTGTTTGTAAAGACTTAGACACCAGGTTCGGCACACCGTGCTCTTCATCATAGGCTGAGTTCAGGTATTCTGCTTCATAGTGCATGAAACGGTAGTTCGCTTCATCTTTAAGCAAAAATGCGCCACAAGAAATGGTTTGGAAATAATGCTTATGAAAATCCAGTGTCACAGAATCAGACAACTCGATACCATCTAGCATAGAGCGATAATCATTAGACAGAATCAGCGCACCACCCCATGCTGCATCAATATGCATCCATGCACCATATTTATTGGTGATTTCACGGATCTGTTTTAATGGATCGATTGCACCAGCATCAGTTGTACCTGCGGTTGCCACTACACATGCCACAATCTTGCCTTCAGACTGAAGGTAAGCCATGGTTTTTTCCAGTGCATCGACATCCATCTGGGCATTTTCGTTCACAGGAACAGTGACTACTGACTGGAAACCCATCCCCATCATTGCCATGTTCTTCTGCACAGAGAAATGTGCATTTTCAGAACAGATGACTTTGACATTACGCATTGCTTCTGCAGGAATACCATCACGCTGAACAGACCACGGATTACCGTTTTCATCTTTCCAGTTTTTCGCGATGCAGGCATCACGCGCAAGTAATACGCCCATCAAGTTTGATTGTGTACCACCTGAGGTAAATACACCTGCCTGACCTGAACCATAGCCTACTTTTTGGCGTAACCAGTCGATCAGTTGCACTTCCATCAATGAACCGGCTGGGCTTTGATCCCATGAATCCATTGACTGGTTAGTTGCATTGATGAGTACTTCAGCAATCTGGCTTGCTACCATAGTTGGGCAATGCAGATGCGCCAGCGAATGTGGATGGTGTACTTTCAGACTTTTATTCAGAAAAAGCTCAACCATACGTTCAAGCGATTTCTGTACACCCAACCCTTCTTTAGAAGGATGAAAGGCGATTGCTTCACGGAGTTCCTTGATACTGCCGCCAGTATACATTTTATCGTTTTGCAACCATGCTGCTACGGCTTTAGTCGCCTGTTCCATTGCTGACTCATAGTCAGCAATGGATTGAGCATCATTGCAGAGTAACGCTTTACGGTGTTCTGCAAAATCTACCATGAATTATGCGCCTCGAACTGCAACAAGAGCTTCAGCAACTGCTTTCTTAAAGCGAGCAATTACTTCTACACATTCTTCCTGAGTAATGATCAGCGGACAAAGTAAACGAATTACTGTACCGTTACGACCACCTTTTTCAAGCAGCAGTTTATGATTAAAACACGCTGCCTGAATTGCAGCAGCCAGTTGACCATCAGCAGGATAAGCACCAATATGATTTGGCTGCTGGCGCTCGTCAACGATTTCAATACCGATCATCAAGCCGCGACCACGTACATGGCCGATACATGGAAATTCAGCTGCCAGATTTTTCAGTTCAGACTGCAAGAACTCACCACGATCATGAGCATTCTGTGCAAGATTTTGCTCTTGAATAACCTGAAGTGACGCAAGGCCTGTACCCATGGCCAGTTGGTTACCACGGAATGTACCAGTATGGCCTGCTGGCTGCCATGCATCAAACTTGCGCTTAATACCTAAAACTGCAAGTGGCAAGCTACCACCAACTGCTTTAGACATCACCACAACATCAGGTTCAATTCCAGCATGCTCAAAGGCAAACATCTTACCTGAACGCGCAAAGCCTGCCTGAACTTCGTCCAGAATCAACACGATATTGTGTTTTTCAGTCACTTCACGAATCTTTTGCAGCCATTTAGTTGGGGCAACAACTACGCCACCTTCACCCTGAATTGCTTCAAGAATAACAGCCGCCGGCTTGGTAACACCACTTTCAACATCTTCAATAAACTGTTCAAAGTAATAAGTTAAAGCGTCTACGCCCGCTTCACCACCTAGACCCAATGGGCAACGGTATTCATGCGGATACGGCATAAACTGTACACCCGGCATTAAACCATTGACTGCATTTTTAGCAGACAGGTTACCTGTCATGGCAAGTGAACCATGTGTCATGCCATGATAGCCACCAGAAAAACTGATAACAGAGCTACGACCAGTATAGGTTTTTGCTAGTTTAATCGCTGCTTCAGTTGCATCGGCGCCTGATGGACCGCAGAACTGTAAACAGTAAGCTTCCTGACCACCTGGCAGAGATGCCAGTAGTGCTTCAGTAAAAGCATCTTTCAAAGGAGTCGTTAAATCCAGTGTATGTAATGGAAGACCACTTGCAAGTGTCTCCTGGATACTTTGAATCACCGCAGGATGATTATGACCTAAAGCCAATGTACCTGCCCCAGCTAAACAATCAAGGTACTTTGTACCTTCCACATCGGTAACCCAGCAACCATGTGCTTGTGCGATCGCTAACGGCAATTTGCGCGGATAACTACGTACATTCGATTCCATCTGACTTTGGCGAGTCAAATAATATTCGTTGGTGGAATTGGTGGCAGGGTTTACAGAAGTAACGCTCATATCGGATTACCATCTCTGATAAGGGTAAAAGAAAATAAGTCTGGTGACTTTTGGTCCTTTGACTCGGTGCTTGTTAAGAATCTAGTGAAGACACAAGGTTTTAATATCTTATTACTAGGAGCGCGATGATACCTAATTTTTAAAGAAAAAAAACATTTTTTGTGTACTTTCATAACCGCGTTTTATTGGAAAAAACGTAGAGGTTAAGCACTAAATAAAATTATCTATTGAGTATGTGACACGCTCAAGAATTTACCAAATCAACTATACATAATGGTCAACTCATGATTACAAGCTATTACTTTTATAAAATACTGATAATAAAAAATTTATCCTTAAATATTTTTTATAAAATGCTGACTTGGCTATTACAAAGCCACTACGATTTCTTCAAAAATTCAACATTTGTTATCATTAATATATTTATATAAAGCAATAAAACTTTCTAAAACGAACAAAAGGCTCTCTCATGCGTTATCTTGCTCTTGCCACCTTAGTTACCACTGCTGCTCTTAGTACTCATATTTTTGCTCAGGAAAATGAGAAACTGAATTATAACCTGGTCAATATTCAGGCCGAAGCGAGCCGTCAAATTTCAAATGATGAAATGCATGCTGTACTTTTCATAGAAAAAAGTAGTAAACAGCCTGCCGAGCTTTCCACACAGATTAATCAGTTAATGAACTGGGCCATGAATATTGCGCGTAAATATCCGCAGGTTAAGGTAGAAACAGGTTCACAAACAACCTATCCGGTATATGACAATGATAGTCGTAAACTCAAAGAGTGGCGTGGTCGTGCAGAAATTCAGCTGGAAGGTACAGATTTTCGTATGACCAGCCAACTCATTAGTGAACTGCAGCAACAATTCCAGACAGAATCAATTAATTTTACGGTATCCGATGCGCAGCGCAAAAAAGTTGAAAATGAGCTGATGGTAGAAGCTTCCAAAAACTTTCAGCAGCGTGCACAGCTGCTCTCGCAAGCATGGAATAAAGGCTCATATAATCTGGTTAGTTTAAACCTGAATACCAATAATTATTTCCCCCAGCCTTTAATGCGCAGCAGTATGGTAAAATTTGCTACAGCTGAGGCTGCTCCTGTACAGGATGTTGCCGCTGGTGAATCTAAAGTTACAGTTAATGCTAACGGTACCATTCAGTTCAGATAATCTATTTTTTGCTAACACTGCCTGAAAGTTAATTTCTTTCAGGCATTTTTTTATACACTAACACCGGTTTTTTCTTTCTAGATATTAAATTTTAAAAATTCTTTTTACATAGAGACCAAGAAAACTAAGGCTTATATAAATATCTGAAAATTCCTATATTAACTTTAAAAAATATAAATAAATTAGAAAGTTATTAAAGGTTAATTCTTCATACTTCTCAATCCTGAGTATATTCATCAGTATTTTCTATTTACAGAAAATAAAATTTGAGTTTTAGAGAATAAGAAAGGCTATCTATTTAGATAGCCTTTGTGATAGTTAAGCAGACGCTTAAATTGGTTTTACAATATCTTGGTCTAACTGTTTTAACTTTATTTCTTAAAGGGAAAAGCATATTTAACAATACGCCCTACCACTTGACCAAACTGTTTGGCTAAACTGGCATTATTATAATTCAGACCAAACTTGTTACAGACTGCTTCAACCTTAGGCGCCATTTGACGGTAACGGCGTGCAGGTACGTCTGGAAACAAATGGTGTTCAATCTGATGGCTTAAATGGCCTGTTAAAATATGAAATGCTTCTGAGCCTTTAAGATTTGATGAGCCACGAATTTGACGCATATACCAATGGCCACGGCTCTCATCTTTCAGAACAGTTTTTGGAAAAACTTCCACATCCTTGGTAAAGTGTCCGCAAAAAATTACACTGAAGGTCCAGATGTTGCGCACACCATTCGCTACCAGATTACCTGTAAATACAGGTAATGCTGCTGGTCCGGCAATTAGCGGGAAAAATACATAATCTCGGAACAACTGTTTAGTAATTTTTTTCTGTAACGGTTTCCACTCTTCTTTAAACTCTTCTTTTGATTTGCGCTTCATCCAGACTTTACCAATCTCAAGATTCTGGATAGCGACACCCCACTGAAACAACAGGCAGAATGGAATACTATATAGGGGCTGTAATAAAAAGCCTGGTTTCCAGCGTTGTTCTGGAAATAAACGTAACAAGCCATATCCGATATCATCATCCATACCCTTAATATTGGTATAGGTGTGATGTTTATAGTTATGTGTCTGACGCCAGTTTTCAGAAGTCCCTACAATATCCCATTCATATTTCGGACCATTGAATTTCGGATCATTCATCCAGTCGTACTGACCGTGCATAACATTATGGCCAAGTTCCATATTTTCCAGAATTTTGGAAAGGCTTAACAAGCCAGTGCCCAGTACCCAAGCAGGTGGAAACCAGCCAGCAAACAATAGTGCACGTCCAGCTGCACCGGTATAGCGGATAGTTGAATAAATACGACGAATATATTTGGCATCTTTCTCGCCAATATCATCTAATACTTCCTGCTTGATGGCATCCAGCTCTTTGGCGAGCTGATTCATTTCATCTGCAGTTAACTCTCTATTTTTAGGATTTTTAAAAAACTGGTTTTTTATAGGTTTTGCTGTAGAAAAATTTACTGACATATTCATAATGCAAACTCACTCAAAGATCAATAACAAGGTCAGTCTGTGCGGAACTCACACAAAGTTTCAGCAGGTTTCCAGGCTCGGTACTTTCAGCACCATTCACAAGATTTCTAGTTGAACCTTGCACTTTGTTACATGCACATTTATTACAAATACCCATACGGCATCCATGTTTTGGTTTAAGGTTCATTTGTTCCAAACCTGCCAAAATAGACTGACCTTTTGGGATGGCGACTGTTTTCTCGCTTTGTAGCAAAGTAATATTTACGAAACCTGTATCAGAAGAATCAGCCTGACTTAAACTGAATGCCTCACCTTTGAATAGCACTGCCTGACTGAATAGCTCTTCAGCCAGAGAGACAAAACCTGATGGACCACATGCGTATACCGCGCTCTGTTCAGGCTGGCTTACCAAAGATAAATGTTCAGTATTTAAACGCTGATCTGTCTGCTGAGTATAAAAAATCTGGAAGCTGAAATTTTCATTTGTCTCAGCAACTTTTTTAAAGTTTGCTTCAAAAGCTGCATCTTCATAATCTTTAACCCAATACAGCAACTGAACTTTAGCTAGAGCATCAGGCTGCTTTGCCCACGTTTCAATCATGCTTAACATTGGTGTAATACCACTACCGGCTGCCAGCAGCACCAAATTTGAAGCTTCGGGTAATATCATATCGCCATAGGGTTGGCCGAATTCGACCAGATCGCCTACTTGAGCATGTTTAGCCAGCCAGTTACTCACTACGCCCTGTTCAACCTGTTTTGCAGTTAATAAGACATGCTGCTCATCTATACGATGCAGGCTATAACTACGTTCATAACGTCGCCCATCTATTTCTATAAATACGGGATGATGCTGACCCGCCTGCCCCATACGAAAATGTCGGTTACACTTTATTTTCAGACTGAATATGCCATTTGCCGCTTTTTCTTTATGCACAATCTGTCCTAATGACTGGTTAACTGACCATAAAGGATTTAGTTTCTTTAGCCAGAAATTTGCTGCATCCGTATCGAATACGGAACTAGTTAAAAAGGATAAAGGCGAATGTTGCTTTTTTAGAGCTTGCATAGTACATCTGAACTCTGTGGTTTTTAATTATTATACACATGTATATACATTTGTATATAAGTTTATCTGCTGTATTCGTTTCACAACGTTACGCTCTACCGCTATAATAGAATCACTCTTTCAATGTATTGAAATATATGAGCGCATCTTCAATTTCGGCCGAACTAGAGCTAGATACTCATGCAGAAACTGTTCTGCATGAAAAAATGCCTGTACGTACGGTCGGGAGAAAAGCAACCATTACCAAGGAAGAACTGTTTCAGGCGGCTTTAAATCTGATTGGTCCACAAAAAAGTATTTCTTCTTTAAGTCTGCGCGAAGTTGCGCGTGAAGCAGGAATTGCACCTAACAGTTTTTATCGGCATTTCAAGGATATTGATGAACTGGCAATTGCCCTGATTGAACGTTCGGGTATTGTATTACGTCAGATTCTACACCAGGCACGTCTTAAGGCTCTGAAACAGAGTAGTATTATTCGGAGTTCAGTGAACGTATTTATAGAGCAGTTAGATGCAGATGAAGGTAACCTCAGCCTGCTATTACGCGAAGGTTATACTGGTTCACAATCTTATAAGGCAGCAGTTGACCGACAGCTCAACTTTTTCCAGCAAGAACTCCAGGAAGATCTGGTGCGACTGGAACGCTTAAATCATAGCAATATGGCACATCCAGATATAGCAGCAAAAGCTATAACACAGCTGGTGTTTAATATGGGTGCACAGGTTATTAATTTGCCATCAAGTGACCGGCAGGAAATTGCCGAGCAAACTATGATCATGATCAGAATGATTCTTGAAGGTGCCCGTCATCTGGATGAATCAAAAATTCGATAATCTTTTTATAGAGCAGTGAAAATAGCGGCTAAATAGGCCGCTTTCTTCTTTCCAAAAATTCAGTTTAAATCTGGTTATTTAAAATATTTACTGCATTTATTTACGCTTTCATTGTAGTTATTTGCGGTAAAAACAGCTATAAAAAATCCATCTGGTGAGTTTTAAAGGAGCTGAAATGCGCCTGATCAATACTTTCCCTAAACTTCGGCAGCAGAATATACAACTGGATTTGTCTCAGCCTAAATCCTGTATTTTAGAAACTATCCATCAAAACTGTGAGAAATTTGACGCAGATATTATTGTTGCTTCTGAACAGGAGGCAGATTATGCCCTATCGTACGCCTATATTAATCCTTTTATAGCTATAGCCATCAAACGGCCAGCATTAGAAGCAGTTAATTTAGCAACCCTTCCGGCCCGATCACATGTCTGGGTCTATGTAGATGCAGCTCATCCTGCCTATGCAGGTCTAAAGAACCGTTATCGCATGCTAAACAGTGAATATGAATTTGACCATGAAATAGAGCAGCTGGGGCGTTGCCTGTTTCAGTTACCTCAGGCATAAATACAAAATACTTATACAAAGAAAGAGCCTCTACCAAGGAAGCTCTTTCTTTAAATATTTTTAAGGTTTAACAACAACCAGCACCTGAATTGCTTCTGGCGTAACCGATAGGCCATCAAGCAAGTTCAAGCCTTCTCTTTGCAGTTTTTGCAATCGTTCAATCTCGTCCTGCCGGATACTAGGGTTAAACTGTTTCAGATAACTCAGACGGTCAATTTCATACTGCCATTTGCTACCATAAATTTCTTTTGCCTGCTGCTTAAGCTCAGGCAATGCAACTCTGGCAATATCCAGCGCCTGTTTATAACGTGCATCAATGACTTCACGGCGTGCCTTGACCACCTGACGGCAACTATTACCATCCAGATGATGCAGATAAGGTTTCAAAATCGAAGGATCAATCTTTTCAGATAAATCCTGGCCATTTTCACTCAGTAATACACGTACCAACTGTTTTGGCAGACTTGACTGTAAATTTAATGCCTTTGGCGCTACTACATCGACCTTAAACCATATTTCAAGCAATACTGAGCCCTGCTTTAATGCATTCGACTTAAGTACTGCAACATTGGTACTCCCGAAAGACTGTGTACGGATCACTTCCATTACACTTTCAGTAAATGGATGCTCAAGTGTCAGATATTGAGCATCTTCACGGATCTGGGCCTGATCGCGGTAGAAGGTTGCAGTCATGCCTTCTTCATCTAGAGTCAGACCTTGAACCTGCATCTGGTCAGTTGGTTTAATGATTACTGTACCATTACTTTGCTCATCAAAATCAATATTGGTTGAAGCCATAAAACGCTTCATAAACATTGGCAAAGTGGTATTGTCATCATAATCTTCAAGTGCCTGAACAATCTCCTGTGCAACAATTGGCCGACAAGAGTTATATTCCAGCAAGCGGTCACGACCGGCCTGCAGTTCACTCTCCAGTGCCTGACGTTGTACATTCACTTCTTCCAGTAAATCTTCAAAGGTTTGCCCCTGATCAGACAGTAAACAATCCTTCAGCTCAACAATAAAATTTTCCTGCAGAGTCTGTGCAGCTGGTGAAATATTACTAAAAATATTCAATGCTTCATTGTACCAGCGGAACATACGCTCTTGAGCTGTACCCACCAGATAAGGTACATGAATCTGGATACGGTTCTGCTGACCAATCCGGTCCAAACGACCAATTCGCTGTTCCAGAACATCGGGATTCGCAGGCAAATCGAATAAAATCAGGTCAGATGCAAACTGGAAGTTCCGCCCTTCAGAACCAATCTCTGAGCAGAGCAGAATCTGCGCACCATAGCTTTCTTCAGCAAAATATGCAGCAGCCTGGTCACGTTCCAGCAGGCTCATGCCTTCATGGAACATGGCTGTACGAATACCTGCATGTAGACGTAACGCATTTTCCAGCGCTTCAACTACAGGCCCGCTGCGAGCAATGAGCAACACCTTGTTATGTTTCAAGTCTTTGCGCAGCATTTCCATTAACCATGCAACGCGCGGATCACTTTCCATCCATGCGCCATCGATTTGACCTTCTTCCGGCCACATCTGTTCGCGAAGTTTACCGTCCATTGACCAGGTTTCAGGTGCTGGCAACGGTGCCGGACGGCAGTCACGACCTGGAAAGCCCTGGATGGCCTCCCGCGTATTACGGAACAGGATACGGCCAGTGCCATGACGGTCAAGTAACTCGTGAATGGCCCGGAAACGCTGTTCAGGCTGGTCTTCAATCTGGTGGCCCAACAGGTCTTGAACAGCATTTAAATGCTGTTCAGAAAGCGGCTCATCAGACATTAAGACTTCAGCAATCTGAGCTGTATGCTGGTACTGCGCTTCTTCATCCAGAAAACGTTCTAGTGAGCTGAAACGTTGAGGATCAAGCAGACGTAGGCGAGCAAAATGGCTCTCTACCCCTAACTGCTCAGGTGTTGCAGTTAATAGCAGCACGCCCGGGGTCTTTTCAGCCAGTTCCTCAATCAGGTCATAACGGTCATTCCCGCCTTCTTCTTCGCTCCACATCAGGTGATGTGCCTCATCGACAACCAGTAAGTCGAAACCGGCTTCTACCGCCTGTTCACGTAGGTCATCATGATCAATCATCAGATCAATACTGGCAATGATGCATTGTTCGGTCAGAAACGGATTTAACTCAGGATCATGTTCCTTGATCGCGGCAGTACGGGTTAAGTCAAATAGCGAAAATTGCAGATTGAAACGGCGACGCATTTCAATCATCCACTGATATTGCAGTGAATCCGGTACTAGAATTAAAATACGTTCAGAACGACCAGTTTTAAGCTGCTGGTGAATAATCAGGCCAGCCTCAATTGTTTTACCCAATCCGACTTCATCGGCCAGTAAAACACGTGGTGCAAAGCGTTGTCCTACTTCATGGGCAATATAGAGTTGGTGAGGAATAAGCCCGACTCGGGGCCCAATCAGCCCTCGTAACGGGCTGGTCTGCATTTGTGCCTGCATGATGAGTGCTTCAATACGCAGGTCATACCACTCTTTATAGTCAATCTGACTAGCCAGCAGTCGGTCTAAAGGCTTGGAAAGCTGAATCTGGGCACCTACACGGGTTTCATTCAGCGCTTTGCGTTCCTGTTCACCATTTTCCAAGGTACGGACAACATTATAACGAACTACCCCGTGGCGGTCTTCAAGCGACTCGACCAGCCATTTATGGCCTTCCTGATCCTGAATTTCATCATTAATATTGAAAATGATACGGGACAATGGCGCATTATTTCGCGCATAAACACGAGTTTCATCGCTTTTTGGGAATAAAATGCTGATCGATCGCTCATCAACATCAATAAGAACACCTAAACCGAGTTCTGTCTCTGTATCTGATAACCAACGTTGACCAATAGCGAACTGCTGCAATTTTTCCACCTTTATTTCAAGTTAGCACTACATTTTAAAACTCAAACTCGATAGTTTTTGAGTATGTTTATGTAGTCTTTAAGCAATGTATTTTGGCATAAAGCTCGCCCGAAAGAGAACTCTAATAAATCTCGAAAATATGTATTTTATTTAAAATGGGACCGGGCAATAGAAATTTAAAGCCTCACCGGTCTGCGGATGCGCAAATCCCAGCTGCTCGGCATGCAGGCATAAACGGGGCATCAACTGTTGCTGCTCCAGATCTGCATATAAGGTATCGCCAACAATAGCATGGCCAAGATACTGCATGTGTACACGAAGCTGATGCGAACGACCGGTAACTGGAACCAGTTTGACACGCGTCACCTGCTGACCGTTTATTTCGAATTGCTCAATTGCCTGCCAATGTGTCAATGCTGGCTTATTATGATGAGCATCTGCAATATGCAAAGGCGGATGAGCTGGATCATAAACGACAGGAACATCTATAGTTCCTTCACCTTGCAGATGCCCTGCTACCAGCGCCTGATAGGTTTTCGTTGTCTGGCGTTCCTGAAATTGTCTGGCAATTGAATTTTGTCCACGCCGGGATAAACCGAAAACCAGAATACCCGAGGTATCCCGATCCAGACGATGAATTAAAAGTGTTTTAGGTTCAATTGCGACCAGACGTGTCAGAACGCTGTCAGACAATGCTTCACCTTTACCGGGAACACTGAGTATGCCTGATGGTTTATGAATTACCATAAAGTCTTCATCACGATGAATCAGGTGTTCGGCTAGAAAATTACCCAATGCTTTATTCCGATCGCGAATT
The DNA here is from genome assembly GCF_040744925.1 of Acinetobacter sp. FL. NCBI lineage: Bacteria > Pseudomonadati > Pseudomonadota > Gammaproteobacteria > Moraxellales > Moraxellaceae > Acinetobacter > Acinetobacter sp. FL. The sequence goes on along the minus strand of NZ_CP160437.1, from coordinate 972,693 downwards.
TAAAAACAAGCCGGCAATAATAGAAATCTTGGAGAATAATTACAATGCGCATTTAGGCAATTGGTGATGAAATTTCCGATTATGTTAAGAAAACTGCTCAATCAGAGCCAAAATCTTTGCTAACTGCAAAATATAATCGAGCAATTCACTTAGGAAACTATATTTAAATAGATCTGCCTAACAAACGCCCGCATCCTCATGCACACCATATATTTAAGAACCTCATCATGTTAACAGCATTCAAGCCATTATATTTTAAATCAGTCTATGGATTAATCTTCAGCGCCTTCCTTTTGAGCCATTTTGTCTCCAGCGCCTTTACTGTAGCTATAACTTCTCAGCTTGAAACTATATAACTTGATGGAGCACTCAAATCCCAAAGCCGGGTTAAACTATAACTGTTCATATGGTGCAAACCTTCTTTCGAGATATTTTCTATCCATTGAATATGCTGTTCCTGATTAGCCAGCAAGATGGCATCATCTACAATACAGAGTTGATCCGTCACACTTTGCAGATGCGGCAGAATCTGTTTGAGCATCGGTGTTACCTGTCCTGCGAAGACTAACTGGGGATGAGTGGAAGTATATTCACCAAGCTGCTGCATACCTTGTATCAGGTCATCGCCATACAGGTCGACCACAGGAATATTTAAAGTTACAGCCTTATTATTGATTTGAACAAGATTACTCATAAGATCAGTTTTCTGAACCATAGCCTGCATTTTTAAATTATGTAGTCCAACCAGTACCAAAACCGAGCCTGATGATGAAATTTGCCATTTGGCTTGAGATCGGGCAAGCTGGATTTTCTTGGGCATCGCGTACAGCATTAAGGACTCTTTAGAAGAATTAAGCACTCATTATAATAACTGATGGGCCGGATTAGAATTTAGAAATTTCAGATATCAGTTATTTAATAAATTTGAGGATTTTTTACGCTAGTATTATTCAGTTAGAGATCATTATTTTTATGATATAAATCTCTCAAGCAAACAGATTAATTTAAAAATATTATTATGGTCACGCTTTATATTGAAAATAAAAAGGATCCTCTTATAAATGATGAGGCGCAGGAATTAATATGCTTTGCTACTGTTCATGAAGTTAAATCCTGGCAAGCTCTCCTTGATCTATATTTCCAACTTAAAAGACAAAATTCTGTCAAAAAAGTACTTTTTCTTTTAGAAGATATTGGACAATGTGAATACACTTCCATGCATGCGTCCATGGAAGACAGACTATATTTCGATACCACTGAACTTGTTAAAGATGATCTGGACAGTAGTTGGGATAATGTCAAACCCTTTGAGTTTCAATATCATATCCAGCAACTTTTAAAACCTGAACATCTAATAGAGATTAACAGGCTGTATAATAAGTTCAATTATAGTGAGCAGGATTTATCTCTTCTAATTAAAATCAACAAATATCCTGAACAGATTCTAGATGAAATTATTCAAGTAAAACTGGTGGATACTACCAATGAAACTTATAAATTTGCAGCACAACTTAATGGCTACTTTGCTGGTGATTTAAATCCTTTTGAGACCTTTAGCCTGATTCAGCACTTAGATCAAAATTTTGGCTTAGAGTATATAGGTCTAGGCGCAAGTTTATTATTTTTTATTAAAACCACAAGGTTGAATGAAAGCAAAATAGATGAACTTCTGAACGAACTAAAGAAAATTTATCAGTCTAGTCAAATAGGCTATATACAATTAAAACAGCATTTACTCGCTCATCAATATCTTATTTTACCCTACGTAGAGTCGTTAGAAATTTTTGATTTTGACGAATAGATTAAATAAAAAATCTATTATTTCTGCTTTACTGAGAACACACATGAGCAAATAGGTTAAAAAACCCGACCAGAGTCGGGTTGTTCCTGCATAACTTCAAAACTATTAAGCTTTCATTTCTTCAAATGTTTCTTTTGCTGCCTGAATAGTAAAATTTATATCTTCATCACTATGTGCTGCCGAGATAAATCCAGCTTCAAAAGCAGAAGGTGCAAGATTAACACCACGTTTCAACATACCGTGGAAAAACTTTTTAAAAGCTTCTACATCACAGGCCAGCATTGAATCAAAACTGGTGATATCTTCCTGATCAGTAAAGTACAGACCAAACATACCGCCGGCCTGCTGGGTTTTAAAAGGTATACCAATCTCATCTGCGGCTTGCTGTAAACCTGTTAACAGTTTTTCGAGTTTAACTGTAAGATTTTCATAAAAACCCGGTTGGCGTAAATTTTTAAACATTTCAATACCAGCACGCATGGCAAGCGGATTACCAGATAATGTACCAGCCTGATATACCCCACCCAAAGGCGCGATGCATTGCATAATTTCGCGCTTTCCGCCGAAAGCACCTACGGGTAACCCGGCCCCAATAATTTTACCCAGTGTAGTGAGGTCAGGCTTAACATCGTAATAAGCCTGTGCACCACCTAGAGCAACCCGGAAACCTGTCATTACTTCATCAATGATAAATACGGACTTGTATTCATCACAGACATCACGGATTGCTTGCAGGAAACCATCAATAGGCTTAACCAGATTCATATTCCCTGCAACCGGTTCTACAATGACACCAGCAATTTCATGGCCAAATTTTGCAAAACACTCTTTTAAAGCAGCAATATTGTTATAAGGCAGAGTTAAGGTATGTTTGGCAAAATCTGCTGGTACACCTTTAGAGGTCGGCTCGCCTTCCCCTTTGGTTAACAAACCTGAACCTGCTTTTACCAGTAATGAATCCGAATGGCCATGATAACAGCCTTCAAATTTAACAATCTTGTCTCGACCGGTATAACCACGAGCTAAACGGATCGCGGTCATGGTAGCTTCTGTACCTGAGTTGGTCATACGCACCATTTCAATAGATGGCATAATCTCACAGATAATATCTGCCAGTGTAGTTTCATGAACAGTAGGCGCACCAAAACTTAAACCATCCTGAGCGGCATTTTGTACTGCCTGAATAATATCTGGATGTGCATGACCCAGGATCATTGGACCCCATGAGCCTACATAGTCAACATAACGCTTATCATCTTCGTCCCAAAGATAAGCACCTGCAGCTTTTTTAATAAAGACCGGCGTTCCCCCTACACCATTAAATGCACGCACCGGAGAGTTTACGCCACCCGGAATATGTTTACTGGCTTGCTTGAATAACTGCTCTTGCTTTGGAGATAAGCTCATGGAAGGTCTCAACTAATAATCACAATAAAATTAAAATATTCAGCTTATATAGCAGGCTGGGTCTCTGCAAATAAAATAGCCCATGCCTGTACGCGGCCTGGAATTTCTTCGGCCGGCAATGCCAATATATCACTAATGACTGCACAAAGGTCTGCTCCAGCTTGAATCACAGGCTGAGCATTTTCAACCGTTAACCCCCCAATGGCACAAATAGGCAGACTAAACTTCTGGCGTGCCAGCTTTAAAGTTTCCAGCCCGATATTACCTGCTTCAGGTTTGCTGGAAGTCGCATAAATTGCACCAAATGCAATATAGGTTGCCCCATCTGCAGTTGCCTGTTCAGCCAGTTCAATAGAGTTAGCGCAGGTCCGGCCAATGATCATATTTTCTGGTAACTGAGTTTTCGCCTCTATAATTTCACCATCGGTCTGCCCCAAGTGCACGCCTAGACCAAACTGTGCGGCCAGTCTAATATCATCATTAATCACCAAAGGAACCTTATAAAAATCGCATAGGGCTTTAATCCGTTCCACTTCATGGAATTGGTCAGCTTTTTCTACTTTTTTACGACGGTACTGCAATATTTCAATTTGATGAGTGGCTAGCGCAGCCTCCAATTTTTCCAGTAAGAGCTCAATTGGATCATCATTGGTAATGAGATATAGACCGCGCATAAAACCTCACTTTTAAATTTAAATAAAAATATCAATAAAGTATAACAAATTTCAGGCTTTTATCAGCTCTGCTTATGAGTCAATTTTATCGTAGCGGCGATCTTTTAGACTTAAATTACCACGCACGACATCGGCAAACATACGCCAGTCTGAAATAAAGCTGTATAAGGGCTGTTTGAAGCTGGCAGGTTTGTTTTTCTCAAACATAAAATGCCCTACCCAAGCACAAGCATAACCAGCCAGCAAAGCAAGTGGAAGATAACGTTTTTTAGATTTAACCAAACTTACACCGAGCAGTAATAAACCTGTACTGCTCCCAGCTACATGTAGACGTCGGCTCATAATATTACGGTGCTCTGTCAGATAGAACCTGTAAAATTCGTGATAATTACGTATTGGCAGCTGATATTTGATTTCTGTGCTCAGTTCATGGGTTGAATGTGTAGTTGTCATGGAATCATCCTGATACCGGTTATTTATTTTCTTTCACGTTACTGCATTTCTTGAGCAAAATAAAGCTGAGCATTTTGAATTGTAATCTTTATAGATTCAAGATAGCAAAAAGATACAATATGCTTATATATGAATAAAAATAAATTAATATAATCAAATAATTAATAATATTATTTTAAATCCGGAAATTTGGTGGTTTATTTTTTTTATGTCATAGTGAAAATTCATGTTTATAGCTGTTCAGCTGGTAGAGCTGATCTGATTAAAATTTTATATCACTATTTTTTTAGCGTGATTGAGAACTCGGAGACTGTTCAATGCTGGAAATCGAATTAAAATTTCAAATTCCTGAGGCTCAACAAAAATCACTCAAGCAGGCTTTGCAGCCAGATACTGCACAGTCTATTCACCTGCAAGCCAAATACTTTGATACACCAGAACGATTACTTTCTAAAAATGGGATGGCGCTGCGGCTACGCAAGGAAGGTGAAGACTGGGTTCAAACTTTTAAGGCAGCTGGTAAAAATCATCTGCATCGTATTGAAGCAGAAGTTGATCTTGGTATATGTAGTGAAGAGCCTGAACTTCCTGATCTGAACTTTTTTGCAGAACATCCTGAAGCTCAAACTCTTCTGGAAAATACTCTGGGGAACCAAGTAACCGAGCTGGAATTACAGTTTGAAACTGATGTGCAGCGAATCTACCGGATTTTTAACTTTAATAATGCAGAAATTGAAGTATGTCTCGACCAGGGAGAAGTCCGTACCCAAAATGATATCGATGTTATTCACGAAGTTGAATTCGAACTTAAACAGGGCCCTGCTGAAAGCCTGATTCATTTTGCACAAGGCTGGGTCAAGAAATATCAACTCTGGCTCGATGTTAGAAGTAAAGCTGAACGGGGCACGCTACTGGCGCTCGGCCAAAAAGCCTCCAAAGCAGTACATGCCAAGTCTATTGAATTATCGAAAGAAGACAGTACTGATACTGTTTTAAGAAAAATCGTGGCCAACTGTCTCGATCAAATTTTACCAAACCTGGCAGCAGTTGCTGCAGAGGTTGCTGATGCCGAACATACTCATCAGGCGCGTGTAGGTATCCGCAGATTGCGTAGTGCCCTCAAGATTTTTAGTAACTGGTCTGATGCTGTAGACCCTGTCTGGGAAGAAAATCTGAGTAAGCTCTTCAGCCAGCTTGGTTCAGCACGTGACCGCGATGTAGTAGAAGCAGACATTCTGCCTCAGATTGTCCAGGAAGGTTTAAATACTATTGAATTACCCTCAGCATCTGATGATTCAGAACATCCTGCTGGATCAGTAGTACGTTCAGCCATGGTAATGAACACATTGCTCGACCTGATGGCTTTTGCATATACAGGCAGCTCTGCCCATGAAAACCAGCATAAGTCCAATAAAGTAAAGAAAAAGATTAAAAAAAGTTTGGAGAAGATGCATCAGCAGATCGTACATGATGCATCGCAATTTATGCAGCTCGAAGCTGAGGATCGGCATCGTACCCGCAAACGCGCTAAACGCTTACGTTATGGTATTGAATTTGTGAGCAGCTTATATTCTGAAAAAGAGGTTCAGCACTATCTAAAGCAGCTACGTCCGGTGCAGGAGGCTCTCGGGCATTATAATGATCTAATTATTGCAGAAGAGGTTTTCCGTAACGCAGCTGCACAGCAACCTACTGCCTGGTATGCCGCTGGCTGGGTTAAGGCTAGGCAGGAATCTGCTTTACGTGAGGCAGCTCAAGCTCTAGAAAAATTCTGCACTGCTCAAACCTTCTGGTTATAGTCTTGAGATAAATTTTTTTAGGTCATATTGATTTTAAATGCTGCTCAGGATTGGGCAGCATGTATTAACTAGCGATATTTTCCGTAGATTTTCCACACCCCGTTATCAGCCAGTGGATCACTATAGCTGTCACTGCGCTGTTTGCGCGGCTTGTCACGGGCATCTACCAGTTTAAAGTCAGGCTCTACACTCAGCACAATGCCATTTACATAAAACCGGGTACGGGTATATTCACGCTGGCCGTGCTGAAATACATAGGTACGCAGGTCAATAAACTCACGATGTGCTACCAGTGCAGCGGTATCATCACTTTCCAGCCACTCTTTCATAGCGAATACCTGTTCAGGTTCGAACTGGCCACATTTCTCTAGCAGACTGGCAACACCACGAAACGTTTTAGACTCTTTAGCGCGGGTTTTATTAATACGGATCCGGTCTACATGAAAGAAAAAAAGCGGTAAATTTAAATGACTGGGCAGATGAATTGCATCTAAAATTTCATCTTCCATAAAAGGCTGGAACATTTCTTGAGCACGCTCGATTAAGCCTTGCCACTGCTGATAATATTCTGCCACTTCAGATTTTGAACCATAGTAAATAGGCAAACCTTCCACATGTTCCAGGTGATTAGGTGGCCATATATGCTGGCGTAATAAGGCTATGTCACTTTTCAGACTTTGTACAGCAATGGCATCTTGCATGAGTTTACCTCATTCTAGGCTTAGGCTATTTTTAGATTAAGACAAAGGTTCAGTTTCTGCAAGGCTTTGCCTATAATAGAACATTAAATTTTTGAGTTGGAAAATGTCATGTCTCAAAAGATTCAAGCAACGGATGTTACCGAAGAAGAAGTGTTAAATGCTGCTTTCTTTGAACGTGCCGATGAATTTATTAGACAGGCCAATGAATTTTGCCGTCCTCCCAAAGGTGAAAAAGCCAATCCTGCAGAACTTCGTGGTCAGGTTAGTGCGGCCATGTTATTTGCTGCTGCCCGTTTTAACACATGGGTTGCAGCTAACAATTTTAAAGATGGCAACGAGATGCGTGAAGCGAAAGAACAGGTTATGTCCTATCTGATTCAGCAGTTTCAAATGATGCTGGAAGATAACTTTGATGAATATTGCGAACAGTTTGAAAACTATCTGCGTTTTCGTAAAAATGAGGAGTTCCATACTCATAAACATGATCACAAGCATGACCATTGAAATCATTGTTTAGGCCCTGCGGGGCTTTTTTTATGTTTACAGATTTATCTAGAATAAAAAGATGATTCATCATAATCTGTGGTCAGGATATTCAGAAATAAAAACAACATGGAATGATTATGCAAGATCTGGGTTTTAATTTTATTGATTCACATATTCACCAGTGGGATCCACTCAATACTCCACATAGTGCCCGTATGGCAGTTAAAGTTTTTGGTAGGTATCCAGCTGTACTCGACAAAGTTATACGCCTGGTTAAACCTAAAGAACTGATCGAGAGTTTAGGTCAAACTGTCTATGTAACTTCTCCTTACCTCCCCCAGAATTACCAGCAGGATCTTGGTCCCTATCAGGCTGAGCAGGTGGTACATATCGAAGCTCACTGGCATGATGGCCGAGGTAAAGGAGTAGTCAGCGAAACCCGTTTTATTGAATCCTTGCCTTTTGATACAACCCGTACTCAACTGGGTGCCGTTGTGGCAACAGCTGACCCGCGTCAGAGTAATTTTAAAAAGATTCTCAAACTCCATGCAAAGAATTCTTCACGGCTGCGCGGTATACGCCGAATGGGAGCTGTACATGAAGATAAAGGTATTCTGGCATGGGCAGATCAGCCCCATCTTTATACTGATAAAAAATTCTTAAAGGGATTTGAGCAGTTGGCTCAACACCAGCTCAGTTTTGATGCCTGGGTCTACTCTACCCAGCTTCAGGACCTGATTCAGCTGGCACGCCAGTTTCCAGAAACTTCGATTGTTTTAGATCATCTTGGAACACCTGCGGGTATATTTGGAAAAGTCGGAAAAAATACCGGACTGACCCAGACCGGTCGTGACAATATTTTTTATCAATGGCAGGAAGATATTGCAGAACTTGCTACCTGCCCAAATGTTTATACCAAAATGTCCGGACTGATGATGCCGGTTTTAGGACATCAGTTTCATAAAGATAAACGTCTGGCCAGCAAACAGCAAATGATCGATCTGCTTAGTCCAATGATTCTACACGCACTCAAGAGTTTCGGGACTTACCGGGTAATGTTTGGCTCCAATTTTCCCATGGATAAAGTAAGCACCAGTCTGGTTAGTCTGATCGATGCTTATAGTGATATTGTGGCAAGTTATGATGCTAGCGCTTTGAAAAATATTTTTTATGATAATGCACGGCAATTCTACCGTCTGTAAAAAAACAGGCTGGCTTTTAATAGCCAGCCTGCGTATACATTTATATTCTTTAAGATAAAATAAGCCATAACTGGCTTATTTCATATTTCATTTAGGAGCCTTTCTGAGGCTGACCATACTGGTCTGCCATCACTTCAACCAAGTGCTCCGGCTTGATGTATTTACGAATTACTGCATCAATATCAGCTTTATTCAAACCGGCAATAGCCATATCACGCTTTGCACGGCTTTCCATTTTTTTGCCGCGCTCCAGCTGGCTATTTAGCATGGCATGGATATTACGCTCATCTTCCAGTGCAGTAATGCGCTGTTTCATAATATCAGCTTTGGCTGCTTCAAGTTCCTGCTCGGTTACGCCCTGCTTCAGAAGATCATTCAGTACTTTATGTACCGACTGCGACACCTGTGCAGAACGGCCGGCTGTATAATTTGCTTCAATACTTAATCCTCCAACCGCTGCATCCGGATCAAGCTGTAAATCACTACCAAAGCCATAAACCAGTGCATTCTTTTCACGTAGCTCTTGTGCCAGGCGTGATGATAACTGAGAATTGCCCAGAATATGGCTAAAGATGATCAGTGCAGGTGCATCAGGATGGTCCACCCCTACCGGAAAAGTCAGTATGCTCTGGTAGTTGCCAAATTCACGCTGCTCAGAAAGCACATGTACTTTTCGTGCTTGATATACCCTATGTTCAGAGGTCAGCTTTTTATAAGGCTGGCCCCCCTTCCAGTGACCCAGTTCACGCTGCAACAGTTTTTTAGTCTGTTCAGGCTTAAATTCACCAGTAACTGCGACCTGAGCATGGTCCATGGCAAAGAACTGCTGATATAGCTGTTTGACCTGCTCTACTTTGGCTGCCTGTATTTTGGATTTCGCCAGTTCAGGTTCAAAATGATAGCGCAGGTCGCCCGGCTGATAAATTTCAATTAAACGTCCCATAGTTAAAGCAGCAACGGTATCAGGCTCAGTATAAGGCCTGTCCAGAGTAGCGAGAGTTTGTGATTTGATCAGATCAAACTGTGACTGCTCAAATTTGGGTTTCTTCAGCAACTCAATTACAAATCTGAAAAAATCATCAAATTTTTCTTTTTTTGCCTGTATCCGGATCACAATACCGTTTTCATCCGCACTGGCACTGGCCTGGCCTCCGGCTTCTATCGAACGGTCTGCAATGTCTTGTAAACTGTACTGATCTGTTCCTCTTAGTAGCAGATAGGCCATCAGTTCCAGAGTTTCTCCACGGTCAAAAAGCGTTTTCTCATCACCGAATTGCAGGGTAATAGTGGCGTAAGTTTTGTCATCACGAGTAGCGGTTGGAAACAGCGCATATTGCATGCCATTTTTGAGGGTTCCCCGCTGAATTTTCTTTTCAGCTTGATCCAGAAGCTGTTTCGAGTTAGTCAGATACTGGGTAACCTGTTGCTTGTAAACACTGGCGTCAAGCAAGGGTTCAGCTGATACTGCCTGCTGATCAAGTGTTTTTGGCTGCTCGGCAGCCTGCTTTTGTTCCAGTGCCTTCTTCTGTTCTTCTGGTGTAGGCTTGATGTCACCTGAAATCCGGTGTTGCGGTACCAGAAAGCTTTTCAGGGTCTGGTTCAGCTCGGCAGTGTTTAAATTACGCACGGCCTGTAAATCATTGAAATACTGGTTCCAGTTACCCTGACTTGAAACAACATAATCACTGAGCCGTGAACCAATAGCAGTCGCATTGTTCATAATACTGTCTGCCTGATTCTGCATCAGACTTTGAACCCGTTTTAGCTCTGTATCATTGAAATTCTGGTTTTTCTCTACACTGGAAAGCAAAGTATTTTCAACTTTATTTTCATCATGACTTGGCGCATAAATAGCTCCCATAAAGACCAGATTAAAATCCTGATCTAACCAGGTAGTAGACTGGACAGCAGTACTTAATCCGGATTCGACCATACTCTGGTAAAGATGGCCGCTTGGCTGCATGGTGTACAAATATGGTGCCAATGCCAGTGCCGGCTGAATTTTGGTATTTTTTCCATCCATATAAATATGGAACTTGGCCAGATCGCTGCCTTTTCTGACAATAAAATTACGGTTCTTGATCTGGGTCGAGTCCAGTTTTGGCACTTTAACCTGCTCAGGCACTGAACGTGCTGGAATTGGACTGAACTGCTGATCAATCGTTTTTAATATGGCTGCCTTGTCAAATTTTCCGGCAATAACCATGACTGCATTGTTAGGCGCATACCAGGTACGGTAAAAGCGGTTAAGCTCATCCATTCGGATTGATTTAAGTTCTTCTAGATCTCCAATTGGTAATCGCCCAAGATACTGGTTGCCATAAGCAGATTTCCACATTTGGTCCATGAGCACGGCGAAGGGCTGGTCCAGACGGATTTCGCGCTCACGTTTTACAATCTCGATTTCAGAGGGAATAAACTTTTGCTGTAGTACCAGCTTATCCATTCGCTCTGCTTCAAGATACAAAACTTCATTCAGGGCTTTGCTGTCAGGTCGGACAATATTAAGGTAACGAGTAGAGTAATAGTCAGTACTGGCATTTGTCATTAATGTATATTGGTCCAGACGCCGCTGAAACTCCTCACCTTTTACATTTTGAGTACCTTTGAAAGCCAAATGTTCCAAAAGATGAGCCAGCCCTCCTTTTCCTTGCGGATCATTCAGGGAACCGGTCAAATAAATTGTGTTGATATAAACTTTATTTTCTTTATCATTCGGGGCAAGTACAACACGGAAGCCATTGTCCAGTTTGTATTCCTCGATTTTTTGCTGGGATTTAACCAGAATCGGCTGTGCAAATACTGCTGTATTTAAACCGAGAAGACATAATGAGAGAGTAAGAGTCTTAAACCGCGTTAACATAATTATTCCAATTATTTCAGCTCAGTGAAGCTATTTATTCATCATCATAGGTAATGATTGTTATATTTAACAGCCTATTCTAAAAAAATAGCCGCTTATTTCAACGGCTCAGTGTATAGAAAATATGCCTGTAAATATCTTGGTATAGCAATATTAATGATGTGCCAGTTCAATTTCTTCACGGCTATTTAAAATACTTTTATCGGTCTGGCCCATCAGTTGACTAGTAACAATACCGGCTGTCATTGAACCATTTACATTTAATGCAGTCCGGCCCATATCAATTAAAGGCTCGATAGAAATCAGGAGCGCCACCAAAGTTACTGGCAGGCCCATAGCCGGCAATACGATCAGCGCTGCAAAAGTTGCTCCGCCACCCACTCCGGCTACACCGATTGAACTTAAAGTCACAATTCCAACCAGTGATGCGATCCACATCGGATCTAGAGTATTGATTCCTAAAGTTGGTGCGACCATCACTGCCAGCATGGCCGGATATAAACCTGCACAGCCATTTTGACCAATCGTGGCTCCAAAGGAGGCTGAAAAACTAGCAATCGACTCTGGAACGCCCAACCGGCGAGTTTGCGCTTCAATATTCAAAGGAATACTGGCCGCACTTGATCGGCTGGTAAAAGCGAATGTCAGTACAGGTGCTACCTTTTTAAAGAATTTTACTGGAGAAATGCCAGTAAGAAGTAAAATAACAGCATGTACAGCAAACATGATGGCCAAACCCACATATGAGGCTATCAGGAAGCCACCCAGATTTAAAATATCAGCAAGGTTAGAACTGGCTACTACTTTTGTCATTAAAGCAAAAACGCCATACGGTGTTAAAGTCATAACCAAACGTACCAGTTTCATTACCCAAGCCTGCAAAGTCTGAATGGCATTCAGAATTCGCTGGCCTTTTACCACATCATCCTTCATCAGGTTTAATGCAGCCATACCTAAGAATATGGCGAAAATCACCACACTGATAATTGAGGTCGGGTTAGCACCGGTCAACTCGGCAAAAGGATTACTCGGAATAAACGATAAAATCAATTGTGGCACACTTAAATCGGTTAATTTCCCAACGTAATCAGACTGAATAGTATTTAAACGGGCCGTTTCGGCCGCTCCCTGTACCAGGCCCTGAGCAGTTAAACCGAATAGATTGGTTACGAAAACCCCGACTAGGGCCGCAATTAAAGTGGTAAACAATAAGGTTCCAATTGAATAGAAACTGATTTTACCTAATGATGAAGCCTGATGTAATTTTGCCACAGCTCCTAAGATAGAAACAAAGACCAGTGGCATCACGACCATTTGCAAAAACTTCACATAGCCATTGCCCACAATATTAAACCAACTGATAGATTCGGCTAGAACTGGGTGGTTTGCGCCATACACGGCGTGTAATCCGAGTCCAAATATAACCCCCTGAACAAGACCAGCAAGTACTTTTTTAGACAGGCTCCATGTGGTTTTGCGTGTTTGGGCAAGCAAAAATATCAACCCGATAAAGACCACAATATTAATGATTAGGGGTATATTCATTCCCAAACTCCATCTAGTTGCCGGTGCATTCTTTTAAGGTGGCATATTTGACTATAGTCTGTCTCAAACACCTAGCCTTTTTAACAATTTTATAGCATCAAAATTACTACCGATCTGTTTGTAATGCTTAATCATTTTTAAATATATAATTAGCAGTTTAAATGAAGACCAATTTGATGAAAGGATCAAACCGCTATACTTATTTATCTTCCTGATAGTTTTAGTAAATTCTGATGTCATGAATCTACTTAAAGCTCTAGCTGGCTATTTCGGTTTTTTAGATATTAGATTGGAATAAAAATTATAAGCAAATGATTTTAGTCACTATATTAATAACCCATCTATTTTCATGCATTTATTATAGTGCCTATATTTACCCTTTATTTAATCTGTTCAGTCTGCGGTATAAATAAAAGCATTTTTTAATTACTACAGTAAAAATTATTAAACAAGCAAAATATAAAAATAAAAGGTTCCCGAGGCCGAGAACCTTGAATGATAATTTCCAGGTTGAAAAGTATATCTCTAGTCTAAAAAGATTTCTGCAACCATATATAGCTTCGCATAACCAGAAATTTCTATACGTTGATTATCTTTTAAATCACAGTACAGTAATCCGCCGCGAGCAGAAGCCTGATAGGCAACCAGTTGCCGTTTTGAAAGTTTATCGGCCCAGAGTGGAGCAAGACCAGTATGCATGGAACCTGTTACAGGGTCTTCATCAATCCCTTTATGCGGTGCAAAATAACGAGCAATGTAATCATAATGCTGTGCCTTGCTGGTAATGGAAATATCAAGGTCAGCGGCAGTGATTGCTGTGCTGCGCTGATAGGCTGCTGCCAATTCTTTAATTTTATTAAAATCTGGTTTTGCATCACGTACAGCCTGTTCAGATTCACAGACCAAAATAAAAGCTTGCTGGTTTACATAAACTTCATTAAAAGGGCAATCTACTACCTCATTTAACAAGACAGGATAATCTGGCAAGGGCTCAGGTACACGTACTGGAAAATTCATGGTGATTTTGCCATCTTGTCCTTGTGTGACAATAAAGACTCCTAGGTCTTTTACATGAAAATGAATCGTTTTTGTGGTGGTAAAATCTTTAAAAAGAACAAAACTGCTGGCTAAGGTAGCATGACCACAGAAATCCACTTCAACACTTGGAGTAAACCAGCGAATCTCATAATTTTCATCATTTATTATTTTGACGAAGGCAGTTTCTGAAAGGTTGTTCTCCAATGCAATGTTTTGCATAATCTTATCATCTAACCACTCTTCACATACAAGCACAGCAGCCGGATTTCCCTTAAAAAGTTCTGTGCTAAAAGCATCAACCTGATACATTTTCATAAGATTTTTCCTACGTTCTTTGCTCTGTATCTTAAGACTTTTTCTGCTAGGCTGGGCAAAATTGTTTTACTGAGAATGCAGATGTTAAATCCACACATTCAACATGTTCCCCTAGAGAAAGCTTATCGTCTGCTGACACATGGTCCTACTGTTTTAGTCTCGAGTAAAGACCATAAAGAGACAGATGTGATGGCTGCTGCATGGGCATGTGCACTTGAGTTCGATCCAGCCAAAGTGACTGTAGTGCTGAATAAAAGTACAAAAACCCGGCAGCTTATTGAGAATTCGGGTTATTTCGCCTTACAGATTCCCACTCTTAAACAACTGGAACTCGTATACAAACTCGGCACTACCAGCAAGATGACTGAACCTAATAAGCTGGAGATTTGTCAGGTTAAGCTGTTCCAGTTCGAAAACTCCGATCTTCCCGTGGTTGCAGACTGTTCAGCATGGTTACTATGTGAATTAATTCCGGAACCCCATATCCAGCAGGCACATGATCTGTTTATTGGAAAGGTTATTGCAGCCTATGCAGATAATAGGGTTTTCAGTCAGGGCCGCTGGCACTTTGAAGATGCAAATAAAGAGTGGCGAACCATTCATCATGTAGCAGGAGGACACTTTTATAGTATCGGTAAAGCAGTCTCTGTAGAAGAAGCAAATCTGGAGTTATAGATTTCTAGTAAAAACCCGCGATTGTCGCGGGTTTTTATTGGGGAAAATAGAAATTACTCGCCCATATTTTCAATAATTGCCTGCCCGAATTCAGAACAGCGCAGAAGTGTTGCATTTGGCATTAGACGCTCAAAGTCATAAGTCACAGTCTTGGCCGCAATAGCGCCAGCAATTCCTTTAATAATCAGATCAGCAGCTTCTGTCCAGCCCATATCTCGCAGCATCATCTCAGCAGAAAGAATGATTGAACCCGGGTTGACTTTATCCTGTCCGGCATATTTAGGCGCAGTACCATGAGTCGCTTCATATACTTGAATTGCCCCACCGATATTTGCACCCGGCGCAATACCAATGCCTCCAACTTCTGCTGCAAGTGCATCAGAAATGTAGTCCCCATTCAGGTTTAGCGTAGCAATCACAGAATAATCTGCCGGACGCATTAAGATCTGTTGCAGGAATGCATCAGCGATGACATCTTTAATAATAATATTTTTACCAGTCTTAGGATTCTTAATTTTAACCCACGGACCACCATCTAGCAGTTCACCACCAAAGCGCTCAAGTGCAACTTCATAGCCCCACTCTTTAAATGCACCTTCAGTATATTTCATGATATTACCCTTGTGCACAAGCGTTACACTCGGTTTATCATTATCAATTGCAAACTGAATAGCCTTACGTACCAGACGCTGCGTACCTTCTTTAGAAACAGGCTTAATACCGATACCACAATTTTCTTCAAAACGGATCTTGGTTACACCCATTTCTTCTTTTAAAAACTTTATAACTTTTTTAGCTTCCGGAGAACCGGCTTTCCACTCGATTCCGGCATAGATATCTTCCGAGTTCTCACGGAAGATCACCATATCTGTTAATTCAGGATGCTGGACAGGTGAAGGTACTCCTTCGAACCAGCGTACTGGACGTACACAGACATACAGGTCCAGTTCCTGGCGTAATGCGACGTTTAGTGAGCGGATCCCGCCACCAACCGGCGTGGTTAAAGGGCCTTTAATTGAGACAACAAATTCACGCAGGGCTTCGAATGTTTCTTCAGGCATATAGGTGCCGTAAATTTTATTGGCTTTTTCACCGCAATATACTTCCATCCACTCGATCGAACGTTTGCCACCATAAGCTTTTAAAACCGCAGCATCTACCACTGCTTTCATTGCTGGTGTAATATCCACACCAATACCGTCACCCTCAATGAAAGGAATGATCGGATGGTTTGGTACATTCAGTGACAGGTCTGCATTGACTGTAATTTTATTACCATCTGCAGGAACTACGATCTTCTGATAACCCATTGTGCAGGTTCTCCCTTATGTAGCTGACGAATAAAATGTATGCCACGCAGGCACACTCTTCAACTTTCCTTACATGATATACTTTAATCGATCTTAGGGCTTGGTTGAGATTTATACGAGAAATAACAACATTTCTCTATTAAATAAAACGTCGTTATTTTTTGTTGTATACACTGAAGTTGAAATTCCGTATGAAAATTATCATTTTTAATAAGCCTTATGATGTGCTTTCACAGTTTCGTGAAGACTCTAAGCATTTAACACTCTCCCATTTTATTCATGATCCTGAATTACGGCTGGCTGGTCGTTTAGACTTGGACTCAGAAGGTTTAATGTTTCTCACCGATCATGGCGGTTTGAATCAGTTCATTACTAATCCCAAGAATAAAAAGTTTAAAACCTATCTGGCACAAGTTGATGGCGATATTACAGAAGAAGCTCTCGAGCAGTTACGTCAAGGGGTCGAACTGGCAGATGGTATGACTTTACCGGCCAAAGCCCGTAAGGTTGAGCAGCCGGAATGGTTATGGGACCGCGATCCTCCTGTGCGCTTTCGTGCCAGCATTCCTACTAGCTGGGTTGAGCTGCAAATCTGTGAAGGCCGAAACCGGCAGGTGCGCCGTATGACAGCTGCAGTAGGCTTTCCGACTTTACGTCTGATTCGTACACAAATTGGCACTATTGACTTGGTAAAACTTGGTCTCCAACCAGGTGAGCAGGTTGAAATTGAGCCTCTGCTTTATCCGGACTTTAAAGATGTGCCTGCAGATAAGCCTTATACAGGCCGCAGTGCACCACGTAATGCAGCAAAAAAGCCCTTTGAACAGAAAGATGGCAAGTCCAAATTTAATAAAGAACAGCCTAAAGACAAAGGTGCAAACAAAGCAGGTAAAAAGTTACCATCCGGCGGAACAAAACGCGTATGGCAAACAGAAGAAGGTGAGGCTAAGCCACGTCGCAAGACTAATGGGACTACCCGTCCAGGAAAAATTCGTCGATCTAACCGCTTTGGTTAATTAGAGTTAAGAGCAGTTGAAGAATCATATAATTCTCTGCTCTTTTTCAATTTTATAAATTATTTTAGAAACTGTATTTTTATAGCCCTACTCTATAGAAATTTCTTGTTGAAACATATCACTGCTATAGACATGGAGCATAATAATAAAGGCTGAGCTACATATATATGCAGTACTTACAAAAGGCTGGATTGCTGCAATCTAAAACTCTTAAAATTGTAATTTGAGATACAATAGTCTGTTAAATCTGACATTTATATAAATTTTTCCTGCATCTAGCTACCATTTTTTTGTTTATTCTGTGCTCAATAGATTAATCACAGGATAGAACGGATGATCAGAGAACTTTCGAGCCAATCCCAAATTTTGGTAGTGCATGATGGTCATACTGGTCATTTAAACCCCTCTCTTGCAATTGGAGAGATTCTTGAACAACAGTTTAGAAATTCTTATGAAACCTTAAAAGTTCCAGTAAATCTGGGCAACTCTATGGTCAGTCTATTAAAGCGCCTTTCTTGGTTTCCTAGATTATTTCGTGTAATGGCAAAGCTAATATTTGGTGCTGCCCCAGTGCATATTGCCCAGTATCGGTTGATTGTGTGTTCAGGTATGTCCAATCTGCTGTATTCAGCTTATCTGTCGCAAGAGTTCGATATCCCTTTAGCATTTTCAGGTGATATAGGTAGTTTTAATGAACACTTAATTCACTGGACTATTAGCGCATTGGCTCAACCTACTCAGGTTGAACAGATTATTTTACCTACACTTCCGGTCAGAAAAAAATTTATTGAACTCCGTGCCCAACCTCACTGTGGTGAGGCAAGTTTGCTATTGGGCGGCCCTACCCACGAATATCCCTTTACACAAGCAGACTATCTTAACATTATCCGTCATTTTGATTTTTTTGTGGAGGCTTATAATATCCAGGGTTATATTGTTTGCTCGAGGCGTACGCCTGCCTTTAATAGCCGAATTAAAAAATATCTCAAGACCTCAGGACTAAAATTTGTGTCTATAAACGACACTACACCAATTGAACATCTGGTTGCGAGAAGCAAATATATTTTTGTGACTGAAGATAGTAGTACCATGCTTTCTGAAGCAATTCAGAGCGGTCGGATTGTACGGTCAGTCTGCCTGAATCCCGAACACAACAACTTGTTGATTGAAAAGTATTTACACAATCATCTTATACAGCGCCAGCCAGCAAATCAGCCCTTTTATACAGATGAACGTTTTCCCTATATTGCCGATCTAGATCTGATCCGCCCACTAGGTAGTCATTTCCGCAATTATTTATTATTTGATGATCATTATGCGCCTTATGATCTGCGCAGGAAATTTGCTTAAAGATAATTTACAGACTTAAGCATTTAGGGAATAAAGATAGGAGTAATAATGCTTAGAGTTCTATCTTGTAAATCTGATTAAAAGACAAGCTAGAAATAACAGTGATATCCTTAGCATATAAAAAATTCATTCTATAAAAGTTTTTTTAGTGTTTGATTAAAAAAGCCAGTGCATGTGCACTGGCTTTTTTATTACCGGCAGGTTATCCGGCTTTATACAATGTTAAATAGCAACGCTCGAAATTACATTATTGAATGTGGTACTTGGACGCATTACCGCATTTACTTTTGCCTGATCAATAGCGTAATAGCCACCAATATCAGCTGGTTGACCCTGCACTTGCGCAAGCTCGGCAATAATCTTCTCTTCATTTTCAGCTAAAGCTTGGGCCAGTGGAGCAAATTTTGCTTTAAGTTCAGCATCTTCATCCTGTGCAGCAAGTGCCTGAGCCCAATATAGTGATAAATAGAAGTGACTACCACGGTTATCCAGTTCACCAGTACGACGTGATGGAGATTTATCGTTGTCGAGCAGTTTACCAGTAGCTTCATCAAGTGTTCTGGCTAACAGCTTGGCACGGTCGTTACCTTCCTTGATTCCCATTTCTTCTAAAGAAACCGCCAGTGCCAAGAATTCACCTAAAGAATCCCAGCGTAAGTGGTTTTCTTCAACTAACTGCTGAACATGTTTTGGTGCAGAACCGCCAGCACCCGTTTCATACATGCCGCCACCAGCCATTAATGGCACGATAGACAGCATTTTCGCTGATGTACCCAGTTCCATAATCGGGAACAGGTCAGTCAGGTAGTCACGTAAAATATTACCTGTTACTGAAATAGTATCCAGACCGCGAGCTACGCGCTCAAGCGTATAACGCATTGCACGTACTTGAGACATGATCTGGATATCCAGACCAGTCGTATCATGATCTTTTAAGTATTTCTGTACTTTCTTGATCAGCTCATTTTCATGTGGACGGTATGGGTCAAGCCAGAAGATAGCCGGCATACCTGAGTTACGTGCACGATTTACAGCCAGTTTTACCCAGTCACGGATTGGCGCATCTTTCACTTGGCACATACGCCAGATATCACCTTTTTCCACATTTTGAGACATCAGCACTTCACCCGTTTCAAGATCAGTGATGTTCGCAATACCCGCTTCAGGAATCTCGAATGTCTTGTCGTGGGAACCGTATTCTTCAGCTTTTTGCGCCATCAGTCCAACGTTAGGTACCGTACCCATCGTACGTGGATCGAAATTACCATTCCACTTACAGAAATTAATCATTTCCTGATAGATACGTGCAAAAGTCGATTCAGGCATTACTGCTTTACAGTCATAAGGTTTGCCATCAGCGCCCCACATTTTACCGCCACCGCGGATCATTGCCGGCATAGAAGCATCAACAATGACATCATTTGGTGAGTGGAAGTTAGTGATCCCTTTTGCAGAATCAACCATCGCAAGCGCTGGACGGTGCTCTTGACAAGCATGCAGGTCAGCAATAATTTCTTCACGTACAGAGGTTGGTAAAGTTTCAATTTTCTCGTAAAGACCGGCCATACCGTTGTTAACGTTAATGCCTAGCTCGTCAAACAGTTTACCGTGCTTTTCGAATGCATCTTTGTAGTAAATACGCACACAGTGACCGAATACGATCGGGTGTGATACTTTCATCATGGTCGCTTTTACGTGTAAAGAGAACAGGATGCCAGCTTCTTTACAATCATCTAATTCTTTTTCATAGAAGTCACAAAGCGCTTTTTTGCTCATGAACATTGAGTCGATGATTTCGCCATCTTGAAGCGCTACTTTTGGCTTCAGAACAATTGTTTCACCAGACTTGGTGATCAATTCCATTTTTACATTACGCGCACGGTCAAGTGTCATTGACTTTTCGCCGTGGTAGAAGTCCCCTTCCTGCATATGTGAAACATGGGTTTGTGACCAAGGCTTCCATTCACCCATAGAGTGCGGATGTTTTTTCGCATAGTTTTTGACTGCAGCTGGTGCACGACGGTCAGAGTTACCTTCACGTAGTACAGGGTTTACTGCAGAACCCAAACATTTACTATAACGTACCTTAATTGCTTTTTCTTCTTCGGTTACCGGGTTTTCTGGATAATCCGGAATTGCATAACCTTTTGATTGAAGCTCTTTGATACACGAGATCAACTGCGCAACAGAGGCACTGATATTTGGAAGCTTGATAATATTAGTATCTGGATCTTGGGTAAGACGACCTAGCTCTGCAAGATTGTCTACTACCTTCTGCTCTTCACTGAGGTAGTCCGAGAATTCAGCGAGCACGCGTGCAGCCACAGAAATGTCAGTTTTAACAACTTTAACACCGGCCGGCTTAGTAAAGGTCTCAATGATCGGCAGTAGCGAATAGGTCGCCAGCAGTGGCGCCTCGTCAGTCAGTGTGTAAATGATAGTTGACTTTCCACCAGCCATATATAGCCCCTTGCGTTGGATTGAGTGTTTAAGGATTGAGCTTTTGGCCCTGCCCCTTAAACCGAAATGCTTAAATGAACCTTGAGAGTATCAGCCCTCATGACCTTTCAGTCAACGCAAGATCTTGTGATAACGACATTTCAATACGAAATAGTAGTGTATAGCTTAAAAGCTTTACCATGGAATACTGTTAGTTTAGATAAAATATAATATTATCCTCCCAAACACCGACTACTTTTTATACAATTCATCAAAACTGTTATTTCGCCAAGAAATACTATTAAGTTAAGTTGCTTACAAGCTACAGCAAATATATTACCGCTTGGTACCTAAACTCTATTTATAAAATGATGAGCTATTTCTTATAGTTTATATCAAGCAAATCCTATTTTAAGATTTGCTCTACTAAACAATAAGTTCACTCTATAAGATAAAACGAACTATATCTAATTTTAAAATTACAGAATATAAAAAACCGGTACATGAGTACCGGTTCAAGTGATATGTAGCACTTGTTAGGCATTTAACCAAGTTTCAATCTTGGCTTGATTATCTACTTTTAGCTCTACAGTAGTTAGATCTGTAGAACCACCTTGCACTTCAAACTGCATCAGTTCATCACGACGGAAAGCAAGCAAGCTATAATTTCCTTGCTGTTTTGCATATTTTTCAATCAGTTTAGTGGTGGCTTTTAGACCATCAATTGCAATAATAATATCATGGGCAGAAAGTCCTGCTTTTGAACCGACTCCATCACGGCGTACAGTCTGCACAACCACCCCCTCGGCTTTATCTGCCAGTTTTAAACCAAATGGTAGAGACTTGTCATTTTTCAAACTGTAACTAAGACCAAACTCCGGCAAGAGCTGCTCAAGTGGCAATTCATCAGTCGTGTTAATCAGATAATTAATCTGTTCAATCCACTTATCACCAGTCAACTGCTCGCACAAATCATAAATAGTACGTTCATTTACCTGTATGCCGTTTTGAGTGTTTTCATACAATTTTCGCATTAAAGCGTCGAGGCTCGAACCACGTAAACGCAGGCCCAGATCCAAACATAGTGCTACCAGGCAGCCTTTGTTGTAATAGCTGGTGCCCGCATTGTTTGAATTTTCATCCTGACGATAAAATTTCACCCAGGCATCAAAACTTGACTCTGCTACGGTCTGCACAAAACGGCCCGGATTTTGTAAATAGCGATCTATCTGGGCTTTGAGTAATTCTAAATAGGATTCCTGCTTGATTACGCCGCTACGCAATAAAATGAGATCGTCATAATAAGAAGTGAAGCCTTCAAAAATCCATAACAGTGAAGTGTAACCTTCCTTGTTCAGATCATAGTCAGCAAAGTTTTCTGGACGTATAAATTTGACCAGCCATGAATGAAAATATTCATGGCTGCACAGTCCTAAAAAGCGCTGATAATCCTTGGAGGGTTCTTCAGGCTCATCAGCCTTAGGCAAATCATCACGTGGAGTAATCAAACTGGTACTGTTCGGATGTTCAAGACCACCATAACTGTTACCTGTAGCCATGGTCATAAAGGTATAATGTTCAAACGGCGCTGAGCCAAACATGGAAATTTCTGTCGCACAGATTTTTTCAATATCCTGCTGCATGCGCTCAACATTCAATGCATGTTTGCCGGATACCACAAACTCATGTGGAATACCTTGTGCTTTAAAGCTGAAACGGGTCTGCTCTGCCAGTTCAAATGGCGCATCAATAAGCTCCATATAATTCTTGGCTTTTAAGGTATAACGGCCTCGAACCAGTGTCTTAGAGCTTAAAGCGGTGGCAAGCTGAAAGTGTTTCAACTCTTCCGGTAAAAATACCTCAGCCTCAATGGCTGTGTCTTCTTGCCCCTCCAGCCCCAGACAAACACAGGCCGGATTTACGTAAAGATGGGTTTGGTCAACATAAGCTCCGCGGACTGAAAGATCATAGGCATACACATCATATTCAACCGTAATCAGCTCATGGTCTGTATTAAACAGGCGCCATTTATTTTTTTCAGTCTTACTGATGTTTAAAATCCGGCCTGCTTCATCATAGGCTTTCACTGCTTCGATATGCTTTGAGAACTCACGAATCAAATAACTGCCCGGAATCCAGGTCGGTAACCACAGGACCTGATTTGGATTGGCCAAGAAGCGTAAAGTTACGTGAATCAGGTGCTGGCGATAGTCATCGAACTCGATTTGATAATGCAACATAAGTCGTAATAAAAGATCAACAGAAAGAAATTAGCATTTAGCTTAGCATTTTTTTACAAAGTGATGCGGATAAGTCTTATTTGTCCTTAAAAGTCGCTAGCATTCAGAAAAAAAAAGGCATAGCATGCCTGTGTTTTTCGCATCATCTGCGATCAATCCGGCATATAAAGGTACTTCCCGTTGAGAATATTTGCTTACCTCTTTATTTTATTTAGCTTGTGCTGTGCCAGTCTGGCAAACGCCCGCCTGCTTCAGGTGGTCCCTGAATCAGTTGAAGCCGCAGCCTGGAGCATTCTGGACCCGCAGTCGGGACAGATAATTGCCGAATATAATAGTGAGGTACAGCGCTCACCCGCTTCACTTACCAAGATGATGGTGGCTTATATTGCCCTCAAGGAAATTAAGAACGGGAAACTGAATCGAAATGAAATTCTGACTGCGACCCCGGTGGTAAAAATGGTCATGTGGGATGAATCCCAGATGTATCTGAAGGAAGGCGAGCAGATTTCAGTTGATCAGCTTCTGGCTGGTCTTATTGTGATGTCAGCCAATGATGCTGCGGTGACTTTAGCAGAGCGAATTTCTGGAAATGTGCCTGCATTCATTGAACGCATGAATCAGGAAGCTCAAAAGCTTGGAATGAAAAATACTCATTTTACCAATCCGGCTGGCATTACTATGGATGGGCATTATTCAACTGCGCATGATCTGGCACTGCTGGGTCAGGCACTGGTAAACGACACACCGGATTATCTAAATTACTCCAAACAGCAGAGCTTTACCTATAACAATCATTTTCATCGTGCTACCAATCTGTTACTCAAGCAGGATGCAACAGTAGACGGACTAAAAACCGGTTTTACCAAAGCTGCGGGTTATAACCTTGCGCTTACAGCCAGTCGCCCTACCATGAATGCAGATTTACCTAACCGCCGCCTGATTGTGGTAGTTATGGGTACAACCAGTGCTGTAAAACGTGCCGAGGTAGCTTATAAGTTGCTGAATCTGGGTTACGCATATACGCGAGATGAAGTTGCGATCAAAGACAAACAACTACTCGGTGAACTGCCGGTAGTCAAGTCAACCTTAAAAATGTTTAAGGTAAAATCAGCCCAACCGAAGATTATAACGACCTCTTTATATAACCAGCCTTATGCAATTGACCTACAGACTTTTGATAATGCAACCCAGCGTATTATGCTTAATACGGGTAATGGTATATTGCAAACCATCGAACCCTTGCAGACGACCAACACTCATATCAATATTGAACTGAATACCAAGCAGTTAACTGCCCCGTTAATGCAGGTCATGAAACTTGCAACTGTGCATGTCTATCAAAACAACCAGCTGATCAGCACATTTGATATTGAAAATGAAGTGCATATTGAAGAAGCTAATTTTTTTCAGAGAATCTTTTTATGGCTGGTCAGCTTATTTCCGTTTATGAGTAATGATGAGATGAAAACTGCACCAGAAGTATTTAATTCTTAACTGTTAAAATCTATAAAGCCATATAAATATAACAAAGAATCAATCAGGAAGATGGCATAGTTTTGCCATCTTCTTTTTTTATGTTTCCTTAGAAATAAAATATAAACAGGTACAAAATGGCTCAAGAATTACATCATATCGTCGTGGTCGGCGGTGGCGCAGGTGGCCTCGAACTGGTGACCCGGTTAGGCAATAGTCTGGGCAAGCAAGCTAAAGCAAAAATCACGCTAGTTGACCAGAACCTTACTCATATCTGGAAGCCTCTTCTTCATGAAATCGCTGCCGGTACGCTGGACCCATATAGCGAGGAAGTCAATTATTTTGCTCATGCCGCCAGACATCACTACCAGTTTGTATCAGGCAGTCTATGTAATGTATTACCCGAGAAAAAACAGATTCAGCTTTGCTCCGCTACAGGCAAAAACCTTAAAACATTAAGCTATGACACGCTAGTACTTGCTGTGGGTTCGGTATCAAATGATTTTAATACAGAAGGAGCTAAAGAATATTGCTATTTCCTGGACAACCGTGCTCAGGCTGACCAGTTTCAGAAAGATTTATTGAACACTTATCTGGATGCACAGTATTCCCAACAGCCCAATCATCTTAATATTGCAATCATTGGTGCTGGTGCAACGGGTGTAGAGCTTGCAGCACAACTGGTCGAGGCTAAAGAAAATTTTTACCGTTATGGCCTGAATCATATACACCCTGATCTGGTTAAAATTACTTTAATTGAAGCAGCAGACCGGATTTTGCCTGTCCTTCCAGAAAAAGTGGCCGAAAATACATTACGACAAATCAAAACGCTAGGCATTGAAGTCCTGACTGGCCATAAAGTACAGCATGTCGCTAAAGACCATATCTCTTTTCAGGATGGAAGTGCCTTGCAAACTGATTTAAATATCTGGGCAGCCGGTATCAAGGCACCGCAGGTCATTGAACAGCTAGAAGGCTTTGAAAAAGATCACTTAAACCGTATTAAAGTCTATGCCACCCTGCAGACTTATAATTACCCGGATATTTTTGCTTTCGGTGATTGTGCGCACTGTCAGCTTGAAGCAGACCAGCCCCCCCTTGGGCCCCGTGCTCAGGTTGCCAGCCAGCAAGCAACTTTTCTGGTTAGAGCTTTAACAGCCCGTATTGCGGAGCGGCCAATACCCATGTTCCATTTTTCCGATAAGGGCTCACTGATTTCATTAAGCCAGAATAAGGCTGTGGGCCAACTCCTGGGCCAGGTAAATGTCCAGGGATCGGTCGCCAAAGGCTTGTATATCTCACTATACCGCTTACATCAGGCTAATATATATGGCTACAACCAGGCTGGTGCACTCACAGTGAGAGATTTTGTTACACGAAGAATTCGGCCGAAAATAAAATTGCATTGAAATTTCATCACACAACCCCATAATTGAATAAATTGGCTTCAAAAAGATCGAAATCACAGTTTTTTTAGGATTTTTCTTCTAAAAACGCTGTGTTTCATCTTATGATGTACCCTTCAAAAAATTGACTGGATCAATAATATGACTGCTATTGCAAATAATCATGTGGTTTCATTCCACTATACACTGACCAATGCAGAGGGCGAGACTCTCGACCAATCTCAGGGTGAACCACTGGCTTATTTGCACGGTGCGGGTAACATTATTCCTGGTTTGGAAAATGCGTTGGCTGGTAAAACAGTAGGCGAGAAATTTACTGTAAATGTACCTGCTGCTGAAGGTTACGGTGAATATAATCCTGACCTTGTACAGGAAGTTCCAGCTCAAATGTTCCAAGGTGTAGATAATATCCAGCCTGGTATGCAGTTCCAAGCACAAACTGATGACGGTGTTCAGATCGTGACTGTTAAAGCAGTTGAAGGCGAAAACGTACTGGTTGATGCGAACTTCCCGCTAGCTGGTCAAGACCTGACTTTTGAAGTTGAAATTGTTGATATCCGTGATGCAACTCAAGAAGAGCTTGATCATGGGCATGTTCATGGCGCGGGTGGTCACCACCACTAAGATCGTCTGATCAAAAAAGGCAAAGCTCAGGCTTTGCTTTTTTTATAGTTATTTTTCAGTATTAGAAATAGCTTCAGCTTGATTTTTTAACCATTTTTCTTAATGATAAACATAATGTTATTTTAATTACTGGCTTTTATGTCTGCATATCAACTGGTCTGGTTCCGTCAGGATTTACGTATTGTTGACCATTCTGCATTATGGCATGCCAGACAGACTGGTCCCTGCATTGCGCTTGTTACCCTTTCACCAGTTCAATGGCGGCAACATGATGATGCCGTGATCAAAATTGATCTTTATTTAAGACAGCTTAAAGTTTTAAAAGAACAGTTAAAACAGCTCAATATCCCTATCATTATACAAACTATTCCTCTCTGGAAGGAAGTTCCTGAGTTTTTGCTTGAATGCTGTCAAAGTTTAAGCGTTCAGCAAATACATGCCCATATTGAGGCAGGTATAAACGAGCAGCAACGTGATCAGGACTGTCAGCAACTGCTCGATACATCCGGTATTGCTTTGACTTTATACCAAGACCGCACTCTATTCCCTTTCGGTAGTATTACCAACCAAAATGGACAGCCTTATCAGGTCTTTGGTGCCTTTAAAAAAGCCTGTTATAGCCGTTTAGAAATAGCGCTACCAAAATGTTATACAGAAATTACAGCTCAAAATCCTATAACTCTCCCTGCTCTTGATCAGTTTCAGCAGACAGTGCCAGATATCAGACAGCTTTTTGACATACCTGTTCCAGAATCCATTCAACAGCTCTGGCCTGCTTGCGAAAACCATGCTCATACATTACTTGAACAATTTCTTGAAAATCATATTCAGCATTATCATATTGAGCGAGACTTTTCTGCACACTCCGGAACCAGTCAGCTCTCTGCCTATTTGAATATTGGCGTACTTTCTATACGCCAATGTATACAGGCTTTATTCCGGCATCAAAGCGGGTACTTTGTGCCTGAACAGGAGGGCCAGAGCATCTGGCTAGATGAGCTGCTATGGCGTGAATTTTATCAGCATATTCTTTATCAGTTTCCAAATGTTTCAAAATACTTACCTTTCAAAGCCAATGCTCGGAATATTCCCTGGCACGATGATAAAACTGCATTAACTGCCTGGCAGCAAGGCCAAACTGGTATTCCAATTGTAGATGCAGGAATGCGGCAGTTATTGGTCACTGGCTGGATGCATAACCGGGTCCGCATGATTACAGCCATGTTCTTGTGTAAGAATCTTCTGATTGACTGGCGCCAAGGTGAACAGTGGTTTATGCAGCATTTGATTGATGGTGACCTGGCGGCAAATAATGGGGGATGGCAATGGTGTGCTTCCACCGGCACGGATTCAGTGCCCTATTTCCGTATTTTCAACCCGGTCAGTCAGTCCAGAAAGTTTGATCCTGAAGGTCAATATATCCGTACATGGATACCCGAACTGGCACATCTGGATGCTAAAACAATTCACGCACCCTATGAAAGTAAAACTGTCCAGCAACTGGACTATCCAAAACCCATAGTAGATTTAAAATACAGTCGTGCCCGGGCTATTGACCACTTTAAACAGTATTTGTAGAACTTCTACTCTTAAAAAGAGACTGGATATTATACAAATATATGTATTTTGCAGAAATAATATTGATGCTTTTTGACAGCAGATTTCACGTCTGGACTTTAAAACCTGATATAAGAAACTGCATGTCAGGTATTCACTATTCAGATTAAAAATAATATTTATTTAAGTGCAAATTGCATCATGACTTTTAACTGGTAATAAGATTAAAAACTGTAATGTAATTTTTAAAACTACAACCAAAACAGGCAGACTTTTGACCAGTCAAAACCTTGGTATAAGGAAAATAAATAATATTGCATCTTATAACTTGGAACGTTTTTAGAATCCAAGTACAATACTGCGCTAGTCGAGGGATGCTGCGACGTTTTACAGGCACTAAATGTAAAATCGCCAGGCTCGACGATCGGTATGTCTGTTCAAGCTTACCAACAACGGCATCCGCGAACTGAATGATCCATACTATTTTTTCTAGGAGATCCTGATGAACGCGGTTACTGCTTCATTTACAGATTATAAAGTTGCCGATATTTCACTTGCTGATTACGGCCGTAAAGAAATTAAACTTGCTGAAGCTGAAATGCCTGCCCTGATGGGTCTGCGTAAGCGTTATTCAGCAGCAAAACCACTGGCAGGCGCGAAAATTCTCGGCTGTATCCATATGACTATTCAAACTGCAGTTTTAATTGAAACACTGGTTGAATTGGGCGCAGAAGTTCGCTGGACTTCATGTAATATCTTCTCGACTCAAGACCACGCTGCTGCTGCAATTGCTGCATCTGGTATTCCTGTTTTTGCCTGGAAAGGCGAAACTGAAGAAGAATACATGTGGTGTCTTGAACAGCAAATCAATGTAAACGGCAAACCTTGGGATGCCAACATGATTCTGGATGACGGCGGTGACCTAACGGCTGTTGTACATGAAAAGTATCCTGAACTGATTGCAAAAATTCATGGTATTACTGAAGAGACTACTACGGGTGTTGCACGTCTACTCGAAATGTGGAAAGACGGTTCACTGAAAGTTCCTGCCATCAATGTCAATGACTCCGTAACCAAGTCTAAAAATGATAACAAGTATGGCTGTCGTCACTCACTTAACGATGCCATCAAACGTGCAACAGACATGCTGCTTTCTGGCCGCCGTGCACTTGTTATCGGTTATGGAGATGTAGGTAAAGGTTCTGCACAATCACTTCGTCAAGAAGGCATGATTGTACGCGTAACTGAAGTTGACCCAATCTGTGCAATGCAGGCCTGCATGGATGGTTACGAAGTAGTATCTCCATATAAAAATGGTGTTCAGACCGGTAATAAAGAAGATATTAATGTAGATCTTCTCAAAAATACTGATCTGATTGTTACTACAACCGGTAACTATCACGTATGTGATGCTGCGATGCTGGATACACTAAAAGCAGGTGCAGTGGTTTGCAACATCGGGCACTTCGACACTGAAATCGATACAGCTTACCTGCGTGGCTATAAATGGGTTGAAGTTAAACCTCAGGTACATCAGGTATATCGTTCAGAAAATGAAAACGATTATCTGATTCTTCTTTCTGAAGGTCGTTTAGTGAACCTGGGTAATGCTACAGGCCATCCATCTCGTGTGATGGATGGTTCTTTCGCCAACCAGGTTTTAGGCCAGATGCACCTGTTTGCCGAGAAATTTGCCGATCTTCCAGAAGATCAAAAACAAGCAAAAATCCGTGTAGAACTGCTACCGAAGAAACTGGATGAAGAAGTTGCTGCCGCAATGGTTGCAGGTTTTGGTGGAGTACTGACACAACTGACCACTGAGCAGGCAGCTTACCTTGGTGTACCAGTAGAAGGTCCGTTCAAGTCTGACGCTTATAAATATTAAGATATCTTAAGGGCAGATGTTTAGGCATCCTGCCCTTTTTTTGTCTGACATATTTATAAATTAAACAAAGGATTTGAAAAATGACTAAACGTGTTCCGATTTCTTTTGAGTTTTTTCCGCCAAAAACTGATGCTGGTGCAGAAAAGCTCAAACTGGTTCACCAGGATCTTCAACATTTGAACCCGGAATTCTTTTCGGTGACTTATGGTGCCGGAGGTTCCACCCGTGAACGTACCTTGGCTGCAATTGAAGAGTTTAATGGCAAGGGTACACCGGTAGCACCTCACCTTTCCTGTATCGGGGATGATAAGGCACGTATAGCAGAGCTGCTGGATCTGTATAAATCTCAAAACATTAAACGTATTGTTGCCCTGCGTGGTGATTTGCCATCCGGTCAGGTCGGTCTGGGCGAACTTCCATATGCACAGGATCTGGTACGTTTTATTCGTGAACATTCAGGTGATCACTTTCATATTGAAGTTGCAGCCTATCCGGAGATGCATCCTCAGGCAGAAAGCTTTGATGCTGATATTCGTCGCTTTATTGAAAAGGTTAATGCTGGCGCAAATGCGGGTATTACCCAGTTTTTCTTCAATCCGGATTCCTATTTTTATTTCTTGGATCGCCTTGCAAAGGAAGGGATTCATATTCCTATTGCACCAGGTATTATGCCCATCATTAACGCCAGCAACCTGATCCGCTTTGCTGACGGCACAGGTGCAGAAATTCCTCGCTGGATTCGTAAACAACTCTCTGCTTATGGCGATGACAGTGTGGCAATTAAGGACTTTGGTCATGAAGTCGTGCTAAAGCTTTGCGAACGTCTGATTGCTGGTGGTGCACCAAGTCTGCATTTCTACTCAATGAACCAGACCGAACCCACCCGCCAGCTTGTACTTGACCTGGGTTTAGCCTGAGCTAAATTAATCATCTGCTTTTTTGAAGAGTAATACATTCATGCCACGTTTTTATATTGAAGCTGATTTAACTGTAGGAACAACAGTTGAGCTTACAGAAACAGTGTTTCATCATTGGGTGAAGGTATTACGTGCACAGATTGGTGACAGTGCCACCCTGTTCAATGGACGGGGTGGTGAATTTGAAGCGAATTTGACAGAAATCAGCAAGAAAACTGCATCTGTTGCAATCAGGTCGTCTAACCCGGCAGATCGTACTCCACCTTTTACAACAGTATTGGGTCAGGTCATGAGCAAAGGTGACCGAATGGATTATGTCATTCAGAAAGCCACAGAACTGGGTGTTACGACCATTCAGCTGTTAACATCAGAACGATGTGAAATGCGCTTAAAATACGATCGCGATCAAAAAAAGCTCGATCACTGGCAAGCTGTTGTAATTGCAGCCTGTGAGCAATGTGGCATGAACCGGATTCCAGAGATATTACCCCCTGTTCCACTCACAGACTGGCTACAGCAGAATTTACCAGCAACCCGGCTAGTGCTTGCTCCCAATAAGCGTCAGCAGAATGTTTTAACCGATGCTCAAACAGATCTGGCACTGTTAATCGGTCCGGAAGGCGGGTTGAGTGAAGCAGAAATAGACATGGCCAATCATGCTGGCTTTAAAAACTGGTGCATTGGAGAACGCATACTGCGTACTGAAACAGCGCCTGTAGTCGCTTTGTCTATCTTAAATCACCATTTCTCAACACACTAGACTTATACCAATATACGAAGTTAAATTAAGTCATTATTCATCACTTTTAACTCAAGCTTGTAAATACGTGATTAACTAATGACTAGTTTCAGTTATATTCGTATTTAAAAAAACCCGTAATCATTTTGATATAAGCTCTTATATCCTCTGGGCATTGTGAGCTTTTATTTTCAGCTCGCTTTTTTCTTAAAATATTTTAACTATAAAGCCAGACATTATGACTATAACTTGAGTGAATGGAAAAAGCCTGGTTTTACGCTGGGATAAGCGCTCAAGTAATGGTATATTCGATAAAATTTAGCCAAAACCGACCAGCATGCTGCTGGGCCAACACATGTAACAATCGAGATTCAAATGGACGATCAATCATTAAAACAGCAAGCTTTGTACTATCATGAATTCCCAACACCAGGAAAAATTAGCGTCACTCCAAGCAAACAGCTTGTCAACCAGCGTGATCTGGCTTTAGCCTATTCCCCAGGTGTTGCAGCTCCGTGTCTTGAGATTGAACGTGACCCTTCAGCTGCCGCAAAATATACGGCACGGGGCAATCTGGTTGCTGTGGTCAGTAATGGTACTGCTGTTTTAGGACTGGGGAATATTGGTCCATTAGCCTCTAAACCGGTAATGGAAGGCAAAGGTGTACTCTTTAAAAAATTTGCCGGTGTCGATGTATTTGATATTGAAATTGCTGAAAATGATCCCGACAAGATTGTTGATATTGTGGCAGCACTTGAGCCTACATTCGGCGGTATCAACCTTGAAGACATTAAAGCACCAGAATGTTTTTATATTGAGCGCAAACTCCGTGAGCGCATGAATATTCCGGTATTTCATGATGACCAGCATGGTACCAGTATTATTGTAGGTTCTGCCCTGCTAAATGCCTTGCAACTGATCAATAAAAAAATTAATGAGATCAAGATTGTAGCCTCAGGCGCCGGTGCTGCTGCGTTATCTTGTCTTGATCTGCTGTGTGCGCTGGGCGTAAACAAAGACAATATTATTGTTGCTGACTCTCGAGGCCTGCTAACCACCTCACGTGATGGGCTGGATGAGTCTAAAAAACGCTATGTACAGGACATCCCTCAAACCCAGCTCCATGAAGTCATGGCAGGCGCAGATATGTTCCTGGGGCTTTCTGCGGCAGGTATCCTGACCAAAGAAATGGTCAAGCAAATGGCAGAGAACCCGATCATTTTCGCACTTGCCAATCCGGACCCTGAAATTCTGCCTGAACATGCTCACGAGGTTCGTCCTGATGTCATTATGGCAACAGGCCGTTCAGACTATCCGAATCAGGTCAATAACGCCCTGTGCTTCCCGTATATCTTCCGTGGCGCACTTGATGTGGGTGCAACTACAATTAATGAAGAAATGAAAATTGCCTGTGTACATGCGATTGCACGTATGGCACATATTGAAGCAGATGCAGCGACATACGGCGAAAAATCAGCTTCATTTGGCCGTGAATATTTAATTCCGCGTCCACTGGATCAACGCCTAATTCTGGAAATTGCTCCTGCTATCGCTCAGGCAGCGATGGATTCTGGTGTAGCTACCCGCCCGATTGAAGATTTCTCAGCCTATCGCCAGCGTTTGTCCGAGTTTGTTTATAACTCGGCATTTATCATGAAGCCAATTTTTGCACAGGCGAAGACTGATCCGAAACGCATTGCTTATGCTGAAGGTGAAGACCTTCGTGTATTACGTGCTGTTCAGATTGCAGTAGATGAAGGTCTGGCTAAGCCGATTCTGGTTGGACGTACTGCGGTTATTGAAGCTAATATCAAAAAACTAGGATTGCGTCTTGAACAGGGCGTAAATATTGAAATCGTAGATCAGGAAAAGAATCCTGACTATGAAAAGTTTGCGGACGATTATTATCAGCTAATGCAGCGTAAAGGGGTAACACCCGAATATGCACAGCGTGAGGCACGTCGCCGCTCCACTTTGATTGCAGGCATGCTGGTACGTCATGGCAAAGCAGACGGTATGCTCTGCGGTACATATTCAAGCTATGACATTCACCTAGATTTTGTTAAAAATGTCATTGGGTTACGTGAAGGTCGTAGTACGTTCTTCACTTTAAATGCATTAATGCTTGAAGACCGCACCCTGTTTATTGCAGATACCTATGTCAATACTAATCCGACTGCCGAGCAGCTCGCTGAAATGACAATTCTGGCAGCTGAAGAAGTACGCCGTTTTGGGATCGCGCCCCGCATTGCCCTGCTATCACATTCAAGCTTCGGTTCTGACCAGACGGATGCAAGTGCACAAAAAATGCGTCAGGTATATGAAATTCTGTCACGCATTGCGCCAGAGCTGGAAGTTGAAGGTGAAATGCACGGTGATGCAGCACTTGATGAAAATATTCGTCATTTTGCATTCCCGAATTCACGCTTCAAAGGTTCTGCCAACTTGCTGATTATGCCAAATCTGGATGCAGCCAATATTTCATTTAACCTGCTTAAATCTACTTCAGGCAATAACGTAACAATTGGCCCGATTCTACTGGGTGCTGCTAAACCGGTGCATATTTTAACCCCAACCGCCACCACCCGTCGTCTGGTTAATATGACTGCACTGACTGTTGCTGAAATTCAGCAAGCTGAGGTATAAGCTTTAACTGAATAAAAGCTAAAGTTCTTTACTTGAGAAAACCTCTATTCTGTTGCATGATTGCTTGAAGAATAGAGGTTTTTTCATGCAAGTTTATTTAGTAGGCGGTGCTGTCCGGGACCATTTGCTTGGTCATCCCTATCAAGAAAAAGATTATGTTGTGGTAGGAGCAACGCCTGAGCAGCTTCTCGCTCAGGGTTTTATGCCAGTTGGTAAGGATTTTCCAGTATTTCTGCATCCTGATACTAAGGATGAATATGCTTTAGCGCGTACTGAGCGTAAATCCGGTCAGGGCTATCACGGTTTTGAATTCCATACGGATAGCAGCGTGACTCTGGAAGAAGATTTAATCCGTCGCGATTTAACGATTAATGCTATGGCCATGGATGAACAAGGTCAGGTATATGATCCATATCAAGGCCGGCAAGATCTCAAAAATAAAGTTTTACGCCATGTTTCCGATGCCTTTATTGAAGATCCGCTTCGTGTATTACGTGTTGCCCGTTTTGCTGCTCGCTATGCTCCTTACGGTTTTAAGATTGCTGAAGAGACCATGAGCCTCATGCAGCAACTGGTCAATACGGGCGAACTGGATACTTTGACCCCAGAGCGGGTCTGGAAAGAAACCTCTCGTGCCTTAATGGAACAGCGCGCTGATGTCTATTTTGAAGTTTTACGTGAATGTGGCGCCTTAAATATCCTGTTACCCGAACTGAATGCCCTGTTTGGAGTTCCTCAACGGCCAGAATATCATCCTGAAATTGACTGTGGTATTCATACGCTGATGTCCTTACAGCAGGCATGTCAGGCGAATTATTCACTTGATGTACGTTTTGCGGTACTGGTTCATGACCTTGGCAAAGCTCTTACGCCAACAGATATTCTACCCCGCCATATCATGCATGAAGAACGTGGTGTAAAACCCGTAACTGCTGTATGCGATCGTTTAAAAGTTCCTGCTACTACCAAGCAACTGGCTCTGGCAGTCTGCAAAGAACACTTAAAATGCCATCAGGCTTTAACTCTAAAACCTGGAACCTTATGGCGCCTGCTGCAACGTTTAGACGTTTTACGCCGTCCGGAACGGGTCGAAGCTTTTGTACAGGCATGTGAATGTGACTCTAGAGGCCGCTTAGGTCTAGAAAACCGTCCTTATCCGCAAGCCAGCTACATGTATCAAGTCATCGAGATTGTCCGTTCAATCAAGGCACAAGACTTACCTCCGGAAATACAAGGGCCGGATATTGGAGAAATGTTGATTCAGCGCCGAATTGAAGCTATTGCCACATTTAAGGCTGAGTTTCTTTCTTCTCCATCCTCTAACCAGTTGTAGTTTTAAAATAAATATAAAAAAAGCCTCCATATGGAGGCTTTTTACTGGAAGATTAACGGCGAGGTAATGGAATAAACTGGGAGTCCTGATTCTGAACTTCACGCTCTCCTACATTTACATTTAAGGTCTGCTGCTTGCCTTCGCGCTCCACCAGAAGCTGGATAGTGCTGTTCGGTGCTTGCAAAGCGACATAATTGATCAAATGCGATGTTGAGGTAATCTGCTCATTATTCACTTTTAAAATGCGGTCCCCTACCTTTACACCGGCTTTGGCAGCTGGGCCATTACCCAGTACTCCCGCAACCACGACACCTGGCTCACGTGGTGCCAGTACATCAGTTTGTGCAGGTGGAACCAGACTGATTCCTAGCCATCCTCTTACTACACGGCCATCTTTCAAAATGGCATTTAACACCTGCTGACAGACTTTAGCCGGAATGGCAAAACCTATTCCAAGTGAGCCACCGGTCTGTGAGAAAATTGCCGTATTTACCCCAATCAGATTACCTGCAACATCGATTAATGCACCACCTGAGTTACCCGGGTTAATTGCAGCATCTGTCTGGATAAAGTCTTCATAGGTATTTATTCCCAAATCAGAACGGCCAGTTGCAGAGATAATTCCCTGCGTTACCGTTTGCCCTACCCCAAACGGGTTACCAATTGCCAACACCACATCACCGACTTCATTACCACTGAGTTTAAAAGGTAAAACAGGTAATTTATCCAGTTCAATCTTGATAACGGCAAGGTCAGTATCAGGATCAGTACCAATAATTTTTGCTTCAGCACGGCGACCATCATTTAAAGCCACCACAATCTGTTCTGCTTGTGCCACTACATGGTTATTGGTCAGGATGTATCCATCAGGACGCACAATAACACCTGAGCCAAGACTGTTTTCATTCTGCTGGCTATTAAACTGGTCTGGTAGCTGATCCCCAAAAAATTCACGAAATGCCGGATCATTTAATAAGGGATGATTCATCTGCCGAACTTTTTGCGTGGTAAAAATATTAACCACCGCAGGCGCAGCAACTTTTACTGCGGCATTATAAGAGACTACTCCTCCAGAACGGGAGGTATCAATTAAAGGTTCAACTTTTTCAGCAGGCATTTTTACGCCATCAGCAGCGACTGGCGCTTTGGGCTGATGGAATTTCTGCCAGCCAATAAAACTGATAATCACAATGACCAGCAGTACCCAAGGTAACCAGGCAAAGGTTCGGCGCACGTTATTATCCTCTAGATTCTTTTGATTTGTTAATGCGTAATAGATCTAGGTGATTGTAATACAAATACAAAATATACGCTTTAAAACACACTAAAGTTTTGTCTGGCTTTAGTTACAAGATAAAATATGTTTCTATATCCCATTGTCCAGTTTAATTATTAAGGTAAATCATGGCCAGGTTGACTGATATTCTTCAATGGTGTGATCAGACATTGAAAACTTCCGAATTTCGTGACTATGCGCCGAACGGTTTGCAAATTGAAGGCTCGCAGGAAGTAAATAAAATTTTGTGTGCAGTTACTGCATCACAAGAAGCTATTGATGCGGCGATTGCACAAAAAGCAGATCTGCTATTGGTTCATCATGGTTATTTCTGGAAAGGCGAACCCTATCCGATTACCGGTATGCGCGGCAAACGTATTAAAACTTTAATACAGAATAACATCTCTCTTGTCGCTTTTCATTTACCTTTAGATTCACACCCAACATTGGGTAATAATGCTGCCATTTCTGATTTACTTGGCCTTGAGCATCTTGAAGCACTTGATCCATCTGAACGGCATCCGGTGGGTAACATTGGTTATTTACCAGAAGCATTAAGTCCGGAAGCATTTAGAAATTATCTGGCAGAACGTTTAAACACCCAGGTACTTCATCTACCTGCAGAAAAGTTATCTGTACAAAAAATAGGTTTTTGTACTGGAGCTGCTCAGGATTTCATTACTAAAGCAGCTGTTCAGGGTTGTGATGCTTATATTTCCGGTGAGGTTAGTGAGCGAACTTATTATGAGGCTCAGGAATTAGATGTACATTACTATGCCTGTGGGCACCATGCGACTGAACGTTATGGTGTACAACGCTTAGGTCAAGCACTGGCTGAACAGTTTGCCCTCGAATATCATTATCATGAACTGAACAATCCGGTTTAAACCTTATGTTACGATTGGAATTGTTTACAACTTTATAAATTCGGCCTTTATTATGTATTGTTATTTAAAAAGCGTGGCCTACCATGCAGATAATCAATTACAATAGAGGCACTTAATTGTATAACCCAGCAAATGCAAGGAATTAGAACATGACAACCATTACTTTACCTCCTCTTCCTTATGACTACGATGCGCTTGAGCCGCACATTAGTAAAGAAACTTTAGAATTCCACCATGACAAACATCACAACACTTATGTGGTGAATCTGGTTAAAGCAATCGAAGGTACTGACCTCGAAGGTAAAGAGCTGGACGACATCATCAAAGCAACTGCGGGTGATGCATCTAAAGCAGGTATTTTTAACAATGCAGCCCAAGTATGGAATCATACATTCTACTGGAACTGTATGACTAAAAATGGTGGCGGTAAAGCTACTGGTCCTGTTGCTGAGAAAATTGATGCAGCTTTCGGTTCTTATGAAAAATTTGCTGAAGAATTCGCAACTGCGGCTACTACACAGTTTGGTTCAGGTTGGGCTTGGTTAGTGGCTGATGAAGTAAATGGCAACCTGTCAATTATGAAAACTTCAAATGCAGATACACCATTGGCTCATGGTAAAGTAGCGATTCTGACCATTGATGTATGGGAGCATGCATATTATATCGACTACCGCAATGCACGCCCTAAGTATATCTCTACTTTCCTGGAAAGCCTGGTAAACTGGGAATATGTAAATGCAAAACTTGCAGGCCAGCCTGCTGGAGTTGAGAAATAATCTTTCTCTTGCCTTAAAAAGTCACCCTGCTGGGTGATTTTTTATTACATTATTTTATAAATGAATATTTATAGATCAATCAGTTTATTCTTATAAATTATTTAATTGACGCCTATATAATTGATCCGTAGAATGGCCCACAGATTCTCCCATAGCTCAGTCGGTAGAGCGACGGACTGTTAATCCGCAGGTCCCTGGTTCGAGCCCAGGTGGGAGAGCCAAGATTCTAAAAAGCCCGCTTATTTAAGTGGGCTTTTTTTATTACGCCAAGAATATATTCAAATTATTCCTATTGATGGGTCTTATTGTTCGCCAAGATTCACTTACTGAATATTTTTAAAACAAACGCTTTAAATCTAATGATTTTTTAGCTGTTTCCACTTGACCATTTATCTCTTCCTCCATAGAATAGCCCACAGATTCTCCCATAGCTCAGTCGGTAGAGCGACGGACTGTTAATCCGCAGGTCCCTGGTTCGAGCCCAGGTGGGAGAGCCAAGATTCTAAAAAGCCCGCTTATTTAAGTGGGCTTTTTTTATTACGCCAAGAATATATTCAAATTATTCCTATTGATGGGTCTTATTGTTCGCCAAGATTCACTTACTGAATATTTTTAAAACAAACGCTTTAAATCTAATGATTTTTTAGCTGTTTCCACTTGACCATTTATCTCTTCCTCCATAGAATAGCCCACAGATTCTCCCATAGCTCAGTCGGTAGAGCGACGGACTGTTAATCCGCAGGTCCCTGGTTCGAGCCCAGGTGGGAGAGCCAAGATTCTAAAAAGCCCGCTTATTTAAGTGGGCTTTTTTCTTATAGAAAGATCTTACTGTGTCAGAATTTATTCATAATTCATTTCTAATTATTGGTATCTTGGCAAGTCTTGGACTCCTATATTTAAGTCTTCAGCAGTACCTTACTTCTAAAAAGCAGTTTTTGGCTAAACCGGTCATTACTGCCTTTGAGAAGCGCATGTTTATTCGCCTTAAAGAGGCTCTCCCACAGCAGCATATACTGGCTCAAGTGGCATTTAGTGCACTCATTACGAGCGATGACTATAAAATCCGTCAGAAATTTAATCGCAAAGTTACAGATTTTGTCGTTTTAAACACTCAGTTTGAAGTGATTGCCATAATTGAACTTGATGACCCTACACATCTTTATAAAGAAGAAGAAGACCGGCAACGGGATGCGATGCTCAAAGAAGCGGGCTACAGGATTATACGATATACAGAAATTCCAACTATTCGACAGCTTCGAAAAGATATACTTTAAGCTTTTGAGAATATATTTAATAACTCTGCCTGAAATTTCATTCTTTCTTTAATTTTTCTGCTTCTTCACGTGCCTTGATTTTTGCCAGTTGTTCAGCTTGTTGCTGTCGGTACTTTTCCTGATTCTTGGCATCACTGTTTACTGCAATATAACCCATACTGACCAGAAAAATTGGAATCAATAAACCCAGTCCCATCAATACCCATAATTTAGCTTTCGATTGCACCGTTTCTTTAGTCATAGAAATATCAAAGATAAATAATTTAAAACTGACCCAATATAACAAAAAAAGGGCCTTCTTTAAGACCCTTTTAATTTGAATCTTTTAAATACAAAAAATTATTGGGCTACTCCAGTACATTCAACATTTTTACTTGCATCTATTACTGATGGATCAAGCACTATATTGGTTCTAGCTGGCATCTTAGATTGTACAAATTGATAAATTTCAGCATTTCTACATACAATCGCCTGAGTATGAGCGGCTCCGTTAACAGGGACAAATGTCACATCAGTTCCCATTTTTTTAAGTCCCTCTTGTAAGGTATTAGTAACAGGATATGGTACGGCCATATCAGCAGTTCCCTGAACAATCATAACAGGTGAATTAATTTTTTTAGTAGCAGGCTGATTATCAGCCAAGAATTTCTTCACCGTTGGATTCTCTTGGAAATTACCAGCGAGACCAGGATAGTCCATAACTGTTTTACCAGCATTAGTCGCAAGAAAATCACGGATATCATCTGCAAATTTGTTATGCAAATCAGTTAAACACATTCCATTTTCGCCCGTAGTGCCTTCTGCAAACTCGGCTATACTTTGAGAACGTTGCTGGAAGATTTCACGATAATTAAATTTAGGTTCATAAGCAGTAATACCCACTGTGGTATATGCAGCATATGCAAGTAGCTCGGCATATACTTCTACAGCTGTGCCAACAGGCGTAGTACCCGCCTGTTCTCTTCCAAGAATATCTTGAATTGCCTGTGGTGCAACTACAGAAATAATATAGCCAAGGCTGGAAGCTGGTGCTGCTGCAACCGCTCCTTTATAGTTACTGTCGTTATTAGCAAACTCAGCTGTTCCTAATGAGGCATGCCCACCTTGAGATTGCCCAATCGACATCCATGAACTATTCAACTGACTGCCGTACTGATCTTTAGCAGCTTTCACTGCTGCAATTGCAGATTTAGCTTCACTTCCCAAATTAAGGTATGGATGGATTCCTCGAGTACCTAAACCTTCATAGTCTGGAGCAATCACGACATAACCAGCTGCCAATAATGTATCAGCTAAAATTTTGAAGCGTGGATTAATAGTATTATTGCTTGGTGCACAGCTATCCCCTACGCCTACAGTACCGTGTTCCCAAACCACTACTCGATAACCATCCTTAGGTTGAGTAACTTTAGGGAACATTACTAGCGCAGTGGCTTCCGCTGTTTTTCCTTGTACATTGACCATATTATAGGACATGATTTTTATAGATGAAGCGCCACTCAAGCTATCTTTAGAATAAGGCTTTTCAGAAATAAATGTCTGATCCGGATTTACCCCTCTATAATCGTCATTCTCATCATTACAGGCTGTAAGAAATAAAGCCGAAACTAAACTTGTTATAGTTAAAGCAATTCTTGAACGTCTCATAAAATATCCTTTTTATCAATTATTTATTCTGCATAAATTTATGCACAAATATTAAGACACAAAAAAAGTGTCCTGCATAGAACACTTTTCAACCTGAGTACTGTTTTTATGATATAAAATTTAAAAATATTCCCAGAAAAATTATGAATCCAACCCAACGATTATGACGGAATGCCCAAAAACATATTTGGGGATTGCGGTCCTTGGTTTTAATTGTTTGATATATAAAATCGAATACAACCACAACTAAAGCGGTCATCGACCATGGAAATAAAATATTTTCTAAATACAGTGCTGTACCAATTAGAATAAGGCTGCATAACTGTAAAAGTACGATAATTTGAATGTCATAACGACCAAAAAGGATGGCTGTAGATTTTACACCAATCTTTAAATCATATTCACGGTCAGTAATGGCATACTGTGTATCATAGGCAACAGTCCAGCACAGATTTCCAAAATAAAGCAGCCAGCAGATTAAATCTGGTGTCTGGCCCACTGCGGTATAGGCCATTGGAATAGACCAAGAAAAAGCTGCACCTAAAAAGACTTGTGGTAAATGAGTATAGCGCTTCATGAAAGGATATATGAATGCAAGCAATAAAGCGCCAAATGACCAGTAAAAAGCTTGAACAGGGAGGAAAAATAACAGACACGCGCTGGCAGCAACCAGAACCAGAAATACTAAAACCGCTTCTTTAGCACTAATTATACCAGTCGCCAAAGGCCGGGATTTGGTACGTTCTACATGTGCATCGACCTTCCGGTCAGCAAAGTCATTAATAGCACAACCGGCAGCACGCATAAAAATTACGCCTAAAGTCATAATAAAGAGAATTTTTAGGTCCGGTATACCTTTTGACGCTATCCAGAGTGCCCACATGGTTGGCCAGAAAACCAGTTCGGTGCCAATCGGTTTATCAAAACGGCATAAATAGTAATAAGCTTCCAGGCGCTCACGCCAAGTAATCTGATGCACAGTTGCCATGACTGTCCTTAACGAGGTTATTGCTGAATAAAATACTCAAAAGCTGGCAGGAATGTCTCCTGGACAATAAATTTGCAGCCATGCCAAGTATAGCAGCTCTGACGGGTCCAACCCTCTTCCAGATAAACTACACGCCGCTCACAGGCGGGCTGGGTACGCTGAAATAAAAAATGTCCAATTGGCTTTTGACCAATGTGTTGAAATAAACGTGCCCGTCCTTGCAGGCTCAGTATCGGAAAGATACTTTTCGCCTTGACCCACGGCTGTGTCTCACAGCCATATAGATAAGTATCACGTACCCAGGAAGTATGCTGAGCTGGCATTTTCATCCACTGGCTGTCAGCAAAGTTAGGGCGTTGAAAATATTCATTAAGCGTCTCGACCCTAAACTGTCCGCCAGCCAGATCGGTTAACTGTCGGGTTAAGGAACCTGATGCATATAACCACATTTTTAATGCTGCAGGAATCTGCTCAGCATGCTTGTTTTTATATTTTAAACTCACAACTTTCCCAACTTCACAATTAACCATTATCTGTTTTAGCAATAACTACATATGTCCCGCTCGGTAATTTCTTTAAGATCAAGCCCTCGGTAGTGAGATAAAAACTTTGTGGATAATCATAGTCCAGAGCGAATTCAGGATGTCGCAGTGCAACAAATTCTGCCTGTTTATAACCTTCAGGTGTACGTCCTATTTCTATATAAGTCACTTCAGAAAAATTCAGTTTAAAACCTTTATTGTGATCCTGAGGATCAATCCATGGAAAAAATCCAGTATGTTTTTTGCGTGGTGCCATAACATCATATCGTTTATCAATTACAGCATCATACAAAAAAACCCGCACAAAGGCGGGTCTTTTTACAGTGAAATTCAGAATAGAATTACAGGCTGTAGTACATATCAAACTCAACTGGGTGAGTAGTCGTATTAAGACGACGTACATCTTCAGTTTTAAGTTCGATATATGCATCTAACATATCTTTAGTAAACACGCCACCTTTTAGCAGGAATTCGTGATCTTCTTTCAGTGCTTCAAGAGCCATATCGAGGCTATGGGCAACTGTAGGAATTTTTGCTTCTTCTTCAGGAGGAAGATCATACAGGTTCTTGTCAGCCGCTTCACCCGGATGGATTTTATTCTGAATACCATCAAGGCCTGCCATCAACAATGCTGCAAAACCCAGGTACGGGTTCATCATTGGATCTGGGAAACGTGCTTCAATACGCTTGCCTTTAGGGCTAGACACGTAAGGAATACGGATAGAAGCAGAGCGGTTACGTGCTGAGTAAGCCAGCATAATTGGTGCTTCAAAGTGAGGCACTAAACGCTTGTACGAGTTTGTAGAAGGGTTAGTGATTGCATTCAGTGCACGAGCATGCTTAATTACACCACCGATGAAATACAATGCCATTTCTGAAAGGCCTGCATATTCATCACCAGCGAACAGGTTTTTGCCATCTTTGGAGATCGACATATGCACATGCATACCTGAACCGTTGTCACCTACCATTGGTTTAGGCATGAAAGTAGCAGTTTTTGCATACTGATGTGCAACATTCCAAACTGCGTATTTGAACTGTTGAACTTCATCTGCTTTGCGCACCATGGTATTGAAGCTCACACCAATTTCTAACTGGCATGATGCAACTTCATGGTGATGTACTTCTACACGGCCTGGTCCCATGATATCTTCAATTTTTGCACACATATCTGCACGCATATCCTGTGAAGAATCTACTGGCGGAACTGGGAAGTAACCACCTTTTACACGTGGACGATGGCCAGAGTTACCTGCTTCATAATCCTTACCTGTAGACCAGGCAGCTTCTTCAGCGATCAATGTATGGCGTGCACCAGACATATCGATGTCCCATTTTACTTCGTCAAATACGAAGAATTCTGGTTCAGGGCCAAAGAATGCAGTATCTCCGATACCGGTAGATTTTAAATATTCTTCTGCGCGACGAGCAATGGAGCGTGGATCACGTTCATAGCCTTGTCCAGTTGATGGTTCAATCACATCACAAGTTACTACAACTGTTGGCTCTGCAAAGAACGGGTCGATAAAGCC
The DNA here is from genome assembly GCF_040744925.1 of Acinetobacter sp. FL. NCBI lineage: Bacteria > Pseudomonadati > Pseudomonadota > Gammaproteobacteria > Moraxellales > Moraxellaceae > Acinetobacter > Acinetobacter sp. FL. Next base: position 927,877 of record NZ_CP160437.1, on the reverse strand, counting down.
AGTTTCTGCATCTGGACGTAAAATCATGTCTGATGCTTCAATCCCTTTCCAGCCAGCGATTGAAGAACCATCAAACATTTTGCCATCTTCAAATGTATCTTCATCAATACTGTCTGCCGGGTAAGTAACATGCTGTTCCTTGCCTTTGGTATCAGTAAAGCGAAAATCGACCCATTTTGCGCCACTTTCTTCTATGAGTTGAAGGACCTTGTTCGCCATGCTCATTTTGCTCCGATGAAATTTTGTTGCACTTATCGAGTGCATGTTAGTAGTTGCTCAATATAAAGCAATTCCCATACCAACTTTAGAATACTAAGCTAATGCTTTGAATTTCTTAATAGTGTGAAGATTAAAAAAACCTTAGCTATGCGGGTATTATACTGTGTGCAGATTGAATTGCACTATCATCAATCATTCTTAAATTACTTTATTCAGAATAATAGAATTATTGAACCAAAATAGTGCATTTTTTTAGAAGTTAAGACTGTGTTTAGTTATTTTTGTATGATTTTATTTTTAAGGAGCTCTAATAGATATTCTAAATTTAATAAATTATTTATTTTTTAATTTCTATCGAGAATTTAGCTCAAAAGTTTTGATGATAGCCAGCTTTCAACAGTTACTATTTATTTTTAATTCATAGTAGCTGTAGCTCAGTTACTCACTATTTTATATTCCTCCTATGCATGATTTTTTTAAGTCTTAGGCCATCCTTAATTGTTGATTTAAGAGAATTTGCCAGATTTTTTAATATTAAGTATAAGCCTCAACACCATAATAGAAATAGTTCAGCAGCAATTCATGATTTTTTGCTATGATATTGTTCGCTCTAATTTTTCTTTTTGCATTTATTTCTAAATCTGGATTTCCTGTTTTTAGTCAAATATTTTCTTAGAGTTCATCCGAATTAAAGACACATAGGTGTATACATTTCAAAAGGTTAAAAGCTCATGCTTCTAATGATCGACAATTACGACAGCTTTACTTATAACATCGTCCAGTATTTTGGCGAGTTAAATCAAGAAGTTAAAGTCGTTCGCAATGATAGTGTCACATTGGATGATATTGAGCGATGGCAACCCAAGTATCTTGTGATCGGTCCTGGTCCCTGTTCTCCAACAGAAGCTGGTATTTCTATTCCAGCCATCCAGCATTTTGCCGGTAAAATTCCCTTACTCGGTGTGTGTTTGGGGCATCAAAGTATTGGACAGGCATTTGGTGGAAAAATTATACGGGCAAAAACCGTCATGCATGGCCGTCTATCTGACATGTATCACAATGATACTGGAATTTTCAGTCATTTACCTTCACCCTTTTCGGCAACTCGTTATCACTCTCTGGTGATTGATCAAGCGAGTTTACCAGACTGCCTGGAAGTAAATTGCTGGACGAATGAAGCAGATGGCTCGATGGAAGAGATCATGGGTGTAAAACATAAGACATTACCAGTAGAAGGTGTGCAGTTTCATCCTGAATCAATCTTGAGTCAGCATGGCCATAAAATTTTCCAGAACTTTTTAGAAATTTACGCTTAAGTGATTTATATGAACATTCAACAAGCTCTTAATCATATTACAAAAAATATTCATCTGACTCAGCCGCAAATGGAAGAAGTCATGCGTAGCATTATGCAAGGCAGTACAACAGAGGCCCAAATTGGTGCACTGATGATGGGTTTGCGCATGAAAGGTGAAAGTATTGATGAAATTACTGCTGCCGCACGAGTTATGCGTGAGTTTGCTATTAAGATTGATGTAAGTGATCTCCCTTATCTGATTGATATTGTGGGTACAGGTGGAGATGGTCAGAATCTGTTTAATGTATCTACTGCATCTACATTTGTTATTGCAGCAGCGGGCGCTACAATCGCCAAGCATGGCAACCGCGGTGTATCAAGTAAGTCTGGTTCTTCCGACCTGCTTGAAAAAGCAGAGATCAATCTTGATCTGAACATGCAGCAAACTGAGCGCTGTATCCGTGAAATGGGAATAGGTTTCCTGTTTGCACCTAACCATCATAAAGCCATGAAATATGCAGTAGGCCCACGTAAAGAACTGGGTATTCGCAGTATTTTCAACTTGCTTGGCCCGCTTACGAATCCGGCCGGCGTCAAACGTTTTGTAATTGGGGTATTTTCTGATGAACTTTGCAGCCCAATTGCAGAAGTAATGAACCAATTAGGTGCCGAGCATGTCATGGTGGTACATTCCAAAGATGGCCTGGATGAAATCAGTCTTGCAGCACCAACTACAGTCGCTGAACTGAAGAATGGTGAAGTTACCGAATGGATACTGAATCCTGAAGATGTGGGGATAGAATCTCAGACATTGACTGGTCTTGTGGTAAACAGTTCTGATGAAAGTCTAGCGTTAATTAAAAACGCATTAGGCAAAAAGAAAACACCGGTAGGTGAAAAAGCTGCCCAGATGATTGCTCTAAATGCAGGTGCGGGACTGTATGTTTCCGGGTTGAGCCAAAGTTATAAACAGGGTGTCGCTTTAGCGCATGACATTATTTATGGTGGTCAGGCACTTGAAAAAATGAGCGTATTATCAGAATTTACTAAAACCTTGAAACAGTACGAAGTATAATGGTCAGGAATAAATAGTCATGATAGATATTGCAAACACAATTCTTGGTAAAATTGTTGACCGTAAAACTGAAGAACTGGCTGCGCGTTTAAAACAGCGCGGTTTAAAAGATATAGAAGAACTGGCACAGGCCGCGACACCTGTGCGTAGTTTTGTGCAGGCATTGTCATGCAAGTATCCTGGTGTAATTGCAGAGATCAAGAAAGCTTCTCCGTCTAAAGGAATTATTCGTGAAAATTTTAATCCTGCAGAAATCGCCCGGCAGTATGAACAAGCAGGTGCAGCCTGCCTTTCAGTACTAACTGATGTCGACTTTTTCCAGGGTGCTGATGAAAACATCCAGATTGCGCGCACGCACTGTGGCCTGCCCGCATTACGTAAAGACTTTCTGATTGATCCCTACAATGTTATTGAAGCTCGTGCTCTTCATGCTGACTGTATTTTACTGATTGTTGCTTCATTATCTGACCAGCAACTTGAAGAAATGTCTCAAACCGCTTTTGAACAGGGAATGGATGTACTGGTAGAAGTACATGATGAATATGAACTGGAACGTGCTTTACAGCTTTCAAACCGTTGTTTGCTTGGCGTAAATAACCGTAACTTGAAAACCTTTGAGGTTGACCTCAATACATCATTACGTTTAAAGAAACTACTCGACCCTTCTCGACTTTTAGTCACAGAAAGCGGTATTGCCAGTCCGGATGATGTACGGCTAATGCAGGAACATGATATTCATGCATTTCTGGTTGGGGAGAGTTTTATGAAGCAGCCATATCCTGATCAGGCTTTCACAGCCCTGTTCGGTCAGCCACAGAGAGTTGAAACCTTATCTTATGAGTAAAAAAGACTCTACACTTTCTAAAGACCAGCAAAACCTGCTGAAACAGTTTAGAAAGCAGATTTCTATTCCTCAGTCTTCACCTGAAGCGAAGCAGACTGAAGTTCAATCAGCCCGGGATGACAAAGACTCTGGTGAAGACTTGGATCTGTTTAAAAAAGCCTTGCAGGGTGTACAACCTCTGCAGGGTAGTAATATTGCTCAGGTGGAAAAAACACGAAAGTTTAAACCCAATGCCCAGATCTTGGCTAAACGTGCAGCTGCTGAGGGGCCGCGTGAAGTTGAGCTGGCTGAACTCTCAGATACCCAAGCTGTATTAAATCCGGTTGGAAGCCAGTCTAAACTGAGCTATCGTATCGCGACCTTGCAACATAAGGTATTTGAAGACTTAAAAGCGGGAAATTTACGCTGGTTTGAAGCGGTCGACCTCCATGGCTGCACGGTAGAAGAAGCACGTGAAGCAGTTTTGCAAATTATTCAGATGGCAAAAGATGAAAATCAGAATGTCATCAAAATAGTGCATGGTAAAGGTCCAGAAGCTGTGCTTAAAACCTATGTAAATGGCTGGTTGCGTCAGCACCGTGATGTACTGGCCTTTGTCAGTGCACCTGAAAATCAGGGCGGTACAGGCGCAGTGTTGGTACTACTTAAGCGTGCTGAAAAAAATCTGAAATTTAAACAGTAATTGGCATGCTTATTAACTCTCAGACTTTTGATAGTTTTCTGTTACAATGTCGCCCTTGTTCAACCAGTGTAAGTGAACACGCCTTATGTCTATGCAGCAATCCTACGCAAATATCCTAACCGCCGTTGGTGAAGACCTGAATCGTCCCGGTCTTAAAGATACGCCGATGCGTGCTGCCAAAGCGTTCTCATACCTCACGTCAGGTTATAGCAAGACACTGGAAGAAGTGACCAATAATGCGGTTTTCCCTTCGGATAACCGTGAAATGGTACTGGTTAAAAATATCGAATTTTATTCACTCTGTGAGCACCATCTTCTGCCATTTTATGGCCGTGTACATATTGCTTATTTGCCAGAAGGTAACGTTTTGGGTCTGTCCAAATTCGCCCGCATTACTGAAATGTTTGCCCGTCGTTTACAGATTCAGGAAAATTTGACCCAACAAATTGCTGAAGCAGTAGCAGAAGTGACTCAAGCACGAGGTGTTGCGGTCATGATTGACTCTGCACATATGTGTATGATGATGCGTGGCGTAGGTAAACAGGAATCTACTACACGCACAGTTTCTTTTATAGGTGACTTTAAAACAGATAAAGAAGCTCGCCGTGAATTCTTGAGTGCTGTGCCTGAAAGTTACTAAGCTTAAAATTAAAAAGCCTTGCAAACGCAGGGCTTTTTTTATCTCTTGCTGTATAGGTAATGCCGTTATTTATCCCATATATACATTGTTTCGACCATTGTTTTTAGCCGCATATAAAGCCGAATCTGCGGCATCTAAAAAGCGTTGGTAATCAGGATGCCCATCATATAATACGGCGCCTACACTGACTGTAAAATTAAAGCTGACACCCATAGTAGACCGTATAACGGTTTCTTCAATCCGCATACGGATATTTTCAGCAACGCTTTGAGCCCGGCTCAGGTCGCTATCGACCAATAACAGCAAAAACTCCTCACCCCCTATACGAAAAGCATAATCACTGCCTTTGGTACATTCGAGTAAAACTTCAGCCAGAAACTGTAAGGCCAGATCCCCTGCTGCATGACCAAACTTGTCATTAATTCCTTTAAAATGGTCAGCATCAATTGCCAGTAAAGTTAAGGGTGAACCATTTTTACGGGAAAAATTAATTTCCCGGTTAATAATCGTATTTAAATAACGACGATTAAGTAGCTGGGTTAAAGAATCATTACCCGAGCCGATATACTCGGAAACCTGAAATAACTGATCAACCAGATGCTGTATTTCACGATTTTTTTCACGAATCCGCTGTATTAGGGCAATCGCATTGGCTTTATCCTGGCTCTCAAGTACCGCCAGATTAAGTTTATCTACCTCATATATGCGATCAATAATAATCTGTACCTGGTCTGTGCCAGAAAAAGCATAGGCTGCTTTATGAATAAACCAGAGACCAAATTCTGATTTGGACAATAGCAGATGATTAAAGCTAGCACTGTCTGAAAATACTTTAAACATCAGCTCATTTTCCCAGTCTAACAAGGAACTGCGCTGTTTATCCTTTTGAATCGATACATCCTGCATCGCAGAAAATAAACGGTAGGTATGTTTAATATCATTATTAATTTCAATATTTGCTTCGTAGGAACGGCACATAATTTCAGAGGCAAAACCAATGCTCTGTACAATATAGTTGGTTACAGTATAAATATTCTGCTGGGTTCTAGAAGCTTGCAGAGAAAAGACTTTTTTTTCGATTTCACGTATTCCACGCATGATTAGCCAAGATGGAATACCGATACGCGCATGCACATTGCCAATCACCAGTTGACGTTGTACAACTTCTTCATAATTTTGTTTAAACGGCATATTAAAACAATCGAGTAACCACTGATTTAATGTAGTTTTCAGGCGGCTTTGTACAATCTCATCAGATAAAAAATAGGATGCCTCTTTCTCCTGCATCATATTTTTATAAAACTCATCGACCAGTAAAAACGAGTTATCTTGGATAAATTGGGCAGTATAGTTTAAATCAGTTGCAGAATATTGCCCGCATATATCCTTCCATTGCTCGGCAAGCATGGTAATACATTGTTCATTCATACAATTGATTCCAGAGGGCCTAAATTATCCTTTAACAGGCCCACCAATATAACAAATTATCGTATGATGCGCTTCAGGGTATTTTAGATGTAGTCTACTAAAACCTGTCTTTTTAATTGGATTTAGAAATATCTGATATATCCTAAACTGGTCTTAGTCCAGTTTTTATGGTGCTGCTGTTGATATTCCCAACCCAAACGCAGAGCATTTTGTGGAGTAAAGGCATATTGCAACTGGGTGTTGAGTTTTAACTGCCATTGGTGCGCATCCTCCCAGTAGGGTAAGGCTACCTGTACCAAGCTGTTCACTTGTTCTGTCCAGATATTCTGACATCCTAACGTTGGTCCGGCGCCAATGCGCCATCCTTTATCTAGAGCCTTACCAGCTTGTAAATGTGTCTGAGCTTGTACATAACATAAATGTTCACGGGCCTGATCAGCATAGCTATATCCACCTTGAACATTAAAGTTTAATACACCGTGTTGACGGTCTTCACTAAACTGTCCATCTTGTTCCACACTTTCTTGTTGCCAACCAAAATTGAATCCCCATGATAACGGCGTTTTAAAAGGGGTAATCGGGTTATATGAGTTTACTGATAAAAAATCAAAATGCTCCAATTTTAACTGGTCATTCCGATACTGTATTGAACCATCCCAGAAATTTAACTGCGTGCCGGTGCGAAATCCGCCCTGTGGATCAATAAGATCATGATAAGCCTGACGGTGACCAAGTTCTATAAAAGACTGGCCCTGCACCTCACCGGTTTTAATTGAAATATTACGTGCTTTATGACTCTGAGTAGGATCAATTTTCGGTCGTTCAGGTTCCTGACGCTGTTTATCCAGATTGATCTGGCTTCTTAGGCCCAACAGCTGACGAAAACGTGGCTGGGCAAAACTTTCATCAACCTTGCGTCTTAAAAATTGTAGATAGAGGTCATCATAAGCCATTTCCAGGATTTTAGCCTGATCATTCGCTGGATAGTCCTTTACAAGATCAGGCATTTCTTCAGTTTCGGAAAAAGCAACCTGATGAGCAGTTTTAGCTAGGGTTTTACCATGTTGCCGTGCTTGTGCCAATAATTGGGTTTCTAAAGCCGGACGATATATTTTGTTTTTAACGAGCCCCTGCTCATCCATTGCTTTCAAGGTTTCTACCGGTATCGCAGCATAACCGAACTGTTCCTGTAAATTAGCTTCTGGACGTACCAGATCAATTAAGCCTAATAAACGGTAAGCACAGTTGTCACTAACAAAATAATAGGGGAATGTCACTTTCTGCATTTCCCAGATATGTTCAACCATAAACCGGGTTTCTTCTGGATTTAAATCCAGTTCATATTCCCATAGATCACGGCTTTCAAAATCTCCATACTCTTTTACCTTACGGTAATACGGCATGAGGGAATATTCGCCAGGATACCGGCCAGTTAAGCCTTTCCAGGCAAAAGACCAGTTATCTGTACCGTTTACTGTAGCTGCATAGTTGACTGCATAAGAGACCAGATTTAACTGTTTCTGGTCTTTAGGGTCCAACCGCAATAGAGTGTGCCCAAACATGGAGCTTGGGTTGCCCATAAAGTCTGTAGCATAAATAAGGGTAGCCTTATAAGGCTTAACCTGCCCGATCCAGCTTTCAAATTCAGGACAGCTGGCTTGAGGCAACTGGTGTTCGGAAATTTGTAGTTGCTGCATTAACCAGCGGCTACGGGCGGGAAATTTGCATCGGACAGATTGATTCGGTTCAGCGACCTGAAACAGGGCCTGAATATCCTGCTGCATTTCCTGTTGCAGATTTTTCTGTCCATCTGGCGCAAGAAAATATCCTTTATAGCTCACCTCACTATGGCCGGCAGTATTGGCATACATTAAGCGCTGCCAAGTGATATCTTGGGCCAGCTTTTTCTGTTGAGCAAGATTTAAATAGTAGGATACATCTGGTGTCGTATCTGCTGCATGGCTCAGGCCAGCTACCGTCAGGGCAAGGATCAAAAAAACAAGTTTCATGCAGTAATCTTTTTCTCTTTATATAAGAAAAACCCTGTCTTTAAGACAGGGTTTTTTGAATATCTAATTAGACATAAGCTTTAAGAACTTCATCTTTTGCCATTACGGTTTGAAGGGAAGCCAGTACCTGTAAAGTATTCTGGTTATCAGCCGAATAAATTTCAGAGAAATTCTGTTTAGATACCGCAAAGAAACGTGCTTTATCTTCCTGTTTAATATTCATTAGTTCAGCCAGCACATTCAGGCTTTCACCTTGGCCTACAGACATATCACGAGCTAGCGTCTCGGCATTTTCATTAGTAAAAGTCACGACCTGAGCAGTTACTGTACCGCCTTGGCTACAACCTAATGTACCGAAAGTAATCCCGAGCCATTGGTTGGTAAAAATCACGTTTGTGGTACCAGCGAACAGTTTAGGAATAATCCCACTCTGACCTTGCCAAACCTGACTACCTACACCACAACCAACATCATTGTCAGCCATTGCTACACTTGAACCTGCCGCTAATACAGCAGCCAACATCAGTTTTTTTAACATACTTATTCTCCAGTTATTCTCATGCAGTGTTGTTATCGCTATACATGTGTAAATTTTATTACACAGTAGTGAGATTATCCGGAAGTGAAGCGCTTCGCAATTAAAAAAATGCACTGTTAAACAGAAAGATAACAATTCATTTATCTGCTGTTTTTTTTAATTGCCATCGGCCTTGACCATCTCTGTTGCCCAATATTTTTAATACCAGTACCAAACTCAACAGTAGCAGTAAATACCAAGAACCCAGCTTGCCCCACCCTACCATATGCCATGCATCGACTTGGCTCGGATATAACCAGATTTTATAAAATGTACTGATATTTTCGGCAATCCAGATAATAAAAGCCAAAATCAGAAGAACTGGCAACATCGGTAGTTCAAAACGGCTATAGCTCAACTGGAAATACACCCGGGTTTTCCAGAATAAGGCTATACTCCAGAAAAACAGAAGATAACGAATATCTGGAATGAAAAACTTGCTCATAAAATTAATATAAGACAAGAGAGCTAAAACCAGCATAGGTAAAAAGCCTGGCAGATGTGTAAAGACGACTTGATATAATCGTAACGATCTTGCAAAGAAGCTACCTACGGCAGAATACATAAACCCGGCAAACAGTGGAACAGTCAATATTTTAAAAACAGCTGGCTGTGGATACTGCCAAGAAGCAATCGCAGGATGGGTAAGAAAAATTTCCATCAGCATTGCCATGACATGAAACAAGGCTATTACTTTAGCTTCTGCCCAAGATTCAAGCTTTAAATACAGCAGACAAAATTGAATGATCAGGGCATATAACAGCAGATAGTCATACCGGAACAAACCATAGAAAGCCTCACTTCCCATATTTGCCGTCAACATAAAAGCCAATAGCAATAAAATTCCAAATAAGGCAGCCGAAGCTGCCTTATAAAGAAATTCAAGTATGTTTTTAAGAAGCAGAATCATCCGTACATATTATCCCAGATATTTAGCACTGTACTCGTGTACAGTATCAATAAATACTTTCGGATGTGCTGGGTCTACCCACTGGGTAATTCCATGTCCAAGATTTGCAATATAACCCGTTTTTTCACCATTCAGATAGGCATCATCCAGCATAGCTTTGGTGGCTTTCTCAATTGTAGTTGCTGAACCGTATAGCGTCGCCGGATCAAGATTTCCCTGTAGCGCAGCCCGGCCATTTACAGTCTGACGTGCTACATGAAGTGGCGTGGTCCAGTCCAGTCCAAATGCATCTGCGCCAGTTGCAACCATCTGTTCAAGCCATTGTCCGCCGCCTTTGGTAAACAAGATCACCGGAATACGTCGGCCATCTTTTTCACGTTGCAAGCCAGTGATAATCTTCTGCATATAATTTAGCGAGAATTCAAGATATTCACGATGTGCTAAAGCCCCGCCCCAGCTATCAAAAATTTGAACCGCCTGTGCCCCAGCGTCGATCTGGGCATTTAGATATTCAGTGACTGCTACTGCCAGACGATCCAGCAAAGCATGTAATACCTCTGGCTGCGCATACATCATCTGTTTGGTAAAACGAAAATCCTTACTTGAGCCGCCCTCTACCATATAAGTTGCTAACGTCCATGGGCTTCCCGAAAAACCGATTAAAGGCACTTGGCCGCCTAGAGCAGAACGGATAGCACTGACTGCGTTCATGACATAGTCTAAATCCGATTTGGCATTAAATGCGGGCAGATTTGCCACATCCTGTTCTGTACGTACTGTCTTTTTAAATTTTGGCCCTTCACCTGCCTCAAAATACAGCCCTAGTCCCAAAGCATCAGGAACAGTTAAAATATCGGAAAATAAAATCGCTGCGTCAAGTTCATAACGGCGCAAAGGCTGTAGGGTTACCTCACAGGCAAACTCGGTATTTTTACATAAAGACAGAAAATCGCCAGCCTTGGCCCGGGTCTCACGATATTCAGGTAAATAGCGACCTGCCTGACGCATCATCCATACTGGCGTAGAATCTACAGGCTCACGTAACAGGGCACGGAGAAAACGATCATTTTTCAGGGTCGTCATTTACTTTCCTAACATGGTCTTGGTCTTGTTGCCATCATAGCAAAAAGGCCGCATTTTGAATAACTTCTTGCCATGTTTATACAGTTTCATAAAATCACTTAAAAACAGTTTTAAAAGTATGAATTACACAAAACAAATACTGCATCTCCGTAATTTTTCTGCAATACTTAACTAAATTTACACCCAGCATATGAATAATTCTTAAGGTTGATTTCCATGTTTGTTCGCTCATTACTCGCTATGAGTTTAAGCTGTATTATTACTGGTACAGCCCTGGCTGCTCCAACTGCTGAACAGCCGCTCAATCCTAAAGTTGCCGCAACAAATACGGTCGAAGATCCAATCGACCCTCTAGAAGTCGGTGAAGATACACCAGCGAATAAAACAGAAACTGCAACGACCGATTCCCGTATTACTGCTCAAGAAGAGCGTGATCTGGACCGCGCTTCAACCACCTTGCAAAATCTGGCCCGTACTGAAGATAAAAAGGCGGATGTTGGTACCGCTCCTTCTGCTGCAAGCAAGACCACCAATACTCCGGCTAACGTAAATCAAGCCGCTAAAACTGCTTCGTGGACTTTGGAAGGACTGAATAATGCCGAGTGGTATGATGCAATTGGCAAGGGCCAATTTCCAGTCTATGCCCGTGCCCATGTCATGTTAAATAATGCACATGCTTCACCTGGTGCAATCGATGGTATGAGTGGTAAAAATACATTAAAAGCAATTGCCTCTTTTCAGCAAATGAATGGTTTAAAACCTACAGGTGTTTTAACCAAAGAAACCTGGGACGCATTAGTTGCTAAAACTGCCGGTAAACCAGCTTTTGTTGAATATACAATTACGGAAGATGACCTAAAAGGGCCATACGCCAGCTCAATACCTTCAGACTACGCGCTACAGGCCAAAATGAAAGGTTTATATTATGTACGTGTTTCTGAAATGCTGGGCGAAAAGTTTCACATGGATGAAGATTTTTTAAAGAAACTTAATCCGAAAGCGACTTTTAAAAAAGCTGGTGAGAAAATTATTGTAGCAAATGTACGTAATGACTTGCCTGAAGATATTCACTTAATCGTTGCCCATAAAGGTGCAAAACAGCTGTATCTGTTTAATAGCCGTAATCAGATGATTGCTTCTTTCCCGGCAACTATTGGTAGTACGGATACTCCTTCTCCAGCAGGTACCTATAAAGTTACAGGTGTAGCACCGAATCCATGGTATAGCTATTCACCAAGCAACTTCGTTCAGGGTAATAACAAAAAGCCTTTATCATTGCCGCCTGGTCCGAACGGCCCTGTAGGTAATATCTGGATTGGCTTGAGCAAAAAGTCCTTTGGTATTCATGGCACCCCGAATCCATCCCTCATTTCTAAAACAGCTTCACACGGCTGTATTCGTTTGACCAACTGGGATGCTAATGATTTAGGTAAAAAAGTACGCTCTGGCGTTACTGTCAAATTCCTTGAGTAATCACGACCAGTTAAAAAACCACCTTCGGGTGGTTTTTTGTTTAAAGAACATAGCTATAGACACCAGATGTATTCTCTTACAAAACTGCTATCAACTTTCACGTTTTTAGACAACTTGGCAATTTCTTTAAAATACTTTGATGCTAGATTAGACCTAAACCTATAGTAATTAGAATACTGTACCTGATGCTTAATATTTCATAATGACTCTTGATTAACCAGTTATCAAAATGGTTATTCAAGCAGTAGAAATGACTCATCCTAGATATAGAAGAGGTCAGCCATGAGAAATGTATATGAAAAATTTAAAGAATTTATTGGTCATCAACCTGATCACCTGGATATGACAGCTAAAGCTGAAATTAGTGAAGATAACGAAGATTATTATCTGATTACCCAAGGTATGCCTTATTCCTTCCACCGTGATGGTGAAACCACTTATATCACCTTTAATGGTGAAACCGAGAATATTGGAATGGATACTTTCCAGCAGCACAAAGATCAGATTCTGGCATATCTACAGCAAGTCACCAGACAAATTTAGAATCAACTTAAAAGTTCAGTTTTAGATAGAAAAACTCTCCTGCATAAGCTGCTTAGCTAGAGCCTTATATGCAGGAGAGTTTTTAATATTATTTCTTTCATCAAGCTGCCTGTACAGTTTGCTGACCAGATACTCTGTCTTGTGTATCACCAAATTGTGTAAAGAAATCTGCGATTAAGCGATGAGCCCAAGAGCTGGCTTTCCAGCCTTCATAATAGGCACAGTGACTTCCTTTTGGTGTAGTGACCAGCATGATATTATCTTTTTCGCAAATTTTATCCAGATAGGCTTGAGCATTTTCCAAGCGGCAGACCGGATCATCTCCTGAATTGAGCATCATCAGCGGGCTGGTTACCTGATCAAAAACATAAATTGGGTTTGCTGCTTTCTCATAAACTTCATAGCTTTCAAACCCTGCCAGCTCATAAACCGCAAGTTGAAATTCATGCAAATCTCTGGCGGATATTAGCGCCTGATAAGTTGAAAGCTGAGAGGTTTGATCCTGATGAGCTAAAATAAATGTTTTAATAAGCTGATGCGTCATATATTGACTGTAAGCTTTATGTGCAACTTTAAATACTTCATTTAAGTTATAACCGGGACAATAGGCGAAGGCAGCTTTAAAGGCAGATTTCTTGCCCATTTCTCCTAAATACCGGACCAGCAGACCTGTTCCTGCCGACACGCCAACACAATAAAGTGAGGACTTTTTAAAACGTTCCCGCACAAGAGATATTTGCTCACGCAAGTCATCGGTAGAGCCGACAATACTTAAACGTGGTGTAGTCAATTTTAAGTCAGCATGTCCTCGCCGTAAACATAGTACTACCCTCCATCCTGTCATCAAACGCAGATCACGTACCAGTTCTCGCATACTTTGTGGCGTTCCCATTATAGTGTGCAGTACAAAAACCGTAGGTACATCATCCGGTAAATCATAACCCGACCAGTAAAGCGCGGTTGTACCTCCATCTTGCATGGTAAGAAGTTCTTCATGATCATATTCTAGTTGGGTAGTTTTTTTGCGGATCATATCAAAGTAGAAGAGCTGTAGATGAGTATTAAATAGCCAAGGTGTAGGTATATAGGGCTGATTCAGGAGAGCAATCTGCTCGGCCCATCTCTTGGCCTGTCCTGTAGGGTTATAGTATAAAGTGGGTTGTGCGGCTCCACTAAAATTTTCAAAAAGCTGGGTTACCGTGTTTAATTTTTCATACAGAGACTGAGTATTTAATTGTAGGTGTAACATAGCAGGCTCCTTATCTCGTTTTTATTAGTAAGAACGCTATTACTTTGTCACCCGCCGCTTATAACGGGCCGACTTTGAGTCTTTCCTAGACTTAGGATGATTATTAACGATAAAGACACGGTCCAGTTTGATCTAATTGTAATTTTCTGGGCTTATTATGTGAATCTTGCCACAGTTATTTATTTTTATTCTTTTACTCTTTAGGCAGTTTTAGGTTTAATTTGTAGCACTTTAATTTTCTCCTATTACGCTATTCTGTTTTGGCAATAGTTTACATCCGCATGCCAATACATCATTTGCACGTGCTACAGCTTTGCCCATGACTTGCATGTGCGAGTCACCTGATATAATTGTAGTAACGGTTTTATGTTTTGGACAAGTTGCTTTATCTCCTACACACGCTACTGGAATACCTTCCACCAGAAAAGTATTATTTCCGCTGATAACTTTTCCACCACCTGTGGTCGGACAACCAATTACAATATAAGGAATTGCCATTTTAGTTTTCCTTTATTTTTTAAGAGGTACTAAAGTACCTCAAACTCAATACGACGATTTTTCTTGCGGCCCTCTGCAGTTGTATTATCAGCAACCGGTTTGCTTGAACCCATACCTTCCGTACTCAGATTTTCTGCTTTAATATTTTTAGCAATAAGATAATTGCGTACAGCCATCGCACGTTCCTGGCTTAGTAAAAAGTTTTTATTGCCATCCCCCGAACTGTCTGTATGACCAATGATTTTAACTTTTTTTCCGCCTACCTTATGTAAGGCTACTGCCATTTCTTCCAGAATCTGACGTCCAGCCGCTGTCAACACCGCACTGCCTGATTCAAATTCAACAATCCGGTTTTTTAAAGCATCATCAATAATTTTCTGCTCGGCCTGATTTACAGATAATTGGGCATTAAAGCGATATGGTTGCTGTATAAGCATTTGAAAATTTGCAGTAGTAGGTTGAATATCATTCGGATGACTAACCTTACCATTAAGCTCGATTTGTGTACCTCGTACGCGCAGCTGTCCCTGTCTGACTTTTTTAAGTTCTGGCGTAATTACACGAGCCACAGAATCACTCCAGCCATTTGGGGCTGCTACAGGCCGCACCTGAATTTTGTCAATCACTTGGTTTGCACCATATACAGACTGCATTCTCATCAGAATCGCCTGTTTACTGGCTTCATTTGGTACCACTCCCTCTACAACTACAGGTTCTGCCCAGACTAGCGAACCTCCTCCCAAGCCAATAACACAGACTACAGCATATTTTAATTTTTTATAAGATCGCATATTTATTCATCTAAAAAAGTTTGGCGAAAGAGTTTTAAGCCTTGATTTAAACTTAATTGCCGCTGGCATAAAGCCTGTTCTAGAGTAGCTAAACCAGCATTCTGCTCCAGATATGGATCAATCCATTGGGCCTGAACTAATGATACCCAGTGTTCACTCTGCATATTGTTAACAAAAATATCACTGAGGGCCAATATGTCAGCACCTTGAAAGCCAAATAATAGGACTGGCTTTTCTTGATGCAAAATACCAATGAGAACTTCAGTTTGGGCTTTTTTTAAAAAATGCCCGATCATACTTACCCATAGGGTCGCCACTTCATAACAATATATATGGCTATTAATTGGAAGAATCAGTATCTTATTTAATCGACTGGTTCCATTTTTCAAAATGGGCTGTAATAACAGACCTAAACCAATCATACTTTGTACCAGTTCATATACACTAATTTTCATTAACTGAGCAAATGTATGCATCGTATGATTTTCATAAAATGCCTGTGCTTCAGCTATGGTAAATGACTGAATCTGGTCAGGGAGATTTGCCAATTTATTCAGCATGATATCGCTATTATGAATTGTTCTTAGTACCCTGTTTCTCTGGAATAGGTCAACTAAAACCGGTTTATAACAATAAGGTGCTAGGAGTAGATTCTGATAGGGTTGTTCAACTTCCAGTAAGTGACTTAATACCATAGGAAAAGGCCGGCCCGAGCTATCTTCACTGGTGATGAGATTAGCCACCAAAAACATTTTTTCGTGAGGGTTAGCGATAAAAAAATCTAGAGATGGTAAAGCTGCATAGTGCTGCTTAAAGCCAGTATTCTGCATGGCCTGTTCCAAAGCTTCTGTAATCCACTGATCAATAACCTGTATCAGTGCATACTGCCCCTTTGATTTCAGGAAGTCGCCGCGTGCAGGGGTTTTTCCATAATATAAAGGCGTACTTTTTAAATACTGCATTGTTTCGTCCCTTGAATATCCTTATTCTCTTGCATCAGGAAGTACCTCCTGTCTGCGGTACGACAGCAGATCCAGCTGGTTTTAGTCCAACTGCAGATACTGCCGGTGCAGGCTGTGCAGAAACAACTCGTACTGCCTTGTCAGTTGTGACTTTATCGACCAGCTGCAAACCTGAGTATCCACGGCTTGAACCGATTCCTCCTGAACTGCTTCCACTAATCAGGCGGAAATTCACTTTTACAAATACCGATGGATCAGTTTTACTGCGCCATACCATTTCAAAGCTGCCATTTTGCTCCTTACGCTGAGCAGAATCGATCAGGCGATTAATGCCATATTCACCTGGCTCATCAAAAATTGTATGGGTTTGCCCTTGCAGGTCTACAGCAGTAATACGCGCTCCAGGAATTGCACTACGGTTCGGCCAGACAAAGTTTACCCACTGCTGAATCCCATTTTCATAGAGCATACGTTGACCATCAATATCGATGGTATAGGACAGAAGCTGTGGATTCTGTAATGGATAGAACTGGAAATTCGACTGGTTCGCTGCGGGCGTAGCAGTCGGCTGGTCAAGTGTACCTGTTGCCATACCATTGATTGGAGCAACATAACGCTGAAAGTTTAGGACAAATTGTGGATTCAGGCTAATACCCAAATCTTTCCAGGTTTTGGACGTTAAAGTATAACCACGGCGAATGACCAAGGGGTCTAATATTTCTTTTACAAAACGGGCAATACTACCGGTATCCCCAAAAATTTGCCCGATTTCATTACTGGTAGCTTGTAATGAGACAGAGGAATTAAATGGATATTTTTGGCTTAAGTTCGCTTGAAATGGCTGATATGCCTGAATTATCCAAAGCTTATTAATCTCTTCTTGTGCAGGTGTAATCAGGCTGGCAAAAGACTGGGTCAAAGGACTCACTAAAAGTTTCTGTATCATCTGCTGATCAATATCGTTCAGTCCTACCAGCATTCTCTCATCAATATGCTTTTGTGCAGTATTAAAAACTGAGTTCTGATCACTGATAGTCTGTTTAACCAGTGCCATAGCACTCGGACCAATTTCACCAGCATTCTTCAGGTCATTAAATTTACTTCGCACCTGGGCAAGATTCTGCATGTATTCATCAAGCAAGGATTTATTCTGCTGATCGTCACGTTTACGTACCAGTTGATAGAACATCTGATATTCCTGTGAGATTGGTCCTTGAGCTTTATTTGATACCTGTTGTGACATTTGCGCATCACTGCGGTTTAACACTTTACGTTTAAACCAGGCAATAAAACCTTTTTGTGGCACAGCCAGTTCAGCCTGTACTACCGGGTTATCCCAATTTGTTTCAATAGCAATACGCTCAAATAGAATACGGATTGGTGAGTTCTGTGGTTCACCCAGTAAGTCAATATTTTTAGACTGCTGACTAAACTGGGGAGCTTTTGCATAATAAATACCATTCAGGAATTTTTTCCACTCTGCAATATATTCCTGCTTGTAGAGAGCAACTAGCTGCTTACGGATCTGCTCTGGACTGCCAGAGAAAGTCAGGTCATCTGACTGACGGCTGTTGAGTACCCAGTCTTTACTATCTATCGGTTTATTGGCTGCTTCATCAATTGCACTACTAACATATTCATCCCATGCCTTTTGGGTAAAAACGCCTGGAAGAGCATAACTGCCGAGCACAGCACCTTTATTATTTTCGCCAACAATCTGGCCTGCTGTTAAGGCAGGAAAGCGTACAGCCGCACGCATTTTGATTTCATTATAGACACGGTCACGTGCAGGCATACCGCGAATGACAGACAATAAGACCTGACGGGTCTGATCTACCAGCTGAGTATCTGCATCAAGTACCGGAAACTGCTGATCACCAGTTAATGTCATAGCATAAGAGAGTACCTGTTCAGCCTGCTGGATCATATCTCCCCGAGACATTTGACCACGGTTAGCATCCACCCATGACCGCCAGAAACGCGTAACCTGATCACTTAAATGCCCTGCATCCATATATTGCGGGTTGCTCATCATCAGATAAGCTTTCAAAGCATTATAAGCATCTTGTGGATTGGTATCTAAAGGTTCCAGATATTGCCCAGTCTTAGCCACCTGCTTGACTTCAACATTGATATGATTAGCTTTAAGTGTTTCTTCATTATTTTTAACCCGCTGCAAATATTGCGCAATATTTTGCTGGGTGGGCTGCAACACAATCTGACGAATACCTTTTAAATACTCAGCCTTTAAAGTCTCACGGAGTTGGTTTCCCTGATACAGGCCAAAGCGGAACTTTAAAGGGCGATGTTCATCAAACTCATCGAGCTGCTGTAAACGCTCCTGCAAGATGAGTAGAGCCTCAAGCTGCGTAGAAAGCTGCTGACCAGAAGCCTTTTCTAAATGTACCACTTTATCTAAATCAGCCTGCACATCTGCAATCAACTGCTGGTTGTTACGATATGACCATACCCATAAACCGAGAATAATAGATACACCAAGCAGAGCTCCTATAAATGCCAGATAGCGCTGACGTTTTCTGCCTGGATTAATATGCTGTTTTACCAGATTTTTATCTTTTAAAATAATATTAGAAAATAGTCCCTTCAGAAAATATCCATGATTCTGTGGAGCAATGTTATGATCACCAGGTTCAGCTTGAGGAATTTGAGAAAGATGAAATTCCTGTGCAATCTGCTTTGTCATCGGACTTTCAATTATACCTTCTTGCAAGGCACTGGTGAAATAAAACCCCCGGAATACGGGCTGAAACTGATAAGGATTATCTTCAAACAATGTGCTGATAAAGCTTTTTAATGCCGGTTTTAAAGTTTTAAACTCGAGCGGGAATGTCATTACACTTGGTGAAATATTCTGTGAATGACGACGACTCAGATGCGTCGTACTGACCCCCTTTAATCCATTGTAAAGTAAATTGTAATGGTGTTCGAAAAGCTCAACCGCATTTTGTGATGAATTCTGTTCATACGGCAGAGTTGCACCCCAAGCCTGGTTATATTCTTGTGCTTCATAACAATCAAAAAACTCAGTGAAACCTGCGATCAGATCCATTTTTGAAAAGACCAGATATACTGGCACCACTACTTCCAAACGCTCGGTTAAATCCTGAATTCGGGCGCGCAAGTTTTTTGCCAGTTTAAGTGAATTTTCTGGGCTCTGACCAATCAATTCAGCAATACTGACAATAACAATGAGCCCATTTACTGGTGCCTTAGAGCGATTCTTTTTGAGAATATTAAGAAAACCCAGCCATTCAGAATGATCTTCTGCATAGACAGAATAACGTCCAGCAGTATCCAGTAAAACGCCTTCTGTAGAGAAGAACCAGTCACAGTTCCGTGTGCCGCTTAAACCTGCTGAAATCATTTTCTGGTGCGTCTCCTCAAATGGAAACTTTAACCCCGAATTGTAAATTGCTGAACTCTTGCCTGCTGCCGGATTACCAATAACCATATACCAAGGTAATTCATAAAGTGCGGCATTACCTTTTTTATCTCCCAGCTTTGACTTGCGAATTAACTGGATAGAATCTTTCATCTGCTGGTTAATCAGTTGAAGTTCTTCTTTATTTTTTTGCTGGCCATACTCGGCTTTTGTATCCTGCTGAATTGCATTAGCAAGTTCTTCCCCTTGCACCGTATGACGTCTGCGCTGTACTAGCCAGTAAATACCATAGCAAATAAGTCCCAGCATGTAGCTGGCTGCCAGTGCCCAGAAAATGTGTCGTGGTAAAACAGAGTAAGATGATACCAGAGCAACAAACAATGATAAGGCAATAATAGCCCTAGGATTGGTAATGTACTGCCACAAGTAACCTAAAATGATATACATTGAGTTCTCGTATTTCTAAAAATAATTAATCAGCTATCAGTTATTGCTTCCCGAGGTCCTATCTCCTCAGGAATATCTTGGATAATTGCCTGTATATCCTGTCCAAATACCACAGCGACCTGTTCCGGCGGCAGTAACATACCAAGCATCATTCCATAAATTTTTTCCAGATTTTGTGTATGGCCTAAACTTGCTCTACAGTATAAATAGTGGTGTGGCTCAATCGGACTCTGCTCAAAATATTGCTCTATTCTCTTTAATGTCTTGATCTGTGTGATATCATCAAGCACCACCACAAAAGGTTCTTCATTTTTATACTGTGGTAGTTCATCAATATTCAGTTCTTCCAGAATATGTCTGACCTGATTCTGGTTTATAGCCAGCACTAACCTTTTTAAAGGTAACAGCTGTTCAAAATTGACCTTTGTAGATGCTATACAACAGCTGCTCGAAAATTCTGCTGGCAGATAATGGTCAGAGATCCAGATGCGCTCATCAATTATCTCCTGATCAATTTCAGAATCAGCACTAATGATCAGAGAAATTTCTTGGGTCTGATCCTGCTGCTGTTTCAATAAAATTAAAAAATCATGTACTACCGTTTCTGCGCCAAGAAAATGATATTCCAGATGTATTTTTTGCGGAATAATGCCAAGATTACTGAAAAACTCCTGTAACCGGTTTTGGTGAGCCGTTTCGTTCCAGACGCGCTGTAAATCTTCAGATAAAAGAATATGCAGATTAAGACGATCGAGTCTTTCCACCTGTTTAAGTTCTGGTACAGCAACTTCATCTGGATCATATTCTGCGCCTGGATCTATCCAGGCAGGATGCATACGGTAGTCATGAATTTGTTGAGTTTCATAGAACAGACTAGAGTATTTTAGATGTTCAGCAACCTGAAGAAGTACCTCAACATTTTTTTCAAGCTGGTGCTCTACTAAAGCCATAATACGTTGTTGACGTACCGAAAATGTGGTAAGCCCATCTTCATTTTGCTCCGGTCCAAGTTTTTCATCCAGCTCTTCAATACGGTAAGAGAGAATTGGCAGCCCATTGCTATTTTGTAATTTCAGGTCCAGTTCAGGACTTGTATATTCTTTTAACTGCTCAAGAATGGCTCCATCTTCACCTAAAGCACTGTAAACATGCGCAGCATAAATGTTCAGCTTTAGCCATTCAATCTGTTGCGTCACCTGAGTACTTGGTGCTTCTTGTGCTTTCTGTTGTGCCAATTCAGCCTGCTTTTTTTTACTCTGATAGCCCTGATAAGCTCGATAAATCAACCATGGCGAGAGTAAAAAACATGTTATAGCAAGAGGTAAAAGCCCGAAATAGACCAGGAAATCCTGACGTTCTGGCTCATATTGAACATCTCTCCAGTACAGAATGATCAAACTACTTAGCGTTAAAAATACACCAATAAAAGTCGCCAGGCTTTTTTTCAACATGAAACCGCTCCTATCAGACTATAGCAGGTTTCATAGTTATGCTGGGGTTGCTCCGGTGGCATCAGAAAACTACCTTGTCCCAGACCAGCAGACTGTTGATGCTCCAGATGCGTGGCCTCAATTTCACTCCGGTCCAAGATTAATCGCACATCAATAAATAATGTTGGACTACACCAAGACTGCACCAGACGTTTAAGTTTTATGTAAAGCGGCTGCTGTGGTAAAAATTCCAGATACTGTGCCCGTTTCATAGGGCCTATCTGTATTTCAATTTTTCCATCAACCTGCTGAACGGTATCGCCACAAAATGTATTTAGTCCCAAAAGGCTGGGTTTGTGACTATTGAGACGGGTTTTTTGTTCATCGGCTAATTTAAAGGTTTCCCTGATGAATTCCCGTATATGTATGTTCTGCTTAAAGATACAGCTCAGCATGGTTTTCAGCGCATGAGGAGTATTATTCTGTCCCTGCATCAGGCCCGCGAATTCCGCAAAATACTCGTCCAGCTCAGTTTGCTGATGCTGGGTACGAATATAACCATTTAATGCATGCAAGATATCCAGATAGCGGTTTTCCTGTTCAACTTCATAACGTATAGGTAAATTATAGCTAATACTCGAATCTACGTACTGTGCGGCCAGTTTATGATTAAATAAGCCCAAAAACTCTTTCACTTCCAGACGTTGCTGCCGGGTACCCTGTTTAACCTTACAGGTATAAGCATAAGGTAAAGCACCCTGAACACCAGTAAGTCCTACTACCAGATTAGTCAAATGCAGGTGCTGCTCTTTAAATTCCAATTGCTCCACTTCTGATGCAGGGAAACTTAGATTAAAAGCAGGTTCAAACTTAAAAGTATCTGCCCACGCAGAATTGCCGCGTAAATACGGAACATGTCTCAACAGACGTGTTGTCTGAATAAACTCAAAAGTACCTGCTTTATTAAATAACTGGTCAATTACAGAAGAGTTTTGCCACCAACGTTCTGCACGCATTGGTATAACTCCTGCTGACTTAAACTGTCTGTGATTACCACATCAACGAAGCTGTTGATCTGGACCTTCAAATTAAAGATATGACTAAGTAAATAACTGAATATATATAAACTATGGCCCCTGAAGACACTGCTATTTATACTTAACTCTGCTTTAACACCCCGAATAAACATGGGAAAAGGTTTTGCATCAACCAGTTTATGGGTTAATGAAAACTCTAATTGATCAATTGCATTAATAATTAAGTGATTTTCTTTAGAAGACGGCAGATTATATAATGCAAGCAATTCCTTAACATGGCTTAGGCTGTCGCCTTTCATTAAAGCTAGCGTATTCAGTGAAAGATGAGAAATAATACGCCACTGTTCAGTTTTATTCTGATCGAAACTATAAGGTACCGTTGGACGTTTAAGTATTAATGCCCGGCGTGCCAGACTGCTATCATTCAGATTTAAAATATTATTAGACTGGCTTAATGCCTCATGAGCTAAATCACGGTTCGAACATAATAAACGGATACTGATAAAATCAGATTTAATCTCAAAGGGTTTTAAATGTTTAGAGATGATTGAGTAGCGCATCTCGACAAAGTTGGTTTGTATTGGCTGATAATCCAGCGCATAAAAAAACTGTACCTGTTCATTTTTATAGTGGCTGATAGCAAAAAATGGTAAAACACTAGTATAGACCTGCTCCTGATTGGTTTTCTCACGCACCATATTCATTTCAAGAATTGAATATACTTGATAAGATTCAGGATGATGTGTATCCGTAATTAATGGATAATATAGCTGGGTATGAGTGATTTTCTGTGGTTCAGCTTGCTTTTCAAACAGGTTGATGGCTGGTGAAGTAAACAGCTTAAAATTTGCAACATTCAGTTCAGAATAATTACGAATCATTGATTGGTCATTCAGATTCAGCTTAAAATAAATTAGAACCTCAAAACTCTCATACTGCTGAATACGGCCTTTTAAAATACCAAGATCAAGATTTAAATAATTAAATTTTTCAGGAAAACAAAAATATTCCATCAGTAGACGATAGGCATGATGGGTATGCTGATCTACTGGTAATAGGCATTCTTCTTCTGCAAAACCTATGATACTAAAAGGGTTATCTATTTTTAAGATCTGTTGACCAATTCGCAAGGCAAATCCAGTCTCAGGCCTAAAAATACTGTCTAAAACCTGTAAAGGGAAATTTGAGATTGCATCCAGGTAGATAGGTAATCTTTCCTGTATCAGAACAGCTTGTGCATTATTAAAAATGTCAAATTTTAAGCTCAAGCTTGCATTCTGGCTTAAATGTATATGTGCAGTTGGTGATGTTTTAAATTCAAGTTGACTTAAGGCAACAGGAAGCAATATTACCTGTTGACTGGTATTAAACTCACACTGTACCCCTCTAAAACTGCGCGACTTCAGGGTTGTCTTTTTAGGAATAATATGTCGGCCAGTCAACTGTCTGATTTTATTTTCGTCTTCAAAACTTACTATCGTACAGGCTGGAAAATGCCGCAAATACTGCGGAAACATTACTTCAAATAATGCCCGAGTAAATACGTCATAACTATCTTCAAGCTTTTTATCAATCCGAGCTGCAATTAAAGAAAAAGCCTGAATTAACCGTTCAATATGCGGATCATCAATCTGTTCTTGATTTAATGATAAACGCTGGGCAATTTTAGGATACTTCTGTGCAAACTCTCGTGATTGCTGACTGAATTCTTGTAATTGCTTTTCATAATACGGTAAGAGTTGTTCTATCACAGGAGGCCCACATTAAGTTCTTGCAGAGATAACGTATTGTTGTGTTGTTGGTTTTAATAAAGCATCAAAAAGTACAGGTTCATATAGAGGATAAATATTTAAATAAGCCTGAATACTCAAGCAAAGTGACCCCATATTATGCCCATCAAGTAACATTTCTACTTTGACCTGCTTAAGACGTGGCTCATGTGCTTCAATAGACTGCTCGATAGAATGACAAATTGTCTCCCGATCCAGTGGATTAGCGGTAGAAAGTCCCACAAAGTCAATAATCCCAAACTGTAAAACAGATTTACGGGCCAGTGGATAAGCTGTCATCTCTTGATCAAATTTTGCCACACGGCTGTTTAATAAATCTTCTAGATCATGAGCAACAGATTCCCGTAACTGCTGGATTGAAAGTCCCTGTAAATAGCGGTCTTGCTCTGGAATCAGGCGATCAAACAATGTCGAACGGAATCCATAAGGGTATAAATGGTCTAGATTCATTTTTTAGTTATAAATAAAAGCTTAATAGAAATAGAGGTTAACCAGGTGTTAACCTCTATTCAGGGTAATCACTTGACTATTATGCAGCGTAAGATGCTGTATTATTAGAAAGTGACCATTTCTTAGTAACTGCGCCTTTTGCTGTACCATTAATATCCTGTTGGTTATAAGTCCACTCAACAGCGGCATATTTCAGACCAAACGCTTCTGTTGGCACACCCTCTTCATTTACAGTGGGTGTTACGCTTGAAACAAGTACATGCTTTAACTTGATTTGCAGATATTTAATACGTTTATCGCCATTGGCCCGATAAAAGTCAATCTGTACTTCATCAAAGGTATAGCCCGCAGAACATGCTTCCCATAATTTAGGGCTGGTTGCATCCAGATCTTTTACAAATATCATGTCTGAATGCTCAACACGTTCAGCCGTATGCCCCCCTACACTACTTGAAGTTGCAGATTTAGGCTGACGAATATTATGAGACCAAGAGTTAACCTCAAGCCATCCCTTATGCTCACTGTCACGTGACTCACCATCTACTTTATATTTACCTCTAAATTCGATATAAATATCTTTCATTTAATAAACTTCCTCTTTTAATTTAAAGTTATTATGTGGTTAGGTTCTTTTTAGTTGGAAGACTGGGGTAATTCAGTCACGAGTCGCAAAGAAACAGACAACTCATCCAGCTGGAAATGCGGTCTTAAAAAGACCACCGACTTGTAGTGCCCCGGTTGCGCCGGATCTTCTACAACTTTTACTGATGCTTCACGAAGTGGATACTGTGCCTTGGCTTCTTGTGATGCACCATCATCAAGTAATACGTACTGGGATAGCCATTCATTTAGAAATGCCTCTACATTACCTGCCGAAGCAAAGCTGCCGACCTTGTCGCGCATCATTGCTTTTAGATAGTGAGCAATACGTGATACGGCCATGATGTATTGGATCTGGCTAGACAGTGCAGAATTTGCATTAGCTGTATCGTTGTCATATTTTTTTGGTTTCTGAGCTGACTGGGCACCAAAGAAAGCTGCATAATCTGTATTTTTGCAGTGAACCAGCGGGATAAAACCAAGGTCGCTTAACTCTTTTTCACGTCGGTCAGTAATGGCTATTTCTGTTGGGCACTTGAGTAACACTTCGCCATCTGGGGTCTTAAAAGTGTGCACAGGCAGTCCTTCTACCAGGCCACCGCCCTCTACACCGCGAATTGCTGCACACCAACCATATAAATCAAAAGCATTTGTCAGACGCGTACCGAATGCATAGGCTGCATTCATCCATAAATATTCGTCATGATGCTGACCAGATACTTCCTCAGCGAAATTAAAACCCTCTGTTGCAGTACCCTCTTTAGGATGATAAGGCAAACGTCCCAATACGCGTGGCATAGTTAGAGCAACATAACGCGCATCTTCACTATCCCGGAAGGAACGCCATTGTACATATTCAGCAGTTTCAAAAATTTTGGAGACATCTCTTGGACGGTCAATATCAGTAAATGATTCAAGACCCAGAATACTTGGACTGGCTGCGGAAATAAAAGGTGCATGTGCTGCAGCAGCGATATGAGAGATCTGCTCAAGCAGATACATGTCTGAAGGAGTACGGTCAAATTCAAAATCACCGATCAGGGCTGCATATGGAGCACCACCGAAGGAGCCATATTCCTCTTCATAAATCTTTTTAAACAATGTGCTCTGGTCAAAATCAGTTGCGCCCTGAAAATCTTTTACCAGTTCCTTCTTAGTAGTATTCAGCAT
The DNA here is from genome assembly GCF_040744925.1 of Acinetobacter sp. FL. Classification (NCBI taxonomy): domain Bacteria; kingdom Pseudomonadati; phylum Pseudomonadota; class Gammaproteobacteria; order Moraxellales; family Moraxellaceae; genus Acinetobacter; species Acinetobacter sp. FL. The sequence continues at coordinate 901,270 of NZ_CP160437.1, read as the reverse complement.
CCGGATTTTGATCATCGGATTAGAAGGTGTTTCTTGGCAAAAATAATATAACCCGCGCCAAGTCGACTCGATCTTCTGAAATTGTTCATTATGCATGATCTGGCTAAGCTGGCCGGAAATCAGTGCATCAATTTCTGCAATACGCTTGTCAATTGAAAGCGTCATATTTTCAGATACTGTAATGGTTCCTGCCATTACTTCTTTTGCTAGCTCGCCAATCAGGCTTTTAGCACGGTCATGTTCTTCTTCATTTCGCGCAATGCGGCTTTGTTCAACAATAGAGTCCAGCAGATTGACTGGTTCATTTTCCAGAGCAAATGCAGTAGCTGCCTGAGTATTATTCATGTTCAGCCTCCGCGCTCAGTTTACGTATCTGGTCAGTACTTTTAAGTACTTCATCCAGTAAGTCTTCAAGCTTTTCACTATTGGATATCTTGTTACGCAAATCTGTCAAACGTTCACGCGCTTCCACAAGTTTGCGCAAAGGTCCTACCTGCTGAGCCACCTGCTCCGGCCGAAAATCCTCCATAGACTTAAATATCAATTCTACAGACATGCGGCCGCCCTCCTCAGTCAGAGTGTTATTTACCTGAAAAGCAGCACGTGGAGCAAGTGACTCCATGACTTCATCAATGTTATCCAGATCAACATTAATGAATTTCTTATCTTTTAATTTAGTCTTTTCCAGTTCAGAAGCAGCAGAAAAATCCCCTACTACTCCAACTACAAAAGGTAATTCTTTGGCTTCTTTACCATCACCAATTTCAACGTCGTAAGTGAGCTGAACACGTGGTGGACGAATCCGCTGAAGCTTTTTCTGTACGCTTTCTCTTTTCGCCATAATGTTGTATTCCGAATAATTTATTTAAGTGATTCAAATGGATTCGTGCCAGTTTTACTTATACTTGCTGAATTTGGCTGTTTAGTTGCTGTACTTTGGCGGGCTTTCACCGGCGCTGTACGAATGTTGCTATTACGGGAAGGCTTTGCTGTGGTGGTACGTTTGGTTGACTTTACTACTGAACGCGCTTCGCGAGTTTTTATCGTCTCATCAGTAATAGCTTTGGTATTTATCGTCTCAGGTACGGGCATAGCCATACGGATCGTATCACTTAACTCTTTGGCAGGTGGGTAAGTCAAGTCATTACTCAAGAACCGCATTTCATTAGTACGCATATCCTGTAAGGCCTGTTTGGCAATTCCTATTCCTGCAAGAAAGGTAACATCTGTTAAACCTGCACCTCGAACATTTTGCTGTTTGAGTTGTTGTGCAAGCGCTAGTGCATTTACGGGCTGATTCAACTCGTACATACGCAAGGCAGCCTGAACAAGCAGGTCATTTTTACGCGCAGCATTATTTTTATCACAAACTTGTTGATAAATTGATAATAACTCAGGATCTGTTTGCCCTGCAGCCAGTGGATTCTGCTTAACACATTTGCTTTTTAATTTGATGGAGTTCACATTATCTGCTGCATAAGCCAGATTAATTCCACTTGGTAAATTTATACCTGTAAATAGGAGCGCTATTAAAATACCTTTCTTCAAAACATGCCTCATTTTTTATTTAAGTTTTTAATTGATAGGCTAAAAATTATTTTTAAAAAATACTTATCTATCAATCTTTATACATTAACAAAATAGATTTGCCGAATTTAACAAAAAAACTACGATTAATGTCAAGTTGAGTTACGTTTATTAAACAATCTCCATATTTCCTCTAGAAAACTGCCCACAAGCTATTTTATGTAATATACATGTATATTTTTTTACACAAACTTCACATTTTTATTGTAGAATAATAAGAGAATTCAGTCATGGCATACAAGTTATTGAAATATATAATTTTATCCATTTAAAATATTAAAAGAATATCAAATTAATATTATTTTCTAGATTTTGATATTCAAAAAATTTGCGAGTTATAAATGAGTAATTTAAAAATTCTAATTACAAAATTATCTTTTCCTGCCCGTACAGCCTTAGAAAAATCAGCAAATTTTTGTATTAAGTTACAGAACTATGAAATTGAAATTGAACATTTATTTATAGAATTATTAAATCAGGAAGTGCCCAATGATATACAGTTATTATTAGAAAAATATAACATTTCTAATGATAATCTAATCAATGATTTAAAGGAAACTATTTGTTCTTTACCGAAAGGAAATACTCGTACTCCTATTTTTGCCAAGTCAATTATCCGATTATTTGAACAGGCATGGTTAATCGCTTCAGCTGACCAAATTCCAGTTATTCGTAGTGGACACTTACTGGTAGCTCTATTAACGGCGCCTGATCTTTATCAGATTGCAACTCGAGCTTCAAGTCTGTTTGATTTACTGCCAATCGACAGTATGAAACACAAATTTCTGGAAGTATGTACATTAAGTACAGAACATAAAGTTGAGCGGTCTTGCTCTACAGAGCAGAACCATCTCCATACTCAACAAGAGACCATACCCTCTATATCACCTGCTATTAAAACGCCAGCACTCGATCAGTACACTATTAATCTGTCTGTAAAAGCCGAGACCGGTAAAATTGATCCTGTGATTGGGCGTGAACATGAAATCCGTTTAATGCTGGATATCCTATTGCGTCGTCGCCAGAATAATCCCATTCTAACTGGTGAACCGGGAGTTGGAAAAACTGCTGTAGTGGAAGGTCTGGCACTAAAAATTTCTCAAGGACTGGTTCCAGAGGCGCTACGTAATGTACAGCTTCATGTTCTTGATATGGGGTTATTGCAAGCAGGAGCAAGTGTTAAGGGAGAATTTGAAAACCGGTTAAAACAGGTTATTCAGGAAGTACAAGCCTCACCCCATCCTATTATTTTATTTATTGATGAAGCACATACCCTTATCGGTGCAGGTGGCCAAGCTGGGCAAAATGATGCAGCGAACCTCTTAAAACCGGCTTTAGCCCGAGGAGAGTTACGTACAATTGCAGCTACGACCTGGGCCGAATATAAACAGTATTTTGAAAAGGACGCAGCACTAAGCCGCCGTTTTCAGGTCGTAAAGGTAGAAGAGCCCAGTGAAGAAGTAGCAATTGATATGCTGCGCGCCATGATTCCCGTTATGCAGGCTCACTTTAACCTGCAAATTGATGATCAGGCAATTATTACTGCGGTACAGGCATCTCATCGTTATATTAGTGGTCGGCAGCTTCCTGATAAAGCTATTAGTGTGCTAGATACTGCTGCGGCACGGGTGGCTCTTACACATAATGCTCAGCCAGTGAAACTAGATCAGCTAAAGGCTCAACTGCACAATTTGACACTGGAACAACAGATTCTGCAAAATGAACATCGCCAGATCTCTATACACCATGAACGCCTAGATGAGCTTGAACAGTGTTTGGTAAGACTGCAACAGGAAATTCAGGAGACAGAAGACCAGTGGCAAGCAGAGCTGAAACTGGTCAAAAATATTCAAAGGCTTAAACAACAGGATACTGATGAACAGACTGCTGTTCAAAATGAGATTACCAGATTACGTGCAGATTTAAACGCATTGCAGGGACAACAGCCTCTGGTCTTTGAACGTGTTAACGCCCAGATAATTAATGAAATTATTTCTGACTGGACCGGTATACCAGTTGGCAATATGATCAATGACGAAATCAAGCAGATTTTGACCTTAGAAAACAAACTTGCGCAGCGTGTTATGGGGCAAAGTTGTGCACTTGAGCAGCTGGTACAAGGAATTAAAACTTCAAAAGCTAAACTTGAAGATCCCAATAAACCTCAGGGTGTATTTCTGCTTATCGGTCCAAGTGGTGTAGGAAAAACTGAAACTGCCTTAGCTCTTGCTCACGAACTCTATGGTGGTGAACAGCATCTAATTACTATTAATATGTCAGAATATCAAGAAGCCCACACCGTCTCTTCTCTCAAAGGTGCTCCTCCGGGATATGTCGGATATGGTCAGGGTGGAGTTCTAACTGAAGCAGTGCGTCGTAATCCTTATAGTGTGATCCTACTTGATGAAATTGAAAAAGCGCATAGTGATGTGCAGGAATTGTTTTATCAGGTCTTCGACAAAGGCACACTAGAAGATGGTGAAGGCCGTGTAATCGATTTTAAAAATACTATTATTTTACTGACTTCAAATATAGGATCTAGTGCCATTATGCAGGCCTGTCTGAGTCAGGAAGTCCAGCAATGGCCAAGTACCGAAGAGCTGGTCGAATATTTAAAACCAAGCCTGTATAAACAGTTTAAGCCTGCATTTATTGGACGTATGCGCATCGTGCCCTATTTCCCACTGCATGATGATTTACTGGTTCAGATCATTGAACACAAGCTGAATAAAGTTACTGCCCGCATCGAGAAACAGTATGCAACTGTGGTGCAATATTCAAATGATCTGATTGAGTTACTGCTTAGCCGGTGCACCGAAGTCGATAGTGGAGCGCGTAATGTAGATAACATTTTGAATTCTAGTATATTGCCGGCTCTGGCCACGCATTTATTAATAGCATTAGCGGAGCATCAACTTCCTAAAAAAATTACAATCGATGTTGAAAATGATGAAATTATTTATCGATTTGATCCGATTGAGAAAGTAAAAAAGAAACGTACAGTAAAGAAAACCAAGATAGAAGCTTAAAAAATTAAGAGTCACGTATTATATGAGTATCAATATCTCAAATTTTCTTGAGCCCATTAGTGAAGATAAATCTTGTGGAGAGGATTTTTCCTTTTCTAATGATTTTCACGAAATCAAGAAGGCAAAAACTCAAGATGACTTTTTGCTGGATCAGGGTGACTGGATTACCGAACGCAAGCAAGCAGACTGGGACTTTGTATCCAATAAATGTAGTGATCTTTTACAAAGCAAAAGTAAGGATATTCGTCTATTAACTTGGATTAATGAAGCTTGGGCGTATCTTTTTGGTTTCGAAGGTATTTCGAAAGGGCTGGAATTAAGCCACCGCATGCTTGAGCAATATTGGCAGTCCATACATCCTGAAATTGAAGATAATGATCTGGACCAGCGTATCGGTTTATTACAGGGTCTTCTTAACCAGTTAATACCTTTAATTAAAAAAGTTCCGCTGGTCAATACTGCACCATTTTACACTCTGCTGGACTATGAAAATTTTTTATATCATCAGAATATTCGTCGCAAGCAGGTAGATGAAGATTACTCTACAGAGCATGCTGCTGAACTGGAACAGTTCGAACAGGCACTTTTTAATACCTCCAAAAGCTTTCAATACCAGAATTATCAGCATTTTAGTGAGATTTTACTGCAATGGAACATAATCAAACAGGTATTAGATAATTTGATGGGGCTAGATGCTCCAAGTTTTGCTGCAATTGACTCAAGTTTGGCTGATATTCATGCAACATTAAGAAAAATCTATAAAGCAGAAGCTTTCGGTAGCATCATGACCCATTCTGTACCAGATACAGTCACTGAATCTGTCCCCTTGACTCCTCATATGATTATATCTGAGGAGCCAGCTGTGTTGCAGAACTCACTGGCCTTTCAGCCTCAGATTCAATCTCACATAGCAAACCGTGAGCAGGCTATGCGGGTTTTACAGGATATTGCTGATTATTTTCAAGCTAATGAACCGCACAGTCCTGTCAGCTATATGCTGCAAAAAACAATTAAATGGAGCCAGATGCCATTACATGAGTGGCTGGCACAAGTGATTAAAGATGACCAGCCGTTACAGATGGTAAAGGACATACTGGGTGTACAACCAAAGAATGAATATGAATAAGATTGGTAATTAATTATGTTTAAAGCAGAAAAAGTTCTTTGGGGCGAGGGTCTATTTTTACGCCCTCAGCATTTCCAGCTACAGGACTCTTATCATGAGCAACGTTTAAACCATACGATTCGTGCCACTATTCCTTTTGCGTATGGCATACAAAAATTGCAGTTTGATGAAGTTCAGCTCAGCACACATGTGCTGGCTTTAGAAAATATTGAAATGATCTGGCAAGATGGCGAGATTTACCAAGCACCAGCTCAGGATCTGTTACCTGCTCCTGTACTACTCGACGAATTAAGTCTACGTGGAGAGATGACAATTTATCTGGCTTTACCTATCTTACAGGCAAACAAGAAGAATGTTTCAGATGAACAGGCGTCACAGTCCAGCCGTTATCATGACTATTTGGTAGAAACACATGATTTGTTTACTACCGCTATGCCAGCAGATATTACTTTGTTACGGCGTCGTGCAGAATTTAAACTGCTTGAGACACATGTTCATCCGAATCAAGAATTAGAAGGTTTTTTATATTTGCCTGTTGGAAAATTAAAACGACAAAGTTCCGGTATATTTGAGTTGGACCGAAAATTTATTCCTCCAATTCTACAGGTTGAAGCCTCAGAAACCTTAACTTCTAATTTAAGACGAACTCTAAATATAATTAAAGCCAAGATTAAAACCATTCAGAACAATAATCGTGAAAACGAGCAGAAACTCATTGAATTCCGTTCGGGTGATATTATTTCATTCTGGCTGGTAAATGCACTAAATACTGCACATGCAGGATTAAACCACTTATTGCAGAACCCACAGGTTCATCCTGAGCGGCTCTTTTTTGAATTATTACGGCTGACAGGCTCATTGCTGACTTTTTCTACTGCTTATGAAGTTGAACATTTACCACAATATAAACACCATCAGCTACAGGAAAGTTTCCAGCAGCTCGATGTTATTTTAAGAGATTTACTCGATACCATTATTTCTAATCGTTACATTAGTATTGCCCTCAAGGAAATTCGCCCATCTTATTGGCTGGGTAGCCTAGAATCAGACAAAATTAATCGTGACACACGACTCTATATTGCTGTATCAAGCAGCATGATGCAGACACATGAGTTGATTCAAATTGTTCCTTTACGATTTAAAGTAGGTAGTACTGTTGATGTAGAACAGCGCGTGGTTGCAGCCTTACCGGCTATTCCACTGCATCATCTTGTACAGGTCCCGACTGCAATTCCAGTACGCTCAGGGGTAAGTTATTTTGAAATTGAAGCTCATCATGAATTATATCAGCGCATGATTGAGTCTGAAGCAATCTGTATTTATGTTCCTGCTGGCTTTCAAGACATCAGTATTGAACTGATTGCTGTTGTAAACGCTTAGAGAGGCTGGCTATGACACAACATCCTATGGGGGCACCTTCACTTTTTGATGATGGTAAAATTGGCACAGGTATACCAAGTTCCAGTCAGCCACAGAGTAAAGTCCAGACTATTAACCTGATTGATTTAATGCATGACGGTTTTTACATTGTATTTCTAATTCGAAATCAATACTTACCTGGGGATCCGGCTGAGTTCCGTCAGAAAATTCTGGACCTGCTTAACCGCTTTGAACAGCAGGCCAAAAAACTGCATTTTTCTGCTGATGACATTCAAGATGCGAAATATGCTTTTTGCGCACTGATTGATGAAACTATTGTAACCCAGCAGGATCCTGCGTATTTTAATCTGCAAAATGCATGGTTAATTAGCCCCTTACAGCTGAGCTTATTTGGTTCTCAGCTAGCTGGTTACCGTTTTTTTGAAATACTGGAAGAACTGCGCAGACGTGGTAAAGACCGCCTTGCGGCTCTGGAAGTTTTTCATTATTGCCTATTACTGGGGTTTCAGGGTAAATACCGGATTGAATCCATTGAGAGTCTCAATCATCTGGTAGCCAGGGTGGGTGACGAAATCGATTATCTCAAAGGAAAAAAGGCAGCTTTTTCACCTTTCTCGGCTATTCCAGACCAGATCAGGCATATTATTCACCGCGAACTCCCATTTTTCTGGATTCTGTTTTTTCTGCTGCTTTTTGCACTGTTAACCTTTGCCGGTTTACGTTTTATGCTGTCCAAACAAAATCAGCAGGCTTTGTTGCCCTATCAGAATGTGATTTCAGCACCTGCAGAAGAAGCTCATATTACTATCCATTTACCTTAGTAGATTAAAATGATTCAAGAGAAACCGACCTCCTTACGAATCTTGCAGCCATCCAAGAAAAATTCTCTATCACCTGCTCTATATATTCTGATCGGATTTATTTTAGGTATTTTATTCAGTGGTATAGCCATGCTCTTTTTATTTAGAGACTCTTCTGCACCCGCAGTAGTGGAATCTTCTGAAAAGGCTTTTACCCAGAGTAACTCTTCTTTAGCAGCGCATACTGCCCATGCAGAATCCGCGCCAACTTTGTTAGTTACACAAGAGCAGATTCAGGCTACTGAAGAAGAACTAGCCTCAGCTAATGATAATGATAATGATAATGATAATGATTTTATACAGCCTAAAGAGAGTGAACTCAGCAAGCTATTTACTCCCCCTCCGGTTACTCCAACTGCTACTCCACCGCGAGTTTCACCTTTTGAACATAAAGCTGCTGAGGTGAAAAATCTTCATACAATTCCTAAAACCGCACCTCATCTGGAAACTAAAAAAAGAGAAACTGCTCCTGCTAATGCAAAAATTGAAGCTAAATCGGAAATCATACCTGTTAAGGAAAATGAACCTGAGCTACCTAAAGCGTCGTTACAAATTAAAGTAACTCAAAAACCATTTTCCTTAGATGAATCCTAACTAGTATGATTTTTCTAATTTTCTTCTGTTTTATTTGCCTAGCAGTCGGACTGGGCTTTTTAATGTCTTATGAACTACGGGCACAAGGTTCACAGTTTATTAAAATGCTTTTACCGCAAGGCAGAAAAAAACTTTTAAACGTTCAACAGTTCGCCCATCATATGCACCATGCTGCTGCACCAGACAAATTACAGTCACACTGGTACTTGCAACAATGGTGGATACTTTTTGCAGGTTTTTTACTTTTTTCCAGTATTTTAATTTTTGCCTTTACCCGACCTGTCAGTTCGACACGGATAGAAGCGGATTATTTAAAAGAAGTTGATCCACAGATTTATGCTTTGCTCAATGGTGAAATACTGAGTTCTCCCCCTGAAGTTGATGAAACATTAATTCAGGAAGCTATTATAGAAGCCTCTCAACTAGAACAAGCCTATATGGCACAGAACATTAACTCTGTCAGTGCTGCTAATATAGAAAATCCAGCTGATCATCATCATGGATTATTGGATACCACGATGGTTAATCGTAAATGGGAGAAAATGAATCCGCGTTATAAGCAGCGCTTGCTGATGGTTTTTAAAATCATGAAAGAGCAGCACAATTATGAATTGGTTCTGCTGGAAGGTTACCGTAGCCCATCAAGACAGAATTTACTTGCTGGAAATCCGAACACAACACGCGCTAAAGGCTACCAAAGCTATCATCAGTTTGGTCTAGCCGCAGATGTAGCGTTCAAACGTAATGGTAAAGTAGTTATTTCCGAACGTGACCCCTGGGCAATGCGAGGTTATCAGATTTATGGAGAGGTTGCGGAATCTGTAGGGCTTACCTGGGGAGGTCGCTGGAAGTCCATTCAGGATTATGGCCATACAGAATACCGGATGCCAGGGCTGAAGAAAACACGTGAGATGGCTGAGAAATTAATTGCTGAAGCCCAAGTTAATATCAGTACAGACGGTTAATGATTTTATAAATAAGAAGAGGAAAAAATATATCATCCTCTTCTATAAATCTGTCTTATCTATACAGAATACTGTTTTGGTGTTTTTTGTAAAGTTACCCAGTGAACCGGAGTAAACTCTTCAATTACCTACTGGTCATTAAAGCGTCCCTATCCTGAATTTTTTCTCCACCAAATGGTGCAATGGTCTGATCATCTACTGAAGTATCATTGATATGAGTCATACCTGCTTCTATACCTAAAGCAAACTTCCAGCCTAGCTCATAATCTTGAGTGCATACAGCACTCGATAACCCATTTTCTGTATAATTTGCCAGAAACAGTGCATGAGTTTCGTCTTGAGCTTTGAGTACTGGAAGTATCGGACCAAAGCTTTCTTCCTTGGCAAGTACAGACTCAGGATCAGTTTCAGTAAAAATATACGGAGATATAATATTACCCTGAATCTCCCCTTTTAAAGCCAGTTTTGCACCTTGGGATATACCATTATCCATCAGGTGCTTGATATTTTTAACCTGTTTACCGTTGATGATTGGCCCAATTAAGGTGCTCTCTTGAGCAGGATTACCATAGGGTAAGGATTGTACTTTTTATCAGTTTTTCTAGGAATTCGTTGTGACTTTTTTAATCCACAATTATCCGTAACCATACTAGTTTTTACCCTTATTTAAATTCATTATTCCATGTAATTTTCAAATTTAAGATAAATTAAAGCTTGTATTCCTGCTGACCAATATGATGATAACAGCGATTGAAATATATCAAGCCATGACAACTCTCTTTATTCTCATTCATTTTAATGGCCTCAACCTCACAGTAAAAAATTGTATGTGTCCCAACATCATTCATTTGTCTGATCCGGCAGTCGAAACTGACCAGCGCATCTGAAAGAACTGGGGACCCAGTCAGCAGTGTAGTCCATTCTCCATGGGTAAAGCGTTCGTCCATAGGTATTCTGGAAGCAAAAGCTTGAGAAATCTGCTGATGATGTGCGCCCAGCACATTGACCGATAAAATTCCATTATTCTTAAAATGACAGTGAGAACTTGATGAACGATTCATGCAGACCAAAAGTGTGGGAGGCGTGTCAGTTACGCTACACACAGCCGATGCGGTAAAGCCGAACCGTCCTGTTTCCCCTGCTGTGGTAATTACATTGACTGCGCCCGTCAGCAATGACATGCCATTACGAAAATCTGTTGTTTCTACCATGACTGTCTCCTTTGTCATCAGATATCCAGTACCAGGCGAGCCGACTTAGAACGCGAGCAGCACACCAGAATCTGTTCATTACTTGCCTTTTCTTCATCGGTAAAATAAACATCCCGATGATCCGGCTCTCCTTCAATTACATCACACATACAGGTACCGCATACACCCTGCTCACAGGACATTTCTATTTCAATACCTTCTCTGGCTAAGGCCTGTAAAATGGTTTCTTCGGCATTGACCAGAACAATTTTACCGCTACGCTGAGCCATAACTTCAAACACTTCACCGCTGGTGTCAGTATCAACCTGAAAGTATTCTTTATGGATCTGCTGCTCTGGGAAATTCTGGGTTTGTGCCAGATTAATCACCCAGTCCATAAACCCGGACGGACCACAGGTATAAATATGGCTCTGTCGATCAAGATCCTTTATAGCTGACTGAAAAAATTCGCGGTGACTGGCACCTTCAGATTTGAAATGAAACCGGGTAAATGCAGCCAGTTCACCATTTCGAATTTCATTTACGAAAGCACAGCGTTCGGGGCTGCTGCCACAGTAATGCAGTTCAAACGATGCGCCTTGATGCAGCAATTCATAAGCCATGGTAATAAGAGGCGTAATGCCAATTCCCCCACCAATCAACACAGTATGTTTAGCCTGTACCAACGGAAATAAATTACGTGGTTCACTGACCTGAATCTGCATGCCGTTTTGAATATCGTCAAATGCCGAGACCGAGCCACCACGTGATGCCGGCTCTTTCAATATACCCAAGCGAAAAACACCCTGCTTTGCCGGGTCCTGACACAGTGAATATTGACGGATCATCCCATTAGGCAGGTGTACATCAATATGTGCGCCTGCTTCCACTTTAGGTAAAGGCTGGGCGGTTGCTGATTCAAATTCCATGACTGCAATATCACCGCCTTCGATATGCCGATGTTTCACGACTACATCATAAAGTGCTGTCATTCCAAACTCCTTTTACTTCATCAGCCGCAGGGCTATCGCATAAATAATCCACCATTAATGTCCCAGGTAGCACCTGTGACAAAATGGGCATTCGGGCTGGCCAGCAAGGCACAGGTTTCAGCAATAAACTCCATACTGCCGAGTGCCTTGACCGGAATATTCTGGATGAACTGCTCTATCTTTTCATCCGGCACTACGCTATGCACAATGGGTGATTCCATCGGTCCAGGCGCTACCGCATTTACGGTCACGCCTTTGGCCGCGAACTCCTTGGCGAAAATTTTAGTCAGCGTTACGATTGCCCCCTTACTTGCCGCATAATGTGCGCCTGTAGCCGTCCCCCCATTTTGACCCGCCAGTGAAGCCATATTGATAATCCGGCCATAGCCCTGTTCAGCCATGTATTTGCCAATAATTTGACAAGCCTGGAAAGTCCCGCGCTGGTTTACCTGGGTGATCCAGTCAAAATCTGCAGCAGAAATCTCCAGTACAGGAGTAGCTTTGGTTACAGTGGCATTATTAATCAAGACATCAAGCTGGTTAAATTGCTGTCTGATGCACTCAACTGCTTTATGAAAATCTGTTTCTACAGAGATATCCAGTTTCAGGGGAAAGATATTTTCTGGAAAGCGGCTATTTTTTTTTGCATTTTCAGCTTTTTCCAGTGTGCTAGCAGAAAGAATAACCTGATGGCCCTGCCCGGCAAAATGCTCCGCAATTACATTGCCAAGGCCGGAAGCAGCACCTGTCACTAAAACCACTTGTTTCATCTATATGCTCCTACAGGATATAGCTAATACCAGCCAAGGTATCAGTTGAGTTGACCAAGCTGATAATCTTTCGATGAATACGAAAGCTGTTATCCTGATCGCGCATCAGATGATAGGTTACATCTGCCGTATAGTGACGCAGGTTTTCTTTACGGAACTCACGCAGATTTTGGGCACAGCGCAGGACAATCTGGTCATCCTGCTCGTCAATAATCCGTATCCGCGAGATACTGCGCACCGTATTGGCTTTAGGTGAAGTTGAAATGGCTTCACCATTAATCAGACGCTGAACACGTAATGTACGCATATGATGATCGTCATAGGCATAGTTCAGGTTATTTTCATAATCAGTCAATGCCGGATCAATCGGGATAATATATCTACCTTCTTCATCCCAGAGAGCAAGCCATTGCTGGTATTCAGCATGATCCAGCATATCTGCCTCAGTCCAGATAAAAGCAGTGACTTCATTTAACAGGTTTAAATTGATTTTCATTGCTCTCTCCTTAAGCCGTCATCATCTTTTTCCACTGCTGATAGGCACCGCGCATACCTGTCTCAGCACTGACATCGCTTTTTAAACCATCCTCAGTTTTAACTTCACTTGGCAAGCCGCGGTTTAACATGATCCATAAATCATTTCCGGCACTGGCTCCATGCTGTACACGTTCCCAGGCTTCTGCATCATCAGGTGTACCAAATCCAAATGGTCCCTGAAAATGTTCATGCAACCGCAAGCGATACTGGTTGGCAATCTGTGGGCCGCCATCCATGGTAATAACCGAATGATGAATCTCAGTTTCCTTGACTGAAACTGGCTGTAAAACGCGGAAAAATGCCATAGAGCAGGCAATGTTAGGGAACAGGTTCAGGTTAAAACCCGAGCCTCCTACTGCACGGACAATACGTCGCACTTGTAGTTCTTCATGCCCTTCATTGCGCAGGGCCTGTGCCAATTCTTCAAAACGTTCCTGAATCGGACGTTCCATCAGGTCTTCTTCAAGGTCAACCAGCTCAGGTATCATGACCATAACACTGTGGCCATTGCCTAAATCTTCTACAAAACCTGGCTGATTTTCAAAATTAAATAACTCTTCAGTTTTATCATCAACCGAGCTTAAGAATGACTTGTGCACCAATGGAAAATGATAGGCATCAGTTGTATTTTCCAGCTGTATTTTCCAGTTACCCGGAAAGCGGAAACGATGTTCGCCTAGCACCTTGACCGGATAACCGGCACCCTGTTTCATAAACAGGTCGATCCATTTCTTGGCTGGCCCCAAGAATTCTTCCAGAGATTGAATGTCCTGCTTAAATGAGGCAAAAATCATACCGTTATATTCTTCAACGCGCAGGCTGATCAGAGGGAATTCAGATTTATCCAGACATTCGCCATAACTCTCTGGTGAGGGCACACCACGCAGGCTGCCATCCAAGGCATAGCTCCAGCCATGATAAGGACAGACAAAACTATTGGTTTTGCCCTTTTTATGTTCACACACGGTAGCGGCACGATGACGGCAACGGTTTAATAAAACGTGAACTTTCTTTTTACGGTCCCGTACAGCCACGACTGGCTGCTTACCAATATTAATCGTTTTATAACTGCCCGCCTCAGGAATTTCGCTGGCATGGGCTACCCAGACCCAGGTGCTATAAAAAATTTTTTCCATTTCATCTTCAAAGATTTTTTCATCTTTATACAAAGAAGTATGGACACGGTCATGCTGGACCAGTTCATTATAATCGGTATCAATGTTATGCATCGGAATAATACTATTCATGGCAACTGTCCTTTTAAATTTTTCCTGTCTTCATTCCTGAGCCGGTACTGGCAGTTCAGCTTCACTGTTCCAATGCGAAACAGGACGGCTAAATATATTTTCAGTCTGGAAATGCTTGATTTTCCACAAACCGTCATACTGTTTTCTAAATTTCACAGTGAGCCTGGCTGCATTTAAGTGGCTATGGGTATCACGGAAGGTCGAGGTCTGTAACATCAGCCAGCGACCTGTCGCCTCATAGCCATTGATATCAATCTGTTCTGAGCTGACAAAGTGCGCATTCAAGACAAAATGTGATTCTTTCTGGGTATAGCTTTTGAACATGTCATAGATTGCTTGCCATGATTCAAACTGACCGAAGGACCTGGAGTATTTTTCTCCGATTCCTTCCCAGATACTGTGACGGTCAAACAGGCCCATTAACTCGTTCAGGTCAGTATCTGCATCTAGAGCATCGCAGATTTCCATATAACGGTTTATGCAGTTACGAATCGCATTTTGTGCCTCAAGCTGTTCAAGCCGCATTAATACAGAGGCCAAGACTACTCCATCAGTCATTTCTGTTCATCCTTAACGCTGGATCACCAGTTCACGGCCTACACGTGCTTCAACCTTGCAGTATTTCCAGAGCTTGAATGGCCCTTCTCCTACCACTGTGGTTCTAAACAGGTTGCAGGCTGCATGAACCGTTTCTATATCTGGCACATCTGCCAACAAGTAGGTTGTCCATGGCCAGCCAGCACTTGGCCCTACCATACTTTGGTCATCGTCTAAACTTCCATATACGGTTACGCCCGGGAGGTCATGAATACCGTGCCACATTTCACCAAAAGCAGCCCAGACTGCCTTAGCTTCTGCTGGCTCTGCATCAAAAAAGTTCTGGTTAATCCCCATACAGAACAGCACACGTAAAGTCTTTTTCGCTTCCATTTCAAGATTCCTTTTTTAAATAATGCGTTAAGTTTATAAATAGCCGGGTGTCGGATTCAGCCCAAAACTGATTGCACCTGCATTTTGTAAAGTAGCGTCTCCCATAAAGGCATGCTGGGTGACCACGTTGGTATCATTTACAAAACGGCTAAACGGATGATTGGTATAGATCGCGGTCATACCGGCAAGCATTTGCATCTTTCGGGCGACTTTGGCTGCTATACGGGCAGCATGTGTGCATGACAACCGCATATCGCTAACCTGCTGGGCGGTTGGTTTGCGCCCTTCACTTACTTCCTTCCATACCACATCCATAGTCTGATAAAACCAGGTTCGGGCAGCCAGAAATTCGGCTTCTGACTGGGAAAATTCATATTGGGTGACTGGTCGCTGAGCGATCTCTGTCCCGCCCGTAATTGATGCCTTACCCGGTGCAAGCTTTTTAAACTCATCCAGGGCTGCAGCGGCCACTCCAATCCCTACCACCGTTAATACCTGAGTGGCTAAAGATAATGATGGGTACTTAAAAAATGGCTCGGGTAATTTTGAAGGCTCACCACGAACAAAGGTCCATTCCTTGGGTACCAGTACATTTTCCACAACCAGGTCATGACTGCCCGTTCCTTTCAGGCCCACAGTATCCCAAGTCATTTCAATTTTAGCTTTACTGGCGGGCATAACTGCCATACGTGGCAGGCCATGTGCTTCATTATCTTTTCGTGGTGCAATACCCACGCCGACAATATCAGCGCCCATGCAACCGCTTGAAAACTTCCAGCGTCCCTTGACCAAAACCCCGTTATCCGTAATTTCTGCCGGCTGAGGTGGAAAAATCCCCCCTGCAAAAACTATATCAGGGCTATCCTTGTAAAGTTCCTGAAGAGTAGTTTCAGGCAGGCTGCCCAAATAAGCCGGACTCATGCCGAAGCTTGCAACCCAACCGACTGAACCATCTGCCATAGACAGCTTTTCAATCAGTTCGCAGAATTGACGTGGTGAGCACTCATCTCCACCAAAACGTCGTGGTACCAAAGCACGATATACGCCCAACTGCTTCAAGCGCTCAATAATATCTTGGCTGACATACGCCTGATTATCAAATTCTCCAGTGCAGGCGCGCTCACGAATTTCCTGACATAAGGCATCCAGATTGACCACTGGCCTGACTTTTATATCCAATTCCTTGGCAGATAATTGATTCATTAGCTAACTCCTTGTCATTTAATGCGCTGCCTTAATAATAAAATCCGCGACCGCACATAGCTGCTCGTCTGCATTTTTCCTGCCTACCAACTGCAAGCCCACTGGCATACCTGTCATAGTTTGTAAAGGAATATTCAAAGCAGGATGACCTGATAAATTGAATGGACGCACCAGTGCAGTAAGATTTAAAAATGCTACAGTATTTTCAGCCTCTGCCACTCTAGGGGGTATCTGCGGTAAGGTAGGTAGAATCAGGACATCATACTGTTCAAGTAGCTCATCAATTTCCTGAGTAAACCTGGCTTTTACATCTTCTGCCTGCCGAACCTGCTCTAAAGTCGTTTTCGCCGCGTTAAGTAGTCGCTGTTGAACATCTGGACTGATTTTTCCGCTTTCTGTAAGCGTTCCATAAGCTTGCCAGTTTTCATAATTAATAATCTGCATCCCGGCTTGAAAGGCTTCACTAAACGTAGTTACCTGTACTGGCTCTACTTTTAAATTTGTCTGAGTCAGATAGTCTTTAACACAATCCCAGACTGCTGAATCCGCTTCTACATTAAGTACCGCCAGTTTAGGTTGATGCTGGATTTTTTCTGAAGACTTAAAAGTAGGGTCAATAATCTGCATTGCGGTAATAATCATTTCGACTGAACTGGCAAATGGTCCGACACAGTCCAGTGAGCTTTGCACAGGATAAACACCTTTACGGCTTACCCGCCCAAAACTGGGTTTAAAACCAAATACGCCACAGCAGGCTGCCGGCATGCGGATAGAACCGCCCGTATCTGTGCCCAGACTAAAATCGGCCAGGCCAGCAGCCACCGCGGCAGCCGAACCGCTGGATGATCCCCCTGGAATCAGATCTGGATACTTTGGATTAACAGGTGTACCAAATACAGGATTAATTCCTGTAATACCAAATGCCAGTTCATGCAGATTGGTTTTTGCAGTTATGACGCAATCAGCTTTCAAAATAAGGTCTACAACTTCTGCATTTGCCAATGCAGGCTCTACCTCCATGAGTGCCTTACTTCCTGCCATAGTTCTTAGGCCCCGAATGTCGATAGAGTCCTTAACCATGACTTTCAGTGCACCTGTACCTTCATGGACTTCCTGTGCGATAATATTCATTCACTTTTCCATGTATTTTTATTTTATAAGCTTAATATCTGAAAATTTAATGTAATTGTCAAGTAACTTTTATGAATGATAAGAAAGAAAATATTTCATAATTTTGTTTATAATGAATTTACATTTTTTCAAAGATATGGCTTTGTCATGCTGAGTCAGCTAGAACAGTTTTTACCTAATAAAGATCCAAATAGCTTAAAAAATTTCCCATTTTTCTGGATTTCTCAAATTAATGGGAAATATACTCAACTTATTGAAAAATCTATAAAAAAATTAGGAATAGATAATACCCGACGTAAAATTATTTTAAGTGTAAATGCAGTAAGTGAAGCCAGTATTACTGAAATTGCCAATCTTTCAACAATTAAATTGACGACCGCAACCAAAGCTGTTTATCGTCTGGTTGAAGACGATATTGTGGAAGTTTTTTCCTCACAACTTGATGAGCGGGTGTCTATGGTGAAACTTACTGAAAAAGGCCAGCAGATGGTTGAACAGATCAACCAGATCAGCCAGGTAACCCTGGCCGGAATTCTGCATGCTTTTGAAGAGGATGAGCTGCATGACTTAAACAAGCAGTTAAAAAAATTGTTTGACCTGATGCCTTCTAATTGATGCCAGTCTTATTTATTGATACCGGATGCTTTAAAATATCCGGTTCAGGCTGTAGACCTGCTACAGCAATGCGAGTGGTAAAGGCCTTCAATACCTGTAATTTATAGCTATCAATATCTACTGTATGATAATTATAAAAGCCCTGTTTTTCACGTAGCCCATTTCTTTTATTTTGCATGTTTTCAGCAATAATAGCCGGAGCGCTATGACGTGTACCCAGTTCTTTTTCCAGATACTGTGAAGCATAAAACAAAATATCACCTCCACCCCAGTCAATAAACTCAAGCAGGCCCAGTACAGAAAAACGCAGGCCAAATCCGGTTCTAATCGCAATATCAATATCTTCTGCCGAAGCTACACCTTCTTCAACCATACGGGCAGCTTCATTCATGGCCAGTGCCTGAATACGCGGCACAATATAGCCCGCACTGGCCTGACATACGACGGGTACCTTACCAATAATTTTTAAAAATGCTTTAAGGCGCTCTACCACTAAATCTGAGGTTTCTGCTGTCCGGCTTAACTCTACCAAAGGCATCAGATAAGCCGGATTTAGCCAATGTGCATTGATTACCCGTTCCGGTACAGAAAGCATCTGGGCAATCTCGCTCACCAAGAAAGTCGAAGTAGTAGATGCAACAATACATTCTGATGGCAGATACTGATCCAGCCATTTAAATATTTCCTGTTTAATCTCTTTAAGCTCAGGGACAGCTTCCATTACCAGCTCACAATGACTTAAAAAGTTCTGTGATTTATTTCTGCTGGTTACTTCAATACGTTTTAAAATAGTTTCAACGTATGTTTCCTGAATAAAGTTGATACTAACCAAGAGCTGCAACTCCTGAGAAATATCGCTAATAATCTTCTGTCTGTATATATGGAATTCTTCTGGATCGCGTTCTCTGGCATCTATCAACTGAATATTTAATCCTGCATAGGCAAAAGCAATCGAAATTGCCTTCCCCATACGCCCTGCTCCAACCACAGCAATTTGTTTGATTAACTGCATATCAGGCTCCCTGCTGTAAAATGGCAGACATTTCCTGACGGCTTTTTTGTGCTAGTTGCAGATTTTCCAGGGTACGACCAGTTTGATAGAAATTCTCTCCTGTGACTGCCGAGGCAAGATTCAGTAAACCCTCGGCAACCGGTGTCGGTACTCCAGCCCAGCGCCCAACAGAAACTAGAAAAGACAACCCCAACTTGGTATCTTCGAGCATATATCGGTGGGTATGCAGATCGATATCTTCACGCCAGTCTCCACTGTCGGTCAATTTTCCATGTGCCCCGCGGCCATACATCCACTCATCACCCTCTCCTTCTTTATTATAATGATCTGCCAGAGGAAAATGTGGTGCACTATAACCAAGCGCTTCACGAACTTGAATACGTTCAGTATCCAGCTGAGTAGTCACCCTGCGAATAGACTGTTGAGTCCCTTCATTGTGAATATCCCAGGTTTCAAAATACTCTAGTGCTCCGGCATTCATTAGTATCAGGGGTGGATGGATTACTGGTCCGGCATTCATCAGTGCTCCACTTAGGCTATTTTCAAGTGGCTCAATACTCGGATAAGCCTGCTGAAGTATCTGAAAAGCCCGCTCAGATAACTGGCTCGGAAAAACACCGGTAGGTAATCGGGTAGCGTAGCCACTCACCACAATCTGGTCAGCAGCGTGTTTACGGACCAGATAAGGTAACGTACCTGTTTCTGCAAATGCGACTTGGGCATAATTTTCTGCCTCTTTCATGGCTTGCGCGAAGATATAACTTCCAAAAGTCCCCGGCGGCAGAAAAACCACTTGTCCTTCCTGCAAGTAGGGCGCTATCTGTCGGGCCAGATCCTCATGAGTTGTCGCTGGTAAAGGTATAACGATAAGCGCTACCTGTTGAACCGCTTGCTGTAAATCCTCACATAAAGTGATCTGACTATTCTGAAATCCGACACTGACTGAACGGTTACCCTGATAGTCCTTGATTTTTAACTTGCCTGCTTCTGCTAGCCGCTTTAGAGCCTGTGTATCACGGCGCCACCATATTACCTCGTGATTTTTTTCAGCCATTTCTACTGCTGCTGCATAACAGCCATGGCCACCGCCCAGTACCGTAATTTTCATTGGTAATTTTCCTGATCTGCTTTTACTTGATGCTAAACAGGAGAAATCGGGCTGTCTTACCCGATTACGAACAGATTGTTCAGTTTACGAAATAAGATGAGCAATGCGGATGTGCCTGCCTCAAAGTCTGTGATGGCAGACAACCGTACCGTTTTTTATAAAGTGTAGAAAAATGCCCTAAACTGTTAATACCATTACGCAGCAGAATATCAGTTACAGTTTCATGCGCTTGGCTATGCTGTAACTCATGATGGATGAGTTTAATACGCAAGTCTCGAATATAGTCAATTGGGGTTTGATGGAAATACTGGTTAAAGCCTTTTTGCAGGGTCCGCACCGATACTCCGCACTGCTTGCCCAGCTCTGCCAGTACAATATTATTTCGGATATGCCGGGCAATATACTGTCTGGCTTTGTTCATATAGCCAGGTAATATAACTTTCCCCCTTTGCTGCAGTTGCGCAGTATAATTATTCGGAACCTTCAGTAAAATCAGCTCAATCAGATATCGGCCGAAGCTTTCAGAAATAGTATCCCAATGCTGGATGTTGTAATGGGCATGACAAAGATAGTTCAGAGTTTCGATAATCGCCTCGACACCTTCTGTCGTACAGGATATACCGCAGTCAAACAGTAGTGGCTCTGCTACCATATGGCCGAGCATTTTGTAGAGCTGTGTATCAACCTCCTGTCTGGACAGCTTCAGAATAATATTACGACAGTGCTGGCTGGTAATAATCCGATTTTTACTATGGGGATGTGAAACCGTCATAATACCAGGTGACTGTATAATCAGCCGGGCATCATGTTCGATCTTGCACTCGCCCTCAAGCGTAACTCTGAACAGATAATGGGCAGAAGATTCATCTATAGTAATTGCCACAGGCGCACTGTATTTCAGATCATAGAGTGCTGATGTGCCAAAGCTAAAACCATTAAGACGCGTATTTAGAATCTGGCTGGAATCTACCTCAAACTGATGGGGGCACAGATAATGGCTGATCTGCTGTTTAATAGTGTGATAGTCGGTCGAACTGAACAATAAAAAATGATCAAGATAATGCAGACGGTCTAGTTGTGAAATCAGGCTCATATTCCAGCTCCATCTAAGTTTTATTTATTTTTAAATAAAAAATGCCTACTGCAAGCAATAGGCATAAATATGATATGTTCTCTTCCTAAGCTGCATGTTCCTTTTGCATACTTTGGGCAAACGCTTTACAGCCAAATTTCAGCAGCAGAAAAGCCACTACACATGAAATTGCGCCAACAATTGATAAAGACATGCCTACCATCAATGGATTTTCAAAGATTTTGTCAGTAATTAATGCAACCAGTGTCGTTCCAATTCCTACTGCAACCAGATTACTGATTAGCAGAAAAATTGCCGAGATCTGAGCACGTAACTGGTTTGGTGCCAGCATTTGCATCGCCGTAGTGGAAATAGGCATTGGAAATGACGCAAAGAACATTGCAGGCACCAGCAAGGTAACAGAGAGCCATAATGGTTCAACTTGCGTAAAAAACATGATCGGCAAAATTAACCCTGTGATTCCAATAACACCTGTAATCATAGGGGCATCTTTACGGCCTTTTTTAACAAACCAGTCATTTAGCCAGCCTGCACAGAATACACCTAAAGTATTAGCCACCAGCAATACACTACCTAGCATATAACCGGCTTCTGTCGGGGTCATTCCATATTTCCGCATATAAAAAGCAGGTGTCCAGCTGGTTAAACAGTACAGTGCCATCGCATAAAATGTAAAACCCAGATAATGGCAAGTAAAAGTTTTACGGTGCTTGCCAATAAAACTGAAGCTGGATTTAAAACTGACTTTTTCTACTTCACCGTGAGCATTAAGACGCTGACCTTTACGCTTTGGCTCTTTCACAGTGAGTATAAATAGCAGGCCAATAAAAATGCCGGGTAATCCAACAATAATAAATGCCATTTGCCAGGCTTTTAACATACCAAAAAATGGCACATCAATCAGGCTTGTGTCCTTCAGCAATCCAATAACATAGCCACCGACCAGAAAGGCAATGCCGCCTCCTACAAAAGAACCAATTGAATAAACTGCTACTGCACGTCCCAGTTTTTCTTTGCTAAACATATCGCTAAACATCGAGTAAGCAGCAGGTGACAGAGCAGCTTCACCAATTCCGACCCCCATACGGCTCAAGAAAAGCTGCACGAAGTTTTTACTGAGTCCGCAGAATGCTGTAGCCAGACTCCAGAAAATAATTCCGATAGAAATCAGTTTTGGCCGGGAAAAACGGTCAGCAATATAGGCAAGTGGCAATCCCATAAAGGCATAAAACAGGGAAAAAGCCAAACCATGCAGCAGGCTAAACTGGGTGTCTGTCAGATTCAGGTCAGCCTTGATCGGCTCGATCATCAGTGCCAGAATCTGCCGGTCAATAAACGAAAAAATATAGGCCAGCATACACAGCAGTACGACGTACCAGGTATATACACTTGATTTACTTATACTTCCTTCTGTCTGTATATTGAGATTACTCATATACTTACCTCCATGTCGGTCCTGTGTATCGGTTCAGGACCATTTTTCTGTTTAGTACTTATCATTTTTATATAATCTTCTTCTCATACTGTGCTCTACACCTGATCCGTGGCGCCTGAATAACAAAATCTAGTGAATATAAGGCTTATTATTCAAAATTATTGTTATTCATTGAGCTAAACTGCTGCTGAGCTCCGGGTCTATATTATGAAAAGTACTCCCCCTCTATACTGAATAATTATTTTCTTTTTATCTGTAATTTTCCATAACTTTTTAAGTATAATTTTATACCTTAACTTGTTTTATCTCTAAGTATTCCTGTTTGTAGTTTTAATAAGTTAATGAAAAAATTAATTAATTTAGAACTATTTTATTTCTAGAAGAATAAAGCCCTAAATAAATGCATTATTTGTTTAATATGATGGTTTTGATTAGCCTTGTAATCTGTTTTTCCACCGCCTTAGATATAATTATATTTATTATTTTAAAACATATAGTTAAATTAAAAAATACAAACCAGTTTTAGCTTGAAATTCTATAATTACTCTTCTGCTTTGTAGGCTTGGCATTCATTTTGCTTAATCAGTATTACGTTTTATAAAATTTGTAATATTGAGGGGCAACACTATGAGTTACGTTGCACATGAACTCAGTTCAAGAAACAAACTGCTATTTGGCTTGGGGTCTTTTCTAATACCAGTTTTAATTTGGTGTGCAGTCAGTTATTTACCCTGGATCTGGCATCCACAAGTCCAAATTACGGATTCAGGTAGTGTTGCCTATTTACAGGTTGATAGTCGTATTGATAAAAATACCTTTTTTTCTGCTGCCCAGTCTGCAATAGATCAAGGTCTTGCTCCACCGCAAGGTATACTCGTCAATCCAATTTATTTGCCCGCACCGCACGAAGTTGCAACTGCACTGGTCACAGCTTTTACCACTGCACCTGCTCAGGCCAATGTTCCCTGGTTTCATGAAAGCCTTTGGCACAGTATCAAGCTGGTGTTTACGGCATTCTTTATTTCTTCACTGATTGGTATTCCACTCGGTATTTTATGTGGTTTTTCCAATAAACTTTCCCAGTTGACCGAACCTTTTATCGAGTTTTTCCGCTACCTGCCTGCCCCGGCCTTTGGCGCGCTTGCCGTCGCTATTTTAGGAATCAATGATGCACCCAAAATAGCCATCATTGTCATCGGCACCCTGTTCCAGCAAATTCTAATTATTGCCAATACCACACGTCTGGTCGATCGTAGTCTGATTGAGGCCGGTTTCACTTTGGGTACTAATAAAATTAAAAGTCTATTTCATGTGGTGATTCCGGCAGCCATGCCAGAAATTTATCGTAATCTGCGCGTGCTGCTGGGTTGGGCATGGACCTATTTAATCGTGGCTGAACTGATTGGTAGTACCTCGGGTATTACCTGGTTTATTACCCAACAGGCTCGTTATCAGAACTTTGCAAATGTCTTCGCAGCTATCTTGATCATTGGTGTGATTGGCCTGGTTTGCGATTTAATTTTAATGAAACTGGGACAGCGCCTATTTAAATGGAAACCGGGAGCAAACTAATGCAACACACTGAATTTAATACCCGTGAATACTTTGACAAAATTTACGCCCGTCCGGTGATTCTTGAAGCAAAGCAACTGACGCAAAAATTCAGTCATGGCAAAACCGAGCGTACGGTTTTAAATGCACTCAATTTGAAAATTCATAAGCGGGAGTTCATCTGTGTGATTGGGCCTTCCGGTTGTGGCAAGTCAACCTTTAGCCGTGTAGTTGCAGGACTTGACCCTTATAGCAGTGGTGAGATTCTGGTGGATGGCCAGCCGATTACCAGCCCAAGTCCGGAGCGTGGCATGGTGTTCCAGGGCTATACCCTGTTTCCATGGAAAACCGTCAAGGAAAATGTCATGTTTGGTCCGCGCATGAAAGGCCAAAGTAGTGCAGTAGCCGAAGCACAGGCCCGTGAATGGATCAATATTATTGGTCTGGAAAAGTATGAAAACCAGTATCCGCATGAGCTGTCTGGCGGGATGAAACAGCGTGTCGCGATTGCCCGTGCATTGGTCAATGAACCGAAAATCCTGCTGATGGATGAACCTTTTGGGGCACTTGATCCGCATACGCGGCAAAAAATGCAGCGTCACCTGATGGATCTTTGGCAAAACATTGATATCACCATCATTTTTGTGACTCACGATATGGATGAAGCCATTTTACTGGCTGACCGGATTGTGGCACTGAAAGCCAATCCGGGTGAAATCAAGGAAATTATTGAAGTAGATCTCCCTCGTCCACGCCACCCGGAACTGATGCTGACTCCAGAATTTAAACAGTTAAGACAGCATGTCGATCATCTGGTGCATGCTGAAGAAGATGAACTGGATCCGGCACTGGCAGAACTGCCGGTCATTCCGCGTATGACCAAGGTCAGCAGCAAGAAATAATCTTATTCAAAATGCCTTTGGGACGACCTGAAGGTTTTAATCGCTGTGTTGGACGACCAACATTAGAGGTGATTGTCATGCAAGCGCAATATGTACTCCCACTGGTTGATATTTCAAAATTGCAAAGTCCGGATTTAGCTGATCGTATTGAAGTTGCTCATGCTCTGGATCAGGCTTGTAAAGAGGTTGGCTTTCTTTATCTCAAGGGTGACCAGTTCAATTTTGATCACGCCAAAGCCCTGATTGAAATGGCCCAGTCCTATTTTTCTCAGGATCTAAACACCAAGATGCAGCACTATATTGGCAAATCAAAAAACCATAGTGGCTATGTGCCGATTGGCGAAGAACAGTTTGCAGGCAACAGTTATGATTTAAAAGAAGCCTATGATGTCAATTATGATTATCAGGGTACACAAAAAAACTGTCCTTTACTTGGCCCTACCTTATGGCCAGACCATCCGGATTTCAAGACTGTTGTCAGCCAGTATTATGGCCACTTGCGTGGAATCAGCCAGCAGATTTTTTCTGCCTTTGCACTGGCATTGGGCGTTCGTGAGGATTTTTTCGAAAGCAAAATTACTGATGCACCAAGTCAGCTACGCTTGATTCATTATCCCTATCATCCGGAAGTGCAAGATGCCGAAGGTATAGGTGCCCATACCGATTACGAATGCTTTACCTTGCTGTTACCGACCGCACCCGGCTTACAGGTTTTGAATAAAGCCGGTGAATGGATCGATATTCCATTGATTGAAAATACTCTGGTGATGAACATTGGTGACATGATGGAAATTCTGTCCAATGGTAAATATCTGGCCACCAAGCATCGGGTGAAAAAAGTGTCGGAAGAACGTTATTCATTTCCGCTGTTTTGTGCCTGCAATTATAACACCGTGATTGAACCGGTTATTCACACTGAAAACAGCAAATATGCTGCCCTGATTGGTGGTGAGCACCTGTTTAATCAGACCGCCCAGACCTTTCAATATTTAAAACAGCGCGTCGCTAGCGGTGAATTGGTCTTAAAAAATGCTGTACCACTTTCCTCTTTTGGACTTGAAGAACAGGCGGAGACAACATCATGAATCTGTTCGAAGTGATTAAGACTTTAAAACCTACGACTACTCAGCCAGAGATGATTCCGGACTTTTTATATGGGGCTTTCCGGCGTAAAAGCATCAGCTTTTTTAATGGCCTGACTGATGAAAATACCATTGTGTATTGGTTTCAGTCGCGCAGTTTTACCATTGATCTTCGTCTAAAAAGCCAGACAGGAACAGCTGTTCAGGAACGCCAAGGCTGGATTGGCAATACGCTTTGGGATAGCGCCAGCCAACTTTTGTCCTGGGAAGTGAAAGACTACGCCAATTACCAGAATCATGTGCAGTGGCCGGAACCAGCCAAGTTACATGCGATTGGCAACTGCATTCTGGAATTTTCTCCAAGTCATGTCTATGTCGAAGACTGGCGCCAGCAGGTACAACGTGGCCTGTTTTTAAGCTTGCGGCTTCAGTCTGCAATTGAAGTGCAATCTGGTCAGACACTGGAAATGGATGGTGGCCTGATTATTTGTGCTGATCATATTGCCTATGCCCTGACGCGTTTGCCTGAAGTGCAAAGCGCAGTCGCTCAAATGGACTTTAAAGCTGTCGATCCGACCGTGTTTGCCTTGTTGGAAAGTTTTGAGGTTTCTATCGGGACTGATGCTCAAGCTAAAACTTACAGCACCCGCACAAGCGAAACAGGCAAAGCCTTTAATCTGGAAAATTTTGAAGTGCTCAATGAAAGCAGTCTGATTCAGCGTGTGGTTCTCGATGACCGTAAAATCGATCTGATTTTTGAGCTGGATATATACCAGCCGGATTACCACTTTCAATATACAACCTCCACGACTACACAAGCTGAAAACTGGCTGAAATCAGAACAGGATCACCTGATGCATCATGCAGAACGGGTGCTATAGGGAGAAATATGTCTTTTTTATATCTTTCAATTGCCATTATTGCAGAAGTTATTGCAACATCTGCACTCAAAGCTTCAAATGGTTTTAGCGTGTTCTGGCCTTCACTTGCCACCATTGCCGGCTATGCAATTGCCCTGTTTTTTCTGTCACTGACTATGAAAACCATTCCGATGGGTATTGCTTATGCGATCTGGTCAGGGGCTGGTATTATCCTGATTTCAACAGTTGGCTTGCTGGTATTTAAACAGCAACTGGATCTTCCTGCACTGATCGGTCTGGCGTTTATGATCATTGGCATTATTTTTATCAATGTCTTTTCCAAAAGTACGCAGCTTTAATTTTTTAATCTTCATCTGACTATAAAAATCCCCAATCTGGGGATTTTTTATAGCTTTAGTTTACATTCCGGAATGAGGCGGCAAGCTCTATTTGAGTTCTTGTACCAAAGTTGGAACAATCACACCATCCACATTCATTTCCGTTGTATAAATGCCGTTAGCCACATTGAACTTGTTCACATGATAGGTTGAGCCATAAATTGAATCAAAACCATTACCTTTGGTAAATACTTTCTTGTTGGCTGCCAGATCCAGTAAATGTGTACCGTCAATAAACTGCATATAGGTTTTTGGGTCAACACCGACCCGTTTGGACATGATCTGTGCAGCGTCTTCTCGAGTCGCCGGATCATTGATGTATTTGACGGTTTTATCCCAGACCTGAATTACCTTTTTCCATTGCTCTTTATTGGCTTCCAGATGGGCCGGGTTTACAGTCAGGGTATCGTAGATCAGGCCAGGTTTATCTTTAGAGGTAAAAATGATTTTTGAACCAGCTACCGCAGATAGAGCCTGATTTGCCACCGGCTGCCATACAGCAATCGCATCAATATCAGGTGTGGCAAACACCTGTGGCAATTCATTGGTCATGGTATTGACCAGCTTAACCTCATTCAGGCCAACTTTGGCATCATCCAGTGCAGTGGATAGCAGCAAGTGATCCACCAGACCTTTTTCAGTCGCAACAGTTTTTCCTCGCAAGTCCTGTATAGAGTTAATTCCGTTCTTGGCAATGATTACATCATTTCCAGCTGAATAGTCAGTTGCCATGATCATCACGCCTTTGGTACCCCCTGAACCGGTGACCAGATTATCGCCATTAGTGACCATTACGGCATCCAGCTGATTGGCTGCAAATGCAGAGAGTGAAGAAGAATAATCAAACCACTTAAAATCGGCATTGATACCTGCTTCTTTAAGCCAGCCTTTTTCAATCGCTACCTGCCAGGCTACAAAGCCCGGCCAGTCGCTATAACCAATCCGAATCGGCTGGTTTTGCGTACTCTCACTTGCTTTGGTATTTGATGCAGGAATTTTTGCAGTATTGTCACAGCCACTAAAAAGGATTACAGACAGTACGGAAACGGACATCAGTGCTTTTTTGATCATTTTGCGACTTCCCCTATGCATTCACATTTAAATTTGGTATTTGAAAGTTGTCTAGATTTCATAAATTCGCGCCAGCCACCGAAATGACTGATATCTGTGGCATCTTCAAGCGCATAACCTTCACAGATAAAACTTTTGACCCAAGTACCATCAATCAGCTGGGCATTGCCAATGCCCAATGGTGCCGGTACTTCTGCAACAATGTCCCCGAATAGGGCACGCGGAATGTCCCAGACCTCTACTTCAATCGAGGAACCTGTCGCGTTGTATTGCAGGCCAGGTTTTGGCGGTGTGGTATTTTTTAAGGCATAGAGTTTGTAATGCGAAGCAGTCCGGGTCTGTTTGATCAGGGTGCCACCACGTGTGGTCAGCTGAAAATTCAGCGGCATGCCGGTCAGATGTGTACCGACGACAGCCAGTTTGACGCTGTGACCCGATGAGATTTCAGTTGTTTTTTCATAGTTGCGTTCAGAAGTTCCCAGTTTTAACTGGCTTGCCTGCTGCCATTTTTGCCCGAATTTGGCCAGTGCCTCATCCATCCAGGCTGGCGCAATAAAGGTCACGCCCGTTGGCAAACCATCGGCACGAATGCTATTTGGTAGCGCCAAAGCCGACAGATCGGCAAAATTGACAAAATTGGTATAAGCGCCCATGTGGCTGTTTTTGACCAGAGGATCAGCTTCTACTTCTGCAATACGATAAATGGTAGGTGCGGTCGGCACCATCAAGGCATCATACGCTGCCAGCGTATTTTGAATAACACGGCTCAGGCGGGCGCGTTCATATTCATCCTGCATGACATCGACCGCACTGAACCGGTCTGCCTGCGCAATGATTTGACCAATGACCGGATGGGTCTGCTTGCGTTGCACCATTTTTTCCACGGCACTGGTACGTTCAGCCACCCAAGAGCGATTATACAGGGCCGCTGCCAGTTGCTGAAATGGAGTAAAATCAATCGGCTCAACCGTATAACCCAAACTTTGCGCACGTGTGATTGCCAGTTGAAATACTTTTTCAGTTTCGGCGTCGCCATAAAATTCTAGTGTATCCGGAATGGCAATTTTCCCTTTTGAAAATTGGCTCGGTACATTCTGAGGATGCATTCTGGAATAATCATCGCTGGCATCATAGCCCTGCATGACTTGCGCTACCTGCCAGGCATCATCCACCGTTAAGGCAAAAATCGAAATCACATCGATGGTGCGACAAGCCGGAATCAGGCCGGTAGTCGAGAACCAGCCTTTGGTCGATTTGAGCCCGACAATGTTATTGTGCCCTGCCGGTACACGTCCTGAACCTGCAGTATCTGTACCCAGTGAAAATGGCACTAATCCGTTTGCGACGACTACACTGGAACCCGAACTCGAACCGCCACTGATATATTCAGAATTAAAGCTGTTCTTCACCGCGCCGTATGGAGAGCGCACCCCAACCAGACCCGTCGCAAACTGATCCAGATTGGTTTTACCCACGACAATCGCACCGGCAGCTTTTAATTTGGCTACTGCTGTTGCATCGGAAGTCGCCAGATAAGCTGCCTCTTTACATGCTACTGTGGTATAGAACCCTGCAACATCAATATTGTCCTTGACCGCAAATGGCACCCCATAAAGTGGCAAGCTTGCACTATCTGCACCAGTCAATGCATCAATTTGTGCCTGTAATTGTGCTGCCGTCGCAATTGAAATCCAGGCATGATCCTCATTATTCAACCCGGCAACATACTCAATCAGGTCACTAAGCTGGATATTGTTATTCTGGTAGGCGTGTTGCCAGTCCTGTACAGTCCATAAATTGTGCACAGCTGTTCTCCTTAAGTGTGTTCGGTATTTTGTGGAATGGGCGGCATGACGGCATCCATCAGTTCGAGATGGCCTTTAATCACGCCTTTCAGTGCAATAAATTGTTCGCTAATTTCTTTCAGATCACTGCTCGCGCCCTGCATCAGCATGACTTGCAAGATTTTTTCATCATCCAGCTGGATATGAAGTGAATTGATCACTTGCGCCAGATACTGCTGCTGCAGATCGACCAGCTGACTGCGCAGCGGTTTCAGACTGACGTCATAGAGCAAAGTGAGTGTGCCAACCATGACTTCATCGCGAATCACCAGATCATCAATCAGGTGACGGTTAATCATGTCGACAATGGCTTGCGAGCGGCTTTCATAGTGCTGCTCGACAATTTTTTGATCCATTGCATGCAGTGTGGTTTCTGGCACGGTAATACTGATACGTGCCAATTTTTGTTTAGGCACGATGTTGATCCTTGGATTGATATTGTGAAGATTGTTTAATGTGAAAGCCTGCGCGTACGCTAAGCAGCTCAACCAGAAAGTGAAGCCATGGATGCATTTTTTTATTTGATGTCGGATTGTTCATGTGCATCTCCTGTGGATATTACAAAACCAGAATTTCGTATTACTTAGGAAAATGCAGAAAGCGTGCCAGTTTTTACTTATTTGGATGAGGTAAATAAAGTTACATAAAAGGGTGAAAAAAAGCCCCATAAGATTGAAATGGGGCTTGTTCTAAAGCAAAAGTAAGTTTTGTATTTCACCGGTTTATTCCATTTTGATTGCTCATGTCCTTGCTATTCTTTTTATACATGAATGGTTAACCGATGTTTGGAATTTAGTGGTCAAGTGCTTTATTCTCCTCTATTTATAGTTGTATATAAATAAAAGCATAAAGCATGCCATAATATAAAATAGAATAGATTTAAGCAGAATGCGTGGGGAATTAATTACATACGCAAATTGAGGCAAAACAAGAATGATTTATTTTTTAAGTATGCCTAAAAAATATGCCATTTTGCACCATTGGGGTTCGAGTGTGCATCAAAGTGTGGCTAAAGGATGTTTAATAATGGCAAGCACTTCTTAGATAATTTTTTACATCTTTTATAGATGGCATCTCGACGATCTACATCTAGTACCAAAACGACAATTTTGAAGTCGATAAGCTGATATACTAAGCGATAGCCTGCCGATCTAAGTTTTACTTTAGATAAATCAAATGATCCACTAAGTTTATTTTTGGAATCTTAGAATTTTCCAAAAAAATGGTTTCGAGCTTACGAATGAACAATCGTAAAATTTAAAACCGTTATTTAATTTCTGAAATTAATTTTTTTGTAAGTTAAAAGCCTCTAAAGAAACCTCTCGATTTAAATAACTAGTTTCATCCTTAGGTAGAACCTTATACTTATATTCTATTCTACCTTCTTTATTTTTTGTTTTTTCAACCACCTCAAAAAGAGGATTAATAATGGTAGTTTTTATATAAATCTTGGTTGACTTAACCTTAGTGTCTAACAATATGAAATTACTCAATTTTCTATTTTCAAGAATAATAATTTCATAGTCTTCTTGTGCAAAGATTGCATCTAATTCTTGTTTTTCATTATTTGGAATAAAATTACTGAACGCAGAAAATTTCTTTTCGTGACTTTTATTTGCTAACAACTCAACTATTTCGTAAGAATTGTTAATTTCTGTATTATTTAGTGGAAAATCAGACCTAAAAAGAACATCTACCTTTAATTTTTCGCTGATTTTTCTAGCATTTTCTACATATTCTAATAATATATACATAGAGTTTATCCAATCTTTTTGAAAATTTTCAGTAATTACAGATGATATTTCAATTCCATTTACTGAAAGTCTAACCTTTAATTGATTACATTCTGCGAGAAGCTTATATACTCTTTTAATCTGATTAAAATAAGTTAGTCGTTCGACTGGTATATCATCCCAATTTTTAAGATGGATAGAAATCTCAAAATGTATTTTATTCGGCTCTCCAATTTTGATAGGTGAATTTTTATACTTTATGGTCATTAAACCTTCAAATTTCGTAATTTCTAAAGAATGTGATTTTTCTCCATAAACCACCTCAGAATTACCACTCAAGATAAGATTTTCTTTTTCATCAAAAAACTCTAACTCTCCTCTTAAATCGCTATTTTTCTTAACATATAGCTTTCCATCCTTTATCTGAGAAGGAAAAATAACATTTAAAGCTTCTGAATTAGAACTAATGGCATCAACATCTATTTCAAAAGTTTCCCCACCTTCAATTAACTTAGTATATTTCTTGGTAAACTCTTCAGCACTATTAGGTTTAAAATTAATTTTTACTGACTCTTCACTATCTTCTGCCACATCTATTCTATAATGAGTTGTGCTATTGATATAGTCACAGGAAATATTTAGTCTTGGATCAAGTATCCTAAGCTCTTCTTGAACTATTTTAGAAATAGTATTTAAAGAAGAATTTGCCACACCTATAAAGCTTTGACCTGATCTATGACTTTCAAGCACCCTTAATTGTGCTTCCTTTTGAAACTCACTTTCCGCATATAGAGGACTATTACTATTCGCCAATAATTTAAGCTCAGCTTTATTTTTCCACTCTTTTAATAACTCAACAGAATATGCATCAGGTTCTATATCAATTTTTCTAGCACAATGATTACATAACCAAATTCCATTCTCTATAGATTTTCTCTCTTGCTGAGACATAGTTTCATCATATCTTGGTCCTCCTACACTTGCTGCACATATATGTGCGGCTGTACCAGTAAGATTAATTTTATCTAAGGTAGCTTTTTGTGGCTCAATTGTTTGCTTACCACAATCTGGATTAGAACAAAGATTATTTACCCGTTCTCTTAATGCTCTCACAACAGGTTTTGAAAAATTATCTCTTCGTGTATTTGTCATAACATTAGAAAATTTATTGTAAGTATAAATATCATTTTAAACTAAACTATTAATTCATTGAATAAAAAAACCGCCCTTACGGACGGTCTTTTTTATTCCTATCTCATCAAGCCACTGGTGCCAATGTAAACAACACCTGCCCCGTTTTCACCGTTTGCCCTTTTTCAATGGTAACCGCATCGACACGCATACGCTCAGGCGCAATAATTGGAATCTCGATCTTCATCGCTTCAATCACCGCAAGCGTCGCACCTTCTTCCACAATATCACCCGACTGACATTCAATTTTCCAGATTGAACCGGGCATATGCGATTCCACCGCACAACCACCTTCAGGCACTTCAACACCTTCACCATCATCCACAGCATCTAGGCTTTCAGAGACATATTCCGCCAGTCCTGCTTCATGCCAGCGACGGCGCTCTGCATCAAAATTAGCTTGTTGCACCGCTTTAAATGCTGAAATAGATTCTTGGTTTTCAGTTAAGAATTCGTTGTATTCTTTAAGGTTGAGTACGCCTTCTTCAATGCGCAGTTTTAAACGCCCTGCTTTAAAGTCCTCACGCATGTGCATCAACTCGGACTCAGACACTTCATAAAACTTAATTTGGTCAAAGAAGCGCAATAACCACGGCATATCTTGTTCAAAATCAGGGTTTTTACGGTAGCGTGACCACATTTGCGAAGTACGACCCACAAACTGATAGCCACCCGGACCTTCCATGCCGTAAACACACATATACGCACCACCAATACCGACGGCATTTTCAGGTGTCCAAGTCCGTGCAGGGTTATATTTGGTGGTGACTAAACGCTGACGTGGATCAAGCGGTGTTGCCACAGGCGCACCCAAATACACATCACCCAAGCCCATAACCAAATAACTCGCGTTATACACCACATCTTTCACGGCTTGTTTGTCTTTTAAACCATTAATACGGCGGATAAATTCGATATTGTCCGGACACCACGGTGCATCTGGACGTACGGTTTGCATATAACGCTCAGTTGCAAGCTGTGTTTGTGAATCTTCCCAAGCCAGTGGTAAATACACAGTACGTGATGGCACTTGCATTTCCGTCACATCAGGCAATTGTTCTTCTGCGACTTGAAGCATATGCAATAAATCAATTTGATCGAGCTTGGTCGAATCAAAATGGATTTGCAGTGAACGAATACCCGGTGTCAGGTCAATAATGCCTTGGATATTTTGCTCTTTGACCCATTGCATCAGCGCATGAATACGGAAACGCAGGTTTAAATCTAAAACCAGATCGCCATATTCCACCAGCATATAGTTGTTGCTCGCAGGACGATACACCACATCAGGCGTACCATTTTGACCTTTCAAAGTGTCTAAAATGGCGGTTTTCAGCGTACTGATTTCAGGATAGAACGATTCATTAAAAGTGACTATTTGCGTATCTGTTGATACCAATTGTGCATGATATTTTTCATTGAGTACTTTGGCTTGGGTATAGCTCACAGGCACAAATTTCACTTTATCGCCTGCTTTGAGCTGACCCAATTTCCACAGTTCAGAATTGATCACCACCGCAGGACACACGAAGCCACCAAGGCTTGGACCATCTGGACCCAAGATAATCGGCATATCACCAGTGAAATCAATCGCACCAATGGCATAGGCATTATCATGAATATTGGATGGATGCAGACCTGCTTCACCACCGTCCTGACGAGCCCATTCAGGTTTTGGTCCAATCAAACGGATACCGGTACGGCTTGAGTTAAAGTGAATTTCAAATTCATTGGCAAAGAAGGTATCAATGTCATTTTTGGTAAAGAAATCAGGCGCGCCATGCGGACCATACATCACCGCAATTTCCCAAGAGTTGGAGAATGTCGGGATTTGATCTTGGCTTAATGATTTGCCATCACTTGATGTAAATGCCGTGATGGGTAGCATATCGCCAATCAATAAGTTACGCCCTGCATGACCACCAAACTGACCTAAAGTAAAGGTTGCTTGTGAGCCTAAATATTCAGGGACATTCACACCACCTTTAATACCAATGTAGGTACGGCAACCTGTGACGATCTTGCCACATTTCAGCACCTGACCTTTACGCACATTCACGGTTTGCCACATTGGCACAGACACACCATCCAAAGTCGATGGCATATCGCCACCTGCAAGCACGATTTGACTGTCACAATGGAATTTTAAGCTTGGGCCTTGAAGGGTACATTCTAGACCTGCGGTATTTGGTGCATTACCCAAAAGTTGGTTGGCGACATTTAAAGACAGCGGATCGATTGCACCCGATGGTGGCACACCGACATTCCAATAGCCCAAACGCCCTGTGACATCCTGCACGGCGGTTTGAATGTCGGCTTGGAGCACTTCAATCTTTTGGGTTTTCCACTCAAAGGTATTTAAAAAGCGTGTGGTTTGCGTACCTGCTTTAAAGACATCGCAGTCGATGATGTTTTGTAGATATTCAAGGTTAGTTTCAATCCCAGCGACTTGGGTTTTTGCCAAGGTGTCGGTCATGGCTTGAATCGCAGACTCACGATCATCCGCAGTCACAATGATTTTGGCAATCATCGGGTCATAAAAAGATGAGACGTTTGAACCTGTCTCTACCCAAGTTTCATTACGCGCATTGTCATCAAATTCTACGTGAGTTAATAACCCTGCACTTGGTTGGAAGTTTTTGATTGGGTCTTCGGCATAGAGACGCACTTGAATCGAATGACCTTTGGATTCAAGTTTTGAGGTTGGTGCTTTCCAATCACCACTCCCTAAAGTCACCATCCATTCAACTAGATCGACACTAAAGACTTGCTCTGTTACACCATGTTCCACTTGTAGACGGGTATTCACTTCCAAGAAGTAAAACTCTTGCGTGTCAGTGTCCATGACGAATTCAACCGTACCTGCCGAGCGGTAGTTTACCGATTGCATGAGTTGAATCGCGACATTTTGAATATAGGCACGTTGCGTATCATTCAGATGTGGCGCAGGTGTTTCTTCAATCACTTTTTGGTTACGACGTTGCACCGAACAATCACGTTCGCCGAGTGCTAGTACTAAACCATTGCCATCACCAAAGATTTGCACTTCGATATGTCGGGCATTTTGTACGAATTTCTCCAGGTACAAGCCTGCATCTTTAAAGTTGGCTTGGGCTAAATAGGACACGGTTGCGTAGGCATCTTTCAGCTCTTCTGCATTCCAGACCAAGCGCATACCGATCCCGCCACCACCCGCGGTACTTTTCAGCATCACAGGATAGCCAATACGTTCAGCCTCAAGCAGTGCTTCCTCTTCATCAGCCAACAATTGACTACCCGGAAGTAATGGTACATTGGCTTGAATCGCAAGTTCACGTGCAGTGTGCTTTAAACCAAAGGCTTTCATCTGTTCAGCATTTGGCCCTAAGAACACAATGCCTTGTGCTTCACACAGATTACAGAATTCGGCATTTTCAGATAGGAAGCCATAACCCGGATGAATCGCTTGTGCGCCCGTTTGCTTGGCAACTTCTAAGATTTTATCGACATTTAAATAGCTTTGGTTGGCAGGTGCTTCACCGATATACACCGCTTCATCCGCTAAAGTGACATGCAGTGAATCACGATCTGCTTCTGAATACACTGCAACCGATTGAATACCGAGTTTTTTTAAGGTACGAATCACACGGCAGGCAATAGCACCACGGTTGGCGATGAGAACTTTATTAAACATGGCTTATTCCTCACCTTCGCGGACAATCAGTTGAATTTTGGTTGGGTTATAGGCATTACATGGGTTATTCAGTTGTGGGCAGTTTGAAATGAGGACAATCAAATCCATCTCGGCTTTGATTTCGACATATTTACCGGGTGCAGAAATACCATCATCAAATTTCAGGTGACCATCAGATGTCACCGGCACATTCATAAAGAAGTTAATGTTTGGACCGATATGACGCACGTTTAAGCCATGCTTTTTCGCAATCGGATGTTGTGACAATGCGGTCATGAAATTGTTACGGCAACTGTGCATTGGATATGTATCATGTGCATAACGCACCGTATTACTTTCACATGAACATGCGCCACCTAAGGTGTCGTGGCGACCACAGTTGTCATCATGGATGGTGGCGATTTTATTGCCAAAATTGGTATATAAAGTTGTACCTTTTTCTAGATAAATTTGACGGTTCATCGCCAAAGTATCGGTTGCGCTATAGCGCTCTTCAGGGTTATGTGCGGAAATAAATAAGGTATCCACCGCTTGATTGCCTTCGAGATCAACAATACGGAAATACTGGCCTTTTTTAACTTCGCACATCCACGCTTCACCAGCAGGACATACTTCACTTAACACAGATTTTTCTAAATGGACTAAAGCTGTCATGTTGTATTCCCCCAATTAAGCGCTTAAAGCGTAGTAGCGGTTGTTGTTTTGGAACGCACGCTGATTTTGCGGGCATGAATCACGGCAGACATCGGTCTCACCTAAAGGCAGTGCCTTAAACAAAGAAAGTTGAATATCAGCAGGTGCATATTCCATGCTGTTATCTAAACCGTGTGGAGCAGCTGATAAGAACACCAAGCAGCCCATTTCAAAACGTAGTTCAATCACCTGATCAGTATTGTCTGATGCCACATAAGACAAGTTACCGTTGTCATCGGGTTGAACTTTTGAGAATAGGTTTAAGCTATTACTTAGGTCTGTTGCCGATAAACCAAATTTGGTCATCTCTAAAAGTAGGCTGTCTTTGCCATTACGGTACATATCGTTACGGGCATCTTGAAAAGTTTGAGTCCCAAATTGTTGTTCAATTTGCTGGGCGCTACTGGGCGCACAAAAGACATCATTCCAGCCGTGATCATCCTTGACAATTGAAACCATCGCACGTCCAAGATCAGACGCCAAAATGTGACCTTTACTTAGAAATGCGCTGTGTTGACCCTTTAAGCTGTCTGGCATGTTATAGGCTTCAAGCTTATCTTCTGCATTGACACAGAACAGCGAAACATTGGCATTTACGCCTAATGATTTGAGTTGTAAAACAGCGCCACGTTGAATGCGCCCAGACCAGTGATGGCCACCCGGTAAAAGTTCAGTCCACAGTGCGGAATTTTCGTGATAAGTAGTTGTGCTCATAACAGCCTCTGCATCTAACTTGTACGGTTTACCTCCCGGGCTTTTATCCCTCCGTGTAGCTTTGGTTTTAACAAACCTAGCCGTGAACTCTCGGTCTCAGACACAGCCCTTTAGAAAATAACTGTCGGAACCCTAGATCACTTTATGCTGTAGAGGTAAATGCAAAGGGTATGCCAACTTAATCATACGGATTTGGTATTTCGTAATACTTTTCTATAACACTTGTAGTGCGTTTCGATAATGATGCACTGTTACTGAGCACTATATACAAACAACTCTTGAGTTGATGCTTGATAAAGGCTGTAATGTTGATAAGTGTATGTGCACTTTTTCAGAAATTTTAATAGGGTCAATTCTTAGACTCGTATTTAAAACTCAGAGTCATCAACTGGATTAATTTAAAGCAGCCCTGAATTAGAAATACTCAACGATAAAATGGGTTTAATTACTAAAGCCTGTAGAGATAGAGAAAAAAATTTTATTTATAAATTGGTAAAATATATCTTGAATAAAAATAGAGATCTTTACGGGGCATTCTGAAGATGATGTAGAAATGCTTTATTTGCTTGACAGGGTTTAGTGAAATTTTTATTAAATACACATTTTCCGCTAAGTTCTCACGATAAATATATGAAAGATAGCCTACTTTAAACTATATTTTTAGTGAGTTCTGGATAGCTTTCTGGACTCTGATTCTTGCGCTTCTTTATGACTTGATCAAAATTTAAATTTAAACCTGTTTAATATAGAAACCTTTCTCTCTCAACTTTGTCCTATAGGTCAGGCTCTAGAATTCTCAAATTAAGAATCAAGCCTGTTACCAGGCAGATAGAACAGACTCATGATCAGAAATTACAGGCTTAATCACTTCTCTTTAAAAAACCTGATAAAACATAATTTTTGAAATAAATTAATTTATATCCAATATTTTAAATAATAAAATTAGCTTTTTGAGAAGTTTAATGACTGTTTTTATATATAACTCATAGCAATTATTATTTTTTATCATTATGGCTTAATAAAAAGAAATAATTAGGATCTTTATATTCTTTAAGACCAATTGATTACATAAATAGTGACTAATTACATCTAAATTATCTTATCAAAAGTTAAAATTTCACTCCTATTTATTTATACTTCTGTGTATGAATACATATTTAGAAAAATGAATACTATATGGCGAAGAACTGGCTTATAAGAACAAATCAGTCTATTACCTTTTTACCTATGATCATTGTTATATTTATAGGTTTAATTGGCTATGAATGGTTGCGTGCCGAGTTAGTAGGTAGCTGGGCGCTTTTTATTGCCTTGTTATTATTAGGACGTTTTCTTAATCTGGTTCAAGCTGTTATTCTTAGTGTACTGATATTTCTACTGTTCTTTATTTATCTTTTATTCGATATTCAAGATACCAACTTTGATACCAGTACTAAAATTCTACAACTTTTTATTTTACCTATCGCCCCGTTATTTCTAAGTATCTATTATGAAATTATGTCGACTAATCAGGAGACAGATAATTTACTGGATGCTTATAGAAAAAATTTGACCTATAGCATTTTACCAATTGGTAGCTACCAATATAACCATCTACAATTTCAGCGTATGCTTTCACTTAACATGATTCAAAATTATGCTGAAATTAGGGTGGATATTACCAATCACGAATTATTGCGTGACATGCTGCAAGTTGACGAGTTTAAAGCAGTACAGCAAAAGATTTTTGATGTACTGGAAACCCAGCGTACTTTACCTCACTTTTATTTCACAGATACCCGACTTTCCATTATTCGGATTATTATTATTACAGATGGAGATTTTAGCAAGGTTAAAGAACTGGCTGAACAGCTCAGAGTACTTGACCTGCTTAAGATGCAAATCACAATAAACACGCATACGGTAGAAGAATCCTCCTCGGAGGTTCTCCAATGAGCACATTAATCTATGTTTGCGGCCTATTGCTTTCGGTCAGTACCTTACCGGATCCTACTCTCTCATCTTACTATCAGACCTATTATGATTGTCCGTTGCGGCCTGCGAATACTTTAGAATCCAAAAATGTTTCCAGTATTTATCAGATACCAGAACACTTTCCTACTGAAAGAAAATTATGGCCTGTATTTACTGTTGATCAGGTGCATTCAAAAAACTTTAAACAGATCATGGATCAGGGCATTAAACCGGGGTTATTGATTCCAGAAAATTTTATGAATCCTCTCATTTATTTCCAGTTAAAAAGACAGATAAATAGAGGTGCCATACCTTTACTCGACTTTAGTAGCGTGGAACCATCACGTTTTAACAGCCTGGCTACTCTAGCGACCAGTGCCGGCCTGCGGCCTATGGGTGCTTATGTTCATGATGGCTGGAATCCTTTATTAAAAACTCTTCCAAAAGGGTTATATATTATTCAGGCCAACGAAGGCCAGATTC
Source organism: Acinetobacter sp. FL (assembly GCF_040744925.1). Lineage (NCBI taxonomy): Bacteria > Pseudomonadati > Pseudomonadota > Gammaproteobacteria > Moraxellales > Moraxellaceae > Acinetobacter > Acinetobacter sp. FL. The sequence continues at coordinate 860,318 of NZ_CP160437.1, read as the reverse complement.
CCCTACCTGCTTTACCAATTCAGAGCGGACAGCATTTATTTTATACCGCTTATCCCAATTCATATGGTTTTAATGGGACGGGGATTTTATTAAATCCGGAAGGCAATCTTTCAAATGAAGATATTAATTATCCGGTGTTAGGAATTGGTTGGAAATTCCTGAATGTCTCCTTTTACAGTCAGCCCGACCGGATCCATACCAGTATTGCTGGGCATATACTGCTAGCTGCTGGTCTAATGATTCTACCGCTCCATCTGATCTTGTCTCTTCATTATCCTGAATTACTGGGTTTCTGGGGGACCTACACCTCCTGGATGTCTGTTTTCATGATTATGGTGTTGATGATCATCCTTGCAAGCGCCATGTTATGGAGGATATTCAAAAGATCATGAATACAATTGATATCTGTTTTATTGTTGGCTTTATTGGTATCTGGATTCCCCAAGCTTTTTGGGCTTGGCTGAGTTTTTCGGCTTGGCGTTATTCGATTCGGGCCAATCAGGAACTTTCGAATTTACCTGTACCCGAACGTTGGCCAATGCTGAGTGTACTGATACCGGCTTACAATGAAGAAGTAGTTATTGAAGATACATTGCGGGCTTTAGCAGCACAGGACTATCCGCCAGAAAGCTATGAAGTACTGCTGATTAATGACGCTTCCAAAGACAGGACACAGGAAATTGCTGACCGGATGGCAGCCGAGTACCCGGTAATTCGTGTCATCAATGTTCCTAAAGGCCAAGGTGGTAAAGGTAAGTCCCGCACTCTGAATAATGGCCTAAAACATGCCCATGGTGAGCTGATTGCAGTTTATGATGCAGACAGTACCCCTGAACCAGATTGTGTAAGACTTATTGCTCAGACCCTTCTGGCTGACTCAAATCTGGTTGCGGTTAATGGTAAAGTTCGGACCCGCAACTGGAAAGACAGCCCGCTAAGTACATTTATTGCCATAGAATTTATTTATTTCCAGTGGATTTTTCAAGGTGGTCGCTGGTTACGCTTCCGTCTTTCTACCCTCATGGGAACCAATTATGTAATCTGGCGTGATGCGCTGGATATTCTAGGGGGATTTGATGAAAAATCCCTGGTTGATGATACCGAAATGAGTTATCGCATTTTTCTGGGCCATAAACGCATTAAATGGGTACCTTATGCAATTGGATGGCAGCAAGACCCGGGTGATCTAAATATTTTTATTAAACAACGCTCCCGCTGGACACAAGGAAATTTTTATGTCACACGCAAGTATCTAAGTACGGCAATACGTCATCCTTTCCCGATTGGCATGGAAATTGGCAACAATATCATGTGTTATATCATGTTTGTGCCCGCTTTATTTTTAAGCCATATGACACTGGTCGTAGGACTGCTCGGTATTGATGGCACAACTATACCTGGGCCTTTTACTTTACTCTTTATTCTTGCATTCATTCTTTACCTTACACAAATCTGGTTTACTCTAAGTCTGGAAAAAGAAGTTCCAAAACGTTTTTATTTTTACGCGTTCATCGCTTACTTTACTTACTCACAGGTGTTTCTTTTAATCGTGTTTAAAGCTGCCTGGGACATGCTTAAAAATAAGATCAAAGGTGAAGGTATAACCTGGTACAAAACAGAACGAAAAAAGGAAAAAAAATGATCAGTCACTTTAAAAAATCCCGTTTTACGGTGTTATCTTCTGCCCTTCTTTCCTTATATGGCTCTCAGGTCTATGCTGATACCTGGCAGCTAGATGACCTGATATCACGTACTGCCCAGTACCAGTCTCCTTATTTCTTTTATGTGGGCAAGGGTGAAACCTGGCAAAACATACAGTTCAATAGCCAGTTTGACAGTCAGGGCGAAAGCACGCTGGTAGTCCGTTATGATAATCAGATGATTCATAGACAGGATTTAAATGGTAAAGGTGAGTTGAGCTTTACCTTACCTGCAAGTATTGCCGGTTTTCATCGCCTCGATGTCATGCTTTTACAAAAGCCGTCAGTTAACGGGCCCATCAGCAATAATTACTGTGTAGAGTCCACTAACCTTTATACAGCCCTGACCAAACTGACATTAAACTATCAGGCTCAGCATGGCATATTACAGCTCAATCAACTGCCCGATGCCCTGTTTAATACACAGCTGCGCCGTATAGCACCAATTAAGGCTTTACTACAATTTAATAGCCAGAACCGTTTAGAAGCATCCATGATTGCCCGCCTGGCTACAGCATGGAAGTTTAATACCCCAGTTCAGTGGCAAGTTGCTGAGTCTACCCAGCAAGAAGCTCCTGATTTTGTAATTAGCATACAACAGGTAGAACAGCCTCTAGCAGGTGCAAGAATCAGTTTAAGCCGGAATAATGAGATTCCCCGGCTAAATATTGAATACTCATCAGAATCCCAGCTGCTTATGGCAGTTAATGCTTTAATAAACCAGAATTATCTGCAGCAGCTTAATACAGCTACTGCTACATTAAGCGAACCGGTTGCCGAGCCAGCATGGGCAGTAATACGCAAATTCGAGACGCTGGCTGACTTGGGTATTTCTGATTTTGCTCTCGACAGTTCATCTAAAAATATTTCTCTAATTTTCCCGCCTGTATGGGAAGCAACAGACGTATTAAAGGGAAAATTAGCCTTTCGGGCACAAAGTGGCTTATTACAAGGCTCAACTTTACAGGTCTGGTTAAACGAATATTTAGCGGGCAGCTTAAGTCTGGCTAAACTGGATTCAAATCCGGTTGAGCGTCGTTTTGATTTTGTTGGTGCGGATTATCCTTATGTCAACAATTACAATATGACTTTAATAAACTCTCAATTAAACAATGAAGCATGTTTGCCAAATGCGGGCACTGCACTATGGATTGATGCAAATAAATCACTTGTTAACCTCCCCCATCAGATGAAACAGGGCGTAATCAATCTCTCTACCCTTTTCGCCAGTACTCCAGAGATCGCCATCAACAATCCGGCTGCCACCAGTATGGCCATTACTGTAGCAAATGTTGCGAAAACAATGCTGTTAAGCGACCAGCCTGTACCTGTAAACATTACTGAGCTGAATGCTAATAGGCCTAAAAAAATCAATATATTAGTTAATACAGCCCGTTTTAATGATGAATTACAGCGATACAGCCAGCTACTTTACTTACCCGCTACGGCAGGCGGATTTATTGTTTCTGTGAAAGATGGCAGATTCTGGATTAATACGGACAGTGCAGCCGGAGCACAGACTTTTACCCGTTTTTGGCCCGTAATCCAGCAAAGCATTCCCAACAATACAGCAGTACTATTTGTTTCAGCACAAGGCCAGATTACGGTTTTGAGTAAAAATTCGGTGAATAAAGCTAAGGCGCCCGTTGTCGAGCAAGTCTCTACCCGTACTCTTGTTATTGTTCTCACCATAATTACACTGATTATTATCGCTTTAATTCTATGGCGCAGAAGCCGTCGTAAAGTCAAAGGAACAGGTGAATGAGTATAAGGCAGTATGCATTTGTAGGTTTACTGATATTTATATGTTTTCCTGTGGCCATGTTTATAGTTTCTGCTTTATTAATGGAGCAGGCAGATGCCAATACAGCAGCACCTAAAATTGAGGGTATTTTTTGGCAAGTCGACCAGATGAGTCAGCCTTCTGGTAACTGGCAGCTTTTGGGTGTAGATACGCTGGTTAACCAGTGGAGTATTGTAGACGGACGGTCTTTTTTTAATGAAATTCCGGTGCAGCCATGGGATGTGCAACCCGATTGGCAACATATTGGCAAACAGCCTTGGGCAAAACATGTAATTTTAGGGCTGGCCGGCAGATTTCAGGAATCTGTAGCGCGTGAAAATATTGATCAGCTTTATCAGCAGTCTAGGCAGATTATTCAAGCCAAATTACCTGTACCAGTCACAAGCTACTATTTTCCTGTAGAAGCTGACCCTACATGGAATGGTGTCCATACTCTAGGACAATATATTGCTCAGTTTAAATTACCTGTCTGGGTAAGTATTTATAGTGCAGAACCTGAAGCCCCATTTCTAGAATATTGGTTAGAAAGCTGGCTGCCCCCCAATGCAAAAGTTTTTTTCCAGGATGGCGTCGGTGTAGGAACGCGCAGTCCTGAAGAAGCTGCACAAATTTATGGAACTTTAAAAGAGCAATTTGGTGAAGACCGGGTGGTAATTATTTTAGAGGCATTTCGACTAAAAAAAGATGGAACATTCAGAGCTGCCTATCCTTGGGAAATCAGTAAACAGCTTAAAGCCTATTCCGGACAGCGAATTTTCATTTTTGATGGTCCCCACTATTTAAATAGAGCCAGTGTTTTATGGCTCTATATATGGATGAAAATCAATTTTTAAGAGGAAATAGAGTTTAAATCTTTGATAATCTGCTCAAGAATGCGACCCGATGCCCGGCCATCACCAAATGGGTTTTCAACTTCAGCATGCTGAAGGTAATATGAATGATCATCCATCAGTCGTAAAAATTCCTGAACGATTTTAGTCACATCTGTGCCAACCAGAACACCACAACCAGCCTCCACTACTTCTGGACGTTCAGTGACATCCCGTAAAATAAGAACTGGTTTTTGATAGGTTGGACTTTCCTCCTGAATCCCTCCAGAATCTGTCATAATCAGATATGAGGCCTGCAAAATAGCAAGCAGGTCAGGATAATCTAATGGACTAAGTAAATGTACCTGCGGATGTTGAGCGAACTCCTGATGAGCAACTGTATGCACATGCGGATTAAGATGAACTGGCCAGGCAAAATGCAACTCTGGATAACGTTGACATAGCTCATGTATGGCCTGACATATATTCTGTATACCCTGCCCAAAATTTTCACGTCGATGGGCAGTAATTAGAACCAGTCTATTTTTTTCCTGCAGATTTAAGCCAAGTCTTTTTAAACGCTGTTGAGATTGCTGTGAAGAAGCCTGCATAATCTCACGCGCACTGTATATGGCATCTACTACCGTATTACCTGTGACAAAAATATGTTCTTCAGGCACATTTTCCTGTAACAAGTTACTGGCCGAAAGTGCAGTCGGGGCAAAATGCCAGCGTGCCAGACGAGATACTAACTGACGATTTCCTTCTTCTGGAAAAGGATGCAGCAAATCGAAAGAGCGCAAACCAGCTTCTACATGAGCCAGTCCAATATTTAAATTAAATGCGACTAAAGCACCAGCCAGTACTGTTGTTGTGTCGCCCTGCACCACAATAGCATCACATTTTGACATTTGGGTATAGACGCGGTCCAGTTCGGTTAGAGCCGTGCTCAATAAAATATTCAAGCTTTTGCCCGGCTGCATGACCTGTAGATGATGGTCAATTTCAATCTGGAAAAAATCTATAGCATCACGTACCAATTCTAGATGCTGCCCGGTAAATACTACACTTACTTCGAAACGGAAATCTTGTCGTGCTTGTAAAATTACTGGAGCCAGCTTAATCAGTTCAGGGCGAGTCCCGAAAATAAAAGAAATATGTATTGGCATTATTAGAAACTCCGGTAAAACGTTAATTCAACACGGGTATTATCAAAGCTACTATCTACAGATGCCGGGGTTCCATTAACATATTTCCCGTACATTTGTTCAATACGTAGTTTTAACGGCAGCCCTACGGGTTGCCATGCGATGCCGGGCCCTATTTCTGCTATGTTATTATAATATTCCTGTTCACTATCATTAATGGTATGCAGTTTCACATAAGCCTGTATATTACCCCAATCATTATAGTTAAAATTCCAGCCTGTCCGTAATCGCAAATCACCGATCAGATTATAATCCTCACGTGAATAAGCAGCGGCATTACCATAAAGTTCAGCAAAATACTGATTGCTTTGCTGAGCTGGCATATGGCTGGTCTGATCCATCCCCCAGTACCACTCCTGATAGCCTGTTAAACCACCATTAATGCTTTCCCTAAATTTTTTCCGGTTCAGATCAATCAGATCATAGCTACCACCTGCTTCCAGATATAGGTAAACAGGCCATTTCCACGGACGGTAATTTACCCCCAAACCTACTATGGCGGCATTCTGGTCAATAATTTCTGGACGGGCGCCGCCGGTGGAACGGGTATCACGATTGACACTGGCAAATCCATAGATCTGGCCTTGATTGTTTTCATCGAAATAACGGCCATAACGAATCTTTAACGGTAAAATTGTAGTGTCATAACGTCCTTCATAAGAAGGTGAGAAATAAACATCAGCAAAGGTTTTCTTGGCTGGCGTATTACCTGTTCCTGACAAGTTCTGTACTGCCTGTTTAGACTGGGATGCAATTTCCGGATTGGAAGAGCTTTGTAATTGCTTGAATATAACGAGTGCTTCATCATTTCTATTTGCCACATTTAACAAATAAGCTTTTTGCATGAGAAGCTGATCATCAGATGAGTCTAAGGCAAGCGAACGATTAATATATTCTAAGGCTTTATTATTATCATTTTGACGCAAGGCCAAGTATGCCCAAGTTTTCCAGACTTTAGGATCATTTGGTGTCTTTAGGGCAATCTGGTTAAGTAAATTGTCTGCTTTATTAGTATCCTGACTTTCAACTTGGTAATACTGCTCCCACAATGGATAAACGTCAGTGGTATCCATTGGGTTATTTTGAGCCTGTACCCCTAAACTTATCACAAACCCAAAAATCGTTAAGTAGATTTTTTTCATTGTTTTATAAATACTATAAAGTCACCGAGATAATGATTATCTTATATTCTCTAAAATAAAAATACAGATAAAACCGATAGTACTGTGAGAAAATTATTTATTGATTACATATTAATTTTATTTAAAACAGGGAATTAAATAATAAGAAGACTAATCTTTTTAACAAATTCTAACATTCAATAATAAGGATTAAATAGAAATTATTTTGCTACATTAATTTTTATATTTTTCATTGTCTACACTAATCTTATTAATAAATGGCTATTATTAAAGAGATAATGATAAAAAATAAGCCGCTATATAAGCGGCTTATTTAGAATTCTGGCGGAAGCGGTGAGATTCGAACTCACGGAGGGCGTGAACCCTCGTCGGTTTTCAAGACCGGTGCATTAAACCACTCTGCCACGCTTCCAACGAGCGCTATCATATAAACTATTAGTAAAATTGGCAAATCATTTTGTAGATTTAATTGGACAAGTGTTCAAAATAGAACCAGATATTATGAATTTCATGGTTTTTCATAACGAATTGCATTGATATACCACTGCTTCTTCCCTGAAGGGGTCATCACTTCAATCTCATCATTTACCTGTTTTGAAAGTAATGCCCTAGCCATAGGTGAGTTAATTGAAATATGTTGAGGATGATGATCATAAATCTCATCTACCCCGACAATTCGTAAAGTTTTCTGTTCACCATATTCATTTTCAATATCTACCCAGGCACCAAAGTAAACGCGTCCGTCCTGTTCAGGTGAATGGTCAACAATTCTCAGCTCTTCCAGCCGTTTTCCTAAATATCTTACCCGACGATCAATCTTGCGTAAGAGCTGTTTATTATATTGATATTATAACCCCACTATTAAACATACTATTACTCAATAAAAGAGTTTGACAATTGATCAAATATTGATAGTGTGTTTGTTAAACAACTCATACTTCATAATAAATAGTATATGGCTTATGTTAAGAAAATTTATGTAAATTACAAGGATTGTACTTCTCACAGTAGCTTAGTCCTTCCTTGTATCTTGACTGAGAAAGGAGTCATTATTTCTCATTTGCGATATTTGGCTTGGTTTAATTCAAAAAGTGAGGCATGGAAAGAAAGATCATGCTATGCGTTACAACTTCTTTTGAAATATATTAATTCTGTTCCAAATATCGATAGCGCAACAAAACTACTTAAAGCATTCACTGAAGCTTTAATCACTGGCACTATTAATCATTCCAACAGTAAAGACCCCCTGAATCTTTATTGGCGACCACGATCGGTTCGTGATACCAATAATTTATTATTTCATATTACGCACTACACAGATTTTCTCATGTTACAAGATAATCATTCGGCCAACAGAGTTAATCCTTTTCGTAAAGCAACTAGCTATGAAGAACGGTTAAATTGGTGCGCTTATTATCATAAACAGGCAAATGTATTTCTGAATCATTTAACGAAGAAAGATCTAACACAAAACCATGTACGATTAGTCGGCTCTTTTCATGAGAGCATGGTTGATTATGAATATGCTGTACGTTTTCCTGAAGAGCACATTGAAAGACTTCTATATTTGGGCTTTGAAAAGAATGGAAAAATCGATTTTAAATCCCAAGCAATTACTATGTTGATGAATTATGGTGGACTCCGGAAAAGTGAAATTTTTCATATTTACGTATCAGATATTAAATTACATCCAAATCATCATAAAGAAGCGCTAGTTAGAGTTTACCATCCTGAATTAGGTAGCTCTCCAGATCCAAGGTTCAAAAACAGAAAAGAATATTTACTAGCAAAAACTTCTTATAAACCTCGAAATAATTATTTGTTTTCTGAAAGACTTTATGCAGGTTGGAAAACCCCGTTATTAACCTCAAAATTAGGCTACTTTGAGGTCGTATTTAACCCTCCTGAAAAGGCTAAAGAATTTTTATTAATCTGGGCAAATTATCTAAAATATCAACGTATAGAGCCTTCAAAAAGTTCTCCTCATCCTTTTGCATTTACAAATAGTCTAGGTGAACCTGAAACTATAAAAAATTTCCAAAGATTACATAAAAATGCCGTAGAACGTATTGGATTAATCTGTAAAAAAGATCTTGGAACGACCGAACATGGTCATCGACATGCTTACGGTTTTCGAGCACGTCAGGCTGGCTTAAATCAAGTTGAAATTCAAAAAGCGATGCATCACAAAAGCCCAACTTCTTGCCTTGTTTATATCAAACCGACATTAGAAGAAGTTCAAGATAAATTAAGAGATATTAAATGATAAAACCACAAGCTATAAGGAAAATTGAAAATAAAAGATTTAATAGCAAATTTCCTACTTTAGAATCTTTAAAACAAACTTGTAAGAGTTTAGGTATTACAAACTCTGTAATTTATAAAGAAAAATATAAAGAATATGGACTTCCAGCACATCCTGAAAGAATCTATGAAGAATGGGTCAGTTATAAAGATTTTTTCGATATCGTTGAATTTATTTCATATGCTGAGTTACAAAAATTAGTTATTGAAAAAAATTTAACAACTTTAAATCAGTACAAAAAATTTGTAAAACAGCAGAATGATCCATCATTACCTCTTGACCCAGAAGGTGTTTATAAAAATGAATGGAAAAATAGTTACAAATTTTTCGGTAAAGATGAACCATTTAAGCCAGATTTCATCTCTCCAGAATATATTACTTGGGCGATTAAAATAAAAGAATTTATGACTACAGCACGAGGGGGAGATAGTAAAAAAACTCATCTTTGCCGCTTTGTTCGTCTTTATATTGAACCATTTGACCAAAGTAAAACACCCCACGCTTTTCTCATGCAAGAAAAGTTTGATGTAAAGTCCTTTCGTGATGTGCTTGCGAATATAGAATCTGAACCTACGAAGCGTAAACTAGTAGTTGCTGTTAATGAGTTCTTGGATTACATCATTAATAATGATTTAACCATTGAAGATGAAGAAACAGGAGAAATTGTTCGGGTTGAGAATGCTCGCAATCCATTTTCATTTTTTTTAACTCAACAGAATTTATCTTCAAGTTCAATTCGTTCAGAAACAACTAAGCCATGCTTACAGTACCATTTTGTTAAAAAGGCTCAAGAATGGATTATACCAACCAGTGCGAGGTGTTTTCAGGATCTTGAGCATCTGCATAAATTTGATGCCGACTGGATTAAAGTTAATTTTGATCAATTAGATCCGTATGATTCTGAATGTGTCTATCGTATCGAAAATAATCAAGCATATTTATGGTGTCCTACTGACTGGATTCATACATTTGCGCTTACTAAGGTTCCTTTACGAGGACGACAAATTGCCTATAATGATTCTGGTGAAGCTGATGAATATATAGCTGAATTAGATTCACAAAATAAAGTTATTTGGCAAAAGAATACTTCCCCACTATCAGGGATGACTAAAGAACAATCTTTTATTAAAAAAATGCCTGATGGACAAATAGGCATGTTTACCACCACCAATAAAACAAACAATAATGGACAGGGTTACACAATTCCATGGATACCTGAAGATTTAGCTTATTGGCTAGTTAAACTACGCCAATGGCAACAAAAATATAATCCTATAAATAGACCAAGTGAATGGAAAGATTGTGAAAGAACAAATTTAAATGAATTACAAAGAATAGCAAAAGGTTTAAATTGCTTTCTATTCAGGCGGTTTAATGATTTTGAACCCGCAGCTGTTTCAAATGCGCTTACCCCGAGACTAGCCGCTGCATTATGGAATATACAACCTTCAAACTTAACTTTAACAACTTTAGAAGGAAACCCTGCTACACTCGGTTGCTATAAATCAAAATATACTCCTCATAGCATGCGTGTCAGTTTAATTACCGCGTATGTTACTGAAATGGGCATGCCAATTGAAATAGTGATGAAAATTGTTGGGCATAGCTCTGTCATCATGTCTATTTACTATTGCAAGGTTTCAAATAGTGATATTAGAAAAAGACTAGAAGAAGGGGAAAAAATAGCGCTTAAATCTGAAGTAGAATCGATTCAAAAAACAATTGAACAAAACAAAATTGAAGATGTCAAAAATCAATTAATTGGGAATAATTCCGAATTATTACAAGCATTATCAAATGAAGTTCCTGCTGGAAATTATGTTTTTAGAGATTATGGTATTTGCCCTTTTGCAGCATCAAGGTGTGAAGATGGTGGTGAAGCAATCAAAAGTAGTTCTTTCTATACACCTACACCACAAGGTTATTTAGGTATTCAAAATTGCTTACGATGTAGGCATTTCATTACAGGACCCGCTTTTATTGGTGGACTATTAGCAATTACTAACGAAATTTTACTCCAATCCAATGATCAATCTGATGTCTGCGCAAAATTACAACTAGAAATCAATATGATTAATGAAGGTATTAATCAACTTGAAAAAGAAGAATATATCGCCAATCTAAATCAAAAAAAATTTGAAGGAGCTGCTGAAAGATCAAAATTAGAGACGGATCTTCGTAATTTTGAATCTGAATACGAATCAGCGGCAAAAAAATTAGACATGCTCTTGTGTGATATACAAGCTGCTTATATCTCTATAAATAAATGTCATAAGCTCATTAACAATGATGTTTTATTAGAGGATTCAAACAAGATATCTCTAATCACTACTGCTAATGCAGAGTTAGTTTTAGAATTGGAAGAAGTCAGTCACTATCAGCAATTACAGGAAGTCTGTGAAAATGCAGTAATTTATAAATCATGCCATGCAGATCAAGCTATCTATCCAAGAACACAACTGATCGATAAAATGGCGTTATTTAATGACATTATGCCAAAGCTATTTACGCTATCAAAAGATCAACAACTCTCAGCAGGTAACCAAATTTTTAAGTTATTGATGAGTCGGCTTAAATCTTGGGATAAAATCCAAAAAGTCATAGAGGGCGAAATTAAACTAATTGAACTTTCAGAATCTGAGAAAATCTCAAAATCGGAAATTGAATTAATTCTTCATAATTCCCCTACTTTAATTGAGACAAATTATGACTCCTGAAGATTTATTAAAAGAATTAAAAAAGGATAGCTCACTAAAAGTTCAACAATCTCTTGATAATATTTATGAAATATGTTCTGAACAGCAAGAAAGAGGGATTCATGACTTTTCTATCAGCACTATTTCAAAATTAGGTTTTAACCGTGGTGTTCCAAAAGCTCAAAGCATTAGAAACAAGTCTGGTGACAAATACAAAGCGCTAATTCAATGCTTTACAGATATTGCATCACAAAAACCTAGATTAAAAAAAACCTCACAAAGTGAAAATCAGTGGATTGAAGAAATTCAAAATCCCAAGCATCAATTACTAGTACGTATCATGGCATCTGAGTTAAAAGAAGCTCAACAAATGATTCGTGAAATCATTCCTCCTAAACAACGGATTGATATTTATGATCATAAGAATATGATACCTAATCAATCTTTTAAGCTTTCTGAGCAAGAAGTTCGGGCGTTACAGTATTTACTTTCTACAGATTTTCAAAAAAAATGGAATCTAAAACCTAGTTCTTTTGGTGAACTTGTGGATGAGTCGAATAAGCCTGTTTTTAAAGTTTCAACACTGGATGCCTTACGCAAGGCTTTGGAGTATTTGTCTTGAATCGTAAATTGCTAACCGCTGAAGGCTACCAACGCTTACAAGATGAACTAAATGATTTAGTCCGTAAGGAACGTCCAGAAATTACTAAAATCGTATCGTGGGCAGCCAGTCTCGGCGATAGATCAGAAAACGCTGATTACCTCTACAACAAAAGAAAGTTACGTGAAATTGATCGTAGAGTTAGATATTTAATCAAATTATTTGAAGTAGTACATAAAGTTGAGTATAGCCCTGAACAAGATGGAAAAGCTTATTTCGGTGCGTGGGTTGAATTGGAAAATAATGAAGGTGAAACCATCAAATTCCGTATCGTTGGCGATGAAGAAATATATGGTAGAAAAGACTATATTTCCCTTCAATCCCCTATAGCTAAAGCTTGCTTAGGTAAATCTGTAGGTGATGAAGTTAAAGTGCAAACCCCGAAGGGAATAAATGAATGGTACATTATAAAAATTGAGTACTTAGATGGTAATCCCCCTAAAAATAATAGGATCTAAAAGTAGAATTTTCTCTTAAGATACAAGCAAGAGATTCTACATGAAAACATCTAAATTTACTGATAGTCAAATTATGTCCATCTTAAAACAGGCGGATCCTAGCAGACCTCTTACTGCCCTTTGTCTTGAACATGACATAAGTAATGCCATCTTTTATAAATGGCGGGCCAAATATGGTGGTATGGATAAATCATTTATGGCAAAACTTAAAGAGCTAGAAGCCGAAAATACCAGACTTAAAAAGATGTATGCGGAAGAGCGATTAAAGGCCCAAATCATCCAGGAAGCGATGGCAATGAGTAGTACTGCTACGCAAGGGTGAAGCCATCATGCCATTAGTATTTGTTTGGCTTGAAAGCATTTGGCATTAGTGAAACCTGCTACCGCTATCAAGCCAAACTCAGCCATGACAATGCATTAATTGCTGAACAGCTCCTTGAACTTACTGAGAAAAATTCCGATTGGGGATTTGGTCTGTGCTTCTCATATTTACGGCATGTTAAGAGTTACTACTGTAATCACTAGCGGGTTACCGCATTTACTGCATATTCTTTTATAAACCATCCAGTGGTTCTTATTTTCAATCTACCCCTATCTCTTATTCACAATAGTCCCTGATAAGTAACGTTAAGATATTGAAGTGAATTTAGGTGAGTGAATAAAATTTCATATTTTATTTTGAACACCAATCTTTTTTATAGTAAAAGTTAGATGTAGCATCGAAAACTATCACTACTGAGGCTTTAGATATGACAACTAGTAAGGCAATAGATGAAGATGATATAGATGAACATGATATTGCTACCGCAGCAGCTCATATACTTCGAGAAAGATTTATTACAGTTTCTCGTACGGAAACAGTATTTTATGTAAAGAATGATATTGTATGGAGTAAAGCTCCAAATGATAGCCCTGTTTTCATTAAACAATTGTCTGGCCGTAACCCTGATCTTTCCAAAAAGTTCATTAGTCGCGGAACATTTAAATTTAAAAAACGGAATTAAACATTTTGCTATTTTAGTAAATTAAAGATTTTTATTCTAATTGAGCATTTATATGATATTTAACTTCAGCCAATCATTTAAATGCTTCTTAGAAACTGCAAAAGTAATGTCTAAGTATAATTGGACTCTAAAAATCTATTTTGTTTATATGTTTACTTAATGTTGATAAGAAGCCTAGGATGGAAGAGTAAGCACATTAGTTTTTCCATTGTTCTTAATAATTAAATGAGGCAACATATCATTCTTAAAAAATCATAAGCAATAATTTCTGGATGATGCAAATCTATAGCTTGACCAATAAAAACTCAGGCTGCATTTGATGCACATAGTAATAAATGGACTCTTTTAACATCATATTTATTTTTCAAGTCATGTAATAATTACTGTAATCGTACACAGAATTTTTTTCCACTCTCTGGATTAGGGATTGCCCCATTCCCTAAATACTTTGGTAATGCGGTTATTTCTATTATTCCTGCCCCTAATGTCCTATTAAGATTTTCAGCTCTTTGTTAAAGTGGTTCAGCTATTGCTGTGAAATTAATGCAGATTACTACTTCATCATTTTTTGTGAGTGAATCAAGACCTTTAATTTCATAAAATGCATCAATTACGTTTTCATGTGGCCATATAGTATGACATTTGATAATGGAAAAGAATTTTCCGAACATAAAAGGATTACTGATGCCGGCATGGATACGTACTTTGTTGATCCCTACAAGTCTATTCAGCGAGCTAGAAATGAAAATACGAATGGTTTAATCCGTCAATTTCTGCCAAAATCATCATCGTTTGATGACGTGTCAAACGAACGAATAGAGCAGATAGAATTTGCACTCAACCATCGTCCTAGAAAAACACTAGGCTGGCATACACCGAGTGAAGTTATGGCTGGTTTTTATACTATTGCACTTGCCGCTTGAATTCGCCAAATTTTAAAAGTTGTTCATTCTTAATTAAGCTAATGTCATACAATTAATGTAATTAAAGACCAGACACATCATAAAAATGAGAATATTTAATAAAATAATTAAGAGCAGGACAAATAAACTAGCGAAGCTCAAAGATCACAGCACTCTTAAATTTTTTAAAAAAATCATAATGTTAATTAAACCTAAATCTTAATAAAAAACCACAAATATGGTTTTAAGAAAAGTAATTTTGTTATATGATTTAGCATTTCATGAAATACAATTATTAAATATGACTGATGTACTTATTATTTGTGCCTTACGCGATGAATATAATGCCTTACTAAAAACACTTGATGGTGAAACCTCTTGGAAAGAAGAAGTTGTTAATGGGTGGACCGTTGCTAAAGCAACAATAGCAAGTCCATCAGGGACGTTATCTTTAATGGCTACTTGGCAAAACTTTATGGGCCGAGAGCAAGCAATTGCTGCAACTACCTCTTTGCTGCAACAAGAAAAAAATAGAATAAAGTGTATATGTATGACGGGTATTTGTGCTGGAAGAAGAGGTAAAGTTCATCTTGGTGACGTTATATTTGCCGATAGATTATGGTCATATGATGCTGGTAAATCAGTCGTTATTGAAGGTGTCGAGAATTTTCAAGGAGACCAACTCCAATTTAGACCTAATCCTAAAATTCTACAGAGAATGCAAAGCTTTAAGCTTGAAGAAGAAAAATGGTTGGAATTTAGACCAAAATACTCATTAGATTATCAAGAAAGATGGCTTATTTTACAACTACTTGATGGTATCCAACCTTCTAATAACGAAATTTTTCAGACTTATTGTTTTGGCTTCTCTGAAGTAATTAAACGTTTAAGAAAACGTAATTGGATTACATCTCAAGGCTTCAACTTAACTAATGTGGGTTTCAAGGAGGCAACAAAATTAAAAGAAGAGCATCTTTTCGGCCTCCCCAATGATCCTGATTTTTCAGTTCATGTCGCACCTATAGCAACAGGGGGTACTGTTAAAGAGGATGAGAATATATTCAATTATTTAGCTGAAAGAGATATGCGTAAGGTCTTAGGAATTGATATGGAAGCAAGTGGACTAGCGGCATTAGGTGAAATACTTGACATGCCCGTGATAATTTCCAAAGCTGTTTCAGATTACGGTGATACATTTAAAGATGATTCTTATAGACACTTCGCATCTCGTGCCGCCGCGGAATGTTTGATAAAACTATTAGTCAATTGTTCGGACCTAATTTTAAATACGCAAGATACGAATAAGCTTATCGCTGAGGATTCTCTTTCATCTCAAACATGCCTAATTAATGAGTTATCAACTTTATATTATGATGTAAATAGTATAAGAAATATTTGGGTCAGATCAGGAGGTAAACCATCAGATATTTCAAATATTTCAAATGTTTCTGACCTCTGGTTTGAGTTAATACATAAAGCGACTAATGGCGCGAATGTTACTGTAAACGACTTAATTAAAAATACATTGATAGATTTCCCTAAGAATCAATCACTTCAGCAATATCTATAGCTAGATGGAATTATATAATGAGTATGACTTTTTTAGAGGCTTTAAAAAAAGCAGGTTGTCTTGATAAGCAAATTACTGAAAACGACGATCGCTTTGATAAAGCAAACGCTGCAGCTGAAGAATTTGCAGAGAAAATGGATCCAAAACTATTAATTGATGGATGTAATGCTCTAATTAAAGAGTCATTTTTTGAATCAAATCTGGCAATGCAATCAGCGTATGCTACTCTAGAAAATAATTGGTCAAATATTGGTTTGGTTTATCCAGAAGATAAGCCTAATAGACTACTTACGGCCATGGTTCTGTATGCGTGTGAGAGACTCACCAAGAAAGATACTAATAATGCTAGTAAATTAGCATTAAATTTAATTGATATTTGGCCATACTTATCAGTTAATAATAATCATTTAATTCTTACAGAAGAACAAATTAATGAATGGAACAAAATACTTAACATAGAATCTTTTTCTGTTTACCAACAAACTGTTGATGTTAAAATATTAAAAAATAAAGCATTTAAGACTGAAAACTTTCAAAATGAAGGTGAAATTGAAGCCTCTGCGGAAAAAATAGCAAAAAATTTCACAGATACATTCAAAGAGTTAAATGAACAAATTAATTTAGTTTCTTCCTCCTTAAAAAGTCCTTTTGAATATCAAAATGAACAATTAGCAATACTCTGGTGGTATGAAGCAAAATACTCTCAAAGTTTTTTTAGAAGTTACCGAGAAATGGACGTTCTAATTAGACCATTAGTAATGGCAATAGATTTATTACAACTTATTAATGGATATCCAGCTCCTGTTAGTTCAACTTATATTTTGGCTGAATCAATTAATCAAACAGAAAATGCTAATTATGATAAGAAGTATCCATTAATTGATATCCTAACAAAAGTCAGAGAAAGTAGAACCGACCTTTTGGCTAAAGATATCTTCAATAATCTTAAATTTTCTACAGATCAAAATTACTTGAATATAAGAGATCTTATTGTTGCAACATTTAAAACCGAAACTGATTTAGAAACTTTAAGAAATCAATGTATTGTGAATATTGAAGAAATATCTTTACCTGATTTAGCTAAAGCTATTTATAGACAAGAGCAGGCTTATAGCTTATAGGAATAAAAATGTATAAATGTACTAATTCTGAATGTGGCTTAGAAGATGGTATGAGCTGTGATAAAGGTCATTTTGATCTAAATGATTGTGAATTTATCACTATGACTGAAGAAGCTAATGGTCAATTAATAGATGACTCATCTAGATCTACTTATAAAGTTTTTTGGAGTGGAACGCATCTAGGATTTAAAGGTCTCCAAAAGTTATCGGATGTTCGAAAACCTTTAATTATTGGCATAATAGGTCCAGCAGAAGCTGGAAAATCTACACTTCTACTATCGTTATACTTACAACTTTTAAGTGGTAAAAAACTTAGTTTTGGTGATTTTTGGGCAAGTTATACCCTTGAGTCATGGGAAGCTCTAGCAAAAAACTCTAGATTTTCATCGCCATTATCCACACCAGACTTTCCTCTACGAACACCAAGAGGAGATGCCAGAACGCCCGGTTTTTTACATCTATCTTTTCGAGATGAAAATGATGTAATTCGTGATGTTATTTTTATAGATGCGCCAGGAGAATGGTTCAATCAATGGGCAACTAATCCTAATTTAGCTCAAGGTGCTGATTGGGTAATAACTCATTCAGACTTACTCATTATAACTTCTGATTCAGAAAAGCTTTCGCACATAGATACTAAAATTCGTGGAAGTACTAGAAATGATATCTCAAGTATATTTGATCGATTAAAAGACTATCATTATGCAAAGCATATTGCTTTAGTTTGGACTAAAGCTGAAGAAAACAATAATATCCCAAAATCTATTCGTGATTTGATTACTCGTAATCTTAATTCAGTTAATTTCTGTTCAACATCTAGTCACTCTTGTTCAATAACACAACCAGATGAAATGTTTAATATAATTAATGAATTAATTACAAATATTTCAGTAGAACCTACTGAAATCACCGATCATATTATCGGTAATTCTATATTTGAGTCTTTTAGAGGAAGTCATGGATAAAACAAATTCTATTATGGTATTAGGAAAGCCTAATAGCGGTAAAACAGTTTATTCAGCTCAACTATATGGAAGATTAACACGTGGAGTAGAGCAACAAATTACTATACGTAACACTCCAGAAAATCTTGATATCTTTCAAGAGGCCCTAGAAAGGTTAGCTGAAGGTACGAATCCACAGAGAACAACATCTTCTCAATTTGCAAATGTATCATTGCCTTTGCTAATTAAAAATGAAAAAGAAGTCGATCTTACTTGGTTTGATTATGCTGGTGAACAGTTGACTCACATTTTTGATAGTAGATCAGTAAATGAAAAATGGGCTGAAACCTTAATTAATTCAAATGGCTGGATGGTTTTTATTCGTTTGAATGATGAAACTAAATATAAACACAAAATAGAAGATCTATTAAAAAATAGAGAAACAATAAAAAAGGATAAGATTAAAAAAGAAGAAACAGATACTATAGATGCAAACGTCTGGTGGATTGAGCTATTTCAAATAATACTTCATGTTTGCAATTTAAAAAGAAGCCAAAGGATTTTAAAACCAAAACTTGCAATTATATTATCTTGTTACGATCAGGTATCTGATTCAACAAATACTACACCTAAAGAAATTTTTGAAAAAGAATTACCCTTATTAAATCAATTTCTATATTCTAACTGGGAAAAAGATAATATATCTATATGGGGATTATCTTCACTAGGTACAGCTTTAAATAGAAGCTCGCAAAATACTTTTGTAGATAATGGACCTGAAAATCAGGGATGGATTATTTCACCAGACAATCATGAAAAAAATGTTGATCTAACCTCCCCTATAGTTTGGATTTATGGTTGATAATAATGGATAATATAGTTTGGCCAAAATATTTAGAATTTGGATATACTTCTCGAGGCCATAAATTAATATCTGAAACTGATATTGATGTTCCTATAGAGTTAGTTAGTTTAACAGATATTCCTCCCAGTCAGCCATCAAACTGGACATATATCCTTAATTGTAGTCGTATAGACACCTATTTCGCCATTTGGTATACAACACCAGATTTAACTCAAACAAGATCTGGTTCCGTTAAGAGTCAAGTTGCAATTTGGCCTATTACTCACATATTTAAACAAGACGAGATTGATACTGTAATCTATAAATTAATGGGTGAAAATTTTATAAATATCCCCTTACCTTATGATGAATGTTTAAATATTTTAAATACACTAATAGACTCAAACTCTATAGTTTTAACAAATAGTTTTGAGCAATGGCCCAATATAATGAGTTTTTTATGGAAGTCTTTATGGCCAAAGTCACGAAAAAACCTATCTCTACACTGTGTTTTTAAAGAACAAGATACAACATCATTATTGAATCCAACTATTTACTGTGTATTAGGAAATTATGAACTTTCTTGGACAGATAAATTTAATAAAATTAAAAATGATAGTTTACAAAGTAGAAAAAATATTTCAGAGTTTATTTTAGACAAACAAAGTGAAGGTTTTATATATTTTAAAGAATTAATTTGTGACTATGACAACTTAAATGAGTTAAGAATTGTAGATAAAATAATAAGTGTTTATCTAGAATACAGACAAGATTCCAATATATCAAATGCTATTAAGCTACTTAGAGCTAGCTTATCAACAAAAAAGGATAAAAACCCTCTAATTATAAAGTTAGTAAATGAAACCACAGAATTTATAAATGAAAATATAAATAATTTGGATATTGATCAATTATTTACACTTGCCAATATTCCTTTACCTCCAGACTTTAGCATTGATATATTTAACTGGATGATATCAAATATAAAAATTAATTTTAATTTAAAAAAAATTGAAAACACCCTTAAAGCAGCCAATGAAGAGAAGGCTTATAAATGGTGGAGTGAAATTGTTTTAGCTGGATTTAGCTACAATATAAATAAAACAAATGAGTTATCGTCAGAGTATTTATTACTCTTATCCAATCCTACAATCTCAAAAATTATAGAAAATGTTCTTATTGATAAAAAATCTTTTGAAAACAAATTAATTAATGCAACTAAATTTTCAAATAAAAATGTTACCAAAAACTTTTTAGATTTTTGTTTAAAAAATAATTTTTATAAATCACATGCATTAGCTGTAGGATACTTCTATAATGCTAAAGAATCTCTTACCTCTCAATTAGCTTTTGATACCCCCCAAAGCTTACAAACTTTAGTGGATGAGTATCCTAATTCTGAAATCATTTATGCAATTATTGAATATAATGATATAAGCATTTTAAAATACATCACAAATAGAATTATTTTAGATGTCAATATATTAAATGATATAGATTTAGAAAATTTTATTTGGGTTAAAGTATGGTTGAACTGCCTCAACTATAATAATAGAATTCTTCCAAGCAAAGAAACAAAAGAATACTATATTCTCTATGTTTTAAATAAAATTATTAGCAATAGTGATCCAAAGAAAGATTTTAATAAAATAATTGAAATAATACATATAGATGAAGAAATATCAAATATTATTTTAAACTATAATAATAGAGCTTCAATTTGGGCATACATTGAAAATAATCAAAAAAATTTAATACTTAATTCTGTAGCTGAAAAACTATTAACTCTACTAGCAGTTAAAACTATTAACCAACCAGAATCATTACTTAGTCAAAAAGTAATTAGACTTGCTCAGCAAAAAACCACATTACCATCGAATACGATTATACAATTAATCCAGTGGACTTCAATAAATGAGGAAATCGCAAGATATCTACTTAGTCATGGAAGCTGGAAAAGACAATCAAATATAATTGGTACAATTATTAGTCAAAATAACTGGAAAAATATTGCAAAAGATATTTATTCTTCATATAAAAATGGAGATAAAACTTTAAAAGAAACTATCCCTCATATTAAGACTTTATTATCTAAGACTGAAAGGATTATGTTAAAATTATTTGAAGCTAGAAGCTTTCCTACGAGGAATACAATAGTCTCCCAGCATGAAATTAACGAAATAATCATAGAGCTTTGTGCTGAACTTTTTTCTGACAGATTAAAAACTATATGGCTTAAAGCTGGTGGAAAGACTAGTGATCTGGTTAGTAATGGTACTATTTATGATCAATGGGTTCATGCAATTAATGCAGCTTCACAAGGTAAAATTCATGAGTACCCTAGGAGTATAGTAAATATTCTATCTTGTGAATTTCCGCGTAATGATGATGTAAAAAATCTTAATCAACTATTGAAATAATATTTTTACTTTTTGATGGCTTTGTTACACAAACCTAGCCTAGAAGGTTTATTCAGCCATACAATTTCAATATGAATAAACCTATTCCTAAAATCTATCGCACAACTAATTGGTCTTCCTATAATCGTGCCCTTATTAACCGGGGTAACATTTCCATTTGGTTTGATCCAAACACTCAATGGTATGCACAACTACAAGGCAAGCAAGGTCGAAATCAAATTTATTCTGATACAGCTATTCAATGCTGTTTAATGATCAAATCTTTATTCAAACTCTCTTTACGTATGGTCACGGGTTTTGTTCAAAGTCTGATTAAACTGTGTGGATTAAATTGGACTGCACCAGATTACAGTACGCTTTGTCGAAGACAAAAGCATATTGATATTTCGATTAGTTATCAAAAAAGTAGCGATGGGCTACATCTACTCGTAGACTCAAATGGCTTGAAGTTTCTAGGTGACGGTGAGTGGAAACGTAAGAAACATGGACCTGAATATCGTCGCCAATGTCATAAGCTTCATATTGCTATCGATGCTGAAACCTTGCAAATACGTGCAGTACAGCTCACTACAAACAATGTAAACGATTCGCAAGTACTCGATGATTTACTTTCTCAAATTCCCTTAGATGAACGAATTGATTCGGTCTATACCGATGGTGCTTATGACACGAAGCACTGTAGACAAGTCATTTTAGATCGAGATGCACATGCGGTCATTCCGCCAAGAAAAAATGCAAAACCATGGAAAGATCAGAAATTGAGATCTTTAGAGCGGAATGAATTACTGAAAACGGTCAAACGTCTAGGAAGAACGCTTTGGAAAAAATGGTCTGTTTATCATTTTCGAAGTTTGGTAGAAACCAAGATGCATTGCATCAAATTATTAGGCGATAAATTAACAGCAAGGAGTTTTCCTAGTCAGGTGAGTGAGATTCATGCACGCATAGCCGTATTGAACAAATTTACAGAATTAGGTCAGCCTCATACCCAAGTTGTCACTTGAGTTCTGTTCAAATTAGCAGAGTGTTGTCTTTCAAATCTTTGTGCAACAAAGCCGTTTTGGGTATAGGCAAGATTTATTAAGCACTCACATAAGACGTTTCACTCAATCGAAATTTAAAAAGGTTCTGTATTAAGAGCACATACTCTTAACCACCTTAGTTACGGAATTTCTGGTGAGTAAGTAAAAATATTGAACTTAATCCTAGAATAGACATCAAAAAGCGCTAAACTTATCTAAAAGAGGCTTATGACTAATCGCCTCCTCGCCATGCCATTTTAGACTCCACTTCCAACTATCTGGTCTTGAAACACAATCTTTACATTGATCGCAGTGGTTTTGTTTAAATCCTTTCAAAAAAACGGGGCCTTCATCTCGATCATAAACCTCAGCTAACGACCACCCACCACTAACGTAATGATGCTTCAAACAAACTAAAGTAATCATTCCTAAAGAATGCATTCCTAATTGTTGAGCAATCATCCCTCTAGGTTTGTAATGTACAAATAAGCTCTCACAATTCTTCATTACATTGGAAGGGTCATAGTTTTGAAGTCCTATTTTGACGAACTGCCCCTCTTCACTTTTAGAATCATCTGGATCCATCCCAAGACTCTTCGCTAAGTTTAAAAAGAATACTTTTTGTTCTTCTGGGCTTGAGTCATAAAAACTGTGCTCCGTGTGCAAGTCTTTAACATGCACTTCTATTTCATCCAACATATCTTTTGCATCAGGAGAAAGCTTAAGTACAAGCTCTCTTATTGAGACCAACTTGCTTCGGTTTTCATACATCTCATTGATATATAAAAAATAAAACTTTTCTAACTTACGGTAATCACCACATGACGAAACATAAGCTATAATTGTTTCGATACTTAGAGAATGCCACTCCTCTAAAAAATCTATAGACTGTTTTGAACCACGCGCAGAATGAACCATTTTGAATAAGTAAAGTAGTTGAGCTAATTCAACAAATAAGGACGCGAGTACATCAAATTGACTTTGGCTTATCAACCTATTACAAAGGATGATTAGCTTCTGAAGTTCTTTACATACTTCAAGATATAATTGATGTGTTTGCCCATCCATAAGCATATATTCAATACTTCGGCTATCAAAATTTGCATTAGAGAAATGTAATGCGTGAAGCTGCTCTAATTTTATTTTAAATATTTCTATGCGCAACTTTCCTATCGCAGTAGTTCCATATATATTACTTCGGACTTCCCTTGCGACATGGACTAACATCTCTTTAATCTTAAGCCGTTCAGAAATTTGTTCAACTTTAATGGTCTTGTATGGTGCAGCCTCAAATGCTTCAGCGAAATAAGCTAGAGCAATAAATCTATCTTTAGCAGGAACTATTGGTGATTGAAATATCTGGCTGGCTTGCTCATAAAGCGTCTTAAATTCCTTCTGTAAAAAGAGTCGATCAAGCTTTACATGGTGAGCTTTGAAAAAAGCGTCACCTATATTATTAATACACTTATCAATTTCATCAGGTCTAACAACTAAATAATTTGAAACTGCTTTCCTAATGCCCCTTATAGATAAATAATCCCAACATTGCTTTACAGCAGCTATCAATCCTAGAAATGAGTCATTATCTTTTCGAATGAGTTCACGTTGTATAGGCAGATGTACACTCTTGTTTTCATCATTCGTACTTTCTATCTGCTCTCTAATTATTTCACTATCAGTAATGGATACCCAAAACACTCTCTCCAGAGTCACATCCACCACTACCAATATTACAGGTATGTTAAATGATAAATAGTATTTCAGTCTTTCGACTTTGATGCTATGAGATACAACTTGCCCGTCCTTAATAAACGAACAATTTTCCTCGCCCTTTACTTGGATCTTAAAAACGTTGTCTTCACCAAGAGCCTTCCCTTCTGCATCTTTAATTTCAATCTCATAGTCAATACCATGATCATCTTGATCTTCTTGGCTGCGGGCAATCCAATTAGCAGGCAGCTTATATTCAAAAATCCGCCCCGCCTCTTTTCCAATTTCTCCAGCATTCATTTTACAGCCTCATACCTTTAACCAAGACATTATAGCAAATGTAGATTTTCAATCTGACCATTCAATTTATTTCAAATCTATCTACTAGATCAATTTAAAGAGAGTCAAGAGTGGTAAGCGCCTACCAGTCCAAAATAAGCTCATAGAAGTCTAATTTCTCATTCTGCCTCAGTAGAAAGAATGTCCACAATGCTGGCATTGAAAGCAAGATTGCACAGTTTGAGTTGAAGCCGAACCAAATACTGAACCTAACAAACCACCGACTACGACCACTGCCATCCCTCCTATGAGAAGTGACACAGGTAATGTTTTTGATAATGCTGCACCCATCGTGGCAAATGATGCTGACGATGCCAAGCTTTGATTGCCAGCCTGTGAACTACCATTTTGCATAACACGGATCATATGCTCTGAATGGCAATATGGACAATTGATTTGCATAAGATATACCTCTGAAATAGAAAAGGCCTAGTGTTAAGCTAAGCCTTTGAAAACGACGTGTTCTCATTCAGATGGTATATATGTGAAAAAAATAAAACCATTCCAACATGTTGTTTAAATGACTTGTAACCTGCCCTATCCTCAAGGGTCCAATCTATCCAACCTATCTTTTATTGAATTGTTCAGGTCTATGATCAATATCACGGCTAAACCTATCAATTTCTTCTAGAAGCCCCCCTTAGGTAATATCCTCTAAGTTGAAGTGATCCGAGCCTAAGTCTTCTTGAACTACCATAAAGCGGATTCGACTCATACATGTAGGACATAATATCGCTTACAGGAACTAGTCTGACTAATTAAGCAAAGTATTGCTATCATCAACAAGTATTATATATTACTGAATAATAGGTTAAAAATAAGGTTCTATACGTGGCATTAGAAGCAGGCGGTTTTGCTGAAAAATTGGGCAACTATTTTGAGACAAATTGGATTGCCAATCAATTCATTAAACTTCTTCAAGAAAAAATTGCTTATGTCACTATAGAGCCCATAGGTACTGATGAAGTAGGCGTAGACGTCATTATTGGGCGACTAGATGGCAAAACAGAACATCATCAATGCAAAGCTGGCAATGGAAGCAATGAATTTTGGACTCTTTCAGCCTTAAATAGTACAAGCATCTTAAAAAATGCCAAATTCCAGATTGAGCAAGGTACTGAAGAATTTAATCTTGTTTCACCTTTAACTTGTAAACTAATGTCGGACTTACGTTTAATTGCATTGAATTACAATGGAGTACCTCAAGATTTTTTAACTTATCAAATTAACTCTAGCGCAGAAAGACAAAAGGATTTTTCACAGCTATGTACATATCTTGGTTTGGATATTCAACAAGATATACACTTGGAACGTGCAATTAATTTTCTTCAAAAATTTATAGTGACCAGTTACTCTGAAGATGCCTATCAACGGAATGAGCTACTGGATAAGGCTTCTATACTCTTTTTTGATCGACCAATTAACGTAATTAATTTTCTAAAAACCTATCCTGTTGGCTTTAATAGGCTTAGGCAAAAAATTACAGCTTCTCAACTATTAAACGATCTTGAGGCCCACGGTTTCAGTCTAAAAATCACTCCTAATGATGAAAGAATCATGACTGTTATTAGACAACTATCAGAAGAATTCGTTAACTCTATTGAACCTCATCTAATTACTCAAAATGTTATCCCACGTCCTGAACTTAATGAAATTGTTCAATCAGTAAATCAAACAGCCGTCACTCTTATTAAAGCAGAAGCTGGTATGGGTAAAAGTGTTGTCTTATTGGATCTGCATCACCAGTTACAAGCACAAAATATTATTAGTATCCCTATAAGACTTGATCGAAAGCACCCTGAAAATAACATAGATCAGTTTGGGCAAGATTTAGGATTTCCTTCTTCCCCTATTAGCTGTTTAAAAAATTTTGCGAAACATCAAAAAGTAGTGATTCTTTTAGATCAACTAGATGCGATACGTTGGACGGGATCACATTCAAGTAATGCCTTAGAAATATGTCGTCAATTAGTAAGACAGATTCTTAGTTTACGTCAAGAAAAGATTCAAATTAGTATTATTCTTGCTTCTAGAGATTTTGATGCACAGGAAGATGCAGCCCTTTCAAGTTGGATTGGCAGCCTTAGCAGCCATCTTAATGAAATTAGTATTTCCACATTAGATCAATCAATAGTCAGTGATCTTATCAAAGATTATGAGGTTTATAATTCGCTGACTGAAGAAAAAAAGAAAACTTTACAGATCCCTTTATGGCTTAATATTTATTTAACGATCGCAGAAAGAATCCAATCTGCTCCCCAGTTTACAAATAAGTTAGAATTAGTACGACTCTTTAGAGAGAATCGCTTAGACCTCTTAGAATTTAGTCATCATATTTCTAAACAAGGTGCGATAAATCTTATCGATGTTATTGTTGAACAAATGTCTCGTAACTCACGCCTGAATGTAAATGAAAACATTCTTCCTTCAGGTAGCCAAAATACATTACATGCTTTAATTTCTGTAGGACTATTATCTAAGCAAAGCACTAGAATAAGTTTCAGACATCAAGCTCTTTATGATTATCAAATTGGACTTAAGTTCTTTAATGAGGCTATAATATCTACTGATCATCTAATTCAAATGCTTGGAAATCGTAGCGAACAAACTTTAACCAAGCGTGAGCATTTAAAATATGCTCTAAACCTTTTACTTGAAGCGGATCAAACCTCATTCTGCAATAGTATTAGAGCAATAATTTTTAATGAAAATATAAGATTTCACTTAAAGTATTTAGCCCTTAATTCACTAAAAAATATAAAAGATTTAAAAAAACCAGCTAAGCTCTTAATTGATGAAATTATTGCGGAACCTAGCCTATTTATTAAGTTCCTAAACAACAGCTGTTATGAAAATGTCGCAATTTTATCCTATCTTTCAGAAAAAAAGTGTTTGAATAGTTGGCTAAATGACCATAATCCTGAATTGCTAGATATTACTTTAAGATTACTTAGATCGATTGCAAACTATTCACCAGATCTTGTTCTCTCTGAAATGAAATCATTTATAGGGAAGACTGAACAATGGGATAGATATGTCTATAACACCTTATGCTGGGATATAGCTAATGACTCAGTAGAAATGTTTGAAGTACGCAAACAGCTTATAGCAGTAGGCTGTTATGTGAATTTTATCAACTGGAAAGATCTTTCTAGAAAAAATCCCCTACGAGCCTTAGACCTGATTGAGTTAATGCTGGATCATTATAAAGATATTATAGAAATTGATTATTATTCTGAAAAACGTTCTAGTAAACCCAAATTTTCAAATAGAGATAACTGGTCAAGTATCGAACTGGATGAAATTATTACTCTCGCTGATGCAATTCCCCAAAAAACTATTCGTAGATTACTTGCTCGCTTATCTAATCTCTTAAGCAGTACAGATAATGATGAACAACCCTATCACTGGTTATCTAAAAATACTAGATACAATAATGACCCTGTAGCTAATCTAATTCATGGAATAATTGAATTACTCGAAAAATCAGCTGAGAACCTACATGACCAATCTAATCTTTTGTTTGAGTTAATTCACGGCTATAGCAGCAACAAAAATTTTGTATTTAATCATATATTAGCTAAAATTATCATATATCTATCACCTAATTATTCAGATTTTATCATTGAATGGATTTTATCCAATCCTGAAATACGTTTTGAATGCGGAAATACCTACAAAGAACCAGCATGGATATTATCAGGAAAAATAATTGAAAAATTTTCTCCATTCTGTTCAGAAACCTTATTTCATGAATTAGAAAATCGAATTTTATTTTTTTCTTCCTTTGATTATGACGATATAAAAAGACAGCTTAAATATAGAAGAACAGGGTATTTCTCTCATTATTGGGGAGAAACTCAGTACTTCTTACTGCCAAAACTTGATAAAAAAAGGCGGTCTATCCAAGCAGAAGAAATGATCCAGATACTTAACCGTAAGTTTGGTCAATCTAAATCATCAGATTTTTGTAAAGCTTACGAAATAAATAGTGGTTGGGTCACCTCTCCTATACGCAACGCTAATCATCTTTCTGATAAAGCATGGACTAATTTGATTCTCACGCCTGCTAAAGAGTTTAATTCATTTAGATTAAAACGTATTAATGGAGATACTCTAGCAGAAGCAAGTATCCATCAATTTTCAAATGCATTATTTACTGCTACAAAGAATCAACCTATTCGCTTTTGTAGATTAGCCTTATCCTTACCTAAAGATATTGATAGTCAATATATTGAAGCTTTCTTTCGAGGCTTACGTGATTCCAGCTCATCGAATGTTACTGAACCATATCGTGATAGTTGGCAATCCCCTCCTATCGAATTAATTGGGCAAGTATTAGCCCACTTTTCACTAATAGATGATGGTCAAGCTTTAATTGATTTATTAGACACTCGTATAAAAATATTGTCTCCAAAATATATTAAACAAATTGAATATTTAGCGATAAATTCAAAAGATCCAATACAGGGTAAGCTTAATATCTACAACCCTCAAAAGGGAAATGACCCAGCAATTATTTCAGCTGAAGAGCTTAGGGGTAATACAATTAACTGTGTAAGAGGTAAAGCTTATTTGGCTATTGCCGAGCTCTTTTGGAATGATAAAGAATATGCTTTGTCTCATAAGCATTTTGTAGATTTAGCTATAAATGATCCTCATCCAGCAGTAAAATTAGCTGCACTGGAACTCTTAGCTCCTTTGTTAAATTATGACGAAGATTTTGCATTCATCCAATTTCTTGCCTTATGCAATAGAGACCTAAGAATGGCTTGTGGTTATGAGTCACATTATTTTTTCAATAATGGTTTTAAAGGTAAACATCAGGAAGATTTAATTTCACTTGTTTTGAAAATGTTAAGCTCAGAATATCAAGACGTTCGTAAAGAAGCTGCACGCCAAATTTATGCTCGTTGGTATTTTTATGATCTTTTTCAGGAGGAACTCAAAATCATTTTTAATGACACTGGTGTTCTAAAAGAAGGCTATACGTCTGTAGTTAACCAGCTTCTATGTGATGGACATGGAGATGAAAATTTAGAAAAATTGCAATCATCTTTTGAGATATTGGTTAATGATAACGATGAAGGCATACTGCGTTCAATTAGCAGTACAGTTGGACATGATGAGTTTTGGAACAAAACAAATTCAGTAGCACTATTTGAAATATTTGCCAAATCAAAAGCTGCTCATTTTAATCTATATGGTTTATTTCATTACTTTGAAAACAAAAGTGATAGTTACACTGAATATAGTTCATCACTTTTGACATTAGTTATTAATATAACAACTAACTCAACCAGCAATAGTGAATCTAAAAATGAAAGGTTCCAAGACTTAGAAATTATAAAAGTTGTACAACGTCTTTATGACGAAGCAACAAATGATGAAGATAGCGACACTCTTAACATTTGTTTAGATATATGGGACTACCTATTTCAGTCAGATGCTTATTCTTCACTTGTTCTAAGAACGACTAATCATATAGAAAATGGTCTTCTAAATTAAATAATAGAAGCGCTACGTAGGGTATGAAATCCAATAGATAAATCTATCTAATAAACTATTCACTTCATACTGGACAGTATAATGCGCACAAAATGAGGACTATAAACCTTTTAAATACATTCAGTGGCGTATATGAACGAAATTAAACATTCTCTTAAAGAACAATTTCTTCTATTAGTAGAAAATAATGCACTTATTACTTGGTATAAACCAAAAGAACTTTGGGAAAGGTTTGAACATACTAGTCAAATACAAAAATATCGAATTTACTCTTTTATTAATCAATTAGAAAAGTATGACTATATTAAAAGAAGTTATGATGAAACAGGTACCTTTTATTACTCAGAAACAGATAAACCAACTGATTTCAGAGTTAATTACTGTCAAGAAAAAGCTATCAAAGTTTTAAATGAAAAATTAAGACTTTTAGAACTAGATATAATAAAAAAGACCAGGAAATACAGTTAATCAGAGAACTTATTCAACAATTACCTGAAATAAATTTTTGCCTAAAAAACCATATAAAAAACAATCAAGATACTATTAAAAAAATCAAAAACAAGAAGGTAATTATTTATAAAATTCTTAAAAATATTAATGAATGCATTTACTAACCTCCAAACTAAATATTCGTATTTTAATAAATACATTAAATTTAAAAAAATAATTCAAATAAATATTAAAAATCTAAAAAAATAGATTTAAATAACATTTAAGAATCAGCTACCAGTAAAAATTTTATAAAACTAAAAATTAATATTCTTTTTTTCTAAAATAATTTTCAAAATTTCATTAGGAGTAAACTTACTCCACCTTTGAAAACTCTCAATGATATAGGTATTAATAAAAACCTCTATTTCCGAATCAACCCAATCATATGAAAGACTTTTTGAATATAACTCTACGTTATCATTCTTATCCAACTTATCAATTCTTGCTGATATTTCATACCTAAAAACATAGTTCTTTTTAAAATCAAATTTAGTATCTAACAGCTTTTCCATTTTGTATAACTGTGAAGTTGCATTTTTAGCACAATAATTTAAAATATTAAATATAACTTCTAAATTATACTTCCCTATCATTCTAGAAATTTCATAATCAAATGCATTATCTTTCTTCCATGGAATGGAGTTTTTTTCACAGATTAAATCTACCAACCTATAAATATCAAAAAACCTTTGATTTAAAATAAATTCTTCAATTTCTTTAACATCATTAATTGTTATATTGGCATTAATAATATTTGAGTAAATTTCAATCAACCAACTGTCAATATCATTATATTTTTCAGGTATAATAATCTCGCAATGATAATCAAAATTCAAATTTAAGTAGTTTTTTATTTTATTTTTCAATTCATCATCAAATTCTTTTTGATTCCCCATAATTAATGAGTGCAATTCAGCTTGTTTTAAATTACAAGAATGACAGCCTTTTATTTCTTTTATATATCCTTTTTCTATGATTTTTATTGCTAAAAATTGATTACCACTATAATTTAATGCATATAAAGAATTCCAATTTTTGAGAGGGCTATTTTTATAATTTTCAACTAAAAGGTATAAATAAATTTTCTCCAAATAACTCAATTCCAAAACTTCTAAATTTTCATTATTTAATCTACATTCGTGTTCTTGAATGTCGACAATCAATTTTTTAACTTTCTTAAGATTTCTATTTTTTTTACAATCATAGCAAATTATATCTTCTCTTAATATTTTCAATTTTAAATTTTTAAAATTTGCTCTATTAGAAAAAACAAAATCAGCATAACAATTATTACAATCTTTTAATTTCTTTATAAGAAGTGAGCCTGCGTCCGCTACTCTTTCAGAAAGATCATCATAGCCTTCCAAATTAAATTTATTAATTAAAAATTTAGCTGTAAAAACAAAATCAAATTTTATTTCATCTACAAATTTCCAGTAATCCAACAAAAGTTCAGTATTACCATCTTGTTGTTCTATAACTTCTAAAATTTTTGTTTTCATTTTTCCCTTTAACTTATATTTGATATGTTCTTCAAAATAGTACATACATATAGTATATATACTATTTTAAATATCTATTAAAATTAATTAATTAACGTTAGATAGTATAAAAAATAGGGTTATTTTTTTTAATCGGCATTTTCACTACGATCGCCCAGACTGGCAGCCCAGTTAACTTTCTTGGTTATTTCCGGACGTTCTTCGTGCCAGAGCTGTTGTAATTCAGCCACCAACCGGTCATGGCCGGCTCGAGTAATTAAGTTAGATTTCATTATGAATATTCAGTTTAAATACGTATTCAATTTATATAATTATCTATTATGCCATACAGTTTTAACATATTGCTATAATCTTAATTTAAAATATATTAATATCAATTACTTATATAAATATCGCTCATCTATTTTTGATCAAAATTTGACATAATAAAATTTGCACTTTATTATCCGTTCACTTTTTAGTATTTATATTCTTTTTATCTATGTAGTTAAACTACACAGTTTTATTTCATTCCTGTCATTTTAAATGACTTCATGACTGCCCATCCTCTTATTGAATTTATCAACTTATAAAAGTTGCAGACCCATTTTTGTCTGCCTTTTAGGGCATAAGTTACTTTAGCGGAGACACCATGCACAGTAGTTCAACTTCTGGGTCAAGGCTTAGCCTTAACTCTTTATTTTCTACTCTCCCTGTTCGATTACTTGTATTAAGCACAGCTCTTGTACCTTGGCACAATATTAATGCAAGTAAAGCTTCACAATATAATTCCGTTGTGAATACTAATACGTTAACTGTGGTCACGGTGGAAAGCCCGACGACCTTATTTAAAGATGGCAAGATTATGTATGGCTTCGGCTATGATCTTGTCCGTAATTATGCTCAAAACCTGAATGTCAGGCTCGAACTAAAGACAGTTGCGGACAACGCAACAGCTTTAAAATGGGTCGCTCAAGGCAAAGCCAATATGGCAATGACTACGGCTGACTTTAATACTATTGAAAAGCATCAGCTGACGTCTTTCTCTGCAAGCTGTGGAGATACAACCAGTCTGGTTAAAAATGGTTTAAACCCAGCATTGAACTGGGTATTCAAACAGGCCGAAGAACCGCTAGCTGCTACTGCAAGTGGCTATATCTGCCAAGGTAAACAAAATGGGGCGATTCGTCAGTTGGCTTCTTTTTACAACCGTAATGTAGTACAGCCTGATGCCTGGAAAACCATTCAGCGTGATTTGTCAAAACGTATGCCGATTTATAAAGCGAGTTTTCAGCAAAGTGCTGAACGTTATGACCTGGACTGGCACCTGCTGGCTGCAATTGGCTATCAGGAATCTTATCTAAAGCCCAATTCAGTTTCACCTACAGGCGTACGTGGCCTGATGATGCTCACCAGTAGTACAGCCAAAGCCATGGGAGTACAGAACCGTACAGATCCCCATCAGAGTATTCAAGGCGGGGCCAAGTACTATGATTTAATGCTCGACAAGTTTTCTGACGTTCCTTATCCGGACCGTAACTGGTACGCCTTGGTAGCTTATAATATGGGTCCTGGTGCTGTTGGCCAGATTCAAAAACGTATTCAAACCCAAGGTCGTAATCCAAATAACTGGGTAAATCTTTATGATTATCTGGAACGCCATCAGACCAGCAATGGTCGTTATCGTCAGGCTGTGCAGTATGTTACCCGTATTCGAGCCTATCTTGAACATATCAAGAAGTCCGATCTGGTCACAATTTAGACAAAAGCGTTATATGTAATATAGAATGTAGTACAAACAATTTAATTTATAAAAAAAGCTTACCTTCACGGTAAGCTTTTTTTGCTCTTAAGCTTCTTTTTTTCAAGAAGTTTGTGCAAGGATATTCTTAAACAGGTCTTTCTGCTCTTGGCTTGGCTTTACAGTCTGTAATGCCATCAATTGTGACATATCGCCCTGCACCTTGATTTTGCCTGTCATAAATGCTTGCATCGCAGCTGCCATATCGAATTCAAGGAAGACTTTACGCAGGGTTTCGCCATCCATATTCAAAGTAGTTTTAGCATTTGAAGACAGACCTTTCTGGATTTTTCCACCATCTAATGAAAGTTCAGTCGTATTATTGTCTGCATTTACAACTACAAGATTAATTGCCAGATTAGCCAAGGCTGGTGGCAGGTTCAAATCACCTGCTTCAGCAGTTAATTTATCAACAGTTGCAAACCAATCATCAGTGAGTAACGCAGGCATAATTTTTCCTCAAGTATATTTTTCAATTTATAGAGCTGCCTTTCCAGACAGCATATTCATGAAGCTGTGAGCTTTTATTTTGTTATAGCATGTAATGAGGCAATTAGAACAATTTTTTTGTACTGATCATTCAGTTTTTGATGTTTTTATGTATTACTGATTTAAATAGGCACCTTAACTGGGCAAGATGCCTAATATTTGGTTTTATTCAGCAGCAAAACTCAAATTAACTACATCCAGACGATTAGTTTTTTCCGGTTCTTTGAAGTCATACTCATGTTGCGAATCAAGTATCTCAAAATCGAACAGTTCACGGTCAGCCAGCTGAGATGGTGATACGTTCTGTAAAGCGCCGAAAATACTGTGCAGACGTTTCGGATGGGCTTTATCCCAATCACGCAACATATCATTAATGATTGCGCGCTGCAGATTTTCCTGAGACCCACAGAGATTACATGGAATAATTGGGAACTGGCGCAGCTCCGCATATTTTATAATGTCTTTCTCTTCCACATAAGCCAGTGGACGAATCAGAATATTCTTTTTGTCAGATGACAGCAGTTTTGGTGGCATGGCTTTTAGACTGCCACCATGAAACAGGTTCAAAAAGAAAGTTGCCAGAATGTCATCACGGTGATGTCCAAGAGCAACTTTGGTTGCGCCGATTTCCTGGGCAAAACCGTATAGGGATCCACGGCGTAAACGCGAGCACACAGCACAGTATGTTTTACCTTTCGGTGTCAAGCGTTTGGTAATGGTATAGGTGTCTTTTTCCAGAATGTAATATGGAATATTGTTTTCTTCCATATAACGCGGCAAGACATCCTCCGGAAAGCCAGGCTGCTTCTGGTCTAGGTTGACAGCAACTACATCAAAGTTAATTGGTGCAATACGCTTGAACTGTAGCAAAATGTCCAGCAAGGTATAACTGTCTTTACCACCCGATACGCACACCATTACCTTGTCGCCATCTTCAATCATCTTGAAGTCACGAATAGCATGGCCAACTTGGCGACGCAGCTTTTTAAGCAGACGATAATAGGCTGAACTGGTTGGCAGTTCTGGCTTGAAATTAAATCCCTGGTTGGACTCAACTGGCGAGTACATAGAACAGAATTACCCATAAAAGAAATACCGCGCGATTTTAGCCGATCTCCCTCCGATTCGCATCACCGAATTACAATTAATGTGGAACACCACTGGTCAGAAAAAAAATAAGCCCTTGTATAAAAAATAGACGCTTGCGTTCAAAATTGTATCAAAATGCTTATATTTTAGACTTTTCCACAGTTTTCCACAAAACCTGTGGATAAAATTGTGGATTTCTCTAGGCTTGACAGGGGGTGTAATCGGCCTATTAAGGGTTTTATTTAAATTGATTATTTTTTGATCAATTGATATTTATTAATAATTACAATTACTTATATATGTCAAGCTATACTTTTTAAAAATTTTTTTTTATTTATTTGATTATTTTCGAAACAAATGGTCTTGCTTTTTTTTCAATTTTTTTTGTCAAAGAAACTCAAGTTTTTGGTTTCCATTGTAGAGTTTTTTGTTAAACTCGGACTGAATTTTGAGCTCCAAGTTGCTTACAGATTACTATGAAAACTTACTTTGATATTTCACGCTTGGGTATTTGGGGATGTGCCGTACTTGTACTGGCTTCAAGCTATAGTAGTGCAGGTCAAATGTATGTCTATAAAGACCAAAGTGGCAGCACCCTCCTGACTAACCGTAAAATGAATGACAGTTCATTAAAGAAAGTTAAAGTTACTTATTATCCCGAGAGTAATATTCACAGTTATAGTAACTGGGGAAAGTCAGAAGCGGCGGTGTTGCCAAGCTATAGCAAAAATCGTGATGCTTTTGATCATATAATCAAACAGGCGGCTCAGCAGCATGGTGTCAGTGAAGGTCTGATTAAAGCAGTTATGCACACTGAATCAGGCTTTAATGTAAATGCCCGCTCTCCTGTAGGTGCACAGGGCTTGATGCAATTGATGCCTGCAACAGCACGGCGCTTTAATGTCTCAAATGCATATGATCCTTATCAGAATATTCTAGGAGGAGCCAAATATTTAAGCTGGCTCCTGAAACGCTTTAAAGGCAACACGCATCTTGCTCTTGCAGCCTATAATGCAGGAGAAGGTAATGTTGCTAAATACGGTGGTATTCCCCCATTCCGTGAAACCCAAGATTATGTTCGTCGGGTCACCAGTCGTTATAGCAACCTTTACTCAGGCGGAGCTCTAAACCTTACTGCCAGTAATAATCCGGAAAACGGGTTGCTGGTTCAGGAAACAGTGAATTCTGCTGCAAATACTCAAGCTGCAGGCCGGAGCTATGCGCCCCGGCAAATTATTACGCTGGCAGATGGCTCCTATACAGATGCACCAGGCACTTATGTCAGCTCTAACGCTACAGCCTCAGCACGTATTCATATTTCTAACTGATCTTTTGATTCATTTTTTCTATATATATTTTTCAAGTTTTTCTTGAATTTTAACGAGCATCACCGCATATTAGTTTTACGATTTATATTTCAAAATCGATTTATTTTTTCTATCAAAAGAGGATTATCTCAATGATGCGGATTGGTTTGTTCTTGCTAACCAACCTCGCGGTACTGGTAGTAGCTGGCATTATTTTGTCGCTCTTCGGAGTCGGAAGTTATCATGGTGCGGGTGGCCTTAATCTGGGCAACCTTTTAGTCATCTGTTTTGTATTTGGTATGGTGGGTTCTCTCATCTCCCTCTTTATGTCCAAATGGATGGCTAAAAAGGCGACCGGTACACAAATTATTGACCCTAATGCTCCTCAAAATCAGGCAGAAGCCTGGTTATTGCAGACCGTTGCTGAATTATCACAGCGTTCTGGCATTCAAATGCCAGAAGTGGGCATTTTTCCGTCTTATCAGTCTAATGCATTCGCAACAGGCTGGAACAAAAATGATGCACTGGTCTCGGTCTCTACCGGTTTGCTTGAACGTATGAATAAGGATGAACTGCGTGCAGTACTGGCGCATGAAATCGGCCACGTCGCTAATGGCGATATGGTTACACTTGCCCTGATTCAAGGGGTAGTGAATGCTTTTGTCATGTTCTTTGCCCGTGTAGTAGGCGACTTCATTGACCGTAACGTATTTGGCCGTGAAGATGGTGAAGCACCTGGGCTGGCTTACTTTGCAATTACGATTGTACTGGACATTGTATTTGGTATTCTTGCCTCTGCAATTGTCATGTGGTTCTCACGTTACCGTGAATATCGGGCCGATGAAGCGGGTGCACAGCTTGCCGGAAAACAGGCTATGATTTCTGCCCTGTTACGTCTACAGGCAGAGTCTGACATGCCAGATCAGATGCCTAAAGAAATGAAAGCCTTTGCAATCTCTTCTGGTAAAGAAGGTGGTTTTAGTCTGGCTGCTCTGTTTATGACACACCCGACTATTGAAGACCGGGTAGCTGCTTTACAGCGTCTCAACTGTCCATAAGTTTTTCTGTCGATTCATCCAGATTCAAAAAAGCCTCCTGCGTGGAGGCTTTTTTACATTTAACCTTTTAAGCTAATGCAGTGTATATTTTAAAAATACTGCTGTGCCAGCCTGATAGCAAACCACAAACCGGCTGCAAATAGAATCAGGAACAGAACTCCGACCAAGTCAGGTATATGTAGCCATAACCAGGCCACCACTGGCTGGCGCCAGAAAGTAGAATGTTGCTGTTTACGTTCTAACTTCTCATGCAGATAGGGATGCCTTAAATGAATATCTGTAGTCATCTGATATTCTGTGCGGATATGTTCATGCACAATATCAAGTGCCTTGCGGCTCGGCCGGATAAATATATCAAATACCGTACCGATTACAGGCACAAAACCGACTACTGCATCCAGGGCAGCCATTTTAATAACTGGCCGCAATTTATGGGAAGGCACGCCAATCTGGCGCCCCTTGTAAACTGCATAACAAGTCAGGGCAAAGCCTGCCAGATCTCCTGCAATTGGTACCGTGCTCAAGGCTGCATCCGCACCGATTCCCTGCTTGGTAAAAGGAATACGAACTAAAGAGTCCATGATATTGGCAAACTTGGCCAGATCACGCTCCAGACGGATCACTTCTTGCTGAGTAAGTTTTTTTTGTTTTTCAAGCCCGGGCATTACCAATTCCAGTCATTAGAGAGTTATCAGCATAAAACAGATTAGAACGCGGGATGTATTAATCTGTGTACTAAAACAATAGTTTGGATGCTACAAATAAGTAGATAATCACGCCTGTAGCATCACAGATTGAGGTAACTAAAGGTGCTGAAGCACTGGCAGGGTCCAGTTTCAACTTATTTAAAATAAAAGGCAAGCTCATACCCGTCAGACAACCCATGAGTACGATCCCTACCATGCTAATTGCCAGTACAATCGCGACCATGAAATCACCGCGAATATAACCTAGCATGGATACGGCACAAGCCATCGTTACGCCTAAACAAAGTGCCACCACAGTTTCACGGCCGAGCAAGCTGAACCAGTCTTTAAACTGTACATCTCCGGTCGCCAAGGCACGCACCATGAGAGTAGCAGACTGCGATCCGGCATTTCCCCCACTGCCCACCAGTAAAGGGAGAAAGAAAACCAGTACAATGTGAGTTGAAATAATCTCTTCAAAATGTGCAATTCCAATTCCTGACAGTAAACTGCCAAAGACCAGAATAACCAGCCAAAATACCCTTTTTTGGTATAAGGTTATGATGGGAGCAGTTTTCAGGCTGAGCTCAGCTAACGGACTGACTGCACCGGATTTTAAAATATCTTCGGTAGTTTCTGCCTCTACAATATCCATTACATCATCATAAGTGATAATGCCCAGCATTCTTTCCTGCTCATCCACTACAGGTAGAGCGATTAAATCATAGTAAGCCAGAGTTTTAGCAACGACTTCCTGATCATCATGGGTATAGACATAAATCACATCCCTTTCCATTACCTCTGCAATTGTAGCTTCGGGCCTGGCCTGAATAATCTGGCGTAGAGAGATGACACCTATCAGCTGATTCTGCTCATTTACAATATAAACCAGATAAAGGGTTTCCCGTGTTGCGGCGATTATACGCAGCGCCTGGATGGCTTCATCCATGCATAAGTCTTGGTGTAAGGTAACAAAGCTGGAACTCATCATCGCACCAGCTGTACCTTCAGGATAAAGCGCCAGTTTTTTTAAGGTATTTTGAGACTCCTCGGACAGCAGTGTTATAAGCTGTTGTTGTAATTCTGGTGACAGTTTTTTATAAATATCGACAAAGTCATCAGAATACATATTATCAAGAATAGGGATGAGATCAGGAACAGGTATAAATTCAGCCAAAACAGCTTGCTGGCTGAGCGGCAAATATGCAAACACCTCACTTGGCTCATCCAGTTTCTGCAGGATCTTGACCTGTTCTGCAGGGGTCAATCCTTTTAATACACTAGCCTGATCAGCAATATTTAATTCATTTAAAAGGCCAATAGCCGTATTGAACTTTTCAGAACGGAGCTGTTGGCGAACATATTGTATTTTCTCTGCAATCTGCGGCATGCCTGTCTCATGATAATTTATTGATTAAATAAAAATTTATTTTTGATCAGGGGGATTAAACTACTTCTATCATGCTCTGGAGAGTTTTCACTATAATTTTGCAATACGCCTACATTTATCGAATAAAGTCATAAACTGAGGGCGGTCTTTAAAGTAAAAAAACCTGATCTCGTCAGGTTTATTTAAAGACAAATCAAGATAAATCAACTAACCAAGGTGCTGTTTTCTTGTCATCAGATTCCGGACCAAAACATACATGAATGGAATGAATATCACTACCAAGACTGTTCCAAACATAACTCCACCTAGAACACTCGTACCAATTTCCTGACGGCTGGCAGCTCCTGCACCAGCGGCAAACACTAGCGGCACTACACCGGCACCAAAAGCCAGAGAAGTCATCAAGATCGGCCTCAAGCGCAAGCTGGCGCCTTCCAGAGCTGCTGCTACTGCATCTTTGCCACGTTGCTGGGCCAGTGCAGCGAATTCAACAATAAGAATGGCATTTTTGCATGACAGACCAATTGTTGTCAGCAATGCGATCTGAAAATAAATATCATTAGGAAAGCCAGCTAGATAACTGAACAGGATATTCCCACCAATACCAAGTGGTATTGCTGCCATAACCGCTGTCGGTATGCTCCAGCTTTCATAAAGGGCAGCGAGGCACAGAAAAATAAAGCCAATCGACACCAGATATAACCAGATTGCCTGATTACTGGACTGCTGTTCTTGAAAAGATAAACCGCTCCAGGCTAAGTCAATGTCAGGAAATTGATCAATCAGGGCCTGGACATCCTGCATCGCTTCACCGGTACTAAAACCAGATCCTGCATCTGCTTCCATTTGTAATGCAGTATAGCCCATGAAACGGTTAACTACTTCTGGCCCGCCAGTCCATTCAAAACTGGCAAATGTAGAAAATGGAACCATTTGACCAAGATCATTACGGACAGACCAGAAATATAAATCTTCAGGTTGTGCCCGATAAGCCGCATCACCTTGCATAATGACCCGCTTGACCCGTCCCCGGTCAATAAAATCATTAATATAACTACCACCCCAAGCAGCCGCCAGAGTACTGTTAATTGCAGGCTGACTTAAGCCTGCTGCCATTGCCTGTTTCTGGTTAATATTGACCTTTAACTCAGCCTTGTCCGGATTAGCTTTTTTGTCCAGATTTTGAAAACTGTCATATTGATTAGTTTTGGTCTGTAATGACTTAAACTGCTGTTCTAGATAAGTCCGGCCTTGGCCGTTAATATCGCGAATCCAGAATTCCAGTCCATCTGTCTGCCCGAGACCACGAACAGCTCCCGGCATATTGACCATGATTCTGGCATCAGGATTATTACTGAAATACTTTGTAGCACGCTCACGAATTGCCTGCGCAGAATTTTCCTGCCCCGGACGATCATCCCAGTGCTTGAGCGCAATGAAACCCTGTCCAAGATTTTGACCTGTACCAGAAAAGTTACGGCCATAGCGGATAAGTACCAGTTCAACATTCTCTTGTTCTTCACTCAGGAAATAACGCTGAATCTCTTCTCCTACTTGCTGGCTTTTAGCCATTGGAGCGCCATTTTGCAAGCTAAACTGGATATTAAGCGTGCCCTGATCTTCACTTGGAATAAAACTGCTAGGTAGTGCACGATAAAATAGCGCAAATACAGCAATCAAGGCTATAAATACCACTGAATAAATCATTTTGTGCTGCATGGAACTCTGGATCACTTTGAGATAATACTGTCTAAGTCGCTCCAGTTTTTTATTGAACCCATTGGCCCAGCGAGCATGTTGCTGCTTGGGTTTTAAAATCAATGCACATAAAGCAGGAGTCAAAATCAAGGCGACTAGCAATGACAATACCATTGCTGCCACCAAGGTAATTGAAAACTGCCGGTAGATTACACCAGTTGAGCCACTAAAAAATGCCATCGGAATAAAGACAGCAGTGAGAACCAGCGTAATACCCACTAGCGCACCGCTAATTTCCTGCATTGACTCTAAGGCAGCCTGTTTTGGGCTGAATTGCCTCTCTTCGATCAACCGCTCGACATTTTCAACCACAACAATCGCGTCATCCACCAGCAGGCCAATCGCCAGTACCAGAGCAAATAGGGTTAATGTATTTACACTTAGGCCTAATACGTACAGTATGGCAAAGGTTCCTAAAATTACTACAGGTACAGTAATGGTAGGAATTAAGGTTGCACGCCAGCTTTGTAAAAACAGGAACATCACCAAAATTACAAGAATCACTGCTTCAATCAGAGTTTTAACTACCTCTTTAATTGACTCTTGAACAAAAGGTGTATTATCACGTGGATAGACAATTTTATAACCGGCTGGTAGCTTCTCGGTAAGACGGTCTATGGTCTGTTTAATTAAGGCGGAAGTCTGCAAAGCATTTGCGCCCGTAGCCAGTGAAATACCCAGACCTGCTGATGGATAACCATTAATGGTATTAAATGACTGGTAGTTCTCTGCCCCAAGTTCAATTCGGGCAATATCTTTTAAATATACAAAACCGGCATTAGCAGAAGATTTAATAATAATATTTTCAAACTCTTCAACCGTTTTTAAACGTGAACCCGAACTGACTTTAGCATTCAAATACTGTTCACTGGCTGTAGGCAAGTCTCCAATACCCCCTGCTGCCACCTGAGTATTTTGTGCTTCTACAGCTGCACGAATATCACTTGGCATTAAATTATATTGTTTTAAACGGTCTGGATTCAGCCAGATCCGCATTGCATATTGCGAGCCAAAAACATCGACTTCACCAACTCCTTCAATCCTGGAAATCTCCTGTTCCAGATGGGTCATCATATAATCAGATAATTCGATATTATTACTTTTGCCAGTCTGGTCATAAAGGCCTATGACCATATGCGTATCGCCTAGCGATTTCCATACATTAACACCTTGCCGCTGTACATCCTCCGGCAGACGGCTGATTACGCCATTAATACTATTTTGTACCTGAACTTGGGCCGTATCTGGGTCTGTACCATTCTCAAAACTAATACTGATCCGGCTACGTCCCGATGAATCACTGCTGGAGCTAAAATATAAAAGATGATCAATGCCTTTAATTTGCTGTTCAAGCAGCTGCGTTACACTCTCTTCTACGGTTTCTGCAGAAGCACCATTATATGTAGCCGCTACTGTAATCTGCGGTGGAGCAATATCCGGATAGCGTTCTACAGGCAGGTTTATGACAGAGAAAATACCAAATGCCATTACAATAATGGCGAGTACTCCTGCAAAAATGGGACGTTCAATGAAATATTTCGACAACATAGATGTTCAGGCCACCTGCTCGGCTAGAGTGAACGAAAAAAGAATATGGCGGACCACAGTCTGGCAGATTAAAGTTATAACATTGAACAGGTATGACGAAAATTCATTATTCTCACGCATTTACATAAATTTATATAATCTATTAAATGAGGAGAGAATATGAAGAAAAGTGGTTTAAATACTATTACTATAGAGGTAATTGAAGTTATTGGGGCTTATAAACCATTTTCTTAGTCTGAGCTGCTGCTCATCAGAATGATTATTTGACAGCTCATTATGAAAATAAAATTAGCGAAATTTTGGATATAATGATCTTGCCAATTTACCAGGTAATAAAAATTAAAAATGGCTTCACATGAAGCCATTTATTAGAAATTATTTTTGCAAGACATTATTAAAATAGACAGGTATCCAGAGATACTGTTCATTGGAAACCTTAGAAATATGTCCAATGCCCGGAAAAGGTAAATGTGGTGCAGCCACCCAGCTACCTTCATCCGCAATTTTACTGAACAGTTTAAG
Organism: Acinetobacter sp. FL; assembly: GCF_040744925.1. NCBI lineage: Bacteria > Pseudomonadati > Pseudomonadota > Gammaproteobacteria > Moraxellales > Moraxellaceae > Acinetobacter > Acinetobacter sp. FL. Next base: position 816,530 of record NZ_CP160437.1, on the reverse strand, counting down.
TCGGGTTTTTACAGCCTCATCTGGCTGGATATCATACTCAATAGCAGTACGCGGCGCTTCAAACTGCACACTGTGCGAATGCACTGTATCTCCAATAAAAACCATTTTATCTTTATTATGCTCCAGCACAAAACTGTGGTGGCCGGGTGTATGGCCACGTGTATCCATCACCTGAAGGCCAGCAATCAATTGCCCCTCTTTAAAAGTCATAAATTGTTTATCTTGTTGATAAGGTGCTATCGCGTCCTGAATTTTGTTGCGGGTTGACTGATAATTTTCCAGTTGTTCTTTAGACAACTTTACTGGCGTCTGACCTAACCAGTAATTTACTTCACGTTCATGAGCATAGACTTTAGCGTTTGGAAAAACTTTTTGGCCCTCTTTAGTTAAACCGCAGACATGGTCAGGATGTAAATGCGTCAGTAACACTACATTCACGTCCTCAAGCCGATAGCCTGCCTTGACCAGATTACTGCTCACTGAACCGAGATGGGGACCAAAACAGCTAGCAGCACCACTATCTACTAAAACTAGCGCTGTTCCAGTATTAATTAGAAAAGCATTTACCGATGTTTGTACGCCCTGTTGCTGATCATTATGGTATTTTTTTAAAATCTGCTGAATGTGCTTTACCTGAGAATTATTTAGCGTTTTAAATAGACTAGGTGACATATAATTGGTGCCATCCAGTAACGCGGTAACTGTATATTTACCCCACTGCTGATGATAATAACCCGGCACCTGTTCAGTTGGTGTAGCTGTTGAAGCCATACCAGTTGAAGAAAGCACTGTAAAACTAACCAAACTGATGAGTGTCTTAAATATTTTCACTGCTTACCTGCTATATTAATTAAGAGCATGAATTGTTTTTAATATATTTTACCTCATTAAGCGAGTCTGTTCTGGGACACTCGTCAATTTTTATACTCTTCTGATAACCGATAAGCCCGTTACAAAAAGCTCTATACTGATTTAGTTTATAATATGGAAGAACATTATATTTTTTTATCAACCGATTTTTATCCTATAGGTTCTATAGAAACATTGTTAAAGTAGCAATGAACAATCCTATACATAATCCTAAAATAATTAAAATCATCTTTTTTTGAAATTCAGCAGCTCGTATATCTTCAATTAGAATATCCTGTTCAAATTGCTTAAACTCTCGATAAAGCTGGTCACCTGATTTGGAGCCCGGTGCACCTTTTAATTTAAAATTATGCATACCACTCTTTCTCGCTTTCGCAAACCTGAAAATCTATTCTCATAGAGAAAATCTAGTAAAAAATCTGCTTTTTCTAAAATAAACAGGACATTTGCTTTGAGACAATCTAATTTTAAAAAATGAAAAATTTAACTCTATATCCAGCTAATTATTTTATAATTCAATTAAATAGTTACACTGGCAACACATTACACTTTTATAAAAAACTTAAATCCAGGTATCTTGGACTATTTCTTTATATTTAGCTTATACCCTTACTATTTATAAGGTTTTTAATTATTTTTAAAATCTTTCTTTAAAATGAGTTTAATTTTGCAATAATTTTTTAAATTATCTCTATGGTATTTTTTTCCAAATTTAATTATTTTCTAAAATTTTATATATCACAAATTTTTTAGCAATAAGAATAAACCATAGGACTGAACTCTTAAATTAAATATTTTTCAGGTAAACCTATCTGCTTTAACTAACGATTCATAGAGTAAATATTTCAGGAAATAAAAAAGGTCGCACAAAGCGACCTTTTTTATTCACTCCACTATATCAAGAAAACTTTTGTAGTGAAGCGATAAATATATTCATGCCATATCCATATATGAAATATCAATGGCTTAAATAAAGCTTGGACAGATTACATCATACCGCCCATGCCACCCATACCGCCCATGTCTGGCACAGCTGGTTTGTCTTCTGGAATATCAGTAATCATGCATTCAGTGGTCAGCATCAGGCCAGCAACAGAAGCAGCATGTTCAAGCGCAGAACGCGTTACTTTTGCAGGGTCAAGAATACCCATCTCCAGCATGTCGCCATATTCACCTGAAGCTGCGTTATAACCATAGTTACCTTCGCCGCTCTTCACTGCATTAATTACTACCGAAGGCTCATCACCTGCATTAGAAACAATTTGACGAAGTGGTGCTTCAATAGCACGACGAAGAATGTTGATACCTACATTCTGGTCATCATTGTTACCAGTTAGGCCATCAAGTGCTTTTGCAGCACGAACCAGCGCTACGCCACCACCAGCAACTACACCTTCTTCAACCGCAGCACGAGTTGCATGCAATGCATCATCTACACGATCTTTTTTCTCTTTCATTTCAACTTCAGTTGCAGCACCGATTTTGATCACTGCTACACCACCAGCTAACTTAGCAACACGTTCCTGAAGTTTTTCTTTATCGTATTCAGATGTAGATTCTTCGATCTGTGCACGGATTTGCTGTACACGCTCAGCAATTGCATCAGCATTACCTGCACCATCAACAATCACTGTATTTTCTTTAGATACAGTAACTTTATGTGCAGTACCCAGATCTTCAAGGTTAGCCTGCTCAAGAGACATACCCACTTCTTCAGAAATTACGGTTGCGCCAGTCAGGATAGCAATATCTTGCAGCATGGCTTTACGGCGGTCGCCAAAGCCAGGAGCTTTCACTGCACACACTTTGATAATACCGCGCATGTTATTTACAACCAGAGTTGCCAGCGCTTCGCCTTCTACGTCTTCTGCAATGATCAGTAACGGCTTACCTGTTTTTGCAACAGCTTCAAGTACAGTAATCAGTTCACGAATATTACTGATTTTTTTGTCAACCAGAAGAATGAACGGATTTTCCAGCTCAGCCGTCAGAGTATCTTGCTTGTTTGCAAAATATGGAGAGATATAACCACGGTCAAACTGCATACCCTCTACAACATCAAGCGAGTCTTCAAAGCCTGAACCTTCTTCAACGGTAATTACGCCTTCTTTACCGACTTTTTCCATTGCCTGAGCAATCAGCTTACCTACAGTCTCATCAGAGTTTGCTGAAATTGAACCCACTTGTTCAATAGCTTTAAAATCATCTGCTGGCTTCGCTGTAGCACGGATATTTTCAACTACAGTCTTCACTGCAAGATCAATACCACGTTTCAGGTCCATTGGGTTCATACCCGCAGTTACTGATTTAATGCCTTCATTCAGGATTGCTTGCGCAAGTACAGTTGCGGTTGTTGTACCGTCACCCGCGATATCATTGGTTTTTGAAGATACTTCACGTACGAGCTGTGCGCCCATATTTTCGAATTTATCTTTTAGAGAAATTTCTTTAGCAACGGTTACACCGTCTTTAGTAATATGCGGTGCACCAAAAGAACGGTCAATCACTACATTACGGCCTTTAGGACCTAAAGTTACTTTAACAGCATCTGCCAGAGTGTTTACACCAGCAATCATTTTTGTACGGGCTGAATCACCGAATTTTACGTCTTTAGCTGACATTTTTAACTCCAATTTTTTAAGAAATACTTGATCTGATCACAAATGAGTTAAACGTAAATTAGCCTTCTAACACCGCAAGGATGTCAGACTCTTTCATAATAAGAAGCTCTTCCCCATTTACTTTTACAGTTGTACCGGCATAAGTTCCAAACAGAACCTTGTCGCCAACTTTTACGTCAAGTGCACGTACACCATTATCAGTAATTTGACCATTACCCACTGCAATGATTTCACCTTGAGAAGGTTTTTCTGCCGCAGAACCTGGCAATAAAATACCACCAGCAGTTTTTGTTTCTTCTTCTACACGACGAACTACTACACGGTCATGTAATGGACGAATATTGCTCATAATTAACTCCATCAGACTAAGTCTTTTTTAAGTAATCAGTTATTACTTTATTTATAAGTCTAAGTAATAACCTAAAGTGTTTTGATGACACTTTTGTGGGGATAGAAAAAAACGCTTCAAGGGGAAAAATAAAAAAAATTTGTATTTTTGTATTTTTTTTAACCGCTCGACAGATCTTGGGTAATTATTTAATCATATCTGTCCGTAAAACAAATGATTGACTCTCTTCATTAAACCAGTATTGCAGAATTTCACCAGATATTGAAACAGTGTTAAAACTGTTCGGCAGGTTCTTGTGCAAGCGCCAGGAAGTCGCAGTACCGGCATGAATATTATAAATAGGATGATCAACTTTTAAATTATATAGTCGGGCCAGATCATAGATCGCGGTTTTATGTAAATGGCCATGTAAAATACCAAACAATTCATATTGTCCCCAAACCTCTAGAGCCATACGGCCCAGTACCGGACAGTCTTTTAAACCATGGGGGTCGTCAGGTTCAGTATAAAACGGCTGATGTGACGTAATAATTTTAAGTTTATGTAAGGGGGCCTGTTCTAGTTTCTCACGGGTTTCATGAATTTGCTCTAGTGAGACATGACCACGTGTATGATAACGCCGTCTTACACTATTGACTCCAATAATATAAAAGTGTTCGGTTTCTAGTACATTTTCCAAATTACCGAAAAAATACTGGTAACGGGTAAACGGGCTAAAGACACGATTCCACAAATGATAAAGTGGTATATCATGATTGCCAGGTACAACCAGATAAGGAATCTGGAGACTCTCTAAAAACTGCTTACAATAATAAAATTGCGTAAACCGGGCACGTTGAGTCAGGTCCCCACTTACCACGAGAGCTTCGGGTTGTTGATCTTTACAGAATACTCGTAAGGCATTTATACATTCTGGCCGCTCGGTACCAAAATGCAGATCAGAGAGATGGAGCAGCATACGGCACCATTATGTTAAGCGCATTTTTTTCAACTGTAATTTTTAAAGGTGTCTGCAACTCGACAATTTCTCCATCAATCGCCACTTTAATATTTTTTTTAGCTGCGTGTACCTGAACCTGATCTGCGCAGAAGCTATAGACCTGTGAAGCCTGTTCAAGCTTGCCTTGTATCAGTTGAAATAGCAGTTTAAACAAAGTTCTTTTATCAGTATTTGCTACAGCCACACCGGCAACCCGGCCAGCCGCCGCACAGTCAGCAACACGCAGACGCATTTCCTGTAGCTGAAGTTGATTATTACCAAAAAAGACCAGCGGTGTATTTAAGGGATATCTTTTACCATCCACTTCTAAAGTCAGTTTTAAAGCTTTGCGGTCTCGAATCATGACATCCAGAGCTGAAGCATATGCATTAAATGTGAAGCGGCCAAACCGCTGGTTATATGCCTCCCTTCGCTTAATAAAGAGTGGATATAATCCTAGACTTGCATTGTTCAAATAAATCTGATTATTAAGTTTTGCCACATGAATCGCCTGAGGCCGACCAGAAATAATTACTTTTGTAGCTTCAAGCAAATCTAAAGGAATATTCAGGGCCCGCGCAACATAATTAAATGTCCCTAAAGGTAATAAGCCTAGCGGTATGTCAGTATGCAATAACTTTGCCCCTACTGCATTTAGAGTACCATCCCCCCCAGCTGCGACCACAACCCCTACATCTGGCCCATTTAAATGACGATCCAATACATCCCGCATCAACTGGTCAAAATCTGAGTTTGAATGTAATTCCAAGACCTGAATTTCGAAGCCATGTGTACTGAGTTGAGTTAGTATTTCTTCATAAAGCTCATCGCGACGGGCTGCATGAAAACCAGAATTTCTGTTATAAATAATGGTTAGAGGGCGCAATTGCTCATTCATAAACAATAAAAATTAAAGTAGTTGCTCTAATTTCGTCCAATTAATAGACAATTAAAATAGGCATTATGTAAAATTTAAATGAGTATGATTTATTTTACCAATAATAGTAAATTCAAGTTTTTTTAATGTAATTATTTTATTTTTAATAAAATTTTTTAAAAAAATACCATATATTTTTATTAAAAATAATTTGATATAAATTTCTTAATCTAATTTAATATATTGATTTTAAGAATATTTATATAAAGATCTACATGTAATTACTTTCAGCCTTTAGTCTTATTTTTTTTATTAATTTATGCTTTAATACTGCCACTTTTTTTATTCATTTTGTTTGTCTTGTTTAGACAGACGAATTTGTACTTGTACTTTGTACATATTTTTAATAGGCCTCACCATGACCCAAGTGAACGCACCAGAATTCGTTCGTCATCCTAAGCTTATTGCATGGGTTGAAGAAATTGCAAAATTAACGAAACCTGCAAAAATTGAATGGTGTGACGGTAGCGACGAAGAATATCAACGTCTAATTGACCTGATGATTGCTAACGGCACCATGAAAGCATTAAACCAAGAAAAACATCCTGGTTCGTATCTTGCAAATTCTGATCCTTCCGACGTTGCTCGTGTTGAAGACCGTACTTACATCTGTTCTGAAAAGCAAGAAGATGCCGGTGCGACCAATAACTGGGAAGCTCCAGCCGAGATGCGTACCAAACTGAATGGTTTGTTTGACGGTGCCATGGCTGGACGTACCATGTATGTCGTACCTTTCTCTATGGGCCCGCTGGGCAGCCACATTGCACATATCGGTATTGAATTGACTGACTCTCCTTATGTTGCAGTGAGCATGACTAAAATGGCTCGTATGGGTAAAGCCGTTTATGATGTGTTAGGAACTGATGGCGAATTTATTCCATGTGTGCATACAGTAGGTGCACCGCTTGCAGAAGGTCAAAAAGATGTTTCTTGGCCATGCAACAAAGAGAAATACATTGTTCATTACCCAGAGACCCGTGAAATCTGGTCTTACGGTTCTGGTTATGGTGGTAACGCATTACTTGGTAAAAAGTGTCTGGCACTTCGTATTGCCTCTGTCATGGGTCGTGACCAAGGCTGGCTAGCAGAACATATGCTTATTCTAGGTGTAACCAATCCTCAGGGCGAAAAACACTATATCGCTGCAGCATTCCCGTCAGCCTGTGGTAAAACGAACTTTGCCATGCTGATTCCACCTGCGGGTTATGAAGGCTGGAAAATTGAAACTGTAGGCGATGATATTGCCTGGATCAAACCAGGTGAAGACGGCCGCCTGTATGCAATTAATCCAGAAGCTGGTTTTTTTGGTGTAGCACCTGGAACCAATACTAAAACTAACCCGAACTGCATGGCAACGCTGCATAAAGACGTCATCTATACTAACGTTGCTGTGACTGAAAATGGCGAAGTATGGTGGGAAGGTCTGTCTAAAGAAATTCCAGCAAATCTTACGACCTGGAAAGGACAGCCTCATGCTGAAGGCGAAAAAGCTGCGCATCCAAATGCCCGCTTTACTGTTTCAGCAGCTCAGTGTCCTTCTATTGATGCAGACTGGGAAAACCCGGCAGGCGTACCTATTTCTGCATTTATCTTTGGTGGACGTCGTGCCGATACAGTACCTTTAGTTTCAGAAGCTTTTGACTGGGTAGATGGCGTATACAAAGCAGCAACCATGGGTTCAGAAACCACTGCTGCAGCTGTAGGTCAACAAGGCATCGTACGCCGTGATCCGTTTGCAATGCTTCCATTTGCTGGTTACAACATGGCCGACTACTTTGGCCACTGGCTAAGCATGGGCGAAAAAGTTGCTGCGCAAGCTGAAGCACATGGCAACTATTTACCGAAAATCTTCAATGTAAACTGGTTCCGTCGTGACGCTGAAGGCAACTTTGTATGGCCTGGTTTTGGCCAGAACATGCGTATTCTAGAGTGGATCATTGACCGTTGTGAAGGTCGTGCAAGTGCAGTTGAAACTCCAATTGGCTATGTTCCAACTTATGAACAGCTCAACTGGACTGGTCTAGACTTTAGCAAAGAACAGTTTGATACTGTAACTTCTCAAGATAAAGACCAATGGATTAAAGAACTGGAAAGCCATACTGAGCTATTCAGCAAGTTAGGTGACCGTTTACCACAAGCACTGAAAGACCGTCAGAATCAGCTGCTTGATGCTGTAAAATCAGTTTAAATCAATAAAATAAAAGAAGGTCGCAATTGCGACCTTTTTTATTTTAATTTTATCCACGCTCTATTAATCAATCACCAGAGAAAAATTGCTATTATCATTTACCTATTAAATTGATGTCTTTAACATTTACTTATAATTTCTTCAGCTTACTGAAGCATATCAGTCCTTAAGATTGCTTATTTCCGCTAGTTCTATGCCATACTTGAACCTATAAGGATAAAAGGCTTTCTAATTATGAAGAAAATAACTTTATTGGTTACTTTACCATTATGTTTTATTATAACGGCATGCCAGACTAGCCCTCGCCAGTACAATGGTATTACAGGCTATCAGATCGAGAACAAGTCTGCCCAATCAGCGACTATTGTCTATACTTTGGCATTACGTGCCAACCAGTCTATAGATGAAAATAAATTGCAGATGGCTTGTCAGCAAGTATTAGGTACTGGTAAAACTTATAAAATTTCAGTATTAAGCGCCAATGAGATTCCAAATCCTGCTGCTACCCAGCAGGACAATTATGGTATACAACTCGGCCAGAACCGGGCCTCATTCAGTTTATCTGATACCCCAAGTTTAAATAACAGTGAAGATTACGCAACTCGACAGGCACTTGAAGCCAAGCCTGCAACTCTACGCGTCATTCGCTATACCTGTTCGTAATATTTTATGCTTTATCAGCTCAGACGTTATTTAAACTTATAACGTCTTATAAAAGCTGACATTGCGAAATTCTTTAGCTTCATCTAGGTCTGGCCAAGTGGTGGCACTACGTTCTTCAGTTTTGCAGTAACGAGGGTGACTAAAGTTTTTTACCCGACTATCTGCCACCCAGACCGTTGAAGTAAATTTCAGAAATTCATCCAGAAAGAAGCGGTTACTCTGATCGTAAAGTACATCAGCCGCCAATAGCACATCAACCTGCTCTGCCTTATACAAGTCATCCAAATACTCAAGCTCGACATCATTAAGCTTTGCATTCTCGCGACAAGCCGCCAGACTGACCTGATCGATATCACAACAGATTACCCGTTTGGCACCTGCCATTTTAGCGGCAATAGCTACTATTCCAGAACCGGCACCAAAATCCAATACCACTTTATCTTTGACATGCTGTGGCTCGGCAAGCAACCACTGTGCCATAGCAAGTCCTGAAGCCCAGCAGAAAATCCAGTAAGGCGTATCATTCCAGATACGTCGAATAACCTCATCATCGAGGCGGTCAGTAGGAAAAACTGGCGGTATTAACCATAATAAAATAGGGGTTTCAGGTAATTGCTGTGCCTGTAGTTCACACTGTGGTATAACCTCATGTAACGCTTGAAGAAGATGCTCAGGAGCCTTAGCCAGTTGAAAAGTACAACTCATCAAAAATTTAACCTTTATTAAAGCGATTCAAAGTTATTAAAGCTTAATATGATAAGCACTCTAGTCCATACCCCACTGCTTAAAGGCAGAATTTATAATAAAAGAATAATTCTGCGCCCTATAATTTTTTAATACTTTTTAACGAGTTTCGCAGGCCAGAGATAGTTTTTCTGCCTTTTTCAAAACAGAAATAAAGTGAACAGCCGATTAATTCAAATAAAGATCAGGATAAACAGGCCATGAAAATAGCTTTAAAAGCTTTATTAACATAAAAGCCATGCAAACTTAACATTTACATAGCTTTTAATAATGCTTTTAAGATCAAGCCAAGGCTTTCTCAGCGGCTTCGACTGTCTGGCGAATTAAAGTCGTGATTGTCATTGGCCCTACACCCCCTGGAACAGGAGTATAAGCAGAAGCCAGCTCTTCAATACCTGCTAGTTGAATATCCCCTACACCACCGCCATCACGCGGATGAAAACCAGCATCAACCACCACAGCACCCGGCTTGATCCATTCCTTTTGTATAAACTCGGCTTTTCCAACAGCCCCTACAAGGATGTCAGCCTGCTTAACAAATTCAGAGAGGTTCTGTGTACGTGAATGGCAAATCGTCACTGTAGCATTAGCCTGAAGCAACATCATTGCCATTGGCTTGCCCAAAATAGCAGAGCGGCCTACAACAACGGCATGTTTACCTGCAATTTCAATATTATTTTCTTTTAAGATCGTCATGATTCCAGCAGGTGTTGCAGAGCCATAGGCAGCCTCTCCCATTGCCATACGACCAAAACCCAAGCAAGTCACGCCATCTACATCCTTTTCTAGCGATATGGCATCAAAACAGGCACGTTCATCAATCTGTTCCGGAACAGGATGCTGAAGCAGAATACCATGTACATCAGGGTTTTCATTTAGCTTTTCAATTTCTGCCAGTAACTGCTCGGTAGTTGTTTCTTTTGGCAGTTCCACTTTAAGAGAATCCATACCAACACGACGACAGGCATTCCCTTTCATGCGTACATAAGTAGCTGAAGCACCATCATCTCCTACCAGGATAGTTGCCAGAATTGGCGTACGACCTGTTTTTGTCTTTAACGCCTCTACACGTTGCAACAAGTCAGCTTCTATCTGTTTCGCCAGTGTACGACCGTCTAAAACCAATGCCACAGCACATCTCCCAAGTGGATATGAATCAATTTTGCACATAATACATGATTATTTAACCGTTTTTATTTTAGTTGCTGTTTTTATGTGCATATTCACCATACATCCTATTGTTTTTTTTTCAAAGATTGCTAATATGTGCATCACCAAGAGATGGCGGGGTGGCAGAGTGGTCATGCAGCGGACTGCAACTCCGTGTACGCCGGTTCGATTCCGACCTCCGCCTCCAATCTTGTGTAACGCCCGGGTGGTGAAATAGGTAGACACAGGGGATTTAAAATCCCCCGCCCACAAAGCGTGCCGGTTCGAGTCCGGCCCCGGGCACCATTTTAAAGCTAAAATAAAATGGTGTAATAAAGAATCCAGCTTAAAGCTGGTTTTTTTATGCCTGTAATTTCTTGAATATAAAAATATAAATTTTACAATGATCAAGTTTATTCAAATTACGATTTCCTCCTCTTCTAAATCAACAGTTTAGTAGCTTAAGTATCCAGACATTTTTAAATACAAGTTTTGCAATTATTTAAAAAATAGCTCATCAAATAGATAATCATCGCATATCACAGTGCTGTACTCTCAGTCACAGCTACTGTGCTTTAAAATTTAATAATTAAGGAAATAAATAACCATGAGAAAACAAGAATGATAATTCCGGCAAAAGTTAAGGATGTATGCCGTTAAGTGGATCAAATATTATATTTAACGATGACAGGATTGCAGAAAAACATTCAGGACAATACTGCCAACTATAGAATATCCTGAACAAACCATAAGACTTTGCAATAAAGTTATCTTACCACTCCCTATTGGTAACCAGTTCTTCCATATCAATATCTAGATAACCCGCCTCCTGTACCACCATCATCATAGCCTCAGCAATATAATCAGCTGCTGCATCATCTAGAGATGAATCCATCTGCTCAAACTTGGGTTTCATTTTATTGATTTGAACTATGATCTCCTGAGCAGAAGAATATATATCTATCTGACTCAAAGAACTTGCTGTAATTTTTTCAGAGAATTGTAGCAGCAACTGTTTAATACGTGATACCAGCTCTTCAGGGTAGTATTCATCCTCACACATAGGAGTTAATAACTCATCATTCATTACTTATTCTCAAAAATAAAAATCCGAGCCTAAAGAACCCGGATTCAGTCAAATATAGAAACCATCAGGCAGACAGTGTAGCACACCAGATTTTAATCGCATCACTGGTAGCCTTCACATCATGTACCCTTACGATAGATGCACCCTGCTGTATACTCAAAAGATGCGCTGTGACGCTGCCAATTACACGATCTTTTACCTCTGCGCCCTCCAGGGCCTCACCAATGAAGCGCTTACGTGACAGTGCAGATAGAACCGGATAACCTAATTCATTAAGCCGCCAGAAATCCTGCAACAGTTTCAGGTTATGACTAGCATTCTTGGCAAAGCCAAAGCCTGGATCAATAATGATATTATCCGCCCGCACTCCTGCTGCAATGGCCGCCTCAACTCTTACAGTCAACTCACGAAGCACTTCTTCAACTACATCTTCATAATTGGCCAGCTGGTTCATTGTGGTAGGCTCACCACGCATATGCATGATGACTACAGGTATATCCAGCTCTGCCGCCACTGCAAGTGCATCTGGGCGACTCAATGCCCGCACATCATTCCAGATATGGGCTCCCTTCTTCACTGCCTGACGGATTACTTCAGGCTCACTGGTATCAACAGATATAATTACATCATGTTGTGCCAAAGCTTCCACTACAGGAATTACACGTTGAAGCTCTTCTTTAATCGATACTGGAGTAGCGCCTGGCCGGGTAGATTCCCCTCCAATATCAATAATAGTTGCCCCGTCTTTTATCATCTGCAAAGCATACTGGAGAGCTTGCTCTCTATGGTTATATTTTCCGCCGTCACTAAAAGAGTCAGGAGTAACATTTAAAACCCCCATAATATGCGGGCGAGCTAAATCCAGACTTACATCTTTGCATTGTAAAGTCTGTTTAGGTAATGGCATTAGCCGCATTGGTTTCTCCTGATCTTATGATTGATACATTTTAACAAGTTAAATTCTGGCCGAGTGTTAAGTTATTTTCATGTTTTTATTTTTAAATAATAAAAAAGAGCCACTTGAAGTGGCTCTTTTCTAAATAACTGTATTTAGTTCATTGCTGGCAATGGAGGTGGTGTAGACGGCCCATTTTTAGGTGGTTCTAAGTCTGCAACCGGATTATCTGCAACATAAACTTTAGGTGGCTGAGGATCACGACCTTCCATAATGTCACGGATCTGCTCACGATCAATAGTTTCCCATTCCATCAGAGCTTTAACCATTTTATGTGCAATATCCTGATTACCTTCAAGAATATCCCAAGCAACTTTATATTGCTCATCCAGAATACGACGCACTTCCTGATCGACTTGTTGCTGGGTAGCTTCAGAAATAGTGCGACTATTCATACTGCCCATAAATGACTGCTGTGAATCATCTTCATAGACCATTACACCCAGTTTGTCAGACATACCGTATTTGGTGACCATCGCGCGTGCCATTTTTGTTGCACGTTCAAAGTCGTTAGATGCACCCGTTGACTGCTGATGAATAAAGATCTCTTCTGCAATCCGGCCACCGAACAAAATAGATATCTCGTTCAGCATTTTGTCCTTGTAATGGCTGGTCTGATCAAACTCTGGTAACTGCCAAGTTACGCCTAAAGCCCAACCACGCGGCATAATTGTTACCTTATGGACCGGATCAGTACCGGGCAGCATCTCAGCAACGATTGCATGTCCCGCTTCATGGTAAGCAGTAGCACGGCGTTCTTCTTCACGAAGAACCATCGATTTACGCTCTGGCCCCATATACAGTTTATCTTTTGCATCCTCGAAGTCATGCATGTCGACTGTGTTCTTGTTGCGACGTGCCGCAAAAAGAGCTGCCTCATTGACCAGGTTTGCCAGTTGGGCACCCGAAAAGCCAGGTGTACCACGCGCCAACACTTTAACATCTACACCGGTAGTTGAAGGCAGTTTTCTTAAATGAACATTCAGAATCTGTTCACGACCCTTAATGTCTGGCAGACCTACCATTACTTGACGGTCAAAACGACCTGGACGAAGCAAGGCTTTATCGAGTACATCAGCACGGTTAGTGGCTGCAATTACGATAATACCTTCATTTCCTTCAAAACCATCCATTTCAACCAGCATTTGGTTAAGAGTCTGCTCACGTTCATCATGTCCGCCACCTGTACCTGAACCACGATGACGACCCACTGCATCAATCTCGTCAATGAAAATGATACAAGGTGCATGACGTTTAGCCTGCTCAAACATGTCACGTACACGCGAGGCGCCCACACCAACAAACATTTCAACAAAGTCAGAACCGGAGATGCTAAAAAACGGCACTTTTGCTTCGCCGGCAATAGCTTTGGCGAGCAAGGTTTTACCTGTACCCGGCGGGCCTACCATTAAAACACCTTTAGGAATGGTTGCGCCTAGACGCTTAAATTTTGCCGGATCTTTCAAGAAATCGACAATTTCAACCACTTCCTGTTTGGCCTCATCACAGCCCGCCACATCGGCAAAGGTTACTTTAATCTGGTCTTCAGATAACATTTTTGCTTTGGATTTACCAAAGCTCATTGGCCCGTTCTTGCCACCTGCACCGCCACCCATATTTCGCATAAAGAACATGAATAACAAGATGATTAGAAGTACAGGAAAGCTTGCAATGAGTAATTGCATCAATAAACCTTGACGTTGCGGTGCTGTACCCTCAACGACAACATTATTTTTGATAAGGCTCGGCATAAGCTCAGGGTCTTGAACCGCAGGACGAATGCTTTCAAACTCTGAACCGTTGACTTTTTCGCCATTAATACGCTCGCCATCAATTGTGACTTGCTTAATTTGACCGGCATTAACCGCTGCCACGAATTCGGAATAATTCATCGCAGTCGGCTTGTTGCGGTCACTGATGTTACTGAAAATCAAGATCAGAACACCCAGTATTATTAGCCACAATACGGCATTCTTGAAGAGATCGCTCAAAGCTTTATTCCCATATCAATCTAATTTGATCATGCCCAAAATTTCTGGGGTGACCCTAACAAAAAACTGTAAAACAGCATGCAATGTCTAAAAAAGTACAAAATGCACAATTTTTGACGGGTTGGCAAGTAAAGTTTATTGCAACGCTTTTTTACGGCCTTGTCCAATTAAAAACACTTCTTTCGAACGGGCTCGTGACGCGGCGGGTTTAACAGTTTTTAACACATCAAAACTATCAACCACTTGCTTGCGAAACTCATCAAAGCCAGCCCCTTGGAATACTTTTACCACAAACTGTCCGTTGGGTCCGAGTACCTTTTGTGCAAAATCTAAAGCAAGTTCACACAAATATATCTGGCGGGGCTGATCAACCGCCCTATTACCAGATGTATTGGGGGCCATATCCGAAATTACAACGTCTACCTGACGTCCATTTAAAATATTTAACAATTTTTCGAATACTTCTTCTTCACGGAAGTCACCCTGCAAGAAAGTGACATCTGCCAAAGCATCCATCGGAAGAATATCGGACGCAATTACCAGTCCTTTATCCCCTACCAGTTTACCCGCTATCTGCGACCAGCTCCCTGGAGCCGCTCCCAGATCAACTACAGTCATACCCGGTTTGATGAGCTTATATTTTTCCTGGATCTCAAGAAGTTTATAGGCAGCGCGTGCACGATAGCCTTCCTTTTGCGCCTTTTTTACAAAAGGGTCGTCCAGATGCTCTCTCATCCACGCACGACTACTTTTAGATAACTTCTGGTTGGTAATGCGTGTTGCCATAACTACTAAATATTGAAATAACTTCTATTTTTTTATTGTACGTGAAAAATGTGCAGCTTGCAGTATACATCTGTATCTAAAGCGCCCTCCCCAACGGATATTTTTAATAAGCTTCATCGATAATTTAAGAGTTTTAGAGTGTTTGAATTCGGTTTTTGCTATACTGGGGCGTTTTTAAATTTAGGTTATATTTCATGGCGGCTCTCTCTATTCAAGAACGCAAGCGTTTACGTCAAATTGGACATGCTCTTAATCCGGTAGTAATGATCGGGGGGCAAGGCCTGACCGAAGGCGTGATTGAAGAAACCAACCGCGCATTAAACGATCATGAACTAATTAAAGTGAAGATTGCTGGCGAAGATCGTGAAGCACGTGGACAGGTTATTGATGCGTTAATAGAAGCTACTGGTGCTCAGGCAGTACAGAAAATTGGTAAAATTGTTCTGCTTTATAAAAAGGCAGCCAAACAGAATCAGCATTTGTCGAATCTGGTTCGTTACGCGCATCTTTCAAGCTGATCATTTTCTCTTATGGCTAGTTACGAACTTAATCCTTTTAAAAGGTTTTCTGCTATTTCCTTGGTAGGTGCAGTTGAACAGCAAGATCAGGCTTCTTTAAATATCGGTTTCTGGATTAGTGACCCAAACCGGCTAATCCTTTGGCCAGATAAAGTCGCATCAAATCCACGCCGTGACTATCTATGGGAAAATACCTGTTATGAAATTTTCATTGGTGTAAAAGATCAAGATTTTTATCGGGAAATTAACCTTTCCCCTTCTGAAGCTTGGCAAGCCTACCAGTTCGAAGAGTATCGCTATCCGGAAGATATTCCTCCAAAACCAGCTTATGATATTGAGTTAAATCAGCTCAAGCGGACACATTATGGTTTAAATGTGAGTCTGGATCTGGGACGGTTTATGGCAGACCATGAATTGAAGTGGTCAGATTTATATCTTGGCTTGTCGGCAGTACTTAAGACTTCACAAGAAGTACATTATTTCGCTATGCAGCATAGTAGCCCGCAACCAGATTTTCATAATAAGCGTGACTGGCTACATCAGTTTTGAAACTTCCAGTAATAATTTAAAAAAGTGAGTTTATACTCACTTTTTTATTATTTATTCAACTTAATTATGACGCTGAACCTTATTCCACACTTCAACAGCATTTGCTTTAGAGCGTTTAAATGTCTCGGTAAGGTTTTCTTTATGTTTTAATGAAATCTGGCTGATGTCTGCTTTCAAATCTTGGCTTAATTTGGCAAGCTCATCCACCAGATGAGTAAATTCACTTTTAACCAGATTTTTTAATTCAGAAATTTCTTGGCCCGAAAAGGTTAGTTGACTTTTTAATGACTCTAAACGCGCCCATAACGCCTGGTTGGATTCACGCGCAGGCTCCTGCTGTGTTAACGCTTCTGATGCTGTGTTGACAACTGGTGTAGTCTCAATTACTTCATTCTTTTGTTCTTTAGCCAATGGCTGAGCTGCTTTTTTAGCTTTCTGAGAAGAATTAGTCATAATAATATTCCCTGCTTTGATGAAAATTATAAAATCATCTTAATTTATTGAATAAAAAATGATCTATTTATTGTCTGACAATTATTAAAAATCTTGCTTGCTCTCTCATTCTTTTCTCATGGAAGGCTTGCGCTTGTGTTTATTTGAAGTTACAAGCTCCCTATCTGATATAAACATTATAATTAGCGTGGACTTTTAGACTCTTCATGCGTACAATACGCTGTTAAGTTACAAGCGAGCAGACCAAAAGGAGGGCGTGTTTTTTTTAGACAGCCACCCTTTTTTTATGTCTACTCGCTTTTTTACAGCCTAAAATTCAGGAGCTTTGGTTTGAGCATCCCCGCCATTTTAGCCCTTGCAGACGGAACTATCTTTAAAGGTAAGTCTATCGGTGCATCGGGTTGTACGACTGGTGAAGTCGTTTTTAACACCGCCATGACTGGCTATCAAGAAATTTTGACTGACCCAAGTTATGCACAACAGCTTGTGACATTAACTTATCCTCATATTGGCAATACTGGCTGTAATGCTGAAGATGCCGAGTCCGGCCGTATTCAGAAAGTCTGGGCCAATGGCCTGATTATTCGCGACCTGCCTTTATTACATAGCAACTTCCGTGCAGATATGTCTCTTGGTGAATATCTTGAGCAGAATAATGTTGTTGCGATTGCAGATATTGATACCCGCAAACTGACCCGTATCTTGCGGGATAAGGGCGCGCAGAATGGCTGTATTCTTGCAGGTGAAAATATTACTGCTGAAGAAGCATTAGAAAAAGCGCGGGCTTTTGGCGGTCTTGAAGGTCTAGACCTGGCAAAAGAGTGTTGTGATCCAGAAGGTTTTGAATGGACCGAAGGCTCATGGGCATTAGGTCAAGGCTTTACCCAGCCTGAATTAAAATATCATGTAGTAGCATATGACTATGGTGTCAAAACCAACATCTTGCGTATGCTTGCAGATCGCGGCTGTAAATTGACCGTTGTACCTGCCCAGACCCCTGTTGAAAAAGTACTGGCACTTAATCCTGATGGCGTTTTCTTGTCCAATGGACCAGGTGACCCGGCTGCATGCGGTTATGCAATTGAAGCTGTAAAAACTATTGTCGAAACAACTACACTACCGGTCTTCGGTATCTGTTTAGGGCATCAAATTCTGGCTCTTGCAAGTGGAGCAGCTACCCTCAAGATGGGTCATGGTCACCATGGCGCCAACCATCCTGTACAGAATATTGAAGATGGTACAGTGATGATCACTTCGCAGAACCACGGTTTTGCGGTAGATGAAAGTACCTTACCTGAAGTGTTACGTGTAACTCACCGTTCGCTGTTTGATGGTACAAACCAAGGTATTCATCGTACTGATAAACCGGCTTTCAGTTTCCAAGGACATCCTGAAGCGAGTCCTGGTCCGCATGATTGCGCACCGCTGTTTGATCATTTCATTGAACTTATCGAAGCATCTAAGAAGTAATTAAGGAGCGAAATAATGCCTAAACGTACGGATATTAAAAGCATCTTAATTATTGGTGCTGGCCCTATTGTAATTGGTCAGGCATGCGAGTTTGACTATTCAGGTGCACAAGCATGTAAAGCGCTGCGTGAAGAAGGCTACCGTGTTATTTTGGTGAACTCTAACCCGGCAACCATTATGACCGACCCTGCAATGGCAGATGCTACTTACATCGAGCCAATCACTTGGCAGACTGTTGCCGCGATCATTGAGAAAGAGCGTCCGGATGCGGTCCTTCCAACCATGGGTGGTCAAACTGCGTTGAACTGTGCGCTTGCACTTGACGCAAATGGTGTATTAGAGAAATACAATGTTGAATTGATTGGGGCGACCAAAGAAGCGATCGAAAAAGCAGAAGACCGTAAACTGTTCGACCAAGCAATGCGTAAGATTGGTCTTGAGTGTCCAAAAGCTGCGATTGCAGAGTCAATGGAAGAAGCACTTGAAATTCAAGCTCGTTTTGGCTTCCCAGTGATTATCCGCCCATCATTCACCATGGGTGGTTCTGGTGGCGGTATCGCTTATAACCGCGAAGAATTCCTTGAAATCTGTGAACGCGGTTTTGACCTTTCTCCGACTAAACAGTTATTGATCGATGAGTCTTTAATTGGCTGGAAAGAGTACGAGATGGAAGTTGTTCGTGACAAAAACGACAACTGTATCATCGTATGTGCGATCGAAAACTTTGATCCAATGGGTGTACACACCGGTGACTCGATCACGGTTGCACCTGCACAAACATTGACTGATAAAGAATACCAATTGATGCGTAATGCATCTTTAGCAGTTCTTCGTGAAATTGGTGTTGAAACAGGTGGTTCTAACGTTCAGTTTGGTATCAATCCAAAAGATGGTCGTATGGTGATCATCGAGATGAACCCGCGTGTATCACGTTCCTCTGCGCTTGCATCGAAAGCAACAGGTTTCCCGATTGCAAAAATCGCAGCGAAACTGGCAGTTGGCTATACCCTTGATGAACTGAAAAATGATATTACTGGTGGTACAACTCCAGCATCTTTCGAACCAGCAATTGACTATGTCGTCACCAAAGTTCCACGTTTCAACTTCGAAAAATTCCCGCAAGCTGACGCGACTTTAACAACTCAGATGAAATCTGTCGGTGAAGTCATGGCCATTGGCCGTAACTTCCAGGAATCTGTGAATAAAGCACTTCGTGGATTAGAAGTGGGCGCTTCTGGTTTTGATGAAAAAATCGAAGTGGGTACTGAAGGTGCACGCGAGAAGATTCTTCAGGAACTTAAAGTTCCAGGTCCAGAGCGTATCTGGTATGTAGCGGATGCATTCCGTCATGGTTTCACTTTAGACGAAGTATTTGCAGCGACCAATATCGACCGCTGGTTCCTGGTCCAGATCGAAGACATCATCAACACTGAAAACCAGATCAAAACTTTAGGTTTCGGTGACTTGAACGCGGACAACATCCGTTCATTCAAACGTAAAGGTTTATCGGACCTGCGCATTGCGAACTTGATGGGTATTTCACAAAAACAATTCCGTAAACACCGTTGGAACCTGGGCGTAACCCCTGTTTACAAACGTGTGGATACCTGTGCAGCTGAATTCGAATCGGATACAGCATACATGTACTCAACTTACGATGAAGAGTGTGAGTCTAACCCATCGAACCGTGACAAGATTATGGTGATCGGCGGTGGACCTAACCGTATTGGTCAAGGGATCGAGTTCGATTACTGCTGTGTACACGCGGCGCTTGCAATGCGTGAAGATGGCTATGAAACCATCATGGTGAACTGTAACCCTGAGACTGTTTCTACAGATTACGACACATCAGACCGTTTGTACTTCGAACCGATTACCTTGGAAGATGTACTTGAAATCGTTCGTACAGAGAAGCCTAAAGGCATCATCGTACAATACGGTGGTCAAACTCCGCTTAAATTGGCTCGTGCTTTAGAAGAAGCGGGTGCGCCAATTATCGGCACATCACCTGACGCGATTGACCGTGCAGAAGACCGTGAACGTTTCCAGCAAATGATTCAACGTTTGCAACTGCGTCAACCAAATAACAGTATCGTAAAATCTGCTGAAGAAGGTATGGCTGAAGCAGCGAAAGTCGGCTACCCGCTTGTGGTACGTCCTTCTTACGTTCTTGGTGGCCGTGCGATGGAAATCGTATACAACGACGAAGAACTCAAACGCTACTTACGTGATGCGGTTCAGGCATCTAACGAAGCGCCAGTTCTGCTTGACCGCTTCCTGGATGACGCGATTGAAGTTGACGTTGACTGCGTGTCTGACGGTAAAGACGTTGTGATCGGCGGGATCATGCAGCATATTGAACAAGCGGGAATTCACTCAGGTGACTCAGCATGTTCTATTCCTCCTTACTCTTTATCTAAAGAAGTTCAGGACGAAATGCGCCGTCAAACGATTGCTATGGCAAAAGAGCTTGGCGTAATCGGTTTGATGAACGTACAGTTTGCGGTGAAAGGCGACGACGTTTACATCTTGGAAGTGAACCCACGTGCATCACGTACTGTGCCGTTCGTTTCTAAGTGTATCGGCGAATCTTTAGCGAAAGTCGCTGCACGTTGTATGGCAGGTCAATCTCTTGAGTCACAAGGCTTCACGGCTGAGATTATCCCTGAGCACTTCTCTGTAAAAGAAGCAGTGTTCCCATTCAACAAATTCCCTGGTGTTGACCCGATCCTTGGCCCTGAGATGAAATCGACAGGTGAAGTGATGGGTGTAGGTAAAACATTTGGTGAAGCATTCTATAAAGCAGTGCTAGGTGCAAATGAACGTTTACCTGGTCTTCCAACTGAAGGCGAAGTGAAACATGCATTCATCTCTGTACGAGACTCAGATAAACCTCGTGCTGTCGGTATTGCGAAACAATTAATTGACCTAGGCTTCAAGATTCTTGCGACTGATGGTACATTTAAAGTGATTAGCGAAGCTGGTCTTGAATGTGAACGCGTGAATAAAGTGACTGAAGGTCGTCCTAACATTGTGGACCGTATCAAAAACGGTGAAATCCACCTTGTCATTAATACGACTGAAGGCAAAAAGGCACAAGAAGACTCATTCTCGATCCGTCGTTCAGCACTTCAAGGTAAAGTGTATAATACAACTACATTGAATGGTGCGGACGCTGTATGCCAAGCTCTAGCAATTAAATTGCCAATGGATGTATATCGTTTGCAAGACCTAACTAAAGGTTAATTCGCTTCCAAGAAGTCCCGCTACCTTCTTGGTGGCGGGCTTTTTTTTATTTATATATTTTACATCCTTCCACTGACTTTTGAGGGACAACATGCAACGTTATCCTATGACCCCTGAAGGCAAAACTGCCTTAGAGAAAGAATTACACCAGCTTAAAACTGTAGAACGTCCACGTATTACAGCAGCGATTGCAGAAGCACGTGAACATGGCGACTTGAAAGAAAATGCAGAATATCACGCTGCACGTGAACAGCAAGGTTTCTGTGAAGGTCGTATTCAGGACATTGAAGGTAAACTGGGTGCAGCTCAGGTTATCGATATTAAAGATCTTGAGCAGAGTGGCCGTGTAGTTTTCGGTGTAACAGTAACTATTGAAAATCTTGATACTGAAGAACAGAAAACTTATAAAATCGTTGGTGATGATGAAGCTGACTTTAAAATTAATAAAATTTCTGTGAACTCACCTATTGCACGCGGACTTTTAGGCAAAAGCGAAGGTGATGAAGCAAAAATTGTTACGCCTCAAGGTGAAGTAGAATATGAAATTGTGAGTGTTGAATATATTTAGTCAAACACGATACACATGAAGCCCCTTTCATCAGGGGCTTTTTATTGACAATATTATTTTCGCTCATCTCAAATTTTAAAATTTTTCAGATATAATCTGCTGCTCTTCAGTATTTAATTTTTCTTATGGATCAGCTGATCAACTCTCCGGTTAAACACTGGTGTGAGTTCGAATTCATCTCGAAGACAGTAAAGAATCCGAATATTCATATTAAAGGCAATTATAGCTATTACTCAGCCTATTGGGATCAAGGGTTTGAACGTTGTGTAGTGCGTTATCTTCATGATAAACCTGCTGCCCCAGATAAACCGATTGATCAGCTTTATATTGGTAATTTTGTCTGCTTTGGTGCTGAAAGTGTCATTATGATGGGGGGTAATCAGCTACACCGTACAGAGTGGATTTCAGTGTTTCCCTTTGATACCCGTAGTTTTGTGCTAGCAGGAGATACAATTATTAGTGACGGTTGCTGGATTGGTAGCCGTGCCATGATTATGCAAGGTGTAAAACTGGGAGAAGGCGCAGTAATAGCAACAGGTGCTGTAGTAACTAAAGATGTTCCACCTTATGCAGTTGTCGGTGGTGTACCTGCACGAATTATTAAATACCGTTTTTCTCAAGAAGACATCCAGAAGCTGCTTTCCCTTAAGCTTTATGATATGGACGAAAAGCAGTTATTAAAAATACGCGGGCGACTACAGTCAGATAACGTTTCATCTTTAATAGCATTTTTAAATGAATTTTAATCCGCATCTGATAGAGACTGTATATTAATTTTTATCTTGCTAATTTCCAGACAGAGAGAATTAGGGATCTTAAGTTGATTTGGAAATTCAGGGTAGCCACTGAAATTTTTTTAAGTTTATCTTTCCATTTATGACTGTCAGTCCCTCTTCAATTAATAAAACGGACTGTATATTTTGACCTTGTGTATTTAATTTACTCAGGCTAATTCTACCTTGACTATTAATTACGCGATGCCATGGAATATCAGTTTCTATAGGCAGATTTTTGAGTATATAGCCGACTAATCGTGCATGTTTTGGCAACCCGGCAAGACGCGCAACCTGCCCATAAGTTGCAACTTTACCACAAGGAATCAGACTAATAACTTCTAAAATCTGTCCATATAATTCATGTGCAGAAGAAATAATATCCTCCTTAAAATCTATAGCTTTATAAAGTATAAGAAAACTCAAAATTCTAAATAGATTATCACTTAAGTTTAAAAAAATTTTAACTAAAAACAAAAAAGGACCCGAAGGTCCTTTTTTGTTACCTTATATATTTAGAAAATAATTTGGCCATTCTGTAACAGTTCATCCAATGTAATGGCACTTGGCTGATTGGTCAGCTGTAATAATGGAGTGGCAATAAAAGTAGTTCCGGTTCCATCGCGGTCGATGGACAAGGTTACAGTTGATGACGTTGAATTATAGTTTAGCTGGATATATTGTCCCAGATTATTAGCATTAACCTCGCCTCCTAGCAGATCCGACACATCAATCCGGTCAGCCTGATTATCGGTACGAATATTACCTACATGGAAGTCTGTCCAGGTATCAGTACCATTACTGCCTGTTGCATTAGCGGCAACCAGTAAATCAAACACTACAGTATCAGCGCCTGGGCCACCAATAATAGTGTCATTGCCTGCACCACCATTAATATAATCATTACCTGCCCCTGCATTTAAAGTATCATCACCATTACCACCTCGCAGGATATCATTTCCTGAACCGCCATTTAACGTATCATTTCCATCATAACCATAGAGGCGCTGAGATACAGTACTATTGCTATTACCCAAAATATTAGCATTAGCATTACCCTCAACAATCGGTGAAGCGCTTCCTGAAAGTAGACCGCCCAACAGATCTACACTTGCAATCTCACCTCGGCTATATGAGGTAGATGAGCCTTGGCTATCTGTAGCAACCACATTCAAATTATTCAGTAAATTCAGATTTAAGATGCCTCCCAGCAAACCACCCGATAATTTGACTGATGCCAAGAATTCATTAATTTCCTGATTATCAAGTACCTGCCCTTGTGCAGCTTCAATTGTAATACGAGCTGGACGTCCTAACACAGTGCTACTTTGAGTAGTAACATTATAACCAAACAGATTACGTAACCCTGTTGAGAAGCTAAAATTCTCTCCACCCAGTGATACTGCAGAATTTAATGTAATTTCTACTCTTCTTAAATCGCCATTTGCATCTGCCGCTGCAAATAGTTGCTGATTTAAATCAATCAGACCTGCTACATCTGCGCCTACAACGCCCAGTAGAGCATTACTGTTAACAGCTGCAACAGGTGCAACCTGGCCAATAATATTCAAGTTAAAGTTAGCAGTTGTAATATTACCTGCCGTATCTGCTACTCTAGCCTGCCAAGTATGATTTACACCGGTCGCAGATGAAGACAGTGCTGTGGCAGGCGTATAACTCCAGTTACCACTAGCATCTACAGTAATTGGCGTAGTTATTGTTACACCGTCCTGAATAAGCGTAATGGTACTGTTCGGCGCTGCCCTGCCAAAGATTGTTGGCGTATTATCATCAGTAATCGTACCAGAATAAATATTGCCTTGAATATTACCTGCATTATCGCCTGCACCTACGATTGTAACTACTGGCGGTGTAGTATCTAGAGTAATATTACCTAAAGAAGAGGTATTCGTATGATTGGTAGTGTCTGTTACGGTAGCCGTCACATTATAAGTACCATCTGCAAAACCAGCTGGAGGCGTAGCAATCCACCTGCCAGTTGCGGTGTCATACACGGCATTGACGTTCACTCCAGTACCGGAAGCAGATGTATACCTTACCACTACTGTGTTCACATCCGGATCTGCGGTCACCGCGATGCGACCATCTTGGGTGATCAGGTCAGTATTACTGTTACCCGTATCATTAACTAAAGTAACTCTAGGGGCTGTTGTAGAAGTATCTGCAATGTTAATAGTAAGTTTTGCTGTATCTACTGTATTTCCATCAGATAATGTATAAGTAAATACTTCAGAACCGCCTATAGACGCTGGATCTCCATAAGCTGTATAAGTATAGGCTCCTGACGAATTAATAGTAAGTACACCATATAGTCCTTCGACTGTAACATTGCTTCCATTTGATGGAATGACTACGATAGGGCCATCAGCAATTTGTACCTGAGTAATTACACCTCCCTGTGCATCATCTGTACCACCATTACTGCTACCCGCCCCTGTAATCACATTACCACCTGTTAAGGCTTCATTAGCAAAATCGGTTTCCGTAAGCTGGGTCGTAATATCAGTAGCTTGCAATAGTGTAAGTGTATTACTTAAAAGAGCATCTGCTAGTGAACTCAAGACTGTATTGAGTAGTCCGGTAGCACCAACATTATTCAAAATAGTGACTAATGGATTAATAATCTCATCAACTGGCAAACCATTCAATGTAGTTAAAACAGGAGATAACAGCGTAGTAACTGTTGGCCCTAAAACTGGACCTAATGCATTAGAAACTGTATTGAGTACCAGCGTCTGATTTTCAGGCCCTAAAATGACGCCTGAATCTCCAAGCTCTTGTAAAGATACTCCACCACTATTATCTGAATCTAGCAAGTCAGTTAATGTACTCTCGTCATTACGAACCACAACACGATATGTACCCGGTTGCAAGCCTCTGACTGTAGCAGTTAAAGTATTATCTCCTGTTACACCTAAGACATTTAAACCAAGAACATCCCCTACTAGCGAGTTTTGTGTTACTGCAGAATAGACAACATTACCATTTGCATCAACAACATCTAACCGGAAGGCATCTGCAACTGCGGCGAGTGCAGTTTGGCTTATTTCAATATTGAGTACACCAAATTGATCAGGTCCTACAATTACAGTCACACCATTGTCAGTGCCATTATCAGACTCTAATAAACCCAATACCTGAACATCTGTATCGGTCACTTCGGGATAGACTGTAGTGATCTGACTTACAATGTCCAGGTTTACGACATCATCTATGGCATTTGGTGGTGTCAAATCTATTCTTACTGGGGCTGTAGCAACGTTTCCGGCTATATCTGTAGAATTCACGCTAAGCAGCTGGTTATCCACTACAGAGGCTGTCGGAATATTAAATGTATAGGTGCCGGTTGAACCTACTATCGTACTAACAGGATTGCCTAGATTATCTACAATTGCTACACCTGTATTTGTGGTTAAAGTAACAGTAGATCCTACCTCTGCTGTGCCACTTACAATGACAGTCGTCGGATCTGGGTTGCCATTATCTGAATCTAAAGTAAAGCGCGCAGTAACCGTAGTGATAGTATCTATAGTAACGCCTACCGCATTGGTTATACTGCTGTTGCCATTAACATCAGTCACGACAGCTCTGTATTGATAGGTATTATCTGCGACTCCAGTCTGTGCGGCTGTTGTTGCCACCCAGGTATTTCCGCCATCCGTAGAAATCTGGTAGACCACGGTAGAACCTGTTTCCTGACCCGTTAATGTCAAATTAAATGTATTGTCATTACTGATTCTATCAGAGAGGCTGATGCCCGTATCGGAGAAATCTGCCAGACTCAGGCTTCCAGGGATTGGTGCAATATTATCTGTTACAGTCGCGGTATCAGTGGCAGTGTTGCCATTGATATCGGTTGCGGTGGCGGTGTAGCTACCGGCAAGAGCCGGCGCAGCAATGCTGCCACTGATGCTGCCATCTGGCGCCACTGTGACCGGCACTGCTGCTCCGTTCGGGCCCCGTATGGTTACAGTGGCGCCCGGTTCGGTGGTACCGCTGAGGGTGGCACTGCCATCGGCATTGATCACCACGTTCAGCTCTACGGCCGGTGGCGTGCTATCTGTTGCAGTCGCGGTATCGGTGGCAGTGTTGCCATTAATATCGGTCGCGGTGGCGGTATAGTTACCGGCAAGAGCCGGCGCGGCAATACTGCCACTGATGCTGCCATCTGGCGCCACTGTGACCGGCACTGCTGCTCCGTTCGGGCCCCGTACGGTTACACTGGCGCCCGGTTCGGTGGTACCGCTGAGGGTGGCACTGCCATCGGCATTGATCACCACGTTCAGCTCTACGGCCGGTGGCGTGCTATCTGTTGCAGTCGCGGTATCGGTGGCAATGTTGCCGTTGATATCGGTCGCGGTGGCGGTATAGTTACCGGCAAGAGCCGGCACGGCAATACTGCCACTGATGCTGCCATCTGGCGCCACTGTGACCGGCACTGCTGCTCCATCCGGGCCCCGTACGGTTACACTGGCGCCCGCTTCGGTGGTACCGCTGAGGGTGGCACTGCCATCAGCATTGATTACCACATTCAGCTCTACGGCCGGTGGCGTGCTATCTGTTGCAGTCGCGGTATCGGTGGCAATGTTGCCGTTGATATCGGTCGCGGTGGCGGTGTAGTTACCTGCGAGGGCCGGCGCAGCAATGCTGCCACTGAGGCTGCCATCTGGCGCCACTGTGACCGGCACTGCTGCTCCATCCGGGCCCCGTACGGTTACACTGGCGCCCGCTTCGGTGGTACCGCTGAGAGTGGCACTGCCATCGGCATTGATCACCACATTCAGCTCTACTGTCGTAATAGTATCTATAGTTAAAGTTGCTGTATCTGTACCCGTATTACCTGCCTGGTCTATGGCTCTTACAGTAAGGTTATATGTCCCGTCCTGTAATACCGGTAAAGTATTATCTGCTAAAGTCCAGGTACCATCACCGTTATTTACGGCTTCATAATCAGTACCATTAAGAGTAACCACGATTCGTGCGGTAGTATCATTAACCGTACCACTCAACGGTGGGGTATTATCGCTGCTGGAACTATCATCCAGCACCACCACTGGCGCTGTAATATCAGCTGAAACTGTACCGCTATCCGATAATGATGCATTCCCTGCAGGATCTGTTGCTATTGCAGTAATAATATCACCATTAGCAAGACCACCTGGGTTAGCTACACTCCAGCTGCCACTTTCATCTGCAAGTGCGGTAGCGATCGTGCCATCTGGGAAGGTAACAGTGACAGTAGCCCCAATTTCTGCTGTTCCACTAATCGGATCAGTTACGTTAACCGGATCAAGCTCAGGAGCATCTGGAGCAGCTGTATCTACAGTGACATTAACTGTATCTGTGACACTGCTGTTGCCATTAACATCAGTCACGACAGCTCTGTATTGATAGGTGTTATCTGCGACTCCAGTCTGTGCGGCTGTTGTTGCCACCCAGGTATTTCCGCCATCCGTAGAAATCTGGTAGACCACGGTAGAACCTGTTTCCTGACCCGTTAATGTCAAATTAAATGTATTGTCATTACTGATTCTATCAGAGAGGCTGATGCCCGTATCGGAGAAATCTGCCAGACTCAGGCTTCCAGGAATTGGTGCAATATTATCTGTTGCAGTCGCGATATCGGTGGCAGTGTTGCCATTGATATCGGTTGCGGTGGCGGTGTAGCTACCGGCAAGAGCCGGCGCGGCAATGCTGCCACTGATGCTGCCATCTGGCGCCACTGTGACCGGCACTGCTGCTCCGTTCGGGCCCCGTACGGTTACACTGGCGCCCGGTTCGGTGGTACCGCTGAGGGTGGCACTGCCATCGGCATTGATCACCACGTTCAGCTCTACGGCCGGTGGCGTGCTATCTGTTGCAGTCGCGGTATCGGTGGCAATGTTGCCGTTGATATCGGTCGCGGTGGCGGTATAGTTACCGGCAAGAGCCGGCGCGGCAATACTGCCACTGATGCTGCCATCTGGCGCCACTGTGACCGGCACTGCTGCTCCATCCGGGCCCCGTATGGTTACACTGGCGCCCGGTTCGGTGGTACCGCTGAGGGTGGCACTGCCATCGGCATTGATCACCACGTTCAGCTCTACGGCCGGTGGCGTGCTATCTGTTGCAGTCGCGGTATCGGTGGCAGTGTTGCCATTAATATCGGTCGCGGTGGCGGTATAGTTACCGGCAAGAGCCGGCACGGCAATACTGCCACTGATGCTGCCATCTGGCGCCACTGTGACCGGCACTGCTGCTCCGTTCGGGCCCCGTACGGTTACACTGGCGCCCGGTTCGGTGGTACCGCTGAGGGTGGCACTGCCATCGGCATTGATCACCACGTTCAGCTCTACGGCCGGTGGCGTGCTATCTGTTGCAGTCGCGGTATCGGTGGCAATGTTGCCGTTGATATCGGTCGCGGTGGCGGTATAGTTACCGGCAAGAGCCGGCGCGGCAATACTGCCACTGATGCTGCCATCTGGCGCCACTGTGACCGGCACTGCTGCTCCATCCGGGCCCCGTATGGTTACACTGGCGCCCGGTTCGGTGGTACCGCTGAGGGTGGCACTGCCATCGGCATTGATCACCACGTTCAGCTCTACGGCCGGTGGCGTGCTATCTGTTGCAGTCGCGGTATCGGTGGCAGTGTTGCCATTAATATCGGTCGCGGTGGCGGTATAGTTACCGGCAAGAGCCGGCACGGCAATACTGCCACTGATGCTGCCATCTGGCGCCACTGTGACCGGCACTGCTGCTCCGTTCGGGCCCCGTACGGTTACACTGGCGCCCGGTTCGGTGGTACCGCTGAGGGTGGCACTGCCATCGGCATTGATCACCACGTTCAGCTCTACGGCCGGTGGCGTGCTATCTGTTGCAGTCGCGGTATCGGTGGCAATGTTGCCGTTGATATCGGTCGCGGTGGCGGTATAGTTACCGGCAAGAGCCGGCGCGGCAATACTGCCACTGATGCTGCCATCTGGCGCCACTGTGACCGGCACTGCTGCTCCATCCGGGCCCCGTACGGTTACACTGGCGCCCGCTTCGGTGGTACCGCTGAGGGTGGCACTGCCATCAGCATTGATTACCACATTCAGCTCTACGGCCGGTGGCGTGCTATCTGTTGCAGTCGCGGTATCGGTGGCAATGTTGCCGTTGATATCGGTTGCGGTGGCGGTGTAGCTACCTGCGAGGGCCGGCGCAGCAATGCTGCCACTGAGGCTGCCATCTGGCGCCACTGTGACCGGCACTGCTGCTCCATCCGGGCCCCGTACGGTTACACTGGCGCCCGGTTCGGTGGTACCGCTGAGAGTGGCACTGCCATCGGCATTGATCACCACATTCAGCTCTACTGTCGTAATAGTATCTATAGTTAAAGTTGCTGTATCTGTACCCGTATTACCTGCCTGGTCTATGGCTCTTACAGTAAGGTTATATGTCCCGTCCTGTAATACCGGCAAAGTATTATCTGCTAAAGTCCAGGTACCATCACCGTTATTTACGGCTTCATAATCAGTACCATTAAGAGTAACCACGATTCGTGCGGTAGTATCATTAACCGTACCACTCAACGGTGGGGTATTATCGCTGCTGGAACTATCATCCAGCACCACCACTGGCGCTGTAATATCAGCTGAAACTGTACCGCTATCCGATAATGATGCATTCCCTGCAGGATCTGTTGCTATTGCAGTAATAATATCACCATTAGCAAGACCACCTGGGTTAGCTACACTCCAGCTGCCACTTTCATCTGCAAGTGCGGTAGCGATCGTGCCATCTGGGAAGGTAACAGTGACAGTAGCCCCAATTTCTGCTGTTCCACTAATCGGATCAGTTACGTTAACCGGATCAAGCTCAGGAGCATCTGGAGCAGCTGTATCTACAGTGACATTAACTGTATCTGTGACACTGCTGTTGCCATTAACATCAGTCACGACAGCTCTGTATTGATAGGTGTTATCTGCGACTCCAGTCTGTGCGGCTGTTGTTGCCACCCAGGTATTTCCGCCATCCGTAGAAATCTGGTAGACCACGTTAGAACCTGTTTCCTGACCCGTTAATGTCAAATTAAATGTATTGTCATTACTGATTCCATCAGAGAGGCTGATGCCCGTATCGGAGAAATCTGCCAGACTCAGGCTTCCAGGAATTGGTGCAATATTATCTGTTGCAGTCGCGATATCGGTGGCAGTGTTGCCATTGATATCGGTTGCGGTGGCGGTATAGTTACCGGCAAGAGCCGGCGCGGCAATGCTGCCACTGAGGCTGCCATCTGGCGCCACAGTGACCGGCACTGCTGCTCCATCCGGGCCCCGTACGGTTATACTGGCACCCGGTTCGGTGGTACCGCTGAGGGTGGCACTGCCATCGGCATTGATCACCACATTCAGCTCTACGGCCGGTGGCGTGCTATCTGTTGCAGTCGCGGTATCGGTGGCAGTGTTGCCATTAATATCGGTCGCGGTGGCGGTATAGTTACCGGCAAGAGCCGGCGCGGCAATACTGCCACTGATGCTGCCATCTGGCGCCACTGTGACCGGCACTGCTGCTCCGTTCGGGCCCCGTACGGTTACACTGGCGCCCGGTTCGGTGGTACCGCTGAGGGTGGCACTGCCATCGGCATTGATCACCACGTTCAGCTCTACGGCCGGTGGCGTGCTATCTGTTGCAGTCGCGGTATCGGTGGCAATGTTGCCGTTGATATCGGTTGCGGTGGCGGTGTAGCTACCGGCAAGAGCCGGCGCGGCAATGCTGCCACTGATGCTGCCATCTGGCGCCACTGTGACCGGCACTGCTGTTCCATCCGGGCCCCGTACGGTTACACTGGCGCCCGGTTCGGTGGTACCGCTGAGGGTGGCACTGCCATCGGCATTGATCACCACGTTCAGCTCTACGGCCGGTGGCGTGCTATCTGTTGCAGTCGCGGTATCGGTGGCAGTGTTGCCATTAATATCGGTCGCGGTGGCGGTATAGTTACCGGCAAGAGCCGGCGCGGCAATACTGCCACTGATGCTGCCATCTGGCGCCACTGTGACCGGCACTGCTGCTCCATCCGGGCCCCGTACGGTTACACTGGCGCCCGCTTCGGTGGTACCGCTGAGGGTGGCACTGCCATCGGCATTGATCACCACGTTCAGCTCTACGGCCGGTGGCGTGCTATCTGTTGCAGTCGCGGTATCGGTGGCAGTGTTGCCGTTGATATCGGTGGCGGTGGCGGTGTAGCTACCGGCAAGAGCCGGCGCGGCAATGCTGCCACTGAGGCTGCCATCTGGCGCCACTGTGACCGGCACTGCTGCTCCATCCGGGCCCCGTACGGTTACAGTGGCACCCGCTTCGGTGGTACCGCTGAGAGTGGCACTGCCATCGGCATTGATCACCACATTCAGCTCTACCGTCGTAATAGTATCTATAGTTAAAGTTGCTGTATCTGTACCCGTATTACCTGCCTGGTCTATGGCTCTTACAGTAAGGTTATATGTCCCGTCCTGTAATACCGGCAAAGTATTATCTGCTAAAGTCCAGGTACCATCACCGTTATTTACGGCTTCATAATCAGTACCATTAAGAGTAACCACGATTCGTGCGGTAGTATCATTAACCGTACCACTCAACGGTGGGGTATTATCGCTGCTGGAACTATCATCCAGCACCACCACTGGCGCTGTAATATCAGCTGAAACTGTACCGCTATCCGATAATGATGCATTCCCTGCAGGATCTGTTGCTATTGCAGTAATAATATCACCATTAGCAAGACCACCTGGGTTAGCTACACTCCAGCTGCCACTTTCATCTGCAAGTGCGGTAGCGATCGTGCCATCTGGGAAGGTAACAGTGACAGTAGCCCCAATTTCTGCTGTTCCACTAATCGGATCAGTTACGTTAACCGGATCAAGCTCAGGAGCATCTGGAGCAGCTGTATCTACAGTGACATTAACTGTATCTGTGACACTGCTGTTGCCATTAACATCAGTCACGACAGCTCTGTATTGATAGGTATTATCTGCGACTCCAGTCTGTGCGGCTGTTGTTGCCACCCAGGTATTTCCGCCATCCGTAGAAATCTGGTAGACCACGGTAGAACCTGTTTCCTGACCCGTTAATGTCAAATTAAATGTATTGTCATTACTGATTCTATCAGAGAGGCTGATGCCCGTATCGGAGAAATCTGCCAGACTCAGGCTTCCAGGGATTGGTGCAATATTATCTGTTGCAGTCGCGATATCGGTGGCAGTGTTGCCATTGATATCGGTTGCGGTGGCGGTGTAGCTACCGGCAAGAGCCGGCGCAGCAATGCTGCCACTGATGCTGCCATCTGGCGCCACTGTGACCGGCACTGCTGCTCCGTTCGGGCCCCGTACGGTTACAGTGGCACCCGGTTCGGTGGTACCGCTGAGAGTGGCACTGCCATCGGTATTAATGATTACTATAAATTCTAAACTTGGAGCTGTAATGTCTGCATCAACCGTCGCGCTGACCGGGGCCGAGCTGTTGCCGGCCGCATCGCTGGCCACCACGCTGATCTGCTGCCCATCGCTCAGGTTGCCCGGGTTGACCACGCTCCAGTTCCCCGCAGCATCTGCCACGGTGCTGGCCGTGGTGCCGTTCGGATAGGTCACCACGATCCGTGCACCCGCCTCTGCCGTGCCGCTGATCGGGTCAGTGGTATTGACCGCATCCAGCAGCGGTGCTGCCGGGGCGGTGGTATCAATGCGGATGCTGCCGGTCACTGCACTGCGGTTCCCCGCCGCATCGGTGGCTGTCACGGTTACGTTAATCAGGCCTTCCGGCAGGACCGCGATGATGTTGTCGGCCAGGCTCCAGCTGCCGTCGCCATTGTTGATGGCCTGGTAGGTGCTGCCGTTAATGCTGACTTCAATCCGGGCTGCCGGGTCATTCACCGTGCCGCTCAGGCCCGGGGTGGTGTCATTGCTCAGCAGTGCATCCAGGCTGACCTCAGGTGCGGTGATGTCTGCATCAACCGTCGCGCTGGCCGGGGCCGAGCTGTTGCCGGCCGCATCGCTGGCCACCACGCTGATCTGCTGCCCATCGCTCAGGTTGCCCGGGTTGGCCACGCTCCAGTTCCCCGCAGCATCTGCCACGGTGCTGGCCGTGGTGCCGTTCGGATAGGTCACCACGATCCGTGCACCCGCCTCTGCCGTGCCGCTGATCGGGTCAGTGGCATTGACCGCATCCAGCAGCGGTGCTGCCGGGGCGGTGGTATCAATGCGGATGCTGCCGGTCACTGCACTGCGGTTCCCCGCCGCATCGGTGGCTGTCACGGTTACGTTAATCAGGCCTTCCGGCAGGACCGCGATGATGTTGTCGGCCAGGCTCCAGCTGCCGTCGCCATTGTTGATGGCCTGGTAGGTGCTGCCGTTAATGCTGACTTCAATCCGGGCTGCCGGGTCATTCACCGTGCCGCTCAGGCCCGGGGTGGTGTCATTGCTCAGCAGTGCATCCAGGCTGACCTCAGGTGCGGTGATGTCTGCATCAACCGTCGCGCTGGCCGGGGCCGAGCTGTTGCCGGCCGCATCGCTGGCCACCACGCTGATCTGCTGCCCATCGCTCAGGTTGCCCGGGTTGGCCACGCTCCAGTTCCCCGCAGCATCTGCCACGGTGCTGGCCGTGGTGCCGTTCGGATAGGTCACCACGATCCGTGCACCCGCCTCTGCCGTGCCGCTGATCGGGTCAGTGGCATTGACCGCATCCAGCAGCGGTGCTGCCGGGGCGGTGGTATCAATGCGGATGCTGCCGGTCACTGCACTGCGGTTCCCCGCCGCATCGGTGGCTGTCACGGTTACGTTAATCAGGCCTTCCGGCAGGACCGCGATGATGTTGTCGGCCAGGCTCCAGCTGCCGTCGCCATTGTTGATGGCCTGGTAGGTGCTGCCGTTAATGCTGACTTCAATCCGGGCTGCCGGGTCATTCACCGTGCCGCTCAGGCCCGGGGTGGTGTCATTGCTCAGCAGTGCATCCAGGCTGACCTCAGGTGCGGTGATGTCTGCATCAACCGTCGCGCTGGCCGGGGCCGAGCTGTTGCCGGCCGCATCGCTGGCCACCACGCTGATCTGCTGCCCATCGCTCAGGTTGCCCGGGTTGGCCACGCTCCAGTTCCCCGCAGCATCTGCCACGGTGCTGGCCGTGGTGCCGTTCGGATAGGTCACCACGATCCGTGCACCCGCCTCTGCCGTGCCGCTGATCGGGTCAGTGGCATTGACCGCATCCAGCAGCGGTGCTGCCGGGGCGGTGGTATCAATGCGGATGCTGCCGGTCACTGCACTGCGGTTCCCCGCCGCATCGGTGGCTGTCACGGTTACGTTAATCAGGCCTTCCGGCAGGACCGCGATGATGTTGTCGGCCAGGCTCCAGCTGCCGTCGCCATTGTTGATGGCCTGGTAGGTGCTGCCGTTAATGCTGACTTCAATCCGGGCTGCCGGGTCATTCACCGTGCCGCTCAGGCCCGGGGTGGTGTCATTGCTCAGCAGTGCATCCAGGCTGACCTCAGGTGCGGTGATGTCTGCATCAACCGTCGCGCTGGCCGGGGCCGAGCTGTTGCCGGCCGCATCGCTGGCCACCACGCTGATCTGCTGCCCATCGCTCAGGCTGCCCGGGTTGGCCACGCTCCAGTTCCCCGCAGCATCTGCCACGGTGCTGGCCGTGGTGCCGTTCGGATAGGTCACCACGATCCGTGCACCCGCCTCTGCCGTGCCGCTGATCGGGTCAGTGGCATTGACCGCATCCAGCAGCGGTGCTGCCGGGGCGGTGGTATCAATGCGGATGCTGCCGGTCACTGCACTGCGGTTCCCCGCCGCATCGGTGGCTGTCACGGTTACGTTAATCAGGCCTTCCGGCAGGACCGCGATGATGTTGTCGGCCAGGCTCCAGCTGCCGTCGCCATTGTTGATGGTCTGGTAGGTGCTGCCGTTAATGCTGACTTCAATCCGGGCTGCCGGGTCATTCACCGTGCCACTCAGGCCCGGGGTGGTGTCATTTGTTAACAATGTGTCTAATGTAGCTTGTGGGACAGTTTGGTCGCCTCCTGTAACCGGAGATTGTCCTGAACTGTTGCCAGCAGGATCTACTGCTTCAATTGTCCCCTGTTCTCCTTCATTTAACGGATTCGGCTCAATGCTCCACTTGCCGTCTTCTCCTACCTTAATTTCAGTCTGATTGCCTTGGCTATCTTTAACAATTACTGTACTGCCGGCTTCACCTGTACCACTTAAACCATCACCATTATTTTCAGTAATAATTGGTTTCTGTGGTGGTGTAATATCATTTCTTGTATCATCGGAAGAATCGCTAGTAGAGGTTACCGCTGCAGCCAATCCTCCTATTCCTACTGCCCCAACTAACCAGGGAACAAAAGCTTCACTCTCTGCTCCATATAAAAGTGGCGTGACTTCTTCTAAGTTTAAATAAGAAATTGGATCTAATATTGCCCCACTGGCATCAGTAACTTGAGCCAGTAAAAGCTGATTCTGATCATTTTTAAAGACCAGACTATTATCAGCGGCAAAATAATTTTCTATATAAATTTGCTCACCATTTTTCAGGATGATAGTAAGGCTATTTCCACTACGATCAATAGATGCTACCTCCTCTGGAGCAACATCAATAACGACAACTACAGGCTCCCCTAATTTAAAACTATTGCCTATATGCTCTACTTGCTGAGCTGTTTCTTTTGAAATTATAAAAATATCCGCCATTATATTCTTCCTTACATATTATTAGAGGAGCTAATTTCCTGAATTTTTTATTAAAAATTAGCTTTATTAGATTTTGCTTTGTAACTATTTTCTTCCTAGAAAATTTAATAAGCTTTATAAATAGATAGCATGAAATAAGTAAGTTTTTTATTAAGTTGAGTAAACAAGTCTGCTTTAAAGTTAAAATATATAAATCAAATACATATATTTTTTATTTTATTAAGTAATTGTTTTAAAAAGATAAAAAAAAGATATGTGAATAAGAAATATTTTCATCTTTCACATAAAATCAACAGTGAAATACATAGTAACACTTAGGATAAATTTATTAAAAATAGTCGATCTAGTATCTTAATTTTTATTTATTCCTAAAATAGTCTGTATATCAAATTGCCTTTAAAAATTGTCAGGACTTTCCAGACGTTTGACTTCTTGTGCTTTTATCGGATGATGGACAGCTGTAATGCCGTCATCAGTTTTCTGGTCCATTATTTCCTCGGGCTGATACACAGTAATGGTTTCATTACCATTCGCATCTTCTCCCACAATATATTTAAAACCTTTACGATTCATTTTGTGGCATAAACGTTGATACCATCCTTTAAAGCCCTGAGTCTCTTCATTTGGATTATAGTAAAAAGCATTCATAACGGCTGGTAGTCCTAAACCGCAAACCACACCTGAAAGCAATACACTAATGAAAGTATAGCCAATCAAAATACTGCTATATTCACGTAGTTGTGGAATATTAGCCACAGCTAATATGAGTGCCAGTGAAATACCACCCCGCACTCCTCCCCACGATAAAATGGTTAAGCTACCGTTATAACTCTTTTTGCGAAAAGATGGGAAAAAGGCAAAAGATAAGAAATTTGCGGCAAACCGTGAAATATGCAGGGCAAAAAATGCGAATATCCCTCCAAGGATCATGCTACTACTCAAGTCCAGAATGAACAGCTCTAATCCGATTAATGTAAACAGAAATGAATTAATAATGCCTTCTACAGTATGCCAAAAATGATTTACTTCACGAATTTCACGATCATGCAGAATTTCTTTCCATTTATTTCCGACGATGAGACCACCGATAACACAAGCAATTGGTGCAGAAGCATGAGCAAACAGGGCAACCAGGTAAGAACCGCAGGCCAGCAGCGCAGTTGTCAGGATCAGGGACTCCATTTCATGCTTACCGCGCAATAAGCGTAAAATTCCTAAACCGAACCCCCAACCGATAATTACAGCTACCACAATTTCATAGAGAAAATTTTCTAATGTGCCCAATAAGGTAAAATGTTCGCCTTGTAATACATTCAGTAAAGTCATGAACACGGCGATACACATTGCATCATTAAACAGTGACTCACCTTCGAGTTTCACAATCAAATGATGGGGTGCTCTAACTGAACTTAACACCCCTTTAACTCCAATTGGATCTGTTGCACCTAAAGCAGATCCCAATAACAGCAAGACTAAAATAGGGACCGGATTTCCAATTAATGCCTGAAAACCATAAAGGATGCCACCGAAAAATACAGCACAGATTACCAGTGCAATCGTGGCTAGAATTCCAATGGGTTTCCAGTGACTTCTTA
Source organism: Acinetobacter sp. FL (assembly GCF_040744925.1). NCBI lineage: Bacteria > Pseudomonadati > Pseudomonadota > Gammaproteobacteria > Moraxellales > Moraxellaceae > Acinetobacter > Acinetobacter sp. FL. Next base: position 778,321 of record NZ_CP160437.1, on the reverse strand, counting down.
AGTCAGAAATTTTAAATTTAAGCGCAGACGAGGTCAGGATAAAACAGATTACGCCATTAATAAGAAAGTCATAGAAATCAATCCCGCGTACAGCTTCTTCAATATTATGAATATTAATGACTATAAACTGGTTACCATTAAGTAAGCTCGCACCCCACTGCAAAATAAATACAAAAACTGCCGAGACAATTGGCACACCAATCGCCTGAGGAAAGTCTAAAATACGCTTATTGAAAATTGTAGTTGCGATTGAAAGTGCAAAAATAACCGTTAAAGCTTGAAGAAGAAAAAAATTGCCCATGCGAATCCTTGAATATAACTGCTGGCTTTCTTAAAACGCATCCAATCAGTCACTTCTAGATGAATATCAGTTATAAAACTCTTAACTGGGAATTTTACTCCCATTTCTAAGGGTAGGTCATGGATAATTTTATTTCATTTTAAATAGACCTGGTTCTCGCATAAACAATTCGGCTTTTGCCGTTTCCAGATCATTTCAAACTATAATAATATTTCTCATAAATACTGGCTGTATATTTCTTTTCATGCATCAATCTTTAAAATTCATTTTTCGTCTTATCCTGGCTTTAATCATTTTTACTGTAACTCTGGCACTATTACTGACCTGTTACAGCAAATTCAACACACTGGCACAGGCGAATACATGGCTAGAGCACCGCCAACAGATTGAGCTGGTTTCAAGCAATCAACAGTCTTACCTGCTCCTGTCTAATAGCCAAAAGCCAGATCGAGCAATTTTTATTGTTTTAAAAGGCAAAGGATATATCAGTAAAATCAGTTGTGAGCATTATCAGACTACGCTCTGTCTTTCTAGCTATGATAAAAGTCCGTATAGAGAGGTTCAAAAAGCAGTTCTACAAATTATTGGCCCTTATCAATATATTCAGTCTATAAACTATGTAGATACTCAGACTAACATGCCAGGTAACCTAACCTTAAAACAACAGCAAGTGGTTGATTTCTATCAACAGGATATGTCAGCCCTTAAATATTACTTGTTAGGAGTTTTTCTGTTTACGATCATTGCATTAATTTCAAGTATTCGTATCTTGAAAAATTTTCGCAGTTTTTTAACAAAATAGATTATTGAGTACAGTAATAACCTTATCTGTACTCAATAATTCTTTTAACTGCCTTAAACTGGCTGGTTAAAAGTATCGCACTGGTTAAGATCACCACTCTTCAAGCCGGTCTGGAACCACTGCATACGTTGTGCACTGGTTCCATGCGTAAAGCTATCAGGTACAACTTGTCCAGTTGCACTTTTTTGCAAATAGTCATCACCAATTTTATGGGCAGCATCCATTGCTTCCTGAACATCACCCTGCTCTAGAAACTGGGTACGCTGCTGGTTATGATGTGCCCACACTCCGGCCAAACAGTCTGCTTGAAGCTCTTGCCGGACTGAAAGCTGATTTCCTTGTACTTGACTGGCACGGCTGCGAGCCTGTTGCACTTGAGAAGAGATACCTAACAGGTTCTGTACATGGTGACCCACTTCGTGTGCAATTACATAAGCCTGAGCAAAGTCTCCGGCTTGGTCTTGTCGAGAGAGTTCTGTCTGGTTCTGCTCACCAGAAATTCCCATCTGCTGGCGCATATCTTTAAAGAAACTGGTATCTATATAAACTTTTTGGTCAGCTGGACAATAAAATGGCCCCATTGCCGCCTGTGCAGTACCACAACGTGAATTAACCACGCCACTGAACAAGACCAGTTTAGGAGGGGTATAATTTTGCCCCTGCTCCTGAAAAATTGCCTGCCAGGTGTCTTCGGTATCAGCAAGAACAGTCCCGACAAAATCTGCGGCTTCTTGCTGCTGGGGCGTTGGATTTTCCAGGCCGACGCTTTCTACCTGCTCTCCGGCGGTTACCTGTTTTGTTGCCTGATAAGCCTGCTGCGGATCTACACCAAAAAACTTCCAGGCGACAAAGGCAACAATCAGACCTAATATACTGATACCCCCTGCTTTTGCTCCGCCTCCACCCCGGCGATCTTCCAGATTAGTACTGACACGGCGACCTTTCCAACGCATAGTTTACCCCTTCCCTATTATTACGATGTCGCAAAAGCTGATAGCTTAAGCAGATTTCTGTTTAGATTTTGGCCAGATTTTTTTAACTCCACTGACTAAAAGCAGAACAATAAAACCCGCTACTATGCCGATTCCTAAATTTATTAAAGTTGGTGTAATTGCTCCTACGATATGCCCCAAAGTAGGAATCAGTTCAACATGATCAACAGTATCTTCAGTAAAATGATGTATTAAAGGAACAGCATGATTAATAATGCCTCCCCCGACCAGAAACATAGCAATGGTACCGACGATTGATAAAGTCTTCATCAAAATCGGGGCAAAGCTCAAAAGAGCCTGACCAATACGCTGTTTAAAATTTGAAACCTGTTCAGTCAAATGCAGGCCCAAGTCATCAATTTTTACGATCATGGCTACCAGTCCATACACGCCTATAGTCATTACAATAGCGATAATACTTAGTACTGTAACTTTGGTCATAAAACTGGCTGCTGCAACTGTACCCAAGCTAATTACTACAATTTCAGCAGAAAGAATAAAATCTGTTCGAATTGCACCTTTGACTTTATCTTTTTCATAGGCATGCAAATCAATGTCATCCTGTTCGAGCTTGGCAATTGCTTCTTCAGGACTATGTGGCTTTTTACGCTGTAGTGAATGCAAGACTTTTTCTATACCTTCATAGCACAAGAATAAGCCACCAATCATTAACAATGGGCTAATTAACCATGGAGCAACTACACTGATAAGCAACGCTAAAGGTACTAGAATAACTTTATTCACAAATGAGCCTTTTGCTACGCTCCAGACCACTGGCAATTCCCGATCTGAACGGACGCCACTGACTTGCTGGGCATTTAAAGCCAAGTCATCACCTAGCACTCCTGCGGTTTTTTTTGCAGCCATTTTACTCATGACTGCGACATCATCCAGAATTGTGGCAATATCATCTAATAATAAAAGCAAGCTGCTCGCCATTTTATGTTCCCAGTCTTATCTTTATGTAGCTAGTTTAAATCGCTTTAATCAGAGAAAGTGTATAAGCTTTATATGTTTATCTATTAAATTTCTCACTTTTTACCAGCTGGAGTTTATTGTAAAGAGGCACTACCAGTATTTATGCCTTACAATAGACTTCATCAATTAATATATTTTGCTTAATTTACAAACGCTTTGGAATGCATCATGAGTGATCAAGATACCCGTCCAGTTATTTTGACTGGTGACCGCCCGACCGGACAGCTCCATCTAGGACATTTTGTAGGTTCACTACGTTCTCGTGTAGGCTTGCAAGACTCCCATCACCAGCACCTGTTACTCGCCGATGCTCAAGCTTTAACTGACAATGCCGATAATTTTGAAAAAGTACGTCGGAATATTCTGGAAGTCGCTACAGATTATTTAGCAGTGGGTATTGATCCGGAAAAAACCACCATCTGTGTGCAGTCTCAATTACCGGCACTCAATGAGCTGACCATGCTCTATCTGAACTTTGTGACGGTGTCGCGTTTGGAACGTAACCCAACGATCAAGTCTGAAATTCAGATGCGAGGTTTTGAGCGCGATATCCCGGCAGGTTTTCTATGTTATCCGGTCGCACAGGCTGCCGATATTACGGCATTCAAAGCTACTGTTGTGCCGGTAGGAGAAGACCAGATTCCAATGATTGAACAAACGAATGAAATTGTTCGTCGCCTTAACCGTCAGATCGGCCGCGAGCTTTTGCCTGAATGTAAAGCCTTACTTTCTAACATGAGCCGTTTACCAGGATTCGATGGCAAGGCCAAAATGTCTAAATCTCTGGGTAATACCATTGTTCTGGATGCTTCAGATAAGGATATTAAAAAGGCAGTTAATGCCATGTATACTGATCCTAATCATTTGCGTATTGAAGACCCGGGTCAGGTAGAAGGTAATGTGGTTTTTACCTATCTTGATGCTTTCGATACCAATAAAGAAGAATTAGAAGAATTAAAAGCCCATTATCGTCGTGGTGGTCTAGGTGATGGCACTGTGAAGAAGCGTTTAGAAGGTATTTTAAAAGAGCTGATCGGTCCAATTCGTGAACGTCGTGCAGAATTGCAAAAAGATCCGGACTATATTATGGATGTTTTACGTCAAGGCACTCAAAAATGTCAGGTTATTACCCAGCAAACTCTAGATGAAATTAAAAGCGGTCTAGGAATGTTCCACTTTTAAAATTGTGGTATTAATACAGGCCCTGCTTTAAGGGCCTTTTTAATTGAAATATTAATTTATTAAAATTCAACTGTATAAAATATCATAGTTCAAAAAATTACAATATAACCTATAGTTTAACGTGATTTAACACTTGTTAACGTGAATACCAAGGAAGTTACTCAGGTATTCAAATATTATACTTTCATGATTTAGAAAGCTTCTAAATTCATGACATTTCTCCTTAACCGAAACTGTGTATGCAGATTCGTTGTTCTGCGCAATGATCACCCCAATCATTGCGTATTTTTTTGTCTATAAAAAATATGATATATCAAAATCTACAAGTTATAGACTTAAATTAAAGCAAATTACTTATCTAATCTACTTAAATAGTTTGCTTTAAGGTGGACAACTATAGGGTAAACTAAGCTTGAGTTAAACTTACAATCCTAATAGCGTTGAAGAAGAATTTATTCTCTCCATCATTCTCATAATAAAAAAGCCCCTTTCGGAGCTTTTTTGCTGTCTACTTAAGCCAGGCCTTTATCTTTCAACACCTGTAACATAGTAGAACCTAGCTCTGCCGGACTCCGTGTATATGCCATACCCGCTTTTTCAAAAGCAGCAAATTTTTCTTCTGCTGTTCCTTTACCACCAGAAATGATTGCACCTGCATGGCCCATACGTTTGCCCTTTGGAGCTGTTACACCGGCAATATAACCTACAACTGGCTTGGTCACATTTGATTGAATATATTCAGCAGCTTCTTCTTCGGCTGTCCCACCAATTTCACCAATCATAATGATCGCATCAGTCTCGGGATCATCCTGAAACAATTTAAGCGCATCAATCTGGTTCATTCCTGGAATTGGATCTCCACCAATACCAATACAGGTAGATTGGCCTAATCCCAGACGGGTAGTTTGTGATACCGCTTCATAAGTTAACGTACCAGAACGGGAAATAATTCCAATACGGCCTGGCTGATGAATGTGTCCCGGCATAATTCCAATTTTGCATTCACCCGGTGTAATGATACCCGGACAGTTTGGTCCAATCAGACGCGTACCGTTACCATTGGTTTCCAGATAACGCTTGGCTTTAAGCATATCAAGAGTAGGTACACCCTCGGTAATGACTACAATAAGTCCAATCCCTGCATCTACTGCTTCTACAATAGAATCCAGCACAAATGGTGCAGGCACATAAATCACAGACGCATCTGCCTGTGTTTCCTGTACCGCCTCGCGCATGGTATTAAATACAGGAAGATTTAAATGACTCTGGCCGCCTTTACCTGGCGTTACACCACCGACTACTTTTGTACCGTATGCAACAGCCTGTTCTGAATGAAAAGTTCCGTTTTTACCCGTAAAACCCTGTACCAATACTTTGGTGTCTTTATTTACTAATACGCTCATGATTGATACTCCTTATGCTTTGACTGCTGCAACAACTTTTTCTGCAGCATCAGCTAGACCCTGAGCAGAAATAAGTGTTAGGCCGGATTCATCCAGTAACTTGGCGCCAAGCTCGGCATTGTTACCTTCAAGTCGTACGACTACAGGAATAGTTACGTTCACTTCCTGAACCGCAGCAATAATTGCTTCTGCAATCATGTCACAGCGTACAATACCACCAAAAATATTGATTAATACTGCCTGAACAGAGCTGTCAGCAAGGATAATTTTAAATGCTTCAATCACCCGCTCTTTCGTTGCACCACCACCTACATCTAGAAAGTTGGCTGGTTGTCCACCATATAATTTGATGATGTCCATGGTTGCCATAGCAAGACCGGCACCATTTACCATACAGCCGATATTGCCTTCTAAGGCTACATAGTTCAGGTCAAATTCAGAAGCTTTAAGCTCGCGTTCATTTTCCTGAGACTTATCACGTAGCGCAGAGACCTCTGGTAAGCGATACAGTGCATTGGAATCAATGCCCACCTTGGCATCTACACAAAGAATGTCACCATTTTCACGTACAGACAGCGGGTTAATTTCAAACAGGGCAAAATCATTTTCTACAAAAGCATGGTAAGCCCCTGTCATCAGCTTAACAAACTGATTAATCTGGCCATCTTTCAAACCCAGTGCAAAGGCTACTTCCCGTGCCTGAAATGGTTGCAGGCCAACCAGAGGGTCTACTGTAACTTTAATAATTTTTTCAGGTGTTTCTTCTGCAACTTTTTCAATTTCAACACCACCTTCGGTGGATGCCATAAAGGTAATGCGACGAGTAGAACGGTCAACCACAGCACCCAAGTATAATTCACGCTCCACAGGATAAACGTCTTCACAGACCAGTACGCTATTGACTGGCTGGCCGTTGGCATCTGTCTGGTAGGTGACTAGGCGTGTACCAATAATACGACTGGTATAATCTGCGGCTTCTTCTTTTGACTTAACAACCTGTACACCGCCGGCCTTACCACGGCCACCTGCATGCACTTGGGCCTTAATGACTGCAAACTTTCCGCCAAGCTGTTCAAAGGCAGCAACAGCTTCATCAGCATTGGTTGCTAAAATACCTTCCTGAACAGGCATACCATATTTTTTTAATAGCGCTTTGGCTTGATACTCATGTAAATTCATTTACTTACCTTTTACTAGTTCTACTTTCTTATCCATACTTCTATGTACCCTTCCATCACGGTACACATTAGCAATTATTTAATCTTGTCTTTATATTTAGAGGGTTGTTCCAATCATTGCAACCCATGAAGCAAAAAAGAGCGGCTTTTGAACCGCTCTCTCTTTAATCTTATTTACGTTTACGCTGAATTGCGTGAATTGCACGTCCATCGACTGCAAGAGCTGCTTCATGTACAACTTCAGAGAAAGTTGGATGACCAAAAGTCATTAACTGCAAGTCTTCAACACTTGATACAAATTCAAGGGCAATCATACCCTGATGAACGATGTCAGAGGCAGCCGGACCTACTACGTGCATACCCAGTAGTCGGTCAGTTTTAGCATCAGCAACAAATTTTACAAAACCTGCGCCCTCACCTGCAGCAAGTGCACGACCATTCACAGCAAACGGGAATTGGCCAGTTTTAACGTCGTGGCCTTTTTCTTTTGCCTGCTCTTCAGTTAAACCGACCCATGCGGCTTCCGGATGGGTATAGATTACACTGATGATAGTGTCATAATTTACTTGTGCAGCGTGACCATGAATACGCTCAACAGCCATTACGCCTTCTTCCATTGCCTTATGTGCAAGCATTGGACCACGAACCAAATCACCAATCGCATAAACACCTTCAACAGAAGTTGCGCAATGATCATTTACTTCTACCAGACCACGTTCTGTCAGTTTTATACCTGAGTCTTCAGCTAACAGACCTTCTGCATAAGCTTTACGGCCTACACACACAATCAGCTTATCAAAAGTCTGTTCTTTGTCTTCACCGCCCTGGCTGTATTTAACAGTTACTTCGCGACCATTGATCTCAGTACCAGAAACTTTCGCGCCAATACGGATGTCCAGACCCTGCTTAGTCAGGATTTTCTGGAATTCTTTAGCCAGTGCTTTATCGGCCATTGGTAAGAATGTATCCATAGCTTCAAATACAGCAACTTCTGAACCCAGACGACGCCATACTGAACCTAGCTCAAGACCAATTACACCCGCACCGATTACCCCTAAACGCTGAGGAACTTCAGGGAATTCAAGTGCACCGGTAGAATCTACAATCAGATCTTGATCTACAGGAGCAACGGGAATATTTACTGGTACAGAACCAGATGCCAGAATTACATATTTAGGTTCTAGAACCTGAGTCTCACCTTCAAATGGTACAAACTCAACTTTTTTACCTGCCAGCAGTTTACCTGTACCTTGCAGCCACTCGATCCCATTACCTTTAAGTAGCTGAGCTACACCACCGGTCAGTTGCTCTACCACTTTGTCTTTACGAGCAAGCATCTTTTCAAGGTCAAATTTCACTTCAGCTGTTGTAATACCATGATCACCCAAATGATGAACGGTATCTTCATAACGATGAGAAGAGTCAAGCAATGCTTTAGATGGGATACAGCCAACGTTTAGACAGGTCCCACCCAGAGATGGTTTACCTTTATGAATACGTTTTTCAATACAAGCAACTTTGAAGCCCAGCTGTGCAGCACGAATTGCTGCTTCATAACCGCCTGGGCCACCACCGATCACAACAAGATCAAACTGTTGAGACATATTTATCTCCAAGTGCCAGGATAAAGGGAGACTTTATCCTGGTTTATTTTGCTGGTAAGTATTAAAGATCAAGGATAAGTTTAGCTGGCTCTTCTAACAATTCTTTGATTGTCACAAGGAAGCCTACTGCTTCTTTACCATCGATTAAACGGTGATCATAAGATAATGCCAAATACATCATTTGCAGAATTTCCACCTGTCCGTTTACAGCCATAGGACGCTCTTGGATTTTATGCATACCCAGAATCGCAGTTTGTGGCGTATTCAAAATCGGAGTAGAAAGTAGCGAACCAAAAGTACCACCGTTGGTAATTGTGAAAGTACCACCAGTCATATCTTCAATTGCAAGTTTGCCTTCACGCGCTTTGCCAGCATATGCACGAATACCGTTTTCAACTTCAGCGTAGTTCATACGATCAGTGTCACGCAGGACAGGTACTACAAGACCGCGATCAGAAGAAACTGCTACGCCAATATCATAAAAACCGTGATATACGATATCGTCGCCATCAATTGAAGCATTGACTGCCGGATAGCGTTTTAACGCTTCAGTTGCTGCTTTCACAAAGAAAGACATAAAGCCCAGACGCGCACCATGACGTTTTTCAAACGCATCTTTATACTGGTTACGCATATCCATGATTGGCTTCATGTTAACTTCATTAAACGTAGTCAACATTGCTGTTTCTTGTGTTGCTGCAAGCAGGCGCTCAGCAACACGTTTACGTAGACGTGTCATCGGAACACGTTTTTCAATACGCTCACCTACAGCTACGCTAAGCGCTTGAGGCTGAGCTGCAGCAGCTGGTTTAGACTGATGGTTTGCTACGTCTTCTTTAGTAATACGACCACCACGGCCTGTACCAGAAACATCAGAAGCGTTAATACCTGTTTCAGTCAAAGCTTTACGTACAGCAGGTGCCTGATCCTGTACAGGCTGGCTGCGCTCAACTACAGGAGCTGGACCAGCTTCTGTATTAGCAGATGCATTTTCCACATTTCCATCAGAAGTTACTGCTGTTTGAGCTGGCTCTGCTGTAGCTCCGGCACCTGCTTCAAATTGTGCAATTACTTCATCAGAAAGAACTGTGTCGCCTTCATCTTTAACAATAGCAACCAGAGCACCGTCTGCAGGGGCAACCACTTCTAGAACAACTTTGTCAGTTTCAATGTCACAGATGACTTCATCACGTGAAACAGCTTCACCGACTTTCTTGTGCCAAGTTGCGATCGTGCCGTCAGCAACTGACTCTGGGAATACCGGGGCTTTAATTTCGGTTGCCATTATTTAGAATCTCCTGATTGTTCAGCTTCGATTGCTAGAGCATTATTGATAAGCTGAGCTTGTTGTTTTGCGTGCAAATAAGGTGAGCCACATGCAGGTGCTGCAGATGCTTCACGTCCTGCGTAACTAATACGGACTTGCTTACCTGTTTTTATTACGTCGTCATACAAACGTGGCGCAATAAATAACCAGGCCCCTTGGTTTTTCGGCTCTTCCTGACACCACACGAGTTCTTTCACGTTTGGATAAGAGGCAAGAACTTCAGCAAGGCGTTTTTCTGGGTATGGATACAACTGTTCAATACGAACGATTGCAGTATTGTTCAGTTCCTGCTCGCGACGTTTTTCAAGCAGATCATAATAGACTTTGCCACCACAGAGCACCAGACGGGTAACGTCGGCCTTGTTAAGTGTATCGATCTCATCAATCACTGTCTGGAATGAAGTCGTTGCCAGCTCTTCTAGAGTCGAAGTTGCCAGTTTATGACGAAGCAGCGACTTAGGAGACATAACGATCATTGGTTTACGGATCGGACGTACTGCCTGACGACGCAGCGCATGGAAAATCTGTGCAGGCGTTGTTGGAGTAATCACCTGCATGTTGTCTTCTGCACATAGCTGCAAGAAGCGCTCAAGACGAGCAGATGAGTGCTCAGGGCCCTGTCCTTCGTAACCATGTGGAAGTAACATGGTCAGACCACATACACGCTCCCATTTAGTTTCACCAGAAGCAATAAACTGGTCAATCACGACTTGGGCGCAGTTTGCGAAGTCACCAAACTGTGCTTCCCAAATAATTAGGCCGTGCGGAATAGTGGTTGCATAACCATATTCAAAAGCAAGTACAGCCTCTTCAGACAGCAACGAATCATATAATGCAAAACGTGGCTGGTTTTCTTTTACATGGCAAAGCGGAATGTAAGTGGAACCATCTGTCTGGTTATGAAGTTTGGCATGACGATGTGAGAAGGTACCACGACCTACATCTTCACCGGTAATACGTACCAGATAACCTTCGTCTAGCAATGTTGCATAAGCCAGAGTTTCAGCAGCACCCCAGTTTAATGGCATTTCACCAGTTTGCATTTTCAGGCGGTCATCAATTACTTTTTGAACCTGACGCTGCATTACAAAACCTTCAGGAAGTTTACGCATGCCTTCGCCCAGCTGTTTCAGGCGGCTCAAGTCAAATGAAGTATCCCAGTCATCGGTATAGTCATGGCCGAGATATGGAGCCCAGTCCACAAACATTTTGGTATTTGGTTCAAGAACCAGTGCACTGGCAACATGATTACCTGCTTCAAGATCAGCACGATAATCTTCAACCATCTTGTCAGCAGCAGCACGGTCCAGAACATTTTCCTGAACAAGTTTGTCTGCGTACAAAGTACGGGTTGTTGGTTTCTTGCTGATAACCTGATACATAATTGGCTGAGTTGCTGCTGGCTCGTCCGCCTCATTATGGCCACGACGACGATAACAGAACAGGTCAATTACTACATCTTTACGGAAAGTATGACGGAAGTCATGCGCCAATTGAGTAGCAAAAATTACAGCCTCAGGATCATCACCATTCACATGGAAGATAGGTGCCTGAATCATTTTTGCAACGTCAGTACTATATTCAGTTGAACGCGCATCACGCGGGTCAGAAGTTGTAAAACCAACCTGGTTGTTCACAATGATATGAACCGTACCACCTACAGTATAACCACGGGTCTGTGACATCTGGAAAGTTTCCATATTCACGCCCTGACCTGCAAATGCAGCATCACCATGTACAATTAATGGCAATACATCGTCACCACCAATATCTTTACGACGTACTTGACGCGCGCGCACTGAACCTTCAACTACAGGTCCAACAATTTCAAGATGGGATGGGTTAAATGCCAAGGCAAGGTGTACTTCACCGCCTGGGGTCATTACGTTTGAAGAAAAGCCTTGGTGATATTTAACGTCACCAGAACCTTTCTTATTCAGCATTTTGCCTTCAAACTCACCAAACAGGTCAGCCGGGTTTTTACCCATAATATTGACCAGGAGGTTTAAACGGCCACGGTGTGGCATGCCAATCACAACTTCTTTACAGCCTACTGAGCCGGCACGCTGGATCAGTTCATTGACCATAGGAATGAAAGATTCACCACCTTCCACACCAAAGCGTTTAGCACCTACATATTTATTACCCAGAAATTTTTCCAGGCCTTCAGCTGCAGTTAAGCGTTCAAGAAATAATTTTTTCTGGTCAGCAGTAAAATCATACTTACCGCGTACACCTTCAAGACGTTGCTGAATCCAGCGCTTTTCCTTGGTATCAACAATGTGCATATACTCGGCACCGATTGAGCCGCAATAAGTCGCCTCCATTGCTTCAATCATTTCACCAAGGGTAGCTTCCGTCTTGCCAATTGCCAGATTACCTGTATTGAATACAGTATCCAGATCAGATTTGGTCAAGCCATGTGCAGACAGGTCAAGATCAGGAACATCTTCACGTTTTGCCAAGCCCAACGGATCCAATTTGGCTTTCTGGTGCCCACGGTTACGGTAAGCTGCAATTAATTGCAACACACCAATCTGACGACGTTCATGTTCAGAGCTTACTGCACTTTGCGCAACTGGTTGTCCACGGCTACCATTACGTCCTAATAACAGGAATTGCTCACGTACATTGCTGTGAGGCTGATCACCTTTAGGGAATTTATCAAAATACTGGCGCCAATCCTCACCTACTGAGGTCGGAGAAGTCAGGTACTGCTCGTAAAGCTCTTCAATATACGCTGCACTATCAGCGGAAAGTTCAGTGTCAAGACGCAATGCGTCAGCAACTTCTTGCATTTGTGGACCCATTTCCTATTGCAAAAACATTACAGGTTGCTTGTTAAGCATACCCATGCTTGATAATGCCAAATTGGTAAAATGACATTAATACCCACTCGGTACTCAGACCACGGGCGCTATAATCACACCAGAATTGACCAGTGTGTGTTATGAATCATAACGCTCTTACCTGCATCATCATTCATTTATATACTCGGCAATACCGAGCAATTTTTTTGCAAAATCGTCTTAGAAAAGATAAATCGGCGAATTAGCTTTTCTAAAGCAACTTTTAGTAAAATTTTGCTCAACCATCCTCAATCCGCTTAATAAATAAACAATAAAATAGCCATTTTTTTCAATTATAACTGTGTGTTATATCGTAACATGAACTCCAGATTGGATTGATTTTTTTGACACATACCTCCTATAAATTGGCTAAATACATTAAAAATTTTATGCTTTAACATACGGTGCTTTATATAAAAAATAGAGCGAATTACAAATAAAGTCCCCTGTCTTTTACACAAATGAACAAAAAGAGCGCACACCTGTGATGTACGCTCTTTTTTAGGGATTAATTAACCGGCTTGATCAAGTAGCATATTACGGATATGACCAATTGCCTTAGTCGGATTCAAACCTTTAGGGCAAACAGATACGCAGTTCATAATACCTTTACAGCGGAAAAGACTGAACGGGTCATCCATACGTGCCAGACGGTCTTGAGTCGCTGTGTCACGCGAGTCAATAATAAAACGATAAGCATTTAGCAATGCTGACGGTCCCAGGAATTTATCAGGATTCCACCAGAATGATGGGCATGCAGTAGAACAGCATGCACATAAAATACATTCATACAGACCGTTCAGATGATCACGCTCTTCCGGAGTCTGCAAACGCTCTTTTGGCGGTGCAGGCTGATTATTAATCAGGAATGGCTGGATCTTGTTATACTGCTCGTAAAACTGGTTCATATCAACAACCAGATCTTTGATTACTGGCAGGCCCGGTAATGGGCGAATAGTAATTTCATTTGGCAGGTCATTTAAATTTTCAAGACAAGCCAAACCATTTTTACCATTGATATTTACACCATCCGAACCACAAATACCTTCACGGCAAGAGCGACGGAAAGTCAGACTTTCGTCCTGTACTTTTAACGCCAGCAGAGCATCAAGCAACATACGGTGCTTATCAGTCAGCTCAAGCTTGAAAGTTTGCATGTACGGCGCTTTATCCTTATCAGGATCATAGCGGTAGATGTGAAATGTACGAGTACCTCTACTCATCTTTATACTCCTGATCAGAATGTACGCGGTGCTGGTGGAATTGGATCAACAGTCAGCGGGTTGAAACGCACTGGCTTATATTCCAAACGGTTATCTACTGAGTACCACAGAGTGTGTTTCATCCACTCATCATCACGACGACCATATGAATAGGTCGGGTGATCTGCTGGTAACTCGTAATCAACCACAGTATGAGCACCACGACATTCTTTACGCGCAGCTGCTGAAATTAAGGTGGCTTTTGCTACCTCATACAAGTTTTCAACTTCCAGAGCTTCAATACGCGCAGTGTTAAATACTTTAGATTTGTCTTTCAAGTGAATATTACGAACGCGTGGTTCAATCGCAAGAATCTGCTTAACACCCTCATCAAGCAAGGCTTGAGTACGGAATACACCTGCATGATCCTGAACAATATCACGAATCGCATCAGCTACTTCTTGTGCATTTTCACCAGCAGTAGATTCGTCCAGCTTGCGTATACGGGCTACGGTCTGCTGTAAAACATTAGTTGGCAGCGGAGCATATTCATCACCGTGATGTTTAGTCACGTAATCAATAATATGTTCGCCCGCAGCCTTACCAAATACCACCAGGTCAAGCAATGAATTTGTACCTAGACGGTTTGCACCATGTACAGATACGCAAGAACATTCACCAATAGCATAGAAACCTTTTACCGGCTTGGTGTAGTTGTCTGTACCTGGTTCAGGCAGTACAACTTGGCCATGCATATTGGTTGGGATACCGCCCATCTGGTAATGGATAGTGGGCACCACCGGAATCGGCTCTTTAGTAATATCAACGTTTGCGAATTTTTTACCAATCTCGAATACAGACGGCAAACGCTTCATGATTGTATCCGCACCCAAGTGAGTCATATCAAGCAAGATATAATCACCCTTTGGACCACAGCCACGGCCTTCTTTAATTTCCTGGTCCATAGAGCGTGATACAAAGTCACGTGGTGCCAAGTCTTTTAAAGTCGGTGCATAACGTTCCATGAACGGTTCGCCGTCTTTATTACGAAGGATTGCACCCTCACCACGACAACCTTCAGTCAGCAATACACCTGCGCCCGCAACACCTGTCGGGTGGAATTGCCAGAATTCCATATCCTGTAATGGAATACCAGCACGAGCAGCCATACCCAGACCATCACCTGTATTAATATAGGCATTAGTAGATGCACGGTAAACACGACCAGCGCCACCTGTAGCAAACAGTGTTGCTTTTGCCTGGAACACAGCAATATTACCTGTTTCCTGGTCAATTGCTGTTACGCCCAGTACCTCGCCTTCTTCATTACGGATCAAGTCAAGAGCGATCCATTCAACGAAGAACTGAGTTCCCATTTTCACATTGCTTTGATATAGCGTATGCAAAAGTGCGTGACCAGTACGGTCAGCTGCTGCACAGGCACGTGGAACTGGCTTTTCACCATAGTTTGCAGAGTGACCACCAAATGGACGCTGATAAATTGTACCATCTGCGTTACGATCAAAAGGCATACCTAAGTGTTCAAGTTCATAAACAACTTTCGGTGCTTCACGGCACATGAACTCGATTGCATCCTGGTCACCCAACCAGTCTGAACCTTTTACAGTGTCATAAAAATGGTAATGCCAGTTATCGTCCTGCATATTACCCAGTGATGCGCCGATACCACCCTGCGCTGCAACTGTATGGGAACGGGTCGGGAATACTTTGGTCAGTACTGCAACTCGCAAACCTGCTTGAGCAAGCTGGTAAGAAGCACGCATACCTGAACCACCACCACCTACAATGACTGCATCGAAAGTGAGGTTTTGAATATTTGAATAATCTTCTTTAGGGGTTATCGCGCCCATGATATCTTCCTATCAATTCGCCCAGAAAATCTGGATACCCCAGATTGCGTACACAAACACAGCAATAATGACTGCAGACGTAAGCACAAGGCGTAAACCATTAGCTGAAGGTCCCATCTGACGGGTAGTTACATAATCTGTAAACACCTGCCACATGCCAATCCATGCGTGTCCGATAAGTGATAAGATCGCCAACAATGAAAATATTTTCATTGGCACTGTCATCATAAAGCCAGACCATTGCTCGTAAGTGAATCCGCCATTTAGTAGGATCCATCCTAAAACCACAACAGTATAAGCTGCCAGTACCACAGCACTAATACGCTGAATGTACCAGTCGCGAGAACCCGAACCTGTTAATCCTGTAGCACTTTTCATCAGAACATAATCCATACAAAGGCTGCGATGATACCAATCACAGACAGAGCCAATGAAATTGTAGCTGCAGTACGACCACTTTGCAGGCCTTCACCCACACCGATATCAGCAAGCAAGTGCTTAAGACCAGTGAAGAAGTGATAAATCAAACCAGCTACAAACACCCATACGATAAAACGTACGAAGAAACCGCTAAAGATTTCCTGAACTTGAGCAAAACCTTCCGGTGAAGATAATGACTTATCTAAGAGCCATAAAAGAACTGGAACGAGTAAGAATACGATCACACCGGAAATACGGTGCAAAATTGATGCAATAGCCACGGGTGAGCGTAAGTTTACTGCTAACACCTGACCCATGGACAAATTGACAGGTCTGTTGCTTTTCACAGCGGGCATCCTGTAGGTAAAAACTCCAGCTGGAGTTTGTTGGAATTAATTCGAAGGAAAGCTGGCATTGTCAGGCAAGCAAATGCCTAAGACTTATAAAACGACATCGAATTATAAAACGTGGTCTGTCAAAATACAAACAATCAACTGGCGCTTTTCTATAAAAATCTCATTAAATAAGAATCATTAACAATAAAATAAGTAATTATAGCTCACCACAGAGCAGAAAAATTCAAGCTAAGTCACTCATTCATTTAAATTAATATACAATTTAACCTGATCGGAAAATATAAAAAGATAAAACAAATGTTTTAGACTAAAGATGAATAAAAGCAAATACTTATATTAATTAATATTTTTATTAAACCTTATGTGCTTTTAAAGTAATTATAGGCTGAAATGCTCTTAGAACAATTGATAAAAGCAAACTACATGTTTACTGACTCCATTATTTATGGCTTAAACAGTCATAATTTAAACTTTTTAAATGCCTTTCTTTGTTTAGAAATGGATAAGCTCAATCGATTATAAAATCTGAAATGACTATTTTATAAACAATTTTAGATTAATTTATGAGTCATTTTTTATACAATCAAACGTTTTTTTCGAAAGTATTTATTTGTTTTTTCTATGACCCATAGAAGTCTTTTAAATCTCACTAAACTAAATAAGTTAAAGGTTTCATCATCTTTTTTCACAATCATGTTTCTCTTAAGAAGGAAATAAAATACATTTTAAGGATAAAAATTTGCTTATATTTACGGCAACCATCCTATTTTTTTCTGCACCTGCCCTGTAATTTGACTTATTATAGCCAGCTGGTGCTGTGATTTTATTCATACTTTCCTTACTTGATTATAATGACTAAACCCATGTGGCCACGTCATTTTTTATCCATAAGTATAATTGACAAAATTTCAGTACTCACTAATCTTAGTAGCAATTTTTGATCCGTCTGGTTCGCATTAAAAGATTAGTAACGAATCAGATAAAATATCCACCAGGACAGGAGATCTATTGAATGTCTGAAGCAACTGGCAAAAAAGCCGTTCTTAAGCTTGATGGCAAAGAAATTGAATTACCAATTTACAGCGGCACATTGGGCCCAGATGTAATCGACGTTAAAGATGTGTTGGCCTCAGGTCACTTTACTTTTGATCCTGGTTTCATGGCGACAGCTTCTTGTGAATCTAAGATCACGTTCATCGATGGTAATAAAGGCATTCTTTTGCACCGCGGCTATCCGATTGATCAGCTGGCAACTAAAGCTGACTATCTTGAAACTTGCTACCTGCTTCTAAATGGTGAACTGCCAACTCCGGAACAAAAAGCAGAGTTCGATGCAAAAGTTCGCAACCACACTATGGTTCATGATCAGGTAAGCCGTTTTTATAATGGTTTCCGCCGTGATGCACACCCGATGGCCATTATGGTAGGTGTGGTTGGTGCGCTGTCTGCGTTCTATCACAACAATCTGGATATTGAAAATGTTGATCACCGTGAAATCACTGCGATCCGCTTGATCTCCAAGATTCCTACACTTGCTGCGTGGAGCTACAAGTACACCATCGGACAGCCTTTCGTTTACCCTCGTAACGATCTGAGCTATGCTGAAAACTTCCTTCACATGATGTTTGCGACTCCGGCTGACCGTGATTATAAAGTTGATCCGATCCTTGCAAAAGCAATGGACCGTATCTTCACGCTGCACGCAGATCATGAACAAAATGCTTCAACGTCTACAGTACGTCTAGCAGGTTCTACTGGCGCTAACCCGTATGCATGTATCGCTGCTGGTATCTCTGCGCTCTGGGGACCAGCTCATGGTGGCGCGAACGAAGCTGTTCTTAAGATGCTTGATGAAATCGGCTCGGTAGAAAACGTTGCTGACTTCATGGAAAAAGTGAAAACTAAAGAAGTTAAACTCATGGGCTTCGGTCATCGAGTTTATAAAAACTTCGATCCACGTGCTAAAGTCATGAAAGAAACTTGTGACGAAGTATTGGGTGCACTTGGCATCAATGATCCACAGCTCGCTTTGGCTATGGAACTTGAACGTATTGCCCTGTCTGATGAATACTTCATTAAACGTAACCTATACCCTAACGTAGATTTCTACTCAGGTATCATCCTTAAAGCGATTGGTATCCCGACTGAAATGTTTACTGTGATCTTTGCACTTGCACGTACCGTAGGCTGGATCAGCCACTGGTTAGAAATGCATTCTGGTCCATACAAAATCGGTCGCCCTCGTCAGCTTTATACTGGCGAAACTCAACGCGACATCGAAGGTCGTTAATTCATCTCAACATGAATTAGACTTCAGGAAGCCACCTTAGGGTGGCTTTTTTTATGCTATCTGTTTATTTAAAAAAGGGATACAGGCTTCATAAGCCGAACACTCCTGCCCTTTGACCCGCCTTAAAAAATAATCCTGTACCATCTGTGCCTGCTGCTCTATACCATATTCAAAAAACTGCTTTCCTTGTTGCAGTATGTATTGATAACGACGGTTAAATACGGCATTACGGATCACGTTCATTCCCTGCTGGTATTGCCAAACGTGAGTAAGTTCATGGATCAGCCAGGACTGTATGGACAATGGAGCCATAGAAAAATCTTCGCGCCAGTCCTGAATGTTAAAATAGATATGACCATTTGGGCTCATTGCATAGTTTTTTAAAATCGCGTGATGAGCAATGATTTCAATATGATCAAGTTTCAAACTGGAGTGAAATACAGAATAGGCTAATTCACGCTCTCCCGGAGTAAGCAAGCGTCTTTTAATAATAAATATATTCGTTAAACGTTTAGCTACATGCTGTAAAAAAAGTGCCATAAACCTTTGCCTGAAATAAGATATTTTATAAGTACATATTTAAATACTAGAATATGTATTTTTTTCGACTACAATACGGCAAAATCTTGTTCTTTTTTCGTTGTATAGCAGACAAGTGTGTTATATCAACCTATTAAATTTTATTTGTTTAATTGTTTTTAATATGTGTACACGAAGTTGGAAAATTATAACTTCTAAATCAACATGTTGTGTATTTTATACCCTATAGAAATAGGATTAGGTGTGAATGAAAAGTTTTAAGATCGCCCTGGCTCAGTTCTCTCCACATACTGGTAACTTTGAACTTAATGCTCAGAAAATGGTTGAGCAGGCAAATGAAGCGAAAAAACAGCGTGCTGATATTATTGTTTTTCCAGAACTGTGCACAGTAGGTTACTCAGCTGAAGATTTATTGTTGCGTCCAAGTCTGAGCAAACGTACACAAAAGGTCTTTGAAATTCTGGGACAAGTTAAAGATATCGTCATGGTATTTGGCTTTGTTAATCAGGCTGAAACCGGGCAGCGATATAACTCGGCTGCTGTGGTTAAAGATGGTCAAGTACTGGGGGTTTATAATAAACAAAACCTGCCGAATTATAGCGTATTTGATGAAAAACGATATTTTGCTTCTGGTAACCAGCAACTTGTATTTGAATATATGGAACACAAGTTTGCTGTATTGATCTGTGAAGATATCTGGTCAATTAATACAGTACAGCAGCTAACCCAGCTTAAGGCGCAGACCGTATTGGTACTTAACTCTTCGCCATATGAAGTAGGCAAGCCACAGCATCGTATTCAGACCATGCAGCAGCTGGTCAAACAGCTCAATTTTAATCTGGTGTATGTGAACCAGGTATGCGGCCAAGACGATATTATTTTTGATGGGTCAAGTTTTGTATTAAACCCGCAAGGCGAACTGGTTACACGTGCACCTAGCTTTCAAGAATGCCTGCACTACGCCGAATATAGTGCAGATAAAGACGCCTTTATAGTTCAGGAAATCGCACCTGAGCTTGACACTATGGCCGAGATCTATCAGGCATTGGTAATGGCAACCCGTGACTATATCCAGCGCTCTGGCTTCCCCGGCGTTATTCTCGGGTTATCTGGTGGAATCGACTCTGCCCTGACCTTGGCTATTGCTGTTGATGCGATTGGAGCCGACAAGGTCCAGGCAGTAATGATGCCTTATACTTATACCGCACAAATTTCTGTTGAAGATGCTGCAGCACAGGCCAAGACTATGGGTGTAACTTTTGGCATTGCTGAAATCAATCCGATTGTGAATGGCTTCTTGCAGACTCTATATCCATTCTTTGGAAACAGTCCGGCAGATACGACAGAAGAAAACCTGCAGGCACGTGCCCGTGGCACTTTGCTCATGGCACTATCTAACAAGTTTGGTAATCTGGTTCTATCTACCGGTAACAAGTCTGAAGTAGCTGTAGGTTACTGTACATTGTATGGTGACATGGTAGGTGGTTTTTCGGTATTAAAAGATGTTTATAAAACTATCGTTTTCGAACTGGCCAAATATCGAAACAGCTTAAGTGAAGTACCAGTTATACCTGAACGTGTAATTACCCGTCCACCTTCAGCAGAATTAAGTCCAGATCAGAAAGATCAAGACTCTTTACCACCTTATGATATTCTGGATGCAATTCTTTATGCTTATATCGAAGAAGATATGAGTCAGGAAGATATTATTGCCAAAGGATTTGAACGGGCAACCGTCGAGAAGGTAATTAAACTGGTCGACCGTAATGAGTACAAACGCCGACAAGGTGCGATTGGTCCGCGGATCAGCTCACGTGCTTTCGGACGGGATCGACGTTATCCGATAGTAAATGGCTGGAAACCTGGTGTCTAATAATCAAAAGACTTATAAAATCACTCCAAATGAACTTGCTCAAGCACTTTTGCTTGAGCAGGTGAAGTTTTTAAAACAACACTATATTTATTCTAAAGATCATCCAGCTTTAAAAATTTTGATCCAGCAGCTTTATCATTATTCGGAAAAGGTGCAGCTTAAACAGGTAATCAATGTGTCTCAGCTCCATGCTGTGGTACAACGCTACGCCTTTGAAATGAATCTGGGTGCAGAAATACTGGAACTGATCGGAATAATGTCGCAAAAGCTGCATCAGTACGCCTTACAGTCGGATACTGAACTTCAAGATCTTATTTCAGATCAGCAATATCAATTCTGGCTTACAAAGCTCGTCGAACTGACAAATGTCCGCTTATATTTACGCGATTTATTACTACAGAGTCAGCAGGTAGATGAAGTCTGTCTGCAAATGGCGACTCATATTATTGAAAGCAAGACCCCATGGTTAAACCAGTTACGCTATAGCAAATATAAAGTATCAGGCATTCAGCAACGGGTTTTACAGTTTATGCAGGAACAGCAGCAGACTATTGAAGCCAAGCTCGAATTCAGGCTCGCAAATATAATTAAAGAACAGCTCAGTGAACTTCTGCTGCTTCCTTCAGAAGATCTGTATGATATTGCAATGCATGTATGGCAGGAATTCAAATACAAGAGTCTGCAAGACAGTATGTCGCAATTCACTGCAATTGATATAGAAGAGTTCTTTGTATTACTTTATGAATCTTGGCGGGAATTACGTGAAAGTAGCTATTTACAGCAACTGATCCTTGAAGGGGTAAATATTTTTTATCAATATTTCCAGGAACATTCATTAAAAGAACTGCTGAATGCCGTAGGATTAACCCAGGATGACTTAATGAATGAAGGTTTACGCTTTATTCCATCTGTACTGCAAGCGCTCGATCAAAATGACATACTTGATCCGCTATTGCATCAGCTGTTATCACCATTTTATGCAGCACCGCATACAATAGAGCTCATCCGGCAATATCAGGTAAACTAATAAATATATTGAAGCTTAATTTTTATAAGATTGGGCTGATGATTAATCAAAAATATTCGGCAATAATTTTTAGGCACAAAAAAAGAGACCAGACTGAGAGCCTGGTCTTTTAAAATGGTGGCTATGACGGGACTCGAACCTGTGACCCCAGCATTATGAGTGCTGTGCTCTAACCAACTGAGCTACATAGCCGTAAACTGTGTGCGCATTATCTAAACTTCATTGCTCAGCGTCAAGAACTATCTTTAATGAATGCTCAGTCTTTAAGCAAAAAGATGCATTTTGCTGAAAAATAATACACATGTTTGATTTTACGTAGAAAATAATTTGAGAACTTTATCAGGACACAATATGAAAATTAAAGTGATGATCGCCAGTACTGTCTTGTCCGGATTTACAGCCTGCAGTGCGA
Source organism: Acinetobacter sp. FL (assembly GCF_040744925.1). Taxonomy (NCBI): domain Bacteria; kingdom Pseudomonadati; phylum Pseudomonadota; class Gammaproteobacteria; order Moraxellales; family Moraxellaceae; genus Acinetobacter; species Acinetobacter sp. FL. Next base: position 755,714 of record NZ_CP160437.1, on the reverse strand, counting down.
TTAGTCCGATCTTTGTAGATTATAACGGCGTACGTATGGATGTAGCCAAATGGATTAATCACCAGCAATTACTTAGCATGCAGCAAAAGCGCAGCTTGGCACAGCTCAGTCGGGCACAGCAGAAGCTTTATCGAATTGATGAAATCACAGAGAGTCAAAAACTCAGTATTGCCGAGGAGAATCAGATAGCACTGCACTGCGCCAGACAATATTTAAGTGAAAAGAAAATTACACAGCTACAGGAACAGGTCTTTGGCAAAGATCAACGCCAACGGATCTTAAACACATATACAGAAAGGTTTCCACAAATCAAACTAGATACCAACTCGATAACCTGTGACTAGTAAAGTCCTCTACTCGCTACTCAAACGATAACCACACAGACAAAAAAAGACCACGTTTTAGAGAACGTGGTCTATAAAAATGGTGGCTATGACGAGACTTGAACTTGTGACCCCCGCATTATGAGTGCGGTGCTCTAACCAACTGAGCTACATAGCCAAAAACTGTGCGCGCATTATCTGCATTTATCTTTAGCAGGTCAAGCTTTATTTACAGGAAAATTGTTGAAGTGAGCCTGTAAGCCGGGTTCTGTCGAGGACGGTCATTCCTCTAGGCGTACAATCACTCATACGCTCAAGCGACCTACCCGAATCCAGTACGGGCCGTACCTCAGGATTCCTATTTGGTCTTGCTTCTGGTGGGGTTTGCCATGCCGTATACTGTTACCAGATACGCGGTGCGCTCTTACCGCACCCTTTCACCCTTACCTCACGAATGAGGCGGTCTACTCTCTGCTGCACTTTCCGTCGGCTTACGCCGCCCAGGGGTTACCTGGCACCCTGCCCTATGAAGCCCGGACTTTCCTCCCCTGCTTTAGTCACGAAGACCTCCACAGCAGCGACCGTCCGGCTCACTTCGTCGCGCATAGTATCAAATTTATCTGTTAATTGCTCGCACTTTTTTGAGCAGTCAACATTTTATATTTCTGCATCAGCTCATCTTCTGTTTCCACATGGTTTGGATCATGGGGAATACAGTCGACCGGACAGAACAGCTGGCACTGAGGCTGCTCATGATGTCCGACACACTCAGTACAGAGGTCAGGATGAATTTCATAAATCATCTCCCCCATAAAGATAGCTTCATTGGGACATACGGGCTCGCATACGTCACAATTAATACATTCATCAGTAATATATAAAGACACGCTACCAACCTTGCTGATGTTTACGTTCAAAGGCTTCAACGACTGCCGGGGGTACAAACTTGTTTACATCACCTTTTAAGCGGGCAATTTCACGAACCAGTGTCGATGAAATAAAGGAATATTGTTCAGAAGGTGTTAAGAAAACTGCTTCAAACTGAGGGTCTAACTGCCGGTTCATATTAGCCAGCTGAAATTCATACTCAAAATCGGAAATCGCACGCAGTCCACGTAGTACTGCAGTTGCCTTCTGCTCATGAAAGAAATTGACCAGCAGCCCGTCAAAACCCACAAACTCGACATTACTTAAATGACTTAAGGAAGCTTTCGCCAGTGCTACACGCTCCTCCAGACTAAATACCGGATTTTTATGATGTCCTATCGCAATGGCAACCACCACTTCATCAAACATCTTGGCTGCACGGGTTACCAGATCAATATGGCCATTAGTAATTGGATCAAAGGTTCCCGGGTAAATAACGCGAGCTTTAGACATCGCTTGATACTCTAATTTATTGTGCAGGGCCCTAGTTTAACAAAAACTTGATTTTTTAGCGAAGTATCCCCATCTTTTTGAAAAAACTTTCTCTTGCTGGCACTTTACGGCACAATAAGTACAACTTTGGAATTTAATGATTATGGCGAACGTAAAAGTTGTGAAAAAAAATAATGGTGGAACAATTGCGCAGAATAAACGCGCACGCCACGATTATTTTATTGAAGAAAAGTTTGAAGCCGGCATGTCGTTACAGGGTTGGGAAGTTAAATCATTACGTGCTGGACGTATGAGCCTGACAGAAAGCTATATCCTTTTGAAAAATGGCGAAGCTTATCTGTTTGGTGCCCAGATTCAGCCTTTACTTTCTGCTTCTACCCATATTGTTGCTGAAGCAACCCGTACCCGCAAGCTGCTTTTATCTAAGCGTGAAATTGAGAAATTAATGGGTGCAGTTAACCAGAAAGGTTATACCTGTGTGCCCTTGGCCTGTTACTGGAAAGGACCTTTAGTCAAACTTGAAATCGCGCTGGTTAAAGGTAAACAGCTTCATGATAAACGTGCAACCGAAAAAGACCGTGACTGGCAGCGCGACAAGGCACGTATCTTCCACAAATAAGTATCCTGCAATGAAAAAACCTCCACAACTGGAGGTTTTTTCACACCGGAAAAATTTACAAATGAGTTTGAAGTAGCGAGCACAAAGGACCTGACTGGTTTATCCTGATGATTGCATAAAAACAAATGTTGCCATACGTCCGGTCTGGGCGTTTCGCCGATATGAAAAATACTGATCAGATTGCTGATATGAGCAGTGGTCGCCTCCTAGTACCATCTTTACACCTTGTTGTTGCAGAATATAACGGGCAATTGCATAAAGATCGGCATAATACTTCCCTGAGCGCCCTGATATAAAGGCCGATTCAACTTCCGCATATTTATGACAGAATGCTGCCTTGACCTCTGCACCAATTTCAAAACAGGACTGACTAATCGCCGCACCTAACCAGGCCCAACTAGGCCTGTCTTGCATGGCAGTAATGGTATTTTCAATAATACCACCTGCAAGTCCACGCCAACCCGCATGCAGATTGGCAACTTCAGTGCCTTGTGCATTTCCCATCACTACAGGCAAGCAGTCTGCTGTCATCATCATCAAGGCATGAGCTTTCTTCTGGGTAATTAAACCATCACCAATAAGAGCTTCGAATGGAAGTGCTTCATTAATCGTATGACAGATCGTGCTATGAGTTTGAGTCATCCATGTGATTTTATCTACACCATAGCCTGCCAGTCCTTCCAGCAAGATCATCCGGTGAGCTTGTACTCGCTGCGTATCATCCTGCACGTGCAAAGCCAGATTAAAGCCCGCAAGTTCCGGTTTTGCTGAAGTTAATGTACCTGGATGCCAGATACGTGTCTGTCCTGCATATACACCTGATGGAAGCCCTGAAACAAACTGCATGTCAAATTTCCCGTGTTAATGAATTAATAAGCAGCATTCTCTTGACGAAGTACTTCAATTAAACGCTTAAAGTCTTCAGGCCACGGCGCCTCAAACATCATATTCTCGCCTGTACGCGGATGAACTAGACCAAGCTTGGCAGCATGTAATGCCTGCCGTTTAAAACTGCGCAAAGTATCAGCCAGCTCTTCAGAAGCTCCGGCAGGTACACGTACCCGGCTCATATAGACCGGGTCACCAACCAGGCCATAACCGATATAACTAAAATGGACCCGGATCTGGTGAGTACGACCGGTTTCAAGCTGTGCCTGAACACGGGTAAAGTCTTTAAATCGCTCTTTCACGTTATAGTGAGTAACCGCTTCTTTACCACCCGGTAATATGGCCATTTTAACGCGATCGACAGGATGGCGTTTGATTGGCTCATCGATGGTTCCACCGGCTACAATATTTCCATAAACAACTAAATCATAAATCCGGTAGACAGTCTTTTTTGCCAACTGTTTGCTTAAAGAGAACTGGGCCTCAAGGTTTTTTGCAACCACCAGCAGACCGCTAGTATCTTTATCAATCCGGTGGACCAGTCCGGCACGGGCCAGTTCATTAGATTTCGGATAATGGTAAAGCAGCGCATTGACCAGAGTGCCCGACCCATTTCCTGCACCTGGATGTACGACCATTCCTACGGTTTTATTAATGACAATAATGTCATCATCTTCATAAATAATATCAAGCGGAATATTTTCTGGCTGGCTGGCAGTCTGAATTTCCAGCTCTGCCTCAAGCGTAAGCAGCTCATTGCCCTCACACTTGTATTTAGGTTTGACATTGTTACCATTTACTAACAAATGGCCGTCTTTAATCCATTGTTTAAGTTTCTCTCTGGAAAATTCATTCCAGACTAGTGCTGCTGCTTGGTCAATACGCTGCCCGAGATAGCTTTCATCCAATTGAAACTGCAACGATAAACGTGTTGCAGTCGGCTCTGAAGTATGGTTATCTGCATCCTCAGAATCTTCAAGTAAATTGAAATCAGTTTCAGGGAAAGTAGAATTAGAAGATTGTGCTGAAGTCATTTGATCATCGAGACAAAAGTGGTTTAATAGCGCAATTGTAGCTCATTGCCCGATTAACAGAGGAGTTTTTATGTCGCTACCACGTTATAAAGTTACGATGCTTGCTTTATCTTTAGGCATGGCATCTGCATTAGTGGGCTGTAGCAGCAATCCAAAAAAAGAAGTTGTCGATACTGGCCCACAGTCAAGCGAACAGGTTTATTTCAATAAAGCCGAACGTGCGCTTGAACGTGGTCAATATTCTGATGCTGCAAAACAGCTAGAGGCACTGGACACCTACTTCCCGACCGGACAATATGCGCAGCAGGCACAACTTGAGCTGCTTTACGTTAAATTCCAGCAAAAAGATTATGAAGGGGCGATTGCTCTGGCTGAACGTTTTATCCGTTTAAATCCACAGCACCCTAATGTTGACTACGCTTATTACGTACGTGGTGTAGCTAACATGGAACAGAATTATGATGGCTTGCTGCGTTATACTTCTTTGCAGCAATCACACCGTGATGTTAGCTATTTAAAAGTAGCTTACCAAAACTTTGTTGATTTTATTCGTCGCTATCCAAGCAGTCAGTATGCAGTAGATGCTGCACAGCGCATGAAGTTTATTGGTCAGGAACTGGCTGAAAATGAAATGAACGTAGCACGCTATAATCTAAAGCGTAAAGCTTGGGTTGCTGCTCTGGAGCGGGCGCAGTGGGTAGTTGAACATTATCCGCAGACTCCTCAAATTCCAGAAGCTTTAGCTACCATGGCTTACGCTTATGACAAGCTGGGCGATCAGGCTTCATCACAGCAGTATGTAGACGTCTTAAAACTAAACTATCCGGAACTGGTGCGTAGTAATGGCAGTGTAAACCTGCGTGCCGCCCGCAGAGATGCCAGCCTGCTTAACCGCGCTACACTGGGAATTTTTGGCCGTGAAGCCAAAAACAGTGCTGCAAGTGAAGTATCGCAGGAAACCTCTAGTCATTCTTCAGAAGAACGTAGCTGGCTCAACCGTCTGAGCTTAGGTATGCTCGGTAAATCTGAAAATGGACAGCAACATACACCAATGCTCGCCAAACCACCGGCTGATATAGCTACAGAAACTCCAAACGAATAATCTCGACCAGATGGTCGCTTTTTTCGGGGGGGAAAGTTAAAATACTTTCCCCCCCTTCTTTTTTTCAGTAAAGACGGCTAGATTCTGTACAGGACTGTTTAGTTCAAGTGATAGCAACTGAATAGTCCTTAAAGCAAGACTTCAGGTCAGCGTTTTTATGGTTAAAGTATATAAAATAATGGCTTTTTCTTATGGCAATTCCACAGCATACGATTGATCAGATCCTGGATCGTACTGATATTGTTGATCTGATTGGCCAACGCGTAAAACTTAAAAAAACCGGACGGACTTATTCTGGCTGTTGTCCTTTTCACCAGGAAAAGTCACCCTCTTTCCATGTCTACCGTGACAAGCAGTATTACCACTGCTTTGGCTGTCAGGCCAATGGCAATGCCATACGTTTTTTAATGGATATCGACAGCCGTAATTTTGTTGATGTTATGAAAGACCTGGCAAGCCAGACTGGTATTGAACTGCCAAAAGACAATCAGGACAATAAGCGCCTGTCCTATAAACGTGAAATCAAAAAAGTTAGCAAGCCGGTTCAGGCTCCTGCCGCGCAGGCTAAAGAACAGATCCAGTCTCCTATCACAAATACACCTTATACTCCGATTGATCCTTTCGTTGAATTTCAGAGTTTTGATCCGTTTGAACAATTTGAAAATGTGACAGATGTACCAGTACAGGAAGGTAACTTGTATGATCTGCTAGAGAATATTGCTCAGTTTTATGAACAGCAGTTACCTAAAAGTCAAAGCGCACAATTTTACTTTAAACAGCGAGGGTTAAGTCAAGATGCAGTCCAGTTCTGGCGCTTGGGCTATGCACCAGAGGACTGGCAGCATCTGGAAAAGGCGTTCCCCTATGATATTGAAGGTCTGAAACAGCTAGGGCTGATTCGCTCTAGTGAAAGCGGACGTGACTTTGACTTACTTCGTGACCGGGTTATTTTCCCAATCCGGGACAGTAAGGGCCGTGTAGTGGGTTTTGGGGGGCGTGCATTAAATGATGAGATCAAACCCAAATATATTAACTCGCCAGATTCTGAAGTCTTCCATAAGAATCAGTTATTGTACGGCCTTTATGAAGGTCGCAAGCAGAAAGCTCAAGACTGGTTAATGGTCGAAGGCTATATGGATGTTATTGCATTGCAGCAATACGGGATTAGCGGTGCAGTAGCAACTCTTGGAACAGCCAGCAATACTGAACATCTTAATATTTTATTCAGACAGAATAACCGGATTACGATTGCGTTTGATGGAGATGCTGCAGGTCAAAAGGCAGCCCGGCGAACACTGGAAATTGCTCTGCCTTTATTAAATGATGGCCGTGAACTGAAATTTTTTGTTTTACCCGACCAGCATGATCCCGATTCTCTGATCCGTCGTGAAGGACTGGAAAATTTTCAGCGTTTACTTGAACAGGCCCCCCTGTTATCCGATTTTGTATTTGCACATCTCACGCAACAGCGAGATGTTTCTTCACCTGAGGGTAAAAGTCAGGTAATGGGCGAGCTCAGGGAGCTTACCGACCTGTTACCTAAACATGGATCATTTCGCTATCTGCTCACTCAGTCATTTAAAGAAAAGCTCGGCCTAGGCAAGCGTTTTACTCCGAAACTTAGTAATGATGCATCACTCTCTTTTAATATCCGCACCAAGGATGAAGATTTCGCCATCGCTATGCTGATACGGCATCCTTATCTGTATATTCACTTTGAAACTCTGCGTGCTTTTATTCATCCGGATGAATTGCTGGCACAAATACTGGCAATATTAGATAAAATCTTTGATGAACTACCGGATGATCAGGAACTGGCTGTCTATTATGTGCTTGGCGCGTGCAGTATGTATTGTCATGCGGTTGCGGATATTTTACAGCGTACCAATATTGAAAGCCTGATTCCGGCACCAGAAATGGCAGACAAGCTTGCTAAAGAATATGCCTTGGGCCTGCAGGAAAAATACTTAAAACAGAAACTAAAATCACCCATTTCACTTATTGAATCACGCAATCTGCGGCAGCAACTCAATGAACTGACCAAGAAAATCAGCTTAAGATTATTGCATTCATAAGGTTTAAGCTGTTTTCAAATTATTTTTTAAGTTTACGCTGACGGTCAAATATCCCCTGCAAACCGTCCTGTAACCACTCAAAATATGAGGGATCTTCTTCCTGAGCTGCCTGCTTTAGCAGAATTGAAGTCGGATGTAATAATTTCTGAGTGAGACGATGGGAAAAGTTTTGCAGGACTTCAGCCGCATCTTTTCCAGCCTGCAAATGCTCCAGCGCCAACTGCAACTCATATTCAGTCAAGTGCTGGCCCTGTTCACGATAAGCAGCGATAGTACTGCCAGCCTGCTGGACCTTTTGATGGGTAATAAGCTGGGTCGCCAGCTGGTTAACCATAATTTCAGCTTCAACCGCAGCCTGACGTCGCTGGGCAAGGTTCTCGTCAATAACACTTTGCAGGTCATCAACGCCATACAGATATACACCATCTAGTGACGCGACTTTTGGCTCAATATCACGCGGAACAGCCAGATCTACCATTAACATCTGCTGGTAGCGCCGTTTTTTTAATGCTGTTTTCACATCACGATAAGAAATTACCTGATACAGGCTGCCTGTACAGCTTGAGATTACATCAGCACGGTACAAGTTACTGGCCAGTTCCGAAAATTCCAGAATTTCGACCTCTACCTGATGAGCAATCTCCTGCGCCAAATTCTCTGCCCGCTCGCGACTACGATTACAGATCAGGATTTTACCTACACCCATTTCAGCTAGGTGTTTAGCTACTAAACTGTTCATCTCTCCAGCAGCCACAACCATTACAGTCAACTCTTGTGGCTGGCTAAAGACCTGCAGGGCAAGCTGAGCAACTGCATAACCCATAGAGACTGCATGACTACCTACAGCAGTTTCTGAACGTACACGTTTAGCTGCATAGAAGGCATATTCAAAAATGCGGTTTAGTGCCGGTGAAACCATATGGGCTTCTTTTGCAATCGACAGTGCCTGTTTTACTTGACCCAGAATCTGCGGTTCACCCAGCATTAAAGAGTCTAAACCGCTGGCAACACGCATCAAGTGAGTAATCGCCTGAGCATCTTCATAACGGTAAGTATGTTTGATGAGCTGATTGACATCTAAACCATTTGCATGGGCGAGCCAGTCCAATACCATATCAGCATGCTCTGCCATGGCATAGACTTCTGTTCGGTTACAGGTCGAGACCACCACCATATCATTCAAGACAGGATGCTGACTTTGCTTGGCAAATAAAGCGTTTAACCGCTCAGGGTTAAAAGCGATCTGTTCTCGCAACTCTACAGAAGCAGTTTGATGGTTGACCCCTAATGCAAAGAAAGACATATCAGATCATCATTTCACTAAATTTATGTTATTGTGCAACATCGGTGTCATAAAAAGCATTAGCTGGATCAATAAAAATTGCGTCAAATCAATAGCCGACTATCCGGCATGACTATACGGCGATATTCTACCACAGTCTTACTGGTAGGTAGCATAGCCTCGACCGCTCATCTTAGGGCATCGGGCGATATTTATCATGAAAATTCTAACTATAATGCCTTAAAACAAAGCATGATTGCCGAATTTGCACTCGCTTACGGTGATATTCCTACTGCGTTGCATAACTATACTGTACTGGCCATTAAAAGTAATTCAACCACTATCAAACAGCGTGCCCTGAATGTTGCCCTCGAACAGAATGATCTGAAAGCAGCCTTAGACATCGCGACACACTGGGTGGTTCACGAACCTCAAGATGTCCCGGCTTTATTTTATCTGGCCCATATTTCTCTGAAAGCGCATGAATATGAGCTTGCCGCCGATACCCTGAATAAAATTCTTAATATTGATCCAAATGCTGATCTGGAACAGATTCTGGCAGGGATTGCCCCAGAGCTTCCAGAAGATCGCGAGATACTTTTAAATGCCTTACGTAGCAGTAAGGAAAAAAATAATCCTTCTATTCTGGTTTTAATCGCTGGTCTGGAAGCACAAAATGGTCAGCTAGAGCAGGCTTTAGTGACTATCAATCAGGCACTGCGCAAGCGGCCCAAAGTTACTGGTTTTATTCTGATGAAGGCCAACCTGTTAATGGCTCAGAATGACCAGCTAGCAGCCCAGCAATGGCTGGAAAAATCAAGCCGTAAACAGAAATATAATTTGGATATCCGGCTGGCAGAGGTCCGCTTTCTGGTCAAATCCAATCAGGCCGAATCAGCCTTAAAAAAGCTTCAAGGTATTTTAAAACAGTGGCCAGATGCTGAAGAGGCATTATTTATTGCCGGATTAACCAGTATTGACCTCAAACAATATGAGCAGGCAGAAAAATATCTGGTAGAGCTACGTTATTCTGATCAGTATCAGAATGAGGCTTATTACTATTTGGCAGTAAATGCCGAGCGGAAACAGCATTACGAAACAGCGAAAGCTTATTATCGTCTGGTGGACGGTAGTCTATACACTGTATCACGACGGAATCTGGTCACTATTTTTGAAAAGCAAAACCAGCTGAATGATGCCTTGCGTTTTCTTACTCAGGAACGTGTCAATTATCCACAGCATGCCAGTTTTTTATACCAGGTTCAGGCAGAAATCTTGAAAAAGACGGGAAATAAAAAAGCAGCGCTGGCCTTACTTGATGAAGCAGTTAAAAACCTGCCAGATGACCCGGAGCTGATCTATGCCCAAGTCTTATTGCTTGATCCTTTTCAAGACCGGGAAAAACTGGACCAGACACTCAAACATTTGCTGGAAATAGAACCAAACAGTCCAACTTACCTGAATGCATATGCTTACACTCTCGCTCTGCAAAACCGGCGTCTAAATGAAGCGCGCCAGTATGCAGAGCATGCACTTGAGTATGCGCCGGAACAAGCCTCAATACTCGACACACTCGGGTACGTCTGCATATTGCAAAATGATTATGATACTGCCGTCCGGGTACTGGCCAAGGCCTACAGCCTAAGTCAGAACCTGAAAATTGGCGTACGCTACGCTAAAGCACTTTATATGCAGGGTTCACTCACAAAATTTAGTGAAGTGTTAAAACAGCTTAAACAAAAATATCATAATGATCCGCAATTGGATCAGTTAGATGCGTTATTGTTACCTCAACAATTTAAATAGAGTTAAACTTTCATGCGTTCTTTTTCTAAACTGGGACTCGCTTTGTGCGCTACGGCAACTCTGGCTTTTACCGGCTGTCAGCAATATACCCAACCTCAAAATCCGGTTAACACCCAGCCAGAAAACAATCAATTTAATCTGCAGGGAAAAATTGGGGTAAAAACTCCCAAGCAGTCAGGGAGTGCATTTTTTAACTGGGAACAGCAGCAGGATAATTTCGATATTGAACTGACGGGCATCTTAGGCGTAGGCAAAACACAAATTCAAGGCCGTCCGGGAGAAGTCACACTGAATAGTGCAAAGACAGGTCTGATTCGCGCAACAACACCTGAAGAGCTACTGGAACGTGCTACTGGATGGCAGGCACCGATTACTCACCTCGTACACTGGGTCCAAGGCAGACCGGCAAGCTTGAATGCTAAAATTAAAAAAGATGAACAGCAACGGATCAGTACCATTCAGGAACAGGACTGGAATGTCGAATTAAGCTATAATGGCAATGCCCAACAACCCAATAAACTGATTTTAAAACAGTCACTTGATAATGGCCAAGAAAACCGTATTACAATGCTGATCCAGAATCGCTAATCTGTTTTCAGCTGTGGTATTTAGTATGATCCGAGTTCCCTCACCCGCTAAACTTAATCTGTTTTTACATATTACAGGTCGTCGTGAAAATGGCTACCATGAGTTACAGAGTATTTTTCAACTAATTGACCTATATGACTGGTTGGAATTTGAAGTCAACATGACTGGAAAAATTCACATTGAAGGTCTAGGTAATGTACAGCTTGAACAGAATCTAATCTACAAAGCTGCATTATTACTTAAATCACACACTAAAAATTCTTCTGGTGTACAGATCAAAATTGAGAAAAATATTCCGATGGGTGCAGGATTAGGTGGGGGATCATCCAATGCTGCCACTACACTGATTATATTAAATCAGCTCTGGGATTGCGGTTTAACAATTGAACAGTTGGCTGAATATGGTGCACATCTTGGAGCGGATGTACCTGTTTTTGTATATGGTCACAACGCTTGGGCAGAAGGAATTGGAGAACAGTTAAGTTTCATTAACTTAGAACCGAAACAATACATAGTGCTCAAACCTGACTGTTTTATCAGCACTCAACTGCTTTTTTCACAAAAAACATTGACAAGAAATACGAAGCCCACTACATTTTGCGCCTATCAGTTAAAGCCATCTGCTTTCGGAAATAACTTTGAGCCACTGGCCAGAGGTTTATATCCAGAGGTTGATGAAGCCATGCGTTATCTCGATCAATTCGGTACTGCACGGCTTACAGGTACAGGTGCTTGTGTTTTCACTGAACTGACTTCTGACATGAAGCCAGACGATATTTTAAAGAATGCACCATGTAAAGCTTACCTGGTTCATAGTTTAGATGAGTCTCCATTATGTCAGTTGAAAGTAAATTGATAGGGGCGTCGCCAAGTGGTAAGGCAGCGGGTTTTGATCTCGCCATCCGTTGGTTCGAATCCAGCCGCCCCTGCCATCAATTTTACCTGTAGATGTTTGTATTAGGGGCGTCGCCAAGTGGTAAGGCAGCGGGTTTTGATCTCGCCATCCGTTGGTTCGAATCCAGCCGCCCCTGCCATCAATACAATCATCCATTTTAGGGGCGTCGCCAAGTGGTAAGGCAGCGGGTTTTGATCTCGCCATCCGTTGGTTCGAATCCAGCCGCCCCTGCCATTTTCCTGTAAAAAGATAGAACGTTCATTTGCAAGTTCGTGTTAATTTACCTTGACATAACCATGCAAAAATATTAAAGTTCTGCCGCATTAGGGGTATCGCCAAGTGGTAAGGCAGCGGGTTTTGATCCCGCCATTCGTTGGTTCGAATCCAGCTACCCCTGCCATCTCATTCCATACATGCCAACCGCCAAGGGTGCTTCATGCCCAATCTTGTCGTTTTTAGTGGAAACGCTCATCCACAATTCGCTCAAAAAGTCGTAAGCCATTTACACATTCCGCTGGGAGCTGCTTCTGTAGGCCGTTTCTCTGATGGTGAAATTGCAGTAGAAATTACTGAAAATGTACGTGGTAAAGACGTCTTTATTGTTCAGCCTACCTGTGCACCGACCAACGATAACCTGATGGAAATTCTGGTTATGGCTGATTCATTGCGCCGTGCAAGTGCTGGTCGTATTACTGCTGTCATTCCTTACTTCGGTTATGCTCGTCAAGACCGTCGTCCACGTTCTGCTCGTGTGCCTATTACTGCTAAAGTCGTTGCTGACATGCTCACCACTGTCGGTATAGACCGTGTAGTGATGATTGACCTGCATGCCGACCAGATCCAGGGTTTCTTCGATATTCCTGTAGATAATATCTATGGTACCCCTGCACTGCTTGCTGATCTTCGTCAACAGTCACATCATAACCTGATGGTGGTTTCACCTGACGTAGGTGGTGTTGTACGTGCACGCGCAGTTGCAAAACAGATGGGTGATATCGATCTGGCTATTATTGACAAGCGTCGTCAAAAAGCCAATGAATCACAGGTAATGCATCTGATTGGTGATGTAAAAGACCGTGATTGTGTCATTGTTGATGACATGGTTGATACTGCTGGTACGCTTTGTAAAGCAGCTGATGCATTGAAAACTTTCGGTGCCCGTAAAGTGGTTGCTTATGCAACTCACCCAGTATTATCTGGTAAGGCACTTGAAAACCTGAAGAACTCTGTGATTGATGAGCTGGTCGTATGTGACACAATTCCTCTTTCACAAGAAGCACTTGAGCTTGGCAAAATTCGTCAGGTATCGGTAGCTAGCATGGTTGCTGAAACAATTCGTCGTATCAATAACGAAGAATCTATTAGCGCAATGTTCGATAGTTACTTATAATAGCGCAGATTTTTTATAAACCCTGGCATAAGCTGGGGTTTTCTATTCACCAGACTGGTCGCAAGTCTGGTTTAACTTAAACTCAATGAGGAATATCTCATGGCTAATTTTACATTAAACGCTCAAGCGCGTGCTGCAGATGTACAAGGGAAAGGTGCGAGCCGCCGCCTTCGTCACGCTGCTCAACTTCCAGCAATCATCTATGGTGGTGATGCTGAACCTGTAGCAATTACCCTAGAACTTCGTCAGCTTGTAAAAGCTTTAGAAAACAATGCTTTTTTTGAAGAAGTTATTGAAATTGTTGTAGGCGACAAAACTGAAAGCGTAAAAATTCAAGCGCTTCAGCGTCACCCAGCTAAAAATACACCTATGCACGCTGATTTCAAACGCGCATAAGTGCTAAAAGGCAAAATTAGTGTCTAACATTTCACTGATTATTGGTTTGGGCAACCCAGGTACTGAGTATGCCCAAACCCGCCACAATGCCGGCTTCTGGTTTGTCGAACGTCTGGCAGAACAATATGGCATTACTCTTAAAAATGATCCTAAATTCCATGGAATTAGCGGTCGTGGTCAAATCGAAGGACAAGATATCCGACTCTTGTTACCCACTACATTTATGAACCGTTCGGGGCAGAGTGTGGTACCCTTCGCAAAATTCTATCAAATTAATCCCCAGTCAATGCTAGTAGCACATGACGAACTCGATATGAATCCTGGTATTATCCGGCTGAAAACAGGTGGCGGCCACGGCGGACATAACGGGCTTCGGGACATTACTCCGCATACCGGTCCTGATTTTCATCGTTTGCGTATTGGTATTGGGCATCCAGGTTCTAAAGAGCGTGTTTCAGGACATGTCCTCAGCAAAGCCCCGCGCAGTGAGCAAGAGCTTATGGATGATGCGATTAGCCATGCATTAAGTAAAATCAAGTTACTGGTCAATGGTGAAATACAGCAGGCCATGAACCAGATTAATGCTTACAAACCGGGCTGATAAAAACCTGCATTACTGAATAATCCATCTTGCCTTGACGCTTATTTAAGAGCAAAATGCGCAGCAGTTGCTTTATTGCACTCTGTATCAAGTGATTGATTTAACCCTAAGACCTATCTTGGTCGACCAAGGAGACGCTAGCCATGCTATCTCGTTTATTAAAATGCAAAATTCATCGTGCGGTAGTAACTCATGCTGAACTTCATTATGAAGGTTCTTGTGCAATTGATGGCGTTCTGATGGATCTAGCTGGCATCCGCGAATATGAAGAAATCCATGTATGGAACGTAACTAATGGCAAACGCTTTGCCACTTATGCAATTCGTGGTGAAGAAAACTCAGGGATTATCTCTGTAAATGGCGGTGCAGCTCATCAGGCAGATGTTGGAGATTTAGTCATCATTGCCACCTTTGGTGATTTTACCGAAGTTGAAGCCAATGCGCATAAACCGCGTCTCGTCTATGCCAACCCTGACAATACGGTAAATCATACTGCTAACTGCATACCGGTTCAGGTCGCTTAAAGTAAAAAAGATAATCTTAAAAAGCCCATGTATGGGCTTTTTTATATTTATAGCTGCACTTTACAGAAAAAGTATCTTAAATTTCATACAGTAATAACGTACCCAAAAGGCATTTAGACTAATTTATTCTAAATATAGAACCGATCGTTCTATAGAAAAACATGATTATTCACTTAAAATTGCATTATAATTGAGCTACATCGCTTCAGGGCGGGGTGAAATTCCCCACCGGTGGTAAAGTTGTTTCAATATAAAATCAGCAAGCCCACGAGCGTATTACCTATTTAAAGTACTACGCAGATTTGGTGCAATTCCAAAGCCGACGGTATAGTCCGGATGAAAGAAGACGAGATTACCCTTATGTATATTTATATAGGGGTCGTTATATATTTCATATCTGTCCTGAAATGTTCCACTGTATTTTCATTTACGTGAGCGTTTCATATGTCTAGTTTAATTCAACCCGAACTGTTTTTTTCCGCTTTATCTCCTGCTGAGCAACGTATTCAGCAAGCTCTAGAAGATATTCGCCAGGGTAAGCCTGTACTGGTTATGGATGATTTTGACCGGGAAAATGAAGCTGATCTGATTGTAGCTGCTGAAACTCTCAATGTTGAAACCATGGCTCGCATGATTCGCGATGGTTCTGGCATCGTCTGTTTATGTCTTACCGAACAAGCTGCAGATCACTTAGAACTTTCGCCAATGGTGAAGCACAATTCCAGCCATTTCCATACTGCTTTTACAGTAACTATTGAAGCAGCTCAGGGGGTAACGACTGGCGTTTCAGCAAAAGACCGGGTAACTACTATTCATGCTGCAATTAAAGACGGCGCTGTGGCAAGTGATTTAAATCGTCCCGGCCATGTTTTTCCCTTGCGCGCACGAGATGGCGGTGTGCTGGTTCGTCGCGGACATACCGAAGGTAGTATAGATCTGGCACGTATGGCTGGCCTTAAACCGGCAGGGGTGTTATGTGAGCTGACCAATCCTGACGGAACTATGGCTACAGGTATTCAGGTACTGGCATATGCCCAGACTCATCACCTTACCGTAATTACCATAGAAGAGCTGGTTCAATACCGCATGCAACATCAAATCTAAAACTTAACAGACTTTTAGAATAGCCTCTCAGGAGGCTTACTCATCATCTTCCATATACAGCAGATTTTGTCGTATATCCCCTGCCCGCAACCAAGCCAGTTCATAACTGGCTTTAGCCAAAGCCAATACTTTTTGCTCAAATAGTTGCCATAATGGTTTAATTTGGTCAGTACTGATACCCAAACCACTCTCTTCAGCCAGATTCTTATTTTTTTCACAGATTTTAAGTGCATGGTATAACTTGCGTCCCTGACTCGCATTTTCCAGCAGACGTACCCGTTTTGATAAAACGAACTCCTCAACTTGTGCCAGCTGGGCCATCGGGAGCATAGGTACTAAAATCTGGTCCAGCTGGGCATCGAGTCGTTGCCACACTGCCATACGCTCTTCAACTGTATACGTATTCCACTGGATCACTTCATGATTAAAACGCCGGCACCCCCGACAGACCTGATCACCAAATACAGTTGAACAACGTCCAGCACACGGTGTCAGGGATGGGATACGGCGTTCAGTATTCAAGACAGGCTCCTTTCAATAAAAACCATAACAGCCATATGGTTTTCTCGCTTCTTCATAAAATTCGCGCTAAAATACGCGCCTTAATTTCCTATCTTAATACATTTGGAGTCTTCCATGAACGCTACTGTAGAACAGCTTGCACCTGTAGAACAGCAAGCGACCACTGACTGGGTTGTTGCCGCACTATATCAATTTAAAGAAGTTCAAGATCCAGCCGATCTTCAGCAGCGTCTTCTTGATCTGGTGCAAGCTATGAACCTATGTGGGACTCTTATTGTAGCAGGAGAAGGTATTAACGGGACTGTAGCAGGCGACCGCAATGCTATTGATACTCTTCATCAGTTTTTGCTGGGCGAAGGGTTTAACGAAATGGAATATAAAGAGTCCCATAGTGCTGACAAACCATTTCGTAAAATGAAAATCAAGCTAAAAAAAGAAATCGTAACGCTCGGTGTACCGGTAAAACCACGTGACCTGGTCGGCCATTATCTTGACCCGAAAGAATGGAATGAACTCATTGCACGCGATGATGTAATTCTGATTGATACACGAAACGACTATGAGTATAAGGCGGGTACATTTAAGGGCGCAATTGACCCTAAAACTGAAACCTTCCGTGAATTTCCCGAGTACGTAAAAAAGAACCTTGAACAGTATAAAGACAAAAAAATTGCGATGTTCTGTACAGGGGGCATTCGATGTGAAAAATCAACTTCATTACTTTTACAAGAAGGTTTCAATGAGGTTTACCATCTCAAAGGCGGTATTTTAAAATACCTAGAAGAAACACCACCGGAAGAAAGTCTCTGGGAAGGTGAATGTTTTGTCTTTGATGGGCGTACTGCTGTTACTCATGGCGTGGAAGAAGGACAGCACAGTAAATGCCATGCATGTGGATGGCCATTAACGCCTGAAGAAATTGAACTGCACAGCTATGAACATGGCGTATCTTGCAAGTACTGTATAGATAAAACAACAGAAAAACAGAAGGCAGGTTTCCGTATGCGTCAGTCTCAAATTGCTGCAGCAAAACGTAAACGTCTATAATTCTTTAATGTAATCTATATGTTAAAAACCGCATTAGTTTTGATGCGGTTTTTACGTTTTATCACATTCACTCGCAAACCCGCTATAGTTTTCTACATTTTCACTATCTGAAGCTTATTGTATTGCTCATTGATCTTGCTAATCTACACACTGTTAGATTTTGTTACCTTCTATTCACCATAAAAAATTTATAAGTCTATAGATATTACTCTTATAGGCAAATATGTGAATAAAACCATTCAGATTCATTTGCAGGAAGGCCAGATTTATGGAAATTAGTGAGCATACTGAATATCCAGCTTCTTCAAGCATCCATTCTTTACAGTCTAATCAGATTCAGGCTGAGCTAGAAAAACAACCCCATATTTTTATAGTCTTATTAGGTGCAATGATCGGTATCATCTTTGCGCTGTTTATTGCCTATCATTTGAAAGGAATGTTTCTTTCCTTACTCTGTATTGGTACGCTGCCTTTGTGTTTTGCCTACTTCTTGCGAAAAGTCTATATTCATACTTTAGTCAATTATCAGGAATAAACTCATCTACTTACATGATTTAGACAGAATAAAATAAAAGATTGGTTTTCACTGCAAAGTATAAATACCTAAACTGAATGACGTGAGCTGATCTATGAATCTTGATGAGTGGGTTATTTCAATCATGGAACAGTTAGGCTATCTGGGAATAGCCTTACTGATGTTTCTGGACAACATTTTTCCTCCTATCCCTTCTGAAGTTATTATGCCGTCTGCCGGTTATGTGGCGTCAAAAGGTGAATTGCTTTTAGTGGGTATCATTATTGCTGGTAGCTGTGGTTCATTACTGGCAGCGGCCCTACTCTACTGGATTGGCAGAAAAATTCCTCAGGACAGACTGCTTGATCTGGTAGACCGGTACGGTAAATATCTTTTCATCAAGAGAGCTGATGTTATTAAAGCCTTGAAATGGTTTGAACATTATGGGCATCGGATTGTATTCTTGGGTCGCATGGTACCTGCCGTACGCTCACTGATCAGCATTCCCGCAGGTATGAGCCGAATGCCATTCTGGAAGTTCATGCTTTATAGCGGGCTGGGCACAGTGATCTGGACGACATTTCTTGCATGTGTGGGTTTCTATCTGGGTGAAAATCAGGACAAGATGCATGCGCTGATGAGTAATGTCGGCAATATGGTCTTGGCTATTGTTGTGATTATTGCACTCTGTTTTGTATTTAAGTGCTACTGGAAGAAAAAACATTTCTCTTAGCAGCATTTTTTATCATAGCCGAACTTTCACAGCTGTAATTTTAGTCTGCTAAATTTTGACGAAATTCCCTGTGAATTATAACTATACTCATGATAATTATCTGATTCTGGCAAAAAACTATAAAAAAACACCCTGCATGAGGGTGTTTTTCTTTAAGAGAAACTATTCTGGCGTATGGTACATCAGATAGAGTTCATTGAGATTCTCTGGAATTTCCTCTGCCAATTCATCCATCAACTGGCCATTACGACGGAAAGATTCCATCTGCGGATCTTCTTCATCAACGCCACTGAACACCATAATCGGCAAGGTTAAGTCTACCAACTGATCTTCAAACTCTGGCGTAAACCAGGCTTCCTCATTTAAGAACATGGCATCGACAAAACCAACTGACCAGTCGCCCAAGCTGGATTCTACATCAGCTTCCTCAATTTCAAAGGGAAACTCGATACCCTCTTCATTGGCAAGATTTTGCTGAAGTGAAGTCAACCAGAGCTTGATTTGGGTAATAATTTCTGCTGGCACTTTCTTGTGATTATTATCAAACAGCTCTTCAAGCCAGCGATCAAACTTCGGGCCAACCGCAATAGCACATAAAAAACCGTGAGTTGCTGCAAAATCTAGACCATACTCATTTTGGTCACCATCTAGATACTCGCTCAACAGGTCTAAATCTAAAGCACTCATCTTGAATCCAAATTAATAAATTAAGCCTAGAATAGCATTTCTCGACGGGATGCCCAATCGGGTTTATTCGTCATCGTCGAGATCATCGTCATCAAAGTCGTAATCAAAATCTTTCAGTTCTCGTTCCAGGCGACGTTGAGCTAGCAGGTCATCGATCAGACGACGTTTTTCCAATGATTCTTTTGCGCTGATTTTACTCGACGCCTCATCAAAGCTGACATCATCATCACCGTAGTTATCATCTAATTCAAAATCTGTAGAAGACACTAAAACTACCTCGTAGTAGAAAAATGTGAATGGGCCTAGGCGCTATTTATCTTTCTTCATTTTAATTGTCAAGATTTATTTGTTTTTTTTGAGAATTCCAGTTAAATAACTCTTTTTTTTAACGGCAAAATTGTGTATTTATGGAGGACTAACTGAGTGATGGGTTTAACCTGACAAAATTTAGGCCATTCACTTGAAAAAAATAATTTTAGCCCAACATTCAACAATAATTGTGAAATGAAATCTATTTATAAAATCATGCTTGACTGATCAAATCAGAAAATTTTGATGCGATTTGTGCTATCATGCACGGTTTTTCACTGCCACAGATTCAACGAAGAGTAAGCAAAGATGAGCGATATGCATTCCCCTACTTCTCAAGTAGCGGCTCTGATTAGCCGAGGCAAAGAACAAGGTTACCTAACTTACGCTGAGGTTAACGATCATCTCCCAGACTCAATCACTGAAAGTGAACAGATTGAAGACATTATCCAGATGCTTCAGGATGTGGGTATTCCTGTACACGAACGTGCTCCTGAATCTGATGATGCGATGTTTGAGGATAACGCCGAAGCTGCCGATGAGGTAGCCGAAGAAGAAGCTGCAGCTGTTCTTGCTTCAGTTGAAAATGAGCCAGGCCGTACTACAGACCCTGTACGTATGTATATGCGCGAAATGGGTACTGTCGAGCTTTTAACCCGTGAAGGCGAGATCAGTATTGCTAAACGTATTGAAGAAGGTATTCGCGACGTTCTTCACTCTATTGCTTACTGGCCAAATGCAGTTGAAGTTGTATTAAAAGAATATAAAGATTATCAAGAAGGCGAACGTCGTCTGGCCGATATTCTTTCAGGCTATCTTGATCCGGAATCTGATGAAGAAATTCCTGAAGTGATAGAAGATGCTGTACTGGAAGAAGATGAAGATGAAACTGCTTCGAAATCGACCAAGGAAGTTAAACTTGATGACGATGAAGAAGAAGAGGAAGAATCTGAATCAGATGATGATTCAGAAGCAGATTCGGGCCCGGATCCTGAAATTGCCAAAGTTCGTTTCACCGAGCTTGAGACAGTCTGGCAACAAACTAAGTCAGTAATTGAAAAGCATGGTCGTGATAGTGCAGAAGCAAAGGCTGCACTTGAGGCTCTGGCATCTGTATTTATGATGTTTAAGTTTACTCCGCGCCTCTTTGATATTATTTCTGAAATGATTCGTGGTACGCATGAGCAAATCCGTACTTCCGAACGTGAAATTATGCGCTACGCAGTTCGTCGTGGCCGTATGGACCGTACCCAGTTCCGCACCTCCTTTCCAGGACAGGAGTCAAACCCGGGCTGGCTTGATGAACAAATGGCAAAAGCATCTCCAGATATTAAAGGTCATCTAGAAAAAGTTCGTCCTGATGTTTTGGCATTCCAGCAGAAGATTGCTGATATTGAGAAAGAACTTGGTCTGAACGTTATTGATATTAAAGATATCTCTAAACGTATGGCAATTGGTGAAGCTAAAGCTCGTCGTGCCAAAAAAGAGATGGTTGAGGCCAACTTGCGTCTGGTAATCTCGATTGCCAAAAAATATACCAACCGTGGACTGCAATTCCTGGATTTGATTCAGGAAGGTAATATTGGCCTGATGAAAGCCGTAGACAAGTTCGAATACCGTCGTGGCTATAAGTTCTCAACTTATGCTACCTGGTGGATTCGTCAGGCAATCACCCGCTCAATTGCCGATCAGGCACGTACCATCCGTATTCCGGTGCACATGATTGAAACAATTAACAAGATCAACCGTGTATCACGTCAGTTACTTCAGGAAATGGGCCGCGAGCCAACACCGGAAGAGCTGGGTGAACGTCTGGAAATGGATGAGGTGAAGGTACGTAAGGTACTTAAAATTGCCAAAGAACCGATTTCAATGGAAACACCAATTGGTGATGATGAAGACTCGCATCTGGGAGATTTCATTGAAGACCAGAACATTACCTCTCCGGTAGACGCTGCAACTTCAGAAGGGTTAAAAGAAGCAACACGTGAAGTTTTAGAAAACTTAACCGAACGTGAAGCTAAAGTTCTGAAAATGCGCTTTGGTATCGACATGCCAACTGACCATACATTAGAAGAAGTGGGTAAACAGTTCGACGTTACCCGCGAACGTATCCGTCAGATTGAAGCCAAAGCTTTACGTAAATTGCGTCATCCATCCCGCTCTGAGCACTTACGTTCATTCCTGGAAAATGACTAACCGGGCTGGGACCGGTTTGAAATATAACCCGCTGCCCTCATATTTTAACTAACTGTTCAAGACGCCTGCTTCAGCAGGCGTTTTCTATCATTTTGAGGTGTCTTATGCTTGACCGTACCCCATCGCGTGAGCTGCGTGAAGAACTTTGGGTTTTCCCGATGGATTATCCTATCAAGCTCATCGGCAATGCTGGCGATGAACTGCGCATAGCAGTAATTGAAATTCTGCTTAAACATTTCCCTGATTTTGATGAAACAACCTTAAAGATACAGCCATCACGTACAGGAAAATACCACTCTCTTACTGCCCAGTTACGTTTTGATGAACTGGAGCAGGTTCATGCACTTTATGCAGACCTGGCCGCTTGCCCTTATATTAAAACCGCGCTTTAATTCAAAACCAGATATGAACAATATCTGGTTTTTTACTTTCTGATAGGGTCATTTTACTATGGCGGAACAAGTAACTGAATCTAAGCCCGCATTAACTGTACGCTGTTTTAAAGGATTACAGGACTATACCCCAACTTTTGAAGCCATGAAGCGCTTCACCGAGCAGCGGGATAAAAATACGCCCGATGAATTATGGTTATTGCAGCATAATAATGTTCTTACTCAGGGACAGGCTGGGAAACCTGAACATATCCTCCAGCGTCCAGATATGCCAGTAGTGCAGAGTGATCGTGGCGGTCAGGTAACTTGGCATGGCCCAGGTCAGCTGGTAGCTTATTTCATGTTTGATTTGAATCGATTGAGATGGAACGTGCGTACGCTGGTCAGTTTTGCCGAACAGTTCATGGTCGATCTGCTTAAAAAGTATGGAATTGAAGCATATGCCAAGCCAGATGCGCCAGGTGTTTACGTTGCTGACCGTAAAATCGGTTCTTTGGGATTCAAGATTCGTCGTGGCCGTAGCTATCATGGACTGGCATTAAATATTGACTGTCAACTGGACGGCTTTCACTGTATTAACCCTTGTGGTTATGCCGGTCTGGAAATGGTACGATTAAATGATCTACTTGATGACTACCCTACCTTTGAAAAACTGTGCCAGGACTTCATTGAATATCTAGACAACACCCATTACTTTAGTGAACTGCAAGTCAATAATGAATAAATGACTTTGCGAATGTTATAAAATACATTAGAGTATTTACTCTAAATAATAATATTTTTGAATAAAGGGATAAGCGAGTGATTTCTATAAACTCTGTAAAACCCGCTTTGCAGCAGGCTTATGTCAGGCTGATGATGGATATCATTGGACGCGGACTGGTCATGGCCAGTCAGGTTGACCATGAAATTCAGCAGGAAGTTGCAAAATTTCCAGAAGGATTTGTGTTGTCGATGACAGTATATCCGCATGGTCCGGCCTTTGTGGCACAAGTGACAGCAGAACGGCAACTTAAACTGTTAAATGATTTTAATGGCAAACCCGACCTGACCATCATGTTTAAACACCTGAGTCATGCATTCTTAGTTTTTTCCTTTCAGGAAAGTACTGCACAATCGTTTGCAAATGACCGTATGGTTGCCGATGGCGATGTAAGTTATGCAATTCGTCTGGTACGTTGCCTCAACAAAATGGAATCTCTGATCTTGCCAAAACTGGTTGCAGAGTTTGCAGTAAAACAATATCCGGCCAAACTTGGCTTAAAAGAAAAACTTAGTGGCGCTACCAATATTTATTTAAAAGTTGCCCAGTCCTATTTCAAACGGAGTACTTAACATGGCTAAACCTTATTATGAATTTTTCTGTCCAGTTAAAGTAATTGCAGGAAATGCCGCGTTAGAACATATTCCTTTTGAACTGGCTACTTTAGGCGCCAAGCGGCCGATGATCATCACTGATAAAGGCGTACGGGCCAATAATTTGTTACAGCCGATTGAAGCAGCTTTTGAGTCAACTGACGCTGTGATTGGATGTATTTTTGATGATGTGCCACCGGATTCAAGTCTGCAGACTGTGCGTAATGCGGCACAGGCATACCGTGACAATAACTGTGATGCCATCATTGCTGTTGGTGGCGGTTCAGTGATCGACACCTCCAAAGCTACCAATATTTTAGTGTCTGAAGGTGGCGATGACCTGCTGAAATATTCCGGTGCACACAATCTGCCGAAAGCTTTAAAACCATTTTTTGTAATTCCTACTACTTCAGGTACAGGTTCTGAAGTAACCATGGTAGCTGTTGTATCTGACACAGAAAAGAATGTAAAACTGGCTTTTGCTTCTTATTATCTGATGCCACATGCAGCTATTCTTGACCCGCGCATGACTTCCAGCTTGCCGCCCCATCTGACGGCCATGACCGGTATGGACGCACTTACACACTGTGTCGAGGCATACACCTGTCTCGCCTCCAATCCTCTAAGTGATGCTTATGCTGTCGCCGGTATCAAAAAAATCAGT
Source organism: Acinetobacter sp. FL (assembly GCF_040744925.1). NCBI lineage: Bacteria > Pseudomonadati > Pseudomonadota > Gammaproteobacteria > Moraxellales > Moraxellaceae > Acinetobacter > Acinetobacter sp. FL. The sequence goes on along the minus strand of NZ_CP160437.1, from coordinate 731,284 downwards.
GAAAACCTGTTTAAAGTTCTGGATCAGCCCAATAATGCACAAGGTCGTCTGGAATTGGCACAAGCCTCTACCATGGCTGGTATTGCATTTTCTAACTCTATGGTCGGTCTGGTTCACTCGCTTGGGCATGCACTGGGCGCGGTAGCTCATTTACCGCATGGTTTATGTATGAATCTGTTTCTGCCTTATGTACTGGAATATAACAAAAGCATTAATGGCAATAAAATCGGTGAGCTGCTGTTACCGCTTGCAGGTGCAGATACCTATGCCCAGACACCAGCAGAGCTGCGTGCAGACAAAGCTATTGCAACTATCCTGACCATGCGTGACCATCTATATAGCCTGACTAAACTCCCGAGAAACCTACGTGAAACTGGTAAAGTCACTGAAGAACAGCTCGATGAGGTGGCAGAAAAAGCCTTAAATGATGGCTCGATTATCTTTAATCCGAAAGAAGCCACTCTAGATGACCTGCGTGCGATTTTACAAAAAGCTTGGTAAAGGCTGGTTTATATAACTTTTGCGTCCAAAATTTAGACCAATTTTGGACGTTTTTCTTTTAAAACAGAAGACGACTTATCTTGGTAATAGTTTAACTAACCAAAAAAATGCTAAAAAATCCTGCAAAGCTACTGACAATATAAATCATTTAAGATAGATTGGCGCGCACTTTGCTTTATTTCGTAGGGGGGATCGTTCGTCTCAAACGATCCTTAAATATAGCTGATCCTTGATCAACGATTATGAGGATAACGCCGTTGACTAATTTCACTGGGACGCAATCGGCAGCCAAACTGCAAAAAACGCTAGGCCTCTGGCACATTATTATTATTGGTTTGGCCTATATTCAGCCTATGACCTTGTTTGATACATTCGGTCTGGTATCTGAAGAAAGTCATTATCATGTACCTACTTCCTACATTATTGCCCTGATCGCAATTCTGTTTACCTCGATCAGTTATGGTCATATGATCCGTCGCTATCCGTCTTCCGGGTCTGCGTATACTTATGCCCAGAAATCCATTCATCCGAATGTCGGCTTTATGGTGGGCTGGTCATCCTGGTTAGACTATTTATTGTCACCGATGGTAAATATTATTCTGGCGGTCATTTATCTGGAAGCTTTATTTCCGGATGTGAATCACTGGGTATGGGTAATAGGCTTAACTGCCTTTATGACCGGTGTAAATCTGCGTGGTGCCAGATTTGTAGCGAACTTCAATAGTATAATCGTGTTTATACAGTTGGGCGTAATTGCCTATTTCACCTGGATGGTCTACAACCTCCTGATTGGTGGAGTAAATGCTGATGGTACTCTGGTCAATGCAAAATACCAGTTATGGAGTCTGGAACCGTTCTGGAACGAGATGACTAGCTTGGGTGCTTTAATTACCGGTGCAACTTTACTCTGCTTCTCATTTACCGGTTTTGACTCCTTAAGCTCACTGGCTGAAGAAACAAAAGATACTGAACGCACTTTGCCTAAAGCAATTTTCCTGACAGCTTTAATTGCAGGTGTGATCTTTATTATCAGCACCTACTTCATGCAAATCTATTTCCCGAATGATCCGAAGACTTACTTTGAAGATGTAGCGGCAACCCAGCCAGATATCCTGCAAGCTGTAGGCGGCGTGGCTTTCAAGACTGTTGTCCTTTATTTTGCAATTGTAACAGTCATGGCTTCAGGAATTTCAGCACATGCTGGCGTATCCCGCCTGATGTATGTGATGGGACGTGATGGGGTAATCAATAAAAAGATCTTTGGTCATATCAGTCCTAAAAGCTTCACTCCGTCTTACAATATTATGATTGTAGGTGCAGTTGCCTTAACTGCTGGGTTCATGGACCTGGATATTGTGATCTCAATGATCAGCTTTGGTGCGCTGACAGCATTTACATTTGTCAATCTGTCCGTAATTTCGCGTTACGCACTACGTGATGGCCGCAGCAAGAACCTCAAAGATATTTTTAACTTTGTAGTTATTCCAATGCTCGGTTTTATCAGCATTTTTGCAATGTGGCTAGAGATTGAAGAAACAGCATTGAAATATGGTTTATGGTGGGCCATGTTTGGTATTTTATACTTAGGTTATAAAACTAAAGGCTTTAAATACCCTGCTCCACAGCATAATGAATATGATGATCGCTGATTATAAAATATAAGAAAAGGAGGCGCATTGAGCGCCTCTTTTTTATAGGTTAATTTAGGTTAAAGCGGTTGAAACCCCTGCTGGCGCCATGCTTCATATACAATAACAGCAGTCGCATTTGATAAATTTAAACTGCGTGATTCGGGTGCCATTGGTAAACGAATCCAATGCTGTTCTGGAAACATCAGGCGTACCTGCTCAGGCAAACCACGAGTTTCCGGCCCCATCAGCAAAGCTACCGGACGGTTAAGATCAGCAGTATGCGGCGTTTCAAAGCCTTTAGTGGTTAATGGATAAACCGCATCTATACCAATTCCTTTGGTCTGCAAGTGTGCAAGGCATTCTTCAATATTTTCCCAGATCTGCATACGAGCCCATTCATGATAATCCAGACCTGCACGTTTAAGCTTTTTATCATCAAGTTCAAAACCTAACGGTTTCACCAAATGCAGTTGAGCGCCAGTATTGGCACACAAACGGATAATATTTCCTGTATTTGCAGGAATTTCGGGCTCAAATAACACAACATGAATCACAAATATCTACTCTTTAAAATGGTACAGTTAAGTATTACTGCCACTGCAACTGTTCACGTAAACGAACAACTTCACCAATAATGGTTAAGGTCGGAGCCTGAATCTGATGTTCTGAAACTTTAGAGACAATATCTGCCAGTGTGCCGATTACTACTTTCTGCTCTGGTGTAGTGCCTTTAGAAACCAGTGCAACCGGCATATCTGGGCGCTGGCCATGTTCTATCAGTCTTTCACAGATTTTTTCAAGTCCTACCAGACCCATATACAATACTAATGTCTGATTCTCATACACCAACTCTGACCATGGCAGTTCCGGTGAACCTTCCTTTAAATGCCCCGTCAAAAAACGCACACTTTGAGCATAATCGCGATGAGTTAATGGAATACCGGCGTAAGCAGAGCAACCAGATGCCGCAGTAATACCCGGCACGACCTGAAATGCGATACCTGCTGCAAACAGCTCTTCAATTTCCTCACCTCCACGTCCAAAAATAAACGGGTCACCTCCCTTAAGACGGCAAACCCGCTTTCCTTGTTGTGCATACTTTACCAATAAGGCATTAATTCCTTCTTGCGGTACGGCATGGTTGGAACGCGCTTTACCAACATACACCTTTTCTGCATCACGTCGACAAAGTTCCAGAATAGGTTGAGAGACCAGACGGTCATAAATGACTACATCGGCCTGTTGCATCAAACGCAGGGCCTTTAAAGTAAGTAATTCTGGATCACCGGGACCTGCCCCGACCAGGTAGACCTCACCTTTTGGCGTTTTCCAGGTTGAGAGGGCCTGCTCGATTAGCTGCTCTGCATCGGTCAACCTGTCATTAAACACCTGTTCTTTAAGCGGACTGGCATACAACTCTTCCCAAAATATCCGGCGCTCATCAGGATTGACTATTACTTCCTTAACGCGACTACGCCATTTTCCAGAGAATTCAGCCAGTTTACCCATTCCATAGGGAATAGCCGCTTCGAGCTGGGTTCGAATCTGGCGCGATAATACTGGTGATGTTCCGTTACTGGCAATCGATATTACCAAGGGTGAACGGTCAATAATTGCTGGCACCATAAAACGGCAATGTGGAGGGTCATCGACACTGTTCACTAAAACATGATCTGTCTCACAGTCCAGAAAAACCTGCCGGTTTACCTCTGCAACATTGGTTGCGGCAATAACCAGACGATACTGCTTTAATTTAATATCAGCCGGATAACTTAGTGCAATATGCTGTCCGGCTGTTTGCATGACAATCTCTGCCAGTGCCGGGTCAATATCAGGTGCCAGTACATCAATGATGGCACCTGCCTGAGAGAGCAAGACCGCTTTGCGGTAAGCAATCTTTCCTCCTCCTACAATCAGACAAGGTTGCTGCTGCAACTTTAAAGAGATTGGAAAAATATCCACAAATTTTACCCTCATATCACTGCAATATTTTATCATCATCCCTTTGAACCGGGATGTTAAAAAGTAAATAAATAGCAAAAAACTTGCCATTTTTGGTTTATCAGCTGGTGTAAAAATGGATAAAGCTTGAACTTAATTTGGATAGTCAAATTTCCTGATGATGTCGATGATAGATCTAATTATTCAGGAGATTACTATCATGGCTGGATCTTATATTGACGTCCAAACAGCAACAGGTTCGTTTAAAGCATATCTTTCCGTTCCAGAAGCAGGCCAAGGCCCAGGCCTGGTTTTGTGCCAGGAAATCTTTGGTGTAAATGAAGTGATGCGCCAAAAAGCAGACTTTCTGGCGGAAGAAGGTTACACCGTAATCGTGCCAGACTTATTCTGGCGCATTCAGCCTAATGTTGAACTCGGTTATACCGATAAAGATTGCCAGAGAGCATTCGACTTATATACCAAGTTTGATCAAGACACAGGTATTGAAGATATTCAGTCTACTATCAATACCCTTAAACACTTAGAAACTGTAAATCAGGAAACAGGTATAGGTTTAGTCGGTTATTGCTTAGGCGGGAAACTCGCTTATCTGGCTGCTTGCCGTATTCCGGAATTAGGTTGTGCAGTGTCGTACTACGGCGTAGGTATTGAACAGAATCTTGATGAAGCGAAGAATATCAAGTCTAAGCTGGTTTCGCATTTTGCAGAACTTGACCAATTCTCTGATACCAACACACGGGAAAAAATTCTTTCTGCATTAAAAGATAATACAAAGATCGAAACCTATGTCTACCCAGGCGTAGATCATGCATTTGCTCGTCCGAACAGTATGCACTATGACAAACCAAGTGCATTAATGGCACATGAGCGCAGTATTACGGCACTCCGCAAAGCGATTGGTCCACACTATGACCTCGCTGCCCTATGGGAAGAACACGTCCGTTTCGAATTTGATACGCGAAATGTGCCAGATACGATGGCAACCATGGCTGCTGAACCTTATGTAAATCATATCCCAACCTTAACAGGTGGTGTGGGTTATAAACAACTCGCACGCTTTTATCAGTATCACTTTATACATAACAATCCGAAAGACATGAAATTAACTCCAATTTCACGCACTGTCGGCTCTACGCAAGTGGTGGATGAATTCATCATGAGCTTTACCCATGATGAAGAAATCGATTGGTTAATTCCAGGAATTAAGCCAACAGGCAAATATGTCGAGATTCCGATGCTCGGAATTATCAAATTCCGTGGACCAAAACTTTGCCATGAGCATATCTACTGGGATCAGGCAAGCCTGCTTGTACAAATCGGGGTACTAGACCCAACCGGCCTACCAGTTGCAGGTATTGAAACTGCGAAGAAACTTCTGGATGAAACGCTCCCCTCAAATGAATTGATGCCCACTTGGCCGTCAAGTGAAAACAAACCTGTTGGCGAATAAGGAATAAGGTTCTGACTCTTCGAGCCTCTATGAAGGAATATGATTATGCTGAATGTAATGACCCCAGTAATACAACTTGAACCACGGTCACTTCGCCAACTACTTGGTCAATACGCCACAGGTATTACGGTAGTGACTGCCCTGGATGTGAATCAAAGAAAAATAGGAATGACAGCCAACTCCTTCACATCAGTTTCACTTGATCCCCCGCTTATTCTCTGGAATATCGCAAAGTCAGCAACCCATTTTGAAGATTTCAAACAGGCAGAATACTTTGCAATCAATATTCTTAATGAAGATCAGTATTTAGAATCAAAACATTTTTCCAAATCTGCGGATGACAAATTCGAAGGACTTGATGATGTAGATGAGTACATGGGCATACCAATTTTAAACAAGTCCCTCACGACTTTTGTGTGTCGTCAGTATGAACTGCATGAAGCGGGTGATCATTACATCATCGTTGGCCAAATTGAAGCGTGCCGTAATCAAATGGGTAATCCACTGGTATTCCATAACGGACAGTATAAACAGGCCAATGTACACCAGGCTTTTGCTGATGTGTAACCCGACTCATTTGTTTAAAGGATTTTCAAAATGAAACAACATCACTTTTTTAATAATAACCGGTTTTTATTAGGTTCATTTGCTTCAAACTGTTCAGGTGGCATGACCGTTTCAACACTTGAAGATCGTTGGAATGCAAGTTGGGAGAAGAATTTAGAACTTGGTAAAATGCTGGATGAGGCGGGGATCGACTTCATGCTACCGATTGCACGCTTTACTGGCTATGGAGGGCAGACAGATTTCCAGGGTACTATTTTGGAAACCATGACGTGGGCAGCTGCTTTACTAGCTTTGACAAAAGATATTACTGTCTTTGCCACAATTCAGACAGTACCTAACCATCCCGTAGTTGTTGCCAAACAGATTGCAACATTATCTGAAATCAGCCAAGGTCGTATTGGTTTAAATATTGTCGCCGGATGGAACAAACCTGAATATGAAGCTTTAGGATTATATTTACCCGACGACCATGAAACACGCTATGGGTATGCACAAGACTGGTACAATTTAATTAAAAAAGTATGGACCAGTGAAGAAAAATTTGATTTCGAAAGCAACTTTTTCAAAACTAAAGGAACTTATGGAAAACCGAAACCCCTAGTCCACCCTCCAATTTTTAATGCAGCAGGCTCTAAAAATGGTCGTGAGTTTGCAGTAAACAATGCAGACTTCCTGTTTACGCCAGCCTCTGATTTGGGCCGGAGTAAAACTGAAATTGAAGAATTAAAACAAGCAGGTCTTAAAGTGAATCGCAAGGTTAATGTGATGACCTTTTCACACGTGATTTGCCGTCCAACGCAAGAAGAAGCCCAGGCTGAATGGGATCGTCAACTCAACAATGCCGACGTGGTAGCTGTCGATAACTTGATGAATCTAATGTTCGCGCATGCTCAAAGTTTTCCAAAAGAAGTTCAACAATCGATTCGTGAGGCCATGAGTGTTGGCCATGGGGGGTTTCCTCTGGTAGGGACCCCAGAACACGTTGCTCAAGGCATTATTGACTTACATAAAGCAGGCTTCAGGGGTACAACGCTTTCTTTCCTTGATTATAGCCGCGAGTTTCCATACTTCCGTGACCATGTTTTACCCATACTGGAAAAATATAATATTCGTTAACCCCCTAAACCGACACATTTACTGTCGGTTTATTTTTTTAAGGAGGATTTTATTGTGAAATTTTTATTACATGAGTTAAGTGCAGGTGTCTTATGCTGCTTTCTTACGACAACTACATTGGCGGCTAATTAGAGCAATACCTCTTTAGCAGCCAGTTATGGAAGAGACTTTTCTGAACCTTTTAAAAATGATGCACAAGGTAATGCGATTGATATTAAAAAGTACATATTTAGTTTGGTTTACTTAAGTGGCTATACCTATGGGACCAATTTTTTCCAATTAAATATGCACCAATCATCCAATGAGCCGAATACCAATAAAGCATCTGGTCATGGAGCTCAAGAAGCTTATGTTATTTATCGGCACACCTTGGATATTCCAAGTATTACACAACACAAAATCGAAGATTCTGCCTGGTTAAAAAGCTATGGCTTCACTGTTGGTTTTGACTGGAATACCAAAAATGATGATTATGGTTCTAATCGTCAAATGTATGTTGCCGGTCCAAGTATCACCCTAAATGTACCTGGTTATTTAAATCTAAGTTTACTGGGCTATTATGAAAGCAATGATGCCAATGTTTTAACCAGTAAATACACGTATGATCCATATCTTGCCTTACAAGTACTTTGGGATTTTCCAGTAATGCAAAGTAATTGGAATTATCAGGGAATTGGTGTTTGGATGAGTCCTAAAGGCAAAAATGAAACCGGTGGCAAGACGGCAAGTGAAATTTTTGTCGATATGTCACTCATGTATTCTTTATTGAAAGACATATCTGTTCACCAGCCAAAGTTGAAAGCTGGAGTTGCCTATCAATACTGGAAAAACAAGTATGGTAATAATGAATCAGGGGAAGCAGGACGGGGAGCGACAGCAAGTAGCCCCATGCTTCGGCTTGCCTATCACTTTTAAATAATAACTTACCTGTACTCTAATGAATTACCAGATCAGTATTTTTATATTATTTTGATTTAAATAGGTTTATTTAAAATGAGATAAAACACAAAAGCAAAGATTATGGATTGATTTTTGCATAGAAAATATCAGCAAGCTAAGGGTAGAGGTAATTATGTATAGTCAGCAACATAGGTCTATTTCTAGAATTCAGTCTCACACGCAGAATATTCATGATGCCAGGCACTGTCTTGAGTTAATTATTGGTCCACATGATTTAGTTGACTCGAATAAATATGAACCTCTAGATTTTAGTTTTCATGGTTCACAGATCGGTCGTATGATTATTGGTGACTTAACTTACGGTAAAGATATTATTTTTAAAACCCATGACCAAGAGGATATGAACTATTTTTGTATTACACGCCCTAAAAATGGGCGCCCCTTGTTTAAAAAAGATGGTGCTATTTTCTATGCATGTCATGATCAGGCTTCAATTGTTTCTCCTGAAGATAAATTTGAATTAATCATCGATAAAAACTGTATTCAAACCTTCATTTCTTTTTCAAAAACTTTTGTTGAAAAAATCTTATCTGATTTAATTTCTCAACCCGTAATATAACCTCTTATTTTTGAGAATGTAATGGATAGTCACAATCCCAAAATTAAAGCCTGGTGGGATTTAATCGATAGCATTAAGAACTTTACGCATAATTTTACCAATGCCTCTTTCTTTCAAGAAATGCGGTCAGATTTTGAATATATTATTGTCAAATCATTATTATTGTCACAGCCAAACAATTACAGTGATTTGATTTATAAAAATACTCTGGACTACCCTGATTTTCTTAATCGGTTATTAGAGTTTATTCAAAAAAATATACAGCAAAAAATTGAAATTTCAGATCTGGAATACGCTTCGGGTTTAAGTAAAAAGAAATTAAATACAATTTTTAAAAAATATTTAAAATGCAGCCCGAATGCCTATATTCGACATTACCGACTTAAATGTATTTATAATGAAATTTCCCAATCAAGCTATAAAATTAATATTACTGAGATTGCATACAAATGGGGAGCTACGCATTTAGGTTGCTTTTCTATTGAATATAAAGAAGTATTTGGTGAAAAACCTAGCGAGACTTTAAAGAAAATTATAGAACGCTAATTAGCACATCATAACTTAGGTATTAATTCGAATTTATTGATTCATAAAAAAAGCTAAATCAGATGATTTAGCTTTTTGAATTGATCAATTAATCAATAAATTCTTGTCCGCCCATATATGGACGTAATACCTCAGGAATTTCAATCGAGCCATCAGCACGTTGGTAATTTTCCATCACAGCCAATAGCGTACGTCCAACAGCCAAACCTGAACCATTTAATGTATGCACAAATTCAGTTTTTTTCTGGTCTACACGGTAGCGGGCCTTCATACGACGAGCCTGAAAATCCCCCATATTAGAACAAGAGGAAATCTCGCGATAGGTATTTTGGCTAGGCACCCACACTTCCAGATCATAGGTTTTAGTGGCACCAAAGCCCATATCTCCACCACATAGCAAAATTTTACGATATGGTAAACCCAGTGCCTGCAAAATGCTCTCTGCATGGGCAGTAAGTTCTTCAAGTGCCTGCATGGATGTTTCAGGCTTAACGATCTGTACCATTTCCACTTTATCAAACTGATGCTGGCGGATCAGGCCTCGGGTATCACGGCCATAAGAACCGGCTTCACTACGAAAACATGGCGTGTGCGCTGCATATTTCAATGGAAGGCGAGCAGTATCAATAATCTCGTCACGCACAAAATTCGTTACAGGTACTTCTGCAGTCGGGATCAGGTAATATTCTTTTTCCCCCTGCAATTTGAATAGGTCTTCTTCAAATTTTGGTAGCTGGCCTGTGCCACGCAGGGAATCAGCATTTACCAGATAAGGCACATACGCTTCGGTATACCCGTTTTTAAGGGTGTGCGTATCGAGCATAAACTGGGTTAAAGCACGTTGCAGCCGCGCCAGAGGACCTTTAAGTACACTAAAACGTGAGCCGGTTAATTTGGTGGCTGTTTCAAACTCCAGTCCACCCATCCACTCGCCCAGGTCTGTATGGTCCTTGATTTCAAAGTCAAACTGACGTGGAGTACCCCATGTTAAAATTTCAACATTGTCACTTTCATCTTTGCCTGCTGGTACAGACTCATCTGGCAGATTAGGAATATTCATTGATTTGGTTTCAAGCTCGGCTTGCAGTTCAGCCAGTGCCAGTTCAGCAGCTTTGATTTCATCACCAATTGCTGACATACGTGTCATAATCTCTGATGCGTCTTCACCTGCTTTTTTAAGCTGACCAACCTGCTTTGCTCCGGCATTACGTTCTGCCTGCAAATTTTCAGTCTTCTGCTGGATTTCCTTACGGCGCACTTCCAGAGCTGCCCATTCTTCCACATCAAGCTGAACACCGCGTTTTGCCAATGCTAAATTTACAGCCTCAATATTATTTCTGAGTAATTTCGGGTCAATCATAGCCAATCATAAATAAGGTAAAAAACTGGCTATAGTGTAAGCTCTTCAAGGCAAAAAATACAGACAGCACAGGAAGTTGTTCGGATGATTCGCATAATAAGCCCACAATTTCAACTATAGTGCCCTTCCTTTCTATAGCGGATATATAAGAGAAACTATAATAAAAAAGCTGCCACAAGGCAGCTTTTTAAATTTAAAAGAATTTATTTACTGGTCAATAATATCGGTGCCTTTTGGCGGAGTGAAATTAAAGGTAGAGGCCGGAATAGAAGCATTAACTTTTACATTGCTAAATTTTACATAGGTGGTCTGGCCAAGTGAATCTTCTAAAATCATCAGGCTTGGAGCTTTGTTAGTACCAAAGCTAATAGTCAGGCTCTGAAAAGCCCCTTCATTATTCTTTGGATAAAGGGTGTAATAGGTTTTGGCTTTATTTGGTTGCGTTACCCGATAAGACTGCATAATTTGACTGGTATTACCAGAGAGCAGTAACGCTGGTGTATTTGAGACCTGTTCATCTAAAGACTGACGGACTGCCTGCTGAAGATCAGGGTCATAAATCCAGACTGTTTTACCGGTAGTAACAATTGTCTGTTTAGACGGGCTGCTGGTTTCCCAGAAAAATTTTCCAGGACGCTCAACTTTCATTGTACCTTTAAAGGTCTGGTTCATATGTTGAGCTGTCAGGCCTTTCTGCTTTTTAGGCGCATTGCCACTAACTTTAGTGGTCTGTTCAAAATTGGCGCTCAGACTTTGTAGGCCTTTGAGCTGCTGAACCAGATTTGCAGTTGCCTGCTGCTCCGATGCCGCCACAGGCGCAGCGATAACAGAGGTACTGATTACTGGCGCCAAGGTGGCTGCACCCACTGTCATAGCACATATGGTTTTACGAAGCATATTCATATAATCACCTTTATATTTGCCTGATCTCATTTATTTGAGTTTCATCTTAACTGACAAACTCTGGCCTAATCATTGAGAATATAAGATATTTTGTTATGTTCTTCATGCAGTTTGTTGAAATTTATCCATCATGATGAAGATTTTTTCTATAACTTTAGATATAAAAAAAGCCCACATTTACAGTGGGCTTTTCTCAAACAGTTTAAACTTATACAGCTTCAACTGTTACGTAGCGACGGCCAAATTGACCTTTCACCTCGAATTTTACTACGCCATCAGCAGTAGCAAATAAAGTATGGTCACGGCCCATACCTACATTTGCACCAGCGTGGAATTCTGTACCACGTTGACGAACGATGATGTTACCAGCAGTCACAGTTTGACCACCATAAATTTTAACACCTAACATTTTTGGGTTTGAATCACGACCGTTACGTGTCGAACCACCGGCTTTTTTGTGAGCCATGTCTCTTACTCCTCGTAATTAGCCTGAAATACCAGTAATTTTCAACTCGGTAAACCATTGACGGTGACCTTGTTGTTTACGGTAATGTTTACGACGACGCATTTTGATGATGCGGATTTTGTCGTGACGACCATGGCCAACTACTTCTGCAGTTACTTTAGCGCCAGCGACTACTGGAGCACCGATTTGAATGCTTTCGCCGTTCACAACCATTAGTACGTCGTCAAACGTAATAGTTGAGCCAGTTTCAGCTTTCAACAATTCAACTTTAAGGGTTTCACCCTCAACTACACGGTGCTGTTTACCACCGCTTTGGATTACTGCGTACATAATGTACTCCAATCATGCCCGTGTCGTCGTGCCGGCAAAGGGATATACCGATCTTAAGACGAGCGCCACTGGGGTTATACAAGGCCAAAGATTTTAAGTGAAAACCGATCAAACAACAAGTAATTTACCCAAAATATTCAGACGACATTTGTATACACACTATTCTTTTTCCCTTACCGGTATTTTCAGTGATTTTTCTTTGCATTTTTAAGGCCACGCTGTATCTTGTCTGGCGCAACAGCATCATGGCAGCAGTTCTTTAGAAGAATATACTCAAAGGCAGCGGACCTTAAACTAAAGGCTCCCGTCTGGTTTAAGCCCTAGAATTTTGGCTACCTTCCTGGCTGCTTTAGGATACAATAGCTTTAATTTTTTAAGTATCAGCTATCTAAAGGCTGGTCACGGTGTTTAGACGTCTCACTGTTTAACTGTGCATCCGATTACTTTCGCAAGAGGTTCTTCTTCATATGGCCATCGATTTCAAGCAAGATATTCTCGCTCCTGTTGCTCAAGATTTTGCAGCGATGGACCAGTTTATTAATGAAGGAATCAGCTCCAAGGTCGCACTGGTCATGTCAGTCAGCAAGCATGTCGTTGAAGCAGGCGGAAAGCGCATGCGTCCGATTATGTGCTTACTGGCCGCTTATGCCTGTGGTGAAACCAATTTAAAGCATGCACAGAAGCTGGCGGCCATTATTGAAATGCTGCATACGGCGACTCTGGTACATGATGATGTGGTAGATGAGTCTGGCTTACGTCGTGGCAGACCAACAGCAAATGCGACATGGAATAACCAGACTGCGGTACTAGTGGGGGATTTTCTGATTGCCCGGGCATTTGATCTGCTGGTTGATCTGGACAATATGATCTTGTTAAAGGACTTCTCTACAGGAACCTGTGAGATTGCTGAGGGTGAAGTATTGCAGTTGCAGGCACAGCATCAGCCAGATACGACAGAAGCTGTTTATTTACAGATTATTCACGGTAAAACCTCACGGTTGTTCGAACTGGCGACCGAAGGCGCTGCAATACTAGCAGGCAAACCTGAATACCGTGAACCTTTACGTCGTTTTGCCGGACACTTTGGCAATGCTTTTCAGATTATTGATGATATTCTGGATTACACTTCAGATGCTGATACGCTCGGCAAAAATATTGGCGATGACTTGATGGAAGGCAAACCCACCCTGCCGCTGATTGCAGCAATGCAAAATACTCAAGGTGAACAGCGCGACCTAATCCGTCGCAGCATTGCCACTGGCGGTACTTCACAGCTTGAACAAGTTATTGCGATTGTACAAAATTCGGGAGCGCTGGATTATTGCCATAAGCGTGCTACTGAAGAAACCGAGCGAGCATTACAGGCACTAGAAATATTACCTGAGAGTACTTACCGGCAGGCGCTGGTTAACTTGACCCGCTTAGCTTTAGACCGAATCCAATAATATTATTAAAAATTTTATGCATTTAAACTTTCAAGATCTTTTTCTCAGAATGCACCAGCAGCTTGAGCAACCTCAAGCTGTATTAGATGAAAATATTCTTATTGAGCTGGTTAACCGTCTACGCCCCGCTGATACCAAAAATACCGAAGAAATTGAAAGAAAATTTCGGGCATTTATTCAGTCGCTTTTAATTACACCGGCCGCTGCCTGTACATTTCAAACTTTTGTTCTACGTATTATTAATCATTACCGGCAAACCGCACTTTATGCTGACAGCGGCATTTTATCGTTAGATGGTTTCTGGAATCAGTTTACCCAGCGTTTAGGTGCACACTTTTTGCCGCTGATCAATGATGAAACCCAGCTGACCGATCTGCTGCACCGTGTCTTTCATCAGCGTACTGACAAATACTGGCTAGAAAATATTGATAGCCAGGACTGGCAACTGTTCTTTAGCTTGATTAGCCGCAGTAATGGCAATATGGCAGAGAAGCAGTCAGTCCGTGATGAAATGATCCGCGCGATTACCGTTTTATCTTACCGGATTAGTGGTATTGGACTCTATCCGGAGTTTATTAATGCCTATCCTGAACTGACCGAATACGAATCCCCCTTTCTGGTCCAGAATCGGGAAGTAGTGGAATTTATTGTCCGCTATAAAAAGCTGCTTCAAAATCTGGACCAGTTTGCCGTGATGGAGCCACCAGATGCATCACAGGCATTTGTGATGTTTGAACAGTGCCGGGATGTCGTGCTCAAGATTCGCCGGTCTACCAAGCGTATTGGGGTAAGTTTAAGCCTCGCCTATCTGCTTTCCCTGCTTGAGCAATGTGTGGACCGGATTGAATTGCTGCTGCATATCGTCACTGTAGAAGATATTTATACTTATGATGCACTCAGCCAGCTGCTGAGTGAGCTGGTCAAGGCACATTATAGTGAAAAAAGTGTACGGGCTTTATTGACCACTACCAGTGAGCTGATTGCCTTACAGGTAACTGAGAATGCCAGCCGGACCGGTGAACATTATGTAAGTACCGATAAAAAGGGCTTTTTTTCAATGTATAAGGCCGCAGCAGGTGCAGGGGTAATTATTGCCACAATGGCAACCCTTAAAATCCTGATGGCGCGTCTGGCCATGGCTCCGCTCATGCAGGCCTTTATGTTCAGCATGAATTACTCTTTAGGCTTCGTACTGATTCATGTCTTGCATTTTACAGTAGCGACCAAACAGCCAGCTATGACCGCAGCAGCGCTCGCTGCCACGGTACAGCATAAGAAAGGCTCTCGCACCGCACAAATTGCAGAACTGGCAGCCCTGATTATTAATATTATCCGGACTCAGTTTATTGCAATCTTGGGTAATATCTCGATAGCCATACCAACCGCAGCACTGATTACCCTGCTATGGGAAGCCGGGATGCAAGAACCTCTAATGACCCATATGAAAGCTACCAAGCTTTTGCATGACTTGAATCCCTTTACTTCCCTTGCTCTGCCCCATGCAGCAATTGCCGGTGTTTGCCTGTTCCTTTCGGGACTAATTGCCGGCTATTTCGACAATATGGCAGTTTACCGTAAAGTAGGACCACGCCTGAAAGCGCATCCCCAATTAAAAAACCTGATGGGACAAGACCGCCTAGACCGTTTTTCTGCCTATATTGAACGTAATCTGGGAGCACTTGCCGGTAACTTTCTATTTGGGATTATGCTGGGCAGTATGGGAACACTGGGTTTTATTTTAGGATTACCCCTAGATATCCGGCATATTGCCTTTGCATCGGCCAATTTTATTCAGGGTCTGATGAATATTAATGGCGGGCCAGATCTTGGCCTCATCATTGTTTCTTTTCTGGGCGTCCTGCTTATTGGCTTAACTAACTTGTTTGTCAGTTTTAGTCTTACCATTATTGTAGCTCTACGCGCACGACGGGTTCGTTTTGAGCAATGGAAACCTTTGGCAAAGTTAGTTTTGACACATTTTATGACCCGTCCTAGTGATTTTTTCTGGCCCCCTAAAATTGAAGAAGCAGCAAATTCTGTAGATAACTCGCTGTCTAAAACAGAAAAATAACTTAATTTTGTTGCGTTTATGTGATATTGCTTCTAACTGCTCAGTTAAAAATAAGATAATTCTAGAGACTTGAAAAAAAGTGTACCAGTCAGTACACTTTGCTTCAATTTATGGCTCCTAACTGATCAGTTAGAATACAAGGTTGCTGCATGCCCTACCTGTTCTTGCTTATTGCTTGCCTTATGCTTGTCCTTAGCGGACTGGTATCTTACATCCCTGCGCTTCAGGGATGGGACGTGGCACAAGTAAAGTGGTTCAGCCAGCACCGAACAGAATCCCTTAATATTGTTGCAATGTTCTTATCTAAAATAGGTGGTTCAGTTGTCATAGGATTTGTTGTACTGCTTTGGTGCTCAAGACTGGCATGGTATAAAAAATATAAAACCGTTATTTTTATTAGTTTCGGAATGATCGGCAGCGGCACGCTGGTCTGGTTATTGAAATGGTGGATTGCAAGGCCCCGACCCTTAGAAATATATCACCTGGTTCAGAGCTACGGCGCCTCATTTCCAAGTGCCCATAGTGCATATGCTGCAAGCTTTGCTTGTCTGTTGCTCTTCCTACTTCGCAAGCATCGTTATTATGTTTGGATTTTCCTTGCTGCGAATAGCTGGTGGATCATTATGGGAATTTCACGGGTTTATCTCGGGGTTCATTACCCAACCGATGTTTTAACGGGTTGGAGTATTGGTTTTATTTGGATCTCTCTGCTTTGGCTATGGTTTCGTCATAATCAGTCAGGCAAAAATAATTTATTTTTAGATAAAAATCTAAATGAGGTGGAACAATGACATCGGCAAAGCTTTGGGCACCGGCCCTTACCGCTTGTGCTTTAGCAACAAGTATCGCACTTGTGGGTTGTAGCAAAGATCCAAAAGATGCACAAACAGGCGCGGCTGCTCAACAAATGCCACCACCTGAAGTAGGTGTCCTGGTTGCTCAGCCACGAAGTGTAGAACAGTCTGTTGAACTCTCTGGACGTACCTCACCCTATCAGATCTCTGAAGTACGGCCACAGGCAAGCGGTGTAATCCAGAAACGTCTGTTTACTGAAGGAAGCTATGTCCGTCAGGGACAGGCTTTATATGAAATTGACTCGCGTACCAACCGCGAAAATGTAGCAAGTGCTCGTGCTACATTGAACCGCCAGCAGGCAAACCTGAATGTTCTGCGTGTAAAAGAAGGCCGTTATCGTCAGCTGGTAGGCACCAATGCGATTTCAAGACAGGAATATGATGATATTGTAGCTCAGGTAAAACTGGCACAAGCTGATGTTAACGCCTCTCAGGCAGAACTGCGTAATGCAGAGATTAATCTGGGCTACTCTACTGTACGGGCTCCAATTTCAGGTCAGTCTAGCCGCTCTTCAGTTACAGCAGGCGCACTGGTGACGGCCAGCCAGACTGAACCTTTAGTTACCATTCAGCAGCTTGATCCAATTTATGTCGATATTAACCAGTCAAGTGCTGAACTGCTGCGTCTACGTCAACAGCTGAACCAGGGTAACCTGAGCAGCAGTAACAACACTAAAGTTAAACTGCGCCTTGAAGATGGAAGCGAGTATCCGATTGAAGGGAATCTTGCATTTTCTGGCGCCAGTGTTGATCCAGAAACCGGCACAGTGACTCTACGTGCAGTATTCTCCAACCCGAATCACTTGCTGTTACCGGGTATGTATGCGACTGCAAAAATCGTACAGGCAGTGATTCCAAATGCAATGCTGATTCCACAGGCTGCAATTACCCGTCTTCCGACAGGACAGGCGGTTGCCATGGTCGTAAATGCTAAAGGCCTTGCAGAAAGCCGTCCGGTACAAACTGCCGGTGTGCAAGGTAAAGACTGGATTGTGACTAGCGGTATTCAGGCAGGTGAACGTGTCATTGTAGAAGGCATTGCCAAAGTTAAAGAAGGCCAAAAAGTGAACCCTAAACCTCTACAGCCTCAGGCAGCGGCCCAGGGAAGCAATAACGCAAAACCAGCTCAACAGGCCAAACCACAAGCTGAACAAAATGCTACTTCAAATACATAAGGGGTAGACTGAATGGCTCAATTTTTTATTCATCGCCCCATATTTGCATGGGTGATTGCGCTGGTGATCATGCTGGCGGGGGTACTTACTCTCACCAAAATGCCGATTGCACAGTATCCGACGATTGCTCCACCGACCGTGACGATTGCGGCAACTTACCCGGGCGCTTCTGCTGAAACTGTTGAAAATACAGTGACCCAGATTATTGAACAGCAGATGAACGGTCTGGACGGGTTACGCTACATTTCTTCAAATAGTGCCGGGAATGGTCAAGCGTCTATCCAGCTGAATTTTGAACAAGGTATTGATCCGGACATTGCACAGGTTCAGGTTCAAAACAAACTGCAGTCTGCAACGGCTCTGCTTCCTGAAGATGTACAGCGCCAAGGCGTGCGGGTAACCAAATCTGGTGCCAGCTTCTTGCAGGTCATTGCATTTTATTCACCTGATGATTCCCTGTCAGATGCCGATATTAAAGACTACGTTAACTCAAATATTTCTGAACCATTATCACGTGTTGCAGGTGTGGGTGAGGTACAGGTATTTGGTGGCTCTTATGCCATGCGTATCTGGCTCGATCCTGCCAAACTAAGCAGTTTTCAGCTGACTCCAAGTGATGTAGCTAACGCCATCCGTAGCCAAAATGCTCAGGTGGCAGTGGGTCAGTTAGGCGGTGCGCCACTGACTAAAGATCAGGTGCTAAATGCTACAGTTACTGCACAAAGCCTGTTGCAGACTCCTGAAGAATTTAGCAATGTATTTTTGAAAAATACTGCAAGTGGTGCACAAGTCCGTATTGGTGATGTCGCCAAGGTGGAACTGGGCAGCGCAGATTACGGTTTTATTTCAAAATATAATAATAAACCAGCGGCCGGTGTAGCCATTAAACTTGCGACAGGCGCCAACGCACTCGACACTGCTGAAGCAGTCGAGGCACGCTTAAAAGAGTTACGTACCAGCTATCCTCAAGGGATGGTAGACGTGCTGGCATTTGATACTACTCCGTTTATCAAACTTTCAATTGAAAGTGTGGTTCATACACTGGTTGAAGCAGTCATTCTGGTCTTTATCGTGATGTTCCTGTTCTTGCAGAACTGGCGCGCCACTATTATTCCAACACTTGCTGTTCCGGTTGTTGTTCTAGGTACTTTTGCTGTAATTAATATTTTTGGTTTCTCGATTAATACCCTCACCATGTTCGCCATGGTACTAGCAATCGGTCTGCTTGTAGATGATGCGATTGTTGTGGTGGAGAACGTTGAACGTGTTATGGCAGAGGAGCATCTTGATCCGGTTACTGCCACAGAACTTTCAATGAAACAAATTTCTGGTGCCCTGATTGGTATTACATCAGTGCTAACCGCAGTATTCGTACCCATGGCGTTCTTTGGGGGCACTACCGGGGTCATCTATCGGCAGTTCTCGATTACTCTGGTTACCGCAATGATCCTGTCGTTAATTGTAGCGCTTACCTTTACGCCGGCGCTCTGTGCGACACTGCTCAAACAGCACGATCCAAATAAAGCACCAAGCAATAATATTTTTGCCCGCTTCTTCCGCTGGTTTAACCATAAGTTTGACCGGATGTCTCACCGTTATCAGAATGGTGTAAGCAAACTCCTGCATCACCGTATTATTTCTGGCGTGTTTTATGTTGTGGTGATTGGCATACTGGTGCTGCTGTTCCAGAAACTGCCTTCTTCATTCCTTCCAGATGAAGACCAAGGTGTAGTCATGACGCTGGTACAGCTTCCACCTAATGCATCACTAAGCCGTACTGAACAGGTAGTTGACACCATGACCGGCTTTTTCCTTGAGAATGAAAAGGAATATGTCCAGTCTGTATTTAGTGTCGCAGGCTTCTCGTTCACTGGTGTAGGACAAAATGCGGGTCTGGCATTTATCAGATTAAAAGACTGGAGTGAGCGTACTACCCCTGAAGCACAGATTGGTGCAATTATCCAGCGTGGTATGGCACTGAACGTTATTGCTAAAGATGCCAGCTACGTTATGCCTTTACAATTACCTGCCATGCCTGAACTGGGTGTGACTGCGGGCTTTAGCTTCATGCTGAAAGATGCAGGTGGTAATGGCCATGAAAAACTGATGGCTGCCCGTAATGCAATTTTGGGTATGGCTGCCCAAGACCCGCGCCTGATGGGTGTGCGTCCAAATGGTCAGGAAGATACGCCACAATATAAAATTTCGATTGACCAGGCTCAGGCCGGTGCAATGGGAGTAAGTATTGCTGATATCAACAGTACTATGAGTATTGCGTGGGGCGGGTCTTATATTAATGACTTCGTAGATCGTGGCCGTGTAAAACGTGTCTATGTACAGGGTCAGGCAGACACCCGGATGATGCCTGAAGATCTGGACAAGTGGTATGTGCGTAATAACCAGGGCCAGATGGTCCCATTCTCAGCCTTCGCAACTGGTGAATGGACTTATGGTTCACCTCGTCTTGAACGTTATAACGGTATCTCATCGGTTAATATTCAGGGTACACCTGCCCCGGGTGTGAGTTCTGGTGATGCCATGCTGGCAATGCAGGAAATCATGGCCAAGCTGCCAAGTATGGGTATGCAGGGATATGATTATGAATGGAGCGGTTTATCACTTGAAGAAAATGAAGCCGGCTCGCAAACTGCTGCATTGCTTGCCCTTTCAATCCTGATCGTATTCCTGTGTCTTGCTGCACTTTACGAGAGCTGGTCTATTCCATTCTCGGTACTCATGGTTATTCCATTGGGTATTGTGGGTGCCGTAGTACTGACGTTCTTAGGCATGATGATTTCGAAAGATCCTAACCTCTCGAATAACATCTACTTTAAAGTTGCAATTATTGCGGTAATTGGTCTGGCTGCGAAAAACGCTATTCTGATTGTGGAATTTGCAAAAGACCTGCAAGAAGAAGGTGAAGAACTGTTAGAAGCTACGCTGCATGCTGCAAGAATGCGTTTGCGTCCAATTATCATGACCACATTAGCATTTGGTTTTGGTGTACTGCCACTTGCCCTGTCTTCAGGCGCCGGTGCAGGCAGCCAGCACTCGGTAGGTTACGGTGTATTGGGTGGTGTCATCAGCTCAACATTACTGGGTATCTTCTTTATTCCAGTATTCTATGTATGGATCCGTAGCATTTTTAAACAGAAACCAAAAAACAGAAATAATCAGGAGCAAATATCGTGATGCAAAATTTCTGGACTTTAACAGGTCGCGGTTTTGCTTTGTCTGTTCTAGCGCTTGCTCTGACTGCATGTCAGAGCATGCGCGGTCCAGAGCCAGTCGCTAATGCCAATATTCCCAACAATTATATTGAAGCAGATAGTGGAACCTCGATTGCGGCACAGGGCTATAAAGACTTTTTCTCAGATGAACGCCTGAAATCGGTGATTGATCTGGCCCTGACCAATAACCGTGACCTGCGTACGGCGACCCTGAACATTCAGCGAGCCCAGCAGCAGTTCCAGATCTCTGAAAATAACCAGCTCCCTACCATTGGTGCCAGTGGTAGTGTACTACGCCAGGACAACCTGAATAGTCAGGGCCGTGGTCCGACTACTTCATACAATGTAGGGCTAGGTGTAACAGCTTATGAGCTGGATTTTTGGGGTCGTGTCCGTAGCTTGCGTGATGCAGCACTAGACACCTTCCTGGCTACGCAGACTGCTCGTGACTCTACCCAGATCAGCCTGATCAGTCAGGTGTCACAAGCCTGGCTCAACTATTCATTTGCTAGCGCCAATCTGGACCTGGCTGAACGTACACTGGCTGCCCAGCTTGAATCCTACAATCTTAACCGGAAACGTTTTGATGTCGGGATTGATTCTGAATTACCCGTCCGTCAGGCACAGATTTCTGTTGAGACTGCTCGCAATGACGTAGCGAATTATCGCACGCAAATTGCGCAGGCCCGTAACCTGCTCAATTTACTGGTGGGTGAACAGGTTCCTGACAACCTGTTGCCACCGAAGCGTATTAGCCGTGTAACGAACCAAAATGTCCTTTCGACCGGTCT
The DNA here is from genome assembly GCF_040744925.1 of Acinetobacter sp. FL. Taxonomy (NCBI): domain Bacteria; kingdom Pseudomonadati; phylum Pseudomonadota; class Gammaproteobacteria; order Moraxellales; family Moraxellaceae; genus Acinetobacter; species Acinetobacter sp. FL. The sequence continues at coordinate 709,367 of NZ_CP160437.1, read as the reverse complement.
GCCAAGTGACCTGCTGGTTAACCGTCCGGACATCCGTACTGCTGAATATGAGCTGAGTGCCGCCGGAGCCAATATTGGAGCTGCACGCGCACGCCTGTTCCCGACGATCAGTCTGACTGGTTCGGCTGGCTATGCTTCAACTGACCTGAGTGACCTGTTCAAATCAGGTGCATTTGTCTGGTCGCTTGGTCCAAGTCTGGATATTCCAATCTTCGACTGGGGTACGCGTCGTGCCAATATTGCTATTTCTGAAACAGATCAGCAGATTGCCCTGTCAGATTATGAGCGTTCAATTCAGGCTGCATTCCGTGAAGTTAATGATGCACTGGCTGTTCGTAAAAATATTGGTGACCGTGTCGCTGCACAGCGTCGTCTGGTAGAAGCCACCAATACTTCATATCGTCTGGCAAATGCACGCTTCCGTGCTGGTATTGACAGCTATCTGACTGTACTTGATGCACAGCGTGCTTCATATGCAGCCGAGCAAGGCTTGTTGCTCCTTGAACAGGCCAATCTGAATAATCAGGTAGAACTGTATAAATCTTTAGGTGGTGGGGTTAAAACCACTAGTTCCGATTTGATTGCTCGCCCGGCTTCAACTGCTGAACAAAAAGCAAACCGTGAAGCGAAAGCTGTACAGTAAGTATAATTTATAAGAGAGCCCACTTCGGTGGGCTTTTTTATTGCTTTTCAAGTCCAAATTTTCTATCTTCAATTATGAACAAAAGGAAAATAAGATGTTATTAAGCAATCTAGAATCTGTTCCGGGTCACCACATTACCAGGCAAATTGATGTGGTCTATGGCAGCACGGTCCGCTCCAAGCATGTCGGACGTGACTTTATGGCTGGCTTGAAAAATATTGTAGGCGGAGAACTTAAAGGTTATACCGAATTATTAGAAGAATCCCGTCAGGAAGCCATGAACCGCATGATTGAAAAAGCCCAAAATCTGGGTGCTAATGCAATTGTCGGGATTCGTTTTTCTACCTCAAATATAGCACAAGGTGCTTCTGAACTGTTCGTATATGGGACTGCAGTCACCGTAACTCCAGTTGCACCTTCAATTCCAGATCCGTTTTCTTCATAAAATCACACAGGATGCCGGGTTATGGACGCTTTGATTTTTAAGATCGGAATTTTTATAGTGCTGTTCGTGATTGGCTGGGCATTTGGACGCCATGTCGAATACAAACATCTGCGTGAACTTGAAGAAAAAGAAAATATGCTGGCACATATTACTGTTGATAATCAGCGCTTTCATACCACTTTGAATACCGGACAGCTCGTCTCGAGCAATGTAGTCATCTCACATGACTATTTTAAATATGTGATTGCCAATATTCAGAATTTTTTTGGTGGCCGGCTCACTGCTTATGAAAGTATTGTAGAAAGAGCTCGGCGTGAGGCAATTATACGTTTAAAGCAAGAAGCTCAGCGTACAGGAGCAACCCATATCATGGGTTTACGCCTGAGTACCACTGAACTCGGAATGCAGGGTGGCATGGTTGAAGTATTTGCCTACGGCACAGCAATTAAAACCACATAAGTCATTTTTAGCAGGGGGACTGAACAGGATTTGCAGTTCTCCCCCCAGCTCTCCAAAAAAGAAGCACAGGTCACTTTACTTTCATTTTACGGATCATTTTATATAGCAGCTTGGGTGATAGGCGAGATACCAGTACGCCCAGCTTTTCCTTATGGCCTCCTACGACAATATATTCTTCCCCAGCCAGTAAGGCCTCAACCGTAATTTTGGCAAACTGTTGTGGTTCCAGACCATTTTCTATTGCTTCATCCTGATGACCTTGTGGCTTGCCCTCTCCATTCAAGGCATTAAATGACACATTGGTCTTCACAAAACCGGGGAAAATTACAGAAACGCCTATACCCTCCTGAGCGACTTCAGCACGCAGACTATTGGCCCACATATGGATTGCTCCCTTGGCCGCCGAATAGGACGCGCGATACTGAGTACCCAGTAGTCCTGCTACACTTGAGACAAAGGCAATCTGTCCAGACTTCTGCTGGATAAAAGTGGGCAAGACTGTTTTGGTCAGAAATACCTGTGAGAAATAATCGACTTCCATGATGGCACGTTCGGTCTGCATGGTGGTATCCTGAATCAAGGCGCGCTGGCTGAGGCCTGCATTATTGATGAGCCAGTCAATGCGGCCTTTAGCAGCCACTACCTGATCATAAGCATGACGTACCTGACTTTCATCTGTTATATCCATAGGAACAACCAGATGATCTTGCGCATTTGGCAAAGCCAGACGAACTTTTTCCAGCTCATCATAACGGCGCGCGCTCAGGACCAGCTTTGCTCCTAAAGCTGCACATTCTTGTGCCAGCGCCTTACCCAGACCTGAAGATGCGCCAGTGATCCAGACGATTTTATTGTTTAATTGCGGACTTGCCATTTTTCTCTGCCTTTTATTCCTGGTCAGTTAACAACTTTTTATCAGGCTTTTTGCATAAAGCCCATGAAATGTTCAATGTATGCATTGGCCTGTTCCTTTTGGAGCTGAGTCCCAATTTTTTCCAGACGTTTATAGCCTAAATGGGTAGTCATATGAATTACGCCGCTTAAGGTCTTGTCGATAAATACATTAAATTTAAGCTGCTTCTTCGGTTCACGGATCAGGCAGGTTACGCCAACATCAATAATATGAATAAGCAAGGCAAAAGCTCGTGGCACTGCACTCAGCTGGCCTGCACGAATCTGTTCAACGGTCTCCAGTACATCCTGCATGAGCTGCATATGTACGTCATAGCGGATCCAGATTTGCCGGTCATGTTCACAGATCAGTCCTGCAAAATAGTTGACCAGTGGCAGCAGGCGCTCATTACTAAAAAATGAAATCGCCCAAGGCAGGTATTTACGTAAAGTTTCCAGTATCTGCCTGACCACCTGCCGGTTTTCTTTAATTTCTTTTGTATCCTCAGCGTTTATGCTATTGGCCTGCTTTAAAATCAGTTCACTAAAGGCCTGCTCAATAATTTCACAGGCAATTTCGCTGAGTACCCCACCCAGCATTTCAGCCTGACTTGCTTTTACCCCGGCATTTAACTGCATGCGAATAACTTCAAAACGGCTGTAAGAGGATTCACTCAATTTGAGAAATACAGCATAGCTCATGAAGGTTGTTTCCTTATTTTTCACTACTTATATTTTTTATCTAAATGCTTAAAGGCCTCGATCCGGACTTAAAGCAGCTTAAATCTACCGTGTTTCAGCATAAATACAAAATTATTTGTCGGGTTTTACTGCATTAAAAACAGATATTTTTTTGCTACAATGAATACAATTTTTTATTAGCTTTTGATCTCTTAAAACTATGACCGATTCAGCTCAGAATATTGCAACAACCTACGATCCAACCGAGATCGAGAAAAAATGGTACCAGACCTGGGAAGAACGTGGCTATTTCAAGCCATCTGAAAAAGGTGAGTCATTCTGTATTATGATTCCGCCGCCCAATGTCACTGGTAGCTTGCACATGGGTCATGGTTTTAATAATGCCATTATGGATGCCCTGACTCGCTATAACCGTATGTCAGGTAAAAATACGCTTTGGCAGCCAGGTACGGACCATGCTGGTATCGCAACCCAAATGGTGGTTGAGCGCCAGCTGGCAGCACAGAATATTAGCCGTCATGACTTGGGCCGTGACAAGTTCATCGAGAAAGTCTGGGAATGGAAAGAACAGTCTGGCGGTAACATTACCCGTCAAATCCGTCGTTTGGGTTCTTCTGTAGACTGGTCACGTGAACGCTTTACCATGGATGACGGTTTATCCAATGCAGTTAAAGAGGTTTTCGTAAAACTGCATGAAGAAGGCCTGATCTACCGTGGTAAACGTCTGGTGAACTGGGACCCGAAACTGCAAACGGCCCTGTCTGATCTTGAAGTTGAATCGGTTGAGGAAAAAGGTTCCCTCTGGCACTTTAAATATTTCTTTGAAGATAAAACGCTGCGCACCCAAGACGGCCATGATTACCTGGTGGTCGCCACTACACGTCCAGAAACCCTACTGGGTGATACGGCAGTTGCTGTACATCCTGAAGATGAACGCTACGCGCACCTGATTGGTAAAAATATCGTATTACCGATTACTGGTCGTTTAGTACCTGTGGTTGCCGATGAATATGTAGAAAAAGATTTTGGGACCGGCTGCGTAAAAATCACCCCTGCACATGACTTCAATGACTATGAAGTGGGCAAGCGCTGCGAACTGCCGATTATCAATATCTTCAACAAAAATGCAGAAGTACTGGCTGAGTTTGAATATATTGCCAAAGCTGGGGAACAAATTTCTAAAACCATTCCTGCCCCAGCAGACTATATTGGTCTAGAGCGTTTTGAAGCGCGTAAGAAACTGGTTGCACAGGCCGAAGCCGAAGGCTGGTTAGACCAGATTCAGCCTTATGACCTAAAAGCGCCACGTGGTGACCGTTCAGGCGTTATTGTTGAGCCTCTGCTCACAGACCAGTGGTATGTAAAGATTGCACCACTTGCGAAACCGGCCATTGAAGCGGTGCAGGATGGCCGTATTAAGTTTGTTCCTGAGCAGTACAGCAATATGTACATGGCGTGGATGAACAACATTCAAGACTGGTGTATCTCGCGTCAACTGTGGTGGGGTCACCGTATTCCAGCTTGGTATGATAAAGATGGCAATGTCTATGTGGGCCGTGATGAAGCAGAAGTTCGAGCAAAAAACAATATCCCTGCCGATGTTCAGTTAGACCAGGACGACGATGTACTGGATACCTGGTTCTCATCTGGTCTTTGGACATTCTCGACTTTAGGCTGGACTGGCGACGAAGCAAAAGATAAAGCCAACTATTTCTTAAATACTTTCCACCCGACTGATGTACTGGTAACAGGTTTCGACATCATCTTCTTCTGGGTTGCCCGTATGATCATGCTGACCATGCACTTCATGAAAAATGAAGATGGTACGCCTCAGGTGCCGTTCAAAACTGTGTATGTACATGGCCTGGTACGTGATGGCGAAGGTCAGAAAATGTCGAAGTCTAAAGGGAACGTACTTGACCCGTTAGACCTGATTGACGGTGTAGACCTTGAAACGCTGGTACAAAAGCGTACCACAGGTCTGATGAACCCGAAACAAGCGGCGAAGATTGAAAAATCAACCCGTAAAGAATTCCCGGAAGGTATTCAGGCTTACGGTACCGATGCAGTTCGCTTCACTTTCTGCGCACTTGCCAATACCGGACGTGACATCAAGTTCGATATGAAGCGTGTTGAAGGCTACCGTAACTTTGCTAACAAAATCTGGAACGCGACCCGTTTTGTGATGATGAATGTCGAAGGCCAGACCATTGGGCAGGAAGCACGTCAAGACCTTTGGGAGTTGCCTGAACAGTGGATCGTAAGCCGTCTTCAAAAAGCGGAACAAGCAGTGCAAATAGCATTTGCGACGTATCGTTTAGATCTGGCTGCGCAAGCGATTTACGAATTCATCTGGAATGAATACTGTGACTGGTATGTTGAGTTAACCAAACCGGTTCTGAACGATGAAAATGTATCTGAAGAGCGTAAAGCTGAAGTACGTCGTGTTCTTCTTGCGGTAATGGAAGCATCTTTACGTTTGGCTCACCCATTGATGCCATATCTAACAGAAGAAATCTGGCAAACGCTTGCACCTAAACTCGGTATTACTGGCGAAACGATCATGCTGGCGCCATACCCGGTTGCAGATACAGCGAAGATCAATGATCAAGCTGAAGCGGATATGCAATGGCTGCAAGGTCTGATTGGTGCGGTGCGTAACATCCGTGGTGAGATGGGTCTAGGGAATGCGCGCTTGTTGCCTGTGCTGCTGCAAAATACCACGGATGCTGAAAAAGCGCAGATTGCACGTATTGAACCATTGTTTAAAGCATTGGCAAAAGTTGAAAGTATTACTTTCTTGGCTGATGGTGAACAACCACCATTGTCTTCTTCATCTGTCGTTGGTCACGTATCTGTATACGTTCCAATGAAGGGCTTAATTGACCCTAAAGCGGAATTGGGTCGTCTACAAAAAGACTTAGACAAGGTTCAAAAACAGCATGACCAAATTGCAACTAAACTTTCTAATGAAGGTTTTGTGGCGAAAGCACCTGCTGCTGTGGTTGAAGGCGAGAAAGTGAAACTTGCTGAGTTTGCTGACCAGTTAATGAAGATTAAAACGAATATGGAGCAGATTGCGGCGCTTTAAGGCTGTAGTTTGATTCAAAAAAATCCCCTCTTAGTGAGGGGATTTTTATTGTGCAAAATACAAACAATAAAATTATTAGATGTTAGAATAAATTAGAATTAACAACTATTTGAAAAATACATGCAGAAAAGCAAATTCCAAATTGATGCTCGCTTAGTTACATTACTTTCACAATCTTACTCCTCATCTGAACAAGCATTAAAGGAGCTCATAGATAATGCATGGGATGCTGATGCAGACACAGTATTTGTTGAAATTCCAGATGAGGCTATGACCAATAGACCTATCGTAATCAAAGACCTAGGTTCAGGAATGACTGAACTCGAGCTAAAAAATGAATACCTTTTCATAGCAAGTGACCGTCGAAAAAGACGAGGTGAACTAACACACTTATATAAGCGTAAAGTAAAAGGAAAAAAAGGAATTGGAAAATTTGCAGGATTAATGATTGCTGACTATATGAAATTAGAAACATGGGCAAAAGGTCAATATTCATACTTTGACATTTCTGCCAATGAACTCTTAAATTCATTAGAACTAGGCAAATTAGATTTATCAATCAAAATTGAAGACTGTGATCCTAAACTTAAAGGAACTCAGATTACCTTAAATAGTTTTAAACAAAATTTACACCTTCCAAATCCTGAAAAATTTAAATCACTTTTAATTAGAGAATATGGTAGAAGTGAAAATTTCAACCTCGTAGTAAACTCTAAAACTTTAGATATTGATGACCTAAAAGGTAAATATCACGAGGAAATAATACCAATTAACAAATTTGGAAACGTAAAATTACAGCTGACTATATCAACAGAAAAGTCAAAATTAAAACAGGCGGGTATTTCAATTCGTGTTCAAGGAAAAGTTATTGGAAAACCTTTATTTTTTGGCTTAGATAAACATGAAAGTTTTCCTCCAAAACTATTAGATAAAATTTATGGTGAAGTAGAAGCTGATTGGTTAGCCGAACATGTTACTGCTGATTGGGGCTCTTTTATCGAGAACAGTCTATTACTCGAAAAGCTTGAAGAGACTCTTCAACCAATTTTAATTTCTAAAGTTAGAGAAGAATATAGACATGATATTGATTAGGCTCATGCTAGATTACAAAAGCAAACTAATGACCGTTTAGCACTTCTTCCCGAATATAAGCGGCAATTTGCAGACAAAGCGATTAAAGCTATTTTAGAAAAATATTATGATGAGCCTGAGTCTAAAGTTACTTCTATTGTTAATGTTTTATTAGAATCATTAGAACGATCAGATTATAGAGCTATCCTTGATTATATAAATGATGCTGACAAATCAGATATTTCTAAACTAGCTGATGCTTTATCAGATTTTGGTTTAGCAGAATTAGCTATCGTTGCAGAACAAGCAAAAACAAGACTGACTTTTCTGGATCATCTTGAACAACTTTGTGATAATGAAAAAACTCTTGAAAGTGAAGTTCATAAAAGCTTAGAAAACAATTTGTGGCTTTTGGGTGCGCAATATTCAATTTTCAGCAGTAACATAACTCTTAAGAAACAAATAAAAAAATATTTAGATCAAGAGTATTGTGGTGATAGAGCAGATAAGAGACCTGATATAATGCTCAATGAAAACTTCTATGCTGAATATTTACTGATTGAGTTTAAGAGACCAAAACATCCACTTTCATTTAATGATTATCAACAAGTAATTCATTACCGAAATGATTTTTTGAAATATACAAATAAAGATATCAAAGTAATGCTAATAGGCGGTAAAAGATCAACTGAATTAGCAAATAATCGTTACTTAGAACCTAATGTTGAAATACTAATATTTAATGAAATTATTTCTACTGCTCGGAATCAATTGAATTGGATACTAAAAGAACTGCGCTCTAAATAGCCCTCACCCCAACCCTCTCCCATAGGGAGAGGGAGCTTTCATTACTCTTCTATTTTCAGTTGTGAACACACATTCCACAAATCTTCCAACACCACATCCATCCGCCCCAGCACATCAGGATTCCAATAGCGCACAACAGTTAAATCTAAAGCTTCTAAAAACTTGGTTCGTTCAGCATCATACTCAATAGCATCCTCCATTCCATGCTGACTACCATCCAACTCAATCACCAAACCAATTTCATGACAATAAAAATCCACAATATAAGGTTTAATCACATGCTGACGACGAAATTTAAGATTCATAAATCGTTTAGCACGAAGTATTTGCCACATCAAATATTCTGCATCGGTGGCGGTGTGGCGCATGGATTTGGCAAATAGTAAAAGTTGAGGGTCGAGCTTTTTATTCATGAGATTTTGTTTTTATTATTTTATTTAGATTAGCAGAATTTATAACCTCTCCCTACCCCTCTCCTACAAGGAGAGGGAACTTTCATTTTTGATTCTATAAAATTATAAAATTACGTGCAGCTCCCTCTCCCTATGGGATGAGAAGCACAGCTTCGCAAGGGGGTGAGAGAAAACTAAAAATTATAGAACCCCATTCTCCAACAACATCTCCACCTCACTCACCTTCTTCATATACTTCAACCGTTCTTTCTCCCCTTTTAGCTGCTTCTTCAGCGCTGAAGTATCTGCATCCACTTGCTTATATAAATCGGTAATTTTCACCTTGCCTGTATGGGCTTTTGTATTCCAGCTCAATGATTGAATAATTTCTTCTATTTGATCATCTAACTTTTGACTTTGCAGATCTAAGGCCAATTGGTAAAACTTCATTTGTTCCGCACTTAAACCCTTTTGTGAAGTACCCCGATTCTGCTCAATTTGGATTTGCAATTTCAGTAAATAAAATAAATCCTGCGCTGCATAAGCCTCATTCGCTCGCTGCAATAATTCAGTCTTTTCTACTTTTTTAGCTTCATCCGGTTCACGGTCTGGGTGAATAGTTGCAGCAATTTTTAAGTACACAGTTTTTAAAGACTGCTTGGCCAGCTTTGTAGCCTGTTCCAGTTTTTTCTGCTGGCGTTTAAGCTTGGCTTGCTCTCGTGTCTGGCTGTACTTTTCGCTATCCCATTCTTCAAAATCTTCAGATGCTATCTGTTCCGAATTATTTTCTTCATCAAAAAATAGCTCTATTTCCTCTGCACTTTGCTTTTTATTTTTTCTGGCTTGGCTATGTTCAATATGCTGTTGATAGTAATTATAAATGTCGTCAACAATCTCGGCTTGCTGCTTTGATAAAGATTGAGAGTCTTTTAAATAAGCTGCAAGATACTGAATTTTAACATCCAGCTGCGTCGCCTCTGCCTTGGAGAATTCTGCCTCATGCAAATGTTTCCATAACTGTTCCAGTTGCTGAAACAGCACCGCATGTAACTCTTGATAGACCGGCATTAAAGTCTGACGGGTATATTGCTGAATCTGTTCCTGCGCCTGCTGCCACTGCTTCAGTTCAAGCTGTTGCTGCTCAATTTTATCAATTAGCCGGTTCAGCTTTCTCTGCTGTGGCGAAAGCCCAACATCGGGCTGAAGTGTGGTTTTTAGTTCAAGCGCCATATGAATAATGCAGCAAAATAAAAATTATACCTGATTTAAAGTCCCACATTTGAACCTTTACTTTACATCACCCAAGCAATTACAAGCGGCAACGTTATGGCAGCGCATAAGGTCTGTAAACTGATAACAGCTGCCATAAGCTGACTATCACCCTTTAATACTTTAGTCAGAATATAAGCTGCCGACGCTGTCGGTAATGCGAAAAAAATCACCAGAATCTGGGTTTGTAACACCGAAAGCTGCATCCACCAGCAAATTCCTATAGCCAACGCCGGCATTACCAGCAAACGGGCAAAAGTATCCAGCATTAAGGCAGGAATATCTTTTTTCATTTCCATAAACTGTAAGGCTGCACCGACACAGAGCAGGCCAAGTGGCAGGCTTGCAGCAGAAAACAGTTTGATCAGGTTAAATACTCCTTCCCAGAGAGGAATATTTGATACATTTACGATTGCTCCCACCAGACAGGACATGATCAGGGGATTCTTCAGCAGAGAAATAATGACAGGCCGTAAGCTCATCTGCTCGCTAGACGTCAGTGAAAGCACAGAAATGATATTAACCAGGGGTATACAGACTGCCAGCAGAACCGCCAGTATGGCCATACCTTCCTGTTTAAACAGTGCAGCCACCAGTGCCAGCCCGATGTAAGTATTAAAACGAACAATACTTTGTGTATGTACGCCAAAGCGGGCGGGCTGAATGTGTTTTATATAGCGCAGCAGGTACAAGGCAATCGTGGCAGTCAGCACTGTAATAAACATTGCCGCCAGCAGCATTTTCAGACTGTCAAATTCAATTTTTGTAGTCGCTAAAGTGTGAAACAGCAGCGCCGGAAACAAGATATAGTAATTCAGCTTTTCAGCGCCTGACCAGAATTCGGTACTTAAAAAATGATATCTTTTAAACAGGTAGCCCGTAGCAATGAATGCAACCAACGGAAAAAGGGCCAGAATTATATGTGTCATGTGAAATACTATATGCTGGGGCCGCATTAAAAAGTATCAAATTAATTTTTGATCCAAGCAGCAAAAATAAATAATGTTTTAAACAACATATAAGCTCTGCAAAGGATACACAATCTGTATTTTTAGCCCTAAGTAAAAAAATAGTTTTTTATTTTTCCTGCTTCATAAAAACAAGCCAGTCTCATCATGAGAGAAACGGAGTATAGAGTTGAAATGCTATACACGATCAAGCTCCTCTTACAGCCGTCAGTTGTAAGTAAAACTAATCATCCACACCCCTTTAAAATGATGCTTTTTTCATCATAATTTCTTTTATTTACAAACATTTGGATAAAAGTCCCTACAACTTCAGTCGTGGATATCTTCCACACCGATTATTAACATGCTAAAAGATAAGTTGAAAGATGTATAAAAATATTTAATCGTTTAAAACAGGTAAACATTCAGGTGTTTATCTTGGGCAGGAACAGCAAGCTCACAACAATAGAAAAGGAGTTTTACCATGTCAAATAAAGTACGTGCAGCCTCAGTGCTGTGCCTGAGTACATTGATGCTCGGCCTTGTGGCCTGTAGTAACAATAATAATGCTCCTGCTAGTGAAAATAATGCTGCATCGGGGAATGCTGCAAATACAGGTTCAGCAGGTTCGGGGACATTGGAGAAAATCCGTCAGTCTGGCACTGTAGTACTAGGACACCGTGATTCATCTATTCCATTTTCTTATATTGCAGATAATCCAAACCAGCCGGTGGGTTACGCTCATGACTTGCAAATGAAGGTCGTAGAAGCTCTCAAGCAGAAACTGAACAAACCGGATCTGAAAGTGCGTTATAACCTGGTGACCAGCCAGAACCGTATTCCTTTGGTTTCAAATGGTACCGTCGATCTGGAGTGTGGCTCAACCACCAACAATAAGGAACGTCAGCAACAGGTCGACTTTTCAGTTGGTTTCTTCCAGGTTGGTTCTCGTCTGCTTACAGCGAAAGACTCAGATATTAAGGATTTTTCTGACTTAAAAGGTAAAAAGGTCGTAACCACCGCCGGCACAACTTCTGAACGTTATATCCGTCAGCATGCACAGGAACTGGGGATTGGTGAAGTTATTTCTGCCAAAGACCATGCTGATTCATTCTTGATGCTGCAAAACGGCCGTGCGGCAGCCTTTATGATGGATGATATTCTGCTGGCTGGTGAAAAGTCTAAAGCCAAAGAACCAGACAAGTGGGTGATTGTAGGTACACCACCGATTCAGGAAGTTTATGGCTGTATGCTGCGTAAAGGTGATAAAGAATTTAAACAGGTAGTTGATGACGCAATCAAGGCCACTTATGCCTCTGGTGAAATCAACGATATGTATAAAAAGTGGTTCCAGCAGCCAATTCCACCAAAAAATATTAACCTGAACTTCCCAATGTCGGAACAAGTAAAAGCCCTGATCAGCAATCCGCATGACCGGGATCAGTAAGTCCTGATTTTAGACAGTCATCGTCAGGCCAGATATCTTCTGGCCTGCTTCTGTCAGGAGTTTTCATGAATTATAGCTGGAATTGGTCAGTACTGTTTCAGTCGACTGGTGTAGGTGACAGCACTTATTTGCAATGGGTATTAATCGGTCTGGGCTGGTTACTGGTCATTGCGCTGGTGGCCTGGAGTATTGCCATGGTGCTGGGGAGCATCCTGGGAATTATGCGCACCCTGCCCAGTAAGACTGCACGTACTATCGGCACTGCTTATGTAACACTTTTTCGTAATGTTCCCTTATTGATCCAACTGTTTATCTGGTTCTATGTAGTCCCGAACTTTTTGCCTGGCCCGGTCAAGGACTGGTGGATGAATGACTTAAGCTCAAATGCCAGTGCACTCATCTCGGCCAGTGTCGGATTGGGCCTGTTTACTGCCGCACGTGTCTGTGAACAGGTACGTACCGGTATTGAGGCATTGCCACGTGGCCAGATCAATGCAGGTTATGCCATGGGCTTTAGTACATCACAGTTATACCGCTATGTCATTCTGCCACAGTCATTCCGGACGATTTTGCCGCCGCTCAGTTCCGAGCTGACCAACTGTGTTAAAAACACTTCAGTTGCTTCACTGGTCGGGGTAGCGGAAATCATTTCACAGATGAAAACCATTAGTGAATATACCCAAAATACTATTGAAATTTATACCTTTGTGACCCTGATTTTTATTGTGATCAATGTCTGCCTCATTTTACTGATGACCCTGTTGGAACACCGTTTACGTGTTCCGGGCCTGATTGCAGGAGGCAAATAATATGGAATGGCTCACTTCGTTTCTACAGGATTTACAGGCTTCTGGTCCGGCACTCTGGTACGGCATGACCATCACCCTGAAAGTTGTCTGTATTGCCACCCTTGGCGGAATTCTGATTGGTACCCTGCTGGCCCTGATGCGCCTGTCTTCTTTTAGAATACTTAATCTGGTGGCACAGGCGTATGTAAATCTGTTCCGTTCCATTCCCCTGCTGCTGGTGCTGATGTGGTTCTACTTTGCAGTTCCATTCATTTACACCACAATAACCGGACGTTTCCTGACTATAGATACTGCTTTGGTTTCCAGTATCGTAGCCTTCATGCTGTTTGAAGCAGCCTATTTCTCGGAAATTGTACGTGCAGGCATACAGTCAATTCCACGAGGCCAAAGTGCTGCGGCTTATGCTCTGGGAATGACATATAGCCAGAACATGCGGCTGGTTGTTTTGCCTCAGGCCTTTCGCAAGATGACTCCATTACTGCTACAGCAGACTATTATCCTGTTTCAGGATTCAACCATGGTTTATGCCATTGGCCTGCTGGATTTCTTCCGCAGCAATTATGTCCGCGGTGACCTGATGTCACTGCTCACTCAATACATCCTGTTTGCCGGTCTGGTCTATTTCACCATTAGTGCACTGGCAACATATACCGTAAGAAGATTACAGAAAAGGTTACATGTATGAATGATCAAAAGATCATGATTGATATGCACAATGTTAGCAAGTGGTATGGCAAGTTTCAGGTACTCACGGACTGTACCACCCAAATTCGTCAAGGTGAAGTGGTAGTAGTCTGTGGCCCATCAGGTTCGGGGAAATCCACTTTAATCAAAACAGTTAATGGCCTGGAAACCATCCAGCAGGGACAGATTCTGGTTGATGGTATTGCGATTAATGACCCCAAAACCGATCTGAACAAATTGCGTAGCCGGGTTGGTATGGTATTTCAGCATTTTGAACTGTTTCCTCACCTCAGCATTACTGAGAATCTGACTATTGCCCAGATTAAGGTATTGGGTCGCAGTGAAGCTGAGGCCAAGAAAAAAGGCCTGGCATATCTGGACCGCGTCGGTTTAAGTACTCAGGCAAACAAGTACCCGGCCGAGCTTTCCGGTGGCCAGCAGCAACGTGTGGCAATTGCCCGTGCTTTAAGCATGGACCCAATTGCCATGCTATTTGATGAACCCACTTCTGCTCTTGATCCGGAAATGATTAATGAAGTACTGGACGTAATGGTTGAACTGGCTAAAGAAGGCATGACCATGATGTGTGTAACTCATGAAATGGGTTTTGCCCGTCAGGTCGCAGACCGGATTATTTTCATGGATCAGGGTAAAATCGTGGAAGACTGTAGCAAGCAGGAGTTTTTCACAACGCCTCGGGGTGAACGTGCTCAGCAGTTCCTGAACAAGATTCTGCATTAAAAAAATTGATGAGAACAAGCAGATCATATGATCTGCTTTTTTATAGTGTTTAAGATTAAAGCCAGGTTTACAGTTAGTTTTGTTAAATTTTCAACCTGATTCTCTACTTTTTATCTTTAGCTTTAAAATGCACTTTTTCATAGCGCAAATTCATAACCAGCCTTATACCCATTAAAAATAATCTATATTTATCAACAAATTAAATTATAAATAGACTATATTTTTATGCTCCATCTTGGCGCAAAACAATAATTTAAACCTAAGTAATTGCTTTATATCGAGTCTTGTTATTTCTTAGCAAAACTTAATCAATATTTTCCGTCTTCTCCTCTCTTTTACTTAAATTTGGCATGGTTATACTGACTGAGTTTTAGATCAGTTGCACCGAATTGGAACCTCATTATGCAAAATATGGATTTATTTTTTCTCCTTCTTGGTGCAATTCTGGTACTTGCCATGCATGCCGGATTTGCTTTTTTAGAATTGGGAACTGTACGTCATAAGAATCAGGTGAATGCCTTAAGTAAAATTCTGACAGACTTCTCGATTTCTGCCTTGGCTTATTTTTTTGTTGGTTATTATATTGCCTATGGTCATCATTTTTTTCACCTGGGTGCAACGCTGGCTGAAGATCATGGCTATAACCTGATGCGCTGTTTTTTTCTGCTGACTTTCGCGGCAGCCATACCTGCCATCATCTCTGGCGGTATTGCTGAACGTGCCAAAATGCGCTCTCAGGCAATTGCGACTCTAGTTCTGGTTGCCTTAATTTACCCGTTCTTTGAAGGTATGATCTGGAACGGGAATCTGGGCCTCCAGGACTGGCTCAAGTCCAGTTTTGGTGCAAGCTTTCATGACTTTGCCGGTTCAGTGGTAGTCCATGCGATGGGCGGCTGGATTGCCTTGGCAGCTGTAATCCTTTTAGGTGCGCGTCGTGGCCGCTATAAAAAAGATGGACGGATCAGTGCACATCCCCCTTCTTCAATTCCTTTTCTGGCGTTGGGTTCCTGGATTCTGATTGTGGGCTGGTTTGGTTTTAATGTTATGAGTGCCCAGCGTCTGGATGCTATCTCCGGTCTGGTGGCCATTAACTCCCTGATGGCCATGACAGGTGGTACGCTGGCTGCCAACTTTATAGGTAAAAATGACCCTGGTTTTTTACATAACGGACCACTTGCCGGATTAGTGGCTATCTGTGCCGGGTCAGATATTGTTCATCCAGTAGGTGCCTTAATTATTGGAGCACTAGCAGGCATTATTTTTGTCAAACTGTTTACTTATACCCAAAACCGTCTAAAGGTAGATGATGTACTCGGTGTGTGGCCATTACACGGCGTATGCGGCGCTTTTGGTGGAATAGCAGTGGGAATATTTGGACAGCAGATATTGGGTGGTCTGGGCGGTGTTTCACTCATTTCACAGTTATTCGGTACTTTACTGGCAATTGTTATTGCACTGGGTGGTGGTTTTTTAGTCTATGGCGTACTTAAACTGACTGTGGATATCCGATTAAGTCAGGAAGATGAGTTTATTGGTGCAGACCTCTCTATCCATAAAATTTCTGCTAATTCGGATGATAGTATGTTTTAAAATTCTGCTTATATGTGGCGGCCATCCAGGCCGCTTTTTAGCTTTATTAACCAATAAATTGCCAGATTTCCTCAAGTTTTTTAATTCTGGGGCTTATTAACTGAGCGTCATATGGATCTACTTCATGAAAGCCTTCCATCCAGACCGGATGCATTCCTGCATTTTGTGCGCCCTGAATATCATTTATGGGATGGTCACCAATAAACAGACATTCTTCAGGCATAACATTCAGCCGCTGACATACATATTGAAAAATTTCTGGCTCCGGCTTTTTAGAACCTGCTAGCTCCGAACTGACAATCAGGTCAAAATAGTGAGCGATATTTAAACCCTCTATAATTTTGAGTCGTGTGTCATGACCGCCATTTGACACTATTGCCAGTTTAAAACCCTGCTGTTTTAGCTCTTGCAATACTTGTTCAGAGCCTTCCATCGGTACTGCATGCAGGCCAAACTGTTCAAACCAGAATGCCGTCAACTCATCAAAATCTACAGCATGATGCCATTTAAGTTCATGTTGTAATGCCTGTGCAACGGAAGCAGCAATACTCGGATGAGTTAGCAATTCCTTTTTGGGATAGCCGCCATTATCAATCCGGTTGATGATAGCTTTAATCTGCATTACATCCACCTCTCCCAGGTGCCGTTGATAATATTGGGCCAAATAGTAACTATAAGCTTCTACACTCTGGTCACGGTGTGTCAGGGTATTATCCAGATCAAAAAGGATGGCTTGAATCATACATTATATTCATAACTTAAAATTTAGAAGATTAGAGTAGCCTAATTGAGAATCGGCGTTATACTAATTTGTGTTAAAAACATACAGCAATTGCAACTATAACAACCAGCTCGATCATGACAGGGCTATTAGTCATTACAATAATTTAAATCATTTATCTTTTGCCAAGAATGAGTTACATGATGAAAAAAAGAGCATTTGCCTTCAGTATTAGCTTAGCCGCAATATGGATGAATTCAAGTTTTGCCGAACTTGTTTCCAAGACGACAGCTTCAGACTCAACTTTAAATATGCCCTTAGTTTATAACATGATGGCTGCATCAACTCCGCATCAAACTGCTGAAAGTTTTACTGCATCCGCAGCTGAAACAGTTTCCCTTTCCCCCATGAACAGTGCAAAGCAGACCCTAAATGATAATATGCACGTGATGAATGGTCCTAATCGTACTGCTTTGGATAAACTTTGTCAGGGAAAAATAATGGGAGAGAAAATTACCAGTAACAGTTATCGTCTGTCTGGCACATGCCGGCTCAGCTTCAAACCGAATAACCCTCGTGACTGGTCACGTCTGGAGCAGCATCAGTTCTACAATACAAGCGCTGATCCTACCAGCCGTTTGGGAACATACTCAAAATACCAACAGCTCTGTAAAGATAAAAAAGTAGGACAGTCAATTTATGTCATAGTGAACAGACAAAAAATTAAAGGGGTGTGTCAGGCTCAGTTTCAGCCTGATTTACCTCAACGCAATTAACCGGCTTTTTCACTTGATCTAGCAAACTGCTGCTCATACGCTTCATTCGATATTGTTAAAAAACCGGGCTCAACAGTGCGAACCCTATTATTCATTGGCCCTGTTCATACATAGAATTTTAGAATTTATATTCAAGTCCTATACCCCCTAGAGGCTGTTTATTTTTACTTTCACCCTGCTCGAGCGTTAAATAACCCGCATAACCATAGGTTTTGACCTGTTTATTTAGGGTATAGTCCGCACCTACCATATACTGCTGTGCTTCGTAATCTGGTGTGGCATTCTTAAAAGAGGTGGCATTCTGGCTATATTGTGCCTTTAGAATCCAGTCTTGGGCCTGAGGCAATTGATACTCTGCTCCGATCAGCCAGCCTTGTGCATCATCAATTGTCGCTGCACCGGTTGCATTTCCGGCTGCATCCGCCACTTTTGAACTCTGATAGAGTACTTTCAGATACAGAGGCTGGTTCAGATGAATCCGTCCCACTGCCCGAACGGTATTTGCTGCTGCGAATATACCGCTGCTTAAGGGTTCCGGCTCGGAAGCATTTAAAATACCTCGTCCAAGAAAATTACTTGGGATAGCTTTATCATAGGCAATGCCTGCATTAAACAGTTGATGGTCATAGATGATCGCTGTAGAGAACGCATCACCTAAACCACGCCCAGCTGTTTTAACACCGCCACTGGATTTTTTAATACCTGAAGCTTCTCCAGTTGCCAGTAGCGTATTTATTTTAAGATTTCCTTCCGCTACAGGAATAGCGGGTGATTCATAAACCAGCACATTGTCTACCCTGTTTTCACCAGTAAAAATACCGGCAACATCTGCCTTATTAGCCACATAATTATTAAAGCTATCTACCACACCGGACAGCTGCTTAAGGGGTGTATCATGTTTGCCCAGCTTGAGCGTGCCAAGTCTGATATCTTTTAAACCTATAAAGCGGTTACGCTGGTCAAAATCGGTGTTATCACCATCTGCATAAAAGGTCCATTCAGCAGCATAGATTGCACTTAAACGCTCGTTCAGTTTTTCCTCGCCCTTGATTCCAATAAAGCTACTATTACTATTAATTTCCCAAACGTCTTTATCAGAAACACCCGAACGATTATTTTCTGGAAGATAATCCAGACTTACATCGATTTCCCCGTAAATGACTGGTGCAGCGAAAGATGTGCTCGTAACCAGACTCAAGATTAGCCCCGTTAAAATTTTCATTTTCATGATTTACTCGTGATTGATTTGTAACGGATCTTAGCGAGCCCTGTGATTGAATAAAATCAATTATTTTTTATTTAAAAATCTGATTTTATTATTTATTTTTTTATTACAAGCTTAGTTGTCTGCTCAAGGAAGGTATAGTTGTACCTGATACCTTTTCACTCCGCATGAGGTCCATTAAGTTAAATCAACTGCTAATAGGATCTGAATATAGAAAACAACTGAATGAGTGGTATCACAGGTAGACACTGGCTGCATATAGTTATTTATTAAGATGCTTCAATATAGAACACTAGAATAATCTATTATTTAGTAGACGACTGGTCTATTAGTAATTTATAGTAAAAGTATGAAACGATCAGATAAAAGTGAAGCAACGCGCCAACATATTTTAAGCAGTAGTTTTGAATTGGTACTGCATAAAGGTTTTGTTGGAGTGGGCTTACAGGAAATTCTCAAGAATTGCGATGTGCCTAAAGGCTCATTCTATTATTACTTTGCTTCAAAAGAGGCTTTCGGCTGCGCACTTCTACAACAGTATCTGGCTGATTACAAGGTCAAGATTGACCAGTTGATGCAGCAAGAAGGCGGAAGCGCTTACCTACGTCTTCTGGCACTTTGGAAAGCATGGATTAACCCTCCTGCTCATATTGAAGAAAGCATTCATGGCAGAGGCTGGGCAGAAAACTGTCTGATCGTCAAGTTAGCAGCAGAAGTTTCAGATTTATCTGAAGATATGCGTCAAATTTTGAACTTTGGCGTGCATAAGTTAACACAACGTATTATGAGTCTACTTAAAGAAGGACAACAAGACGGTTCAATTCCCTTACATATTGAACCTGAAAAACTGGCGCAAACAATGTATCAACTATGGTTGGGTGCAGCTTTATTGGCAAAACTTGCACAAGATAAACAACCACTCTATCTCGCCTTGGAAACCACCCAACAATTATTAAAACCTTTAAAGGAATAGCAAATGCAAAGTATTATTCATCATCAGTTTGGCGAACCCATTGAGGTTTTAGAAACTGCCGATATGCCACAACCCGAGCCGAAAGCTGGCGAAGTACGTATTAAAACAATTTTATCTCCAATGCATAACCATGATATATGGACTGTGCGTGGCAGTTATGGCTATAAGCCGACACTTCCTGCAATTGGTGGTAGTGAAGCTGTAGGGATAATCGATGCACTGGGTGAAGGTGTACAAGGTTTAACAGTGGGTCAGCGTGTGGCAGTTGCTGGAGTTCATGGTAGTTGGGCGGAATATTTTATTGCGCCAGTGCAGGGTATCGTCCCTTTAATTGATGCAATTGATGACGAAACTGCGGCTCAGTTAATTGGGATGCCAATTAGCGCATTAATGCTCTTAGATTTTATTAACCTGCCTGCAGATTCATGGCTGATTCAAAATACTGCAAATGGTGCGGTGGGTAAAACTGTGGCTATGATCGCAAAAGCGCGTGGCCAGAAGGTAATTCATCTGGTTCGTCGGCACGAAGTAGTCACTGAAATGCAAGCCTTGGGTATCGAGAATGTAGTCGCAACAGACCAGGCAGATTGGAAAAATCAGGTGAAAGCCATTCATGCTGATCAGCCTCTTATAGCCGGTGTAGACTCAATTGGTGGTCAAGCCAGTGGTGAAATGCTCGCTTTACTGAGCGATAATAGCCTATTGGTTTCATTTGGCAGTATGACAGGTGAAACCATGCAGATTTCCTCAGGAGATCTGATTTTTAAACAGGCCACTGTCAAAGGCTTTTGGGCAAGCGTCGTCAACAAGCAGTTATCTGTTGAACGCAAAAAGACGCTAATTACCGAATTATTGACGCTTGCAGCGCAGAAAAAATTACTACTTCCTGTTGAAGGTATATTCAGCTTTGCGCAAATTAAAGAAGCTGCACTGAAAGCCACTCAAGGTGCACGTCAGGGCAAAGTACTTCTTAAACCGTAATTTTTTATCCCAGATCAGCTACGAAGCTGATCTGGCGTTATTCATCAATAATAAGGATAAAGTGTATGATCGGAAAAATTCTGATTGTTTTGATTGCACTGATACATCTCTATATTTTAGTTTTAGAGATGTTTTTATGGGATAAGCCCCATGGTTTAAAAGCATTTGGTAATACTCTTGAAAAAGCACGGTTGACTAAAGTCATGGCTCAAAATCAAGGCTTATATAATGGTTTCTTGGCAGCTGGCCTGCTCTGGTCATTGTATGCACCTGAGAGCTATACACTGGCACTCGCCAATTTCTTCTTAGCCTGTGTCCTGGTTGCAGGAATATACGGTGGACTGACCGCAAGCAAGAAAATTATATATATTCAGGCAGTACCCGCCCTTGTTGCCTTGATTGTAGCGAATCTTTTCTAAATTTATTAATTAATAAAAATTATTTATAAGGCAAAATAAAAATATTTAATTTTCACACACCATCCTAAATTTGGTTTATATAACTTTTATTGTTTAAAGTTCTTATAAGAATAAAACCATATACTTTTTTCTATCACCTGAATACAGTAAAACAAATAGTCCTTATACATCCGAAGGATGCTGGCTGACTTTTGTCCAGAGCCAAATTGGATACATACACAATATTGAAATGCCTATAATAATATTCAGATAATAGGCATAACCTAGCCAGTCTCCGGCGATACCACTTAACGTGTACAGTAGCCCACTGATTGTTGCCATAAGGGCAACCTGAAAAGTGAAATCTGTACCGGCATGTTGTTTTCTTGAATATTGCATTACCAGTGTGAGCATGACAACCAGTAACATGGCAGAGAACATGTCTTCAGCTGCATTAACGCAATAGATTAACCAGTGACTTACCCTATACTGCTGGTCATAACAATAAGCCAGCCAGGCGTATGCAATTAAACTTAAAACCTTGAAAAAAGAAAACAGGAATAAAGCCTGCGTACGACGCATCCATCTTAATAGCGTACCAGCTAATACTGCTCCGAAAAGTGCTGCAACAGCACCTAATATTGTGATGTAAATACCAATCTGTGAAAGGCTGAGTCCCAAATCGACCATCAGTGGTTTTAACAGCGGTCCGGATAGTCCATCTGCCACTTTAAAAGTGACTAACACTCCTAACCAGGATTTTAAAATCCGGTTATTCAGGAAATAGTTAAAATACTGTCTGATGCTTTGCTTGCAGGATATTTTTTCGTAAAAGACCGATACTTCTTTTGCGGGCTCTTTAAATAAAACAATGGGCAGCGTATTTAAAAGAACCAAAGCTGCCAGTACTAAAAATGTAGGTTGCCAGCTTAACCAGTCCAATGCCCAGAGCAAAGCTCCGCCCCCTACTATAAAGCCCAAACGTGAGCCAATGACCTGAAAAGTGTTACCCCAATGCTGTTGTTTGAGGGTAAGCAAATGAATAGCCAGTCCATCTGTAGCTATATCTTGGGTGGCACCTGCCAGATTTAGCAGCATCAAGGCAGCAAAAAAAGTGAGTAAAAAAACGGGCTGGTCGAGTGCCTGAATCGGCAAGAATGACAGGGCAATTAATATTAAAACACTGCATAACTGTGTAGGGATAATCCAGCTACGATAATGTCCAAACCGTTGAGTACCATAATGGTCAATCCAGGGTGCCCAGAGAATTTTGATTGACCACGGCAGCATCAACAGGCCAAAGCCGCCAATATGTGCCAATGATACCCCTTGCATACGAAGAATAACAGGTAAGGCATGTGTCATAAAACCAACAGGTAGGCCTTGCGCCCAGTACAACGAAAACAGCAGCAGATAAAGATGCCGGGACATTTACTTTACTCGGTTATTCAGGAGTATTTTTGTGCTGCTCACACTGTCCATGATGCTCATTCCCATAAACCAAGCTTCAGATATTTTGCCAATGTATCAGCTGTGACATCGGATTAAGATTTAAAATACGCCACTACTTAAAAAACCAAAGCATGTTACAACATTTTCCCCGTCTGCCCAATCTGGTTCCCTCACGCGGTACAGCAGCTACTCGGCTTTTATGCCAGAAACTGTTTCTGGCACAGGGCTGGACTTTTGAAGGTAAATTTCCCAATCTGCCTAAAGCTGTTGCAGTGGTATCACCCCACACTTCCAATATTGATGGCTGGTACGGTTTTTTGGTGATTGGGGCACTGGGATTAAAAGTAAACGTGTTTGGAAAAGATAGCCTGTTCAGATTCCCTTTTAAGTCTTTACTCAAATGGATAGGTATTATTCCAGTCAAGCGTAACAGTACCAATGGCCTGACTGAACAGGCAGTGGAAAAAATCCACTCTACTGACAAAATCTGGATTGCCCTCACCCCAGAAGGCACCCGAAAACGTGCCGAGAAAATCAAAAGCGGTTTTTACTGGATTGCTTATCAGGCAGATATTCCAATAGTCATGTTTTCTTTCGACTACAAGCATAAAAAAGTTTATTGCCTAGGCATCATGCAGCCTACAGGCAACTATGAAGCAGATCTGGAGTATATCCTGAAACAATATCAAGGGAAATTCTTTCCCAAAAAACCAGAGTGGCTGGCCCTACCCTTACAAAAACTGCTGGAAAATGCTGGCAAAAATTAAGCAAATCTGCTGTGATGGACATATCTTTTCTGATCCAAGTCACTACTAAACTAAAGATGAAATTTTTACAGCTTACTTTTGCAGGAATACTGGCACTAGCTCTTGCTGGATGTGACAAGACCGCCCAGACTCCACCGGTTACAACACAATTAAAGGCTCGTGAGCCCGTCATTGCCTTAGCACTTGGTGGTGGTGGTGCTAAAGGTTTTGCTCATATCGGTGTAATTAAAGTACTCGAATCTCACGGTATTAAACCTAAAATTGTTACAGGTACCAGTGCCGGTAGCTTTGTCGGTAGTATTTATGCCAGTGGTAAAACCCCGTATCAGTTACAGCAGCTGGCACTACAGCTTAAAGAGGCTGATATTCGTGATTTAACCCTTAATAGCCAAGGTATTATTTTAGGCCAAAAATTGCAGAACTATGTGAATACTCAGGTCAGCAATAAACCAATTGAAAAATTTCCAATCCGCTTTGCTGCAGTCGCAACACGTCTTGATAATGGTCAAAAAGCAGACTTCATTAAGGGGAATGCGGGACAGGCTGTACGGGCCTCATGCAGTATCCCGAATGTATTTGTGCCGGCAACTATTGGTAAAACCAAATATATTGATGGTGGACTGGTGAGCCCGATTCCGGTAAAAACTGCCAGAGATATGGGAGCGGATATTGTTATTGCGGTTGATATTTCAGCCAGACCAGATGCCAGCCGTCCGGTAAATATGTGGGGTTTGCTGGACCAGACCATTAATATCATGGGCCAGCAAAGCATTAATGAAGAACTTGCACAGGCCAATGTGGTCATTCAACCTAAAGTCGGGCACTTAGGCGTACTTGACTTAAAAGCCAGCAATGAATCTATTTTAGAAGGCGAGAAAGCGGCGCAGCTTAAGATACGGGCTATTCAAGGTGCGATTCAGCAATTTAAGAAGTCACCTGCGGCCTTTAAGCCAGCCCCACGCCCAAAATTCTGAATAGCTGAAAATTTTTAAATTTTCATTGGGTTATTGATCTGTTACAGTGAAGATTCATCTTTTTGCTGTAACTTTAATCACCGGACAAAATTATGGAATTTGTAATTGAACCTTGGCACTGGTTTGTACTCGGCATTTTACTGATTCTGTCCGAGTTAATTCTTCCTGCCTTTGCCGCATTATGGTTTGGTATTGCTGCAATCATGGTTTGTATTTTGTTTTGGCTTTTTCCAATGATGAGCCTGACCACTCAGATCGTGATGTGGATTGTCCTGTCGATTCTATGTACCCTGCTCTGGTTCAAGTTTATCAAGCCTCTGTCTATCGATAAAACCAAGGCCGGGCTCTCAAGGGAGGCCACTATCGGCCAGATAGGCATGGTTATTCAGACCGGAATGGAACATGGCCAGATTAAAGTCCGTTTTCCCATGCCGTTACTAGGGTCGGATGAATGGAACTGCCGTACGCAAGATATTGTTCAAGTCGGTGATCGGGTACAAGTGACGGATATATCAGGAAATAACCTGGTCGTGCAGCGACACGGTTAACTGCACGTTACTATCATGAAAATATAAAGAGAAGCCATCATGTCAGTCAGCACCATTATTGTTTTAGTCTTTTTACTCTTTGTAGGCGTAACTATTTTTAAAGGGGTGCGTATTGTTCCTCAAGGTTATAAGTGGATTGTTCAACGTCTGGGTAAATACCATACTACTTTGAATCCGGGCCTGAGTTTTGTGATTCCCTACGTCGATGAAGTCGCCTATAAAGTGACCACCAAAGATATTGTTCTGGATATTCCTTCACAAGAAGTGATCACCCGAGATAATGCCGTACTGCTGATGAATGCAGTAGCTTATATCAATCTGACTACACCAGAAAAAGCCGTCTATGGTATTGAAAACTATAGTTGGGCGATTCAGAATCTGGTACAGACTTCTTTACGTTCAATTGTTGGTGAAATGGATCTGGATGATGCACTTTCTTCACGTGATCATATCAAGGCCAAACTTAAAGCAGCCATTTCCGATGATATTTCGGATTGGGGTATTACTTTAAAAACTGTAGAAATTCAAGATATTCAGCCTTCTGCAACCATGCAGGCTGCAATGGAAGCGCAGGCAGCGGCTGAACGTCAGCGCCGTGCAACCGTAACACGTGCTGATGGTGAAAAACAGGCTGCCATTTTAGAAGCTGATGGTCGTCTGGAGGCATCTCGCCGTGATGCAGAGGCACAGGTCGTATTGGCCGAAGCCTCACAAAAAGCTATTGATATGGTCACCTCAGCAGTAGGTGACAAGGAAATACCGGTAGCTTATTTGCTCGGTGAACAATATGTAAAAGCCATGCAGGATATGGCAAAATCCAACAATGCTAAAACGGTGGTTCTACCGGCTGATGTACTCAATACCATCCGCGGAATTATGGGTCGTCATAACTAATCTTGACTGATTTTATTAAAATAGGCGGCTTGCTTAATAGCCGCCTGTTCTTATTTTTTTAATATTAAATAGAGTTTAATAACAAATAACGGAAGTAAAACTTGAGTCTCGGCAGAAAGACTTTGAGCAAAACACCCATAAATTACTCAATAAAAATTGCTTTAAACAGACTGATAGTTAGAAAAAATAGTTTTATGAGCGCATTTTTTATATAAAAAGGAGCTTAACATGCTCCTTTTTCATTACAGGGTTTTATTGGCCAGATCTAGCTTTTACGTGAAAGCAAAAATTGGGATATTGTATTGAGCTCTTCAGCAGCCTCTCCAAAATATTCAAGCGCACTAAAAGCCTGATCATGGAGTTGCTTGGCATAAAGCTGTGCCTGTTCAAGCCCCATCAAAGCAGGATAAGTTGACTTTTCGACCTGCTCATCTTTACCGGCCGTTTTACCCAGTACTTCTGTTTCAGACACAATATCCAGAATATCATCCTGTACCTGAAATGCCAGACCAATTGCCTGTCCATACTGGCGAAGCTGGGGAATAGCCTGATCCGTACCATTAAATATAGTCACTGCAGCCATCATAATCGCTGCCTGAATCAATGCGCCTGTCTTATTGCAGTGAATATTTTCCAGCTGGCTTTGGTCTACCTGCTTGCCTTCAGCCTGTAAATCCATCACCTGGCCACAAACCATTTTTGAGCTTGCAGTAGCCAATATCTGCATCTGTCTTAATACAACTGCCTGGTCTACCGCCACGCCTTGATCAAACAGGCGGCTACCCAGAACTTCAAATGCCATTGACTGTAATATATCACCAGCCAGTAATGCAGTGTCTTCACCAAAAGCAACATGACAGGTAGGCTGACCGCGGCGCAGCAGATCATTATCCATACATGGCAAATCATCATGTGCCAGCGAATAGCAATGGATCATTTCGATCGCGACCGCAGCACGGCGCACAGCTGCAAAATTGGAGTTGGGCTGCAGGGCCGCTGTTGCATAACAGAGTGCAGGACGGACCCGTTTACCTCCGAGCATGACTGCATGATATACCGCACTTTTTAAAGGCTCTGGTAAGGAAAATGCCTCCAGCGCACTGAGCAGGTCCTGCTGGATACGTTCTTGCGCCTGTTTTAATATCTCTGCTTTAACTGCGGGTATTGCTGACACAAATAGCCTCAATATCTTCTGTTCGGTTAGACTTTTTTAACAAATTCGGATTTAAGTTTCATGGCTCCAATTCCGTCAATCTTACAATCAATATTATGATCACTATGCTCAATCAGGCGAATATTTTTAACTTTTGTACCTATTTTTACGACCTGTGAGGAACCTTTAATTTTCAGGTCTTTGATCACACTGACCGTATCCCCATCCTGAAGCAGATTACCTACCGCATCCTTAACTGTAAAAGTTTCGGTCTCTATCATGTTGGATGCTGGCCACTCGTGCGCACATTCAGGACAGATATAAAGTTCCTGGTCTTGATAGGTAAATTCAGAGTGACACTGTGGGCACGCAGGAAGTTGGTCAGTCATGAGGTTATCCTTATCAAAAGTAAGAGCATCATACTGCTTTCCGCCTGTTTTCTCTATGGCTCAGTTCGAAAGTATTATAGCACCCCCTATTTTAGGGAGAAAATCACATTGACTCTTTATAATCAAAAGAGGAAATATAAAAAATACCAGCCTGACTTTGAAGACTGGTATTTTTTAATTTAATGTCTTTGGTTAAAAACAGTCGCCCGGTACACGAACCCAGCCTTCCATCAGCACACGGGCACTCCGGCTCATAATGGCTTTCCTGACAGTCCATGTTCCCTGCTGCTGTTCAGCTTGTGCGCCCACACGTAAGGTCCCGGAAGGATGTCCGAAACGGACGACTTCACGCTCTCCCCCACCAGCAGCGAGATTTACCACAGTGCCTGGGACTGCCGCCGCTGTTGCTATAGCAACTGCAGCAGTACCCATCATAGCATGGTGTAGTTTACCCATCGACATCGCACGGACCAGCAGGTCAATATCTTCCTGCTTGACCTGCTTTCCACTGGAGGCCATATAAGTAAGCGGGGGCGCCACAAAAGCAATTTTCGGCGTATGCTGACGGGAGGCTGCCTCAGCTATATCCTGTATCAGTCCCATTTTAAGAGCACCAAAGGCACGAATAGTTTCCAGACGTGCTAGCGCTAAAGGGTCAGTATTAATCTGTTCTTGTAACTCCGTGCCGGTATACCCTAAATCTGCTGCATTTAAAAAAATAGTGGGAATGCCTGCATTAATAAATGTAGCCTGAAAACTGCCTTCTCCAGGAACCTCGAACATATCGATGACATTGCCGGTAGGAAACATACTGCCCCCCTCACCATCATCATCGGAAGGATCTAAAAACTCAATTTGAACTTCGGCTGCCGGAAAGGTCACACCGTCCAGCTCGAAATCTCCAGTTTCCTGAACCTGCCCTTGCGTTACAGGTACATGTGCAACAATTGTTTTACCAATATTGACCTGCCAGATTTTTACGGTACATATACCATTTTCAGGAATACGATTAGCATCGACCAGTCCGTTACTAATAGCAAAAGACCCAACTGCTGCGGTCAAATTGCCACAGTTACCACTCCAGTCAACGACAGGCTGGTCAATTGAGACCTGTCCAAACAGATAGTCGACATCATGTTCTGCGCGGGTACTTTTAGACAGGATCACCGTTTTACTGGTGCTTGAGGTCGCTCCACCCATCCCATCAATCTGTTTGGTATAAGGGTCTGGACTGCCGATCACACGCAGTAAAAAATGATCACGCGCCTGACCTGCTTCGCGAGCCTTTTCAGGTAAATCATCAAGTTTAAAAAATACACCTTTACTGGTTCCGCCACGCATATAGGTAGCGGCGACTTTAATTTGTGGTACTGAACTCATTGCTGTTTTAATTCCTGTCATTCTTTATGATTATTGCTGGGCAAATGTGGGCTATCCAATCCCGGTTCATATTAAAGCTTTTTTAAACTGCTGTGCAGGCTATTCCTGTTCGAGTCTGAAACCGGCAGAATTATTTTATAGACTAGTCAGACTAAATTTAAATACTCAACCATCCCGATTCTATAAATAACAGCCTTACATCTCGCTAAGTTATTTATTTTTATTAAATTTATAAAAGAGCTTAAGATTCAGCAGCAAGCAATTAGTCTGACTAGGCTAATAAGTTGCAATACATTACAATACTTGACTTAGTCATCGTCGAGCTGAGCACTTTGAACAATAATACATCGCAACTTCAGCGTGGCTTAAAAAACCGTCATATCCAGCTTATTGCCATGGGTGGAGCTATTGGTACCGGTCTGTTTTTAGGTTCTGCGCAGGTTATACAGTCTGCTGGTCCATCCATTATTTTAGGTTATGCGATCGGTGGATTAATTGCTTTTTTAATTATGCGCCAACTAGGTGAAATGATTGTACATGAGCCGGTTGCTGGCTCTTTTAGTCATTTTGCGCATAAATACTGGGGTAACTTTCCGGGCTTCTTGGCAGGCTGGAACTACTGGATTCTTTATATTTTAGTTGCAATGACAGAGCTGACTGCTGTTGCCAAATATATCAATTACTGGTGGCCGCATATTCCTGCGTGGGCTTCGGTACTCTTCTTTTTTGTAATCATTACTTTAGTTAACTTGGGTAATGTCAAGTTTTATGGTGAATCAGAATTCTGGCTATCCATTATCAAGGTGGCAGCAGTCATTTCCATGATTGTGTTTGGCCTTTATCTGATCTTTACTGCAGATGCCAGTTCTGGTGCATCTTTTAGCAATCTGTGGAGTCATGGCGGCTTTTTCCCAAATGGTTTTGACGGCCTGTTTTATATGCTGGCTTTCCTGATGTTTGCTTTTGGCGGGATTGAACTGATCGGAATGGCAGCTGCAGAAGCAGAAAACCCGGAAAAAACTATTCCTAAGGCTATTAACCAGGTAGTTTTCCGAATTTTACTGTTTTATGTAGGTTCACTCACCATCTTACTGTCACTGGTACCATGGAACCAGCTGGAACTCGGTGGTCTGGATAAAAGTCCATTTGTAATGATTTTTAGCCAGTTAGGTATTGGCTGGGCAGCTCATCTGCTGAATTTTATTATTCTGACTGCAGCCCTGTCAGTTTATAATAGCGGCATGTACGCCAATAGCCGTATGCTGTATGGTCTGGCTCAGCAAGGTAATGCGCCAAAAATATTCTTGAAGGTTAATAAGCAAGGTGTACCGATTCCTGCTGTGCTTTTCTCTGCACTTCTGATTTTCGGTTGCGTATTACTGAACTATCTGATTCCAGAAGATGCATTAGGTCATCTGATGTATGTGGTAGTAGGAGCTTTAGTACTGAACTGGGCCATGATCACGTTAACCCACTTAAAGTTCAAAGACTATATTCAGAAAAATGGAATTTTATCCAAATTTCCGGCACTGTTTTCACCTCTGAGCAACTATATCGTTTTAGTATTTATTGCTGTTGTACTCTACATTATGTGGACACAAGGCTTTAAAGAATCGGTGCTGATGCTACCAATCTGGGTGGTTCTCATGCTAGTGCTTTATAAAATACTTAAACCTCGTGCGTAAAGTCCATAAAATTCTATTTTGAAAAAGTTATTGTTGAGGCAGTAACTTTTTCATTTATAATAAGTCTTCTTTGTGCCTTTAGCTTAACTGGATAGAGCAGTTGCCTCCTAAGCGACCGACGTGGGTTCGAGTCCCGCAGGGCACACATCCTTTTAAATCAGTATACATCTCTTTAATGATGGCAAAGCCTTTTGCATATTTTGTCTCTCCTCTTCCCTGATTTAAGTATCATTTAAGTTTCAGCTTTTACATTAAAATTCCATACAAGCTGAAAGTATCAATGCCTTTATGATATTCAGACAACTCCAGAACAAGATTCCGCCTATTTCACTTAATATCTTCAATTTAATCCTGGCTATATGGTTTGGCATTGCCCTGAATCTTTCTTTTTATATGAAGATAATTCAGCTCACACCTTACCAGGGAATCAAGGCATGGTTATTTTTAATGGCAACAGTCATTGTAGTGGTGAGTATCTACAACCTGATTTTTCAGTTGCTGCAGTGGAAATGGAATATTCGATTCTTTGCTGTCATCTTCATTCTTTTAGGCGGTTTTTCAGCTTATTTTGTTAACAGTCTGGGCATAGGTATATCAGCTGACCAAATTCAGAATGCATTACAAACCGATCAGCACGAAGTACTAGATCTGCTCTCCTGGCAATTTGTTTTGTGGGGTCTTGGCTTTGTCTTGCTGCCTTTATCATTGCTAGGCTTAGTCAAAATACAAACTGAAGCTTTATCTAAAGTTTTTATTTCTAAAATGTTCGGTGCGCTTACCTCATTGGTTCTGGCCGGCCTGATGCTATTTACCTTCTATATTGATTACGCAGCTATCTTTCGTGAACATCGTGATCTAAAAGGTATGATCAGCCCACAAAATGTAATCGCATCTAGCATTTCGTATTATAAAAAGAAAGCGCCAAGACAGAATTTGCCACTTATTAAATATGGAGAAGATGCACATTTAATTTTACCGGTATCAGATTCGAAAAAACCCCAGCTTATGGTTCTGGTAGTAGGTGAAACTGCCCGTGCTGAGAGTTTTGCTTTAAACGGATATACCAGAGCGACCAATCCAGAATTATCTAAACTGAATATTATAAATTTCAGTCAGGTCAGTTCTTGTGGAACAGCCACAGCAGTTTCAGTTCCCTGCATGTTTTCCGGTATGCCGCGTCAGCAGTATGATGAACAGCTGGCATCACACCGGGAAGGCTTGCTAGATATTGCCCAGCGTGCGGGCTACAAAGTAACCTGGGTAGATAATAACTCAGGCTGTAAAGGCGTCTGCAACCGCATAGAACAATATGAATTCAATAAATCTCTTAAACAGAAGTGGTGTATAGAGGGAGAATGTCATGATGAAATCTTGCCTGAGGCACTCCAGGCTTATCTGGCCAGTATTCCAGAGACCGATAAGGCACCACGCCTGATTGTTCTGCATCAGGCAGGTAGTCATGGCCCGGCTTATTTTAAGCGCTCAACAGCAGCATACCAGCCGTTCCAACCGACATGTAATACCAATGCCATTCAGGGTTGTAGTGCCGAGTCTTTAATTAATAGCTACGATAATTCAATAGTTTACACCGATCATGTGCTTGCCGAGCTTATACAAACCTTAGAAGGAAACCAACACTATCAGAGCGCGCTATGGTATTTGTCGGATCATGGTGAATCTACTGGAGAGCATGGTTTATATTTACATGGTTCGCCTTATGCCATTGCACCCAGCCAGCAAACCCATATTCCAATGTTAATGTGGTTTTCAGCGAGCTGGAAACAGCAGCACCCTGTGCAGGTCGCCTGTCTGGCCAACCAGAAACAGCAAAATCTGAGCCAGGATAATTTATTTCCTACCCTGCTCAGTCTGCTCAACATTAAGAGTGCAGTGATACAGCCACAGCATGATATGCTGCAACAATGCCATCATCTATCGGGCCTGAGGATATAAAAAATGAATAAAATCCTGATTATTGAAGATGATTTTATGATTGCCGAATCCACCATTACACTGTTGCAATATCAGCAGTTCGCAGTGCAATGGGTAAATAACGGTATTGATGGCCTAAAACTGCTTAAAACACAGGAATTTGATATTGTCCTGCTAGATCTGGGCCTTCCTCTTATGGATGGAATGCAGGTCCTCAAGCAGATCCGGCAGCAAAAACCGGCTCTTCCAGTTTTAATTATTTCTGCACGCGACCAGCTACACAACCGAGTAGATGGCTTGAATCAAGGTGCAGATGATTACCTGGTCAAGCCTTATGAATTTGATGAATTACTGGCACGTATACAGGCTCTATTACGTCGCAGCACTATAACCAGCATTCAGACCGAAACCGTACAGATACTACAACATGGCGACCTGATACTTGATCTGGAACAGCATTCTGCCCTATTTAAAAACGAACATATTGACCTGTCCAAGCGTGAATGGGCTATCCTTATTCCCTTGATGAGTTACCCCTATAAAATTTTTTCCAGAAGCAGCCTAGAAGATAAGCTCTACGATATAGATTCTGAAATCAACAGCAATACCATTGAGGTCTATATACACCATTTACGCACCAAGCTCGGCAAAGACTTTATCCGGACTATTCGAGGTTTAGGTTACCGTCTGGGTCAGGCCTAAGCTTAAACAGCGAAGTTTTTATGTCATCAAATTACTCCTTAAAAAAACGGCTCATACTCTATATTTCATTCTTTAGTATCAGTCTAGGCTGTGTACTGGTCTTTTCAGCTTATCGTATTGCGCTTGAAGAAATTAATGAAATTCTGGATGCCCAGATGCAGAATCTGGCTGAACGTATTGCCACTCATGGTCCAGAGCAGATCCAAAGCCAGTTTGATGAACATCAGCGCTACCATGAAGAAGATTTATTTGTAGATGTATGGGCATATACTGATCAAGATCATCAAAGCCAGTCAAAGCGGCTGGTTGCACCGGTAGAAAAAGCCGGTTTTTATACACACCAGACTGCAAGTGATATCTGGCGGACTTATGTGCTCCCACTTGAGCATGACCAGATACAGGTTAGCCAGCAGCTTTCTGTCCGCCGGCATCTGGCACTAGAACTTGCGGGCAATATGTTTATTCCCTACTTGCTGTTTATGCCCTTGGTGCTCTGGGGATTAGGCTGGATCATCAGCCACAATCTTAAACCTTTAGACGAATTTAAAGAAGAAATTGCAAAGCGTGAGCCACATGAATTAGAACCGGTTCAAATATTTAAATATCCTCAAGAAATTGTACCAGTCCTTAATGAAATCAACTCTCTATTTAGCCGAATTCAATATTCACAGCAAGAGCAGCGGCAATTTATAGCAAATGCAGCTCATGAGTTAAGAACACCGATTACTGCATTAAATTTGCAAATACAGATTCTGTTACAAGAGTTTCCTGACCATCCTGCTTTAAAGAACCTCAATAAAGGTTTAATGCGTGTCCAGCATCTGGTCAGTCAATTACTTAGCCTGGCTCAACAGGATGCAAATATTTTAGAAACTGAGCATGGTGTGCAGGTCAGAGTGAGCGATATCGCTACAAATTGTGTAGAGGAACTCATCCAGCTGGCAATACAAAAGAATATCGATCTGGGCATGGAGCAGCAGGATCCGGTGAGTATCTTGTCGGAACCCGCTATCATACACTCAATCATTTTTAATCTGATTGATAACGCCATTAAATACACGCCAGAGAATGGTGTAATTAATGTTTCCGTATATGCCAGAGAAAATGGAGCACTGATACAGATAGAAGACAGTGGACCAGGTATTGACCCTATGCTATACGAAAAGGTGCTTCAGCGTTTTTACCGTGTTTATCAGCATACAGAAATTGGGAGTGGCTTAGGTCTGTCCATTGTTCATAAGGCAACCCAACGTTTAAAGGGACGGCTTAGTTTTACACACAGCCAGACATTAGGTGGCTTACAGGTCAATATATTTTTACCAGATAATATTCTTTAAAAAACCTGTAGAAAGTAGAGAGCCAGAATCTCTAGTCAGTAGTTAAAATTTGAGGAGAATACTTGAGGATAATCTGGTATATCAGAACATTTACACACCAGCAGATCCACAATGTCCATAGATTATGACTTAAAAAATGGGCACCACGCATCATCTGCGCCCAGCCCATTGCAAAACCAAGTATTAAGCCAGCCACAAGAAAGAAACAGGCCTTTTTTATATTAGATAAGCGGTAAACAAAATAGCCTGTTAATAAAGCAAAACCTGTTGAAGCATGGCCGCCTGGAAAGCAATGCCCATTTTTTGCTGAAAAATCCCAAGTAAACCCCGAAACAGAAGGGATAGTCATATTCCATGGACAAGCATATGCAGACTGCGACTTGATGAGACCAACGATACTGGTACATAACAGGGAGACCAGAAAAAAATAGCCCCACTTCATTTGATACATTTTAAGTTTTTGGCACTTAAATGAGCTTAACCAGCCCATAAAATAGCAGATATAAACAGCCATAATTATATCTTTTATATAGCTATGGTTGAGTTTCGCCAAATACCAGCTATCACGAAATAGGAATTCTCCCGAGTGGCTTACCCACGGTTGTATAAGAGATAAATCGATTAACCCGCCTACAGGGAAAAAAATTTTTAAGATAAAGAAATTTATAAATAATAAAATGTACTGATAAGACAAAAAATAGTTTGAGTTTTGCATCACAGAAAATTTAAATAAATATCCTCTTTATCTGAACAGATATTACTTAAAATCATCTTAAACTGACCCACTACTTCCTACTTAAAATCTTGTTTAAAGAAAATTAACCCATTCCTCCCTACAATGAATTCACTTAAATTAATTATTTGCTTAAATTTTGCTCTTGATTTTCTTGATTATTTTTAAAAATCTGAATAGTCAAATTTTAAATTTTAATTGAAAAAAGCGATTATTACATAATAACGATAAATTAATATTTTTATATTTCAATTACTTAATTTATTATTCTTTTTAAATTATAGAACATTTACTCCAGTTAGCATGTTTTTTCAACATATTTTTTTTATTTTTAAGTTCAAATAGAGCATTTACTCTTAGTTTAATTGTGCTATTTTTGTCACATGGAGTTAAGTTAGATTTTATCCCGGAAGAGGATGATCTCCAAAATTAAAAAGCATAGATCATGCACGTAAAACTTCCCGTATCTCAAGGAAAGACTAGAATGAAATTAAAAACTCTTAGCACAGCAATGATTTTAGCAATGCTACCTGCAACTGGGGTATTTGCAGCAGCTTTAGATCGTTCAGGTCAGTCGATCTCTGCATTCTTACAGCCAGGTAATTATTTTGAAGCCGGAATTTCTGTTCTTGATCCATCAGTTTCTGGTAAAGTTCAAAATAATTGGACGCCAGGAGGAGCTGCCGCACCATTAGCTCCTGCTTATCGAGGCACCTCAGTTGGCGAAATGGGTGATGATTATTATTTTCCAAGTGCAGCATTAAAATTTCAGTTAACTGATAATTTTTCATTTGGTATAATTTATGATCAGCCATTTGGAGCGAAAGCAACTTACCCTACTGATACTTATTTAAATCCTTTAGCTGGTGGTGTTTTCCATAATGGAACAGAAGGTACAGAAGTAGAAGTTAAATCAGAAAATATTACTATGCTTGTAGGTTATCAACCTATTGAAAATTTTAATATTTATGGTGGTGCTGTATACCAGTCAGTTGAAGGTAATGTTCAATTACGTGGTCTAGCATATGGCAGTACAACTGCATTAGGTCAATACAATGCTACAATGGAAGACGATAGTGCTGTAGGTTGGTTAGCGGGTATTGCTTACCAGATTCCTGAAATTGCTCTAAAAGCATCACTAACTTATCGTTCTGAAATTGATCATGATTTGAAAACAAATGAATATGGTCATAGTGATATTTTAGCTTTAGTAACGCAAAACCCTGCTGCTGCGCTTTATAATGTAAATACAAATACTAAAATTTCTACTCCTCAGTCTGTAAACCTTGATTTCCAAAGCGGTATTATGGCAGATACAGTAGCCTTTGCTAACGTACGCTGGGTCAACTGGAAGGATTTCTCAATTCGTCCACAGCAGTTTGAACGAGTTTCAAGAGCTTTAGGCGCGGCAGGTGCTACTCCTAATAATCCAAATGGCTTTGATATTGTTTCTTATACTGATGATCAAATCTCAGCTACTCTAGGCGTAGGCCGTAAATTTTCTGAACAATGGGCAGGTAACGTTTCTGTAGGTTGGGATTCAGGTGCTGGTAATCCAGTTTCTACTTTAGGCCCAACAGAAGGCTATTGGAATCTTGGTTTAGGTCTACAATTTAGCCCTGCACAAAACTACTTTATTGCGGGCGGTGTGAAATATTTCTGGTTAGGCGATGCAAAAGCTCAAGCTGCATCTGATTTCGGTTCTAATTCATATGTAGCTGATTTTGAAGATAACGATGCTTGGGGTTATGGTCTAAAAATTGGTTATCGTTTCTAAGGTAAATTATTTTAGAAAGGCTATCGCTTGCGGTAGCTTTTCTATTACTACTCTACTATACAAATTTCAAGTGTTGCTAATTTAGCCAAAAAAATTCGGTTTTACTTGGTATATTTTTAAAACATTTACTCTAATTTTTTATTTATAAATCATTTATATACATCAGTATTCTTAGTCTTTTTACTCTAATCAAGTATGTTTCTTGCATTCATCAGTTCATTTTTTAGACCGAGCTGAGCATTTACTCTTTTTTGTTTTGTGTTACTTTCCTTCAACTTTTTTGTTACAGATGGCATCAGGGAAAGACCATGAAGCTCAATAAAATTTATTCCGCTATTCTTCTTAGCTCACTCCCTCTCACTGCGGTTAATGCGGGTGGTTTAGACCGTTCAGGTCAATCTATTCAGGCATTTTTACAGCCTGGAAACTATTTTGAGACAGGTATTTCTATCCTTGATCCTGATGTTTCAGGTACTGACGCAAATGGGAATGTTGCTGGTGATATGGCTGGTGACTACTATTTCCCATCAGCGGCTTTGAAAATTCAGGCTACTGATAAAATTTCACTTGGTCTGATCTATGATCAGCCATTTGGTGCTGACGCCGAGTACAAAGGAAATAATAACTTTGTTGAAAACCGTATGGTTCCATTTAAAGGTGGTACTACCGTTGAAGTAGATACTCAAAACCTGAATTTTCTGATTGGCTATCAGCCTACTCAAAACTGGAATTTATATGCAGGTGCTGTTTATCAGACAGTTGATGGT
This sequence comes from Acinetobacter sp. FL, assembly GCF_040744925.1. Lineage (NCBI taxonomy): Bacteria > Pseudomonadati > Pseudomonadota > Gammaproteobacteria > Moraxellales > Moraxellaceae > Acinetobacter > Acinetobacter sp. FL. The sequence goes on along the minus strand of NZ_CP160437.1, from coordinate 671,815 downwards.
ACGGTGAAATTACGCGGTAATGCTTATAGCGCCTTCAATGGATATGATTTAAAAACAGGTGAAGACGAATCGGTAGGCTGGCTGGCTGGTATTGCTTATCAAATTCCTGAGATTGCCCTAAAAGCTGCTATAACCTATCGTTCTGAAATTGAGCATGATATGAATGCTTATGAGAATTTTGGCGCGGCAGGACTCACTGGTAATCCTCGACTTGATGGTGCAATGAACCAGATTAGTGCTACTTCTGGACGTACTGAATTAACCACGCCACAGTCAGTTAATATCGATTTTCAAACGGGCATTATGGAAAATACTGTCGCATTTGCCAATGTACGATGGGTAGAATGGTCCAAGTTTGCAGTTCAACCTTATAAATTCGGCAAGTTATCGCAAGTCCTTGGTCAATCAACTCCAGCTCTTGGCAAACCAAATGGCTTTAATCTGATTGACTATAAAGATGATCAGATTTCAGCAACGGTCGGTGTAGGTCGTAAATTTAATGATCTGTGGGCAGGTAATGTATCAGTAGGTTGGGATTCTGGTGCAGGTAATCCTGTAACAACTCTAGGCCCAACTGAAGGTTACTGGAGTATAGGTACAGGCGTACGTTTTTCACCGGCTGAAAATTACTTTATTGGTGCAGGTGTAAAATACTTCTGGTTAGGTGATGCTGATGCAGTAACAGGTGCTCATACGGCGGCAGGTACTTTTGAAAGTAATCATGCTATCGCTTATGGTCTAAATATTGGTTACAAATTCTAAAAATCTCATTAGACAATTTATAGAAAAAGGGCGCTTCAAGTGCCCTTTTTTAAGCTTATTTATAAAATCTTAAACTGGAATATCGCGCAGTGACACTGAACGGATTGCCTCTTTTAAAGCAGCGTAACCATGAATTGCCTGGAACTGCGGGAACTCAGCGATTACATTTTCTGGCGCATCAAACAGGAAACCATGGTCTGCTTCACCCAGCATGGTTGTATCATTATACGAGTCCCCTGCTGCAATTACACGGAAATTCAGGTTGTGGAGTGCCTTTACTGCCTCACGTTTCTGGTCTGGCTGACGTAATTTATAGGCAGTGATCATGCCTTTTTCATCTGTTTCCAGCTTGTGACAAAAAATAGTAGGCCAGCCCAACTGTTGCATCAATGGATGGGCAAATTCATAAAAAGTATCAGATAAAATAATCAGCTGGAAATGGATACGGACCCACTCTACAAATTCTTTGGCGCCGGGTAATGGACCCATATCTGCAATCACGGCCTGAATATCATTTAAACCTAAACCATGCTGCTTTAAGATATTTAAACGCTGGGTCATCAGGACATCGTAGTCAGGAATGTCTCGAGTAGTGGCTTCTAGTTCTTTAATCCCTGTTTTTTTTGCAAAGTTAATCCAGATTTCCGGGACTAATACCCCTTCAAGATCGAGACATACAATTTCCATGAATTCTCCAAGCATCATAAAAAAATCGGATTATCATAGCATTAACCCGTTATATTTTGCGCAACTGTTTATTAATCAGTTTTATTCATAAGCTTTGTAGTTAATGTGCTAAGCAGCTTATTTCATTTCCCTTAAAATGTATTGCACTTTAGTGAATATATATTTTTACAGCGTCCAAGCCTTTGAGCCAGGAGCCTTCATGACCGCTATCCCAACCATTGATATAGTGGATGCCTTGGCATCTGAATATGCTGACAAATCTCCAAGCGAGATTCTGGAACTTGCCTTGAGTCAGGAAGGTGAAATTGCTATTTCATTTTCAGGGGCTGAAGATGTAGTTCTGATTGATATGGCCTCCCGTTTGGGAAAACCATTTCGGGTATTCAGTCTGGATACTGGCCGACTGCATTCAGAAACCTATCAGTTTATTGAAAAAGTCCGCAATCATTACAACATTGAAATTGAAATTTGTTTTCCTGAAGCAGAACCCTTACTCGATATGGTAAATCGTAAAGGCCTGTTTAGCTTCTATGTTGATGGCCATCAGGAATGCTGTGGTATTCGTAAAGTTCAGCCGTTACGCAAGAAACTAGCGACTTTAGATGGCTGGATTACCGGTCAGCGTCGTGACCAGAGTCCGGGAACCCGTACTGAAATACCAGTAGTTCAGGCAGACACAGGTTTTTCTGGGCCGGGTAAACAGTTAATCAAGTATAACCCGCTGGCCAACTGGTCAAGCAGTGATGTCTGGAGTTATATCCGTTTAATGGAAATTCCATATAATGCCCTGCATGAACGTGGTTTTATTTCAATCGGCTGTGAACCTTGTACTAAAGCTGTTTTACCAAATCAGCATGAACGTGAAGGGCGCTGGTGGTGGGAAGAAGCCACCCATAAAGAATGTGGTCTGCATGCTGGTAATTTAAAGAAGTAATATCAGTCAAAAAACCGCTCATACCTAACTGAGAGTCTTAACAGTTAATTGAGCGGTTTTTATTTAACTGATGAATTCACATAAATTTATGCTGCGTCTGGACTGAAAGATTATATACTGTAACGCGTGTCCTATAATTCTAACAATGAGCAGCTCAATAAGAGCTGACAGATCCATTGCAGTGAGGCAATCAACGCTATGCGTCCATTACACCCAATTGATTTCATTTTTTTATCATTAGAAAAACGTCAACAGCCCATGCATGTAGGCGGTCTATTCCTGTTTGAAATTCCTGAACATGCACCCGCGACTTTTATACAAGATCTGGTACAGGATATTCGTAACTCAAAATCAATTCCGGTACCACCCTTTAATAACCGGCTAAGTGGCCTGTTTTGGGATGAAGATGAAGAGTTTGATCTGGATCATCACTTCCGCCATATTTCACTGCCTCATCCAGGACGTATTCGCGAACTATTAGCTTATATTTCTCAAGAACATAGTACACTTATTGATCGCGCAAAACCGCTCTGGACCTGTAATATTATTGAAGGCATTGAAGGCAACCGGTTTGCTATGTACTTCAAAATTCATCATGCCATGGTTGATGGAATTGCAGGAATGCGACTGGTTGAAAAATCACTATCTAAGGACCAGCTGGCTAAAAGTATTGTACCGCCATGGTGCGTAGAAGGCCCACGAGCCAAACGCCTTAAAGAAGCTAAAAAAGGAAGTACAAAGAAAATTCTTGGGTTACTTAAAGACCAGTTTGAAGCTGTACCTAAAGTAATGTATGAACTGTCACAGACAGTGATGAAAGATATGGGCCGTAATCCGCACTATGTTTCCAGCTTTCAGGCACCGAAAAGTATACTCAATCAGCGGGTCAGTGCTTCACGACGTTTTGCAGCACAATCTTTTGAGTTGAACCGTTTACGTAGTATCGCAAGTGCATTGGATGTAACTATTAATGATGTAATTCTGGCAGTGTGTTCGGGTGCTTTACGTGAATATCTTCTTAGCCAGAACAGTTTACCGGCGAAGCCATTAATTGCCATGGTTCCAGCTTCTATCCGGGATGATGACTCAGATGTGAGCAACCGGATTACCATGATTCTGGCCAATCTGGGTACACATCAGGCAGATCCACTGAAACGACTGGAAACTATTCGCCGGAGTGTACTGAATGCTAAACAGCGCTTTAAACGGATGACGTCAGGTCAGATTCTGAATTACAGCGCACTGGTATACTCTGCCGCAGGACTTAATATACTTTCAGGAATGATGCCTAAACGTCAGGCCTTTAACTTGGTAATTTCTAATGTGCCGGGTCCACGTGAACCCTTGTACTGGAATGGTGCAAAGTTGGATGCACTTTTTCCTGCTTCGATTGTACTGGATGGACAAGCTTTAAATATTACCATGACCAGTTATCTGGACAAACTCGAGGTCGGCTTAATCGCCTGTCGCAATGCATTACCCAAAATGCAGAATCTGCTTACCCATTTGGAAGATGAAATACAACGTTTTGAATCACTGATTGAAGCTGAAACGTTTGAGAAAAATCTGACTGTAACAGGTTAAAGGACAATAGAAAATTGAGGGGCTAAATTAGGCCCCTTATTTTTTAATAGTACGGCACTGTTTTAAAAGCTGGTGACAAACCGAGCGGATCATCGCAGTAGTAATCTGGATTTCTCGACCATCATCATCAAGCATATAGCATGTATTCACTTTTTTTGAATCAAGTACGTGTTGAAAACCTTTATGAATAATTCTTTCGCTAACATTCATGTCATTTACCTCATTTGCTAAGACTACATAGGGGAGAAAAGTCTTTGGCTACCCAATGCATCTAGTATTGAAAATTCATGCATGAAAGTAAAATTTCAGTTGTAACAAGGATTAAGCGAAATTCTGTTACAACTTTAGCTTAAGATGATGTCATATTGCTCTTGCGTATACAGATTTTCGACCTGGAACTTAATTACCCGATTTACAAAATGCTCTAAATCCGCCACTGCTGGTGCTTCTGCTGTTAATAGACGGTCTATGACCGCAGGATGGGCAACTACTGTAAAGCCACTTTGTGATTCAAATGCCCGAGCATAGCGCATAATTTCTCGAAATATCTCGTAACATACTGTTTCTGCTGTCTTCACATATCCCCGTCCCTGACAGGTTGGGCAAGCTTCACATAATAGATGTTCTAAAGACTCCCGAGTTCGTTTCCTGGTCATTTCTACCAGTCCCAATTCGGAAACTTGTGTAATTTTAGTTTTGGCATGATCCCGTTCCAGCATTTTTTCAAACTGGTGCATGACTTCATTGCGGTGGGTCGCTTCCTGCATGTCAATAAAATCAATAATAATGATGCCACCCAAGTTGCGTAGTCGTAACTGCCGGACAATCACTTGAGTGGCTTCCATATTGGTTTTAAAGACCGTATCTTCAAGTGAACGGCCGCCCACATAGGAACCTGTATTAACATCAATAGTAGTCATGGCTTCAGTCTGGTCAATCATCAGATAGCCACCTGATTTTAAGGCCACTCGTGTCTGCAAGGCTTTTTGCAGGTCTTCTTCGACATTATACAAGTCGAAAAGTGGGCGCTCACCTGGGTAGTGAATCAGACGATCTTGCATACCCGGTACGAACTCTTCAATAAATTCGCTGAGTTTGGTATAGATTTCCCGTGAATCAATATAGATTTTGGCAGTTTCTTCATTGGCCAAATCACGGATAACACGCTGAGGCAAAGGTAATTCTTCAAAAATCAGAGATGGGACAGTGGTAGCACGCTGTTTGCGCTGAATATATTCCCAAAGCTTGGCAAGGTAGGCCATATCTTGGGCAATATCTGCTTCATCGACGCCATCGGCTGCCGTACGCACAATTACGCTACCAGGTAAATCGTGCTGTTGCTGAATTTTCTCAATCAGTGAACGCAGCCGGTCACGCTCTTCTTCTGATTCGATCCGCTGTGAAACACCAATATGATTTCCAAATGGCATCAGTACCAGATAGCGGGAAGGAATTGAAAGGTCAGTAGACAGCCGCGCGCCTTTAGTACCCAGCATATCTTTCATGACCTGCACCGTCAGAATCTGGCCGGGCTGTAATAATTCAAATACGTTGGGAGTAGGCTGGTTGCGGGGCCAGATCATGTCATTGATATGTAAAAAGGCTGTACGTGAAAGGCCGATATCGACAAAAGCGGCCTGCATGCCAGGCAATACACGGACTACCTTGCCCTTATAGATATTTCCTACCAGACCACGCTTGACAGTCCGTTCAACAAACAGTTCATTGACCGTACCATTTTCAACTAATGCGACCCGGCATTCCATAGGGGTAACATTAATGAGTAGCTCATCAGACATACTAAAACTCAAAACATTATAAAAATTCTTTCCAGCGGTTAATTTAGTGCCTTAACTGCTTTTAATAACTGTATTGTTTCATGTAACGGCAACCCGACTACATTGGTATAGCTGCCAAAAATCCGGAGAATATATTGCGCTGCAATGCCCTGTATGGCATATGCACCCGCTTTGCCTTCTGGCTCTCCGGTCGCCCAATAACGCTCCATATCGTTTGGACTGAGTGTTTGAAATTCAACCTGGGTATGTACCACTATACTCGAAATCTGCCGGGATGTGGCAATACAGACCCCTGAAAAAACATCATGGTGTCTGCCAGATAATTTTGACCAGATTTCAAAGGCATGCTGCTTCGATTCAGGTTTACCAATAATGGTACCATCCAGCCCGAGACTGGTATCGGCAGCAATAATTACAGATTCAGGATATTGTGCGAGTACTGCCTGTGCTTTTTGACGAGCCAGACGCTCTACATACTCAGGAACACTTTCACCTGCTCTTGTGCTCTCGTCAATATCAGGACTGTGAATATCGAATTCCAGTCCTAATTGTCTGAGCAGCTCCTGTCGCCTTGGCGAACTTGAGGCCAGAATCAGATGCGCCATTTTCGCAGCAGGTAATAAAGGATTGGCCAGCACAAAATACTGCTAAGCAATGGCTGCCAGTGCCGTGCAATTGAAAAATGCAGCCCGGCCATAACCTGGGTGAACCAGGTAAACAGCAGATGGGCAAAAATTGCTAGCGTTGCCAGTACCCATAAATTGCCAAAGGTTAAAATCCGGCGTTCACGGGTAAACCAGCGTACGACAAAGGTGATCAGCACAAAACTGAGTGCATTCATTCCCAAGGGCGCATCACGTAGCAAGTCTGTAAAAATGCCCACTGCAAAGGCAAACCAGACACCTGTCCAGCTTGGCTGACACAATATCCAGAAAAGCATGATCATTAGCATAAATAATGGCCGCCATCCGGAAATGTCATAAGACAGTGGATAGACCATTAATACTGACCCGACTATGACTGACAGGATAATGACAATCAATGGATCTTTACGCTTTTCATAACGCAACTTAGCGATTGGCATAGGGTTGCTCCATCGCCAGAGAGTCCGAAAACAGGATCACCACATGATGTCCACCAGCCAGCTGTGCAGCTGGAACCACCTGAATCTGGGCGAACTCACCTGAATTATGGCGTCTGACTTTAGATACGGTACCCACCAGATAACCTGCCGGAAAATGTTCACCTAACCCTGAAGTATAGATTTTGTCTCCCGGTTTGATATCTGCACTGGTCGGCACGTATTCCATTTTCAGCAGCCCGAGATCACCTGTTCCTGCCACAATGGCACGCATACCGGTCCGTTCCAGACGTACAGATAGCGAATGCTCCTTGTCCGAGAGCAACATTACACGGCTAGAATGCGGATAGACATCAATGATCTGCCCCATTACTCCACGGTCATCCAGCACAGTCTGCCCCACCTTGAGCTGATTGCTGGCTCCCCGGTTAATAATAATGATATGTCGTAAGGGATCAGCATCAGTACCGATGACTTCTGCAATTTCCATACGACCATCAATAATAAGTGGCGTATCGAGCAGACCGCGTAAACGTGTATTCTCGGCAGAGAGCTCTGACAATTTCTGCAGACGCACCTGAGCCTGTAACAGCTCGGCCTGCATCGCAGTATTTTCACGGCGCAGCTGGGCTTCAGATTTGGTTTGTTGACTCAGCCATTCTCTCGACAACACGGGATAGCTTGCCAGTGCATAAATAGGATTATATGCAGCGTACAGGACTTCCCTGGCAGGTTGCACCACATGCGGCATGCGCCAGTCAAAAAACAGCACAATAAGGCAGGTGATCACCGCTATGATGAATGAGCGAAAAGATGGCGGTTGTCTTGAAAAAAGATTCGGTTGCACCGCCTGGTTCCTAACTTAACCTACAAACAGCATGTCATGATTCGGGTTATCGAAGAATTCGAGTACCTTACCGCCACCGCGAGTCACACAGGTCAGTGGATCTTCTGCAACCATAACAGGCAGTCCGGTTTCCTGAGCCAGCAGTTTGTCCAGATTACGAAGCAATGCACCACCGCCTGTAAGCACAATTCCGCGCTCGGCAATATCAGAGGACAGCTCTGGTGGAGTCTGTTCGAGTGCCGATTTCACTGCACTGACAATATTGGAAAGCGGATCAGCAATGGCCTGAGTAATTTCATCAGAGGTTACGGTAATTGAACGGGGAACGCCTTCAGCCAGGTTACGGCCACGCACTTCGATTTCAAGTGTTGTACCGTCTCCGATCGCCATACCCACTTCTTTTTTGATCAGTTCGGCAGTCGTTTCACCAATCACGCAACCATGTGCTTTACGCACATAATTAATGATCTGCTCATCAAAAACATCACCGCCAATACGTAAAGAATCTGCGTACACACAACCCTGTAGGGAAATAATCGCAATTTCAGTAGTACCACCACCAACATCAACCACCATAGAACCACACGCCTGCTCAACCGGCATACCTGCACCGATTGCAGCCGCCATCGGCTCTTCAATCAGGCGGACATCACGCGCACCTGCATTAAATACCGCTTCACGGATAGCACGACGCTCAACCAGTGTCGATTTGCATGGTACACACACCACAACACGTGGTGCAGGTGGAAACAGGCGCTTCTCATGGACTTTGCCAATGAACTGGTTCAGCATGGTCTCAGTTACTTCAAAGTCGGCAATTACGCCATCTTTCATCGGACGTATGGCAGAAATATTTGCCGGGGTACGTCCAAGCATCTGTTTCGCATCCAGGCCTACGGCGGCAACAATTTTCTGTGAACCACTGTGACGGATCGCGACAACTGTCGGTTCATTCAGAATGATGCCCCGCCCTGGTGCATAAATAAGTGTATTTGCTGTACCTAAATCAATGGCTAGATCCGGCGAAAACAAGCCAATTAGTCGTTTTAGAATCACGGGTCGTTCTCAGTTAAACTTTATGTGGACGCAAGGTGGCAACTTTAACTAAATGTAGTGCGTTGAACAAGTCAATCGCTTATTATAACGCACGATATTTTGAATTTTTTAATACTGATTAGGTGATGGTATGTCTACACCGGATGCTCAGCATTCTGCAGATTTAAATGCACAAACAGTTTCAGCAATCGCCAATCTTGCACGTCTTTCGCTCAATGATACGCAATCTGCTGAATATGCTCAAAGTCTAAATAAAATTTTAGGCATGATGGATACCTTAAAAGCAATCGATACTGAGGGTGTTGAACCGCTAAAAAGTCCATTTGATCACCCTCAGCCATTACGTCAGGATGTTGTGACTGAAACCAATCATCGTGAAGAATATCAGGCAGTTGCCCCAGCTACTGAAGCGGGCCTGTATCTGGTTCCACGTGTAATTGAATAATTATCTGGTCAACTTCTGTACTTCAAAACTGAACCTAAAAGAATTTAACTCATGACTGATTTACATCGTTTATCGATTCGTGAACTTGCCGAAGGCTTAAAAACAGCCCAGTTTTCCTCGCGCGAATTGACTCAGCACTATTTAAACCGTATTGAAAAAATTGATGCGCAGGTTAACAGCTATGTCACTGTAACTGCCGAACAGGCACTGGCTCAAGCTGATGCTGCTGATGCTGCGATTAAAACCGGTAACGCAACTGTACTTACCGGCGTGCCTATCGCACATAAAGATATTTTCTGTACTCAAGGTATTAAAACCACTGCCGGCTCTAAAATGCTGGATAACTTTATTTCCCCTTACGATGCTACCGTAGTTGCCAAGGGCAAAGCAGCCGGTCTGGTCACACTGGGTAAAGTGAATATGGATGAATTCGCTATGGGTTCAACCTCCGAGAATTCATTTTACGGTGCGACCAAAAACCCGTGGAATTTAAGCTGTGTACCGGGCGGATCATCGGGTGGATCGGCAGCGGCTGTGGCAGCAGATCTTGCTCCGTTTGCCACCGGCACCGATACTGGGGGTTCAATCCGTCAGCCTGCATCTTTTTGTGGACTTACCGGTCTGAAACCTACCTATGGCCGTGTATCCCGTTTCGGAATGATTGCCTATGCCTCGTCACTGGACCAAGGTGGCCCGATGGCACGTTCTGCTGAAGACTGTGCTTATTTGATGAATGTCATGGCCGGCCATGATGAAAAAGACTCGACCTCCATGAATCAGGAAGTCGACGATTATGTAGCCAACTTGAATACAGCTTCTGTTAAAAGTTTACGTATTGGTATTCCTAAGCAGTATTTTCAGGTTGATGGGTTGAATGCTGAAGTAAAAGCGCGTGTTGAAGAGTCGTTGAAAAAGCTCGAAGAAATGGGCGCGATTCTGGTTGAAATTGACCTGAACATGACTGAGGCTTACGTTCCGACTTATTATCTGATTGCTCCGGCCGAGGCCTCATCCAACCTGTCACGTTATGACGGCGTGCGTTATGGCTATCGCTGTGAAAATCCGGTGGACTTGATGGATCTTTACAAACGTTCGCGTTCGGAAGGTTTTGGTACAGAAGTCCAGCGCCGGATCCTGATTGGAACCTATGCCCTGTCAGCCGGTTATTATGATGCTTACTATGTCAAAGCCCAGAAAGTTCGTCGCCTGATTCAGCAGGATTTTCTGAAAGCTTTTGAACAGGTCGATGTCATTGCGGCTCCAAGCGCACCGACTACTGCCTATCAGCTGGGTGCTGCACAAGATACGGTAGCCATGTATCTGGGCGATATCTATACCCTTGCGGTCAACCTTGCTGGTCTGCCAGCTATTAATGCGCCAATTGGTTTCGATGCCAACCAGCTGCCTGTAGGCCTGCAACTGATTGGTAATTACTGGTCTGAGTCACAACTGCTGTCTGTAGTACACCAGTATCAGCAGGTAACCGACTGGCACACCCAACGTGCGGCAATTGCTGAGGAGAACGCATAATGGCTAAGAACACTGCTAAACCAAAATCTAACCTGATTGATGGTTGGGAAGTCGTTATTGGGATCGAGATTCACACTCAGCTTGCGACCAAATCGAAAATCTTCTCAGGTTCATCGACTGAATTCGGTCAAGACCCAAATACACAAGCCAGCCTGGTTGATCTGGCCATGCCGGGCGTATTGCCAGTACTCAACAAAGAAGTGGTGGATTTAGCGATTCGCTTTGGTTTGGGTATTGATGCCTACATCGACCAGGCGTCTGTATTTGCACGTAAAAACTACTTTTACCCGGATTCTCCAAAAGGCTATCAGATCAGCCAGATGGATAATCCGATTGTGGGTTTGGGTCATATCGACATCCAGCTTGAAGATGGTACAGTTAAACGCATTGGCGTGACGCGTGCGCACCTTGAGGAAGATGCTGGTAAATCAATCCATGACCAGTTTGAAGGTATGTCAGGCATCGACTTGAACCGTGCTGGTACACCACTTTTAGAGATCGTATCTGAACCCGATATGCGCTCAGTTGAAGAAGCGGTTGCCTACATTAAAGCGATTCACACGCTAGTGCGTTGGTTAGGGATCTCTGACGGTAACATGGCAGAAGGTTCGTTCCGTGCCGACTGTAACGTGTCTTTACGTCGTCCGGGTCAACCGTTCGGTACACGTTGTGAGTTGAAAAACCTCAACTCATTCCGTTTCATTGAACAAGCGATTAACGTGGAAATCGAACGTCAAATGGAAATCCTTGAATGGGATGGCACGATTGACCAAGAAACACGTTTATTCGACCCTGTGAAAATGGAAACGCGTTCTATGCGTTCGAAAGAAGAAGCGAACGATTACCGCTACTTCCCTGACCCTGACTTGTTGCCTGTGATCATTGCTGACGAGCAAATTGAAGCGATTAAAGCGACCATGCCTGAGCTTCCTGCTGCACGTCGTGCGCGTTTCGTGGCTGACTTTGGCATGACTGAGTATGATGCGCACGTATTAACGCTGACACGTGAAATGTCAGAGTTCTATGAGGAAGTCGTTAAGGCTGCTGGTGGTGCTGCACAAGGTAAGATTGCGGCGAACTGGGTAATGGGTGAATTCTCAGGTGCTTTGAATAAAGCAGGTTTAGACCTTGCTGACTCTCCTGTATCGGCTGAAAAACTTGGCGGTATGATTGCACGTATTGTGGACAACACGATTAGCGGTAAAATCGCAAAACAAGTGTTCGGCTTTATGTGGGAAGAAGGCAAAACTGCGGACGAAATTATTGCGGAAAAAGGCTTGAAACAGGAAACTGATACAGGCGCGATTGAAGCAATTATTAAGGAAGTACTTGCTGCCAACGAGAAGATGGTTGAAGAGTATAAATCTGGTAAAGAGAAAGCTTTCAACGGTCTTGTTGGTCAAGTGATGAAAGCGTCTAAGGGTAAAGCCAACCCTGCACAAGTAAATGAATTAATGAAAAAATTGATTGGTTAATCTGATCTTTTTCTAAAAAACCCGCTTTAGAGCGGGTTTTTTAGAAATTTATTAAAAATAATATTTCCGATTATTAGCCCTTTACTACTATAAGCGGGTAATTCATCGACACTCTTAACTCCATAGTGGTTAAGTAACATAGATAGTCGAGGAACTAAAATATCCAGATTTTTTTCGAGATTTTCGAAATTTTCAGTCCCATATAGATTTTGAAGAATTAAATCAGTACTCTTTAATGTAAATGATTTAGTTTCCGTAAATATTAGACCCTTTGATGCCAAATAATCAACATCAACAGAAGCGGGATAAAGACTTAAAAAATATTCAGTTAAAGTATTTAAGCCTTTCAAATACTCTGTAAAAGAAAGATTTTTAATCTTTTCGATCTCATCTTGTCGTAAGCCTTTTTGATTTAACATACTTACCAAATTTCGACAGTTAAAATCCTCTCCTTGATATGTAATATTAATAGTCAAATTTCTAATAGCAGTTAAAAAACCTAAAAAATTGATTTGATTTTTTGAAATATTACTTAATGTCTCAATTGCATCATCAAGAATATAGCTATTATCATCTGCTTCATCTGAATCTAATTTTTTTGATAATAGTTCAATTAAGAGTTGCTTAGACGAATTCTCTTTTCTCCTAATAATATTTTTTAGTCCCTCATGAAATAGATATTGAAAATTTGCATCTGTCACTTTTGAAAGAATTTTTATCGCTTCTTGATCAGAGTTAGAACTAGTGGTGAGTTTTGACTCTAGCATTGTATTTATACTTTGCTTAAATTGTTGAATTTCTGCTTGTACTTTTTGATTTTCAGCTTCTATTAATTGTGGGCCATGTACTAGTAACAGTTCAGGAACTCTTTTTTCTATCTGGTAGTCAATAGTTTCTATAATTTGCAATAAAGTTGGGCCATTATAAATATCTCGAGCTGCTTGCTGAACAGTACTATTTTCTGAAGCCTCTGCCTCCATTTTAACCTTTTCTAACATTCTTACTTTTCACTCTTACTTTTAACTTTTTCCTTTAATTTTATATCACGGCCTGCCTGAATAACTGTTGAGCCGTTAGAAGCTTTCGCTGAATTTCTAACTACCGAATTGCTTCCGAACATCGCAATTATAGCTGCCAACAAGCCATGTAAAGCCGAGAATATAATAGCCCATGTGTTGTAATCATAACCTATCCAATCAATTTTAAAATAAATTGCGCTGCCTACTGTCAAAACCCAAGCAATAGCGACTAACAGATATAAAATTTTCAAACTACTTCGTTTAATTATCAAATAAAATTATTTTATATCAAAATCTTGTGGTAATTATAGAAAGTTTCCTGAATCCCCAATATTCATTTACTGCTTTATATTAAATAATGACCTTCAAAAAAGTATCCTCTATCGCCAAACTCGAAGACTTAGGACTTACCAAAGTTCGCTAATCCCCCTAAATCCCCCTTTGAAAAAAGGGGATTTTGTCGTGTAATCAAATCGATACGTGATGTTCCATCTCCTTTTTTAAAGGAGAGGACTAGGGAGAGGATTTAAAACATGCTATAAAATCAAAAACAAACCGAAGAAAAATAAAAATGACACCTGAACAATTACAGCTCTATATTTTCTTTGGTCTTGGGATCTTTATTCTGCTCATTATCTTGCTTCTGCTTCATCCCAAGTCCCGTAGCAAAATCACTACACCCTCTAAAACTCGAAGCAGTCGAGACTCCAAGTTAGCCAACCTTTCCGATGGTATCGAGCTAATTTTTACACCGATTTTCTGGATCATTAAACTCATCATCGGGATATTCAAATCATAAAGCTATTCTTAACGGAAATTTGAAATCTGCTCAGAAAATGCCACTTTTCCCATATTGGAAATTGATTAATTAGAATAGAATCTGCGCATTCTCCCATCCCGCTCACTAACATGTCCAAGAACCTCGCCACCCTGATCGGCTTTAGTGCCATCTTACAGTGGTCGTCTATCGTGGGTTTACTCAAAAAAGTTAGTGCAAATATTGGTGCAGATTTAGCTGTGCTGTTTATGTATAGCTTAAGTGCGGTACTGCTGTTTGCCCTATTTCGCATTCCCAACTTGAAAATCATTCCACGCAAATATCTCTTTGGTGCAACGGCATTATTTGTGGTCTATGAAATCTGCTTTTCCTATGCCATTGCCCTTGCCCAAAACGCACAACAAGCCATAGAAATCAGCTTGGTCAATTACCTGTGGCCAAGTATGACCATCTTGATGCTGATTCTATTTAAAGAACTGAACTTCAATAAGTGGGTGATTTTAGGTTTAGGGATTAGCCTTGCAGGCGTGTTCTATATTCAAACCGGGAATGGTGCGATTGATCTTGCTGCGGTGATTAGCCATATGCAAAGTAATCCGCTGAGTTATGGACTGGCATTTGTAGGCGCAAGTTTATGGTCACTGTATTGTGTGATGACTAAAAAATACAGTCAGGGACATAATCCGATTAGCCTCTTTTTTATTGCCACCAGTCTAGTGCTGTGGCTCAAAATGCTGGTACTACATCCTGAGCAATTGACACACATAGTTCAGATCGATGCCACAACATTGATGTATATGCTGATGGTCTCTACCGTGACAGGTTTAGGTTATGCCGCATGGAATATTGGCATTAACCGAGGCAATATCACCATGCTGGTCACGCTGTCTTATTTCAGCCCAATATTTTCATCCATCATGTCGATGTGGATTTTACAAACGCCCCTATCGAAAACCTTTTGGCTTGGGGCAATCATGGTGACTTTGGGTTCTTTTGTGTGCTGGATTTCGACCAATTGGCATGAGCTTAAACAACGTTTTATCACGATGCGGTTAAGACAAACTTGAACCGCAGCTTTTTACTTATACAACTTATTTTTATCCGAGATTTTAACGGGTAACACCCAACTTATTCCAAAGATCCGGCGTCAAGAAAGTTGTTACCAGCTTATTCAAATCTACATATTTCAGAACACCATTAAGCTGCTGTTTAATTTCAGGCGTTTTAAGAATTTCTTCACCTGTAATACTGCCTAACTCTTGAAAACTATCTCCCACCGCCTGCAAACCTTCAGTCTGAATCACCGCCTTGGTCTGTGCCGAACATTGCTCTACCAGTATGCGTTGCAGCACAGTGGCCAGATTCTTATCTAATGCTTCCTTTTGTGTCGCAGTCACATTACTAAAGGCCTTTAAGTCGGGATGATTGCCCAATGCCACAAAGGTCCATTGCAGAACTACGGTTTTATCGGTGGGGGTGGTCGATTTCATCAAACAGTTACTGAGCTGATCCACCGTTGGGCCAGCCAATGCAATCTGAGAGGCCCCTAGTAAGGTTGCCCCTATAAAAAGTCCGCGAAACTTGCTCAAGGATATAAGCGCCATAGTATTTCCCTGCTTTTTAATATTGGGCCAATTATATAAAACCGTTTATTTGTAGCATACCGGCTGCTGGTTTACCTGTTATGACTGTGTAAATAGGTGCATTAGAAAGTTTATAGAGAAACCATGAAGACAATGTTCCGTAAACATCAAAAGTTTTCTAATTCCTTAATCACTATAAGCAGGGTACTGTAGCGTAATAACAGACTGCGGCTTATAGTCAGCAAAACCGGTATATAGGGAATTGACCAGATTCTTTATATTAAAAAAACCCGCCGAAGCGGGTGGAGTAAAAGCACTTTAATCATCTAATACGGCTTCAAAGGTCTTGAGACGTTTATAGATCGATAACAGCTCGATAATCGTTTTCCAGGACATAATCAGATACTGAAATGATTCACGGACTTTATCGAAAACATTACCAATCTGGTTGATCAGGCCCAAAGTCATCTTGCCGGCTGCAATAGCAGGGAAAAGCACGACCAGACTGTAGAGGATATCAAGCTGGCGGTACCAGGTTGCCACCAGATTAAAATAGGCGTAATGAAAATATAAACGGAAATAGTTCTGGCGTACGCGGGAAAACAGCTCTTTTAAGGTTGCCGGCTGGGCTCGGTCTGCATAGTCTTCACCATATACCAGCTCTTTACGGTAAGCTGCCTCAACTTTCTGGTTATTAAACTCAAGGCCCGGTAACTTGACGCCCACCACCATGAGCAGAACCGTACCAAAGATAGCCCAGACAATGGCTGCCCAGACTAGTGAGTGTTCTACCTGCCCCACCAGCGGCAATTCCGGTACATGCCGGGAGAGCTCAAATAAGATCGGCAGGAATGCAACCAGAACCATAACCGCTTTAATCAGCTCGACCCCTAAATCTTCCATAATAGTGGCAAAACGCATGGTGTCTTCCTGAACCCGCTGTGATGCTCCTTCAACATGACGTAACCGGTCCCAATGCGCGGTATAGTATTCATTCATTGCGGTACGCCAACGAAAAATATAATGACTGGTAAAGAAAGCATTAATGACCATAATGGTCACTGCTACCATGGCAATATATAAAAAGGTCAAGGTACCCATATACAGGTCACGGATATTACCGCCACCGCTACTCAGCATTCGCTGAATTAAATCCCAAAATGGCCCATACCACGCATTAATAGCTACACTGACCTGTACGCTAAACCAGATATTAAACAGAATAAATGCCGAGCCCCATACCGACCAGCGCTGCCAGGGATGATTTGCTTTAAACCGCCAAAAAATGGCAAAGATCACAGTAGCTACGAAGAACCAGAGGTAAAACCAGAGAAATGCCGGAGACCAGAACCGGCTAACCCCAATGGGCAGTTCAGCCTGAGCATAATCTGCTGGAAAGCCCAGCCAGCTTCCCCACTCCCGTCCGCCTGCTACATACCAGAGTAGCAGGTTGACCATGAACCAGAACAGCAATGACAGAAAAAATACTTTGGGTTGTGGAAAAAAAGATTTAAACATGCAACCTGTGATTCCTTTTATTTTTTATAAACGGCATTGAACTAATAAATTACACGTGTGGCTGGCCAAGTACCAGTCTCTTGATGAATGCACCGGTCATTTTTGGTTCATTATTTTTTTCTATAGCAGGTTTCCAGCACTTCTTCTTTGACTGTCAGCATCAGTATTTAAGATGCTAAATATCCCAAATTACAAAAAGCAGGGCGAGTGCCCTGCTTTTTATAAGTGTACCAGATTAGGAAACCTTTAAATTGAGTTCCTGTTGCATCATTTCACGGATTTTATATTTCTGGGCTTTGCCTGAAGCCGTTAAAGGAAAAGCTGTTACAAACCGGATATAACGCGGCACTTTCTGGTGGGAGATATGTTCCTTGCAGTACTGTCGGATAATTTCTTCACTGGTATTACTATGCGGATGCAGGATAATACAGGCACAGAGTTCTTCACCATATTTCTGGTCAGGTACACCTACAACCTGTACATCAGACACATCGGGATGAGTATATAAAAAATCCTCTATTTCTTTAGGGAACAGGTTTTCCCCTCCCCGAATGACGACATCTTTAATACGGCCCTTAATCTGGATAAAACCCTCCTGGTCCATTTCCGCCAGATCTCCGGTATGCATCCAGCCAGTCTGATCAATCACTTCTTTAGTTTTTTCTTCATCTTCCCAATAGCCCAGCATGACTGAATAGCCCCGGGTACATAGCTGGCCAAGTTTGCCACGCGGTACAATCTTGCCGTTACGGTCGATAATCTTGATTTCTACGTGCGGATGTATGCGTCCCACTGTATTGACCCTAGTTTCAATCGGGTCATCTACCATACTCTGGGCACTTACCGGCGAGGTTTCAGTCATGCCATAGCATATGGTTACTTGTGACATATGCATGCGGTCGATCACACGCTGCATAATCTCACGCGGACACGGACTGCCCGCCATAATTCCGGTACGCAGGCTGCTCAGGTCAAACTCATTAAACTGCTCATGTTCCAGCATGGCAATAAACATAGTAGGCACACCATAAGCAGCCGTACATTTTTCCTGTTCAATAGCTTTTAAACTGCTAAGTGGATTAAACACATCACATGGATAGACCATTGCAGAACCATGAGTTACACAGGCCAGATTTCCCATGACCATACCAAAACAGTGAAATAGTGGTACCGAAATACATACCCTGTCCTGTGGAGTAAGTAAAATTCGTTCACCAACAAAATAGCCATTATTCAGAATATTGTTATGGGTCAGCATGGTCCCTTTGGGGTTACCGGTAGTACCAGATGTAAACTGGATATTAATAGTTTCATCGAATTGTAATTCCTGACCGATATTTTGCAGCGCCTGCAACTGCTCTGAGGTAGGTGAAGTCAGTAAGTCATCGAAACAGTGGAAAGCAGGATGAGCCTGATCATCAATTTTTATCAGATGTTTTAAATGCGGCAGTCGCTGTAAAGACAGTTCACGGCTTTGAGTTTCATGCAGCTCAGGAACAATCTTGAGTAAAATTTCCTTAAAGTTACTTGTTTTGCACTGTACTGCCATAATCAGGCCAACACAGGACACCTTGTTGAGCACATATTCAAGTTCATGACTGCGATAAGATGGATTCAGATTAACCAGAATGATACCTGCCTTAGCCGTGGCAAACTGTGCAATAGTCCATTCCACACAGTTGGGTGCCCAGATTGCAAGGCGATCACCTTTTTTTAGTCCCAGCTCAAGCAGGTTACAGGCAAAGGCATCAACCAGTGTTCTCAATTCTGCATAACTGATGCGACGATTTTGGTGAACCGAGACAACGGCATCCTGTGCAGCATATTGCGCACATGCCTGATCAAATTTCTGTCCAATGGTCATGCCTAGTAAAGGTTGCTCACTTGCACCAGATGCATAACTTAATTGTGTATCTGTCATTGAATCCTACTCCTTGATTCATTGTCATTGTGTTTTTCAGATTGTTATTAGGGGTCGATACATGACCCCGGTTTTCATTGTGTTTTACGTATTGTTATGTGCAATTCTTTGTTCAGTTCTTTCTTATCCATACAACAGGCATGTTTAGGTGTTAATTTTCTCCTTGTACCGGTTGAGGTGCACGAACGACTGCCTGCAGACAGAACTCGGCTACATAACGGACAAAGTCCTGCTTATCAAACTTTTTACGGCGAGCCGGGTCAATCGGCTCGACTACAGCAAAAGTCATGGCACCAACAATACACAGGGCTGCGGTATTGACATCGTCAAAACTAAAATCTCCACTTTCCTGCCCTTCTTTCAAAATATCAATAATGGCATTCTTAATTAGCTGCTTAACCCGTACACGCTCAATTTCGATAGCCACATCCACCGGTTCGAAGATGAGTGAATAAGCCAGCTGCGGTCCGGTAAGTGCGCGTTTTACAAAGGCTGTAACTGCCTTAAACAGTTTTTCTTTTGGCGGCAGGTCTTCCCGGTAAATGGACTCAAGAATGCGGATTTCCTGCATGGCAGCGTCGGTCAGGACTTCCACGAGTAACTGGTTTTTTGAATTAAAGTAACGATAGACCAGACCGCTTGAAATACCAGCCAGTTCTGCAATGGCATTAATCTGGGCATCTTTAAATCCCCCACGAGCAGTCAGGTCACGTGTAGCCTGTAAAATGGCCAGCCGGTTCTGTGCCATCCGTTCTTCCATCAGAGAAGATCTTTTATAGTTCATAAGAAAAATATTATTTACTTCACGCCTTAAAATGAATTATAAATCATTTTATGAATAAAGGTTCACTTTTTTAAAAAATAATTGTATTGTGAACTCAGGTCACAAAAAATATAGCTGCGAAATAACAAATACAGTTCTACAGGATGGTAGAGAATGAATTTACAAACAATTGATTTTGGAATAGATAATACCCTAAAGGCCCTACAGGAATCGGTTCAGAACTTTGCAAAAAAGGAAGTGGCGCCTCTTGCGGCCAAGGCCGATCAGGATAATCTGTTTCCAGCGCAACTCTGGAAGAAAATGGGTGACATGGGCCTGTTGGGCATGACCGTTTCTGAAGAGTACGGCGGCAGTAATATGGGTTATCTGGCACACATTCTGGTCATGGAAGAAATCTCGCGGGCCAGTGCATCTATTGGCCTGTCTTATGGTGCACATTCTAACCTCTGTATCAACCAGATTCACCGTCATGGTACTGAAGCACAGAAACAGCGTTACCTGCCAAAACTGGTATCTGGTGAATATGTAGGAGCGCTGGCAATGTCTGAACCGAATGCCGGTTCGGACGTGGTAAGTATGACACTTCGTGCTGACCAGAAAGGTGACCGCTATGTATTAAATGGTTCAAAAATGTGGATCACCAATGGCGGTGATGCTGACGTATTGGTGGTCTATGCCAAAACCGATCTGCAGGCAGGTGCCAAAGGTATGACGGCCTTCTTAATTGAAAAAGACATGAAAGGCTTTAGTCATGGCCAGCACCTGGACAAACTGGGGATGCGCGGCTCTAACACTTACCCTCTGTTTTTTGATGACTGTGAAGTACCCGCCGAGAATGTACTGGGTGGAGTGGGCAATGGTGTCAAGGTACTCATGAGTGGACTTGATTATGAACGTGCTGTACTAAGCGGCGGCCCACTTGGCATTATGGATGCCTGTCTGGATATTGTGATGCCCTACCTGCATGAACGTAAACAGTTCGGTCAGGCACTAGGCGAGTTCCAGTTAATGCAAGGCAAAATTGCCGATATGTATTCGACCTGGCTGGCCTGCAAGGCTCTGGTATACAGCGTAGGTCAAGCCTGTGACCGTGCCGATCATGGCCGTGCTCTGCGTAAAGATGCAGCGAGCGCCATTTTATATTCGGCTGAAAAAGCCACTTGGATGGCCGGTGAAGCAATTCAGACTTTAGGTGGTAATGGTTATATCAATGACTTTGCTACAGGGCGTTTATGGCGCGATGCCAAACTGTATGAGATCGGTGCCGGCACTTCAGAAATCCGACGCATGCTGATTGGCCGTGAGCTGTTCAACGAAACAGCCTGATCCCTTTAACCTTAATGCACAAGGATGACTGCCATGAACCAGATTGCAATCAAGATGAATAGCCGCAGTGAAGAATTCAAACAGAATAAGCAGGCCATGCAGGAACTGGTCGATGACCTAAACCAGCTGGCTGCCAAAATCCAGCTGGGTGGTGGAGAAAAAGCCCGAGAAAAACATCTGGCCCGGGGTAAACTGCTACCACGTCAGCGTATTGAACGCCTTCTAGATACAGGCAGCCCTTTTCTGGAAATTGGTCAGCTGGCTGCCTATGGCTTGTATGACAATGATGTACCTTCTGCCGGTGTAATTGCCGGTATTGGTCAGGTGCATGGTGTACAGTGCATGATTATTGCCAATGACGCCACAGTTAAAGGCGGTACCTATTATCCGCTTACAGTCAAAAAACACCTTCGGGCCCAGGAAATTGCCGAGCAGAACCGGCTGCCCTGCATCTATCTGGTAGACTCGGGTGGAGCTTTCCTGCCTCTCCAAGATGAAGTATTTCCAGACCGCGACCATTTTGGCCGGATTTTCTATAATCAGGCACAGATGTCTGCCAAAGGCATTCCGCAAATTGCAGTGGTCATGGGCAGCTGTACCGCAGGGGGCGCCTATGTACCGGCCATGTCGGATGAAACTATTATTGTGCGTAATCAGGGCACAATTTTTCTGGGTGGCCCGCCACTGGTCAAGGCAGCCACAGGCGAAGTGGTTACTAGCGAAGATCTCGGCGGTGGCGATGTCCATACCCGTCTTTCCGGTGTTGCCGACCATCTGGCTGAAAATGATCTGCATGCACTTGGAATCGCCCGCAGGATTGTAGCCAACCTGAACTGGAAAAAAGCAGCACAGCTTCAGCTAAAAGAGATTGAATCACCATTATTTGATGCCGAAGAGCTATATGGCATTATTCCGAGTGACAGCCGCAAACCTTTTGATGTACGGGAAATCATTGCACGAATTGTTGATGGTTCACGCTTCGATGAATTCAAGGCACGGTTTGGAACTACGCTTATTACAGGCTTCGCTCATCTGTATGGTATGCCAGTTGGAATTATTGCCAATAATGGCATTCTCTTTTCCGAATCTGCCCAGAAAGGCGCACATTTTATTGAGCTGTGTACACAACGCAAAATTCCACTGCTATTCATTCAGAATATTACCGGCTTTATGGTTGGCCGCCAGTATGAAAATGAAGGAATTGCCAAACATGGTGCCAAACTGGTCATGGCAGTTGCTACAGCCAAAGTTCCTAAAATCACGCTGGTAATCGGCGGCTCGTTTGGGGCCGGAAACTATGGCATGTGTGGCCGCGCATATTCACCACGTTTTATGTGGACATGGCCCAATTCACGTATATCGGTCATGGGTGGCGAGCAGGCTGCTAGTGTTCTTGCCACTTTACGCCGCGATGCCATTGAGAGCAAAGGCGAAAACTGGACTGCCGAGCAGGAAGACGAGTTCAAAAATCCGATTCGACAACAGTACGAGCGCCAGGGCCATCCTTATTATGCCTCTGCCCGACTGTGGGATGACGGGGTAATTGATCCTGCACAAAGCCGTCAGGTACTTGCACTCAGTTTGTCCGCGGCCTTGAATGCTCCAATTGAAGAAACCCATTTTGGCGTATTCCGCATGTAGGAGAGATTCATGAAGCATTTTGAACTGATTGAAATTGAAGAGCAGCCTAATGGAGCCACCTATATCTGGCTAAACCGTCCAGAACTGCACAATGCCTTTAATGCACAATTAATTGCCGAGCTCAACCAGTGTTTTGATGCACTTGAGCAAAACGTGAATACTCGTGTGGTAATACTGGCAGGCCGCGGCAAAAATTTCTCTGCTGGCGCAGACCTGAACTGGATGAAAGCAGCCCGTCATTTTAGTAGTGAAGAGAACCAGCAGGATGCCATGAAGCTGGCCACCATGCTGCATAAACTGGCTCATCTTAGACAGCCCACCATTGCCCGTGTGCATGGTGCAGCACTAGGAGGCGGGTTAGGCCTGGCCTCGGCCTGTGATATATGTATTGCCAGCGAAAACGCAATGTTTGCAACCTCTGAAGTACGTTTGGGACTGGCTCCCTCTACCATCAGTCCCTATGTGATTCGGGCCATTGGTGCGCGTCAGGCTTCACGTTACTTTTTAACTGCTGAGCGGCTTTCAGCACAGCAGGCTAAAGCCATCGGACTGGCTCATGAAGTCTATAGTGCCGAAGCACTGGATACAGGCATTCAACAAATAATTGAACAGCTGCTATTAGGTAGCCCGCAGGCACAAACGGCCTCCAAACAACTGATCGACACTGTAGCCGAACAGGAACTGACTCCTGAACTTATGCAGCAGACCGCAACTCATATCGCAAGATTACGGCTGGGCGAAGAGGCACAAGAAGGCCTGAGTGCCTTTTTGGAAAAACGTACACCACACTGGTGCGCTTAAGGCTATTTTCCACAAAATCATAAAAAGCAGGATAAAGGATTATGTTTAAGAAAATTTTAATTGCGAACCGTGGTGAAATTGCCTGTCGTGTCATCCGTACTGCCAAGGAACTCGGCATTCAAACTGTTGCGGTTTATTCTGAAGCTGATGCCGAGGCACAGCATGTTAAACAGGCAGATGAAGCCATCTGTATTGGTCGTGCTCCAGCCAGTGAAAGTTACCTGCAAATTGAACGGATTATAGAAGCAGCACTGCTAACCGGTGCAGAAGCGGTCCATCCGGGTTATGGCTTTTTATCTGAAAATGATGATTTTGCACTAGCCTGCCAGCAAAATGGTATCGAATTTATTGGGCCGCCGGTGGAAGCAATCCGGGCAATGGGTCTAAAAGCTACCTCTAAAGCACTCATGGAAAAGGCCGGTGTGCCGTTGACACCAGGTTATCATGGCAAAAATCAGGAGCCGGATTTTTTAAAACAGCAGGCCGATGCGATTGGCTACCCGGTGCTGATTAAAGCCAGTGCAGGTGGTGGCGGTAAAGGCATGCGTCTGGTGGAACGCAGTGAAGACTTCTTAAGTTCTCTGACCTCATGCAAGAGCGAAGCTCGATCAAGTTTTGGTAATGAAGATGTATTAATTGAACGTTATGTCACGCGCCCAAGACACATTGAGGTTCAGGTTTTTGGTGACAAGCATGGCAATTATGTTCATCTGTTTGAGCGTGACTGTTCAGTACAGCGCCGTCACCAGAAGGTTCTGGAGGAAGCCCCTGCTCCGCTGATGTCAGAAGAAAAACTTGAGGCCATGCGCCAAGCTGCGATTGACGCCGCACGCGCTGTCAACTACGTAGGTGCCGGTACAGTCGAATTTATTGTCGAGCAAGATGGTACAGCTTATTTTATGGAAATGAATACTCGCCTGCAGGTCGAACATCCGGTGACTGAAATGATTACCGGACAGGATCTGGTCGAGTGGCAGCTACGGGTTGCCTATGGTGAGCCTCTACCTAAAGCTCAGGCAGATCTTTCTATTCAAGGTCATGCCTTGGAAGCTCGGATTTATGCAGAAGATCCAGATAATGGCTTTTTACCCTCGATTGGTAAAATTCATTTTCTGCAATACCCACAGCAGAATGCACATGTGCGGGTAGATAGCGGCATTATTCAGGGCGACAGCATCAGCAGCTTTTATGACCCGATGATTGCCAAGCTGATTGTCTGGGGCAAAACCCGTCAGGATGCACTGCGCCAGATGCAGCATGCCTTGCAAAACTTTTATATTCAGGGTGTGGGTAATAATGTAGCTTTCCTGCACCGTCTGGTGGGGACTGGATCATTTAGCCAGCCAAACTTAGATACTGGACTGATCGAGCGTGAAAATATCCAGCTGTTCAGTTCAAAGCCTGAGATTAAACCATCTCTACTGGCACAAGCTGCTGTCCTCCATCTGCTTCAGCAGACGTTAAAGCACTCCCTGCCGCATGATCCTTGGCAACAGCCTAACTTCTGGCGATTGAACCAGCAGGCTAAAACCCATGTTCAGTTACGCCATCAGCAGGAAATTTATGATATTGAACTGGCTATCTTAAAACAGGGCTATCTGGTCAAGGTCCATAATCAAGATTTTAAAATTTCTGGCGAACTGACTGCATCTAATACAGCCCATCTCCAGATAGATAATCATCAACATAAGCTATGCTTTGTAAAGTGTGACTCAAGTCTGGTGCTCTTTGAACACGCACAACCCTATGAGTTTGAAATTATTGATCCGTATGCCCATGTAGAAGGCGGGGTTGAAGAAGCAGGTAATCTTAAGGCACCTATGCCAGGCATTATTACTCAGGTACTGGTAGAGCAGTTTGCTCAGGTCAAAAAAGATGAACCGCTTATGACACTGGAAGCTATGAAAATTGAATATACCATCCGGGCACCACAGGACGGTATCATTAACAATCTGTTCTTCCAGTCTGGTGATCAGGTCGCTGCGGGTGATGAATTGCTGGATTTCTGTATTGAAGCGGAGGCCTCTGCATGAATGAAAGTATCAGGATTGTTGAAGTCGGTGCACGTGATGGCCTGCAAAATGAAAAAAGTGTGATCACTTTTCAACAGCGTTACGAGTTTCTCACCCGCCTGATGGCAACAGGGATTAAAGCGATAGAAGTGGGCTCTTGTGTATCGGCAAAGTGGGTTCCACAAATGGCTAACAGTGATGAACTTTATGCACAGCTCCCGAAACAGGATGATATTTCACTGAGTCTGCTAACTCCTAATTTGAAAGGTTTTGAAGCCGCCCTTCAGGTGAGGTGTCAGGAAATTGCAGTTTTTACGGCAGCCTCAGAAAGCTTCACTCAGAAAAATATTAATTGTTCGATTCAGGAGAGCCTTGAACGCTTTCAAGATATTATGCAACAGGCCAAACAGCATAATATTCGGGTGCGTGGTTATGTATCATGTATGGTGGATTGCCCTTATGAAGGTGCAATTTCCCCCCAGAAAGTTGCAGAAGTTGCAAAGACTTTATATGACATGGGCTGTTATGAAGTATCGTTAGGTGAAACTATTGGAACCGCTACACCGTTAAGGGTTCGCGCAGTCTGGAGAGAATGTCTTGAACTCCTGCCAAAAGAAGCTCTGGCTGGGCACTTTCATGACACTTATGGCATGGCAATTACTAATATCTATGAGTCGATTCAGCAAGGAATCCGTAGCTTTGATTCTTCAATCTCCGGACTTGGTGGCTGTCCTTATGCCAAAGGTGCTTCAGGTAATGTTGCAACTGAAGATGTCTATTATCTGGTTAGCCAGATGGGTTTTGATACGGGCATACAGCTCGAAAAACTGATAGCAGCTGCAGACTATATTGCAGAGGTATTGCATCGGCCTAATCCGTCTAAATTTGCACAGGCCTATAAACAAAAACTTTGCACTGTATAAAGTCCATAAAAAATTAAGGATGAGGTCCTATGAATAATAAAGTTTATCCCTCAGCATCCGATGCGTTAAAAGATATTGTACAGGATGGTCAGCAGATTGCTGTAGGCGGATTCGGCCTGTGTGGTATTCCTGAAGTACTTATTGATGCCTTACAGGCAACGGGTGTTAAGAATCTTACCTGTATTTCCAATAATGCAGGCGTAGATGACTTCGGCTTAGGAAAGCTGCTGGCTACCCGTCAGATCAAAAAAATGATTTCATCCTATGTGGGAGAAAATAAAGAATTTGAGCGTCAATACCTGAGTGGTGAACTTGAAGTTGAACTTACCCCTCAAGGTACGCTGGCCGAAAAACTGCGGGCCGGCGGTGCTGGTATTCCAGCATTTTTTACCCAGACCGGCGTAGGCACTCTCATTGCTGAAGGGAAGGAAGAGCGAGAGTTCAACGGCAAAACCTATATTATGGAAGAATCACTGACAGCCGATATATCGCTGGTTAAAGCCTATAAAGCCGACAAAGCCGGAAATCTGGTCTTTCGTAAAACCGCACAGAACTTTAATCCGGTCTGTGCCATGGCCGGAAAAATTACCGTGGCTGAAGTTGAACAGATTGTCGAGATTGGTGAGCTGGATCCGGACGCTATTCACCTGCCGGGAATCTATGTTAACCGTATTGTACTCAATGCCACACCTGAAAAACGGATTGAACAGATGACACTGAAAACGGCGGAGGGATAAATATGGCCTGGTCACGTAATGAAATGGCACAGCGTGCCGCACAGGAGCTTAAAGACGGATTTTATGTCAACCTGGGTATTGGATTGCCGACCCTGGTCGCCAACTATATTCCAGAACAGGTCAATGTCTGGCTCCAGTCTGAAAACGGTTTACTGGGGATTGGGGAGTCTCCAACTGAAGAAACGGTGGATGCTGATCTGATCAATGCGGGTAAGCAGACCGTAACAGCCCGGCCGGGCGCTGCATTTTTCTCAAGTGCTGAATCCTTTGCCATGATTCGTGGTGGACACGTCAATATTGCGATTTTAGGGGCAATGGAAGTTTCCGAACAGGGAGACTTGGCCAACTGGATGATTCCGGGCAAGAAAGTTAAGGGCATGGGCGGAGCCATGGATCTGGTTGCAGGTGTACAAAAAGTCGTAGTACTGATGGAGCACTGTGCGAAAGACGGAACACCAAAAATTGTAAAACAGTGTAGCCTGCCACTTACAGGTAAAGGTGTAGTCCACCGGATTATTACAGATTTAGGGGTAATGGATGTCACCGAACAGGGAATCGAGCTGATTGAACTGGCTGAACAGGTAAGTTTTGAAGATATTCAGGCTGTAACCGGAGTCAGGCTCATCAATACAATTTCTACAGAACTGGCAGATTAAAATATTTGAATACAGATATTAAAGTGGTTGTAAACAGCCACTTTAATAAGCTTTGGGAACTAAAAAATTTAATTCAATTAGGATATAAATTTAAAGTGAATAATTAACTATTAAGGACGTGTTAAACTTTGTAAAAAAAAATTAAGAGTGTATCTATAATATATTTTTTTTATATTACATATAAGAAAGGAATCCAAATAATAAGAATTATTCTCTTTTAAATCAATCTATAAAATTGCCTATAATTTCTACAAAATATAAAAATTATCTCCAGTCAGCTAATTTTATAAATAAATTAAATACTTATAAAAGTTTTTATTTAGCCTGCATTTATACTGACAATGTTTACATAAGTTCTCGAATTAGTTGCATTTTTCAATATACAGTTTGCTAAGCATATTGCAAACTGATCATGAGCTTATCAATGACCCTTTTATTTCACTCCAGAGATCTCAAGGTCATTGTTCTCCTCAGCTGGGATAAGAAAGTCAGATAATGGCTTTCTTAGCTCCCATTTAGGGCCCCTTCACTCTCGCTCCCAACCAGGGGCTCTTTTTTTACCTATTAGTTTTGATAGCAGCCGTATCATTAAGCGCAGTAAGATTTTTCTGGTCGTCTCTCTGCTGATTGTTATATTTAGTCTCAATAGCCAGTTCAATCATTTCCAGTTTTTCCAAGGTAGCCTCCCGACCAGCTTGCATGCTGGCTTCACGCCCACGCACATCAAAAATATGGGCTTTTTCATGTAAGTCAGGCTGGATCACTATATCAGCATACTTCAACTCTTCATTAGCTAGCCGGTTCTGCATGATGTTAATATTCTGATTAAACAGCCCCCAGACATTTGAAGTTTCGGTATGAGTAGGCTGTGCCAGAATATCAACTGCAATAATAATATCAGCGCCCAGATCACGTGCCACCTCAACCGGTACCGGACTGGTCAGTCCCCCATCAACATATTCTTTATCACCAATACGGGTAGGAATAAACATGCTCGGAATAGATGCCGATGCGCGTACTGCCTGTCCGGTATTTCCATAGTTAAATACAGTACGGGCACCCTCTTTGAGTTCAGTGGCTACTGCATAAAAAGGTATTTTCATTTTTTCCAGCGGCATGTTATCAACCTGCTGGTTAATATAGTCTTCAACTTTCTTGCCATCAAAAAAGCCTTTCATATCCAGGGTAATATCGCGTACATCAGTGGCTTTCATATTAAGAGCAATACTCCGCAGCTCTTTTGCAGATTTTCCACTGGCATATATAGAACCTACAATACTGCCCGCACTGGTTCCCACAATAAAATCTGGACGGATTCCCTGCTGCTCCAGAACCTCAATTACCCCTATGTGCGCATAGCCCCGGGCACCGCCGCTACCCAAGACCAAAGCCACAACTGGCCGCTGCTCTAGTGTTTTAATCTGAGCAAAAGGAACCTTTTCAAACTGTGCCCGTGCATCAGTGACCATCTGTGCAGCCTGTGGCTCAGATGTTTTAAAATGTTGGCAGCCGGTCAGGCCGACCAGACTCATCCAGAGTAAGCAGAATGTGAGCTGTTTCATGGGCACTTGAGAGATCTGAGTTATTTTTCTGAAAAAGGAATTGTAGAAGTACATTTCAGAAATTGCTGTATAAAATTTATTTAAATTGTCATGATTGGACTTTAAACTCAAGCCATTTGTGAGAAGAATATCGATCATGAATTTATCTGTTCAGTATCTCACTATTTTTCTTATTTTTTTAAAACTGGGTTGTACCTCATTTGGAGGACCAGCTGCACACCTGGTCTTTTTTCACCGCACCTTTGTTGAAAAATATTGCTGGCTGACTAGCGATGAATATACGCAACTGGTCGCATTAGCCCAGCTTCTTCCCGGCCCTACCAGCAGTCAGGTTGGACTCGGTATCGGTTACTTACAAAGGGGTTATGGGGGCGCTCTTCTGGCTTGGCTTGGTTTCACCTTACCCTCTATAATTTTAATGCTGGGCTGTGCACTACTGAGCGTTTCCCTGTCTTCCTGGCTTTCTTCATCAGTTTTTCATACAGTACAACTTATCGTACTGGCTGTCGTAATTTTTGCTTTCTGGCAAATGTTAAAAAACTTCTGCAGTACGGTCTGGCAATTTATTCTGATGCTAGCTTCAGCACTTATTATTTATTTTATACCGCTAGCCATGAGCCAGCTGCTGGTGATTATCTTGGGTGGCGTGGCAGGATTATACTGCGTTCATACAGCGAAACTTGCTGTACCAATAGTTATAAAAGATCAGCCAGAAATACAAAAGACTGTCTCTACGCCCTTTCGTGCCTATTATTGGCTGTTGATATTTGTTGGCCTGTTTATATTACTTTTTATCATGCAATGGTGGGCACCTTCTTTTGCTGTACAAATATTTGAAAGTTTTTACCGTTCAGGCTCACTGGTATTTGGCGGAGGACATGTTGTGCTTCCTCTCTTATACCAGGAACTGGTAACGTCCAGACTAATTGAAGAATCAAATTTTGAACTAGGTTATGCCTTTGCACAGCTTGTACCTGGACCTTTATTTACTTTTGCTTCTTACTTGGGTGCATTCTTACCGGTTACTTCTTCTCCATTAATTAATGCAGCGATTACTACAGCCGCCATTTTCCTTCCTTCATTTTTACTGATTTTCGGAACACTGCCTTACTGGTCTATCTTATTAAGGCAGACAAAAATTCAGGCTGCAGTTTATGGAATCAATGCCGCAGTAGTCGGTTTACTGCTGGCGATGGTAGTGCAGCTCGGACAAAAAGGTATCCAGCACTGGAGTGATATAATTTTTGTTGGACTTGTTATTGCTTTACTGAACAGTAAAATTCCGGTTCTATTGAGTTTACCACTCTCATGTTTAGGCTATTTTTTATTTTCACTTTATTTCTGATCATAAAAAAGCTCCTCGCAAGGAGCTTTAAACAGGTTCTACCAAATATCTGAATCGACTTTCTTCTTGAGTTCCGGATACTTATCTATTTTAAATTCCGGCTCCTTAATGCCTTTTTTAAGCTGAGAGCTATAATCTTTCAATAACATTCGCAAGAAAGGCGTCAGGAGTAAAATAGCAAACAGGTTAATTGTTGCCATTAAGCCCATGGATAGATCCGCCATTGACCAGACCAGTGGTACGCTGGTAATCGCGCCAAAATATACCATTGCCAGTACCAGAAGACGAAATACAAACATGACTTTTGGCTGATTATTGATAAATTGAACGTTACTCTCAGCATAGGCGTAATTCCCGATAATAGAAGAGTAAGCAAACAAGAATAAAATCAGGGCCAGAAAATCATCACCCCAGCTACCGATCTGACTGACCAATGCCATCTGGGTGAGCGTAACGCCCTCAAAACCTGCTTCATGATACAGACCGGAAGCCAGAATGATAATCGCAGTACATGAGCACACTACAAAGGTATCTACAAATACTCCAAGCATCTGTACTAGCCCCTGGTCTACCGGATGTTTTACATCTGAAGCAGCTGCAGCATTCGGTGCAGACCCCATGCCGGCTTCATTTGAAAACAGGCCACGTTTAATACCCTGCATCATGGCCATCGATACCATTGCACCAAAAAAACCACCCGCAGCAGCATCAAACTTAAAGGCTTCAGTAAAGATCAGTTTGAATATATCTGGAAGAATACTGAAATTTATTATGGCAATATAAAGTGCAACTGCCAGATAGAGCACAGCCATTAATGGCACCATACGCTCTGCCACGACCGCAATACGCTTGATTCCACCAAAAATAATTGCTGCGGTCATAATGACCAGTACTACGCCAACCCAAGAAACTTCAAAACCCAGTCCACCCAGATCAAGCATAACATTTGCACGGTCCCAGCCCCAGGCATGAGCAGTTGCATCTACAATCGAGTTAGCCTGTACTGCATTAAATACAAAGCCATAAGCTAAAATAAGAGAGAGTGCGAATACAACGCCTAACCATTTCTGCTTTAAACCTTGGGTAATGTAATAAGCTGGCCCTCCACGGAATTGCTGGTTCTGATGATCACGTACTTTAAATAGCTGTGCCAGTGAGGACTCAACAAATGCTGAACTCATCCCCAGAAATGCAGTAAACCACATCCAGAATACGGCGCCCGGACCGCCAATTGCAATTGCAATTGCGACACCTGCAACGTTCCCTACCCCAACCCGACTCGCCAGACCCGTAACAAAAGCCTGAAACGGGGTAATACCATGCTGATCGTCACCTTCTTTACGGCTGCCCTTCATTACACGGATACTGTGTAAGAACAGGCGAATCTGAACTGCGCCGGTTAGAAGTGTATAAAACACTCCAACCACCACCAGAAAGACCACCAGAAAATCCCATAAAGGATCATTAAAGAAACTTACCCAAGCCATTAAACGGGTATTTAGTTGTTCATCCATACAATCTCTTGCTACTCAAATTTGTAAAATATCGCCGACTTTAACCTCAATAAAAAAGCCCCGTATGAGGGGGACTTTTTTATGAATGCCTGTTAAGCAAAGAATTTTAGAATCAGCTGAATCACGGTTGCGTTGATCAGGTCAACAAAGAAAGCGCCACATAATGGTACGATCAAAAAGGCTTTATGTGATGGACCATACATATTGGTAATCGCCTGCATGTTTGCAACCGCTGTTGGGGTTGCGCCCATACCAAAACCACAATGGCCAGCAGCCAGTACTGCGGCATCATAATTTTTGCCCATTACCCGGAAAGTAATGAAAGCTGCATACAATGCCATAGTTAAAGTCTGTGCGCCTAAAATCACTACCAGTGGACCTGCCAGATCAGCCAGTTGCCACAGTTTTAAAGACAGCAGTGCCATAGCCAGATAAAGTGACAGTGAAGAATTACCAAAGACATCAATTGCACGATCAAAGATATCAACTTTGAATATACTTTCTAGAACGTTACGCAGAACTACCCCACCGCCCAAAGCCCATACAAAGGTTGGTAGTTCAAACCAGGTACCTTTACTGTAACCCGTCATAAACTCGGCAAAGGCCAGACAGGCAGCGAACATGCCCAAGGTCGTAATCGCATTGTCAGCAGTAATCAGGCGTACCTGATGCGGATTTTCAAAAGGTGCAAGCTCGGGAAAATCGGGTGCAGGATGTGTGTCCCGATCATTAATCTGACGCACGGTGCGTGGCTGAGACAGGTTGTATCGGTTAATTAAAAGTTTAGCCAATGGGCCGCCAATAATACCGCCAATAATCAGACCGAATGTTGCACTGGCCATCCCCAGAGCAAGTGCGCCTTGAATACCGTGTTCAACTTCCAGGATTTCGCCCCAGGCACCCGCTGTACCATGCCCACCGGTCAGAGTAATTGAACCTGCTATCAGACCGATCAGCGGATCAACTCCCAGCAAACTGGCCAGACTCATACCGACTGCGTTTTGTACTACAATAAATGAAGCAACACAGATCAGGAATACCACCAAACCGATACCACCTTCTTTTAGCTTCATAAAGTTGGCACTTAGGCCAATGGAAGCAAAGAAAATCAGCATGAAACTGGTCTGTAACTCACTGCTAAAAGTAATACTGTAACCCCAGAGGGAATGCACAAGTAACGAGACTACCGCAGCAACCAGACCACCGGCCACAGGTTCGGGAATGTTATAACGACTCAGAAAACCGATCTTGTTTACAAGGAAGCGGCCAAGAAGTAAAACAATTACTGCTGCAATAAGCGTGTAAAACGCATTAAAGGTAAATTCCATAAGAAGATCCATCAAATATGGCTAATGTCTTTCTTCATACTTTATTTTATATAAAATGCCGATTTTATAATCTATAGGCAACTTTACTTCAAATAAATTAAAGCATGCTGTAATCACAAGAATGTATCGCGTCTTTAAGTTAAGGATACATGAACTGTTCTATCTAAGAACGGAAAGTATCAAAACTCGACTGTATTACATCTTGCCTTATATTGAAGAAACATGGCCTTTGCATTTGGACCCCCATCCGGGATGCAAAACACAGCAACTTTAATGTATGGGTAAATACATGTTGAAACTGCTGAACAGGCTTAATACTGAGAGATAAACTCATTATAAGCTCCAAACTGTTGAATGAGTTCTTCTATAGAATACTACCTAGAAGTTGACTCGATGGAAGTTAAATTATCTTGGGTGTACAGATTAAAAAATTTGCTGATTATGCAGTTTTTTTTAAGGGATGTCTTGGGGGGATTGCAAATTTATCTACGACCTTAGTCTGACCTTTTTACTTCATTTTTATTTGAATTAGTCGAAAATATAAGAAAAATTCTTATTTGAATATAAAAAAACTGAGGCATGTGCCTCAGTTTTTAGTTTATTTACAATGATTTAGAAATCATATTTAGCCATCATGCCAATGCGATTATCTTTACCTTTGTCACCGGCAGCGGTTTCACGCTCACCATACACATATTCAGCACCAAAAGTGATTGGTTTAACCGGATTAAACATTACGTTTAACCAGCCTTGTTGTAGCTGATCATTTTGCGAGCCAGTTGCATCATCATAGAATATTGCGCCGTAGCCCAAGGTACTACGCCACTGCGGTGTGAACTTGTAGGTCGCGCCTAAAGACACAGCATTAAATTCATTCAGCTCAATACCATCGCCCTCAGGGGTATAACGGTTTTCTGTGTAAAGCAGGAACTTGTCATCACCCTTAACATGAGAATAATCAGCATTTAAGGTTAACTGGTCAGTTGGTTTAAAGTTGGCACCCACTGCCAGACCCCAGCCTAATTCTGTTTCATCGAAATAAGGCGCTGGTTGATTTGTTGTGCTATTTAAAGCTCTCGCGCGCACTTCCTGTAACAGCGCACGACCAGTTACTACGCCTGCACCATCAGCAAATTTATGGTTAATTTTAGCAGTAGCTGCTGGCAGACGGTTATCATCATTACCTTTTTCCAGACCCAGGAAGTAGCGGGTATTGGCATCTAGAGTATGGCTATAACGTACCATTGGAGTACGGTAGGTTCCGATACCAAGCGGTGCATTAAAGTCCAACATTTCTGGTGTGGTTTCAGAAGAAAGGAATGAAGAAGTAGTCTGACCAAACAGCCAGTCATTATAAGTCAGGTAGGCATGACGAATACGTACTGTGTCATTGCTGCTTCCACCACGGAAATCGACTTCAACTTTACCCCCAATATCTGCACCCTGGATTGGAGTTTTAAAATCCACTCCGATACGTGTAGTAGTCGCAGTGGCATCAAACCGATCTTCAGTGGCTTCCTTATCTGACGCATTATCCAGAGTTACTGTATTAATGCGGTTAAAGATCCCTCTTCCACCTTCAAACTGATAAGCTGCATCACCACGGACAAAACCGTAAAGCTTAACTTCCGCACCGTTTGCTGTACGGGCTGTTAAACCGGTTGCAGGCGTAGCAGGTGCCGGCGGGCTGGCATTATTACCAGACTGCTGAGATAAAGGTACAACTTGAGGTGTAGCTTGCAGTGCTGAAGAACTTGCTACAGTATTTTGCCCCTGATTGGAAGCTTGAGGTAAATGCTGGTGAATCAATGCCTTGAGTTCTTTAACCTCAGCACGAAGCTGTTGAAGCTCTTGTTGTTCTGTCATGGCATGTGCCGAGTTCATCATCAGTGCAGCAACTGCAACCGCGAGTCCCTGTGGCAGAAAAGCTTTTCGGCTAGATACTTTGCTCATCCTAATCTCCAGAAATATTATTATGTCCGCATCCGTGCAAGGTTGGCCAGGTCAGCCTGCAAGTTCAATTATGCTATTCCTTAAGTACTGCCAAACTCTTTTAAAAGTACTGCACTTAAATGCTTACAAAAATTAAAATAAAAACGCTAAAATTCCGTTGTTAGTAACATAATGTGTATTACTTAGGGCTAATGTAACAAGTTCTCTTTGTTATTAAAATCAGTTTTAACGTCTATTTTTAAATTTACGATCGTTTTTTGTGATATAAAACACAAATACCTTATTATTCTTAAGGTTATAAACCGGTATATAAAGCTATTATTTTATTTATAAGACTATTGTATATAGTAGAAGTAACTATAAATCAGCCTGAACCCGGTATTTTTATGAACCCTGAGCAAGTTCGCCATGTCGATGAAGCCATCACTTCCCGTCATTCAGTCCGCGCATTTTTATCCACTCCAGTAGACCCAAAACTGATTCGGGATATTCTTTCAGTAGCCAGCTATGCGCCTTCCGGTACCAACACTCAGCCTTGGAAAGTATATGTTGTTTATGGCCAAAAGCGTGATGCTCTAGTTGAAGCCGTATGTCAGGCTCAGATTGAAAGCAGTCAACATCCAGAACTGGCAGCACAATATAAAGAAACTTTTGCCTACTATCCCTCTACCTGGATTTCCCCTTTTATTGACCGGCGTCG
This sequence comes from Acinetobacter sp. FL, assembly GCF_040744925.1. Lineage (NCBI taxonomy): Bacteria > Pseudomonadati > Pseudomonadota > Gammaproteobacteria > Moraxellales > Moraxellaceae > Acinetobacter > Acinetobacter sp. FL. The sequence continues at coordinate 635,514 of NZ_CP160437.1, read as the reverse complement.
TGAGAATGGCTGGGGGCTATATGGTTTGCTAGGCATTCAAAAAGGAGAAAAAGAAAAAATGGCTGAGCAGCAGTTACGTAATTTCAAACTGTTCGATGCACCAGTTGGTCTGTTTTTTACCGTTAACAAAATTATGGGAATCGGGTCGAAGATGGATATTTCTATGATGATCCAGAATGTGATGGTTGCCGCTAAAGCTCGCGGTTTAGATACTTGCCCGCAAGCTGCCTGGAATCATTTTCACCCTCTGGTTTTAGAAATTCTGGGCGCTGCGGAAGATGAAGAACTGGTTTGCGCAGTTGCGCTAGGCTACGCCGACCCAGAAGCACTGGTTAATACGTTTATTACTCCACGCGAACCGGTAGAAAATTTTGCAGTTTTTCTGGATTAAACCACAAGAGATCTTTTATATATAGATGCCTTTAACTTTAATCCTTAAAGAGCTAGAGAGTTTCTGCTTTTAAATATACTGGCCACACCAATTACGATAAAGAACAGCATTACCAGTGCCATATTTAGCAGGGGGCTCCAGAACAGAAAATTCAGGATTAATCCGCCAAGCAGGCCACAGGCAAATTGCATACTCCCCATGATTGCGCTGGCTGTACCGGCGCGACTGCCCTGCTCGGCCATCGCCAAGGCCATTGCATTTGGTCCGGTAAAACCAATACCCGAGACAGCCAGAAACAGACCTGACATCACAATAGCAAGTGCAGTATCGTCATACAGTCCTGCACCAAGCAGAATAAAAACACCCATTAACTGGAGAATTCCACCAAGCTTTAAACGCTGTATGATCGACATATTTCGGGCCAAGCGTTTATTAATGGATGAAAATAGGGTAATCCCTACGGCATTAAATCCGAAAGCATAGGCAAAATGCTGCTGACTTAGATGATATTGATCAATCAGGACGGACGCAGCTGAACTGATATAGCAAAACAGCACTGCGCCAGTAAAACAGCCAATCACCATCGGACCACGGAAACTTTTATCCTGAAAAATTGTTTTATATAAACTGAGCACCTGTCTCGCACTTAACTTTAAACGACGTTCAGGTTGCAGAGTTTCCTTAAAAAATAAGGCGACACAAATACAGCAAATTACCCCAATCAGAGCTAAGGCAACGAAAATAGCATGCCATTCAAAATAGATGAGGAGCCAGGCGCCTAAGGCCGGTGCCATAACAGGCGCGATTCCCATCACAATCATCATACTGGCAAAAGCTTGTGCAGAAGCTTGAACATCTAGCCGGTCACGGATTGCAGCACGGGCAATCACAACACCCACACATCCGCCTAGAGCCTGTAATATTCGGCTGAAAATCAGGCTCCATTCACTGGTAGCGAATGCACATAGCAGACTGGCCACGACGTACAGAAGCAAACCAAAATAGAGAGGTTTTTTCCGTCCAATACGGTCACTGACCGGACCATAAATCAGCTGCCCGACAGCAAGTCCCAAGAAATAGGCTGGCAAGGTATTGGCCACCATTTGTGTACTGACGCCAAATTCCTCTGCCATGCCGGGTAAAGCCGGCAGATACATGTCGATCGAAAGCGGGCCTAAAGCAGTCAGCGAGGCCAGCAGCATCAGCCACGGTAAGCTGTAGTGCGAACGACTATTATCCTTGGATAGGTCCATAGATGATTGATGAATTTATAAGATTAAAGACAAGCTTACACGCTCCATAGTATGATTTGTCATAGTGATTCGTGAAGTTTCACATTATGCAGTGTCTTTGAATAATTTTTATACAACCTGTTCTTAAAAAGGTGTCGATTGAAAGCTTGGCTTACCCGTGTTCAGCAGGCCACGTACAATACGTCCTTCATGTATAACGTGCGCATGATTATTGCCTTTACTGCAACCGCATTTGTGCCTTATCTGCTGGGTCAGCAACTGGCGACCATTCCTTTAACTTTGGGTGTAGTCGCGGCTGCACTAAGTGATATTGATGACCGTTTTTCAGTCAGGATTATGAATCTGGTCTATACCTATATCGGATTCTTTATCACGGCTGCTTCTATCCAGTTTCTGTTTCCCTATCCAGTCCTGTTTGCAATTGGGCTGATCATTTCCTGTATTGGCTGGATATTGCTCGGTTCTCTGGGCCGGCGTTATGCCACTATTTCATATGGCTGTCTGGTTATTTCAGTTTACTCAATGTTGGGAGTACACCTGTTTGATCACTGGTATAGCCAGCCTTTGCTCTTGGTCGCAGGCGCAGTCTGGTATGGAGTGATTTCCACCATCAGTTTCCTGCTATTTCCAGTACGTCAGGTACAGGATAAACTTTCCCAATGCTATTCGGCACTGGGTGATTTCCTGTTTGCCAAATCTGCCCTGTTTGATGTTGATATGACACCCGACAGCTATCAGCAAAGTATGATTGACCTGTCACTTGAAAACGGCAAGCTTGTGGGTATTTTCAATGAAATGAAAACTGCCCTGCTCACCCGATTAAAAGGTGACCGGGGTCAACGTGATACCCGTCGCAGTCTGCACTATTATTTTGCGGCCCAAGATATTCATGAGCGGGTTGACTCAGCTCATATTGACTATCAGAAACTGGCAAAAATCTTTGAACATAGTGACATCTTGTTTCGTTTTCAGCGCATTCTCACTATTCAGGGCAAGGCCTGTAAAGACTTGGGTGAAAGTATTTTAAAGCGGACGACGTACCAGCATAACCGCCGCTTTAAGCATGCATTTGAAAATCTGCGTATTTCATTAGAGAAGCTGCGGGATGAACAGCATTATGATCAGGTATGGGTAAATGCACTGTTTGCCTTGTATCGCAACCTGAAATCGATTGATGCCCAGCTGCGCAATGTTGAAACTGAACGTTATGTAGTTGAAAGAAGCAGATACCTTGAAAACCAGCTTAAAGATGATGATTTAAAAGGCTGGGATGATATTGTAATTCGTATCAAACAGCATCTGACACCAGAATCTGTCCTGTTTCGCCATGCTGTGCGTTTATCAATTGTACTGTTTATAGGGTATGTGTTCGTACAGCTCACCAATATTCAATATGGTTACTGGATTTTGCTCACCGCCCTGTTTGTAAGCCAGCCCAACTTTAATGCTACCAAGCGCCGCTTACGTTTGCGTATTGTAGGTACACTGGTCGGTATTATTATTGGATATGCCATTTTATATTTTGTACCTTCAATAGAAGGCCAGCTTTGTTTACTGGTATTAAGCGGCGTTCTGTTTTTTGAGCTGCGCAGTAAACAATATGCCCAAGCTACTGCATTCATTACCATTTTAGCCCTTATCAACTTCAACTTGGACGGAATGGGATTTACCGCCGCCTTACCGCGTATGATAGATACCCTAATCGGCTGCGCGCTGGCATGGTTCGGTGTCAGCTTTATCTGGCCTGACTGGAAATTTCGCCGATTGCCACGCAGTATTCAGCGAGCACTCAGTGCACAGTGCGACTATTTAAATGAAGTCGTTCAGCAATATCATGAGGGCCGTAACAATGGTTTAACCTATCGGATTGTTCGCCGTAGCGCGCACAATACCGATGCTGAAATGGCATCTCTCATTTCTACCCTGGCAACTGAACCCGATTTTGATCCGTTACAGAAAAGTCGGGCATTCGAATTTTTATGTCTGAGCCATACCTTTTTAAGTTACATCGCAGCATTAGGTGCTCATCGGGAACAGGTAAAAGACCAAGAGATTCTTAAACTGCTAGATCAGGCTTTAGATGACATACGCGGCGCCCTGTTACGTGATGAGACACCAGACCTGAGTGCCCAGAATATACTTATTGCAACTCGCGAACGTCTCAGACAAAATCATGAAGAAGATCAAAAGTCTCTGATTATTCTGCAACAACTTTCACTAATGCTCAGTATTTTGCAACAGCTCAGTACGCTCAAGCAAAGCCTTAGCAATGAGCAGGATAATGCTGCGACCGAATTGGCTTCCTTGTAATTCAGTCTTAAATTGGCACAATATACTCCCTGAACGGGCAGAATTAATGCTAAACTTTGAAGAGTTTACCATTCATTATTTGCACTATGAACGCGAAAAATACTTATAGCTATACTTTACAGCCGGTCAATTACGAAGTTTCAGAAGCCGAACAGCGTCAGGTTCAGTTGCTGATCTGGCGTAGTACCAACAAGATCGGTATGAAAGCCTGGGCCATTATGGGCGTAATTGCCGTTCTGGCTATTTTGGGGATTATCTTTCTTAAAAACTACTCAACCATTTTCTGCTGGGTAGCTCTGGTTGGTGTAGCGCTTTACCTGCTGGTACGCAAATATGGTCTGGAGTGGTATGTTAAGCGCAAAATGACTGAATTTCCGGTTCAGGAAATCAAGGGAATTCGTTTGGGCGTTCAGCCACATGGCATTGTTATGCGCCAGAAAATGGGTATGCAGGAAGGTGTAGGAACCATCGGCTGGAAAGATGTTTATGAATGGTATGATGCGCCGGACTTTATTCTGATGAATTTTAAAGTAAAAGATCAGCCAGGTGCATATATCCTGCCAAAGCGTATGGACAGCAAGAATTTCTCTTTTGCCGTTATTCGCAAGCATCTCAAAGAAGCGGTGGGTGAACCTAAAACCATCTGAGTATTTTAAAATTCAGAGTTAAAAAACCTCCTGCTTATGGAGGTTTTTTATAAATTACTTAAAATAAATGATAATGAGAATGTCTATTAATCGCAAAATCCATTTTATCTACTTAATTTTTGTTTATAATCGGTGCCATTCTTGGCACATGATAATTCCACTACGCACATGTTTAAAAAAACATTTTTCCAAGTTCACTGGTTTCTGGGGATTACTGCGGGGCTGATTCTCTCGATTATGGGAGTAACGGGAGCAATTTACTCCTATGAACAGCAAATCTTAAAATGGATTAATCAGGACAGTTATGTAGTTCAGGCCGAACAACGTGACAAGCTGACACCTGCCGAGCTGTATCAACATTTCCATCAGCAGTCGCCTGAACTTAAAATTAACAGTATTACAGTCGACACTGATCCAGCTGCTTCTTCTACAGTCAATATCGAGAAAAAAGGAGAGCGCCGCGGTTATAACATGATGGTAAACCCCTATACCGCAGAAGTTCTACCTGAAATTCAAGGACGCAAGTTTTTCCAGTTTATTCAGCAGCTGCACCGTAATCTAACAGTAGGCCCGGTCGGCAAACAGATTACCGGTGCCTGTACATTAATGCTGATTTTCTTTGTGCTAAGCGGACTCTATTTGCGCTGGCCCAAAAAACATTCATGGCGTCAGTGGTTTTTCATTAAACCCCGCTTAAAGGGACGCAACTTTATCTGGGATTTGCATGCCGTAGTTGGGACTTGGGTAGTGATCTTCTATCTGATTTTGGCCTGTACCGGCTTATTCTGGTCATATGAGTGGTGGCGTAATGGTATGTTTAAGGTACTGGGTGTAGAACGTGAACAGCCTGCTTTACAGGGAGGTAACCAGCCACGAGGGCAAGAAAAAGAATTGCAAGCGTCTACCGGTAGAAGCGGTGGACAGCAGACAGGTGACCGTGAAGCTGATCGTAAGCGTGGTCAGGGCCTTCCTCCCGAACAGGTTCAATTGGCACTGACTCAAGCCTGGACAGGCTTTAATGCACAAATTGGACGTGAATATTCAAGTCTGACCCTGACATTACCTAAAAAACCGGATGGTAAAATTGAGCTGTCCTTTACAGATGCTGTGCCTCAACATGAGCGCGCCCGCAATAAAGCAGTCTTCGATTATCGGACGTCTCAACTTGAAAATCTTGAGCTTTATGAAGATAAAAAGCTGAATGAAAAAATCATGAGCAGCATGTTACCCGTGCACCGGGGCAGTTTCTTTGGATCGGTTTATCAGTTTTTGGTTATGCTGGCAGCACTGGCCATGCCACTCTTCTTTGTTACAGGCTGGATGCTGTATTTAAAACGCCGCAAGCAGAAAAAACTGACACAGGCTGCACGTAACAGCAGTACTGCTCATTCTATTGATCCGAATGCAAAATCCTGGCTCATTACCTATGCTACTCAAACCGGTATGTCTGAACAGCTGGCGTGGCGTACTGCAACCAGCTTACAAGAAGCCCGACAACCGGTTACTGTCAAACCGATACAGCAGCTGCATGAGGCTGACCTTAAACAGGCAGAGCATGTATTATTTGTAGTGAGTACCTACGGTACTGGTGAAGCTCCAGATCTGGCCACTGGTTTTGTTAAAAAGCTAATGAAGAGTGATCTGGATTTAAGCCACTTGAACTATGCTGTTCTGGCCTTGGGTTCACAGGAATATCCTGACAGTTATTGCAGCTTTGGGCATGAGGTGAATCACTGGTTAAAACGCTCTGGTGCTCATCCCCTATTTGATGTCATTGAAATTAATAATGGCAGTAATGAAGATATTCAGCGTTGGAATCAGGCCCTGGCTCGGGCTACCCGGCTTGATTTAAGCAACATGAATATTGAAAAAGTATTTGACCAGTGGATACTGGATAAGCGCGAGCTGCTTAATCCGGGCAGCTTGGGTCGTCCGGCCTATAATGTCGAGCTGAAAGCCAAGCATGATGTAATCTGGCAGGCGGGCGATATTGCCGAGATACAGCCGGGCAATAGCCAAGCACGTATTCAAGACTTTCTGAACCAGTATCAGCTGGATGGCAATACGCAAGTAAATTCAATAAATATGAGCCTTGCAGAGGCTTTATGGGATCGTGACCTGACCGGAACGGTTGAAGTCTTTAATAGCGTTGATCAGTTACTGGAACAGTTACCTGCCCTGCCTTCACGCGAGTATTCGATTGCCAGTATACCTTCACAGCAGGTTTTGCGTCTGGTGGTACGTCAGTGTGAAGGAGCAGATGGTCTTGGTTTGGGGTCAGGCTGGCTGACCAAGCATGTACCCTTACACTCACCGGTGGCACTACGCATTCGTACCAATGAATCTTTCCATCTGATCGATGATAATCGTCCAATTATCTGTATTGGTAATGGAACAGGTATCGCAGGACTGATGAGCCTGCTGCACAGCCGTGTACGCCAAGACTATACGCAAAACTGGCTGATTTTTGGTGAGCGCCAACGCAACTGTGACTACTTCTATCAGTCTACCCTAGAAGCCTGGCAAACTACAGGTATGTTGCAACGTCTGGATCTGGCCTTTTCACGTGATCAGGAGCAGCGTATGTATGTACACCATATTTTACGTGAACATAGCGAAGAGCTAAAAAGCTGGATTGAACGTGGCGCAGTAATTTATGTCTGCGGCAGTATTAACGGAATGGCAAGCGATGTAGATCAGGCCCTGATCGATATTTTGGGTGAGTGCTGTGTGGATGATCTTCGCCAAAATGGCCGCTATCGCCGTGATGTTTATTAAACTTTAGACTAGATGTAAAAAACCGGGCATATAGCCCGGTTTTTATTTACAGTTTTTGAAATTAACGGAAAAGACCCGTCTGATAATTGGCCTGTCCTACACCCGTCGAGGCCTGATAAGGATGAGTAAAGTCTTGCAGACCAGCCGCAGCTTCCTCAACATCTTTACCTTCCTTAACTACGAAACTGTCAAAGCCGGAACGTTTCATATAGTTCAAAACGTCCTTAAAAATATCACCTACTGCACGTAGTTCACCCTGAAAGCCCTGACGACGCAGTAACGCTGCAAAGGAATAACCACGGCCATCATTAAAACCGGCAAACTCAATAAAGATGGCATCCAGTGCATCTAACGGAAACTGGTGATCTTCTGGTGAGTCATTGACTGTCAAATAAAGTGCCTTTTTACCTTGTACTTGTGCCAGCTGCTCCAGCTGTGCTGTAGTCAGTAGGACATCTCCCGTAGGTAACTGACCATCTTCACCAATCAGCTGATAGGTATTATCCGCAATCGTGCCATCTTTATAAAGTACAGGTAATGCTGTATTAAGCATATGCACGCTCCTTAAAGGTCTGAATTCCTACGCGGCGGTAAGTATCAATGAATTTTTCATTGTCTGTACGCAAATCCAGATATGTATTTAAGATTTCTTCAATAATATCTGGTACCACTTCAGCTGCAAATGAAGGCCCGAGAATATCGCCAATAGAAGCGTCATGGTCAGCATTACCACCGAGTGTAATCTGGTAAAACTCAGCGCCTTTTTTGTCTACCCCTAAAATACCGATGTTACCGACATGGTGATGACCACAGGCATTCATACAGCCTGAAATATTCAGATCAAGCTGACCCAGATTATACAGCGTATCCAGGTCTTCAAAACGGCGGGTAATCGCTTCAGCAATCGGAATAGACTTGGCATTTGCCAGTGAACAGAAATCTCCGCCCGGACAGCAGATAATATCTGTCAGGAATCCGATATGTGCACGTGCCAGGTTCTGTGCATCAAGAGTCTGCCATAATTCAAACAGGTCTCTTTGCGGCACATCGACCAGCGCAATATTCTGCTCGTGCGTAGTACGCAGTTCACCAAATGTATAACGGTCTGCCAGGTCAGCAATCAGATTCATCTCTTCCGTAGTCATATCACCAGGCGCCACACCAGCACGCTTGAGCGAAATGGTTACAATACGGTAACCCTGCACTTTATGAGCATGGGTATTGATATTAAACCAGTGCTTGAATTTAGGATGAGCTTCAAACAGTTCAGTAAAGTCTTCATCAGCCAGATTCTGGTAATCAAATGGTGTGAATTCTTCATCCAGCTTTTTAAGAACTTCTGGCTGAATTTTCAGACTTTCACGAGTATGTGCAAATTCGGCTTCGACTTTCTCTGCAAATACTTGTGGTGTCAGGGCTTTAACCAGAATCTTGATCCGTGCTTTATATTTATTGTCACGGCGTCCATGCAGGTTATAGACACGTAATACTGCTTCCAGATACGCAATCAGGTCTTCACGTGGCAGGAATTCACGGATTACACTGCCAATGATAGGAGTACGGCCCAGACCGCCACCTACCATAATTTTATAACCCAGCTCGCCCTGTGCATTACGTATAATATAAACACCAATATCGTGAAACGCAGTCGCAGCGCGGTCAACTTCTGCAAGTGCTGAAACAGCAATCTTGAATTTACGCGGCAGGAAAGCAAATTCCGGGTGAAATGTACTCCACTGGCGGATCAGCTCGCAAGTTGGTCGCGGATCAGCAATCTCGCCTGCAACCACACCGGCATACTGGTCAGTCGTCGTATTACGTATACAGTTACCCGAAGTCTGGATCGCATGCATCTGTACTGTTGCCAGTTCAGCCAGAATATCAGGCACATCTTCAAGTGCCGGCCAGTTCAGCTGGATGTTCTGACGGGTAGAAACATGTGCATAACCACGGTCATATTTTTTTGAAATTTCAGCAATTTTTCTTAACTGCTTGGAATTCATCAGGCCGTAAGGTACCGCCATACGCAGCATAGGTGCGTAACGTTGTACATATAGACCATTCTGGAGGCGCAGTGGACGGTACTCATCCTCGGTAAGTTTACCGGCTAAATAACGTTCTGTTTGATCACGGAACTGTGCAACGCGTTCATTGACCAGCTGTTGATCGAAATCAGTATATAAATACATGGCGTACGGCTAGATTCATTATAACGGCTGATAGCATAACGAGCTTTGGTTCATCAACAAAATGCGTTTTTTACATATTTAATAGCGGTTTTATTGATAAAGAGCCAAAACACGATGATCAGCTGTTATTCTACCTGTTCCTGTGCAATTTACTGAGACGATTCAGGCCAGTTTCCCTCTCCTAGGCTCTGACCGCTAAATGTATAGCGTGCTTGTGATCGGGAGAACTTGATAGGACAAGCCAGCTGCGGTTCGGTTTTTTTCAGGTCTGCTGCTACAGGCACTTGAACAATCCATTTACGGGCTTGTGCTAAAGGAGAATTTAGGGCTTCATCCAGCCTCAGCACCGGTTCGACACAAATATCCAGTGCTGCAAAAGTATTACTCCACTCTGCCCAGGTTCTCCTTAAGATTTTAGCTTGAATAGCCTGTTTGACTTGTTTTCGGTCATCACTATCAAAAGAAGCACCTTTTTCCAGCAGAACAGGAAGATCCAAGACTTGGGCCAGACCTTGCATAAACTGCGGTTCCAGACTGCCGACAGATAGATAACGGCCATCTTTAGTCTGGTAATAGTCATAATATGTGCCGCCATTTAAGTGTTCCTGTTCTGGCATCTGCGGAGTTTGCCCGGCCAGAGCAGCGGAAGCAGCCATACTGTTTAAAGTCGCTACACAGTCTGTCATGGAAATATCAATATATTGTCCGAGTCCGCTTTGCTGACGCTCGATCACTGCAGTGAGAATACCGATGACTGCATGGAGTGAGCCTCCTGCAATATCTGCCACCTGAATGCCCAGAGGGGGTGGACCATCTTTTTCTCGTCCGCTATGGCCTGCGATACCAGCAACAGCAAGGTAGTTAATATCATGTCCTGCCCGGTCCCTATAAGGACCATCTTGACCATAGCCAGTGATTGAACAATAAATCAGTCGCGGATTAAGTTCGGCCAGTACAGCATAGTCTAGGCCTAAACGTTTCATTACGCCTGGCCGGAACTGCTCCACTACAATATCGAATTCACTTATTTTTTGCCTGATCAGTTCAATACTGGTCTTATCTTTCAAATTCAGAGTTACTGACTGTTTATTCCGGTTTAAATAACTGTGTGCAGTTGCCTGTCCATTAGCATAAGGCGGTAAAAGCCTGATCAAGTCGGGGCGAGTTGCAGACTCGACATGAATAACTTCTGCACCGAGATCGGCCAGATACAAACTGGCAAAAGGTCCAGGCAATAAAGTCGAGAAATCCAGTACCTTCAGTCCATTTAAGGGGGTAGTCATTATTGTTTTATCCAGATAAGGTTTCATTTCATCTTAAAAAGATAAAATCGGGTAAACAATGTCATGTTCAGCCATTTACCTTGATCATTTCGGCAATTTATCATGTAAAAATGGTAGTCTACCTATTGTAAATTGCCAATTAAATAATTTTTAGCGTCATTTAGGTCAACCACACGTGAACATAAAAGAGACTGAAGGATTTAACATGAGCCGTGATACGATTAGTATCCATTTCGTTAATGCGGCTCTGACTGGTGTAAAACGCCTCGGCATGGATGTAGAAACCTTACTTTCACATGTCGGTATCGAGGCCGAACTGCTACGCCAGCCGAAAGCTCGTATCTCGCCTGAACAGTACACCCGTTTCATTAAAATGCTATGGATGGTCACTCAGGATGAACACGTCGGTTTTGACGTACAGCCACGTCGGCTCGGCACCTTTGCCATTATGTGCCAGCTGATTATACATGCCAAAACTCTCGGTGATGCACTAGAACTTTCTTCACAGTTTTATAAGCTGTTTGGTGATGAATGGTCAGTTACGCTAGAGCGTGACAAGCATGAAGCACGGTTGGTGCCATTAATTCCTAAAAGTATGGACCCGGACCACTTTATTACTGAAAGTATGCTGATGATCTGGCATGGTCTGGCTTCTTGGCTGATCGGACGCCGCATACCGCTAGAACGGGTACATTTTGGTTATGCCCGCCCTGCCCATGCAGATGAATATGATGCGCTATTTTTTGCGCCGGTCATGCAGTTTGATGCACCACGTACTGAAGTAACTTTCGCTGCCGACTATCTGGACCTGCCCATTCGTCAGAATGATGAGTCATTGGAAGAGTTCCTGAAAACTGCGCCAGCACAACTGCTGGTGAAATTCAAAAATGTAAATTCTCTTACATCGCGTATTCGTGATGTGTTAAAGAGCCAGATTGGCGAAGAGATGCCAACCTTAAACGATGTTGCTTCCATGCTTTATCTGTCACCGCAGACCCTGCGCCGCCGTCTGGCCGCAGAAGGTAAAAGCTATCAGGGAGTTAAAGATGCCTTACGCCGCGATGCTGCCATTCACCTGCTGCTTAATCCGGAATTAACCCTGGAAGATGTTGCACAGCAGGTCGGTTTTAGTGAAACCAGCACCTTCCACCGCGCTTTCAAGAAATGGACTGGCGTCACCCCGGGTCTGTACCGCCAATTACATGGTTATCATTAAGTCTTAACTCAATTTCCGAGTTTTCCTCCGCCCAGGTGTAAACACTTGGGCTTTTTTATAATTATTTATATTCAGTATTGGCAAAAACCAACATTTAGCCTGATTCGTTCTCGTCATTGCACTCTGTTTGCTTTGCAGTACACTCAAAAATTAGAAAAACCAGTCATTCAATATAAAAAGGAAAAATTATGAGCGAGGCTTATATTATTGATGCCATTCGCACCCCGCGAGGAAAAGGGAAAAAAGACGGCTCACTTTATGAAGTTAAACCGATCAGTCTGCTCACCGGATTACTCAACGAATTACAGCATCGTCATCAGCTTGATACTTCTAAAGTTGATGATATTGTTTTGGGCTGTGTAACGCCTGTAGGTGACCAGGGGGCAGATATTGCCAAAACCGCAGCTGTCGCAGCGGGCTGGAATGATGACGTTGCCGGTGTACAAATTAACCGCTTCTGTGCTTCAGGCCTTGAAGCGGTCAATATGGCGGCAATGAAGGTTCGCTCTGGCTGGGAGGATCTGGTGGTGGCAGGTGGTGTCGAGTCTATGTCACGTGTACCGATGGGCTCAGATGGTGGTCCTTGGGCACTTGACCCGGAAACCAATTTACACAGTGGTTTTGTGCCACAGGGTATCGGAGCTGACCTGATTGCTACACTGGACGGCTATACCCGTGAAGACGTAGACCACTTTGCGCTACATTCACAGCAGAAAGCTGCACAAGCCCAGGCCAGTGGTTATTTCAAAAAGTCTGTAATACCGGTTAAGGACAAAGCAGGTGTTGTTATTCTGGCAGAAGATGAATTTATCAAGCCGAATACCACGGCTGAAGGGCTAGCCAAACTTAATCCGAGCTTTGAAATGATGGGCCAAATGGGCTTTGATGCAGTAGCCCTACAAAAATATCCGGTAGCACAAAAGATTCATCATGTACATCATGCCGGAAACTCTTCTGGTATCGTTGATGGCGCTGCACTGGTACTGATTGCCTCTGATAAAGCAGTGAAAGAACAGAATCTGAAACCTAGAGCTAAAATCTTGTCGACCGCTCTGGTTGGCACCGATCCGACGATCATGCTAACCGGGCCAGCACCTGCTGCACGTAAAGCACTAGAAAAGGCTGGACTGAGTATTGATGATATTGACCTGTTTGAAGTCAATGAAGCTTTTGCAGCAGTGGTCATGCGCTTTATTCATGAGCTCAAGGTTGACCCAGCCAAAGTAAACGTCAATGGCGGTGCAATTGCAATGGGACATCCGCTAGGTGCAACTGGCGCCATAATTCTTGGGACCTTACTGGATGAACTAGAGCGTCAGGATAAAAAACGTGGCCTGGCGACTTTATGTGTCGGCGGCGGCATGGGAATTGCTACTATTATCGAGCGCGTATAAGGAGAACAACATGAGCGCAATTCAATACGAAAAGAATACAGACCATATTGTAGTGCTGACCCTAGATTCAAGCGGCCAGTCAGCTAACACCATGAATGCCGAGTTCCGTGAATCGCTAGACAAAGTTGTTCAGCAGCTCAGAGCTGAAACTGAAGTAAAAGGTATTATTTTCCGTTCAGCCAAAAAAACATTCTTTGCCGGTGGAGATCTTGACGAGCTGGTGACTACTACACCGGCACAGGCAACTGAATTTTTTCATATGGTACAAAAACTCAAAGCAGATTTGCGCTATATCGAAACTCTGGGTATTCCAGTGGTCGCCTGTTTAAATGGTACGGCTTTAGGTGGTGGCTGGGAGCTGGCACTTGGCTGCCATTACCGTATCGCTTTAAAAGACTCTAAAACCAAATTCGGCTTACCTGAAGTGACCTTGGGTTTGTTACCGGGAGGTGGAGGTATTGTGCGGATGATCCGACTACTGGGCATTCAAACTGCCCTGCCTTATTTAATTGAAGGAAAACAGTTTGGTGTAGAAAAAGCTTTATCACTGGGTCTAATTCATGATACGGCAGCTCATGAAGAAGAACTATTACAGAAGGCCTTTGACTGGATTCAGGCTCATCCGCAGTCACAGCAGCCTTTCGATGTTAAAGGCTTCAAGATTCCGGGCGGAGATCCAAAACACCCTGCGGTTGCCCAGATGCTGGCGATTGCTCCAGCCATACTGATTGATAAAACGAAAGGCTGCTACCCTGCCCCTGAAGCGATTCTGGCAGCAGCTGTTGAAGGTGCGCAGGTCGACTTTGATACTGCACTTACGATTGAATCACGCGCTTTTACATATCTGGCCACCGGACAGGTGTCTAAAAATATGATAGGAACATTCTGGCATGGCTTAAATGCCATCAAGTCAGGGGCTAGCCGTCCGGCAGGATATGAAAAATGGCAGGCTAAAAAGGTAGCTGTTTTAGGCGCTGGCATGATGGGAGCAGGAATCGCCTATGCTATTGCAATTAAAGGAATTCCAGTAATACTCAAAGATGTATCTATAGAAAATGCTGAAAAGGGTAAAGCCTACAGCCAGAAACTGCTTGATAAAAAAGTCAGTCAAGGCCGTATGAGTGCTGAAAAACGTGACCAGATTTTACAGCTGATCCATCCTACAGCTGATATGAGCACCCTGGAAGGTTGTGATCTGGTGATAGAAGCTGTATTTGAAAATCAACAGCTTAAAGCACAGGTTACTCAGCAAGCAGAAGTTTATTTAAATGAAACGGGTGTGATGGCATCAAACACCTCGACCCTACCCATTTCTGATCTGGCACAGGCCAGTCGTAATGCTGCGCAGTTTATTGGTCTGCATTTTTTTAGCCCGGTCGACAAAATGCAACTGGTCGAAATTATTAAGGGACAGCAGACCTCGGCAGCCACACTGGCTAAAGCCTATGACTTTGTGCAGCAGATTGGTAAAACTCCTATTGTGGTCAATGACAGTCGTGGTTTCTTTACCAGTCGGGTGTTTGGCAAGTTTGTACAGGAAGGTCTGCGCATGCTGGCTGAAGGAATCCATCCGGCACGTATAGAAATGGCAGCGCTCAAGGCAGGTATGCCCGTCGGTCCACTCGCAATTCAGGATGAAGTTTCACTAACTTTAAGCGAGCATGTCGCAAAAGAAACCCGTAAAGCGTTACAGGCCATAGGTCAAGATTTACCCCTGACACCGGCTGATGAAGTGATTCAAACCATGATTCATGAATTTGACCGTAAGGGTAAAGCCGCAGGTCAGGGTTTTTATGAATATCCGGCCCAAGGTAAAAAATATTTATGGAAAGGCTTGAGCCGCTGGAATAAAAATAAGGAAGTACCAGAGCAGGAGCTGATTGAACGCTTTCTTTTTGTTCAGGCTCTAGATACATTACGCTGTTTAGAGGAAGGTGTGCTGGAATCTGTAGTCGATGCCAATGTAGGCTCTATCTTTGGCATCGGTTATGCACCATGGACCGGTGGTGCCATACAGTACCTGAACCAGTACGGATTGGAACGTGCCTTGGCTCGTGCTGAACAGCTGGCTGCAGAATATGGCGAGCGTTTTGCTCCACCACAGCGGTTAAGACAACATGCACAATCTGGACTACCAATCGCTGCTTAATGATCAGAACAGAAAGACGCGATTGCGCGTCTTTTTTGTTTCTCATGTAGACATTTCATATTTAACCATTTTTAGCTTTTATATTTTAAACAAAAAATTCTTTTTTCATTTTCAGTATATTAGAAATCCCCAGTCTATTTCTTGACAGTTTTATGCTATAACTATATCCAGTTTATTCAGTATTTTTTCTTACTTTGGATATTTATTATGGTAGATCATTCTTCTCCTGAGCATTCTCCATGGGGCTGGAAAGCACTGATTGTTGCCGTGATTCTAGGCTGTTTCTTTATGGGCTTTTTTTATCTGGCTGTAACCAATGAGCCAGACTATATGCCAAGTCAGCAGCAAAAAAATACTCAGCAGCATGCCTTTAAAAATGCACCGGCCATGTCACCTGAAGCCATGCAGGCAGCACAGGCTAACCAGCAAAAGGCTAATGCAACTCAGCAGCCGGATCAGCCCTCTACTGAAACCTCAACCGCTCCGGGCGAACATATTGAACATAGCCACGGTGATCAGGAACATTCTCATTAAACTGATGAATTAAAAGCATATGACAGATTTAACACGTAATGCACTTGTAGTAGAGGGCGGCGGTATGCGCGGCTCTTTCACCTGTGGTGTGCTCGATGCTTTCTTAAAATATGATTTTAATCCTTTCAGTTTATTTGTCGGGGTTTCTTCTGGCTCAACCAATGTAGCCAACTATCTTGCAGGCCAGATAGGAAGGAATATTGATATTTATCTGGATCATTCCCTGCGCCGTGAGTTCATCCATTATGGTCGTTTTCTTAAAGGGGGTGATCTGCTAGACATGCAGTGGATGTGGGATGTTGTTGAACAGGAATCACCTTTGGATCAGGATGCACTGTTCAGGCAAAATCCAGATTTTTATATGGTTCTGACTCATGCGATTCATGGCCATGCTGAATATGTACGTGCCAGTCAGGAGAACATTTTCAACGGATTACGTGCGTCTAGTTCCATTCCGGTACTGACCCGTCAACCCGTCCTGGTAAATGGTGAACCTTATTTCGATGGTGGCGTAGCAGATGCCCTGCCAATACAGTGGGCAGCAGCCCAGCCTGATATTACGCAACTAATGGTGATTCGTACCCGGCCAAAAAACTATTTTAAAGCCAGCAGTAAGGGTGACCAGTTTCTGGCAAAATATGTAGTTAAAAAGAATCAAGGATTTGCCTTAAGTTTGCAAGAACGCTGTGAACGCTATAATCAGTCGGTAAAGTTCATTCGACAGGCTCAAACTGCACCGGTGACACAAAAGATTCTGGAAATCTGCCCACCAGATGACAAACGGCTTGCCAACCGGCTCTGCAAGGACAAACGAAAACTACAATATACCTATGAAGTGGGATTAGATGTGGGTCTGCAGGCTATTGAAGCGTGGAAAGCCTTGAGATAGTCCAAGGCTTTTATAATATTTTCAGTTTTGCGCTATTTCATTCTGGTTCAAAGCGCACTAGTGCTTAGTTAAAGACTGAACAGATTTTTCAGGTTAACATTTGCAGCCAATATCCTGTTGATCCCATTGATCATTTAACAACAGTTCCAGAGAATGCTTGCGGATACCATACATCTCCTTTAAAGCCCTGATCTGTTCCAGTACAGACTGGTCAGGCTGCTTGAAGTTCTTGCGCTTGGTCGCGAGTATCATTTTATTCTTACTGGTATGTTCTAAAGATATAAATTCAAAGACTTTGGGATCATAGCCATAAGCTTTGAGTAATAAGGCACGGATAGTATCTGTCAGCATCTCGGCCTGTTGTCCGGCATGAATCCCAAATTGTAGCATTGGCTGGAGAACCTCAGGACTTTCTAGCTGAGGGCGTAATTCTTTATGACAGCATGGTGCACACATAATCATGGATGCATTTAAACGGATACCGGTATGAATGGCAAAATCGGTTGCCACATCGCAGGCATGCAGGGCGATCATGACATCAAGATGCTCAGGATGATAGGTCCGCACATCCCCTTCAAAAAAATCAAGATGTTCAAATCCAGATTTCTGTGCGATTTCCTGACAGAAACTGACCAGATTAGGCCGCAGTTCTACTCCGGTAATTAAAGGCAATTTCTGTTTCTGCTCTTGCAGATAGTCATATAGGGCAAAGGTTAAATAGCCCTTGCCTGAACCAAAATCAACAATTCGTACTTTATCTTGTGTAGTAATCTGTTCAAAAGCACCTGAGAAAATTTCAATAAACTTATTAATCTGTTTCCATTTACGCGCCATGCTCGGAATAATCTGGGCCTTTTCGTCGGTAATTCCTAAATATTTTAAAAATAGGCGATCTTGTGCAACATAACGCTGCTTTTCCCGGTTATGAGTAATAAGTGGTGTATCTTTGCTGGTTATGTCTTTTCTTTTTGTACGGGTAAGCATGACCTTTTTCTTGTTTTTCTTCAGCTGTAGCTCATGAGATGCATTCAGCAGGTTAGCCTGTTTACAGACATGAAGCAGAGATGTAATGTGCAGCACTGCCTCTTCCAGAGTATAGTTTTTTGTGACATCTTGAGTCTGATAATGATACAGGCCAGAGAGTTTTACTTGATTTTGCAGCTCAACCAGACGGAAAGTAATCTTTTGCAGCCCCTCAAGCTTACCTTGATACTGACTTAATATCAGACGTTCAAAATGATTTAAATCAAGGGATTGCTGAAATTCTTTTAAAAATTGCTGTTCCTGTTCAGAAAAGCTTTCAGGAGATGTCATGGAAAGAATCCTGGATAAATTAGTAATAATTTTAAATGTTCTTACCTGAAAAGCAAAACTGTATTAATATACACTTGTACTTTTAAATATATTAGTTGGTTTATGACTTCTCCACTTGCGGAATCTTATCATCCAAGAGAAGAACAGTTTAATGCATATAGCCATGCAGTCGGTGCAGTACTTGCCGTGATCGCCGGTGTCCTGATGGTCATAAAAGGCAGTGATCTCCCGACTGGTCAGTGGATTGGATTATGGATATATGCAGGCAGCATGGTATTACTGTTCACCAGTTCAACGTTATATCACTTTTCCAGAACCGAGCAGCGCAGATTCTGGTACAAGAAACTGGACCACACAGCCATTTATTATCTCATCGCAGGTACTTATACGCCTTTTTTAAGTATTGCATTGCCTACCGCTAAAGCACATAACCTGCTTATTGCCTTATGGGTCATTGCTGGTATTGGCACAGTATTTAAATTAATTTTTATTCACCGTTTTCAAAAGATTTCCCTGCTGGCCTATCTGTTGATGGGCTGGATGGCATTGCTAGTTATGGATGACATGCGGCAGTACCTGTCAAAACAGACCTTAACACTTTTAATTGCAGGCGGTTTGGCTTATACGATTGGTGCATTGTTTTATGCCTTAAAAAGAGTAAGATATACTCATGCTATCTGGCATATTTTTGTATTGTTAGGCGCAGGATTACACTTCTTGGCGATCTATCTTTACGTAATCTAATTCATTTGTACTCACTTTTCAGTGACCCTGAACGAGATTAATGGATTAATTTTCGTTGTTTTTTTAAGAAATTACGCCTTTTTTAAAAAGATTACGCTTTTAAAACTAATATTTATTTTTACGAAGTGTAAGGTTACCCATGGCGTCATCAACTACTACAGCTGCTACCACCGAAGTAGCGACTAACTCTAAGGCTCGTGTTTTATTCGCGAGCCTCGTCGGCACGACGATTGAATTTTTTGATTTTTATATCTATGCGACTGCCGCAGTGATTGTTTTCCCTCACCTGTTTTTTCCGGCAGGAAGCGGTAGCGCGGCAGTACTCCAGTCTTTAGCGACTTTTGCTATTGCGTTTATTGCCCGCCCAATTGGTGCAGCACTATTTGGCCATCTCGGTGACCGGATTGGCCGTAAGGCAACACTGGTAGCTGCCCTTCTGACGATGGGTATCTCCACAGTCTGTATTGGTTTATTACCCACCTATGCACAGATTGGTATTATAGCTCCGTTATTATTGGCACTTTGCCGTCTGGGCCAAGGTTTGGGGCTGGGGGGTGAATGGAGTGGTGCAGTATTGCTGGCTACTGAAAATGCACCAGAAGGCAAGCGTGCCTGGTATGGCATGTTTCCTCAGCTTGGTGCTCCAATTGGCTTTATTCTGGCGACTGGCTCATTTCTGCTCCTAGGCGCTCTGATGTCTGAAGAAGCATTTTTGCAATGGGGCTGGCGTATTCCTTTTATTGCAAGTGCGGCACTGGTTATTGTAGGTCTGTATATCCGACTGAAATTACATGAAACCCCTGCTTTTCAGAAGGTGCTTGATAAACAGAAAGAAGTTAATATTCCATTTAAAGAAGTATTTACCAAGCACTTTTCAATGCTGGTTTTAGGTACTGTGGCTGCTATCTGTACCTTTGTTGTCTTTTATCTAACCACCGTATTTGCATTGAACTGGGCCACAACACAGTTAGGTTATTCACGGGGCGAGTTTCTTGAACTGCAACTGATTGCAACTTTATGTTTTGCTGCTTTTATTCCACTCTCCGCAGTATTTGCAGAAAAGTTTGGCCGTAAAGCTACTTCTATTGGGGTATGTATAGCGGCTGCCTTATTTGGTCTGGTATTTTCTTCCATGCTGGAATCAGGTAGTACCTTGGTTGTATTCCTGTTTTTATGTACCGGCCTTGCAATTATGGGAATGACTTATGGGCCAATTGGTACGGTTTTATCTGAGCTGTTCCCGACTTCAGTACGGTATACTGGTTCTGCTTTAACATTTAACCTCGCAGGTATTTTCGGTGCATCATTTGCACCGCTAATTGCGACTAAGCTGGCTGAAAATTATGGCCTGGCAGCAGTTGGTTATTATCTCTCAGCTGCTTCTATTCTTTCACTGATTGCGTTTATGCTGATCCGTGAAACTAAAAATGAAGATGTAAATAACCAGATCTAAGCTGAAGCAGTTATAAAAAAGACGGGAGAAGCCCGTCTTTTTTATATCAGGTGATGAATCTGTCTTCATCAAATCAATTCAATAATATCAATAGTTGGCGGTACACGAAAACGAAAAGGTACCCCAACCATTCCAGTCCCTACCGTTACAAATACATCTGCATGCTCGTGCTTATATAAACCGCGTTTATGCCCCAGTATCGAGACTTTCTTCATAATATAGTTGGTTACCCAAGGCAATTCGACCTGTCCACCATGAGTGTGGCCTGAAAGCATGAGAGGACGTGTCGGTAAAGCAGGTACCATATCTACTGTATCTGGATTATGCGACAAAATTAACCAAGGCTTATCTTGAGGTAACTCTGGAAGTAAGCGCATGTCTGTTTTACCTGCCCACAAGTCACCTACTCCAATCAGTCGGAATTCATCAAATTCAACAATCTTCCCCTCAATGTCGATGACATTGTTACTCTCTAATGCGTGTCGTAATAATTCCTGAATAGGTGGTCCCGGATACTGTTCGTCATGATTGCCGGTCACCGAATATACGGGTGCCTTAATCTCACGCAACATCTCAAGTTCTTTTGCCAGCTGGTTTTCAGGTTCATATGTCCAGTCTCCGGCAACCACAACAATATCAGGATTTTCCTGATTAATTTTATTTACAATAATCTTAAGCTGGCGTTCATGTCCGGAAAATAAACCTATATGCAAGTCAGCAATCAGAGCAACCTTAACCGGTTTTTGGAAAGGTTTTTCAGGATTTAAAGAGAACTGGTGCCGATGTACATGCACTAAATGAGGCTCAATAAAACGTGCATAGATCAGCACACTGCTGAGAAGAAAGACAAATACAGCTTCATGGATACTGAAATAACCACTCCAGCCTGCATATAGGCTAAAAAAGAATAAGGGAAAAAGCAGATAAGAAAGATAGAAAGCCAGTAGATGCACAAAGGCTTTAAAAGGATGAATCGTTTCGGTACACGACTGGCTGATCCAGGCTTGAGAGACTGCCCAAAGCGCAATGAGTCCAAAGCTCAGATAAAAGTAAAATACTAGGGATGTCAGTTTCAGCATACTCTATCTCTGATCCATATCGCCCCGAATGGGCTATATATTTATATTTTGTTACGACCCAATTATACTCTAGCTCAGTTCTGTACTCGTAAGCATATTGCTACGGTTTCTTCTGTCCTATCGGTCACTCTTATTTATGCGTTTACGATCTTTGAAATCTTCGTCTGGCGCTGTGCTATTAGCGAGCTGCAGTTTACTGCTCACTGTTCCGGCTTGTACCACGCTACCTCGACAAATGCCTCAGGTTCCTCAGTACGCCCATGATATTGATGCAAGCCAAACCAGCCTTTCGCAGATCGTTACACCACTACGTGAACAGAATCCGGGCCTGACTGGTTACCATGTGCTATATGATCCACTTGAAGCATTGGCAGCACGTCTACGTCTCATCGATAAAGCTGAAAAATCTTTAGATCTGCAATACTACATCTGGGACAACGACCGGATTGGTGCACTGGCTCTGCATGCCCTGATTCGTGCTGCAGACCGCGGTGTTAAAGTCAGGCTCCTGATAGATGATAACAATGCCAAGAACATGGAAGGAATTTATTTAGCGTTATCACAACATAAAAACATTGAAATTAAACTATTTAATCCGTATCGCTTCCGGAAATACCGTGCCATGGACATGGTGCTTGACCTAAAACGCATCAACCGGCGTATGCATAATAAAAGTTTTATTGCTGACCACCAAATTGCCCTGATCGGTGGACGTAACATGAGCAACCAGTACTATAACGTTAGTGAAACCTATCAGTTCTCAGATGTTGATGTCATGCTGGTAGGGTCAGCAGTTGATGATATTGTGCATTCCTTTGATGACTACTGGAATGATGATTATGCCTATCCGGTTAAGGAAATTGTCAGTGCACAGCGGCATCATTTACGCTATGAAAGCCTGAAACGTCAGCTCGACATCCATAATCAGGAAGTGAGTGTACAAAACTATCTGGATCTGACGAACCGTTCTAAAGCATTTGATGAATGGCTTTATCACAAAATTGGTTTTGACTGGGTAAAAGCAGAGGTCGTTAAAGATCCACCTGAAAAAATTAAAGCAAAAGCAAAAAAGGAAGGTTTACTCAATTTTCAGTTATTAAAATATCTGGATAAACCAGAACAGAGTGTTGATCTGATCTCGGCCTATTTTGTTCCTGAAAAGCAAGGTGCGAAAATGCTGAGCCAGCTGGCAGAAGACGGTATTAAAGTTCGGGTACTCACTAACTCTTATGCAGCAAATGACGTCGCCGTTGTACACGCATTTTATGCCAAGTACCGTCAACAGTTGCTCGAAAATGGTGTACAGCTTTATGAGTTTCTACCTGCTGTCACGGATGAAGAACTAAATGAAGTAAATCAGGAGATTTCAAAAAAAGCCAAAGTCAGCATGAAAGGACTCAGTCGCTCCAGCCTGCATGCCAAAATGATGGCACTAGATGAAAAACAGGTATTTATTGGTTCTTTTAATTTTGATCCCCGTTCAGCCTATTTAAACTCTGAAATTGGAGTCATTCTTAACAGCCCTCAACTGGCGAACGCTGTGCATAAAACTATGGATGAAAATCTTAAAAAATATGCATATAAACTGGTTTTAGATGCCAATAATAAACTGACCTGGGAATTCCAGCCACAAGAGCCGGGTGGAAAGATCTATCATAAAGAGCCACGAATGAAATGGTGGGAACGTGCCGGCATTAAGGCCCTGTCTTGGTTACCTCTAGAAGGCTTTATGTAAAGTATTCAGAACAGAAAATAAAAAGCTCAGACGACCGAGCTTTTTATTTTCAAATTGGCTATTCAATTTAAGATATAGCTGTAGTTTTTAAAACATTTTGATGTAGTTCGGCCAGACCGTTGACCATAGCCTGCTGGACTTCAGCAGTTAAGCTCTCAAGCGTATGGCCTTCTACTGAAATAGCGGGTAAAGCCATCAGGTGGGCTGTAACAGGTGGCATTTCAAGTACACGGCGCACATGTTCAGCAAAAGTCAGATCATCAATAAACGGAACAATCGTATCTAACTTTCCCTGCTGGTTAACATAACAGATCAGCGCAATCTGTACCGGTTTGTGTGCAGCCAATGCGGCGCCCAGCAAACGGCCATATACCCGCTTGATATAACTGCCATCAGATGTAGTGGCCTCAGGAAAAAATAGAACCGGAATATCCTGTTTCAAAAAATCGGTAAGCTGCTCACGAATTCTGGTTGAATCACCAGAACCCCGTTTAATAAATAACGTACCGCCTGCTTTAGCCAGTTTACCCAGCACTGGCCACTGTTCAATTTCGGCCTTGGCCAAGAAAAATACCCGTGCTGCTGAACCAATTACTGCGATATCCAACCATGAAATATGATTACTGACCCAAAGTGCTGGCTGGCGAGGAATAGTGCCATGAATCCGCACCTCGACATTAAATACCTCGCCAAGACGGCGACAGAAATACTGTACATAACGGGTATTTTCTACTTTATTAGGATGCTTATATAACCTGTGACGATAAACCAGATAAAAGCCCTCTATGATAAGTGCTATACCCGTGACGATTTTTTTACTGTAAAGCCAGATTTTAGAAAGCCCGGAGACCGGCACAGGCTGAGTGGAAAGCTGAGACATAGAGTTATCACTAAAACTGATCATATTTTAACAATTTCAATTGCAGCTCCATTCTATACTTTTAAAGCACTCCTTGCATTGATGATAAAAACCGAACATAAGGATAAAAAAATTCAATTTTAATTATTTTATCCAATCAAATATTATATATTCATCGGATTAATAAATAGAGGTAAGGTGATGAAAGTATCTAACCAGCAGCAGCCCCCTGTAGAACATATTGAAATGTTTTCTACCTTAAAAACTATTTTAGGCTGGTCAATTCTGTATGCCGGTGGAATGATCTTAACAGCTCAGGCCTTTTCCAGCATGATCTAAAGCTTGTTACCGAATTTAATTAATTAAGCTCGCGTAGGATACAGCTTTTATTTAAAATGAAGTTTTAATGCTAGAGAGTCTACAGATTAGTGGAATATTTTGAGCGACATCAAGGTGGTGAACGAGCAATCCTGGTCAGTGTTTCGGTCCAGTTATTGGAAGATATCGATACCGAAGAGTTTCGCCTTTTAGCTCAATCAGCAGGCGCTGAAATCCTACACCATGTAACTGCACAACGTATTAAGCCAGACCCAAAACTTTTTATTGGTTCAGGTAAAGCAGAAGAAATTGCTGAACTGGTCAAGACTGAAGAGATTGATCTGGTTATTTTTGACCATTCCCTGTCTCCTGCACAGGAACGTAACCTCGAACGAGTCATGCAGTGCCGTGTCATTGACCGGACTGGCCTTATCCTGGATATTTTTGCACAGCGTGCTCGGACTCATGAAGGTAAACTGCAGGTTGAGCTGGCACAACTTGAACATTTGTCTACCCGTCTGGTGCGTGGCTGGACTCACCTAGAACGACAAAAAGGCGGGATCGGCTTGCGTGGTCCGGGGGAATCACAGCTAGAAACAGACCGTCGCTTACTGCGGATCCGTATGGGCCAGCTAAAAGACAAACTTGAAAAAGTACGCCAGACCCGCATGCAAGGTCGTGCTGCACGTCAGAAAGCTGCTATTCCAACTGTTTCACTAGTGGGTTATACCAATGCCGGTAAGTCTACCCTGTTTAATATATTGGCAAATACTGAAGTCTATGCGGCTAACCAGCTCTTTGCCACATTAGATCCAACCTTACGGCGACTGGAATGGGATGGTATTGGCAGTCTGGTACTGGCTGATACGGTAGGGTTTGTACGTAACCTGCCCCACTCTCTGGTAGAGTCATTTAAGGCTACGCTCGAAGAAACACTGGAAGCGACTTTGTTGCTGCATGTGATTGATAGCAGCACCCCTGATATGATGGAACAGATTGATGCCGTAGAGTCAGTGCTTAAAGAAATTGGAGCTGATGTACCTGTACTGCGCGTATACAATAAGATCGATGTAAGTGGTGAAGCAGCCAAAATTATCTATGCCAAACCGCACATGCCGGAACGAGTGTATGTATCGGCACATTCAGGCCAGGGACTTGAACTGCTACGTCAGGCTGTTCAGGAATGCCTGATGGGCCAACTCCAGCAATTTGAACTGGTCCTCAATCCTGCTTATGGCAAGCTACGTACACAGCTTTATGCTCTGAATGTGATCCAATCAGAAGCCTATGATGATGAAGGTCAACTTCATCTGACTGTGAATATGGCCCCCCACAAACTCGAGCAACTGATCAAGCAAGCTCATTTACCCATTGATGAAATACTTGGTCAGAACTCTCAACAGTTCAAACGACCACTGGAAGAGTTTGAAATCAGGGACCAGATAGGTTAAAACGTGATAAATAACGTTTTAAAAAAGCTGAATAAGACATGGACCGAATTAAAAATATAGACTGGGCCGCTTGGGCAGGTACGCTTGCCCTGATTGTTATCTTCCGTGAAGCTGCTGTTTGGGTCATGTCAATCTGGAATCATCCTGAACTGGGTAATCTGACTGGACTGATCAGCCTGCTGATTATCCTGTTGATCTGGCGTAGATTTAAAAAATTGCCACACCGTCTGGTGGATACCAATAACAAGATCATGAAAGAAAGCGCTTTTGCCTTTTTGCCCATCTGTGCCGGCTCACTTATGATGCTGATACATATGGGTAAAGATATTCCGTTATTTCTGGTAGTGCTGGTGATCAGTACCCTGTTCCCGTTATGGGTTTATGCAAAAATGGCAAAACGCTGGTTATAAGGAATAAAAACGATGCTCATGATTATTTTTGGCTTTTTGCTAACTACAGTCAGCTACTTCTGTGCAAAATATTTGAATCAACGATTTCCTCAGGTCCCTCTACTGGTTTTTGGTATGTTCATTGTGGTCGGACTGCTAGCCTTGCTTCAGCAGCCTTATGAAGATTACATGCAGAATGTCAATCCAATTTTTAATCGACTGCTGGGTTATGTAACTGTTGCTTTAGCTGTCCCGCTGGCGGCCATGCGTTATGACGATCTTCCCTTAAAATCAATGGTCGGCATTCTGGTCTTTGCCAGTGTTAGTGCGGTTGCATTACCCATGACTCTTGCTTATTTATTGCACATGTCTGAGCCCACTGTTTTAGCTTTTGCAACCCGGGCAGTCACAACACCAATTGCACTGAACATTGCTACCTTGTTACATGCACCTTTGACTCTCGTCACCCTGATTGTAATTCTATCCGGTGTGATTGGGGCTGCTTTTTCACCTTTGCTCTTGAGACACATTAATGATGAACGGGCGTCTGGCCTTGCACTGGGGTTAGCAGCACATGCAATTGGTACAGCTCAAGCTTGGCAACGTGGACAGGTTGCCGGTCGTTATGCAGCATTTGGAATGGCTGTCAATGGTGTATTTACCGCAATCTGGCTTCCAACATTCTTGCTTTATTTACAATAAATGTGACCTGGTAATCATAAATAAAGATTGAAGAGTTTAAAGTTTAACCTTACTATAACATTTGTGATCATTTTCATACAAAAAGGATTTGAATGATGCAGAAAATTAAGTTTGCCAGCGCCATCATTTTTTCCGCATTGTCGAGTGCAGCCTTTGCACAGGATATTTCGGGGACCTGGAAAAATATTGACGATAAAACTGGCTCATCTAAAGCATTGATTGAGATCAGGCAGGAAGCCAATGGTTCATTTACTGGTCGTATTATTAAAGTTACACCACGTCCAGGTTATACACCTAAAGAAACATGTGTAAATTGTCCAGCGCCTTATACCAATAAACCAATTCTTGGTATGGATGTATTAACTGGTCTAAAACATACTGAAGGTGAAAATTATACGGGCGGCCGTATTATCGATCCTTTAAGTGGAAAAATTTACAGCATGAAAGCCAAACTGAGTTCGAATGGTAAACGTCTTCAGTTACGTGGTTATGTTGGCGTTTCTGCTTTGGGGCGTAATCAGACTTGGATTCGTCAGGACTAATTCAATCTATAAAATCTTTTCATTAAAAAACCACTCATACCGAGTGGTTTTTTATAGATTATTTCTAACAATTTTTTCTAGCATATTGCTCATTAAGAAATTAATAAGCCTCTAGTCAACGCAAGGATTATCGACTTTAAATAATTGCTGATCTTCCAGACGAAATGCAACCAGCTGATTTCCCCAGACACAGCCTCCATCAACATTCTGGATATTCGTACTGACAGTCTTAGCCTGTAAGGCTGCCCAATGACCAAATACAATCTGATGTGTTTCTGCGGCTTTAGAATCAAATTCAAACCAGGGCTGAAAGCCTGCCGGCATTGGATCATCTAAAGAATCCTTGAAGCTGAACTCAAGACGGCCTTCTGCATTGCTAAGGCGCATCCGGGTCAAATAATTGGTAATACAGCGTAAACGCGCATTACCCTGCAATTTATCTGACCATATGTCTGGTTCTGTGCCGTACATCGCGCTTAGAAAGTCATCCAATACTGTAAAATTTTCATGAGCCAGTATAGCCTCCACCTCATGGGCCAAGCAGGCAGCCTGTTCTGCGGTCCAGATACAAGGCACGCCGGCATGGGTTAGTATTGTTTTCTCGTCAGGAAATAGACACAGGGGCTGTTTTCGCAACCAGTCAATCAGCTCGTCACTATCTATAGCATCAATCACTTCCTGAGTTTTATCTTTAGGTTTGGTTTCTTTCAAACCACGGGCACAGGCCAAAAGATTCAGATCATGATTTCCCAGAACTGTAGCTGCTGCCCCATTCTCAACCAGTTTTTTGACAAAGCGCAATGCACCCAGTGAGTTTTCACCACGTGCGACAATATCACCAGCAAACCAGATAAAATCTTGGCTAGCGTCAAACTGAATATGCTTGAGTAATGCTTTTAAAGCCTCAAAACAGCCCTGTATGTCTCCGATAATATAGTTATAGCGTTTTGCCATATCTTAGTTCACCATATTGTCAGAAAGAGCAACAAATTCGGCAAGTGTTAATGTTTCCGGACGTGCCATCGGATTAACCCCGGCTTTTTCAAAACCATTTTCTGCCAGCATTCCTTTTAAGCTGTTACGCAGAGTTTTACGACGCTGGGTAAAAACATGCGAAACTAAACGTGCCAAAGCCTTTTCATTCTGGGCTACGATCGGTTTGTCTTTGTAGGGTTCCAGACGAAATACTGCAGATGTCACTTTTGGTGGTGGATTAAATGAACCGGGTGGCACTTCAAACAAATAGGTCGGCTTGCAATAATACTGAATCATCACTGACAGGCGCCCATATTCTTTAGTATTTGGTTCAGCGGTAATTCTATCTACAACTTCTTTTTGCAGCATAAAATGCATATCTTTGACTTTATCGCCAAACTCCAGGAGATGAAACAATAATGGCGTAGAAATATTGTAAGGCAGATTGCCTACTGCACGTAATGGCTGACCTTCTTTAAAAAGCTGACTGAAATCATATTTTAATGCATCGGATTCTATAATGGTCAAACGCTCAGGATAAGGTACCCGTCCAGGCAAACCTGCTGCAAGATCACGGTCCAGTTCCACCACGGTCAGTGCTTCACACTCGGCAATAAGAGGTGCAGTTAACGCAGCCAGTCCAGGACCAATTTCTACAATATTATCACCCGGCTGAGGATTGACTGAACGTACAATTTTTTCAATTACCCGTTGATCATGCAGGAAGTTTTGGCCAAAGCGTTTTCGCGCCTTATGCCCTTCATCTTTAGGGTTTAGGGCATTAATATGATACATAGAACGATTTCCAACAAAAATTAGTGAGCTAACTCAAGCGCCAGGTCAACCGCAACCTGCAGGCTTGAACTTTTTGCCCGACCAGTTCCGGCAAGCGATAATGCAGTGCCGTGATCAACTGAAGTACGAATAAACGGTAAACCCAATGTAATATTGATGGCTTCACCAAAACCTTGAGATTTTAGCACAGGTAGCCCTTGGTCGTGATACATGGCCAAAACAGCATCAGCATCTTTTAGGTTTTCTGGCGTAAATAATGTATCAGCGGGCAGGCTCAGACTCATATTAATATCTTGTGCACGGTAATGTTCTAACACCGGGTTAATTACTTCAATTTCTTCACGGCCCAGATAACCATTTTCACCTGCATGCGGATTTAGTCCACAAACCAGAATCTTCGGTTGCTCAATCTTAAATTTAGTTTTTAAATCATGAAGCAGAATATTGATCACCTGATGCAGGCGTTCTTCTGTAATGGCATCTGGAACAGCACGCAAGGGCAAATGAGTAGTGACCAGTGCCACTCTTAAGGTTTTGGTTGCCAGCATCATCACTACACGCTCTACCCCGGCAAACTCCTGATAGTACTCAGTGTGTCCACTAAATTTTATTCCAGCTTCATTGATTACAGATTTTTGTACAGGTGCAGTCGCTACCCCCGCGCTTTTTCCTGTCATGGCATAAGCCGCCGAGCGCTGTAACTGCTCAAGTACGTATGCTGAATTTTGGGGATTTAACTCACCATTTTTACAAGGTACTTTTAGAGGAACATGTTCGACATATAATTCACCGGGAACACAAGCTTGCTGCTGTCCTGTATAGTCTATCAGTTTAAGGCTATAGCCCAGCTGTTCCGCACGGTCGAGTAACAATGTGCGGTCAGCCAGAATAACAATCGGCCGTCGATCCATACGTTCTGCCAAACTGAGACAAATATCTGGACCAATTCCTGCCGGCTCACCACTGGTCACATATAAAGGCAGCATACTTAACGACTCCTGAGTTTTAAGGATGATTAACTTCAGACCTAATCATCTTTAATTTATATTGTACAGCTGAGAGCATTGTATAGGGTCTTAAATTGTATGTAGCAGCGTTATGCTTATTAAAATAAAGAAGCTTCCAGATAAAAGATTCTATAGCTTCATCAATTTTATTTAAAACTCTATAGATATAGAGAATACCAGCAGTAAAATTAATATTTAAAATATTAGGGCTCGTCATATAGTGCTAATACAGACTATAAACTGACTAGCCCTTTTTGAATCCCTTCATTCTTTATGAAGTACAAGCACTTCACACAAATTTAGTGCCGTATTTTTAAAAAGGCCTACCTTTCTTTAACTAAGATATCTTTATACAAATTTGCTTTAGAAGGATCCAGTAAACAACCTTCTCTTTTTATAATTTAAAGCGTAACATTAGAAGCCTAATACTCGATTTTTTTATTGTGGTTCTCCTGATTATCGGATAGAATTCGGTCTCCTTTTTGTTTGGACAGCTTCTTTGTCCAAACCAACTATAATAGGTAGTGGTTGAATGAAAACTCTCAGCGCGAAGCCAGCTGAAGTACAACACGACTGGTACGTTGTTGATGCTTCTGGCAAAACTCTTGGTCGTCTAGCGACTGAAATCGCTCGTCGTTTACGCGGTAAACACAAGACTTCTTATACTCCTCACGTTGACACTGGTGATTACATCGTTGTGATTAACGCTGAGCAAGTTCAAGTAACTGGTAACAAGGCACTTGACAAGAAATACTATCGCCACACTGAATTCCCAGGCGGTTTAAAAGAGACTAACTTTGAAAAGTTAATCGCTCACAAACCTGAAGCAGTTCTAGAAAAAGCTGTTAAAGGTATGTTGCCAAAAGGTCCTCTTGGTTATGCAATGATCAAGAAGATGAAAGTGTACGCTGGTAGCGAGCATCCACACGCTGCTCAACAGCCACAAGTTTTGGATATCTAAGGGATACAGCACATGGCTACTAACTATGGCACAGGTCGCCGTAAGACCGCAACTGCACGTGTTTTCCTATCAGCTGGTACTGGTAAACTCGTGATCAACAACCGTTCTTTAGAGCAATATTTCGGTCGTGAAACTGCTCGTATGGTTGTACGTCAGCCTTTAGAGCTTCTTGAAGCTACTGAAAAATATGACCTTTACATCACTGTTAAAGGTGGTGGTATCGGTGGTCAAGCTGGTGCAATCCGTCACGGTATTACCCGTGCTCTGATCGCTGCTGACGAAACACTAAAACCGTCTCTTCGTCAGGCTGGTTTCGTAACTCGTGATGCTCGTGAAGTTGAACGTAAGAAACTTGGTCTACGTAAAGCACGTAAACGTCCTCAGTTCTCTAAACGTTAATTCGTTTACCGAATCGGTCAAAGAAGCTCTGGTTTTTATCAGGGCTTTTTTATTGATTCATCCTTCTATTCTAAAGCAGACGATTAGGTTTTTATTGCTCATGAACATCCTTACCCCAGATTCCTTCATGACACCAGAATGACTTGTTTAGATAGTAATTAATTACCCCGATCATAACAAAAAATATTAATAGCATTAATTTAATCATCATTTTATCCCACTCCTGTCATTTTTCTTATAATCTATCCCGTCTTAATAGGATTAGTCCTTTATGGTTCGTGCTTTTTAGGTTGAATTTTAGTATCCTAATTTATCCACTTTGCTTCTTGCTGGTTTATGTCTTTGGAAAATACACCACTACAGGGTATTACGTTATATAGTCATGCAGATGACTTCCGCTCACACTGGATTCGTTTGGTACTGGCTGAAAAACAGATTAAATACCATCTGGTATTGGTTGATCATGAAGATGAAGACCTAGCCAGCCTGAATCCTTATAACCGCTTGCCAATGCTGGTTGAACAAGATCTTAAGCTCTTCAATACAGTCATTATTTCTGAATATATTGATGATCGCTATAGACAAAATAAGCTTTATGCGGATGCACCTATGCAGCGTGCAGAGCAGCGTCAATATATCTGGCGTCTTGAACAGGACTGGCTCAGACTTGCAGACATCCTGCTATGCCATAGCGACACATTGAGCCAGCCAGAACAAAAACAGGCACGGCAGGAGCTTAAAGATACCTTGGTTTCATTAACTCCGCTTTTTCAACATTTTCCCTATTTTATGTCTGAAAACTTTACAATATTAGATTGTATGCTGGCACCTATTTTTATACGGTTAAAATCTATGGGAATTGAACTGCCAAGACAGCATTGCCGGCCAATCCTGCTTTATTGTCAGCGTATTTTTAGCCGTCCTGCTTTTGTCAAATCGATGACCCAGCAAGAAAAAAACCGTTTCAATGAAATTCTAGTTAATCAATAGAGCTCGATTATGACTGAACAAGAACTTAACTTGTCCCCTACCCGTCCTTATCTGGCCCGGGCAATATATGAATGGATTTGTGATAACCAGCTAACACCACACTTGCTGGTCAATGCAACCCATCCTCAAGCGATGGTTCCAGAACAGTTTGTTCAAGACGGACAGATTGTGCTTAATATTGCACCTCATGCAGTACATCAATTTCATATGAGTAATGAGGCTATTACTTTCTCCGCACGTTTTTCCGGCGCATCTCGCGAACTCTATGTTCCTATTGAGGCAGTACTAGGCTTATATGCACGTGAAAATGGTCAGGGCTTATTTTTCGATCCAGCAGAATATCCAGATACCCAAATAGAAAAAGATACTTTAAAATCTGCTGAACAAGAAACAACTGATTCAACTAAGAAAAAACCGAGTTTGAGACTTTTAGATTAAAAAAATTAGGGAGTTCACCATGGCTTTTGATTTAGTCCAATATTTCGCTGAGCAAATACAAATTCAAAAGCCTCAGCTGCTTAAACAATGCCCAGCTGACCAAAGAAAAAAGTATATTTGTGAAATTAATACGCTTGCTTTAGCAAAGCTGATTACCTTATGGCGTTATGATGCTAACAAGGTTTATCAAGAAATTCGTACTCAAGATCAGCTGTATATACAGGAAATCGCCCGGCATTTAACTACCTGCCCTAAGAATCAGTCCAATTTAAGTAAATCTAAGCTGGAAGATGCGATTACACAGGTATTATCAGTACAGTTCTCTGAAATTAAACAGTTAGATGATACAGGGAATTTCGGACCTTCAGGACTGAAAGAACTCTTACTAGGACAAATTGAACACTTATCCGGACAGGCAGATGACTGGGTTTGGGCAACAAGTGAGCTAACTGAGTTGATAGGTTCTAAACCAATTGAGCAAGAAGAGTTATCATTAGAAGAAACCATGAAGGAGTTTAATCAAATGGTAAATCAGCAAAATATTCAAGAGAGCCCTCATCAGCAGCCTGTACAGGCACTACAATCCACTGCAGAGTCTACTCTACTTGTGCCTAGATGGGCACGGGTCCTTGAGCCAGTTGTAGCACTTGTGATTCTTTGGATTCTGTTCAGTGCTTATCATAATCTGATGGATCAACTAATATAAAAATTATAAGAACTAGGGCTGAACTGCCCTTTTTCTTTATCCTCACAATTTTTTATTCGATTAATTTATGAATAAATTGAATATATAAGAATAAAAAAGTTCTATTTTTTTATAAGGTTAAATAATTTTTTTAATACTCAGCCCCTTAAAAGAAATTTAAATATTAAAATGTTTATACGCTAGAGCAAGCTTCTTGAATATTCATTAAATTTTATATTGTTTAACCCTTATATAGGGCTACTTAACATTAGATGAATTATTGACTATTATTTAAAAGAGTTCAAAAAATATCATTCTAATATTATTTAACCCCCGCATAAAAAAAGCCCCCTCATGTGAGGGGGCTTTTTTAGAATAATGAGCTGGCGATGACTTACTCTCACATGGGTAACCCCACACTACCATCAGCGCTAAGAGGTTTCACTTCTGAGTTCGGGAAGGGATCAGGTGGTTCACTCTTGCTATGGTCGCCAGCACAACTGTTGATGGACTTGTTCGGGTCTGATTTAACTGCGGTGCAGTATATGCCGTACTTTGGTCCAAATGAGTTATTAACAGAGGGCAGATCTGGGTCTGAATTGTATGTTCCAGCATCAGGCTGAATCAAGGGATATTGCATATTTATGAATCGATTGATGCTTTGTATACAACTGTTTGGGTGTTGTATAGTCAAGCCTCACGAGCAATTAGTATTGGTCAGCTTCACATATCACTATGCTTCCACATCCAACCTATCAACGTCCTGGTCTTGAACGGCTCTTTAGGTGACATAAAGTCACGGGGAAATCTTATCTTGAGGTAGGCTTCCCGCTTAGATGCTTTCAGCGGTTATCCCTTCCGAACATAGCTACCCGGCGATGCGACTGGCGTCACAACCGGTACACCAGAGGTTCGTCCACTCTGGTCCTCTCGTACTAGGAGCAGATCCTCTCAAATTTCCAGCGCCCACGGTAGATAGGGACCGAACTGTCTCACGACGTTCTAAACCCAGCTCGCGTACCTCTTTAAATGGCGAACAGCCATACCCTTGGGACCTGCTTCAGCCCCAGGATGAGATGAG
Organism: Acinetobacter sp. FL; assembly: GCF_040744925.1. NCBI lineage: Bacteria > Pseudomonadati > Pseudomonadota > Gammaproteobacteria > Moraxellales > Moraxellaceae > Acinetobacter > Acinetobacter sp. FL. The sequence goes on along the minus strand of NZ_CP160437.1, from coordinate 600,564 downwards.
CCGACATCGAGGTGCCAAACACCGCCGTCGATATGAACTCTTGGGCGGTATCAGCCTGTTATCCCCAGAGTACCTTTTATCCGTTGAGCGATGGCCCTTCCATACAGAACCACCGGATCACTAAGACCTACTTTCGTACCTGCTCGACTTGTGGGTCTCGCAGTTAAGCGCGCTTTTGCCTTTATACTCTACGCGTGATTTCCGACCACGCTGAGCGCACCTTCGTACTCCTCCGTTACTCTTTAGGAGGAGACCGCCCCAGTCAAACTACCCACCAGACACGGTCCTCGACCCAGATTATGGGTCAGAGTTAGAACCTCAACATTACCAGGGTGGTATTTCAAGGATGGCTCCATAGGAACTGGCGTCCCTACTTCAAAGCCTCCCACCTATCCTACACAAGTAAGGTCAAAGTTCAGTGTCAAGCTGCAGTAAAGGTTCACGGGGTCTTTCCGTCTAGCCGCGGGTACACTGCATCTTCACAGCGATTTCGATTTCACTGAGCCTCTGCTGGAGACAGCGCCGCCATCATTATGCCATTCGTGCAGGTCGGAACTTACCCGACAAGGAATTTCGCTACCTTAGGACCGTTATAGTTACGGCCGCCGTTTACTGGGGCTTCGATCAAGAGCTTCGCTTACGCTAACCCCATCAATTAACCTTCCAGCACCGGGCAGGCATCACACCCTATACGTCCACTTTCGTGTTTGCAGAGTGCTATGTTTTTAATAAACAGTTGCAGCGGCCTGGTTTCTGCGGCTGCCGACAGCTCAAGGAGCAAGTCCTATCACCATCAGCAGCGTACCTTCTCCCGAAGTTACGGTACCATTTTGCCTAGTTCCTTCAGCAGAGTTCTCTCAAGCGCCTTGGTCTACTCGACCTGACCACCTGTGTCGGTTTCGGGTACGATTCCTGTGTAACTGAAGCTTAGAGACTTTTCTTGGAAGTATGGTATCGGCCACTTCGCCAGTAAACTGGCTTGCTATCGACTCTCAGCATAGAGCACCCCGGATTTGCCTAAGATGCATGCCTACTGTCTTCCACCTGGACAACCAACGCCAGGCTGACCTAACCTTCTCCGTCCTCTCATCGCATTACACAGAAGTATTGGAATATTAACCAATTTCCCATCGACTACGCCTTTCGGCCTCGCCTTAGGGGTCGACTCACCCAGCCCCGATTAACGTTGGACTGGAACCCTTGGTCTTTCGGCGAACGGGTTTTTCACCCGTTTTGTCGTTACTCACGTCAGCATTCGCACTTCTGATACCTCCAGCAGACTTCTCAATCCACCTTCATCGGCTTACAGAACGCTCCCCTACCACGCACATAAATGTGCATCCGCAGCTTCGGCACATAGTTTTAGCCCCGTTACATCTTCCGCGCAGGCCGACTCGACTAGTGAGCTATTACGCTTTCTTTAAAGGGTGGCTGCTTCTAAGCCAACCTCCTAGCTGTCTATGCCTTCCCACATCGTTTCCCACTTAACTATGATTTTGGGGCCTTAGCTGGCGGTCTGGATTGTTTTCCTCTTGACTACGGACGTTAGCACCCGCAGTCTGTCTCCCGGATAGTACTCATTGGTATTCGGAGTTTGCATCGGTTTGGTAAGTCGGGATGACCCCCTAGCCGAAACAGTGCTCTACCCCCAATGGTATTCGTCCGAGGCGCTACCTAAATAGCTTTCGGGGAGAACCAGCTATCACCGAGTTTGATTAGCCTTTCACCCCTATCCACAAGTCATCCCCCGGCTTTTCAACGACGGTGGGTTCGGTCCTCCAGTTAGTGTTACCCAACCTTCAACCTGCTCATGGATAGATCACCCGGTTTCGGGTCTATACCCAGCGACTAGACGCCCTATTAAGACTCGATTTCTCTACGGCTCCCCTATTCGGTTAACCTCGCCACTGAATATAAGTCGCTGACCCATTATACAAAAGGTACGCAGTCACACCACGAAGGTGCTCCCACTGCTTGTATGCATGCGGTTTCAGGATCTATTTCACTCCCCTCACAGGGGTTCTTTTCGCCTTTCCCTCACGGTACTGGTTCACTATCGGTCAGTCAGGAGTATTTAGCCTTGGAGGATGGTCCCCCCATATTCAGACAAGGTTTCACGTGCCTCGCCCTACTCGTCATCATTATGTGTGCCCTTTCGTGTACGGGACTATCACCCTCTACGGTTGCACTTCCCAGAGCATTCCTCTAAAACACACATAACTTAATGGGCTGATCCCCGTTCGCTCGCCGCTACTGAGGGAATCTCAATTGATTTCTTTTCCTGAGGGTACTGAGATGTTTCACTTCCCCTCGTTCGCCTTGCATGACTATGTATTCATCATGCAATACCTACCTTATGGTAAGTGGGTTTCCCCATTCAGACATCTCCGGATCACAGGATATTTGCCGCCTCCCCGAAGCTTTTCGCAGGCTATCACGTCTTTCATCGCCTCTGACTGCCAAGGCATCCACCACATGCACTTAATTACTTGACTATACAACCCCAAACAGTCGACGTTACCTACAAGGAGCAACTTCAACATTACAGTTTAGAGTACTGTGCACTTAAGCACTGTACAGCTTCAATCTAAATTCATATACCAAAACGCTTGATTCAGTTAATTTGCTAGTTCTCAGTTCAATCTACGTTAGTCAACAGGTTGCCCTGTAACGTCTATTGAATGAGTTGAACAATTTATTTCAGACTCAAATTTGCCAATCTGTTAATGATTCACTGCATCCTCGTCGGACTGCAGTCAACTGTGATAAATCACAGAAGTTAATAAACCAGGATTCTTGAACCTTCCATTTACTAAATTCTGTAATCTCTAGCTTCGAATCAAATCATGTTTGATTCGTGGTGGAGACTAGGAGAGTCGAACTCCTGACCTCCTGCGTGCAAAGCAGGCGCTCTACCAACTAAGCTAAGTCCCCAGCTTATCAATAAGTCAACATATCTGTTTTTCTGCATTACTGCTTTCGTCAGTAGTGGTGGGTCTGACAAGACTTGAACTTGTGACCCCACGCTTATCAAGCGTGTGCTCTAACCAACTGAGCTACAGACCCTCAGATACATCGTCATGAAGAACAACTTGTTGTGGATTCTTACCAATCGTCAATCTTTCGTTAAGGAGGTGATCCAGCCGCAGGTTCCCCTACGGCTACCTTGTTACGACTTCACCCCAGTCATCGGCCACACCGTGGTAAGCGTCCTCCTTGCGGTTAGACTACCTACTTCTGGTGCAACAAACTCCCATGGTGTGACGGGCGGTGTGTACAAGGCCCGGGAACGTATTCACCGCGGCATTCTGATCCGCGATTACTAGCGATTCCGACTTCATGGAGTCGAGTTGCAGACTCCAATCCGGACTACGATCGGCTTTTTGAGATTAGCATCACATCGCTGTGTAGCAACCCTTTGTACCGACCATTGTAGCACGTGTGTAGCCCTGGCCGTAAGGGCCATGATGACTTGACGTCGTCCCCGCCTTCCTCCAGTTTGTCACTGGCAGTATCCTTAAAGTTCCCACCCGAAGTGCTGGCAAATAAGGAAAAGGGTTGCGCTCGTTGCGGGACTTAACCCAACATCTCACGACACGAGCTGACGACAGCCATGCAGCACCTGTATCAGAGTTCCCGAAGGCACCAATCCATCTCTGGAAAGTTCTCTGTATGTCAAGGCCAGGTAAGGTTCTTCGCGTTGCATCGAATTAAACCACATGCTCCACCGCTTGTGCGGGCCCCCGTCAATTCATTTGAGTTTTAGTCTTGCGACCGTACTCCCCAGGCGGTCTACTTATCGCGTTAGCTGCGCCACTAAAGCCTCAAGGGCCCCAACGGCTAGTAGACATCGTTTACGGCATGGACTACCAGGGTATCTAATCCTGTTTGCTCCCCATGCTTTCGTACCTCAGCGTCAGTATTAGGCCAGATGGCTGCCTTCGCCATCGGTATTCCTCCAGATCTCTACGCATTTCACCGCTACACCTGGAATTCTACCATCCTCTCCCATACTCTAGCCAACCAGTATCGAATGCAATTCCCAAGTTAAGCTCGGGGATTTCACATTTGACTTAATTGGCCGCCTACGCACGCTTTACGCCCAGTAAATCCGATTAACGCTCGCACCCTCTGTATTACCGCGGCTGCTGGCACAGAGTTAGCCGGTGCTTATTCTGCGAGTAACGTCCACTATCCTAAAGTATTAATCCAGGTAGCCTCCTCCTCGCTTAAAGTGCTTTACAACCAAAAGGCCTTCTTCACACACGCGGCATGGCTGGATCAGGGTTCCCCCCATTGTCCAATATTCCCCACTGCTGCCTCCCGTAGGAGTCTGGGCCGTGTCTCAGTCCCAGTGTGGCGGATCATCCTCTCAGACCCGCTACAGATCGTCGCCTTGGTAGGCCTTTACCCTACCAACTAGCTAATCCGACTTAGGCTCATCTATTAGCGCAAGGCCCGAAGGTCCCCTGCTTTCTCCCGTAGGACGTATGCGGTATTAGCGCTCCTTTCGGAACGTTGTCCCCCACTAATAGGCAGATTCCTAAGCATTACTCACCCGTCCGCCGCTGAATCCGGTAGCAAGCTACCTTCATCCGCTCGACTTGCATGTGTTAAGCCTGCCGCCAGCGTTCAATCTGAGCCATGATCAAACTCTTCAGTTAAAATCATTTGTACCTTATTTATAGACAAGGTACCAATTCTGGCTCATTAATCTTCTGACTAAAAATTTACTCAAATAAACTTCGAGAAATTTCTACCATTCAATCAATGAAAATTATTTCGATCGATCAACCAGTAAAAATCCACACAAGTTGTTCTTCATATTCTCTTAATGATCTTCTTACTGCTTCGTCAGCAGCAAGCTAGGTCGGCTATATTACGCTTTCTTTTCAGAAAGTCAACTGGTAATTCAGATTATTTTAAACCTATCTAACAAAACCTGACTTAATTATATTTAACTAAGTTGCTGTTTTATCAGAAGTTTTAATCTTCATCACCGCCGATGGATGTGCATTATAGGCCATTTATTTCTCAACGCAAGCGGTATTTTATAAAATATCTTTCATCTGGATAATTCTTAAACAAAACATCTTTTTTTCACCATATTTCAAACAAATTTGCTTTAATAGTGTGATTCAAGGAACTGTTTAAATAAGTTCTCATCAAATTTGTGGACCATTTGACTGCTTGTAGAAGTTTTAGGAATTTTTATGCCTCACTTTCATTTTTTATGGGCAAGCTTACTGGCTGCCGGTTTTGCTTCTTCTAGTTTCGCTCAGGAGATTGACCAGCCTGTTTCGGCTTCAGCAGAACAGGTTCCTGATACTGAGGTGATTGATCCGGACCATCCGTCTCATCCTTCTCGTTTAGAAGCTTTAAAGCAGCTCAAGAATGTTACCCGTCAAGACTTAAAGGTAAATGCTAATGCAGCACAGCCTGAGGAGGTCAAAGATCCTTTACAACCTCTGAATCGTCAGATCTATGAATTAAACGATGCGCTTGATCGCACTATTATTCGACCGGTTGCTGTGCAATATGTAGAGAAAATACCTACTGATGTGCGGGGAACCTACCGTAATTTCCGCAAGAATTTAGGTGAACCCTGGAATGCAGTAAACCAGCTTATGCAAGGACATCCGGCCCGCGCAGCAAAAACTCTTGGTCGCTTTACAGTAAATACCCTATCCAGTTTAGGTTTTGCTGATCCAGCGAGACGTGTAGGTTTAGAGAGTGAAGACGAGAACTTTGGTACAACTTTGGGCTACTGGGGAGTGCCGTCCGGGCCTTATCTGGTATTACCTGTTTTAGGTCCGAGTACTTTTCGTGATACTGTAGGTCGCGTAGTAGACAGCCAGGCGCGACCACAAAAATATATTTTTGAAGATCACGAGGGTCTTTACTGGGGGGACCAGATGCTACGTGGTATCGATATTCGTTCCCAGCTACTTGATGTTGAAGATGTCTTACAGGGCGACCGTTATGCGGCCATCCGTGATATTTATTTACAGCGTAAAAACTATGAGATTGCCCAGAAAAAAGGCACTGATGCTGAAATCACTTTTATTGATGATGAAGCAGATGATGAAAATGCGGATCCTGAAATTATCTCGGATTAACTAATTGATAAATAGTTTTGCTAGATCCTTTCTAGTTACTCTAGCAACACTTTGATTTATATAATTAGTATATCTATTATGATGAACTTAAAATTTGTTTAAAACAGGTAAATCAACGCCTCTTATGTATTTTATTCAGCCCACTCGCCCTATTCCTTATTTGGATCGGGCTTTACATGCGCTTCCGAATCTGCAAATGATTCATATTGAGGATATCGATTTATACGACCCGACAATTATTGCAATTGCAGATGTAGAAGATTTCCTGGTTTATCAGTGGAATTTACCTACTGTAGTTATTGCTTTTCAGCATGAGGGGGCTGCACTTGCCAAAGCCTGGGAACAGGGAGCGTTAGCTGGCTGGATTTGGAATGATCTACCGGATCAGCCTGATCAGGCGTTGTTAAAAATAGATGCACAGTATAAACGTAATCAGGATAGTCGTGATCTGCCCTCAGCCGCAGAACTGCAAAAACGTCTTTTACCTAATCCTTTAGCCTTAAAAGATTATGAAATAGAAACTTTTTTTCAACCTTCAGCCTATCTGTCCGGTGACTGGTATGACTACTGGAAGCTGAATGATAAAGAAATTATTTTCTATTTAGCAGATGTTTCAGGCCATGGGGTAACCAGCAGCTTGTTAACCTCATGGATGGCTGCCTTTCATGGACGCTCTAAAACACCCTGTGAACTGATCAAGAAACTAAACGGTATGCTGATGCAAGAAAATATTGAAAAGCATATCACCATGATTGCCGGAATTTTAAACCTCGAAACCCATCAACTCCGCTGGTCCAGCGCGGGACATTATCCGCCCGCTATTTTGTTTGAACCACATAAACCACCGAAAATTTTAAGTACGAGCAGCTTTCCATTAGGCTTGACAGACGATCTAGAAGTTGAAGAGTTTGAATGTTATCTGAACCAGCATGCACGGTTCATTATCTGTTCAGATGGCGCCCTTGAACCCTTTGATGGGCGTTTGAATGAACAGTTTGAACAACTGGTCCAACATCTGGAAAAACAGTCATTTGAGCCTCCGAGTCATGTTGCAGATGACATTGCTATCTTAAGTCTATGTCGAAAGAATTAACTGATTTATCAATATAATACTCTTTAGCTATAGCTATGATGACTATCGGCCACTTGAGTCTGTAGCCCCCCTATGTGATAATTTTCATATCCTTCTCTGCAAATGGCATTTATATGTCAACAGGTCATGTTGAATATGCAAGCTTGAATGGAACGCATATTTTCAAACTTATTGGTGAAGTGCGAGCCCAATCTTGTATAAGTCTAGACAAACTACTTGGTAAAATTGAGCAACAAGCAGGTGTCGTGGGTGCAATCGTCGATTTGACCCAGACCACTTTTATTGACAGTACTGTATTAGGTATTTTGGCGAAGCTGGGCTTAAAACTTAAGCAGACCCATAATATTCAGGCTGTCATGCTCTCTACCAATTCCGATATTACGACTCTGGCCAATAGTATGGGGCTGGGGCAGGTTTTTGTAATTTTAAATTACTGCGGTGATCCAAACGTTTGCACACGTACACTTGTTGAAGAGCATATAACTCATGGTGCTATGTTGACTACTGTACTCGATGCTCACCGAACCCTAATGAAACTCAACCAGAATAACCAGAACATGTTTGAACCTCTGGTGAAACAGTTGCAAAAAGAACAGGATACACTGGATCAGGTATCTGAACGTAAAAATGCGCCTTCGACCTGAAGCCTAAACAAACGGAGTAACTGATGCCATTACTTTCTGTTGTTCAAATGAATTCCCAAAATCTGATTGAAGATAACTTCATCGAGATTGAACGTTTGATGCAGCAGAGTAAGGCTGAAGGTGCCGAGCTTATTGTATTTCCGGAAAATTTCGTCTGTTTTGCAGCAGGTAAACAGCGTGAAACGGCTGAACAGTTTGAACATATTCAGCGCCGGTTAGAGCAGCTGGCACATCATTATAATCTTTGGATCATTGCAGGTACATTGCCCTGCCCGTTTCGTCCTGATGGCTCTACCATAAAAGATGGTCGGGTACGTACGACCAGTTTATGTATCAGTCCGGCAAAAACCGAAGGACGTTATGACAAAATTCATCTGTTTGATGTTCAGGTTGGGGATGCTGTAGGTGGTTACCAGGAATCTAAAGTATTTGAACCTGGTGACAAGTCTGTAGTTATTCATACACCATTTGGCCAAATCGGGCTTATGGTGTGTTATGACCTTCGCTTTCCAGAGCTGGCTCTAACCCTACGTCAGCGTGGTGCTAATATTTTAACTGCGCCAGCTGCTTTTACTTACACTACAGGCCAACTACACTGGCAGTTACTTTTACAAGCTCGCGCAATGGATAGCCAATGTCAGGTTTTAGGTGCAGCGCAGCAGGGTTGGCATGGTGAAAAGCGCCAGACTTGGGGACATGCAGCCGCAGCAGACTCACGCGGCCAATTGCTGGCTATGGTTAACAATGAAGGTCCGGGCCTGATTACCGTTCCTTTTGACCTGCAAGAACAGCAGTCTGTACGTAGCTCTATGCCTCTCATGCAACATCGAAAACTGGTCACGTTCTGATTTAATTTGGTTTTAGATTTTTTTTACAAAAAAACCAATTTATTCTGGTCTTTAATACGCCACGATAACACTACAACTATTCGCTTATAGGTAATAAAATGGCTTTAGAAAAAGTAGTTTATCGTGCACATGCAAAAGCAACAGGTGGCCGTGATGGTCGCGCAACCTCATCTGACGAGATTTTAGATGTAAAACTGGCTGTACCAAAGGAAATGGGCGGTCCTGGTGGTGGCACTAACCCTGAACAATTATTTGCGGCTGGCTACTCTGCCTGCTTCTTGGGTGCAATGAAATTTGTTGCGGGCCGTGATAAATATAGCATGCCTAGAGATGCTTATATTGACGGCGAAGTAGGAATTGGGCCGATACCGACCGGTTTTGGTATTGAAGTCACACTTAATATTCATTTAGAAGGAATGGACCAGACTGAAGCGGAAAAACTGGTTGAAGCTGCTCATATTGTCTGTCCATATTCAAACGCGACTCGCAATAATATTAATGTTGATTTAAAAATTACGACTTAAAAGTAAAATGGCATTATAAAATTCAAAAACAGAATTTTATAATGCCCTGATTAATATTCTTATAAAATGACTTATTCGGCTGCTTCATTGGTAACACGAAGCACTTCTTCTAAAGTTGTCTTACCCTGCAATACTTTACGCAAGCCGTCTTCGCGAATTGAACCTGCATGTCTGCGGGCAAAATTTTCCAGCTCATACTCTGCTGCATTCCCATGAATCAGACGGCGCATCTGCTCATCAATCGGAACAATCTCATAAATAGCTGTACGCCCAGTAAAGCCGGTATGGGCACAGTGTTCGCAGCCCTTAGGTACAGGTAAACGAACTGGTTCTATCTGTTCAAAAGAGTTAAAGATATGCTGCTCAAAACTATCAGCCTCACGCCAATTAACACAATGTGCACATAAAGTACGTACCAGACGCTGAGCCACCACACCAATTAAAGAACTTGAAAGTAAAAAAGGTTCAATACCCATATCTTTTAGACGTGTTACTGCACCAATGGCTGTATTGGTATGCAGTGTAGAAAGTACAAGGTGGCCGGTCAAAGAGGCCTGCACTGCGATTTCAGCTGTTTCCAGATCACGAATTTCCCCGACCATAACCACATCTGGGTCCTGACGCAGCATAGCTTTTAAAGCCCGCGCAAAAGTCATATCTACTTTGGTATTAACCTGGGTCTGGCCAATTCCTTCAAGTTGGTATTCAATAGGATCTTCGGCTGTCAGGATATTACGGCTACCATCATTCAGATCAGACAAGGCCGCATATAAAGTCGTAGTTTTACCGGAACCGGTTGGACCGGTCACCAGAATAATACCATGGGGTCGGTGCACCAAAGTTTTTAACCGTTCATAATCTTCTGCAATCAGGCCGAGATGCGTCATATTAAGACGACCCGCCTGTTTGTCGAGCAGACGCATAACAACCCGCTCACCATGCGAAGAAGGTAAGGTCGAAACACGAACATCAACTTCGCGTCCGGCAAGACGAAGTGAAATACGGCCATCTTGTGGAATACGTTTTTCGGCAATATCCAGACGGGCCATTACTTTAATCCGGGACACCAGCAAAGGTGCCAGCTCCCGCCGTGGCTGAACGATTTCTCGTAACTGTCCATCGACCCGCAGACGAACTGAAAGTTTTTTCTCAAAAGATTCAATATGGATATCGGACGCACCGACACGAATTGCCTCAGACAGCAAGGCATTAATCAGGCGAACGATGGGTGCATCATCTTCCTGATCCATCAGGTCTTCTGCTTCAGGCACCTGATCTGCCAGGCTCAGCAAGTCCGGATGGTCTTCAAGTCCTGCAGCCACCTGCTGTGATTTACCGGTATCGCCGGCATAACTGGATCCTAATAAACTATTGAACTCTTGCGCACTGCATAACTGATAATGTACCGGGCGGCCCAGTAGCCGACGAGCCTCCTGCAAAGCAAGGGGAGTCGTGTCTTCACGACGCATGATATAGACTTGGTCCCCTTCATAACGCAAGATGACGCCATGACGTTTTGCAAAACTGTAAGGTATTTGTAGTTGTTTAAGTATTTGCATCACAACTTATAATAATAGAAAAATTGGTTTTGAGTGTACTCTATGCATATGACAGCGTGAAGTCTGTTTTTTGCTAAAGATGTGATGAAAGGAATAACTGGTCTTGACAAATTACAATGAAAATTTCGAGCCTGAATCTTCTACTATCAAGTGGTGGGGTGAACAGCAATTTGATATGAACCAGAATAAAGCCTGGCAGTTCGGTTCATTATTTTTTCGTCTGACTCGCAGTCAGCGCGAGTGGCAACTTGAATATCATCGACCACAGTTTCAGCATGATGATGAGCAGGAATGGCGTATCATTGAAGAACCAGATTTTATCTTTCCACAGCCGGTTGAGATTGAACGTTATATGTTTAAAAAAACACATAGCAAATTCCAGCTCATGCCTCGTCTGGCTGACCGCTCTGTCGTAATTAAACCGGTCAATCCAATTTACATTCCAGCAGGGCAACGCGGTACGCTTTATATCAGCACTCCCTTATGGATTGCCGGTTTTGTAGAAAGTCAGCGAGATCCTTTATTCGATTTACCGGTCATTCTTTCTAAAGATACTTGGTTTGGCCCAGACCAGCGTACCGGTGAAATGTGCTATGCCACTGCAGTGGATGGCCGTACTGAACTAAGCCAGCTTAAACCGCGTGCTTTTCGCGCCGTAACCCCTATTCATTTTCATAATACCAGCAATCAGCAGCTGCGTTTTGACCGCATGAATGTGCCTGTACCTGCCTTGCCTTTGTTTTATAGCGGAAAAACTGGCCGTTTATGGACTTCACAGATTAAAGTTCTGCATGAAGGACTGGACCGTCCTCCGCGGGTAAGAATTGAAAACCAGACCCCGCCTCTGGCTGGCGAGGTTCAGTATATTCATCCCCCGCGCTCTCCAGGTGGAGCACTATTTAACATGTTTGATTCATTCTTCTAAGAGGTGGTCATGGCTGATACAAATATTCCAAAAGAAGTGACCCAAAGCCTCAAAGGAATCTTTACCAATATTAATCTGGACCGTTTAAGTGAAATCTTGGTGGGGCTGGTACTTTGCCTGATTGGTTTCTTGATTGCCCGGGTAATTTCCAATACTTTTATCCGTACGGTAGGTTTACGTTTTAATGCTCATCAGCGCCTAGTCTGGCGCCGCGGTATTTTTTATTTTATCTTTCTGCTTTTTGTAATTGCCAGTTTAAAGGAAGCCGGTTTCAAACTTAGCGTTTTTCTTGGCGCCGCCGGTATTTTAACAGTAGCTTTAGGTTTTGCTTCGCAGACCTCTGCAACCAACCTGATTAGCGGTCTCTTCCTGATTGGTGAAGGTTCCTTTGAGGTCGGTGATACCATCCAGATTACTCTCATCCGTGGCCATGTGATTGAAGGCGAGGTTCTGTCAATTGATCTGCTTTCGGTCAAATTGCTCACCCTCGATAATGTTTATGTGCGTTTGCCGAATGAACAGCTGATTCGGGCACCAGTCATGAATCTGTCAAAATTTCCCATACGGCGCATCCCCATTACCCTCGCGATTAATTTCCATGAAGATATTATTAAAGTACGGGAAGTTCTGCTGGAAGTTGCCAATAAGTATCCTCTGGTTTTGGACGAACCTAAACCGGCAGTGACAGTAACGGCATTTCGAGAATCATCAATTGAACTATTGTTCGCCGTATGGTGTAGCCGGGAAAATTATCTGCAGGTCCGTGATGAAATGCAGGAATTGATCCGTAATGGCTTTGTCGATAATCAGATTGAAATTCCTGTTCCCAAAATGGGATTTGTTGACCGCCCCCCTCTCACTGCTGCATTGGCTAATGAAGATATTGATACATATGCGAATGCCAGAGAAATAAAACGTGAGCCTAAACTTTAGGCTCATCATCTGTCGACTGTTGTATGGCAGGTGGCAGAGGTGCCAGGTAAGCAATAATCAGCATCACGATTCCGGCCCCAATAAACGAGAACACCCGGGTAATAGTGCCACTTTGCGATAGATCCAGAAAGACCAGTTTTGCCACTACAATAGCCAGTAAGGCTGCACCGATAAACCAGATCTGTCGCAACAAGCGGCGACTAGCCAGCGTCATCAGGATAAAAGCAAGGATAACCCACAACAGGGTTAAACTGAGCTGAACTGTCCCATTACTCCAAATTGCTGTTCCCCAAAGTGGCGTACCAATGTAATGATGTAAGCCACGTACCATGATACTGCTCATAACCAGCAAGCTCACCAGAATCGAACCAATCTTGAATGTCCATTCCAGATTTTTATCATGGAATCGATATTGATAAATCGCCCCGAGTAAACCAGCCATTACTCCAATCGAAAGCAGATCGGCAGGATTAAGAATTACTGTCCAGTAGGCATATTCAGCAACCTGAACATCAATGCTCAGGCCAGTCAGCCACAACAGACTTAAACACCACACTGTAATAGAATGCATCAGTAAAGGTGTTTTTGAGTAAATTGCCCAAGCGCCATACAATGCAGGAATTAAGCCCAGTGCCAGAAGTGGCGTTGTTGGCAAAATAGCCAAACCAGTAACAGCCAACAATAACCAACTAACCGCAGCCCAAAATTCTTTTACTAATTGACTGTTATGTTCAGGTTTTGCCCATAATGTTATAAAAGCAGTAACGGCCGAAGTAAACAGGAACGAATATTGAGACCCCGATGTACTCCATGCCAGATTAGTCCACAAATTTTCCTGCCAGATCGCAGCACCTAAAAATAATAAAAATAGCGTATTAATAAATAACTGTACCAGCAACCAATTTACTTGGGTTTTCCACTGCATAAATGCTGTAAATGCTGCAGATAAAAGAGCTGCCATAGCCAGATATGGGCTTAAACCCTGCCCTTGCAGGCCAAGACTGTGTACAGCGGCGGCGGCTCCCGCATAAAGACCTAAAGCCAGTAAAATACAGCTTAATACACTGCTACTAAAATACTTTTCTTCAGAGGACTCATGCTGTAACAGGTAATATACTGATATCAGCTGGGCAAACGCATAAATTGCTGTACTTAAAACCGGAAACTGGATTTGGCTCCAGATTTGATAAAACAGGGTCACTGAACTTAGCAAAAGTAATGCTACCCCAATATAACGGCTAAATCGGTAGCGTTCAGTTACGCCCCAGACAATTAGAGCGGCGCCTTGTACGACCCAGCCAATGGTGCTCCAGTGTGCCCCTTGGGCCAGCGGAAAAATTAGTGCAATAAAAGCAACCGATAAAATAAAAAAACTTTTAGCGAGTAAAGATAACTCCTGCTGTCGCTGACGAATCCAGAATGTCAATCCGGCATAGATGAGCGCCAGCGAGGCAGCACCTAGAGTCAAAGCCAATGTGTTATCGCGCATCAACCAGGCATGCAGGGAAAAACCCAGCACGGGCACACTAAAGATCAGGCTCACATCAAGCAATGGCTGTAAACGGCCCTGTTCTTGCTCAGGATGGCTAAGTAGTTGTCTTAAACTTAATGCATGTTTACGTGCAATTAACTGGCTGTAGCGAATGCTTAGCCAGATAAAGAGCAGAATATGCAGCCAGATGATGAGATCAAGGATGAGATACTGTTTTGCTTCGCTATATATGACGATGACACTGCCACCTAACAGCATGGTGACGAAGAATGCAATGTGATTAAGAATTTTCCAGGACTGAACAAAATTAACTACAGCCACTGCCAGATTAATTAATAAATAATAGCCCAGCAAAAACACTGTATCCGGATGATACTGTGGGATGACCAGGGGCGCCGCATAGGCCATTCCTAAAGCTAGTATAGCCAGATAAACAGCATGCTGTTTGAGGCTCAAATAACTGGTCAATATCAACAGTGCTGCAAAGAGCATACTGGCTATAGACAGGCTGGCAATAACTCCATAATGATGGGCAAATACCAGTGTCAGGAAAATAACAGCGAGTCCTACCCCCTGCAATGCAACAGCAAATAAAAGATTTCTCTTTTGCAGGCTATAACCAAAAAATGTAATAGCACCGCCAATACAAGCAATAAACCCTAAGCGAAAACCCAAGCTGAGTTGCCAGTGTTCACTGGCAAAGCGGAGTAATAATATGACTCCGATCATCAGCACTGCTACAGCGACTCGCAAGATTGGATTACCATGTACCATCCAGTCAATGGCAGGCTGCCACCAGCTTGAAGCAGCCGGTTCTGGTGCTACTGCTGGCACTCTATCTGGTTCGGTAACAGAAGATCCGGTATGAGCTGGCCCTGAAGGGAAAATCTGTTCGGAAAGTATTTCTGCTTCTTGCCTGCTTTGCAGTTGCCGGGCGGGTAACGGAAGTAAAGAAGGTTCAGCCAGTGAATGATGCTGCTCCAGATTAGCCAAACGTTGTTGCAACCGGTTAAGCAAATGAATCAGACAAATGATAAAAATTATAATTGCAAGCCAGAGCATACTGCGCCAGTCACTTAAATAGATCACTGCCCCAAACAGCACACTTGCATACATCCCTGCTTTTTGCCAAACCAGATCGGCTACTGGCTGTATAAATTTCGCCCGCTGTTCTAGCTGCTGCAAACGCTGTTGCATATTTGAAACCAGCTGGATGAGTAATATGCTGAAAAATAAACTGGCGCCGACCATGCCAAGCTCAAAATTAACAACTGCAGAGCCAGCAAAAATAACGACAAGTATGATCAGAAGAAAAATGAAATATCCCTGCTTATCTTTGTTATACATGGGCAAATTGAGTATTCCTGTCCAATTTTGGCTATCTTAACCGATCTCTTATCAGATAAAAGAATTTGCATACAAACTGCTGCAAAATTCATATTCTGCATTGCAGAGAAAATTCACGTAGAATAAAGCCATTCGATTGTAAGGAAGTATTCAATGCCACCATTTGTCTTGGTTGACGGGTCCTATTTTTTATTCCGGGCATTTCATGCGCTGCCTCAATTAACCACTTCAACCGGGTTACATACCAATGCAATCCGTGGCGCGATTTCTGCAATACAAAAACTGATGCGCCGCATCCAGCCCACCCATATGGCTGTAATTTTTGATACACCCGAGCCTACTTTCCGCCATGAGCTGTCGCCACTTTATAAAGGTGACCGCCCAAGCATGCCAAGTGAACTCTCCCAGCAGATTCCTTATCTGCATGCCCTGATCCGGGCTTTAGGTATTCCCCTTTATTCCCTGCCGGGTGCCGAAGCTGATGACATTATTGGAACACTGGCAAAACGCGCTGAAGCTGCCGGCCATCAGGTCCTGATCTCTACTGGTGACAAGGATATGGCACAGCTGGTCACAGATAAAGTGACACTGGAAGACAGTTTTAAAGACAAACCGATGGATATTCAGGGAGTCTTTGAGAAGTTTGGAGTATGGCCTCACCAGATTATTGACTACCTGACCCTGATGGGTGATGCCTCAGATGGTATTATGGGTGTACCAGGTGTAGGGGCAAAAACTGCTGCTAAACTACTCAATGAATACGGTTCACTCGGAGGCATCCTAGAAAATGTAGAACATATTAAGGGTAGAGTCGGCCAGAGTATTAAGGACAATCTCGAAGGTATAACCATTGACCATCAGCTGGCTACCATTGTATGTGATCTTGACTTGAATATAAGCTGGGAGGATCTAAAACTGGCAGATCCACATGTAGAAACCTTGCGCAATCTGTATACCGAACTTGAGTTCCGTAATCAGCTACAATCCCTAGATCACCCCCATAATCCAAATAACACTACTTATAAACAGGCTTCAGCTCAAGCTACGGCTTTACCTGCAAATAAAGACATACCAGATGAACATGCTACTTTGAGCAGTGAAGAAGACCGGCTGGGCGAAGCAACTTATCATACCGTGCTGACCCAAGCAGACTGGGAACTGCTATTTCAGCGTATGTCTAGCGAAACCCGTTTTGCTATTGATACTGAAACAACAAGTCTGGACTACCGTGTAGCAGAAATGGTCGGCTTCTCTGTCGCCTTTGATGCAAAAGATGCATATTACGTTCCTCTGGCACATGACTATGCAGGTGCACCTGAGCAGCTGAACCGTGAACAGGTTCTGGCTCAAATCAAGCCTATTCTGGAAAATGATCAGGTTGAAAAAATTGGCCATCACCTTAAATATGATGCCCATATTTTTGCCAATCATGGAATTGAACTCAAGGGCTGGTTTTTTGACACCATGCTGGCCTCTTACGTGCTGAACTCGGTGGCTACCCGTCATGGTATGGATGATGTCGCGCGCCTATATTTAAGTCACCTGACCACTACCTTTGAGCAGGTTGCGGGGAAAGGTGCCAAGCAGAAGAGTTTTAACCAGATTGAGCTGGAAGTGGCTTCACCTTATGCAGCCGAAGATGCTCACGTTACTTATCGTCTCTATGAAGTACTGGCTGAAAAATTAAAAGCTCATCCGGAACTTTGCAATATTTTATATAATATTGAAATGCCGGTTGCCCGTATTCTGACGGGTATGGAAGAAGATGGTATACGTCTAGACCACGGCTTTCTGGACCAGCTTAGCGTAGAGTTTGCCAAAACCATGCAGGAGCTAGAACAGCAAGCGATGGAAATGGCTGGTGAAACGTTCAATATTGCTTCTCCGAAACAGGTAGGTGAAGTGCTTTTTGAAAAGCTCTGCATTAAAGGTGGTAAAAAGACTGCCACAGGCCAGTTCAGTACCAGCGAAAGTATTCTGGAAAAAATCGAGCATCCAATTGCTGCTGTAATTCTGGAACACCGCAGTCTTGCTAAATTAAAGAGCACCTATACAGATGCTCTGGTCAAGCAGTCCAATAATTCTACCCATCGGGTACATACCAGCTACCATCAGGCACTTACTGCCACCGGACGTCTGTCATCATCTGATCCGAACTTACAAAACATTCCAATTCGCGGAGAAATTGGCCGACAGATTCGTAAAGCCTTTATTGCTCCGGCTGGTCGTGTCTTGCTGGCTGCTGACTATTCGCAAATCGAATTGCGTCTAATGGCCCATTTCTCGCAAGATGATGCCCTGCTAGATGCTTTCCGCCACGGACAGGATGTTCATCGCCGTACAGCAGCTGAAGTTTTGGGAATCGCCCTTGAAGATGTCACCAATGACCAGCGCCGGCAGGCTAAAGCTGTAAACTTTGGATTACTGTATGGCATGTCTGAGTTCGGTCTGATTCGTCAGCTTGGTTTTACCCGTCAGGAATCGCAGGATTATATCAAACAGTATTTTCACCGTTATCCGGGAATTTATGAGTATATGCAACGTACCCGTCAACTGGCTTTGGAACAGGGCTTTGTAGACACGCTATTTGGTCGCCGTTTATATACACCAGATATTGATGCCCGTAACATGATGGTACGCAAAGCAGCTGAACGTGCTGCGATTAACGCACCATTACAGGGAAGCGCGGCAGATATTATTAAACTGGCCATGATTGCGGTAGATAAAATCTTGCCGAAAGATCAGGCACGTTTATTACTTCAGGTTCATGATGAACTGGTATTCGAGGTTGATGAAAATATTGCAGATGAGCTGGCCCCTCAACTGGCTGAGGTTATGGAGTCGGTAGTCGAAATCTCTGTACCTTTACTGGTAGAAGTAGGTAAAGGCTGTAACTGGGAAGAAGCACACTAAGTTACGACTTGCTTTACCCAATCACCAGAAAATAAAAAAGGACCTAACGGTCCTTTTTTATTTTAGCGCTTTATAAACCTACTAACAAAATCCGGGCAACTTCATTCATCAAAATCTCGGCAATATAGAGCGCCAGGAATGCCAAAATTGGAGACAGGTCAATCATCCCCATATTGGGCATCAAGCGGCGAAACGGTGCCAATAAAGGTTCAGCCAGATCTTGAATGACTTCAATATAAGGCCCACGCGACTGGGTAAACATCACCACCCAGCTTAAGATAATCGTTGCAAAAATCAGATAGCGACAGAAACGTAATAAATCCTGAATCATGGTCACAAAAGTCAAGATCACCAGATGCACAGGGCTGTTTGGCATAACACCAGACAGATACATCAGGCCGAAAATCTTAAGCAGATATAACACCACGATCAGAACCAGAGCTGCCAGATTTACACGGCCTTTACCGAGTGTTGGCAGGATACGGCCGAACACATCAACAATCTTGGTTGCCTTGACCGTAGACATTACTACCGGGTTATAAGGATTCACCGCAGCCAACTGGACCAAGAAACGGAAGAAGACGAGCAAAATCGCTACGTTAATGATAATGCCAAAAATTAGCGCAGAATTTGCACCCATACTTTAACTTTCCTAATCAAATCAAATTATTTAGTGCTTTCACTCAGCTCTTGTGCGAGTTCCTGGCTGCGTTTTTTCGCTGCAGCAAGTGCAGCCTGAATGTTTTGGGAAATCTGTGCACGATCAAACATTTCCAGTGCAGCCTGTGTCGTGCCGTTCGGTGAGGTTACATTTTTACGTAACTCAGACGGTGAGCTGGAGCTGGTAATCGCCATTTGTGCAGCACCTAAAGCTGTTTGTAAAGTCAGTGCGGTGGCTACTTTCTCATCCAGACCAAGATTTTTACCCGCCTGTATCATACTTTCCATCATATAGAAAAAATATGCCGGGCCAGACCCAGAGACCGCAGTAACAGCATCAATCTGTTCTTCGGTATTAACCCACAAGGTCAAACCGGTCGATGCCAGAATCTGGCTAGCCAGATCACGGTCCGCCTGCTGCACAGCAGGGCTGGCATATAATCCGTGTGCACCAGTCTGTACCAGTGCCGGTGTATTCGGCATTACCCGTACCACCTGATCACTCTCGACCAGCTCAGCGATAGTTGCAATCTGAGCACCTGCTACAATTGAAATAAGCAGTTTTCCAGCAAACAGACCTTTTAAAGGTTGCAATACCTTAGCCAATACCTGTGGTTTAACAGCCAGAACGACCACATCGGCATCATGAATAGCTGCAACATTGTCTTCAGTCACATGAATATCTTTTTCCTGAAGCAACGAACGAATCTGTTCAACCGGATCAGCTACTGTAATACGGGTAGCAGGCAACCCACGTGCTAACAGGCCACCAATTAAGGCTTGTGCCATATTGCCACCGCCAATAAAACAGATATTGCAATTTAAAGCTGTACTCATGTTCAATGCTCGTCATTTACATTTGTTGTTGCTGAGTGATTAATACCGGTTGCCAGCCACCTCGCTCACAATATGGAGATTGCGCCAACCAAAACCCTTTGGGCGTAAAAACCCCAAGCATAACATTATCTCGGCTTAATATTTGAATCTGATGACGCTGCCAAGGAAAAATTTGTGCTTCCTGAATAGCCTTTTTGAGCGGCCATGCACCTACACGGCCATAAAGATGAATTCTTTCCCCACCCTGCCGCGATGTTAATACAAGATTCTGCTTCAATAAATCTGCTGATAAACCCACTGCTTGCGTTTGAATTTGATAATGGCCAGAAGCAGTTTGGTAAACATGAGAAAGCTCGGGAATAAAACTTTGTTCAAAAATGAGCTGAGTATTTTTCTCAGCCAGATATTCATCTGTCTGTAAACGGTGAAGCTGCCCGTGATAACGAATATAATAATACTTGTTCCAGTGTAGCGCCGCCTGTGCATCGGCTTTGGCAGCAATAACTTCATGCTGAATCCGCTCAACCATTTCAAAAGCTGGCCGATATATACCTTCACCTTTCATCCATGCTGAAAGCAGTTGTCGCTGTCGGGGTTTTGAAAGTAATTTTAATCTTGCGAGATCAAGCTGCTGTGCATTGCCACAGTTTTTTAAATCCTCTTGTAATACTTCCTGCAGAATCTCATCGGCATCCTGCATTAATAAAGCTGTGCGGGTGACTGCCTGCTGCATTTTAGAAAAGCGGGAAGCTAAGAGCGGCCAAAGCATTGTTCGGCACCAGGCACGGTCGTAATAGGTATTATTATTTGAAGGATCATCAATAAAACTGATGTTTAATTGTTCAGCCCATTGGCAAATCTGCTCACGGGAGAGGGACAGCATCGGACGCCAGATTGGCATTTCATGACGCTGATCCAACTGTTTCATAGCAGAGAGTCCAGAAATACCCGTGCCAGAAAACAATCTTAACAATACGGTTTCTGCCTGATCCTGCTGATGATGGGCAAGAACAAGTACTTCGCCAGATTTAATATGCTGATGATAAGCCTGATAGCGCGCTTCACGGGCCTGACGTTCAAGATTACCTGCATTTACATGTACAGGCTGCACAATGCATGGAACATCAAGCTTCATACATTCAGCTTGCACATGAATACCCCAGTCCCTACTCTGAGCCTGTAATTGGTGATCAACATAGATAGCCCTGATCCGTCCGGGGCAAAGCGCCGCCATAAAATATAATAGGAGCATGGAATCCATGCCCCCACTACATCCGATCAGGAAAGAAGTTTCTGGTGAAAACTGCTCAAGCTGTTTTAAGCAACCAGACCTGAATTCTCGCTGCCAAACTTCATTAAACGTTGGTAACGTGCCTCGCATCGTTCGCTAGCATCCATTCCTTTCAATTCATCAAGTGCCTGTTTAAGCACTTCTTGAAGACGGTCCATAACCAGTTCAGGATGTAAATGTGCTCCCTCACCTTCATCGACGACATATTCTACAATACCCAGTGCCTGAAGTTTATCTGCTGTTAATGATAACGCTTCACTGGCCTGTTCTGCCTTTTCAGCAGTTTTCCATAAAATAGAGGCACATCCTTCTGGCGAGATTACCGAATAAATACTGTGTGACAGCATAATCACGCGGTCTGCAACCCCGATCCCCAGCGCACCGCCAGAACCACCTTCACCCAGTACCGTTGCAATAACCGGAACTTTCAGGCTTGAAAGCTGGGCAAGACTACTGGCAATAGCTTCAGCCTGTCCCCGCTCTTCAGCCCCTACACCCGGGTATGCGCCCATAGTGTCAATAAACGTAAATACTGGCAGATTGAATCGCTCTGCCATATCGAGTAGACGTTGTGACTTGCGATAGCCTTCAGGATTGCACATCCCGAAATTATGTTGCAATTTTTCACGAGTGCTACGACCGCGGTGCTGTCCTACCACCATCACCGGCTGACCATTGAAACGAGCCAATCCGCCGATCATCGCGCCATCATCGCCAAAAACGCGATCACCATGCAACGCATCGAACTCTGTAAAAATTTCGCCCACATAATCCAGAAATTGCGGACGTTCCGGGTGACGTGCAATTTGAACTGTTTTCCATGCTTTAGATTGAGCAGCTTTGTTCTTCATAGGCCGAGTATTATTCCTGAATTAACAAAATTGAGTTAATTGATAAATTTTTCCGACTGAATATTCAACTCAATATCCCAATGCTTGAACTGCACTTGCTCATCCTGCAAATCTGCAATCAGCAGAGGCCATTGTTTGGCATCACCCGAAACACTGAGTTGCCATTGTTGATCATTTACTACAGACAGTTCAATGGCAGGAAGCACCTGATCACTGCGACTATGATTGATTAAAACTGCTAAACGTAATAACAGGCAAAGATAGGCCAGTTTTTCGCCTCCTGCCCGCGTTACTTCAATTTTTGCTTCATGACGCAGCTTGCGGCGATGAAAGCCCACCAGCCGAGACAGATGATTTTGATCAATCTGGGAGAATCCCGGAATATCAGAATGTTGAAGTAAATAGGCCCCATGACGATGATATCCACCATGACTGATTGCAAGACCAATTTCATGCACATAGGCGGCACGACGTAGCAGATCACGGTCATCACAAGTCAGATTTAATGATTCTGCCACGCCATCAAATAGTTGCTGGGCTGTTTTTACTACACGCTCTGCCTGTTTCGGATCAGCGTTATAGCGTCCCATCAATGCCTGTACACTACGGTCCCGAATATCTTCATGCTTAAAACGTCCCAACAGGTCATACATCACCCCTTCACGAAGTGCACCATCTGAATACACCAGTTTATCTAGCTCCAGGACTTCAAATACAGCATACAAGATGGCAATCCCGGCAGGTAAAACAGCACGCCGATCATCTTTTAAACCTTCGAAATCAATTTCAGAAGCATGCTTAAACTTAAGCAGTTTATCTTTTAATTTATATAGACCTTCACGGGTAACTTTTTCCTGCTCGTCACTCAACCCCATATTAACCATGATCTGACGGCAGGCCTTAATGGTTCCACTTGAGCCTACGACAGTATCCCATCCTTCAGTTTTATAGGTGTTAGCTATTGCAGAGAGCTCTTTACGTGCAGCAACCACGGCTTTATCAAAAGCTTTTACAGAAATAGAGCCGTCAGCAAAATAAGCTTTGGTATAGGCCACACAACCCATCTGTAAGGATTCAGTATGCAAGGGTTCAAACTCTTCACCAATAATCAGCTCAGTTGAACCGCCACCAATATCGACGACTAGCCGGCGGCCACCATTAGCAATAGTATGTGAAACGCCCAGATAAATCAGGCGGGCTTCCTCACGCCCTGCAATGATTTCAATCGGCTTTGGCAAAATTTCGGCAGCTTTTTGAATAAATTCATGCCCGTTTTTCGCTTGACGCAAGGCATTGGTTGCTACAATTCGCATGCGGGTAGGTTGTACTGAACCCAAACGCGCCACAAAACGGGCAAGGCAGGCTAAACCCCGCTGTTGTGCAGCTTCAGTCAAGTTTTTATTTTCATCAAGGCCGGCTGCCAGTTGAACTTTTTCTGACATTGAGGCAACTTTTTTGACTTCCCCATGATCAACTCTGGCAATTGCAAGATGAAAACTGTTTGACCCCATGTCTATGGCAGCAAGCAATTCTTCATCGATCAAAAAATCAGACATTCTTTACACATACCTTCACCGAATTGTCGCTTAGAGTAATTCACATGCTATGAATTTAAAAGACGTTTACTCAACATTTACTCGAGTTTATATTTTTTGTTTTACTTAATGATTGTGTATCACGATTGTCAGTATCGCGAGCTTCCATTAGACAAAACAACAGATAAGAGGAAAAATAACTTTAACTCTTTCATTGAACCTGATGGCTGTGTAATATTCGCAAAATTACAATGCTATCTTTAAAATACTTTTGGAGTCATACCCATGTCTGCTAATATTGTTAATACAACTGATGAAAACTTCCAGGCAGATGTTCTGGACGCTGAAACTCCAGTGCTGGTAGATTTCTGGGCAGGATGGTGTGCCCCATGTAAGGCAATTGCTCCTGTACTTGAAGATTTATCACGTGAATACGAAGGCAAGGTTAAAATCGTTAAAGTTGACGTGACTTCATGCGAAGATACGGCTGTAAAATACAATATCCGTAATATTCCAGCGCTGTTGATGTTTAAAAATGGCGAAGTTGTAGGTCAACAGGTAGGTGCTGCTCCACGCTCGAAACTGGCTGCATTTATTGACGAAAATATCTAATCTGGTTTTAAACATCCGTTATAAAAATACGCTGTTATAAAATAGCGTATTTTTTTCATGCTTAAATTGACAAACTTCCTGTTCTGACTTATATTTCATGCTCAAGAAACGTTGGAGCAATTCTCGCTCTCCACTTTCTTAAAAGATACAAAACATAAGATCGCCGCTCGGCAACAGAAAGTGTTTTATACATTTCTCTTCGATACAACTAATCAGTCATCTGAGTTTGTTATTGTGCAATTACGACGGACTTACTCATATTGCATGCGGCCGACTTTTGCTTCTTCTTAACTTCCACTTCATATGTCCCTTTTTAGACCTATCTGACCATCTATGAACTTAACCGAACTCAAGAAAAAACCGATTGGCGAACTTATTAAAATTGCTGAGTTTATGGGCCTTGAAGGAATGGCTCGTAACCGCAAGCAAGATATTATTTTTGCCATCTTGAAACGTCATGCTATGAATGGCGAAGAAATTTTTGGTGATGGTGTACTTGAAATTCTCTCTGACGGTTTTGGCTTCTTACGTTCAGCTGCGGGTTCTTATCTCGCAGGCCCAGACGATATCTATGTCAGTCCATCCCAAATTCGCCGTTTTAATTTACGTACGGGTGATACCATTACAGGTACTATTCGTCCGCCAAAGGAGGGTGAACGTTATTTTGCCCTGCTTAAAGTTAACCAGATTAACTATGACACACCTGAAAACTCACGTAACAAGATTCTCTTTGAAAACCTGACCCCACTCTTTCCAACCGAACAGCTAGTGATGGAACTTGGTAATGGTACAACGGAAGACTTGACAGCGCGTGTGGTTGACCTGGTTGCACCGATTGGTAAAGGTCAGCGTTCAATTATTGTAGCGCCACCGAAAGCTGGTAAGACCATGTTGCTGCAGAATATTGCTCAGTCAATTGTTCGTAACAACCCGGAAGTTTTTCTGATCGTGCTGCTCATCGATGAGCGTCCAGAAGAAGTAACTGAAATGGAGCGGACGGTTCGTGGTGAGGTGGTCGCATCTACCTTTGATGAATCACCTGCTCGCCATGTTCAGGTAGCTGAAATGGTTATTGAAAAAGCTAAACGTCTGGTTGAACATAAAAAAGATGTGGTAATCCTGCTTGACTCGATTACCCGTCTGGCCCGTGCTTATAACACGGTAATTCCATCATCAGGCAAAGTACTGACTGGTGGTTTAGATGCACATGCTTTAGAACGTCCTAAACGTTTCTTCGGTGCTGCACGTAATATCGAAGAAGGCGGCTCTTTGACGATCATCTCAACTGCCCTGATTGAAACTGGCAGCAAGATGGATGACGTCATCTATGAGGAATTTAAAGGTACAGGTAACCAAGAAATTACCCTAGACCGCCGTATTGCAGAAAAGCGTGTTTTCCCTGCTATGAATATCAAGAAATCAGGAACGCGTCGTGAAGAGCGCCTGATGAGTGAAGAGAATCTGCGTAAAGTCTGGATTCTGCGCAAACTTCTTCATCCTATGGATGAACTGGCAGCTATGGAATTCCTGCTTGACCGTATGAAAGAAACCAAGACCAATGATGATTTCTTTGATCAGATGAAACGCAAGCAATAAGCAAAGAACTGTAAAGTAAGTACTCATAATATAAAGGCCATCTATAACGATGGCCTTTATATTTTAGTTGACAAGTTTTACATATTGATACAAACGACTTAACTTCATGTTTAATTTGATTACAAGCTTTTGATTAATAAAGCCTTCATTTAAAAAAACCTATAACTTTTAAGCATTTATTTAGTACTTGTCCAATGTATTCTCCATTTTCCATTGTTATTTTCTGTTAAAAATCAGACGTTTTTTTGCATTTTTTGACCTTTTTTTAAGGTTAGGCAGTAGTAATTAAAAAATGGCAGTGATAGCATATTTACAGCCCAGTTAGTCTGCTCCATGCGTTGTTACCTATCTAACGTTAGGAATAATAAAAGCACAAAACAGGCTGGCTCAGGTTTTTTTTTAATCTCAACTTTTTTATGAGAGTGATGCCATGTTATTCAAGAAAATCGCTATTGCTGCTGCAGTTGCTACTACCCTAGCTTTCGTTGGTTGTGCTAAAAAAACTGAAGATGCTGCTGCTGATGCAAACGCTGCTGCTACTGAAGCTACTGCTGCTGCAAACGAAGCAGAAACTGCTGCTGACGCTGCTGCTGTAGAAGCTGCTCCTGCTGCTGAACAAGCTGCTACTGATGCTGCTCAAGCTGCTGACCAAGCTGCTGACGCTGCTACTGATGCTGCTGGCGCTGCTACTGATGCTGCTGACGCTGCAACTAAAGCTCCAGCTGCTGATGCTAATGCAACTAATGCTACAGCTACTGACGCTCCAGCTACTGAAAAAGCTGCTCAATAATCTATACGATTATTTGTCAAAAAAGAGAGCCTTTGGCTCTCTTTTTTATTGTCTAAATCTTTAAAAAATTATAAGTTATCATTCTATCTAACATTTTTATTATCTTTCAGGCTTTCCTCTCTTCTTCTATAGTTTTTAAAAATTTCTGCTCCAGTGTCTTACAATCCAGAGCCGACCTAAAAATAATTAAAAAAAAGCAGGTCAATCGACCTGCTCATTCCCCACACGTTGTCTAAATTTCTGTCCTGCTCGGAAAGTCACTACACGACGTGCTGAAATTGGAATTTCTTCACCTGTTTTTGGGTTACGACCTGGGCGCTGGCGCTTATCGCGTAACTCAAAGTTACCAAAACCGGAGAGTTTTACCTGTTCACCGGCAATCAAAGCTTGACTAATCTCATCAAAAAATAACTCAACCATTTGTTTCGCTTCACGGCGGTTCAGGCTCGTAAGCTCACTAAGATGATCGGCCATTTCTGCTTTAGTTAATGCTGTCATGAGGCCCTCAATGTCGCTTGATAAGTGTTTTCCAACACTTCAATAATTTTATCCATACCTGATTTAATTTCAGCATCTTCAAGCGTACGTGTTGGGTGTTGCCACAACAGCGCAAATGCTAGTGAGCGTTTGCCCTCTTCAACACCTTGACCCGTATACACATCAAACAGCCAAGCTGAGTGAAGCAGCTCACTGCCTGTTTGTTCGATTAACTGCTGAATTTCACTAACATTTATCTTATCACTAATTAAAAGTGCAATATCACGTCGAACCGATGGAAAACGTGATAATTCTGTAAAATTAGATACATAAGATTGCAAAACAGCCTTTTGATCCAGTTCGGCAACCCAAGTGATACCTAAATCAAGCTCATCTTCTAGTGAAGGATGCAAACGTCCCAGATAACCCACGGTTTTTCCATCCACCAGAATTTCGGCTGACTGACCAGGATGTAACCATGATCGTTCTGAAGGAACATACTCTACCTTAATCCGGCCTGCTGCCAAAATTGCTTCTACATCACCCTTTAAATCAAAGAAATCCATCACTTGAGTTTTAGCATGCCAAGATTCAGGTACACGGGATCCAACTGCAATAAGGGCCAGAGTTGGAATTTGCTGAAGACCAGAGATATCAGTTGCATTCTGATAGTCAAAGCGCAAACCCAGTTCAAACAGGCGCACACGGTTTTGCTGACGGTTCAGGTTATATTGTACACATGGAATCAGGCTCGATAATAAAGTACTTCGCATGGCAGCGAGATCACTTGAGATCGGATTTGCCAACATTAATGGATGTACCTGTGGATTAAGCTGCTTTTCAAGTTTAGCATCAGCAAAACTGAAGCTGATGGCTTCCTGGTATCCCAAGGTTGCAATAGTCTGACGTAATTGCCCAAGCTCAAGCTGATCCTGATATTTTGCCAGTTTGACATCAATGACCGGTAAACTGATCTGGATGTTGTCATAACCATCTATTCGAGCCACTTCTTCGATCAGGTCTTGATATATTGCCAAGTCATAACGATGTGAAGGTGGCACAACTATCCAGTGTCCTTCAGCTTGTGTTTCAACCCAGCAGCCTAAACGCGTTAAAGCATCTGCAATAAACTCTCCATCAAGCTGATAACCCAGTAATTGGTCAACCTGTGTCTGTTTCAGCTCAATGGCATCACGTGCTGGTAAAAGCTCAGACTGTTCCACCACTGTAATTGGACCGAATTCACCACCCGCCAATTCCTGAATCAATTGAGATGCGCGGTTCATGGCCAGCATTGGCAACTCAAAATCCACGCCACGTTCATAGCGCTGTGAAGCATCCGTATGCAGTCCGAAACGGCGGGCACGTCCAGCAATAGCAAGTGGTGCAAAGAATGCAGACTCAAGGAAGATTTCCGTAGTTTCATCAGAAACTGCAGAAGACAGGCCTCCCATAATTCCGGCAATTGCTAATGCTTTTTCATCATCAGCTATGACCATTATATCCTCAGAAAGTGTAACTTCCTGCTCATTGAGCAAGACCAGTTTTTCTTGCGGGTTTGCCTGACGGACATGTACCGCACCTTGTACATTGCCAGCGTCAAAAGCATGTAATGGTTGGCCTAGCTCCATTAATACATAGTTGGTAATATCGACCAGAATACTATACTGACGAATTCCGGAACGGGCCAGAGCCTGCTCCATCCAGAGTGGAGTAGCTGCTTTGGTATTTACATGTTTAATAACCCGGCCCAGGTAACGTGGACAGCCAGCAGTGTCCACAATCACTTTCTTTTCATCGGCAATAGTGGCTGCAACGTCTGCAACTTCAGGTGCAGTAACTGCCAACTGGTTAATTACTCCAATTTCACGGGCAATACCGCGAATGCTGAAGCAGTCACCACGGTTAGGTGTAATACTGATATCAATGACATGATCGTCAAGATTAAGATATTCACGGACGTTCATACCAATCGGTGCATCATCTGGCAGCTCAAGCAGTCCATCAAGTTTATCTTCAAGATCAATTTCAGAGGCACCACAGAGCATTCCCTGAGATTCAACACCACGAAGTTTGCCTTTTTTAATTTTGAAATCACCAGGCAAAACTGCCCCAATTGTTGCGACTGCTGCTTTCATACCTGCACGCACATTAGGTGCACCGCATACAATCTGTAAAGGTTCATCCGAACCAATATTAACAGTCGTTACACGCAGACGGTCTGCATCAGGATGCTGCTCTACACTTAGAACTTCACCCACGACAACTCCGGTAAAAGGTTTTGCTGCCGGTGACATATCATCGACTTCAAGACCGAGCATTGTCAGTTGATTTGACAGCGTTTCACTATCGATGGCCGGATTTACCCAGCTACGTAACCAATTTTCGCTAATTTTCATATCGATTAAACCTTACAAATTTTCAAATCTTGTCTTAAGCAAATTGGCGCAAGAAACGCACATCATTCTGGTAGAACATCCGCAGGTCATTGATGCCATAACGCAGCATAGCGAAGCGCTCTACTCCCAGACCAAATGCGAAGCCTTTATATTTTTCAGGGTCTATACCAGCAGCTTGCAGTACGTTCGGATGTACCATACCGCAGCCCAGCACTTCCAGCCAGCGGCCACGTTCATCCATAATATCCACTTCCGCACTAGGCTCAGTAAACGGGAAATATGAAGGGCGGAAACGGACCTTCAAGTCCTTTTCAAAGAACTCATTAAGCAGGTTAATCAGCAGGCCTTTAAGTTCTGCAAAGCTGGTATTTTCTGCGACATATAATCCTTCAATCTGGTGAAACATTGGTGAATGGGTCTGGTCCGAATCACAACGGTAAACGCGGCCCGGGCATACAATACGAATAGGCGGCTCAGACGTTTCCATAGTGCGAATTTGTACACCCGAAGTATGCGTACGCAATAAATGCTTGGCATCAAAATAGAAAGTATCATGCATGGCACGTGCCGGATGGTGGCCAGGAATATTCAACGCTTCAAAGTTATGATAGTCATCTTCAACTTCTGGTCCGGTTGCAATAGTAAAACCGGCTTTAGTAAAGAACTGACAGATGCGCTCTTGCACCTGAGTCACCGGATGGATACTGCCCATGCGCTGGCCACGGCCTGGCAAAGTAATATCAATAGTCTCACTGGCAAGTTTTTGTTGTAATGCAGCCTGCTGTAATTCTTTCTGACGTTCTGTTAGCGCAGTATTGATCGCTTCACGTACGGCATGAATGGCAGCGCCCTGAATCTTACGTTCTTCAGGGTCCATTTTGCCCAGTGCCTTGGACTGTTCTGCTAGCTGGCTTTTTTTACCCGTAAATTGAACGCGTACTTGGTCGAGTGTAGCAAGGTCTTGAGCCGCTGCAATTGCAGCCAGCGCTTCAGTGGTCAGGGCTTCCAGTGACATATTAACTCTCAAAGCATCAAAGTTGGAAATATAATAAAACTCTGCATTCTAACAGTTTTTATCCGGATTGATGAAGCCATCAGGCAGGAAAATTAGATTGGCAGGATGATTTATAAAAAGTATAAGATAAGATGAATGACAATGAGATCAACCCTAATGGCACTCGATCAAATCTGGAAACAACAATTAAGTCTCGTTACTTATGGCAATGAATATTTAAGCCATGACCTGCCCTTTAGCCGCTGGCTACATCATTCTATTTTTCAGCAACATATCTTCAGTTTTCGCAACTTGCATACACAGCACTTGCTAGCCCAGCATTTTCAAATCTGGCTGGAGGGTTTAAAGAAACGTGGGGTTTACCGTTTAAGTCTGCATAGTTCAAATTTATTGATTGATGAGAAAAACCCGAATGCAAATGTTGAGCTGTTGCCATTTGCTCATTTTATTGTCAGTCATGAGCATCAAAAAAAGACAGCATGGATTTTCGGAAAGGAACTGGCTGAATGGTATATTGCTGAAAACGATTTTGAAGCACCTGCTGGACAACGTCTGGATAAGCGTCATGAAACATTCTGGAGCTATGAGTTACCAGGGCGTTTATCCAAACTGGTTGATATTGACCTGCAAGATGCCAATTGGGATGAAATACACCAGTTCATTGAACAGGAACTTTTCAGAACCCAATTTGCCCAAGGTTATGTAGAGCCTGCAAACCGCCACCTACCATATTACGGTGTCAGTGAGCCAGCATCCCAAGTAGCGTCTGACAGTATATCATTACAATATTTGGCCTTAATTCCAACTGACTATTCTGCCGATATTGCACATGAACTATTACACCGGGTAACTGCACTGTCAGAATTTGTCGAGTATAAGCGTAAACATCCTTTTGATGAGCAGGGTACGACTTTAACGCCTGAAGAACAGATTAACCTGAGACATTTTTCTCAAAAAATTGATGACCTGCTCAGCAAGCTGATCGTTAAAGTTGCCAATCACTATAAATCTGCACAGTTAACTTATGTAGAACCGGTAGCAACCCCACTAGATAGTCCAGCAGTTACCCTGGCACAACCCGTACGTAAAGAAAAAGTACCAGCAGGTACACATAAAGCCGGCATGGGAAATGTGATTAAATTGCTTCTTTTAACAATCGTAATTTGTGTCGTCGCCTATTATTTTGGATTGTAACTGCTAAATATTTTTCTAACCCAAAGTTGTGTTCATATTGAGTCTATGACCCAGTATGAACGCAATGTCAGAACTCTAATAATCAGCTTAGAGAAACTTGGTACAATTTATGAATTAAATCAGTTTCTATTTTTAGATTTACTCATCATTATTATCAGTCAAAATAAAAATTTAAAGTTTTATACAAGATTTATAAGCGAGTTGCTCCCGCTCATGATAAAAATTAGTGCTGGAAGAATAATTTTGGGCCTTATAGTAATAAATAAAATATTTTAACTATTTTCAACAATTTAAAGGCTTACTTTACTTACGACCAGATGTTTTTAAAGATAATAAAAAAGACTGCAAAAGCAGTCTTTTTTAGATCATCGAAGATGATTAAGCAGCTAACGCACCTTTAGCTTTTTCAGCTAAAGCAGCAAAAGCAACTGCATCATGCATAGCGATGTCAGCAAGTACGCGACGGTCGATGATTACCTGAGCTTTTTTCAGACCAGAAATCATACGGCTGTAAGACAGACCGTTTTGACGCGCACCAGCATTGATACGTGCAATCCATAAAGAACGGAACTGACGTTTCTTCTGACGACGGTCACGGTAAGCGTATTGACCAGCTTTGATTACTGCTTGGAACGCTACGCGGTAAACGCGTGAACGAGCGCCATAGTAACCTTTAGCACGAGCAAGAATTTTTTTGTGACGGCGATGAGCCTGTACACCACGTTTTACACGAGCCATTTATAATCTCCTTAGATGTATGGGCACATACGACGAACTGAAGCAACGTCACTTACGTGAACCATTACACAGCCGCGCAATTGACGGATACGCTTAGCAGATTTTTTGGTCAAAATGTGGCGTTTGAACGCTTGTTTACGCTTGAAACCGTTTGCAGTCGCTTTGAAACGTTTAGCTGCACCACGGCGAGTTTTTAACTTTGCCATAACAACCTCTTTAAGCACCTGTTCGGCTCGTCTGCACCATTGCAATAACGACCTGCAGGTAAGGAAGGCGACATTTTATAGCAACTCTGCCTAAAACAAAAGCAATTAATTGGCTTTTCATAATTTTAATCGGGCTTCAATACAGAAGATATATTTCTTGAATAATTTAGAAATGAGGGAAATTTCAGCTTTTATTCAGGAGTATAATCACTACAAAAATATGTAGAACCCTGTTATATGTCTAACCAGCATGATGCTTTTGCCGCCTTGCAGTATCGAGACTTCTCGATTATTACACTCAACCAGTTTTGTCTCACTCTTGCCATTCTGATTCAAGAAATTATTGTTGCCTATTCTCTTTATCAAATTACCAAAGATCCTCTCACGTTGGGGCTGATTGGACTGGCAGAAGCCATACCATTTATTGCACTTTCCTTATGGGGTGGCTATTTTGCTGACCGCTTTAATAAGCAGACGATTATGAAAGTTTGCCTGTTTTTTGCAGCACCCTTGCCGCTTATCTTATGGTGGCTCTTTCATGCCTATGCAATAGATTCGATCACAATTAACAGTCTTTCTTGGGGAATCTATGCAGTTATTTTTGGACTAGGCACCATTCGCGGTTTTTACAATCCTTCTGCGACCTCCTTAAAACCTTTTCTGATTCCCAAAGCCATCTATGCCAATGGTGCAACATGGACCACCATTGGCTGGCAAAGTGGTGTGATTTTAGGCCCGATGCTAGGTGGTTTTATGTTGGCCTTTCTTGGCCGCGAAACCAGCCTGATTGCTGTTTCAATATTACTTGCCCTATGTTTTATGCTTATTAATCTGCTTCAAAAACGTAATTTTCCTGTGATGGAAGAGCATCGAGTACTGGATTCACTGGGTGAGGGTTTTCGCTTTATCTGGAAAACCAAAATTGTACTGTGGGCCATTTCTCTGGACCTTGTTTCAGTCCTGTTCGGCGGTGTCATCGCACTGCTGCCCATTTTTGCAGAAGATATTTTGAAGGTCGGACCCGAAGGCCTAGGCTACTTGCGTGCTGCTCCTTCAATTGGCGCCTTGGTTACCATGATAGCTTTAACCAAATTCCCTCCCACTCAGCATGCCTGGCGCAACATGTTACTGGCAGTTGCTGGTTTTGGTATATTTACCCTGCTGTTTGCCTTTTCAGATCATGTGTGGCTTTCACTTTTTGCTCTTGCCATGACTGGAGCTTGTGACAGTATTTCTGTAGTTATCCGACAGACTATTTTACAGATTTTTCCTCCCGAAAATATGCGGGGCCGTGTAGCTGCCGTAAATGGAATGTTTGTTTCATCTTCAAATGAACTGGGCGCATTTGAATCGGGCCTGGCGGCCAAATATATGGGTACAGTTATGGCGACAGTATTTGGCGGCTGCATGACCATGGCTGTAGTCGTAGTTAGTTGGGCCAAAACCAAAGATCTATTTGGTATAGATATAACCCAGAGTTCAGATAATCAATTCAAATAGGTATTTGGCTTGGGGCGCCTAGGCCTTTTCAGACTTCTTTTATATTGTCATCTGGATAGAAACAGATAATACTTAGCCGCCAGAGCTGGCCGAACGGGCAATGGCTCACTTTATCTAATAATGAAATGAATAAACTTATGAAATATGCTCTTCCTGTTCTATTTCTAATGGGCCTGCCGCCAAGTATAAGTTATGCTGCAGCACCAGCAACCATGAAGCTTACTCCACAAACCAGTTCTGCATTACCTGCACATTTAACAACACGCATTCAGTGGGTCCGTTTTCCTCAGCCAGTTTATAAAGATGAGGATTTAAAGGGCCAAGATCGCCATGCCATCATTCGTATTTATGCAGATGAAACAGGTAAGGTTAATAAAGCTGCAATTCAGGAAAGTACGGGTATTAAAACTCTTGATGACATCCTGCTGAATGCTGTGCAACAAGCTCAAGTCAAAGCCTATATTGAAAATGACACAGCTTTGCCAGTGATTGGCTATCAGGCTTTTAGCCTGAAATTAGACGATAATGCCGATCAGGACTGTCTTTATAATTTTAATTCAGAAAACTGGCTGGCTCAGCAACAGCATAAAAAAGTTCCTTTCCAGTATCTAAATCAACCTCAACTGGAAATTAATCGCGACCAGTTGAATGGTTATGATCGTAGCATTAAATTTAGTTTTAAAAGCAATAAACACGGTAATATCAAAAAAGTAAAAATACAGCAGGGTTCAGGAACCTACGCACTTGACCAGGCAGTAATACAGGCGGTTTCACAGGTACAAATTTCTACTCCGCGTAAATTCTGGATTTATAAAAAGTCACACTTTAAAGACCAGATTTATTTTAAGCTGGAAGAATGCCAGTAAATTTCCAGAAATACAGGGAGTAGCTATTCTACTTCCTGTATTAAAATAAAATATAAGCTAAATAAATAAAAAGATAACGTCCTGTTTTGGCCACGGTCACCATCAACAGAAATCTTAAAAAATTTTCTTTTAACAGCCCCGCAATTAGGGTAATCGGATCACCAATGACTGGTAACCAGCTAAGTAACAGTGACCAATATCCATATTTATAATAAAAGTTCTGTGCTTTTTGTATCTTGGCTTCAGATACCGGAAACCACTTCTTATGCTTATAGTGTTCAATATGAATTCCCAGCCACCAATTTATGCATGAACCTAAAATGTTTCCGCCACTGGCAACCATTAATAGCAATAGAGCTGAATAATGTTGTTGCGCAAGCAAACCAAGCAATACTGCCTCAGACTGCAAGGGCAATAGAGTCGCTGCACCAAATGCAGATATAAACAGTAGAAGGTATGCCATTGAAGATCAGTCCCAGATAAGGACTGAAGTATAAACTGTCTCTATGGCTGGGTTATCTACTCTACAATAAATTAAAGCTGAATAGATAAAGCCCGCTGTATGGCAGGACGTGCTGTTAGGCGCTCTACATATTCTTTCACATATGGATAGTCTTCTAACTGAATTCCCTGCCATTCATAGCGTAAAATCCAGGGTAAAATTGCCATATCTGCAATAGAGTACTCCCCAGCTACAAATTTTTGGCCGATGAGCTGTTTGTTTAATACGCTATACAAGCGCTTTGTTTCATTTAGATAGCGCTCTATGGCATATGGAATTTTTTCCGGCGCAAAACGGCTAAAATGATGATTTTGCCCAAGCATCGGGCCAAGTCCGCCCATTTGCCACATTAACCATTGTTCAACCTCTACCCGTTCCTGCTCATCCTGTGAATAGAAAAGGCCTGTTTTGCGACCTAAATATTGCAAAATTGCGCCTGATTCAAAAACAGAAATAGGTTCACCACGTGGCCCATCCTGATCAACAATTGCCGGAATTTTATTGTTAGGAGAAATTTTCAAAAAGTCTGGCTGAAACTGGTCATTTTCCATAATATTGATCGGAAAAATCTGATAATCCAGCTCCATTTCTTCAAGGGCAATCGTAATCTTATGGCCATTTGGCGTAGCCCAATAATACAGATCAATCATTTGTTATCCTTTCACTGCTATAGTTATTGTCATGAACAAACGCATTATATCTGTCTTTATAACACAGTTTTATAAATAACTTCTGTGACTGCACCATTAAAACGTTGAAGTTTATGACTAAAACAACCCTATTTAAAGTGCACAAATTCTCATAGCAAGAGATTTGAGAATTTTTTAAAAAAATCTCTCTTGATTTTTTTACTGGCATACCGATATATCTAGTACAGCAATGATCTTCCGGATATTGCTGGTAATTACTGTTGATGCCAAGCGTAACAGTAGTTCTTGTTTATACAACTTTGCTGAACTCATCAGGAGGTTATATCAATGAGTAGCGTAAGCCTTAGTCCACTCTTCCGTCGTAGTATTGGTTTTGACCGTTTAAATGATTTATTCGACTACGCCATGCAAAGTGAGGCACCGAACTATCCACCTTACAATATTGAAAAGCTGGGCGATAATCAGTACCGTATTGTGGTGGCAACTGCCGGTTTTAAACAGCAGGAATTGGCGATTAATCTGGAAAACCGGGTTCTGACTATTACCGGCAAGCCAGACAATGAAACAGGTGATCATAGTGTTGAGTACCTGCATAAAGGGATTGCACGTCGTTCCTTCAAGCTTTCATTACGTCTGGACGAGCATATTGAAGTACAACAAGCTGATTACGAAGATGGCTTATTGATCATCGAATTGCAGCGAATTGTGCCTGAAGAGAAACTGCCACGCCAGATTGCAATTGGCCGTAAAGCTAATGAAAGTGAAGCTGGCAAAGTCTATGAGATTCCTGCTTCTCAAGAATAAAGGGTTAGATTTTTAACTCTTCAATAAAAAAGCACCGCATTCGCGGTGCTTTTTGATATGAGATAATTACTTTTTCTTTTTCGGTCCAAGTAACATACCCATTTGACGGCCTTCCATTTTTGGTGCCTGTTCAACTACACCAATTTCAGCGACATCTGCTTCAATCTTTTGCAATTGAGCCAAACCAAGTTGCTGATGAGCCATTTCACGGCCACGGAAACGTAAAGTAATCTTTACTTTATTTCCTTCTTCCAAGAACTTGATAATTGCACGCAATTTAACTTGGTAATCACCAACATCAGTAGCTGGACGCAACTTGATCTCTTTGACTTGCACCTGATGCTGTTTTTTCTTTGCATCTTTTTGCTTTTGCTTTAGGTCAAACAAGTGCTTGTTGTAATCCATGATTTTACAAACAGGCGGTTCTGCATTAGCAACGATCTCGACCAGGTCAAGATCTGATTCTTCTGCAGCACGCAACGCTTCAGCAAGTGAAACGATTCCTTTTTGTTCACCATCCGCAGCAACGAGGCGTACTTCTTTCGCACGGATCTCGTCATTAATGGCAGGACGGTTACTCTTAGCACCTTGTTGCTGGTTACGGTCAGGCTGTTTAATCTTTATTACTCCACAATATACCGGCCGCGTTCGGCTACGGCTACTTTCACTAAGTCATTGAAGGCATCAATAGACATAGTACCTAAATTTTTTCCTGAGCGGGTACGCACGTTGACCGTACCTTCCTCTACTTCCCGATCACCTAAAACCAGCAAGTAGGGAATGCGCTCAAGTGTACGTTCACGAATCTTAAAGCCGATTTTCTCATTTCTCAAGTCAGAAATTGCACGAATTCCGTTTTCCTTGAGTTTGGCCACTACCTGCTCGCAGGCCTGTGCCTGAGAATCGGTAATGTTCATGACACATGCTTGAACTGGCGCAAGCCAAGGCGGCATAAAGCCCGCATAATGTTCAATAAGTATACCAATAAAACGTTCAAAACTGCCAAGAATTGCACGATGTAACATAACCGGCTGATCACGTTCATTATCTTCAGTCACAAATGAAGCATCTAAACGTTCTGGTAAATTAAAGTCACACTGGATTGTACCACATTGCCAGACACGGCCTAAGCAGTCTTTCAGTGAGAATTCAATCTTCGGACCATAGAATGCACCCTCACCCGGCTGCAGCTCCCATTCTAAACCTGCCGCATCAAGTGCATCTGCCAGAGATTTTTCAGCCATGTCCCAAAGTGCATCATCACCTACACGTTTTTCTGGACGTGTAGACAGCTTCATCTGTACATCTTCAAAACCGAAATCTTTATAGACGTCCAGAGTCAATTTGATGAAGTCTGCAACTTCAGGCCCGATCTGCTCTTTGGTACAGAAGATATGTGCATCATCTTGAGTAAAGCCGCGAACACGCATAATACCATGAAGTGAACCAGACGGCTCGTTACGGTGGCACGAACCAAATTCAGCCAGACGGATCGGCAGGTCACGATAAGATTTCAGGCCCTGATTAAACACCTGAACATGACATGGGCAGTTCATTGGCTTTACGGCATAGTTACGGCTTTCAGAGTGGGTCGTAAACATATTGTCGGCATAGTTAGCCGCATGACCCGATTTTTCCCAGAGTGTAAAGTCTACAATCTGTGGAGTCTTGATTTCTAGATAGCCATTATCCTGCTGTACTTTACGCATGTACTGCTCAAGAACCTGGTAAATAGTCCAGCCATTCGGGTGCCAGAACACCATGCCTGGTGCCTCTTCCTGCATATGGAACAGATCGAGCGCTTTACCGATTTTACGGTGATCACGCTTTTCAGCTTCTTCAATACGCTTGATATAAGCCGCAAGCTGTTTCTTGTCTGCCCATGCAGTACCATAGATACGTTGCAGCTGTTCATTCTTGGCATCTCCACGCCAGTAAGCGCCAGAGATTTTAGTCAGTTTGAATGATTTCAAGAATTTGGTATTAGGTACATGTGGTCCACGGCACATATCCAGATAGTCCTGATGATAATACAGCCCCATCTGGGTTTCTTCTGGCATGTCTGCAATCAGACGTAATTTATACTCTTCTCCGCGTGCAGTAAATTCAGCAATTACTTCATCACGGGGGGTCATTTTCTTGATGACATCATAATCCTGATCGATGAGCTTTTTCATACGCTCTTCAATCGCTGCCATATCATCCAGAGTAAACGGACGTGGCATCCAGATGTCGTAGTAGAAACCTTCTTCAATGACCGGACCAATCACCATTTTTGCTTCTGGAAACAGCTGCTTAACTGCATGACCCACTAAATGTGCGCAAGAATGACGGATAATCTCGACGCCTTCTTCATCTTTCGGAGTAATGATTTGCAAGGTTGCATCTTCTGTAATGAGGTCAGAAGCATCAACCAGTTGACCGTTTACACGACCGGCAACTGTATTTTTTGCAAGCCCGGGTCCAATGCTTTGGGCAACGTCCATAACAGAAACAGCTTGATCAAACTGTTTTTGATCGCCGTTTGGCAACGTGATAATTGGCATAAAATGAATCCTTAAGGAGTGATGCCCCGTACCATAGGGCATTTCACCGCGAGATTATGATCGAGGAAAACCTCAAAAATATAAAAACGGTGGATAGAACAAATTTCGTTAAGAATTTTACACGTCTTGGCTTTATGAAGAAACAGCAAAAACGATAAAATCCTGTGTTGTGAGTGATTTAGTTTATTGTACATAATGAACTGAACCTACAAAACAGCTTTCACCATAATTTGAAAGAATAATATCTTAGTTTTAGAATCAAAATTAAATATTTGATTTATATAGTAATTAAACAGAAACTAAGACTAAAGCATAAATGAAGTCTGGACCTGAAAGACCTATCTTTTCATAAACTGAAAGAATAAAACAATGATGAAAGGGAGTTATAAAAATGGTGAGTGCTTATGATGAATTACCGCGCACCCCTGCAAATTTCGTGGCACTTTCCCCTCT
This sequence comes from Acinetobacter sp. FL, assembly GCF_040744925.1. Taxonomy (NCBI): domain Bacteria; kingdom Pseudomonadati; phylum Pseudomonadota; class Gammaproteobacteria; order Moraxellales; family Moraxellaceae; genus Acinetobacter; species Acinetobacter sp. FL. The sequence goes on along the minus strand of NZ_CP160437.1, from coordinate 560,645 downwards.
ACGTTATCTAGAACGTGCGGCATATATCTACCCTCATCAGGCAGCGATTATTCATGGTTCACGCCAGATTAGCTGGCGGGAAACCTATCAGCGCTGTCGGCAGTTTGCCGATCAGCTGCAAAAGCTGGGTATCCAGAAAAACGATACTGTATCGGCGCTTTTGCCAAATGTGCCTGCGATGATTGAGGCACATTTTGCTGTACCAATGGCAGGGGCAGTTCTGAACACCTTAAATACCCGCCTGGATGCCAAAACCTTAGCGTTTATGCTCGAACATGCAGAGAGTAAAGTTTTACTGGTCGACCCTGAGTTTTCTACTTTAGCAAAAGAAGCGCTGGGACTGGTTTCACAAGATATTTATGTCATTGATGTGGATGATGCCGAATATGAAAACTGCTTTAATGCACCCATTGGTGAAATTGAATATGAAGACTGGCTGACTGAAGGCAATGCTGATTTTGAATGGCATCTACCGCAAGATGAATGGGATGCTATTAGTCTGAACTATACCTCAGGCACTACCGGCAACCCCAAGGGAGTGGTTTATCATCATCGCGGTGCGTATATCAATGCTGCAAGTAATATCATTGCCTGTGGCATGACGCCACGTGCAACGTATTTATGGACCCTGCCCTTATTTCACTGTAATGGCTGGTGTTTTGCCTGGACCATGGCAGCAAATGGTGGGACCAATGTCTGCCTGCGCAAAGTTGACCCAGAACTGATCTTTAAACTGATTGCCGAGCATAAGGTGGATTATTTCTGTGGAGCTCCAATCGTGCTTTCCATGCTGATCAATACACCAGCAGAGAAACGAACTTATTTTGATCATCGCGTTGAAGTCATGGTGGCTGGTGCTGCGCCACCTGCTGCAATTATTGAAGGCATGCGTAATATTGGTATCAATGTTACGCATGTTTACGGATTGACAGAAACTTATGGCCCATCTGCACTTTGTGCATCACAGGCAGGCTGGAGTGACCTGACCATACAGGAGCAGGCACAATTACATTCACGTCAAGGTGTTCCATATCCGCTTCAAGATGGTATGAAGGTACTTGACCCAGAAACCATGCTACCTGTGCCAAATGATGGACAGAGCATGGGGGAAATCATGTTCCGCGGTAATATTGTCATGAAGGGTTATTTAAAAAATCCGGAAGCAACAGCAGAGGCGTTTAAAGGGGGCTGGTTCCATACCGGTGATCTCGCCGTATGTCAGCCTGATGGCTATGCCAAGATTACTGATCGTGCCAAGGATGTAATTATTTCGGGCGGAGAAAATATTTCATCACTTGAGGTTGAAGAGGTGCTTTATCAGCATCCGGCAGTGCTAACTGCTGCAGTAGTTGCCAAACCGGACCCACGCTGGCAGGAAGTACCCTGTGCTTTTGTGGAGTTAAAAGAGGGTATAAGTATTTCTGCGGAAGAACTTACTGAACACTGTAAACAGGGACTAGCCCGCTTCAAGGTGCCTAAAGAGATCATCATCACTGATATTCCGAAGACCTCCACCGGAAAATTGCAAAAATTTATTTTACGTGAATGGGCCAAGGAGCGCTCAGTAGGTGAATTTGGCTAAAATAGCCAATTCTAAATGACGTACTCCATACCAGCCAGCTTAACTGCTGGCTTCCATTAAAAATAGGAGTAAGTAAAATGGCGGATTTAAACCGTTTTATACAAGCTCAGGCACAATATTATAATCAAGCACTGGATGAGCTTAGAACCGGACATAAGCGCAGCCACTGGATGTGGTTTATCTTTCCACAGCTTAAAGGATTAGGGCATAGCCATGCCGCGACCTATTACGGTATCAATAACCTGGAAGAAGCCCAAGCTTTTCTGCGTCATCCAATTTTGGGCCAGCGTTATCTGGAACTCTGCCAAGTTCTAGCTGACTTATCTGAAACAGATATTCATATAATTTTCGGCTCGCCTGATGACATGAAATTAAAATCCTCTTTAACACTGTTCAAGAGAGCCAGTGAGCACAAAAATCCTTTATTTCAAGTTTTGCTAGACAAATATTTTCAGGGAGCTGAAGATCAGCGAACGTTGCAGCTTTTATCTCATTCTTGAAGTAAAGATATAAATCTCTATATAGTTATATACATAGCAAGTTAGATAAATTATTAAACTTTATCTATTTCATTATTTTAAATACTATAAAAATCCTATTTACATAAGGAGAATAGCAGTGAGCAGTAAAACTACTACGCGCATGACCCATTTATTTCAGCAGCTCGGGCTTGATTCTTCTGAAGCAGCTATTGCTCAATTTATTGAACAGCATCAACTGGCTGCTCCTGTCTATATCAGTGAAGCTAATTTCTGGACCACTGCACAAAGCCAGTTTATTCGGGAACACATGAAGTCAGACGATGACTGGGCCATTGTCATTGACCAGCTCAATGAATCACTGCATGAAGATTCAGTTAAAAAATTATAATGCATTCAGTGATTATAATAAAAAAGCGGCATATATACCGCTTTTGCTTAACTGTGTTATCTCTGATCCGAGATTAAAGCAACCTGCTGGATATAGTTGACCAGTTTGTGTTTAGATTCAAGCAATTCTTCTTCACTTACCTGCTTGGCAACATCACGCTGAATTCGCAGCAGATGTTGACGTAAAGTATGGCGTTCAGCAGCATTATAAAGTTTTACAAACTCATTAATAACCGGATTACCCTGGTCAATAATACGGTCTACCCAACGCATGAGCTGTGCCTGTTTTTTTGCACCTTGCTGTGGCGTCAGGTAAGAGAGAATCATGGTTTCATCTTCATTACGCAGCAGCTTACCGATCCGCTGGAATTGACGCCGACGGGCTTCATGTGAAGTTATTGATTCAACTTCCAGTAAAGCGTCTATTAAACGCTCTTCTACCGGCAGCTTCTCAATTTGCTTACGTGGCAGCTCTGCCAGTTGTGCACCTAAAGCAGCCATGCGCTGAACTGCTTTTTTTTGTTCAGTTTTACTTGCACGTCCCTCTAAAACTTCAAAGTCTTCTTCAGTAAAACGTGTTGGACGACGCGCCACAGTTATTCAGCCTCATAAAATTTTGCTGCAAATAATGCCTGAATTTCCGATAAAGCTTTTTCTTCATCCGGACCGTCAATCACAATTCGCAAAGTGGTACCCTTACCTGCACCAAGCATGAGTAAGGACATAATATTTTTTGCATCAATCAGTTTATCATTTTTACCGATCTGAATTGAAGAACGAAACTTGGTCGTAACCTCAATCAACTTACCTGATGCACGCGCATGTAAACCTAGTTTGTTAATTACGTCAACTGTTGTATCAATCATGACCAGTGCTTCATTTCTCTATGTAAGACCTGAATAGACCATTGTGCCTCAAGCGATTTTTTTAGTCTATCCACGATATAAACTGAACGATGTTGCCCACCCGTACATCCGATCGATACTGTCATATAATGACGATGGCCTTTGGCAAAGGCCGGGAGCCACTTGTTGAGAAAGTGGTAAATATCCAAGAACATCTCATTGGGTTGATCACTTGATTCAAGGAATTTTCTTACCGGCTCATCCAGTCCCGAATACTTGCGTAATTCCAGGTCCCAATGCGGGTTGGGCAAATGCCTTACATCAAATACATAATCTGCATCTAATGGAATGCCATGCTTATAACCGAATGACTGTAAAATCAGGATTAAACGGTTAGCTTGGCCCAATTTTGAAAGCAAGGTGTGTTTCAGGTCATGTACACTTTTATCAGTCGTATCAATATGTACAGTGGCACGAAACTGAATAGGCATGAGCAGCTGTTTCTCTTCCTGAATACATTCATTCAGGCTCTTAAACCGGCTCGCCAAAGGATGCGGACGTCGTGAAGCACTAAATCGCGCAATCAGTTCCTGATCCTGTGTAGTCAGATAAATGACATCAACTGACCCATGCTGTTGTAACTGCTCAAAAACCTGATCAAATTCTTGTAAATCGGCCCGGGTACTACGTACATCTACACCAAGTGCCAGCTGCTCAAGATTATTTTCACGATCTAATTTTAAAACAATTTCTGTCAGCAATGCCAATGGCAGGTTGTCGATACAGTAATAACCCAAATCTTCAAGAACCTGCAATGCAGATGATTTTCCTGAACCGGATTGTCCTGTCACGATCAAAATACGCTTCATGGCAATAACTGTCCTTATTATATCTTTATGCTTCAGTGAGAATAATTGACCTGCAAGTTGTCAATCAGACGTGTATTTCCAAGCTTGGCTGCTACAAACAATACAAGACTCTGATTAAACTCATGTACAGCCTGGAGCTCAGGCGTGCGCGCCTCTACATACTCCACAACCAGACCCGCCTGTGTCAATTGGCTTTTCACATGATCTAACACTTGTGATAAAGCTTGGCCCTGCTGTAACTCGAGTTCAGCATTTTTTAAACTTTGATAAATTGACGGAGCAAGCTGACGTTCTTCAGTACTCAGATAACCATTACGTGAACTCAAAGCCAGTCCATCTGCAGCTCGGGTAATTGGCACTCCAATGACCTCGAGAGGCAAATTCAAATCACGTACCAGCTGGCGAATGACTGCCAATTGCTGATAATCTTTCTGGCCAAAAAATGCATAATTCGGCTGTACTATATTAAACAGCTTGGTTACGACTACAGCTACACCATCGAAGTGACCCGGACGTGATTTCCCACACAGATCATCCGTAATTTTACCCACGCTAATATTGGTCAGACGAGGTTGTGAACCATACATTTGCTCTACACTTGGTGCAAAAATTATATCGCAGCCAGCATCTGCCAGCAGGTGACTATCCTGCTCCAGGGTACGCGGATAATTTTCGAAATCTTCATTCGGCCCAAACTGGATTGGATTTACGAAAATACTGACGACAACAACATCACATAATTTACGTGCCTCACGCACTAAATTCAGATGACCTTCGTGTAAATTTCCCATAGTCGGTACAAAACCGATAATTTTACGCGCTGTACGAGCAGGATTTAGAGAGGCACTTAATCCTTGAATGGTCACTTCAGTTTTCATAAATTACAACTCAACCTGGAAAGTATGTTCTCTAGCTGGAAAAGACTGATTCTGTACTGCCTGATGGTAGGCCTTGAACGCATCCAGAATCGCAGTTTCACCACTTTGCTCTTTCATAAAATTACGCACAAAGCGTGCTACACGCCCAAAAGACAGTCCCAACATATCCTGTACGACCAGTACTTGGCCATCCGTCTCTGCACCAGCACCAATACCGATCACTGGAGTATGCGGAAACAGTTCAGTAATTTCTTTACCCAGCTGGGCAGGTACACATTCGAGTAATAATACCGCTGCCCCTGCTTCAACTAATGCTTTACAGTCAGCAATTAGCTGATCAGCGGCTTCACGACTTTTTGCCTGTAGCTTGTAACCACCGAGAACATGAACAGACTGCGGCGTTAGACCAAGATGTACACAAACCGGAATACCATTACGGGTCAGATTCTGTACTGTTTCAGATAACCATGCCCCACCTTCAATCTTGACCATCTGAGCACCGGCCTGCATTACGATGCGAGCATTTTTGAGCGCATCTTCCAGAGTGGCGTAACTCATAAAAGGAAGATCAGTCATAATCATGGCATGCTGATTACCACGACGCACTGCAGCAGTATGATAAGCCATATCTTCAACCAGTACCGGTAATGTTGAGTCATGACCCTGAATTGTCATTCCCAGTGAATCACCAATCAGAATAGAATCAATTTCAGCAAGTTCCATGGCTTTTGCCATACTGGAATCATAGCAAGTCAGGCAAGAAAATTTACGCCCCTGAGCTTTGAACTGTCTTAAATCACTCAGACTAATCATGAAGATATCCTCTTGCACAGTATCTTAAATATATAGATTAAATGCTGGCCCATTGTTCATCGGCCAAAACAGTAAGTTCTGATTGCTGGACCAAATCCAGTTGTTGAAGTAGCTGTCCATTTACGCTGAGACTCACATTCAGATCAAGCAGTGGAATAACAACAAAATCCCGCTCCAGCAGTCCAATATGTGGCACATTCAGCCGTTCATGTTGTATAGACTGCTGACCATAAAGCAAAAGATCCAAATCTAGTGTCCGCTCGCCCCACCTGCGTAGACGCACCCGCCCGGCTTCCTGCTCAAAAGCTTGCAACTGATCTAATAGAGGCAAAGGCTCAAGCACAGTTTCAAGCTGTGCTACGGCATTATAATAATGCGGCTGGTCTTGAGGCCCCATAGGCGGACTCTGATATAACCTGGAAACTTTTACCGGCCCCAACGTACTAAGTCTTGATACAGCTTGAGTTAAAATCTGGCGTGAGTCACCGAGATTGCTGCCTAGGCCAATATAAGCAATGGTACTCATTGTGTTGGTCCAAATACCACTTGACTGAGGTCACGCTTTACCCGTTTGCGCTTCATAATCGGATGATCACTATTGAAGTCTCCCACAGATTCTGCTGCTTTAACCGCTTCATGATCAACCTCCGGCTTACGTGCTTTTCTAGCACGTCGGCTACGCGGTTCGGGGATATCGACTAAGGGTTCAATTTCCAGATGCTTTACTTCATCCAGTACATCTTCGTTCTGTTTACGGCGATTCTTGGCACGCTGCCGGTTATACTGACTAATAGTTTTTTCTTTTTCATCAGCTCCCATATTCTGGTAAGCATCCCACCATTGCCCCATTCCCTGAGTCGTTGGGTCCCCTGCCTTCTCACGCAATAATAAAAAGTCAAAGCCGGCACGGAAACGCGCATGGCTGGCCAAGGCTTCAATTTGCTGAGGTTTCGGATTCAGCAAACGGCTCTGCATTTCCCAGACTTCACGAATAAAGGTTTCTGCAAAACGTGGAATAACAGTACGTGTGGCTTGACGCTTAAGTACATCCAGCCCAGCCTGAGCACGCGCCTCAGCAGCGACAATACCTTTACCGCTATAAAATTCATAGCGCTCCAGGAAGGGCTCCCAAAGTAGTACAGCATAGAAGAATGCTGGATTAATAGTTTTACCGATCTGAATACGATGATCAGTATTTTTCGCAGCCAACTCTATAAAGGCAGTAATATTCGGGCGGATATCTGCAAATAACTGCTTCCAGATATCAAAATCAATAAGCATCGGTAGCACACGTGCCAGGTGCCCCATAGTAAACAGCTTTTGTGATTCGTCATACAAACGGTGCGGAGACACATCACGGAGCAGTTGTGCCAGCTCGGCTGTAAAAATTTTCAGAATAGCTGGATCAATTTTGAAATTCAGTTTAGCTGCAAAACGCAAAGTGCGTAGCATCCGTACTGGATCTTCTTCAAAACGCTGTACCGGATCACCAAGCAAACGCAAGGTTTTATTTTTGATATCCTGAACCGCATCACAAAAATCAAGCACAATACCTTTATGCGGCTGATAATACAGGGCGTTAATAGAAAAATCACGGCGGGAAAAGTCTTGTTCGATACTGCCCCAGTTATTATCACGCAGGATCATGCCTGAGGCACTGGTCACAGCTTTTTTAGGAGGAGCACGAAAAGTTGCCACTTCAATCAGTTCACGGCCAGAATACACATGAGCCAATTCAAAACGGCGGCCAATAATACGGCAGCGACGCCCAAATACATCCTTGATCTGTGAAGGAGTTGCATTGGTTACAGCATCGAAATCTTTAGGGTTTAACCCCAGCATCAGGTCTCTTACACCGCCACCAACGATATAAGCTTCATAACCGGCCTTGGTTAAACTTTCGATAACATCTAAAATAGAAGAAGGTAATTGAGTGGTTGATAAACCACATTTTGACGCGCGCAAAGTTTGCAAAAGACGCTGTCTCCTACGTCAGGACGTAAATTTGCTAAGATGCTGTAATCATAGCTCCAACATGATTAAAGGGCAATTTGAATCTCAATATTGCCCTATTGTTTGTTGAGTTCTTATATCAACTAGCGTAACAACTTACAATGTCAGACGCGATTTATTTTTTTCAAATACCTTGGGCCCAATGCCTTTGACCTTCTGCAAATCTTCGATGCTATTGAATTTTCCATTTTTGTTACGATATTCCACAATTGCCTGAGCTTTCTTTTCGCCCACGCCACTCAGTGCCTGCTGCAACTGATCAGCAGTACCACGGTTCAGACTCACTTTTTCTGTACTGATCTGGGCTGCTTGTCCCGATGATATCGTCATTGAACCAGTTTGCTGCAATAGGCGGCGGTCATGATCCAATTGCTGGTTTTTCCATTTCAAATAAGAATCATCAAACTGTTGTGCCTGTACCTGACCAGCACTTACTAGCCAGAGACACCCCAGCAAACCCAACATTGGAGATAATATTTCTTTTAACCGGAAAAATTTATTGATGTTTTTCATCACGATATAGAGCTCTTCATTTTAATTGTTGTTTAGCTTGCTCCCAGAGTTGATCCATTTCTTCCAGACTCAGCTGTTCTAAAGTTCGCTGTTGCTGTATGGCCTGATCCTCGATAAAAGCAAAACGGGTTCTAAATTTATGGATGGTTGAAAGTAAAGCCATCTCACTGGAAACATGAAGTTTACGGCCTACATTGATCAGTGAAAATAGACAATCGCCAAACTCATCCATAATTTCATCGGAATTTTGATGATATATCGCCTCTTTCAGTTCGAGTAACTCCTCTTCAAGCTTCCTATAAGCACTGTTTACATCCGGAAAATCAAAACCGATTTTTGCCACATTCTTCTGTATTTGTTCGGCCTGAACTAATGCTGGGCCATGCTTGATTTCATTTAGCCGGGCAGCAGGCTTACCTTGTTTTTCCTGCTGCTTAATCTGCTGCCAGAGCTGGCTGACATCTTCTTGAGTTAGACGATCAGATTGTTCAGCCTTAAACACATGGGGATGACGACGCACAAGTTTCTGAGAAATCGCCTGGACCACATCCTGAAAATCAAATGCACCTTGTTCACTGTACATCTGTGCCTGGAATACTACCTGTAGCAGCAGATCTCCCAGTTCATCACGGATTTCGCTTATATCGCCTTCACGTATTGCGGCTTCGACCTCATAGGCTTCTTCAATTGCATAGCGTGTCAGGCTCAAGGGTGTCTGTTCGCGATCCCATGGGCATTTTTGCCGGAGTTCCTGCATAATCGCCAATAGCTCCTTAATTGACTGCTCTGAATTTTTCATCTTTTGTCCTGCTTTACATTCACCTGTGCCAAATCATGTGGCTTTTGTTAAGATAGGCCTGCAATAACAGTCAGGCTGATTGTTAATAATTAAAATATCAATAAAGAGAATAAGTATGACACACAGTATATTGATCAGTGGTGCAGCTCAAGGAATTGGCGCCGCAGTTGCACGGCTCTTCTACCAGAAGGGTTACAAAGTTGGTCTATATGATATTAACTACGCACAAGCACAGCAATTGGCACAAGCTTTAGGATCCAATGCAATGGCGGGGCAACTGGATGTTTCCGACTATCATCAATGGAACATGGCATTAGACGAATTTGTTAGCTGGGCTGGAGAACTCAATATTCTGGTTAATAATGCAGGAGTTTTATACTCTGGTGCTTTTGAAAATACACCAATTTCTGCCCATCACCGTACAGTTGACATTAATATTAAGGGTGTAATAAATGGTTGCCATGCAGCGTTACCTCACTTAAAAACAGCCTCTTTTGCACGCGTGATCAACCTCTCTTCTGCCTCAGCTATTTATGGACAGGCTGACCTGGTTTCCTATTCAGCCAGCAAGTTTGCAGTACGCGGTATTACCGAAGGGCTTGATGTAGAGTGGCAAAAATTTGGAATTCGTGTTTTAGATGTTATGCCATTATTTGTACAGACTGCTATGGTAAAAGATATGGATGCCGGCACCATCCAGAATATGGGTATTTCGTTGACACCAGAAGATGTTGCCCAAAAAATTTATCAGCTTGCCAATATGAAAACTACTTTTTTGACTCCTACACATCAACCAGTTGGCCTAAAAACCAAATTTCTTTTTCAGCTTTCACAGATCAGCCCGCAATTTATAAACCGCCTGACTAATCTGGCTTTAAGCCGAAAAAAATAGATTAAAAAATTTCTACTTCTACCGATTAAAATAAAAATATGCTTCTCACTAGAAGCATATTTTTTTTAGAAATTTTAGATCTAATTACCTTGAACCAGACGGCGTGCGCTGATAATTCCTGGTTGCTGCTCCAAACGGGCAAGCAAACGTGATAATTGTGCTAGCCCTTTAACCTCAATCAACAACTTCATATTGGCAATACCATCAGCTTCAGAGATAGTATTGACCTGCCGGATATTGATCTGGTCTGCAAAGATGACCTGAGTCAGATCTTTAAGCAGACCGCGACGGTCATAGGCTTCTACCACAATCTGCACACTCTGGCCACGAGTAGGCTGCATTTCCCAGTCTGCTTCAACTGCACGCTCAGGCTCTTGACTGATCATACGCATATAATCCGGGCATCCCACCTTATGAATGCTGACTCCTCGGTTTAAGGTAATATAGCCCGCAATACTTTCACCGTGTACTGGCTGACAGCATTGGGCAATATGCAACTCGACATTGTCCAGCCCGTCGATCAGGATACCATGCGCCGATAAAGTATGACTGGCACGTGGATTCAGTGTCGGTTTGAGTACCAGCTCAGGCTCGTCCTGATCCAGATGCATGTGCCGGTTCACCTGATTAATTAGGGCATGCAGGCTCAGGTCTCCATTCACCAGCCCAATCAGAATATCATCACCACTTTTAACGTTAAAATGATTGCAATAATCACTTAAATCAATGCTCTTTGGATGAATTGCCAGACGCGATAACTCTTTATTCAGCAGATCACGCCCCACTTCAAGATTTTTGCTCCGGTCCTGCTGTCTGAACCAGTGACGCAACTTATCGCGTGCTCGCGCGGTGCGAATATAACCTAGAGAATTCACCAGCCAGTCCCGGTTCGGTTCCCGGTCTTTTTTGGTAAGAATTTCTACCTGCTCACCTGTTTTCAGGCTGTAGGTTAAAGGGACGTAACGCTGGTTGACCCGTGCGGCATAGCATTTGTTGCCGACTTCAGTATGTACATGGTAGGCAAAATCAAGTACGGTCGAACCCCGGGGTAATTCTTTAATGTCACCATCACGGCTAAAGACATAAATTTTCTCAAAATCCTCAAATTCTTGAATATGCTCAAAATTCTCGGTTTCATCACTCTGCTGATAGCCACTACTTTCATTACGCTCCTGATAATGCTCAAGAACCGCCCGTAAAGAATGCAAGCGATGATTAAAGGAATGGTCAGTGGTTTTAGAACCTTCCTTATAGTTAAAGTGTGAACATACACCAAGCTCAGCTTCTTCATGCATGTCATAAGTCCGGATTTGAACCTCTAGAGACTTATTTTCTGCAATTACTGCGGTATGCAAGGAGCGGTAACCATTGCCTTTAGGGTTGGTAATATAGTCATCGAACTGATGCGGTATATGTCGCCAGATTTGATGCACGATCCCGAGAGCGTGATAACACTCTGGTACGCTGTGCACGAGTACCCGCAAAGCACGAATATCATAGAGCTGATCAAAACTTAAGCTCTTGCTTTTCATCTTACGGTAAATTGAATAAATATGTTTGGCACGGCCGGTAATCTCTGCCTCGATCCCGTAATCAGCCAGTTCATTTTTCAGTTTATCGATGACAAATTGAATATAATGTTCACGTTCCAGACGTTTTTCATTGAGTAAAGATGCAATTTCTTTATAACGCTCAGGAGCCAAGTAGCGAAATGCCAGATCCTCAAGCTCCCACTTAAGCTGTGCAATGCCCAAACGGTGCGCCAGTGGCGAGTAAATCGTCAGAATTTCCCGTGCTACCCGCTCCTGACGCTCTTTAGAAGACTTAGCCAGTTCACGCAAGGCATACGTACGTTCAGCCAGCTTAATTAAGACCACACGCACATCTTCAGTGACTGAAATCAGCATTTTATAAATGCCGGTCAAATGCTCGCGCTGATTATTATTAAAATGATCTTCGAGACGTTTATTTTTTTCAATCAGTTCAGAGAGTTTACCCATGGCCAAGGTGCCCTTGACCAAGTTATAGACATTCTCACCAAATCGTTCCTGCACCAGTTCAAGACTGGTAATCCCTTCACGTACACTGCGGTACAACATAGCCGCTGAGAGCGTATCTTCATCTACATGCAGATGCGCCAGAATATCTGCCATTTCCACACCCGTATAAAAGGTGTTGGATCGGTGATTGACGTTGGTTTCCAGCTCTTTTTCTAATGTTAGCTGAGCGACTTCTTCTAGCTGCTTCAGCTCTGCCCCACCCAGAATATCACGCACGCGGTCTAGCCATGAGACTAAATCCAGCTGTGCTTCTTCGGCATGCTCGACAGTCGCTTCATCAGACAACTCGGTTAGTCGTCCAGGAAGCTGCTCACGTACTGTGACCATACCCTTCTCCTATACACATGTAACTCATGTTTTTTAATCGGTTATCTTGTTAATTTTTTCAAATAACACAATTGATTCTACGTGCCCGGTATGAGTAAACATATCCATCACACCAGCTTTTTTTAACTGATACCCATGCTCTACCAAAATACCTGCATCTCTTGCCAGAGTTGCTGGATTACATGAAACATAAACGATTCTTTTCGCATTAAAATTAGGAAGATAATGCATTACTTCTTCTGCTCCTGCCCGCGGAGGATCAATTAATAATGCATCAAAACCCTGCTTTGCCCAAGAATGAGAAGAAAAATCTTTTGTTAAATCTTGTGAATAGAAATGCACGTTCAATAATTCATTGCTACGGGCATTTTCAGTACCGCGTTTAACCATATCTTCACTTCCCTCTACAGCAATTACTTGACCGGTCTCACCTACACAGCGAGCCAGAGGTAAAGAAAAGTTTCCTAATCCACAAAACAGGTCAAGTACACGCTCACCTGGCTGTAGATTTAGCAAATTACATGCCAGACTGACCATTTGCGAGTTCACTGTAGAGTTAACCTGAGTAAAATCTAGTGGAGAAAAAGCAAAATCGATATCGAACTCTTCCAGACGATAATGCAAATAATTTGATGCATCCGGCTGATCTAGCCGATACAAACTCTCTGGTCCAGCAGGCTGCAAATATAGTTGCCACTGCCTGCTTAACGCATATTGTGTTAACTGGTTGACATCAACTTGAGGTAATTTCTCTATATTACGAATGACCAAAGCAATATCGTGATCACCCATGGCCAATTCTATATGCCCAATGGCTGCTTTGGCTGTTAGACTTTCGAGTAACAATTGTAGCCCATTTAAGTGGTCAGCCATAGCTCGGTCCAGCACCTTGCAGGTCTGAATAGAGACCAGATGATTAGTTTGACGCTCACGAAAACCAAATTTCAGCTTTTGCTCTTTAGCTAAAAAGCGCACCCCTATACGGGCTTTACGACGGTAGTCTTCTCGGGTCGAACGTAAAGCGGGTAGCCACTCTTCAGGTTCAATGGCAGCAAAATGCTTAAGATGTGAAGCTAGGACATCTTGCTTGAAACGGATCTGTTCATCTGGGTGCATATGTTGAAGACTGCATCCTCCGCATAGACCAAAATGCGGACAGACGGGTTCAATCCGATATGAGGATGGCTCACTCAGTAATTGAACACTGTCTGCTTCTTCCAATCTTTTGGTGTGATGAGTGATTCGGGCCTGAACAGTTTCGCCTGGCAAGGCACCGGTAATAAAAATCTTTTTACCCTGCTTTTCTGCCGGATGTCCCGGCTCATTTCCATAGTGAGCAATACCCCGTCCTTCATGGGAAAGCGCCTCAACCTTAAATACATAGTGCGCAGGTTGAGCCGAACGCGGTTTAGCTTTGTGTCTCAAGGAAATAACCTAATCTCTAACTGTAGGAAAAATATAATGTGAAGTAAATTCGGTATGTTGCGAACTGTCTTGCCACAGGCGAACAAACTCGGCCTGTTGCGGCTGCTGGCTTAAATACGCAATTGTGGATTGAATCCAGAAACGATGATCCTCTGCAAGCAATTGACCTTTCAACAGTAGCCAGCGCAGATAGATCAACCAAGTATTTAGCACATCTCCTTCACAGTGTTGGCTTAGCTCTAGCCATTCACCATGCTGTACCTGCTCAGACACTCGGTAACCTTCTGTACGCTTGCCCGGATAACCCAGCAATTGTGCAGCGTCATCAAGTTTCTGAAAATTGCGACCATTAAACATGGCCATCACGTCCATTAGATCGACATGACGGTGATGATAACGGTTCTGGTAATTATTATAGCGCTTCTGAATATCAATTTCGCCCTGATCAAACAGGCTCGGAGCAGAAAGACCATGATACATGGTGCGAAATAAAATAACGGGTAAGTCAAACTGTGACCCGTTCCAGCTCACCAGAATTGGATGACGCTTTTCAAAAATGGAAAGAAACTTTCTGAGAATCTCTGCCTCAGCATACTGCTCCTGACTAAAAGAAAATAGCCGCATGCCATGTTCATCAACCCAGAGGCCTGAAATACAGACAATCTCGTGTAAAGACAGACGCTGAAAATCGGTCCCTGCTTCTTGGCGACGCAGCTTAATCAAAGCCTGTTCAAGCTCATCATCCGGTAAATCCAGATTGTACAGGTGCGCACCTGCCTTCAAGTCGGTCAGTGTTTCGATATCAAAAATCAGGACAGGTAAGCGCATGTAATTCTCTTGAATAATTATTTATCTTCAGCTGAAAACAAACCGGTAGACAGATAACGGTCACCACGATCACAAATTATACAAACGATGACGGCATCCGGATTTTCTTCTGCAAGCTGTAAAGAAGCCCAGACCGCTCCACCTGATGAAGTTCCGGCACTAATTCCCTCTTCCCGGGCCAATCTGCGCATAGTGCGTTCAGCCTCAATCTGTGGAATGTCGATCGTGCGGTCAATACGGCTACGGTCAAAAATTGTAGGAAGATATTGTTCGGGCCAGCGGCGAATACCTGCAATACTTGAACCCTCAGATGGCTGCAAGCCCACAATCTGGATATCCGGGTTCTGCTCTTTAAGATATTTTGATACCCCCATAATGGTACCGGTCGTACCCATAGAGCTGACAAAATGGGTAATTCTACCCCCCGTCTGTTTCCAGATTTCTGGTCCTGTGGTGAGATAATGGGCCTCTACATTGTCCGGATTTCCAAACTGGTTAAGCACCAGACCTTTACCGTCCTGCTCCATTTGCAGCGCGAGGTCACGGGCACCTTCCATTCCCTGCTGTGGTGTCACCTCAATCAGCTCAGCACCATAAGCCAGCATAGCATCTTTACGTTCCTGACTCATATTGCTCGGCATGATCAGCTTCATTTTATAACCACGCATAGCCGCTACCATTGCTAGCGCTATACCGGTATTTCCACTTGTGGCTTCAATGAGCGTATCACCCGGTTTGATCTGTCCACGCCTTTCAGCCTGCATAATCATATTATAAGCAGGGCGGTCTTTTACCGAGCCAGCTGGATTATTTCCTTCAAGCTTGGCTAGCACAGTCGCTCGAGTGTGGCTAGCCAAGCGCTGTAAACGTACCAGTGGAGTTTTTCCAACATAATAGTCCAGCAGAAATTTATCCGCGGTAAAGTCAGGGGTCATCGTTGTCATTGTATGCACCTATATCGAGGTGATCAGTATTGTATGAAAAAATGCTTGCGCCTGCACTCATTTAACGTGCTTTTCTTAAAACCACTTAATGCACGGCCAGTTTTATATAAAGCATGCTAATATGCCTGCATGGGGAATGAACAGCTCAAGCCATGTCGAATCTGAATAAGAAACTATCCAAGCGCCTACATTTAAATCATGCCTATGGGCAGCTTATTGCCTTGATTTTTGTCCCCATTATGGTTCTTGCATGTGTTGGCGCGGCACTGGTTTTAACTGAAACTTCGAATGCGGCTAAGGCCCAGCAGCGCCATACAGCCACTGCAATTCTGACTCGCTATGAGCATGTAGCCCAGCAGTTGTTTTATTTGCTTAGTCAAAACCCCGACCGTTACACTCAAGCACGTAACATTCTACAGTACATGTTTATTGAGCAGCACCTGCAAGGTGCCATGATTATTGATAAAAATGGTAAAAGCTATTTGGATATAGGCTTCCAAAGCGAGCCATCCCAAATAAAGCCTCCACAAAACTCTATCTTTTTTGGACCTGTTTCCTATCATCACAATCATCTTTATGGCTTGCAGATATCTTCTGATCCAGCCAATAAAGCTTGGCTGGTTATTGAAATGGACAACCAGCCATTGGAAATTGCGCGTTACCGGGTCATGATAGTGTTGATCGCTACCGGGCTTTTAACCTTATTATTGCTGTTACTGTGCCTGAATTTCTATTCACGGCGCTGGATTGCACCGATGTATGAGATCCGCATGCAGCTACAGCGGTTAAATGTCGATACTTTAGACCAGCACATTATTATTAACAGTACTGGCGAGCTGAGACTCTTACAGCGCGATATTGCCAATGTAGTGAAACGCCTACATTTTAGCTTTCTGGAGCTAAAAGAACATACCGAACAGACTGAAGATGACCTGCGCCGGACACTGGACACCCTAGAGGTTCAGAATATTACTTATCGTCAGGCACGCGATCAGGCAATTTCTGCAAATCAGGCCAAGTCAGTATTTCTAGCCAATATCTCGCATGAATTACGTACCCCGCTAAACAGTATTGACGGTTTTATTCACTTGATGCTAAGGCAGGATAATCTTAGCAATGAGCAGAATCTGTATTTGCAGACTATCCGTAAATCTTCTGCTCACCTGCTGGCCCTGATTAACGATGTACTGGATTTTTCTAAAATTGATGCCGGTAAGCTTGAGCTTGAAACTGCACCATTTGACCTTGAGGAAGCTATTTTTGATGTAATGGATATGCTGTCACCCCTTGCCGCACAAAAACAGATCGATATGGCATTTTATTATGGTGATGATGTTCCGCAATATATTGTAGGTGATGTACTGCGCTTCAAGCAGATTCTGACCAATTTGATTTCCAATGCAATCAAATTCACCCCAGATGGCGAGATTATTGTCCGGGCGCGGATGGAACAAGATGGTATGGAACAATGTCTCTTACATTTCAGTGTGCAGGATAGCGGCATTGGTCTGAGCGGTACTGATCGCAAAAAACTGTTTGAGTCTTTCTCACAGGGTGATACTTCGGTAACACGCCAGTTTGGAGGAACAGGTCTAGGGCTTGCAATCTCTAAACAGTTAGTACACCTGATGCAGGGACAAATCGGATTTGAAGATAATCAGGAGCGTGCACCTACAGAAAAGGGCTCAACATTCTGGTTTACCGCCATGTTTGGCGTAGAAGATGAGCATGAACAGCAACATCCGAATTTCGAACATATTCATGTTTTATCCTTCTTGGCCCATCCAGCTACTGCTAACGTATTGCGTCATTATCTGGAAAATTATCAGGTTAAGCATACTGAGACACAGTCAATCCTGGATCTGTTCAGCCGCCTGAACCAGCTAAAAGACCAGAGTGAGAATACTTGGCTCATTGTAGACCATAGTGGTGACAGTGAAGCATTACTAAAAGAAATTCGTAGCCGCTATTCGGGACATCTTGCTGTTTATGGATACCAGATGGTGCTTGAGCCGAATATTCTTACTGAATATCGTGCACGTCCTCTGTATCAGCCTCTTAGCCGTACCGCATTAATTCAGCTACTCAGCAACCAGCCAGTATTTGAACAGGATAGCCTTGAAAGTTTTAATGGCCGTGGCTTGCATATATTGGCTGTCGATGATCACTTACCAAATCTGATTGTACTTGAGGCATTACTAGGCGAGCTTAACGTTACAACCACCAAAGCGCTCAGTGGGCAGGAAGCACTAGATATCCTGCATCATCAGATTGAGCGCAAAGAAAAACTATTTGACCTGATCTTTATGGATATCCAGATGCCGGTAATGTCGGGAATTGACACCACCCGGGCTATCCGCTCACTGGAGTCAACGCTAGAGGGAGAAGTCCATCTACCGATTATCGCCCTGACTGCTCATGCTTTAGCCGATGAAAAAAATAAACTGCTGAAAGTAGGGATGGATGACTATGTCACCAAACCCATTCAAATTGATCAGCTGATTCATATCCTGACGCAGTGGACCAATAATCAGTTTAATCAGCCTCCCGCAATTGAAAGCGGTATTTTACTTGATGCTCTAGACCCTGAAGTTCTGGACTGGCAACAAAGCCTTCAACTGGCAGCGAACAAGGAAGACCTGGCCCATGATCTGCTTAAGATGTTGGTGGACAGTTTTCCGGCTGAACTGGCTGAAATGCAGCAATTGATTGAGCTGGAAGATTTTCCCCAGCTTGAACATGTACTGCACCGTCTATATGGCGCCACCCGTTATGTAGGTACGCCCAAGTTACAGGAGACCAGCGGAAGTTTTGAACAGTTTGTCTCTACCTTGCGCAAAGAACGCCGTAAGGCAGATGAAGCTTTTATTCAGGAAACCTTAAACCGTTTTGATGAACTAACAGCAATCATTCATGAAGTTGAGACTGCTGCCCGGCACATTCTGGATGCTTCTTAAAGCAAATTAATTGACTTAAATGCAAGACACAGCTCATTTACGTGACTCGGCTGTCATGCATCTGAGGTCATGCAATGGTATGCTCAGCCTCAAGAGAGAAAATAAGAGTTAGAAAAATGGCACTACTGCGTATAGAAAAAAATAATGGGATAGCGATAGTCTATCTGAACCGGCCAGAGAAACGTAATGCAATGAGTTTTGCTTTGTTACGTGAACTGGTCAGTACAGCCAAAACTATAGAAAAAGATCGTTCCATCCGCTGTGTTATTCTAACAGGTGAGGCCAATGTATTTAGCGCGGGTATTGATCTGGGTGACCTCAATAATCCTAAAAACCGGGCCTATGCTGTTTGGGAGCTGCTCAAACCCGGTCAAAGCCTTTTCCAGAAAGCCTTTCTGGTCTGGCAAAACCTGCCAGTTCCGGTAATTGCAGCCCTCGAAGGTTTCTGTTTTGGTGCTGGAATGCAGCTTGCACTGGCTGCCGATATTCGCATTGCCCACCCTGAAACAAAGATGTCGATCATGGAAAGTCGCTGGGGCCTAGTTCCTGATATGGGTCTGTCACGTTCTTTAAAAGGTCTGGTGGGTATAGATCTGGCTAAGGAATTAACACTGACCGCACGGATTTTCAAAGCTCAATATGCCAAAGAAATTGGTTTAGTAACTCATTTGGATGAACAGCCTCTAGTACGGGCTCAAGCTTTGGCACAAGAAATGCTGCAACGCTCACCTGATGCTTTACTGGCTGCAAAACGGGTTCTGGAAGCAATGCAACATCAGCCAAAACAGTCATTACGGCTAGAAAAAATCTGGCAATTCAAGTTATTACTAGCAAAAAACACACGTCTTGCCCGTCAAAAAGATAAACGTCCTGAAATTGAATATCTGCCGCGTCAATACAAATAATAGAGAGCGAGACTGATGAGTTTTAACCGTGACACTCCAATAGCATTTTTAGGCATGGGACTGATGGGAAGCCGCATGGCTGCACGCCTGATTCATGCCGGCTTTCAGGTCGCAGTCTGGAACCGGACAGCTTCTGCTTGCGCCCCCCTGCTTGACACAGGTGCAAAAGCATTAGATCTGGAGCAACTGGGACGTTATAAAATTATTCTGACTTGTCTGGCAGATGATCAGGCTGTCCAGCAAGTTTTCAACCAGATCCAGCCCTATTTAAAACCCGGCCAGACCATTGTAGATTTTTCCAGTCTATCAGTAGATAAAACCCTGGAACTGGCACAGGCAGCCCGACGGCAACATGTCAACTGGATTGACTCTCCCGTATCAGGGGGTACAGCAGGAGCCGAACAGGGAACACTAGTGATTTTCGCTGGTGGAAATGCTGAAAAAATTCAGGACCTCACCTTAGTCTACAATGTTTTGTCACAACGTGTGACTCGTATGGGAGAAACAGGCACAGGTCAGGCGACCAAAATCTGCAACCAGCTCATTGTTGCGGCCAACAGTACATTAATTGCCGAAGCAGTTGCACTAGCAGAACAGGCTGGTGTTGATACCCGGCTATTAGCTCCTGCACTTGCAGGTGGTTTTGCCGACTCAAAACCGTTTCAGATTCTTGCTCCGCGTATGGCTACTCATGTATTTGAACCGGTACAATGGAAAGTGCAGACTTTATCAAAAGATCTAGGAAATGCAGTTAAGCTGGCAGAACAGTTCAAACTTGATATACCTGTAGCAAAGCAGGCCTTAACACAGTTAACTTCACACCAGCAAAATGGTTTTGCGAAAAAAGACCTGGCTACCGTGATTCAGCAGGTCAAATCTTAATTGTTCAAGGAATGAAAATATGAGCAAGCTTGCAGTCAATCTGTCTATGATCTTTACTGAAGTGCCACTCATTGAGCGTTTTGCACTTGCTCATGCGCATGGCTTCCAGCATGTCGAAATCCAGTTTCCTTATGAGCTCGAAATAGAACAGATTGCCAGACAGCTGCACAAATACAAATTGGGTCTATGTCTGATCAATGTACCGGCTGGCGACCTGATGCAAGGCGGTAATGGCCTAGCAGGAGTCCCGGGGCAGGAAATTGCCTTTCATCGTGCTCTTGAACAGGCCATTGATTATGCTATAGCACTTAAAGTACCCAGTATAAATATACTGGCCGGCAAACAGCCCGAAGATGCAGATTTACTGCCTTGTCTAAACACCTTGGCACACAACTTGAAACTGGCCTGTCACCTTGCGACAGAGCAGGGAATTCAGCCAGTTTTTGAGATGATCAATGCCACAGACATGCCACGCTTCTTGGTACAAAACATAGCACAGGCTCAGGAAATGCTTGAAGCAGTCAACCATCCAGCCTTAAAAATGCAATATGATTGCTACCATATGGCAATGATGGGTGAAGATGTGTTGGCATCCTTGCAAGAAAATATTGCTTCAATTGGACATATCCAGTTTGCTGACTGCCCGGGACGACATGAGCCTGATACGGCCCAGATTTCTTATTCAGAGATTTTCACTTGGTTAAAGCAAAGTAAATATTCAGGATTTATTGCCGCAGAGTATAAACCAAGAGCTCACTCAAACGCTTCTTTTCACTGGAAAAATAAATATTTTCCTGATCAGATTTAATACATAAAATGTTACGCGCGATAATTTGAAATCTGTTCATAAAAGCGCTATATTAGATACTGAATAATAGTCTGGAAAATATGTTTTTTATGAATTTAGAACCATCGCCCAGCGTGTCTAATTCTTACGATCTCGCCATGAATTCTCAAAGCCAGAGTGTGCAGGAATGCTTAAAAGTTGTGCACAATGCTTTAACCGATGTAAAAGCTAAAGATATTATTGAACTTGATGTCAGTTCAATCAGTAATGTTGCTGATGCAATTGTAATCGCAAGTGGTACATCAACACGTCATGTAAAAGCTTTGGCTGATAATGTTGCTGATGAAGCACGTAAAGCCGGTTTCCGTCCTATAGGTATTGAAGGTGAACGTGATGCAGAATGGATCCTGATTGATTTAGGATATGTAGTGGTACATGTGATGCTACCTACTGCACGTAAGTTCTACGATCTAGAAAGCTTATGGCGTAATGCACCCGAATCTGTAGCGTAAAACTCCCTGAAAAAGCGACCTCTTCGGTCGCTTTTTTATATTTAATACCTTTTTAATAATTCATTATATAAAGCTGTTAAAAAACCGATATGCCACTTATTTTTTGGATATGATCTGTTTTTTTTGACCAGTTTAAGTCGAATAATGCATAAAATTTCAAACCGGTTAAATCCTCCTGAATAGCAATATTTAAAACTCCCTATTCTCCCGCATTCAATATGAAAAGGTGAGGCAGCATATTGCCCACCATTTTAAAAGTATTTATTTCGAGCAAATATACTATGCATTACTACTCCTATTAAGTAAGGTATACGGATTAAAGATAGAAGATATAAGGCGTAAAACAGATCAATTATTTTCTTTAATATATTTTTTATAAAAGAAATAGCAATTTAAATTAAACCTGCAGGCTTAACCCTGCCAGTCTATAAGACAGTAGATTCAATATAAATAATAGAAAGGGTTATAAATGATTTCTTTAATTTTTAATAAATACCATAAAACAGATGAGGAAAGCTAAATTGAATACTATATAGTAGTTTAGAATAAATTTTGTTTGCCTACATTAAATAAGATTATAAAAAAAGCCACCCTAAGATGGCTTTCATTATTTTTTAGAAATTAGTGACCCGTGCCATTAATTGCTTTGGTCATATCCTCGACCACTTTCTTCGCATCACCGAAAATCATCATAGTTTTTTCGTTGTAGAACAGGTCATTATCGAGTCCAGCATAACCAGTTGCCATTGAACGTTTGATTACCATGATAGTACGTGCCTTATGCGCTTCAAGAATTGGCATACCATAGATTGGCGAGTTTGGATCATCTTTAGCAGCCGGATTGACCACATCATTTGCACCAATTACCAGTACCACGTCAGTTGCTGGGAAATCTGAGTTAATCTCATCCATTTCCAGAATATCTTCATAAGGTACATCAGCTTCAGCAAGTAAAACGTTCATATGCCCCGGCATGCGGCCTGCAACCGGATGAATTGCAAACCGTACAGTAACACCCTGCTCTTTTAACAGATTGGCTAATTCCTTGACCGCATTTTGCGCACGGCCTTGCGCCATTCCATAACCTGGCACAATTACTACACTGTCTGCATTTGACATCAGGAAGCCAGCATCATCAGCTGAACCTGAACGGTGGTTACGCTGCACCTGCTCACCTGCGGCTGCACTTCCTGCGACCGCAGTACCGCCCATTGCGCCACCAAACAGTACATTAATGATAGAGCGATTCATGGCTTTACACATGATATAAGATAAAATAGCACCTGATGAACCCACCAGTGAACCTGCCACTATCAGCATATTATTTTCCAGGGTAAAACCAATACCCGCAGCCGCCCAGCCAGAAAAAGAGTTAAGTAACGAAACCACTACCGGCATATCACCACCGCCAACCGGTGCAATCCATACCCAGCCAAAGACCAGTGCCAAGATAGTCATTGCCCAGAATGCCTGCATGTTTCCTGTTGTAAAGAAGTAAAAACCGCATGCTAACATGGCAATAAAGATAATCGCCTGTACTGGTTTTACCCAGCCACCAGAGATCGTTTTAGCCCATTTCTTTGCAGCCAGTTTACCGTAAGCAAATACTGAGGCTGTAAAGGTAATTGCACCTACAAAACAACCCACAAACAGTTCAAACAGGTGAACCTTGTTCATATGGGCATGTTCAACTCCAGCAGCAGTCAGGGCCGCTTCATTTTGTAAAAACAATGCGCTGAGCTGGTTATTATGCAGAATGGCTGCTATCGCAATCAGAACTGCTGCCAGACCCACCAGAGAATGCATTAAAGCTACAGTTTCCGGCATCTGAGTCATCGGTACAGTACGTGCCCGGGCAATACCAATTAACCCGCCCAGTACCATTGCTCCTACAATCATCCAGATGACTGGATGATCTGCAACAAAGAATGTAGTGATTACCGCAATCGCCATAGCAATCATGCCATAACGGTTACCAGCAATCGCTGTTTTAGGGCCTGATAAACCGCGTAAGGTCAGAATAAAAAGAATGGCACCAATCAGGTAGAACCAATCCGCATTTGCTCGAATAAATTCCATTTATTAGCCCTCTTTTTTCTTTTGCTTTGGCTTAAACATTTCAAGCATGCGTGCCGTTACAGCGAAACCGCCAAAAATATTAATACTGGCCAGAAAGACTGCGATTGCACCAAGTACACTCACTACATTGATGCTCTGGAACGCTACATTTGCATCTACACCAAACACAGGCATACCTACTGTCTGAATCATGGCACCCACAATAATAATTGAGGAAAGTGCATTGGTTACTGCCATCAACGGTGTATGTAATGCCGGAGTAACGCCCCATACCACGTAATAACCCACAAAGATGGCTAGGACAAAAATTGTAATAGTTTCAACCATGAGCAGTCTCCTTAACCACGTTTAAGCAGGACTTGGCCATTGTGAGTGACCAGCAGGGCTTTTTGAATTTCGTCTTCCAGGTTAACCGTAAAGTTTTTTTCTTGATCAAACAGGGTTTCGACAAAATTGAATACATTACGGGCATACAATGCTGAAGCTTCTGTCGCCACAGTGGCAGGAATATTCGGCACACCCAGAATTTTTACACCATTACTGGTCGTGACTGTCTCACCACATTTAGAGCCTTCTACATTACCGCCTGACTCAACTGCCATATCCAGAATGACTGAGCCCGGTTTCATCTTGGCCACAGTTTCAGCTTTAATAAGACGCGGCGCATCGCGGCCAGGTAGCAGTGCCGTAGTAATTACAATATCGGCATTGGAAACAGCTTTATCAACAATAGCGGCCTGATCTTTAATATATTGTTCACCAGGCATCCAGCCGTAACCATTTTTTGCAGCTTCCGCAGCACGTTGCTGCTCTTCTGCAGACATGGGTACATCCAGCCATTTGCCACCCAAAGACTCAACCTGATCTTTTGCAGTTGGACGCAGGTCAGTTGCTTCAACTACTGCACCCAGGCGCTTCGCTGTTGCAATTGCCTGCAGGCCTGCAACACCCACTCCCATGACTACTACACGGGCGGGCTTTACAGTACCAGCCGCGGTCATCAGCATTGGGAACATACGTTGATATTCATTGGCCGCCAGCAATACCGATTTGTAACCGGCCAAGTTGGCCTGTGAAGACAGTACATCCATATTTTGTGCACGAGACAAAGTACGGGGCAACAACTCAAGGGCAAATGCAGAAACCTGTTGTGATGCAAACTGATCAAGCTCAGTATTACGATATGGATCAAACATTGCCACAACCGTTGTATGAGGAGAAAGTTTCTGAATCTCCTCCCCTTTAGGTGCCCGAACTTTTAAAATAATCTGGCTATTCTGATAGGCATCATCGGTTATGGTTGCACCAACCTGTTCATAAGCGCTATCTATATAAGCAGCTTTAACCCCTGCTCCACGTTCAATAACGACACTATGACCAGCATTGATCAACTTTTTTACTGTCTCTGGCGTAGCAGCCACACGATTTTCACCGATAACAGTTTCGGTTGGGATTCCGATCTGCATGAGCGTTCCTCAAGCTAATTTTTCTTAAGTAAACATCGCCAAAAACGATGTTTCCCCCAGGATGTATTCTTGTTGAATTTCTGGATTCTAATTGAACCGTTTTAAAATACTACCCAATATTTATTTAATAAATACCTATATTTTGAACTGATGATTCATAAATATAAAAAATCCAACCATAAAATATAATTATTATTTATACATTAAATGAATATTTTTTATTCATTCTGTTTATTTTTTCTCCGTTCTTTCTTTTAATTTCCTTGTTATATATTTTTTATAATTTTCTATAGCAACATTGAATGGCATTTCTGACAATGAATGGAACACTTTTAAACATTCATCACGCCACTTGCCGACTTTATTTTCCGGCAACCTGTACTTAATTTAATTCTATATGAAGGCATATTTTGCTTTTCTGACAGAATAGTGAGTTCATTAAAATAAGAAAATAGCAGTGTTCTTTAAAGTTCTAGGCAAAAAAGTGAATCATGGATAAAGCATATTAAACTGGTTAGCTACACTTAGTAGTGATAGATATTTTGTTAAATCTAGAGCTTTATCATAGTTTGAAAAAAATATAGAAATTTACAGAAAAAGTTTTTTCATCATTTTATCTGATGATGAACAGCTGATCTATTTCTATTTTTTGATTTAAATTGCACTATTTTTGGGCATAAATACAACAAGAGTTAAGACTGTATAAGTTAAATTTCTATATAGTGATTATTCTGCTGTGTTCTGATCAAGCAAAACTTTCTCTAATAAATGATCTTAACAAATTGACTTATTCCCCAAGCTTTAAGGATTAATGACTTTTTTATATTTTCTCTCACCACGGTAAAACTTTATAATTCAAGTATCGATACGTTTGCCGCTCTGGCTGTATCAGGCAACGTGATTAAACAAGACTATAAAATGAAATTCTCCATTACCCGGATACAGCTTGGCTCCCTGTTTGCCATTTGCTCTGCTTTTCTATTTAGTACCAAAGCAATTTTTATCAAGCAGACTTATGCTCTTTCTCCACTGGTTGACGCTACGCTATTGATGGCGCTGAGAATGGCGAGTGCCTTGCCCTTTTTTCTTGTTATTTGCTGGCTGAATCGTCACCGTAATCAGGATATCAGACCGCGAGAATGGTTATTACTGGTGTTGGCGGGCATACTTGGCTATTACCTTGCCAGCTGGCTTGATTTCTTAGGATTAATGTTTATCAGTGCCTCATTGGAAAGGATTATCCTGTTTTTATATCCAACTCTAACGGTACTGGCTTCTAGTCTGATTTACCGGCAAAAGCTCGCTCCAAAAATGCTTTTTGCAATTTTACTCAGCTATAGTGGTACAGTTTTAGTGATGTTACAGGAACATCAGTCTGGTCCTGAAAACTCTTTATGGTTAGGTGCAGGACTGGTTTTTGCCAGTGCTGTGGCCTTTTCAGCTTACCTTTTGCTTACACCGCACCTAATCCATAAATTTGGTTCCTGGAATTTTACAGGCCTAGCCCTGAGTGTGGCTTGTAGTGGTACTTTAATACATTATTTTCTTGCTACCCCCCAACCTTTAGTACTGATTACACAGTTACCTGCCTCTGTGATCTGGTACGGTATTGCACTAGGAATTCTGGTGACAGTATTGCCTACTATTTTACTCATGCAGAGTATAGAGCGATTGGGTGCAGCGCAATCAGCCATGATTGCCTCTATTGGACCAATTTTGACACTGCTTCTGGCCGTAGTATTTTTAGACGAATACCTGAATGGCTGGCAGTGGCTAGGATGTATCTTAAATATTGTTGGTGTAATGATAATTACATTAAGTAAGCGAAAGCTGCAGCATTGAATTTTACTTTTATGGAAGTTAGATATTCTGCTTGTCTATAATAGTTATTTTCATAATGTGCTAAAAGAGTGCATGAAGAATCTTAAATAACTGCGTATCAAAGTAGAATAGCAGCAACTTGATGTAAGCTGGAGCTGCCCTGCATCTCTATAGCAAATACAGTTTCAGAAAAGTAACCGCCAGATTTGGCCATTTTTTAATTCCGGAAAAGTAAAATGGATAACTCTCAGGATATTAGCCAGAACAGACCACTGCTCTGGCTAATGGCAATCGCATGTGGGCTATGTGCAGGAGTAAATTATTATTGTCAGCCACTGGTACATTCTATTCAGCAATATTTTGCCGTAACTGAGGCCCAAGCAGCTTTAACTGTTACTTTTGCTCAGGTCTCTTATGCGCTAGGCTTGCTGTTTATTGTACCTTTAGGGGATATTCTCAATAAAAGCAGATTTATTCCTTTACTCATGTTTTTTGCTGCTATTGGTCTGCTTCTTTGTGGTTTTGCTATCAACCTGCCTATGCTCTGGGTTGGCACTGTTATAGCAGGTCTGTTTTCAGTTGCTGCTCAGGTGCTTATTCCACTGGCTACCATGGCGGTTCAACCGGAAAAGACCGGAGAGGTTGTTGGTTTTTTAATGAGTGGCCTGTTAATTGGGATACTTCTTTCAACCAGTCTGGCAGGCGTATTATCCAATCTATTTGAATGGAACATTATTTATTTGGCTAGCGCGGTCATGATGTTATGCCTGGCTTACCTGCTAAAAAGTCGGCTGCCTTATGTCATGCGTTTCAAGATGGGCTATCTGCAAATCTTTAGTTCAATGGCCAGCCTGATTAAAGAAGAAAAACGTCTGGTCTTACGCTCACTCGTCGGTGGGTGCGCATTCGCTTCGGTCAGTACACTTTTTTCAACAATTGCAGTATTACTTTCAGGGCCTGCATTCCAGCTACCTGACTTTATGATTGGCTTGATACCTCTTATGGGGATATTTGGTGCCTTATCCACCCAGTGGATTGGTAAACAGGCAGATAAAGGTTATACCCGGATTCTTACCTGGATCGGTTGCGGGCTATTAGGTATCAGCTGGATTGCATTTTATTTTACCCAGTATAGCTTAATAAGTTATATCACCGGCTTCGGTATAATCCATCTAGGTTTGGCAATAGTGCATAGCTGCAACCAGAATATTGTCTTCCGGCTACGCCCAGATGCCAAATCCCGTTTAAATGCCATTTACATGACCATGTATTTTATTGGAGCTGCGGGCGGTTCTGCATTAGGGATTTATGCTTGGCATCATGGGGGATGGCTGATGACCTGTCTCGCTGGTTTCTCTTTGGCTCTAGCTGCAACAGTATTTGCCCTGATTGACCAGTTGATCAAGCATGAGCCGCAGCAGGCTTAAAAAATTTTGATCACCTAGAAACTAGCAAACAGCAACTTGAGGATAAAAAGGCTGCTGGCTATGGCTAAAACATTCTCCATGTTCCAGCATGATTAAAATTAACACAGGAAGCAATGTAGTCAGGATACGGGAAGCCAGCTCATTCAGCTCAGCCTGTAACTGGCTTTTGCAGGTGATGCCACCTTGCAGAATTTGAGTATGTAGCGTTATTAATCTTGCAAATACTATTTCTAGTAATGCAGCAGTGTCTTTATGTCTGAATATCTGTTCACAGTTTTGCTGCTCCTGTAAATCTTGCATCTGCCATTCTGGCTGTGTTAGCTGGCCATGACGATATTGCCAGTAGGACTGCCGGCTATATTGACTCATCAGGTAAGTCTGTATAGCTGAATAAAGCCTTCCCCATAAAGTTCGCTCAAGTTTCCCTTCTACATCATATTGCAAGAGTGATTTTAAAAATAGGCAGAGTTCTTCTTGATGTGAAATTTGGTTTATTTTTGAAGTCACATATAGGGCCTGTAAGCTAATCCACAGGCTAAGTATCTTTAGCTCGAGATTTTCATCGAGATCAATCGATTGCTTCAACCAGCTGATGCTACGCTGCATCCGCAAATTAAAATGCTCAGGATATTCGGCTTTTTTTGCTCTGAAAACCTCTTCTAGCACTAACATTGCCTACCCCACTTATGATTATTTTATCTTGTCTATATTTTTAAAATAGCGCTAAAGCTGAGGTTACTTCAAATACTTATTGTGACCAGAGGTTAATTTTATTTTATACCTCGTGATTTGGCCCTACAGTTAAAAGCTTACCCTGTTGTATCAGATCTAAACCCCGTATAATACGCCTCTTCGTTTTTCTGTTAGCTTCAGGTCCGGATATGCAAATTCTTCAGTCACCTCAGCCTCGTATTTCGGTTGCGCCGATGATGGACTAGAAATACATATAGATAATTATAATAAAATACAATAACTTATATTTATTATTTTTTTAATGGTGCAAATTTGGTGCAAAAATTTAATATGCTTTTATCTAGTTAGAGTCTCTTAAAAGAATGAAATTCACTGTAATATATTAAAAAATTGAATCACTTACTAAATTATGTTTTCACATGACACTTTTCATATAAGAACTAAAACAAGGGTAAAAAAGCTTATTCAAGCTGGCTTTTGGCGGGGCATCAGTGTTCAAGATCTAGAAAGATGGTGTGGTGAATTTAGAACTCCACAGGAACTTGAATTACTTTCTTTTCTACTAGACTCTTTAGTGTTTCGCTCACAAAATCAAATTACTGGATTAATTCATCAATTATTTGATACTCAACTTTCTCAGGTAATAAATTGGGAAGAAGATTTAGGCGCAAATTCTGAGTCTAGATCTTTGTTCGATATACTCACTTTAAAATATCCTGATAATAGAATAAATAAAATTAGATTAGTACCTGTCATAAAGACAGAAGATCCTCCTACTAAAAGTGGCCCCCTTATTGCACGCATTTTAAATAAGCACACAATCAATCATAAATACATGTGTTGGCCTTGGGATCAAGAAAAACTCAGAAATGAGGATCTAAGCTATACTATTTTTTTCGATGATTTTATTGGTACTGGCACTCAATTTTTAAATTTCTTCAATAACTTAATTGAAAATGGAACTATAGATAAGACAAAATCTATGTTCTGTTACATAGCTTTTTCTGGCACACAAAGTGGTATAGACCATATTGAAAAAGAAACTCAAGGATTAGTAAAAGTTTTTGTCTCAGAAACAATTAAAGAATCAAATAAATTTTTTACTGGATTTTCAACTCGATATGAAAAACTTGGCACCTACTTAGATATGCCTTTAGATGAATATGTTGAATCCTTAAAACAGACTTATCTAGAGTTCCTTCATAATCATCAAGTAAGAAACAGAGAACCTTTTGGTTATGGAAATTTAGAATTAACCCATGTCTTCTCACATGGTACACCTAATGGGACATTACCAATATTTTGGAGTTCTAATGCCAATTATCATGCCTTATTTCAGAGATAAAATATGAGTATTGAAATAGCAAATCTTTTGTCGAATAACAGGACTGAGCACATTGGATTAGATGTTTGGTCAGACTTCGTAGTTCCCTATAATTTTAATTTAAATGAATTCTACTCACTTCAACCAATAAAATTAGAAGGTGGTCGAGGAAGTGGAAAAACTATGATATTGAGATATCTATCTCACTATTCTCAATTTTCCCCAAATCGAGATTCTGTTCCAAATGATACTTTACAGAATATTGGAATTTATTTAAAAGCAGATACTCAATTTATGAGACTCCTGCAAAAAAGAGGTTTCGATGAAGCTATTTGGTCTGACATTTTTGAACATTACTTAAACTTAATTATTTTAATCGAGGTTCTATCTTCACTTATTAGTATCAAAAACTCTAATATTGACAATCAAATCAAAGAATCTGTTAGTTCTATAAAAATTGAATGTCTAGAAAACTATAATATTCCTCCTGATACTATCGACAATACTCTAAAAGAGCTAAAAAAACTAAAAGGTTTTTGTGAAAAAAATGTTCTAAATCCTAAGAAATTAGATGATATTGAAATATTTTCATATCAGCTTATTAAAGATCTAATTGAAGAAATTAATAGTTATACTCAATACACAACCATATTTCATATCTTTATCGATGAATATGAAAATCTTCTCGAGTATCAACAAAAAATTATCAATGCTCGTATGAAGCATTCAGAACCACCTATTAATTATAACATCGCCATTAAGTGTAATGGTGCACCATTTATTGAGATTATCGGAAGTAATGAAAACTTAAATCTACAACACGATTTTATTGCAATAAATTTAGATAATTTGATGATGCAAAATTTTGAAGTTTTTGCATCAGAAATATTGTTATCAAGGTTATCTAAAAAACATGAAAAGTATAAAAAATTATTTTCAAATATAAAGCTTAATGAGACTGATAACTTAACTCTTAGAAGCAGAGATGAATATCAAAACTCTATCTTGCAAAGTGCAAGAGAAATTCTTCCAAGTAGTTCCCAGGAAGACTTAGCTAATGAAGTTTTTTCTGAATCTCAATTTTACAAAAAACTATTAAATGAAATTGATCAGGCGTTAAAGGGAAAAACAACCAATCTCACTACTAAAGATTTCATTGATACAGGTTTAAGAAAAGAACTGATCGTTTGCTCCTCAATTCTTTATAGGAATCGACTTACACCAGACCAGATATTTGAAGAGCTGATTAGGGTTCAACTACAGCAGGATAATGATTTTGAACAAGGAAAAGAATGGACGGCTAATAATTTCATTGGTAGCTATATCAGGATTACTAAAGTTCAAAAACATAAATCTACTTTTTATGCAGGTTTGACTGCATTTACAAAATTAGCTAACGGAAACATTAGATATTTCTTAGAATTATGTAGATCAACATTCTCAAATACTTTTAGTACGAATGAAAATGATCTAAGTATCCCTAAAAATATTCAACATCAAGCAGCTCTTGAAACGAGTGAATTATTCTTTAAAGAATTAGACAGCATGAAACCTGTTAGAACTCCTTTAAAAAGTCTATGCCTTCGACTAGGAACAATCTTTAGTGTCTATCATGATAGGAACTCTCAAAGTGAGCCAGAAATAAATCACTTTACTATCTCCGATCCAATTAATATTGGATCCGAATTACAAAATAAAATTAATGATGCTGTAAAGTGGGGTATTGTTTACCAAACTAAAGCCACTAAAGAAAAGGATGCAAATAACTTTATTCCTTTCTTT
The DNA here is from genome assembly GCF_040744925.1 of Acinetobacter sp. FL. Taxonomy (NCBI): domain Bacteria; kingdom Pseudomonadati; phylum Pseudomonadota; class Gammaproteobacteria; order Moraxellales; family Moraxellaceae; genus Acinetobacter; species Acinetobacter sp. FL. Next base: position 528,353 of record NZ_CP160437.1, on the reverse strand, counting down.
GACTATGTTCTAAATCCCATATTCTCTCCTCATTTCTATATAAGCTATAGAAAAAAAAGAAAGATTAAGCTTTCTTCTTCAAATATCAATATGTTATTTGACAGCAATCAAGATGAGTTCATGAACTTTATCAAAGATTTAGAAACACAATTAAACCCCGTAGAAAAGGTGAAAGTTAAACCTGAACCTGAATCAATTACCATGTATCAAGATGATTTATTCAAATGAACATAACTTGTTATGCTCCTAATCAGATAGAAACAGCTCTTACCAAGAATTGGGATATTTGCCTTTTAGGAAAGACCTTTGATGCTAGAGACGATCTTGCACATCAAATATTAAGTAAATCTTCTACTCTTAAATATGAAGTAGCATATGATTCAACAGAATTTGAATTCATTATCATTAATAAAGATACTACAGAAGAGAAAAAATTCTATACGCATGATTTAGATCAATTTTTTTCAGAATTCTTTTCTAAGAAAGTAATTATTGATGCAACCACGTTTGATGTAGCTGTATTAGCATGCCTATGTAAATACCTTAAAACTTATGTCAGCAATACATTAGATATTTTCTATATTGAACCAGAAGATTACGATGTAATTCGTACATTTTCTGAAGATGATTTTAATCCTAATTTATCAGATAGTACTTTAGGGTTTGAAGAAGCAGCGATACCCGAACTCACAAAACCTATTGAATCAGATGAACATAATTTTTTTGTATTTTTGATGGGGTATGAAGGTCATAGAGTATCTAATGCTTTTGAAAAGTTAGACTATAATTTACAAAAGTATCAATTTATATTTGGTGTACCAAGCTTTGTATATAGTTGGGAACATATACCATTTTCTACTCAAGCACATATTTTGCTAGAAAAAAATGAAAACTCACATGACTATATTAAATATTGCGGAGCTAATAACCTAATTGGTACATATAGGCTCTTACAGGAACTTAAAGACAAAAACAGGGTAGAAAATTTATTCTTAATTCCGTTAGGAACTAAAATTATGGGGCTAGCTGCAATTCAATTTCTTTGCCATAATCCGGACACATATATACTTTATGATTACCCTAATAAAGTCGAGGGAAGATCATCTGGAGCTCAGAAAATCCACCTAATTGAGTCTTTCTTATAGTTCATGCACTTTTTTCACCCTACCCCTTTAGACATTGTTGACCAATTTATATCAGCTAAAACTAAAGGCAAATATTTTGATAGAGTTCTAGATCCATGTGTAGGAGATGGAGCTCTTCTTACGTCTTTAGAAAACAATTTTGATAGCCTTACTATTATTGATATCGACTCAGAAAAATTAAAAAACTTTAGAGATAGTAATTTTATAAAATATGAAGGAGACTTCTTAGATATTGAATTAAGTGAAAAATTTGATCTTATCTTATGTAACCCTCCATTTAATAATAAGTCAGTATCAGGCTTAAGTATTGAAGAAAAATTTCTATCGAAATGTTTAAATCTTATTAATAATAAGGGATATGGTATTTTTATTTTACCAAGCTCAATTATAAATGGAACTAAAACAAAAAAAATAAGAGAATATTTGATCAATAACTTTACTCTCATATCTATTGATATCTTACCAAAAAAAACTTTCACTAAAATTGAAAGCCACTTTTATATTATCACCTTAAAAAATATTAAAACCATTGGAAATTATAATATTGATACAAACATGGGTATTATCAATATTAATCTAATTTTAAAACATAAATATGAAACATTAAATCCAAAATATCTGATTAGTTTTTCTAAATATCAAACACTACTAAATTATTTTCCAAAAGTCTTTATATATAAAGACAATTTATTTAGAGGTAATGTTGAAAAAAATAACTGTCAATTGCATACCACTCATTTTTCCACCTTACTGTGTAATAAGTATGAGAAATTTTTAGAAAATAAAAATGGGAAAAAAATTAAAAAATATGATTTATTATGCAAAAGAGTAGGAAGAAATTGTCATAGTACTTTTTCTATATACTTAGGAAATAATGAACTTGTAGTAAGTGATTGTATAATTGTTCTACCATCGAACTCAAAAAACCTCCAAGACAATTTAATTCACCTATTAAACATTAGATTATCAATATTATTGGGCGCTTCAGATAATTTTATGATTGAAGGATCAGGAGCAAATTATATTTCTTTAAAAAAACTAAAAGAAACAGATTTTATTGATTTTAGAAATCACATTTCAAAAAAAGATATTAGAAAATATGCTCATTTAATTTTAAAAAACAATGTTAAGAAAACAATACTATTTGAAGAAACCTTAAAAAATAAAATTTCAAAAAAAATACATATTTAAAATATGTATTTTTTTATTTTAAAAGTAGTGACTATCTAAATAATCCTCTAATATTTTCATATATTTCTCCTCCTCTTCTTTAGTATCAATCCTCATAGGCAATAAATCTAACATTGGCATATATTCCTCCAAGTTATTAGCCTGAATATCTTTTTCAAACTGCTCAATAAACTTTTTTAATCTTTCTACTTCCATTACAACACCTCAAATTTCAAAACTTAACTTATGGGTAAAATCTTCTTTTCCAAGTGATTGGATCTTATTTACTTTATCACTTAAGACTACTTCCTTTTCATTGAAGGATTGTTTGTTCTGTTTTAAGGTTATATGCGTTCTGATAACTCTTGAAAGTTTGTTAAGATTTCGCTGTAGATTGCTGAAATTTGCTTTTGATTCAGATATAAATCTTTCTGTGTCTGCTTTAAATCTTTCTGATATTGTTGCAAAATATTCACTTGTTTTTCCAAGGCAAGCTGTTGTTTCCACAAAGCTTCTTGCTGATTTTTCATAGTTTCCTGTTGTTCTTCTATAATTATTAATAATTGTTTCTCTAAATCGGTCATCATTTATATCTCCTTGCACATAACCTGATATCGTTTCATAAATTGACTCTTGTTGAGTTCTAAAGCCTTTCTGATCTCGATTAAATTTTTTTCCTCTTGTTGTACTAACTCTTTCATATTCTGTAATTGGGTCACTTCCATTTTTATTGAAAAATAACCAATTATTATTAGTGTAATAATCATAAAGCTGATGAAACTCATAAAAAGGTAAAACTTCAGCTTCTTTTCCCTTATTTTGATACCGCCTAACCTGTGGTTGACCTCTTCTATTTGTATTAAAAATTTGCCAGTTTCCAACATTTGATTTTTCAAAATGTTGTCGTAATTCTTCAGTGTCTTTAAACATTTTTCTTGGCTTCTGTTGATAGCGCTCAAGTAGCCATTTTCCTTTTCTTTCAACCTCTCTTCGAAGGCTTTCCCTATCGTTGATATCGAATCGTTGTATTGACTTTCTATTTTCTTCTGTTCGTTTATTAGGCCCAATTTCAAAGAGTCTAGTAGTTTTAAATTCTGATTCATATATCAAGCCTTCTAACCTTATATTTCTTTTAAATTCAGGATGTTTTATAGATATTGATTTATTTACTTGCCGTACCACATTTAAATTATTTTCAGTAAGATAATTTATTAATGATTTTCGATCATATACATTCCCATTTTTAATCCCCAACTCAACCAAACTACCAATAAGCTCTACAACATCCCTAGTCTTTTTAGGAGTGTTTTCTCTTATTTTCTTTAATAATGGTATTGCTAAATCTGGACCATGCAAATTGTACTTAAAATTTATAAATTTTTTATATAAATCTATTCGCTTTAAATCAGTAGGTGCATAAAAAGGATTAAGTCTTTTCCCTGTAGTAATTTCAATATTGGGTATAACAAAATTTAACTCTAAACGATCTTTATCAGTATGCTCTATCCATAAAATATTGTACTGCTCTCTATTTAAGCCTGGAAATAATATTTTTTCAAAATCATCCATAATCTTAAACTTATCTTTTTTATCAATATTTTTTTCATAGAATGATAAGCAACCACTAGTATACTTTTTTATATAAGGTGAACTATCTATAATAGAACTTGTTAATGCTACACTTCCCCTCATTACTTGTGCTTTTTCCCTTTCCCTATCTTTACCCAATAAATAATTTATACAACCTTCAGACTTTCCTTTACCATGCCTAAAAAACTTAATAATCATAAACTTATACTCCTTATTTGATTATCTATTGAAATTAATAACTGTAATAGCTTCACTTTTTTATAAGTTCCTGTTCCTGCCATTTCTTGATTGACTGCATATGCGATCTGATTAATATTTGTCCCTATTTTTGATAGTTGATATAGTTTTTCTCTTTCTACTTTTAAATAAATTGGATCTTCAATTATTCCAATTTTTTCAAGTGCAGATTCTCTTAAAAACTTTGCTACTGCAATTTTAGATTTTCTTATCTCTGTTAACTCTGATTCAAATAGTCGGACTTTAATTATATGACCACGTTTAGGTCTTCTTGATTTTTGATATTCATTCATAATTATTTATGCCATTTTATTAATTGGTTTTTTAAAGGGGTCTTGGGGAATTCCCCAAGCAAGGTTTCATAAAAGCTTCCGAAGGGGGCTTTTGTGTATCCTTGCTTTTTCTTTTCCATTTAATAAAAATATCAAATATTATTATTTTAAAAATAAAAAAATTCAATTTTACTGTTTTTTCACTTATTTATTATTTTAATCATATAAAAAAACTGACATAACTTAGTTATGTCAGTTATGTCAGTTTTTATTCACCTTGATTACTTATTATATATTTCTGGATTAATATAATACTTAATAGTAGGTCTACCACCTTTATCAGTACTAGGTACATTTTCTTTTACTAACCATCTATGCCTAATTAGATATTCTAAAGATGAGACTATAGTCTGATTTTCTTTGAATCCTTTCCATTCTTTTCTTACGATATCCCTTACAGTAAAACCCGATGTTCTCATAGAATCATTCGGCTCTAATATTTTCAATTTACTACCTAGTTCATAAGCTTGATTTCTTGGATTTGATTCTAGTAGCCCATAAACTTTACGTGCATGAGATTCTAAATATACTAGCCATTTCAGCCCTAAATTCAGCTCATCTGATGTAATTGTTTTTGATTTCTTTTCTTTTGTCTCAATTAACCTAACCAAATGAAAATTAAAACTATCGCTAATAAAAGTTTTTCATACTTACCCAAATGCTCTACTAACAATGAGTTTTGTTCATTAGATTTCTTTTCGCTCATAGCATTAAACCAAGCGATATACTTCTCTTGAGCTTCAATATCAAAACGTAGAATTCCTCTTTTAGTTTCAGGATCTACTTCTGTAGCAATCTCACTTATATCCTCATCTGACAGGAAATAAAGTCTTTCAAATATATTTTTTACCGCATTTCGATTTTCAATATCTGGAGCAATATCCGTAAATTTTCCTATACTAGGTTCTGGATAAACCATCACTTGGAACCTTTGTAAAAATCCATCATTTTTTGATGCTGTAGCTTTCTCTCTCATATACGTATTAAGTTTTTCAGGCTGAATAGCACCTACGACACTGAGACAATGATTTTTAATATAGCCATCCCCTCGTCCAATTCTGCTGAAAGTGTATGAACTGTTCCCATTCCATCCTTCTAAAAAGTACGCTCTTCCTTCCCCATCATTCTTTTCCAAACTCACAAGAAGACCCATCAATTCATCCCTTACAATGGCTAAACCATATGGGTTATTTTTTTGCTTTTCCGCTAAAGCTTCAGGAGTACTATCATTTAAATATAAATACCTTGGTGGCGTTACTTCTTCGTTATCACTATCCTTTAACTCCTTTTTATACCTTTCAAACTCTTGTTCCTGGATTTGCTTTAAAAAATACATACCGGCATTGATTGCAAAAGATTTCTTTTGGGAGGGTTCAGCGATAATTACGCCCCAAATATTTGGAATTACACCAAAAGTTGCATTTTGTTTAGGGCGCATCTCTAGCTTTGCACCAATTACTGTACCTAATGCAACAAGCAAGCTTGTTGCAATAAAGTCAGGAGGCATACAATCTGCACCATATGCAGTATCAAATACATATTTGGATAATGTTGCAGGCATCATCTCTTTTTGTAACACATTAACTTTTACTTCTTTTTCCTCAAAAGGAATCACTGATTCAAATTGAATAAGCTTAGTCTCCTGAGGCTTATTAGCTTTTAACTTTTTTTCAGCGTTAGAATTCAAAGATTTTTTAACGTCGTTAGAAATCTTAGATTTCTTTTTTTTGGGCATTTTTCACTCCAGATTTATATGCAAGACACTAAAAGGTCCCTCCTGATTTGAAGCCTATAATTTTTTAATTTTTGAAGATTGATTTTGTGTTGAAATTGGAAAAAATCGCTAAATTTAATTTTTTTGAACAATTTTTTTTAGATTTCTATCAAATTCATTTTGATTTTTATCTTTTTGGTAATGTGCCATCAAGTTATTGAAATGGTGCTATGTCACGTTTTATGAGAAATACCTCTGATATACAGCTTATGCTTCTTGAAAAGTACAAACATTCGCCAGTAATTTTATTGGAGACAGTATTAAAAGACTTTTTCCCCCATTTAAACTTAAGCTCTGCCAAGAAGAAGGCTGCCTGTCAAATGTTGCCATTTCCTGTTTTTAAAGCAGAAAAGTCTCAAAAATCCCCTTATTTAGTGAATATTTTTGACTTAGCTAAATATCTAGCAAAACAAAGTAATTTAGGTACCAAAGATTGGGAGAATATGAACCGCTAGATAGCGGTTCTTATTTTTTTAGATTTAACTATGTCGATTACTTCATCAAATTCAATTCGATCATGTCTACGACGCTTAATGTTTATATACCGCTCTAGGCTAGAAAGTGATTCATGCAATGAGTAACACTTTATCTCATGGATACTTTTACCATCTTCTGCCAAACGTGTTAATGCTTCATGTCTCAAATCATGAAACCGAAGATCCTTTATGCCACACATTTTCACACCATCTCGCCAATCTTTTGCAAAAGACCTAGCATTGAGAGGTACCAATAAATTTGGTTCACCACCTAACCTTAACATTCTCTGACGTACTTTTTCATCTAATAATTGCTCAATAACACCTTTAGCCAATTGATCAATTCGAAAATACTTATCATTGCCTTCTTTATCCGTAGGATGTTTGACATCTTCCAGTAGCCATTCCTGATGGACCTGATCAAAATTTTCCAATTTTAATCGTGTAATTTCATCCTCTCGTCTACAAGTATAAATAGATAACCACATGATTAAATGTAGTGGCATAGATATATTGCGCGAATGCCAACGATTATAGAAATGCTCAGTTAAATTAATAAGCTCTTCTCTTGTTAACAATCTAGTTCTTTTCTTTGACTTCGTAATAATCTTAGAGCCTCTAAGCCCTATCATTGCTAGCTCTAACTCTCCCAAATCAACTTCTTCATGCCAAACTAAATGGGCATATAAGAGTACTGTTTTCATATATTGCAAATCTTGGAGTGCAGTACTGCTTGCAATAGCTTTGGCTCCTATTTCAGGATAACCTTTACGGCGTAAGAAAGTATGTTCTGTAAAATGCTCCCGTTTAAGATTCTTCAATTTCACCTGACCAATAGGCCAGTTTGCTAGGAAACGTATTCCCATCCTTTTAGAACGACCAAAGCCCTCGACTTCTGCTAAATATTTTTCAAATGCCTGACTCAGAGTCAGATCACTAATTTTTTTAGGATTAAATATCGCATCAGGATTAATCTCAATTTCATCTTCAAGATTTCTGATCCATTGCTTTGCTAAAACCCGTGTACTAAAAGATCTAGACTCGCTAAAATGCGTGCCATCTTTACGCTTGACCCTAACTTGTGCACGAAAACTCGTACCCTTTTTACCTTTACGCTCAGTTATCGTTCCCAATTAAATTGCACCATTTTCTGTATTTAAATTTTTGGTGCAGTTTTTGGTGCACCAATTCACTAAAATCTTCCCAAATATCCCGAAATATGAGAGAAAATGCAACATGCAAATTGTATCTAATGAATTGAAAACAAAAGAAAAAAACGGTGCATCAATAAATCCTCGTATTTCGGTCGCCCCGATGATGGACTGGACGACCCGTGACTACCGTTTCTTTGCTCGCCTGTTTAATCCAAATGTGATCCTTTATACTGAAATGGTCACGACTGGAGCGATCTTATTTGGAGATGCTGGCCGCCATCTAAATTACAATCAAGAAGAACATCCGGTTGTACTCCAACTCGGTGGCTCTAACCCAAAAGATTTGGCCACATGTACAAAGATGGCTGAGGACTGGGGTTATAATGAAGTTAACCTGAATGTCGGCTGTCCAAGTGACCGGGTACAAAATAATAAAATTGGTGCCTGCCTGATGGCAGAGCCTGAGCTGGTGGCAGAATGTATTTCAGCGATGCGCCAGGCAGTTAATATTCCGGTTACGGTTAAACATCGAATCGGAATTGATGACATGCAATCTTATGAAGAGATGCTGCATTTTGTGGACACAGTAGCAAAAACTGGTTGTAATAATTTTATTGTGCATGCCCGTATTGCCCTATTACAAGGATTATCTCCAAAAGAAAACCGTGAAGTTCCACCTTTGCGTTATGAGGATGTCTACCGGTTAAAACAGGAACGTCCTCACCTCACGATTGAAATTAATGGCGGCGTTAAAACTTTAGCTGAGACACAAGAGCACTTGAAACATGTAGATGGTGTCATGATTGGCCGTGAAGCCTACCATAACCCTTATCTGCTGGCCGAATTAGGTGAGCTCTGGAATTTACCCATGCCAGACCGTTTTGAAATTATGGAACAGATGCTTCCTTATATTGCCAAACGGCTAGAAGAGGGTGCACCACTATCTGTGATTACCAGGCATATTTTAGGTTTATTCCAGTATTTACCTGGAGCCCGAAAATGGCGTCAGGCTTTAAGTGGAGGGAATGCCAAAACTTATGCTGATGTCGAAAGTGCGATTCAGAATATTAAGGCTGCCATGCAGCGCACTGAAGATTACCTGAAAGAACAACATATTTTTTAAACTTTAAAGCCCCTGTTTAAGGGGCTTTATTTCTAAAAGCATATTATAAAATACAAGCAGTAGCGTTACTGTTTTGCCTTAATTGCTTCAAGTTTTCTCAAAACCTCTGCGACTGCCACCATGGCAAAACTTGAAGTTACCACCACAGCAGAACCATATCCTCCACAGCGCAGCCCTGCACTAGCACAAACTTCGCTACTGGAAAACGGATTATCAATTGAATAAATACAGGTAATCCCGAATTTCTCTTTTGGCTTTTTGCAAATTCCTTTACTGCGTAACTGGGTACGTAGTTTAGCCAGCATAGGGTCCTGTTCGGTTTTTGACAGATCTGCCACTCTGATTTTAAGCGGATCAAGCTTGCCTCCTGCTCCACCAGAAACAATTAGAGGGATTTTATTAAAGCGGCAATGCAGCATGAGGGCCAGTTTAGCTTTGACATCATCAATACAGTCCAGTACCAGATCAGGCGCCATGGCAAGTATCTCTTTTACATTGTCTGAAGACAGGTAGTCATCAACCAGGTTGACCTTAATTCTGGGATTAATGGAATAGCAACGTTCAGCCATGACAGCAATTTTTTCCTGTCCCAAGGTAGCGGTCATAGCAGGTAACTGTCGATTAATATTAGATGCAGCTACCACATCCATATCGACTAATGTCAATTCACCTATGCCGGAACGGGCCAAAGCTTCTACTGCCCAAGAACCTACACCGCCGATTCCAATCACCATAACATGACTGTGTTCATAGTAATTAAATGCCTCATCTCCATAGATTTTGGCCACACCCGCAAATCGGCGCTCATATTCATCGTTTTGGAGAAGTTCAGTCATTACATTCCATGAAAATATTACAGATCACTCTATTTTAACGGGAATGACCTCAGTGTGACAGCTCATAAGATCCAAAAAAATTCTGCTGTCTGAACCATACAAATGATATGAAGCTCAGGCAACTACTCTTCAGGAAGCAATCAAATGCCGAAGCACATAATGGAGAATGCCACCGGCCTTAAAATACTCGACCTCATTAACAGTATCGATACGGCACAGAACCTTAAAACTTGACTGCGTTCCATTAGGTTGTTTCAGCTCTACCCTTAGTATCTGCTGCGGCGACAAGTCATCAGATAAACCATGAATTGACAGAATTTCATCACCATTAATATTGAGTGAAGTCCTGCTTTCATCTGGTATGAACTGTAAAGGTAACACTCCCATACCCACCAGATTGGAGCGGTGAATTCGCTCAAAACTCTGGGCAATAACAGCTTTCACTCCCAGTAAATTAGTTCCTTTAGCTGCCCAGTCACGTGATGAACCTGTGCCATATTCCTTGCCTGCTATAATAACCAAGGGTGTGTTTTCTGCCTGATATTGCATGGCCGCATCATAAATAGACATTTTCTTATGGGTAGGTATATGGAGTGTATTGCCACCTTCTTCACCACCCAGCATTTCATTTTTAATCCGGATATTGGCAAAAGTTCCGCGCATCATTACTTCATGATTACCACGGCGTGATCCATACGAATTAAAGTCTTTTGGCTCTACACCCAGTTCCTGCAAATAACGGCCTGCCGGGCTGTCTTGCTTGATATTTCCCGCCGGTGAGATATGGTCAGTAGTGACTGAGTCCCCCAGAACAGCCAGTATTCGTGCTTTTTCAATATTTTTAACCGTTTGTGGGAGCTGATCAATTTTTTCAAAAAACGGTGGATGACGGATATAGGTAGAGTGCTCATCCCACTGATAAGTTTTAGTTTCGGGAATTTGCAGAGATTTCCAGTTTTCTTCACCTTCAAAAACAGCCGCATATTCTTTATGAAACATTTGGGTATTTACATAATGCAAAGCCTCTTCAATTTCAGCTTGGGTCGGCCAGATATCCTTCAAATAAATTTTTTCGCCATTTTTTCCTTCACCAATCGGTTCAGAGCTTAAATCAGTGCGAATATTTCCAGCCAGACCGTAGGCGATCACCAAAGGAGGAGATGCCAGCCAGTTTGTTTTTACCAGTGGATGAACACGCCCTTCAAAATTACGGTTCCCAGAGAGTACGGCGGCTACATTTAAGTCAAAGTTCTGGATTGCCTCTTCGATAGGTTCTGGCAAAGGGCCTGAATTTCCGATACAGGTGGTACACCCATACCCTACCAGGTTATAACCTAGCTGATCGAGATAAGGCATCAGTCCAGATGCTTTCAAATAATCAGTCACAACTTTGGAGCCTGGAGCCAGAGAGCTTTTTACCCATGCTTTCCGTTGCAAGCCTTGTTCTACTGCTTTTTTAGCCAGCAAACCTGCTGCCAGCATGACACTCGGATTTGATGTATTGGTGCATGAGGTAATGGCTGAGATCACCACATCACCATGAGAGAGGAAGTAATTTTTCCCCTCTATTACGCAGCAAGGATTAGAGTGGGGTAAATTGGCCTGTTCTGCCTCAACAGCTGTACCACCGCCCCCTTCATTTTCCAGTCGTTCCTTTTCAGCTTTAGCAGGCTTTAAATGCAGATCCATGAGTGCCTGAAAAGTATGAGGCACATCAGAAAGTGCCACTCTGTCTTGTGGACGCTTTGGTCCAGCCAGGCTTGCTTCGACTGTACTTATATCCAGGGTTAACGTATCAGTAAAGACCGGTTCATCTCCTGTCTCGCGCCATAGGCCCTGCTCTTTACAATAGGCTTCAACCAGTTCAATCCGTTCAGCATCTCGGCCGGTCAGGCGTAAATAACCCAAGGTGACCTCATCAACCGGGAAAAAACCACAAGTTGCACCATATTCGGGGGCCATATTGGCAATAGTGGCACGGTCCGCCAATGGCAGTTCCGCCAAACCGTCACCATAAAACTCGACAAATTTTCCAACCACCCCTTTCTGGCGTAGCATCTGGGTAATCGTCAGTACCAGATCTGTAGCTGTAATTCCTTCGCGCAGTTTTCCGGTGAGCTGAAAACCGATCACCTCAGGAATGAGCATGGAAATGGGCTGTCCTAGCATGGCTGCTTCTGCTTCAATTCCACCTACGCCCCAGCCCAGCACTCCCAAACCATTGATCATGGTTGTATGGGAATCTGTTCCTACCAGCGTATCTAGAAAAGCAAATTCTTTTCCATCTGATTCACCAGTCCATACAGTCTGTGCGAGATACTCAAGATTGACCTGATGACAGATTCCTGTGCCTGGAGGAACGACGCTAAAATTATTAAAAGCAGATTGCCCCCAGCGCAAAAACTGATAGCGCTCGCCATTGCGTTGCATCTCTACAGCAACATTGGCTTCAAAAGCATATTCATCTGCAAAATGGTCAACCATAACAGAATGATCAATCACCAGATCAACAGGGCTTAGCGGATTAATCTTTTCTGGATCAGCTCCTGCCTTTTCGACTGCTGCACGCATGGCAGCCAAGTCAACTACAGCTGGTACTCCAGTAAAATCCTGCATTAGAACCCGCGCTGGCCGATACTGAATTTCCTGAACCGAACTGCGATTCTGCTGCCATGCAACTAAAGCCTGTATATGTTCCTGCTTTACTGTAATCTGATCTTCAAAACGTAGCAGGTTCTCGAGTAATATTTTTAAAGATTTAGGTAGCCTGGTAAAATCATCCAGATGCTGCTGGGCCTGTCTTAAACTGAAGATCTGATAATTTTTTTTTGTTGTTTTTAAAGTCGTCAGTGAATTAAAACTATTAATTGTACTGTACTTAGCCATACGGCAATCCTCCGGCTTCAACTTTGTTCTTGTCAATCATGCTCCATTTAATGTATGCCAAGAATAGGAATACAGTGTTATTGATTAGTTAATATCTGATTTTACGTTTCTAGTTCTTCGTCGGTTTCTGGCTTATATGCAAGGCAGTGAATGAGTTATGCCATAAAGTTTTGGCTAATTCCTCATGTGAGATTCCAAATATTACAGACAGTTCATCCAGTACATAAGTTAAATTACCAGGTACATTACGGGTACGCTGTTCGGTTGAAGTCTGGCAACATAGAGGCGTCATATCAGGACAATCTGTTTCAATAACCAGATGTTCAGGTCCTATATCTTGCACCACTTTTCTTAATTTTTTTGCATTGGGATTAGTCACCTGCCCTGTAATACCCAGTTTAAAACCCAAGTTTACAAATGCTTTTGCCTCTTCAATACCGCCACTAAACGCATGGGCAATACCGCCCAGTTTAAATTTGTGTTTCTTGAGTAAGTTCAGTACATCAGCATGTGCTTTACGGATATGTAACAGCACCGGTTTATGATGCTGTGCTGCCAGCTCGAGCTGTGCAGAAAAATAATCCTGCTGCTTTTGAAAAACTTCTGGCTGCTTATGCTGTTTAAGTAAAGTATCCAGACCGATTTCCCCTACAGCGACACTCTCATGAGTTTTTAGTAGATTTTCCAGCCGATTCAGATCTGAAAACTGATGCTGTTCAATATAAAAAGGGTGCAAACCTGGTGCGAGATAACTCTCTGGTGCATCTTTTAAACTATTCATATAATGATGGGTATCAACCAGGTCATTAAAGCGCGACTCCACAAAACCGATTAATACCAGCTTTTCAACTCCGGCTGCTTTAGCCTGATAGGCCAGATGTTCACGGTCTGCGTCAAAATCTGGCACATCAAAATGTGTGTGAGTATCAAATAGCGCCAGCCTGCCCATAAATTATTTGTCCGCTTCGGGCGTAGCCGGAACTGCAGTAGTTTTGATATCTGGTGGCAAGTATTCTGTTTTGATCACATCCTGTAGCTCACTGTAGGGTACTACAAGACGTGGCAGGCCAACCACATAGGGACCAATTTCATATTCTCCATATTGTAAAATCAATCCCTGCTTGGCTAAAAAGAAATTATTAGAGAGCTTGAATTTCCAGACCTGTTCATATTCTTCTACACTACTGGCGAGCTTGTTCTCCATCACCCAGTTCTGGAAGGCACTATAAAATTTCTTTTCCAGTACTGCCTGTTGATTGCCATTTAAAATATCTTTTAGCTGTAGCTGCTGCTTCTTCACAAGATCAAAATTATAATATTGCTGAGATGCTGAGCCATGGGCACCGCCCAGGTAACTGCTAGTATTTAACACAACTGTCACCAAGGGACCTTTACTTTGAAGTACCTTGGGCGCCACGGTCAGACTGATCTGCTGGTTGGCACTTAATGTCTTGATTTCACGGTCTAGATCTAAAAAGACATCGGCATAACGCTGCACCTGAGCGTCAAAGTTTTGCTGATCAATTGGGGTAGTGGTTGAATTTGTCCGACTGATTTTAGGTTGGCTTTCAGCAGTATCTTTTTTTGACTGAACTTCTGAATTTTCAACCGGTTTTTTTACCATTTCACTGACGTCAAGAATCTGCGCCAGACTGCTTAAAACAGCCTGGTCTACTGCATCATCTACAAAGGCGTAATTAGAGCTGAGGCGTTTTACATCAAACTGTGGGCAGGTATTACCTTTACATTCCGGCATAGTGACAATCACATCAACCTGTTTCGCCTCTAGAACCGGTTCTCTCTGTTGAGGCACCGCAGACTTTTGTTCAGTCTGTGGCTTTTGTTCCGGTTTATCCTTCGGCTGGCATGCCGTTAAACCTATAACTCCGACCAATAAACTTAAGCTTAATACCTGTTGAGTTCTTAACATTGCTCCCCACCCATTTTCGTCTTACTTTAGACCGCCTTGTATTAGCCTAATGGCTTCATTCAGTAATTCACAATTTTTTTTGTATCTCAACTTAAAACATTTGTTGATATATTTCAGGTTTAAGTATCTGCTGAGTCTGTTTGCGGTTCAGATAGATATCCAGCTGGCTGGCTTCAGGCGCTATCTCATGTGCACGATAATGTATACCAATCCCTTCTTCATCAAAAAACCAGTCTGACTGAGACCAAGATAATTTTTTAGGAGTATCTTTACGAACCTCGGCTGTCTCTTTTTCTAACCAGTCCTGATAATGCTGCTGAACCAAGGTGTTTAATGTAGTTTTTTGCTCAGGCTTTAAAATATCATTTAAACTCAAAGCTTTCTGGACTTTGCGGTCTGCTACAAAAAAATATTGCCGGTCTTTAATAGTTAGTTCTTCAATTTTACTGTCTATGCCTATTTGCAACAGTACATATTGATTACGCTGTGATGCAATACGAGTCTTCATTTTCAGCTCGTATGCACGGTTTTTAGAATATTTCGCCTGCCACTGATCTGAAGCTTTTATAAAAGCATTGACTGCCTGTTGTAAACTCAAATTCTGATTCAGATCAATCTGCTGCTGAATAATCTGTGCCTGATTTTTAGCGATCCACTGATTTAGCCAGACATCCTGAGTATTGATAGTTTGAATATCGATATCAATACAGTTTTTCTTTTCACAAAATGGCAAAGCATACTCAGCACGTTGCTCTTTAATATTTAAATAAGGAAGCACATCTGCCTGATCTATTACTTTTTCAGCATAATGTTGCTGGCCTTTTGACTCAGGGGCCTTATGTTTTTCTTCACAGCCCATAAGGCTTAGTACCGAGCAGATCAGGATAAGTGTAAAGTAGGGCTTGTTACGCATTTTATATTCCTTCTGCTCAATGAACTTTATAATAAAACAGCCTCCGAAGAAGCTGTTTTATATCATGACTATTTAGTGTTCACGTGTATTGCGGAATTCAATATCTGGCCAGCGTTCCTGCATGAGTTGCAGATTCACCCGGCTCGGCGCCAGGTAAGTCAGATGTCCACCGCCATCTATAGAGAGCTGATCATGAGCTTTTTTCTTGAATTCATTCAAGATTTTTTCATCATCACAGTAAATCCAGCGCACCGTATTAATACTGACCGGCTCATAAATACAGTCCACCTTATATTCTTCCTTGAGGCGATAAGCCACTACATCAAACTGTAGTACCCCGACTGCTCCCACAATCAGATCATTACTGATCTGTGGCATAAATACCTGAGTTGCACCTTCTTCAGAAAGTTCTTTCAGCCCCTTTTGTAGCTGCTTGGATTTTAAAGGGTCTTTAAGACGGACTCGACGGAACATTTCAGGTGCAAAGTGTGGAATACCGGTAAAATGCAGACTTTTGCCCGAGGTAAAAGTATCACCAATCTGAATAGTCCCGTGATTATGAAGCCCAATAATATCACCCGGCCATGCTTCTTCCAGATGCTCACGTTCACCTGCCAGAAAGGTCAGTGCATCACTGATCCGCACTTCTTTTCCAATGCGGACATGATTCATCTTTAGACCTTTTTCATATTTACCCGAACAGATTCGCATAAAGGCAATTCGGTCCCGATGTTTGGGATCCATATTTGCCTGAATCTTGAAAACAAAACCAGAGAATTCTTCTTCAGTCGCTTCAACTACACGCTCCTGTGCCGGATGTGCCTTAGGCTCAGGTCCCCAACCAATAAATGCATCCAGCACGTGATCTACACCGAAGTTGCCCAATGCAGTACCAAACAGCACAGGTGTCTGTTTACCTTGCAGGAACAGGTCACGGTCAAATGGATCGCTCGCCATTTGTACCAGCTCCAGTGACTCTTCAAAAGCAGCAAAGGCCAAATCGCCTACTTTTTCACGAATATCGGGATGATCGTAGCCGTCACGTACTTCAATCTCAGTAATCACTGAGCCGAAGCCATGCTTGTATAGGTACAGCTTATTTTCCGCAATGTGATATACCCCGGCAAAATCACGCCCCATACCCAAGGGCCAGGTAATTGGCACACAACGGATTTTGAGAACATTTTCAATTTCATCAAGCAATTCTAGGGGCTCACGGATTTCACGGTCCATTTTATTGACGAAAGAAATAATCGGCGTATCACGCATCCGACAGACTTCCATTAATTTAATGGTTCGCTCTTCTACACCTTTCGCCCCATCAATCACCATTAATGCAGAGTCAACGGCTGTCAGTGTACGATAAGTATCTTCCGAGAAATCTTCGTGTCCTGGCGTATCAAGCAAGTTAATTACATGATTTTTATAGGGAAACTGCATAACTGATGTAGTAATCGAAATTCCCCGCTCTTTTTCCATTTCCATCCAGTCAGAAGTCGCTGCACGGTCCGACTTACGACTTTTAACCATACCTGCTACCTGAATAGCTTTACCCCATAACAGGAGTTTCTCGGTCATGGTCGTCTTACCGGCATCGGGGTGCGAAATGATGGCAAAAGTCCTGCGCGCCTTTACCTGACTGATTAATTCATCTTTAAACATTGATAAAAATCTGCATTTGTACACATCCTGTCTAAAACATCAACGTGATGTTCTGAAAGCATGTGAGAGAAAAATTTGAAATTGGCGCAATTGTAGCAGATCAAGACTGCTTTTAAATCGGTAGTTGTATGGCAGTTTTATTTTTGAGAGTTTTTATCTTTTAGAGTTGAACGCTTTGTTTATAAACTTTTAAGCGCTCAACCTCAACAGGCGCACCTAATAGATAACCTTGTAATTGCTGACAACCTAAACGTGTCAGAATTTCCGCCTGCAGTGGTGTCTCCACACCTTCGGCAGTGACAATCAAGCCAAGTTTTGTCGCTAACTGAATAATACTTTCTAGAATAATTTCTTCTTTATTCCCCGGCTTTAACCCGACAATAAAACCCCGGTCAATCTTCAATTCATCTACAGGTAAATCTTTTAAATACAGCAGACTTGAATGTCCGGTACCAAAATCATCAATCGCAAGACGAATTCCCATTTTTCTGAGTCGCTCAAAACTACGAATACTCAGTTCAATATGATGCATGGCAGTAGATTCAGTAATTTCAATAATCAGGTTATTTGGCTGGATCCTGTACTTTTCCAAGAGGTTTTCCAAGGTATCAAACAGCTTCTGATGCTCGAACTGGATTGCAGAGAGATTAACAGCAACCGGACAGAGGCTGATTCCATTTTGTTCCCAATACTGGATCTGTTTGCAAGCTTCCTCAAGCGCCCAATATCCCATCGGAATAATCAGACCGGTTTTTTCAGCCCCTTCTATAAACATATTAGGGCTAAGCAGGCCCAAGGTAGGATGCTTCCAACGAATTAAAGCTTCTACCCCACAAACTTCATAGGTTTTAGCTGAAAATTTGGGTTGATAAAACAGGATAAATTGCCGCTCTTCTACAGCTTTATACATATCATTAATCAGTTTAGACTGACTTTGAGCTTCATACTGATGCACAGAATAACTAAAGACAGCATAGGTATTGCGACCCTGTTCTTTCGAAGCCAGCATAGCAGCATCTGCATTGATCAACAGATCCTGCAAATTAGTACCATGCTCTGGATAAATCGCAATACCGATACTGCACGAAATATTGATTTCCTTGCCCGCGATCAGATAGCTTGCCTGAATCAGGCTTAAAACTTTTTCAGCATAATAAATGGCACGTTTACGCCCAGTATTTTCAATGATCAGGAGAAATTCATCTCCCCCTACACGTAACAGTTTAGCTTCAGGGCCAAGATTTTGATGAATACGAGCGGCTACCTGAATCAATAACTGGTCACCTACCTGATGGCCGAAAGCATCATTTACTGCCTTGAAACGGTCCAGATCAATATATAAAAAGGCAAAACTCTTTTTATTTATTTTATGCTCAATAAATAAATATTGGGCATAATCTAGCAGAAAAAGGCGGTTAGGAAGCCGGGTCAAATTGTCCTGAACAGCCAGATTGGCCAGTTCTTTATTAATTTCCATAAGGCGCCGGTTACGCTCTTCCAGACGCTCTTCCAGAATCGCTACCAGAAATGCTGTCATGAGTACCAGACAGGTAATAAAAACAATAGTAAATAATAAGAGTGTACGTCCTGCCTGGTAATGTTCCAGAACTTCAATCTGTCCACCGGTATAGAAAACGACACCAGCCATGGCAATATAATGAACACTGGAAATACTGAGTGCAAATACCAGCGCTACACCCAGTTTAATCCAGAACCGGTATTTAGTAGCATGCTGATATTTAAAAGCCAACCAGAATGACAATCCTGCTCCCAGTATTCCAACTAACACTGAAAGAATTACCAGCAAAAGCTGGTAATAGATCATATAGCCATGCAGGATGAGACCCATCATCCCGGTATAATGCATACCAGAGATTCCAAGCCCCATCACTACTGCAGCAAGTACCAAACGTGGTAGGGACAGAAATTCACGAGAAGTTAACCAGAGTGCAAAGATAGAAGCAGCTGAAGCAACTAAATATGAAACGATGGTTAAGGCAGGGTCAAATACTGACTCTTGGGAAAGATGCACAGCGAGAAGCCCGGCAAAATGCATTGAACAGATCGCCAGACCTAAAAACAAACCACTCCCGGCAAGAACTACATTATGATACTTAGGAAAAGTATTTTGAATTAAAAGCTCACGTAGCGAGATTGCAATATAACAGACGGCTACGGCCACCAAGACCGAGCCTAACACCAGTATGCTGTTATAATGCATATGAACCATAAACAATCCAAAACAAAATGATAATTATTCTTCTTGCAAGTTAAGTACCTTAAAGCATACCTGTTATGAGTAGCGTAAAGAATTGGTAAGATTATTTATTCCTGCATTTAGGTTAATTCTTTTTATTTTCATTATCAATTAAATAATTTCTTAAATAATGCTTTAAAAATTACCTTTTATCTGGAAAATTCTATAGAACGTTAAAATAAAAATAAATGACCAGAAAAACAGCACGAAATAATAGATGATTTATTTTCCAGTCCTTTTTAGCTCATCATTTTAAAACTCATAATAGCCATACATCCAATATGAAATATATATTCTGGAATCCGGTAAATTTTTTCGTTAACTTAGCCTGAAGTTATTTTTAAATTTGGTATTTTATAAATCTTGAGAACAATTAAAACAGATCATTATTTAACAATTTTAAGTCTCAAGATGTTTATCATGAAGTAGAATTTAAGAAAGAGTACTTAATAAAAAATTAAAAACAGAATATTTAATAACCACTAACTAGGTATTCTAATTTTTTCACTTATAAAATAAAAACCCTACATAATGCAGGGTTTTTATAAATAAAGACAGAAACTTAGTTTTTCTCTTTATCAACAATCTTGTTAGCTTGAATCCACGGCATCATTGCACGAAGTTTATTGCCTGTTACTTCAATACCATGAGCAGCATTTTGACGGCGACGCGCAGTCATAGACGGATAATTTAAGGCGCCTTCCTGAATAAACATCTTCGCATATTCACCTGACTGAATACGTTTTAATGCATTACGCATTGCTTCACGAGACTGTTCATTAATAACCTCAGTACCAGTCACATATTCACCATACTCAGCATTATTTGATACTGAATAGTTCATATCTGCAATACCACCCTCAAACATCAAATCTACGATCAGTTTAAGTTCATGCAGACATTCAAAGTAAGCCATTTCTGGTGCATACCCTGCTTCAACCAGTGTTTCGTATCCCATTTTAACCAGTTCAACCGCTCCGCCACAAAGTACAGCTTGCTCACCAAACAGGTCAGTTTCAGTTTCTTCGCGGAAAGAAGTTTCAATGATACCAGTACGGCCACCACCTACACCCGAAGCATAAGACAACGCAACATTACGTGCATTACCTGAAGCATCCTGATGGATCGCAATCAGATCAGGAACGCCTGAACCACGCTGGAATTCTGAACGTACGGTATGGCCTGGTGCTTTCGGTGCAATCATGATGACATCAAGATCTTTACGCGGAACAACCTGGTTATAAAGAACAGAAAACCCGTGGGCAAATGCAAGTGTTGCACCTTCTTTAATATTTGGTTCAATAACATCGCGATAAAGTTGTGACTGGAATTCGTCTGGAGTGAGGATCATAACCAAATCAGCCTGTTTGACTGCTTCAGGAACTTCTGAAACTTTAAGGCCAGCATTTTCTGCTTTTTTCCAAGAGGTAGAACCTGCACGCAGGCCAACCGTAACGTCTACTCCAGAATCTTTCAGGTTCAGTGCATGTGCGTGGCCTTGTGAACCGTAACCAATAATCGCTACTTTTTTGCTCTGGATGATTGATAAATCACAGTCTTTATCATAAAAAATTTGCATTTGTTATCTCCACTATAATGCTTTTTAAATTTAGTTAGATGGTTAAAACTTTTTCGCCACGCGCGATGCCTGATACACCAGAGCGAACCACTTCAAGAATGGTATTCTCTGCAAGTGCATCAATAAAACCATCTATTTTTTCTGTTGTCCCTGCAATCTGGATGGTATAGGTGGTCGGGGTTACATCCACTACCTGGGCCCGGAAGATGTCTGCGGTACGCTTGATCTCGGCTCGCGCTGCACCTAATGCTTTGACTTTAATCAGCATCAGCTCACGTTCAATATGAGCACCTTCAGACAGGTCGACCACTTTTACTACTTCAACCAGCTTATTCAACTGCTTGGTAATCTGTTCGATCTTATGGTCATCACCATAAGTTGTTAAGGTCAAACGTGACAAGGTTGGGTCTTCAGTTGGTGCCACGTTAAGGGTTTCAATATTGTAGCCACGCTGACTGAACAAACCGACCAGACGGGAAAGCGCGCCGGCTTCGTTCTCTACGAGTACAGAGATAATATGTCTCATTTCGTGCGCTCTCCTTTTGTCAACCACATATCTTGCATAGACTGACCTGCAATCAGCATAGGATATACATGCTCAGTACGATCTACCATGACATTGATGAAGACACACTTGTCATTGATCGCCATCGCTTCGGCTAGTTTAGACTCCAGTTCATCTGCATGATCAATTTGGATTCCAACATGACCATACGCTTCCATCAGTTTTGGAAAATCAGGTAAGGACTCGACATAAGAACTAGAATGACGACCTTCATAATTCATATCCTGCCACTGTTTTACCATACCAAGTGCACGGTTATTCAGGCAGAGAATTTTGACATTCAGGCCATACTGTTTACAGGTTGATAATTCCTGAATACACATCTGGATAGAAGCTTCACCAGTAATACAAACCACCTGCTGTTCTGGACAGGCCAGTTTGGCAGCCATGGCATATGGTAAACCTACGCCCATGGTACCCAGACCACCAGAGTTGATCCATTGACGTGGCCGCTTGTACTTATAATAAAGTGCAGCAAACATCTGGTGCTGCCCTACATCAGAAGTAATAATGGCATCTCCATTGGTCAATTTGCACAGGGTTTCTACTACCTGTTGCGGTTTCATTGAACCATCATTAGCCATTTGATATTTCAGGCCGTGTACCTTGCGCCATTCATTGATCTGGCTCCACCAGTCAGCAATTGCTTCAGGATTCGGCTTGGAAACATTCATCTGCTTCAACTGGGCCAGCATTTCCTGTAGTACCGGCTCTACTGCGCCTACAATTGGAATGTGCGCCATAATCGTTTTTGAAATGGTCGCAGGGTCAATATCAATATGAATAACTTTAGAATTTGGGCAGAATTTTGCCGGATTATTGGTAACACGATCATCAAAGCGCGCACCAATCGCCAGAATTACATCAGCATTATGCATCGCCATATTGGCTTCATAAGTTCCGTGCATACCTAGCATACCAATAAACTGAGGGTCATTACCCGGGAATGCTCCCAGTCCCATCAGGGTATTAGTTACCGGATAACCCAGAGTATGTGCCAGTTCAGTCAGCAGATGAGAAGCATTGCCCTGTACTACGCCACCGCCAGTATAAATTACTGGACGTTTAGCCGAGATCAGTTCGTCAATTGCTTTACGGATCTGACCTGCATGACCACGTGAAGGCGGCTGATAAGAACGCATCTTCACTTTTTCCGGATACTCGTAGGCAAATTTTTCAGCCGGATTGGTCGCATCTTTAGGAATATCAACTACAACAGGACCCGGACGTCCAGATGCTGCAATATAGAATGCTTTTTTAATAATTGCCGGAATTTCACTGGCATGACGGACCTGGAAACTGTGTTTTACGATTGGACGGGAAATACCGACCATATCTGTTTCCTGAAATGCGTCTTCACCGATGAGATGGCTTGCAACCTGGCCAGACAGAATGACCATTGGAATTGAATCCATATAAGCAGTTGCAATTGGAGTTACAGTATTGGTTGCGCCTGGACCTGAGGTAACCAGAACTACACCAGTTTTACCGGTAACACGTGAATAAGCATCAGCCATATGACCTGCAGCCTGTTCATGGCGCACGAGGTAATGCTTGACTTTGTCTTGTTGAAATAGCGCATCGTAGATATGTAAAACTGCGCCGCCTGGATATCCAAAAACATGTTCAACGCCTTCATCCGCGAGTGCGCGAACGAGCATTTCACCACCAGATAAAAGTTCCAACGTGATTCACCCTAATCTTATTTGCATTATCATATGGAAGGCATAGATAAGTGCTTAATTCATTAACTGTCTGCACTGTTATAGCACACATATTTCATAGTTTTTGCCGCAATAGGAAAAAATTCTGATCGGGCTGCTGTTTGAGCGGCACAGTGATCTAAAACATGCTGGGATAAACATATTTTACGGTTTTGTACATCTCCTCGGCTAGAGGAAATGCCCATTGCGTATCATGTCATTTATTCGAAGGGTGATCGAACAGATGCATATAAAACCTGAGCAAGCATTTTTCTTGTTTCAGACTGTAAAGTCAAGATGAAAGATTGGCTTTTTTTGCTCAATAAATAGTTCGAACAATTTTTCTACTATTTTCTTAAAAAAATTATAAATATATTTTTTAACAAATAGAATCAGTATTTTAATTATAAAAAAAAGTTTAAGCTCTCTTAAAAAAATTGAATATAAAAAGTTATATGTATAATTCTCTGTATAAAAAATTACCCATATTCTTCTTTCTAAATTAAATATAATGAGGCAGATTAGTCACTGATAATTACTACCTATTTAAACAGGTGTATTTTAATAGTATCTATTGCTTGGAAACGCTAAACCCTTCTCTGATTTTTATAAGGATGAAAGCCATGGTATTGAGTTCATTAAAGCGTAAAAGTTTGATACATCTAATTATTATCAGTATGGGTGCAGGCCTTAGCCAACCGTTATTAGCACAGCAATATTATAAATGGGTAGACCGTAAAGGGACAACTCACTATACGACCACTCCACCGCCCAAAACAGCCAAGAAAAAAGGCAAAGTGGAAACTTATGGCTGGCATAATTCAGCCCCACTCAATACAAACCAGCCTAATACTCAAGATAGCCAAGCTGTCGCATTGCCGCAGAATATGCAGACGCCACAAGTTAATTCTGTACCATCCAGTAATTCTCAGCAAAATGGACAAACGCAGGCTATTCCAGTCCTTCCTGCTGCTGCCCCTCAAACACTGGCAACTCCTTCAGAAAATGTGAATCAGCAGCCTCGTTAAGCCAATCTTTGATTAAAGTACAACTTTTCATAAAGAAAGCATCTGCAAAATTCACATTTAGGTATATTTTGCGCTATGCTTTCCACAAAATTTTTATTGCTGTTCATTAGACGTTTATGACTACTCACATTGACCCTGAATATCAAGCGAGCGCGATTGAACCTCAAGTCCAACAAGACTGGGATAATCGTAAAGTATTTAAAGTTGCCGATACGGTTGAAGGTAAGCACCGTTACATCCTTTCGATGTTCCCTTACCCAAGTGGCAAACTCCATATGGGTCATGTGCGTAATTATACGATTGGCGATGTCATTAGCCGATTTTATCGTCTGAAGGGTGAAACCGTGCTTCAGCCTATGGGTTGGGATGCGTTTGGCCTACCTGCTGAGAACGCGGCAATTGCACATAAAGTTGCTCCAGCAAAATGGACATTTGAAAATATCGCTTATATGCGAGACCAATTAAAAAAACTCGGCCTGTCTGTAGACTGGGATCGTGAATTTGCAACGTGTACACCAGAGTACTATCACTGGGAACAATGGTTGTTCGTTCAGCTTTATAAAAAAGGTTTGATCTACCGTAAGCTTTCAACAGTAAACTGGGATCCGGTTGACCAAACAGTTTTGGCCAATGAACAGGTAGAAAATGGCCGCGGCTGGCGTTCTGGTGCATTGGTTGAAAAACGCGATATTCCAATGTACTACTTCCGAATTACGGATTATGCACAAGAATTACTAGACGATCTGGACACGCTCAAAGACGGCTGGCCTCAACAAGTGTTGACCATGCAACGTAACTGGATCGGTCGTTCTACAGGTATGGAAATTACTTTCCCATCTGCCAATACCGAAATTTATGCTGACGGCCTAACTGTTTATACAACACGTGCTGACACGCTTATGGGCGTGACATACGTGGCGGTTGCAGCAGAACACCCTCTTGCGCTTAAAGCTGCTGAAAATAACCCTGAATTGGCTGCATTTATTGAAGAATGCCGCATGGGTTCAGTTGCAGAAGCTGACTTGGCTACAGCCGAGAAGAAAGGTATGACAACAGGTTTGTTTGCAAAACACCCTGTAACTGGCGAAGAGCTTCCTGTCTGGATTGCGAACTACGTATTAATGTCTTACGGTTCTGGCGCAGTGATGGCTGTACCAGCACATGACGAACGTGACTTTGAATTTGCTAACAAGTTCAACTTGCCAATTAAGCAAGTGATTGATGCCAAGGGCACTGATGATGCAGAGTATTCTGCAACTGAATGGCAAGAATGGTACGGTTCTAAAGAAGGTAAACTTGTTAACTCTGGCGAGTTTGATGGTTTAGAATTCCAGGCTGCATTTGATGCATTCCTTGCGAAATTAGAGCCACAAGGCTTAGCAAATTCTAAAGTTCAATTCCGTTTACGTGACTGGGGTGTTTCTCGTCAACGTTACTGGGGTTGTCCAATTCCAATGATTAACTGTGATACTTGTGGTCAAGTCACAGTTCCAGAAGACCAACTTCCGGTTGTATTACCAACTGATGTTGTTCCAGATGGCTCAGGTAACCCGCTTAATAAAATGCCTGAGTTTTTCGAGACCAAATGTCCTTGCTGTGGTGGCGATGCACGCCGTGAAACAGATACATTGGACACATTCGTAGAATCATCTTGGTACTACGCACGCTATGCATCTCCAGATTTTACTGGCGGTATGGTTAAACCTGAAGCTGCTCAAAACTGGCTTCCAGTCAATCAATACATTGGTGGTGTTGAACACGCGATTCTTCACTTACTTTATGCACGTTTCTTCCACAAGTTAATGCGTGATGAAGGTGTTGTACAAGGTAATGAGCCATTTACCAACTTGTTAACTCAAGGCATGGTACTTGCAGATACTTTCTATCGTGAAGCAGAAAATGGTAAGAAAACTTGGTTTAATCCTGCTGATATCGAACTCGAACGTGATGAGAAAGGCCGTATCATTTCTGCAAAATATACAGGGGATGGTCAAGAAGTGATTATCGGCGGACAAGAAAAAATGTCCAAGTCAAAAAATAACGGTATCGACCCGCAAGCGATTATTGACCAGTACGGCGCAGATACAGCTCGTGTATTCATGATGTTTGCTGCCCCACCAGATCAGTCACTTGAATGGTCGGATGCAGGTGTTGAAGGTGCAAACCGCTTCCTGAAACGGGTATGGCGTTTAGCCACTGGCTTCCTTGAAAAAGGTAACAATGCATCAAACATCGACAAAACTGCATTGTCTGCTGCCGCGCAAGACTTGCGTCGTAAAACACATGAAACCATCCAGAAAGTTAGTGATGATATTGAACGTCGTCATGCATTTAACACAGCCATTGCGGCAATGATGGAACTGTTGAATGCCAATAACAGGTTTGAGGCAAAAGATGATAATGATGTGGCAGTTGCACGTGAATCTATCATGGCACTGCTTACATTGCTTGCTCCTTTCGCGCCACACTTAAGTCAGACATTACTGGCCAAGTTTGGAAGTGATTTAACCGCTGCACTGTTCCCTGTTGTGGATGAGTCTGCATTGGCTCGTAATACGCAGACTATTGTGGTACAAGTAAACGGTAAACTTCGTGGCAAACTTGAAGTTGCTGTCGATATTTCTAAAGAGGAACTGTTGGCTCAGGCCAAAGCCCTGCCAGATATCCAGCAGTTCCTGACAGGACCAACCAAAAAAGAAATTGTTGTGCCAAACAAACTGGTTAACTTGGTCGTTTAATTAAATATATAGCAAAGGGGAAATGGCATGCACCTGGCCCAACGTTTAGCAGCAATTGTTTTAACTTTAGGCTTAAGTGCAGGCCTGGTTGGCTGTGGGTTTCATCTCAAAGGAACAGAACCTACAGCAATGCCTCTGGCCTATCAAAAATTAAGTCTTGTCTTGCCTGCAAATGCTGAAGAGCTACAGAGTCAGTTAAGTATTTATCTGACTGCCGCAGGCATTCAGCTGACCAATTCACCAAATGCTTATGTACTTCGGGTAGTAGAATATACACCAAGACGTCAACTGCTTAATGGTAAGCTCACGGAGGTTTTACTGCGTCTGACTGTCACCATCCAGATTGAAGATCATCAGGGTAATCCGGTCACCGAACCACGTACCCTTACTGCATCACGCAGCTACCAGTATGATGTGGAAACTGTAAATACAGATAACCAGGAAGAAGGCTATTTACAGCGGCTGCTAATTGATGATATTGCCCAGCAAATCAGTCGCCAGATCAGCTCTAACCGCTTGCCGCGTATACAGAATGTATCCTGACAGCCTGTAAATACAGTTTATGAAAATTGATTACCTCCAGGCTTTAAAACGTGTCGCGGATGCTCGCGGTACGTGGATCCTGCACGGGCAGGAACCATTACTGGAACAGAACCTGCTTGATGCATTTCGCCAGTCATGGCAGGTACAGGAAACTGAACGGCAGCGTTATGATATTTCCAGTGTTTCTGACTGGAAGCATGTCTTTAACGCGCTTAATAGCCTGTCATTATTTTCACAGCATCTTGCCGTTGAAGTACACGGCAATATCAAACCAGATGCTGGCGCCCTCAAGCAGCTGAAAAACTATATCCAGCATAATGAGTCTAACCTACTGTTAGTGGTGATGCCAAAGCAGGACAGTAGCAGTCTCAAATCTGCCTTTTTTCAAGTAGTTGAGGCAAATGGTGTAGTGGTGCCGCTAGTGGCGAATTATCCTAAGGAACGCCAGCAGATTTTAAGCATTGAGGCAGAAAAGCTAGGTATCCAGCTGGATCAGGAAGCTTGGCAGTGGCTCATGCAGCACCATGAACATAATCTGCTTGCTGCAAAAAACAGCCTGATGCGTGTTAGTGATACGTTTCCCGAACAGCGGTTAATTCTCACTGAACATTTATATGCCTGTTTACAGGACCAGTCACGTTATAGCACCTATGATCTGAGCGATGCTTTGTTAGCTGGCAATCTGGCACAGTCAATCCGTATTTTCCAATATCTGCTGGCCTCAGGTGAACCCATGAGTCTAATACTCTGGACTATTAGCCGTGAAATGCGGCTATTGATGCAGTTATTTGAGCAACCACAGAATGCACTGCAACTGGGCATTTGGAAGACTAAAATCTCCAGTTACCAGCAGGCTTTGCGCCGTCTTAATCCGAGACAGTTTTTAACCTGGCCGGGTTTGCTGTTGCACATTGATGCTGCAATTAAGGGCATGAGTGAAGAAAATGCCGAGCATCTCTGTCAGCAGGCAATTGCCGAACTATGCGGTGTTAGCCTATTTGAATACTCAGCCTGATTAAAACAGTTGAGTAAATGTAACTCATTATCAGATATTTAAAAAAATTCAATATTTATCCTCATTTTATTCTTATACTTAAACAAATTTTTTCCCTTAACCTGAATCATCATGCGAAAAATAAAGCCAACCAAAGCGATTATCATCGCAGTCAGTATTGCCGTAATTGCAGCCCTTGCCTGGTATTTTCTGAAGCCGGAACCTGAACAGCCGCAATATATTACCGCTGAGGTCACACGCGGCAATATTGAAGATTCGGTACTGGCAACAGGTATCCTGGAAGCGACCCAAATGGTTAATGTCGGGGCCCAGGTTTCTGGTCAGGTCAAAAAAATGAATGTGAAACTGGGAGATCAGGTAAAGCAAGGCCAGCTGATTGCACAGATTGATTCGATTCGTCAAGAAAATGAAGTTAAGACTGCTGAGGCGAATATCAAAAACCAGCAGGCGCAGCTGGCGGTCAGACAGGCCAATCTGGCTAAAGTTGAAGCTGAGTACCAGCGCCAGCGGAACATGTACGCACAGGATGCTACCTCACGTGCTGAATATGAATCTGCTCTCGCCAGTTATCGTACTGCTCAGGCAGAAATTGCAGCAATTAATGCCCAGATTGAACAGTCGCGTTTAACCTTGGCTACCGCGCGTGAAGATTTAGGCTATACCCGTATTGTAGCACCAATGGATGGTACTGTCGTTGCGATCGTGACTGAAGAAGGTCAGACCGTAAACGCAAACCAGAGTGCACCTACCATTGTTAAGCTGGCAAAACTCGACAATATGACTATCAAGGCTGAAATTTCTGAAGCTGATGTAATGAAAGTAGAGCCTGGCCAAAAAGTCTATTTTACGACACTAGGTGATAGTGAAACTAAACACTATGCCAGCCTGCGTCAGGTTGAGCCTGCGCCAACCTCAATCAATTCAGAAACTACCAATAATACTTCAAGCTCATCCAGTACTGCGGTGTACTATAACGCACTATTTGATGTGCCCAATGAAGATGGCAAGCTGCGTATTGATATGACTGCACAGGTCTACATTATTCTGGCAGAAGCCAATAACGTGTTAACTGTACCGGCTTCTGCCCTTACAACTGCCAACCGTCCACAACGTACACGTGGTGAAGGCAGTAGCGCAGCAGGCGGTGATAAACGCCCAGATAGAAATACTGATAGTAAATCTGCAAACCCGAACCGCCCGCAACGTCTTAACCTGACTGCCGAGCAGCGTCAACTGGTGGCACAAGGTAAGGCCAAACTCTCGAGTGTCAGGATATTACAAGCTGATGGTAGTAGCCGTCCACAACAGGTACTGGTGGGTCTGAATAACCGAGTCACTGCAGAAATTATTGCAGGGCTCAAACAGGGTGATCAGGTCATCATTGCAGATGGTTCCGATAACTCGAATGAAAATGCCAAACGCAGTAATCGTGGCGGCCCAATGAGAATGTAAGCATGAGTCAGAATCAGCAGCAACCTTTACTGGAGGTCAGCCAGCTCACTCGTGAATTTCCGGCGGGTGAAGGCACTGTCCAGATTCTTAAAGGCATTGATCTAAAAATTTATCCAGGTGAACTGGTGGCTATTATTGGTCAGTCCGGTTCCGGCAAGTCGACCTTGATGAATATTCTGGGATGTCTGGACAAGCCCACACAGGGTAGTTACAAGGTCAATGGTAAAGAAACCCGTAAACTGGAACCAGATGAGCTGGCTCAGTTGCGCCGTGAGTATTTTGGCTTTATTTTTCAGCGCTACCATCTGCTGGGTGATTTGAGTGCAGCAGGGAATGTAGAAGTTCCAGCAATTTATGCAGGTGCAGACAGCACTGAACGGCATGAACGCGCACAGAAATTACTGACAGATTTAGGCTTAGGAGATAAGACCCAAAACCGTCCAAGCCAGTTATCTGGCGGACAGCAACAGCGTGTTTCAATTGCCCGTGCGCTCATGAATGGCGGTGATGTCATCTTGGCTGACGAACCAACTGGCGCGCTAGATAAGCATAGTGGTGTAGAAGTAATGCGCATTTTGCGTGAACTGAATGCCAAAGGCCATACGATTATTCTGGTAACACACGATATTAATGTTGCCAAAAATGCCACACGAATTATCGAAATCAGTGATGGACAGATTATTGATGACCGGCCAAACATACCGGAATATCAGGAAAATGAAGCAGCGCTAGAGCCAGTACAAACCTTAGTAAAAGAACCACAAGCAAAAATTTCATCTTGGCGCTCGGCCTTGGACCGTTTAGGTGAAGCATTTCGTATGGCCTTACTGGCCATGAATGCGCACCGGATGCGGACCTTTCTGACTATGCTGGGTATTATTATCGGGATTGCTTCGGTAGTTTCAGTGGTAGCACTCGGTAATGGTTCACAAAAACAGATTTTAGAAAATATCAGCAGTCTGGGTACCAATACTATTACCATCTATCAGGGTCGTGGATTTGGCGATAATTCACGCTCTTCTCAGGTAAAAACCCTGATTCCGGCTGATGCCGACGCATTGGCAGATCAGCCTTATATCCAGGGTGTTTCTCCGACAGTCAATAACAGTGTCACCGGCCGTTTTAAGGATACTGAGGCTTCGATTACTGTAAATGGAGTCAGTGATCAGTTCTTTGATGTGCGCGGTTTAAATTTCACTGCAGGGCAGGCATTCGATAAATTTGCTATTAATGAACGCTCGCAGGATGTGGTCATTGATAGTAATACTCAAAAGACCCTGTTTGCAGATGGTTCCGATCCGATTGGACAGGTCATTCTGCTCGGAAGCGTACCCAGTCGAGTGATTGGTGTAGTTGAAGCCAATGCCGGTATGTTTGGTTCCGACAGTTTGAATGTATATCTGCCCTACTCTACTGTAATGAGCCGGATGCTGGGTCAGTCCAATGTGCGCAGTATTATTGTACGGGTAAAAGATCAATATTCCAGTTCGGCCGCTGAAAATGCCATTCTAACTTTACTGGAACAGCGTCATGGTGCTCAGGACGTTTATAGTCAGAACTCGGATAGCATCCGCGAAACTATTGAGAATACAACCAAAACCATGACCCTGCTGGTGTCTGCAATTGCAGTAATCTCTCTGGTAGTGGGCGGTATAGGAGTTATGAATATTATGCTGGTTTCAGTCACCGAACGTACCCAGGAAATCGGGGTACGGATGGCGGTAGGAGCACGCCAGAGTGATATTCTGCAACAGTTCCTGATTGAAGCCATACTGGTCTGTATTTTGGGCGGGATTCTGGGCGTTTTGCTTTCCCTCGGTTTAGGCCAGCTGGTTACCAAGCTTTCTAATGGGTCTTTCCAGATGGCTTACTCCACCACCTCCATGATTGCAGCCTTTGTCTGCTCCAGCATGATTGGTATTGTATTTGGATTTTTACCGGCACGTAATGCTGCACAGCTTGATCCTGTTGCCGCCCTTTCAAGAGAATAAGGAGAATTTCATGTCTTTGCAGTTGACTAAACTTGCTGCCGCACTTTTTCTGACAAGTTCTCTGGTCGGCTGTGCGGCAATGGTAAAAACACCATATGAGCAGCCAAATATACAAATTCCGGGCAGCTTTCAGAACAGCCCGGTAAATGGCAAGCAAATTCATGCCAATGTTTATGCAGATCAATGGTGGACACTGTTTGGAGACCAGCAGTTAAACACTCTGGTAAATCAGGTTTTAGCCAGCAACACAGATTTAGCTGTCGCGGGACTAACTCTACGTCAGGCGCGTTTACGTGCCGAGCTGGCACGTAATGCCGAGTTACCCCGGGTAAATGCGGGTGTCTCGACAGGACATCGGATTGATCTGAATTCAGGCGATGACCAGTCGCAGGGGGTATCACTCAGCAGTGGAGTGAGTTATGAAGTGGATCTGTTTGGTCGCTTAGACCGGCAGACTGAAGCTGCACGCTGGGAAGCCGCAGCAACGGCTGAGGATTTACAGGCTACTGCCCAAAGTCTGATTGGTAACACAGCAAATCTTTACTGGCAGTTAGGCTATCTGAATGAGCGCCTGGTTGTACAGAACCAGAACCTGCAAAGCTCACAAAAGCTTTTAGATCTGGTCCGGGTACAATACCGTGCAGGTGCTGTATCTGGACTGGAAGTAGCCCAGGCAGAACAGGCTGTACAAAGTCAGCGGGCCAGTTTGAGCCAGTTACAACAACAGCTGGTGGAGACACGCACTGCACTCGCTATACTTCTACAGATTCCGGTACAGCAGTTAAATATTCAGGAACCGCAGCGCTTGCCTGTCATCCGCCTGCCTGTTCTTGGCGCGGGTCTACCTGCAGAAATTTTAGCGCGTCGCCCAGATTTACGCGCTGCCGAGTTACGTTTACGTCAGGCATTGGCAACCAAAGATGCAACTCGAGCCAGCTATTATCCTTCAATCAGCCTGACTGGAAATCTGGGTTCAACCAGTACTTCCCTGACCCAGCTTTTACAAAATCCTGCGCTAACGCTGGGAGCGAATTTAAGCCTGCCTTTTTTGCAGTGGAATGATATGAAGCGTGATTTAGCTATCAGTGAACTGGATTATGAAAAAAGTATCTTGAACTATCGACAGACTCTTTATCAAGCTTTCGCTGATGTAGAAAATGCACTCTCAGCCCGGACTGAACTGGATAAACAGGTTCGCTATCAGGAACAGAATCTGGCTTTGGCGGAACGGACTGAACGTTTATATGAGGTACGTTATCGCAATGGTGCTGTGGCTTTAAGCAACTATCTGGATGCTCAAGAAACTACTCGTAATGCTCGTATTGCCTTGGTTCAGGCTAAACAGAACCAATATAATGCTTATGTTACCTTAATGCAGGCTTTAGGCGGCAGTCCCATTCAACAGCTTCCTTAAACAGAGAAAAACTTTAAAAAAGCTCATTGTTGGGCTTTTTTACTGCTTAATACCTGTTGTTTTGAATTTCGTTAATAATCAGTTTTTAATTTCTCAAGTATTTATATATTATTCAGTATTTAAACTTAGCCATAAATTTTTATTTCATCAGCCCGTTCGATTCTAGAAAAACTTACTTTTATAAACGCCCTTAAGAACTTAAGACTAGCCCTTTTTAGATTTAATGAAAATAGGACTATAAAAATAAAAACGGCCTGTAATGGCCGTTTTTAAGTGAATATTTTTTATTCAGTTTCTAGTAAAGCCTGGCTCATGCCAACTGTATTAAAACCAGAATCAACATACAGGATTTCGCCAGTGATACCAGATGCCCATGGAGAACACAGGAATAAAGCCGCATTTCCGACTTCTTCAATAGTGACATTACGGCGTAATGGCGCAACACGTTCATTAGCATCTAGCATTTTACGGAAAGATTTAATTCCGGAAGCTGCCAGTGTACGGATTGGACCGGCAGAAATGGCATTGACACGAATACCTTTAGGACCCATGCTTGATGCCAAGTAACGAATACCAGCCTCTAATGAGGCTTTAGCCATACCCATGACATTATAGTTAGGCATCACGCGCTCTGAACCTTGGTAGGTTAGCGTGAGTACACAGCCCTGACGTGCCTGCAGTAAAGGCTTGGCAGCACGTGCCATGGCAATCAGGCTGTAAGCACTAATGTCATGTGCAATACCGAAACCTTCACGGTCTGTAACCTCGGTAAAATCGCCATCGAGTGTATGTGCCGGAGCAAAGCCAATTGAATGCACTAAACCATCCAGACCATCCCAGTGCTTTGCCAGCTCGGTAAAGGCTGTTTCGATTTCAGCATCATTCGCCACATCACAAGGAAATACCAGTTGAGAACCGAACTGTTCAGCAAAATCATCCACACGTTTTTTTAATTTTTCATTCGGATAGGTAAAAGCCAGCTCAGCCCCTTCACGATGCAGTGCCTGTGCAATACCAA
This sequence comes from Acinetobacter sp. FL, assembly GCF_040744925.1. Lineage (NCBI taxonomy): Bacteria > Pseudomonadati > Pseudomonadota > Gammaproteobacteria > Moraxellales > Moraxellaceae > Acinetobacter > Acinetobacter sp. FL. The sequence continues at coordinate 493,822 of NZ_CP160437.1, read as the reverse complement.
ATGCAATCGATAACTTACTCGCAATACCCGCAATTAAAAAGCGTTTACCTGCCAATAATCCTTGTGCCATGGGATTCTCACTTTAAATAATTTGTCTGCATAATGCCAAGTCTTGAATAATTGTGAAATTGCATAAAGCACCTTTTTTTATATTTTTTCTTTTTATAAAAAATTGCCTCAATACATGAGGCAATTTTTGCAAATTTTATAGAGAAGATCAGTCATTCGATAACAGACCGATCAAACGCAGGAATGATATATACATCCAGACTAGAGTAGCCAGCAAGGCAATACCACACAGCCATTCCATGGATTTTGGTGCACCTTGGGCTGCGGCTGTCTCAATCAGGTCAAAATCCAGAATCAGGTTTAATGAAGCAATGACTGCAACAAATACGGCGAAACCAATACCTAGCCAGTTACTCTCAAACAGGTAAGGAATGGCCGAGCCAAAGGCAAACTGCATGATGAGCTGAATGACGAAGACAATACACAGCGCCAAGGTTGCAGACATCACCACTGCTTTAAATTTTTCAGTCGCACGGATAATCTGCATACGGTACAGGGCAAACATGACCAGTGTAGTCACAAAGGTAGCCAGTAAGGCCTGAAGTGGTGCGCCTGGGTATTTCAGTTGAAATACAAAAGAAATACCACCCAAGAAAGCACCTTCAAATAAAGCATAAGGAACGGCCAGTGTGGGAGCAGTATTAGGCTTAAACGTTGTCACCAATGCCAGAATCAGCCCCCCGAACATACCGACCAAGGCTGCTGAATAGGCTAGGTTGGCATTGGCAGTCATAGCGCAGTAAAAGAACAGCGCAATACCGACTACAGCAGATACAACAGTCAGCATCACTGATTTTTGAATTGCGCCACGGATGGTCATAGGCCGGTTGAAATCACTATAGGTTTCAACCCGGGTTAATACAGGGTTATTACTTTGCATAATTGAACTCAACATTTATTGTAATTTAGAGATAATCAAATTTTAAACCGAATTTCTTTTGTGCCGATGAAGAGCTTGCTTCTTTTTGTTAATTTAAGCTATTTCATTATAAATAGATTTATCTTTTATTAAAGTTATCAAAATAAGCACTTGAATTACTTATCTCTATTTAATACTCATAAAAACTACTGGTCTCTGAATTTATACACAGTTATTGAACTGGAACCAGCTGATAGTAACCAGAGGATAGCACCCAGCGGTAACCTCTTGGTGGAGCAGGTAATTTCGGCTCACTTCCCTCATCAATAGTATATTGGCTTCCCTGATACTGAGTTGGAAATTGACTATTCAAGATCACCTGTCGCTGATTACTGTATTCATAGTGTCTCGGTAGCTCATAACGGTACTCAATATAAGGCCCTCTCTGCTGTGGATAAGAATATTGAGGATAAGGCCGATGTGGACCTGTGCCCCATTGTGGAGGTCTTTGATGAGGCGGACGGTACTGTGGCGGAGGCAATGGCTTGACAGGGCGCTCTACACCGCGATAATTTCCCCAGCGGTTGCTGCTGTCAGCAAAAACAGATAATGCCATTCCCAGACACAGGCTGCCAAGGACAGCTAGACGCAATAAGTTATGCATGGCAGTACTCCAGATCCATATATTTCTATCTTAGCCCTAAAACATGAATAAAAAATAAACATTTTTTAAAAATCTTATGCTCCAAACTGAAAGAACTAGCTGAAATCGGGTAAAAGTAAAAATATGCTAAGATGCGTTTTTGTTTTGCTATGGGAAACAGGTCTGTGTCTGACTTAAGCTTTGAACGGCTCTATCAATTTTTCAGTAGGGTTCCATGTGTACAGGAACAGCGAATTGCAGCACATGGAAATGATGGTGAACATGCCTGGTGGTTCAAATTTTACATCGATATTGAACACCCGCTAGCTTGGCAAACCGTACAGGAACTGGGCCATGTTTTGAATTATCTATCGACCAATGAACGCCTGCCCACACAGTTTTTACCCGTTTCACCTCCACCTTACATGAATGGAGCAGCCAAGGACTTTCTCGCTTGGGTAATTCAATGTAATCATGTAGATTTTCCGCCTGATGTGGTTTGTGACTGGCTAGAAGCCCGCTTGCCGAATCCAGTGGATGATGAAAGTCAGTGGCATATTAAAACTGACCTGAGTGAACTGGAGAATTTGACACCTGCCGAACTTGATCAGTTGATCCCCCCCACTCACTGATTATTTTATCGGGCACGAGATTATATAAACCTCCTGCCCTTCTTAGAATATTCTAAAAAGTGGATATACCACTCCACTCCATAAAACGATATGTCCAGTATTTTAATTTTGAGTGATCAGCATATTGAGAATAAGGCACGCTCATAGACCGTCCATTCAGGTTAGACCAAGCTGTATCAAAATAGCGTTGAGCATCAACAAAAACCTGTGCTTGCGGCTGACCAACTACTCTTAAATCTGTTTCCAGATTATAATTTTTCAAATTTCTTGCAGTAAAGTTAGCAGAGCCGGCAATTATTTCACTTTGATTCTCACCACGTTTCAACAGTATTTTGCTATGACATTGCTCGCCTTGGGTATTACACCAGCGTAAAGGAATCCCCACCTGATGCAGCTCCATTGCTACTTGACGGTTAGGTATACCATTTTTCTGGCGGCCAAAAGCATCTTTATTCGGATCAAGTAGTATCCGCAATTTTACCCTCCGCTCATGGGCAGCAATTAATGCCTTAATAATATGCCGTTCCGAAAGGTAGAACATGGCCAGATCAATCTGTTCATTAGCCTTGGCAGAATTGATTAAATCCAGAGCTTTCCGGTAAATTGCTTCTTCTGTAAGAACTTGAACCTGAGGATAATTTGAATCCTCTTCAAACTCACCGACTACTACAACTGGCGCTTCTCCTTGAGACATTCCGGCTACAGCCTGCTCAGTTTTCAGCACATCCATAGCAGTATTGCCTGTTACGACCAGTCCAATGTTGGAGTGACGTGAACTGCCATCATGCGGATTGGCTGAAGTAACCAGTGCTTTCCAGCCAGCTTCAGTGTCAACCACCAGTGTTTTACGATGATTGGCTTTAAAATTAATGAGATGCAAATAGCTGCGTAAAGTTACCTTTTCCTGCCCGAACGGGTTGGGAAGCCAGCCTTTCTCTGGATTATTCCCTAATCCCTGACAACAGATATACCAGAAACCTGACCATAATGGATTAGAAGCCCGCAATGGTGTTAAGTCAGTTTCTATAACCTCAATACCACTTTTACGCAATTGTCGGTAATGTTCAGGCGCAATTCCCCCATAGACTGAATTTATCGGGTCAGTAATCACGGTAATATCAATACCCGGAATTTGTCGGCGCTTACTGATCAGCGCATTGGTGAGTTCTTGGGTGAGAGGACGGTGCGTAGTCTTGGCGGCACCAATTTCGGGATTATATAAAAACATATCCAGCACAATGGTCGTGCGGGCTTCCTGAATCAGTTTCAGCATTTCATTGAATATCTGCTGGTCCGCCTGCTGCCGTCCCTGAATATCAATATAGGTTTCATCGGCAAGAAACTTAATATTGGCATGGCGCAACCGGCCTTCGAAGTCCAGTCCTTCTGGTAAAGGTTTATAAGTATGATAAATGGCTGAAGCAAAGTACCCTATAGCCATCAAGGCTATAATCGTAGCGATATAACGGCGGCCTGACCAGTTCAGTTTATGATGAATTCGATGAAAGATACGCATATGATAAAACCTAACCCAATCGGTTCAGGCTAGGTTTTATCAGCTGATTTTTCAAGAGCTTTTTCGTGAGCCATTTTTATTTAAATAGCTCAAGCTTTTTATCTAAAAGTTAAAATCCAGCCCGACAGTAAAGTTACGGCCAACCTGTGGAATATTTGAAAGGAAAGAAGCATGGTTATAAACCGTTTCATCCAGTAGATTATTGGCTTTCACATAGATGCGGTAATCGGTTTTATCCGTCGCTCGTGCCGAATAGGCCAAGCCCAGATTGACCATGTTATAGCCTTCTGTTTCAATTTCATACGCCGCAATTTTGTCTTGGGTAAAGACATGGTAATACTCAGCCATACCAGAGAAACCATCACCAAAGTCCGCATCAATCTTGCTACCTAGACGTCCGCCCGGAATTCGTGGTGCATTACCTTCTGTTTCAATCTTGCCACGAACATAATCACCAAACAGACTGGCTTTATAGCGTGGCGACAGCTGATAGGACACTTCACCTTCAGCACCATAAAAACGTGCTTTATCTTGTGTATATTCAACCAGGCGGAAGTTTTCGAAGCGGTCCAGTGTCTGAGCATAAATATAGTCATCAAACCAGTTATGGTAAGCATGAATATGATAATTCAGCTTGTCGCCCTCATAATGAAAACCCAGTTCGATGTTATTTGATTTTTCTGTGTCCAGATTTTCATTACCGATTTCATAGGTATTAGTGGCCAAATGCTTGCCTTTGGCATAAAGTTCCTGAGCCAGAGGTAAACGCTCCTGATGCGAGGCAACCAGTGAAAGTTTATAATCAGGCAAGAATTCCCAGTTAGCAGCGCCTGAATAAGAAAAGGCATGATCATCATAATTTTTTTGTGGTGAATAAATCTCAATCTTTTGCTGATCAAAACGCGCTGCCAGCTCAAAATGTACATCATTCCACTGGGTGTGTTCTAAAGCAAACAGGCTCCACTTATCTGTTGTGGTTGGCCCGGCAAATAAAGATTCTTCACCAGTAATATTCAGCTTCTGACGACCAAATTGCGTACCGATGACGCCTTCCCATGCTGCGACCGGCTGATGCACCAGTTCCAGACGCGCATCATAACCCGTACTTTTAAATGTGGTAGCTGCTTCACCCTCTTCAATTTCATCATGTTTATAGTCGGTATAGCTGGCTTGAGCACGTAATTTTTTAAATCCGGCAAAAGGATCATCCAGCTCGGTTCTAAAATCATAGCGTTCAGACTTCAAATCAACCCAAGGACCGGCATGATCATGATCCTTTTCATGACTGTGCTCGTGTTCATGTCCCTCTTCATCATGATGATGTTCATCACCACAATGTAGATGAGGCCTACCGGATAAATAGGCTTCACAGCTTTCATATTCATGACTATGTCCAGGTAAACCATACTGGTCCTGGCGGTTCGTATAGGAAAGGCCGGTAAACCCGCGATCATGAATCCAGGAAAGTCCGACGCTGGCTGTATCGGATTGTGCGAAGGTATTATCAACCCTGCGTTCTTTTACCAGATGGCTGTGGTCGCCGTGGCTATGCTCATGATAATAGTCTGGCGCAATATAATTGTTGGCATCACGTTTTAGCCCTTCAACCCGAAGTGCCACCTGTTCTCCCAAAGCTAATGTCACACCTGCTGTTTCAAGCTTCTCATCATTACCACTGTTGTAACGCAGCCCTGCACGACCTTCATAACCATTATCAGGCATGCGTGTCGGAATTTTACTATCTGTAACATTAACCAGCCCTCCCACTGTACCGGCACCATACAGCAAGGTAGATGGCCCACGCACAATCTCTACCTGCTTGGCAAGCGCAGGGTCAACCATAACAGCATGATCAGGCGACAAGGTGGAAACATCCATGGTTTCTGAGGCATTTTGCAGTACCTTCACTCGTGCCCCCTCCTGCCCGCGAATTACAGGGCGGCTAGCACCGGGTCCGAACTGGTTGGAATATACCCCCACCTGATCACTTAAAGCTTCACCAATTGTTGTACCGCCCTGGATCAGTTGCTCTTTTTCAATAATATTATCTGCCGCCACGTAATCTACAGCGCTTTGTACCAGCGGATGAGCTGTTACCTGTATTGTTTCCAGCTGCTGAACAGAGCTATTTTCTTCAGCAAAAATTACCGGAGAAACCACCGCCATAATCGATAAAGTTAGAAAGTTCTTAGAAAACTGCATCTTGTTGACTCAAGTGTACTTTTAATAAAATGTTATATTATAACATTTCACTATTTTTGCAATAAAAAACATTCTAATAAAAAGTTTTAAGTAAACTGTGGTTCATTATTTTTAGTCTTTATCAGTTTTCATGCCTTTTACGCTCTCTCATGCAGTTTTGGCGCCACCACTAGCAAAACTTAGTGGTAACCGCCTGCCTCTGGCTGCATTAGCCATTGGCTGCATGGTGCCTGACCTGATCCGTTTATTTGTTGCAGATGCTGCAGGTTATACTCACCAGTGGGCCTCAATACTGCATCCTAATTTATGGATTGGCCTAGCTTTCACGCTGGTTTGGTATCTGATTTACCGGCCTGCGTTATACCGTTTTTTAGGTATCCAGAAACCTCTAAATATTCATAGCCCTCTGCAAGCGCTTATTTTTTTAGTAAGCTGTAGTATTGCCATTTTACTGGGCACAGCAACGCATATCCTTTGGGACGGGCTAACTCATGCTGACTACAGAACTTTTGCCTTCTATAATTTTTTAAGCCAAAACATTGTTTTATTAGGCAGTAGTTATCCTCTACATATGGTGCTACAGATTGGTACTTCAATATTGGCATTACCTGTTCTGTTTTGGTTTTCCTGGCGTTATTACCTGCTTTATCGGCAGCACTTGAAAGTGTCTTCTAAAATTAAAACTTATTTTTGGATATTATTTGGTTTGGCATTCCTAGCTGGTGCATGGTCTGTTTATGACTACCTGAGCTATTTCAAGCCAGAGTTAATCTCATCTGAGCTTTATTTTTTTACCGGTAAATCTATTAACGAGTTCAGTCAGGCCTCACTGGCTATTTTCAGCTTAGGATGTATCCTGTTTTTAATTTTAGATCGGAAACATCTTATGGATTAGTCATATTTTTTCTCTTAAATATTACTAATCTGACCAGAACCGATCCAAGATATTTCTCTTGCAAACTATAAGCACAATTTATCAGGGTTTTTTGATCTAGTTCTTGTGACAGAATCTTCTAAGAGGCATAATCTCCCATTACCTTAAGGCGGTACGCTGTTTACGTATACGCTTTCACTAACCCATATAGTTGGATTTTAGACGCTATGATGCGAACTCATTACTGCGGTTCTTTAACCGAAGCTCAAATTGACCAAACCGTAACTCTGTGTGGCTGGGTACACCGTCGCCGTGACCACGGTGGTGTGATCTTCCTTGATATGCGAGACCGCGACGGTCTAGTTCAAGTGGTTATTGACCCAGATACTCCAGAAGCATTTGCAACTGCAGATAAAGCACGTTCTGAATATGTATTAAAAATTACAGGTCGTGTTCGTCGCCGTTATGAAGGTACTGAAAACCCAAATATGGTGAGTGGTCAAATCGAAGTTTTAGGCAAAGAAATCGAAGTTCTTGCTGCATCTGAAACTCCACCATTCCCATTAAATGACGACACAATTAATGTGTCTGAAGAACACCGTTTAAAATATCGTTTCTTGGACATCCGTCGTCCAGAAATGTTAGAGCGTTTACGCTTCCGTTCTAAAGTAACCAACTTGATTCGTAACTATTTAGACGATCATGGTTTCTTAGACGTTGAAACTCCGATTTTAACTCGTGCAACCCCTGAAGGTGCGCGTGACTATTTAGTACCAAGCCGAGTACAAAATGGTAGCTTCTATGCACTTCCACAATCACCACAATTATTCAAACAATTGTTGATGGTTGGTGGTATTGACCGTTACTACCAAATCGCAAAATGTTTCCGTGATGAAGACTTACGTGCTGACCGTCAGCCTGAATTTACTCAAATCGACATTGAAACATCATTCTTAAACGACGATGACATTATGGATTTGATGGAAGGCATGACTGTTAAATTATTTAACGACTTGCTTGGCGTAAAATTTGAAAAATTCCGCCGTATGCCATACAGCGAAGCAATGCGTGATTATGCATCTGACAAACCAGACTTGCGTATTCCGTTAAAACTCGTTGATGTTGCAGACTTAATGCAAGAAGTTGAGTTCAAAGTATTTGCAGGTCCAGCTAAAGACCCTAAAGGCCGTATTGCCGCACTTCGTGTACCAGGCGCAGGTTCATTAACACGTAGTCAGATTGACGAATACACTAAATTTGTCGGTATCTACGGTGCAAAAGGCTTAGCGTACATTAAAGTTAATGAAATCGAAAAAGGAATTGAAGGCCTTCAATCTCCTATCGTTAAATTCATCGAACCAATCGTAATGCAATTGCTTGAACGTGTTGGTGCTGAAAATGGCGATATCGTATTCTTTGGTGCGGACAAAGCTAAAATTGTAAATGATGCAATGGGTGCCCTTCGTGTCAAGATCGGTCATGACTTGAACCTTGCGACTTGTGAGTGGGCTCCACTTTGGGTTGTTGACTTCCCAATGTTTGAAGAAACTGACGATGGCAAATGGACTTCTGTTCACCATCCATTCACATTACCTAAATCTAGCGTAGAAGACGTGAAGAGCAATCCAGGCGAAGCACTTTCTGTTGCTTACGACATGGTATTGAACGGTACTGAAGTTGGTGGTGGTTCACTTCGTATTTACACATTAGAAATGCAAAAAGCGATTTTTGAAGCGCTTGGTATTTCTGATGAAGAAGCAGAAGAAAAATTCAGCTTCTTACTCAATGCACTTCGTTACGGCGCACCTCCTCACGGTGGTTTGGCATTTGGTCTGGATCGTCTGGTCATGCTTATGACTGGCGCGACTTCAATTCGTGATGTTATTGCGTTCCCTAAAACGAAAACTGCTGAATGTCCACTTACTCAAGCACCAGCTCCTGTTGAAGCAAACCAGCTTCGTGACTTGGGCATCCGCTTACGTGAACAACAAAAGAAAGAAGCTTAATTGCTCTTTAATAAAAAACCCTGCAATTGCAGGGTTTTTTATTAGAAATAAGATATATATTCGACTTACCTAAGCTATGCTTTGCGAATAAGCTGGTCAGTGGCATAATAAGGAGCTTTTAATTTAGAGGTCAGCTTTATGGCTATGCGCCCAGATGTACGACGACATGCTTTAGTCGTGATTGTATTCTCCCTCGCACAATGGTTTTTCATGCGCTACATCCTTGCGAATGAATTATTTAACCTCACGACGAACCAACGTATTCTTTATTTCTGTGTAAGCAGTTTAGTCGGTGCATTACTTATCTTTGTTGCACTGATTTATATGGTGCTCAAAGGTAATGCGGATAAAAAGTAATGCAAAAGAAACTGCTCATCATTGGTAAACGCAGCGGTATTTTGCAGTGGTACGAAAATATTCTTGCTGCTGCCCATCAAAGCCCTGATTATGAAATCCAAGGCTTTGCCTTAAATCATAACAATACCACCGATCGGTTTCTGAAAAAGCTATTACCAAACAAAGATATATATACGGCAAATTTACTCAAAAAGAAACTGCAAACGTTTCAGCCAGATTTGATTCTCATTGCCGATCTTTTTTATTTTAATGATCATTTACTGCAAGTTTTGGCAGACTTTCCATGCAAAAAAGCACATTGGATTGGTGACTTTTTTGATGAACGCTTATTAAAATCTAAAGACGTCATTGATTTATATTGCTTTACCGATTCTAGCTTTATCGAAGATGCGAGAGCAATGGGACTAAATCATGCCATTTATCTGCCTCTTGCTTATAATCCAAATGTCTTCTTTTCTAGCAATGAACAAAAAGATGATCGTCTTTTATTTGTAGGCGCATGGTCGCCTGATCGACAAGAGCTCATTGAACAGATTCCCCTTCCCCTCACTGTCTATGGGAAAGGATGGGATAAACTCAGCAAATCAAACAGTATTGTTCACCCTCACAATATTCCTTTGACTGAAGTTGCCGAACTCTACAGAACGCATCGTTACATCTTGAATGTCATTAACAAGAAAAATATTCGTCAAGGTATGAATATGCGTTGTTTCGAAGCTCCGGCTTGTGGTTGTATTTTGGTAAGCGAGTATGTTGAAGATCTAAACTATGCTTTTGATATCAAAAATGAAATTATTTCATTTGAGAATCCGCAAGAATTGCAATTGAAGTTAAAAGATCCAATAATCAGCGCTGAAGCAGCCATGTATAAAGTTCAACAGAGTCATACTTATAAAAATAGGATAGAGACCGTCGTTGACTTATTGCTTCAAGCTTAAGTTTTAGCTTTTTTAATTTTGTATAGGCCACCCTCACGTGTTTGTTAGTGTTATTGTTCCAAGTTATAACCATGACCAATATTTAGAAGACAGAATTGAGAGCATTCTTAACCAAAGCTATTCGCAATTTGAAGTGATTCTTTTAGATGATCTATCACCCGATCATAGTGCCGAAATTTTAGCGAAATACAAAAGCCATCCGAAAGTTTCACATTGCATCATCAATGAACAAAATTCAGGCTCAACATTTTGCCAATGGAACAAAGGCATGCATCTAGCAAAAGGCGATCTGATCTGGATTGCAGAGTCTGATGATGTTGCCGACTTACAATTTTTGGAAAAATTAGTCCCTCATTTTGAAAAAAATCCTAAGCTTGTTCTTGCCTACAGCCAATCTCATCGAATGAATGCACAAGGTGAAGTCACGGGTTCATGGAAAGATTTTACTGATCAAGTTGATTCAAAATTATTTGAAAATGATTTTGAAATGAATGGTCTCGAATATATCGAAAGATTTTTAAATGCTCAAAACACCATTCCAAATGCCAGTGGTGTCATTTTTAAAAAACAGACTTATTTCGATGTAGGTGGAGCTAATCCAAGTCTACGCTTTATTGGTGATTGGGAAATTTGGGCAAAAATCGTATCGCAAGGTGACATCTTCTTTACGCATGAGTGTTTAAATTATTTCCGCTACCATGACACCAGTGTTATTGCCCAAGCCAAAAAGAAAAAAGATCATTTTGAAGTAAGACGGCAAGTGATTTTGCTCCGCCAAAGCATGTCTCAATTCTTAAAAGACTATTCCAAGACACATCCAGAAGCCAAAAAGGCTTACTGTATTAACCAGCAGAGCTTATCTAAAGAATTGAGAAAAAATGCTTCTTTGGCAATTCGTCGTCGCTATTATGATCGAATTATTCCAACGAGTATCACTGCACTACAGACTCTACCTTTTTATGTTGTCCCTTTTTACATACTCAAATTACTTATTCAGTTCATTTTATCAACCTGTTTAGTCGCACCATATAAAATAATATTGAAACAGCCTCGATAAAAAAAGAGGAGATAAACTCCTCTTTTTTTATGCTTTAAATGCATCTGCAATCTGATCTTTATCACTCACCAACACCTCACCAACCTCATCAAGAGGCCAGTTAATCGCTAGTGTTGGATCATTCCAAATAATAGCGCCTTCACTTTCTTTATTGTAGTAATTGGTGGTTTTGTACAAAAACTGGGTATTGTCTTCAAGTGCGATAAAGCCATGAGCAAAACCTTCCGGTATCCAAAACATGGTTTTATTTTCTGCACTCAGTTCAACACCAACCCATTCACCATAAGTTTTTGAGTCAGGTCGAATATCTACCGCAACATCCCAAACACGACCTTGTACAACACGTACCAGTTTTCCTTGCGCATAAGGTGCATTTTGATAATGCAACCCACGTAACACACTCTTTTGAGACAATGAATGGTTATCTTGTACAAAAGTTGGAACAGGCAAGTTTAATTGTTCAAGTGCTTGTGCAAAACGTTGCTGATTAAAGCTTTCCATAAACCAGCCGCGATCATCACCAAATACATTTGGATGTAGAATCAAAAGCCCTTCTATTTTAGTCGTTTCAACCTGCATTTGACTCTTCCCAGATTTTTTTCAAATATTGACCATATTCTGTTTTTTTCAAAGCTTCAGCACTTTCTAAAAGTTTCTCTTTGCTAATCCAACCTTGATTGAAACCAATTTCCTCTAAACATGCGACTTTTAATGACTGACGCTTTTCTACAGTATAGATAAAGTGACCTGCTTCTAAAAGCGATTCATGCGTGCCCGTATCCAACCATGCAAACCCTCGCCCTAAAAGCTCCACATTCAATGAACCATCTTTCAGATATGCATTATTGATGTCAGTAATTTCAAGTTCGCCACGTGCAGATGGCTTCACTTGTTTAGCAAACTCTACAACACGATTGTCATAGAAGTACAAACCCGTCACGGCATAAGGTGATTTTGGCTTTAATGGTTTTTCTTCAATGCTGAGAACTTTTCCAGTTGGGTCAAACTCGACAACACCAAAACGCTCTGGGTCTGTCACATGGTAACCAAATACTGTTGCACCATGCTCTCGATTACTCGCAGCTTCTAATTGTTTGCCAAAACTTTGACCATAGTAAATATTGTCACCCAAGATCAAACAAACATTATCTTGACCAATAAACTCTTCACCAATTAAAAATGCCTGTGCCAAACCATCTGGAGAAGGTTGTACTTTATAAGTAAGTTCAATACCAAATTGAGAACCATCACCGAGCAGTTTTTCATATTGGGGTAAATCTTCTGGTGTCGAAATCAATAAGACTTCACGAATACCGGCAAGCATCAATACAGACAATGGATAGTAAACCATTGGTTTATCGTAAATTGGCAAAAGCTGTTTCGATACACCTTTGGTAATTGGATGTAAGCGTGTACCTGAACCACCCGCTAAAATAATACCTTTACGTTTGAGACTCATTTATTTAATAGCTCCACTATGGTTCGCTTTACACCATCTTGCCAGTTAGGTAGACAGAGTTTAAAAACATGCTGTATTTTTTGGTTGTTCAATCTTGAATTGTGTGGTCTGGTTGCTGGTGTTGGGTAAGCCTTTGTTGGAATTGGATTAACCTTTTGTACAATCAGCGCCTGTCCTAATGACCGTGCTTGCTCAAATACATAACTTGCGTAGCCAAACCATGATGTTTCACCACTCGCCACCAAATGATAGACACCAGCTTTACTCACATCGGCTACGACTTGAGGAATAGCATGTGCGGTAATATCAGCAATTAGCTCAGCAGAAGTTGGAGCACCAATCTGATCATCAATAATCGACAACTCTTCACGTTGCTGAGCCAAGTTCAACATCGTTTTCAAGAAGTTTTTTCCTTTACTTGCATAGACCCATGATGTTCTGAAAATTAGATGCTGACAGCCACTCTCAACAATTGCCTGTTCGCCTAATGCCTTGGTTTTACCATAGACATTTAATGGTGCAATTGCATCTGTTTCAACAAAAGCTGTTTCACCTGCCCCGTCAAAAACATAATCGGTAGAGTAATGCACAAATAAAGCTTTAATTTGCAAACATGCATCGGCTATAGCCTTTACAGTTTGATGATTCACAAGATCAGCCGAATCCTGCTCAGTTTCAGCCAAATCAACAGCTGTATAAGCAGAAGCATTAACGACTACATCGGGTTTTAGCGCCACAATCGTGTCAAAAATTGCCGATGGTTGAGTCATATCGCCAGATAGACCATTTAAACCATGACGGTCTAATGCAACTACCTCGCCCAAAGGAGCAAGCGCTCGCTGTAGCTCCCACCCAACTTGTCCATTTTTTCCAAGCAATAAGATCTTCATAGTTATCCTTGATATTGCTTGTTTAACCAAGACTGATATTCGCCACTTTGAACGTGTGCAACCCATTCAGTATTACTTAAATACCATTCAACGGTTTTACGCAGGCCCGTCTCAAACGATTCTTGCGGAACCCAGCCTAAGTCATTTTTAATTTTTGTCGCATCAATTGCATAGCGCACATCGTGACCTGGGCGATCTTTGACATAGGTAATTAAATCTTTGTACTGTGCTACACCTTCCGGCTTATTCGGTGCCAATTCTTCAAGTAATGTGCAAATCGCATGAACAACTTCGATATTGGCTTTTTCATTGTGACCGCCAATATTATAAGTTTCCCCAACCACACCTTGCGTTGCAACAGTAAAGAGTGCTCGTGCATGGTCTTCTACAAATAACCAGTCACGAATTTGCTGACCATTGCCATATACAGGGAGTGGCTTGGCTTGCAAAGCATTTAAAATCATAAGCGGAATCAATTTTTCCGGGAAATGAAATGGCCCATAGTTATTTGAACAGTTGGTCACCAACACCGGTAAACCATAAGTACGGTTCCATGCACGGACTAAATGGTCTGAGCTGGCTTTGCTTGCAGAATATGGTGAACTTGGTGAATACGATGTTGTTTCGGTAAATAGGTCGGTTGTACCTTCTAAATCACCATAGACTTCATCGGTTGAAATATGATGGAAGCGGAATGTTTCCTTTTTTGAACCATCAAGGGTTAACCAATAAGTACGGCTTGCTTCCAACATTTGGTATGTACCAATAATGTTGGTCTCAATAAAAGCATAAGGTCCTGAAATTGAACGATCTACGTGCGATTCAGCAGCAAGATGCATCACTACATCAGGTTGAAAACTTTTAAATAATTCATCTAAAGCTGTACGGTCACAAATATCGGTCTGAGAAAACTGATAACGTGGGTGATCGGCAACAGAGCTTAAAGACTCTAGATTTCCCGCATAAGTGAGCTTATCGACATTTAATACTTCATGTTCAGTATTTTGAACAATATGACGAACCACCGCCGAACCAATAAAACCTGCACCACCAGTAACCAAGAACTTCATAATAAATCATGTAACTCCATTTTCTTAGTCACGGATTTTATCACCTATTTCCTATTTAATTTAGCGTTAACCTCAGAAAGCCCTACGCAGTTTGACCATTATTACAAAAAATAAAATATAAATACTTAGCTAAACTTATTTGTCCAAAACCCGATTTAACTTCCGAGTTATTTCGCTGGTATGATCTTGCATCTCTAACTCTTGAACAACCTGAGAGATTTGATAAGAATCTGAAACAGTTAATAAATATAGCCAATGTTGCTGTGCTAAAAACTTTAATTGGTGCTTAATCTGTTCATCCTGCATGGACTGCTCATCATAAAGTACCAGCAACTTACTTCCTGACATGACCACTTCTGCCACCATCGAAGTCGAGTCCGGACTCGTTAGAATCCAGTCAGCTGCTTTAATATAATCTTTGATATCACAGCTTTGGCCTTGTGCTACCCATGTTAACTGGTCATGAGGCTGAAAAATGCCGTACTGCTCAGCAAGCTGCTGTAATTCTTTTTCAAAAGTAATCGGTGTTCTTCGTGATGTTGTCAGTAGCAATCTCGCTGTAGGATATTGCTTTCGAACCTGCTGTAAAACAGTTGCCCATTGTGCCGCTTCACCAATTTTTACTGTTTTAGTGTCAGCACCAATCAAAATTGCAATCGTTTGCTCAGCATTTTGAATACCCAAATGTTCCCGCGCCCGCTCACGTGTTAGAGGTAAAGCACTCATTTTATTCGGTGCAATTGGATAATAAAAATAATGAGGCAATACGGCTTGTTGCTCATGAATGGTAAATACCACATCAAACAAGTCAGCACGAATCCCCCGTAATGAACTTGCGACCAGATTTTTTACAGGCTGATCTTTGAGCAAATGTTGTTTGAGCAGTAGATTGGCAAGTAGAGTGTTTCCCCCTGCCGATACAATATAAGCAACCTGTTTCTGCTCTAATGCACTTAGGGTTTGGGAGTCAAGAAAATAACGTAACCACTCTGTATTTATTGAAAACTTGATCAATAACTTGAGAACACGATACAACCATTTTTTAGGTAGATTTAATTGAACCCATTCCACCTGATAATCTTGTTGTTGATTCAGTAGCTGAACTATTCCTTGTGTTTGAGTTTCATGGCCTGCTTTACCATCGGTCAACGCTAGGATGAAAGGTTTTTGTTGTGTCATCAATCCATCATCCTATGCTGAAAGCAATGATTGATAGACTTTGACCGTATTATCGATCATTTTTGTAAAAGTCAATTGTTCTTGTGCCAAGGCATAAGCCTGTTTAAAACTTGCTTCAGGGGCTACCACATCCAAATAGTTTTGAATCACTTGTTGCAATGCTTCAATATTATTTGGTTCACATAGAAACTCAACAGGAATAAACTCAGCCATCATTCCGACATCAGTCCCTAACACAGGACGTTGAAGCAATAAACTTTCAGCAAGTGTATACGGGCCCCCTTCACGCAAGGAAGACACAATCAAAGCCTCATGGTCTATAATCAATGGGTGAATATTGTCGCTATACCCATACAAGTGAACCCGATCAGCTAATTGGTACTCTTGAATCAATTGCTCTAACTTCTTTCGTTCTTCACCATCACCAACAATAGTTAATTGGTGTGAAATGTTCCGCCAAGCAGCCAGTAAAAGATCAAAACCTTTCACTTCATTTAAACGTCCAATGGCAATAAATTTTCTATTTTTTACAAATGATTGAGCAGGCATATTCAAAGAAATACCATTATAGACCACACTGAGTTTTTCCGGCTGCCCCACAATCTGCGCGAGTCGCTTACTCACACAAATGATATGATCAAATGCCAAGTAAGAATCAATCTTTTTCTTTGCACCATGGATAGTCACCACACAAGGGAAATTAAAACCTGCAATCATGCCTTGCAACAGTTTGGCCGTTTTAGAAGCATGAGCATGTAGCACTTGTGGTTCTGTCCCCAATATTGTTTTTTTAAGCAGATATTTCGTCCACGGGTTATAACGACTGCCACTCATATCAAAAGCAACAAAGTTCACCGAACTTTCTACCCGACTTTGATATTTCTGATGTGCAATTAAAGAAACTTCATGTGCTTGTGATAAACCAGCAGCCAGCTCAAGTACATGCTTTTCTAGGCCACCTTCCTCATCACTTGCCATCACAAGCGTAATTTTCATGATTAGCCCTCACGCGTACCAAGTTTTAAACGAAGCTTGACGGCAAATAATGAATCTTTTCCGCTGATCTTAATACGTTGTAGTTGCATAAAGTCCGGCTGTTCATCATCAATGCCTTCGATTGTGGTCACTGCATTGCTATACCCTGACTGTTTTGCCAGTTTAACATCTCGGTCTGAGTAAATACCAAATGGGTAAGCAAAACTGGTTACTGGCTTTTCTATCAGTTGTTCAAGCCACTGCTTTGAATCAGTTAGTTCTTTTAAACAATCCGTATCATCCAGTTTGTTTAAATTAGCATGCGTTAACGTATGTGAACCAATTTCGATCAGTTCGCTATCTGCCAGTTGCTTGACTTGAGCATCATTCAACTTAGCTTCACGCATGAGTTCACCACTATTATGATGTTCTTTTTTATAGGTTGACCAATCACGATCATGACGATCAACCACCACATATATGGTTGCCTTGGCCTGATATTTTTCTAAAATCGGATAAGCATTTTGTAAGTTGTCTAAATAACCATCATCAAAGGTAATGGCAACTGTTTTGGCTGGGTGATTTCCCCAGTTCTCTTGCAATTCGTGCATCGTTACAAAATGGAAGCCTTGCGCTTTCATCCAAGCAACTTGCTTTTCAAACTCAGCGGGCTTGACCCGAAGCTTATTAAATTTGGCACCATTAATATGGTCTCGTACCATGTGATACATCAATACACGTGGTCGATTCCAATCCACTGCTGGCTTCCACCACGCATACTTATAGCTAAATAAAACGGTAAGCAAAACCAGTAAAATCAGGATATAAATCACAATGCCAAACTCATTATTTCGCTAAAAGATATGTTGCCACACGGTCTGCTTCTTTAAAAGCATAAGGTTGTGGTAACTGTACGACACAAGTATTCTGTGAGATTAGTTGTGATTCTATCATTTGATCAATCGAGTGCGTAATTCTATCGTCTTTCAACCGATCGATTGCTATGACCCCTACGCGACAACCCGCAGTAAGTGCTTCAAAAACCATAGAAACGCTATCTTCTGTTACCCATACAGCTTCTGCTTTTTGCATCTCTTCAAAAATCCAGCCTTGAGGTGTTTGCTCAACCGGAAATATTTGTAAATGCTGGGCAAAACTTTGTTGTCTTAAAATATCAATAAACTCTGCTGGTGTTCGACGTGAAGTCGTTAGAATGATTTCAGAGGCCGGATTATACTCTACAATGTCATGAATGGCTGTGAGAACTTTCTGTTCATTCCACTGATGGCGTTTTGATGTGCCTCCCAGCGCAATCAAAATACGATCCGTCTGGTGTCGTTGTTCATTCACAATTGGGTTTAATGCACCTTGAGTGAGAATAATATTGTTCCGTTTAGCTAGCCCATCATGCTGTGGCACCACTACATAATCAAACCATATATATGGATAATTAGGTTTCATTAAAATAACAGTTTTAGCTTTTGGGTAAATTTTTCCTAAAAGCAGCACTCGAAGCTGGGTATGACTTCCCACCCCAACAATATAATTAGGCGTCTGTTTTAAAAAAGGAGATTGTTTTTTGAGAACAGAAAGAAATAAGCTGATTAATGGCAGCTGTTCAATTGAAATTTCCTCAAAACTGACTTTATGCACAGATTGCCTTTCTATAGCGCGGTAAAGTCCCAGCGCCTGTGAACGGTGCCCCGCCTTTCCATCACTAACATAAAGAATATGCATAACCCAATTCCATAATAAAAAAAGGCGAAATAAAATTTCGCCTTTTAATCATATCGGCTTTACTTATTTTACGTAAGTTAACCAGTGTGCATATTTCGGATCTTTACCCTGCACTGCATTAAAGAATGTAGTCTGGATCTGTTCAGTGATTGGCCCACGTGCACCACAACCAATCTCACGGTCATCATATTCACGGATTGGTGTAACTTCAGCTGCAGTACCGGTGAAGAATGCTTCATCAGCAATATAGAATTCATCACGGGTAATACGACGTTCTACCACGTCATAGCCTAAATCCTTAGCAATTGTAATGACGGTCTGACGGGTAATACCATCCAATGCTCCACCCGCAATATCCGGAGTGTGCAGCACACCATCCTTAACTAGGAAAACATTTTCCCCTGAACCCTGACATACATAGCCTTGCGGGTCCATCAGCATAGCTTCATCATAGCCTGAATGTGCTACTTCTTGGTGCGCAAGAATAGACAGCGTATAGTTACCCGAAGCCTTGGCCTTACACATGGTCACATTCGGATGATGGTGAGTAAAGGAAGAAGTTTTTACACGAATACCTTTAGCCATTGCCTCTTCACCCAGGTAAGCACCCCAGCCCCAAGCTGCAACTGCCGCATGAATCGTATTATTGGTTGCAGCAATACCAAGTTTTTCAGAACCAATCCAGATTAATGGACGTAAATAGCAAGATGCCAGCTTATTTTCACGAACCACATCGATTTGCGCCTGCTCTAATGTTGCCTGATCAAATGGAACTTTCATCTGATAAATTTTTGCAGAGTTTAACAAGCGCTTGGTGTGGTCCTGTAGACGAAAAATGGCTGTGCCTTGTGGAGTTTCATATGCCCGGACGCCCTCAAACACGCCCATACTATAGTGTAAAGTATGAGTCAGGACGTGAATTTTTGCATCACGCCAGTCAACCAGTTGTCCATCTTGCCAAATAAAACCATCACGATCAGCCAAATTCATGGCACACACTCCAAATTTTTACACAGTCAGTCACTATCCAAAGCAAGTATTGCTGTGGGATCTATTAATCTTTGCCATAACTTGCAAACGATCTCGCGGGTATCGTGCCAGTCCGCAGCATTGACTTGCATGGATTGATTTGCAAGTGCTAAACGGTGGCTCTCGGCTCGTTCACTGAGATAAGCCTGAATCAGTGCTGTTGCATCGTCACTGGATAAGTAACCGGCTTTCGCAGCATCTTCTAGGATTCTTACATTGTCGGAATAGTGAGCGAGATCCGGTTTCGCCCCACCCCATGCCAACACAATATACTGTGCCATAAATTCGATATCAACGATACCACCCGCATCCTGTTTTAAATGAAAAATTCCACCTTTTTTCTGTTCTTTGGAAGAACCCAGATGGGCTTTCATCTTCTGACGCATTTTTAAAACTTCAGTACGCACAAATTTTTCATCACGCGGCAGAGTTAAAATACGGCAGCGTAACGCCTCAAATTTTTGGCGTAAACTGTCATCCCCAGCAATCGAACGGGCCCGAACCAATGCCTGATGCTCCCAAAGCCAGGCATTTTTTAATTGATATTGTTCAAAGGCTTTTAAACTGGTCACCAGCAGACCAGCTTCTCCAGAAGGGCGTAACCGTGTATCTACTTCATATACTCGTCCATCTAGGGTCTGAGTCGTCATAAGAGATATAAATTTTTGCCCTACTCGCATGGCAAACTCGAAACCGCTGATAGGTCTTAGGCCATCTGTATCCGCCTGTTCGCTCATATAATGAATAAACACCAGATCCAGATCTGAGCCATAACCCAGCTCAATACCACCGACTTTACCATAACCCACCACAGAAAATCCGAGATAGTCCAAGGAGCAGCGTCGTCCGTCAGCGTCTAGTGGATAACCATGTTTTTTTGCCACGATCTGATAGGCCAGATTCAACGCAGCAATAATAGAAACTTCGGCAATGTCTGTCAGGGCATCAGATACTTTCATAAGCGGACTTTCTGCCAGTACATCGCTGGCTGCTACAGCCAAGACATTAGATTTTTTAAACAGGCGCAAGGCCCGCATCTGGTCTTCAACCTGCTCAAGCTCAATGCGTATAAGCTGCTGCCGTAGTGAATCTTCAAGATCACGGCGTTTGGGCAACTCGAAGTCCATTGTGAGAAACTCATCCAGCAATACCGGGTAATGAGTCAGCTCCTCCAGTATCCATGGACTCACTGTGGCCATCTTTACCAAACGCTGTAATGCTCCCTTACTTTCAATCAGCATTACCAGATAAACCGTACGGCGCATTACAGATTCAATTAAGGGCATTAGACGTAGTAATGCAACTTGTGGTTTATCCGACTGTAATACTGCATCGACCAGATAAGGCCAAAAGGTTTTTAAACGTTGAACGGCCTTAGCTGGTAACTTATTCAAGGCGTGGCCATGCCAAAACTCATGAATCAGTTTTTGTGCGTTAGAATCAAGCACACTCTCCAGTTCTTCTTCGAGATGCTGAAAGTTCTCTACTGGTGCTTCCCTGTCACGCTCCTGAATCAGATGTGCAAACTGGTAAGAGACTTTAGACCGTTTCTGGTTAAGGACTTCCAGAAAACTTTCCCAGCTATCAAAGCCCAAGGTATCAATCAGTCGCTGCCGCAGCTCCGGCTCAGTCGGCAGGGACTGGGTCTGCTGATCATTCAGTGCCTGAATGGCGTGTTCCAGACGACGCAGAAACAGATAGGTATCTTCCAAGTCCGCTACAGCTTCTGGCTCAAGCAGACCTGATTCGCTCAGATGCGTCAAATTCGCCAGACACTGGCGTTCCTGTAGTTCAAGTTTGGAACCACCATAAATCAGCTGAAAAACCTGCACAATAAATTCAACTTCACGAATACCACCGGCACCCAGTTTAATATCGTCTTCAATATTGCGACGCATAACTTCACGTTCAATCATGACCTTCATTTCACGCATGGCCTGAAACGCAGTGTAATCAACATAACGCCGAAACACGAAAGGACGGGTCATTTCCAGTAACTCTTCGCCCGCCCTTCCACCGGACACGATACGGGCCTTGATCCAGGCATAGCGTTCCCATTCACGCCCATGCTGGCTTAAATATTTTTCTAATCCTGCATGGCTAATGGCCAGTGCCGAACCATCTCCCCAAGGACGTAAGCGCATATCTACACGAAAGACGAAACCCTCAGCAGTGATATGCTCCAGCAAATAAATAATTTTCTGGCCCCACGCAATACAGAACTGTTGTACATCAATACATTTACGGCCATTGGTCTCGCCTTGCTCATCAAAGGCAAAAATCAGGTCAATATCGCTCGACAGATTAAGTTCCTGTGCTCCCAGTTTTCCCATAGCAATAATAATCAGGTCCTGGACTTGGCCCGAATAACCGATTGGTTCGCCATGCTTTAATACCAGTGGAATACGGGCGAAGGCCTTTGCTGCACAAATACAGGCATCAGCAAAATCTGAGAGTTCTTGTGTAAGTGTAACTACATCAGTCAGGTGGTTAGCATCTTGCCAGATCCAGCGAAACATGAGACGAGCACGAAGTATTCGGATCGCTCGCATCCATGCGTGCTCATCCTGAATTGAGTCAAGTACAGAAGACACCCGATCTTTAATCTGTTCATATGATAGCGGGGTTGCAAACTGATCTACAGTATAATCCTGTTCAAGTTCATTTTGATAAAGACCTAGTATCTGTTCAGCATATTGACTGGCTCTTAAAGTCTTTTGCAACTGCTCCGCGTTCATAAACCATCCTTCACCTGTATTTATATGTAGTTATAACAGGTGAATTTGGCTTTAGGAAAATAATTATACTAAATTTGTAGTGCTGTCTGACTTCGCCACATCAAGTGGCAAAACCGTATGCTGGTCAGTTGCTTCGGGCAAAGTAACTTTGAAAGTAGTACCTTCACCTTCCTTAGACATGACACAAATTTCGCCTTTATTTAGGTCTACAAACCGCTTACAGAGTGTCAATCCCAGACCTGTTCCTTTTTCACCTGCTGTACCTTTAAGGCTGACAGTAATCCGCGGCTGAAAAATATTCGCTATTTGTGCTTCAGACATACCTAGGCCGGTATCCCGGATATAAATTTCCACCCCATCTGGGCCGGGCTGTGCTTGAATGGTCACTTTACCCGTACCGTCCATTGGCGTGAATTTTAATGCATTTGATACCAGGTTCTGGATAATCGAAGTCAGCATATTAATATCTGCATATACCTTGAGATCATCCGGCACTTCATCAATTAACTGAATGTTTTTCTTAATCGCTAGTGTGTTAAGTACATCACGAACAATTTTGGTGACCTGCTTTAAATTGAAGTTGATCGGATGATAGACAAACCGGCCGCCTTCTGCCATTGCCCAGTTGAGCAGGCTTTCTAAAAGGTTATAAGTCGACTGTGCAGTATCATAAAGATAATCTGCAATATTCTGGATACTGGAGTCGTCAAGCGTATTGCGCTCTTGTGACAATACTTCAGAGAAACCGAGCAACCCATGAAAAGGTGCACGCAGGTCATGCGCAATAATCTGGAAAAACTTGGTTTTACTAAAATTTAATGCCGATTGCTGTTCATATAATTCTTTAAGTTCAGCATGCTCGAATTTTAACTCTAAATAGCGAACCAGACGTTCACAGTAATCTTTAACTATCTCAATATCTTCATTTTCAAAAGGCTCAGAGCTGTCATCAAAAAACAGAATCTGTCCAATTGATTCTTTATCAGTCTTGAGCATATCAAAAGCAACCATGCGCTGATGCTCTACACCCAAGTGACGAATATGCTGACAAAAGCCGTGATAATCAGAATGTTGCTGGTCTATATAAGGTTGACTATTGAAATAAGGTCCTAAATCTGCATCAGGATGGCTATGAAAAAGTCTCATACCCTTTGAAGAAAGATACCAGATATAAGGCTCTGCCTTAAAAGTTAAAATAGCGTTTTTACTTCTTAAAATACGTCGAGCAAAACGTAAACAGGATTCCACCTGGTTATGCGGTTCGAAGATACCCAGTAATAACGATAATTTACAAGCACTGAGCTGATCAGCCTGATCTAACTCTAATAATTGTAATGTCATGCTCGCCTCATTAAAAATATTGTAGGTAATAACCGCAACTTCAGTAAAAATCAGTTAAAAATAAATCTTTATTAAACAATTAGCAAACTTTAGACATAGATACAACGGCAATAATAACAATTAAGAAACAAAACATGTTATATACTGGTAAATATTTGAAATAAAGGAAATTATAATAATAGATATTAGGATCTAATTATAGTGGTCCCGAGGGTCGGACTCGAACCGACACGTCATCTCTGACAGCGGATTTTGAGTCCGCCGCGTCTACCAATTTCACCACCTCGGGAAGAAGAGTGGGTGTGTGTATAATAGCGTCTTTCCACATGTTGTCAATGTAAAGTACTGACTGTTTGCCTATTTTTAAATCACAATAAAAGCAATAGCTGAACAAAACCGTATTTTTTCCATCATTAATCAAAAAGCACTATACTAGGTACAATTTTTTAATTGTTTTGTGTCATGCAACTTTCTGACTTTTCTTTTAACCTCCCCGATGAATTAATTGCACGTTACCCTCTAGCACAGCGTAGTGCTTCAAGGCTTTTACACTTAAATAGTGAGGGCCAATATAGCGATCGTCACTTTACCGATATTCTGGAATTGTTTGAACCCGGTGATCTGCTGGTCCTGAATGATACCAAAGTTATGAAGGCTCGACTTAAAGGCAGGCGTGCAACTGGTGGAGCAGTTGAAATACTGGTAGAACGTATTTTTGATCAGACTATTGCCCACTGTCATATTAAAGCCAGTAATTCACCTAAAGCTGGTGCAGAGCTGTTTATTGGTGCAGATGAAGTTAAGGTCACTGTACAAGGCCGCCATGAGAACCTGTTCGTTGTCGAGTTTTCACAACCGATTTTGCAGGTCCTGGATCAGTACGGGCAATTACCTATTCCGCCTTATTTTAACCGTGAAGCAGAGGCGATTGACAGTGAGCGTTATCAGACGGTATTTCACGATCCAGAGAAAATTGCCAGTGTTGCTGCACCTACTGCCAGTCTGCATTTTGATGAAGTCCTTTTAAACAAATTATCAGAAAAAGGTGTACAGCAAGCATTTGTTACCCTGCATGTAGGCGCTGGTACTTTTTTACCTGTTCGTAGTATAGATATTGAAAATCATATTATGCACAGTGAATGGTGTGAAGTGCCCGAGAATACGGTAGAGCTGATTAAGCAGGTACAGGCTCGCGGTAATAAAGTTATTGCAGTAGGTACCACTGCTACACGTGCACTTGAAAGCGCAGCGCAGGCTCATAACGGTAAAATTGAGGCATGGACTGGAGATACCCAGATCTTTATTTATCCGGGTTATCAGTTCTGTGTAGTAGACCGGCTGATTACCAACTTTCATTTACCGGAGTCTACTCTGCTGATGCTGGTTTCAGCACTTTCAACACGTGATTATATTCTGGCAGCATATGAGCATGCCGTAAGAGAACATTACCGTTTCTTCAGTTATGGTGATGCCATGCTGATCGATAAAACAGTGAACAGGTAAATAGTTATGCCGGTTGAAACTGTTAAATATACGCTACGTATTCATCGCAAGATCAACCGGCAGGTTCTGGATAATATTGCCCGGCTGTGGCAAGTGGGCCAACAGGCAAAGACCTATCAGGATATTCTAGATGGACTCCATCCCTGGGGAGATCATCCTGGCCTGAAATTTAATAATGTATTACCTTTCATACTGCTCGTTATAGCAAGTGGCTTTACATTATTTGGAATATTTTTTATACAGCACGGCCTTATTGCCGGATTAAGCTTTTTAACTGTCTTTGCTTTGGGATTATTTGCCTATCTCTGTTATGAGTCGGATCAGCCACTCACTGAAGTGATTCAGTTTCTGGAACAGCAGATACTCGAGAAAAAATATCAGCTCAACTTTCAGGAATTACCCCCTCATTTTCCAGATTCTACGCAGCCTTTTTTCTTTATCGCCCGGCTTAAAAACCTGTTTCCTGTATTTCAGCAGGGTTCTGTATCAAATATGCTACCTGTATATGCCAGCACCACCTGGAAAGATCAACAGGGCCGAGAGCGGCCAATCATGCTTTTTCAGTACGATTTCATCAATGAAATAAAAATCGCCGGGCAAGATACACAGCAAGTAGCGGTACAAAGAACGCAGAAGACTTTATGGGGAATCTTTGTTTTTGAAGCTCCCGCACTTGGGCTGGCAGTAACAACATCCAATAAAGAGTTTGGTCCTCCGTATAGCTCTGCCTGGTATAGCAGTGACCTACAGATTAACCAGAAATTACGTATTTATGGTCTTGAACCGCTTGAGCTCGCTAAAACCATGACTCCAGCTATGACTTTACGTTTAGATCAGTTCTTTACACAACATTCTGGCGAGCTGCTGTTTCAGCATGAACATCATATAATGTGCTTTTTAAACCGGCAGAACCTTTTTAAAATTCATACAAAAGCGCAAAATAGAGAAGATATCTCCAGTTTGCGCGGGCACCTGCGAACCTTGCGTCTAAGCGCCTATGAAAAACTGCTAAATAACTTAGAGCAACTTTTACAATAAATAGACTTGAGGAAAATAATGATGGGGTTAGGGTTCTTTATTTTATTTTTTGTGGTTTTGATCATTGCAGTGATCTATATCCGGAACTCGATTGTCCGGCATTATAATGCTGCGCAGCGCGCCTGGGCAGATGTAGCCACCTATGAACGGCAGAAAGTCAAGGTTCTTGACGGACTGGCCCCATTAGTCGAACAATACGCAGGCTTTGAAAAAAGTACCTTAGAGCGGGTTACCGAACTACGTCAGCAGATTATGCAACTTAATCTTAAAAGTACTGATATCTCTCAGCTACAACGGGTAGAAAGCTTGAGTCATGAACTCATGCGTAATCTAAATGTTGTAGTTGAGAACTATCCTGAGCTTAAAGCTAATGAAATTTATCTGCGCATGATGAATGAAATTGATGAACAAAATGAAAATGTCAGTGCCGCTATCAGTATTTTTAACCGTAATGTGGAACTGTTTAATAACCATATTCAGATATTTCCAAATAATATGATCAATACGCTGACTACAGGTAAAAAGGCTATTCGCCCGTTTCGCGACCAGTCTACCCTGCAAAACTTTGACTATCGTCCAAACTTTTAAATACGCACCGCTTTGCAACATATCGGTCTGTCTAGTTTTTCATATGCTGCGGCTACATTTAACAGTAGAACTCCATGACAGAATCAAGGACAATAGACCTCTTTTTTATTTTGCACATCAGCGAACTGTTTTTTCGCCTTGATTTGGACATGGTATGAAGTTTGAAAAATTGGGTCAGTCGGGTCGTGCCCGCCGTGGCCGTTTAACACTTGAACATGGGGTGGTTGAAACACCGGTATTTATGCCAGTGGGTACTTACGGTACTGTTAAAGGCATGCTTCCACGTGATATTGAAGAAATTCAGGCACAAATCATTTTAGGAAACACCTTCCACTTGTATTTGCGTCCAGGCCTGGATGTTGTAAAAGAACACGGCGGTCTGCACGAATTTATTAAGTGGGATAAGCCTATTTTAACTGACTCTGGTGGCTTTCAGGTATTTAGTCTGGGCGCCATGCGCAAAATCAAAGAAGAAGGTGTGACTTTTCGCTCACCTATTGACGGCTCAAAAGTTTTTCTCTCGCCTGAAGTTTCTATGGAAATTCAGAAAGTTCTGAACTCCGATATTGTCATGATTTTTGATGAATGTACGCCTTATCCAGCGACCCATGAAGAAGCGCAGAAATCATTGCAGCTGTCTTTACGCTGGGCTAAACGTTGCAAGACCCACCATCATGAAGTTCTGGACAATAAAAATGCGTTGTTCGGTATTATTCAGGGTGGCATGTATGAAGATCTTCGGGATGAATCACTAGAAGGCCTGCTTGAAATCGGGTTTGATGGCTATGCAATTGGTGGCTTATCTGTTGGTGAGCCGAAAGAAGAGATGATCAAAGTGCTGGATTATCTTCCTAACAAAATGCCGCATGATAAACCGCGCTACCTCATGGGTGTTGGTAAACCTGAAGATATTGTTGAAGGTATCCGCCGTGGGGTTGATATGTTTGACTGTGTCATGCCTACCCGAAATGCGCGGAACGGTCATTATTTTGTGACAGATGGTCTGGTCCGTATTCGCAACAGCAAATACCGTCATGATCAGAACCCGCTTGACCCGCACTGTGACTGCTATACCTGCAAGAATTTTACCCGGGCTTATCTATTCCACCTCGAGAAATGTGGTGAAATGCTGGGCTCCATGCTAGGAACCATTCATAACCTGCGCTATTACCAGCGCTTCACTCAAGATATCCGTGATGCACTCGACAATGGTACCTTTGAAGCTTTTGTTGAGGACTTCTATACACGTCGTGGAATGGAAGTGCCGCCTTGCCCTGAAGATTGAGAAAGCAGTATTTGCGCTCAACAAAAAGACAAGGTAAATTGCAGGTCAACTCAATTTAAATGTCATGACAATGGCAACAGTTTTAATATTTAATAGGAAATCGACATGAGCTTTTTAATCTCTACTGCTCACGCTGCGCCGGCGGCTCAGCAAGGCCCGAGCATGATGGCTAACTTATTGATGATTGCAGTATTTATTGCAATTTTCTATTTCCTGATCTGGCGTCCACAGGCCAAACGTGCCAAAGAACACCGTACACTCGTTGAAAGTCTGGGTGTAGGCAGTGAAGTGGTTTTTGCTGGTGGCTTGATGGGCCGTATTACCAAGCTTGAAGGCGATTTTGCAGTAGTAGAACTAAGCCGCGGTGTAGATGTAAAAATCCAGCGTGCTAGTGTCATTTCAGTTTTGCCTGAAGGCACCCTGAATAACCTTTAATCATAAAAACAGTCGTGCACCCCGCACGGCTTTTTCATTTTAAGAAGACAGCAAATGCGTTACCCTGCATGGAAATATCTGCTGATCCTGGTGGTTCTGGTGATCAGCACCCTGTACGCACTGCCTAGCTTGTATCCCGATGAACCGGCGGTCCAGATTTCTGGTGCAAAAGCCGGCACTCAAATTGATCAGAGTGTGATACAAAAAGCAGAGCAAATATTGAAAGAGGCAAACATTCCGTCTCATGACAATACCTTTACCAATAACGCTGCCCTATTGCGTGTAGACTCTACTGATGCACAACTCAAAGCAAAAGATGTGCTACGCCGCGCTCTGGGTGAAGAATACGTTGTGGCCCTGAATTTGGCGCCTACTACACCTGAGTGGCTACAGAAAATTGGCGCAAAACCAATGAAACTGGGCTTGGACTTGCGTGGTGGTGTACACTTCCTGTTAGAAGTGGATATGGATAAAGCCCTCTCACAGCGTATGGAAACATCCGCGACCGACTTGCGCCGTCAGCTTCGTGAAAATAATCTCAAGTTTAATAGCCTGACTCTGAATAATAATCAGATCAATCTCCAGTTTGCACAAAATGACGACCGTGAAGCTGTAATGGACTTTTTACGCCGCAATGGCAATGAGTTCACCCAGCAAGCACTGGCTAGCAGTACTGGTCCTATGTTGCGCCTCACGTATACTGATGCACGCAGACAGGAAATCCAGTCATATGCTGTTAACCAGAACTTAACCACACTGCGCAACCGTATTAACGAACTGGGGGTGGCGGAAGCACTGGTTCAGACCCAAGGCAGTAATCGTATCGTAGTCGACCTGCCAGGTGTACAGGACACAGCAGAAGCAAAACGGGTACTTGGCCGCACAGCTAACCTGGAGTTCCGCTTAGTTTCCGACTTAAATGATCAGTATATTGATCCCTATACCGGGAAATCTAATGGCCAGCCGTTACCTCCTGGTACAGAACTGTTTGCTTATGAATCGCTAGACAGCGGTCGCCAATTACTGTTACAGCGTAACCGTATCTTGACAGGTGAACGGGTCCAAAATGCCTCTTCAGGCTTTAGCCAGGATACAGGTGGTGCTGAAGTTAATATTACTTTAGACAGTGCTGGCGGCAAACTGATGGCAGATGCCACCCGTAATGCTGTGGGTAAACGCATGGCTGTACTGTTTATCGAAAACAAACAGCGTATCAGCTATGTCACTGATCCGGTTACCGGCACACAGACCGAAGTACGTACACCTTATGCAGAATCTGTAGTGATTAACGCTGCAACCATTCAGGCCGTACTAGGTTCGCAGTTCCGTATTACCGGGCTCGATTCTCCACAAGAAGCGTCTGAATTGGCACTTATGCTACGTGCAGGTGCACTTGCTGCTCCAATGTACTTTGTTGAAGAGCGTGTAGTTGGCCCGTCATTAGGTCAGGAAAATATCGACAAGGGTGTGCTTTCTACTCAAATCGGTTTCTTGCTGGTCGCTATCTGGATGGTGGTCTTCTTCCGTTTATTTGGTCTGATTGCTAACTTTGCTTTGGTTTTTAACCTGGCAATGACTTTAAGCATCATGTCATGGATTGGTGCCGCACTAACCTTGCCGGGTATTGCAGGTATTGTTATTACAATCGGTATGGCCGTCGATGCGAACGTACTGATCTGTGAACGAATCAGAGAAGAAATGAAATGGGGGGCCTCGCCCAAACAGGCCATTGTGGCAGGTTATGATCGAGCCTATAACACCATTTTTGACTCAAACCTGACCACCTTCCTCGTCGCCTTTATCCTGTTTGCGATCGGTACTGGTCCAATCAAAGGTTTTGCTGTAACACTTATGATTGGTATTGCCTGTTCGATGTTTACTGCAATTACGGTAACGCGTGCGATCGTACAGATCATTTATGGCAAGCGTCGTAACTTGAAGAAGTTGAGCATTTAAGGAGATCGATGATGACTGAGAATACTCAACCAAAGCATAAACAGTACGGCCGTCCTGATAATGAGCGCGTTATCGACTTTATGAAAATTGCCTTACCGGCAGCTATTATCTCGATAATCCTTACTGTTGGTAGCCTGTTTTTTATCGTTACTAAAGGCCTAAATCTCGGGCTGGACTTTACAGGCGGTATCTCTGCCGAGCTGAACTATAAACAGGCAGCCAATCAGGGAGAAGTTATCCGTGCGCTAAATGATGCCGGTTTTAAAGATGCAGTTGTACAAACCTTGGGAAGCAATAGTGATCTCTTGATACGTATGCCCGCACAAGACATAAATGTTGAAGACCTCAACAGTGCCTTGACTAAAGCAGCCCAACTGCCAAATAACCCTGCTGAAGTTAGCAAGATTGATTCGGTAGGGGGACAGGTTGGTAATGAACTGTATGTACGCTCAGCAGGTGCAGTAGCGCTAGCACTTGTCCTGATGCTGATTTATGTCACCATCCGTTTTGAGTTCAAACTGGCAATCGGGGCAGTATTATCCTTGTTTCACGATATCATCGTGACAATCGGTATTTTCGCCATGATGCAGTGGCCATTTGACCTGACCGTACTGGCAGCACTTTTGGCACTTATCGGCTTTTCGCTAAATGACAATATTGTAGTCTCTGACCGTATTCGGGAAAACTTCCGTAAAATTCGTGGTGCCGAGCCACGCGAGATTGTTAATATTGCGCTTACCGAAACCTTGCGCCGTACCGTTCACACCTCGATGACCCTGTTACTCGTGGTTATTGCCATGATGCTCATGGGTGGTGAAGGTCTGCACTGGTTCTCTGTAGCCATGTTTGTAGGTGTATTTGTAGGTACTTATTCTTCTATCTATATTGGTACTTCATTTGCACTATGGCGTGGTCTGAACCGTCAGGACTTTATCGTACAGGTAAAACCAGAGTTCGAGGATGAAATTCCATAATTTCATCCCGGAGCAACATTTCATTAAAGCCTATCTCCGGATAGGCTTTTTAATGCCGATAAATCTGAATACGCGGGAAAATAAATTCACCACAGCCCTGTCCGGTGCGCCAAGCGATAGTAATCAGGCTCTGGGCAACTTCAAAATGCTGGTAAGCAAAATACCCAAGAGATTCATGCTGCATCTGTGAGTTGTCATACATGGGGTGGACTCTGGTATTTATATCTTTCAGACTTAAACGGATGCCTAAACCACTGGCCTTTAAAATTGCTTCTTTCGCTGTCCAGACTTTAAACCAGTACAGCCTGTCTTTATCCATAGACTTCCAGGTTTGATATTCTTCTTCATGAAATGCATGTTGTGCCAAAGCATCCAGCCTTACTTGACGTTCCAGATCTTCAACATCAATTCCTATGTCCTGCTGCTCAGAACTGGTCACTAATGCATAGATTTTTTTACTATGGGTATGATTGATTGCCAGATTATGTTCTTTTAAGTACGGTTTACCGTGGCATGTACAAGCAAAACTTAAGGCAGTGACAGGCTGTCCCAGTATTTCACTAAGCAGACGATTTCGATAAGCGTAAATAGCCTGCTTACGCTGCTGGATTTGCTGGCGCAGTTCCTGTTGTGGATCAACCTGTTCGAAATGCTTCATAGCACAGATATCAACACGCAGCATATTTTATCCGGTTCACTAAATTACAAGCAGTATAACGGTTCATGATTAAACAAAAAAACCCAAATCGAAATTTGGGTTTTTAAATTCTGTTAAAGCACTATTTAGCTTAACGCTTGAATTTTTTCTCAGCTTTTTTAAATTTCTGGATATAACGACGGCGACGTGCAGCAGTACGCTCATCAAGCTGTGATTTACGTCCTTCGAATGGATTTTCTGAAGTTTTAAAATCGATTTTAACCGGTGTACCTTCAAGCTTATAAACTTTACGGAAAACATTTTCCAGATAACGGCGATAATCTGCAGGAGTCTTGTCGACCTTGTTACCGTGAATCACGATCGTTGGCGGATTTTGTCCACCCATATGAGCATAACGCATTTTAATCCGGCGGCCACCAACCATAGGTGGCTGATGTGCTTCGGTTGCATCATTAAGTATCTGTGTTAATTTAGCTGGTGATACTTTCAGGTGAGATGAATCATAAGCCCGATGGATTGAAGGATAAAGATCACCTACACCAGTACCATGTAATGCTGAAATCAGATGGATACGCGCCCAAGGAATAAAATCAAAACGCCGGTCTACATCCAGTTTACACTGCTTGCGGTCATATTCAGACATATTGTCCCATTTGTTGATCGCAATTACCATAGCACGGCCAGCTTCAAGCGCATAACCGATCAGGTGTAGATCCTGCTCTACCACGCCCTCACGGGCATCGAGCACCACTACCACTACATGTGCATCTTTCATAGCTTGCAAAGTCTTTACTACCGAGAATTTCTCGATCATTTCATCGACTTTACCTTTACGGCGTACACCAGCAGTATCAATGAGAGTATATTGACGACCATCGCGCTCAAACGGAATATAGACTGAATCGCGTGTAGTTCCAGGCTCATCATATGCAACTACGCGCTCTTCACCAAGCAACCGGTTAACCAGAGTAGATTTACCGACATTCGGACGGCCAATAATAGCCAGACGCAGGCCTGTAGCTTTATCATGTTCTTCCGGATTCTCATCTTCAGGTACATCTGCCAGCACTTCTTCCAGCATTTGTGCCACACCGCGACCATGACTTGCTGCAACATGCATGGGCTCACCAAGACCGAGTTTATAAAACTCGACCACAGCTGCTTCTGCATGTACGCCATCTACCTTATTGGCTACCAGAAAGACTTTTTTGCCAAGTGTGCGTAGTTCACGCGCAATCTGTTCATCAGAGGCCAACAGCCCCGCACGCGCATCAACTACAAAAATAATGAGATCGGCTTCATGAATTGCAGTTTTAGACTGCTCTGCCATGTAAGAGTCAATTCCCTGTTCGCTTTCGCCAATACCGCCTGTATCGACTACGATAAAGGATTTGTTTTGATACACAGCATCGCCATATTTGCGGTCACGTGTTAGGCCGGCGAAGTCGGCTACAAGGGCATCACGGCTCTTGGTAATCTGGTTGAACAACGTTGATTTTCCGACGTTCGGACGACCAATGAGCGCAATTACGGGTTTCATAGATTAACCTTTATTCAAGATCAGCCAGTTGGTCTGGTCTGAACATCAGAAACTTTGGAAGAAAATAATAGATCACAGATCTAAATAAAAACACGGGGCATTGAAATTTCAATTACCCCGCGTTTCAAAAAATACGGTTGGGTTTATTTTAGCACAAGCAGAGAAGAATTAACGATTCTGCCAGACGCTTAACGCTCCCTTTCTGGTAGAAACGTAGAGCTGCCCATCAATTACCTGTAGTGAACGTACTTCGCCACCGGTTTTAGAGCGACCTACCAGTTGCCCAGAGGCTGGATCAATCAAATGTAATACGCCATCCAGATCACCAACCACCAGATCTTGACCAAGTATCACCGGATTACTTAACCGACGGTTGAGCAGGCTATCATTCTGCCAGAGCTGTTCACCTGTCGTGAGATTAAATGCCGTTACTTTACCATCGTTTTGTGCAACAAAAACCGTGTTGTTAAAAACTTCCGGACGCTGTGTACTGCTGGCATCTTCACTCCAGACTACCTGTTGTGATGCCAGATCAGTTACAGTAACTTGCCCCTGATAACTGGTCGTCACCAAAAACTGGCCAGCCATCACAGGATCGCCATCAATATCAATCAGGCGCTGCACATCCGAGCGACCGCTACTGACCGCTACACGGCGCTGCATTCGCGGCACACCCGTTAATACATCCAAAGCATAAATATAGGCATTAGATGAAGCAATCAGTACTGTACGCGGATCAGCAGAAACTGGGGCCGCCTGGCCACGCAGACTAAACTGTGCATTTGGCAACCGGTATGCCCAGACCTCTTGCCCAGAGGCCAGGTCATGTGCAAAGACATTCCCATCATTTGCCACAGTAATAACGCGACCAGCTTGTATCAGTGACGGGCTGAGTAAAGCCCCTGATAACTGCGCAGTCCATAATTGCTTGCCTGTTGCCTGTTCCAGGGCAAACAGCTGACCTTTACGGTTACCAACAATAACCACGCCATCAGCTGCCTCAGCTCCGGCACTTAGCCCTTGCTTGCTGACACGAGTCTGCCAGAGACGCTGTTTACCACGAAAAGCTGCTACTTCGCCTTTAGGATCTACTGCAAAAATAACACCATTATCAACTGCGAGTCGTAACCGGAGTGGATCAGCTTCATCGGTAAAAGAAACATTTTGCGAAAATACAGGCACCAGACTTTTTGCTTGCGCAAGTTTTGGCAGTGGATTCGGTTTGGCCTCTTCTACTTTAATTTTATTACTTGAGCAACCGATCAGCGCAGCTGATAATACTGCCATTGCAAATGATATTTTATATTTTCTATCCATTAAGACTCATCCACTTGTGTTTCCAAAATAGGGCGTTCGATTTCAGGATCATCAACTAAAACGCCTACACTTTCGAGTTTAATTTGTAAAATTTGTCGTTCTTTTTTACGCTCAGCAAGTGCCTCCCATGCGCTCTGATAAGCTTTTCTTGCTGAGGCAATATCATTTTTTGCCACATACACATCACCACGTGCTTCTTCAGCAGTAGCTTTAAAAGCCGGATCAGTTACATCAGCCAGAGTTTTAAGTGCTGCATCATATTTTTTTTGAGCCAATTGGGCATAAGCCAAGCGCAGTTTCAGCACATGAACCAGACCTTCATCCTTGAGTTTAGTCGCTTCCACCCGCTTGAGTGCTTTTTCTGCTGCAGCATAATCACCACGATCATAAGCCTGCTTAGCCATTACAAACTGGGCCTGAAGTGCGTGTACAGAATCAGGCGCTTCTTTCACAATCTTGTCAGCAGATTGTGAAAGTGCATTCAGGGCATTAATATCCTGACTATTTACATTTCTGGCTTCATCCATAAGCTGCTGCACCTTGGCAGTACGCATCTGGTTCTCAGCCAAAGTTTTCTTTTGCCAGTATTCCCAGCCAAAAAAGGCAATTAACGCAATTAAAATACCGCTAATAATGGCAGAGCCATATTTTTTGGTAAATGACTTTAAATTATCTAGCTGGTCTTCATCACTTAATGCGTTCATGTGATTATCCTTTTTTGTTTATATTCTCGGCTTATTCAGAGGCAAGCTGTTCAATCAGGTACGGCGTAAGATTGTCTATTTCAACTTCAACCTGCTCTGCATTTTCCAGACGTTTTACTGTCAGCTTCCGGTTTTCCCATTCGCGCTGCCCCAGAATCACGGCAAAAATTGCTCCAGACTGATCGGCCTTTTTCATTTGGCTTTTCATGCTGCCCTGTGATCCAGTTTTTAGGCGGAATGGACTGTTAGCTGCCTCAAACTGGTTACGGAACTGTTCTGCCATGACTAGGGCTTTCCCCTGATAAGCAGGTTCTGCCAGCAAGAATATCTCGCAGTCACGCACGGCAGTATTATCTTCAACCTGTTCAAGCAGAAGTAATAAACGCTCCATTCCCATAGCAAAACCCACAGCCGGTACAGACTGGTCTGCTTTACCTTTAAGCTGGCCTACTAAACTGTCATAACGGCCACCGGCACACACTGTGCCCTGTGAGCCTAAATGAGTGGTGGTCCATTCAAAGACAGTTTTGTTGTAATAGTCGAGGCCCCGTACCAACTTTTGATTAATGACAAAACTAATGCCTGCATCAGTCAAATACTGTTGCAACAGGTTAAAGTGCGCCAATGTTTCCTCCCCCATAAAGTCATGAAGTTTTGGCGCATTTTCTAAAATAGATTGAGTTTTAGCATCTTTGGAATCCAGAATTCGTAGGGGATTCGTGGTTAAACGGCGCTGTGAATCTTCATCCAGATCTGCTTTATGTGATTCTAGAAATCCGACCAGTGCTGCACGGTAAGCTGCACGTTCATCAGCTTCACCCAAGGTATTTAGCTCTAACTGAACTTTCTCTGCCACCCCCATACGTTTCCACAGACGTGCAGTCATCAGAATCAGCTCTGCATCCATATCTGGCGTTGCTACACCAAAAGTTTCGACCCCAAACTGATGAAACTGACGATAGCGGCCTTTTTGCGGTTTTTCATAACGGAACATCGGACCGATATACCACACACGAGGCGTCGCTCCGCGCAGCAGGTTATGCTCAAGCATTGCACGCACACAGCCTGCCGTTCCTTCAGGACGTAATGTCAGAGACTCCGGTGGATTACCTTTGTCCAGAAATGTATACATCTCTTTTTCAACAATATCGGTTGCATCACCGATCGAACGTTTAAACAGATTCGTCTGTTCAACTATCGGCAAACGGATTTGTTGATAGCCATATGCATCCATCAAAGATAACAGATGCTGCTCTAGACGTCTCCAGGCCGGGGTCTGTGCTGGAAGAATGTCATTAAAACCTTTGATTGCGACAATTGAACTCATGATGAACTACGAATGATCTCTTTAGATTTAGCTTCTTCAAGCTCGGAAACACGTTGACGAACCATAGTTTCGATTTCATCAACCAGCTGATTGGTATCAATTAAATGACTTTTTTCACCATTACGGTACACCAGTGAACGTGGACTTGCACCCACTACACCAATATCGGCTTCTTTAGCCTCGCCCGGACCATTGACCTTACAGCCAATTACGGAAACATCCATAGGTGTACGGATATCTTCCAGACGCTCCTCTAAAGCCTGCATAACTTTAATCACGTTGAATTCCTGACGTGAGCAGCTTGGACAGGCAATAAAGTTGATACCATTGGAGCGCAGACTGAGCGATTTTAAAATATCAAAACCGATTTTAATTTCTTCTTCAGGTTCAGCCGCCAGGGAAATACGCATGGTATCTCCGATGCCTTCCATTAACAAACCGCCTAGCGCAATGGCGGATTTGACAGAGCCTGTCCGGTAGACACCTGCCTCAGTCACACCTAGATGCAGCGGATTATCAATCTGCTGTGACAAGAGGCGATAAGCATCCATAGTCAGAAATACATTAGAAGCTTTAACCGAAACTTTAAACTCCTGAAAATTCAGGCGATCAAGAATGTCAATATGGCGCATCGCTGACTCAAGCAATGCCTGCCCGGTCGGTTCACCATATTTTTTCTGAATGTCCTTTTCCAGTGAACCAGCATTTACTCCAATACGCATAGAGATATCATGATGTCTGGCTGCAGCGACTACTTCACGGATTTTGGCTTCAGAACCAATATTTCCAGGATTAATACGCAGGCAATCTGCGCCAAAATCAGCAACAGCCAAGGCAATTTTATAGTCAAAGTGAATGTCAGCCACCAAAGGCACACTTACTTGCTTACGGATTTCACCAAATGCCTTTGCCGCTTCCATACTTGGCACTGAAACCCGCATGATATCCGCTCCAACATCTACACAGCGCTGAATCTGTGCAACTGTTGCAGCCACATCACAGGTTTCGGTATTGGTCATACTCTGGATACTGATGGGAGCATCACCTCCCACATACACTGAACCGACACGGATTTTACGTGTCGGCCGGCGTTTAATCGGATTTTCAATCATTGCATCGCTCTACTGTTGCGAATTAGCGAGACAAACGGAATTCTGCTTTTCCGTTCACCGTATATGGAGACAATGAAATCTGCTCACTATTTAAACTGAGTGATACTGCGGTCGCATCGTCAAGACGGATCTGATATGGGCTTTCACCGCTTAGTGTCAGGGTAGAATCCTGACGTCCTGTCGCCAGCACCTTACCTGTCGCATCAACTATATGAACAGAGGTAGGCCGGGTAAAATTCAAGACCAGCTGATCACCAGTTGCTGCTGCATTCGGACTGTTATCCAGATCAACAATCTGAACCTCTGACTGGGTTACAGCTGGACGCTCAGTTTCATCCTTTTTACCTGATGTCCAGTTCTGGATAGCAGCCACTACCAGCCAGACTAGCAGTAGAATCACAGCTGCCACAATAGCCCGTTTTATCCATTTTCGGTTACGGTCACTGTTAGAACCAGGCAGTTTACCCATAATTTTAATCGGGGAGTTATTCAGTGCATGATTTGGCAGCAGGCCGGTATCATTGGCATAAATCTCATCAAACCGCTGGATAATGGCAGTTGCATCTGTACCCAGATATTTAGCATAAGAGCGGTAATAACCTTTAATAAATGCTGCCTCAGGCAGGGTTTTATAATCATCCTGCTCAAGCGCCTTCAAAGTCTTTAAAGGTATTTTAAGGTCAGCCGCCACAGTTTCAAGTTCAAGGTTTTTTGCAATACGGATATGGCGTAAATACTCACCAGGACGCTGAACATTTCCTAACGCATTCGGCGCTACGTTAGAGCTAGAACCAGTAGGTTGCTGTGAATTAGGATTTACTTCCATACGGCCTCAGTACTGTGCTGTAATTGCAAATAACGTTGATATTCTTGGCTGTCCGGGAACAAGGCACGTAACTGGTTCACCAAAACTTGTGTTCCCATTTTATCATCATTGGCACGCGCAATTCGAATTCCGATCCAAAGAGCACGCGCACCCTGATTCTTTTGCCCTACACGACGCACATATTGTTCATAAAGCTGTGTAGCAGCAGGAATCTGTTGCCGCAAATAGAAAATTTCCGCTAACTCTAACATTGAAATGGAAGAATCGCGGTTAGCTTGCAATGCCTGTTTGAATGTTTTTTCAGCATTCGCAACATTGCCGAGCTTAAGATAAATTCGTCCCAGATTTTCAAGCGCCTGGTAACGCTGCTCATAGCCTAAAGTTGCACCAGCAATTTCCAGTTGTTCGATCGCATCTTTATAACGACCGATCTGGTACAAATAGGCGCCATAATTATTACGCGCCTGTGCATTTTTAGGCTCAATTGAAATAGAGCGTCTGAAATAGCTCTCAGCCTTGTCCAGATTTAGCTGACTCCCCTCTTGCTGGAGCAGTACTCCCATCATCATGTTCGCAGTGGCGTCTCTGGAATCAACTTCAAGTGCCTGGTCTAGTGCCCGTTTAGCAGCATCCAGATCACCCGATTTAATATATTCCGCTGCCAGCTGGGTTCGAACCTTGACTGCCTTTTCTGGATCCTTACTGAGGGTATCAGGAGTCTGGCAAGCAGTAACAAGCAAGGCCGACAAAGTCACTGTAAGTAATACAAATGTTTTATACACCGGCTTTCTCAACTGCTTTTCTCCTCTCAGGTTTATCTATCCATGAGAGCGCATAATTTCATTGCGCTCTGCTACTTTCTTTTTCCACTGTTCAGCACGACGGGTACGGTCCGCAACCTGGCCAACCAGCTGGCCGCAGGCTGCATCGATATCATCACCACGAGTCTGACGAATCGTACACACAAAACCCGCATCCGACAAAGCTTTTTGAAAAGCAATAATACGGTTGCGGCTAGAGCGGCCATAAGGAGCATGCGGGAACGGATTAAATGGTATGAGGTTAATTTTGCTTGGCAGGTTCTTTAACAGCCTGATCATCTGCTGGGCATGCTCAAGTGAGTCATTTACCCCGTCCAGCATGACATATTCAATCGTAACGTGTTTGCGTGCACTTTCATTGCCATCTTTATTAATGTAACGCTGACAGGCAGCAATCAGCTGCGCCAGCGGATACTTTTTATTGATGGGAACCAGCTCATTACGCAGTTCATCATTTGGCGCATGTAAAGAAATTGCCAGGGCTACATCAATATCCTGTGCCAGCTGGTCAATTTTAGGCACTACACCTGAAGTCGACAATGTGACACGGCGCTTGGACATCCCATAAGCAAAATCATCCAGCATAATATGCATGGAGCTTAAAACCGCATCATAGTTTAAAAGCGGTTCGCCCATTCCCATCATGACCACATTGGTCACGGAGCGGGTGCGTTCAGCTACCGGTACATCTTCCATATAAGACTGGTTAGCTACCCATAACTGCCCGATAATTTCATCAGGTGTTAAGTCACGCTGAAAACCCTGTTTACCGGTAGAGCAAAACGAGCAGTCCAAAGCACAACCGACCTGTGAAGAAATACATAGGGTTTTGCGCAAACCGGTCTTATCTTCTGCTGGAATCAGTACGGTTTCTACCAGTGAGCCTGCGCCATCTCCAACACGAAAAACCCATTTACGCGTACCGTCTTTAGAATAATGACGATGCACCACTTCAGGTGCCTTGATTTCACATAACTGTTCTAGCTTGGCACGCAGCTTTCCAGAGATATTGGTCATCTCGGCAAAGTCGGTCACAAAATATTGATGCATCCATTTCATCACCTGACCGGCACGGAACTTTTTCTCTCCAAGCTTTTCGAAAAAATTTTCCAGCTCAGCACGAGACATGCCCAGCAGATTCACCTTTTTCAGCGCACTATTTGAGGCTTGAGTAGCAGGTGAAGGCTGTTGTTCATCTGTTGACGGAGATGAAACGACCACTTCAGAACTCATGTGTATTACCTAACTCATGTCAGAGATCAATGGGAGTTGCTCAATATTCAAGCAATAAATTCTTTAGAGAATAAAAAAACCAGATAAGTATAATAACACTTATCTGGTTTAAATGCTGTCAATTAACGAGTGCGTGGGCAGATCTCGTTGTCAGCAAAGAAGTAAGCAATTTCACGCTCAGCAGATGCAACTGAGTCTGAACCGTGAGCAGCATTTTCATCAATAGAAGTTGCGAAATCTGCACGGATAGTACCAGGAGCTGCTTCTTTCGGGTTAGTTGCACCCAGAATGTCACGGTGAGCAAGCACTGCATTTTCACCTTCAAGTACAGATACAACTACTGGGCCAGAAGTCATGAATGCAACCAGGTCACCAAAGAAACCGCGTTCTTTATGTTCAGCATAGAAGCCTTCAGCTTCAGCTTGAGTCAGGTGTTTCATTTTAGTTGCAACGATTTTTAGGCCAGCTTTTTCAAAACGAGCAAAAATATCACCGATGTGGTTTTTAGCTACTGCATCTGGCTTAACAATAGATAGAGTACGTTCAACTGCCATGATTGGCTCCTTAACTGAAAATTTAAACGTCAAAAAATTTGGCGCATTATACCTGAGGTCATACGCGATAAGCAGCTTTGAATATGTAAAAAGTTTAGGTTTTTTTAGCTATTTTTAGCGGACTTCATCAATCCAGGCCATTTGAATCGCTTCAAGTAGTCCTTCAGTTGATTTTTCTGGATTATCACTAAACTCAGGTAATGCACAAACCCAGGCATGCAGGTCTGTAAAGCGTACCCATTGTGGGTCCACTTCAGGGTGTGCTTCAGAGAGTTCAATGGCAATATCAATGGTATCTGTCCAGCGTAAACCCATAATCCAAGTTTCCATCATTTATTTACTGTTACGCTACTTTATCAATTCCGTCTGGGTAGAGATAGTCTGGACATAAAAACTTATAACTTAAAGTATAAGCTCAAACCAAGGAGCACAGTAGATCAATACTCCTGCAACGCTCGCACCCAGAATAGCGCCAACCAGTACATCACTCGGATAATGCAGCCCTAGAACCATGCGTGAAACAGCTACCAGTACCGTAAAAGGCAGCATAAATATCATGAGTACAGGCTGTACATAGCCCAAACTTACCGTCGCCAATACTGCATGTAGCGTATGTCCTGAAGGAAAGCTGAAGTGATCCAGAGGGCGCTCACCCAGAATGATGACCTGATGTACCTGATAAGGTCTGGGTCGAGTAGTTTTACATTTTAAGAATTTATAGAGACCTGTTCCAAGCAGGCCACCCAATGATAAATAGATAATTTGCAGACTATAAGCCAATCCTTTAAGCATCCAGACAGCTGCCAGCATTACATACCAGAAAGCTCCATCGCCTAGTCGGCTGATTATTTTGAAAAACAGGGCTATACGCTGTGAATGGGAAAAGTGATTAAGATATAGGCAACCTTTTAAATCAAGGTCTAATATTCTAATTTTGGCATTTCTAAATCTCATTATTATTCTCCTCTTTAGAAAAAGGATGCTAGGTGGTCATGACGGACTCCTGCACGACTTGGTAAAGTGCCTGCTCAAGCTGTTGTACAGGCTGCTGCCAGCCTGCATGCTCAACCCGCTTGCGGGCGTTTAGGCCCATTGTTCTTAAAACAGCATTCTCAGGCAGGTTCTCAATTGCCCTGCTTAAACCATTTATATCTTTTAAAGGGCTGAGCCACCCCGTTTGCCCGTGTTCAACATATAAATGGGCACAAGCATAATCATAAGCGATTACAGGTAAACCGCTAGCCATTGCTTCTAAAACTACATTTCCAAATGTTTCGACTTGGCTAGCAAAAGTAAATACATCAGCACTAGCGTATGTAGTCGCTAATACTTCTCCACTTAAATTACCAGTAAAGATCACATTCGAATTCTGGACCATTTTTTGTAAGCGTGAACGGTCCGGTCCATCGCCAACAATGACTAATTTAGGTGATGACTCTTTATTGCTATAGAGTCGTGCATGATTTTCAATCAGCACATCCACTTCTTTTTCAGGAGAAAGCCGCCCCACATATAACAGAACTTTCGTATCGGCAGTTACTCCCCAGCTTTTGCGCAACTGCTCAGAGCGTTTCTCCGGATTAAATCGTTGTGGATCTACTCCACGCGCGATCACCTTTAAAGGGCAAGAGACCCCCATATCTTTTAGCAACTGCTCGGTATCCCTGCTGGGTATACAGGTCAATTGGGTACTATTATGAAACCAGCATAAATATTTCTGGACAGGTTTCACCAGAAAAGCCAAATCAAAGAAACGGCTAAAATCCTGAAAAGGAGAATGAAAACCGCTTGAAACAGGAATACCAGCTGACTTTGCCGCCTGTAATGCGGTTAATCCTAGCGGCCCTTCTGTCACAATATGCACCACATGAGGCTTGAAATCATCTAGTGCCTGGGAAACCTTTAAATACTGGGGCCAGCCAAAATGCAGTCCCGGATAGCGTGGAATCGCTTGCGAAACCACCAGACATTCCCGGTTGGGAGTAAAATGTGGACATGACTGATGCTGATGTGGCCGGATGAGTAAAATTTTATGGCCTTGTTGTTGCAGACCTTTACAAAGCTGTAGCAAAGATAAAGCTACGCCATTAATTTCGGGTGGCCAAGTTTCGGTGACCAAGGCAATTTTCAGGCGTGGACGGACTATTCCCTGAATCAGCTCAACTTCAGAGGTAGAATTAAGCTGCTGGTTTTTAAAATAGAATCTGAAATTTTCTGGAAAATCCTGCTGCTTGAAGGCTGTAGCGTATGGATTAGACATACGTCACCTGACTGATCTAGTTATTCTCATATATTCACTATAGAAGTCATGCTTGACAGAAATATGATCAGGTCATGACAGTTTTCTGACAGCTCATATAAAAAGCACGCCGAAGCGTGCTTTTTTCACTGATACACCCTAGTGTTTTAAGCTTGACCTTTTAACTTGGCATAGTCTAAAAGCACATTTGCAGCTTCAGAAACGAAGGTTTCTTCCTCGGGTAATGGTGGACGTTGAGTAGCTTTCATCTTGGCACGTGATTCTGCTAATGCTTCCAATGAAGCCTGATAGCTTTCCCAATTAGCATAAGGTTTCTGGCCTGCGATCTGGCGACGGGCATTTTCAGCAGCCAAGGTTTTCTGTTCAAGATCCTTTAACTCAGCCTTGCGTTGATCAATGTCCAGCGCAAGCTGTTTTTTCTCTTTGCCGGCCTGAGAGATGGCTTTACGTTGATCCAGATACTTAAATTGCGGATCAAGCTTTATGCGCTGGCTGGATAACTGGGCCAGTTGGGCAACATAAGGCTGAATAGATCCTTCACGCTTGAAAGGTGCAGTTGGAATAGTATCCCACTTTAAGGCATTTTTAGCTTTACGCTCGCCAAATTCCTCATCATAAATATCGACCAGTTTAATATCAGGAATGACGCCCTTATTCTGGGTACTGCCACCTGTAACGCGGTAGAATTTACGCTGTGTCAGCGTAGCCTGTCCATATGCCAGAGTATCCAGCTGCACTTGAGCAGTCCCCTTACCGGTGGTAGTACTGCCAATTACAATACCACGCTCATAATCCTGAATAGCTGCTGAATAGATTTCACTTGCTGAAGCAGAAGCCAGATTGACCAGTACCGCCAATGGGCCGGCATAGGTTTGTAA
The DNA here is from genome assembly GCF_040744925.1 of Acinetobacter sp. FL. NCBI lineage: Bacteria > Pseudomonadati > Pseudomonadota > Gammaproteobacteria > Moraxellales > Moraxellaceae > Acinetobacter > Acinetobacter sp. FL. Next base: position 449,242 of record NZ_CP160437.1, on the reverse strand, counting down.
TCCACCATCATTATCTTCAAAGACGCTGACATTACCGTTACCATCACGGATTTGCACTACCGGGCCTTCCTTGATGACCTGACCCAGCATACGTGCAACTTCTTCTAGTGAGCCTCCAGGATTATTGCGCAGATCAATAATTATTCCTTCTACATTTTTAGCAGAAAGTGCACGTAATGCATTATTGGTATCCTCTGAAACCGAGCGATACTCCGTACCTGCACGACGTGCGCGGTAGTTCAGGTAGAATGACGGAATTTCAATTACACCAAACACATGTTTTTTACCATCACGGTTGATTTCAACCGTCCGTGAACGGACTCCTGCATCTTCTTCCTGAATGACATCACGAACTAAAGTGACGGTACGGGCCTGTCCCATTGAAGCTCCACTACCTAAAAGCTTTAAGGTTACTTTGGTGCCGCGCTTGCCTCGAATCAGTCCAACAATTTCTGCACTTGGCCAACCAATGACGTCAATCATTTTGCCGCCATCTTGTGACACCCCGATAATTCGGTCACCAGATTTCACTTGTCCCGATTTACCAGCCGGGCCACCTTCTACAATTGTTTCAATTTTAGTGTAGTCTTCATTACCACGTTCCGGCCGGATTGATACCCCGATGCCTTCAAGCTGTAAAGTGGTCTGACGGTTCAGCTCCATTGCATCAATTGGCGGAAAATAGTTACTATGCGGATCATAAGTTGCCAGCATAGCATTCAAGGTTTTGTCCAGTACATCATCACTCTTAATGCGACTGATACGTTCCAGCTGACGGGTATAACGTTTGGTGAGGGTCTGAACCGGGGACAAGTCCTCAAAACTGGAAAGATCCTGACCGTTTGCCAGCTCCGGGTTATCTTTAATCGCTTTTTGCTTGGCCAGTTCTTCTTCTTTAGTGATAGTCAGGTTAATCAGCTGGGACACCAGCATTTTCCGCCAAAAATCTTGCTGCTCGGCAGTTGTTTTAAAATAAGGTGCCTTCTCTCGGTCTGTTTCGATAAAGACATTCGGCTGTTTCAAATTCTGCGGTTTCTTGAGTTCATTAAGCATGAACTGGTAAAACGCAGCTAGACGCTGACGGTACTGCGCATGAATTGTATAGGGACCAGACAGATCTCCTGCCTTTAAGGATGCGCCAAAATTTGAACCGTATTTATTTTTATATTGCTCGACTTCCGGCTGTAGAAATAGTGAATGGTCTGGATCAAGGCTGTCCAGATACATCTCCAGAATCCGATTGGATGTCTGGGCATCAAGACGCATATTTAAGTAATGCTGACGGTCTACCAAAGTTGCCAACTGACGTGAAACCAGAGCCTGTTCCTGGGTCGGCTGAAGCAATACAGAAGAAACAGCCGTTTGATTGGTTGCAGCAGTTGCCTGACTAATGGCATGTGAAAAGAACAGTCCCCCAGTTGCCACTGCAACTGCACAAGCGAGCATTTGAAGTTTCATAAATAATTAATACTTCCTTGGATATTCCCAATTACACCACGATGTTTCCGAAATGAACAAAGCGAATTCAATATCTTAAACAGGCCGAAAAGTTGTATCGTGTAGTTTTATCATATTCTGTACCCACAAAATGTAGCAAAACATTGCTGAATTCAGGTATTGTTTTAATTAAAGATCTTAATACGGAACCCCATATGATTGGCGCACTAATGCTCGATATCGCCGGTACAACCCTGACCTTAGAAGATATTGAACTATTAAAGGCTCCGCAAGTCGGCGGCATGATTTTATTTTCAAGGAATATTGAGTCTCCTGAACAGGTCCGTACGCTGACTGATCATATGCGCTTGATTCGTCCAGATATTTTAATTGCGATAGATCAGGAAGGTGGCCGGGTACAGCGCCTTAAAACCGGCTTCACCCTGCTACCTGCCATGGGCCGTTTTGGTGAAGTCTATCAGCAGAATCCAGAAGCCGCTCTGGACCTCGCAGAAAAATGTGGCTGGCTTATGGCAACTGAAGTTCTTGCTGTAGGGATCGATTTTAGTTTTGCGCCCGTGCTCGATATCAATGCCATTAGTGATGTCATTGGTGACCGGGGCTTTGCTTTGACCCAGGCTGATATTATTCCTCTTGCACACGCTTTTATTCAAGGTATGCACCGTGCCGGTATGGCCACTACAGGTAAACATTTCCCAGGCCACGGTAATGTCAAAGCAGACTCTCACGTGGCCGCTGCCATTGATAACCGTAGTTATGATAAAATTTATCAGAATGACATGCAGCCATTTATTCAATTACAGTCCGAACTGGATGCACTCATGCCGGCTCATGTAATTTATGAGCAGGTCGATTCTAAACCAGCCGGTTTTTCCGAGTTTTGGGTACAACATATTTTGCGTAAAGAACTTAAATTTGATGGTGTATTATTTTCAGATGACCTGACCATGCAGGCCGCTTGTGTAGCTGGTGGTGCTGATGCGCGTATACAGGCTGCACTGCAAGCTGGCTGTGATATGGGTCTGGTTTGCAATGACCGTACAGCTGCTCGTCTAGCACTGAACGCCATTCAGGATTTCCCATTACCAGACCAGCAACGTCTGGAACGGATGCGCGGTAAAATCCCAGATATTTTACCTAAATCAGGACTTGAACTGGGTACCGAATGGCAACAAATCAAACAGGAAATTGAAGCATTTAAAGCAAATAGCTGCCATTAAGCGGTTAAAGTCAAAAGAGCATTACACATGCTCTTTTTTCTTATATAAATAGCAACTGATTAAAATAAAAATGAGGATTTATTCATGCCACGAGAACTATCTAGACACCGGCATATTTCTTTTACTGCTCATTATACTGGTTATATTTGGTATCAGATGGGAATTTCACATCCTGAACTTGCTACGTCCAAGGGTAAAAGTCTGGCGATGCTGGTCAAACCGGTAGAAAGCTGGGCAGAGAAATTTATAGGCGCCAGTATGCGCAGCTCTTTGAAACAGCGTCATGAAATGCTAGATGATGCGCTTAAACAGTTGCTTGAGCAAACACCAAATTTACAGGTTCTGGAAATTGCTTGTGGATTATCACCACGTGGTTGGTGGTTTAGAAAACATTATCCACAAATCGACTATCGTGAATTGGACTTGCCAGCAATGGCACATATCAAGCAACAAGCACTACAACAGATTGACCCTAATAGCCCAGAAGTTTTATCTGTTGATTTATTTAGTGAAAACTTTAAACAGGTTTTTGAAATTTTTGATCCTAAACGTCCCTTAGTCGTTATCAGTGAAGGATTAGTCAACTATTTTGACCTGGCTCACTTAAAACAGCTGATCAGCAATATTTCTCTTTATGGCAGTAAGTTTAGAACATTACATTATCTGACCGACCTTTATCCCCAGCCCCAAGGCAGACGTCTGGCAAAGGTCATGTGGAGCAGCAGTAAATTATTAAAATGGATGTCACGTAGTGCTTTTACTTTCCATTTTCAAAATCCGGCTGAAGTACAGCAATTTATACAGAACGCAGGTTTTGATGAGGGCGAGGTTATTCAACCTGCAAATTCTCTTTATTCAAAAGGCTCTAAGCCGGCTCAAGAGGCCCGGTCACATGATATTGTCTGGATGGTTCATGCACAAAAAAAACAGCGTATATGACGCTGTTTTTTTTAATATTTTAAATCAAGCTAAAGTCATAGCTTCCTGCTGACAGGCAATAAAATGAAGTAAACGTTCTGCCAGTTCAAAACTGCCATGCTTGAACAGTGCACGTATACCCTGCTGTTCTGCTTCAAAAATCAGACACTCTATTTGAAACACTCCCTGATCATCTTCAAGGTGAAGTGCCAGATCACGTGGATATTGCTGTATCAGGTTTAGTTGCTGCGGGTCAGGAATTTTTAAATACACACCAAAAAAGCTGATGTCAGAAATATTCACTTGAAATCCTACAGGCAGGTAACGGTGTGACAGCTGTGAAAGTTGACCGTACATAGAGATACGTCTTTCTCCACGTCGCTCCATCGTCAGGATTTCTTCACGAGTCATGGGAATAATGCCTTCGAGTCCTTCCAGCGCTTCGGCATTTAGGAAGGTTGAAAAGAGACGCATAGTTTCTTTACGCCGCTGTAACTGTGGAACATGGTCAGCATTGGCAATCAGGGCAAACTCCATATCCGGACATTGCAAGGCAAAATATGCGTTTTCATGAGGTAGTGTAAAACTGTCATATTGTCCAGCTGCAACAAGTGTTTTACAGGCAGGAGCAGGAACATGCTGTAATCTGAGTAAACGACTGCAATTAATCGCATAACGCTCACGTTCAGTAGATTGAAAATCAGCCATTTGTCGAAAGAACAGACGTTTGGCAGTAGGTGACATACGGGTCTTGTCTAGCTTGGCATGATTAACCAGATACAGAATCACCGCCTGGCCGAACTCTTCCATCCGGTCTTCCTGCATAAGTTTGAGTGATTCTTCTAAAATCATGCGCCAGCTTTTCCGGGTTTTTTGCATTACGCCCATCAGAATCATACGCTCTACCAGTTCAGGTCGCTGCTCGGCAAAATAAGCCGCTACTACAGACCCAAGGGACATGCCCATAACTGATACTTTTTCCAGTCCTTCAATGTCGAGCCATCGACCAAGCATAGCCGCCAGGTCTGGCAATTCCAGACTTCCGGCAGACACACCGCTGTCATGATTCATAATTTGCTGGTTAGCCCCCATAGAAGGCAAGTCAATCAGAATAATCGGACCACTGGCAAAAAGCTGTTCAACACAATACTTGTAGGAATTGAAATTCTGAAATGCTCCACCCACAATAACGATAGGAGTTTTATGCACTGTCGCAGGTTGGGCGATAGCCATATACTCAACTTTCCAGCCGTCAATCCAGGTCATGCGTGGAGGTTGTTTAAAAATGTCCTTATGGTAAAAATCAAAAAAATGACGGTGTTGCTTCCCTTCGGCATCCATGTCCAGTTGGATAATGGAATTCATACTCCCTCCTCAACGCTTGCTTTATTTTTTATTGTGCAAGTCGGTTTTTAAAACCAAGGTATTCCTCTACCTTTTATAGATGTTTTGTTTTCTATAATTTTTTATTCATTTTATAGAATGCATTTCATAGTATACAAATGCTTTATTTTTGGGCAACTGCTTTCGTTACCGTTCATCTAGTTTTAGCGCTGAAAGTATTTCCAAAACTTTTTTATACTGCACTACATGACAGTTTTTTTTGAGACAAGCCTTCATTGCGCAGGCGGAGACTGTTACTATCAAAGAAAATTCTGAGTGATCAAACCGCTATGCACAATTCGATTGAACAGTATATGCAAACGGTCGGACAACAGGCTCGTCAGGCTTCGCGTCTGCTGGCCAGTGCTTCTACCGATACTAAAAACAATGCCTTGTCCGCAATCTACACAGCGCTTGAGAACAGTGAAACACAAATTCTCACGGCTAACCAGATGGATATGACCAAGGGCCGTAACAATAATTTGGACAGTGCACTGCTCGATCGCTTGGAACTGACTCCCAGCCGTTTCAAAGGTATGCTGCAGGGTTTAAAGGATGTCATCGGTCTGGTAGATCCGATTGGTGAAATTACTGACATGTCGTATCGTCCCTCAGGCATCCAGCTCGGTAAAATGCGTGTGCCCTTAGGCGTAGTCGGTATGATTTATGAATCCCGTCCGAATGTTACTCTGGAAGCTGCTTCCCTTGCGCTTAAATCAGGTAACGCCATCATTTTACGTGGTGGCTCTGAAGCATTCGAATCAAATCAGGCGATTGCAGCGGCTATTCAACATGGTTTAAAAACTGCCGGACTGCCCGAACATGCGGTTCAGGTACTGGAAACCACCGACCGGGCTGCTGTAGGCCAACTGATTACCTTGACCGAATATGTCGATGTTATTGTTCCACGTGGTGGCAAAAGCCTGATTGAACGAATCACAGAAGAGGCACGTATTCCTGTGATCAAGCATTTAGACGGTAACTGCCATGTATTTGTAGAGGCACAGGCAGATTTGCATAAAGCCTTGCCAATTGCTTTAAATGCAAAGACTCATCGTTACGGCGTATGTAATGCCATGGAAACCCTGCTGGTCGATGAACAGATTGCTGATGACTTTCTACCCCATATTGCCGAGCTGTATCAGGAAAAGCAGGTTGAGCTACGTGGCTGTCCTGAAACCCGTCGTATTTTGGGTACTTCAGTCAAGGCCGCCACTGAAGAAGACTGGTACACTGAATATCTTGGGCCAATTCTGGCAGTAAAAGTCGTGAGTGGTATTGATGAAGCAATTGAGCACATCAATAAATATGGCTCGCATCATACTGATGCCATTATTACTGAAAACTTCTCTCTGGCACGTAAGTTTCTGGCCCTAGTAGACTCAAGTTCAGTGATGGTCAATGCATCGACCCGTTTTGCTGACGGCTTTGAATATGGTCTGGGTGCCGAGATCGGCATTTCAACTGATAAGATTCATGCCCGTGGTCCGGTGGGCCTCGAAGGGCTAACCTCACAAAAATGGATCGTTTTAGGTGATGGACAAATCCGTCATTAATTTCCTGTTTAATTAGGATTACCTGTATACAAATCCTGATGTTTAGCATCAAACTCTGGTGCTAAACAGCCCAAATACTCCAGAATTTCTCTTTTCAGTCTAATAATTATAAAAACAAGGAGATGGATATGTTCTTTTATTTAATGTTGAGTACTTTCATTTTAGCACTGCTGGTTTCCTTCATTGTGATGCGAATTTTTTCCAGCTCTATTAATACTATTTTAGCCCGTATCATTCATGATCCTATTTATACAGCTTGGGCCAAATATACAAAATTTGCCGGCATGGTCGTAGGTACCTCTTCCGGAGTTCGCATCTACGATATGGAAAAATATATTAATCCTGTCAACTACGGCCCCAAAGATGAACATTTTATTATTGAACTGACGAATGAGCGCTGGTTTCTGGAAATTTACCGGACAATTATCGAAACTTTGCAAGGTTTAGCCTGGATGATGCTGGTATTTTTTATGGTGGCACTGATTGCCTATGTTCTGGTGAGATGGGCCGAGATGAAATATAAATCTCAGGGGCAAGAGTAATAAATAAAGAAATGAACTATAGATGAAATTTGCAACGATACTTTAGCTTTGCGCAAAACCGAATATGATTTTTTTATTCCTGTGCTACGCTATAACAATTAACTGATTAATATTAAATATTATTGAATAGACCATCCATAGTGCTTAAGTCTAATCGGCTAAAGTCTAGGTTGGACAGAAAAAATACACGTGTTAAAACATACTCATGATCTCTAGCCTGTACACTGGTTCAAGATCAGAGGGACAAGATTATTTCAATTAGAATTCGGGTATCCAACGTGTCTACATCAGTATTAGTCATCAATTGCGGTTCTTCATCTATTAAATATGCCTTAATCTCTGAGCAGGCAAAAGATCGTATCTATGGTTTGGCAGAAAATCTGGGCTCTGCTGATGCACGCATCAAAGGTGTTACCATTGGTGGACAACCACTTGAACTTTCGATCCCTCATGCTGATCACGAACAGGCACTAGAAACCATTTTAAGCCGCCTGTCACAATACAAACCGCAAGCAATTGGTCACCGGGTAGTTCACGGCGGCACACTAACCAAGGCCGAACTACTGACTGATACGATTGTAGAACGTATTCGTGAAGCAACTCCGCTCGCACCATTGCATAACCCGGCTCATCTGGTAGGTATCGATGCCACCATGCGCCTGTTTCCTGAGCTTCCTCAGGTTGCAGTTTTCGACACTGCTTTTCACCAGACAATGCCGGCGCATGCTTATCGCTATGCCGTACCAAAATTCCTATACACAGAACATAATGTCCGTCGCTATGGCTTCCATGGCACTAGTCATGCTTACGTTTCTGAGCGTGGTTCAGAACTGGCTGGAAACCTTAAACAAGGGGGCTGGCTAACTGCACATCTGGGTAACGGTAGTTCAACTTGCGCTATTTGGAATGGTCAGAGCGTAGATACATCAATGGGGCTTACCCCTCTTGAAGGTGTAGTAATGGGCACACGCAGTGGCGATGTTGATCCAAGTCTGCACAGCTTCTTAGCAGCCAACCTTGGCTGGGATGTCTATAAGATTGACCGCATGCTGAACAAGGAAAGTGGCCTGCTGGGCTTATCTGATCTTTCTAATGACATGCGGACTTTAATTGAAGCTTCTGAACAGGGCAATGAAGATGCCACGCTGGCAATTGAAGTATTCTGTTACCGTCTTGCCAAATCTCTTGCTGCCATCAGCTGTGGTCTGCCACGTATTGACGGACTGATCTTTACTGGGGGTATTGGGGAAAACTCAGCTTATATTCGTGAAAAGACGCTCTCCTATCTGCCACACTTTGGCTTCAACTTAAATAAAACCCAAAACAATGAATTAAAACGTGGTACTGAAGGTCGGATTGACCAAGGCCATGGCCCACAAATATGGGTGATTCCAACCGATGAAGAAGCACGTATCGCCCAAGAAACCCGTCAGGTAGCTGCACAGACGAGTTTACTATCAAAAAAGTCTGAACTTGCTGTAGAGCCTGCTTAATTGCGGGCTTTAACCTCCTGTGATTTATATTTTGTTTAATTTTTTAAGGCTCCTATGAATACAATTCTACTGATTCCAACTGGAGAAGGTGTCGGTCTGACTTCAGCCTGCCTGGGAATGATCTATGCACTGGACTGTAATGGTATTAAGGCAGGATTTTTAAAACCTTTTTCTGAATCTTTTCAGGAAAATGATCAGAACCGTACCACTAGCCTGTTTGAACATTTATTCCAGACCAGTACGGTTGAACCGATTGCATATGAAAGAGTTAGCCAGCTGATCGCACTGGAAGAAATGGATGAACTGCTTGAAGAAGCAGTCAGCCTGCATCGCAGTGTTGCCGCCAAACATGATGTGATTATTGTAGAAGGCTTACTGCCAAATCATGAGGACCAGTTTGCAGGTGAGTTAAATGCCGCCCTTGCACAGGCACTAGATGCCAAGGTAATCCTAGTCAGTACTGCAGATGTACAGAATCCGCGTAAAACTGCTGAAAAAATTGAAGCACATCTACGCCAGATCGGTGGCGCTGCTTCAGAGCGTACGGCAGGTGTGCTGTTCATGCGGACTAAAGGCTTACCTGAAGAAGTTGCACAGATTCCGGTGACCATTGACCCTTCACTGCGTTTAAGTGCAGAAATTGCAACCTTCACGATCGAGCTGCAAAAATATAACCGTTATTTAGGGACTGCTGACTTACCGATTATTGGTCTGGTTCCATTTAGCAATACCCTGAGTGTTCCACGTACACTGGACATTGCCCGTCTGATTCAGGGCGAATGGATTCATCAGGGAGAAGCACGGCAGCGTCGTATATTACATAGCAGCCTGATTACCTCAAGTATTGAATATGAGCTGAACAAATTTGTTGCCGGTGAACTGATTATCAGCGCTTCCGAACGTACCGATGTACTGCTTGCCAGCAGTTTAGCTACCAGTCATGGTATACCGCTAGCAGGCCTGGTACTAACCGAGCGTCAGGCACCCAATGCCCAGATTCTGAATTTCTGCCAGAATACTATCAAACAGGGACTGCCCATTTTACATACGCAGCTGACTACTCTGGAAACAGCACAGCGTCTGGCAAATCTGAGTAATGAAATACCGGTTGACGATACAGAACGTGCCGAGCAGGTTACCCGTTTTGTCTCCAGTCATATTGATCTGGACTGGCTGACCCAGCAAATCAATGGCAATGCAACTCCCCGCCTGTCCCCTTCAGCTTTCCGGCATGAACTGGTCCAGAAGTCGATTGCTGCGAAAAAGCGCATCGTTCTACCAGAGGGTGATGAACCTCGTACTATTCAGGCTGCAGCGATCTGCCAGTCTCGCGGAATTGCTCACTGTATCTTGCTAGCCAAACCAGAAGCAGTTTTAGAAATTGCCAAGGCCCGTAATATTGAATTACCAGACAATCTTGAAATCATTGATCCGGATACTATTCGTAGCCAGTACATTAGCAGTATGGTCGAGCTGCGAAAAGGCAAGATCAATGACATTCAGGCCAAAGAACAGTTACAGGATACTGTAGTGCTGGGCACCATGATGCTGGCACTGGATCAGGTTGACGGACTGGTTTCTGGGGCGGTACATACCACGGCTAACACAGTGCGACCGGCATTTCAGCTGATTAAAACAGCTCCAGAATATTCGCTGGTCTCTTCAGTATTCTTTATGCTGTTACCAGATGAAGTCTATGTATATGGGGATTGTGCTATTAATCCCGATCCAGATGCCCAGCAGCTTGCTGAGATTGCCATCCAATCCGCAGATTCAGCCAGAGCATTTGGTATTGACCCGCGTATTGCCATGATCAGTTACTCAACCGGAACCTCAGGTACCGGTGCCGATGTTGATAAAGTTCGTGAAGCAACGGAGATTGCCCGTCAACGTCGTCCCGATCTGTTGATTGATGGTCCTTTACAGTATGACGCTGCGTCTGTTGAAAGCGTGGGCCGCCAGAAAGCACCTGAGTCACCTGTAGCAGGACGCGCCAATGTCTTTATCTTCCCAGACCTTAATACCGGCAATACAACTTACAAGGCTGTACAACGTGCGGCAAATGTCGTAAGTGTTGGCCCAATGCTGCAAGGACTGAACAAGCCGGTAAATGACCTGTCACGCGGCGCTTTGGTTGATGATATTGTTTTTACGATTGCTTTGACTGCCATTCAGGCAGAACAACAGGCGACAGTATAAATTTTTAAATAAAACAGCCCCAGTATTTCAATTGGGGCTGTTTTATTTTGCTCTAAAAACACTTTCCTTTATATTAACTGGGCCAACCATATGGTATGTCGGGCGCAGTCAGGATCTTCAAACCGCATATTTACCACCCTAAAACCGAACGTCTCAAACAGATTCTTATATTCATCGGGGTCCAGACTTGCATGATATAAAACCTCACCCTGCATTTCCCCTAGAGCTGTGCCATGACTCGGACCAGTGGTTAACATTAATGCCGTACCGGTTTTTGCATGTTTCTTAAAAATATGAAACATTGCTCTCTGGTCATTATGAGTCAAATGAAAAAAGCTGTCCCAAGCGATAATGCCATTAAAGCTTTGCTTCAAATCCAGTTGACGCATATCAGCTTCTAACCAGTTATGCTCAGGAAAACGGTTCCTAGCTATTTCGAGCATGGCAGCTGAACTATCTATACCTGTAATTTGACATTTTTTTGCAGAAAAATATTGAGCGGTTGGTATACCAGCACCGCAACCCAGGTCAAGAATAGACGATTGCTCAGGAATCAGATTTAAAAACTGTTCAAGCCAGACTTGTTCATAAAAATGCTGGGAGCGTACCTTATCCCATTCGATCGCATATTTTTTATAGATCGGAATAATATTATCTGCATATTGTTGATCTGACATACCTGATTATAGTTTTAAAATTCAGGAAAAGAATAGCAGAATGCCAAGAGAGATTACAGGCTAGAAGCAGATGAAGAAGAGAACACTCTAGAAAGAAGATAAAGCTTAGGCTTGATCTTCTAACTGACCATAGAACCAGGTTGCAGCAATAAATATCATAAATACAATAACCATGAGAATGCTAGATACTGTCATTGTTGATGACTCTATGTAGTGGATACCGGCATTATGCGAAAGTTTTATGACAACTTTATGACAATTTCCTTAAAACTTATATTACTAAAATAATTTTATATAAATCAAATAATAATGACTAAAAACCCTTGATTTTCAGGTTATATAACTGTTACCCGAGTGTCATATCACAGAAAACGCGTTTAAAAGACCTGCCAAGAATTCATTTTATGCCATCCTGCGCTACCTTTCTTTTTACTACTAAACTTTCGCCCAAAACCTTGCCGGAAATACCCACAGCGGATGCTTTTTGTCTTATAATTTTGGCCGCTAGCTAACAGCCCGCTCAAGAGACATTTGATATGACAACTATTATCAAGCAAGACGACTTGATCACTTCGGTCAAGGATGCGCTTCAGTTCATTTCGTACTACCACCCGCAAGACTTTATTCAGGCAATGAGCCGTGCGTATGACCGTGAAGAAAACCAGGCTGCTAAAGATGCAATTGCGCAGATCCTGATTAACTCACGCATGTGTGCTGAAGGTCATCGCCCAATCTGTCAGGATACAGGTATTGTCAATGTATTTCTTGAAGTGGGTCTGGATGTTAAATTCGATTTAACCATGAGCTTGGACGATGCCATTAATGAAGGTGTACGTCAGGGTTATTTGGAAAATACCAATGTCTTACGTGCTTCAGTTCTGGCTGATCCGGCATTTGGTCGCAAAAACACCAAAGATAATACCCCGGCAGTGATTCACTATAAACTCGTTCCGGGTAATAAAGTAGATATTACGGTTGCAGCAAAAGGCGGCGGTTCAGAGAACAAATCTAAACTGGCAATGCTCAATCCATCTGACTCAATCGTGGACTGGGTTTTAAAAACTGTCCCAACTATGGGTGCAGGCTGGTGTCCTCCTGGTATGCTCGGAATTGGTATCGGTGGTACTGCTGAAAAAGCTATGATGCTTGCTAAAGAAGCTCTCATGGAAGAAATCAATATGGATGAGCTGCTGCGTCGTGGCCCACAAAGCAAGATGGAAGAGCTGCGTATTGAAATCTTCGAAAAAGTTAATGCCTTAGGTATTGGTGCACAAGGTCTGGGCGGTTTGACTACAGTACTGGATATCAAGATCAAGGATTATCCTTGTCACGCTGCTGGCAAGCCAGTAGGCATGATTCCAAACTGCGCCGCGACCCGCCATGCACACTTTACACTAGACGGTTCAGGTGTAGCGCATATTCAGGCGCCGAGCCTTGAAGACTATCCTGCTGTAACTTGGGATTCCTCAACTTCTAAACGTGTTGATCTCGACCACATTACTCAAGAAGAGATGAATTCCTGGAAACCGGGCGATACCCTACTTCTTAATGGTACAATTTATACTGGCCGTGACGCTGCCCATAAACGCATGGTTGATATGCTGAACAACGGCGAAGAGCTTCCTGTTGATTTAAAAGGTAAGTTTATTTACTACGTTGGTCCGGTAGATCCTGTAGGCGATGAAGTGGTTGGTCCTGCCGGTCCGACAACAGCAACACGTATGGATAAATTCACCCGCCAAGTGCTAGAAGCAACTGGTCTCTACGGTATGATCGGTAAAGCAGACCGAGGTCCTGCTGCGGTTGAAGCGATTAAGGATAATAAAGCGACCTACCTCATGGCAGTCGGTGGCGCTGCATATCTGGTTTCTAAAGCTATTCGTGAAGCAGAAGTGGTGGCTTTTGAAGACTTAGGGATGGAGGCAATCTATAAATTTGTGGTAAAAGATATGCCTGTATCTGTAGCAGTCGATGTAAACGGCACTTCAGTGCATGCAACTGCACCTAAAATCTGGCAAGCTAAAATTGGTAAAATCCCGGTGGTGGATGCTGCTGCGGTTTAAACTGGTATAAATTAAAAAAGCATCCAATCATGGATGCTTTTTTATTTTTTTAATTAAAATATTTTCTCTAATCCTGTGCTTTTATTTGCTTAGTTAGATATTAAGAAAAGAAAACTAATTTTACCAAGTTAAAGGATTCCAGAGTTTAAAACGCTTCTTTAAAGCCAGCTCTTCACTTTCTTCATAATTTTGTTTGACAATTTTACGCTTGGGTTCAGTTAATTTACCCTGTGCATCAGTAAAAGCAGCGAAATTAAGTCCGGGACTTTTAAGCTGGGTAGTGCGAATTTCACGGAGTCCCTGTTTGACAGGCATTTGTATTAATGGTCCTGCGCGCAATAAACCAAGATTATGGTCAGGTGAGCCCCGAAATTTCTCTTCTTCATACTTCAGAAAATACTGCTGACCAGCACTCACTTTAAAGTCAGCCACTATCGGCTTTTGAAAATGTATTACGCCTAAGGGCCGGCTAATAGTCAAGCGGTAATGACCCTCGGCCAGTTCCAGCCAATAATAATGATTACTGATCAGACTCGGAATACGCTCACCATTCAGAAAAAAATTAGGTGCTACTACTTCCTGCCGGTTCCAGCGGCTATCCGGACGGTACAGATATACCACTGCAGCTTGCGGATGTTGGGGCTTAACTCGCTGAAAAAGCTGTCCCGGTTTCTGGTTTACCCAAGAACCAACTGAAAACATTCCAACCCGGTGCTGCTCTAGCATAGAAGGCGACTGACTCAGATCTATATTTTTTAACGTAGAGACCAAAGCCGGAGTTGGAAGCGAAACAGGTCGAGTATGACATCCCCATAGCATTCCGCTACCAAGTATTGTCAGCAATAAATAGCGCATGATTATCCCTTACCATGTTTTTCTTGTTTTAAATTTTTATCATGTTGCATTAACATTCTATTGAGCTTAACACCCGCATGTAAATTTGAAAATAAAAAAACGTGCCCAGCGGATTACACTCGGCACGTTTCAGATGAATAGCCAATCAGACTCAGGCAGATTTGGTATTCACAACCTTCAGCTCAGATTTAGGGACTGCCCCTTCTTCACCTTCTTGACGCGGCAAACGCTCAGAACGATATTCTGGCTCAGCACCATCATTGATTACTGCCTCATTAATGACCACTGTCCCGACATCGTTACGGCTTGGCAGGTCATACATGGTTTCGAGCAGGACATTTTCCAAAATAGAGCGTAGACCACGTGCTCCGGTATTACGTTCTAGTGCCTTTTTAGCAACAGCACGTAGGGCAGAATCTTCAAATACCAGATCCACATCTTCCATATTGAAAAGATACTGGTATTGACGGGTCAATGCATTTTTAGGCTCTGTCAGAATCTGCATCAGTGCATCTTCATCCAGCTCTTCAAGTGTTGCAATCACTGGCAGACGACCAATAAATTCTGGAATCAAGCCAAATTTAACCAGATCAGCCGGTTCTACCTGACGGAACAGCTCGGCAAGCTTTTTAGTTTCATCTTTGCTTTTTACTTCTGCAGTAAAGCCGATTCCACCTTTTTCCTGACGATGCTGTACAATTTTTTCCAATCCGGAGAAAGCGCCGCCACAGATAAACAGGACATTTGAGGTATCTACCTGGATAAATTCCTGCTGTGGATGCTTGCGTCCACCTTGAGGTGGAATAGAAGCCACTGTACCTTCAATCATTTTCAGCAAAGCCTGCTGGACACCTTCACCAGAAACATCACGGGTGATCGATGGATTTTCAGACTTACGAGTAATCTTATCAATCTCATCGATATAGATAATACCCTTCTGTGCTTTCTCGATATCGTAATCAGCTTTTTGCAAAAGCTTCTGTACAATATTCTCGACATCTTCACCAACATAACCGGCTTCAGTTAAAGTGGTGGCATCTGCCATAGCAAATGGTACATCCAGAAGACGGGCAAGAGTCTGTGCAAGTAGGGTTTTACCTGAACCTGTCGGTCCGATCAGCAAAATATTACTTTTGGCAATTTCAACCTTATCTTCTGTTTTATGTCCATTCTGGCTGACTTTCAGACGCTTGTAATGGTTGTAGACAGCTACAGACAATGTTTTTTTAGCAATATCTTGACCAATCACATATTGGTCAAGCGCAGCACGAATCTCGTGCGGTTTTGGCAAAGGACGGCTTGCCCAGTCACCAGTTTCGACTTGCTGGCTGGTTTGTACAAGGTCCAAGCATACGTCCACACATTCATTACAAATATAAGCGTCCTCGCCTGCAATCAGTTTCCCGACTTCAGACTGCGTTTTACCGCAAAATGAACAATGCTTTTGTCCTTGAGGATGTTCGGACATATTTACTCCAATACTTGAATCTTAAAAATTAAGGGCGCTTGCTGAGAACTTCATCAACCAGGCCATATTCTTTAGCAGCTTGAGCTGTCATAAAGTTATCGCGGTCAGTGTCACGTGCAATACGTTCATAGTCCTGACCACTGTGTTCAGCCATCAGACGGTTCAGGCGTTCTTTAATAAACAGTATTTCACGTGCATGGATTTCAATGTCTGAAGCCTGACCACGGAAACCGCCCAAAGGCTGGTGTATCATGACACGGGCATTTTCCAGACAGAAACGCTTACCTTTGGCACCGGCATTTAATAAAAATGCCCCCATTGAAGCCGCCTGTCCCATACAATAGGTCACTACATCTGGTTTAATAAACTGCATGGTATCGTAAATTGCCATACCTGCAGTGACTGATCCCCCTGGTGAATTGATGTAGAGATGGATATCCTTGTCAGGATTTTCTGCCTCTAAAAACAACATTTGTGCCACAATCAGATTGGCCATGTTATCTTCAACTTCACCAGTTAAAAAAATTACACGCTCACGCAGAAGCCGTGAAAAAATATCAAAAGAACGTTCACCACGAGATGATTGCTCAACCACCACCGGAACTAAAGCATTTTCAATACTTGGGACATACATAGGGCTATTTATTCCTAAAATTCTTATGACTCAGCTCATAGCCACAATATGAGGGATAATTTGCAAAAATGCAAAATTTTCCCTAGTGAATATTGAATAAAAAACGGGGAAATATCGTGTATATAAACTAATTTAACAAATTTACGACGTGTATAAAAAAAGGCGCATTAAGCGCCTTTTTCTGTATCAGTCAGATTTAAGCACGACGAGCTTGCTGTTCTTTTAGCAAATCTTCATAGCTCACTTCTGTATCTGAAACCTGAGCTGCAGCAAGAATATAGTCAACAACCTGGTCTTCAAGCACAACAGCCTCGATTTGAGCACGTTGCTGTTTATCATTTTTGAAGTACTCAATAACTTCAGTTGGGTCTTCATAAGAAGAAGCCATATCTTCGATATAAGCCTCTACACGAGCCGGATCAACTTCAAGTTTAGCATCAGCCAAAACCTTGCTTACCAGTACACCAAGTTTTACTGATTTTTCTGCCTGTTCTTTAAACAGTTCATCAGGAAGCATGCTCTTGTCAAAAGTTTGCGCGTTTGCACCACCAAACTGCTGGGTAAAATGCTGGATCATCTGTTGACGTTGGCGGTCGATTTCCTGAGCAACCATGGCACTTGGAACTTCAACTTCATTTGCTTCAACCAGTGCATCAAATGCAGCCTGTTTTACCTGGTTACGAAGACCGTTACGAACTTCGCGTTCCATATTTTTACGAACGTCAGCTTTTAACTTGTCAATTCCTTCTTCTTCAGAAACACCAAAGGTTTGCAGGAATTCAGCATCCAGTTCAGGAAGTTTTGCTTTTTCAACCTGCTTTACAGTAATTTTAAACTGTGCCGCTTTACCTGCCAGATTTTCAGCCTGATAGTCTTCAGGGAAAGTAACATCAATCACTTTCTCTTCGCCTTTCTTCATGCCAATGATGCCATCTTCAAAGCCAGGAATCATACGGCCTGAGCCTAAGACCAGTTTAAAGTCAGTTGCAGAACCGCCTTCAAATTTTTCACCATCGATTGTTCCTTCGAAGTCAAAAGTGACCTGCATGTCTTTTTTCGCCATACCTTTGGTCTCAACCCAGGTTTGACGCTGTTTTTGCAGGTTTTCAATCATCTGGTCAACATCTTTATCTTGAATTTCAGATGTTTTACGCTCAACAGTAAGAGTATCTAGAGCTTTAACTTCTACTTCAGGATAAACTTCTACAGTGGCTTCATATACCAGCGCATCATCTTTATTTTCAACTTTATCAATATTTGGCATGCCAACAGCATTGATTTTTTCTTGTTGAATCGCTTCAAATACAGTGTCACGAATAATATCGTTCACCACTTCCTGATAAATACCAGCGCCATATTCACGGCGTACAACGTTTACAGGCACTTTGCCCTGGCGGAAGCCGTTGATCTTCACAGTTTTGGCAGTGCGTTTCAAGCGAGCTTCAAACTGCTCGTTAATACGGCTCGTCGGTACAGAAACATTTAAACGACGGGCAACGCCCGAAACCGCTTCAGAAGTTACTTGCATGGCTTCCTCGATATGTGTGTTAGTAATAACAGTTTTAAAAAGTGCCACATTATATGACAACATTTAAAGATATACAAAATACACCGAAGAAACTACCTGAATTCGCCTGATTTGCATGAAATTAAGAAGATTATTTTAAATTTGGTCCCGAATTAAATATTAACTTCCTCCCTTAATATCGATAGAGAATTAAAAATATTGGAAACTCTGTCAAATTTGCCCTTTTAATAAAGTGCTGATCAATTTTAATTTTTATAAAGAAGTATTTATCAGAATATTTAGTTTTTATTTAAATATCCTATTAAGAGCTATAAACTCCCGTATTCAGAACAAAATATTAATTATCAAAAACTTATAAATTTTAAGTTACTATATAACATTAATTTATTAAATTAAATATATAAAATTTATTGCCAATACCAATACAAAAATATGGTGATAAAAAATAAGAATCATTATTATTCGCATACAATTTCACACTATACATTTTGAGTAAGAAATGGCTTTCATCAAAACACGTAAGAAAATCGTATCTTCTGCGATTGTCTCATCACTTTCAGTGATGGCGGGGCATGCTGTTGCACAAGATCAAGTTGCTCAACTTGAAACTATTCACTCCCAAGCCACCACAGAACAACAAAGCTTAAAGGTAGACCAGTCTGCAAATAGCAAATTTGTTGCTCCTTTACTAGATACCCCTAAATCAGTTTCTATTATTTCGAATCAGCTGATTGAAGATACTAAAGTAACGACTTTAAGTGATGCCTTACGCACTGTGCCTGGAATTACCCTAGGAGCAGGTGAAGGTGGAAATCCAAATGGAGACCGACCATTTATTCGGGGTTATAACTCTGAAAGTTCAATGTATGTTGATGGCGTTCGTAACGCTACCTCTCAAAACCGTGAAATGTTTGCTGTAGAACAGGTTGAAGTCACTAAAGGTTCTGCTTCTGCTATGGGCGGAGCAGGTACAGTGGGTGGCAGTATCAACTTGATTTCTAAAGTAGCTAAAAAAGGCGACTTTCTAGAAGGCTCTGTTGAAAATGGTACAGATAATTATCAGCGTATAACGCTAGATGGTAATAAAGACTTCGGTAATGGGATAGCAGCCCGCGTTGCCATTATGGGGCACCACAATGAAAAAGCCGACCAGTCTGATGGGGCTGAATATAAACGTGCCGGTATTGCACCAAGTATTACATTTGGTTTAGATACTTCTACTCGTGCGACCCTGAGCTACTACTACCTAAAAACAGACGATACTCCTGATTCAGGCGTACCATACAACAACCCTACTGGATATTCGCAATATTCAGGAAAGCCAATTGATGTCAAACAAGGAATTTATTACGGCTGGAAAGACCGTGATTTCCAAAAACAGGAAAATCAGGTTGGTACAATCAAGTTAGAACATGATCTGGCTGATAATCTAACCATTTCAAATACCGCAGTTTATAGCAAGTCTAAGAATGATTATCTGTGGACCAACCCGGATGATTCTCAAGGAAACATTTATAAAAATGGGAATGTATGGGCACGTGTAAACTCACGTATTGCTAATACTGATACATTTACTGACCAGTTAGCATTAACTGGAAAATTTAATACTGGCACTCTTAAGCATAGCTTTAACTTAGGTGCTGAGTATTCGGATCAAGAAACAGATCGTACTCAATATATTATTAATGGCTTGTCTGCTACAGGTGCAGAATACAACAAATGTACCCCTGCCGATATTGCTTCGGGCTGGTGTACTTCTGTTCAAAATCCTAATCGGGGACCATGGACAGGAAGTATCAGTACTGAAGGTGCAGACCAATATAATACACAAACTAAGTCTACTTCTATTTATTTCCTAGACAGCATTGAATTCAATCCACAATGGATTTTAGATTTAGGCTTACGTTGGGACAAGTTTGATACAGAACAAACCATGACATATGGCGCACGTAACAGTGCTGTTCTAGGTTCATCCACCACTCCTCCAACAAAACAAGTTGGCGAGCAAGTTAAAACTGAAAGTGATACTGATTTCTTCACTTATCAAGCAGGTATAACTTTCAAACCAGTTGAAAATGGTTCAATTTATGCCAGCTATGCAACATCTGCAAACCCTGTAGGTGTAGATGCTGGTGACGGTTCTGAAGGTATTGGCGCAGCGTATAGCAATTTAGATCCTGAAGAAAGCCAGACTTTCGAAATTGGGACCAAATGGGATCTTTTAGAAAATCGCTTAAATTTAACTGCTGCAATTTTCCGTACTGAAAAGCAGAATGCGCGTATTCAGTTGAGTCCTACTACTTATAGTAATATTGGCGAAAGCAAAGTTGACGGTATTGAGCTGGGCTTGAACGGTAAAATTACCGATAAATGGGATATCAGCGCCGGCTATACCTATCTAGATAGTGAAGCAACTAAGAATGGCGTAAGCTGTCGTGGCACAACCTGTACTGACCAAGCGGTATTTAACGGTAACCGGATGCCGAATGTTCCTAAAAACAGCGCTACACTTTGGACAAACTATCAGGCTCTTCCACAACTTCAACTTGGTGCTGGTGCAACTGCAATGGACAAAGTCTATGGTGACTTAGCTAATACCAAGTATGTACCGGGCTATGTCCGTTACGATGCCATGGCACGCTATAATGTAAACAAAAATGTTGATCTACAGCTGAACCTTAACAATCTCTCAGATAAACGCTATTTCACTAAAGCCTATGCTTCTCACTATGCTACAGAAGCAGAAGGCCGCAATGCTGTACTGTCTTTAAACTTTAAGTATTAATCTCGTGCCGAAAACCATAATCTTTTTATGGTTTTTAGCTTAAAATAGCCTCTATATAGGGGCTATTTTTATATCCATATTTTATTAAGACAGGTGAAAGCCGTGATCCATCATATTCCTCATGTATTAACTCAAACCCAGGTCCAGCATTTTCGGGAAGAAATGGCTAAAATTGAGTGGGTCAATGGTAAAGTCACCGCAGGGACGCTGTCAGCCACAGTCAAACAAAATCAGCAGCTTCCAGAAGACCATCCTCTTACTCATCATTTAAGTACAATTATTTTAGAATCTTTAGGGCAGCACCCATTATTTTTATCGGCCGCCATTCCTCTTGATATCATTCCTCCGTTATTCAATCGCTATGAAAATAATGAGGCTTTCGGTTTTCATGTCGACAACTCTATCCGCCGTATCCGTGGGACCAATGAGCGGTTACGGACCGATCTCTCCTGCACTGTATTTTTAAGTGAGCCGGAAGAGTATGTAGGAGGTGAACTGGTGGTAGAAGATACTTATGGTTATCACGAAGTCAAGCTGCCAGCTGGAGACATGATTCTCTACCCTTCAACCAGTCTGCATGAAGTCACACCAGTCACCCAAGGCTGCCGGATTGCTTCATTTTTCTGGGTACAAAGTATGGTACGTGATGATGCAGAACGTCATATGCTGTTTAATCTGGACCAGACTATACAAAACCTGCGCATGCAGCTGGGTGACCAGCATCAGGAAGTTATCAAGCTCACAAATCTGTATCACAACCTGATGCGCAAATGGGCAGAGCTTTAAGACAGTTAAAGAAAAAATAAACTGTTATTTTAATAGGCTTTTTCTATTAATTATAGTTGTCTGATTATTTTACAGATAACGATTGACAGCTTATTTTTTATCACGTAATTTTAAGGGCATGAATATATACCCGAATATTCTCGCCCTCCTCCCTACAGGCTCCCTCCTGAGCTTGCCCCTGATGCTGAGCCTCGCGCGCGCATAATATATACCTGCCTGTATAAGGCTAAAAGATACCCTGAAATTTTAAATAGTTTGACAAAATATAGTTAATATAAAAGTAGTACGTTGCGCTTAAATTCGATCCGAGCCACCTTGCTACATAAGGAGTTCCCTCATGATGTTGGCTGACCCAAGTAAAAAATACCGTCGTATGTATCAGCGTGTCGATTTACCAGACCGCCAGTGGCCAAATAAAGAAATCAATCAAGCGCCTATCTGGATGAGTACTGACCTGCGTGATGGTAATCAGGCCATTTTTGAACCGATGGATCTTGAACAGAAATTCAAGATGTTCCAGATGCTGGTAAAGATCGGTTTTAAACATATTGAGATTGGTTTTCCATCTGCTTCACAGATTGATTTTGACTTTACCCGTAAGCTGATTGAAGAAAATCATATCCCTGATGATGTCTATATCGAGGTTCTGGTTCAGGCACGTGACCACTTGATTCAACGCACTTTTGAAGCACTGGAAGGTGCGAAACGCGCGATTGTGCATATCTATAATGCCAACTCACCGACATTCCGTAACAAGGTATTAAATGTAGATATCAATGGTGCCAAGCAGTTAGCGATTAATGCAGCACAAAAAGTGAAAGAATATGCAGCGCAGTATCCTGAAACTGATTTTATTTTTCAGTATAGCCCTGAATGTTTCTCTGCAACCGAGCTTGAGGTTGCCAAAGACGTTTGTGATGCTGTAACTGAAATCTGGGAAGCCTCTCCGGAAAATAAGGTTATTTTAAACTTGCCAGCTACTGTAGAAGTTTCTACGCCAAATGTTTATGCAGACCAGATTGAATGGATGCACCGCAATATTGAACGTCGTGATGGCGTAATTATTTCAGTTCATTGCCACAATGACCGGGGCTGCGGTATTGCTGCCTCAGAACTGGCCATTATGGCAGGTGCAGACCGTGTGGAAGGCTGCGTATTTGGTAATGGCGAACGGACTGGTAATGTTGATGTCGCAGCAATTGCCCTGAATATGTACACTCAAGGTGTGGCACCAAACCTGGATTTTTCCAATATTAATGAAATAATTGCTACAGTTGAAGAATGTACCGGTTTGCCTGTACACCCGCGCCATCCATACGCAGGTGATCTGGTCTTTACTGCATTTTCTGGCTCGCACCAAGATGCCATCAAGAAAGGTTTTGAATTCCAGAAAAATGAAGAAATCTGGGATATGCCTTATTTGCCAATTGATCCCAAAGATCTGGACCGTGATTATGATGCAGTAATTCGCGTCAACTCACAGTCAGGTAAGGGTGGTATCGCCTATTTGCTTGAATCTAACTATAACGTTGTATTGCCACGTCGCTTGCAGATTGAATTCTCACAAGTAGTACAAGAGCACACAGATGCGACCGCAACCGAGATTACTGCCCAGGAAATCTGGTCACTGTTCAAGCAGACCTATGTCGAAGCTAAAAATACTCACTACATTGCACAGAACTATAAGCTTTCCGACCATAATGGTAATCAGGTCATTGAACTTGAAGTGACCATGAATGGCCAGAAGCAACAGATCCGTGGAGAAGGCAATGGGCCAATTTCGGCTATTCTGGATGCCTTGCAACTGCCGATTGATGTATTGAACTATGAAGAACGCAGTATTGGTTCAGGTGCTAATGCAAAAGCACTGGCACTGGTCGAACTGCAAGTCAAAGGTTCGGGTAAAAATGCTTTTGGTGCCGGCGTACACGACAATATCGTAACCTCTTCAATTGAGGCCATCCTTGCCTGTACTAACCGCCTGATTGATCAGGGCGTATTACACCCTGAACAGGTCATTGCTGCCGCGATTTAATATACAATTCCCTTTTGAAAGGATACCCTGAGCTTGGTATCCTTTTTATTATTCATTTTTAAAGATTTAAGGCGAACCATTCCCGTGTCTTTTCCAAGCGACTCAGTGGGCCTGGTCACCCCGCAAAAGTTTCAATTTGAAGAACCACTCGAACTAGAATGTGGGCGTATTCTGCCCCGTTTTGACTTGATGGTTGAAACTTATGGTACCTTGAACCAAGACAAGTCCAATGCGATTCTGCTTTGCCATGCATTGTCTGGTCATCATCATGCCGCAGGTTATCATCATGAAGATGATAAAAAACCGGGCTGGTGGGATGCCTGTATTGGGCCTGGCAAGGCCATTGATACCAACAAGTTTTTTGTAGTGGCCCTAAATAATATTGGTGGCTGCCATGGCTCAACCGGTCCAACCTCCCCTAACCCTGATAATGATAACCTGCCCTATGGTCCGGATTTTCCACTGGTCACTGTACGTGACTGGGTAAAAACCCAGGCACTCCTGTCAGACCGGTTAGGAATTGATGTGTGGTACGCGATTGTGGGTGGTTCACTCGGCGGCATGCAGGCACTACAGTGGTCAGTAGATTATCCGGACCGCTTGAAGAATTGTGTGGTGATTGCCAGTGCACCTAAACTATCTGCACAGAATATTGCTTTTAATGAGGTCGCACGCCAGTCTATTCTCTCTGATCCGGATTTCCATCATGGGCGCTATCTGGAACACGACAGTTATCCAAAACGCGGTCTGATTTTAGCGCGTATGGTCGGCCATATTACCTACCTTTCGCAAGAAGCCATGATGCAAAAATTCGGCCGTGACTTGAAGTCCGGAAAATTCATGTATGGTTTTGATGTCGAGTTTCAGGTTGAAAGCTATCTGCGTTATCAGGGTGAACAGTTTAGCCGTAATTTTGATGCCAATACTTATCTGATCATGACCAAAGCTCTGGATTACTTTGATCCCGCCCGTGAATATGAAGAGTCCCTAACCCGGGCCATGAGCCAGACCAAATGCCGTTTTCTGGTCATTTCCTTTACTACAGACTGGCGTTTTACTCCAAAGCGTTCACAAGAAATTGTAGAAGCTCTGATTACGAATCATAAACCGGTCAGTTATCTGGATATTGACGCTGAACAGGGCCATGACTCGTTCTTGTTCCCGATTCCGCTTTATGTAAAAACCTTGCGTGCTTTTCTTGGTGGCGAAGAACACCTGAAGTCCACCCCGAAGGAGACGGTATAATGCGTATTGATCAGCAGCTGGCAGAACGTTGGATCAAACCAGGCTCTAAAGTCCTTGATCTTGGCTGTGGGGATGGAGAATTACTCGCCCATATGAGCCGCCGGCATCAAATTCAGGCCTATGGACTAGAAATTGATCAAGAAAAGATTGCAATTGCCATCAGTCGCGGGTTAAATATTATCCAGCAGGATTTGAACCTGGGTTTGAGCCGTTTTGATGATCAGTCTTTTGACTATGTAGTCATGGCACAGGCTTTACAGGCGGTGGATGCACCAGATGTGTTACTTCGTGACATGGTGCGTGTAGGGAAACAGGCTATTATTACTTTCCCGAACTTCGCCCACTGGAAAACCCGTTCTTTTCTGGCTCTTAAAGGGAAAATGCCTGTTTCGGATGCTCTACCCTATATGTGGTATAACACCCCAAACATTCATTTATGTACGTTCCGCGATTTTGAAGCTTTATGCGCGGAAAATGATATCCAAATTATTAACCGACTCGCCGTGAATGGGAATCAGCAAGGTAGTTTACTGAGTAAACATGTTCCGAATCTGTTTGGTGAAGTCGCTATTTATCGAGTGAGCGCTCTATGAAAAAAACGACCTTAATTGGCACATTGGTATTTGGACTTTTAACTATCCAGGCGCATGCTGACTATATTCCACAACAACAATCTACAGCAGCCCAGGCAGCGCGTTATTCAACTATGGGGATCAATGATCTGGTTAAAGCTGCAAAAGCAGGCCAGCCAGGTGCCCAGTTCTATTTAGCCACCCATTACCAGTACGGTAAAGATATTCAAAAGGATGAAAAGCAGGCATTTGCCTGGTTTAAAGCTGCCGCTGACCAAGGTTTGTCTGCTGCCCAACTGAATGTGGGCCGGATGTATGCAGACGGGATCGGCGTAAAAAAAGATGAGATTCTGGCTCGCCGTTATTTTGAAAAAGCCGCCAGCAGCGGTGACAACCGTGCCAGCTTTAACCTGGCAATGATGGAAGAGCAGAAAAAGAACTATGTAGGTGCTTATCAGTGGTATGAACTGTCTACCCGCGACGGTATGCTCGACACTAAAGTTATTAATCTGTCTGAGGGCAAGAAAACTGCACTGGCAGCTAACCTTACCCAGGAACAGATTCGTATGGCACGTGACCGTGCAGACAAATGGATTCAGGCCCAATAATTTGAAGCTTGTATTTAAGGCGCCTTCGGGCGCTTTTTTATGGTCTCAATAAAGCATTCGATTTGAGGTAAAATATTTAAACTGTTTCTTAAAGTGACGAGCACAATAAAATGTCTGCAAATACATGGTTATCTCAGGAAAGTCTGGTTCTGGCCAGTAACAACAAAGGGAAAATTGCCGAGTTTGAAAAACTGTTTGAACAGCTGGCACTTCCAGTTGAGGTCATTCCTCAAGGTCAGCTAAATATTGCTGATGCAATTGAAGACGGGTTGAGCTTTGTTGAAAATGCCATTATTAAGGCCCGTCATGCTGCACGTATTTCTGGCAAACCGGCGATTGCCGATGATTCGGGGATTTGTGTCCCGATTTTAAATGGAGCACCCGGTATCTACTCGGCTCGCTATGCTGGAGAACATGGGAATGATGCAGCCAATAATGCTCGCTTACTGGAAGAATTAAAATCTCTGCGAAGACCCGGAGAACCGGTTGAAGCCATGTTTGTCTGTGTTTTGGCCTTAGTACAACATGCTGAAGATCCGCTACCGCAAATTTTTGAGGGCGTGTGGCAAGGAGAGATTCTGGAAAAACCACGTGGTGAACATGGCTTTGGTTATGATCCCCTGTTCTGGTTACCAGAACTTGGCCTGTCCAGTGCCGAGCTGCCAAAAGAAGAGAAAAATAAAATCAGTCATCGCGGGCAGGCCATGCAGCTATTTCAACGAAGTTTGCAGAATCATCAATAAGCCACAGTTTAAATTCGTTTTAAAGGGTGAAAAGTTCCTTTTCTTTAAGAAAGGAACTTTAAACGATGTGTAGTAGCAGACCATAAATCAGAATAATTGCGCAGCTCACCATAGTACCTGAAGCAATATACTTGGCAGAGATTCCAGTACCCTGATAATGAGTTTCTAGCGCCACAATATTTGCCGCCGGCGGCAAACAGAACAGTAGAAACATGACTCCTATATACTGCCCGATATGTGGAATAGAAATAAAAAAATAAGTCAGACTACATAAAACCAGTCCACAGCACAGTTTAAGTACAGCCAGTTTTAAACTATAAGTTATATCGTCTAGCTGAACTTTCGTCCGGCGCAGCCACATGCCTAGCACGCACATCCCCGCAAAGCTCATACCGATTTTGGCCAGACCGTAAAGCATATCAATCCATTTATGCTCAGGCATATACTGAAAACCGAATAAGCGGCACAATATAGCAATAGTCAGGGCAATTACTGGTGGTGATTGAAGCACTTTTTGCAAAATACTCTTCCAGGACTGCTGCTCCGAACTGACCGCAGTCACTGCCCAGATGTTGCCAAAAATTGAACCGCCAATATATAAAGCTACCATTGGTGCACTGATTTCAGGCCCAAATAAAGCAATCGCAAAAGGAAAACCGAGCCAAGCCATATTTACATAGCTAAAACATAAAGACTGGAGCTTGTCTTGAGAAATGAGCCAGAAAAAATAAAATAGAATTACCGCGACAATAAAACTAAATATCATCAGGCTAAGGCTGCCTGCCTGATAAAACACCATATTATAAATAATGACAACGGGTATAAATACTCGTGCCAGTAGGGTTGCAAGCGCAGTTTTTAATGCAGAGGCATATGCAGTTGTCGCCAGTCCCAGACCACATAAAAATGCAAAGAGGGGTAAAAGCAATGCCACGTGGTTTTCCTTTGGTGTTGTGGCGCTATGGTAGCACTAACATCACTTAAATGCTCTAAATGGCAGGCTGTCTTTAAACTGCAATATATAAGTCACAAGGCTGTCATACAGACCTGTTGAGATATCTTCTAGTTAAAACAGGAGAATTTTCTATGGCTGGACTATCTATTTGGCATGTGGTCATTTTTGCAATTGTTGTTATCTTACTGTTCGGCACGTCAAAACTTAAAAATTTAGGTAAAGATGTCGGTGGTGCAGTTAAAGACTTTAAAAAATCTATCCGCGAAGATGAGCAGCAAACTGTAGCTCTTCAGGAACCGCGCACTATTGAACACCAGAATGTTAGTGCTGACACAAATTCAACTGTAAAACACTAGGGTATTTTTCATGCTCAATATTGGTATGACTGAGCTGCTGGCTTTTGGCATCATTGCTTTATTGGTGCTTGGGCCGGAAAAGTTACCAGAGGCAGCACGCTTTGCTGGCAGGTGGTATGGCAAGATCAAACGTATGGTCAGTAATGTACAGGCTGATCTGGACCGTGAATTACGCCTTTCAGAACTCCGTGAGCAGATGCAGCAGGAAATGGCCCGTATTCAAGAGCTGGAACAGAAAATGCAAGCCCAGATGCATGAACTACAACAACACAAAAACTTTGCAGATAACGCTCTACAAGAACATGCAAATACTCATAATAAAAATTTATCCACGCAGTACTTTTTTATTGAGCAAGCCCCGTCTCTGGTCCTGACTCGTCAACCAGAACGGCCGGCCTGCTTTTGCCAAATTACTGAACAGCCAGAAAGCCCTGTACAGTCTTCTTATCCTGAACTCAAGGTGGCTGTATGAGTCAACTTTCTCCTTCACAGCTCCCAGGCCCAATATTAAATGAGCAGTCGCAAGCCCAACTTGAAGAGATGCCCATTACCCGGCACTTAATGATTTTACGCCGCCATCTTTTTAAAATTGTTGCTATTCTGATTGCTCTATTTTTTTGTCTGCTGCCTTTTGCAAACCGGACTTATCAGCTACTTTCAGAACCACTAAGGGCCCAGTTACCCAGCTCGTCAACCATGATTGCAACCGATGTAACCGCGACGTTCATGGCGCCCTTCAAGCTGAATTTCTTTATCGCCCTCATGATTGCGATGCCCTTTATCATTTATCAGCTCTGGACATTTGTAAAACCGGCACTATATGAAAAAGAAAAATCCTTAGCCCTGCCCTTATTGGTAGGAAGTATCAGCTTGTTTTATGCCGGCATTGCATTTGCCTATTTTGTTGCCCTGCCTTCAATTCTGCATTTCTTCATGAGTGTGTCGCCTGAAACAGTGGCACCGATGACAGACATTAATAGTTACCTAGCTTTCTGTTTGAAACTGTTTCTGGTATTTGGACTGACTTTTGAAATTCCGATTATTACTTTGCTTCTGATTTTGATTGGGGTTGTATCTACACAACAACTGGTCGAGAAAAGACGTTTTATCATTGTCGGGTGTTTTTTTATCGCCATGTTTGTTACTCCACCAGATGCAATTTCCATGGTTATGCTGGCTATTCCAATGTGGCTACTTTTCGAAGCTGGGCTTTTCTTTGGAAAACTCATTGAAAGGCGTAGAGAAGTCTAAGATCTTCAACTTCATTTCAGCAGACTCCGGTCTGCTTTTTTCATCATACTGTCTTATTTTCTTCACCTGAATGTCACTTAACCGTCAAGGTCCCGTCATATTTATCACCTAATTTAGTTACAACTTAACAACACCTTACTTGTATTTAGGAAAAAAACATGACGCAGCTGACGCCATATCATGAAGATCAAGAACTTGATAATAATACTTCATCTAATATCCATTTCCGTGACATTTTAGAGCAACGCATGACGCGCCGCAGTCTAATTACCAAGACAGCAAGTGGAGCAGTTGCCTTGGCGCTGGCTTCTACACTGACTGGCTGTAATGATGATGACGACAATAGTAGTAGCGGA
The DNA here is from genome assembly GCF_040744925.1 of Acinetobacter sp. FL. Lineage (NCBI taxonomy): Bacteria > Pseudomonadati > Pseudomonadota > Gammaproteobacteria > Moraxellales > Moraxellaceae > Acinetobacter > Acinetobacter sp. FL. The sequence continues at coordinate 419,556 of NZ_CP160437.1, read as the reverse complement.
ACAGCACCAGTTACTCCGAATGACCCTAACCAGAAGCCTAGCAAACTTTCATTTACTCCAGTGGCTAAAAATCTGGATGACATTGTGACTGTACCTGAAGGCTATCAAGCTACTGTAATCTATGCGTTGGGAGACCCAATTAATCCAATGCTTGGGGACTGGAATGATAATGATATTCCACCTGGTCCAAGCTTCCAGTTCCGTTCTGGTGACTGCCATGATGGTATGCATTTCTTTGGTTTAAACAGCGCTACAGACCGCTTTGATGATACGGTCTCAGCACAAGGTTTGCTGGTAATGAACCATGAATACATCAACCAGACCTTCCTTCATCCTAAAGGTCCAACCAAGGTTGAAGGACGCCGTCCTGAGGATGAAGTTATTCGTGAAACCAATGCGCACGGCGTATCTGTAGTCCATATTAAAAAGGACCCGGCAACTCAAAAAGTAGAAATTGTTAAAAACTCTGTTTTTAACCGCCGTATTACTGCCTCAACAGAAATGGATTTTGCCGGTGCTGCTGCAGGTTCCAGTCTGCTTGCTACACGTTTTTCACCTGCCGGACGTCAAACACGTGGTACACATAACAACTGTGGCAATGGCTATACACCTTGGGGTACTTATTTAACTACCGAAGAAAACTTTATTGGCTATTTCCAGCGTTCAGGACATGACGAGTACCAACGTACAAATGCCGAGAAAATCGCATTAAAACGTTATGGTCTGGGACTAAAAAAAGACGAACCTTATCTTTATGAGCTGGATGAGCAGGGCGCTCCTAAAAAGGGTGAAGATGGCAAAATTGTTTATAGAAAAGATTCAAATGGTAATTTAATACCAAATATTGATGATCAGGGTCGACCAGTCTATTTGGGCGCAAGCTCACGCTATGCTTGGGAAACTGTCATTGGACAGGTTGAGTCACAGGATCTATATGACCGCTGGAATGCTGATGTAAAAGCGGATCAGCCTACTCAGGACTATCGTAACGGACCCAATACTTTTGGCTGGATGGTCGAGATTGACCCGTTTGATGGCGGTCAGAGACCGGTTAAACGTACTTCTTTAGGCCGTTTTGCACATGAAGACAGTGCCTGCCGTGCAGTAGCGGGCCAACCTTTGGCATTTTATATGGGTGACGACTCTAAAGGCGAATACATCTATAAATTTGTCTCGAGTGCAGTATGGGACCCGAAAGATGTAAACCGCGGCTATACTGCTGGCGATAAATACATGAACTCAGGAAAACTGTATGTTGCCAAGTTTAACAGTGATGGTTCAGGCCAGTGGATTGAACTAAGCTATGGTAAAAATGGTCTGAATGAAAGTAGCAGTACTTATCCCTTCACCTCTCAAGCCGATGTGGTGACATTTGCCCGTTTAGCGGGGGATGCTGTCGGCGCAACAAAAATGGACCGTCCGGAATGGGCGACCGTTAATCCGGTAAATGGTGAAATCTACGTTACCCTGACCAACAACTCGAATCGGGGAACCAGTTACCCGACAGATGCAGCTAACCCGCGTAATTATGATGACCTTAAAGACAAAAAAACTCAAAGTGGCAACGTAAATGGTCATATTATCCGTTTTAAAGAAACCGATGATAAAACTACAGCTGAAACCTTCAAGTGGGATATTTATCTGTTTGGTGCCGAAGCCTCTATGGCATCAAATATTAACCTGTCTGGTCTGACTGATAACAATGACCTGTCTTCACCAGACGGAATGTGGTTTGACCCGCGTGGTGTGCTCTGGATTCAAACAGATGATGGAGCTTATACCGATGTCACAAACTGTATGATGCTTGCTGCTTTGCCAGGTCAGATTGGTGATGGTACTACCGCAACTACTTCAAGCGGACAGCAGACATTAATGGGTGCAAAAGTAACAGACTCAACCCTGCGCCGTTTCCTGGTAGGGCCAAAACAGTGTGAAATTACCGGGATTGCCATGACCCCTGATTACAAAGCTATTTTCATTAATGTGCAGCATCCGGGCGAAGACTCTGCCAGCTATGTAACTCCTGCAAGTCACTGGCCGGCAACCCAAACTGACCGGAATAACACTACAGCCCGCCCACGTTCGGCAACTGTCGTAATTACCCGTAAAGACGGCGGCGCAATTGCGGGTTAATCCTCTTTTTATGAATATGCCGGCCTATTGACCGGCATATTTATTTTTGTTGAGTCAGAGAAATCCGCTGCTGCACAATCTGCCCGCTCTGCTCTCCTTGCTGAGTCTTTTCCAGCCAATTCCATGCATGATGGTACAACCTTAAAAAATTTGAACACCGGGTTCCGTACATCGGGCTTTGAATAAAAGTAGAAGAAAGTAGCAGTTCCATATCCTGACTGATACCCGTCTCTGGCAGGGCATTCTGATCTACCTTGCGCTCATCTTCTAAAATATCCCAGACAGCTGACTCCAGTATGTGCTCAGCAACAGGACGCTGGAGCATAGGTAAAAATTCCTGGGTAAAGCGCTTTCGTAAATGCAAGGTCTTTTGCCAGGAGTCGCTCATGAGCCCGTTAGAAATTACGTATACGCCACTGGCCAGCACCTGAGGAGCCTCACCTCGGTTACTCATATATACTGCCTGCGTTTGATCTCCTATCACCAGGTTAAAACCAGCATATTCCTGCTGTTGTTTCTCAAGCATTTGAGCAAAGCGAATGGGTTTCTGCTCAGATTCCAAAAAGGCCTGCACTAAATGACCACGCGAGGTCGGATAATGCTGCCGGTCTGTGCCATCACGAAAATTGGTGATCACTGCCCAACGTCCAGATGCTGTAATACCCATCCACGTACCACCAGATTGTAAATCTTTGCCAGCTATAACCGGACTGTTCTCCCAGTGATTCAAGACTTGCGTAGGTCGCTGATAAAACTCATCCCGGTTAGAAATCAGGCATAATGGCATACGATCTAACACTTGCCAGGCTAAAGCCACAATACACATAGGCATCTCTCATGATCTTTACACATTGAATGTACAACATTTTTAGGAACATTCCGCTAGAATCTGTGCAAAACGAATACATAAAGGAGCTGTAATGCTGACCTATCCGAGTATTGACCCAGTCGCGCTGGCACTGGGTCCTTTAAAAGTTCACTGGTATGGGCTGATGTATTTATTGGCCTTCTTGTTTGCTTGGGGACTGGCCAGCTACCGGGTTAAACAGCGTGTAGGCTGGACCACCGATATGGTATCTGATCTGGTTTTCTACGGCGCACTTGGTGTTGTGATCGGTGGACGGCTGGGTTATGTGTTCTTTTACGGATTTGATCAGTTCCTAGCCAACCCGCTCTGGTTATTCGAGGTCTGGACCGGGGGCATGAGTTTCCATGGCGGTTTTCTGGGGGTTATGCTAGCAATGCTGCTCTGGTGCCGTAAATATCAGAAAACCTGGTTCCAGACACTGGACTTTATTGCGCCATGTGTCCCCACTGGTTTGATGTTTGGCCGCATCGGAAACTTTATCGGTAGTGAGCTTTGGGGTCGTCCAGTTATCAATCCAGACTATCCCTTCGGAATGGTTTTTCCGCATGTAGATAATCTGGTACGTCACCCATCCCAGCTTTATCAAGCTTTAGGCGAAGGCCTGATTCTGTTTATCGTGTTGTGGTGGTTTAGTTCCAAGCCACGTCCACGTATGGCAGTTTCAGCGCTGTTCCTGATCGGTTATGGTATTGCACGCTTTGTGGTTGAGTTCTTCCGTGAACCGGACAATGGCCAGCTCTTTATTGGCTGGATGAGTAAAGGCCAGTTCCTGACCCTGCCAATGATACTGATTGGTCTGTGGATGATGTGGTACGCCTACCACAGAAAAATTTATGACTGGGGTCCACAGAAAAATACCTGATACATAGAGGAGCAATTGCTCCTCTTTTTTATGCTAAAGTTCTGAGCTGTTCTGCTTGATTTCAAAAGACTATGCTTGAGTTCTGGTTTGATCCTAAAGTTTCCATCACACGTAAATTGCTGATCTTTGTATCTATTGCAATAATTACTGCTGTGCTGTATGGGATGCAGCCGTTGGCATTAGACGCTATTTTAATGTTTTCGGGCACAGGTATCATTTTTTTAATCTGCCGTTACTGCAAAATGCACTTTGCAGCCGGGCAGCCCGCTGGCTTGCTCTATCGTCTGTTAACCTGGATTCCCATAGCATTATTGCTTGCCCTGATTTTTATGAATATGAAAGAGGGCGAAATTTTACTGCCAGGTGCACAGGGAATTGGTTTTATGGCACTGGCCGTTTGTCTGTTCTCGCCTTTATCCCTTCTACATAAAAACAAAAATCCAGAAGAGAGTATGTAATGCTTGATTTTTGGTATTCGGCACGCTGCACCCGTCAGGTTAAGCTGATAGTTTGTATTATGACCTGTGCCATGATTTACCTGTGTTCTACTGTGCAGGCGTTGTCGGCTGTATTGACAGGATTTAGTCTTGGTTTGGGCATATCAATACATCTACTCAGGCAGCTGAATCTTAAAATAAGACAAGATAATATTTATAAAAATGGCCTTTCTATTTTGCTCTATAGCGTACCTTTGGCTGTTTTTCTTATTTTGCTTTATGTATTGCCTGATGAACATAAAATGATTTTAGGATTACAGGTGCTAGGGTTTACTGCATTAGGACTATTTATCGTATCGATCTATGAAAACCGCGCCAAACGCTTTAAATAAATTTTTCTCCAACCAAAACGCTAGATTTATATTTGAACTATAGGCATTTCAGGTTTCAGGACAATAAGCTGTAGTTTCAAGCTGTTTTAGAAAAGTCGAAAAACCTTGAGGTGTACGGGCTATTAAGCGGCTACTGGTCATGACCCTTACCCGGTTACTCCATATCACCTTGTATTGCAGGTTTAACATTCTTTTCACCAGACCTACATCCTCATGACAGGTTAGTGCTCCAAACCCGCCAGACTTGATATAGGCCTCGGCACTAAAACTCAAGTTGGCGCCATGAATATGTCGATGATCCATATCATCACAATAATGCTGCAGATAGCGCTGCCGGGTAAGTGACGACAGATGTTGCCAGCTATCTACCTCAACCACGCCACAGATTACATCAGCAGGCTGATGCAATAGCTGCTGCTTAAGCCAGAAGCGGTCTACTTTCGAATCTGCATCAGTGCAGGCAATCCAGCGGGCACCTGTAGCAATGAGAGTGCGAACACCCAGATCACGGGCATGGCCTACACAGCGCACTGCACACTGCAAGTAGTTTATACCTGCACGTTGTACCAGTTTCAGAGACTGATCGGTACAACTATCTAGCACCACCAAAACTCTTACCTGAACGGAAGCCGGCAGTTCATCTACAGCCTGTTGAATGGCCAGCAGGCAGTCAGACAGATGCTCTTCCTCATTATGGGCAGGAATGACAATGCCAATCATGTTAGTCCCTCCTGATGTGCCAAGCTACCAGACTCTGTAGTCCAGAGGTCGACCAGAAAATCCGGATCATCTAACCCAAGATAATGATAAAGTTTCAGGTGCTGCTTTAACAGCTGATGGACTAAATTCCCGTTTAAACTAAACCCGTCAATTGGGTAACGCCAGTGACAGCACAGCAAAGTACCGGTGTCATTTAAACTCCGTTGTACCCATTCAATCAGCTGTAACAGTTCATTCTCATTTAAATAGTAAGCAATCTCGCTAATCACGATGAGATCAAATTTTTCTTCAGGACACTGCTGGGGAATCCGTTTCTGCTGTATATCAATATGTAGCTGTCCTTTTAAGCGCTGCCGGGCCAACTCGACTGCTTTGCTGTTTGCATCCAAACCAAGCAGTTCGTCACAGCGGCTGGCCAGCTCTTGACTAAAAACCCCATTGGCACAGCCAAGTTCCAATATGCGTCCGTACCTTTGCCGGGGTAGCAAGGCCAGACAAATCTGCCGTTTGCGCTGTTCATACCAGCGCTGGGTATAACCCCATGGGTCATCATTATAATGATAGAGTGTATCAAAGTAATCCTGTTCAGGCATGTATATAAACCTCGCAGGGCATCAAGATTCGCTCTACCGTATGTGAAGATAAAATAGGTGCCTGTCCGGTACTTGGGTCTGTTTCAAGCTGGCTTTTAAAGCACTGAATCGCCTGTTTCTTGAGCCTGAGCTGTGCGGCTGTCAGTTCCAGCTTGCAGGCAGATTTCCAGGGAATACGGTTGTCCTGTGGCCTGGCCCAGTGCCATGACCAGATCAGGACTTGATAACAGCTAAGCTGCTGTTGATCTGCCAGCCGCTGTACAGTTTGACCAGTTGCTTCATGATCAGGATGACCATCCTTTGCAAATGTACACACCAGAATATCATCAGGTCTGACCAGCTCTTTTAGAGCAGCATACAACTTTTGCTGCTCAGCAGTCACTTCACCATCTGTCAGCTGCAGTGCAATCCGGTTTACCCGATTCTGCACGCCTAATACTTTAAGCGCATTCAGGCTCTCTTGAGGCCGCAGCTGATCCAGCTGCTGTGGTGTATAAAGCTGTGAGTCCGGATGGCTTTGTGTACCATTAGTCACAGCCACCAGCAGAATTTCACGTTCCAGTGTACTAAGCTGCTGTATCAGGCCAGCACATCCTAAAATTTCATCGTCTGGATGCGGCGCTATAATCAGTATACGTTGCCCTGCCGGAAAGGCTTGCTCAGGGACAAGCGTCTGTAATGACTGTAACCCGCTCCATTGCTGCCAAGCCCGTTTGGTCGTGCCATTTCCATAAATCAGGCGGTCTCCTACCGGACTATTTATAACATCCATGCAGTGTCCTCCATAACCGAACGCTCACCAATCTGTTCCAGATCAAAAGCCGCATGGCTTTGCCTTAAAAAAACCGGTAAATCTGCTGCCATTTGGGCAAACATGGTATTTTCACAGAAAGGTCGTGCTCCCAATGCCTTACCAACCAAGTCCAGAACCTTTTGTGCAGTCTGCTCAGTCTGAATACGCAACATCCGAATAATCAGCTCGTGACTTTGCGTAGGATGCTGATCAATTTGTGCTGCTACATATTTGAAATATTCACGGGTGGTAGCTAACGCACTATTTACTTCACCTAGATACATTAGCCGAAAAGTATTGGGTTTCTCCTGACAGGCCTGTTGTAATGTATGGGCCAGACGGGTAGCCGCACCATACCAGCAAGCTGCCACACCAGCAGCACCATGCCAGAATCCTGATCGGTCTAGATATTGTCCGGGCTGCCCTACCGTTTGTGCAACAACTTTATTAAAACTGATTTTTGCAGTCTGGGTATAAGCCATTCCTATAGCATTCCATCCACTATGGTCGATGCAAATATCTGGCTGGTGCATGTCAACAATTAACAGCTGTGAATTATTCTGTGTATCCCGATAGGTCATGAGTCCATAATCGACCAGCCCCGCACCCGAACACCAGTACTTATTACCTGAACATTGCCCATTTTGGTAATAAAGTGGTTGTATGCCACCCTCTGCAGCCCAGACAGCATAGACTCCCGCAGGCACCTTGCTGTAACCAAGCTCATGCAAAATACTCAAAGCATCCAGATGGGATTCAAACCATTTCACCAGATTCAGGTTAGTTGCCGCGACTTTTGCCAGAACTTTCCAGCGTTCATACGTCTGGCCGCTTGCAGGATGAGGAATTTCGCTACTCAAATTGCAAAGTTGCTTAAATGTCGTGATCAAACTGTCTGAAAGATGAGAAGAATCCTGCTCAAACTTGGTCAATATGATATTCAGGGTGGTCATAAAACTCCCAGATATAGCTGTATTACTTTAAAAAGAACACAGCGAGCTCAATGATTATGATGAATTTTTTATAATTAAAAACTTATAACATTGAATAACTTGATACTCATAGAGGTCTTATACCTTTCATTCAGTCAGGTTCTGTAAAAAAATATTATTAAAAGTAACTTACTCAGTAATTATTTTTATATCCGGTTCTGTTGATATTCAGGAACGTGGTTGGAAAATAAAACCATGATGAACCTCGTCTTTTAATGTAGCGGTTTTCAGTCAGGCTAAAAAAAGCTAATATGTACGGTCAGCTGATACTTATCTCTGATCTTCTTAAGCCCTTCGATTTTCTTAGGCCCTTCCTAGTGAGAGAACCATGCGCCAATATCTAGACCTTTTACAACATATCCTTGAACATGGTGGTGATAAAGGTGATCGTACCGGAACAGGTACTCGTTCTGTATTTGGTCATCAGATGCGCTTTGACCTCTCTAAAGGCTTTCCACTTTTAACCACAAAAAAGGTCCATTTTCGCTCTATCGTCGTTGAACTGTTATGGTTTTTAAAAGGCGATACCAATGTGAAATATTTACAGGATAACAAAGTAACAATCTGGGATGAATGGGCAACAGCTGAACAAACTGCCCGCTTTGGGCGTCCTGCCGGAGAACTGGGACCAGTCTATGGACATCAATGGCGTAACTTTGGTGCGACCCAGAATGAAGATGGCAGTTATCAGCAAAACGGGTTTGACCAGATTTCCTGGCTAATTAATGAGATCAGAACCAATCCGAATTCACGCCGGCTCATCGTTTCTGGCTGGAATCCTAAAGAAGCCAGCCAGGTTGCATTGCCACCTTGCCATACCCTGTTTCAGTTTTTTGTACAAAATGGCAAATTGTCTTGCCAGCTTTACCAGCGCAGTGCCGATGTATTCCTGGGTGTACCCTTCAATATTGCGAGTTATGCCCTGCTCACTCATATGATTGCTCAAGTCTGTGACCTTCAAGTTGGTGATTTTGTCTGGACCGGGGGTGATACACACCTGTATGCCAACCATTTTGAGCAAGCCAGATTACAGCTGGGCCGTGATCCGCTAGAACTGTGTCAGTTAAAACTGAATCCAGAAGTAAAAAGTATTTTTGACTTTAAATTTGAAGATATTGACATTATAAATTATCACTCGCATCCTGCAATCAAGGCACCGGTGGCTGTATGAGTTTTCAAGGCTTAGAAGTTGTACATGTAGTTGCGATGGACCAGCAGCGCTGTATTGGCAAAAATAATGATCTGCCTTGGCACATTCCAGCTGACCTCAAGCATTTTAAAGAGATTACTCAGGGCGGTGTAGTAATCATGGGCCGCAAGACCCTGGAATCCATGGGACGTGCTCTACCTAAACGGGTCAACTGGGTAATTACCCGTGATCCAGACTGGTCGTTTGAAGGTACCAAGGTTGCACATAGCATCGAGGATGCTCTAGAACAGGCCATCACTGATGTGAAAACCAGTGAAAAACCTGAGAGTTTATTCATCATTGGGGGTGGAGAAATCTTTAGACAGACGCTGGAGATAGCTGACCGTCTGGAGCTTACTCATGTTAAACTAAATGTGCAGGGTGAAGCTTATTATCCTGAAATTCCTGAATTTTTTAAAAGGATTCAAAGTACACCACAAAAAGATGACAAAAGCGGAATTGAGTTTGAGTTTGCAACCTATCAGAAATAGAAGGGACTCAGACTGACTTGATCACTTATGCACAATATTGGAAAACGTGATTTTTTTTATTGCTTTAGGCAAAGGGTTACTGCATTTTATCTTTAGCTTGTTTGTTATTCTTTCATCTATCTGGTTATGTCTGGCACTCTGGGTTCAGGAACCTGTTAGCTGGCTGGTTACCCGGATTCTGATCGGAAGCTGGATCGCTTTTGCACTTAGTGTGCTTGGTATTTATGCCAGCCAGCATTTTTTTAGCCGCCGTATAAACAGTATCATCTATATTTTGTGTTTTATGGGTGCCCTGTCTTGGTATATAGGACTGGATGCCCGGCAAGACCGCGACTGGAACCCGGAAGTTTCCCGACTTCTTGAATACGAGCGTCAGGGTGATCAAGTAACCTTACATAATGTCCGTAACTTTGCTTGGGAAGCAGACGGTAAAGTCCATGAGCGCTGGGAAACCCGGCATTTTGATTTAAACCAGATTACCGGAATTAATATCATCACCTCTTACTGGATGGGTCCACAAATTGCTCATACCCTGGTCAGTTTTGATTTTGCCAATCAGGAGCCCCTTACCTTTTCTATTGAAATTCGTAAAGAAAGAAATGAAGAGTTTTCAGCGATTGGCGGTTTTTTTAGACAGTACGAACTGAGCTTGGTGGCCTCGGATGAGCAGGATATTATCTATACTCGTAGTAATATTCGTCATCAACAGGTATATTTTTTTCCCATCAGGATGAGTGCCTCGGAACGTAAGGCTCTTTTTTTAGAATATTTAAAGACGGCAGATGAACTGCGGGCAGAACCGCAGTGGTATAACACTCTGACCAGTAATTGTACTACCATCATTTTTGATATGGTTCAGGCAATTAACCCGTATCAGTTACCCAAAGATTATCGGCTGCTGGCTTCGGGCTATTTACCAGAGTATTTGTATGATCTGTATGCTCTAGATCATCAATGGAGCATTCAGGAATGGTATCAGCATGCACATATTAACCCGCGCACTGAACAGATCAGTCAGAATCCTGAAAAGATTCAACAGTTCTCTCAACTGATGCGTCAGGGTTTACCCTCACCTCAGCCTTAAAAAGTGAGACTTTACTCATTTTATTTAGAAAATACACCTAAAGCTACATATTGAAGCTAAATTTTGCGTTATGTTTTTACTTTAATGTCAATAACATAATAAATGATGAGAACGCTAAAATGTTTAAACAGATTTTAATGGCGAGCGTGATAGGCAGTTCGGTTCTATTTACTGCATGTACGAATATGCCTGATCAAGGCAATACTACTGTCGACGTTGTTCAAGCACAATTATTGGATCGCAACTGGACCGTAACATATATCGGCAATACCGAGATTGTTAAAACTAGCCAAGCTGTCCAGACTCTCCCAAGCCTGATGCTTGAATCAGCCACACAACGTTTTAGCGGCACTGATGGCTGCAACCGGATTATGGGTAGCTATCAGCTTACCAATAAAGGACTGGTTTTTGGCCAGATGGCATCCACCCGTATGGCTTGTTTAAATCCGAGTAACCAGCAGGTTGCTGCAGCTTATAACGAGGCTCTCGCTAAAGTAAGCGCTTATCAGGTCTATCATAAAACCTTAAAGTTACTCGACCGTCATGGCAATGTAGTAATGCAGCTTAGCAGTCCAGCCCGACTACGCTAAGAATTGAATAGATTGATTTGCCCGTTTAGACGGGCTTTTTTACGTCTGTTGCACACAAGCTCTATTGTAGCTCTATGAAAATTTATTATAGTGGAGGAAATCTATTCAACAGGATAAGACTATGCAACAGGCATTATTTGGAGGCGGCTGTTTCTGGTGTGTTGAAGCAGTTTTTCTGCAACTCAAAGGTGTAGAAAAAGTCGTCAGTGGCTATGCAGGCGGTCATACTGAGAATCCGGATTATGAAGCTGTATGTAGCGGACAGACACATCATGCCGAAGTCATTCTGGTAGAGTTTGATGAACAGCAGATCAGCTATCAGCAGCTACTTGAAGTATTTTTTGCCACTCATGACCCAACTACGTTAAACCGTCAAGGCAATGACATTGGCACACAGTACCGCTCAGTGATTTATTATTTTGATGAAGAACAGCAGCAACAGGCACAGCAGATGATTAATGCGCTCAAAGCTGAGGGTTTAGATATTGTGACAGAACTGAGTCCGGTACCTACTTTTTATGAGGCTGAAGAGTATCATCAGAATTTTTTTGCCAAAAACCCTTCCCAAGGCTACTGTAACTTTATGATTCCTCCAAAACTGTTAAAGTTGAGAAATAAATTCCAGGATTTACTCAAATCTGAATAAAAAACATCTATAAAAAAAGCGGCTATACTGGCCGCTTTTTTAACGTTTTTATTTTAATTATCACTAACGAAAGCAATATCGCTGAGCCCGGCTTCGCTCGCACGAGACATTACCTGCGCTACAGTGTCATACCGTGAGTCTTTATCTGCTCTTAGCTGAACTGTGGGTTTACGTTCAGCCTGTCCGGCTTCTGCAAACCGGGTTTCAAGCTCTTGAAGACTGATCATCTGATCATTCCATGCCACCTGATTCTGGGCATTGATACTGATTGTAATCGCCTCAGGCGGCGGATCGATAATTTCTGCTGTAGTTTGTGGCAGATTTAATGGAATTGATGGGTTGGCAACGGTCGCTGTCACCAGAAAGATGATCATCAAAACCAGCATAATATCGATGAGCGGAATGAGATTCATCTCATTCATGCCAGCATCGTTATCTTCACCCAATTGAAAAGCCATTAAGCCTGACCTCCAGCATATTGCTGCTGTGCAGCATTATTTACTTCTGTTTTAGATACATTACTGTCCTGCTGTAACATAGTATCAATCAGCAAGCTATGTGCCTGATCTTGCAGGTCATGAGCAAGTCCACGATTGAAACGTACTGCAATGTTATAAGCCAGTACTGCAGGAATCGCTACGGCCAAACCAAGTCCTGTCATGATCAAGGCCTCACCTACTGGTGTTGCAACCTGAGCAAGACCGGCCTGGCCACTCTTACCTACGGCCACCAGGGCATGAAAGATTCCCCATACTGTACCGAACAAGCCAACAAATGGTGCAATAGAAGCAATAGTCCCCAAGACTGCCACACCTTTTTCTGCAGAAGCTTTCTCTGCAGAAATCTGGCGCAGTAGAGCCTGTTCAGCGACTGCTTTACGCTGCTCAAAACCGAGTGGTGCCAGTTTGGTTTTAAGTTTAGCCAAAGCCTGCGAGAGTTGAGCATAAGCTTGCTGTTTAAGTTGGCGGGTACCCATCAGACGTAAAATAAAGATGGTCCATGTCGCAATCGACATTGCCAAGAGCACGAAATACAGTGTTTTGCTGACTGCATCCGCATGTTGCCAATAAACTGAAAAGTTCATACTCGAACTCCTGAAAATGTTAGCCGTTAGGATTCAATGTTAATTCAAATGGCTGCTCGGCCCGGATCGGATAAGCTACACCATTTTCTTTATACGGTTTGAATTTTGCACTACGCACTGCGCGTAAAATCTTTTCATCGAGTGCACTAATCCCACTTGATTTGGTAATACGGGTCCGCTCTTTAATAATAGAACCTTTTTCATCTGCCTCGATATGCACCACAATTACCCGGGTTTCACCCTGCAAGTCTTTATTACTATAAGACGGTTTTGGTGAACGGCTCCACTGTACTCCTGCTCCACCAATTGAAACAGTTTTTGGAGACGGTGGCGAAGGCGGAGCCGGTGGTGCAGCAGCAGGTGCAGGTGGCGCAGCGGGTGCGGATGCCGGTTTAGCTATTTTAGTTTCTGAAGCTGTTGTGGTAGCTACAGGTGAAGGCACTGGCGGTATTTCTACCGGTTTCGCAACAGGTTTAGGTGCTTCAGCTTTTTTCACCTGCTGAACCTTCTCAACCTTTTTCGGTGGCGGAGGTAAAGGTTTTTCAACTACTTTTACTTCTTTAACCTCTTTTGGCTTGGCAGGTTCAGCTTTTTTTGGCTCAACCTTTGGTTTAGGTGGTAAAGGTTCAGGTGGCTGCTGGATCTTGACAAACCGGACCTGTAAAGGTTCTTTTTCAATCGGTTTAAGATCAGCAGTTTTAAGATGGCTCACACCCCAAAGCACACCGATATGCCCGACCATTACCACAGCTAAAGCTGCGACAATTTTCTTTTTCATCGGGTTAGAAGGGGGCATACTGGACACGGAGGAATGACTCATAAGAATCTGTTACCTAATAGATTGCTTTACTTCAATACAACAGGAGAAGAAGATAAAGCTCATCGGTTAGCACAATGAAAGTATCGCAATAATAAATGAGAAGTGTTTTCATTTGCAACCGTTATTTAATTTATTTTAACCAACTTTCTAATTCAGCAATAAAAAAAGGCATATCCCTAGATATGCCTTTTTTTAGTCAGACTTTAATTAGTTTTACTGAAAAACAACGGTCTTGTTGCCATCTACAATAATACGGTCTTCAAGGTGCCATCTCACTGCTCGCGCCAGTACGTGGCGCTCTACATCCTGACCAAGCTCACGCAACTGCTCTACTGTAAAGTCATGGCTCACCCGTTCTACATCCTGCTCAATTATCGGACCCTGATCCAGATCAGCAGTGACATAATGTGCTGTAGCCCCAATCAGTTTTACACCTTTGTCATAAGCTTGCTGATATGGATTAGCTCCTACAAATGCTGGCAGGAACGAGTGATGAATATTAATAATTTTCATCTCCCATTTGCTGACAAACTCTTCGTCCAGGATCTGCATATAACGTGCCAGTACCAACAGATCATTGCCCTGCATCAATTCATCAATCTTCGCATAAGCTTCACGCTTGTTTTCTTTATTGACGGGCACCACTTCAAATGGAATACCAAAGTTCTCTACTGCTGAACGCAGAGTCTCATGATTAGATACCACCTTGGTAATTTCACATGGCAGAGCTCCGCGGGCATGACGCCATAGCAGCTCGAGCAAGGCATGGTCGACTTTAGAGACTAAGATACCCACTTTTTTCACATCACTGACAAAAGCCAGACGCCAGTGCATGTCATAACGCTGGGCTACATTCACAGCAAAGGTCTGGATCAGTGTTTCCTTACGGGTCTGCAAATGTTCAAGTTCAAATTCAACACGCATGAAATATCGACCGCCCTGCGCTTCAGTTGCATATTGATCAAGTGCGGTAATATTTGCTCCCTGATGATACAAAAAGCTCGATACAGCCTGCACAATGCCCGGCTTGTCTTCACAAGTAATCAGGAGTCGTGCTGTATTGGCAGTGGTCATGTTCATGTCGGTTGATATCGCTTATAAGTCAAATTAAAAACAAGCCGCATATTCTAGCGCGTTTTTACGGCGGGCAGAATAGTTATGAAAAAAGCTGTATGCTATTTTGCTGAAGACAGGCTGGCAAACAGTTCTGAAGAGCCGAAGGTTTCAAGCAGACGCTCATAAGTCTCACGACTTTCTCCCATGAGGTATGGCCCTTCCAGAAAGACCATCTGGCGCAGCGCCTGCCATACCCATTTTTCTTCAAGATGGTTGCTGTCACTGATGTGGCCAGACATATACAGGAAATTGGTCCAGTTGGTCAACACAATCCACAGGTTAATAATGAGTGCCTCAATTTCTGAAGCAGTCATTTTCATTAGCCCTGCATCGACAAAAGCCTGATAAATTCTCTGGCCCTGCTGCATGACCTGGCCGGCAAAGCGTGGATACATCTTTCTAAAGTCATCATTGTTTTCGACCAGATGATAAACATCCCGATGCAAAAAGCGGTATTCCCATAACTGGCTGCTAAGAACCTGAAAATAACGAATCTTGTCATTGGCATTCAACTGACGGTCATCTGGCAGAGACAGCATGTCGAGTGTCTCTTTCTGGTATTGTTCCATCAGTTCCTTAATAATTTCCTGCTTGTTGCGAAAATGGTAATACAGGTTACCTGGACTGATTCCCAATTCGGCTGCAATATGGTTGGTGGTTACAGAACGCTCTCCACGCTCATTAAAGAGTTGCAAACTGATCTGCAAAATCCGGTCTTTAGTTTTCATGGTCTTGGAGTGGGACATTCTTAATAACCATCTATTTCAAAAAGTTAGTGGACTAACACATAAAGTGACTTGACTATTTAGAGCATTTACTCTAAAAAATTAAATATTAGATTTTATTTAATGGTAGCGTGTCATGAATAGTCAAACAAAAACAACTCAAATGACTCCACATTCACCTGATATTCAGCATATGCAAGACTTGCTTGAACATCAGAGATTGGCGTATCAGCGTCATCAGGTACCTTCGGCCAAAGAACGTATTGACCGCCTGTCCCGTTTAAGACGCGTACTGGTAAAATATCAGGACCAGTTTGCAGACGCAATCAATCATGATTATTACAACCGTTCAATTGGTGAAACTAAAATTGGCGAGCTGCTGACCTGTCTTGAACATATTAAATATTATAGCAAGCATTTAAGCCAGTGGATGAAACCATCTAAACGTCATGTTGCCATGATTCATCAGCCTGCCAAGGCATGGGTACAATATCAGCCTATGGGCGTGATCGGCATTATTGCGCCTTGGAACTATCCCCTACTTTTATCCATAGGCCCATTAATCTGCGCATTGGCAGCAGGCAACCATGCCATGATCAAGATTTCCAGCGCGTCTTCAAATTTTGGCCAGATTCTGGAACGAGCTCTGGCAGAAGCTTTTCCGCAAGATCTGGTCGCAGTAGTCAATGGAGGCGGCCCTATTTCAGATGCCTTTAGCCATCTGCCTTTTGACAAGATTATTTTTACTGGCTCAACCGCAGTAGGTAAAACTGTAATGGCAGCAGCAGCTGAAAATCTGGTACCAGTCATTTTAGAACTGGGCGGCAAGTCACCAGTGGTAGTACACCCTTCCATGAATATGAAAGATCTGGCACAGCGGATCGCTGTGGGCAAACTCTGGAATGCTGGACAGACCTGTGTTGCACCAGACTACATGTTTCTACCCAAAGGTAAGACAGAGGAATTTATAGCAGAATTCCGTACGATTGCCACGACTATGTATCCTCATTTACGTAATAATCAAGATTACACCTCCATCGTAAATGACAAGCAATACCGCCGGGTACAGAGTTATTTAGATGATGCGCGTGAACAGGGTGCGCAGATTGTGGAAATTAATCCAAAAAATGAACTGCTGGAAGATGTCTATAAAATTGCACCGACCCTAGTGACTGGGGTCACCAGTTTTATGCAAATCATGCAGAATGAAATTTTTGGGCCGGTACTACCCATCATGGAATATGATCAGATTGATGAAGTGATTGAGTTTATTAATCAACGTCCACGCCCACTTGCGTTATACTATTTCGACTATGATTCAGCACGCGCTGATTATATCGCACAGCGTACGCATTCCGGACATTTTGGTATGAATACCGTATTAACTCACGTTGCTCAGGATGACTTGCCTTTTGGTGGGATCGGGGCCTCCGGTATGGGTAAATATCATGGACCGGAAGGCTTCTTCAGTTTGTCGCATGAACGTTCAATGATGTCAAATTCCAAGCTCTATAGCTTAAAATTTATTCTGCCACCATTTAACAAGCCGCTCTACAAATTGATTTCAAAAACACTGTTGCGTTAAATGATCAAGGCATGATCTATCACACCAGATCATGCTGTGTTTTAACCGAATTCGCTTGTCTTTTAATCGGATTTTTGGTATAAAACGCCCCTTGAATGAATTCATCCGTTTATTTTATGACTGGCCACACATTTGCTGCTGGCTAAATCAATGGAGTTCCACCATGTCTAAGGTTTGCCAAGTTACCGGCAAGCGTCCAGTCGTTGGTAACAACGTCTCACACGCCAACAACAAAACCAAGCGCCGGTTCGAGCCGAACCTGCACCACCACCGTTTCTGGTTAGAAAGCGAAAAGCGTTTTGTACGTCTTCGTCTGACCACTAAAGGTATGCGTATTATCGACAAATTGGGCATTGAAAAGGTTGTAGCTGATCTTCGTGCTCAAGGCCAAAAGATCTAAGGAGTCATTGCAATGCGTGACAAAATTCGCCTAGTTTCGTCTGCTGGTACTGGTTATTTCTATACCACGACTAAAAACAAACGTACAATGCCTGAAAAAATGGAAATCAAAAAGTTTGACCCAAAAATCCGTCAACACGTGATTTTCAAAGAAGCTAAAATCAAGTAATCTTGATGAAGCGCCAAGAAACGATCTCCCTAGAGGTCGTTTTTTTTTGCATTTTTTTTGCTTGACTTGCTACACTTTTTATATCAATAGATTTTGGCATCTTTTGTGCTTTATTTTTATTATTTTCTTTTCACCTCCATCTTTAAGGAGTAGGTAGTGCCTCATGACGTAGATCTCATTATTTTACTGGCAGTCGGTTTTGGTATTGCTCTGATCTTTGGCTATATTGCTGCCCGTCTACGCCTTCCTCCCCTGATTGGCTATCTTATTGCCGGTATCATTATTAGCCCCAACACCCCAGGTATGGTGGGTGATATTCAACTGGCCAACCAGTTAGCCGAACTTGGTGTAATGTTTCTAATGTTTGGTGTGGGCATGCATTTCTCGCTTAATGACCTGCTTCAGGTTAGGCGAATTGCTGTGCCAGGCGCAATTTTACAGATTACAGTAGCAACACTGCTGGGAATCGGTATTAGCATGTTATGGGGCTGGAGTTTCGGCTCAGCTCTGGTCTTTGGTTTAAGTCTTTCCTGTGCCAGTACAGTCGTTTTACTTAAAGCACTGGGTGACCGTGGCCTGCTCGAATCAGTCAACGGCAAAATTGCTGTAGGCTGGCTACTGGTTGAAGATCTGGTTATGGTACTGGTATTGGTGCTGCTTCCTGCTACTGCAGTGCTTTTAGGCGGAACACCACTATCTGATGGTAGTGGCGATGAAAATATCTGGCTTACTTTAGGTCTGACTTTACTTAAAGTGACCGGTTTTATTGCTTTTATGCTGATTATTGGAAAACGCCTAGTCCCAATGATTATGCAGTTTGTCGCACGTCTGGGTTCTCGTGAACTTTTTACTTTAACTGTGGTTGCTGCGGCAGTTTCAATTGCTTATGGCTCATATGCGGTTTTCGGCGTATCGATGGCACTGGGAGCTTTCTTTGCCGGTATGGTAGTCAAGGAATCAGATTTTAGTCATCGTGCTGAAGAGGAAACCTTACCACTGCGTGAAATTTTTTCGGTACTGTTTTTCGTTTCAGTTGGCATGTTATTCGACCCTCGGATTCTAGTCGAAGAACCTGTTCACATTTTAGGTGTAGTCGCCATTATTATGATCGGCAAGACACTGGCAGCGATGGCACTGGTCCTGTTCTTCCGTTATCCGATTAATACAGCCCTGACTGTCGGTGCCTCACTGGCACAAATTGGTGAATTCTCTTTTATCCTGGCCACATTAGGCTTATCTTTAGGTCTGCTTAGCCTGGAAGGCCAGAATCTGATTTTGGCAGGGGCCCTCATTTCGATTAGCCTGAACTCATTTATTTTCTCTGCCATTGAACCAGCACAGCGCTGGATTCGTGAACGATCTCATTTAGCCCGGCTACTGGAGCGTAGCGGTGACCCGCTTGCGATGCTACCGGATGAAGTATCTCAAGACTATCTGCGCGATCAGGTTGTAATTGTTGGGCATGGGGAAGTTGGCCGTCGCATCACTCGCACTTTAATGCAAGAGAATATCAAAGTTGTTATTGCTGAAGAAAACCGCGAAATAGTAGAGAAATTACGTGAGCGGGGTATTGCTGCGGTCAGTGGCGTGGCGACTGAGCCTGGTGTATTGATACAGGCCCATATTATGCATGCGCGACTGTTAGTACTGTCGCCCATGGACATTGTAAATGTGCATCGTATTATCGATATTGCCAAACAGCTAAATCCACAGATTCAGGTACTGATCTGTGCGGAAAGTAAGGAAGAGGCTGAAGTTATCCGGGCAGAAAATATTGGCGAGGTATTCTTTGCCAAAGAAGAAATGGCTAAAAATATGAGTAATCATATCTTGAACCAGATCGAAATTGCGCACCATACAGCCCCGACACACTAGTTAAAATATTTAAAAAAGCGTACTTTGATGTACGCTTTTTTAGTATAAATTTTAAGTTTGCAGTGCTTACTAGCTCAGGTATTTTGGTTTTTCATCAATAACCTGAGCCTGCCACTGATTAACCTGTTTTTCAAGCAGACCAAATAATGCGGCCTGTATCATATGCTGTGCTACTACAGCAGTTTCATCACCAAGCAAGGCTTTAACTTCATCATTAAACTGGATTTTAACCAAGGGTTCTTTTTCTGAACCTGCATTGCGCAATGCCAATTCACCACCTTCGAGCTGTACCAGTTCCAATACTGCTTCCTGATTACCAAATAATTTTTTCAACTGTTGTATAGACATAACTCCTCCATGCTCCGACATGGTGGCAAAGCATTGATACTTTGCATCTCGAAATATTTATATAAGAGCAGGTCAATCAAATTTCAAGTCTATCCAATAGACCGTTTTAGAACTCAACCATTTCATTACGAAAACCATCAATCAGCTGGGTCAGTTCACGGTGCCATTCTCGCAGAATTTTAACATCTGGCAACCAGCTTTGTGGGCCTTGGGTGACTTTAATAATCAGATTGGATGAGGTCTCTTCTTCAGGTACAGGAGCATTAGGTTCAGGTGCATACTGGCATAAGCGATAAGCCCGCTTAAGCTCGGCAATAAAGCCATGTTTGGCCAGTTGCTGCATAACGACCACTTCAGGCGAAACCTGTCCTTTATCTGCCATCTGTTCCTCAATTGACTTTAAGGTAGGCTGTGAATCATTTAAACGGTAATAACGGGCCAGTTCCTGTAAAAATGCCAGTAATGAACCATGCAGATGAAACACAGCAGCCTCACGATAAGCCTGTGCCTGCTGTACATGCTCAATCTGCTCTGCCTGCTGGCAAGCCAGACGTGCAAAATAGAGTTTCTGGTTAGTACGGTCAGCATGAAAGCGGGCAACACGGGACATGAAAAGTCTTCCTAAATTTTGTTTTTACTTACAAGATTAAGATAAACAGAATTAGCCGGGATTCACAATAAGAATTATGGATGAGTGACATAACCTAGATAGATTTTTTCTTTTGAATGATATGACTACATTGCTCTATAGTAATATTTTATTGATCGCTATCCATCTCAGCCAGAGAGTATTCTTCCACAATATAGGGCATATCAGATTTACTCTAATTATTCCAAGTATAAAAAAGGAGCATTATCTGCTCCATCTTTATTTAAGCCTTAGGCTTGTCTTCCGCAGCTTTTACGCGAATACCATGACCATGCAGTCGCAAGGTATTGAGACCCTTGATTGCTTTTACAGCTTCACGCCCATGTGGCATCTCAACAAAGGCAAAGCCTTTAGACTTGCCAGTTTGTGCATCAAGTACTAGCTGGCAGGAGTCAACCGTACCATAGGCCTTAAACAGCTCTAGCAGTTCAGCTTCAGTGACGGTACGTTCCAGGTTGCGTACTAAAATTTTCATAAATTACCTTTTCCAGCGGCAGGTATGTAACATCAAAAAGTATATGCCTACTCTACTTTTCGAGTGCATTAGCACAATCTGACTAGTTTAATCGAGATCTATACCAAAACCTAAATTTATTGCAGCTGAATTATTCCAGCGTTTTTGCACAAAACTGCGCGATGACGGTTGATGGATCTGCACATCGACCAGTGATTCAGGCAAGTCATTTAAAAAATAACTTTCAATAATACGGCCCTGTTCATCATATTTATCTTGTGCCCAGCTACTGAATTCCTGCTTGGTCAGAATCAGCTCATCCTGCGCCCGGGTCAATGCCACATACAGAACACGGCGCTCTTCTTCTACCTGGTCAAAATCACCCTGTGCACGAGCATGTGGATACTGACTTGGTGAAACATGAGGAACGTAACAGACTTTTTGCTCTGCTCCCTTGGCAGAATGGATAGTAATCAGGGTAACCAGATCCTGATCAGTGCTACGCTCCACTTCTGACACCGAAATAGGCTCCAGTACATATTCTTCAAGAAAACCGGCCAGGCTGTTATGTTTACGGGCTAATTGCTTGACCAGATCAAAGTCTTTCAGACGTCTGGACCATTCTTTGTTTTTGTAATTATCTTCTAGCTGTTCAGAGAGTGCTTCTACAGCAAGACTGATACAAACCTCGACTTCATGTTGTAAAACATCTAGCTGCTTCATCATCAGTATTGCCTTAAGTGCCACCCGGCCATGCTGTTCCAGCCGCTCACAACGCATATCAATATCAGACAACTGAATCAGTTCATGAGCGAGCTTGCTGGCACCTACATCCCCTACACCATTCCAGAGCGTCAGAAAACGCATCCAGGCAATATCATCCTGTGGATTAGCTACCACCCGCAGCATGCTCAGCATATCCTTTACATGCGCAGATTCAAGCAGTTTTACCCCACCCACAAATTTATAGGGGATATTGGCATTGATTAATGCACCTTCCAAATGCCGTGCAGTAAAAGAAGAACGTACCAGAATCATATGCTCATACCACTGGGCGCCTGTATATTGACGCTTGATCAGATCTTGAGCAATCCAGCTAGCCTCTTCAAATTCATTACTGAACAGGTGCAATTGTGGTTTTATTCCGCGGCCTCGAGCGGCAATCAGATGTTTATCGTAATGAAGTGGACTTTTATCAAGCAGCCAGTTAGATAAATCCAGAATCTCCTGAGTAGAGCGGTAATTAAAATCCAGATTTAATACCTCGGCATCAGGCACACGTTCTTTAAAATGATGGATATTCTCAAAATCAGCCCCCCGAAAGCCATAAATCGACTGTGCGTCATCACCCACACAGAATAGTTTGATTTTACCCACCAAGGGCTGTAGTAAAGCCCATTGCAGCGGATTAGTATCCTGCATTTCATCAACCAGCAGAACTGAACACAGTCGGGTTACCCAGTTAACCAGTGCTTCTGAATGTTGTAAGTGCACCGCTACAATTGCCAGAATATCATCATAGTCCAGAAAATTACGCTCACGCTTTCGCTGTTCATAAGCTTGCATGAGTTCAGCGATCTGTGCCTTATGTTCCAAAGCATCTGGCCATTGCTGTGCAATTGCTTCACTCAGTTTGTTCCGGGTATTACGGGCATATGAATAAATATCACAAAGCTGTGCTGCCTTGGGCAATACACTCTCTTTATCTTTGCCACGTAACAGCCGGAACATCAGTATCTGGTCATCACGGTCAATAATACTGAACTGGCCCAGTCCAAATGCCTGAGAATTACGGCGCAGCAGGTACATACAAAAGGTATGGAATGTTGAGGCACGCAGACCCCGGGCTTTTGCTCCGAGGTGCTGCTCTACCCGAGTGACAATTTCACTCGCAGCACGACGGGTAAAGGTCAAGATCTGAATCTGGTCAGCGGGAATACCCTGATCAATTAAGTAAGCAGCCCGGGCTACAATTGTTTTGGTTTTGCCACACCCAGCACCCGCTAGGACCAGACAATTCTGGGCAGTGGTGGTAGCCGCCTGTTTCTGTTTTAGATTTAACTCATCAATCAGGGTACTTAAACTCATGCTATCTGTTCATCCGCACTTGAAGCACCAGTTTAGCAGAGCCAATATAGAAAGGCAGGCTCATCTACCCTGCTTTTCAGCCAGTTTTAAAGTACGACCGATATTTTCGCAAGTACGCTCCAAATTAATGGCTCCATTTTGGCAAGCTACGATAATATCGCTGCACTGGTCCAGAATTCCGAAAATTGCAGTAAAACCTTCTTCATACAGAGTGTCAGTTTGTGGGCCAATACTCCCCGCACAGGCGATCACAGGTTTACCATACTGTCGAGCCAGACGAGCGACTCCCACCGGAGTTTTACCAAAACAGGACTGTTCATCCAGTCTCCCTTCACCAGTAAAAATATAGTCAGCCCGGGCAATATATTTTTCCAGCTGGGTTTCCTGTATAACCAGTTCAACACCTGACTGAATCCGGGCACCCGTAAAAACTAACAAGCCAAATCCAAGCCCCCCTGCCGCACCTGCGCCAGGAACTTCGCGTTTTCTCAGGTTTAACTGCTGTTCTACAATATCTGCAAAATGGCTGAGGTTATGATCTAGTTGTAAAACCATATCAGGCGTAGCGCCCTTTTGCGGACCAAAAATATAAGAAGCTCCCTGCGCTCCAGTTAACGGGTTATTGACATCACTGGCAATAATAATTTCTGTAGTCTTCAAGCGTGGGTCCAGTCGAGACCAGTCGATTGTTTTTACCCGATCAAGTTCCCCACCCCCTAAACATACTTCATGGCCATTATTATCATAAAAATGTACACCTAGTGCCTGCGCCATACCTGCTCCGGCATCATTAGTAACACTCCCACCGAGCCCAATAATAATTCTGGATACCCCTAAGTCCAGTGCCAGACGAATCATCTCACCAGTACCATAGGTTGTGGTTAAAAGCGGGTTACGTTCTGCCGGAGTAAGCAGATGAATACCATTGGCTTTAGCCATTTCAATCACAGCAGTCTGGCCAGCATCGATAAGACCAAAATAGCTTTCAACTTTTTGGGCAGGTAGAGGACCCGTGACCTGACATTTAACCTGCTGTCCCTGAGCAACGGCAATCAGGGTATCTAATGTACCCTCTCCGCCATCTGCCATAGGAACTTTTATAAATACAGCTTCAGGAAATATTTTACTGAGTCCGTTTTGCATGGCATGACAGGCTTGTAGTGCAGTCATACTTTCTTTAAAAGAATCAGGAGCAAGTACAAAAGTAGGTGACATAAAGTTTTCTTTTTATGGATAAATTTAAACTTTCAATGAACAGAAAGAGGCATATGTCTCTTTCTTGTTTTAAACATCTGCCGAACTTTTTGGAATACGCTTAATCGCAGCTGCCAGTGTTAAATAGTTCACTCCCTGAAAAAGGATATCGACAGCCAGAAACAAGCCTAACACCCAAAACGGCGCATCGGGCGACATCAAAATGATAATACCGGTAGCCAGAGTCAGCAGCCCGGAAAGCAGGATCCAGCCCCAGCCTATTAAAGGTTTTAATATAAAAGCATTTACGCTTCGAATTACACCCGCAATGATCAGAAAAATAGCCAAAATGTTGGTCAGGACAATTGCTGTTTTAACTGGTGTACTAAAAGCATAGTAACCGGCTACCAGATAAAGAATTCCAAACAGCGCCCACAGCCAGCGTGAACCGCCTCTAAAAATTTTAAAGGCAGCAACAAAGTGCAAGATACCGCCTATCATCATCAAGATACCGAACAAAAATACTGCGGACAACGTTGCGAAAGGCAAGGAGGCTAATAGTAATATTCCGAATAGCACTAAAAGGATACCAATACCTAAATACCATTTACGATTTTCATGGAATTGATGCCGGATGAGATCATTGCCTACAGTTTTCATTTTCATTACTCTTCTAGTTATTAAGTCTTTAACTACTGTAAGTAACAAGTCATCACTTGTCTGTATAAATAGTTTTTATACCGGTTTCATGCCTTGCGGATAAGTTGTTTTTTATCCCCAGTTTATTTTAGCCAGCCAATCTCTGTAGCTGTTTGTCGACTAACCATCGTTTGCTGGAGGTTTTCTGCCATTCTGCTTTTATCGGCTGAAAGCGGAATATGGCCAGTCATAATCTCGGCACGCTTTTGCGGATATAAAGGTTGAAGATGAGGATCAGTATAACCTTGCGGATATAAAGGTAAACCAGTATTGAGATCATATTTATCGGATGCTCCAAATGCATGGAGCAGCTCATGCACCAGCACAATCTGATTTTGTTGTGCCTGCTTACTCGAAGCAAACAGGTTGACTGAGCCGATTCGCCCTTTTTCAAGTGCTGTAGAATGTTTTAGTATCCGGTTAAATTGAGGATCATAGAAGTTCAGATAGAGCGTTACACTGGGAGAGCCTTCTTGGCTCATCGAATTTTTCCAGGCATAAAAGCGGAATTTTAAACTCCACAATATGACATCGATTAAACCCGCCTGTTCAGGAACTTTAGGTGGAAGCTGTTGTAGAGGCCGGCCCAACTGAAAATAAAAATAAACTGGTTGTATTCGGTACGGAGCGGCAGCACTGCTGAGATACTTCTGTATATCTTTAAACTGATCGATTGTGAGCTGATCAATATACTGCTGTGTGGAACTACGCTGGTCAGCATTAATAGGATGTAATAAAACAGTCACCGGGCGGTCCCAGTTCTGGTTCTGGTCACGCCAGGCATTTATGGCGACCACCAGCAAGATCAGCAATAAAGCTATAATCCGAATACTTTTCCACACTGCTGTGCTTCCCCATCAATCTCTTACAGATTCTATTATTTTCTTTTGTTTAGTCATAAAAAATGCCAGTCGAAACCGGCATCTTTTTAGTTAAATATCAGGCTTCGGTCCATTTACCATTTTGGAAGACTAAACTCCATTTGGTCTGTTTACCTTCTGGTGTTTCAGAGCCGATATACTGCTGTTGGTTTTTACGGCTGAATTTTACCACTGTCGGGTTACCTTCAGGGTCAGTATCAGGTGCCTGTAATAGAAACTGATATTTTGGATCCAGCTGTTCGGCTACTGTACGCAGCTCGGCAACTTTAGGTGCCCGGGTTTCACGGATTTTTGGAAACTTACTGGCTGCCAAGAACAGACCGGCTGCCCCATCGCGTAGGACAAAATAGTCATCATGCTTGGTAGAGCGCAGATGCTCCATCTTGATCGGATCAACACGCGGTGGCGCAGGCTGCCCGTTTTTCAAAACTTTACGGGTGTTGTCACAGTTATTACAGGCAAAGTATGGACCGAAACGTCCAGTCTTAAGCTGCATTTCACCATCACATTTATCACATGGAATTGTTGGGCCATCATAACCCTTAATCTTGAACTCACCTTCTTCAACTTCATAACCGTCACAATCCGGATTATTGCCACAGATGTGCAGTTTACGACCACCATCGATCACATAGCTGTCCATAGCAGTTCCACAGATCAGACAGCGTTTTTTCGACATCAAATCGGCTGTTTCTGCTCCATCGTCATCAGATAGTGCGGCCAGTGACTCAACTGGTACAAGATTCAATGTACCCTTACAGCGTTCTTTAGGGGGAAGGTTATAACCTGAGCAGCCCAAGAATACACCGGTGGTTCCGGTGCGGATCTGCATCGGACGGTCACATTCCGGACAATGTACGTCAGGCACTTCAACCGGTTGATTACGACGCATTCCCTGATCACCCTGTGCATTATTCAGCCGCTGCTTAAAGTCACCATAGAAACTGTCCAGTAGTTCCTTCCAGTTGCGTTCGCCTGTCGCGACTTTATCTAGCTGTCCTTCAAGGTCAGCAGTAAAAGCATAATTCATCAGGTTATTGAAGCTTTCATCTAAACGATCAGTAACAATCTCACCCATTTTTTCTGCATACAAACGGCGGTTTTCCAGTTTGACATAACCACGATCCTGAATCGTTGAAATAATCGCTGCATAAGTCGAAGGACGGCCGATTCCGCGTTTCTCCAGTTCTTTTACCAGAGAAGCCTCAGTAAAACGGGCGGGTGGTTTGGTAAAATGCTGACTAGGATCAAGTTTCTCCAGTTTAAGCACTTCACCCACTTTCACAGCAGGAAGCAGTACATCATCATCAGATTTGTTTGCACCACGAATTTTAGTAAAACCATCAAAAACCAGAATTCGGCCTTTGGCTTTCAACTCGACATCAGAAGCCGCGACCGTAAGAGTAGATGATAAATATTCGGCTGGTGTCATCTGGCAGGCTACAAACTGACGCCAGATCAGGTCATATAGACGCTGGGCATCACGCTCTACACCTGCAAGCTGGTCACCTTTAAGCTCTACACTCGATGGACGTATTGCTTCATGAGCTTCTTGTGCCCCGGCTTTACTGCCATAGCGGTTCGGTTTTGCCGGTAAATATTTATCACCATATTCACTTTTAATATGGTTACGTACCATTTTAATCGCGTCATCACTCAGGAAGGTTGAGTCCGTACGCATATAAGTAATGAAGCCGCCTTCATATAAGCGCTGGGCCAACATCATAGTTTTCTTGACTGAAAATCCGAGACGTGTGCTCGCTGCTTGTTGCAGGGTAGAGGTAATATAAGGCGCACTCGGATTAACCTTGGTCGGTTTGTCTTCACGCTGCGCTACGGTAAACTCGGACTTTTTCAGTACTTCAAGCAGCGTATCAGTCTGGGCCTTATTTTTTAGTTTTAAGGTTTTACCCGCCTGTTTTACGGCTTCCAGACGAATCTGGTCTTTTTTAGACAGGGTATCAGCAAATACCTGCCAGTATTCTTCAGGAATAAAGGCACGGATCTCCCGTTCACGCTCAACCACCAGTTTGACTGCAACAGACTGTACCCGGCCTGCCGACAGGCCACGGGCAATTTTTTCCCATAGCAAAGGCGAGATCATGAAACCTACAACACGGTCGAGGAAGCGGCGTGCCTGCTGGGCATGAACCTTATTGGTATCCAGGCGACCGGGCTGCTTAAATGCTTCCTGAATGGCATTTTTAGTAATCTCGTTAAACACTACACGCTGGTAGCGCGAGTCATCACCACCAATTACTTCTTTCAAGTGCCAGGCAATTGCCTCACCTTCTCGGTCCAAATCCGTCGCGAGATAGATTTCATCAACTTGGGATGCCAGCTTCTTTAACTCAGAAACCACATTTTCTTTACCTGGTAGCACTTCATAATGCGCTTCCCAGCCGTGTTCAGGGTCAACCCCCATACGGTTGATCAGAGCCTGCTGGGCCTTTTTAGCTTTGTCGGCTTCGGTCAGTTTGGTCCGGGCAGCCGGTTTCTTGTCGGTATTTTTGGCTGAACCACCGGTAGGCAGGTCACGCACATGGCCAACAGAAGATTTAACAATGTACTGCGAACCCAGATACTTGTTGATGGTTTTCGCTTTTGCAGGCGACTCCACAATCACTAAGGCACGCTTGTTGGCAGCACTTGACGAACTTGCTGAGGTGCTTTTGGATGTGGATCGAGGAGCATTCGCCATAATTAACTGTTATTCCTGTAGATAAATTAAGAGATTAGTGAGCAGCCAAAGCATGCAGATAAGCTTTGATATCTTCTAACTGTGTAGCCCTGAGATCAGTTTCTTCATCCCAGTAAATTCCAACACAGTTTGCCTGCATATCAATAGCATAAATCCCTTTTAATGCAATGGGAGAATCATCCAAGCTTTGATCTCCCTCGATGACTTTAAGTTTCTGGTCAACAACACGCGCCCGCATTAAAGGCAGACGGGCATCTGGAATCAGGATGCTGTAATAAGCCACCATACTGGCACGGTTTTCTGTAGCCATCGGAATTTTAGTCCAGGCAGGGGCTGCAACCAGTCGTGGATGCAGGCCAATCTTACGGGCTTTTTCTCGCATCAGGCCGAGTGCTTTTTCTCGCGGGCTAACTCTTAACCCGACAATAGATCCAAACACAAAAACAATAATGACGATTGCGACCCAAATTCCAACGTTTTCCATAGTTCAACCTTTTTATTCCTTTATTAGAGTTGCACAAGGCCAATATAAAACGCAAGTTTACTGAATAAATTAATGCTGGAGCTGTTCGGGACTATAAATGAAGAAAACATATGATTTCTGTATAAATTTGTGTTTTTCAATATAAAAAGCATTTAGTACCAGATTTCCAGCTGTTCAAATTAGCTTCTGTTTTAGGCGGCCTAACAGTTTAAAATGCCTTCTCTTCATCTAAATCTATTGTTTCAATACTGATTTAAACTTAGTTCTAGTCCAGAAGTTTTAACATTCAAAATACTAATGCAGTAGAATTTCCGGACTATAATGTATTTTATATCCATCCCAATAAATATAGCCTTTTTCAAGCATTTCCTTCAGTAGCAGCTGGATATTTGCCTCTGGAAAAATGCTTTTTAACAGATCACGCAAGGCATAGATATTGTCAGGTTTTTTATGTCCCGCCTGATCCAGCTGACGTATAATCTGCCATTGCAGCGGATCAATACGGGCAAATTCTGAATACAGGTCTTCCGTACGGCGCTGCTGTTTTAAAGCAGCTTCGAGTGATGCAGATGAATTTGTTGAAATTTCAGTAGTGTGGATATCAAAAGTTTCAACAGAAGGCTGTGAAGGTAAAGGCATCGTGTGCACTTCTGCCCGCATATACTCTTCAAGCTTTAAGTTCAGCCAGCGTGCCAGTATTCTTTTGCGATATGACACGTGTCCATCCTGTGACCTGACAATTTTCAGATTGATCAATAGTCCCACCAGCTGCTGTGCTGTTTCAGCGAATATATTTAAACTACTGATAATTGAATGCTTTAAGCCCTGTATAGTTGCCGGCTTACCCGGCATTTTCCCTAACAGATCACAATATTTTTTAACGAGCTGCAGCTGAGGCTTTTTTTCAAAGGCTTCTCTGCTCGGCAACCTGTAAATTACGATTCTTGACTTCTGTTGTGCAGAAGCTTCCATTTTTATCAGGCTGCAACTGACTGCCGAAGCGCCCAGCAGCTGCACCAGTAACTCACTTTCTGGCATTGCTGAAATAACATCAACATGCACATCAGCTTCCAGAAGAGCCAGACACTGCCCCACGACTAACGCATATTCAAACTCTTTAAAATCTGCTTCTGCAATTTCCAGTACCACAATCCGGCCTGCCTGAATCCAGCCAGCCAGCTCTGTCAGGTCAACCAGTGCATATTCAAACTGTTTCTGGCAGTTAAACAGATACAGGGTTGAATAGTGCTGAAGCAGTTCACGCAGCAGACTGGCAGCTGGCTTATTTTTTTCAAGATCAAAGAGTATGACTTTATTCATGGTATTTCAGCAGTTGTAACACAGCGCGCTGCATTACAGCTGTATTTCAGTTCAAGGTCAAATGAATTTCAGATTAATAATGTGGGGGAATATTGGTAGAAGGATCAAACGGGGCAATACCTTCTGAAAGATCAGCAGCTTCAACACGCTGATAAAGTAGCTGCATTTGCTGCTTCAGATGGGTAATCTCGACGCTTTGTCGGGTGACCTGTTCATTGAGCTGTTCAACTAAATCATCCAGAAATGCAATTCTTACTTGCAAATCTTCAATGGGTGCGGAAAATGTCGCCTGATTATTATGGTATGTTTGTTTAGTCATTTAATACTCCTCACGGATTTTTTCAGGAAACACTATGGCCTATATTACTTTAAGGGATGTCCAGCTTGCATTTGGTGGACCCGCCCTACTCGATGGCGCGAACTTTACATTAGAACGTGGCGAACGGGTATGTTTGATTGGCCGTAACGGTGAAGGTAAGTCTACTTTACTTAAGCTGATCGAGGGAAGCCTGCTACCTGACCGTGGTGAAGTTTCAATACAAAATGGCGTAACAATTTCAATGCTGGCCCAAGATGTACCGATGGATTCGGGCAAGGTTGCTGACATTGTAGCTGATGGGGCAGGCGAAGCTGCCCAGGTACTCAAGGATTATCATGAAGCCAGTGATGCCTGCGTACTTGGTGATATGGAAGCCTGTGACCGTATGGGCCTGCTACAGCATAAAATGGATCAGCTTGATGGCTGGGCATTAGAAAACAAGGTCAATAATATTCTTAGCAAGATGGGATTAGATCCGGATGCTGATCTGGCTGATCTGTCAGGTGGACGTAAGCGCCGGGTTCTTTTGGCCCGTGCACTGCTTACCCAGCCGGATGTACTGCTGCTTGACGAACCGACCAACCATCTGGATGTCGAGAGTATTGAATGGCTAGAAAAATTTCTTATGGATCAGAATAATCTGACCTTACTGTTTATTTCACATGACCGTTCTTTTGTTGACCGGCTGGCTACCCGTATTGTCGAACTTGACCGTGGTACCCTACGCAGCTTTGAAGGAAATTATTCACGTTATCTGGACCTGAAAGCCCAACAGCTTGAAGCAGAAGAAAAACAAAATGCCCTGTTCGAGAAAAAACTGGCTGAAGAAGAAGCTTGGATTCGTCAGGGTATTAAAGCCAGACGTACCCGTAACGAAGGCCGTGTCCGCGCATTAAAGACTTTACGTGAAGAATCCAAGGCACGCCGCTTCCAACAGGGCAAAGTCAATATGGGGGTACAGGAAGCTCAACGGTCTGGCAAACTGGTATTTGATATTGAGCATCTCAGTGTTTCTTATGATGACCAGGTGTTAATCAAGGATTTCTCGGCGATTGTACTGCGTGGCGACCGTATTGGTCTGGTCGGCGACAACGGTGTGGGCAAAACCACCCTGATCAAAGCAATACTCGGTGATATTCCACATCAAGGTACAGTCAAGGTCGGTACCCAGCTAGAAGTGGCTTACTTCGATCAGCTACGTAACCAGCTTGATCTGGAGAAATCAGTTTCAGAGAATGTATCCGAAGGCTCAGATTTCGTCGATGTAAATGGCCAGCGCCGTCATATTTACAGTTACCTGCAGGACTTCCTGTTTTCACCAGAGCGTGCCCGCACACCGGTTAAAGCGCTATCAGGAGGAGAGCGGAACCGCGTATTGCTGGCTAAATTACTGCTTAAACCGTCTAACCTGATTGTCATGGACGAGCCAACCAATGACCTCGATATGGTTACATTGGAGCTGCTTGAGGAAATGCTGGCTGAATATAAAGGTACGCTGCTTCTGATCAGCCATGACCGTGCCTTTATGGATAATGTCGTAACATCGACTTGGGTCTTTGATGGCAAAGGCCACATTGAAGAATATGTGGGTGGCTATCAGGATTATCTGATGCAGCGGCCAGACCAGAAAGTAGTAGACCAAAAAGCGGATGTAAAAAAAGCTCAAGCAAAAGCAGAGACCGTAACCATGCCTAAAAAGGCAAAGCTGAGTTACAAGGATCAGCGGGAACTGGAACAGCTCCCTGCCGAAATTGAGCAGCTTGAAGCGGAACAGGCTCAATTAAATGAAAAACTGGCAGATGGTTCCTGGTTTGTAACAGATGCAGATGCAGCAACACAGGCTTCACAGCGTTTGTCAGAAATTGAAGAGCTCTTGCTTGAAAAACTGGACCGCTGGACTGAGCTTGAAGCAATGTCGCAAAACGGCTAAACAAATAGCCTGAACTTGTTACCAGATACAGGTTCAGGCTTCAATTTTCAATTTGAGTTCCTGCTGTTCCAGGAGCCGCTGCTTTAATAATTCTTCATACAATTCAAAATTCTCCAGATCAAAACATACCAGTGCAACTTCCTGTACTGTTTCCGAATTTTTTAATAGTGGAATCAGAGTATCAATAGCTATGGCAGCTGCTTCCACCTTAGGAAAGCGATATACACCTGTTGAGATGTTGGGATAGGCAATGCCAGTCAGATAGTGCTGTTCAGCCAATGCAAAACTGTTTTGGTAAGCCTGCGAGAGTAGTGTACGCTCATTTGCCTTTCCCTCTTCCCATATTGGCCCGACAGTATGAATCACATACTGGGCTGGCAAGCGGCCCCCAGTTGTCATTACAGCTTCACCGACTGTGCAGCTTCCTTGGCGTGCCCTAATCTGTCTGCACTCTTCAATTATATCAGCCCCACCAGCCTGATGAATGGCACCATCTACACCATGACCTCCCAGCAGGGTACTATTGGCTGCATTTACTATGGCATCAATTCTAATTCCGGTAATATCTCCATGAATCAGACGAAACTGTTTCATGTACTGTCTCCTTCTTTATTTGAATTTTTGTTCTTTCATATTTAGCGGTAAAACACGTATGTAACCAGATAAGAAGTGCTACCAATTAAGTGTTTCAGGTAACGGACAGCGGTTTTTCTTTTCAAAAACAGTTCATGCTAAACTGTCGGCACTTTTGAGGCACAGTATTGTCAGGATTTATGAGCAAGAAGCAGCACTATACGCCAGGTGAATTTCAGTGGTCTTTTTTGTTACCACAGTATTGGGGCATTTGGCTTGCGATTGTCTTTCTGATGTTACTGGCAATACTACCTTGGGCAGTCCAGCACCGTATGGCAAAATTTCTGGGCAATGTAGCATTTGAACGGCTAAAATCACGTCGAAAAACTACTGTCCGTAATCTTGAAGTATGCTTTCCAGAGTGGACAGAGGAACAAGTTCAGCAGCAGGCCCGTGAGGTATTTATTGACATGATGCTGGGGGTTTTTGAAACCTTGAATGCCTGGTATAGCCCTACCTGGTTTAATGGCCGGGTGAGTATTGAAGGACTTGAATACTTAAACCAGGCACAAGCCCGACAGCAAGGTGTATTACTGCTTGGTACCCATAGCACCTTGCTAGATGCTGGCGGTTATATCTGCTCTCAATATTTCAGTCCAGATGTGGTGTACCGCCCTCAAAATAATCCGCTTTTAGATATGCTGATTTACCGCTGCCGGGCAACCATCTATACCCATCAGATTGATCATGATGACATGCGCGGCCTCATTCGACACCTGAAAAATGGCCGTGCGATCTGGTATAGTCCGGATCAGGATTTTGGATTAAAACAGGGTGTAATGGCGCCTTTTTTCGGAGTGCCTGCCGCTACAGTGACTGCTCATCGGCGCTTATTGAAAATTTCCAGGGCAGTTGCCATCCCCTTATATTTTTATCGTTATGGTGATATTAAGGATCCCAAGTATCGTATCTTGCTTGAGCCCGCACTTGAGCAGTTTCCAGGTGAAGACGAAGTAGCTGATGCAACCCGGGTAAATTCCATTATTGCGCAACAGCTACGGATTGCGCCTACACAGTACATGTGGTTTCATCGCCGTTTTAAAAGCCGTCCAGAAGGCTATGACAAAATTTATTGAGCTATTGAAAATAGTAATTCAACAGTGCAATGAGCCCCCTATTTAACAAGAGAATAAATATGAAAGTGATGCAACTGCTTCCAGAGCTCAATAGTGGCGGTGTAGAGCGCGGGACACTTGAAATTGCACGGGCACTGGTCAGCCAAGGTCATGAATCTCTGGTCGTGTCCAATGGTGGCCGGCTGGTAGCCCAGTTAGAAGCCGAGGGTTCTACTCACTTAACATTGGCTGTTCACAAGAAATCATTGTCCAGTTTATGGCAGATTCGTCCACTTCGAAAATTAATCACGCAGTATCAACCTGATATTGTTCATGTACGCTCGCGCGTACCGGCTTGGCTGATACATTTTGCCCTACGCGGCATACCCGCTTCACAACGTCCACATCTGATCAGTACTGTACACGGATTTTATTCAGTTAACCGTTATAGTGCGATCATGACTCAGGCAGAGAAAGTCATCGCAGTTTCCGATAGCGTGGTGCAGTACATTACTGAACATTATAAAAACTGCCCGCCTCAAGATATTGTACGGATTTACCGGGGTATCGATCCCAAAGCTTTTCCACATGGCTATCAGCCATCAGCGCAGTGGATTCATCAGGCTTTTGTAGATTATCCTCAACTTGAGCATAAATTTCTGCTCTGTCTGCCTGGACGGATTACCCGCTTGAAAGGTCATGAAGTGCTCATTGAAGTGATGGCTGCGCTTAAACCCTTTTATCCACAATTACATGCTGTCGTTGT
Organism: Acinetobacter sp. FL; assembly: GCF_040744925.1. Taxonomy (NCBI): domain Bacteria; kingdom Pseudomonadati; phylum Pseudomonadota; class Gammaproteobacteria; order Moraxellales; family Moraxellaceae; genus Acinetobacter; species Acinetobacter sp. FL. Next base: position 384,472 of record NZ_CP160437.1, on the reverse strand, counting down.
AGGCGGCGCCGACCCGAAAAAACAGGCCTATCTAGAAGAGCTGGCTAACACTATTCAAAACAAAGGACTGGGCGATGATATTACGTTTGTCGGCTACCGTTCCGATATCCGCGAATGGCTGGCTTTCTCAGATGTAGTGTTGTCACTTTCAACTCAGGCAGAAACTTTTGGTCGTACTGCTTTAGAAGCTTTATCAGTTGGAACACCAGTTATTGGCTGGAATCGCGGGGGTGTGGCTGAAATTCTGGCAAAACTTTATCCGCAGGGACTAGTTCCCTCCGAAGATATGAATACTTTACTTGGCACCATTAAACAGCATATTGAACAGCCACAGCAGGTTGCACCTGTCACCCTGTTTAGCCTGAGTGATATGTCTCAACAGACACTGGATTTATATCAGCAGGTGATCAATTCTAAAGAGCAGCAATATTGAAATACTGTAAACTAAAAGATTAATAGTATTTAATCTATCCAGTAGATTTTTAATACGGATACTTAACTTTCAAATGGCTTAAACTCGATTTCAAGCTATACTCTAAAACATAAACCCGAGTTCTGCTTCCTGCAAAACTCGGGTACATGAGGTTGTGCTTTCAACTTACTTTATTCTTATAGAGTGGTTTTCCCTACCAACATCTTATCCTTGATGTATACCATCAGCATTTAACTATCCTTAAGGGATTTTCCATTCCCAGTTCCTTGTGCTGATAGACTTAGAGTAAGCTATACTTTGTGTTGCTACTAGCCGTTTGGTGCCTAAATCGATGTAAGCAATTTCGTACACTTTTCTATGGCTTGAAAGTAGGTGTAGGTACTTGTTCTTTATAAGGCTCTACAATTTCATCTGTTAAAGTTTTTTCTTCCTGTTCAGCTTTGGCAACTCCCTGTTCGATGGCTTCTTGCGCTTCCTGCTCATCGGCTGCACTCTGCTCCAGTTCTTGCTGTGACTGCTCAAAAACGCGGCCACTTTGTAAAACGATATAAACTGGAAAGTGGTCAGAGCCGACATGACTTAGCCGCTGCATATCAACCAAAGCAAAATCAGTACTATGAAAAACATGGTCTAACGACCAGCGAAATAAAGGATAATTGGCATGAAAGGTATTTACAAAATGTCGGCCTACCCGCGGGTCCAGTAAACCGCTAATACGCTGAAACAGGCGTGTTGTACGTGACCAGGCCACATCATTTAGGTCGCCCATTACAATACAGCTCTTGTCCATGTCTTTAATCTGATCACCCACAATCAGCAGTTCAGCATCACGCAAGGTTGAATCTTTGGCCTCAGTTGGACTTGGCGGTTTGGGATGTAGACAGAATAGCTGTACCGGTTGTCCTGAACGTAAACGTACAGTGGTATGGATAGAAGGAATTTCATCACTTAAAATAAATTTGACTTCAGTATCTTCAAGCTTTAAACGGCTGTACAGATGCATGCCATATAAATTATCAAGTGGTACAGCTACCCGGAAGGGATAATCTTTTTCGATTCCTGACAGTTCATTTTGCCAGGTCTGATCAGTTTCCAAGGTAAGTACTATGTCTGGCTGATATTTTTGAATCTGCTCAATCAATAGGTGATATTGAGTATTAGGGGTCAGAACGTTCGAAACGATCAGTGAAATCTGCCGTTCGGGATCCAGCTGTTCTGGTTTGACCTTTTTGACCTGTTTTTTCCAGACAAATGTATAAGGCAAAACCATTTTTAGCTGATAGGCAATCGCTGCAATCAGGCCAACAATCCAGATTTCACGCCATATAGTCCAGTCCGCCTCCCAAACCAGCATTAAAACAAGTATAACCATACCTGCTGATAATAACTGTAGCCGTGGAAAATCTGCACCACGAATCCACCATTCGTCACGGGGGATCAAGGACCAGAAGCTGAGCCAGATCACCATACCGGCCATAATTTCTATCCAGATCATATTCACACCAATAATTTATAATTTTTTGAATAAATCAAACAAGTTAGCGTTCTACTATCTGCTCTATGTAGCACAGTTATAAAATTATTCACAATATTATTTATGTAGTGCTTGAAGTTGCAAACACTTTTGTTACACTCAAACCCCCTTTAATTTTTTAACGCACCGAGGCAAAGAGACAATGAAAGTAGGTCTGGTCGGTTGGCGCGGGATGGTTGGTTCTGTCCTTATGCAACGTATGGTTGAAGAGAATGATTTTGCTCATTTTGAGCCATTCTATTTTTCTACCAGTAATGCAGGTGGTGAAGCACCTGTATTTGGTGGTAAAACTGCCCCAGCACTTATGGATGCTTCAGACATTAGCTGTCTGAAGCAGATGGATGTCATTATTACCTGTCAGGGTGGCGACTATACCTCTGAAGTCTTTCCAAAACTGAAAGCGGAAGGCTGGAAGGGTTACTGGATTGATGCGGCCTCGACCCTGCGCATGAGTGATGATGCCATTATTGTCCTAGACCCGGTCAATCTCAACGTGATTAAGGATGCGCTGGTTAAAGGCACCAAAATATTTGTAGGTGGCAACTGTACCGTTTCCCTAATGCTGATGGGCCTAGGTTCACTGTTCCAGCATAATCTGGTGGAGTGGATGAGTGCCATGACCTATCAGGCAGCTTCAGGTGCAGGTGCACAGAATATGCGTGAACTGATCACCGGCATGGGATATTTATATAATAATAGTAAAGATCTGCTCGATGATCCCAAGTCAGCTATTCTAGATATTGACCGCAAGATTGCAGACTTGCAACGTGGTGAAGGTTTCCCTTCAGCCAACTTCGGTGTGCCACTGGCCGGTTCACTAATTCCATACATCGACAAGCAGCTTGAAAATGGTCAGTCGAAAGAAGAATGGAAAGGTCAGGCCGAAACCAATAAAATTCTGGGAAATTCACAGATAGTACCTATTGACGGGCACTGTGTACGTATTGGCGCAATGCGTTGTCACTCTCAGGCTCTCACCATCAAGCTCAGAAAAGATGTACCTCTTGATGAAATTGAAGATATGATCCGTTCTTCAAACGAGTGGGCCAAGGTGGTGCCAAATACCCGTGAAGCCTCAATGACTGATCTGACTCCAGTGGCAGTTACAGGTACTTTATCTGTGCCAGTAGGTCGACTGCGTAAACTGAATATGGGTAAAGAATATTTAGGTGCTTTTACTGTAGGTGACCAGTTACTTTGGGGAGCTGCCGAACCTTTGCGTCGTATGCTTCGCATTTTAATTGACTATAAAAATGTTTAATTAATTTTAAGTATTTTAATAAATAGAACCGGTCGACCATGGCCGGTTTTTTGTAATTGTAGTTTGAATAATTTCCACTGCCTTTATGGCAAGATCATGTATACTTTTTGTGTTTGCATTGTTTTCAGCTCCAGATCAAGATGACTGTTTATAAGAAATTAAAAATTGCTGTCCTAGCCATCATGACATCGCAAACAGCTTCTGCGATCATCATTGAACCAATTCAAGTGCAGTCCGCACCTGGAGAGCTTCTGTATGCAGAAATGGCTTTCAGCCAAGCCGATACAGATGAAAACATGCAGGTCAGCCTTGCCAGCCCAGAAGATCTGGCGAGCTTGGGAATTCAGCATCAGCCACCGGGCCATCTTAATTTTTTTAACCGCCGTAACGGTCAGGGCACTGGTGTCATCGTGATTACCTCTTCTCGCCCTCTCACCAGTTCCGAACTGAATATTGTGGTTAAGGTTAAAGAAGGAAATGCTACCCGGCTACAGCACATAAAAACCACACTTAAACCTAGCCAGACAGTGCCATTGCAAGCCTCGGTTAATGAAAAACCGCTTGTGCCTGTCATGGTTACTGAAAAAGATATTACCCTGAATTTGCCAGAGAGTACGGCGTATCAGGCCACCCAGCAGAAAAGCCGTAGCCCGCTCCCTAGTAAGCAGGACCGGCCATTGTTAATCAATAACAGTCGTCCGCCTGCCTTAATAAGTGGTTCGGCTATTTCTATCGTTCAGCAGCCAAGTTCAGTTATATCTTCTGTCGTACAGCCAAAAAATACACTTCATAGACAAGAGCAGGCACTGAGAAATAAACCGCAGCTTTCCGCTACACCTAATACAAGGCCTAGTACAACAGCTTCTGCCAGACCGAACCCCACTACGCAGTCTGCATTAACAGCAAAAACAGGACCTAGCACCAAGAAAACTGCTGAACCCCAACAACGGAAATTAGCTACAAAACCGGTAATCGCTTCTACTACCAGTAGCAGGGCTCCGGTAGAACAGCCTCATACTTATGTAGTTCGAAATAATGAGTCACTCTGGACTATTGCATCACAGGTTGCAGCCCAAACCCAACAGCCTGTTACAAACGTAATGCAGCAAATCAAGGAAGCGAATCAGCATGCATTTATTCAGGGAGACGTGAACCGGTTACGTCGTGGTGCAGTTTTAAATTTAAATGCTCAACCTGTGATGACACAGAATAAATCTCGTCCCAAAGCTGTTTCTCCCTCTTATTCACCTAAGACAAAATACCGTCTAAATGAAGCAGAAATGAGCTTGGTCGCTGAAAGTACAAAAAATACAGCTCAAGGAAATGCTAAAAGAAATAACGACCAGTCCATGAGCAGTGCGGATTTAGTATTAAAAGTTATGACAGCTCGTGAAAAAACCGTTAAATTACAGAAGAACGTAACGCAGCTAGATCTGGCATTACAGAAAAAGGATCACAAGATCCAATTATTAAATGCCCGGCTGGCGCAGCTCGAACAGCAACTCAAAGCACAGCAGACAAAAAAATAGGTCAAGACGCAGTTAAAAAGATTTCAATCAGAAATTAGCTGCCATGATGGTTCAGTATTAAGGGGTTTAAATTATGTTGTTGTATGTGATTCCATTTGTCCTGCTCTTGGTCATCGCAATTTTTCTTAAAAAACGTGAAGCGGCCCAGCAGGATGACAGTTCTGCAACAAAAGGCAGTTCACGGAAAAAAGCGTCTAAAAAAGTTGCAAAAACCAAAGCAGTTAAAACTACTCACAAGCGTAAAGCGGCTCGCATTGTAGAAGATCCGATAGCAACTCAACAAAAAACATCCACCCCTATTCCTGCTGATGTTCATCGTAAAATTGAGAATCTGATTGAACAGCGTAATTACTTTTCTGCTGAAGCACAGATTAATCAGGCACTGAACCGTGATAACACTCAGCATGAATTATATTTATTATTACTTAAAATTCATCTAGACCAAAAAGATGAATTTGCCATAAATCAGCTAATTCAGCATCTTCACTCTTTGGGATTAGAGGAAATTGCCAGACAGGCAGAACAGAAGTATCAAGCTTATAATCAGCAACAACAACCTGATGCGATCGAGTTCGCTGTAACAACAGATGTTCCTGAACCTGCTCCTGTCACTCTATCACAGCCACATGCACACAATAGTGCTGATTTTGATGCTCTGGTACAGCAAGCTCCGGTAAATATTCCCGTTTTAACGCCTTCATTTGATGAGTTACAGGCAGAACCAGCCCCATCTGTACAACCCAAAGAAGCTGTAGTTGAACTTGCGCCCTTAGAGTTTAATTTCGGTGAAATCAAGACTAAACCAACAGAAACCGAACAGCCGCCACAAGCCACTGTCCTTGATCAAGATAGAACTGTTGATTTTTCTTTCCCACTTGAGAGTCAAGAAGAGCGATCTACAGACAAGACAGCTCTTGCTCAGGAGCAAAGTCAAAACCAGTCCGTACCACTTGCGCTGGACTTCAATTTTGGTGAGCTTCATCTGAGTCCTCAAGAGGAAGAGAAACCTGAAAGTGTCAAACCGGTAACTCTTGATTTTGAAACGGTTCCGTCAGCAACCCATGCTCCAGCATCCGGTTTAGATTTCAAACTTGAACCCGTTGAAATTTCGACTGAACCTGCCCTGTCTGAGCCACAAGTTTCATCTGTTCATGCTTCTGAGACATCAGCTGTAGTTTCAACAACTGATATTCACCAGAATGATCCCCTGGTTCAGGCATTTCCCGAATTGGCACAGATCAATGCCATTAATTTGGATCTGGAATTGGCGCAGCGCTATGTCGAGTTGGGCGCCTATGAGTCTGCACGTCATCTGCTTAGTCAGAATCAGGACCAGTTCAATCCTGAACAGCAAGAACAGTCAAAAAAAATACTCAATCAAATAGCTTCTTGAGTGTGTTCAATTTAGTATAGGGCAGTCATATGACTGCCTTTTTTTATGATGAAAAAGATTGCTTTACTTTATATGGGAGGAACTTTCGGCTGTGTAGGTGAGCCATTGACGCCCATGCCGGAAACAGAGTTTCTCCCTAAACTGCAAAATACTCTTCCTGCCAAGTATCAGGTCGACTGTCTTGCTGCACCCGTAATTAAAGATAGTAGTGCCTGTAGTGCTGCTGACTGGCTTTTGCTTGTACAGTATATACAGCAGCTTAAAGTACGCTACACTTACTTTGTGGTGATCCATGGTACAGATACATTAAGTTATGCTGCAGCATTGCTGGCACGTTTTTTAGGCCAGTCTTGCCATGTAATATTAACAGGTAGCCAGTATCCGTTGCTTGATATTCAGGGCAATGTTCCCCGGGTATTTACAGATGCTGCCGATAATTTATATTTTGCTTTGGAACAGGTTTCCCGCAAACCGGCCGGAGTCTATCTGGCATTTCACCAGCAGGTTTTTCATGCCCAGTCTGTCATGAAAATGCATACTACCGAACTGGATGCTTTTAAAGGAATAGAGGCTGACCAGGATTTCCCTGTTTATAAGGAAGAGATTTCCGTCCAGGATGACATAATTGAACAGGCGATGAGTTTTAACCTGATCAGCTGGCAACTTCAGCCTCAACCTGTAGAACATCTCATCAAGAATTTGGGCTTATTACAAGATGAACCCCCACACTTTTTAATTCTACAAGGTTTTGGCACAGGAAATCTGGCAGTTAACCAGGCTGTTATTGAATGCTTGCAAAAATTTCAGCATAAGGGCTGCTTACCTGTTCTGGCTACTCAGGTTCCTTTTGGCAGCATGGATCAACGCTATGCAGTCAGTAGCTGGGTTAAACAAGCCAATATTTTAGTCAATAACACATATAGCAATGCAGATCTTTATGCAAAAGCCCTGCAAATCTATTTAAAATATCCATCTTGCGAGCAACGGTATCAGGGCTGGTCTACGCAGCCTTAAAAGAGGAACAGTATGCAACGTTATGCAGTCGGTATAGAGTTTTGCGGCATTCGTTATCGGGGCTGGCAAACTCAGCAGGCCGGTGTCCCGAGTGTGCAAGAAACTCTGGAGCGGGTTTTAAGTAAAATTGCCGATGAAAAAATTATTCTGCATGGTGCCGGGCGTACTGATGCTGGTGTACATGCCACTAATATGGTTGCACACTTTGATACCCATGCCATTCGCACGGAACGCGGCTGGATGATGGGTTCAAACAGCCAGTTACCAAAAGATATTGCACTACAGTGGTTACAACCCATGGGTGAAGATTTTCATGCCCGATTCAAGGCCTGTGCCCGCCGCTATCGTTATGTCATTTACAATGCCCCATATCGGCCTGCCTTACTGCATAAACAGGTGACTCATGTTTATCAGCAGCTTGATATTGAAAAGATGAAGAAAGCTGCAAAAAAGTTTCGTGGTGTACATAACTTTGAAAGCTTTCGTGCTGCTGCCTGCCAGTCTAACCAGCCGATACGTGATGTAACTCACTGCGAGCTGTTCGAGCACGGACGTTATCTGGTCCTAGATATACAGGCCAATGGTTTTCTGCATCATATGGTCAGAAATATTGTAGGTTGTTTGCTAGAAGTCGGACAAGGCATGTATGACATTGACCATATTGATAGTATTTTTGCAGCAGAAGACCGCCGTGCTGCAGGTATGACTGCTCCTGCAGATGGGCTGTATTTTATTCAGGCTTATTATCCCGAGCAGTTTGCATTACCGCAATTACCACTTGGCCCACATTGGCTTAACTTGCCAGAATAGAAAATGCCGGTCTCAGACCGGCATTTTTTTAACGCTGTTTGCGTTTTCGGTACTCTACCGGTGTTTCATTGGTCCAGCGCTTAAAAGCCCGATAAAAGGTACTCGGTTCAGAAAAGCCTGTCAGATATACAATGCGTTCTACACTTTCACTGGTATTGGCAAGAAGCTTTTTTGCCAGTCGGCAACGGTAATCAGAGAGTATTTGCTGAAAACTGGTATTAGCTTCACTCAGTTGGGTGCGTAGGCGTCGAGGCGTGATATTCAACTGGGCAGCTACAGTTTCCAAGGTTGTTTCACCACTTTCCAGCGTAGAACCGATCGCACGCCGTACTTCTCCGACCAGGTCATAACGTGCCAGTTCCTGCAATTTTTCCAGTGCCAGCTGTTCATGTAGCTGTAATAATTCCGGCTCGGCCTGCCATAAGGGATAATCTAGAATAGAGGGGTCAAAATACAGGCGGGTTTCTTTCTGGCCCAGACTGACCGGACAACCGTAAACCCTCAGGTATTCATCTGGCGATGCGCCTTCACTAAAATTAAAATCAATGAAGATCGGGGTGAAATTCCCCTCGGTAATAAATTTGAAGAAGCGTAGCACGCCTGACATCGCACACTCAGAAAAATGGCGGTTAACCAGATTATCAGGAGAAGCTACTGATCCGTTTGTTAAATAGCAGCTGTCTTCTTCTATGATAAGTTTAGCATGAAAAGCATCACTGATCAGGCGCTGATAAGCCAAAGCACGTTTCAGGCCTTCGCCAAAATTATCACTACTAATAAAGAGATGTTCAATTACCTGGCCCCGATATAACGGCAGATGTTCACCTAGATGTAACCCGATATCAGCGTCTTTACTGACTTCTTCAGCTGCTGTCCAGAAAGCATGTTGTGCACTTAAAGGTGTACGTGCATTGATTTCAACCTGATTCAGTGCAACGCCTGCTTTTGTTAATATTTCTTCGGTTGGTAATCCCGCACGACGAATCGCTTGATAGCCAAATCGCAACACAACCGATGCATCAGTTAGCTGACCCACGCAATACCCTTCCTTGTATGTTATTCATTTATACTTAAAACATTAATTTTAGATTAACTGTGATTGGCCGAACTGACAACTCTATTCAGGTATTTTTTGTTGAAAATATTTATGAAATGACTTCGCTTAATTTACTAGCAGCTAGAACCTCGACAGGCCTGATGTGTCTTGTGTTTGACACAAAAATTGGCTATAATTTGCGCCTTTCCAATTTGATCATCAGGTAGGCTATGGCCAATAAAGAGGAACTCATTGAGTTCGAAGGCGTTGTCACCGAAACGCTTCCTAATACTATGTTCCGTGTCCGTTTAGAGAATGGTCATGAAGTGATTGCACATATTTCTGGCAAAATGCGCAAGCACTATATTCGTATTTTGACTGGCGACAGCGTTAAAGTTGAAATGACGCCTTATGACTTAACTAAAGGCCGTATTACTTATCGTGCCCGCTAAGTCTGAGTAAATATAAAAAGCCACCTCTATTTCGTGGCTTTTTTTATACCTGTTTTTATATTTTATAAATTACCTATCCGAATTTCTTTATAGATTCCTGTATTTGATCCCGCCTTTTATCGTGTTTTACTGTTCTATAACGCTTTATGGTTTTTAAAAATCTTAAGCTTGATACTGTTTTCTGATTTATAGGTTAGATCATGAACAGTTTAAAACTTGTTTTCCTGGGTCTGGGCTTTACCGGTTTATTGACTGCCTGCACTACAACCTATCAGGCACAGCCAAATCTCGATACTTATCTGGAACAGTTTATTGGGCAATCTGCTGAACAGATTAAAGCCAAGATTAATCTGCCAGCTTTAGGCTATGAGCTTAAAGGTTCACCAGTGCAGACTGCAAACCAGCTCAGCTATACGATTTTGCGACCCCTTGCTGTACCTATTCCGTCTGGCCTGCAATCTGTAGGCACAGGTGGAGCTGTCATTGCCCCTCCTACCAGTTTAGGTGCCAACTCTTATGAAATTGATATGTATTGTCAGATCAGTTTTATTCTTCAAAATAATATTGCCAAAGATGTGCAATATCGTGGCCGTTCCTGTTAGCTCATCCTATAACTAAAATGAAAAACGCAGCATAAGCTGCGTTCTTTATTTCTTTTTTAAATTAGCCGAGTGCCTGCACTACTGCCTGGCCCATTTCAGCAGTTCCGATTTTTTGCATGCCTTGTGACATGATGTCTGCAGTACGCAAGCCTTGGTCTAATACCTGGCCTACTGCATCTTCAATCGCTTGAGCTGCAGTTTCTTCACGGAAAGTATAGCGCAGCATCATGGCAACCGACAAAATAGTGGCTAGCGGATTGGCAATATTCTGGCCGGCAATATCAGGTGCTGAACCATGACAAGGTTCATACATACCTTTACCATGTTCATCCAGTGAGGCAGATGGCAGCATTCCAATCGAACCGGTCAGCATTGCAGCTTCATCAGAGAGAATATCCCCAAATAGGTTACCGGTTACGATGACATCAAACTGTTTTGGCGCACGTACCAGCTGCATGGCTGCATTGTCGACATACATATGTGATAATTGGACCTCTGGATATTGCTCCGCCTGAAATGCAGTTATTGTCTGCTTCCAGAGTTCAGTGACTTCAAGTACATTGGCTTTATCAACCGAGCAGACTTTTCCACCACGCAGTCCAGCAATCTCAAAAGCGACTTTAGCTATTCGCTTGATCTCAGATTCGCTGTATACATCGGTGTTATAACCCTGCTTTTCACCATTTTCCAGTTCCCGGATTCCGCGTGGCTGGCCAAAATAGATTCCCCCCGTTAACTCACGTACAATCAGGATATCCAGTCCAGCTACAATTTCAGGTTTTAAACTTGAAGCATCTGCCAGCTGGGGATATAAAATTGCCGGACGCAGATTAGCAAACAGATTCAACTCGCTACGGATTTTAAGAAGACCACGCTCAGGACGGATTGAACGTTCAATCGTATCCCATTTAGGTCCACCTACAGCACCAAGCAGAATCGCATCTGCCTTTTTTGCCTGCTGACTGGTAACTTCAGGGTAGGGTTCACCATGTGCATCAATTGCGGCCCCGCCCAACAGTCCCTGTTCCCAGCTCAAGTCCAAACTAAATTTTTCATTCACACGGTGAAGGACCTGTTCTGCTGCTGCAATAATTTCAGGTCCGATGCCGTCGCCAGCTAAAATGAGGATGTGTTTGGACATATGCATTTCCATAATTTTAAAACCAGCGTATATCTACAGCTGATGAGCGATTAAAGTTTCTTTTCCACAAACTCGCCCAAACCCGTCAATACATTATAAGGACGGCAGAACCGGCGAATCGTGCGTTTTTCCTGTTGCAGATCGACACAGAGCGGATCAGGTGCTGAAACATTTAGCAAGCTTCCGGTTCTGCTTGAACGATCACGAAACATATGAAAGGTGTAGCGCTGATTAGCCTTGAACTGATGAATGACATGCAGTTTTTCAGCCCGATCCTGCGATATAGGATAAAAACGGATTACCACTTCATACTGTTTGGCTGGAACTGACAGGTACAACGGATTCGGCTGGCTGAGGGAACTGCCCTGCAAACGTACAATTCCTTCACGGATTGCTTCCGAATTTACCCGATGTGTTAAGGGATCAACGATTTGAATATCACTAATCCGCTCAAATTCACAGTTTTCTGTTCCTGAACAGTAAATCAGCGCATTCGTCTGAGATTCTGGTTTTTCCGCATATTTAATACGGACAGTGTCTACCGCGTTCTGAGTACTTTGACATGCACTAAGTAACACGCCACATAAACTGATAATAACACTATGGCCGAATATCCTGTTCATCGTCCGAGCCCAACCTCATATATAGAGAAACTATAAATATTTTTATAGTCAAACATGTTAGCAAGACTTGGGCTCCTGCGCTACGCCTAAATGTCGAGCTTAACCTTGAATATTATTGAAAACCCATGGACGTGACTTTTGGATTTTCGCTTCATATTCACGGATTAAATCTGCATCCTGTAAAGTCAGACCGATATCATCAAAACCGTTTAACAGACAATGCTTGCGAAACGGGTCAACCTCAAAACTGAAGCTTTGACCATCAGGTGTACGCACCTGCTGAGCGGCCAGGTCTACTGTGAGCTGATAGCCTTCATGGGTATTTACTTCCTGAAATAACTGATCGACCACTGACTCGGGTAAAATGACCGGCAGCATGCCATTTTTAAAACAGTTATTAAAGAAAATATCAGCAAAGCTTGGTGCAATAACGGTACGGAAGCCGTATTCATTTAGCGCCCAAGGTGCATGCTCACGGCTGGAACCACAACCAAAGTTCTGACGTGCCAACAAAATATTGGCATCCTGATAACGTGGCCGGTTCAAGACAAAATCCGGATTGATCGGACGCACTGAATTATCCTGACCCGGATAGCCTTCATCCAGATAACGTAATTCATCAAACAGGTTATCACCAAAACCGGTCCGTTTGATGGACTTTAAAAACTGCTTTGGAATGATCAGATCAGTATCGACATTCGCACGATCTAATGGCGCAACGATTCCCTGTTCAACAGTATATGCTTTCATGGTGTGCTCCTTAGAAAGAACGAACATCAACAAAATGACCGGCAATTGCCGCAGCAGCTGCCATCGCTGGACTTACCAGATGAGTACGTCCACCATTGCCCTGACGGCCTTCAAAGTTACGGTTAGAAGTAGAAGCACAGTGTTCGCCTGGCTGTAACTTGTCTGCATTCATAGCTAAGCACATGGAACAGCCCGGTTCACGCCATTCGAAACCTGCTTCAATAAAGATTCTATCAAGACCTTCGGCCTCAGCCTGCTGTTTTACCAAACCAGAACCCGGCACCACCATCGCCTGTTTGATGCTTGATGCCACCTGTCGGCCTTTAATGACTTCTGCTGCTGCACGGATATCTTCAATACGGGAGTTAGTACATGAACCAATAAAGACACGGTCCAGCTGGATTTCAGCCAAAGGCTGTCCGCCATTTAAGCCCATATACTGGTAAGCACGGGTCCAGTCATTGCGTTGTACATCATCTTTAGCCTGTTCTAACATAGGTACAGCCTGCGATACAGGAATAACCATTTCAGGTGAAGTACCCCATGAGACCTGTGGTTCGATCTCTTCGCCCTGCAATACAACTACCGTATCGAATACTGCATCACTATCCGAATGCAGGGTATTCCAGTAAGCCACAGCCTGATCCCATTCTGTACCTTGCGGGGCATAATTACGGCCTTTGACGTATTCAATGGTTTTTTCATCGACTGCGACCATGCCTACACGTGCACCAGCCTCAATTGCCATATTGCACACGGTCATGCGGCCTTCTATCGACATGTCACGGAAAACCTGACCACCAAATTCAATGGCATAGCCTGTGCCACCTGCGGTACCAATCTTGCCAATAATTGCCAGGACTACATCTTTTGGCGTGACACCCTGACCAAGCTGGCCATCGACACGAACCAGCATATTTTTCATTTTTTTCTGGACCAGACACTGGGTTGCCAGCACATGTTCAACTTCTGATGTACCAATCCCGTGAGCCAGACAGCCAAATGCTCCATGAGTTGCAGTATGTGAGTCGCCACAGACTACTGTCATACCTGGTAAGGTTAGGCCCTGCTCCGGCCCAACCACATGTACAATTCCCTGACGGATATCATTAATACCAAATTCTACAATATTAAATGTCTTGCAGTTGTCATCTAGGGTTTGCACCTGAATTCGTGAGGTTTCATCTGCGATACCGGCAATGCCCTGTGCCCGCTCTGCCTTGGAGGTAGGTACATTATGGTCAGGTGTTGCAACATTGGCACTTAAGCGCCAAGGTTGACGGCCTGCTAGCTGTAATCCCTCAAAAGCCTGCGGAGATGTCACTTCATGCAATAAATGACGGTCGATATAGAGTAGACATGAACCATCATCCCGCTGGGAAACCAAGTGATCATCCCATAATTTGTCATATAATGTTTTTGCTGCTGATTGATTGCCTGCCATGTCGACGTGCTCCAAGGACTGGGTATTTCCTAAATTATTTTAAATTATAATCGCTATTTTACATAAATCTAATTTATCATTTTTATTAATTATTAAACTTTTTGGAATTAAAAAATTTTATTCATTAGAAATAATTTAAAATCGGATTTGCTTTATTATTTCTTAAATTTTATAAATAATACTGAATATATAAAAAATCCTTATAGGATAGAGTATCCACATGAATCTTGCCGCCTTCGAAGCTTTTGTCAAGGTAATGGAAACTGGTTCCATTTCCCAAGCTGCCGAGCAACTATTTATCACCCAGCCTGCGGTGACCAAACGTATCCACAGTCTGGAGGATTACTTCGGAGTTAAACTTTTTGAATCTGCGGGACGAGGTGTACAGGCGACTCATGCGGCCCACTCTCTCTTGCCTAAAGTCAAAAACTGGTTAAATGAGCTAGGTGATATCCACCATACTTTGAGTCATGAACAAAGTCAGGTGCAGGGACGCCTAAAAATTGGCACTAGTCATCACATCGGACTGCATCACTTACCCCATCATTTGAAGAAATATGTACAACAATTTCCAGATGTGACACTGGATGTACATTTTGTTGACTCTGAACAGGCACACGAACAGGTGCTCGCGGGTGATCTGGAACTGGCATTTTTAACCTTGCCGCCACAGGGAGATAGCCGTCTGAATTACAGTACCATCTGGAATGATCCTTTGGTTTTTGTAGCCGCACCTTTTCACCCACTCGCCCAGCGCAGTAACTTAAAGCTGGAAGACCTGATCGCCTATCCGAGCCTGCTACCTTCAATTCAGACCTATACCAGCCAGATTACGCTTGCGGAATTTGAAAAGAAGGGATTAAAACCCAAAATCACAATGAGCAATAATCCTTTAGAATCAATCCGCATGCTGGTTTCAATCGGTCTAGGTTGGTCCGTCCTGCCACAAAATCTGATTAATCAGGATTTACAACGCCTGGATATTCCGCTGGAAATGAGCCGTAAACTGGGTCTGGTATGGCACCCGGGGCGCAGCCAGTCCAGAGCCATGCTGGAACTGATCGACATGATGGATACAGAAATAAAAATATAGCACCTCGAAGTGCTATATTTTGAAACCGGATATACAGCTTAGATTGACCAGTCATGAATTTCCCATCCCTGCGCCTCGGCCAAGGCCTGCAAGCGCTCATCCGGATTGACTGCAATAGCATGGCTTGCATATTCGAGCAAAAACCGGTCATTAATTGAGTCCGAATAAGCCCACGATTCGGTTACTGTACGGCCATTTAACCATTGTTCCAGACGAGCCAGCTTACCCTTCTGGTAACATGCTATTCCAGTTACCTTGCCAGTATACCGATGATCAATTAGCTCTGCATTGGTGGCAATAATCTCGGTAATACCGAATTCACGGAAAATAGGCGCAGTAATGAAGTCTGAAGTTGCGGTAATCCCGACAATTTCATGACCCAATGCCTGATGTTTTTTGACAGTTTCAAACCCTTGAGGCCGCATTTGCGCACGAATAACTTTTTGCATAAATCGTTCATGCAATTCGGTCAGGTAAGGTAAATCATGTTTTGTCAAAAACTCAAAAACAAATTCATTGTAAGCAATCGGGTCCAGCTGACCAGCTTTATAGTCTTCATAGAAGCTGTCATTGATCTGACGGTGACGTACCGGATCGACCAGTCCCTCATTGACCAGAAATTCTCCCCAAGAATGGTCAGAATCGGTGTTAAGGAGCGTATGGTCCAGATCAAATAAAGCCAATTTCATAAAAATTCTCGTTAAAACTGAAATTTAAAGCAAAAAAATGTAAATCTATCTCCGCTAGTCGATAGAAATTCGTTAAGATCATAGCAATTTTTAACATTTTACTTTGATCTTTTTTCGAGCTGGATGCAGTTATTTATCATCCCCGATTTCAAAGTTAAGCCAATAGATAAATTTAGGTAGCCAAATGATCGACTCAGAAGGTTTCCGACCGAATGTCGGGATCATTTTGGCAAACGATGATGGACAGGTGTTATGGGCAAAACGCATTGGACACAATGCATGGCAATTTCCACAAGGAGGGATCCAGTTTGGAGAGACCCCTGAGCAGGCACTTTATCGTGAACTGAGAGAAGAAGTCGGCTTATTGCCTGAACACGTTGAAATTATTGCGCAGACTAAAGGCTGGCTGCGTTATCGTTTGCCACACCGGTACATCCGCTCCGATTCAGAGCCTGTATGTATCGGACAAAAGCAGAAGTGGTTTTTATTAAAACTAGTGGCCTCTTCCGAGCATATCCAGCTGGACCTGTCCAATCCGCCAGAATTCGACCAGTGGCAATGGGTCAGTTACTGGTATCCACTCGGACAGGTGGTAAACTTTAAACGGGATGTTTACCGTAGGGCCATGATGGAATTGTGTATGCAGTTACCACAGCAGCCATCCTGAAAATTCAGCATTTTCGCGAATGATTTTTGTCAGGGCTGCTGTTATAAAGAGTAAACAGATTTAAAAATATTTGGAGCATTCATCCATGTCAAACATGCAGCTGGACACCCTAAGACGTATTGTGCAGGAAATCAATGCGTCGGTCAGTCTGCATGAGTCCTTGGAAATTATGGTGAACCGGGTGGCCGAGGCCATGAATGTGGATGTGTGTTCGGTTTATCTGCTAGATGAACGCAATCAGCGTTATCTGCTTATGGCTTCAAAAGGTTTAAAGCCAGAATCTGTCGGGAATGTCTCGTTACAGGTAGGTGAAGGCCTGGTTGGACTGGTCGGTCAGCGTGAGGAAATCGTCAACCTCGACAATGCTCCTAAACATGAACGATTTTTATATTTGCCAGAAACCGGTGAGGAAATCTATAACTCCTTTTTAGGAGTGCCAGTCATGTATCGCCGTAAGGTGATGGGTGTATTGGTTGTACAAAATCGGGAATCACAGGATTTCAGTGAAGCGGCTGAGTCTTTTCTAGTCACGCTGTGTGCACAGCTCTCCGGCGTTATTGCTCATGCCCATGCTGTAGGCAATATTGATGTCTTTCGAAAATTCAATAACTCTACCACTTATAAAACCTTTCAAGGCGTTTCAGGTGCAGGTGGAATCGCCTTAGGCCGTGCAATCATTTTATATCCTCCGGCTGATTTGGCTGCCGTGCCTGACCGTGAAGCAGAAGATATTAGCGATGAGCTGAATTTACTTGATCAGGCGGTACAGTCAGTGCGTACTGAAATCAAGGCACTGGATGAGAAAATGCAGGATTCCCTGATTTCTGATGAACGGGCGCTGTTTAGTGTCTTTTTACGGATGCTGGATGAAAATGCTTTGCCGGCCGAGATTAAAGAGTTGATTCGAAATGGCAGCTGGGCACAGGGCGCTGTCCGCCGGGTAATTGATAAACATATTAATCTGTTCTCCCTGATGGAAGATGATTATCTGCGTGAACGGGTGGCAGACTTAAAAGATTTAGGCCGACGTATTCTGGCTTATTTGCAGGAGGCTGAGTCTGGTCACCGTGAACTAAGTGCTGACAGTATTTTAATTGGTGAAGAAATCAGTACGGCGGCACTGGTAGAGCTACCTGTCGATAAAATTGCTGCGATTGTCACCTCTGAAGGCGCAACCAACTCACATATGGTGATTGTAGCGCGGGCATTAGGTATTCCGACTGTTGTCGGTGTAACCGAATTACCCGTTAATACGCTTGATGATGTCGAGATGATTGTAGATGCCTATCAAGGCCGGGTTTTTATTAATCCGCCACGGCGCCTGCGTCAGCGCTATAAAGATGTGCAAAAAGAAGAAGAGCAGATCGCCAAGGATTTAAAACAGTATGAGACTCGTGATGCGATCACGCCAGATGGACATGTGGTTCCGCTTTACGTCAATACTGGTTTAATGATCGATGTGGTCCGTGGTGTTCAACGCGGCGCCAAAGGTGTAGGCCTGTACCGCTCTGAAATCCCCTTTATGCTGCGTGACCGTTTTCCGGGTGAAGAAGAACAGCGTGCAATTTACCGCCAGCAGCTGAGCCACTTTGCCAATAAACCGGTAGTAATGCGTACGCTTGACATTGGTGCAGATAAAGATCTGCCATATTTTTCAATTGAAGAAGAAAATTCGGCGCTCGGCTGGCGTGGTCTGCGTTTTACATTAGACCATCCGGAAATTTTTTCCTCACAGATTCGTGCCATGCTCAAAGCCAGCATTGGGCTCAACAACCTGCATATTTTGCTGCCTATGGTAACCAGTGTCAGTGAAGTAGAAGAAGTGCTTTACCTGCTAGAACGGGACTGGGTCGCGGTTCAGGAAGAAGAGCAGGTCAAGATCACTAAACCAAAAATCGGAATCATGGTGGAAGTACCGAGTGTACTGTTACAGATTGATGAATTCGCCGATCTGGTAGATTTCTTTTCAGTGGGTTCGAATGACCTGACTCAATATTTGCTGGCAGTTGACCGTAATAATCCTCGGGTTGCCAATGTCTATTCACATTTTCATCCTTCAGTACTGCGAGCCCTCTACCGCCTGGTGGGAGAATGCCGGAAATATAACAAACCTATCAGTATTTGTGGAGAAATGGCAGGCGATCCACTTTCGGCAGTACTGTTAATGGCAATGGGCTTTAATACTCTTTCCATGAGTTCAAGTAATATTTTACGGGTACGAAAAGCAATCTGTCATACACCGTTTAGTGATGCTGAACAGTTACTGGAAGAAGTACTGAGAATGAATAATCCACTGGTCGTAAAAAGCTGGCTTGAGCATTACTTTAAAACGCATGGCCTGACTGATATGGTGAAATCTAGCCGTCTGGTGGTATAAATGTCAGCTTAACTTAAGCTGCAAAGCTGAAACAGGAAGGACGATAATCATCAGAATATCGCCCTTGCTTATGTTTGCTATAACCGCGTTTTGCATTTTTTTTGCGGTCTGTAAATACATGACTGCGGTTGACTTCATGCATATGTTTAGCAACAAAGTTATGAATAATAACTTCTGGCTGCTTCTTGCTTTTTGCCATAGTGTTTACCTATCAGGTCAGATTAATTCAGAGTATTATTTTTACACAGAGCCTGTGCCAGCAGATTATCGCCTATTTTACTCTGCTGGCAAGAGATATTGATGGGGGCAGTATGTATTTTTTAAAGTCACGCTACCCTCTCATCAAGATGCTTTTTTATACCCTTAAAATTATAGAAACTTTAAGCAGGAAAAGCCCGTTCCAGTACACGCTGCATATCAACTAAATGGAGATCGATCAGTCCTGTAACCCGACCATGAAATGCCGTATAGCGAGTCTGGATAAAGGCATTTGCTACAAAATCTGGAGCATATTTTTTCAATAGTACTGCTTGTGCCAGAATGACCAGGCGACTCACTAAAGTCCGTGCCATAAATTGCAGCTGATCTGGACTTTGTGCGAAAAGCTGTAGCAACTGCTGTAATTCCTGTTGTAACAATGGTTCATCCTGAATAGTTCCGGCAAATGAATGTATTAAAATCTCTATAGATTCGCGGTCACGCTGTACCGCACGTAATACATCTAGGCACATTACATTGCCTGAACCTTCCCAGATTGAGTTTACCGGTGCTTCCCTGAAAATACGTGCCATGATTCCGGTTTCGACGTAGCCATTGCCTCCAAAAACCTCCATTGCTTCGCCACTCAGTTCTACCACTCTTTTACAGATCCAGAATTTTGCAGCTGGCGTCATCAGACGTTGCCAGGCTTTAGACAGCGGATCATCTTGCTGGTAGCAGGAAGCCAGATGCATAGCTAACTGTACTGCTGCTTCAGATTCCAATGCCAGATCGGTCAGTACTGATTGCATGAGAGGCTGTGCTGCCAGAGGTTTACCAAAAGCCTGACGCTGCCGGGTATAGGCTAGACACTGAACCAGTGCCTGACGCAACATGGCACTACTGCCTACTACACAGGTCAGCCGGGTATATGCGGCCATTTCAATAATAGTCGGAATACCTCTGCCCGCCTCACCCAGCATGATTCCCCAAGCCTCCTGAAATTCGACTTCACTACTGGAATTACTGCGGTTACCCACCTTATCTTTTAAGCGCTGCACATGAATACTGTTTTTGCGGCCATCCTCCAGCCAGCGCGGCACAAAGAAACAGGCCAAACCATCTTGTTCGGTATTGGCGACCACCAGATGTGCATCACACATCGGCGCTGAAAAAAACCATTTATGACCGGTAATCAGATAACCCTGCCCACGTCCACGCTGTCCGACTGGTACTGCTTTGGTCTGATTGGCACGCACATCGGAGCCACCTTGTTTTTCAGTCATGCCCATGCCTAACCAGATTGATTTTTTCTGGTCTATGGGCAGGTCGCGTACATCATAATGCTGCGACAGTAATTTATCACCCAGCTGTTGCCATAGCGCCGGTTCACGCTGTAGCAAGGGAATACTGCCAAGCGTCATGGCAGTTGGACACAGACTACCGCATTCGATCTGCCCATTTAAATAAAAACGTGCTGCCCAGTTCAGCCAGCCTTGTGCATCATCTGGTTTACTAAAAGGATAGGCATGGACTTCATAGCTGCGGTTGAGTGCCATCCACTGATGCCAAGCCGGATGAAACTCAATTACATCACAGCGCCGGCCACGTGCATCAAACGCCTTAAGCTCCGGTGTATAGCGGTTAGCCTGTTCGGCATACTGATAATATTCGGCAGAACCGGCTATCGTACCTAACTGGCTTAGCCTAGCCTGATCTTGACTTTGATGGCGTTGCAATATTTCCTGTAATATCGGATCGGTATCAAACAGGTTATAGTCTTGAAGTTCATCAAACTGATTCTGGATTTGATGAGTCGCCCATGTATTCATTCTTCTTTCCATATAGTCATTCTTATCTTTCTTCAGTATAAAAGAATCAGCTCTATATAGTGTTCGGTTTCTCCTATATGAAAACACCAGCCTTTAAAGCTCGCCGCAAACCGCAACAGTCACGTGCGCGCATGACTCAGGCCGCCTTACTAGAAAGCTTTGTTCGGCTTTTAGATACTCAAGATTACCCTGATATCACTATTCGGGATATTACCGAGCTGGCAGGTGTCGGCTTGGGTACTTTTTATGAATACTTTGGTGATAAAGATGAACTGGCCGCACTTTGCATCCATCAGTACATTAAACAGCAGGCCAAAGCCCTAGAACAGTATGCCAATACCTTAGAAGCCTCTTTAGAATTAGCGTTATATATTGAAGCACTGGTTAATTTCCAGATTCAGAGTATTTGGCAAGAACAGCACATTTGGGCCACTTTATTTTTACTTGAACGTCAGATTTCCAGTTTGTCTGCCTATCAAAAACACTATCGCTTACATGTAGAAAGCTGGTGTAAGGTTCTTGTGCACCTCTGCAATTGTCCTAGGCAAGAACTCGAAAGTCTTGCCCTCAATCTGCACCGGATTATTTATGGCATGATTTCACAGACCCTGCTTCAGGAGCCGGAATACCAGCACTGGTTTGAACTGAAACAAGATATCCGGCGCGCTATCTCCGGCTTTTTACCCTTAAGCCCTTAAAATCTAATTAATTAATTAAAAATAAAATAATAATCGTTTTTACCTATACAAACCATTAATTTTTATCGTTGGTAAATCAATCAGATAACCTCTAAATTATGCTTAACAGAACAGATATACTGAAAGTTTATATAGCTCGTAGTTCAAGGCAGAGCCAATACGCAGTGAACATGCCGGTATATAAGGTTCCTTATCGATACTGGAAACAGTGGCAGCTAGAATACAGTGATTTGATCAGTAGTTCAGTCAGAAAAACTGGTCCTATTTTAGAGCACCACTGCACCAGACATTCAAAGAATGGAGCATAGCATGAGTCAAGACATCAAAAAGTGTCCAGTCAGCCACTTAACTACAGACTTCGGTGCGCCCGTTGTAGACAACCAGAATAGTATGACTGCTGGCCCACGCGGTCCGCTTTTAGCCCAAGATATGTGGCTTAATGAGAAACTTGCCAACTTTGTCCGTGAAGTTATTCCTGAACGCCGTATGCACGCTAAAGGTTCCGGTGCATTTGGAACATTTACTGTCACCAAAGATATTACCCGGTATAGTTGTGCCAGCATTTTCTCTGAAATTGGTAAACAAACTGAAATGTTTGCACGTTTTACCACTGTCGCAGGTGAACGTGGAGCAGCTGATGCTGAACGCGATATTCGTGGCTTTGCCTTGAAGTTTTATACTGAAGAAGGCAACTGGGATATGGTCGGTAACAACACGCCAGTGTTTTTTCTGCGTGACCCGCGTAAATTCCCGGATTTGAATAAAGCTGTTAAACGTGACCCACGCACTAATATGCGTAATGCCACTTATAACTGGGATTTCTGGACCTTGCTGCCTGAGTCATTACATCAGGTCACTATTGTTATGTCAGAACGCGGTATTCCTGCCAGCTACCGACATATGCATGGTTTTGCCAGCCATACCTATAGCTTTATTAATGCCAGCAGTGAACGGTTTTGGGTAAAGTTTCACTTCCGTACCCAGCAGGGTATTAAAAATCTGACAGATGCTGAAGCAGAAGTACTGATCGGAAAAGACCGTGAAAGCCACCAGCGTGACCTGTATGAGGCCATTGAACGGGGTGAATATCCGAAATGGACCATGTATGTCCAGGTCATGCCAGAAGCAGATGCCGAGAAAGTACCATATCATCCTTTTGACCTGACAAAAATCTGGCCACATGCCGATTATCCACTGATTGAAGTCGGTGAATTTGAACTGAACCGTAATCCGGAAAATTTCTTTCTGGATGTAGAACAGTCAGCTTTTGCGCCAAGTAATCTGGTTCCGGGAATTAGTGTATCACCTGACCGTATGCTGCAGGCACGCCTATTTAATTATGCCGATGCCCAACGTTACCGTCTGGGAGTAAACTATCAGCAGATCCCGGTGAATAAACCACGCTGTCCGGTACATTCTAACCACCGTGATGGACAGGGCCGGATTGATGCCAACTATGGCAGCCTGCCACATTATGAGCCAAACAGCTTCAGTCAATGGCAGGAACAGCCGCAGTATAAAGAGCCGCCATTAAAGATTACAGGTGATGCAACATACTGGGATTATCGTCAGGATGATGCAGACTATTTCAGTCAGCCACGTGCACTTTTTGCTCTCATGAATACTGAGCAAAAACAGGTTTTATTTGAAAATACGGCACGGGCAATGGGAGATGCGCTGGATTTTGTTAAATACCGCCATATCCGTAACTGTTATGCCTGCGACCCGGCTTATGGTGAAGGTGTTGCTAAAGCACTGGGATTAGAAGTAGCTGATGCCCAGGCTGCACGTGATTCGGACCCGGCCTATGGCCAGCCAGGTTTTCTCTAATCTGAAATAAACCCTTTAAAAAGAAACCATCTGGTATGGTTTCTTTTTTTGCTTGTCAGGCATAAGAGCATTAACTCTTTACAAAAAATTCTCACCATGTGCGAGAATATTGTTCCTGAAGAAATCAATTAAAAATAATTTCTGAAAAGACACTGCTAATAGATGCCAGGCATATCTTTATGCGTCCACTCTTTACCATTCAGCTCACGTTAGCCTTACTCTGGTTATATCAGGGGCTTGTTCCCAAGATTCTGTTTCAATCTCCTGATGAAATCATAATCTGGCAAAATATGGGCATTGATCTGGTGCTGGCTAAAATTTTGCTGGGTCTGTCCGGGGGCATCGAAATGCTGTTCGGTTTATTCTTCTTGAAATGGCCTAGATCTATTCTCTTGCATAGCTTAAACATCATCGGACTTATAGGACTGCTACTGCTGATTATATATATAGCACCTCTTCAACTTACAGCTGCGTTTAATCCGGTAGTCATGAATATTGCCATGCTAATGCTTTCTGTAGTGGCAGTTCAGCTTATTGTACAAGAACAGAATAAAGACCTTAAACAATGAGGCGTCTTCCTTCCCGTATGCAATAAAATGGCCCCAACAGTTTGGATGAATTTTGCATGGCTATATTCAGGTCCTGTTCAGGCTGCTCACGACCTTCATCTGTGAGCTGGAAAGTCCGGTAATGGATTGCCAGTGAACGACGGGGTGCCAGATCCAAATGTGCCTGAAATGCTTCTTGAGGATTCATATGCATATATTGCATCAACTCTCGCGGCTCATATGCGCCGATCGGAAGCAAAGCGATCCGGGGAGCTCCCAGTTCGGCATGAATCTGTTTGAAATGCGGTGAATAACCTGTGTCACCTGCAAAAAAACAGTGACCGGTCTCATGTATGATTGAAAAGCCTCCCCACAAAGCCCGGTTACGATCACGCAAACCACGCCCTGAACCGTGTTGTGCAGGTGTGTACACTATTTGAAACTTATGCAACAATGCAGCCTGCCACCAGTTCATTTCTATTACCTGAAACTTTTTAGGCAGATAAAAACTGTTGCCAAGCCCGGTATAAATTGGCATGGCAAATTTTTTGTGCAACCAGCGTAGAGTTGCCAAGTCCATATGGTCGTAGTGGTTATGACTCAAGAGTACGGCATGAATTTCCGGTAATTGTTCTAATGCAATACCGGCAGTACAGCTTCGTTTTGGACCTGTACCCTGCTGCGGACTGACATAGTCTGCCCACACCGGATCTGTCAGAAAATTATACGGCCCGATTTGAATCAGTACGGTAGCATGACCAATAAACCAGACCTGCCAATCGTCCATACTGGCATGTGGCCGGTTCTGTGGACCCGCATGTGCCGGAATTTCTGCCTGTGTATTTTCCTCTTCCCATGGCAAAGGTTTACGGCTATATAACCACTTGATCAGATCACGGCGCCGATAACCGGCCGGATGAGCCACATAATTAAAGAACTCTTCTCCATTGTAATGGTCAGAAGGGCTGAAACTAAAGTCAGGTTTTCTCAAGGTATGTGACCAGCAGGATTCCGTCTTTAAACGGTAAGAGTAAGGAGCTTGCTTATTCATGAATAAAAATCTTTATATAAAACGGCAAATCTGTAGGTATAAATACTGATATCTGGCCGTGATTATGCTGTGTCATCGAGGCGACCTTTCATACGTTCCATCCAGACCTTCTGGGTTTGGGGTTTTACAAAAAGTGCCACCACTTCCGGATGCACCTTTTTTGTATTGGCCTCAATCCGGTTTACACAGGCTTCAATCTGGTCTGAAGTCAGGTTATCTTTAAACTCAAGACTCAAGGCAGCCAGCACCTGATGTGCACCCAACTGTTCAGTAATCAGACCGTTTGCCGAGAGTACCGCCGGGTCCTGCTGTGCAATACTCAGAACATTTTGCCGCAATAAGGGATCTGCAGTTTCTCCCAGCAGCAATCCCTTGGTTTCCCGGCCCAGCAATAGGGCTGCCACAGCCAGAATCACACCAATGAGAATTGAAGCAATACCATCAAGTACTGGCATATTCAAAGTATGGGAAAAATACACACCGAGCAATGCAATTACCAAACCAAGCAGTGCAGCTGTATCTTCAAATAGAACTGTAAATGTAGTCGGATCTTTACTACGCCGGAATGCCTGAAAGTATCCAAGTTTACCCTTGCTTTTGCGAAAGCTTTTTAAAGCGATAAACCATGAAGTACCTTCTACAACAATAGCAATTCCAAGTACAACATAGTTAATCACCGGTGAAACGATTTCTTCAGGATGACGAATATGCTGAATTCCCTGATAGATCGAAACTACCGAACCTAATGCAAACACCATCAGGGCCACAATAAAAGCCCAGAAATACAGTTCTCGTCCATAACCAAAAGGATGACGCATATTGGCTGGCTGCTGGGATTTTTTCAGTCCATAGAGCAGCAAGATTTCATTGAGGGTATCAACAACTGAATGGATTGCCTCACTCAGCATAGCCGAACTGTTCGTCAGATAAGCTGCCACGAACTTGACCATTGCAATGATCAGGTTCCCGATCAGGGCTGCATAAACAACGAGTTTATTGGATTCAGACATGGAAAATGACCTAATTTTATTTTTATCAGACCGGCTGATTCAATTTTCTAATGGACTTTCCTGATCTTAGCCAAACTTGGGCCTAACTTTTTTTATTTTTTGTTGTTTTCTCTGCTGTTAGTTATTACATCTTCATCAGCTAAAGTTGCAGGGCACGCCCGTGCTTTTATAGAAGCCACTAAACTATAAATATTTAAAGTTTAATGTTTTTTTGCTCTATATTGACTGTGCCAGTCCTTCCAGAAGTATAGAACAATACCAAACATTACAATAATTACCCCAGCAAATGCATGTGAACCAATTTGTTCATTATTCAGTGTGGCGCCTAGTATAAGCGCCAATACCGGGGTAATCACATTACTTAAAGATACTGTAGAAGCATTTAAGCGCTTGATCAGCCAGAAATAACACAGCATCGCCACAATAGAGGACATAATCATGGTAAATAAAAACCCGATTATGGTTTTAGTACCCGGTATAGCAGTCGGTATATGTTCATAAATAAAAGGAACCAGCAGTAGTGAAGCCAGTGCTGATACTAAAAGCGAGCCTGTTGCTTGAGACATAGGGGCCAAAGGCGCATTAATCTCTTTAACCCAGAAAATCGAGCTGATATAGGACACCATACTGATAAACATCAGTATAACGCCAATTGGATTTACCTGAGTTTCTGCCTGATCTGCAAAAACGAAACTTAACCCTGCAACTGCTATCGCCATGCCCAGCCATTGTAGTGCCACCAATTTTTGAGTTTTCAAGATGACATGACCAATCAGCCCGGCAACCAGTGGCGAAAAACCAAAAATTAAAGCCATCAACCCCGAAGTAAGATAATTAGCTGCTAAATAGATAAATAACTGTGCACCAATCAGGTTCAGGCTACCGGCCAGATAACTCTTCATGGCCATCTGATCAAAAGGTAATGGAGCACGCATCAGTTTTAGAATCAGGAATGCCAGTATTGAAGCGCCAAAATAGCGAATAATGAGTACCCACATCGGGTGAACTTCTTCTACACTCCAGACAATGGCCAGTGGCGTGGTTGCCCAGATCAATACCAGTAGTGCATAAACAGATGAAGTAAACAGTAACGATGCAGATGGAGTGCCAGAAGCAGTTGAACTCATAAAATCGCTCATTCTTTAAAATTGAGTTTTTACCAATAAAAAACAGACCTATAGTGGGTCCATACTATAGGTCTGTTCAATAGAAAGCCGTTTTATTTAGGCAATTTTACGTAGCTCTTGGGCAAGGTCTAAGTGTGTATCTGCATGAAAAGCGATACCTTTGCTAATCATTTTTTTCAGATGGCGCATATCTTTAGCGGCATTAACCGTAATACCAGCCACAATAATTCCATTACTGACTCCGTACAGAATAAAAGATGAGGCAGGCCCCTGGCTAATATCCATAGTACCGCGCACATGCCATTCTGCCGCGCTCATGTCACCGACAAACTGGAAATTGATACCGAGCTGATCAGTCCAGAACCAGGCCGGATTTGCTTTAGGATGTTCAATACCCATCACATGGCGTGCAAAGATACCTGCCTGCAGATTGGCATTTTCCCAGGTTTCAACCCGGCTATACTGGCCATCTGCACGAAGCTGGGTAGCAACATCCCCTGCTGCATAAATATCAGGATTAGAAGTCTGGCAGTTCTCATTCACTTTTACAGCAAAATCAACGTCCAGCCCAGCCTCAACTGCCAGACGCGCATTTGGGATAATGCCGATGCCATATATGACTGCATCTGCACGTAGCTCTTCACCATCTTCCAGTTGAATTACCACCTCTTCACCCTGCAGGCTACAGCCTGCAATTCTGGTTTCAAGACGGATATCGATACCAGCCTGACGATGCTGGGTCAGCAAGAACTCACTGAGTAACCGTGGTGAGCAGCGACCCATCACCATAGGGCCCATTTCAATTACAGTTACCTGACAATGTTTAGAGCGCGCTGATGATGCCAGTTCCAGACCAATCACACCGCCACCAATCAGGATAATCCGGCGCTCGGGCTGCAATACGGGCACCAATGCCTGAGAGTCTTCCAGATTACGCAAGGTATAAACATGTTTACCTAAAGCATCCAGGTCCGGCAAGCGGCGCGGCGCGCCACCGGTAGCCAGTAACAACTTGTCATAACCAAGTACTTCACCATTTTTCAGGGTGAGCTGATGGGTATCGGCATCAATTTTTACTGCAGCATTGCCACGGGTGACCTCAACGCCTAGCTCTGCCAGCTTCTGCACTGAAAGAATCTCAACTTTGGTTTCTTCAGGCTTCAAGATTACATCTTTAGATAAAGGCGGGCGTTCATAAGGTAAATGGACTTCATCACCCACCAGTATGATTTTCCCTGTATATCCATTGGCACGAAGTTCCAGGATAGCGCTCGCACCTGCCTGACCGGCTCCTACAATAACAATAGTTTCAATGCTCATCTGTCTGTTTCCTTAATCTTTCAGTTCAGCAGAAACAATACCGAAACCTGCAATCCACTCACTGATAGCTTCATAGACATGCGTTGTCATCTGGTACTGCCCCAGCTCGGCAAAAGCGGCAAAGGCTGCAATCCAGCAGCGGATTTCCTGACCTCCACGGCCACCCTCACGGCGGATCTCGTCTTCGGTCATAGCCTCTAGCGCGGCAAAGTCCGCTTGGGCAAATTTTTCTAGTAATGCCTGATCCCACTTGGCATTCAGGGGCACTGCCACAGAAGTATCTCCTGCTGCCAGCTTCTGACCGACTGCAATGATTTTGGCCTGGCGTGCCTGACGTGCTTCAGCAGTCGGGTTACGGCCGGCGATCAGAAACTCTTCTACTTCGGGTGGTACTGCGCCCATTTGCGGCGTAGGCGGATCATGAGATAGACCACCTGTACCCAGAATCAGTACACGCTCCGCCTCAAGATCCAGTGACTTGATAAACTGGCCAATTGCCCGGCCAAGCGCTACAGTACGTTTAGGGGTAGGCATCGGAGCGGCTGCTCCGTTTACAAATACAGGAATGGTAGGATAGCGGTCGAGTTGACCATCACATAAAAAATGTAGTGGCTGCGTGACACCATGATCAGCCTGCATGCGGTAGGAGTAGGCAACATCGACGCCTTCATTTAGTACACAACGTACCAGACTCACGGCGGTCTGCTCTGGCACATCAATTTTGCCCGGACCATAGTTCCAGTCTCCCGCTGCACTGGCCCGGATACCTACACAAAAACTTGGCATCAGGTCATAGAAGAAGCCATTAAAATGATCAGGGCCAAAAGCAATAATTAGTGTCGGATTATAAGCCTTGACCTGTTCAGACAACTTGGCAAAAACGGTACGAACTTTTTGTTCCTGAGAACTGTCCTGTGGAGAAGCAAACTCCATTAAAGGGCTATGTGAAGCACAAATCAGTTTAACGGGCATAAGACGCTCCTTAACACAAGGCAGCCAACAGGCTGCCATTTAGTCCTTTACTGCATGGGAAGATTTTATTCATCGAAGAAGCCTGCACGTGGCTGACGCAAGCCACGAATTCCCAATCCACACTCGGCATTAATCAGGACGCCAGTCAATGGCCGGTTATTCTGGCGAGAGGCCAGCAGTACGTAAGAACCTGTCATTTCCTCAGGTTCTGGCAAAAAGTTAAGCGGCATACCGCGAGCAATTTTTTCCGGATCACGTGCATCCAGCAGCCCAATATTTTCCTGTCCCAATGACGCCGCACCTTTGATATTGACATTCATACCGGAGGGGGCCACTGCATTGACTCGAACTTTAGGTGCAAGTTCATAAGCCAGTTCTTTCATGATACCCACACCAGCATGCTTGGAAGCGGTATAAACCGGGCCACCACCTGCTGAATACAGTGCAGAATTAGACAGGGTAAAAACAATCGACCCTTCAGTTTTGACCAGCTCATTCAACGCAGCCTTGGCCCCTAGAATAAGTGACTTGGTGTTAATACCCATAATTTCATCAAAGGCTTTATCCAGCTGCTCGCCAGAGGTATTGACGATATCGGCATAGTGATCCCAGATGCCAGCATTACCAATGAAGCAGTCCAGCTTACCAAATCGCTCTACGGTTGCCTGAACAGCATGGACATTATCTTCATAGTTGGCCACATCACCAGCGACAGCCACAATCTGGTCACCAAACCGTTCTTTCAGAGCATCTACTTTAGACTGTGAACGTTGTAATACCCCCACATGCGCGCCTTCTTCCAGAAAACGCTCAACTAAAGCCCAGCCCAGACCTGAACCGCCACCAGTGATCAGTGCAACTTCACCTTTTAGCCAACCCATGATTACTCTCCTGCCATCTCTACATATAAAGCACCGTCTTCAATCACCACCGGAAAAGTCTGAATTGGATCGGTAGCCGGCAGACATAGTGCCTGACCGGTTTTCAGACAGAAACGGGCTGAATGCAGAGGACACTCTACCGTCCCGTCATCTTCAAGATAACCTTCTGACATGGAAGCATTACCATGTGAACAACGATCGTTCATGGCGAAAAAATCTCCGCCATTGTTGAATACTGCCAAGGCATCAATACCATTTATGCCGCAGTCTACTTTTAGCGCTTCACCTTCATCGAGCTCATCGACCTGGCAAACAAAAATCTTATTCATTAGAAGAATACACTCAGGTTATGTGACGTATAGGTCGCTTGATCAAGCGTGATCTTGCGGTTGAAAATCTGGAAGCCAAGACCACCTTCAACCTTGCGAATCTTGTCATGACGCTTGCCACAATAAATCGTCACGTCTTTTTCTTTCTGGGCACGGTACAATACATAAGTAACGTAGACATAGTATTCACCTTCTACGTCAGTTGGCTCAACAATAATATTTGAAACCATGTGGGTAGTACGTGATGGAGGCTCTTCAGCCCAAGCCATACCGGTTTCCAGACGTGCGACCCGGCGTTCCAGCAGGTCTTTGGTGTCATTAAAAACCCAAGTGGTTGGCGGTTGTACCGAACGGCGACGGTCACGGGTCTGCGCATTTGCAGTCGTACGCAGCGTATAAGAGATATCATCGGCCAGCATGTCTAGCCAGGCACGGAAATCCCAGTCGTCCAGTGCTTTGGCTTCACGGTATAAAAACTGGCTAATCTGATGATGAAGTTCTAAACTGATCTGACTCATTTCATTAGCTCCTTCTCATATTCGTCAGCGGCTTTCTCGACTTCTTCCCATGTTTCATGAATCAGCAGATCTGCCCAGCGGCGATATAAACCACGTGCTGCAGTTTCAGAGAAAATGTAATTGATAATCCCCGGAATGCCATCTTCACGAACTTTTTCATTGCCCAGACCCATTTTCATAATGAGCGGATTATTACGGGCCTTATAGCCGCGTAATACTTTCTGGATTTCGATCCAGTTCTCAGAGTCATCCTGCTCAAGAAAACCTGCCGGACCAAATGCACGTGTCGCAGAGCGTTCAAATGCTTCTTTAACTTCCTGAGAGGCTTCAGCATCAGCAATACAGAAAGCCCAGACTTCTGTCTTATTTGGACCACGCGGATGCCACACACGGAGTGTTGCTGTACCATTTAGCCATGACAATGTCGGGAACATATTATTGTGACCCGCCAAACGTAAAGCACGTACTTCACCCAGACGCTCTTTGACCTCTTCATAGGTTTCACGGAAATAATTGGCGACTTCACCATCTACCCATACATTTGCATCTGGCTTTTCCGTAAAGAAGAAGCCTGAACCGTGGCCACGCGAGCCATACTGGATAGCATCTTTCGCAGTTTCCCAAACTGGACGTGCAGTCTGTGCTGCGCCTAATTTCTTAGAAGTTTCATCATCCGGTTTTGCGCCCAGAACCTGAATGGCAGAAGCATGCGAAAACAGTGCATGGTACTGGTCAGAAGCAAACTGTTCCGCTGCAAATTTCCAGTTACATTCAATTTCCCATTTATGTACGCCGCCAATGATTTCTGTACCACCCGGACGACGGTCCAGCACCCCATCCAGATACCAGGCAATATCACCCATGTAGTCCACCAGATCAGGCGTGGTTTCATCCCAACAGCCAAAGATCAGGCCTTTATAAGACTCGACACGGTTGACTTCAATTAAACCCCATTTTTCTTTACAGGCACCTTGTGGAAAAGCACGGTCTTCCAGGGGAATATCTTTTAATGAACCATCTACACCGTAAGACCAGCCATGATACGGACAGGTAAATGCACGGGTATTACCACAATCAGCGAAACTGACACGCATTGAACGATGGCGACACTGGTTTAATAATGCTTTGATTGAGCCGTCTTTTTGACGTACCACAATGATTGGATCTTCACCCATATAAGTGTTGAAAAAATCACCCGCCTTAGGTATCTGGCTTTCATGACAAAGGAATAACCAAGTACGCCCAAATACGCGTTCCAGTTCCAATTCGTACAGATCCGGATCAGTGTAGATAGATGGCGAGATACGTCCATTTTGTGCATCGACCAAAGCATCGATTTCACGCACATCAATTTTGCGACTCATGAAAAGCACTCCTGTGACTGAGCGTCAACCAAAGTTATTAGACTCAACTAGACAGGGATAATGATTTTTTAACCGTTTTTAGTGAAATATTTATTTTGTTTTAATTAATAGATTTTTTAGATTATTAAGAGATAAAATTTCTATAGTAAAACTCGGGCATATTGTCAAATAGTATTTATTTTCTAAATAGTAGAATAATCTTCACGAGATAGTTGTTTATAGATTATACTTTTCGCCAATTATAATAAGACATTTTTTGGATTAGTCTTATGGAATTACGCCACCTTCGCTATTTCATTACAGTTGCAGAAGAACTGAACTTTAGTAAGGCAGCCTTAAAACTGTATACCGCCCAGCCCTCTCTTAGCCAACAGATCAAGGACCTTGAAGAAGATGTTGGCGTCAAGCTGTTACACCGTACCAAACGTAAAGTTGAACTGACTGAAGAAGGCGCTGTTTTTCTGGAACAGGCGCGTTTGACCTTGGCGCAGGCAGATAAAGCCGTAGCAATGGCGCGTCAGGTTTCTAAAGCCAAACAGCAGATGCTCAGAATCGGTTTTGTTCCGGTTGCTGAAATGAAAGTATTCCCTTATGTTCTACCTAACTTAAGGGTTCAGAATCCGGACCTTAAAATCGAACTGCTCAGCCTTAACAACAATGAACAGATGCGGTTAATTAAGAAGGGTGAACTGGACATTACCTTTACCCGGCAGAACTTTCAGAATGACGAAATTGAAAGCCAGTTTGTTTTGCGTGAGCCCCTGATTTTCATATTGCCTAAAGATCATCCGCTCACTAAATATGAGCGTATTCCAGTAAAAGCACTTGATGGCATAGATTTTATAATTCCAGCTGCGGAAGAGTCACTTACCCTGCATAACCTGATTCTCGATTTTGCCAAACAAAACGGTATTGAGTTCAATATCATACAAAAGGCAGATAACATCCTGTTTAATATTAATTCTATCGGTATCGGTCTTGGCTGTACAATTTTGCCGGGTTATATTGCGCCACTGATGATGGAAAATACGGTAATCCGACCGCTCAGTGTAGAGCTGCCTTTTTTAGATTTATATGTCAGCTATCGTAAAGACACGGCTTTAGTTACTGCGCATAAATTTATTGAACTGCTGACCAAGGTGTTTTATCTCGATATTAACCGTAATGATGCCTAATTTTTTTCCTGACTGATGCGTATACATTTTACCCTACTATTTTTTTAAAAAATATTAGGGTCTGTTTTTTAACTACCCAGCCATATTTTTTCAGGTACTAGCTCTCTTTTTTTACTATTTCAGCCTACTTAGCACGTATCTTAAAAAGCCAAATTTTAGTGCTGTATTTTTCTCACGATAAATTACAACTTAAGTCTAATATCTGAACCAGACTCCATAGTAAATTGAATCTAGCTTAAAGTTATAACAATAACCAATTGAAAAACTGGAGTTATATATGACGATCGGTATTTTTCATTCTTTGATGAGTGGTATTAAAAATCGTCCGCAATTTTTTCTGGCTTTTCTGACAGCAGCAGTATTAAGTATGCTGTTATTCTGGTTAACGTCCTGGTCTTGGTCGACCAATTTATTGATTGGCTGGAATACAGCAATATGGTTATTTCTGGCTAATCTGGCTTATCGCATGTGGCAGGCAGATCATAGCGACATGCAAGAACAGGCAAAACGCCAAGATGAGAGTAAATGGATTATTCTGCTTTTAGTCATCATGGCTTTAATCATGTGTATGGTCGCCATCGGAGCCCAACTTTCAGACTTGCCTAAAACAGGCTGGCTCAAATTTGGTCATCTTTTACTGGCATTTCTAACGATCATGTCATCCTGGTTATTAATGCATAGTGTATTTGCCCTGCACTATGCCCATGACTTTTATCTTGCCCGCTCCAGGGGTCAGAATGATGGCTTGAATTTTCCGGAAACTGAACGTCCGACCTATCCCGACTTTATTCACTTTAGCTATATTATGGGTACGGCCGCCCAGACAGCTGACATTGAAATCACCAATCGGCGCATGCGTATGTTAAATACCTTACATGCCTTGCTGTCATTCGGTTTTAATACCGTGATTCTAGCTATTTGTATCAACGTTGCTTCAGGCTTACTTGGCGGTTCTTAAATAATTTACCTTATAAAAAGGATGGCTAAAGCCATCCTTTTTAAGTGAAACACTATATCGGTTAAACACCGTGTGCCGTGAGATAGTTTTTAACAACGGTATTAAACTCATCAGCTTTTTCAACCTGTGACCAGTGACCGCACTGGCTAAAAATATGTGCATCCGCATTTGGTACTACATTCAGGATATCCCAAGTCCGTGACACTGGAATCACCGCATCTTGCGTCCCGTGAATCAGCAGTACAGGAACTGTAATATTTTTCATTTTTTCGAAATCAAGCGGGAATTCGAAACGATCACGATCACGTGCGCCCACAACATCCATCAGACGGTCAGATGCATAATCATTTTTTGCAGAAGCAAAACGTACCTTAACCAGCTCATCGGTAATCAGGTCTTTGTTGACTACAAACATTGATAGGGTTTTCTTGATTCCGTCTTCGGTCAGCACCGGATTGGCATGCGCTTTAAGTGCTGCTGTCTGTTTTGCACCGCCTGTGCCCATCGATACGATTCCAAGCACACGTTCCGGATAGTCAAGCGCCAGCTGGAATGCCAACCAGCCACCAAGTGAATTACCTACCAGCCAGGTCTTTTCAATACCCAGTGCATCTAGAGTACGGATAGCATGGTCCACCCAGGCACGAATACCATATGGAGTGCCCGGTGCCACTACAGTCTGTCCATAACCAATCGTATCAATTGCTATACAACGCGCCTGCTCGCCAAGCTGGGGCAGGTTTAACCACCAGTTTGCAGCAGCAGAGACACCAGTTCCCGACCCATGTAAAAACAGAATAGGTGTTCCCTCACCCACCTCATGATAATGGGTCAGCTCACCTTCAGCCGTCTCAATCCACTTATCTTCCAAACCAAAAAATGGGTCCGTTTTATAATCAGGGATTTGTACAGTGCTCATACTTACTCCTCGTACAGCCTTAACCTGTTTTTGCTTCATTCATAAAACAGGTCAAAAGATTCAATTTGATGATTTTACCTATTCATATTACATGTTCGGCAAAGTCCGACTGATACTTAATAACGATGACAAATAACAAAAAAACGATAATTTAAACTTTTGTTTTTTATAAAATTAATTTCATTATTTATTTAAAGATTCTGTATTTTCATTATAGCGTAAACAAAAAGAGGATGGCCTGTTTCAAGTCATCCTCTAGCAAGTCTCTGTGGCTAAAACTTATAAGTATAGGTTGTCGCTATACGATGTTCTTCCAGATCCATAAATCCTGGAATCTGCTCATAGTTCACATCAATATACATCCATTGCAGTCCTAAGCCCTTCAGCCTGCCTTCCGGTACTGTATAACCTATAATGAGATTATTCTCATCTTCTTTACCCCGGGTCCCGTTGCCATTATCTACATTCCAGCCTTCATAGTGGCGAACTGTTGCAGTTAATCCGGGTACACCAGCTTCTTTGAAATCATAGCTGTATCCTAGACTCCATGATTTTTCATCTTTACGGATAAAACTCGCCACTGACCAGTTGGCCAAGTAGGGTTGTGGGACCCAACCCGACAAGGTTGGAAAAAATGGAGCATGACTACCATGCTCACCAAACATTTGCTGATAACCGGCATCTAATGTATGCGAACCATGAGTCCAGGCAGCTTTTAATGACAGAGCCTGACTATCAATCTGGCCATATAGTGCTTCTCCTGATTCCTGATTGTCAAAATAGCGGACATGGGTCGCCAGCTGGTTGTGCTGGTCTAGTTTTTTGTTATACATGACGCCAATATAATGCTGACGATAGATTTCAGTGACGTCTCCGTAGAAATAACTGAGCCCAAGCTCGGGGCTAAGCTGGTAATCAACCCCAGCTACGATCATGCCATGACTGTCCCCCGCTTTGATCTGGTTTTTTTCTGTATTCAGTTCATTTGGCCACAATTTAAAATCATGCAACTGATTTTCATATCGTGCATTAATACCATCCAGATAACCTAATGTTATCTTGGTTTTATCAAGATCTTTAGATTCAAGCCATATGCCCTGATAAGTGGTCAACAGTTGCCGTGAAGGGTCAAAGTAGACTACTGGCGTCATGGGCAGGATCTCTCCGATCCGCAATTCGGTGTTATTAACTTTGGCTTTAAGAGTGATACCTAGCTTGAAATTATCGCGGGCCTGCTTTTTGCTAGCATAATCATAAGGCATGATATAATCATTATCTCCACGGTCATTACTCAGACGCAATGTATATTGCGCCAGCAGGTCTATGCCGACCTGAGCTTTCCCTAACTCCAAATAACCTGATTTTGCGTCCAGCGTGATTCCCTGTGACCAGCTGCCAAAATCTTGTGGCTTGTTCAGATCAGGCTGGCTAATCTGGCGATCCAGATAAAAATTACGCAGCTTTAGCTGAACTTGACTGTTATCAGTAAAATCTGCATGAGTAATAGAAGTTCCTGAGGTTGTTACCGCAGCAAAAAGTGCTATCCATAAGTTGTGGGAATGCATGGCTCAAATCCATTGATCAAGTAAAGCAATGGCGCCATCATGCTGAACAATAATCTGATAAAAAATCAGACTACAGTATGAAGATTCTGATTAAAAAGTATTTTTTAGACAGAGTATAATGATCTTTTATTATTTTTTAAGAGCTTTTAGCAATAAGCCATTTTTCTGGATAAATATTAAGATATGATTTAAAACCTGACTAACTGGCATATTGCCCAGAAGAATCAGATATTTTTCTCAAATTATAATTTTTATAAGTGTTTTTAAGTTTAAGTATTTTATTCAGATTTAATATGTCTAAATTATACTTATAAGAAATAACTTTAATCTGAACGATATTTTCTATATTTCAGTTCCCAGATTTTGTATAGACCCGTTAGCTTTAAGTCAAAAAGGCTGAGTTTTAATGAGCTTAAACTGGCCGTTCTGTTCTATAAAGTATTTGGTAGAGCAGCCTTCCTCATTATCATAACCGCCAGAAGTAATAAAGAGACGGCTATTCGCCCGGTAGTAAATTTCATAATCGGTAAAGCTCGCCTCTTTATAACATGCGGTCAATGCACCAGAAGGTAAAAACTGAGTAGCACCATTTCTCACATTAAATGCAATTCCAATAATACAGCTGGTCCCGCAGCCAAAAAAGTCAATAACATAATGTCCGGCAAAATTTGGCTTTTCATTTTTCAGATAGCCAAAACGGGTTCTATAATTTTTTGTATTTTCATTCAGTTGCATCGCCGCATTTTTACCCTTAAACACTGGAGCAGGATAATCAGAGAACTGCGGGACTTTTGCCAAAATAATACTGGAATTTAGCAGCAAAAATATGATCAGAAGTTTCTTCATATTTGTTTGGTTTTATTGAATATATTGAAGCAGTGTATATAAAATTGCTTTAAATAAAAAAGCGTCCAAACTGGACGCTTTTTAAACGGATTTTTTTAAAGCTTAAACACTTGCTGTTTTGCTTTTGACATGGTGAGTGCCAAGTCTTCAATCATATCCTCCTGACCACCTACGGTACCACGGCGACCAAGCTCCATCAGGATTTCACGCGCAGAAACACCATACTTCGCTTCAGCACGTTTAGCGAACAACAGGAATGAAGAGTAAACACCAGCATAACCTAAAGTTGCCGCATCACGGTCGGCTCGGATCGGGTTGTGCATCATTGGGATCACTAAATCTTCGGCCACATCCTGTACTTTGAACAGGTCAACACCAGTGTCCATACCCATACGGTTTGCAACAGCAATAAATAGCTCAAGTGGTGTATTACCTGCACCCGCACCTAGACCTGCAGATGCCAAGTCTACACGAACAGCGCCTGCTTCAACCGCAGCCACAGTATTGGCAACCCCCATACCCAGGTTATGGTGACCATGAAAACCGAGTTCGATGCCTGAATCAAGTGCATCACGCAAACATGCTACACGGTCAGTGACATCTTGTGGCAGCATATAGCCCGCAGAGTCCGTTACATAGATACAGTTTGCACCATAAGACACCATTTTCTTTGCTTCTTCAAGCAGTTGTGCTGGAGTTGCCATGTGCGCAAGCATTAGGAAACCCACAGTATCCATCTCTAGCTTACGTGCAGCTGTAATGTGCTGTTCAGAGCAGTCGGCTTCAGTACAGTGAGTCGCCACACGAATGGTAGATACACCAATTTCATGTGCCATTTTTAAATGGTCAACCGTACCAATACCAGGCAGGAGTAATGCAGAAATTTTTGCATTTTTCATCCGTGGCACAACTGCAGACAGATATTCTTCATCCGTTGCGGCAGCAAAACCATAGTTCACTGATGAACCACCCAGGCCGTCACCATGAGTCACTTCAATTAAAGGTACGCCAGCATCATCCAGTGCTGTTGAAATCGCAATCATTTGTTCAACAGTAGTCTGATGGCGCTGCGGATGCATACCATCACGTAAAGTCATATCATGAACAATAATCTTAGACACTTTGGTATTCCTTTAAGCTTTAACAGTCTTAAACACGTGTTCTGCAAACATTTCTGCTGTACGTGCAGCTGCTGCAGTCATAATATCCAGGTTGCCTGCATATTTCGGCAGGAAGTCACCCAAACCTTCTACTTCTAAGTAAATTGATATGCGGTTACCATCAAATACCGGACCATTTACCAGTTTATAACCGGGTACGTATTTCTGAACGTCCTTGATCATCGCATGCACTGAATCAGTGATTGCAGCCTGATCTGGCTCGCCTTCAACCAGACAATGAACTGTGTCACGCATCATTAGAGGTGGCTCGGCCGGATTAATAATAATGATGGCTTTACCCTGTTTTGCACCGCCGACCTTTTCGATTGCACCCGCAGTGGTCCGTGTAAACTCATCAATGTTCTTACGCGTACCCGGACCAACTGATTTGGTCGACACAGTCGCAATGATTTCACCGTATTCAACAGGCTGAACGCGTGACACTGCCGCCACCATCGGAATCGTTGCCTGACCGCCGCATGTCACCATATTAACATTTGGCACCTCACCTGCAGCCAGTAATGCCTCAAGGTTGACCGGTGGTACACAGAACGGACCAATTGCAGCCGGAGTCAAGTCGATCATTAGTACGCCAAGTTCATTTAGCTTGCGGCTGTTTTCAGCATGGACATAAGCAGAAGTGGCATCAAATGCAATTTTGATGTCATCTTCGATCACGTGAGGAAGCAGCCCATCGACACCTTCAGCCGTGGTTTTTAGACCCATTTTCGCTGCACGTGCCAGACCTTCAGAGGTTGGGTCGATTCCCACCATCCAGACTGGCTCTAACCATTCGCTGCGTTGCAGTTTATAAAGCAAATCAGTACCAATATTCCCAGGACCAATCATTGCACATTTAATCTTTTTCATGAATGTACTCTCTCAAAATCTAGCTTATTCAGCAGCGAACGCGGCTGTAACAGAGCCGAAACCTTCAATTTCAACCTTGAATTCATCACCTGGGTGAGCTACCACCATCGGGCCTAAAGCACCTGTTAAAATAATGTCACCTTTTAACAATGGTCGACCACGGCGCACCATCTCGTCTGCCAGCCATACTGCGGCATTTAAAGGATTAGCCAGGCAAGCTTTACCAATGCCTTGAGACACCACTTCTTCAGCGCGTGTCATCACCATCTTGCAGTTCACCAGATCAAGATTTTCTAATTTAACTGGCTGAGAGCCCAGTACAAATGCAGCAGAAGAAGCGTTGTCTGCCACGGTATCAATCAGGCTGATTTTCCAGTTTTCGATACGGCTATCGACCACTTCAATCGCGGGCAACGCATAATCAGTTGCACTGATGATGTCTGCATAGGTATGTTTTTCTTTGGTTAAGTCTTCTTTAATTACCAATGCAATTTCTGCTTCTACTTTTGGCTGAATTAGTTTGCCGGCAGGGATCAGTTCAGCATCGCCATACGCCATATCGGCAAATAGCATCCCGAAATCTGGCTGATCAACTCCAAGCTGAGCCTGCACAACCTTAGAGGTCAGGCCAATCTTGCGACCGACCAGACGGCGCCCTTGGACAAGTGCCCGTTCAGTATTTACATCCTGTACCGCATATGCGATATCAACATCAGCATTTTCACCCCCCAGTTCCGGACGGATCGGGGCAATAGCCTGGACAGTAGTTTCAGCCTGATAAAGTGCTAAAGCCACTGATTCAACGATAGCAGAATTTGACATCAAAGTTCCCTTAACTGCAAAGATTGTTCAAATACCGTTTCAGATGGAAGCTCGTCTGTGCATCAAGGAAAAATAAATCTGAAGAAAACAGATCAGTCAGCACAGTGGCTGGATAGGACACTTCCAGAAAGCAGGTATATATAGACAGTTTAAGAATGGGAAAAAGCAGCAATGAATGCCAATACTTATTTTATTTATTGCTATAGTTAAAGACTATTATTGCTTTTAAAAAAATGTGTATGTGAATAAATATAAAAAATATTATAGGAATGAGGAAAATGCCTGGTCAGGTGCTATGTAGTGTCTGACTAAATGACCAAGTGGTTATGTGTAATTAAACCGAAAAACATTGGGCTCGATAGCCAAACTATATCTGTTAAAAGCAATCGAGACTTTCATGCTGCCGGTCTAGGTTTCCAGCTCCATGACAGGTTCTGCTTGCTGATCAGCTATATACTGCTGCAAGAAACGGTTTAGAGCACTCACATCATCTGCGATAAATAAAGGATCAAACTGTGCGAGGATTGCCTTACTATGTACTCCATAACCTACTCCGACCCGTGGCATGGCTATATTTTTAGCCATTTCCAGATCATAAGAGGTGTCTCCCACCATAATGGCCTGTTCGGCATCAACTCCGGTATATTCCAGTATTTCTGCCAACATTAAGGGGTCAGGCTTAGAACGCGTTTCACTCGCCGCCCGGGTTATATCAAACAGTTCCTGACTCATGGTCTGAGCTAATACCCGGTCAAGCCCTTTACGGCTTTTACCAGTCGCAACCGCAAGTTTAATATTCTGCTGTTTCAGGCCGTCCAGCATCTCAGCTACACCCTCAAACCAGGCATCTGTCTTGGAATGGGCCACGTAGTGCTCAGAGTAGCACTGTAAAATATCATGATGTAATTCTGGAACTGCAGGGAAAAGGCACTGCGCCACTTCAGGCAGACCCAGTCCGATTATACTTTTAGCAGCCTCGTCGGTTAAAGGTTGTTGGTACTGACGTGCAGCAAATTGTAAACTTGCTACAATCTGTCCGACTGAATCAAACAAAGTACCATCCCAGTCAAAAATGATGAGTTCTACAGGTTTTTTCATATTATTCTCTAGATTCCAAAACAGTTATCCGGTACAGGTAAAGTGTGCCCGCAAGAGCTTATAATAATCCCGCCTGGAAGGAGACCAACTCCCTCCATCATTCAGTTCAAGGGCTTTAGGCTATCAGAAAAATATTTCCTCAATCCTTCTTCTGCGCCCGAAGCTGTGCAGCCAGACTTTGCATATCCTCTGGCAAAGGTGCTTCAATAGTCGGATAGCCAGGAATTTCCAGACGCATGGCATGCAGACAGAGCCGACGTGGTTTTGGTCCTTTATATTCTGTTTCATGTCCGTATTTATCATCACCTACCAATGGATGTCCAATACTCAAGCCATGCACACGAATCTGATGAGTACGACCCGATAGCGGAGATGCATAAACCAGTGTCGCGTGCATAAAGCGTTCTGCTACGTACCATTGGGTTTTAGAATCTTTCCCTTCTTTAGAGACCCGTACACGCCGTTCACCATTAGCCAGTTCGTAACGGTATAGAGGAGCATCAATGAGCTGTTGATCCAGACTGACCTGCCCTTTCACAATTGCCGCATAAGTTTTTTTAATCTTATGTTCACGTAACAGGTCCTGCAGGGTTTTTAACACACTACGTTTTTTTGAAATCATGACCAGGCCTGATGTATCGCGGTCAATCCGGTGAACCAGTTCCAGGTACTTTTTACCCGTCGCTGCACGCAAACCCTCGATCAGGCCATACGCCACACCGCTACCACCATGTACTGCAATACCTGAAGGTTTATTGACCACCATCAGGCCTTCATCTTCATAAATCACACGGCTTAGCAGACCTTGAGCGACTTTGTCAGAAACAGGTACCGGTGTTTCATCTTTGGGCTCAAAACGGATAGGAGCGACACGAACCTGATCACCAATTGCAAGCTTACTTTCTGCTTTAATGCGCTTTTTATTGACCCGCACCTGGCCTTCACGAATGAGCCGATAAATGCGGCTTTTGGGTACGCCTTTAAGCCGGCTAAACAGAAAATTGTCAATCCGCTGACCTGCTTGATGCTCATCCACTTCAAACCATGTGACACTTTGCCATTGTTGTGTAGAATTCATACAGTTACCAAGACTCGAAATTTGTTGAATTTGAATAAAAAATGATCATTCAGGCTAGTGGTTTCACAAGAAACATAAGCTTAGCCCATAGGCAGATGATGCAAGGTTTGATATAGTCAGCGCA
Source organism: Acinetobacter sp. FL (assembly GCF_040744925.1). Taxonomy (NCBI): domain Bacteria; kingdom Pseudomonadati; phylum Pseudomonadota; class Gammaproteobacteria; order Moraxellales; family Moraxellaceae; genus Acinetobacter; species Acinetobacter sp. FL. The sequence continues at coordinate 341,331 of NZ_CP160437.1, read as the reverse complement.
CGGATACCGCCGTAAGTGATCGAAATGAGGTTATCTTCAATATTTTTGAATAATAACCAGAATTTGCATTTCACCCCAAGCTCGGAAAGGTCCTAAAAGAATATGCCGACGCCGAAGGCTTATTATATCGGTAAATTGACAAACTGTTGCGTTAAATTGTGCCTGTGCACATAAATCAGTTTGTCTAAAAAAAATATGTCGCCAGCACAAGTTGGCTTTTAAACGTAAACTGATACACATCAGACAAGTCGCCTCCTGATGTCGTCTTCAGGCTAAAGCGTGATGCATTGGATCTGCACATAACGCACCGATACGATGATTATTCCGTATCAAGATTCTTAAAAAGAAGGGATCTTCAAGCTTTGTGACAGTGAAAGTTATCATCCAATGCACCGCCTGTCCGCCAGTGAAACGCACAGGAAACTTTGATCGTTTAAAAGATTAAAGCAGTATTGCCAACATCAATACGCGAATCAGACCGCAGCCCTATGCAGGCCGGTAAAAAAAGCTCAGACCACAATCTGTTTTTTGAGATCTGAGCATTGATCCCGTCATGTTCGATGTTCGCAGAAACGGTATTGCGACAAGTTGGTGTGGATCACTATTAGGTGTTACACCCATGAAACGTATGTTGATCAATGCAACACATGCTGAAGAAGTACGCGTTGCACTTGTCACTGGTCACCGTCTATACGATTTTGATCTCGAAAATCGTACCCGTGAACAAAAGAAATCTAATATCTATAAAGGTCATGTGACCCGTGTAGAACCTTCTCTTGAAGCTGTCTTTGTTGAATATGGAGCAAATCGTCAAGGTTTCTTGTCGATGCGTGAAATTGCAAATTCCTATTTCAAGGCTGATTCGCGCCAGACTTCAAACATCCGTGAACTAATTACTGAAGGGACCGAGCTTCTGGTCCAGGTAGAAAAGGAAGAACGCGGCAATAAAGGCGCGGCACTGTCTACCTTTATCTCTCTTGCTGGCCGTTATCTGGTTCTGATGCCGAATAATCCGAAAGGTGGTGGTATCAGCCGTCAAATTTCAGGTGCAGTCCGTGAAGAACTCAAGGAAATGCTGGCTTCTTTAGATGTACCCCGCGGCATGAGCGTAATTGTCCGTACGGCAGGTATTGGTCGCAGCCAGGAAGAGCTGCAAACCGATTTACAGCATTTGCTTGACCTGTGGACCCAGATTCAGAGTACGGCTAATTCAGGCCCTTCTCCAATGCTGGTACATCAGGAAGCTGGTGTAGTAACACGCGCAATCCGTGATTATCTGCGTGATGATGTGTCCGAGATCCTGATTGATTCAGAACAGGCTTACAATGAAGCTTATAACTTTGTCAAAGCAGTCATGCCACGTCAGCTGGACAAGTTAAAAACTTATACTTTAAATGAGCCTCTGTTTGCACATTTCGGTATTGAGAGCCAGATCCAGACCGCTTATGAACGTGAAGTAAAACTGCCTTCAGGTGGATCAATTGTAATTGACCAGACTGAAGCGCTGGTTTCAATTGACATCAACTCGGCAAAATCAACGCGTGGTCATGATGTAGAAGAAACAGCACTTTCGACCAACCTTGAAGCGGCTGAAGAAATTGCCCGTCAATTACGCCTTCGCGATATTGGTGGTCTGATCGTGATCGATTTTATTGACATGACTCGTGACCGTAACCAGCGCATGGTTGAAGCCAAGTTACGTGAAGCTACCCAGAGTGACCGCGCCCGCATCCAGTTTGGCCAGCTCTCACGTTTTGGTCTTATGGAAATGAGCCGTCAGCGTCTGCGCCCTTCTCTAGAAGAAGCGACTGGCTATGTCTGCCCACGCTGTCATGGTACAGGTATGGTACGTGACTTGCGTTCACTGTCGCTATCTATCATGCGTAAAGTTGAAGAAATTGCGCTACATGAACGTCAAGGTGAAGTTCAGGTTGAAGTGCCAGTAGAAATCGCGGCCTTCATGCTCAATGAAAAACGTCATAGCCTGGTTTATCTGGAACAAACTTCAAATACACGTGTCACTGTACTTCCACATCCACACCTGGAAACTCCACATTACGAAATTTCATATAACCCTGAAGGTTTTGCACCGACCAGCTATGAACGTACTGAAGCTACGCGTTCGAGTGAAAAAAACCTGGGTTATGAATCTGCTGACTGGCATCTAGAAGAAGCTGAACAGGTTGGACAGAACACGACAGCCCCAGCTGACAAGCCAGGTAAACCACAAAACCGTAAAGCACAGCCTCAGGCTGCTGCCCCGCAACAACCTGCTCAAGTGCCTGCCGCAAAAACTGCAACTAGCAGCAGTCCATGTGCGTGGCTGGAAAACCTGTTTGTACAAAAACAGGCACACACGGTAGATCATTCGCGTACAGCCAACAATGCCGCTGCTGCAATTGAACAGATGGTGAATACAGGTGCAGTTAGCCGGGGCCAGTTTGGCCAGATCAATAATACTGCTGTAGCAGTACAACCAGAAACGGTAGTTGCGCCAGTTGCTGCCAATAATGTTTATCTGTCACAACCGGCAGGTAATAGCGCTGCAAAAACTGATGCACAACCACTCGAAAGAGAAGAAAAAGCTTCAGGCCAGCAGCGTCATAACAAAAAACGTAATGGTCGCGATCGCGATAATCGTGACAGAAACCGTGAACCACGTGAGCAGCAATCTGAAACTTCAACTCAGGTTCATGAGGAAGTAGTTCAGTTATCACGTCAGGAACAGCGTGATCAGAAACGTCAACAGCAGAAACGTCAACCTCAGCAGGAACATCAGGTAGAAAGCCAGCAGTCTGAGCAGTCATACCCTGTACCACGCCGCGACCGCAATCAGCAACGCCCACCGCGCCCGAACCGCTATCGTGATCCAAGCGTGCTGAATGAGCAGCCTGTGGTAGCTGCCGCGCCTGCTGCAGTGACAGATAGCAACCAGGTAAAAGTTGATGTCATTGAAACCCCAAACAATGAAGCTCTTGCTACTGCACTGGTAATCAATATTGATCAGGGTCAAAGTGAAATCGTAACGCTAAATTCTGCAGATATAGCGTCAACTGTAAATGCAGAAGAGGCACCGGTTGAAGTAAAACCTGAGCCAGCTGCTCCAGCCAAGAAAGAAGCTGTAAATGCTCAACCAGCCCCGGCTGAAGCAAAAGCGAAAGCTAAAGTTGAAGAGCAACCACGCCGTGCCAGTAATGATCCGCGTATGCGTCGCAAGCAAGGTGGCTCACAGCAGAAACCACAGCAGGAAGTGCTACCAAAGCTTAGTCCTTCCCAAGTGCCACTCTTAGCGCAGTACACTGTAGGTAGCCTGATCCGTCATGTTTATGGTGAAGACTGTACGGTACTGATTGAACAGTTCGGACTGGTGCCAACATTCAATCGTGCTTTGCTGAAATTTACTGAACAGTACATCAGTACCCTTTCAGTAACCACTACAACAGAGCGCACTGAACCTGTAGAAAAAACGCCTGTTACCCGTGATGCTGCCGCGCCTATGGCTAAACCGGCTCAGGAACAGGAACCAGCGCCAGTTTTACCACTGACGCCTTCCCAGAATGCGACACCGCGTGTAGCAAACGATCCGCGTGAACGTCGTCGTCTAGCTAAACTTGCTGCAGAGCAGGCATTAGAGCAGAGTAAAGCTTCAGCATCTCAGGCAGAAGAGCAGCCTGCGGCTGTACAGTCTGAAAATCCTGTAGCGGAAAATCCTGCTGAGCATGTAAATTTAGAAATAAATGCTCAAGCAGATACAACTTCAGTCGGTACTGAGCAGGACGCAGCAGATGCAGCATCTCACCATGCAAAAGTGGTAGCTGAGACTCAGGCACAGGATCCGGCAATTCAGACTGCTGCAGCTATGTCTGAAGCAACTGCTGCTGCCTCGCCAAGTGCAATTGTTGAAGAAGCACAGGCTCAGCAAGCGGCCGAACCAGCTGCACCAGCAGAAAAGAAAGCTCCTAAACCGAGCAAGGTAGAAAAGTCTCAGCCGGCTGATCAGCAACCGGCACAAGCTTCAGTAGAAGAAACTGCCGAAGACGATAAGACGACTACTGCCGATAAGGATAAACCGGCCCGTCCGCGTCGCCCACGTGGCCGTCCACCGAAAAAGGCCACACCTACAGCCGAGTAAATTTGCACAATTACTCGTAATAAAAAAAACCTAGTCATTTCGGTGGCTAGGTTTTTTTTGATAATTTTATTGAATTAGGTTGAATGCACTAGACTGAACAGATTAAAAAACACTTGTATAGCTGCATGGGAAGCTTAAAGCTGTGTTTAAGTTTAGCTGAACCCTAGTCGACCCAGACCTTACCGGGACTAATCAAAAAATAATATAGGATTGTTATGAGTCAAACCCAACAGAGCGACCTCATCAGTATTACCGATGTCGCTGCGAAATTACCCCAGTTTATAGCGAAAGTACCTCATCTTCTGACTGGTCTGAAACAGGCTTATATCCGTACACCTGACACCCCTGCGGGGCTAGGGCTAGCTTTTGAAAAAGCGGTAAAACGTAACCCGCGTGGTTATGCTCTCTTGTTTGAAGATCAAAAATATACTTATCTGGCCTTGAATGAATGGGCCAACCAGATCGCACACTATTATCTCTCGATAGGTGCGCGCAAAGGTGACGTGATTGCTGTCATGGTGGAGAACCGCTCTGAACTGGTCGCAACTGTACTGGGACTGGCCAAAATCGGAGTAACGATTGCTCTGGTCAATACTTCACAAACAGGGAAAGTGCTAACTCATAGCATTAATCTGGTTAAACCGATTGCATTGATTGTTGGTGAGGAAGTTCGCAGTGCAATTGATGACATTCGTCAAGATATTCTCTTACCAGAAGACCGGTTTTACTGGTTTGCCGATCAGGCAACACGTGCAGATGTTGGTAAAGCACCAAAGCATTATCAAAATCTGGCAGAAAAAATTGAGAATTTTCCGAAATTCAATGTAGCCACTACCCAATCCGTACAGGGTAAAGATGGTCTATTCTATATTTATACCTCTGGTACAACCGGCCTGCCAAAAGCTGTGATTTTCACCAACAGCCGCTGGACTCTGGCTTATGGCACTTATGGTCATGTACTTGATCTCAAACCGAATGATGTCATGTACGTAACCTTACCGCTCTATCATGCGACTGGCATTGTTGTATGCTGGTGTGGTGTGATTGCGGGCTCAGCCACTCTGGCCCTACGGCGCAAATATTCAACTTCAAGCTTCTGGAAAGATGTGCATAAATATAATGCCTCTGCCATTGGCTATGTAGGCGAATTATGCCGTTATCTGATGGATGCAGAACCCACTGAACTGGAAACAGGCCACCGGGTTAAAAAAATGATTGGTAACGGCATGCGTCCAAATATTTGGGATAAATTTAAGCAACGTTTTGGCGTAAAGGAAATTCTGGAACTCTATGCTTCAAGCGAAGGAAATGTCGGCTTTAGTAATATTTTCAATTTCGACAATACAGTTGGATTTTCTCCAACTCCTTATGCAATCGTTGAATTTGATAAAGAAACGAATGAACCGGTACGTGATCAGCATGGCTGGTGCAAGAAAGTAAAAAAAGGAGAAGTAGGTTTACTTCTTGGAAAAATTACCCGTCGCTCCCCTTTCGATGGCTATACAGACCCTGAAAAAAACAAGTCAGTCATCTTAAAAAATGTCTTTAAACAGGGCGACCAATATTTTAATACTGGAGACCTGGTACGTCATATCGGCTTTCGCCATGCCCAGTTTGTAGACCGACTAGGAGATACATTCCGCTGGAAAGGTGAAAATGTTTCCACCACTGAAGTCGAGAATATCGTTTCAGAATATCCTAAAATTGCTGAAGCAGTCGTCTATGGGGTAGAAATTCCCCATACTAATGGTCGTGCGGGAATGGCAGCTATTACTTTGGCAGCTGGCGAAGCGCTTGATGAGCATGACCTTACTGCAATGGTGGTTGAGTTTAAAAAACATCTTCCTGCTTACGCAGTTCCGGTATTTTTACGTGTACAGGAAAAAGTAGAAACTACCGGTACTTTTAAATACCAGAAAAACAAGTTGAAGGAAGAAGCGTTTCATCCCGATAAAACCACCGATCGTTTATTGGTTTTACTTCCAGGCAACTCTGGCTATAAAGATATTAGTATGGAGATTTACCAAAGTATTCAAGACTACCAGTATCGTTTCTAAATAGACTAAAAAGAGCGTATTCGTATAAAAATACAGCAGGCGACTTATTTCTAACCAACTAAAGCAATAAAATTTAATTTTTGCTTGTGCTGGAAAAATAAATTGCTACAATACGCTCCATCAAGAAAATACGGGTCGTTAGCTCAGTTGGTAGAGCAGCGGACTTTTAATCCGTTGGTCCCGCGTTCGAGTCGCGGACGACCCACCATTTTCTTAAGATCCCAGATGGGTCGTTAGCTCAGTTGGTAGAGCAGCGGACTTTTAATCCGTTGGTCCCGCGTTCGAGTCGCGGACGACCCACCATCTTTTTAGAATATCTTTTCAAAAAGAGCAGCTTCTAAATCAGCTTTAAGATTTATATATGGGTCGTTAGCTCAGTTGGTAGAGCAGCGGACTTTTAATCCGTTGGTCCCGCGTTCGAGTCGCGGACGACCCACCAAGATTCCAAAAAAATCCCGGTCATTACTGACCGGGATTTTTTATTCTCTAAAGGAATTATATATTAAAAATATTGAATTCCCGAATGATATGATTAATGGCGAATACGGTTCCAGGCATCACGTGAAGCATGTTTTGCTTCTTCCCAAGACAGGCGTGATTCAGCTTTAGTCTGTTCCCATTTAGTGCGCAAATCTGGCTCAGCATCTTCAAAACGTGCATCTGGGCCATAAGCTGAACGATTTTCATAACCCACTCGGTATGCACCACGATAATCGCGGTCATAATCCAGATCCGGATGAGTATTTCTTGTGGCAGAGTAGTAAGGCTGATTTATACTATTTTCACGCCAGTAAGCATCTTCAACCGTTGGGTCCATTGCTTCACCAGCTGCATGGCCAGCTAATCCGCCCACGACAGCACCCACTGCACCGCCGACTACAGTACCTACTGGTCCAGCTGCACTACCAATTGCAGCGCCTGCGGCTGCACCACCTGTTGCACCTAAGCCTGTTCCTACTGGATGAGAACCTGGTTCACCTGTAATTGGATCAGCATTTAAATCTTTTTTTACATCATCCGATGCATGCTTAATACGATCGCGGTCATAATCTGAAGTCGCCATCATCATTCTCCTTATAATAATATTGTGATTCTGGAAATCTGCCGCTATGGTCAGATTTCCTGTTCGCTCGTTAAGTACACATTCAGCTTAGAAGGCATTTATGTAAAAAAACAGGCTTAAATAAAGAGCTTTCAGTTAAGCAATATTGTAGAAAGTAAAAAAAATTGGCCAAAATTACCTGTAAGATTTAAAAGCTTACGCATTTTTACTCAACCATTCACAACCTCTATTTTTCCCCCTACTTCTCTTCTTATTTTTTATAAAAATAAAAAGTCCGGCAATAAGCCGGACTGTTCAGGTATGAAAATTTATTTTAAGACAGCATGGTAGTTACTGATAAATAAAATTATTTATTTAAAATAAGATAACTACCAAATAAGGTAAAAATACCACCCGAAATACCGTCAATCCATTTGGCAGCACGCTGGTATGCCCGCTTGAAGGAAGGCAGGGAGAAAACGAAAGCTACAAATAAAAACCAGATTGCTGTCTCGACCGTTACCAGCAGGAGTAACCACCCATGTGCATGATCCAGAGCTGGATTGGCCAGAAAAAGTGAAAATACGCTACCAAAATATATAATGGCTTTTGGATTAGACAGATTGGTCAATAATCCCCGGAGGAAAAAACTCAAAGGGCTCTGAGGCAGGGAAATCTGTACAGGCTGGGTATTTTCTTCTTTACGAAAGGCTGAACGCAGCATCTGAAAGCCTAACCAGCATAGATAAATTCCGCCTGCGACCAATAAGGCATGTTTTAGCCAAGCCATTTTTTCAAATAAAATATTCAGACCCAGCAAGGCCAATAATGACCAGATCATGACACTTACACTGATACCTGCCACCACAGCAAATGTCTCCATCCGAGATTTACTGATTGCAGTTTGGGAAACCAGAAAAAAATCTGGTCCGGGCGTGATTAGGGCACAAAAATGGATAAAAATTAGTGTTCCGAGCGCAATTAACATTATGTATTTACCTGTAACCTGCATGTCTTTAGAACAAGAATACGCTGTATCCTGATCTGTTTATAAAAATTCTTCAAGCACCGAGTTTAAAAAAAGATGGCCATGTGCTGTACAGGCGAGTTGTTCAGTATTTTCTGAAAACAAATGACGTTGCCGTAATGAATCCAGCTTGGCCTGTATTTTTTCCAGTTCATAACCGGTTCTTTCTTTATAGAACCGGGCCGGCACGCCTTCATTTAAACGCAAGGCATTCATCATAAATTCAAAGGGCATGTCTTCAGGCTCAATCTTTTTAAATTGTAAGTGTTCAGCAGGTATTTTGGCCAGATAATCTTTAGGTAAGCGGGTCTTCTGAAACCGGTAAACTCCGTCTCTCAGACTGACTTTAGCATGTGCCCCTGCTCCGATTGCCAAGTAATCTCCAAATTGCCAGTAATTCATATTGTGTGCAGAAGGCTGTTCTTTACGCCATGCCGAAATTTCATACTGTATGAATCCATGTGCCTTAAGATATACTTCACCCTGTTCCTGAATGTGCTCTAGTACACTCTCTACCGGCAATACTGGTTGAGTCCGGAAAAATACTGTATTCGGCTCAATCGTCAACTGATACCAGCTGATATGGGTGGCTCCGTTTTCAACAGCCAGACGTAGATCTGTTAGAGCCTGCTCTAGCGTTTGTTGTGGCAGGCCATGCATCAAGTCAATATTGATGCGTTTAAAACCGGCTTCTTGTGCCTGATGTATAGCATTTATAGCATTCTCAGCACTATGAATCCGTCCCAGTTGTTTCAGATGCTGCTCATTAAACGTCTGCACTCCAATGGATAAGCGATTAATACCAGCCGCAAGATAGCCGGCAAAAGGATCATGTTCTACTGTTCCGGGATTGGCTTCCAGCGTAATTTCACATTGCTCTTCAAAAGGCAGTAAACCATTTAGCTGCTGAAACAGCCACTGGTAACCTGAAGCTGATATCAGTGACGGGGTTCCACCGCCAATAAATATGCTATGGAGTTTGCGGCCCTGTGCAAAGTGGAGCTGTGTTTTAAAGTCTTCCACCAACGCTTGCAAATATTCCTGTTCCAGTTCCAGAGATAATTTTCCATCGGGTACAGCATGTGAGTTAAAGTCACAATAAGGACACTTTCGCACACACCAAGGCATATGGATATAAAGTGAAAGTGGAATACATGAAGGATCTAGGCTACTCAAAAATTTTTCTCGGAGAAGGATGGAGCGTCTTACAATTTTAACATGACTGCATCATTGTACTTAACGCAATTCACATGAAAATCTCCTACACTCTTTTGTAACATCGAGAATAAATAATGAATTCAAAATGATGAAAATATCGAGTCAACTTTTATTATTATTTCCCCTGACTTTGGCCATCGGGGTAATGCTGACTATACAAACTGCATTAAATACCCAGATGCGTATGTATTTGCATTCACCACTCCAGCCGGCTTTTTTTTCTTTTTTAATTGGAACAATTGTACTGGCGGTAATGGTGATGTTGCAGTCTGCACCCAAACCTCAGTTAAATGAACTTGCCCAGATTCCATGGTATTTATGGTTAGGCGGACTGATTGGGGTTTATGCTATTAGCATGAGCATTTATACTGCCCCCAAAATGGGTTTTCTCATTCTCTCCGGACTGGTTATTTTCGGGCAACTGCTCATGTCAATGTTACTTGACCATTTTGGCTGGTTAGGCGTAGAGAAAAATCCGATTAACTGGCAGCGTTTACTGGGTGCAATTGTTATTTTCATAGGTGTATTACTGACACTGCAACGCTAGTCTGCCGCTTACCCCATATGAGTAAAATTAGTGTCTATTGCTACCACTACACGCTTTGAAATCAAGAAACTCTTTCAGTTGATGTTGCCTATTCTGGTTACTCAGTTTGCTCAGGCCGGTCTTGGCCTGATCGATACCATTATGGCAGGTCATTTATCTCCTACTGACCTGGCAGCAATTGCGGTAGGAGTCGGTTTATGGATTCCAATCATGTTGCTGTTTAGCGGTATTATGATTGCGACTACTCCCTTGGTAGCTGAGGCCAATGGCGCACGCGATTTTAATAATATTCCTACCATTGCCCGCCAGTCATTATGGATGGCTTTCATGCTGGGCATACTGGCAATGCTGGTGTTACAGTTGATGCCATTTTTACTGCCTCTATTTGGAGTTCCTGAAAATCTGCAACCCAAAGCTGGCCTGTTTCTCCATGCCATTGGCTTAGGTATGCCAGCAGTCACCATGTATGCAGCCCTAAGAGGTTACTCGGAGGCATTAGGTTATCCGCGTCCAGTCACAGCAATCAGCCTGCTGGCTCTATTGGTCTTGGTGCCTTTAAACATGATTTTTATGTACGGCTTGGGTCCTATTCCTGCTTTAGGTAGCGCCGGTTGCGGCTTTGCCACTTCTATCTTGCAATGGCTGATGTTGATTGCACTAGCGGGCTACATCTATAAGGGGCGTGCTTACCGCAAGACCCAGGTGTTTAGCCAGTGGGAAAAATTTAATCCGGTCTGGGCCAAGCGTATCTTGAAACTGGGTTTCCCGATTGGTCTGGCTATTTTTTTTGAAGTAAGTATTTTCAGTACTGGAGCAATCATATTAAGCCCGCTGGGGGAAACTGTTGTGGCCGCACATCAGATTGCTATTTCCGTGACCTCGCAGCTATTTATGATTCCCATGTCCCTGGCTATTGCACTGACTATCCGGGTAGGCATGTATTATGGTGAAAAGAACTGGCATGCCATGCGCAAGGTACAACACCTCGGTTTAATTACCGCGACTGTATTTGCAGTATTGACCATGCTGGTTATGTGGATTTTCCGCTCAGAGATTGTCGCTGTTTATACCCGGGATCTTGCTGTTACCCATATGGCCCTATATCTGATCCTGTTTGCGATTGCCTATCAGTTGATGGATGCATGGCAGGTCAGTGCTGCAGGTTGCCTGCGTGGAATGCAAGACACTAAAGGCCCAATGTGGATTACTCTTCTGGCTTATTGGGTAATTGCCTTCCCTGTGGGTATTTATCTTGCTCGTTTTACCCGTATGGGAGCTGCTGGAGTCTGGACCGGACTAATAGTAGGTTTGAGCGTTGCCTGCGTTCTGCTGCTGCTACGTCTTTATATGAATAATAAACGGCTAAAATTAAGTACCTCTACTGTTTAACCATATTTCCATCATGTCCTTAACCAGCCACACCGGCTGGTTTTTTAAACTTTAAAAAATAAAGATAGTCTGTTTTTATAAAGGTGTTTAATTAAGACCTAAAAAGTAAATCTATAAACAACAATAAGATCAGCTTTTTTCTGTTATGTGTTCTTACAGGAACTGAACAATTTCAACTAGGCAACTTTTCTATTGTCCCCTATGATCAAATAATTCATTCACTTTATTTTAATGATTGAGGTCTAATACCGATGGCTAAGAATGCAAGCTCGCCCGGCCGGCGTTTTATGAAACTTGCCGGCATGACCGCCAGTATTGCGACCCGAAGTGTATCTAATTCTATTCGTAATATCCGGGCAGATGAAGAACAAAAACAGGCCGCCAGAAGCCAGCTGTTTCAAGATATTGGAGTTCAGATTGCCAATACCTTGGGAGAGATGAAAGGCGCTGTCATGAAAGTTGGGCAAATTGCATCTCAATATAAAGATATTTTCCCGCCCGAGGTGGCTAAGGCCATTTCAAAATTACAGCGTCAAGCTCCTCCCATGCCTTTTTCGGCCATACAGAAACAGCTAGAAAAAGAGCTGGGACAACCGATTGATAATCTGTTTACATCTTTTGATCGGGAACCTTTTGCGGCAGCATCAATTGGTCAGGTACATAAGGCAATATTACCTAATGGCGAGCAGGTCGTAGTCAAAGTGCAATATCCAGGTGTGGATGAAGCCTGTGAAAGTGATTTGAAACAGGTTCGGCTGGCTTTACGCCTGATGGGTGTTTTAAAAATCGATAAAAAACTTCAGGACCGGCTGTTTGCAGAAATTCAAGACAGTCTAAATGCTGAACTTAATTATGAAATTGAAGCACAGAACCTGACTGTGTTTAAGACCTTTCATGAAGCATTAGATGAAAAAATTATTATCCCACGTGTCTATCCACAATATTCTACCCGTCGAGTACTGACTTTAAGTCTGGAACAGGGCAAATCTATAGAAACTGCCAGTACCTGGCCGCAGGATGTCCGTAATCAACTTGGCCGACGCCTGGTCCGCGCGCTAGGACAAGAAATTTTCTATCTTAAACGTTTTCATTGTGACCCACATCCGGGTAACTTTGCATTCCGTGAAGATGGCCATGTCATTGTTTATGATTATGGCGGAGTAAAGACTTTAAATACTGAAATTATTGAACACTTTAAAACTTTGATCAATGCTGCACGCCAACATGATATTGATACGCTTGAAGACCAGTTAATTACTTTAAATGCACTTTCAGAAAAAGGAAAATTTCCAAAAGAACTGTATGAAGAATGGCTAGATGTGTTACTTAGACCATTAACCACCCAGTATGATTTTGCTGAAAACTCTGCCCATCATGACGGGGTATTACTGGTGAAAAAGTCGCTAAAATACTGGGACCTGTTTAAGCCTTCACCGGATACTCTTATGGTGAACCGGACAATCTCCGGGCATTACTGGAATTTGATCCAGCTCAAAGTAAATGATGATTTAAGTGATTTATTTGAAGAACTGGTCGCCTCAGATCAACAAGATAAACTTTAAAATTGTTCTATTGCCCTGTTTGAATATGTAATTTAAATAGGGTGATAACTTGAAAATAATTATAAAATCCCTATATATTGTTATATTATAACATTTCATTTAGCTATGGAGTTTACCATGCGTAAAGATATCCACCCTGAATATCAGGAGGTATTATTTCACGATACTAACGCTGATGTATATTTTGTCATTGGTAGTACCATGAAGCCGAAGCAGACTAAAGAATATGAAGGCAAAACCTATCCATACGTTACCTTAGATATTTCGAGTGCCTCTCATCCGTTCTATACAGGTGAAGTTCGTCAGGTCGGCAACGAAGGCCGTGTTGCAAGCTTTAATAAACGTTTTGGACGTTTTAAACGCAGCAATTAAGCAGTAATAATTTTTAAATTGAATTCTTCTTATTTGAAGTCTAAGTCGTTGCTCTCCTCCACTTAGACTTCTTTTTTTAATTATCGATTAAACAATAAGTACTGGAACAGATAGAATCCTGCTGTCAGTAAGAGCACACCCATGATTAAACTCGACAGACTATAGGCAAGCCCCATTGCTATTTCATTCTGTCGCAACAACTGAAAAGTTTCCAGACCAAAGCTTGAGAATGTGGTAAAGCCGCCCAGTATACCCACCATCAGGAAAAGCCGTGTTTCCTGTTGTAGAACTGCGTATTTCTGGCTAATAGCAAAAAATATGCCTGCACAAAAACAACCTAACAGATTAATCCACCAGGTTGCCCAAGGAAATAAACTGCCTGTCTGGCTGAGTGATAATGTTATGCCATAACGCAGGCTTGCACCTATTGCCCCACCGCAGGCAACCAATAACCAGTTCATAATGATATATAGCTGATGTGGATAAGCCCTATTTTATCCACAAACTCAAAAAATATTCATTAAAAATTCGCCTTGAGAGGCTACACACAGCTCGTTAAATTCTGCATAAATCAGGAAAAATACTCATAAAAGCGCTATGCTAGGTTGCTTAATTCTTTATAGGGAATAGGATTTATGGCCCAGGAACTTCTTGAACAGCTACAAGCTGGCCAAGCAAATTTTACAGATGTCATCGCTTATATAGACTCTCGTTATATTCATAACCCTACTGCTTTTCGTAACGGCGCACAGCATAATGCAGCGACAGAAAATCAGGGTAGTGCCAAAGTCTTGAGTTTTGCCAAACTCAACAGTCTAAGTCAGGAACAGACCTTAGCTTTATTTGCTGAGCACTATGCAGCAGTCTTAGCAACCCCTGAAGGTACAGATCATCAAAATATCCGGCAGTTTATGCAGCATGGCTGGGATGAAGTACAGTTTCAAGCCGAAGCTTTACAAGCCAGGTAAATATTAAAAAAAGGACCTCATGGTCCTTTTTTATTCTGGTCGCTCATTAAATTGTGGTAACTCATCACAAATAGTCTCCCACTCTGCTTTAGAGCCAACAAAAATATGTTTCCCCGATCGCGTCTGGATCGGCGTATCTAACGTACCAATTCTAAGACGGTAAAAATCAGGAGTATCACTCTTAATACTGATAATTGGCGAGCCACACACACCACAGAAACAGCGTTCGGTCGTTGATGAAGACTGATATTTTTTTAAAAGGTTCTCACCCTGTATCCATTTAAACTGCTGGATAAGAACTGGTGCATTAGTCGCAAAAGCTGTACCATTGGCTTTACGGCATTTCTGGCAATGACAATAAATAATTTCATCAAGCTCAGTTTCAATTTCATAGCGAATCCCTTGACACAAACAGCTTCCCTTTAGGCTCATTCTAGTTCTCCATCATAAATTCTATTATCAGTACATACTATGAACTCTGTTGTTCCATCAGATAGGTATGCACGCCTTCACCAGCAGCCCGACCAGTAGCAAAACATGCTGTCAGTAAATAGCCCCCGGTTGGCGCATCCCAGTCTAGCATTTCACCACAGCAAAACACATGTGGCTTTGATTTTAGTTGCAGCCTTGCGGTCAGGGCATTCTGTTTTATACCACCAGCACAACTGATAGCTTCTTCAATCGGCCGGAAACCCTCCAGGACTACTTTCAAATGTTTGACCTGCCAAGCGAGCTGTACAGGATCTTTCCATAAGGTTTTATCGACCAGTTCACGAATCAGACCAGCTTTGGCTGCATCTAGGCCCGCCTTACGCCAGACATTACTCAGTGACTGCTTTCCTGACTGTAATTTTTTTATTAACTGTTCGTTATCTACATCGGGTAATAAATCCAGATACAGAGTTACAGGCTGCTGTTGCCGCTGTAACTTGCGTAAGGCCGGTCCGTGCTTGTAAATAAGGCCACTTTCCAGACCATAATGGGAAATTACGACATCACCCTGAGCTCTGTGTTTAGGGCTTACCCATGCTTCTACCCGCTTTAAAGGCTGGCCAAATAAAGGTTGCATAAAACTGGACCACGTTCTGACCACACCTGCATTGCTAGGTTGAAAAGGCTCAATTTGCTCTCTATCAAGCCAAGCCTGCCACTTGCCATCGCTACCTAGCTGTGGCCACGATACCGCGCCACAGGCCAAAATAATCGCGTCAAACTCCAGCTGAAAAGGCGTATTCTCAGGTTGTTTTAAATCCAGAAGTTGCACCTGTTTAGCCTTGAGACCTAAACACTGATGACGGTAATGAAAGTGTATGCCTTGCTGGTCCAAGCGTGTTAACCAGGCACGGAGCAGAGGCGCAGCTTTCATCTCTACGGGAAAAATTCGGCCAGAAGAACCAATATAGGACGCTATACCGAGTTCAGCCATCCAGTTCTGAATCCAGTGTGCATCCCAGCGCTGTATCCAGGGATACAGCCATTCAGGGTGATCATAGCGCTGGATAAATTCAGTAAGAGGCTCAGCATGAGAAATATTTAATCCGGTTTTCCCCGCCATTAAAAATTTTCGCGCAGCTGAGGGTTTCTGCTCAAATACATGAATCTCATAGGCATACCGGCTCAATACTTCTGCCGCCATTAACCCTGCCGGACCTGCCCCTATAATTGCAATACGTTTAGCTGACATCACTTTTTCCCTGTAATGGCAAAAAGTCATCAAAACGGGTGGAATAACCACAATGTTTGGTAATTATCAATTGCTGGCATGATTCACCACGCTCGAGATACTTGATTTCAAAATGTGTGCGTGCTGACTCTGGTCTAATCTGTTCTTTTTCATAGGACAACTGCCAAAGTTGCTGTAACTGCTGCTCAGCTTCCTCAATATACTCAGGAATATTGCTGGCCAGTGTGATCGTACCTTCCGGCTTGAGACGCGACAGTAAAAATTCAAAAAATGGCATATTTACCCAGCGTTGTGCCGGATTATGCGGTTCAGGATTCGGATATAAAATAAAGAATTGTTCAACCTGCTCCGGATACAGAGCATGAACTATCCATGGAATAGCGTCTGCATGTACAGGAGTCAGATTTTGTTGACCTTCGAGCTGATGCTGCTTTTGCATGGCCAAAAATTTTTCCCGGGTCCGTTCAATGGCAAATAAGCGCTGCTCAGGATACTGACCACTAAATAATAAGGCGTGTTTTCCTTTACCTGCCCCGATTTCAACACAAAGTGTCTGCTGATCAAGCGCTGAAAAATCACGTGGCGCATGCATACGATGGGCTTGAAATTGACGAATCGGCATATTCACATCAAACTATGGAGAATTTGACACAAGTCTATCAAGAGCTGATTACTTTGCCTAATAATCCTAGGCTCTCTACTGAAAGGATATTGATTATGCAGCAGCGTACCTTCCCTTGCCCACGCTGTGGCAAACCTGCCACATGGGAAAATAATGAATTCCGGCCTTTTTGTTCAGAACGATGTAAAATGATTGATTTAGGTGCTTGGGCCAATGAAGAATATCGTGTACCAACACAGGATTCGCCCAGCCGACAGGATTCCAGTTTTGAAGATGACTAAGCATCAACTCATACAGCCAGTCGAGTTACTAATATAAGCCAAGCTGCCCTACAGTACGCCCTTATAATTCTGTTCTTTTAGTTTTAATATTTTGGATGATATTGCTCCAGCAAGTGTATAAAATAACTAACAGATATTAATGAATAAATTTTTATCAATATTTATAAGTTTACTGCTTTTATGAATACTGCTTAAAAATAGTTACCACCTTAATAATCAAGTTAAATACTTGCTTAGGCAGTGATAAATATTCTACTTTTTGAATTATTTCACTGCCAAAAACCTTTAGCATTCTACTGATTATATTTTTTAGATTTATAATATACTGACCTAAAAATTTAAATATAGTTTGAATAAAGATGATATGCATGATAAAAGCTAAATCTCTTATAGATTGATTATCATAAATACTGGCTAATACTATTGCTCAAACTATATTCTTTAACTAGTTTATAATAATAAAGTTTCCTTATATTAAATATTTTATAAAAGTTACTTATACGCGTTTTATATACTTTTTCTTCCCTAAATTTTACTTAAAAAGTAGCGATAAAGCTGGAATAAAAGTTTAACCAATTTTCATAAAATTAATTTTACTTTTACAATGTATCTACTTTGTATATCTAAAATCTATGCTTTTAAGCTTTTTAAACAAAAAGTTATGTTATTTCAATAGACTCTAAACATCTGGTTATAAATTAAACATTTACTTTTTTAATTCAATACTTTTCTTAATAAAACCAAACATATATTTAAATTCAAGTTATAACATGCATAATTTCTCTTTTAGAAACTTTACTTTATCTCCTTGTTATGTCTTTATATCAATTACTTAAAATTCTATTTTTTATCTTTGTATTGCTGGCTATATTTTTTATTGGTTTAGGTATATATGCCTTAGACACAACACTTATTTTAATTGCAGTCTTATTTGCTACAGTTGCAGTTCTCATTGGCCTAGAGACTAAACAGATTCTTGCCAATCCATTTAGAAAGAAGTGAGCAGAAGCTTACTTCTTTCTTGGCTTGATTAACCTGCTTTACCCGCTAAAAATGGGTTATGTTGTTTTTCAAAACCAATTGTACTCATCGGACCATGGCCACAGATAAACTGTGTATCATCTGGTAAAGTAAAACACTCCCGCTGGATTGAATCCAGAAGTTGCTGATGGTTACCCCTTGGAAAATCAGTTCGTCCAATCGAACCTTTAAACAGCACGTCTCCCGTCCAGAGCAGGCCATGCTGTGCATTGTAGAAAATTACGTGACCTGGTGTATGTCCGGGTGTGAAGCGTACCTCAAATTCATTTTTACCCAGTTTAAGTGTTTCGCCCCCTTCCAGCCATTGGTCTACCTTAACAGGCTGCGGTATAGGAAAACCATAACGTGCGGAAACTTCTTGAATCATATCGAGCCAGAACTGGTCTTCCTTATGCGGTCCAATTACCGGCACATCCCACGTATTGGCCAGCTCTCCTACTGCACCGGCATGGTCAAGATGACCGTGTGTCAGCCACAGTGCTTTAACATTTATGCCCAATGCCTCGACTTCTGCCTTTAGCTTTTCAGCATCGCCACCCGCATCAATCAATATGGCTTCTTTAGTTTCTGCATCCCAGACAATGGAACAGTTCTGGGCAAACGCAGTAACTGGAACAATTTTGACTTGCAACATGGTATACCTCTGGCTATATAGCACTAGTTGGCTAGGGTTTGGGTTAATGTATCAAGATTAGCCTTAACCAGACTGGTGAGCAAATCCAGATGGTCTTCACGATTATTCAGCGCCGGAATATACGCATATTCTGCACCACCTGCATGCTTAAATGTTTCAGCATTTTCCATAGCCAGCTCTTCCAAGGTCTCCAGACAATCTGCAGAAAATGCAGGACTCATGACCTGAACTGATTTCACACCTTCTTGACCCCACTGTGCAAGTAGCTCATCAGTATAGGGCTTAATCCATTCCTGTTTACCAAAACGTGACTGGAAACTACAGGCCCATTCATGTGGCTGCAGATTCAGGCTTTTCGCTAAGCGCTGTGCAGTAATCCGGCAACGTTCTGCATAAGGGTCGCCCTTATCGGCATAGGGCTGTGGAATTCCATGAAATGACATTAATAGTTTTTCAGCACGTCCATGTACAGATTGAAACTCACGTACACTATTTGCCAGTGATTCGATAAATAAGGGATGCTGATAATAATCACGGATAATAGTCAGACCCGGCAGATTACGCTGTTTGGGTATCCAGCGGGCTACTGCGTCATAAAGTGGTGCGGTAGAAGTCGCCGAATATTGCGGGAAAAGTGGAAAAAGAAGTATATGATCTTGTGGATCTGCCTGAAGTTTAGCCAGAACTTCATTAATACCCGGGTTACCATAGGTCATGGCAGGTATGATTTTGAGTTCAAACTGTGGATATACGCTACCAAGACGGCTTTGCATCTGTTCAACTTGTTTAAACAGGACTTCACGCATAGGAGAATCCTGATTCCATACCTGGGCATAGGCTTTTGCTACGCGCTTGGGACGAAATGGCAACACAAAAAGATTGAGGATGACTTGCCAGAGCAGTTTGGGAATCTCAATAACACGCTGATCAGACAAAAACTGTTTAAGAAAACGGCGTACTGCTGGAACAGTAGGTGCATCTGGAGTACCCAGATTGGCCAGAATAATTGTGACTTTAGCTTTAGAAGCAGGCGTCATAACAGGTTTTCCAAAGTAGACTAAAGCGATGATCTTGTTAATTTAACAGCTTTTTATATATCTTAAAAATTAATTAATACCTAGAACCATATTGGTAAATACGATCAAAATCTGTATGCTGATTTTCAATCAGTTTTTGGCCTTTAGGAGTAAGTTTCCATAACATGCGCTGTCGGTCATCACGGCCGCTAGGCATAATCCAACCATTTTGACGCATCTGTAATTTAATATTGTGCAAGGCACGGATATTAATCTGTGAACGTGCAACGGCATGAGCACGTGGCATTTCAAGGCGTGCTTCCGACAAACCGGTATCATTTAAATACTCATTTAAAGATTTAGAAAAATATTCTTCCGGAGTAGGAGATTTGAAGGTATTGCCCAGAACTGCCAGCAGTTGTGCCCAAGATAATTTACGCTGCAACTTTAGTTCTTTAAAATTACCATCCTGATAGGCATGCAACCGGTACTCAAAAGTGTAAATCTCACGTGGGCCGACTTTGGGCAAATCCAATAATGGGTCATGTTCACGTGTCCCCATTTCAGTTTCTAGCTGGGCAATTTTTTCTTTGAGCTGGTCAATTTCATCCTGCAAACGCTGAGTATTTTGCGGACGCACCCAGCCTACAACGGGATAGCGTTCAAGCATCTGTGGCATATTCAGACGCACCGCCATTTCCAGATCACGCAGAGTTCGGTAGCTGAAAACCTGATCCATATCCTGTTGTAGCTGTTTGCGAAAATCTTTAAATTTTTCCCTTAATTCTGGTTTTTGGTCATGCAATTCTTTTGCACGTGCTTCTGGCTGCTCGTGCATAAAGACAATAATCGGTTTCTGCTTGCTTACTGCATAGATATATTCAAGGTGCATATATCCCACGCCAGAGACAGACTGCTCACCATACTGGCTACCCAGTAAAATTACGACATAATCACAATCATCAATCTGCCGGCGGGCAAATGCTGTGGTCAAAGGTGTGCGTTGCTCGAGGCCCCAAGAAAAAAAACCCATCCCTACCAGAGTTTGTGCCAAGACGATGCGCTCAGGTTGCATATCACTACCCGAGGTCGATATGAATACTTGATAACGCTTATCGAGCATGGCATGTCCTCATTTTTTCATAATAGTTATCTTCGCTCAGCTTACTTTATTAAACTATAGCAAGAGTGCTAATTTCCCCAATAAAATTTAAAAAAATTACCAAAAATTCAACAATCTTTCTTAAAGTTTCAGATTTTGAACACTCCAGCTCAATGTAGGAGAAATTAAGTGCTGTAGGATAGGTTTCAAATTCTCAGCATTGTGACCACTGACATAACACTGAATCCGGGTTTCAGACTCACAAGTCTGCTCACCAAGCAGTTCATTTTTTATCAGAATACGGGCTGTTTGTCGGGCCACAGCCTGTCCGGAATCAACTAAAGTAAGCTGTTGTCCGAATATGGCCTGGATAGCCGGCTTTAGAAAAGGATAATGGGTACAACCCAACACCAGATGATCTGCCCCCTGCTCAACTACAGGCTGCAAAATTTTCTTAAGCGTATTCAGACACTGCTGACTCATCTGTAGCCCCTGCTCAACCAGCGGAACCAGCTCCAGACAGGTAATGGGCAAAACTTTAACTCCCGTGGGCATGGCAAAACGTTCAATTACGTCTCTAATCAGGTTTCCACGAAAAGTGGCCGGCGTAGCCAGAACAGCTACGACTTTTGTTTTGCTTTGTAATACTGCGGGTTTTAGTGCAGGTACCAGTCCAATAATCGGAAAAGACTCCCCATAATGCTCACGCAGGTAATCCAAGCTGAAGGCTGAAGCAGTATTACAGGCCACTACTGCCGCTTTGCATCCTTGGCGGTAAAGCCATTCAATCGCCTGTGCAGTCAGCTCACGGATATTTTGATCACTCCGCGGGCCATAGGGAACATGAGCAGTATCGGCATAATATAATATCTGTTCATGGGGCAAATGCCGGGCTATTTCCTGGGCTACTGACAGCCCGCCAATTCCCGAGTCAAAGATCCCAATGGGTGCATCCCGCGATGCATGTGGCATAGGGTTAACAAGAGTATAGAGGGGCTGTATGGCTGTCATGCGGGTTATTAGCAGTTCAGGAAATTCAGCTATAAAGCTTAAACCTCAGGTGCCTAATTGCAAGTGCAAATCACCACTTTGTAGATGCAAAATAGTCTTTCCCTCAGCATTTTCTTCAAGTTCACCATATTGAACCAGATGATAGAAACTTTGACGCTGAATCAGGGCATTGATTCCAAAGCGCACATGTACATAAGGTCGTAACTCACCCTCATATTCACGCATAAAAATTGGATGGTCTTCATCAACAATTACCACATCCTGATTAGTAGTGGTTAGCTCTATATATTGTTTACCATTGAGCTTGATCTGGTTCACCTGATTAACAAATAACGGTTCATCCTCTACTTTAATTTCAATCTGCTCGGCCGGAGTTTTTAAATAAAACTGATCATTCTCTTTCCAGAGCACACTTGAAAACAGGTCTAAAAGTGACTGTCGCTTAATCAATTGACCTTCGTGCCACCATTCTCCATTGGCTTTTACGCTTAAATCCATTTTGCCACAACGCTTTGGCTGCCACTGGTCAACTGGAGGAATTGACCTTTTGTGACTTTGCTGTGCATCTTTTATGTATTGTGCAATGCTCAGTAAGTTTTTATCATCTTTTTGTGGCGATTCTTTCAGCTCTTCGAGCGAATTATTTTGTTTTACCATGGTTTATGCCTTGCTGACGGGAAATTAATACGACTCAGCCAATTGGCTTGATCAAGGTTTGAAACTATACTAGCCCAAACTATATTAAGACACGTTATGCAATTTGTGTCTCACAATCAAGAACACTCATGGCAGCGCCGAATTTTTCCAAGGATTACGGTGGCCACCCCCCCTAGCGATATGAGGAGTCCTACATGGAACACATCGAACGTGAATCGATGGAGTTTGACGTAGTGATCGTTGGTGCAGGACCTGCAGGTCTTTCAGCTGCGATCCGCATCCGTCAACTGGCGATTGAAAACAACCTACCCGATCTTTCCGTTTGTGTCGTCGAAAAAGGTTCCGAAGTTGGTGCGCATATTCTCTCCGGTGCTGTACTTGAACCCCGGGCCATGAATGAACTCTTCCCCGACTGGAAAGAGCTCGGTGCTCCGCTTAACGTCCCGGTGACTGAAGACAGAACCTTTTTCCTGCTCTCTGACACCACCTCCAAAGAAGCACCGCACTGGATGGTACCAAAAACCATGCATAATGATGGCAACTACGTCATCTCGCTGGGCAATGTCGTACGCTGGCTGGGTGCCAAGGCAGAAGAGCTGGAAGTCTCGATCTTCCCGGGCTTTGCTGCATCAGAAATCCTCTACCATGAAGATGGTTCGGTCCGCGGAATCCAGACCGGTGACATGGGCATTGGCAAAGATGGACAGCCAACCCATAACTTTATGCCGGGCTACGAGTTGCTGGCCAAATATACCCTGTTTGCCGAAGGCTGCCGTGGCCATTTAGGCAAGCGCCTGATCCAGAAATTCAACCTGGATAAAGATGCCGATCCGCAGCACTACGGCATCGGTATTAAAGAGCTATGGGAAATTGATCCTGCCAAGCACAAGCCGGGTCTGGTGATGCACGGTGCCGGCTGGCCGTTGTCAGAGACCGGTTCGTCTGGGGGCTGGTGGCTATACCATGCCGAAAATAACCAGGTGACTCTGGGCATGATTGTCGACCTGTCGTACAAGAATCCGCATATGTTCCCGTTTGCTGAAATGCAGCGCTGGAAGACTCATCCCCTGATCAGACAATATCTCGAAGGCGGCAAGCGGATTTCTTATGGCGCGCGCGCAGTCACCAAAGGTGGCCTGAACTCGTTGCCAAAGCTGACCTTCCCGGGCGGCTGCCTCATCGGTGATGATGCGGGTTTCCTGAACTTTGCCAAAATCAAGGGTTCACACACTGCCATGAAGTCCGGCATGCTCTGCGGTGAAGCGGTATTTGAAGCGATTGCCCGCGGTGTAGAAAAAGGTGGTGAAGTGGGCTATGCCCGTGCGGCCGAAGGCGAAGACTTCTTTGAAAAAGAGCTGACTGCCTATACCGACAAGTTCAACCATAGCTGGCTGAAAGAAGAGCTGTACAGCTCCCGTAACTTTGGCCCGGCCATGCACAAGTTTGGCCAGTGGATTGGCGGTGCCTTTAACTTTATTGACCAGAATGTGTTTAAGGTTCCATTTACCCTGCATGACCTGCTGCCCGACTTCAAGGCCCTGCAAACTGTAGAGGCAGAAAGCTTCAAGCCGAACTATCCGAAACCGGATGGCAAGCTGACCTTTGACCGTCTGTCTTCTGTCTTTGTATCCAACACGGTACATGAGGAAAACCAGCCGTCTCACCTCAAGCTGGCTGATGCGTCTATTCCGGTTGAGGTCAACCTGCCGAAATATGACGAGCCGGCACAGCGTTACTGTCCGGCCGGGGTTTACGAGATTGTTCAGGAAGAGACTGGACCGCGGTTCCAGATCAATGCAGCGAACTGTGTGCACTGCAAGACCTGTGACATCAAGGACCCTTCACAAAACATCACATGGGTAACACCGGAAGGTGGTGGTGGTCCTAACTACCCAAATATGTAATAAGAAAAGCCCGCTTCATGAAGCGGGCTTTTTTATAGAGATTGATAACAGGTATATATTTTTATAGAAAAGATCAGGCTTTAACGATCAGTGAAGCTGCAATTAGCCACATAATCATACCAATTATAATATCCAGAATTTTCCATGCCTTGGGCTTTTCAAAAACGGGCTCCAATAATCTTGCACCAAAAGCCAAACTGAAAAAGAATATAAAGGATGCAGATACTGCGCCGCTGGCAAAGGCCATCTTATTACTATACTGGGATGAGATTGATCCGAGCAGAACCACGGTATCTAAATAAACATGGGGATTAAGCCAGGAAAAAGTTAAACATAACAGTATAGTCTGACGCAGAGAAGCAGTTTTCTGTTTTGAAGCATGTAAACCTTCCTGTGCTCTATAGGCCTGATAAAAACTGCGTAGTCCGTAACCAAACAGAAAAATGGCGCCAAACCATTTCATCGCCTGAATGAGACCTTCCTGCTGGCTTAAGAGATGGGCAAAACCAAAAACACCAAGAGAAATCAGTAGTGCATCGGACAGCGCACAAACTAGAGCTACTGCAAATACATGCTGACGAAGCAACCCCTGTTTTAACACAAAGGCATTTTGTGCCCCAATCGCCATAATCAAGGAGAACCCTAAAACCAGGCCAGATAAATAACTACTCACGCACCATTAACCCTTACGTACCAGGTAATGATATTCCTTATGCTGTTCAGTATCTGTTAATTCTTCCTGAAGCAGTAGCTCGTGACCCAAGTGCATACAGAATTTCGGGATATCCCAAGAGGTTGAAGGATCAGTTGCGAATACCTCGACGATATCACCCGTTTTTACTTTTCGAATAGCCTGATGCAGCATCATTACTGGCTCTGGGCAACGTAACCCACGAGTATTTAACTGGATATCAGGCGTTAACGCAGGTTCAGACATGCTCTATCTCGAATGACATAAACCGCTCTATTTTAGCATAAAGCGCTCAATACTCTGACTGATTCATTTATAGGGTGCATTTTACTGGACCGTTTAAAACATATATACCAAAGCTATACATGCTTATAGTTTGTTACAGCCTTATAGCAATAGCACTGCACTGTTTTTTAGATTATTGCTAAGCTGATTATTCGCTATTATTAATTGATTGTTCTTACCTCCCACTTTTCTCTATAGCAATAGCAGGAGTGAATAAGATGCTTCATCAGGAAATGCAAAAAATATTACAGGACTTGCAAAAGGTTCAGGCGAAACCGGCGGTCAGTATCCTTGTCAAAACTCATCGTACTTTTCCAGATAATGAAAAAGATCCGATTGCTTTAAAAAATCAACTCAAAGCTGCTGAAGATTGCTTGAAGAAAAAGCATGGTGTAGAAATTACCCAGCAGGTCATGCGAAAAATTCACCAGGAGCTGAATGACTTCAGACCAAATTATAATCTTGATACGCTGGCTATTTTTGCCTCGCCGGAACAGGCGCATGTATTGCGGTTTCCATTTGATACAGTGGAGCGTGTAGTAATCAATGATCAGTTTGCTGTACGTGATATTTTAAAAAGCCTATCTTCTGCTGTGCATTATTATGCACTGGTTATTACCCGTGAAAAGGGCCGTCTGATTGAGGCAATTGATGACAGGGTTATTCACGAATTTAATCCAGAAGACACTGATTTACTCGAAAATCTGCCTTATGGTGCTTTTCCGGTAGTAACTGACAGTTTGGCCACCACCAGTGCTGCTGAACGTTCTATCAATGAAGATAAATATCTCAAAGAGTTCTTGAATCATATTGACAAGAACCTGCAGGCAGTTTTAGGCAGACGTAACTTGCCTGTAATTCTGATCGGTGATAAACGTAATATCGGTTTTTATAAAGAAATTTGTGACCAGCCTAATGTAATAATCGCCACTGTTGATAATGTAACTTATCTGGATAACGGTGATGCCCAACATATTGTTAACAGTATTCAGCCTGCGCTACAGCACTACCAGCAGCAGCGGCAATTACAGGCACGACAGAATATGCAGTCCCTTTATGGCACCCCGAGAATTCGGACAGATCTCCAGGAAATTTATCGGGCAGCATTAGAAGGTAATACTGCAACGCTTTATGTGCGTCAGGGTCACACACTACCGGGCCAACTGGCTCCTGAACAGCAGAGCGTTATACTAAATGATGCAGGCGATACAGAACCCCAGACTAATGATGTTATTGATGACCTCATTGAACTGGTCAGAAAAAATAGTGGTCAGGTTATGTTTCTAGATCAGACCATGATGGAAGGTCATGACCCTCTGGTTTTGGCTACCCGTTATTAATGTGACGTCCCAGCCATAGTCCTTGAGGGCTATGGCTCTTTTGAATGTTTTTTATATAAAACCGGGGCTATTTTTAGATTTATCTATAAAAATTGGAATTTTTCTAAAATAAAACTTCTGGCTCTGCCGTTTGCAACTTTTATCCTTTCGCTGATGTTTGTAGATGCACAGGTTTATTTTCTTCGGTATGATTAAATTACTTTTATTAGCTACCAAGAGTCTTTAGGAAAGATCATGCACGAGGAATCAGGCCCGTCGTGGGGTATGCGAGGCTTACGCAAATGGTTGGGCACCGCCCCCGGCACCCGCGATGAACTGTTAAAACTAGTACAAGATTCACGTCGTTTTTTGGAACCCGATACTGTCGCCATGCTTGAAGGCGTACTTGACCTGCCAGCCACTAAAGTTCGTGAAGTTATGACTCCACGTACTGCCATTATTAGCCTGCAGGAAGATGATCAGTTGCTTGATATCCTGCATGTCCTGATTGAATCGGCACATTCGCGCTTTCCGGTATTTTCATCTGATCAGCCAGATAATGTAGTCGGAATTTTGCTGGCCAAAGACCTCCTTCCGTTTATGACTACGCCAACACCTAAAATTGATGTACGTGCACTCATGCGTCAACCGCTGTTTGTACCTGAAAGTGCACGTTCAGATCAGGTGTTGAGAATGCTCAAGAATACCCAGACCCATATTGCAATCGTTATTGATGAATATGGCTCGACTTCTGGTCTGGTAACACTTGAAGATATTCTGGAAGAAATTGTCGGCGAAATTGAAGATGAACACGACAAGATTGATGAAGAAGCACAATATATTATTCCAGACCAGACACATAGCACAGCCAATGCATGGATTGTTCAGGCACTTACACCAATCGAACACTTCAACACAGTTTTAGATGCTGATTTTTCTGATGATGAGGTAGAAACTGTCGGCGGTTTGCTGCTACAGGAAATCGGTCTGGTAAGTGACCTGCAAGGTCAGGTGATTGAACTTGAAGACTGGGAATTCAGTATTGTAGAAGCAGATGCCCGCACTATTCATCTGATTCGAGCTGTACGTAAATGAGAGCATATTTTGACAAGCTGTTATCCACTTCAGAACAAAAAAAACAGCTCCCCCTTATTTTTCCTTTATTAATTTCTTTATTTGCCGGCGCTATTTTTAGCTTTGCGCTGGCCCCTTATTACTGGTGGTGGCTGGCGATACTCTCACCAGCACTCTTGTATGCGTCATTACGTCATCGCTCAGCCAAGCAGGCGTTTGTACTTGGCTGGGCCTATGGTTTCGGCTTATGGTTTGTTGGTGCATTCTGGCTGTTTACCTCAATCCATACATATGGCGATACTAATGCAATCCTCAGTGTACTGATGATTGCCATTATGGCACTGGTTATGGGACTGTTTAGTGCCTTGCAGGCTTGGGCTTATCGGCGCTTTTTCCCTGAAACTCCTCTCACTTTTGCACCTCTCTGGGTATTTTCAGAATGGGCCAAAACTTGGGTGTTTACCGGGTTTCCATGGCTGTTTGCCGGATATGCCTTTACTGAACGCTTCCTAGACAGCTATGCCCCACTTTTTGGTGTGTTTGGGGTCTCTTTTGTTGTTATTACTCTGGCCTGTGCCTTGGTCGAAGTTTTAAATCGACGGGTATTCTGGGTGGTTCCCTCTGCCATGCTATTGCTGGGAGCTTGGGGTGCTGCACAGCTTCACTTTGTTGAACAGAAAGCAACCAAACCGCTATCAGTTTCCCTGATTCAGGGCAATATTCCACAGGACCTAAAATGGTTGACTGAATACCAGGCCAAAACCCTCATGATTTATGTAAATTTGAGCCGGACCGAATGGGGGCGTGACTTGATTGTCTGGCCGGAATCCTCGATTCCAATGTTCCAGAGTGATATTGAACCGTTTTTAAAAGCTATGCAGGCTCAGGCAGAAAAAACTGATACTGCCTGGGTAACTGGTATTCCCTATTGGGATTTGAAAGAATCCAAACAGACCGGTTATCCGATGTATTATAACAGTATTATGGCTTCTGGCAGTGAAGCAGAAGGTCTGTACAAAAAACAGCGACTGGTTCCATTCGGGGAATATATTCCGCTTTCAGGCTTACTCAGCTGGGTTTTACCAGGTGTACAAAATGATGTCATGCTCAGTGGTTTTTCCCGTGGTTCAAGCGAACAAAAACCACTGATGATTAAAAACCATCCCTTAGCATCAGCTATCTGTTATGAAATTGCCTACCCCAACCTGACTCGCCGCAACGCCAGCACCAGTGACTTTCTGGTGACTGTCTCGAATGATGCCTGGTTTACTGGTACAGCTGGACCTTGGCAGCATTTACAAATGGTTCAGATGCGGGCCAAAGAAAATGGACGCTGGTTTATCCGGGCAACCAATACAGGTGCAACAGCATTTATTGATCATACCGGTCATATAGTAAAACAGGCTCCAACTGATCAGGAGTTTGTACTGCGCGGCGAACTGCCGGCCATGCAAGGCCAAACTTGGTATAACCGTTTTAGTGACTGGCCGATTCTGGGCTTTTCACTTTTTCTTCTGGTCTTGGGCTGGATCTATCGTCCACGTAAAGTAGATGTTTCATTTAAATCGCGACGCTAAGGCCTAAATTTTTATTCTAGATAAAAAAACCGGATTTCATCATCCGGTTTTTTGTACATTTTAAATAGGTATTAAAGTCAAAGCTGAACACTCAGATAAGAAAGTATGACAGCCAGAACACTCATTGGCAGATGGCGATATAATTTGAGCATACACTGCTCCCAGCGATTAGGAATTTCCATTGTGAGCTCTACAGCACTAGTTTTTAAAGCAGCCCAGAAACTTAAAAAAACTAAAGCACCTATTAAACTGGTTGCGAAGAAACCCACCATAATCTGACTACTGCCCTCTACGGTTTGCCAGAAGTCTAAAATGAAATGGCTGACAGGCAATAAGCTCAGCACCAAAAGCACAGATTTAAGCATGGTTAAATGCAGTGAGTTTAAATTATCTGAGAATAAGACTGCTTTCATATTTATGACTCCCTGACATTTACTGTCTCTAAATATATTATTCAATCTTTTTTTAAATAAGAAGTTTATTTTTATTCATGTTTCACTATTATTGTAACTATTCGATATGAAAATAATTCTTATTATTAATATTAAATAAAATAATATCATAAAATTAACTAAAAACAATTATTTAAATAATATTGGATATCAAGAATTATTATCACTTCACTTAATATTTATTGTCTATACTAAGTGAAGCTATTTATTTACTATTTATATTTTAAATTTAACCCAATCATTCTATTCCTTTCGCCATACTCATTTTATTTATACTCGTATTAAATATTATAAAACTTATGGCTGGTAATAAATATCGGCATCTGTACCCTCACCACCCTGTTTACCATCTGCGCCAAATGAATATAGGTCATAGCTACGGCCTTCTGAACCGGGAATTACATACTGGATATCATTATCCCAGCTATCTTTAGGGTAGCCCCCTTTTACATAACCTCCCGGTAGCCAGTTCTTGGCTGTCGCTGGCTGGTTAACCAATGCATCCAGTCCCCCATCCTGCATTGAAGGAAATTGGCCATTATCGAGTTTGTATTGGTCCAATGCTCCTGCTACACCTTTTAAGGTAATGACTGTGGTATCAATCTTGGCTTTTTCACCTCGTCCCATTACATTCGGTACAATCAGCGCTGCCAGTACGCCTAAAATCACAATTACCACCATGACTTCAATCAGGGTAAAACCAGACTGACGGGTTCGATAACTCTTGTTCTGCATTAAAATTTTCTCACTTTACTTATAGTCTTTAAAAAAATTAAACCATATTGTTCATATTCACGATAGGTAACATCACTGCAATTACTATTACCAGCACAATACCGGCCATGAGTACCAGCATCAGTGGCTCCAGCAAAGCGAGCAACGTAGATATAAAAGTAGCCACTTCACGGTCCTGCATGGTAGATGCCCGCTCCAGCATGCGGTCCAGCTCACCGGATGCCTCGCCACTGCGAATCATCTGTACCATCATTGGCGGGAAATAACCGGCACGTTCAAGCTGGGTCGCAAGGTTACCGCCTTCTGTTACTTTTTCTGCAGCAAGATTGACAGAATCCCGGATTACCCAGTTATTACTGACCGCCGCACCAATTTTAAGCGCATCAACCAAAGGTACACCGGAGCGGGTTAAAATAGACAGGGTACTGGCAAAACGGGCAGCATTGATACCACGAGCCAATTTACCAAAGAGAGGCAACTTCAGTACAAAGCGGTCAAAGGTATAATGGCCGGCTGAAGTCTTTAAAAAACGTATCAGCAGCATAATACCCACTACACTGATCACCAGTAAAAATGGCCAAGCCTGACGGATAAAATCACTGGTCTTCATTAAAATAACCGTAATGGCTGGAAGTGCCTGCTTGCTCTGATCAAATGTTTTTACAATATCCGGCACTACATACGTCATTAATCCCATTACGATCGCAAATGACATCAGCATCAGGATAATCGGATAAACCATTGCCCCCTGAATTTTCTTCTGCATGGCAAAGCGGTTTTCTGTATAGTCGGCCAGCTGATCCAGAATCAGGTCCAGATGCCCTGAACGCTCACCTGCTGCGATGGTAGCAATATAAAGATCAGGAAAACGCCCAGACTGTTGTATAGCCTGAGCCAGTGAATGGCCTTCGAGCACCTTGGAACGTACCGACATCAGTAAATTCTGCACATGTACTTTTTCACTTTGTTTGCCTACAGCCCGAATAGCTTCTTCTAACGGGATTGCGGCAGCGACTAGCACTGAAAGCTGACGGGTCATGAGTGCCAGGTCATAGGCATTTAAGCCTTTTTTGCGCCATGATCTGGTCTGACCTTTTTCTTTATTTTCTACTGGTTCGACACTGACCGGAATCCATGTCTTATCACGCAGCTGCTGTCGTATCTGACGTGCGGAATCGCCTTCCAGTATGCCTTTTTGCTGCTTTCCCGAAGCATCCATTGCAGTAAATTGATATGCTGGCATTGTAGTTTTCTAGTTTTTCCCAAAATTTATCATCATTGCTGTTGCATCAGGCAATACAGATCATTCATATTCATGTTGTTGTCCGCTTGCTCACTGTAATATAACCGAGTCGATAGCATGACGCCATTTTATCTAAAACCTTTAACGAAATTTATATGCCTAGCTCGTCCCATAATAACTGCTGTATATACCGTGTCCGGGTAGCTGTACCTGTTCATCTCTATGATAGTTTTGACTATCTGCTTAGTGCCGAACAATACTTACAGGCAGAAGTCGGTGCGCGGGTAGCAGTATCTTTTGGACGGCAGAATCTGATTGGTATCATTGTAGAGAAAATTTCTCCCGATGTTATGCCTGATCCGCGTATCAAACTTAAGGCTATTACTGAGCTGCTCGACAAGGAAGCCATTATAGACAGCAAAGTTTTAAGTTTGTTGACATGGTCTGCACAGTATTATCAATTTCCTTTGGGTGAGGTAATGCAATGTGCTCTACCCGGCCTGTTGCGTCAGGGTAAACCGCTAAATCTGCTGGCTCGAGTCTGGAAGGTGGTACAACCTGATGCAGAACAGCTGCTCAAGCGTTCAATCAAGCAGCAAGATGCTTATAAGATTTTAAAATTACATGCAGCCGGTACAACAGAAGATATCCTGAATTTAAGTGGTGTTGAAACTGCTACCTTAAAAGCTCTTGAAAAAAAAGAAATCGTCCGCTGTGAATTAACAGCAATAAATACCACGCCTGAACCGGTGCAGCTGGCACAAATGCCGCTCACACCCAATGAAGATCAGCACAAAGCAATTCAGCGTATTTTAAAATCCTTGAAGAAATTCCAGGCCTTCTTACTTGATGGTTTGACTGGTAGCGGCAAAACAGAAGTTTATTTGCAGGTGATGTACGAGGTACTAAAACAGGGCAAGCAGATATTGGTTCTGGTTCCCGAAATCGGGTTGACACCTCAGACCATTTCCCGGTTTAAATCACGGTTTAATGTAGATATTGTACTATTACATTCTGGTTTGAGTGAATCCAAACGTTTGCAAGCATGGCAGCATGCCCAAACCGGCAAGGCTTCCATTATTCTCGGAACCCGTTCAGCAATTTATACGTCGTTGCCCCGGCTGGGACTGATTATTCTGGATGAGGAGCATGATCTGTCATTCAAGCAACAGGAAGGCTTTCGCTACCATGCCCGTGATGTAGCTCTCTACCGTGCCCATCTGGAAAACTGTCCGATTATTCTTGGCTCAGCCACACCCAGTCTGGATAGCTATCATCTGGTAGAACAAAATAAACTGACACGACTGGAACTTAACCAGCGGGCTGGCAATGCGGTCTTACCCAAAATGCAGTTAATAGATCTGAAAGTAGCCAGAAAACAGCATGGAATCAGTGAACAGCTCATCAAGCAGATTCAGCAGCGGCTGGACAAAAAAGAACAGGTGCTAGTTTTTTTAAACCGGCGTGGTTATGCGCCGGTGCTGGTCTGTAATCATTGTGGCTGGCAGGCCAACTGCCCCCATTGTGATGCGCATTTTACTCTGCATACACAGCCCTATAATCATCTGCACTGTCATCATTGTGGTTCCATTCATCGTGTACCGGAAAGCTGTCCCGAATGTCAGCAAACGACCTTAAAAACGCTCGGAATGGGCACTGCCAAGGTTGAAGAAACCCTGACTGAGCTCTTTCCAGATTTTGATGTAATTCGTGTGGACCGTGACAGTACCAGCCGGGTTGGCCAATGGGACCGTATCTATCAGCGGATTCATCAAAGCCAGCCTGCTATTTTACTCGGTACCCAAATGTTAGCCAAGGGCCATCATTTTCCCTACGTGACCTTGGTTGCGATTCTGGATATTGATGCCGGACTGCTCAGCTTTGATTTTCGTGCGCCGGAACGTACAGCCCAGCTCATCATTCAGGTAGCTGGTCGCGCTGGCCGTGGAGACCGCAGAGGCGAAGTCTATCTACAAACATTAAGGCCTGATCATCCACTGTTAACTACATTGATCGAGAAAGACTACCATGCTTTTGCCAAACAAGCGCTCATCGAGCGCCAGCAGGCACAGCTGCCGCCTTATCGTTATACGGTACTGGTACGAGCCGACTCCAGAAACCAGCAATACAGTCAGGAATTTTTAGCTGAAATTGCCCGTAAGCTACGTGAACTTGCAGGTAGTCAGGTTGATATCTGGGGCCCTATCCCTGCCCCTATGGAGCGTAAGGCGGGTCGCTATCGGGCCCATCTGGTCCTGCTTTCAGCTGACCGGGCACAGCTGCATTTTTATTTACGGCAATGGTGGGCGATGGTAGTACAACAGTCACGACAGCATCAGTTAAAACTGAGTATTGACGTTGACCCGCAGGAACTCAGCTAGACAGATACGAGCGGCCTCTACAGCTTGGCAGTATTTTCAGGTTTAATAGTACAAAGAACAAAACAAACGCCCGGGATAAACTTATGTCTTTGATGTTATATATGACGATTTTTCTTGGAGCATCCTTAATCCTGGTAGCCCTGAGCAGACGTTTAGGTTTGACATCAGTGCTCGGCTATCTGGTGACAGGCTTAATTCTGGGTCAAAGCGGATTTAATCTGATTAAATTTTCCCTGATTCAGAATTTTATAGATTATGCATCGATTCTTCTTGTATTTTTGATAGGACTGGAACTCAGGCCGCAACGAATCTGGTTGATGCGATCACACCTGATTAAACTGGGTGGTATTCAAATTGTTATCACTGCAGGGCTCATCGTAACCTTGGGAATAACTGTATTGCAGTTACCGCTGCTGAACAGTTTTATTGTCGGTTTTGCTCTAGCCCTCTCTGCCATGATTCTGGCCCTGCAGTTACAGACACAATATGAACAGCTTAATACCACTACTGGTCAATACACACTTGCAGTTACTCTGGCACAGGCATTGGTCGCCATATTCCTAATTGCCTTATTACCCTTATTTACCCGTACTGAAAGTTCACAGCATGGGATTGCCTATTTTGCTGCAACTCTTGCAACTATTAGTGGCGTTTTTCTTTTTGGCCGTTATCTGATCCAGCCATTTTTAAATTATCTGGCCAAACAGAACAGTATTGAACTGATGGCCGCTACAGCCCTGTTTACCGTACTGGCCATTTTTCTTACCGTAGATGCTTTAGGGCTGCATGTGCTGATCGGTGCATTACTGGCAGGGATGTTACTGGCAGATACTCCTTTTCGACATGCATTTGAAACCATGATCAAACCTTTTCGTAGCCTGATGTCCGGTTTTTTCTTTCTAAGTCTTGGTTTATATGCTTCATTCGCTGTGATTACACAGTCCCCAGTCTTTATTGTCTCTCTGGTTGCGGCCCTACTGATCATTAAGTCAGTTGTATTAGCTGTACTTGGACATTACTCGCGCCTGAACTGGAGTAATGCAAGTTTGTTGGGTTTAGGCCTTTTTCAGAGCGGAGAGCTAACTTTTCTAGTGCTGTATGCGGCATTAAAAGAACAGTTAATTGAACAGGTTCTAATGAACCAGCTAACCGCAGTTATTATATTGTCAATGTTGCTCAGCCCATTTATCTATTTACTGGCCCAGCACATCATAAAACAGCGACCCGAACAAACCAGACAAGATAATGTTAATACTGAAGCCTCTCCGGCACTGATCATTGCCGGTTTTGGCCGTTTTGGTCAAATTATTGCCCGAGTTGCCCATCAGCAGCGGCTACCCTTTACCATCATTGATAATAATCAGCCTGGAGCAGAGTTTATTGAAGCGTATGGCGGACGGTTTATTGAGGCAGATATTACTGATTCTCAAACCCTGCAACAGGCCGGTATTGAACAGGCCAAGATACTCGTTATCGCAATTGATGATGTCGAGGACTGTATGAATGCAGTACGCTATATACGGCTGAACTATCCTGAACTAAAACTATTGGTACGGGCTCGCGACCGCTATCACGTACATTTGCTACGTGATATGGGAATAGAGCATTTCTGGCGGGAAACCCAGCTTTCTGCATTAGATATGGCAGAATATATGTTACATGCTCATGGTTTATCTTTAGAAGAAGCCCATGAGCAAGTAGATGCATTTCGCCAGCACGACTTAATACTGCTTAAACAGCAACAACGTCTTAATCGTGATGATCATAAAATTTATGAAACTCATGGCAATGCTTTAGCAGAGCTCAAACATTTGTTTGCCTATAATGAGCAGATACAGGCAAGATATGAAGAATCTGATTTAAACCTGAATGTGGAAAATTATCGTAGTGATGTTACACAGGGTGGTCAAAATTAACTTGTATTTTAAAATAAAGACACCATAAAGACAGGGTTTGGAGAAATTTATGTCTGATTTACGTCAACGCTTCTATCTTGAGAATAGCCCTGTTCGTGGTGAAGTTGTTCATCTTGAAGAAGCCTTACAAACTATTCTGGCACAGCGTCCCTATGCACCCGCCGTACAGCTGTTGATTGGCGAAATGCTAAGTGCGACTGCTCTGCTGGCCAGTACCCTGAAAATTAAGGGCCGTATCAGTTTACAAATTCAGGCTGCCGGTACTTTTAAATGGGCTATGGCTGAGTGTACCCATTTAGGTCAGGTCCGTGCCTTGGCTGAGTATGAAGAAGATCCACGTTTTGGCGAGGCCACAGATAGTAGTGTCGTACTCGGCTCTCTGGTCAATCCAGTGCTATTTATCAATATCGAACCCGAATTTGGCGAACGCTATCAAGGGATTGTACCGCTTGACCGTTCAACTTTGGCAGAATGTCTCATGCAGTATTATGATCTGTCTGCACAGATTCCGACCCGGTTAATGTTGGCCAGTAATGAACAGCGTTCCGGTGGCTTACTGATTCAGCTTTTACCACGTAATAGTGAAGAAGAACAGCAAATCGTGGATGAAGACTTATGGCCACGGTTAACCATGCTGACTGAAACATTAAAATCGGAAGAACTGACCGAACTTGGCGCCGAGGAAATACTTTATCGTCTTTATAACGAGGAGGATGTCCGCTTGCCTGAGGTTGAACATTTACGTTTTGGCTGTACCTGTTCAAAAGAGCGTTGTGCTGCTGCTCTGCAACAGATTGGCGTAGGTGCTGTGCGTGAAACACTAGAATTCCAGAATCCAATCGTAATGGACTGCCAGTTCTGCCAGGCACAATATACTTTCACTGCTGAAGAAGCCTTGGGCCTGTTTGGCGAACATCTCAGTTAAAAATTACTAAAAATCAGACTTTTAAAGCCCTAATTCCTTAGGGCTTTTTTATTATTCTCCTTATTCGCTTACCTGTTTCTCACGCTTTAATATTTAAGTTCTTATATCTTTATCTAAAAATAAGTTTTTGATTAATAAATAAAAAATTTAACTTCCTCTATACCAAAGCTGGCTCAGATTTTACGACTGTCTTACTACTTTCTCCTTATCGCAATATCCTATTGATTTTTTAGTTGAAATTTTAAAGATGAGCCGTTATAAATTAGGCGTTTTACTCTAAAACAAGACTGAAAAAATTATTATTTTATATTTGGGGTTTATTTCATGAAGAAACTATTGTCCTGCATGGCTGCGGGGATCTTTTTTACAACGATTAGCACTTTAAGTTTTGCAAGCGTTGATCCTTTGGTCGGTAAATGGAAAACGGTAGATGACCGGACGGGCTATTCCCGCGCTGATGTAATGGTCAAGAAAAACGCAGATGGTACTTATACCGGCACAATCGTAGAAACCCGTGCAGTACCTGGCCGCCCAAAAATGGAAATATGTGAAAACTGTCCAGGTGATTTAAAAGGTAAGCCTTTTATTGGCCTTCCCTTTATTTATAACTTTAAACAGAATCCAAATAATCCATATGAATACATTGATGGTCGTGTACTTGATCCGATCGGAGGAAAAATTTATAAGGGTAAGGCTAAGGTCAATGCAAATGGCAAACACCTCACGCTAAGAGGCTACGTAGGTGTATCCGTCGTAGGCCGTAGTGTGACTTGGGTTAAATACTAGAATATTTAATTGAAACTTAAATCAAAAAGCTCCAGTTCTCGGGGCTTTTTTTGTCACGCTTTGAAACAATATAACTAACGCTTTACTCTGGCTTTTTTTTATACAACTCCAATAATGAATTAAAACAGATAAATGAATATACGTAGAGCTGATCTATGGAAAAAAATTATTATGAACAATTGGGTATCTCACGAGATGCCAGTCCTGAAGAAATCAAGAAAAGTTATCGAAAACTGGCCCGTAAATATCATCCTGATGTCAGTAAAGAAGCAGATGCGGAAGCACAGATGCAGGCCATTAATGTTGCCTATGATACGTTAAGTGATCCGAAAAAAAAGGCTGAATATGACCAGATGCTGGATCATCCACAAGGCTTCTCTGGCTTTAATCAGAATGCAGGTCAGGGTGGCTTTGATGGCAGCCGTTTCTATCGGCAAGGTTTTTCTCAAGGAGATGCTTCAGATTTTAATGGTTTTGAAGACCTTTTTGGTCGTTTCGGTACAGGATTTGGTGGAGGCCACTATCAGTATCAGCGCGAGCCTCGTAGTTATCGTGGTGAAGACCAGCACGCCAAGATCGAAATTGATGTAGAAGTCGGCTATCAGGGAGCGACTCAAAATATCACTTTGCAGATTCCGACTGTAAATGCATATGGGGAACCAGAGGTACAGCGCAAAACCTTACAGGTTAAAATACCTAAAGGTATGAAAGAAGGCCAGCAAATCCGCCTAAGCGGTCAAGGTCAGCTCGGTATTAATGGCGGCGAGAATGGTGATTTATATATTGAAATACAGTATCGGGATACTGACCGAATCAGGGTAGATGGTACGGATCTTTATTATACCGTCAATGTTACTCCTTGGGAGGCTGCACTAGGCAAAGCGATTACCGTAAATACACCAGCCGGTTCCTTGAATGTAAACCTGCCTAAAAATGCCCAGTCTGGCCAACAACTTCGCCTGAAGGATAAGGGAATTCCAAATAAAACACCGGGCCATCTTTATCTTATTCTGAACATTGTAGTGCCACCGGCAACCACTGCACAGCAACAGCAGGCTTATGAATCTCTGGCTGAAGCATTCGTATCTTATCAGCCTCGCGCTTATTAAGGAGCATGGAAAATGGCGATTATTCATTACCGTGAAGTTGTATATCAGGGCCAACATGACTCTGAAATTATTGACGAGCAATCTATGCTAGATCTTGAACATTTTGCTCAAGTGTGTGGACAGAGTCAGGAATGGGTTCTGGAGTTGCTCGAATACGATATCTTACCAGTACGCTCTCAGCAATCTTCATATCAGTTTCTGGGCGAAGATGTAGCTCGTGCCCGTAAGGCTTACCGTTTACAGCGTGATTTTAATGCCAGTTTATCTGCAGTTGCAGTAATGCTGGATCTGATTGATGAAGTTCAGCATTTACGCAAACAGATTGGCATATTTAAACCCAAATAGCTGTATAACTTGGGCCAGATAAACTATAAAACTTAACTCTGGAGTAGAGAAAAATTAATCGACCGATTTACGTAATTTAAATCTGGCCCGTTTTCTCTGCTGCTGTGCTGAATGATACCTTTCTTCATCGAGTAACCAGGACAGGTTTACATTACGCTGATGATGCTGCTGAGCCAGCAGATCCAGAATACTGCGCTCTCCCCGCCCTAGCAAATGTCGCCGGTAAAATAGATAAATGAGCAAGACTGTGCAAAATAGCATGGCTACCAGCATGAGCCAGAACCCGTTCTCTACACTAAGTCCCGGCATATATTCAAAGTTCATTCCATAAATACCGGTTAATAAGGTCAAGGGCGCAAAAACAGTTGTAATAATCGCCAGAATCCGCATATTTTCATTGGTCTGGTTGGAAATAGCAGAGAAATGTAGATTAATGGCACTTTGTATGGAGTTTCGAAGCCGGGTGGTATGCTTTTGTACCCGTTCAATATGGCCAGTTAGATCATCCAGTCGAATCAACAGGATATCCTGAGGATCAACCAGATCTTCTCCCATTAGATGATGATAGTTCTGAACAATTTCATCACGGATTTCCTGCATAGCCTCAATCTGTTCTTCACAGAGATTTTCAATTTGCTGAAATAGAGTCATTTCCTGAAATAATTGATGCCACTGTTTGAAACGTTTTCTGCCCTGCAGCAACTCACGCTGCCAGTATTCAACCCGCCGTGTTAATGGCATTCGGATATCGAGATAGTTATCGATAATGCTACATAAAAGACGTAATGCCAGGTCAAAAGGAGAGGTAGCGAGTTTTTGTGGTTTTCCAGGATCA
Source organism: Acinetobacter sp. FL (assembly GCF_040744925.1). NCBI lineage: Bacteria > Pseudomonadati > Pseudomonadota > Gammaproteobacteria > Moraxellales > Moraxellaceae > Acinetobacter > Acinetobacter sp. FL. Next base: position 301,392 of record NZ_CP160437.1, on the reverse strand, counting down.
TCAATATTGCAACTGAGGCTGGCCTGAAGCCGGTGGATAAAGACTTCCAGTATAGTATTGCCTTTTTCCCGCACTGTAATTAGTAGATCAGGGTTAAAAATAAAACTGACTGGCGTGGTAGCCAGACCAAAAGCACTTTCCTGCGGTTCCAGTCCAAGATCAATATTTTTGATCTGGTCATCTGGCGTAACCAGTTTTCTAAGGATCAGTAAATTGTATTCTTCAGTACTATCGAAAGTACATGGATGCTCTACGTTTAAAATATCTTTGACATGATATTCAGACAGGGACAGCTGTGAAAGCTCATGAATTTTATTCTGCCAGTCTTTAACATGATTAATTACATCGTCACGGGTCGAATCAATCCAGATAAACTCAAGCTCGTGGCCTTCTTCGGGTTGATGACTCACAAAAATGCACTGTTCGCTCAGATGTCGATAGAAATAATAAACCTGCATACCTGATAATTATTATAAAAATTTACATATGCATCATGACATAAAAAAAGCCTGCATCAAGCAGGCTTTTCTTTTCATTTCAAATTGATAACAAACTTAGTTAGAAGTTTGCTCAATATCTTTCATCGTCAGTTTAATACGGCCACGGTTATCTACATCAGCAACCTGAACTTTCACTTCCTGACCTTCTTTAAGAACATCAGTTACGTTAGCGATACGCTCATTTGAAATTTGTGAAATATGTAACAGCCCATCAGTACCTGGCATGATATTTACAAATGCACCAAATTCAACAATACGGATAACTTTACCGTCGTAGATCTTGCCTGGCTCAACCTCAGCAGTTAAGGCCTGAATCTTGGCAATTGCAGCGTTCGCAGCAGCTTTAGTTTCACCGAAAACACGAACGGTACCATTATCTTCAATATCAATTGCAGCTTTAGTTTCTTCAGTAATCTGACGAATTGTCGCGCCGCCCTTACCAATAACATCACGAATCTTGTCTGGATTAATTGTAATCACAGCAAATGTTGGAGCATGCATACTAATTTCAGGACGAGCACGAGAAATGACTTTATTCATTTCATTCAAAATATGCATACGACCAGTAAATGCCTGATTCAGGGCAACTTCCATGATCTCTTCAGTAATACCTTCGATTTTAATATCCATCTGAAGGGCAGTAATACCATTAGCAGAACCGGCTACTTTAAAGTCCATATCACCCAAGTGATCTTCATCGCCCAAGATGTCAGAAAGTACAGCGAAACGTTCTCCTTCTTTAACCAGACCCATTGCAATACCTGCAACTGGAGCTTTTAATGGTACGCCTGCATCCATCAGTGCAAGTGAAGCACCACAGACAGAAGCCATAGAAGATGAACCGTTTGACTCGGTAATATCAGATACTACACGTAGAACATACGGGAAGCGGTCAACCGGTGGAAGCACAGCCTGTACACCACGACGCGCCAAACGTCCGTGACCAATTTCACGACGTTTAGGACCAGATTCACGGCCAGTCTCACCTACTGAATACGCCGGGAAATTATAGTGCAGCATGAAGTTGTCAGTTTTGGTCCCTGACAGTGTATCAACCATCAACGCATCACGGGTATTACCCAGTGTTGCAGTAACCAGAGCCTGAGTTTCACCACGGGTAAACAATGCTGAACCGTGAGCACGTTCCAGTACGCCAACCTGTACATCAAGTGCACGTACAGTCTTAGTGTCACGACCATCGATACGTGGTTTACCTGACAGGATATTGTCACGTACGGTACGATATTTCAGCTCTTCGAACAGTTCGTTTACTTCGTCAGCAATACCAGTCTCGTCACTTTCAGGAACAAACTGTGCAATAGCTTCAGCATGTAAGGCATCAAGAGCTGCATAACGCTCCTGTTTTACAGCAATTGTATATGCTTCAGAGATTTTAGCTTCAAAAGCAGTTTTTAGCTGTTCAAGCAGTGCATCATTTTTAGTAGGTGCAACCCAAGTTGACTCAGTCGCGCCTGCTGCTGCTGCAAATTCTTTAATTGCCTGAATAGCAATCTGCATTTCATCATGACCGAACAGTACTGCGCCCAGCATCTGGTCTTCTGAAAGCTCCTTGGCTTCAGACTCCACCATCAGTACCGCAGTTTCAGTACCGGCAACCACAAGGTCAAGATCACTTTCTTTTAACTGTTCATGATTTGGGTTAAGAATATATTCGCCGTTAATTAAACCAACACGTGCACCAGCGATTGGGCCACGAAATGGTGTACCAGCGATTGACAACGCGGCTGAAGTACCCAGCATGGCAGCAATATCGGCATCCATGGTCTTGTCAGAAGAAACAACGGTTGCTGTTACCTGAATTTCGTTGTAGTAACCTTCTGGAAACAATGGACGAATTGGACGGTCGATCAGACGTGAGATCAGAGTTTCAGCTTCAGATGCACGGCCTTCGCGTTTACCGTAGCCGCCCGGGATACGACCGGCAGCATATTGTTTTTCTTGATAGTTCACAGTCAGTGGAAAAAAGTCCTGACCAGCTTTGGCAGTCGGTTGAGCAACTACAGCAACCAGTACAGAAACACCACCCATAGTGATCAGCACGGAATTCGCCTGACGTGCTACACGGCCAGTTTCCAGTACAACCTGATGCTGACCAAATTGAAATTCTTTACGGACAATGTTAAACATCGACATATATTTTAATATCCTGATTTTATTCTAGTGGAGGCCCCTAAGGTTTGACATTCATATCATTCCCGACAGCAATGATAAATGACAAAGCTTAGAAGCCGCACCTCACTAGTTTTAAACACAAAAGAAGGGACGAACTATTCGCCCCTTCTCACTTTAACCTGCAAAAGCAGATACACTTTCATTCTCAGCAAACGAAAAATCGATCATTCGACTTACCGAAAACAAAATAGGAATTGCCAGATTAACGGCGCAGACCTAGAGCAGCAATCAAATCGCTATAACGTGTAGTGTCTTTACCTTTAAGGTAATCAAGCAGCTTACGACGCTGGTTAACCATACGGATCAGACCACGACGGCTGTGATGGTCATGTTTATGTGCTTTGAAGTGAGTCTGTAAATCATTGATTTGAGCAGTCAGCAAAGCTACTTGAACTTCCGGTGAACCTGTGTCGTTTTCAGCACGAGCAAATTTAGCAACAATCTCTGCGCGATCTTGATTTGTTAAAGCCATTCGATTTCTCCGAGATGCTTTGAAAAGAGTTTTGATACCTACCAGTTTGACCGAGCCAAACTGACTGCCGTGCATCACTACAGCAAGCGTCATATTTTAAGCGAAAAACGCTCTAATTGCAAAAATTGCAGGCTGTTTTTCTGATTTAACCCTTTACCCTGACCGATTTATGACTTTTCTCCGCCTTAAATTTTTTATGAATATTTCTTATGTTTTATAAAATTGAAACTCACAAAATCCCTTAATTATTTTAGTACTTTATTAAACTCTTTAAAGATAATATATTTTGCCAATTCTAAAAATAAGTATTTAAAAAAAAAGCCCAAGCTAGGCTTGGGCTTTTTTGCGCTGTAGTTTCTTCTTTTCTCGTTATTATTCTTTAATTTATAGTTGTTCTTAACTTCTTTAAGCCAATCTTATTATGAATGAATTAATAATGTCCTGTATATAATTGTATATTTCCTTATGTGTAATATTTTGTCAGATCTAATTATGTATAAAAGTCGTATTTTACGTATCAATATGTAAGCTAAAACCTACAAATGAGTAAATTTTATCTATTGGTTTATTTATGTTTGAGTACCTTTGACATTTTAACAGGCAATAAAAAAGCCTTGTAGTCTCTCCCAAAACTACAAGGCTTAGCGGCTGTAAGTTTCCTCTTTTTCACTTACTTCATGCAAGTTCGCTGTCATTCGACTGATTATAGTTATAATGCGATTATTGCTTAGCTTTCCGTGCTAGGCTTTTTATGTGAAGCCATCATCTCAGAAACTCTGCATTAGCTCTAGGCGCTAATTTCTCGAATTGATGTAAGCAAAAACTTACAAGAAGGCTTATTATTAACTTTTATTTCACAAAATTAGTTTTCCATTAATTTTACTAACCAATCCACTTTTACGGGTGGTTTTTACTGTTAAAGACTGGACAAATGCTTCCGGGTCTACCAGTAAGCTTACTACTTTCTTAGCTCGAGTAATGGCTGTATAAATCAGTTCCTGACTTAACAAGTTTTTAGCTGTCTGGTCTAATATGACTGCGGTATGAGTAAATTCTGAGCCTTGTGACTTATGAATAGTCAGCGCAAATGCTGTTTCAATATTTTTAGGTAGCCGTGTAGCAGCCACCCATTTGTTCAGACTGGGAAAATAAACTTCAAACTGGTCAGGATGCTCCCGATGTCGAACACAGATACCGATATCACCATTTGAAAGCCCCAGCTGATAGTCGTTATAGGTCATCATAACTGGACGGCCAATATACCAGTCACCTACTGCAATTGTTTTCAAAGCCTGATTCAGCCATTGTTTAGCATACTGATTAAGTTTCTCAAGCCCTAATGCCCCGTGTCGAGTAGCTGCAAGCAGTCGGTAATGGTCAAATGCCTGAACCAGAGGTTTGACTGTATCCTCAGAAGTTTCTTCTGCCTGTAAATAATTTTTAAGTGCTTTAAGATAAGGTAAATAACCCTGCATCAGTTTTTCATAGAATTCTGTCCAATTCAGGCTTTGAGCTGAAGCAGGCAAGAATTCAAGTTGTACCTGATCCTGCATATCATGACTTAATGTAATAGCTGAAAGTTGGTCAGCCGGTACAATCTGTTGCTGGAAATAATCCAGAATCTCTGTATGAGGTTTTCCAGCTTGAAACTGCTGGATAAACTTGGCCATTTTTCCAATAAGTGCATCTTCTGTAAAACGACGGCTATTTACCAGATGGACCCGGTGTTCCGCCAAGGCAGGAATCTGTTGCAGGTCAGCAAGAACCGAGCCTACTTCAACTGAGGCTAACTGCTGAGCATCTCCAAGTAAAATAAGCCGGCAGTGATCTGGTATAGCTTCAAATAGTAGGGTTGCGAGTTCCAGGTCAAGCATGGAAGCTTCATCAATAACGATAACATCATAAGGTAACGGCTGCCGGCTATGAAAACGCGGTTGCTGGTTTTGACCCAGCCCAAGCAGCCGGTGAATGGTTTGAGTAGTCTGCATTTGCAGGCTCTGTGTGATCAAACCAGATTCCAGTAATTTGGGATCTTGAAAAGAATAACGTAGTGCTTCCTGCATACGCTGGGCAGCCTTTCCCGTAGGCGCTGCCATAGCAATACGGATATCGGGAATAGCCTGGTTAAGAACCGCGATAATACGTGCCAGTGTATAGGTTTTGCCTGTTCCTGGTCCGCCAGTAATAATACTCAGTATTTTTCTGGCAACCATTGTCAGGGCAGATTTCTGATATTTATCTTGTAACAGCCCAGAATAGGCAGTCAGGTCAACCGCAGGAATCTGCTGCTGCCACAGGCGTTCAATCTGCTTTGCCAGTCGGGTTTCCAAGGTCCAGTAGCGGTACAAATATAATGAGCTACCATCAAATATAAATGGCGCAACCGGCAAGTGCTCCTGCTGCTCAAATCCGACCAGATTATTTAAAACCTTGACCTGATCGTCGGTGGCTTCAATACAGCTATTGCCCTGCTGAAGAGCCTCGAGAACCTGGACAATTATATTAGTAGCATTTTCATGTTTTTCACCGTCATGAAAAGGGGTCTGTGCAATAAAACTGCTCCATGTACTGATCCATTGCTGTTGGGAGCTTTCATGAAGCTGTTTATTTTCCACACAGTTATCCTCATAGTTATCTACAGAGTTATAAACAAATTTATCCACAAATTAAGTATTTGTTTATAAAATATTTCAAATAACTTATTAAGCAATTTTACTCATTTTATCTTCAATAAAATAACCTAATAAAGCATCAAGTCGCAGGATAAATTCTGTACTGGGTTTCCAGTAATAGATGCCATGGTCCGGTTGACCGTTCATGCCACGCAGATAGAGATAACTTGCTCCGCCCAGATCCCGGCTGATCTCGTAATTTTGCATCTGTATACTCAGATAACGATGCAGTGCAACCAGATAAAGACCAGCCTGTAACCAATAACTTGAATGTGACATACTGGCTCGGATTGAGGCATGATTATAGTCTGACTGATCACTACCCAGAAAATTACTCTTATAATCGGCAATATGATATTGATGACCATCAAAATAAACCAGATCGATGGAACCATTCAGATAACGCGCAGATTCAGCAGGATTTAGTTCAGGCATATCAATCCCGTATTCAGCAAACAGCTGGTGAATTCGCTGAATTGCCAATACATGATCTGAAAGTGCCAGACAAAATGGAAATTCAGCCAAATGCTGTTCCGGTTGTAACTGCTTTAACTCAAAACCTGCGTGTAACGGAGTCCCAAGTACCTGTTGGAGCCACTCTGCCAGCCAGTTTAACAGTAGCTGTTCATCTTCTGCCTGTTCGGGAAAATCCCGCTGATATTTGTCCCGTAATTCATTCCATAGGCCGCTATAATCATTTTTAAAACGGCGGCGGATTTCCAGTATCCAGTCTGCCGGCTCCTGAAAATCAATATGCTCAAAAATCTCATGCAGAAAATTACCAGCTACAGTACCCATCGGAAAGTTTTGTTTGATCCAGCTTAAGGGCTGGGTTGCCGGTAAGTACGCTTTATCTACTACATGCAACTCGTCTTCGGCACTTTCTGGTCGCTTTACTTCATTTGCAAGCGGATCAAAGATTTTTCTAGTTTTGAGATGCTGCGCCAGATAGCTAAAGCTGGTTTTGGCCCGAGGATAAAAACGCTGCTGGGGCAGATTCAAGGCTTGGACACTGATTTGCTTTGAGACCGAACTGGCAGAAACTTTTGCCGGTAGCTGCTCTAGAAGCGGCTCATCCATGCAGTGACGATGTACAAAAGGCTCTGCCCGATTACGCCAGAAAGCCAGGCTGTCCCTAGCTTTACCTTCAGTATCTTGCAGCATGGCATAAACACGGTGACTGGCGCGGGTTAAGGCAACATACCAGAGACGACGGTTTTCTGCTGCTGCACGTTCCTGATGCTGGTTTACTGCATTTTCATCTAGCAGGTTTTTGTCTGCTACCGCAATAACCCGCTGCTTTTCAAGCTGACCTGTTACAGGGTTTAACTGCTCAACCGTAGAGAAATTCAGGGTTTTATTCATTTCCTTAAATGCTTTGTCAGCACCCAGCAAAAATACCACCTTAAATTCCAGTCCCTTTGACTGGTGAATGGTCATCAGTTGTACACCTGCTTCATTAGACAGGCGTCGTTCCAGTTCCCATTCTCGTTCGCTTGGTGACTGTAACTGTTTAAAATACCAATAATACAGATTCTTGGCACCCGGATAAATTTCGCTATGCTGGCTCAGTACTTCGGTTAAATGCCGCAGATTTACTACAGCCCTTTCGTTATCTTTACTGGCAATGGCTACCAGTTTCTGCCAGACCTGAAAATGTTGCAGACAGTACTGCCAGGCACTCAGGAAACCACGTTCCAGCCATAATTCACGGATATCATCAAACTTGTGTATAAAACTGCTCAAACCATCAGTGCGCTGCTCCAGCTCGACCAGACTTTGCAAATTAAAATCGAGTAACCGGCTCAGTAAAGCCCGTTTAACCTTACCCTCATCATACGGATGCATGATAGCCGTCAGCAGTGCTCCAACATCACGGGCCACTTGGCAGTCAAATACGCTACGCTTAGAGGGCCGGTTAACCCGGATACCTAAAGACTCTAAAGCATACTGGGCTTTGTCTAGCCCATCATGATTCTTGGACAGGATAGCAATATCATTTTCATTTAAAGGACGCTGACCGCCTGACTCGTCAAATAACAACTCTTTGGCTATACCGTGGTTTAATAATTGACGAATCTTCCAGGCAACCTGTTCGGCCTCTTTGTTTTTATCACTAAGCTGGACCCAGCGTAGTGGACAGTAGTTTTTACGCTGCCGGTCGGTTAAAGGCGGATGCTGACGTGCTCCTGCCTGAATCGGGGTATAAATAACCTCTTCACCAAAGTTGACTTCACGTTGAAATAGCGCATCGACCACTTCTACCAGTTCAGGAACTGAACGGTGGTTTTGTCTTAAGGTATAGAGTTTACCCTGTTTGATTAAAACATCCTGCCGGGCCTTGATATAAGTCAGCATGTCTCCGCCCCGGAAACCATAAATTGCCTGTTTTGGATCACCGACCATAATCATACAGCTGTGCTGATGTCGCTGTGGATGCCGCCAGATACTAGCCAGCATATTATCCTGGTCTTGATTGGTATCCTGAAATTCGTCGACCACAATCAGGGGATAACGGGCTTGGACATATACTGCAAAACGCTGGCCTTGTTCACCCTGCAAAGCCTCAGCCAAAGTCCGGATTTGCTGTGAAAATGTGGTTTCCCCACGCTGCTGCAGTAATTGTGGAAGGCGCTTACGCACTTCCTGACTAATATAAAACTGTAAATAGGTATCTAACCGGGAAAGATCAGTTTTTAAATTGGCTACACATTCGCAAAACCGGCGCAGACCCTGGATAATCTGATGATTTTCAAAGTATTCTAGTACCTCGGCAGCACATTTGTTCAGAACCTTTTTTGTGGCCAGATCTGTAATACACTTAAAGATATCGGTCCAGTGTGCTGCAAATAAGGCATAAGAACGCTGGGTATGTAAAGCCTTAATAAAATCTGGCAGATTCTGACACAGCGTTGTTTCCATTAACTGCTCAGTCCGCCATTTTTTTCCGACTATACTATTGTGCTGTCCATCTGCCCGATAATAATCGGCCAGCCCTTCTACTAAAGACAGATCCAGTTTTAACAAGAGATCCAGCTCCGCTTCAAACTGTTCCAAATCCATGACTGGTGCGGCAACAGGCATAAACTGGGCTGAAGAGAAATTCAGGCTGTTTTCTACAATCGCCAGATAACCGTCAGTATTTTTGAGCTGTTTGCTTAACAGTAAATAGTCAATCAAGGGCTGCGGCTGAGCTTGAATCCACTCTCTTAAAATGTCATGGACGATTTGCTGACTATAGGCCTTAGCATCTTCAGTTAACTGTGCCCGTTCAATTTTGCCACTTTCAAAGGCAAACTCACGCAGCAATTTCTGGCTAAAACTGTCCAGCGTACTGACAAACAGTTCATCCAGCTGGTCTATGACCAGTTTAAGTCGTTCGCAGACATAACCAACCTGTGTCGAAAATTGTTTACAGAGCACCTGATACAGGGGATCTTTTTCCTGTTCTGCCTTATGCAACATTTCAATTTCTGTCAAATCCTGACAATCATTAAAATATTGATAGGCTTCTACCAGACGGCTACGAATCCGGCTTTTTAGTTCAGCTGCCGCTGCTCGGGTGAAAGTGGTGGCAATAATCTGGTTGGGGAGATATTTCTCAATAAGAATACGCACTATCAGGCTAGACAGGGTATAAGTTTTTCCTGTGCCAGCCGAGGCCTCGATCAAATGCAGGCCAGAGAAACACATATCAGCAATCGGATATTCCGAAATAGCCTGTGGCTCATTCATGTTGTTTCAACCCGCTGATATTCAAAAATAGGTGCATATAACTCATAAGAGAAAGTTTTACAGCAATGCTCCAGTAAGGCAGTGGCGTCCTGTTCCTGCAAGATAAACTGCCAGTCACGGTGGAGCCGTACCGCCTCATTTTCTGTTGCGGAAAATGAACTGTACTGATGGGTTTCATTCCAGTCTTTTAACAGCGCATCAAAATTATTAATGACTTTCTGGCCAACTTCATTTTCAGTCCATTCATGCTTTTTACCCTTTTCAGCCACATTTAACATCAGGGCAGCCGGTAGAACCAGCGGCTGGCTTTGGCCATATTGCCAAGCCTTAAACCAAGGATCAAGCAGCTTTCGTGCTTCCACTGAACAGACACCCGCACAGATTACAGTCTGGTCACTGAAGACAACCACACGCTGTAATTTCCGGCTTGTCTCTTCTGACTGGTTCAGATAAGCCAACCATAAAAGATATTCAAGCCAGACTTTGGCGCGGCGCTTAGCCCGTGCACTAGATGGCTCCATACTGACCCAGTCAGTCATACCTGCTTGAGGAATATTAATCTGCATATGCAGTTCAGCACTGACCTTCCACATCTGCTGGGTGACTGGAGTGACCTCGGGTGCATAACGTTGCAGACGGGCCTTTAAAGTTTCCTGTTCAGCCAGGCTGATCTGCCAAGTACTATGTGCCACTTTTCCAACCGGTAGCTGGTGCATCAGTATTTGTGGCTCTTTCACACTATTCTGCTGATAGAGAAAATCTCGAATAGCATAGCGGCCTAATCCATCTAGTATTAAGGGTTCATGCTGAGCTGCACTTTCACTCGAACTCAGATTTTCAACCCCTAGGGTCTTTAAATACAGTCGCGCTGGAAAGATGACATCTTGTATCCATTGCTGGCTATGGAGAACCTGAATATTTTCAGTATTTAGCGGGTATGGTATGTTTGCCCACGGCTGGCGTTGTCCACGCGCCTGTAGTAAGTGCTGTGCCACATTAAACCATTGATCCTGATAGCGGATCAGCTTTTCAGTGGCAAAACCAGCCGGGTCAAAAGGTTGCAGGTGATGAACGTGATAAAGCTGCTCAAGCTGTCGGGGTACTTCAATCCCATTCAGGGAAATTTTTTGGTCTATCACCTCATCGGGCTGTTCAGAAGCGACAATCAATGCCAGATGCTGTACAAATTCCTGCAAGGTACTCGATGGCTCACGTACTTCCCCGTCATTAACATCAAAGCCATTATAAAATAGCCATAAATTTTCCTGAGCTAACAGTAATGCATCTAGAAATGCGCCCTGATCATCTTCCAGTCGTGAGCGGTCACCCAGCTGTGGACGCAGTATATCCATCAGGTCAAAAGGTAACCGTTGGCTGCGACTTGGAAATGTGCCACTGTCCAGGTTTAGCATAACTACCAAGCGGTACGGTAAGGGCCGGATTTGCCCGATCTGGCTAAAGGTAATCTGGCCGGTAGGTTCCGCCTGCTCAATCTGGGCATCGAGCGCTGTATTAATTTCTTCAATGAGGTATGCCAGGGGTAAACAGATACCATGTAAATTTTGCTCTTCTTGCTCACTATAAAAGTTGGCCAGTGTCAGCATTCTAATCTGTTTATGAATAATTTCGCGTACCGGTTTCAGTGCAGTAACGCCCTGTTGTTCAAATTCTGCAATATCTTCATTTAAACGCTGTAACCAGCTCTCAACTACTACTCGTTCTCCCAGCTCATGGCACAGTAGCCAGTCCCGGCGCCGGTCAAAGTCTTGATAAATTTCGATCAGCTTGGCAACTAACTCAAAGTCACTCGGTTGTACCTGGGCAAAGCTTAGGGTTTCATTAAAAATCGTATGGTCAGGAATAGCAATGCCCAGTGCCAGCCGGTCTAGTGCAAATTTGAATGTAAAACGGAAGTCCTCATCATGCCGGCTCAGGCTATATTGTAAATGCCGGGCATCCAGTCCGCGTTTAAAGCCGGCTGCAGCCAGCAGGACCAGCATACGTTCACTGCGATTGACATCCAGTCCGTAACACTGTTGGGTTGCCGTCAGATTTAACCAGTCTGAAAATTCTTGCAAGGTGAAGCGGCCACGCACCAGCTGAATTCGTTCCAGAACTGCGCGCCAAGCATTGCTGGCATCAAGTTGTGCCACACCGGCAATTTTAATAGGCAGATGAACCTGCCGCTCTCTGGTGGCTGCCTGAAAAATATTAGAATCGGTGCTAGATATACCGTATTTAGGGGCAACAGCAAACACACTGCGAATTAAAGGTTCAAGTTCTTTTAGATTAGGTACCAGCACTAAAACATCGCTAGGCCTACGCTGCTGGTCTTTTGATTTTTGCGAGAGCCAGTAAGTCAGCTGGTCTTTTAAGACTTCAAGCTGACGTAACGAAGAATGACAGACATGAATCTGGATAGAATCATCTGTTGCATTTAGTGGATATCGATGTTTCTGCGGTTCTGCCAGATACAGGATATCTGACTGTAATTTACCCAGCAGATTATCAGGAAACTCGTCAACAAAAGCATCTACCCATTGTCCTTCTTCCCCTGAGGATAAACTCGACAGCAATGAAAAATGGTCACGTGCCTGCTTGCCAAAACGGGTCAGCAGCGGATGACGCGACTCTCTGACTTCTGCATTAAAATGCAGGGTGAAATCCTCAAAAAACTTTTTGATATCGGCATCGGTTGCCTGCGGATTTTTACTAATGAAACGCTCTTTTACGCGCAGATCATAACGCTTTTTCCAGACCGGATCGACACTATCTGCCCAGTATTCCTGTGAAGGATTGTAGTGCAGAATAAAGACATCAATATATTGTCCCAAACGGCGCAAAAACTGTAACTGGTTCGGTGGCAGATCCAGCAATGTAAATACCACCAGTTGCTGAGGCAAACGTTTAAGCGCCTGCTTGCGCATTGCTTCCTGCTCCAGCTGTTGCCAGAACTCGGCATCAATTTCCTGCATCAGCTCGAAGTCTTCATGAAATACTTCCTGCCAGAGCCAACGCTGCCAGCCTTCCAGTTCATGTGCCTGGTTCAAGGTAAAGGCAGAAATTTCAGTGCCTGTTGTATAAAATAATGCTTCGATATCGAGTGGCTGATTCTGTCCCCAAGCTTTTAGCCAGTTGGTTGGACAACGACAAACATCTGTACACCCTTTTTTAGTACAATAGCCACGGTAAACCATATAGTTGCTAAACAGGCTAGAGACCTGCTCAGCTACCCAGTACAGCATGCCTTGTTTCTTGAGCTGCCGGATTATGCCCGGTTCAAGTCCTTCGGCGGTATCGTAAATCCGGCAAATAATCGGATATAGGGGATGCTGCTGATCTAGCTGTAATTTTTCAGCTTCAATAAAAGGACCCAAGGCCTGATAAACCCGCCACTTCATAATCAGGCGCGGAATATTGGCTTTACGGACCTTATCTTTATCAGCCAGTACCTGCTGATAGGCATACCATTGGAAACCGCGTATACGCTGGTGAAACAGCTGGTTGGCACTAATGCCCTGTTCTTCAGCCATTTTCTGGGTCAGCCACTGCTCGATAGCTGGAGTCGGTACCACAAAGTGCTGGGTTTTCAAGACTTCAAGCGGATGTACTGCCGGCTGGCCCAAGGTAGAAAGCACCCCGTGTACCAATACGTCAATACGCTGGCTTTGAATAACATGAATCCCCATATTCTTTTTACCCTAATAACAAATATTCAAGTTCTGTGCACAAAATCACAAAGATAATTCACTGTACAACACCTGCTGGCCATGTCACTTTTACATCATCCATAGGTACAAAATTTCTTTGAAATACGTATCTTAATAGTGATTCAATTGGAAAATTAACACTTCACTGAATAAGGTATTCATATAATGAAAATAGACAAGATTCCTGATGCCATTGATCCTACCCTGAATTTAGAACAGATTCGTCAAGAATGTCTGGAACTGGTCAAAAAACGTGCTTACGTATCCGCTGGGGCGGCCGTAATTCCAATTCCTTTTTTTGATGTCGTGATTGACATCGGTATTTTATCGCAATTATTGCCGGAAATTAACCATCGTTTTGGCCTGACCCCTGACCAGATCAGTGTTTATGACGCAAAAACCAAACAAATTCATTGGAATGAGCTGCGTAAACGTGGCGTAGAATTTTCTGGCTTGGTAGTTGCCCGTACTGCGGCAAAGCAGTCATTAAATGGAATGGTCGGTAAAGTATTGACTAAACAGGTGACCAAATTTATTCCGCTCGGTGGTCAGATTGTTGCAGCAAGTCTGGGTTATATTATTATGAAGAAGATAGCCGAAGCACATGTTGAGGAAAGCTATAAAATGGCTAAAAATATTCAGCAGAAAATACAAAAAGCTTAAAAATGATTTCTATAACTCAATATTAAAAAACTACAGGCTGACTAATCAGCCTGTAGTTTTTTCAGAATGCCTTCGAGTACCTGTATACGAGCGGCTTCTTTATTATTTGTTGCAATTACCTGCCAAGGCGCCCATGCAGGACTGGTCCGCTCAAACATGTCAGCAGCAGCTTTTAAGTATTCATCCCATTTTTCGCGGTTACGCCAGTCTTCATCTGTAATTTTAAAACGTTTATGTGGTGTATCGGCACGGGCCTGAAAGCGCTTGGCCTGCTCGTCTTTACTGATCGCCAGCCAGAATTTGATCACCAGAGTCTGACTGTCAGTTAGGTCTTTTTCAAAACGGTTAATCTCATCGTAGGCCCGTTGCCACTCTGCCGGCTTGGCAAAACCTTCTATACGCTCGACCAGTACCCGGCCATACCAGGAGCGGTCAAAAATCATGATATCTTCATGTTCATCCAGCTTGTTCCAAAAACGCCATAAGTAGGGTCGGCGCAGCTCGTATTTTTCCGGGGCAGCAATGCTATAAATTGTATATTCACGTGGGTCCAGCTTTTTAACAATCCGTTTAATGGCTCCTCCTTTACCAGCTGCATCCATGCCTTCAAAAACGATTACCACCTGACGTTCATCATGACGTAGTGCGGTTGCAACCTGACGACTTAATTCCTTTAAATGACTCTTATACTCATTTTCTGCCAGTTCCTCATTTTGGGGCTCCAGCAATAGTTGCGGAACAGCTGCCTGTTTCCAGTTAGTCACTCCATTGTTCTGATGGACTGGCAGGCGTTGCATAGCTTCTAATATAGATTGCGCAAACTGCTGGTCACGGATTTTTTCATCCTCTCCATCAATGATCAGCCAGTCATCAGTAAAACGCTGACGTAACTTTTGCAGAGTCTCATACTGTTTTTTATTGCGCCAGTCCAGCCCATGCAGGCGGTGCCAGTGCAATTCTGAAGCATCGATATTGTCCAGACGCTTTTGCAGATTTTTCCAGGGCAGATCAAACCAGACTTTAACAACCTCGACATGATTATTCTGGAGGTCCTGCTCAAAGGCACGCATATTTTCGATATAACTGTCATACATGCCTTGGTCAAGCGGTTCAGAAACATGCATAGCTGTTGCCAGCAGGTCGCTGTACCAGTTCCCGAACATCACCACAATCTGCCCTTCTGCAGGTATGAAACGACTATATGGCTGCCAGAAAGCCAGCTTGGGGGTCAATAGATGTGGAGGATCAGCCTTGACCTGCAGATAACGTGGATCCACCCATTCACGAAGCTGCTTGACTGCCTCGCCCTTACCAGCCAGCTCAATGCCACTTACCAAAATGACCAGACTTTTAGCCTGCGGTGTTCCCCGACTTTCCCGCAGGGCATACTGGGCATCGATCAGGGCAAGTGATAACTCATCTTCATTCATCAGTTTAAAAGATCTTTTTTCTTGTCCGGCCATGCGTGCCTCATCATTTCTGTTTTGTTCAATATACTGTGATTTAAACTAGCACCCTGAAACTTAATGTATTATTTGTTTCACTTTATTTAGCGCATCTTTTATAGATTGACTGACTATTTTTTAATAAGTCCAGAACAATGTTGTCATAGCACCTGATTTAAACTCTGGCTATGCTTTTCTTTTTTTATATTTAAACTGGGTTATGTTATCTCATGTCTAAACTCGACGCCCTTGACCAGCTTTTAAAACAATATAATGACTTAAGCTATCATCAGGATCCTGCTTTAAAAAAACGTTTATACGAGGCTCAAGCCTGGCTTAAAGCGCGAATCCAATCTACGCATCAGGGACTTTTTAGTCAGCCACAAAACCAGCTGATGGCTACATATTTTCTGAATCGTCTATATGGCGGACCAGAATTTGATGATCTGGCTAAACAGATTGAACGCTTACTCAAGTATGCACATAAAGCAGAGAAGCTATTGCCTGAAAATGCCATCAGAACCGGACTGAAATCCGTCAGTCTGGCAGTATTGGCAATGCAGCTTGATGAACAGGTGGCTGCACAGCTTCTTGAAGACTACCCGGCTGAGGAGCCTATTAATGATGAAATGATGCGTCTGACGTTAATTAAATTAAATCAGTCAGATGCGCGTTACCATCAACTCGCCTTACTTGATGAACTAGGGCTAAATCTTGATAAATACATGCGTTCTTTTGTTATGCATACCGCATTCAAAATGTGTAAAGGCGTAGCGCAAAAATACCAGTTCCAGCTGATGTACGATTTTATTGGTGAGGGGTTTGTGGCTATGAAACCGATGAAATCAGCTGCTGCTTTCATTTATAGTTTCACCGAGAAAGAACGACAGATTATCGACAATGTTCATTCAGGCAAGGTAGATCCGTTTAAAATATAATCTGTGCTAGAAACCGGATAAAAGATAACTCAACAGATTTTTTCTGTATATTATTCCGAGCAATTACAAGATGAACGCTGTAAAAATAGCAAGAATCTGTCATCATGCAACCTACTGCAAGATTTATTATTTCTGTGTTCAGGAGTGACTCGTATGTCTAATGAAAACCCTACATCCAGCCCAGCCACTGAGTCGGTATCCAATACAGAGAAAGTCAGTCCGTTCTTAACCGAGCCTTTACCGCAAGGTGCGCCTCAAGGCCAGCAGCAATCCCTACAACAACAGCTGACTGATGCTTCAACCAATACACAGGTACCTAAATATAACCTGCCACGTGGTGCCAACACCGGTAACGTAGGTGAAGTGACTCACTTTGGCTATAAGAGTGTACGTGCTGAAGACAAAGCACAAAAGGTTGCAGAAGTATTTCATTCGGTCGCCAGCAAATATGATGTCATGAATGACCTGATGTCTTTCGGCATTCATCGCTTGTGGAAGCGTTTTGCAATTAACATGTCAGGTGTGCGTCGCGGCCAGCATGTACTAGATATTGCAGGCGGCACAGGTGATCTGGCTAAAGTTTTTAGCCGTGAAGTTGGCCCTACTGGTCATGTTGTTCTGTCTGATATCAATGAATCCATGCTCAATGTTGGACGCGACCGTCTGCTAGATGCGGGTTGTACTAATGTCGATTTTGTACTTGCTAATGCTGAAACACTGGAACCATTTGCAGATAACAGCTTTGACCTGCTGACTATCAGTTTTGGCCTGCGTAATGTGACAGATAAAGATGCAGCGCTACAAGCTATGTACCGTGTACTTAAGCCGGGCGGCCGCCTGCTGGTTCTGGAGTTTTCTAAACCGGTATTTGAGCCTTTTTCAAAACTCTACGACCTATATTCATTCACTGCCCTGCCGCTTATGGGCAAACTGGTTGCAAATGATTCTGAAAGCTATAAATATCTTGCTGAATCCATTCGTATGCACCCGGACCAGCGTACACTTAAAACAATGATGGAAAATGCCGGATTCCAAAACTGTGATTACCACAACCTGACAGGTGGTATTGTTGCGGTACACCGTGGATTTAAACTTTAAAAGGTAGAACGATATGTGGTCGATTTTAGCACTGGGTGCTATCGAGCGTGTCATTCATCACTGGATTGAGCTGGATTCGCTGACACGTATTCAGCTTAACCAGCTACAAGGCAAAATGCTAAGGGTTGTAATTGCTTCACCGCAGCTGTCTGTAGATATCTGCTTTGATGAAGATGAGGTACGGCTGGAACCAACCATTACCGGGCATCCGGAGCAGTCTTCTGTTTTTGAACAGCGTCCTTTTGATCCAGAACATGCTTTTAGTGAAGCGACAGCAACCTTAAAGGTTGAAAATATAGTTGAACTGGCCAAACTTTTTCTGACAGAAGAGATCGGTAATATTCCGGTACAAGGTGATTATCGCTTGCTACAGGAATTACAGCGTATTATTCAGCAGGCCGAGCCTGATCTGGCAGCACATCTTTCCCCATGGATAGGTCCGGCCTTGGCACATGAGCTCGGCAAACTCCAGCTTGCACCTAAAATTTTAAAGCGTTCAATGCAAAGCCACTTCTTTTTTGCCGAAGATGCACTCAAAGAAGATAGCGGGCTATTTGCAGGCCGCTGGGAAATGGATGAGCTACATCACTCTACTCGGCAACTTAACCAGAATATTGACCGTCTAGAAGCGCGTCTTCAGCAGCTTCAAGCTCAGCTTTTGTCTCAATCAGTCCAAAAACAAGACTAGGTAACACTCTCTATGATTCCGCACGTTACACGTTTACTCGAACTCTGGCGTATCGCAGCCCATTACAGACTCGACACCCTGGTTCCCGCGGAAGAAATACCTGTCAAAGCCCGTCCTGTACTAAATTTAATCCGCCTGCATCCGGCTGCATGGTCGAGTAAAGAACGTAAAAACTCACTCAAGCTAAAAGAAGCCCTAGAAGACATGGGGCCATTAGCAATCAAGCTGGGACAACTGCTTTCTACCCGTCGCGACCTGATACCACCCGAGATTCTGGCACAGCTGGTGCTGTTGCAGGACAGAGTCAAGCCTTTTCCAGTTGAGGTGGCTAAATCAAGAATCCAGCAATCCCTGAGGGCTGATATATACACCTTGTTTGCGCGTTTTGACGAGCAGCCGCTGGCTGCTGCTTCAATTGCCCAGGTACATACAGCTGCCTTGCATGATGGCCGTGAAGTGGTCGTTAAAGTAACCCGGCCCGATATCCGAGTGCAGATTTTACAGGATTTTGAAATTTTGGCCTGGCTGGGCCATTGGCTGGAAAGCCGGATTGAAGCAGCACGTGCCTTGCATTTATCTGAAATTATCCAGGATTATCGCCAGATTATCCTGAACGAACTCGACCTTACTCTGGAAGCTGATAATACGCGTCGTATGCGTCATTATTTTACTGGCTCTAGCATGATGTATGTACCGGAAGTCTATATGGACAGTCCGGATGTAATGGTTGCAGAGCGTATTACGGGCGTTCCAATCTCAGATACGGCCACCTTTGACCGTATGGGGATGGACCGGGCCGATCTGGCTGAAAAGGGATTAACCATTTTCTTTACCCAAGTATTCCGTGACAACTTTTTCCATGCTGACATGCATCCGGGCAATGTCTTTGTGGAAACTATCAACCCACAGAATCCACGCTTTATCGCACTGGACTGCGCGATTATGGGTGAACTCTCTAAACATGACCAGATGACTGTCGCACGAATGCTGCTGGCCGTGATGAACAGTAATTTTATGCAGCTGATCCAGATTGTGCATCAGGCGGGCTGGATCCCTCCAGGTACGGACCAGGATGCGCTGGCTCGTGAAATGCGCCGTACTGTCGGGCCAATGGTTTCCAAGCCAATGGATCAACTGGACTTTGCTGGCATTCTTATTCAGGTGATGGATATTGCCCGCAGGTTCCATCTGGAAATTCCACCACAACTGATGCTTTTGCTTAAAACATTAGTTCACGTGGAGGGTTTGGGTACTGACCTGTATCCACAGCTGGATATCTGGAAACTGGCCAAACCCATCCTGACCGACTGGATCAAGGCAAATATGCATCCCGTCAAGAATATTAAGGAAATAGGTCAGCAAATTCCAGACCTGCTCCTGGGAGCACAAGATTTACCAAGCTTATTGATTGACAGCCTTAATGGACTAAAAAACCAGTCATCCTGGCATGAAAAGCAACTGCGTGAGTTACAGGGTATGCGTCTGCAAATGGAACACCAGCAGCGACGTAGCTGGATTTTCGGCAGCCTCATAGCTATTTTTCTCAGTATAGCCATCATTGCGCCATGGTATTTGTCGGTTTTGCTTATTGCGTTTGCCAGCTTCTTAGCCTTATGGCGGGTAGTAAAATAATTTTAAATTCAGCTTTAGTTTTTCTTGACTGACGCCATAGGATCAAATATTCATGGCGTCTAATCCTGTCGTTTTTTTCTTGGATAACGTTCTTATCTTCCCTGCTTTGCCGTACACTATAGCCTCATAAAAATTCCTGCCGGTCTTTTCACCGGTTCCATCTTTTATTGCGGTGATGTATCCATGAATAATTTGCAGTGGCTCGATGAAGTAAAATTTAACGATCAAGGTTTAGTACCTGCTATTGCACAGCATCATCAGACTGGCCGTGTTTTGATGGTGGCATGGATGAATCGCGAAGCTCTGGCCCTTAGTGCTGAAAAAATGCAGGCTGTGTACTACTCACGTTCACGTCAGAAACTCTGGCATAAAGGTGAAGAGTCTGGACATTTTCAGACTGTATATGAAATCCGTCTGGACTGTGATGCTGATGTGATTATTTTGCAGATTGAACAGCACGGGGGAATTGCCTGCCATACTGGACGTGAATCCTGTTTCTATCGAAAACTTACAGCCAATGGCTGGGAAATTGTAGATACCCAGCTCAAAGATCCAGAGCAGATTTATAATAAGAAAACACAGAATACGCATACAGCCGTGATGTCTGCATCAAATGCTGAATCCGAACAGGTAGAGATTTTATCTTATCTGGGTGGGATGATGCGTGAGCGTAAAGCAGCTGATCCTGACTCATCTTATGTCGCCAAACTCTACCATAAAGGTTTAAATAAAATTCTGGAAAAAGTTGGTGAAGAAAGTGTAGAAACCCTGCTTGCAGCAAAAGATTTCGCTGCATTAAACAACCAGGACAATCGCAATGATCTGGTCTATGAGACAGCAGATCTCTGGTTCCATACTATTGTAATGCTCGGTTATTTTGATCTTGAGCCGCAACTGGTACTCAATGAACTGGCACGTCGCCAGGGTTTATCCGGACTGGTTGAAAAAGCCAGCCGTCAACATTAAGGCGTTTTGTGTCTATTCAAGAAAAACCTCAAGCCACTTATGAGCAGGCTGTTGCCATAGACAATGCCCGTCTTGGCCAATCCTTTAAAGTGATTGCCTATGCAGGAACAGGTAAAACCACAACCTTACAGATGATCAGCGATGCCATGCCACAAAGGCGTGGCATGTATCTGGCTTTTAACAAGGCAATTGCCGCTGAAGCACAGCAAAAATTTCACCGTAATGTCGACTGCCGTACTTTTCACTCGCTGGCTTTTCGTAGCGTACCGCGTGGTGTGACGGATAAACTGCGTTTACCACGTTTGAGTCCCAGTTTTATTGCTAAAGAATACCGGCTACAGCCTATTACATTACGTCGTTTAATGGGCGGACGCTATGAGAAGTATGTACTCATGCCCAGCCGTCTGGCGAGTCTGGTTGCCAATGCAGTCAGCTTTTTCTGTTCAACCAGTTCGCAATATCCGGCACCACGGCATATTCAGGCTCCAAGCTGGTTACATGCAGATGATATTATTACTCTACAGCAACATCTGTATCCTGCGGTAGAACGGCGCTGGTTAGAATCAATTGATCCTAATCATCAAGCAGGTATCGGGCATGATATTTACCTGAAGCTTTGGGCCTTGTCTGAGCCGTATATTCCAGCTGACTATGTCCTCTTTGATGAAGCTCAGGATGCTGATCCGCTGATGCTTGGAATTTTACTTAAACAGAAAAGTACCCAGGTTATTTATGTGGGAGATGCCCATCAGCAAATTTATGCCTGGCGCGGGGCTATTAACGCCATGCAGCAGCTTCCCTTGCCAGAATCCCGTCTTACCACCTCATTCCGTTTTGGAAACGAGATCGCACAGGTAGCGAACTATCTGCTGGGTGCATTAGATGAAACTGTGCCCCTTCTTGGAAACCCTGAGCTAAAGTCGAGCGTAGTTAACAAGCCTCATATTAAAATGCGGGATGCTATCTTATGCCGGACCAATGCCCGGGCGATGGAGCTGCTATTGGCCGGTTTAGTACATGGAGATAAAGTCAGTTTACAGGCTGACCATCTTAAACTGAATCGTTTTGTCGATGCAGCCAGCCTGCTTAAACAGGGCAAGCGGGTTACCGATGTGCCTGAACTGGCTTGGTTTAATTCTTGGCATGATGTTCACGAATATTGCGAAACTAATGAAGGAAGTGATATTAAACCGCTGGTCAAACTGGTGGATGATCATGGTACGGATCCACTCAAGAGGGCACTAGCCAAAATTACCCCGATTGAACAGGCTGATTATGTGATTTCAACTGCACATAAGGCAAAAGGGCTGGAGTGGAACCGTGTCCATATTGAAGATGATTACCAGTTTAAAATAAATGGACTGGAACATAAAATCAGTGATGAAGAGCTAAGATTACTATATGTCGCATGTACACGTGCTAAAGTGAGCTTAAATATTCATCACATCTATGACCTGATCCAGCAGCTCAAGCTCAAGACTCCTCAAAGTTTGCGCCGCTCCGTGGGTTAACTTATGCCGGGGGCATATGAAGCTCAAGTCTGTCCGTTTAAAACATATCAGCCATTTTACTGACCTACAGCTGGAACTTGATGAGCAGCCACTAACACTGATCATTGGTGATCAGGCTTCTGGCAAAACATCAATCCTTAAAAATATCTATCAGGCACTGACCTGGTTTCCTGCACGCTTAAAAGATCTCAGAACTGCAGGCGTAGTTATTCAGGACCAGGATATCATGCATAACCGGCTACAGGCCAAAGTCGATATACAGGTGAGTCTACCTGCCGAAATTGGTAACCTGGCTGAAAGTAGTAATGTTCAAGCCACAAGCTCGTCTCTGTGTTCATGGCAATTGTATAAAACTCTTAATGCTCAAGGTACAGGCATCAGCAAAGTTGAAACTGTGCAGCTTGAGCAGATGGCCATGTTGTACCAGCAGGCGATCAGACAGGATCCAATGCTGGGTTTACCGCTAATTGCCTATTACCCGACAGAGCGTTTTACCAATGAAACCAATTTGCTGAGCAAAAATATTCCGACTATTTTTCAAGCGGCTTCAGCATACGATCTAGTATCAGTACCCTTCACCACTTTTATACGCTTTTTCGAATGGTTACGTGAAGTCAGTGATGTTGAAAATGCCCGGACTACCCAGCTTTTTCATGAGCTGCTCAAGCAACATCATGCATCCACTATAGAGTTCCAGCATGGACTCTCCCAGCTTCAGACACAGCTCTATGCACCCTGTCTCATTGCTTTAAAACATAGCCTTCAGACAGTCTTACCAGAATTAACCGAGATTTATCTGGAGTATCAGCCCAAATTACAGCTGATGGTCGTCTATGCAGGAAAAACGTTGATGTTCCAGCAGCTCTCCAGCACTTTAAAAACCTGGGTTGCCCTAGTCGGAGATATAGTACGCCGCCTTTGTTTATTAAACCCGCTAAGTCTATATCCATGTCTTGAAGGAGAAGGTATTTTGCTGATTGACAATATAGATGCACATTTAGATTTACAAAGCTCGCACTACATACTTGAAGGTTTGAAGCAGGCTTTTCCAAGGCTACAAATTATTGCTACTGCCAGCCAGAGTGAACTGCTGGAGACCAATCCTTTATACGCACTGCGTTTAGACAACAGGCAATTATATAAAAAGCCAGAAAGTACCACCTGGGCTGGCTTCACTACTCTCTATCAGGACTTAGAGGGACAAGAAATATTACCTGATTCAGCAAATACAAATGAGGCAGCGTGCTCGGCTTTGCCCCAGATTGTTGAGCTGATTAAGCAACTTTCAGCTACAGAATACGAAGAGCTTTTACGTTTGATAAAAAACGGTTCCTATTCACTTCCTATATCTGATGCTGATTTTAAATAAACTTGGTCATGAAACTATTAAACAGGCAATTGCCTTAGCAATATGAAAAAAATCTTGGGATCACGAATGAGTCGCGTATAATAAACAGGCGTAACACATAAGTCTTTGATGTTGTTATTTTCGTGTAATAAAATCAAATTTTACGTAATTTTTTATAGTAAGATTATTGATCGTTTTGCTATAGCATTTTACAAGTTGCGCAATACAACTTGTCCTTTTCTGATTTACATACAAGTTTCGGCTTTCAAGATTTAAAGCTTTGGATATCTCATTGATCTCCTATAAACCCTTGAAAGATAAGGTTCACCTTTAGGTCTTGACCTAATCATGACATGGATACGAGTGTGCTATCGATTATTATACTGCTCCCTTTAATACTTGGCACCACCCTTGTCTCGTGGCTGAAGAGATTCTCGCGCGGGGTAACAGCTTTAGGGGCGATTGGAGTCAGTTTAACCAGTTTTAGCTTATTACTGACTCACGCAAAAAGTATTTTAAATGGTCAGGTTTTTTCAGAAAGCTGGCCTTGGCTACCCGAATTGGGACTGAATCTGAGTTTGCGTCTTGACGCACTAGGACTGATGTTTGCCTTGCTGATTACCGGTATCGGCACCTTAATTTATATTTATGCCTATTACTATCTTAGTCCTAAAAACTCCCTCAGCAAGCTCTACAGTCTACTCATGCTGTTCATGGCAGCCATGCTGGGCATCTCTTTATCTAATAACCTGATTCTTCTGGTGACCTTCTGGGAACTGACCAGTATTTCATCATTCCTGCTGGTCGGTTACTGGAGCAACTATGAAGCCGCCCAGCGTGGTTCACGTATTGCACTGACGATTACCGGTATGGGTGGACTGGCAATGCTCGGTGGTTTTGTTCTGCTTGGACATATTACTGGCACTTATGAAATTGACCAGATTTTAACTATGCGGGAGCAGATACAGCACCATTCTCTTTTTGTACCAGTCTTATTACTGGTTCTACTCGGTGCATTTACGAAAAGTGCCCAGTTTCCCTTTCATTTTTGGCTACCTAATGCCATGGCAGCACCTACCCCAGTTTCGGCCTATTTACATTCGGCCACTATGGTGAAAGCTGGTATCTTTCTACTGGCCAGACTGGCACCTATTTTTGTGGGGGCTGCGCTTTATCATAATATTGTTACCTTTATTGGCCTGTTTACATTAACCATGGCAGCTTTTTTTGCCATTTTTAAAGAAGATCTAAAAGGTCTATTGGCCTACTCTACCATCAGCCATTTGGGGCTGATTGTTTGCCTGTTAGGTATCGGCTCACCGCTGGCTGTTGCTGCTGCTATTTTCCATATTATTAACCATGCAACGTTCAAAGCTGCATTGTTCATGATTGCTGGAATTATTGATCATGAATCAGGCACTCGTGATTTACGCAAATTAAGTGGTCTCTGGCAATTCCTGCCATTTACCGGCACCTTAACCATGATTACCGCTGCAGCAATGGCTGGTGTCCCCCTGACCAATGGTTTTTTGTCTAAGGAAATGTTCTTTACAGAGCTACTGGCTAATCTCTCAGGCCCTGTTGCAATAATTTTTGGCATCATGGCGACCCTAGCCGGAATATTTGCAGTTGCTTACTCTGTCCGGCTGGTTCATGGTGTGTTCTTTGATGGACCGATAAGTAAAGCAGTACCAAACCGCTCACCACATGAACCTCCATTTGGAATGCGGGCACCTGCGTTACTACTGGCCATCTTATGTATTTTAGTAGGTATAGCTCCAGCCTTACTGGTTGAAGATATTATTAACTCAGTTACACGTGCTAGTTTAATGCAACCAGGATTTGAAGGTGCTCATTTGGCCATCTGGCATGGGTTCAACTTGCCACTGGTTATGAGTATCATCGCTCTGGCCGCCGGTGCAGGACTATACTTTAGCTTAGCCAAAAATGGTCGCATCCGCTCAATTGATCTGGACCCAAAACTTGGAAAATTACAAGGCCGGGTACTGTTTGATCTTTTTCTAAAATACCTACTAATCAACTCACGTCGACTTAAACGCAAGACTGAATCAGGGTCATTACAGAATTATCTGCTCTGGATCATCTTATTCAGTATCGCACTGGTAATGACGCCTTTATTTAATCAGGGCTTGACTACTGGAGCACGCGAACTTACTCATGCACCTGCTATTGCTATCGTTTTATGGCTATTACTGTTTTCATCCTGCTGGATGATGCTGTGGTTTCATCATGAGCGTATCAAGGCAGTCCTTATCAGCGGTGCTATTGGCCTAGTCGTCACCATGGTGTTTGTGGGACTTTCGGCACCTGATTTGGCATTAACCCAGATTACAGTCGATGTAGTGACCACCGTACTTTTACTGATGGGGCTGGGTTTACTGCCTCAGCTTACACCATACGAATCAAGCCGGACACGGCGCTGGCGTGATGCTGTGATTGCCATTGTAGCGGGCTTGGGTATTGGCTGGATTACCTGGTTATTATTAACCCGTGACCATGAATCTATTTCATGGTTTTTCCTCCAGCAGTCGCTGCCGCTTGGAGGCGGATCAAACGTAGTGAATGTCATCCTGGTTGATTTCCGTGGCTTCGATACCTTTGGTGAAATTACTGTTCTGGGTATTGCGGCAATTGGTGTGCTCTGTCTGATGGATGGTATGCGAGCACATGGCACAACCATGACTCAAGGCCTGACCTTCCGGTTTAACCCTTCACCGTTGATGTTGCGCTCTACAGCATCTTGGGTATTGCCTCTTGCCCTGGTGGTAAGTCTGTATATCTTCTTACGCGGTCACAATTATCCAGGTGGTGGTTTTATTGCCGGGCTGATTACCGCAATGGCCTTAATTATTCAATACATAGCCTTGGGTCAGGACCAGACTGAACAGATGCTTAAAGTCCGCTCCGGGCGCCTCTACGAAGTCTGGATTGGTGTGGGTCTATTAATTGCAGGTCTGACTGGCATTGCTGCCTGGTTCTGGGCACGGCCATTTCTTACCAGTGCTCACATTTATATTTCTCCACCTGTTCTAGGTGAACTGCACTTAGCTTCTGCTGCGGCATTTGATGTAGGTGTATATGTAACTGTTGTCGGCGCTACCATGCTGATGATTTCTGTATTAGGCGACTCCAGACATTCCAGTATGTCAGGACCGATGCCAAGGGAGTAATTATCCATGATCAGTTTAGAATTCTTACTTGCCTCTGCGATTGGTCTACTGGTTGCTACAGGGGTCTATCTGTTATTAAGAGCGCGTACCTTTCCCGTGGTTTTAGGCCTGGCAGTTATTGGTTATGCCGTTAACATGTTTTTGTTTGCAACTGGTCGTATTCAGCTTAATGCTCCGGCAATTTTGTCACAGACTGTAAGAGTCACAGATCCATTGCCTCAGGCACTGGTATTGACAGCTATTGTGATCGGTTTCGCGACAACTGCTTTTATTGTACAGCTGGCTCTGCGTAGTCGCTATGAATCAGGAACTGACCATGTCGATGCTAAGGATGACCCGTCACCCAATCTTGATGCGCGCGGGGATGAGCCATAATGTCTGATTTCTTAAGTTTCTGGCATGCTCATACGCCAATTTTCAGTATCTTGATTCCGTTATTTACAGCAGTTCTCTTATTGTTGTTAGGAAATCCAGGCTCAGGAGAGTTAGCGCAAGACTGGCGTCAGCCTTGGCGACGCGGTATCAGTTACTTTTCTGCACTTGCCGGGTTTGCTACAGCCATCAGCTATTTTATACAGGCCAGCCAAGGCACCATTACTGTTTATAATTTAAGTGAATGGGCCGCCCCCTTCGGCATTATTCTGGTTCTTGACCAGTTATCTGCCATGATGCTAGTGCTTACCTATACCCTGGCGGTGCCTCTGCTCTGGTATGCCAGCAAGGACTGGGAT
Organism: Acinetobacter sp. FL; assembly: GCF_040744925.1. Classification (NCBI taxonomy): domain Bacteria; kingdom Pseudomonadati; phylum Pseudomonadota; class Gammaproteobacteria; order Moraxellales; family Moraxellaceae; genus Acinetobacter; species Acinetobacter sp. FL. The sequence continues at coordinate 273,899 of NZ_CP160437.1, read as the reverse complement.
ACCCGTGGACGTTATTTTCATGCCATGGTTCACTTCTTGCTGATGGGGCTGTGCGGTGCATTTCTAACGGGTGACTTATTTAACCTGTTTGTATTCTTTGAAATACTGCTCATGGCCTCTTATGTACTGCTGCTACATGGTCAGGGGAAAGCACGTTTTCAGCTTGGGGTACATTATGTCACGATTAACCTGTTGGCTTCTGCCCTATTCCTGATTGGACTTGGAATTATTTATGGCAGTGTCGGCAGTCTGAATATGGCTGATGTAGCGCGAATTGTACCTTCATTACCACCAGATCAGCATCAACTGGCAGTTGCGGGTAGCCTGCTTCTGTTTGCCGTATTTGCCATTAAGGCGGCGTTACTTCCGGTCGGATTCTGGCTGCCTAAAACCTATGCTGTAGCCACTACACCCGTTGCCGCACTATTTACTATTATGACCAAAGTGGGTATTTATGCCATCCTGCGAGTAAATGGCACTATTTTCGATGATTATTTTGCCCAGACTGCACTTAAAAGCTGGCTTCTACCACTTGCTATTATTACTGCTATTTATGGCACTATCGGAGCAATCGGTGCTGAACGCTTACGACGCTTCGTAGGCTTCATGATTGTATCTTCAATTGGTACTCTGCTGATTGCCATTTCGATGTTTAATACCGAAGCCTGGTCTGCGGCTCTTTATTACCTGGTGCACAGTACTCTGATTGGTGCTGCTTTTTATCTGCTGTGTGGCTGGATAACTTCGCAACGTGGCGAGTTTAAAGATCATCTGGATGTGTCACCAAAAATGAAACAGGACAAGACCATTGCTCTGGTTTACCTGATCATTGGTATGATGATGGCTGGCTTACCGCCATTTAGCGGCTTTTTTGGCAAGCTATTTATTTTGCAGGCAACCGCTAATCATCCGCAGCAGGGAATTATTATTGCAAGCCTGCTGATTGTCAGCCTGCTCAGTATTATTGCTTTTGTCCGGGTCGGCTTCATCCTGTTCTGGCGAGCCACTACACCAGAAATGGACCCACGTGAAATTGCTTTCGAAGCGTATAAGGTTTTACCTGAAACAGCGCCAGTACGTAATGATAAAACCTTATACCTGTTACTTCTGCTTCTGATCCTTTATGTGGTTTTTGCTGCACCGATCCAGCGCTATAACCATAATACGGCACTGCAGATTCAAAATGATCAGGCTTATACAGATACGATTTTAAAACGTGGTCTGCTTAATCAGGTCATCAGTGTTAAACCTTACGATGCCAGTTATGTACCAGAAACAAAATATGGCGGCGAGAATAAAGACCGGAATGCCAATCTGATTCCATTTATGATCAGTGAAAATACACTAGAAGGTGGACACATCTCGGAATATAAATGGCGACAAATTCAGCAACAGCATAGTCTGGAACCTGCTGTTCCGGAAGATGCACAGCTTAAACCCATGGAGCCTTAATTAATGAAGAAATCCATGCATAAAATACCTGTTTTAGAGTGGTGTTTTCCACATCCCTTTGTTTCAATACTGGTAGGTTTAAGCTGGCTCATGCTGGCACATAGCGCCGATGCCGCCAACCTGGCCATGGCAGTTTTACTGGGTATTGTTATACCGAAACTGGTTCAGCCCTTTATTATTCGTACACCGGATATTCACTGGGGTATGGCCTTAAAACTGTTTTTTGTAGTGTTGTGGGACATTGTTACTGCCAATATCAAGGTAGCCATTTTAGTACTTGGCCCCTCACGCAACCTTAAGCCAAAATGGTTTAGGGTACCGCTAGAGAGTGATCACGAACAGGTTAACAGCTTGCTGGCGATGATTATTACTACCACGCCTGGAACAGTCAGTGCGGGCATAGATCAGGAACGTGGTGATATTCTAGTCCATGCCTTAAGTGCCGAAAGTGAGGAGGAAGAAATTGAAACTATCAAGCAACGCTATGAAGCTCCTTTACTAATCATCTTTAATGTCGAGCCAGCTCAAGGAGAAATCGAATGATCTTACCTTATGCACTAGGAATCTGCCTGATCGCGATTATGGTCTCGATGTTAATGTGTCTCTACCGCCTGGTTACAGGCCCATCCATAGTTGACCGGCTACTTGCACTGGACACATTTTTCCTGAATGCCACCTGTCTGGTAGTTGTACTCGGAATTTACTGGATGAGCACTTCCCTGTTCGAAGGAGCACTGCTGGTGGCCATGCTGGGTTTTGTCTCTACCGTTGCACTTGCCCGTTATTTTACCAGTGGCCATGTAATCGACTAGGAGAACGAAATGCAAGAACAGTTCATTATGGAAATACTGGTTTCTTTTTTCCTGGTGGTTGGCTCATTTTTTATGGTGGTTGGGGGCATTGGCATGGTGCGTTTACCCGATTTATTTATGCGCCTGCATGCCCCGACCAAGTCCAGTACTTTGGGCTTAGGTAGCTTCTTGATTGCCAGTATCATCTTCTCGGCATTCCATGGCCGCTTTGGTTTTGCTGAGATTTTAATCACCTTGCTGGCTTTTATCACAGCACCTGTTTCCGCTAATTTGATGGCACAGGCTGCGCTCCATCTGCGTTTACGCTCTAGAAGTGGTGATGTACCGGAAGCACTGGACCGGCCCTTGCCTTGGGAAGGTTATCGACGCCGGGTAACCAAGCGGATTAGAGAGAGTCGAAGAGGAAGAAAAAACACCCCAGATTCTTGATGATTCTATTTCAGAATATTAAGGATCTGGCTGAATCATCAGGTCATGATCAAGGATGGTACTTGACCTGAGATCAGTTACTCACATATTAAATAGATTATTAAAATTTATAACCACATTCTGAGCTTTTAATTTCCAAGCATGTATTGCTAGATAAAGATTAAAATATTTATGGAATCAATCATTAAATAATTGATATAAAGTTCAGCCCAATAATTAAAGAGCCTAATTTATAAACTAAAATTTTCATTTCTGGCTTAACAGAAGCCACCTTTTATAGAATACGAGTAGAACCTGTAATAAAAGAACTTTTTTAATTCTTCACGTTCAAACTTTTTATTTCATATTAAATGATCAGTAATAAATATCAGGTCAGATTTTTACTTTAATAGCGCAATAAATAATTTAAATAAAATAAATTTTTCAATTAAAAAAAGCGGACTTTAAAGCCCGCCTTTTTGCCAAAAATTTTTTTAAAAGAATTCAGAATAAAAATTATTCTTCATCTTCTTTACGCTCAGGCAGGTCTTTCACTGCCTCAGCAATCAGCCCAAACATATAGTTGCCGTAGGCATTAGTCTTGTCATAATGGAAACGCAATCTTGGTGTAATGCGTGTCTTAATACGACGACTCAATTCTTGGCGCAGGAAACCTGAAGCCTTGTTTAGAACTTCAAGTGTCTGCTGATGTGCCTGTTCATTCTGGTCATCAGATAACTCACGACCCATAACTGTGACATACACATCGGCATAACCTAAATCTGGGCTCACTTTCACGGCCGAGATGGTCACCAGACCACCCAGACGTGGATCTTTCAGCTCTTGGCGGATCAGCTCAGACAGCTCACGCTGCACACTGTCGCCCATACGCTTCAGACGTTGACTACCCGCCATTAAAGACTCCGTTTGATTTGCTGAACATCATAAACTTCGATTTTATCGAGTTCCTTGATGTCATTATAACCTTTAACTGCCAGACCACATTCGATACCCGCACGAACTTCGTTTACGTCATCTTTATAGCGGCGTAGAGATTCTAGTTCACCTTGGAATACTACAACGTCATCGCGCAGTACACGGATTGGTTTATTACGATAAATCGTACCTTCCATGACCATACAGCCGGCAGCAGCACCAAACTTGCTTGAACGGAATACTTCACGAACCTGAGCTACACCCAGAATCGTTTCACGATGTTCTGGAGCCAGCTTGCCGCTCATTGCATCTTTTACATCATCAATCAGTTGATAAATCACGCTATAGTAACGGATATCAATTCCATCAATGTCAGCTTTCTGACGTGCTGTGTTGTCTGCACGAACATTAAAGCCGAGTAGTACCGCTTCAGAAGATTCAGCCAGTGTCACGTCAGATTCAGTAATTGCACCTACACCTGAACCAATGATACGTACTTTTACTTCATCTGTAGCCAGATCGGCCAGCGCCACATGCAAGGCTTCTAAAGTACCTCGTACATCTGTCTTCAGTACCACGTTTACTACAGGCACATCTTTCTTGCCCATAGACGCCATGATATTTTCCAGACGCATTGCACTTTGACGCTCAAGACGTTTTTGGCGTTCACGGTCCATACGGGCATCAGCAACTTCACGGGCTTTTTTCTCGTCATTCACCACAAGAACTTCATCACCCGCCATTGGCGCTTCTGGTAGACCCAGAATTTCTACCGGAATTGAAGGACCTGCAGATTTAATCCGTTTACCGTTTTCATCTGTCATGGCACGTACACGGCCATAAGATGCACCGGCAAGAACCAGATCACCGACATTAAGCGTACCATTTTGTACCAGGATCGAAGTAACTGCACCACGGCCCTTATCGACACGCGCTTCAATAACCACACCTTGCGCTGCACCTTCTTCAGAAGCTTTGAGCTCCATCAGCTCTGCCTGAATCTGGATCAAGTCAAGTAACTCATCAATCCCTTCACCACTATGTGCAGAAACTTTGGCAACTGGTACATCACCACCCCATTGTTCAGGCACGATTTCTTTAGCGGTTAATTCATTCAGTACGCGGTCCGGATCAGCCGATTCTTTGTCCATCTTGTTGATTGCAACAATAATCGGTGTTCCTGCAGCACGTGCATGATCAATTGCTTCTGCAGTTTGTGGCATGACACCATCATCTGCTGCAACGACCAGCACAACAATATCAGTCGCCTGTGCACCACGTGAACGCATTGCGGTAAAGGCAGCGTGTCCCGGAGTATCCAGGAAAGTGATAATTCCCTTGTCGGTTTTCACATGGTAAGCACCGATATGCTGGGTAATTCCACCTGCTTCACCGGCAGCCACTTTCGAGCGACGGATACGGTCAAGCAAAGATGTTTTACCATGGTCAACGTGACCCATAATTGTCACGACTGGAGGACGTGTAGTTTGAGCACCACGAGCCTCTTCAGCAGCTTCTAGCAGGTTATCTTCCGCCTGTGTATCAGAAACAAGTACCGGATTATGGCCCATTTCTTCTACAACCAGGGCAGCAATTTCCTGATCAATTGCCTGGTTCTGAGTTACCAGTTCACCCATTTTCATGAGTGACTTGATCACTTCACGTACTTTAACTGCCATTTTCTGTGCAAGATCAGCCACCACGATGGTTGAACCGATCTCAACATCATAAACCTGCTTTTTAACCGGTTTTTCAAAGCCATGTTTATTGGCCTGACTGGTTTTTAAACCACGTTTATGCTGATTCTGGTTAAATGACTGCTCTTCTTGACCACGACGACCACCTTTTTTCGGTGAACGTGTATTATTGGTATTGGTACCCCGCTTGATTTCACGGTCTTCTTTAGCAAATGAATCTTCATATGCCTGACCAACCAGACCTGCCGCGAGTGGAGAATCATCTACAACACGAATAGTTTTGGTGGCATCTTCATTTGAATATTTGGAAGCCATCTGACGCATTTGTTCAAGCGTACGCTGTTGTGCCTCTTCAGCAGCCTTGCGACGCGCAGCTTCTTCAGCCGCTTTTAATTGTGCTGCCTGCTCTTCACGTGCTTTACGCTGCTCTGCAGTCTCGGTTGGTTTGACTACCGGCTTAACAATCGGCTTATTGGTTGAGCGTTTTTTCACCACCACTTCAGCTTTTTGCGGGCTTTTCGCAGTTTCCTGCTTAGCTGCTGCACGCATTGCTTCCAATGTTGCATTCGCTTTATTTTCACCACTAAGTTTTTGCCCGTCATTTTCCTGACGCGCTGCCTGTTCAGCTTTTTGACGTGCAATCATGTCAGCACGCGCCTGCTCTTGCGCATCAGCTTTAGCGCGCGCTTCAGCAGCAATCTGTTCAGGGTTCGGCTTAGTAAAAGTATGTTTTTTACGTACTTCTACATTAATCGTTTTCGCCTTACCTGAGGTACTGGCCACTTTAGCCGTGCTAGTTGTTTTACGTTTCAACGTGATTTTTCCTACGCCACTATCCGCTTGCCCATGTACTTTTTTGAGATGACTCACTAGTACATCCTGCTGCTCGGTAGTAATAATATCTTCAGCCTGACGCTGTGGTAAGCCTGCATCGCGAACTTGCTCTAGGAGCTTTTCTACAGGACGACCTACGCTGAGCGCTAACTCTTGAATCGACTTGTCCGTCATATATTTCCTCCTAGTTAAACCATGATTCACGCGCTTTCATAATGAGCTGACCCGCACTCGCAGCATCCAAACCTTCAATATCAGCAATATCGTCAGTTGCCTGATCGGCCAGGTCATCTACAGTCACTACACCACGAGCGGCAAGTGAATAAGCAATCTCTCGTGTCATCCCTTCCATGTTCAGAAGTTCTTCACTCGGATCTTGAATGTTTTCCTGCTGTTTTAACGCATCCGCTAAAGCAGCTTCTTTGGCACGGCTTTGCAATAATTCGACCAGTTCGGCATCCAGCTCGATTTCATCGAAGGTTTCTGCCGGTACATAAGCTACTTCCTCAAGTGAAGTAAAGCCCATTTCAACCAGTGCCATCGCCAGTTCTTCTTCAATATCCAGACGTGAAACAAACATATCCAGATATTGCTGTGCCTCATTCTGCTGGCGAGCACGATATTCGTCTTCCAGCATCATATCCAGCTTGTAACCGGTAAGTTCTGAAGCAAGACGTACATTCTGGCCCTGTGAACCAATTGCACGTGCAAGCTGGTCACTGGTCGCAAAAATGATATCAGCACTATGTGTATCTTCATCCAGTACAATTCCAGAAACATCAGCCGGCTCTAGGGCACTGGCAATATACTGGGCCGGATCATCAGACCACACTACAACATCAATACGCTCACCGTTGAGCTCCTGCTGAACAGCCTGGATACGTGTACCACGCATACCAATACATGCACCCACTGGATCAATACGGTGGTCATTGGTTTTTACAGCAATTTTAGCACGAACACCAGGTTGACGCGCTGCTGCTTTAATCTCAATGATTTCTTCAGAGATTTCAGGAATCTCTTTTTTCATCAGGGCAATCAGCATTTCAGGCTTGGCACGCGAAAGTAGAAGCTGAGCGCCACGGCCTTCACGGTTTACACTGTACAAAATGGCATTGATCCGCTGTTTTGGGCGCAAAATCTCTTTAGCGATCATTTCTTCACGCGCCAGATAAGCTTCTGCATTATCTCCCAGATCAATGATAAAGCCATCTTTGGTCTGCTTCTTCACTTCACCGTAAATCAGCTCGCCTACTTTAGACTCATAAGCATCCGCAATGAGCGCACGCTCTGCTTCACGAATTTTCTGTACAATAACCTGTTTGGCAATTTGAGCTGCGATACGGCCAAATTCAATTGACTCGACTTCCAGCTCCCGAATATCGCCAATTGACCATTTTGCTGGGTCTACATCGGAAATCGCATCTTGACATGCCGGCATTTCATGGTCTTCATCTGCAACCACTTCCCATTGACGGAATGTACGATAATCCCCAGTCTTACGATCAATTTCAACACGTAAACGTGCTTCTTCTGCGGTGGTACCTTCGTAGAATTTTTTCTTCGTCGCTGCAACAAGCGCCTGCTCTAAAGCTTCGAAGATCGCTTCCCGACTAACACCTTTTTCATTACTGACCGTTTCAACAACGGTAAGAATTTCACGGCCCATAAGTCACCTATTAAATTGAATTCTTCTTAATGGAATTAATTTAGTCCTGATAGATCAAATTTGCTTTATCGATATTGTTGCTATCGATTTCGAGCACCTTGCTGCCTTCTACTTCTACCTGAATCTGTTCTTGCTCCAGGTCCACACTCACCAGTTTAGCTTGAAATTTACGGCGGTTATCAACAGCACTAATCAGACGTAGAGCCACCTGCTGACCAATATAAGCCGACATCTGTTCAAGCTGGAAAAATGGACGATCCCATCCTGGTGAAGAGACTTCAAGTGAATATTCACCTGAGATTGGATCATGCACATCAAGAATTGCGCCCACTTGCTGGGTCACCCGGACACAGTCCTGCACACCAATTCCACGGCCCTGTTCCAGCTCACCGTCTTCATTCAGTACAGGTTCTGCATTTTCATCTACAGGTTTATCAATAAAGATGCGGACTAAAGAACGTTTGCCCTGAGGAAGGAATTCGATCCCCCACAACTCGACGTCACAGGCTTCGACCGCTGGTGCAATTAAATCATGGAGGGCTTGGGTTTTATTTGATAATTTCATTTACTCTCGTCTTCTCGTGCCATTCAACCGGTCAGTACGTTCTGACCGATGCAGACTGTTATAGTGAAGCATCACTATTTGACCAATTGATGTCGACACTACACGATAGCCAATAAAAAAGGGCGTCAATCGCCCCTATATTTTACACAGAAAACTAAAGTCCACTGTGCAAAAAGGCCCACCTATTTGTGAGCCCTCTTAGAAACTTGGTAGCGGGAGCTGGATTTGAACCAACGACCTTCGGGTTATGAGCCCGACGAGCTACCAGACTGCTCCATCCCGCATCAACGTGCAAAAATTATAAACGAATTTCAAAAAAAGTCAATCTGACTTACAAGAAACTCTCAACTGCTTTACACTGCAATTGAATTGGTAGCGGGAGCTGGATTTGAACCAACGACCTTCGGGTTATGAGCCCGACGAGCTACCAGACTGCTCCATCCCGCATCAATGTTTTCTGCTGCATGCATCAACGATCTGGTTTATCGTTGGTGCGGAAGGGGGGACTTGAACCCCCACGCCCGAAGGCACTACCACCTCAAGGTAGCGTGTCTACCAATTCCACCACCACCGCAGCAGGTCGCATTCTAGTAGCTTCCCTAGTAAAAGAAAAGCTTTAATTTAAATTATTCACCAGTTTTTGGTGCAGTTGGTGAAGTTTCAGGCGAAACCGGTTGCGCAGGCGCACTGGTTTGTACACTTTGCAAGCTATAAGCAGCTGTAGTCTGTTTTTTTGCAAAGACTGCCAGGGTTAGGCTGGTTACAAAAAACAGTGCAGTTAAAATAGCGGTGAGCCGGGTCATGAAGTTACCAGACCCTGAAGCACCAAATACGGTTGCCGCACCACCGCCTCCAAAAGAAGCTCCGGCGTCAGCACCTTTACCATGCTGAACCAGGATCAGTCCAATCATCAAAATAGCCAGAATAATATGTATTACCAATACAAACGTATGCATGCCGAACTCCTCATTCTTTTATTTGGGCAAATGCCTGAGCAATTTTATGGAAGGACTCGGCGTTTAAGGAAGCCCCGCCAACCAGTGCCCCATTAATATCCGGACAGGCTGCTAGCTCTACTGCATTCTCAGGCTTAACACTGCCACCGTAGAGGATGGCTATATTAGAGCCAAGCGGGGTGATTTGGCAAAGTGCTTCACGAATTTTTTCATGCATGGCCTGTGCATCTGCGGCAGAGGCAGTCTTACCCGTACCAATTGCCCAGATCGGCTCATAAGCAATCATGATATTTTGCCATTGCTCGGCCTGTACAACTTCGGCAATGTCACAAATCTGTTGCAATACCACTTGTGCTGCCTGCCCTGCCTCACGCTGCTCCAGGCTTTCCCCTACACAATAAATAATTTTCAGACCCGCATTTAATGCATTTTTAATTTTTTCTTTTAAAATCTTTAGATCATCACCCAACAGTTCTCGACGCTCTGAATGACCTATGAGCACCCAGTGAATCTGACTGTCTTTTAATAGCTCTGCACTAACTTCGCCGGTATACGCCCCAGTTCCTGCTATACGTGAGACATCTTGTGCCACTATATGCACCGGACTTGCAGCATTTCCAAGCTGCTGTTTTGCAGAGGTCAGCGCAATTGCCACAGGCGCTATCCCCAACTGACATTGCTCAGGACTGATATGCTGTTCTATAAGTAATTGCTTAAATTGTTCAATGAGTTGCTGGGCATCTGCGTGCATTGGGTTCATTTTCCAATTACCAACAACCCAAGGAATAATTGTCGAACCCGACATACTTCTAACCTTTCATCAAAAATGCACCACATTCTACACGGAATTCATCTATTTGAAGATAAATTTCGTAACTCCATTGCTGCTATTAGGCTTTTAAAGTTAAGCTTATTGTTCTGTGATATGTCCTGACGATCTATATAGAAAATTCTTCCTAAAGATAGCCATTGTTCAGGTTAAATACATGATTTCATACCAGAGCCCTTATTTAAACTGTGGTATTTTTCGGCAACAAAAGTATAATTTTACAGAGATCTATAAATCGTCGGTCATTTAAAGGCGCAATAAACAATGACAGTTAATTTTACTCCAAAGTTTTCCGGTTTTATTCGCCGTCTGGTTGAGGATAACCACGTGTCTGCTGCTGAAATGCAGAATGCGGTCGATACTGCTAAAAGAAACCGGCAGGATATCGTGCCTTATCTGATCGATCATTTTAAGCTTTCACCCTTACTGATTGCAGAATTTATCTCGATTGAATTTGGTGAAGCTTTATTCGATTTGGCTGTTTACGATACTGTCCAGATTCCACGAGATGTAGTTGATGAGAAACTGATACTCAAGCATCGGGTCTTGCCCCTCATTAAGCGTGGTCATACTCTGTTTGTTGCTACCAGTAATCCCACCAATATTGAAGCTTTAGAAGCTGTCCGGTTTAACAGTAAACTGAATATTGAAGTTGTTATTGTCGAGCATGACAAACTGCAGCGTACTATTGAGCAGAATTTTTCTGAAGAAAGCAATTTTGATTTTGGTGATGAAGAACTCAATATTGATGTTTCAACCAGCAATTTAGATGAGGACGACAGTCAAGATAATGCGCCTCAGGAAGAAGAAGCTCCAATTGTTAAATATATTAACAAGTTATTGGTAGATGCCATTCGTATTGGTGCATCAGACTTACATTTCGAGCCTTATGAAAAATATTACCGGGTACGTTACCGGGTCGATGGCGTGTTAAGACAGGTGGCAACACCACCTTTACAGCTGGCCACCCGACTGGCTTCACGTTTAAAGGTTATGTCACAGATGGATATTTCCGAAAAGCGCGTTCCCCAGGACGGCCGGATCAAATTAAAACTCTCTAAGACCAAAGCTATTGATTTCCGTGTGAACTCACTGCCTACACTATTTGGAGAAAAACTGGTTCTGCGTATTTTGGATCCGTCCAGCGCCATGCTGGGTATTGATGCATTAGGCTATGAACCCGAGCAAAAAGCCCTGTTTATAGAAGCTTTAGAAAAGCCGCAAGGTATGTTACTCATTACCGGGCCTACCGGTTCCGGTAAAACCGTATCGCTTTATACAGGCCTCAATATTTTAAACCGTGAGGATACCAATATTTCAACTGCCGAAGACCCGGTAGAAATTAATCTTGAAGGTATTAACCAGGTCAATGTAAATAATAAAGTCGGGTTAAGCTTCTCTGCCGCGCTAAAGTCATTCCTGCGTCAGGATCCAGATATTATTATGGTAGGTGAGATTCGTGACTTGGAAACAGCAGAGATTGCCATTAAAGCAGCTCAGACCGGTCACATGGTTATGTCTACCCTGCATACCAACAGCGCTCCTGAAACATTAACACGCCTAAGAAATATGGGCGTAGCAGCATTTAATATTGCCACTTCAGTTAATCTGGTCATTGCACAGCGTCTAGCTCGACGTTTATGCAACCAGTGCAAGGTACCAGCAGAGATTCCTAGAAATAGTCTGCTTGAGATGGGCTTTACCGAAGATGACTTGGCCAACCCTGATTTTCAGGTTTATCAACCTGTCGGTTGCCCGGAATGTCGTGATGGTTATCGGGGTCGTGTGGGTATCTATGAAGTAATGAAAGTTACACCGGAAATTTCAAAAATTATTATGGAAGACGGTAACGCCCTTGAAATAGCAGCAACAGCAGCACGCCTGGGTTTCGATAACTTGCGTCGTTCTGGCCTGAAGAAAGTCATGCAAGGTGTAACCTCTTTACAAGAAATTAACCGTGTGACCAGTGAATAAAGTCAGCATTTAAAAATAAGGATAAAGCAATGGCAGTCAAAAAAGCACAAATGATGCCGACTTTTGCTTATGACGGCGTCGACCGTAAAGGAATTAAAGTTAAAGGGGAGCTGACAGCCAAGAATATGGCGTTGGCTAAGGTGACTTTGCGCAAGCAAGGAATAACTATCAAAACCATTCGGGAAAAACGTCGCAATATTCTAGAAGGCTTGATGAAGAAAAGGGTTTCTACACTAGATATCACTATCTTTACACGTCAGTTGGCCACTATGATGAAAGCGGGTGTTCCCCTTGTACAAGGCTTTGAAATTGTCGCTGAAGGTCTCGAAAATCCGGCTATGCGTGAAGTGGTTTTGGGTATTAAGGCTGAAGTTGAAGGGGGCAATACATTTGCCGGTGCACTGCGTAAATATCCCCAATATTTTGATAACCTGTTCTGCTCACTGGTCGAATCTGGTGAACAGTCTGGTGCACTTGAGACCATGCTCGACCGGGTGGCCATCTATAAAGAAAAGAGTGAACTTCTCAAGCAGAAAATTAAAAAGGCGATGAAATATCCCGCCACAGTTATTGTGGTTGCGGTGATTGTAACGATTATTCTGATGGTTAAGGTAGTTCCGGTATTCCAGGACCTGTTTAGCTCATTTGGTGCAGATCTGCCTGCATTTACCCAGATGGTTGTCAATATGTCGAACTGGATGCAGAAGTACTGGTTTATTCTCATTATCGCAATTGCTGTTCTTATTTTCGGTTTTCTTGAAGCCAAAAAGCGGAGCCAGAAGTTCCGTGATGCGCTTGACAGAATGGCTCTTAAACTGCCAATTTTTGGTGATCTGGTCTATAAAGCAATTATTGCCCGTTATAGCCGTACGCTGGCAACCACATTTGCAGCCGGCGTACCACTTATTGATGCGCTGGAATCTACTGCAGGTGCAACTAATAATGTAATTTATGAGCAGGCTGTCATGAAAATCCGGGAAGATGTAGCAACCGGTCAGCAGCTTCAGTTTGCTATGCGTGCCTCTAACCGTTTTCCGCCTATGGCAGTACAGATGGTTGCCATTGGAGAAGAATCGGGCGCCCTTGATGCCATGTTAGATAAAGTCGCGACACATTTTGAAAATGAAGTTGACAATGCCGTTGACGGTCTGACTTCCATGATGGAACCCCTGATTATGGCAATTCTGGGTGTATTAGTGGGTGGCCTTGTGATCGCCATGTATCTGCCAATTTTCCAGATGGGTTCAGTTGTTTAATGCAAGAATTAATTACCTTATTAAGTAATAACCCGACTGCGCTCTACATTGTGGTTGGGCTTTTCAGTCTATGTATTGGCAGTTTTTTAAATGTCGTTATTCTTCGCACTCCTAAAATGATGGAGCAGGAATGGCGCAATGAATGTCAGTTGTTGCTTCATCCAGATCAGCCCCTAATTGATGAAACAAAACTCACGCTCAGCTATCCGGCTTCTACCTGTCCCAACTGTCATACGCCGATTCGCTGGTATCAGAATCTGCCTTTAGTCAGCTGGCTGCTACTCAGAGGCAAATGTGGTCAATGCCAGAATCCGATCAGTATCCGTTACCCTCTAGTTGAACTTTTAACTGCTCTGTGTTCACTTATTGTAGTAGCTGTCTATGGCCCTACCCTGCAAATGCTATTTGGTCTGTTACTGACTTGGGCATTAATTACCCTGACCTTCATCGATTTTGATACACAACTGCTTCCAGACCGGTATACCCTGCCGCTTGCCGCCCTAGGCCTAGCTCTGAACAGTTATGCATTATATACCTCGGCAAGCTCTGCTATTTGGGGTTATGTGATTGGGTTTTTATGCTTATGGATTGTATATTACCTGTTTAAAGTCATCACCGGCAAAGAAGGCATGGGATACGGGGACTTTAAGTTACTGGCCGCACTCGGAGCCTGGATGGGTCCTTTAATGCTGCCTTTAATTGTGCTACTTTCATCTTTAGTCGGGGCAATTATTGGTATCGTACTGCTCAAGATTCGCAAGGAAAACCAGCCTTTTGCCTTTGGTCCCTATATTGCGATTGCCGGCTGGATCGCTTTTTTATGGGGTGAGCAAATTATGAAAATTTATCTGAGAGGCTGATATGACATTTATCTTGGGGTTAACAGGAGGAATAGGCAGTGGAAAGTCAGCTGCCAGCCAGTGGTTTGAGTCTCAAGGTATACAGGTCGTAGATGCCGATGTAGTAGCACGTGAAGTGGTACAGCGTGGCCAGCCAGCACTGGCACAAATTCATGATGCCTTTGGTGACTGGGTGTTACAAGAAGATGGCGAGTTAAACCGGCGGGCATTGCGTGAACATATTTTCAAGCTACCGGAAGCGCGTCAGACTCTGGAAGGAATTACCCATCCTGCTATCCGCCAGGCGTTAATCCAGCAGCTACAGGCTGCCCAAAGTCCTTATGCCATACTGGTTTCTCCTCTTTTATTTGAAACCAATCAGCATGAACTTGCCCAGCATACACTTTTAGTCGATACCAGCGAAGATATCCAGATTATGCGTGCCTGTGCGCGTGACCAGCAGTCTGAGGAGCAGATCCGTCAGATCATTGCCGCACAGATGCCTCGCTCACAAAAACAGACTCTCGCTCATGATATTGTAACCAATGATGGCCACCTGGAACATCTATATGCTCAATTACAGCCTCTTCATCAGCTTTACCTCATCAAGGCCGAAAAGCTAAAAGCAGATTAGGAGATGCGAGAGTCTGAACCAGAACCTTTTTTCTGGTTTTCCAGCTGCGCCTGTAAAGTATCTTTGCGGAACCAGCGCCATGGCTGTAAAGCTCCAAAACTCATCCCGATTAATCCAGCAAGCACAGAGAGACTTAATGATTCGCCGAGCAGTGGTATAGCAAGCAAGGCTGCAATAAAAGGTGCCAGAGTTACAATACTTCCAGTTTTAAAAGCCCCTAAACGCTCAATGGCTGCCACATAAGTCAGGGTAGCAATGATTACCACAAAAACGCCGTGGAAAAGTGTCTGGATAACCAGATGCAGAGGTTCTGGCTCACTGAGATGTTTAGGTATAAATAACAAGTAAATTGGAACATAGATAAGGGCTGACCAAATTACGACGCTCGCCATAGAGTGCCACGCAGACAGCTTCCATTGCTTGAGCAGTACAGTAAATACGCCCCACCAGATGGCACTGGTAAATAGAAGGATATCTCCTATACCAAATGCATGACTGCTTGAGCGTGAAATCAGATAACTCATGACAGCTAAAGCAAGTAGCATAATGCCAAGACTTAGCCAGGTATGCTGATCAAAAGGCTGTTTAAATAAAATCCATGCTGCTACAGCAGTGGTCAGTGGAATACAACCGTTGAGAAAAATCGCGGCATGGGCAGCAGGAGCATACAAAAATGCTGTATACACTGTTAAGCAGTATCCTAAGCCGCCAATCAGTGCCAACAGAACAGACTGTCTCTTCCATAAAAATGCCGTATCTTTTTTATACAGCAGAATAGGCATGAGAATGAGAAAGGCCAGACCGAAACGTAAGGCCGTAATATCCCAAGGACTGATATGCCACTGGGCATTTAAACGGGAGAATAAAGTAAAACCGCCCCAGATACACATGGTAATCGCCACAAACAGATAACCTTGAACCCGGGGAGTCATACTGAATCCTTTTAATTAATCAACTTATAAACTTTTAGCATTACGCTGACGACAGGCTTCATAGAGCGCCATACCGGTTGCCACACTGACATTTAAACTTTGCAGATTTCCAGCCATCGGAATGTAAACCTTGTGGTCGCACTGTGCCTGGGTGATAGGTCTTAAACCGGTATCTTCAGCACCCATTACAATCACTATAGGTCCGGTCAGGTCACATTGCTGAAGCGGCAATGCCTGTTCGTCGAGCATGGTTCCTATTACTCGTACCTGTGACTGCTCTTTCATCTGTGCAAGCGTACGGGCCAAATTGGTAACCTGAATGAACTTGACTTTCTCCGCCCCACCGGCTGCCACTTTCCGTGCCGTCGGTGTCAGACTGGCTGAACGGTCACGTGGCACAATAACTGCCTGTACACCCATTGCTGCGGCTGTACGGATACAGGCCCCCAAGTTATGCGGATCAGTTACCTGATCCAGGGCCAGCAATAGAACATCCGGTGTTTGTTCAAGTAACTGTTCTAGATCTTTTTCATTCATAACCGGATGTGGACGGACAGCAGCCACAACCCCCTGATGAAAGGGTAACCCGGCCAGCTTTTCAAGACTGTCCCGGCTGGCTTTTTGCACACTAATTCCGAAAGGTTCAGCCAGTTCCAGAATCTTTTGCAAACGCTGGTCTTCACGTCCTTTTAGTGTAAACAGGGTCAGAACCCGTTCTGGCTCCAGTTCTAATAATGACTCCACTGCATGAACGCCATAATAATATTCAGGTTTCGCCATGAACGACCTCTAAGCTGGTGACTTGTGAAAAACAAAAATCCTGCAAAGTAACTTCGCAGGATCTCCTATATCAGTCTAGTGTACCTGATTTATTGCAGAATGCTTAGCCTTCTAGGTGGCAAACATAATCAAGCACATCATCAGTTTCAATTTTAAAGGTGCTGTTACCTGGTACATAAAAAGACTGACCGGCGCGGAACAGTTCAGCCTCTTCATTATTGGCAATTTTAACACGGCATTCACCAGAGATAATCTCCATACGCTCAGGCACATGGGTTTCAAAGGTAAGCGGCTGCTCTGTCGGTAAAATGACCCCCAGAGTTTTTTTAGTACCGTCTTCAAATAAAATTGTATGGCTAATACACGAACCACCAAAATAGACATTTGATTTTTTTATTACTGATACATGATCAAACTGTGCTGACATGCGTATTCTCCAGATAATGCGCATTTATATACGTTATGATTGCGGTAGTTTAATTGCGGCGGCGCAACTAATCAATTGCCGTTTCAACAGGAAAAATCAATATTTTCCATTCCTTGCCGTTCAGTTTATTCAGATCTACAGGCAGCCTTAAACCAATAGTTGAAAGATCCAGCATAACGGTTGATGAGCGACCATTTTTTATCATTCTCTGTCTATAACTTACTATGATATTGTGTCTGCTATATTTGTTGCACTTATGGTTATACAGATAAAATTTTGAGTTAAACATCTAATTCATCATTACATTTTTGATCAAACCGTATTTTTCATTTTGTAATTCTAACCATCAACAATATATGACTGGCATAACAACAATGGAACACTGATCTTTGCTGGCAATATATTCTCTTAATTAGTTTTCAGTATTGTTAAAGCGAATACAGCTTTTTGCCAAGAACAGAACAACTGTATTTACAAAATTTTTATTCGCATATTTATTTTAAGATCGCGTTATCATATTTTGAATGTCTTAAAATAAAAGCCATCTTGTGACCACAACAAAACTTGACTATCTTAGACACAAACCTTTCGCAGCCTGGATGCGTTTATGCTGACACATTTAACACTGATCAATTTTGCGCTTGCTGACCATCTGGCCCTTGATATTGAACAAGGTTTTAACGTACTCACAGGTGAGACCGGTGCTGGTAAATCCTTATTACTTGATGCGCTTTCTGCCTGCCTCGGTGAACGTACCGATACCAACTATGTTCGTTATGGCACAGACAAAGCCGACATTACTGCCGTCTTCAGCTACCAGCCAGATAGCCCTGAAGCAGGGTGGCTCAGTGCGCATGAGTTAAATGATGAATCAGGTGAAATACATTTACGCCGGGTAATTTTTGCTACAGGCCGCAGTAAAGCCTGGATCAATGGCCGCCCGAGCAGCCTATCTGAACTGAAAGAAATTGGACGTCTTCTGGTTCAGCTTTATAGCCAGCATAGTCAGCAGCAGCTTCTGGAACCACCTTATCCACGCAAGTGGCTAGACCGCTACAGTAATTTTTATAATGAGGCCCAGCAAGTACGTGATGCATATAGCCAGTGGCAGAAGAATATTCGCCAGCATCAGGCTGCGCTTGAAGCACAGGCTAGCCGATTACAGCGGATCAGTACGCTGGAGCTACAGCTTGAAGAACTTGAAGATATAGTTGCTATTCACTATAAAGAAATAGAGCAGGAATTTGACCGTCTCAGCCATCATGAACATATTATGCAGGACTGCGCTTACAGCCTGAATGTACTCGATGAAGCGGAATCCAATCTTTCTCAGGAGCTCTCTTCGGTAATTCGCCGGCTGGAAACACATGCTGGGCGTAGTGAACAGCTGTCCAGTATTTATAATGCATTATTAAATGCGCAAAGTGAACTAGATGAAGGAACAGCGCAGCTACGCCAGTTTATTGACCGGCAGAGCTTTGATCCAGAACGTATGGAAGAGCTGAATGCCCAGCTTGAAATTTTTCATCGTTTGGCCCGTAAGTATAGAATCCAGCCAGAGCAGCTAAAAGAAGAATATGAACTCTGGCAGCAGGAACTGGAAAAACTGCAACAGCTTGAAGACCCAGAAATGCTGGCCGAACAGGTTGAATGCGCTCATCAGGACTTTTTGCAGAAGGCTGAGCATCTGGACCAGATTCGACGTGAAGCCGCGATACCACTCGCTAAACAGCTGACTGAACAGGTAAAACCACTGGCCCTGCCCGAAGCTTATTTTGAATTCCGTTTTGATGCACTGGAACAGCCTACTGCAGAAGGCCTGAGCTTTATCCAGCTACTGTTTACCGCCAATAAAGGCATACCGGCCCAACCACTGGCACGGGTAGCTTCAGGAGGTGAGCTGTCACGTATTGCACTGGTAATGCAGGTGATGAATGCCGAGAAAACTGAAGCTGAGGTTCTGGTGTTTGATGAAATCGATGTCGGGATCAGCGGCGGTACTGCCGAGATTGTAGGACGACTGCTTGGCGGGCTGGCACAGCATGTACAAATTCTGTGTATTACCCATCAGGCCCAAGTGGCGGCTCAATCTGACCAGCATCTTCTGGTAAAGAAACTGCAGACTGATCCGGCCAGCAGTACCATCATTGAACTGGATGAAGATGAAAGGATTCAGGAACTGGCCCGTATGACAGGTGGCGTTGAAATTAGTAACACCACCTTGCAGCATGCCAGACAGTTGCGTCAGCTTAAATTCCAGCAGGCTTAATAGATAATATCTTTTAGCAATCAGCAGCCAGTTTGAGCTCTTGATTTTTATGAAATCGCCACAATTATCTTCAATCAGCAGATTTTATATTCTAGTCTGTCCCCATTCTGCAAGCCTTGAATAGTCAGTATTTAATTCAAGGCTACATCTGACCAATAAGTTTCTGCTTTTTTTTGCTGAAAGGCACAGATGCTTACGTGCAGAGGATTGTATTCTCGACAGTAGTCACTTATAAGTGGAGAGACCATACTCTGTAATTTTATTGAAATTTATCTTTTTGCCTCAATTTTTGTCCAGACAAAACTTTATGCTGACAATTTAGGAGAACAGCTTAGGTGACCAAACAATATTTGACGCATCGTTGTCTTATCGCTCCTCCAGAAATTGCCGATGATTTCTTTGCTCATACGGTCATCTATCTGGCTCGACATGATGAAGACGGCGCACAAGGGATTATTATCAACCGACCTGCTGGCATTCAGATCAAGGAATTGTTGAATGACCTGGAAATTGATGCAGATAATGTCCAACCTCATGATGTGCTTCAAGGCGGTCCATTGCGCCCGGAGGCAGGTTTCGTTTTACATACCGGTCAACCCGTTTGGCATTCGTCTATTGCTATTGGTGAAAACGTTTGTATCACCACCAGTAAAGATATTCTGGATGCAATTGCACACAATGAAGGAGTGGACCGTTACCAGATAGCACTGGGTTATGCCAGTTGGAGCAAAAATCAACTTGAAGAAGAGATTGCACGCGGTGACTGGCTCATCTGTGATGCAGATATGGACCTGATTTTTAATCTGCCTTACGATGACCGCTGGGACGCTGCCTATAAAAAAATGGGCCTAGACCGTACCTGGTTAGCTTCTGAGATTGGTCATGCCTGATGCCTCTCATCCGGGTCTGATTATGGCTTTTGACTTTGGCACCCAGAAAATGGGCATGGCTATCGGACAGGCAGCTATTCAGAGTGCTAATCCCTTGACGCTCTTCCCAATGAAGGATGGAATCCCGAATTGGGAACATTTGCTGAAGATTGTCAAAGAATGGCAACCGGACCTGTTTCTGGTCGGTTTACCCTTAAACATGGATGAGAGTGAGTCAGAACTTTCTGCCCGTGCCCGCAAGTTTGCACGGCGACTGCGGCATCAGACCAACATTGAAACCCTGATGGTGGATGAGCGACTAACGACTCGCGAAGCCCGTAGTGAACTGAGTCAGTATCAGGCTCAGGGTGGGAACCGTAAACTTGCGGCTGACAGTATTGCAGCTGCCCTGCTGATTGAAAGCTGGTATCGCGAACCAGATGGTCTTAATCCTTAATCCTTTATCTTCTATGAAAAAAGAAGAGTAATACTCTTCTTTTTAATGATTTTTGCCAAGACCGGTTAAATATGATCTTTGGCTTCAATAATTCGTACTGTTGCAGTACGGCCTGATACCAGGGTTAACCGGTTTTCTGGCAATTTATCAATCATGATTTTGACCGGTACCCGCTGTGCCAGACGCACCCAGCTAAATGTAGGGTTGACGTTGGCCAGCAGGTTAGAACTGTTGCCACGCTCACGGTCCTCAATTCCTGTTGCTATGCCCTGCACATAACCATAAATCTTTTCCGAATCTCCCATGAGCTGTACTGTGGCTTTATCTCCCACATGTATTCTGTTAAGTTTGGTCTCTTCAAAATAACCGACCACATAGAGCTGCTGGCGGTCGACCAGGGCAGCCACTGCCTGTCCAGATTTCACGTAATTACCAGGACGCATATCGAAATTGGATAAAGTGCCATCTGCCGGTGCAATAACTGCTGAGCGGTGCAGGTTGAGTTCAGCCAGATGTACCTGGCTGGTGGCAGCTTCAATCAATGCTTTTTGCTGACGGATAGTAGCCTGCGCCTGCTGAATAGCAGCCTGCATCTGTTCATGTTCGGCACGCGCCTGGTCACGCACTGCGAACATCTGGTCTTGTTCCTGCTTGGAAATTGCACCATTCATTAGGCTGGCATAACGCTGTGCATTTTTCTCTGCCAGCCGGATATTCGCTTGAGACTTGATTGAGTTGGCATGTGACTGGGCTAGAGCAGCTTCAGCTTCGGCCAGCCCTGCCTTGGCTTTAGCCAGATCGGATTTAGCCTGTTCGACATCCAGTACCTGACGGGCGACATCTATTTTAAACAAGACCTGACCTTTTTTTACCGTCTGGTTATCTTGTACCAGAACTTCTGTGACCAGTCCGGAAACATCTGAAGAAACCTGCATCACATCACCCTTCACCCGACCGTCACGGGTCCAGGGTGCAGCATTATAGTAGTTCCATAAATGTATAATGGCATAGAGAGCAACTGCCGCCACCAGCAGCAGAGATAAGGGACGAAGCAGCTTGCGCGCATCAAATGAGTTCATCACGGTCAACCTATCACCAGAGAAAATCAAGCAGAAAAATAAAGAAAGAGCCAGTGGATACAGAGCAGTAGCACTAGATACCAGCAAAGATGAAATATGCCTGGCCACATAATCCAGCCATTTGTAACCCAGCGATGGGTAAATACATCTGTAAACTTGAGTAGTCCGTAAGCCAGAATCGCCTGTATCAGCAGAATCGGAACATAAAGTCCATAAATATTGACTTCACCCATCTCAAGCTCCTGCCATAATAAAATGTGGTTGTGTATTGCTCATCCCGATATGGCAAATACTGCACTGGATATTGTTCAGTGAAATTAGCAGTCGAAGTCGCAGCTCATTATCTTCAATATCTGTGGCAAATAAACGTAACTCTTTGAGCTGCCGTACAAGTTCAGTGGATGGTACAGCATTCCACAGGCCTGCCTGTTCACGTAGTTCAAAATAGTGCTCGAGCTGCTGGCCCAGCTGTGTAATCTGTTTCACCAGCAGCTCATGATCAGATAATTGACCTGCCAGTTCCTGCAGCCGGCTTAAATCGACAATCGCACTACATTCAACCAGTGCTGCATTAATCGAAGAACGAATCTCAGATGACTGAACCATTTTGGTATTCAGTACACCGATTCGGTCGAGCATGCTTCTAAGATGAATCCTAAACTGGGTACCATAAGGCAATACAAGTGCTTGGCGCATGGCTTTGCTATGTAGGGCCAGTATTCGTGTTGCGCTGGTTTCTGGTGACATGGCACGTACAAAATAGATCACAATCAGTGAGACCAGAACACCCAGAATCATGGCAAAAGAGCTGTCAAAATAGGTCACTGCATCCATATTGTAAGAATTACGCAGATTTAGCCCCATCATGGTATTAATACCCAGCACCATTCCTACTGGCATCAGAGAAGGATTGGCCATCATGGATACAGAAAACAGGAACATGGGCAGAAGCACCAGTGCCAGCTCCCAAAACGCCGTAATATGTGGAAAAATACCAAAGGCATATACAAACACCAGCCCAGCCGAAACCAGACTGCCCCAGATAAAGATACGCAGTACGGGCACCGGGTTATCAAGTGCTGTCAAAATACATGCTGTTACTGTCCCCATCTGTGCCATCATGAAGCCCATGCGCCAGCCAGAAAGGATCCAGAGCGCACAAACGATCAGTGTAATCAGAAAGGCGCTGACACCTCCCCGCACTGCCACGCCATAATCACGATGTAAACTCGGATAAGTTGTAGTAATTGGAGTAATACTCTGAGGGATATTTTTCTCACCTGCCTGAATCAGCCCCCACAATAAATTAACCGTCCGAATATTATGAATAAAATGCTGGATATCCATTTTTATACTGCTTAAAACGATATATTGTTCAGGGTTAACATCTCGCAGCAATTCACTGAAGTCAGCCTGGAACTCTGGAGGCAATTCAGTCAATTGGCTCTCGGCTACAGGCTGCTTTTGATTTAGAAAATTCAGCACATGCTGCTGAAGTTTTTCCAGATACTCAGATTTTTTAAAATCAAGTTGATGAAGCTGTTCGCGCTTTTCCGACATGGCGACCAGATTGGCAATTACCATGGACATTTGATGTAGCATTTCCTGCAACTGTTTGGTCATGCCCTGCAATTCACCCTTCTCATAAGACAAGTGCACAGCAAGTGCATGAATATCGCTACTGTCACGGGTTATGCCAGCCAGCAGTTCGCTATAGTTCTGGTCTGGATGCGGATTTTTCAATAAATTACTGAACAGGTTTTCAGTATCATTCAGAAGTTTAGTGACACGCTGCCTGATGACCGAGCCAATATGTACCGGTAAAACTGTCGCTGAGACCACAGCATGGGCAATTACCCCGATTGAAATTTCCAGTACCCGAGCCAAAGCCAGATCAAAGATGTTATAGCTGTCTATATAACCAATCGCATTACATACGATCATGGCAGTAGAATAACCGGCCAGCATAAATACATAACTGCGCGGTGTACGGTCCAAAAGAGAAATATAAAGTGCAAAACCGACCCATAGCGCCAGTACAACAGAAAATAGCCAAGGCGTATTGATCAAGGGTGGAGTCAATAGCAGTGCGATTATCGCCCCTGCAACCGTTCCGATAAGCCGGTATACACATTTGGAAGAGACCATGCCTGAGAATGGACTGGCAATAATCATCACTGTACCAATCGACCACATCGGGTTAATCAGATCCAGACGAAAAGATACAAATAGAGCCAGCATGCCGGCAATAAAAGTTTTAAGCGCAAAAGTCAGTTCCATCCGGCCCGGACGAAAAGCCAAGATTTGTTTAAATAGCATGTGGTATCTCGAAAATAGAAATCCGTTTTAAGGCGTACTTCCAAGTCAACATCAACTTACCCTTGCCTAGACCTGCTAAACATCGCACATGGCAGGACCCTAGCTTTTAAGCCCTGATATAGATATTGCAGCAGTCAACACATCCCTGTTTTAAAAGCAGGATCAATGTTCAGGTAAGTTTTCTTTCAGACGAAAGAAAGGGAGAGAATAAACAGCACTTATTTTAATCTTGATAGTTTCTAAATAAGATACTTAATGTGAGTATTTTTTCAAATAAACATAAAATAGTCAATAAAGTATCTTATTATGATAATAAATAAATTATTTTGATTACTAGTTATTCCTTAAGCGTACTTTAATAGGCCAAGTTTTCCAGCCTGAAAATATATTCACCGGTCTCTACAATTTGTTATAAAGGTAATAGCTCATCATTAAGATTTTGGACAACAGTAGGTATACATGGCACTTTCTAGTTTTGGCAAGATTCTGACGGTTCTTGATTTATTTTCAGTTTCACGGCCTGTCATCAATGTTGACATTATCTGTGAGGAACTCGGCCTGTCCAAACCGACCAGTTATCGTTACCTCAAGGAACTGGTTTCTTCAGACATTTTGCAGCGTATTAGTGGCACATCAGGTGATTATACGCTGGGTTCAAAAATTGCTGTATTGGACTATATTTCACGTACAACTGATCCTGTAGTACAGGCCAGCAGTCCGTTTATGAGTGAAATTGCAGAACGCACCGAATTGTGCTGTCTGCTCACTCACCTTAATCAGGATTACTGCATTGATGTGCATCATGAGGTTTTCCGTAATACCGACCTGCTGTCCTATGGTCGCGGTTGTCCACGTCCGGTGTACGTCGGGTCTTCTCCCAAGGTTATCTTGGCACATCTGCCAAAACAGCGTCTCCATAATTATTATGAACGCTTTGCTACCCAGCTCTCTGAAGTCGGCTTTGCGCAGGACCTGGAAAGCTTTATGCAGCAGATGAAAAAAATTAAAAAACAGGGCTATTATTTTTCTCAGGGCGAGCTCGACCCACGGGTATCCGGTTTGTCTGTACCCATCCGGTTTTCTTCTAAAGAAGCGCCTATGGCATTAACTGTACTGGCTTCAAGAAGCCGCTTTGAGTTTATTAACGTCAGTAAACTGATTGAGACATTGAAGGAAAATGCTGCAAAAATCGAGAAGAAATTTTCTGTTATTTCAGAAGAAGGGAACTGATCTATTAAGTAATAATCTATACGATAATTTACATAAATTACTCGAAGAGATTTCTTGTAATTTTAAATAAATTCTCATATGATGATTTTGTTCTTCAGTAATTGCCAAAAGTGTTCCATGACATTACTGTTCTGTTTTTTCGAAAACAGCTCCTCTGAATAAAACAGCCCATGTCCTCCACACATGGGCTGTTTTATTTTATTGTCTCTGCTGGTCTGCCCTGCTTTTTAGCCCTCTGGCCAGAAATACCGAAATGTAAGATTAATACGGGGTTCCTGTACCCGAGTGCTTTTCATTAAGGCATGTTTCCAGAAATGCTGGGTTTCATCGCGCATTAACAGCAATTGCCCATGCTGTAATAAGACCTCTATCTTGTCATTTTGGGTTTTATGCCTAAAACAGAATTTACGGGTTGCCCCCAGGCTGACTGAAGCAATCACCGGATTTTGACCTAGAGTTTTTTCATCATCACTATGCCAGCCCATGCCTTGGCTACCATCTTGGTACAAGTTGGCCAGACATGAGTTAAACTGCTGGCCCGTCAGTTTTTCAATATACTGTTTAAGTTTCCAGAGTCTGTCATCCCATATATGTCCTTTTCGTGTAATACCTGAATAGCGATATTCAAATTTTTCATCACCATACCAAGCGATCATACGGCTGGTTC
Source organism: Acinetobacter sp. FL (assembly GCF_040744925.1). Classification (NCBI taxonomy): domain Bacteria; kingdom Pseudomonadati; phylum Pseudomonadota; class Gammaproteobacteria; order Moraxellales; family Moraxellaceae; genus Acinetobacter; species Acinetobacter sp. FL. Next base: position 248,009 of record NZ_CP160437.1, on the reverse strand, counting down.
GTATATGCTTGCCATAAAGGATAACTTCATCATGCTGCCAGGCCAGCTGTTGTAGAAAATATTGCAGATAGGCTGTTGCGTCTGTCTCAGTCAGTATCTGACCATAATCTTTAACAGAGCCGTCATAAGGCAGCAGATTTGATCGGGGCTGGGCCGCAAAGAGCTCAAGGTTCATTACTGCTCCGGACAGATCAGGGTAATACTTATTTTAAACATGGTTTTATCACTTTGCTCAATTCACAAATTGTCACAGAGCGGTGGGTTGAGCCGGTATATTTAAATCCTTAGACTGAATTTAGAACTTAAGAACAAGAACGACCTGCATGAATTTATGGCATTTATTTAAAAAGATCTCCCCTTTTGTCAGGCCGTACCGCCTGCTGGTTATGGCAACACTGGGCTTGACGCTAATCGGTGCATTTACGGCCCAGGTCAATGCACTGACATTGCAGTATGCAGTCGACAGTATTAACCGTCTGGTCGAAGCTGGTCAGGGACTAAATGCAGGCTGGCATATTCTGGTTACCATTAGTGTAATTCTGCTGGGGAAGGAAATTATTAGTGCACTGGTTTCCTTTGGCCAAAAATTTTATGGTGAAAAACTTAGAATTCTGGTGTCACAAGACTTGGCCCAAGGCATTATTGAAAAATTTTTGACCTATCGGCTGGCTTTTTTTAACCAGGAAAATAATCAGGCAGGCAAATTACAGACCCGAATTGACCGCGGTATCGGGTCTTTGACCCGACTGGTACAGATTTTTTTTATTGATATCTTGCCTCTATTTACCAGTGCAATTGTCGCGCTTGGTCTCATGTTTTATGCCAATGTCTGGGTAGGACTTGTGGCCCTGTGTATCGTACCGGTATATTTCTGGCTAACCTACAAACAAGCCCAGAAGCTGGGAGGATGGCGGCGCAACCTGCGCGATGGAAGAGAAAAAAAGAGTCAGGGCATTTTGAGTATTATTAACTCAATTACCGTAATTAAATCTTTTAATCGCGAGTCGATAGAAGCAGAGAAACAGCTCAAGCTACAAAAAGAACTGACCCAAAACCAGATGCGTACCCGTCAGACCAGCTTTTTGTTCGATGGCATGAAAACCTTTATTGAACAGATCGGTATTGTTCTGATCATTATTCTGACTGCGTATTTTGTTCTGTCCGGCCAGATGAGTATAGGGATGATTATGTATCACGTACTACTCTTCAATAACGTTTCTGCCCCTATTCGCTCGTTGCACCGTATTTATGATGAAGTTAATGATGCCATGATTTATTCAGAGAGTTTTTTCCAGATTCTGGAGGCTGATGATGAAATTGAATCAAGCGGTACACGCAAGCCGGTTATTCATGGCCAGTTCGAGCTAGAAAATGTCGATTTTTATTATCCAAACGGACATCATGCCCTCAAGAATATAAATATGCAGATTCAACCCAACCGTATTACTGCACTGGTAGGCCTGTCTGGTGCCGGAAAATCCACTCTTATCAGTCTGCTGGATAAATTTTATCTTCCAGCCTCAGGTAAACTCTACCTCGACGGAGTTCCAATTGAAGAGATTGATACGGCCTATCTGCGTGACCATATTGGTCTAGTGCTGCAAAAAAATCACATTTTTCAGGGTTCAATTCTTGAAAATATTCGTTATGGCAAGACTGATGCCTCGCTGGATGAAGTCATCGAAGCGGCACGGAAAGCATCTATCCATGAGCAGATCATGCAGTTGCAACATAGCTATGAGACGGATGCCCTGATGCTTTCTGGTGGCCAGCAGCAGCGCATTGCCCTGGCACGGATGTTTCTTAAAGATCCACCGATTATTTTTCTGGATGAGCCCACTGCAAGTCTGGACGCGATTGCTTCCGAGCAGATCAAGCAGAGCCTAGACAAGATCAAGCAGGGACGGACGGTTATCATTATTTCACATAGCCTGTCACAGATCATTGACGCCGACTATACGTATGTCATGAAAGAGGGAGGAATTGTCGAGCACGGCGAACATGATGCACTTTATCATCAGGACGGAGTTTATAAAGAAATTTTCAATGCCATGGCAAAAAGCCTAAATATTGAAAAAATTGCCAAGACTTTTGGTGAAGAGGCTGAGGAAGAAACTCACAGTTAAGGCCTGTATTGACTTAAAGAAAGTTATAAAAAATCCCCTGTATCATGGGGATTTTTTATAGGGCCACTGTTAAGGCTGCTTTAAATAAGGCCAGGCGGCCTTTAGATAAATAAACATTGACCATAAGGTTAAAAGCACTGCGGTATAAAGCAGTGCATAAGCAATTAATTCAAGCGGCGGCCAGTTCAGCAGAAATACAGAAATCGCAATCATCTGAAATGCTGTTTTGTACTTACCCACCGTAGAAACAGCTACGCTGGTCCGAGCTCCCAGTTCTGCCATCCATTCACGTAAGGCGGAAACTGTAATCTCACGAGAAATAATGACAATCGCAGCAAAGGCCATTGAAATTGTCGGTTGCCATTGCACCAGCACAATCAGTGCCGCTGCAACCATCAGTTTATCTGCCACAGGGTCAAGAAAGCGCCCAAAGGCTGAAGTCTGATTCAAGGTTCGGGCCAGATAGCCATCGAACCAGTCGGTTACTGCAGCAAGCACAAAAATTGCAGTCAAAATAATATGCCGGGTCATACTGCTTTCATGCCCACTTACCTGCATTGCAGGTGGCCAGTAAACCACCAGCAAAAATACCGGGATTAATCCGATACGTGCCAAAGTCAAGATGTTCGGAATATTCAGGATACGACCTGTAGTCATAGACACCGCCAGTGTTTCCCCCTACCACATGATCATGTAATAGAAAATTTTGAGGATTTATCCATTTTTAGTAGGGTCACTTTATACGAAATGATATTTAGTGTCACTAGGCAAACACTGTTACAGTCTGCCGGGAAATCGCAATCAGGCGATTTTGGGCATCCCAGATATGGGCATATTCGGTTGAATAGCCGTCCCCTGCAAAATCTGTAAAAGCTTTATATTTAAACCAGTCATGCAACTCATGCTGGACCGGATGTACCAAAGTGATATGCCACGTCAAGGAACTGGCAGGAGCCACCTGTTTAAAGAGCGGTATCACAGCAGGTGGCCAGATATCCATCAAGGTCAACAAATGAGCCAGCTCAAGTTCGCTATTATCATGAAATTCGGGCTTAAACCGGAACCAGCCACCAAAGTCCGGAGTCTTGCTGCCACTACAGGGTAACTGCCCTTCGGCCCAGCACAGTTCAAACTGCTGATAGCACGGTGGCAAGAAGCCCTCCCGATAAGGCAAACAGTTTAATTGTTCAGGCAACGGATAGTCAGGAGCATGACGCTCCTGATGGACTTCAATTGCAGATGGGCGCTCAGCACCAAAACTGGCCAGCAGAATACTTTGGACTTCATCATTCTGCCATAATCTTACCTCTACCGTCGTTACGGATTTACCTTCACGTAACACCTCAGCGGTGATTCTGGCACGACTCTCCTGTACCGGGCCAACAAAGGTCACACTGGTGCTTAACAGCCGTTTTTGCGGATCATTGACAGTCGCTACAGCCTTGTGCATCAGGATTCCCGCTACCAGTCCGCCATAAATGGTCCGGCCCTGTAACCAGCCTGCTGGAATATCAATCTCTTCTGAAACTGTCACAGCCTGAAAAAGTTGTTTTAATGACATCCCTTGCCTCAATTATTCTTGTGCTCGGGCCATCATGACAAGTTTTTTAAGTGCTGTGAATGGCTGCTGACTGGGGAGTCATCCTCTACTTTGGTAATTTTCGCCTATTATTCATGCAGTATTCTATAAATCGTTCGAGCCAGTGCCGGACCCAAACCGGGAACTACCATTAACTCTTTTTCTGAAGCCTTCAGTACACCTTGAATCCCACCAAAATGGGTAAGCAGGTCACGCCGGCGCTTTGGGCCAAGACCCGGCATGGCTTCCAGAACCGAACCTGCACGGCGTTTGTCCCGCTTGGCACGGTGCCGGGTTATAGCAAAACGGTGTGCCTCATCACGTACCTGCTGAATCAGATGCAATGCTTTATGGTCTTCAGCGAGCTGAATCTTGCGGCCATCCGTAAAGTGCAGGGTTTCTAGTCCCGGTTTACGTCCTTCACCTTTAGAAACACCTACCATGAAAGCATCCAGATCCAGGTCTTGCATGACTTCCATTGCCATATGTAACTGGCCTTTACCTCCGTCAATCAGCAGCAAGTCTGGTAACAGACTTTTTTTATAACGCCGGGTCAGAGCTTGCCGCATGGCTGCATAATCGTCTCCCCCGGTGATATCCTGAATAGCAAACTGCCGGTAGTCACGTTTACGTGCCCCTCCCTGATCAAATACAACACATGAAGCAATCGGTGCTTCACCCATAGTATGCGAAATATCAAAACACTCAATCCGGTCAATTGGTCGGCCCATGACCTGCTCTAGCTGGTGAAAGCGTTCATGCAATTCAAGATGGTTGCTCAGCTGCCCCTTAATGGCATGCTGCACGTTCATGACTGCAAGCTCCTGCCATTCGGCACGGGTTTCCCGTACTTTATGCTTGATCTGTACTTTCTTGCCAAATTCAGTCTGAATAGCCTGTTCAAGTTCCTGCGTGTTAGGTAAGGCTACATTTACAATCAGCTCAGCCGGAACCTCATCAGCCACTTGAAAATAAAAGTTAGCCATAAAGTCACTAAGCATCTGTCCTAAGTCATCATTTTGCATGTCGGGAAAATAGCTTTTACCCCCTAACATCCGGCCATTACGCACATGCATAATCTGGACACAGGTTACTCCGGCCTGATAGGCAATTGCCAGAATATCGGCTTCACCCTTGACCTTATAAACTGCCTGCTGGGCCTGTACTTCGCGCAACAGTCCCAGACGGTCCCGATAAAATACGGCCTTTTCAAATTCGAGCTTTTCTGCGGCCTCTTCCATTTTGGCAATCAGTTCCTGATTCAGCTCTTTGGTATCACCTTGTAGAAAGCGAATGGTATTCTTTACATCTTCCTGATAATCCTCAGGACTTACCAGTCCGACGCACGGTGCAGAACAACGCTTAATCTGATATTGCAGACACGGCCGTTTGCGCTGGGCAAAATAGCTGTTTTCACACTGGCGTACATTAAACAGCTTTTCAAGTACGACTAAGGTGTCACGAGCACTATATGCACTGGGATAGGGTCCAAAAAACTTGCCGACCTGATGCTTGCCCTTGCCCCGGCCACTGGCTACCCGTGGATAAGGCTTATCACTCGACACAAAAATATAGACATAAGATTTATCATCACGCAGCATGATATTGTACGGCGGACGATGTAGCTTGATCAGGTTTTGTTCAAGTAATAAGGCTTCTGTTTCAGACCGGGTGATTAGAGTCTGAATATCATAAATACGTGCCACCAGTGCCTGAGTTTTGGGATGCTCGATAGTTTTAACAAAATAGCTCGACACACGATTTTTTAAATTCTTGGCTTTTCCCACATATAAAAGTTCACCATCTTTACCCAACATACGGTATACCCCGGGTAAAGTGGTCATGTTTGCCAGAATTTTTTCTATATGTTCGCGTGCATTTTCGTTCACATGGGGCCTATATTGACAAGATCTTGCTCTTCACATGATGTGATGCTTTTACTGGCTTTTTCAAGCATCTTCACAATTTTCAAAGAAATTCATTAGCCTTTAACATCAAACTCATTACGTATAGATATATTATTTGAAAAATCAAATTTTGCTGGTTATTTAAGAAAACTCTTTTGAAGAGATATTAATCCCTGATCTTGCTAGCCGGTTTTGTTTATACTTAAAAAATTGAATATTAGTTATCATGTAATGGTCTGAATATTTTAAATTTATTTAATTTTCAGAAATATCAATTATAGAACAGGAAACTGTATTAAACAGAGTAAAATAGCTTACGACTTATAGCAATATATTCATTATTCTTGGTTCAAAACACCTTTTAAAAGTGCACATTCTATTTTTATCAAAATTGATCTATCTGTTTTGATGTACATCCTGCTAAGTTATGCCTGATTTATCAAAGCATTCGAATATAAAAAATGCCCCGCAGGGCATTAAATTTTTAAGTAATATACGGCCGGATAAAAATCAGGAAGAAAATACCCAGCATTAAAAACCATTTTAAAACGTAATAAAGTTGGCGGTTGGTCTTTTTCAATGCTTTGGCTTTAAGCCTAATCTGGTAGACATAAGCAAACAATTTATTTAAACCGCCTGTCTGGTCGCCAGCCTCATTCGGCGAGCTGGCCGCAGTCATCACTTTTTTACCAAACCAATGATTAAAATTTTGCATCAAACGTGTCTTTAATGGACGCTCTACATCGCAAAACAGAATAATCCGGTTTTCATCTGTCTTGTTCTCTGCATAATGGATATAGGTTTCGTCAAAAACCACGCTCTCCCCGTCCCGCCATGAGTAACGTTGACCATCTACATCAATAAAGCAGCGATCATCATTAGGAGTCAATAAACCCAGATGATAGCGTAATGAACCAGCATAGGGGTCACGATGTCGAACTAACCGGCTATCTGGGGCCAGCTCAGTAAACATGGCAGCTTTAATGGTCGGTAATGTTCTTAATAGGGCCGTGGTTTTTGGACAGAGTTCTGCTGCAGACGGATGGCTAGAATCATACCATTTTAGGTAAAAACGTTTCCATCCAGTCTTAAAGAACGAATTAAAACCCAGATCGTTATAACTGCTGGCTGCCTTGATCCCGCCCTGCTGGTACAAGGCTCTGGCCTCATCCCGAATCATTTCCCAATGCTCGTCCAAGGTTTGCAGATCCTTAAAATGCTGGGTAGCAATATAAGGCTGGTTAGGTACCTTAGAAAACAGGTACATTAAGAAATTAATCGGTGCGAGAAGCGTTGAATGGTCAAAAAATTGACGATAGAACGAATGACGCACTTTACCGCGATTTTGGATATACAACGCTGAAATCACAAAAATCGCCAATACGATCCATTTAATCATATAGCTACTCTGCAACATAAAAAGAGATAGATTAGAGCTGCTCGACAGGTCAATGGCTCTGTAAATGGCGGCGATTTTATCAAATGTTGATAAAAAAGACGATAAAGGGTAGCCAAAATAGAATTCTATCTAATGATGTATTATCAATAACAACCCCTAAACATAACAATTTCAGTGCATTCAAAAATTTTAAAATTGAATTTAACAGGTTACTAAAACATAACCTGAGTATTTAAACTGCCTATTACGGTAGATATTCTCTTGTTTTCTATAAATAGTTTACATCAACTGATTAAAATAATAATTATTATAATTAATGACTTATTTCAAATAATCTATCAAAGATTTACTTATTGGAATCACAACCAGAATATTGACCTTTAAAATTGATGACCCTTGCGTCACGGCTTGATACAACTTGTTATGTTCTTTTTGGATATAGTTATCGTAAGATTAGCGGAGCATCGATGTGTGCGGGAAATGTACACACGCTTCATTACATCAACTTAGAAGTCCTCCAAAATAAAGGAGATCAGGGCATGATCCACGCTGGCAATGCCATTACCGTCCAAATGCTTGAGGACGGGATTGCAGAATTCCGCTTTGACTTACAAGGTGAGTCGGTTAACAAATTCAACCGTGCAACGATTGAAGATTTCAAGGCTGCGATTGACGCCGTATCCGCTGCTGATATTCAGGGTTTAATCGTTACTTCAGGCAAATCTACATTTATCGTTGGTGCTGATATCACTGAATTCGGTGATAACTTTGCACAAGGTGAGCAGGCAATTGTTGATTGGGCGATGCCTGTCCATGAAGTTTTTAACAGCTTTGAAGACCTGGACATTCCTAAAGTGGCTGCTATTAATGGCATGGCACTGGGTGGCGGTTTTGAAATGTGTCTGGTCTGTGACTACCGTGTCATGTCAGAACAGGCACAGGTGGGCTTACCTGAAATCAAGCTGGGGATCTTCCCGGGTTTTGGCGGTACAGTTCGTTTAAGTCGTGTTATTGGTATTGATAACGCTGTTGAATGGATGGCAACTGCTGCACCGAAAAAACCGGCTGCTGCACTAAAAGACGGTGCTGTGGATGCTGTTGTGTCAGCTGACAAGCTCAAAGATGCTGCAATTGATCTGGTTAAGCAGGCTATTCATGGCCGTCTGGACTGGAAAACCAAGCGTCAGGAAAAGCTCGACCCTGTAAAATTGAGTCCACTTGAGCAAATGATGGCGTTTAATACAGCCAAGGGTGCGGTACTGGCTAAAGCTAATCCGGCTCAATATCCTGCTCCAAAACTACTATTGGATTCTTTGCAGGCAGGTGCAAGCTTACATCGTGACGAAGCTTTGAAAGCTGAAGCTGAAGGTTTTGCCAAAGCAGCTATTACTCCGCAAGCAGGAGCACTCATTGGTCTGTTCTTAAATGACCAGGTTGTGAAAAAAGCTTCTAAACAGCATGAAAAAGGTGCACATCCTGTAAATCAGGCAGCTGTTCTGGGTGCGGGGATCATGGGTGGTGGTATTGCTTACCAAGCGGCAAGCAAAGGTACACCAATTATCATGAAAGATATTGGTAACCCGCAGCTGGCCCTGGGTATGTCTGAGGCAAACAAACTGCTGACCAAGCAGGTTGAACGCAAGAAAATGAAACCTGCGCAAATGGGTGAAACCCTGGCACGTATTCGCCCGACTTTAAGCTATGAAGAGTTTAAAGAAGTAGATATCGTGATTGAAGCAGTCACTGAAAACCCAAGAATTAAAGAAGCGGTTCTGGCAGATACTGAAAAATCGGTACGTGAGAATACAATTATTGCATCCAATACTTCTACAATTTCGATCACGCGCCTGGCAAAAGCCTTACAGCGTCCGGAAAATTTTGTTGGTATGCACTTCTTTAATCCGGTACACATGATGCCACTGGTTGAAGTCATCCGGGGTGAAAAGACATCTGAAGAAGCAATCGCAACAACAGTAGTTCTTGCCCAGAAAATGGGTAAAACGCCAATTGTTGTTAACGACTGTCCGGGCTTCCTGGTTAACCGTGTATTATTCCCTTACTTCGGTGCATTTGACCTGTTACTTAAAGATGGCGCTGACTTCCAGCAAATCGATAAAGTCATGGAAAAATTTGGCTGGCCGATGGGTCCTGCCTACCTGATGGATGTTGTGGGTATCGATACCGGCGTACATGGTGCAGAAGTCATGGCTGAAGGTTTCCCTGACCGTATGAAGCCAGATTACAAAGGTTCTATCCAGACCATGTATGAAGCAAAACGCCTGGGTCAGAAAAATGATGTCGGTTTCTACAAATATGAGCTCGACCGTAAAGGCAAGAAAGCCAAAACTGTTGACCCGACTGCCTATGATGTCATTGCTCCGGTAGTGTCAGGTGAAAAACGCGAATTTGATCCTCAGGAAATCATTGACCGCATGATGCTGGCTTTCTGTAATGAAACAGTTCGTTGCCTGGAAGACAACATTGTGGCTACTCCTGCTGAAGCAGACATGGCGATGATCATGGGTGTAGGCTTCCCTCCATTCCGTGGTGGCCCATGCCGTTACATTGATCAGACCGGTGTTGCTGAATATGTAGCGCTTTGCGATAAATATGCGCACTTAGGTAAAGCTTATGAAGCACCACAAATGTTGCGTGACATGGCAGCTAACAATAAAAAATTCTACGGTTAAGGAGTGACGTGAATGGCTACTTTAAATCCACGTGACGTTGTGATTGTTGATGGTGTACGTACAGCCATGGGCAAATCGAAAAACGGTATGTTCCGCAATGTACGTGCCGACACCATGTCTGCTGAACTTATCCGTGCACTAATGGTACGTAACGAATTCGACCCGAATGAAGTTGAAGACGTGATCTGGGGCTGTGTAAACCAGACCCTTGAACAAGGTATGAACATTGCCCGTAATATTGCTTTGCTGGCGGACCTTCCAAAAACTGTTGCCGGTCAAACCGTTAACCGTCTGTGTGGTTCTTCCATGCAGGCTATTCATACAGCGGCTGCACAGATTGCAACCAACCAAGGTGATATTTTTATCATCGGTGGTGTAGAGCATATGGGCCATGTAGGTATGATGCACGGTATCGACCTGAACCCTGCTGCTTCCAAGCATTATGCTAAAGCATCTAACATGATGGGTCTGACTGCTGAAATGCTGGGCCGTATGAACGGTATTACCCGTGAAGAACAGGATGCCTTTGGTGTGGAATCACACCGTCGTGCTTGGGCTGCGACTGAAAATGGTCTGTTCCAGAACGAGATTGTGGGTATTGAAGGTCATAATGCTGACGGTTATAAAGTATTGTGTGATATCGATGAAGTAATCCGTCCGGATGCCAATATTGAATCTTTCCGTGCTTTACGCCCAGTATTCGACCCTAAAGGCGGTACAGTCACTGCTGCAACCTCTTCTGCATTGTCTGATGGCGCATCTGCCATGTTACTGATGTCTGCTGAACGAGCTCAGTCTCTTGGCCTGAAACCACGTGCCGTAATCCGCTCTATGGCAGTTGCAGGCTGTGATGCTGCGATCATGGGTTATGGCCCGGTTCCAGCAACCCAGAAAGCACTAAAACGTGCTGGTCTCTCGATTGCTGACATGCAGACAGTTGAGCTAAATGAAGCGTTTGCTGCACAAGGTCTGTCTGTACTGAAAGGTTTAGGCCTTTATGACAAACAAGACATCGTAAATTTAAGTGGTGGCGCAATTGCGTTAGGACATCCACTGGGCTGTTCTGGTGCGCGTATTACCACTTCTCTGCTGAACATTATGGAACAGCAAGATACACAAATCGGTCTTGCGACCATGTGTATCGGTTTAGGTCAGGGTATTGCTACCATCATCGAACGTGTTTAATTCTTAAAATACCAAACTTAAAAAACCCTGCTCAATGCAGGGTTTTTTTACAATTTTTTTAATAAAAAACTTGGCCCTGCAACAAAAAAGAATCAATATGAATACTCAATGTGACGAATAAAAACTTATTGCACATTTTTCTTTCACAATTAATCTTATATTTCTCAAATGAAAAAATTTTATTCAGCTTAAGCTGTGCTGTAGTACTTACAGGTTGTAATACTATGGCGATTAAACCCGAAACACGTAGCGCTTTAGACCGTCAACAAAATGAGCTCCGACAATCTTCTGTAGCAATTTTAACTGATAGCTGTTTATCACGTGCAGAGTTAGGGACTTCTCACATTATTGGTCAAGAAAGTGCTCAACTGGCCCTAGGCTTTAATGAGGCTCTTGCCCAGCAATTAAAAGAAGTTTCGGTTAATACAACTGTGAAATCAGCACCCTTCATTTGCGGTTTTATGCCAAAGAAACAGATAATAGGGTATGACATCCGTTTACATCCAAAGGATAAACGGCAGGAAATTAATCAGTTTCCTGTGCTTAACGCTTTAAATCACACTACGCCCAATCTATCTCAACAAGACACCCTTTTACGTCTGTTTGAAAAATTGAATAAAACCACTGTTTCACCCAACCAGAATACTTTTCAACCAGTCAATCTGGATTTATCTGCTGAAGATTTAAGTACGCTTAAAACCTTTACTCAGGCAGATAAAGTGTTTGTTGTGAATATTTCCGGAGCTCAGCCGTCTTTCGGGCGTAAATTCTCACAAGCGACCTTGAGTGCAGGCGTATCACTGGCAACCATGGGAGCAGGCGCTGGACTAATTTATTATTCAATGCCGGTTGAAGGTCAACGTTATTCTTTAAATCTGATAGATCTCAGTAAAAATCAGATAGTGTGGCATCAACAAAATAACTTTGCTGGAAAACTTTATAAAGTAGAGAAAGTGGATTTTGTCGCGCCTAATTTCCTGGATCCACTTTTCCCTGCTACAGTCGCGAAAAAATAAATCGCCTTTTATTTTAACCCTAAAAAAGAATCATCCCTGAACACTACAGGGATGATTCGAGCTAGAAACAACATGATTTCGAGGCTCTTAAGCTATAGTTCTTGCTTCAGGGCTTCGACATTTTTCTGTTCAATCTTTTCGATTTCAGCATTAAGCTGTAATACTTCCTGATATAAAGTGTTGAACTGTTTTACCTGCTCATCTTCATAAAACAGAATTGTTTCACCTTGCTTGACCCATTTGTACTTTTTCAGCATTTCAAACATGGCTTCTGCTTTTTCTAGAATTTGTAGTTCTAACTGAAAAATTGCCTGATCTTCGTCACTTTTCTGGCTACGTTCAAGCTTGGTGAGCATAGCTTTACGCAAATCAGTACGAATGGGTAACTGCTCTACTTTTTCTAAAGTCTGCTGTTTAATCTGGCTGGTCTGCTGCTGATACTGCTGCGAAATCTTGCGAACCTGCGCCAGCATTTGCTCAGTTTCCTTATAATTCTGTTTCCGGTCTTTATCGAGCCGGTCTACATCCAAAAAATCAACCCAGTCAGATTTCTCCAGTTCCCGTAAATAACGGTTACGTGCCTCTGCACTATTTACCCAATAACTGAGCAAAGTATCAGCCATGAGCTGGTAATCTCCAGACAAACGCTGGTCTTTCGTTTGTAGATGTATAGGGGTGGTCCAATCTTGAGCCTGAAGATACAGCTGCTGCATTTTTTCAGTCATCACTGTTTCAAACTGCTGTGCCTGTACCTCATCCTGACGCTGTGTTGAGTACTGATAAAATAATAGGGCAAATACCGCAAAGGTCACTACACCTAAAATCATGAATATACGTGGCATATTTAGCTCCAGTGACCGCTTCATTTTTATACTAACCTGAATCAGAACACAGCACTGTTTGACTTTTATGACTAAAAACAGATCTTTATATTTCAAAAAATAAAGGAATCCGGGCTGACTTGCATTTTATTACAGCCTCTCTCTTTAAAAGCGCTCATGTCGCCCTTATCATTTGAAATGAAGCATAGAAAAGAGAAACAGCATGCGTGTAGATATCTGGTCAGATGTAGTCTGTCCTTTCTGCTATATCGGAAAGAAACGTTTAGAGTCGGCAGCTGAACAGGCAGGAGTTGAGCTTGAAGTCTATTGGCATAGCTATGAGCTTGATCCAGAAGCACCAGTCAAGCATGAACAGTCCAATACAGAGCGTCTGGCCCAGAAATACGGGCGTACAGTTGAAGAAATGGGAGAAATGCAGCAAAAAATTGCTGCTATGGCTGCAGAAGAAGGAATTGAATTTAACTGGAAACAGGCCAATTCAGGTAACACCTTTGATGCTCACCGTATTATCCATCTGGCCCAGAGTAAAGGTTTAGGCAATCAGGCCGAAGAAGCATTTTTCTATACTTATATGACACAGGGCTTAGCCATTGGCGAGCGCGAAACAGTAGAAGATGTGGCAGCGCGGATCGGGTTAGATGCAGCGGAAGTCGAATATGTACTAGATACTGATACCTTCGCAGATTTTGTGCAGCATGATGAAAAGCTGGCTCGTGAACAGCTTAAAGTTACGGGCGTTCCTTTTTTTGTATTTGACCAGCGTATTGCTCTGGCAGGTGCACAGCCACGTGATGTGTTCATAAAAGTTTTTGACCAGGTCTTAAAGACACAGCAGGAAACAAGTATAAATCAGCCAGAAGATGGCGTAGTTTGTACCGATGAGAACTGCGAGATACCTGACCAAAAATAATTTTATTAATAAATCCCCACAAGCTGGGGATTTTTACATAAAAGTTTATAGATTTAATTTATTTTACTGACTTTTAAAAATAAATTATTAAAAATACTTAAGATATTTATAATATTTAATAATTTTTATTTTCTAATATGGATTAAAATCTAATAATATAAATTAAATTTCTAATTTTTAAATTTATTTTAATATTAAAACAACAACTTAAACTTAAATATATTTAAATTATAATTTATCCTGATTTCAATAAGTCATATATTACTTACCAAAGTTTAAAATAACTTTAATATAGCTACAAGAGACACTTTTTATTAACTAAAAGCAAGGTCAATATAACAGCACTTCAACATTAAAATTTTCTATTTTCCTTAATATAGATGACTAACCTGTTTTATTTTTACATGAGGGAAAATATATGACTACTGCAAAAAATGATAGCAATACTTCAAATACTCATGCATCTACACAACATGACAATCAGCAAGACTCAAGCGTAATGAACAATGTCATGGAAAAAGTAGATCAAATTAAAGAAAAGGCACAAGATAGCCTAGAGAAGATCAATAAAGATGCAGCAGAGCATGGTGGTGTAACCAATATGGTTAAAGATAAAGTAACTCATATGATGGATAACGCTGGTGGTCAAACAAATAGTAAAGGCAAATCTGGCTATGACACCTCTGCAGGCAAAAAATCACGTTTTTCCCCTACAGTTAAAGGTGTAATGATTGGTGCTGTAGCCGGTAGTGTATTACCTGTATTTGGCACATTTAGTGGTGCGATTATTGGTGGTATTGCAGGTAAAATGTATGACCGTCGCTGCAAGATGAAATTATCTCACTCTTAATTCTGTAAACTGAATAATAATTTAAAATCAGCTGTATCTCTTTCCTACTCCTCATCCCCCCATGAGGAGTTCTTTTTATCTAGTTAGCCATTTTTAGAGCAGTTTGATTTTTATATAACTTCTCACGCGAACATAGTTAACATCAGCATCTGTAGAGCAAATGTAATTAATGTCCGTTTTTTAGACAATTTTATAAAGTTGCGGCTTTTTAAAACAGCAATTCAGATAATGAAGTATTAAAATAAACCTTACTGTTAAGATAGTCACTCTTATACAGACCGTTTTTTTTAATGAAGGAATTTTTTCATGGGCTTTATGAAATCTGTAGTTGCTGTTGCCATAATTATGGTATCGGGACAGGTATTGGCTGCAGGCGAAGCTATGAATACTCAGCCCATAACAACAGAAGGCAAGGTATCCGATAATCAACTGCAAAATAAAACCCGTTCAGCGGCCAAATCTGAACTTTCGGTTGAAAGTACCAAGCAAGAAGCACAAGCTCCTTTGAGCAAATCAGAACAGGAAAAACAGAGAGCTGCGGCTCAAGAACAATTAGAAAAGATGAAAGAAAAAACAATTGCTGAAAGCTCACCTAGAAAAGGCTTTTTTCAATGGTTTAAGAAGTCTGCTGTCTAGTTATTAGAAAATTGTTAAAGAGAGCCATAGTATTGGCTCTTTTTACAAGCGTCTTTAAATTTAGCATTCTATACTTTCAGCTAATAGGCTCATAAAATGGGCTTAATCTGACAGTCTATAACAGTATAAATTAGTCTAAATACTCTAACGTTAAAATAATAAAGGATTTTTTTTTATTTTGTAGCTATATCTTGCATTTATAGGACAAATCAACAAAAGTGTTAGCGGACAAATGTAACAATAATGATTTTACAATGAAAAAACTTAAGGTTTTAAATTTATTTTTACAAGGGCTAATCTTTACGGCTGGGGCATTAGGTAGTGCATATAGCTTTGCTGAAACTAAAACAGCCACTCTTCCCTACGCCAATCATCTAGGCGATAAAAGCCAGGATAATGAACCTGACTTGCCTGTTGAAGAGCGGGGACCAGAATGGCTGGACTATATCCCATCATGGGTAGATAAAACGCCTACTCTGTTACCCAAGCAGTCTGATGAACCTATTGTGCCTCCAACCGAGGTAACTGAAGACAAAAGTTGGGCCGACCGCAAACAACGTCAGATCCGCAACTGGGCTGATAGATCTTCAAATAAAATTGATAACTGGTTTGGTGAGACAGATCCAAACAAACCAGCAGATGCAACACTACGAATTTTAATTGATAACCGCTGGGATAAACATGATGGCTATAAAATTAAACCGCGTATTCGGGGTAAAATTAATTTGCCCACCTTGGAAAAACGTTTAAGCATTGTATTTGGTGATGAATCTCTTGATAACGAGATTCGTAATAATGTCGCAATTAGTAATGAAAACCGTAATGAGCCGGGTAAATCTCTTGATACGCGTCGTACCCGTGAAGAAAATTCTTCTCTTGCTTTACGCTGGTCGAATTTTGCCAAGCGCCTACCCTTTGAAATTGATGCTGACTTAGGTATCCGCTCAGGTGATGATATCTATGCGCGGATAAAGGCCGAACGTGATTGGCAACTGCGTAATGATTTTACTTTCCATGCTGAACAAATCTATCGTTATGGTATCGACAGTGAAAATTATTTAAGGACCAATCTGGAACTGGTGCATGCCCGTCCAGAGCAACCTGTGCTTGCTAACCAGTTTTCACTAGTCTATGCCGATGAACAGGATGATGACCTCACTTGGGACAACCGGGCCTATCGCGAACACCAGTTCTTTGCCGGAAACCGTTTTAACTATGGTCTTTATACGGGCGGTTTTTATAATAATAGCGACCTGCGTTTAAACAGTTGGGGGCCCTTTATTTCATGGCGTCAACCGCTTTGGCGTGAATGGTTCTATGTACAGGGAGACCTGAATTATCAAAATGATCAACGTGAAGACCGGAGTCATTACTTAAGTACACTGGTCCGTCTGGAAGCAATTTTTTAATTTAACAGTAAATTAATAGGTAGAAAGATATTGTATAGGTCTACAGGAGTCATTAAATATAATACGCTGCTATATATAGGAGTGTATTCCAATATTATGAGTCTTTATAGAAACTTATTTAAATATCCAGTTTATAGTACTTAAAGGTTTAGTTTTTTAGTCATATTAATAGATATTAGTGTGGCTAAGATGATAAGGTAATCATTAAAATTATATTACCCCTATTAATTCTATAATTTGAATTGATTTTATAGATTATTTATTTAAGCCTAAGCTGAATGAAAGTTTATAAATAGATTTATAACCACACCATATAAAAAAGCCTCCCAAAGGAGGCTTTTTTATAAAAATTTTATTTCAGTAATAAACTGTTGATACGTTTTAGATAGGCTGCCGGGTCTTCCGGTAAGCCCCCTTCTGCAATCATGGCCTGATCAAAGATTACGTTTGCCAATTCATCAAACTGCTCAGTATTTTCAAGCTTTTGTACCAGCGGATGTTCAGGGTTAATTTCCAGAATTGGTTTGCTCTCTGGAATAGGCTGCCCAGCCTGTTTCAGCATACGAATAAGTTGCGGAGAAAGCTCACCTTCAGCTGTAACCAAACAGGCCGGTGAATCAACCAGACGCGTAGTTACACGGACTTCTTTGGTTTTATCTTTCAAGGCTCCACTCAGCTTTTCTACTACCGGCTTAAGCTGTTCCTGTGCTTGTTCAAGAGCTTTCTTCTCTTCTGCATCCTGAAGATCACCCAAGTCCACTGCCCCTTTGGAGATATTCTGCATCGGCATACCATCGAACTCATTTACAAAGTTCATAGCCCATTCATCAACACGCTCAGACATCAGCAGAACTTCAATTCCTTTCTTTTTGAATAATTCCAGCTGAGGTGAGTTTTTGGCAGCAGTTAGACTATCGGCAGTAACATAATAAATTGCCTTCTGACCGTCCTTCATGCGTGCTTTATAATCTGTCAGAGAAGTGGTGACTTCATCATTGTTTGAAGTTGCATAGCGTAACAGTTTAAGAATACGCTCACGATTGCTGAAATCCTCTCCTAAGCCCTCTTTCAGCACTGCACCAAATTCAGTATAGAACTGCTTAAATTTTTCCTGGTCTTTTTCATCTTCAGATTTAGCCAAGGTATCAAGCATGGTCAAAATACGGCGCGCATTGCCTTCGCGGATGGTTTTAACATCACGGCTTTCCTGTAGCAATTCACGACTCACGTTTAATGGAAGGTCAGCACTATCTACCACGCCCTGTACAAAACGCAGATAATTTGGAATCAGGTTATCTGCATCGTCCATAATAAAGACACGCTTTACATAGAGCTTGATACCAGCTTTGGCCTCACGAGTGAAAATATCATGTGGTGCTTTACTCGGTACATATAACAACTGGGTATATTCGGTACTGCCTTCAACCCGGTTATGTGCCCATGCTAAAGGAGCTTCAAAGTCATGCGTTAAATTTTTATAAAACTCGATATATTGCTCTTCGGTAATCTCGTTTTTATTACGGGTCCAAAGTGCGCTGGCTGAGTTGATAACTTCCCATTCATCAGTTTTGACCATCTTGCCACCCTTGGCTTCTTCACCTTCGGTCGCTTCTTCTTCCTGCCAGACTTCTTTTTGCATCTGTATTGGCAGGCTGATATGGTCAGAGTATTTATTGACAATCTGTTTAACTTTATAGCTTTCCAGATACTGCAACGCATCTTCACGCAAATGCAGAATAATATCTGTACCGCGAGATACTTTTTCAATTTGCTGAACTTCAAATTCACCAGTACCACCGCTAATCCAGCGTACGCCTTCATTTGCTTCGGCACCAGCACGGCGCGATTCTACTGTAATCTTGTCTGCTACAATGAAACCCGAATAAAAACCGACACCGAACTGTCCAATCAGCTGAGCATCAGATTTTTGATCGCCTGTCAGTTTAGACATAAAGTCTTTCGTACCTGATTTGGCAATCGTACCCAGATTATCAATCGCTTCCTGCTGACTCAGACCGATACCGTTATCAGAAATGGTTATGGTTTTATTGTCTTTATCCAGACTGATACGTACATGCAGATCTGGATCGTTTTCATAATATTCAGGATGGTTGATACCTTCAAAACGCAACTTATCACAGGCATCTGATGCGTTAGAGATCAGTTCGCGAAGAAAAATTTCAGGATTGGAATAGAGAGAATGAGTAACCAGATGTAATAACTGGGCTACTTCAGCCTGAAAGCTATAGTTTTGTGATGTGCTTTGTTCACTCATGATTCACTCCTTCAGATAAGCAGTCATTTTTATTGAATGCCTTATCAATGGAGTGTGGCTTATATTTTTCAATAGATCCGGGTAAATATTTTTATTTTAAAAAGGTCTTTGTGGGTATGACTATAATCTGTAGCCCTCCGGTTGCTGTAACTTGTATACGTCCTGAAAGCATGCGATAGAGGCAACATACTGGTCACGCAGATACAACTATTTCACCTATTGTTTCTAAATAATGGCAGGAATAGCCATCAGTACTCACTGCTTCACAACAGAATAAATTATCGCTATTTTATTATTCGCATCAGGTAGAGTCTGGTATTGGCAGATGATAGGCTCACTTGAAGTCTGAGTTTTTTCATAAAAAGAACTATGGCAGTAGTGTAAAACTGATATTTCTAAAAATAGTCAGCCTGCAATCACATATTTCAATTTAACCGCCTCTTATCTGAAATTAATTTAAAACCGGATTAAAAAGAAACTCTATAGATTAAGGGCAGTGATTTTTAATAAGAATAAAATGAATAAAAGCTCTGAATGATTTTTAATCTTTTTATTGTGTTATACCCTGACGTCCTGTCTGGGTATATGGGTTTTACATATTTCAAAAATTTAGAATTTATAGCTATAGCCGAGTGTATAAACCCACGGATTAATATCCAGCGTACCAATATCTGTACCATTTAAACTCAAGTCAGATTCAACCTGTGCATAACGTACATCGACAAATACTCCCCAGTTTTGTGCATCAGCAGGCTGGAAATTAAAGCCCACCTGTCCGGCTACACCATAGGTCACATCAGCTTCAAGTTTCGCATCAGAACCTTTGAGTTTTTCATCCCATGGCACGGCTACTGTGGCACCGATGCCAACATAAGGTGTAAAACGGCTGGCATTCTTGAAATTATATTTTGCAGTAAGCGTTGGTGGTAAATGTTTAAAACTGGCTTCTCCTACATTTTCCAAAATAACATCATGTTTAAATGGTGTAGCAAGCAGAAGTTCTACAGAAAAAGGGGAATCTGCAAAGAAATATTCTATCGATGGAGTAAAGCCAATTTCATTGCTCACGGTTGCTGTTGTGTTTGCAATCGTCCCATTATCATCATTTTGAGGAGCCAATACACTAGCGCCCATTTTCACTTGCCAGTCCCCAGCAAACACAGAAGTAGATAATCCCAGCAAAGCAAAAACAAGTATATTTTTTAACATATTTAAATCACCTCAACAATTAACATTTTTATAATAATCTTGTGTATTAATAATATGCAATAGCATAAATAATATAAATTTTATTTTATTTTTAATATATTGATTTACATTACTTTTATATTAAATTTACTAAAATACTAGGTTTTAAATTATAAGAAAAAATATTAATCCGAGTAATACAATATAGTTTATTTAAAATATATATTATAAATATAATTATTTATAGACTTAATTATTCATATTAATTTAATCGGATTTATTTTAATTTTAACTTTATATTAAAATAAAATAGGCTCCAGATTTTCTCTTTAAACAGCTCATTTTTAAGATGAGCTTAAGAGGATAAATCGGAGCCTTAAAAGAAGCTAATAACCAGATGGATTTAAAGTACCATCGCAGCAATCCAGCCGGAGATAAGCAGCGGAATATTAAAATGGATAAATGTAGGTATCACTGTATCCCAAATGTGATCATGCTGACCATCTATTCCCAAACCGGCAGTAGGCCCTAAAGTAGAATCTGAAGCAGGAGAACCGGCATCACCTAGAGCAGCCGCTGTACCAATCAGTGCAACTGTGGCTAAAGGACTAAAACCGAACTGTACACATAGCGGAACATAAATTACTGCCAGTACTGGCACACTCGAGAACGATGAACCAATACCAATGGTGACAAATAGGCCGATAAACAGCATAAGAAATGCAGCCAGTGCATGGTTATCTCCAATTAGATGTACAACCCCATTAACCAGACTATTAATGTCACCGGTATGGGTCATCACTGAAGCAAAACCAGCAGCCGAGATCATGATAAAGCCGACCAAGGCCATCATGCGCATACCCTGTACAAATACGTCATCAGCATCTTGCCACTTAAAGATACCTGAAGCAGAAAGTACTGCAAAACCGACTAGACCACCCAGAATCATTGAACCTGAATAGAGTTGAGCAGCCAGAGTTAATGCAATTGCCAGAAAAGCCATGATCATGGTTTTCTTTGAAATAACTGGAGCTTCACTCGCAACCTGCTGTAATTCTTTAGCATCTTCTTCAAGTTTTACTTCACCAATGCGAACAGGTTTATCTAAATCAATAGTGGTGACACGGGTAACCGCTTTATCTACGTAATGGCGTGGTTTACGGTAACTGATGAATACAGCCACTAAAGTACCAAGAAGCATACCTAATACAGGAATAGCCATACCCATAGGCATCATCCAGCGGTCCACATGCAGATTATAGGCGGCCCCAATCTTGTTAATATTTCCCATGAGAATCTGCTCAAGGAAAATCGCACCAAAACCGACTGGCAGGAAGATATAAGTCCCCACTAAACCTAGTGTTAAGACACAAGCAGCTGCTCGACGATCCAGATTAAGATGATTCATGACCTTAAGTAAAGGCGGAACCAAGACCGGAATAAAAGCGATATGAACTGGAATCAGGTTTTGAGAACAGATAGCTGAAATTAGTAATATTCCTAACAGCAAAAACTTTACTTTCTTAGCACGTGCCTGAGAGACTTCTGCTCCGAGCAAGCCGATCAGTTTATGTGCCAGTAAATCTGGTAAACCTGATTTAGATAAAGCCAAGGCAAAAGCACCTAATACCGCATAAGCGAGTGCTACTTCGGCACCATCACCCAAGCCTGCATTAAATGCACTTACTGTATCAGATAGGCTTAAACCAGCAACCAGGCCCCCAATCATTGCTGAAATGACTACTGTCAAAACAACAGAAACTCGCGCGATGGATAAAATAAACATCACGGCAATTGCGATTACGACTGCGTTCATGAATTTAATGAAGAAACAAAAAGTGCCTCATTTTAACAGAATTTTTTCAGTCGCAAGCTTACTATCAGTTGCTATAGAAAACTCATAGAGACTATACAGATAAGAACCAAGTTTAGTTAATATTTTTCAAATATTTATAATTCTTTTGAATTTATTTACTCTAGAGTTTTTATTGATAATTTAACTAATCTTTCTGCAAATTTATATAGATTGACCATTTATTCAGACGAGAACAGTATATGATCAATGCGAGTTTATCTTAGTTAACTTAATATTATTTTATAAAGACAAAAATTATAGGTCCGTATGAATCTTTTAAAGAAACTCCAGAATATTCCTGCAGTGTCCAAATTCATGATTAACCGCTATTCCCCTTATCGCGGTGCCGGAATTATGATCGATCAGATTGATCTGCCCAATTATCATATCCGGGTTAAAATGCCACTGACCCGTAAAAACCAGAATATCGTAGGAACTCATTTCGGTGGTAGCCTTTATTCCATGGTCGACCCATTTTATATGCTCATGCTTATGCACCACTTAGGCAATAAATATATTGTATGGGATAAAGCAGCCTCTATCAGTTTCCTTTCACCAGGACGCAGCACGGTATATGCCGATATACGTTTAAGCCAAGAAGAACTTGAAGAAATCAGAAGGCTGGCCCAGAATTATGAACCTGTCCTGCGTCACTACACCTTAAATATTCTGGATGATCAAGGCGTCAGAATTGCTGAAGTGCAAAAAACCTTGTATATCCGCCGTAAAAAATCTAAAACGCTGATTAAACCCTATACTCAGATTTAATGTATACAAAAAAATAAGCGCATCTAGCGCTTATTTTTTCTGTGCTGTTAGCGACGTCTTTCTTGGATAACTACACCGGCGCCGCCACCAAGCGCCCCACCAATTGCAGCGCCAGCATTACCACCAATGACTGCTTCACCAACGACTGCCCCCAGACCAGCACCAATTGCACTACCTGTAGTACTACCGCGCGTGCCACCTTGAGAATTAGTACCTACGCCTGCGCCAGCCGCTGCACCTAAACCAGCACCGACTTTACCGCCTACTGCATTCCCTGCTCCACCACCTACCGCACCACCTAAAGCAGCCGCACCAATGCGCTGCTCACGAGGTGACATGTTTTCACAACCTGCCAACATAAATACTGATGCAGTGGTCACTGCTAATACGCTAACTAATTTTTTCATGGTTATTATCCCCTGCTTCTATGCTTTATTAGCTTAGTTTAAATTTATGCAGCAATTCTGATGAATATGTTATGAACTAAGTAAGTATTCAGTAATTTATGTAAAAAACTCATGCACTTTATCAGGTATGATTTATCAAGAAATATCATTTCGCAGCTATAAAAAAAGCACCCTTAGGTGCTTTTTTTAAATTCTAGAACTTAAAGCTCTTCATTCAGTGCTTGAGAAAATGCCTGATCTACTTCAGAGAAGTCATTAGCCAAAGCGAATTCTGCAGCTTCTGCTTCCTGACGACGACGCTCCAAGTGATAAGCCAAGCCTGTTCCTGCCGGAATCAGACGGCCTACTACCACGTTTTCTTTCAGGCCGCGCAGATCATCTTCCTTACCTGTTACAGCTGCTTCAGTTAACACACGAGTGGTTTCCTGGAACGATGCAGCAGAAATGAAGGAGTCAGTCGACAATGATGCTTTGGTAATACCCATCAGTTGACGTTCAAACTTCGCAGGGAACTTGTTCTGAGACAGAACTGCCTGGTTCTCTTGAACCACGCGGATATAATCCACTTGTTCACCTTTAATGAAGCTTGAATCACCACCATCAGTGATTTCAACCTTACGCAGCATTTGACGTACGATGACTTCAATATGCTTGTCATTGATTTTTACACCCTGAAGACGGTAAACGTCCTGAACTTCATTCACGATGTAGTTGGTCAATGCCACTTCGCCTTTCAAACGCAAGATATCATGTGGATTTTGTGGACCATCAGAAATGACTTCACCACGATTCACATGCTCGCCTTCGAACACGTTGATCTGACGCCATTTAGGAATCAGCTCTTCATAAACTTCAGCGCCATCATCCGGAGTAATTACTAGACGGTTTTTACCTTTGGTTTCTTTACCGAAGCTTACTACGCCTGATACTTCTGCCAAGATCGCATGCTCTTTTGGCTTACGTGCTTCAAACAGGTCGGCAACACGTGGCAGACCACCGGTAATATCACGAGTACGTGAAGATTCCTGTGGTACACGGCCAATAACATCACCTACGCCAATTGTTTCACCGCTGCGTACAGTCACAATCGTGTTCTGTGGCAGGAAGTAGAACTGTTCACCGCCATCTGCTGTATCAAGTACGATCGCTGGACGCAAATCTTTACCTGATGCAGGACGAGCAGTCACTGGCAGAATCTCAACAGTAGTCATACCTGTTGCATCATCTGTTTTCGATGTTGCAGTCACACCATCAGTAATTTGCGAGAAACGCGCCTTACCAGCCACTTCTGTTACCAGCGGATGGGTATGTGGATCCCAAGTTGCCACAATACCACCAGCTTCTACAGCTTCGCCTTCTTTCAGCAGAATGCTTGCACCATACGGCAGTTTGTAACGTTCACGCTCACGACCCAGCTCATCAGCAATACCAACTTCACCCGAACGGGAAACTGAAACCAAGTGGCCTTTAGCATGCTGTACAGTTTTCACATTATGGAAACGTACAGTACCTTTGTTACGTACCTGAACACTGTTTGCAGCAGAAGTTCGGCTTGCAGCACCACCCACGTGGAAGGTACGCATGGTTAACTGTGTACCTGGTTCACCAATCGACTGCGCTGCCATAACACCAACAGATTCACCTGGATTCACAAGATGTCCACGTGCAAGGTCACGACCATAACATTTTGCACAAACACCAAATGCAGAGTCACAGCTGATCACTGAACGTACACGGATTTCATCGATACCTGCTTCTTCAAGCTGAGTAGCAATTTTTTCGTCAATTAACGTATTACGCGGGAAGAGAACCTCTTCACTGCCTGGACGGATAACATCTTCAGCAATCACACGACCCAGCACACGATCACGTAACGGCTCGATCACGTCACCACCCTGAATGAGTGGAGTCATCGTCAAGCCACCCACAGTGCCACAGTCCGGCTCAGTGATAACCAAATCTTGCGCTACGTCAACCAGACGACGCGTCAGGTAACCCGAGTTCGCAGTTTTCAATGCGGTATCGGCCAGACCTTTACGTGCACCGTGAGTCGAGATGAAGTACTGAAGTACAGTCAAACCTTCACGGAAGTTCGCTTTAATCGGTGTTTCAATGATCGAACCATCCGGTTTCGCCATCAGACCACGCATACCTGCGAGCTGACGAATCTGCGCTGCACTACCACGCGCACCAGAGTCAGACATCATATAAATCGAGTTAAATGATTTCTGCTTTTCTTCCTGGCCTTCACGGTTGGTTACACTTACAAATGACAGGTTATCCATCATCGCTTTTGCAACCTGGTCATTAGTACGTGCCCAGATATCCACTACTTTGTTATAACGCTCACCTGCGGTAACAAAGCCCTGTTCAAACTGCTGTTCAATTTCACGAACCTCAGTTTCCGCCTTGTCAATAATTGCCTGTTTCTGCGGCGGAATAACCATGTCTTCCATACCAACAGATACACCAGAGCGAGTCGCTTGACGGAAGCCCAAGTACATTAACTGGTCAGCAAAAATAACAGTATCTTTCAGGCCCAGCTTACGGTAGCAAGAGTTAATCAGTTTTGAGATATTTTTCTTGGTCATCTCTACATTGATCTGCTCGAAGCTTAAACCTTCCGGCACAACTTCCCATAACAGGCAGCGGCCTGGCGTGGTCTGTACAATAATTGTCTGCTGCTCACGCTCACCATTTTCATTGATAATGGTCTGGTGTACACGTGCTTTTACGCGGGCATGCATCGCTACCTGACCGGTAGCGAGTGCACGGTTTACCTCATGCGTATCAGCAAACACCATGCCTTCACCTTTGGCATTCACTGCATCACGGGTGATGTAGTAAAGACCTAAGACCACGTCCTGAGACGGAACAATGATAGGTTCACCGTTCGCAGGAGACAGGATGTTGTTAGTCGACATCATCAGTGCACGTGCTTCAAGCTGGGCTTCAAGCGTCAATGGTACGTGTACAGCCATTTGGTCACCGTCAAAGTCGGCGTTAAATGCGGTACATACCAGTGGATGCAGACGGATTGCCTTACCTTCAATCAGGATCGGTTCAAACGCTTGAAGACCCAGACGGTGAAGTGTTGGCGCACGGTTTAGCATAACCGGGTGCTGACGGATAACATGAGCAAGAACGTCCCAAACTTCTGGAGTTTCGCGCTCAACCATTTTCTTGGCAGCTTTAATGGTGGTTGCTTGGCCTGAAGCCTGCAATTTTGCAAAAATAAATGGCTTGAACAGTTCAAGTGCCATTTTCTTAGGCAGACCACACTGATGCAGACGTAGAGACGGCCCTACCGTAATTACTGAACGGCCAGAATAGTCAACACGTTTACCCAGCAAGTTCTGACGGAAACGACCTTGCTTACCTTTGATCATGTCTGCCAAAGATTTTAAAGGACGTTTGTTAGAACCAGTAATGGCACGACCACGACGCCCATTATCCAGCAATGCATCTACAGATTCTTGAAGCATACGTTTTTCATTACGTACGATAATATCTGGAGCAGCCAGGTCAAGAAGACGTTTTAAGCGGTTGTTACGGTTGATCACACGACGGTAAAGATCATTCAGATCAGAAGTCGCAAAACGGCCGCCCTCAAGTGGAACTAACGGACGAAGATCTGGTGGAAGTACTGGCAGTACATTCATCACCATCCATTCCGGCTTATTGTTCGACTCTTTAAAAGCTTCCATCAGTTTAAGACGTTTTGATGCTTTCTTGAGCTTGGTCTCAGACGTAGTTTGTGGAATTTCTTCACGCAAACGAGAGATTTCTGCTTCAAGATCGATATCTTTTAACAGATCTTGAACAGCTTCCGCACCCATTTTTGCGGTGAATTCATCACCGTGTTCTTCAAGTGCGTTGTAGTATTCTTCATCAGTAAGCAACTGGTATTTCTCAAACGGAGTCATACCCGGATCAGTCACTACATAAGATTCGAAATACAGTACACGTTCAATATCACGCAAGGTCATGTCAAGAAGCAGACCAATACGGCTCGGCAATGATTTCAGGAACCAAATGTGTGCCACTGGAGAGGCAAGCTCGATGTGACCCATACGTTCACGACGAACTTTCGCAGTTGTTACTTCAACGCCACATTTTTCACAGATGACGCCTTTGTACTTCATACGCTTGTATTTACCACACAAGCATTCGTAATCTTTTACTGGACCAAAAATTTTGGCACAGAATAAACCGTCGCGCTCCGGTTTAAAGGTACGATAATTAATTGTCTCAGGCTTTTTCACTTCGCCGTGAGACCATGACTTAATCATTTCTGGTGACGCAAGACCAATACGGATACGGTCAAATTCAACCGGTGCATGACCGTCTGAATCCGTTTTCTTACGCATGATATCGAGCAAGTCTTTCAATTTTTTTCTCCGTGTGCCGGTGGGCACATCGCCCGCCCGGCTGGGTCACAAATATTGTGTTTACCTGAAAAGGTGAAAGGTCCTAGACCTTAGTCACCATTTTTCAGTTCAATGTTGATACCTAAAGAACGGATCTCTTTGGTCAATACGTTGAACGATTCAGGCATGCCCGGATCCATATAATGGTTTCCATCTACAATATTCTTATAGATGCGGGTACGGCCTTCAACGTCATCCGACTTCACGGTCAGCATCTCTTGAAGAGTATATGCTGCACCGTAAGCTTCAAGTGCCCAGACTTCCATCTCACCGAAACGCTGACCACCGAATTGTGCTTTACCACCAAGCGGCTGTTGCGTTACTAGCGAGTAAGAACCAGTTGAACGCGCATGCATCTTGTCATCCACCAAGTGGTTGAGTTTAAGCATGTACATGTAACCTACAGTTACCGGACGGTCAAACTGTTCGCCTGTACGTCCATCAAACAGGATCTGCTGGCCAGAACGTGGAAGTTCTGCAAGTTCAAGTAACTCTTTGATCTGGCCTTCTTCGGCACCATCAAATACTGGAGTTGCCAGTGGCACACCCTTGCTGAGGTTTCCTGCAAGTTTCAAGATTTCATCATCAGTCAGTGTATCAAGCTGTTCTTGCTCACCACCGACTTTATTGTAAATCTTATCAAGGAAATCACGCAGTTCAGCAATAGCACGCTGCTGTTTAAGCATCTTGTCGATCTGCTCACCCAAACCTTTTGCAGCAAGACCCAAGTGTGTTTCCAGAATCTGTCCCACGTTCATACGTGATGGTACACCTAGCGGGTTTAATACCACATCAACCGGAACACCATTGGCATCATGTGGCATGTCTTCTACAGGCAGGATTTGTGATACCACACCCTTGTTCCCGTGACGACCCGCCATTTTATCACCCGGCTGGATACGGCGTTTAACTGCCAGATAAACCTTCACAACTTTCAATACACCATGAGTCAGCTCATCACCCGTAGAAAGCTTGCGTTTCTTCTCGGCAAACTTCTCGTCAATCTCGGTGCTTTTCTCTTTCAAGAACACCTGGATCTGGATTAAACGTTCAGCAATCGCTTCATCGCTTGGCTGGATTTCGAGCAGGTCAATCAGCTCAAGGCCAGAGAGCAATTCTTCAGACAGTTTCTCACCACGTTTGGTATTTCCACCGCCGTTAGACACCTGATCTTTTAGCAAACGTACAATACGTTCACGAGCCGCTTCTTCAAAGATTTTATATTCTTCTTTCAAATCTTTACGATAAGCGTCAAGTTGTGCTTTCTCAATCGCCAGTGCACGGTCATCTTTTTCCAGACCATCACGTGTAAACACCTGAACGTCAATTACCGTACCTTTAGTACCTGATGGAACACGTAAAGATGAATCTTTTACATCAGCTGCTTTCTCACCGAAGATAGCACGAAGCAGTTTTTCTTCAGGTGTTAGCTGAGTTTCACCTTTAGGTGTCACTTTACCAACCAGAATATCGCCAGCCGTTACTTCTGCACCGATATAAACAATACCGGATTCATCCAGTTTAGAAAGCGCAGCTTCACCTACGTTTGGAATATCCGCAGTAATTTCTTCTGCACCCAGTTTGGTATCACGTGCTACACATGACAATTCCTGAATGTGAATAGAAGTTAAACGGTCTTCCTGAAGTACACGTTCAGAAAGCAGGATTGAGTCTTCGTAGTTGTAACCATTCCAAGTCATGAATGCAACACGCATGTTCTGACCAAGTGCTAATTCACCACCATCCGTAGACGGGCCATCAGCCAGTACATCACCACGACCAACTTTATCACCCAGATTCACCAGAACTTTCTGGTTAATACAGGTATTCTGGTTTGAACGTGTGTATTTGATCAGGTTATAGATATCTACACCCGCTTCACCCGCAATCATCTCGTCTTCGTTAACACGAATAACTACACGTGACGCATCTACGAATTCAATGGTACCGCCACGTTTTGCAATTACACATACACCTGAGTCACGTGCAACATTCGCTTCCATACCTGTCCCTACTAGCGGTTTGTCCGCAATCAGTGTCGGTACAGCCTGACGCTGCATGTTTGAACCCATCAATGCACGGTTGGCATCATCGTGCTCAAGGAATGGAATCAGAGATGCCGCTACAGAAACTACCTGCTGTGCAGAAACATCCATATGCGTAATACGCTCTGGAGCCATACGCACAAATTCGCCCTGGTAACGTACAGAAACCAGCTCTTCGGTTAAATAACCATCTTTATCGAGTGCAGAGTCGGCCTGAGCAATCACAGTTCCTACTTCTTCAATTGCAGACAGATATTCAACTTCATCTGTTACACGGCCATCTACCACTTTACGGTAAGGCGTTTCCAAGAAACCAAATTCATTGGTTTTTGCGTATACAGACAGCGAGTTAATCAGACCGATGTTTGGTCCTTCAGGGGTTTCAATCGGACACACACGACCATAGTGGGTCTGGTGTACGTCACGCACCTCAAAGCCTGCGCGCTCACGGGTCAAACCGCCTGGTCCAAGTGCCGATACACGACGCTTATGTGTAATTTCAGATAGCGGGTTATTCTGATCCATAAACTGGGACAACTGGCTTGAACCAAAGAATTCTTTGATTGCAGCAGCTACCGGTTTAGCGTTGATCAGGTCCTGTGGAGACAGGTTGTCAGTTTCTGCCTGTGACAGACGCTCTTTAACTGCACGTTCAACACGGACCAGACCTACACGGAACTGGTTCTCAGTCATTTCACCTACAGAACGGACACGACGGTTACCCAGATGGTCAATATCATCGACCTCACCCTTACCGTTACGAATTTCAACTAAAGTACGTAACACATCGATGATATCTTCATTCGAGAGAATACCTTCAACTTCACGTGACTTCTGGTCAGTTCCTACTTCGTATGGACGACCTAAACGACGGTTGAACTTCATACGACCAACAGGTGACAGGTCATAACGCTCAGAAGAGAAGAACAGGTTATTGAACAGGTTCTCAGCAGCTTCTTTTGTTGGCGGCTCGCCTGGACGCATTACCTTATAGATCTCAACCAGGGCTTCTTCACGGCCACTTGTTGTATCTGCACGTAAGGTATCTGCCACGAATGAACCACGGTCAATATCATTGGTATACAAGATATTAAACTGCTTCACGCCACCCTCAGCAATCTTCACCATGATTTCATGGCTCAGCAAGGTATTCGCAGCAATTACATCGCCTGATTTCAGGCTAATATCTTCAGCAGTAATCCGTTCGTACAGGTACTCATCAGGAACTGGCAGTTTAGTCAGGCCAGAAGCTTCCATTTGACGTACATGACGCGCATTGATACGTTTACCCTGCTCAACAATCACTTTGCCATCATTGTCAGCAATATCGAACTGCGCCATTTCACCACGCAGGCGTTCAGGCACGAGATCAATCTGATAACTGCCCATATCCAGATATACAGGGACTTTCTCATAGAACAGATCCAGAATCTGTTCATTGTTATAGCCCAGTGCACGCATAACTACAGTAGCAAGTAATTTACGACGACGGTCGATACGTACATATACCAGGTCTTTGGCATCAAACTCAAAATCAAGCCATGAACCACGGTAAGGAATAATACGTGCTGAATACAACACTTTACCGCTTGAGTGGGTTTTACCTTTGTCATGGTCAAAGAATACACCCGGTGAACGATGTAACTGAGATACGATTACACGCTCAGTACCATTGATGACAAAGGTACCATTTTCAGTCATGAGTGGAATTTCACCCATATAGACTTCTTGTTCACGAACATCTTTGATTGATTTTGTTTCGCGATCTTTAATGATCAGACGAATCTTTACGCGCATTGGTGCCGCATAGGTTGAGCCACGAAGAATACATTCGCGGACATCAAACTCGGGTTTACCAAGGCTATACTCAACAAATTCTAAAGCAGCATTGCCAGAATAACTTTCTATAGGAAAAACTGAACGAAATGCGGCTTGGAGACCGATATCTTCGCGGTTTTTTGGAGTTTTGCCGTCTTGCAGGAAAGTACGGTACGAGTCGACTTGAATAGACAACAGGTACGGTGCTTCCATGACTTGGGGCAATTTACCAAAATTCTTACGGATCCGTTTCTTTTCGGTATATGAGTATGCCATCTGGAGTCCTCGGAAAGTAAACCAAGCCCGCCTGCAGAACGGGCTCAGAAGGAATTACGCAGGCCGATATGGCCACCACTTTTTACAAAAGCTGCAATCTTGAGTGGTATGAAAACGCTTATCAATATTTTCAAATCAAAAAATATTGGTAAGCGTTTGAATTTATTTGATTTATTATTAAATTAACTGATATATTCAGCAAACTAACAAAAATCGAGCCGATTATTGTAACGCAAAAAGGCTGATGACCCAAGAGCCATCAGCCATTTTATGGAGCCGATTAAAAAATCGACTCCTTAAAGAATTACTTAAGAGTAACTGTAGCACCAGCTTCTTCAAGTTTTTTCTTAAGCTCTTCGCCTTCTTCTTTAGAAACGCCTTCTTTAACAGCTGAAGGAGCGCTTTCAACAAGATCTTTCGCTTCTTTAAGACCAAGGCCAGTTGCTTCACGAACTGCTTTAATTACAGCAACTTTGTTCGCGCCGAAAGAAGTCAACTCAACATTGAATTCAGTTTGTTCTTCAGCAGCAGCAGCGCCAGCACCTGGAGCAGCAGCAACAGCTACAGCAGCAGCAGATACATTGAATTTCTCTTCGAAAGCAGAGATCAGTTCAACAAGCTCAAGAACAGTTTTTTCAGCAACTGCATTTAAGATTTCTTCGTTAGTTAAAGCCATGAGAGTAACTCCAAATGGATATTGAATGGTGTGAAAGTAGATTTAAGCTTAAGCAGCTTCTGACTCGTTTTTCTCTTTGAGCGCAGTAATAAGGCGACCCAGTTTCGAGATAGGAGCCTGAAGAACATTGGCAAGCATAGTAAGTGCTTTTTCTTGGTTTGGAAGATTCGCGATTACGCTAACTTCAGCACCTTCATAAACCTTGCCATCAAAGGCAGCAGCTTTAAGTTCAAATGCTTTGTTAGTTTTAGCAAATTCTTCAAACAAGCGTGCAGCTGCACCCATGTCATCTTCAGAAGTTGAGAAAGCCAAGATTGTTGGGCCAACAAGGTTGTCATTCAAGATATTGAATTGAGTATCTTGAAGAGCACGCTTAGCCAGAGTGTTACGCACGATACGTGTAGTAACACCAAGCTTACGAGCTTCAACACGAAGAGCAGTTAACTGCCCAACTGTCAGACCTTGGTAGTCAGCAACAACAGCTGAGAACGCTTTAGAAGCAACTTCACTTACTTCTGCAACGATCTGTTTTTTGTCTTCGATAAGAAGAGCCATTGTAAAACCTCCTAACGGTGATTTATGTACCCAAACAGGTACACTCCCAATTCGTAAATCCAATCACTGGACTTACACGCGGAGGAGGAATAAATCACACCACCGCATCTACGCAGGCTGGGCTATTAAGAGTTCAGGTACAGGACCTTCCCTCGCCTGAGGTCTTTGACGCTAACAGGCTTTAACCTATCAATTCAAAGTCCACTCCAGTTGCTAAAAATTTATATTTCCAAGCTACTGGAGATTTTAAGAATTCTGTCTAAGAATAAACTTAGTTAGAAACGTTGCTTACATCAACAACCAGACCAGGACCCATAGTAGAGCTTAGTGTGATTTTCTTGATGTATACACCTTTTGAGGTCGCTGGTTTAAGTTTTTTCAAATCAGCAATCAAAGTTTCAACGTTTTGACGAACAGCAGATGCTTCAAAGCCAATCTGGCCGATTGCAGCATGGATAATACCTGCTTTGTCTACACGGTAACGTGCTTGACCTGACTTTGCATTTTTAACTGCATTTGCCACGTCAGGAGTTACAGTACCCACTTTCGGGTTTGGCATTAAGCCACGTGGACCAAGGATCGTACCCAATTTACCTACAACGCGCATAGCGTCAGGCGCAGCGATCACAACATCAAAGTTCAGATCACCACCTTGGATGCTCTCAGCAAGGTCATCAAAACCAACAATATCAGCACCAGCTGCTTTAGCTGCTTCTGCTTGTGCACCTTGAGCAAAAACTGCAACACGTACAGTTTTACCAGTACCTGCAGGAAGCGTAGTCGCACCACGAACAACCTGGTCAGATTTACGCGGGTCTACACCCAGGTTTACTGCGATATCCAAAGATTCTTTGAATTTCGCTGCTGGAAGGCTGCTTAGAACCTGTACTGCTTCTTCTAAAGTGTAAACTTTATTTGCTTCAATAGCAGCAGCAATGGCTTTTTGACGTTTAGTTAACTTTGCCATGTCTTATAGCTCCACTTCCAAGCCCATAGAACGCGCAGAACCAGCGATGGTACGTACACGTGCGTCTAAATCAGCACCAGTTAGATCTGGTTCTTTAGTAGTCGCAATTTCTTCTAATTGAGCACGAGTCAACTTACCCACTTTAGTTTTGTTAGGTATAGCTGAACCTTTTTGGATACCAGCAGCTTTCTTAAGAAGAATTGCTGCAGGTGGAGTTTTCATGATAAAAGTGAACGACTTATCATTGTACACAGTGATCACGACAGGAATTGGCAGACCTGGTTCAACTTTTTGTGTAGCAGCATTGAATTCTTTACAGAATGCCATGATGTTTACACCACGTTGACCTAGCGCAGGACCAATCGGTGGAGATGGATTCGCTTTACCAGCTGGAACTTGCAGCTTGATATAGCCGTCAATCTTCTTAGCCATTATTAAATACCTCTGGGTACAAACGCCGTCAGGCTCCCCGATTTATTCATGTAACAGTAATCGTTACCATAACAATGCCCGACAAATCGGGCGTTTTAACACCGACCTAGCTTAAACTGATTTTTCGACTTGACGAAACTCGAGTTCAACCTGTGTAGGTCGGTTAAATACATTGATGGTCAGCGTTAAACGTGACTTATCGTATTGAACTTCTTCCACCACGCCTTTAAAGTCGGTGAATGGACCGTCAACTACGAGTAATTCTTCACCTGGCTCGAACATTGTCTTAGGACGAGGTGCTTCACCAGTATTGCGAACACGTGCAAGAATCGCATCTGCTTCACGCTGAGTGATGGGCGCAGGTTTTTCAGGCGTACCACCGATAAAACCAAGCACTTTTGGACATTCTTTTACAATATGCCAAGTATCATCATTCATTTCCATTTCGACTAACACATAGCCTGGAAAGAATTTACGTTCAGATTTACGTTTTTTGCCATCCTTCATCTCTACCACTTCTTCGGTAGGGACTAGGACTTCACCAAAGCTGTCGGCAACAGCGCTACGCTGGATTCGATCATTAAGCGAACGCATCACTTGTTTTTCATAGCCCGAATAGGCATGAATAATGTACCAACGTTTCATAGCTCTTTACCCGATAATTAGCTTAATCAACCAACCCAATCCGTAGTCAAAACACCACAATACCACTGATGCAATGATAACAACCACAAGAACCTGCCAAGATGTGGTCACGGTTTCTTGCTTGGTTGGCCAAGTGACTCGGCGCAGCTCAACTCGCGCGTCTTTCAACAAACGAATAAAGGCTTTGCCTTGATGGGTGGCGTATAATAAACCTAAAGCCACTACGATACAAGCCAAAATTACCCCAACACGCACCCAAATATCATTTGCAGGTGCCCAATACGCTGGCAGATGCTGGTTCACCAAAGTCGCACTGATTAATAAGGCTAGAGCAATAAGCCATAGCACAACATCTAGCACAGACCCGGAACGGACAACTTCAGCAGGATTATTTCTTTGAGGAATTGGCGCGTCGCTCAATGCGTCACGCGATTTATCATTCGACATTTTTGTACTCGTCGTAGGATTCGCGACTTATTATATGACAATTCAGCCAGCATCAAGCTTTTTTATTCAGAAAAAGTGGCAGGCCAGGAGGGACTCGAACCCCCAACATTCGGTTTTGGAGACCGACGCTCTACCAATTGAACTACTGGCCTGTAAGACAAGCCGCAAATCAGGGTTCACGGCTTGAAGATTCAACTATTATATATTATGCAGTTACTTTCGCAACAACACCAGCACCTACTGTACGGCCACCTTCACGAATCGCAAAACGCAGACCAGCGTCCATCGCGATCGGGTGGATCAGCTCAACTGACATCTCAACGTTATCACCTGGCATAACCATTTCAACGCCTTCTTTCAGCTGGATCGCACCAGTTACGTCAGTTGTACGGAAGTAGAACTGTGGACGGTAACCATTCAGGAATGGAGTGTGACGACCACCTTCTTCTTTAGAAAGTACATATACTTCTGCATCGAATTTAGTGTGCGGCTTGATTGTACCTGGTTTAGCCAGTACCTGACCACGCTGAACGTCTTCACGTTTAGTACCACGTAGCAGAACACCACAGTTCTCGCCTGCACGACCTTCGTCAAGCAGCTTACGGAACATTTCTACACCCGTTACAGTCGTTTTAACTGTATCTTTGATACCAACGATTTCAACTTCTTCGCCGACTTTAACAATACCAGACTCAACACGGCCAGTAACTACTGTACCACGACCTGAGATTGAGAATACGTCTTCGATTGGCATCAGGAATGCTTTGTCGATTGCACGTTCTGGTTCTGGAATGTAAGTGTCAAGCGCTTCAACCAGAGCAAGAACTGCAGACTCGCCATACTGACCGTCGTTGCCGTTCAGTGCTTGAAGAGCTGAACCACGGATGATTGGAGTGTCATCACCTGGGAAGTCATAAGTAGACAGGAGTTCACGAACTTCCATTTCTACCAGTTCAAGTAACTCTTCGTCATCAACAAGGTCACATTTGTTCAGGAACACGATGATGTAAGGTACACCAACCTGACGAGAAAGCAGGATGTGCTCACGAGTCTGTGGCATTGGGCCATCAGTTGCTGCACATACAAGGATCGCGCCGTCCATCTGAGCAGCACCAGTGATCATGTTTTTAACATAGTCAGCGTGGCCCGGGCAGTCTACGTGAGCGTAGTGACGAGTTGGAGAGTCATATTCTACGTGTGAAGTATTAATGGTAATACCACGCGCTTTTTCTTCTGGTGCAGAGTCAATTGCTGCGTAATCTTTCGCTTCACCGCCGTAAGTTTTTGCACAGATTGTTGCAATCGCAGCGGTTAAAGTTGTTTTACCATGGTCAACGTGACCGATTGTGCCCACGTTTACGTGTGGCTTATTACGTTCAAACTTGGCTTTAGCCATGATGATCTTCCTCGTTTACGTCGAAACCAGCTTAAGAAAACAGCCCTGAGATAACTCAGCTCATCGACCCATTGTCTAAAAACAGACACCCAATACTTGAAAAGCAGACTTAAAAGCCTGCTTTTTAAAAACTTTGTAGAAAAATCTACTAAACTGTATCTGGAGCTCTTATCCAGATTTGAACTGGAGACCTCTCCCTTACCAAGGGAGTGCTCTACCACTGAGCTATAAGAGCGAAATTTAGCTTTAAATGGAGCGGGAGACGAGGTTCGAACTCGCGACATGCAGCTTGGAAGGCTACCGCTCTACCAACTGAGCTACTCCCGCATTGTTGGTAATTGACCACTACATTTAAAGTAAAAGTTGGTGGTGGGAGAAGGATTCGAACCTTCGAAGCTTACGCGGCAGAGTTACAGTCTGCTCCCTTTGACCGCTCGGGAATCCCACCAATCGCACTTATTTCAGTGCTTTCCTCTACAAACTTACACACTTTAGATGGTGCCGGCACACGGATTCGAACTGTGGACCTACTGATTACAAGTCAGTTGCTCTACCAACTGAGCTATGCCGGCGCTTCTTAGTGTTTCGTACGTTTCGTATCGGAACGGTGTGCAGTTTAGCAAAACTTCGCAGGCATGCAACAGTTTTTTTAAAAAAAACTCTCAAAAACTCATAAAATCAATCCGTTTGATGATAATTCAACCGCTTTGATCACTGCGCGAGCTTTTATTTGAGTTTCATTCCATTCAGATTCAGGATTCGAGTCAGCGACCAGCCCCGCTCCAGCCTGTACATAAACCTTATTTTCACGAATCACACAAGTTCGAATGGCAATCGACATATCCATTTCACCATGCCATCCCAAATAACCTACAGCCCCACCGAAAATCCCACGTTTAACTGGCTCGACTTCATCAATAATTTGCATTGCACGAATTTTAGGGGCGCCAGAAAGTGTTCCAGCCGGAAAAGTAGCTTTAAATACATCTAGTGCATCAATATCTTCACTTACTTCACCTTGCACATTTGAAACAATATGCATGACGTGTGAATAGCGTTCAATAACCATGCGGTCCGTCACCTGTACCTTACCAATTTGTGAGACTCGACCGATATCGTTACGCCCCAGATCAATCAGCATTAAATGTTCGGCAATCTCTTTTTCATCAGATAAAAGGTCCTGTTCAAGCGCCAAGTCCTCTTCCTTGGTTTTACCACGCGGACGGGTTCCTGCAAGTGGCCGTACAGTTGCTATCCCATTTTCCAGACGAGAAAGAATTTCAGGCGATGAACCTACAACATGAAAGGGCTTGCCATCAGTTAAAGTTTGGCCTTGTACTAAAAATAAATAAGGTGACGGATTAAGGTGACGTAATGCACGATAAACCTGTAACGCCTCTCCATCAAACTCAGATACCATACGGTGACCTGGCACTACCTGCATTACATCACCAGCCCGGATATACTCCTTAACTGTCTCAATCGACTCAAGGAATCTATCTTTTCCGGTGAGAGACTCAAAATGTGGTGGGGTGTGTGGATAAGCCTGCAAGCTGATTGGTGTATTCAGTGTCTCTTCCAGATGATCGAGTTGTAACTGCGCGCGCTGATAGGCTTCAGGATCATTGATATCTGCATGCACAATCAGAAATAGCGTATCTTTAAGATTGTCAAAAATAATGACTGTTTTTGACAGCATCATCCATATATCTGGCAAGCCCACTGGATCTGCTTGCGGCATATTATTGAGCTTGGGTTCAATATAGCGCACTGCATCATAGCCAAAATAACCGACTAGCCCTCCTGTAAAACCGGGCAATCCGGGTAACAACTGCGCATCAGGTACTTTAAACTGAGCTTGGAAGTCTCGAATAAACTGGAATGGATCATCACACATTTGGGTGGTAAGCTGGCCATCAGCAGCTTTTACAGTGAGTTCTCCCTCATTACAAGAAAATACTACAGATTCACCCAAGCCAATCATTGAATATCTGGCCCAGTTTTCACCCCCCTCAACTGATTCAAACAGATAAGCTTGACTATGGTGTTTTAAACGCGCAAATACGGACAGCGGAGTTTCGGTATCTGCCAGGCGCTGACGGTAAACAGGGATCAGGTTATAGCCGGCATGTTTAAGTGATTCAAACTGGTTTAGGGTGGTCATACAGGGACTCTTGATTGTTTTTCGGTAAGTTAGGCATCAGGCTTTAAAGCTATGTTATGTCGCCATCGAAAAACCATACTGTCGTCCATTGTTGTATCCTTCACTTTCTAAACTTTTTCAATGATCAATTAATTCTCTTAAATCATCTACGACCTGCTGTGGAGCCGAGTCATGAATATCTTCACCATGATTATAACCATAGCTTACGACAATACAATCAACCCCTGCACGGCGCGCTGCCTCAATATCATTGCTTGAATCACCAATTAATAGTGTCTGTTTCGTATTACTCTTGAGAACATCCATACAGTGCAGTAGAGGTAGAGGATGCGGTTTTTTATGTTCCAAGCTATCACCACCGACCACCAGTTTAAAATACTGGTCCAGCCTTAATTCATAGAGCAAGGCCTCAGCCAGTTTTTGTGGTTTATTGGTCACACAAGCCAAAGTAATATTTTGCCGGACGGCATAGTCAAGAAAATCAATTACTCCAAGAAATGGCTTACTGTCCACACAAATACCAGCAGCGTATACTTCTAAAAATTCTGCGTAGAGCTGCTGATGCTGACTCGGTTCAACTTCACCCAGAAGATTAAGTAATACGTCTTCACATAGTTTAGATGCACCTTTACCTACCCATTGCCGAATCTGTTGTTCTGTAACCATCGGGAGTTGCAGGGTATTTAAGCTAATATTCATCGCTCTAAACAGATCAGTGGCTGAATCTACCAGCGTTCCATCCAGATCAAACAGGATTAAATTGCGTGTTGTAAGTTGAGCAACTGTCATATTTTTTATCCGGATAAAAAGGCATGCGAGCATGCCCATGAATGTGACTATATAATTATTTAAAGAATACCCATGCAATTACTGCCAGAATAATCAGCACGATCACTGTCATTAAGCCTACTGATGCATTTTTCTGTTGCTCTTTTTCTTCAGCAACACGTGATACAGGCTGTTCCAGTGGCACGGACTGAGGTTCCGGCTGCACTTTAGGCTGGACAGTTTCAGGAATTGGCGCTGGCTTAGGAATATCTACTCGCTGCGGCATCCCTTCACGGCTAACCGGAACTTCTGCACGTTCAGTCAGGCTCGGCATACCTTGCTCGTTCATCTGCTCTGCAGCAGTTTTTTCAACCATAACTGACTCGGTAGACTCAACCACTGGCTCCATTTCAACTTCTGGCTCATCATCCTGCACTGCATCTGCTACAGGTGCCAAAATTGAGAACTTAAGGCTGGCAAATTGCAGAATGTCACCATCTTTTAGCAAGGTTTCATGGTCAATCTTGACATTATTAACAAAAGTGCCATTGGATGAATTAAGGTCTTGTACCCAAAGTCCCTGATCTTTTAACAGCAGGGCAGCATGGCGGCGGGAGATTTCCGCAGACTGTAACAATACATCAGCGTCCTGATGCCGGCCCACCAGCATGTCATGGGTAATACTGATTTCCTGCCCCGTAATATCACCTGTAATTGCTTGTAATTTCCAAGTCATAAACTCATCTCTTGTGGTTTTTTTATATCATAACATGCCTTATTTCATGTTCCGTGCCTTGTCTGTTAAGAAGCAGGACGCAGAGTAGTTGTAGTTACTGTATTTTTAGTACGTTCTACCTCCGGTTGAGGCAAAGCTACACTACGTTGCCCAATAGCAGGTTCAATCGCTACAGGAGTCGTCGTTACCACAGGAGTAACACCCCCTGAAGAAAGCTGCTTGTACACATTAGGTTTATCAGAGGTAGCAGGAACTGGCAAACGTTGCTGATAGACATCCTCTACATTTTCAGGCAATTTGGCGAAATTCCCGTCTTTATCCATAGCCAGCTGTAAGCTATAAAGCTGATCATAACGGCGTTGCGTTAATCGGCGTACATCATTAGCATCGCCGACAATGGTCGGATGGATAAATACCAGCAGGTTTCGCTTTTCATTACTGTTGCTGTCAGACCGGAACAGGCGGCCTATGCCCGGGATAGCCCCCAAACCCGGTACAGCCTGTCGACTATAAATAGAATTATCTGAGATTAGTCCACCGAGTACAACTGTTTGACCATGTTCAGCCAAGACTGCTGTTTTAATTGCACGTTTACTGGTAACCAAGTCTGTAGCCTGTCCTTTATTAGGCTGTACATTTGATACTTCCTGCTCCACCTCCAGCCGGACAGTACCATTTTCACCAATATGTGGAATAACTTTTAGAGTCACACCAACATCTTTACGTTCCACAGTTGTATAAGGATTTACACCATTTGCATTTGTTGTCACTGAACCGGTAACAAACGGGACATTCTGGCCGACAACGATATAAGCCTCTTCATTATCCATGGTAACAATAGAAGGTGTGGACAACAGATTAGACTTGGTATTGTCCTTTAAGGCCTGAATTAGGGCGCCATACAAACGTCGTGAGCCATCAGCACCTTCACGATAGTCACCTAAAAGAAGTGATGAACCTCTTAAGTTACTGGCTGCATTAGCAAGTGCTGAACCACCAGCCAGATAGCCAGCAGCAAGGCTGGCCAGGCTGCTTCCTACATTTGTAAAATTAACCAAGCCAATTCCACTGCTGATATCACCGAGTGCCCACTGCACCCCAAGCTGATCTGCATCATCACCAGCAACTTCAATAATTGCGGCTTCAATCAGAACCTGCTGGCGACGTATATCCAGTTGCTGAATTGCTGATTCGATTTCACGCATCAGCTGGGGATCAGCCTTAACCACCAGAGCATTCTGGTTAGTATCCGCAATAATACTAACCCCGTTCGCATTAAAACTACTGATCGGATTTTGCCCGGAATTAGTGTTAGCGTTGAGGTTAATACCCGGCGTAGAAATTCCAGAGCCGGTGCTGCCCTGATTATTAGTGCCGGTATTATTAATCAGGTTATTAATAGAATTACTGGAACCAGAATTATTTGAATTACTGTTGCTATTTACTGCCTGCCCGGTCACTAGTCCTTGCAGGATCTCGGACAGGTTCTGGGCACTGGCATATTTCAAGCGGAATACTTTAAGTCCCCCCAGACGGTCTGCTGAGGGTACATCCAGCATCTCAATCATATGCCGGATACGTTTACGTGTCGCCGGATCGCCTTTAATCAAAATACGGTTAGTCCGGTTATCTGCCATAATTCTTACCCGTGCCCCACTAAAATCTTTAGCAGCGCCCGTTGAACTCATGGACTCCAACAGTCCAATCACTTCTTCTGCCTGGCTCGACTGCAAGGTAATTGCTTCAATGTCATTTTGCCCGGTACCATCGAGATTGCGGACAATTGTTTCTAATTGCGCAATATTACTGGCACGATCAGAGACAATGAGAGCATTTGTTCCTGCCACTGCAGCAAGATGTGCAAACTGTGGCATTAATGGACGTAAAGCCGGTATCAGGTCATTGGGATTGGTATTTTCCAGCCAGATTACCCGGGTGACCACCTGATCACCACGTGCATTACGTCGTGCATCATAAGGAACACCTGAGCTTTTTACATTACTATCTGGAACCAGTTTAATAGTATTCCCTGATGGAATTGCCACTACACCGTTGACATTTAATACACCCAGGAACAGGTCATAAACTTCATTTTTATTGAGTGGCTTATTAGAGATGACCGTCACATTTCCGCGGACCCGTGGATCAACTGCAAAATTTTTCCCTGTAATATCGGCGACTTCATTGATAAAAGCAGTCAGGTCTGCATCACGCAGATTAATTTTCCAGGTTTGTGCATAGGCTGCAGTGCTTATAGCAGCGATGACTGGTGCTGCAGCCACTAAAGCCCAAAGTGGACGATGATGTTGTAATAAAGCCATAGCCTGTTATTTTTCCTAACACTACTGTGAGGTATCCCCACTTAAAAACTTTGTTGGATGGTCATCACCTGATCACCACGTTTTATTTCTATTTTGACTTGCCCTTCACGTCTGGCTTGTTCAAGTAACTGAATATCACTTTGTCCCTGGCCGACAGGCTGACCGTTTAAAGACATAATCCGGTCACCTGGGCGCAAACCCAGCTTACTGCGCAGTGCAGCCGGTGTACGGCTGGTGACCTCATAACCGTTACCGGTCGAGCTTACACCCATTTCCTGCAAATATTGTTCACGGTCTTCCTGAATTTTTTGTATCGCCTGTCCTAAAGCAGATTGAGAAGAATTTGCAGGTGATGGCGAAGGAGCTGCCGAAGTGGCAGGGTCAGCAGGTGGCACAATTGGCTGGTTAAGGCCATTTTCAATTCCTTTAAACTGAACTTCACGAGATGTACCATTGGGTTGACGCAATATCACCCGGTCCCAGTAAACCTCTGCCAATTGAAATGAAGAATTAGCAATGGTTTCTCCAACCCGATAACGCTCTGCAATCTGGTCTACTTTAATTACAGCTGAGGAATAACGGCTTGGATAACCAATGACCACACCCTGCAACTCTATATTTAAACTTTCAGCAGATGTATTCGCCGCAGCACTTTGACCTGGCTCGTAAAACAACGAAAATGAAGAAATATTTGGAACTTGTGGCTGCTGTGAGCCCAGCATGACGCGCTCAAACTGTATGCCTTGTGACGGTGCTACCACCCACCAGAACAACGCTGCCAGCTTCCAGCAAAAGATCAGAATTAATAATGCCAGCACGAACGGTCCAGCCCGGTCCAGTTTAGACCAGGAAATATCCTGGAGTTTATTCAGATAGGTTTTCATCACCAGTTGCCCCGTAATAGAGGCTGACGGGAGCTAATCACATAGGTATCAAGTCCAGCTTTACCGTCATAAGAAGGGACATTCAAGAGTAGACGCTGGGTTAGTTGCACATCCAGCATCATGTCCGGGTCAAGAACCAGATTTGCCATTTTCTGTCCACGCTGATCTTGTATATTAAAGATGAGCTTTCCACCGTCGTCTTGAATCTCTCCTTTTAAAGAGGGTATATTCATTCGGTCCTGCCGTGAGCCCAAGCTATACAGGAGTTGTCCGCCTGCCCATTGCAGCTGGCCAGTTGCATCGCTAAAGCCATCATTTTTCTGATAACGTAAATTAATATTTTGAAGCTGAATACTATTGGCTGGCCATTGCCAGTCTACTAAGGTCTTTAAGGTTTCTGGCGCTATCTGGCCCTTCATCTCTTGAATAATTATT
Source organism: Acinetobacter sp. FL (assembly GCF_040744925.1). NCBI lineage: Bacteria > Pseudomonadati > Pseudomonadota > Gammaproteobacteria > Moraxellales > Moraxellaceae > Acinetobacter > Acinetobacter sp. FL. Next base: position 203,972 of record NZ_CP160437.1, on the reverse strand, counting down.
TTTTTACCTAAACCATAGGCCACTGTACCATTTAGCTTTGTATTGGCACTATGAATTTCCAGGTCTGCTCCCAAGCGTAATAGCAATAAGTCGAGAGGCCTGGTTTTCCAGCTGACTGATCCACGCAATTTATCTTTATGCCAGTCTGCCTGGCCCTGCCAGATATTACCGCTGACATTTTGCAAGGTTTGATTATCTTTTGAAAATTTTGAAATAATCCAGGCAGCAGGTATCTGTAACACTACAAATAATAAAAACGCCAGGACTGCAAATATCCACCACGTTAATTGCTTCGTTCTTTTATTCATTCAGCAATAACCAACATTTAATTTTTTTCCTATAACTATATTTCTCCCCTGCGTCCCATTATGCATAATTTTTCTACCTCGCCAATTCACTGCTATAAAAAAACCAAGCATTCATGCTTGGCTTTTTTAACATTCTAAGGCAGTCGAATGACAGTTCGATGAAACTTAGATCAGAAAATCTTCAAGTTTTGCACCTTTTTCAAGGGCTGCTACTAACCAGCGTGGCTGCTTACCACGTCCTGTCCAAGTTTCTTCAGGATTTTCAGTATTACGATAACGTGGCTCTACTGATTTACGTGTTGTTTTCTTGCGCTTTTGCGCTCCAAATTCTAGCAACTGTTCAATAGTCAGACCCACATTTTCAGCAATTTCTAAAACCTGTTCATAAGCTTCATCTACTGCTTGATCTTTTTTGCTGGCGATTAATGCTTCGGCTTCAAGCTGTAATCTTTTGAGATCTTCTACCGAAAGTTCACTAATATCTGGCTTCATTAATATTGGCTCCGCAACACAGGTTAATCATATTTATTTGAATTAATATTCAAACTCATATTATGTATTTTAAATACAATTATCAAGACTATTTAATTAAATTAATAACAATAACTCAACATAGCCAAATTAATATGAAATAGGAGGTTTTATTTAATAAAACTAATCATCGGTTATTTAAATCATACTTAACAGTTTTTTCAATCTTAATGATTTTTTCTCTTATTATTTCAGGAATGAGTGTCTTTTGCATATTCTCTTTATCTACGCAAACAATTACTGCTTCTCCTAAAGCGACATTTTGTTGTTGGACACTACTCCATATCAGGTAATTCATGCGAAAGGCACTATTCCTAATCTCTTCAACCCTGACGCCAATTTTCAACTGATCTGGATAAAATACCGGTTTAAGGTATTTACACTGGCTTGAAGCCACAACAGTATTAATATCAAGCTTGAGTATATTCAAGACATCAAGATAACAAATACGGGCACTTTCTATATAACGGTAATAAATTACATTATTGACATGCCCAAATGCATCCATATCTCCCCAAGCAACATTCTGTTCATAAATTACTGGGTAATCTGTTAATTTGGTCATATTAATTCCTTAAATCTTTAACTGCATAAAATTAGCATCATTTTCAAAAACCAGATTTAATTGCTGGATTAAATCCTCATTTCCTTTAAATACTGTTTTGATCCTTAAATAAATCATCAATATATTATCTGGATAGAGTTCAAGTAACTGCTCTGCCTCCAATGCACGGTCAGTTGCTTGATATATGTGCCATTTTGCAAAAGTTAATATAGGGATACTTGGGTACTTGTTTTCTAAAAATAAAATACGCTGCTCGACATATTCATAGTCAGGTTGCTGCTTAAGTAATTGTTGCTGAAACCATAAATAGAAAACATCTTGATCAAAATTATCAGCCAGCAGTAAATTGGCTAGTGATTCATGCTGCTGACTCATTTCAGGCATACGTGCCAGTAACTTAAGCCATAGAATCTGAATGTCACGTGTACGGTTCTGTATCTGATCTGCCATGTCCAGATAACGTTGCTGCAATGCTTGCAGATCATCAAGAGTTGCTTGGTCAAACTGGCCCAGCAGTTGCTGTAGCCACTGTTTTTTATAGTCGTGACTTAAGTGACCATATTTGCTGGAGCGCAAGTAGAGCCATGGATACTGAACTGCGAATTCCCCCCAGAGCTCATTAATCCTGTATTGATAGGCACTTTCCACTTGTTGTAACCAGGGAGACAAAGCATGTTGACTCAAAAATTCAAGATGAGTTAATGCCTGTTCAGGATCTTGCTGATGCAAAAAGATTTCAATCCGTTGTAGCTCTGCCAGTTCAAATGCATGGGGAGATGCCTGATTCAAGCTTTTCAATGCAAGGTCTGTCTCAGCATTACTTAAGAATAAGCGTGATTCAATCACTCCTCTTAATAGACCTGATTGAGAAAAGACCCGTTGAATAAATAACTGCTGGTCCCGTTCCGCTTGTAACAGCCAAATCACTCCCAACTGCTCGTAAGGATGTAAGGTTTTGAAGTCAAGTACAGTTTCTGTTTTACGCTGTTCCCGAGTCAGATAACGTTTTAGTTGTAGCCAGACCAGCTGGATAATCAAACCGAATATTGCCAGTAAAGCTAGCCATATCCATAAATTGGTCTGCATTTGCCAGTTGCGCCATTGCACATAAACATAACCAGCACCGTAGCCATAACTTAGTACACTTAATAAGGCCAGAACCAGTAAGCTAACCAGTGTATAAGCAAGAAAAATCTGTTTCATACTGCCCCCTTAACCCAGTAATGTCATAGCACCAAGTTTCGGATTTGGTATGACTGGCAGATACTTCATATTCATTAAACGTTTTTTTAACTGCTGGCTGTCATAGTCGGGTAACTGATTCAGCTGTTTAATTACATCATCCAAGCCCTGCTGGTATTCTGCATATTGCCCCTGCATAAGTGACTGTCTTACCAGTAACAGCCTTAGCTGTACCTCTTTGAGAACCAGTTGCCGATTCATCAATATAGCTCCTGGACGCTGAACCGGTTCAATCTGCAACCAGCGCTGCCAGAAATGTTGCGGCTGAATCTTGGCAGGACTTAAATTATTTTGCTGTATGGCCTGCTTCAGTAACTGGTCAGTTTCTAACAACAGTGCATCTAAAGATTCTTGTTGCCGAGTTTTAGCCTGCACGAACTGTTGAATCGCTAACTGATCTGTATGAATCGCCTGATGTAGACTTTGTTTGAGTTCAGGTGCCAGTACATAGCCATGTAAATCACGATCCAGTTCTGATAATTTTTCCAGCGCATACACATACTGCTGCTGCCGGACAGCAAACTGAACCAGCTCTAAACGTTCACCAATTAATGCGACCGGGCTAAATTCTGCCAAAACGGCCGGAATTGACTGCTGCTGGGGAGACTGAGAGGGATTAGTGGAGGTAGTCACTGCTATCTGGCTAATCTGGCGCTGCAGAGCTACTACCTGGTCGTTGAGGCTTGCATTGAGCTGCTCAGTTCGATGCAAACTGGCTTCTACTTCCGGTAATTGGCGGGAAACCTGAAACAGGTCATAACTAATTTTTGCCAACCAAGCCAACGCCAGAATGATTATACAGAACAAAAACTTTCTCATAATTTCCCTTGCAACTCTGCAATATACTGGAGTATGACCTCAGGTTTTAAATATTCTATTTTTGAAACCTGAAATTTGGCTTGATGCTGGATTTTATAACCGTGTATCAACTGATATAAACGCTCTCCCAGCACCAGATAATGACATAGCTGCAAAACAGACTGCTGATTCTGGCATAAATCCAGCCAGTTAGACCAGCTGGCTTCACTAGTAATAGGGACCAGCACCTGATTTCCGTATTGTATAATCTGTGCTGCAACTTTAGAAAAATCATGAATGCTTTGTGTCGGGCAGGACCGTTCGTATAAAATAAAGTTCAAAACCTTTATTCCCTGCTGATGCAGATTTTGCATCATAAACTGGCGCCCCCCTTCTCCACGCCAGAATGCTACACTGTGCAGGTCATCAAATTGTCTGAATACATCAAGCTCAAGCATCCCCTCTGAAGTCTCAAGTTTAGGGACCTGACTGGAAATACCGTAATGTTTCAGGTGTTCAGCTGTGGTTTGGCCTACCGCTATCCATTGTAATTGTCTTAAATCGTTCAGGCTGATGCCACTTTGCTGAAGATACTGCATTCCAATATCTGCTGCTGCAGGACTCACTACTACAATTACCTGACAGAATGGCAGACTCTGATAGAGCTGTTGTAGCTGGAGTGAGTAAGCAGTTGGTGTCAGTTCAAGTAAAGGCAGCTCAAGTACTTGATGACCTGCTTGCAGTAAGGCAAGACTTAATGCCTGACTGCGTTCTTGCGGGCGGGTATTAATAAATAGCATAAAACTTACTTATAAAGGGCTTTTAACAGCTCGCCAGCACCTTGTGACAATAAATTTTCTGCCAATTCAATCCCCAACTGTTCAGCATGTTCCGGTTGTCCTGAAACTTGAGATGAAAGTAATATTAAGCCATCCACACTTCCTACACGGCCTTCAAGCTGGAGCTGGCCATTTTCCAGAGTCGCGTAAGCAGCAATCGGAACCTGACACCCTCCTTCCAAATGACTATTAAATGCTCGCTCTGCCCGTACACATATACTTGTCTGCTCATGCTGAAGTGGAGAAATCAGATCAAGTATGGCCTGATCATCTGTACGGCATTCTAGTCCCAGCGCACCTTGGCCAACAGCGGGCAGACTTAATTCCGGAGATAGGGTATGTTTAATGCGTTCACTCAATCCCAGACGTTTCAAACCAGCACTAGCCAGAATGATCGCATCATACTCACCTGCATCAAGTTTAGACAGACGCGTACCCACGTTACCACGTAAATCAAGAATATTCAGATCTGGACGGGCTTTCAAAATCTGGGTTTTACGGCGTAAACTTGACGTCCCGACTGTTGCCCCCTTTGGTAACTGCTTAAAGCCTTCAAAATGGTTTGAAACAAAAGCATCACATGGATCTTCACGTTCACAGATCACAGGTAACGATAACCCTGTTGGCAAATGCATAGGTACATCTTTCATCGAGTGCACTGCCAAATCAGCACGTCCATCCAGCAAGGCAGCTTCAAGTTCTTTTACAAACAGGCCCTTACCCCCAATTTTTGCCAGAGGAGTATCAAGAATCTTATCGCCCTGGGTTACAAACGTGACCAGTTCTACCGTCAAGCCAGGGTGAAGTTCCTGCAAACGGGCACGAATATGTTCAGCTTGCCAGAGCGCTAGAGGGCTTTTACGGGTTGCAATTTTTAAGGTCATCATCATAATTCAGGCGTTAAAAAGTCCCTTTAAACTTAACGTGATCCCCTAAAAATGCAAGTAAATTATCGTCCAAAGCCGATAAAACCGTCCTATTTTAGTTCTTTAAAGCTTTTGTATCCGCTCACGCAGACCAGGTAAATGGCGACGGCTTACGGCCAGCCGCTCGTCAAGTTCACGGCAGCGTACCTGATACTGTCCGGAAGTCACAACCTCAAGCCCATCCAGATAGTCAACAGATACCAGTGCATTACGATGGATCCGGATAAACTTCTCCGAAAATTCCTGTTCAAGTTCTTTTAAGGTCTCATCAATCAAAATGCTGCCATGTTTATGACGTACTGTGACATATTTCTGGTCAGCTAAGAAATAGTAAATGTTCTCCACAGGCACCAGCTCAACACCCCGATAACTTTTTGCAGTAATTTGCTGGCGCTGTAATTTTGCCGTATCTATATCTTTCTGCTTCAGGCCCGACATTTGTGCCTGGTTCAAACGGGTCAGCCTGTCCAGAACCTGCTGCAGCTCACTGACCTCTATGGGCTTGAGCAGATAACCTTCCGCACTTGATTTAAAAGCTTCCAATGCATGATCTTCATAAGCCGTACAAAAGACAATCGCCGGCATAAGGTCCAGCTGGTTTAGCTGTTCAGCACATTGCAAACCATCCATTTCCGGCATTTGAATATCAAGCAATACCACATCAGGCTGATACTGCTGGACCAGTTCAATCGTATGCTGACCACTTGATGTTGTAGCGACTACATGGTGCCCGAGCTGGGTAACCAGACGAGATAAGCGTTCGACGGCCAATGGCTCATCATCACAAATCAGGATATCCATTTCTTCTCCTTGTCTAGACCAACTTCATTTAATTTATATATGTTGATCTGGACTCTGGTTTTATTCTTTTATTTATAATGGTACTGCACGATAGTGGTATAAATCCCCTCACCGGCAAAAGTTTGAAACTGTACAGACTGTCCAAAATAGGCCTGTAACCGCTCCCGTACACTTTCTATAGCAATACCATGACCTTTACGTAATGTTATTTTATCTAAAGAGTAAGGATTGGTAATGACTATAGTAACTTGATTTTGAAGTATTTCAACCAGTATACCGATGGTACCTTGAGTATAGACACTTTCAACTCCATGGAAAATACTATTTTCAATCAGAGGCTGTAAGGTCAGAAGTGGAATATAAACCTGATTTAAAGAGTGAGTATTTTCTATTTTCCACTCTACCTGGAGCCGTTCACCCAGCCGCATCTGCTCAATTGAAAGGTAATGCCGGCACAAGTCAATTTCCTGCTGTAAGCTGACCAGCTTGAGGTCTTGCAGGCTGGCACGAAAAAGTTTGGACAAGCTGATCAGCATTGTTTCAGCCCTGTCAGGGTCTGTACTGATGAGACTTACTACACTATTTATACTATTAAATAAAAAATGCGGATGAATACGTGCCTGCATGGCCTGTATACGGGCATTTAATCCACTACTTTGCTGTCTGAACCATTGTTCCCGCATATACAGATAACGTAGAAAGATAACTCCCATCAATATCCCAAAACTGAGATTTAAACCTATATCTTTAAATAAAATATCGGAATCTATTCCCGTCCAGCTCAAATGACTGCCCCAATAGTTCAGCACATTCAGACTGAAGGTAGATAAAAGAACAATGCACTGAAGTAGCAGAAAACCGAACAGTAAGGCATAAAAATGGCTGAGCTGTCTGAACTGGTTTTGCCAGGTATCTACCAAAGCAGTAAAACACAATACTACCCATTGAATAAAAAAAATGTACTGTGCCAATTGGCCAAGCTGAAGGTTTTGCCATGTTCCCGCTTTTGCCAGAATAAGGATCAGTGACAACAGCGTACTGACCAGAATTAATTCGATTAGATATTGCCAGCGTCCACGCTTTGTAAAAGAATATAAATTATTCCGGTTATTTATTGATGGTATTGCGGAATTATCACGCTGTGCTTCGGCAAGCGCTGTTGAATTTGCTATACTCTTTTTTATTTTGCTGAGCCGACATGACCACATCTTCTCATTCCTCCAATACGCCTGCCCAGAATCAGACTTCCGGTATGTGGGGCGGCCGTTTTTCCGAAGCTACCGATGCTTTTGTGGCTGAATTTACCGCATCTGTACAATTTGACCAACGTTTTTATAAACAGGATATTGCCGGTTCAATTGCTCATGCGACCATGCTTGCCAAAGTAGGAGTACTGACCGAACAGGAACGTGATGACATTATTGAAGGTCTAACTGCCATTAAAGCAGATATTGAGGCAGGAAATTTTGAGTGGCGCATTGACCTTGAAGATGTACATATGAACATCGAGTCACGCCTGACCCAGCGTATCGGCATTACAGGTAAAAAACTGCATACCGGCCGTAGCCGTAATGACCAGGTCGCAACTGATATCCGTCTTTATGTCCGTGATGAAATTGATGCCATTTTAGATCTGCTGGAAAAATTACAAAAAGGCATTTTGGGTTTGGCGGCTAAAAACACCCAAACCATCATGCCCGGTTTTACCCATCTACAAACCGCACAGCCTGTGACTTTTGGTCATCATTTATTGGCCTGGTTTGAGATGCTGGTTCGTGACTCTGAACGTCTTATTGATTGCCGCAAGCGCGTTAATCGCATGCCATTAGGTTCTGCGGCACTTGCTGGTACAACTTATCCAATTGACCGTGCATATACGGCTGAACTTTTGGGTTTTGAAACAGTTGCTGAAAACTCGTTAGATGCCGTATCGGATCGTGACTTTGCGATTGAATTTAATGCTGCTGCATCTTTAATCATGATGCATTTATCACGCATGTCCGAAGAACTGATTCTATGGACTTCAGCGCAGTTCAAATTCGTTAATATCCCGGATCGTTTCTGTACGGGTTCTTCAATCATGCCACAAAAGAAAAATCCCGATGTTCCTGAACTGGTACGTGGTAAAACCGGTCGTGTCTATGGTGACCTGATGAGCCTGTTGACCCTAATGAAAGGCCAACCATTAGCATACAACAAGGATAATCAGGAAGATAAAGAGCCATTATTTGATGCAATTGATACCGTACGTGGTTCATTGATGGCATTTGCTGACATGATTCCAGCTCTGGTACCCAATATCGATATCATGCGTGAAGCAGCCCTTCGCGGTTTTTCTACTGCAACAGACCTTGCGGACTACTTAGTAAAAAATGGAGTCGCTTTTCGCGATGCACATGAAATCGTAGGTAAAGCAGTGGCTCTGGGCGTTCAGGAAGGTAAGGATCTCTCTGAACTTAGCCTTGAACAGCTTCAACAGTTCTCTGACCTGATTCAGGCAGATGTATTTGAAAAAGCACTAACTCTGGAAGCTTCAGTAAATGCGCGTAACCATATTGGCGGTACGGCCCCGGCTCAAGTAGAAGCAGCTATTGATCGTGCGCATGCGCGTTTAGAAAAGCTTTATGCTTAAACGCTATATCTTAACTTTGGAGTATTGATATGTCTCGACAGGTGTTTTGCCGTAAATATCAAAAAGAAATGGAAGGGTTAGAATTTGCGCCCTTCCCCGGCGCTAGAGGTCAGGAACTATTTGACACGGTTTCTAAACAGGCTTGGCAGGAATGGTTACAGCACCAGACCACCCTCATTAATGAAAAGCGTTTGAATGTATTTGAACCCGACGCAAAAAAATTTCTTGAAGAGCAACGTGAAAAATTTTTCACTAATGATGCAAGTGTAGAAAAAGCTGAGGGCTGGAAACCAGAAAATTAATCTTTTTTTTGACCCACTTTAGAGTGGGTCAAGATATTGCTGTTCAATTTATACTTTTAATAAATAAAGACAAAGCTTATTTTTAAAGCAATTAATTACACTATATTAACTTAATTTACATGCCCTTCACATCAAAACACATGAACTATAATGAGTAATAAACCTGAACTTCTTATACTGATTTTAAGAAAACTTATATAAAGCTCTGATGAATTCTGCATAAGTGAAATTTTGAATGAGCTCCTCTTTCGTTCCCAGATTTCCCCCAAAGTCTGGGACTTTTTTTATTCTATATTTAATTTTTTGCTTACTCTTGTATAAGCTTTAGCTTACAGTGATATAAGATTTTTACTTCTACGATATTTACTTAATTCCATTAGACTAAAGTTGTAGCCAAGCAGGAAGCTAGGTGAGCATAGAAAAATAATTAAAAATTGCAATGGGTACAGGATGTGATGATTTTTCCTTACTCTTGACTCAAAGGTCCGGGAAACTTTCCCCGGGCCTTTTCACTTTTTAAAACGTCTGTTTAGCGACGTTGTACGTGTTCTTCAATTTCATCCAGGCTGGTATGACGTACATCAAGTCCTTTTGCAATATAAATTACTTGTTCCGAAATATTACGGGCATGATCACCAATACGTTCAAGTGAGCGCAATACCCACATTACGTTCAGTACCCGGGAAATATGGCGTGGATCTTCAATCATATAAGTCATTAGAGTACGGGTGGCTGACTGGTATTCACGATCGATATCGGCATCGGCTAAAAGTACTTTAAGCGCCTGCTCAGCATCGACCCGAGCAAAAGCATCCAGTGCATCATGAATCATAACCCGCACCTGATTGCCAATATGCCGGGTTTCCATATAACCCCGTGGCGATCCGCCTTCTTCACATAAGTTTTGGGCAATACGGGCGATTTTTGCGGCTTCGTCTCCAATCCGTTCCAGGTCAGTATTTGCTTTACTCATCGCGATCACCATACGCAGGTCAATCGCAGCCGGATGACGGCGTGCCAGAATCAGGGTTAACCCTTCATCAATTTCCCGTTCATAACGGTTTACTACGTTATCCTGAAACTGTACGTCGATAGCCATATTGGTATCTGTATCCAGCAAAGCCCGTATTGCATTGGCCACCTGCTGCTCGACCAGACCGCCCATAGTCATAAATTTAGTCGTAACACCTTGCAGTTCTTCATTAAACTGTGAAGAAATATGGTGACTTAATACAGGGTTATTCAAGCTCAAGATAAAGACTCCAGCCAGCTAAAAAGAAAATTCTGATGCATCTTGTATTAAAGCATAGCTATGATGAAACTTTGATGACAGTTCATTTATGAATAGCTGTCAAAACTTTTCAACCAGCCAGCTGTTCATTTCCTGCAAATCCTGTTCATTGAGCTGACCTGCGGCGGCTTTCAAACGCAATATATTAATCAGATGATCATACTGTGCATTTACATAATCCTGCCGGGCAGAAAAAGCATTACGCTGAGCCAGCAATACATCTACTATAGTTTTTAAACCTTCATTATATTGGGCACGTGAAGCACGTGATACCAGCTCGGATGATTGCATCGCGGCCTTACGGGCCTCTAATTTATTCTGGTCAGTTTGAACCTGCAGGTAGGCCTGTTTGGCATCAGTTGTACTTTTACGGACAGCAGCTTCCAACTCTGCTTCAGTACGCCGGATATCGACTGTAGCCTTTCGTATATTTTGTTGTGTGCGTCCCCCATTAAAAAGATTCCAGTTCATTTCCACGCCAATCTGGTCAAACTGACCATCACCAGAGATGAGTGTTTCCTGTGACTGTTTGGTATAGCCATAGGTAGCTACTGCTTCAAGCTGCGGATATAAGGCTGCCCGTTCAATCCGGCGCTGGTCATCATTATATTTTTGTTGCAAACGTGCCTGCTGTACTGAGAGATTCTGATTTTGTGCCAAGGTAGTCCATTCTTGCAAATTAGCCGGATAAGGTTGCTGATAGCTAAAATTTTCTTGAAGCACCGCCAGACTTTCCTGATATGGCCCAATTAGTTGTGCCAGCTGTTCCTGATCCAGAAGTAACTGTACATTACTTGAAATCCGGTTGGCCCGGGCATTTTGATACTGGGCATTGGCTTCACTGACATCACTACGGGCAACCAGTCCTTCACGTAACTTGGCGTTCATCATTTCCAGCTGCTCTAATAATGCTTTCTCTTCCTGTAAATGGGAACTGGTCAGTGTCTGCTGACGTAAGACATTAAAATAACTCTCAGCCACATTGAGTATATGGTCCTGCTGGCGCTGGCGTAATTGTACTTCACTCAGCAGTACGGAGGTTTGTACCTGTTTATAACCCTCCCAGGCATCTTTACGGAATAAGGGCTGACGTGCCGTAATCGAAATTTGCTTCGTGGTAGAGGTCGATGACATCAAGGCATCACCAAAATTTTCAAAACCTGGAATGGTCATATTATTGCTATGGTCACTTCCCTGATGTTTACGGGTAATATTACCGCTGACACTGACTGTCGGCAAAAAATTAGTACGCGCAATACCCAGATTAAGCTGATCTGCCTGATACTGGTAAAGATTGGCCTGCCAGCTTGGGTCTGACTGTTTGGCACGCTGATAAGCCTCTACCAGATCAAGCGCATAAAGCTGTGGACTTGTAGCTAGAAAAAACAGGCTCAGGAAAATTTTTTTCTTCATTTTTTTAAATGCCCATCTACACCGCAAAAAACCGAACTATCTTTTTCAGGACAGTTTTCAGGTATGCCATATTACTCATGAATAGCCAAGTTTAAGTATGATTTTTATTAAATTTTCCCAGTTCTTGACTTCAGGCAGTTTCAATAGGGTAAGAATATAGTAAAATCCAGCTATCTTGCCTAAATTCATACTACATATTGCTTACAAATAATTTAAACAATACTACAGCTTTTACTGGGTTTTTAAAGATAATCATCATCAACCATATTCTGCTAGTTTGCTCGCTCTTAGTACGCTGTTGTCTTGCTCACGCATCATACAACCTGAGTCAAGTAGTCCCCCGCCTTGGAGGAAAAAACGTATGAAGCCTCTTGCTTATCTTTCTCTATCCCTGCTGGTGTTAGCTATGGCTGGCTGCCAGAAGCCCGAAATGGAGAAAACAGCCAAGCAAGAAACGCCGCCTCCTACCCGTATTGCTCCACAACAGGATGATACCCGCTGCCTGAACCTGGCAGAACAGATGCAGAAAATTAATTCGGAAAGTACAGTAGAGGCCTTAGATCAAGTCAATGCACAAATTAAAACCTGTTTGCCACAGCTAAAATTTGAACAGCAAAAACAGATTCTCAAAGCTTCGAATGCCATGTATCAGCGCTTTTTGACAGTTAAGCGTACTCCTGAACAGCAGACGGCATTTGAAGACTATGCTTTTAACCAGTCACCTCATCCAACGTTACAGCAGAGTTATACCGAAAAATTTTCACCGCGTGATCAGTACCTGCTCAAGCATCAGGGCAAAGTATATTATGAGCTGTATGATGGTGGAGAAGGCATGTTCAGTTATCGCCGCCAGCCGCAATATCTGGCACAGATTTTTGCCCCCTATTTACCGACTGCCGAGCGAATCTTTATTGAAACACTGGCTAGCCAGAACCAGCAGAGTCCTCTGCGTGATGGCGCACTGACAATTTCTTGGGATGAAATCGCACAGCGTGCACAGTTCTGGGAAAGCTATGTCAAGCAATATCCGAATAGCAGCTTTATAGATGATGCCAGACTGCTGCTTTCACTTTATACCTCATTCCTGTTTAAAGGTATGAATAACACCCCAATCTCTGATACATATACTGGTGAGCTTTCTATACGGCCAGATGCACTGACTGTGATTCAGCAAGTTGCTAAACAGCGCGACTCGGAACTGGCCGCCCAGGCCAAACGCTTTTTAGAATTTGTAGAGATGTCACCCGCCCAGCGTAATCAGAAAATAAAAGTTCAGCTGACTGCACCGGAACGTCTTTCAGGACAGGAAAATATTTTGACCTTACGGCAGCTGGAAAAATATGTTCAGTTACGTGACCCTTATGCCAACTCCCCACGTTACCAATATCGTGACTGTTTTAGTGATGCTGTCTGTATAAGTTATTAAGACCAAAGAACTACATTGTTACTTCAAGCATGGCTGTTCATTCTGAAAATCCATGCTAAGATCTTTACATGCTTGACGGAGCGCGAGTAATTACTCGCTGAGATCATGTAATTCCTTTTTTCAGGAATTGATCATGAGTACCGTTGAACCTGATCAGGTTAAGACCTGCGTAGGAATCAAGCCATCTAAAAACTGAAGCTCTTCTTTTATTCTTACAGAATAAATCTGCCACCGTTTTTGGTCGTGCTTGATTCGTTGATATCATTCATAAGGATCATGTACATGAACCAGTTAACGAATCATTCTTCTTTACCTTTATCTAGTCAGCATGAGCAAGAAGCCAAAGAACTGACCCGTATTTTGCCTGCTTCAAGAAAAGTCTATATACAAGGTTCACGTCCCGACATTCAGGTTCCCATGCGTGAAATCAGTCTGACCGACACCCCAACCGGTCTAGGCGGTGAACACAACCCACCAGTTATGGTCTACGATACATCGGGTGTTTATACCGATCCGAGAATCAAGATTGACCTGAAGCAGGGCCTGCCAGATGTACGTAAACGATGGATTGAAGAGCGTGCAGACACCGAAGTCCTGAACCAGCTTTCTTCAGAGTTCGGACAGGCGCGCTTAAAAGATATTACTACTGCCGAAATCCGCTTTGCCCATATCTCACAGCCCCGTCGTGCCAAAGCAGGTAAAAATGTTACCCAGATGCACTATGCAAAACAGGGTATTATTACGCCAGAAATGGAATATATTGCTATTCGTGAAAATCAGCGTCAGTGTCACGGCGTTGACACCCGACAGCATAGTGGCCAGAACTTCGGTGCACAGAATTTACGTGAAATCACGCCAGAGTTCGTGCGTCAGGAGGTAGCAGCAGGTCGGGCCATTATTCCTGCCAATATTAATCATCCAGAAATTGAACCGATGATCATCGGTCGTAACTTTCTGGTCAAAATCAATGCCAATATCGGGAATTCGGCTCTGGGCTCATCAATTGATGAAGAAGTTTCTAAAATGACATGGGCAACCCGCTGGGGCGCCGATACCATTATGGATCTGTCGACTGGTAAAAACATACATGAAACCCGGGAATGGATTATCCGTAACTCACCGGTACCGATTGGAACTGTTCCAATTTACCAGGCGCTGGAGAAAGTAAATGGAGTAGCCGAAGACCTGACTTGGGAAATTTTTAAAGACACCTTGATTGAACAGGCTGAACAGGGTGTTGATTACTTTACTATTCATGCTGGCGTATTACTGCGATATGTTCCACTGACTGCTCAGCGTCTGACCGGTATTGTATCGCGTGGCGGCTCGATTATGGCACAGTGGTGCCTGGCCCATCATCAGGAAAATTTTCTGTATACCCATTTCGATGAAATTTGTGAAATCATGAAAGCCTATGATGTTTCTTTCAGTCTGGGAGATGGCTTGCGTCCGGGGTGTATTCAGGATGCCAATGACGAAGCGCAGTTTAATGAACTACGAACTCTAGGCGAGCTGACTCAACGTGCCTGGGAACATGATGTGCAGGTCATGATTGAAGGCCCCGGTCATGTACCTATGCATATGATCAAGGAAAACATGGATTTGCAGCTTGAAGTATGTAAGGAGGCGCCATTTTATACATTAGGGCCGCTGACTACCGATATTGCTCCGGGATATGACCATATTACCTCGGCTATTGGAGCCGCCATGATTGGCTGGTACGGTACTGCCATGTTGTGTTATGTCACGCCAAAAGAACACTTGGGGCTTCCAAATAAAAAAGATGTAAAAGACGGGATTATCACTTACAAGATTGCAGCGCATGCAGCAGATCTGGCTAAGGGCCATCCCGGAGCCCAAGTGCGTGATAACGCTCTGTCCAAAGCCCGCTTTGAATTTCGCTGGGATGACCAGTTTAATCTGAGTCTGGACCCTGATACAGCCCGCAGTATGCATGACGAAACCCTACCCAAAGAGGCACATAAATCAGCTCATTTTTGCTCAATGTGTGGTCCAAAATTCTGCTCAATGAAAATTACCCAGAATGTCCGGGATTATGCCCAGAATCAGGCAAAGAACCAGGAACTCGAAATAGCACAGCAGGTAGAAGAAGGCTTTGAAACGATGAAGGCGGCTTACCATGAGGCAGGCCAGAAGCTTTATCATAAAGTCTAAATTTCTAAAAAAACATTTGAGTACGTCTTAATCTCAGTTAGGATGAAGTAAACATTTCTTCATCCTGATTGAACGTATGACCATCATTGAACAGGCCAGCTATTCTGCAACCGATGTTAAGATTGAAGCACGTGAAAGTGTGTACCAAGGTTTTATACAGGTCGAGAAAGTCGCCTTGCGTCATCGCCTGTTTGGCGAGAATACCTACACTCCTGTATTACAGCGCGAGCTGATTCATCGTCCAGAGGCGGCAGGTGTCCTGATTTATAATGATGAACAGCAGAAATTTGCTTTGATTGAGCAGTTCCGTATTGGTGCTGTCGATGACCATGAATCACCATGGCAGCTTGAAGTAATTGCGGGTGTTCTTGATGCAGGTGAATCTGCTGAACAGTGTCTGTACCGTGAGAGTCTTGAGGAATCGGGTTGCGAAATTCACACCCTGCAACATCTTTTTAGCTTTTACCCTTCTGCAGGGGCCTGCTCCGAGTTATTTCATCTATATACAGCCCAAGCAAAGCTCGATCTAAATGGAGGAATCTTTGGTATGCCCGATGAAGGCGAAAATATTCGTCTTCATATTTTGGACTATCAGGACATTGACCAGCTATTTCAGCAGAATCGGTTATGTAATGCCCCAGTCATCATGGCCTTGCAATGGCTTAGGCAGCATGTAATCACAATAATAAAGAACTGAAGGATAACGATGATAGTCTCTCATTCAATGGAGCATCGAGATACTTGGGTGATCATACAAATCACCGATACGCATCTGATGGGGCAAGCTGAAAAAGAATTTGTACAGATGAACCCCGAACAGAGCTTTCATGCAGTCATACAGCAGATTCTTCTCCAGCATCCCCACATTGATGCGATTATTCATACAGGAGACTTGGCCCAGGAACCCGAACAGATCACATACCAGCGTTATCTCAGCTATATGCAGGGTTTAGGAATACCCTTTTTTCAGGTTCCAGGCAATCATGATGATCTTGATTATTTTCCGTTTCAGCAGAGTTATCATGAACCGGGTATTGTCGAGCTTGGAAACTGGTGCTTGTTTTTATTAAATAGTGCAGTGGATGGCCGAGTAGATGGCCACATTAGCCAGACACAGCTGAAGGCACTTGAACAGCAACTTCAGCAACATGCGCATCAGCATGTCTTAATTGCCTGCCATCATCACCCTTTCGAGATGCGATCCCGATGGATCGACCAGCATAAACTCAAGAATACCCCGGAATTGACAGAAATATTGGCTCAGCATAGTAATATACAGGCTGTAATTTGTGGTCATGTACATCAGGACTCCATCCATATCTGGAATAATATCCAGTTTTTATCGACCCCATCTACCTCTGTTCAGTTTAAGCCATTCAGTGACCAGTTTGCGCTAGATGAGCAGGCTCCAGGCTACCGGATACTCAAGCTGCACAGCAATGGCCAGTTAGATACGAAAGTATATCGCTTAAAAGATTTTCATCACAGAATTGAGACAGAAATTTCAGGCTATTAACTTTTCATTTCTTAAATTTTGGGCTAATTTAAGACCCTTAAATTTAGTATTAAGCCGATAGTCTGAGAGAGAGTGACTATCATCTTAATTAAAATATCTATATGATGACCGCCCCTGATGGGAAAATTCACCCTAGGGGGATGGATATAATACTTGCATATCACCATATTTTTTGCGTATAGATATACGTATATGATGAGGAATGCCCTATATGGCGAATGACAACCAGAATCAAGTCTTAGACGAACATACAGAAGCTGCAGATAGTGAAAAAACTGCTGCAAAACGTACCCGTAAGCCGAAAGCTAAAACTTCAGAGGCAGGTACAACAGCAAGCTTGTTTGGTATAGCGCCTTATCAGCCTAAAAAAAATGAAGAATACATGTCTGAAGGGCAGCTTGAGCATTTCCGCCAGATTCTAGAAGCGTGGAAAGCTGAATTGATGTCGGAAGTAGACCGTACTCTAAACACCATGCAAGATGAGAATACTGCCCTGCCTGATGTCAATGACCGCGCTACCCAAGAAGAAGAATTTGCAATCGAGTTACGGACCCGTGACCGTGAACGTAAACTGATCCGCAAGATTGAACAGTCTTTACAGACCATTAAAGATGAAGACTATGGTTTCTGTGAAACCTGCGGGATTGAGATCGGTTTACGCCGCTTAGAAGCGCGTCCGACTGCTACGTTATGTATTGATTGCAAAACACTGGCGGAAATCAAAGAGAAGCAGAATAACGGCTAATTCTGTGAGCAGTAATTCCTTTCTGATCTCTCCTTTACAAAGGGAAATATCAGTTCAAGAGCATTACGTGGGTCGGTTTGCGCCATCGCCAACCGGCCCTTTACATTTCGGTTCACTTATTACAGCAGTGGTCAGTTACTGTGATGCCAAAGCCCGACAGGGTAAATGGCTGGTCCGGATTGAAGATACAGACATCCCGAGAATCTCTCCTGGTAGTGAACAGCATATCCTTTGTGCCATTGAGGCGTTTGGTTTCGAGGTAGATTCACATATTATTTTCCAGAAAGACCGTCTTGATATTTATGAGTCGGTTTTGACACAGTTGCGAAAGCAGGGTCTGGTTTATGCCTGCCAGTGTACCCGTAAAATATTAGGCTCCAATCATATCTATGCAGGTACCTGCCGCCATCTTAATCTTCCATTTGAGCAGCAGGCCATCCGTATTAAGGTAAGTGACGAAGAACTGTGCTTTACAGATCGACTGCAAGGGAAGCATTGTTCTAACTTGGCTTATGATTTGGGTGATTTTGTGCTCAAACGTCGTGATGGCATTATTAACTATCAACTGGCTGTAGTAGTGGATGACTACTTACAGGGCGTCACTCACGTGGTACGCGGTGCCGATTTGCTCGACAATACGGTCCGGCAAATGTGGCTGGGTTCAGTGCTGGGTTATCCTGTACTGCATTATATGCACCTTCCACTTGCAATGAATAGTCAAGGACAAAAGCTCTCCAAACAGAATCTGGCATTAGCACTTGATTTAAACCAGCCCTCTGTCTTACTACAAAAAGCTTTAAATGCTCTAAATCAGCCTGCTGTTGATTTGGATGCGCCTTCTTTAATGCTCAAACAGGCAATTAGCCAGTGGAGTGTTGAGGCCATACCTCACAGCTTGATGCTAAATGGTCACTATCTGTAACATGAAAAGATTGCTTGAATCTGAAAAGTAAGCTGCAATGGAGCAGAACAGATCAGTGGAGCAGCAAGATGTTTTTTATTTTCGGTATCGGGCCCAAAACAAAAACAGTTGAAAATGGACAGTTTGTGTGTCCAGTTTGCCGGACACGCAGCGCTTATGAACTGAAGCAGCAACGTCAGTATTTTTCCTTATTTTTTATACCTCTCCTGCCCCTGTCAAAGGCTAAAGGAGAACTTGTAAAATGCCTGCATTGTGGCCATGAAATGCCGGGCATGGTACTGGAGCATGCCCGGATTTAGAAAATTTAAAAGCTGGATTCTTCACGGTTTGGATTGAGGACCTGAGTAGAGGCATCAATTTTTAAAATCAGGCTGATCATTACAGCACACATCATGAGTGAGGTTCCTCCATAACTAATGAAAGGCAGCGTTAGTCCTTTGGTTGGCATAAGGCCCATGTTCATGCCGGCATTAACTAGAATCTGCAGCAGAAAAATAATACTGATACCATAAGCCAGATAGCCTGCACGCAGGTATTGATGTTGCAGTGCGCGATGGCCAATTTTGATACAGCAGGCAAGCATGGTAAAAGAAAGGCCAATGACTACAAAAATACCAAAAAAGCCCAGTTCTTCACCCAAGACGGCCAGCATGAAGTCAGTATGCGCTTCTGGTAGATAAGACAGTTTTTGTACACTATGCCCAAGTCCGGTTCCAAACCACTCCCCCCGGCCAAATGCCATCAATGCATTAGACAACTGATAACCGGCACCAAGCGGATCTGCCCAAGGGTCGGCGAAAGAAATCAGTCGCTGGAATCGATAAGGCTCAAACAGGATCAGGAATACGATTGCTGCAACTACGGCGCCTAAAAAGATCAGGAAGGTTCGTGGCGGTGCACCGGCCAAGAAGAAAATACCCAGCATCATCATGACAATAACCACCGTGGCGCCGAGGTCTGGCTCTGCCACAATCAGGCCTACAGTAATAGCCATGATTGCACCTAAACGCACCAGACCTTTCCAGTGATTTCGCACTTCTTCAGCACGGCGCACCACATAGTCTGCAGTAAAAATTGCCATCATTACCTTTGCAATTTCGGTGGGTTGCAAAGTAAAACCGCCCAGCCTGATCCAGCGGGTAGAACCATTTACCTCAGTCCCGATGACCAGCACGGCGGCTAGTAATACAATGGTAATAAGCCATAATGGGAATGTATTTTTAAACCAGACATTCAGGGCAATTTTATAAGTCAGAAATGCTGCAATCGCTGCAACTACAATTGAAAGAGCGTGACGTATAATATAATGAAACGGATTTTCATGCAGATACTCAGCATAGGGCATCGAGGCGGATGCAACCATCACCGACCCGAGACATAGCAATGCCACAACACAGAAAATCAGAACATTACGCGCTGTAATTTCAGCCGGTATTCGTGGTGCACAACGCTCATACCACTGCTGGACCTTGTTAATGGTTGTCTGAGCAAACCCAGCCATAGACCTTTCCTTATCTTTCTTCTTTTAGACCAATGCTTTTACACAAGCAACAAACTGATGACCTCGATCATCATAACCTTTAAACATATCAAAGCTGGCACATGCAGGAGACAGCAGAACCACATCCTCTGCATCTGCCTTGGCATGGCATAGCTGTACCGCCTCTTGTAAAGTTGCAGCTTTCAGAATTTCAGTACTGCCTTCAATTGACTGTTCAATCTTCAGTGCATCTTCACCAATCAGTACCACTGTTTTGACATATTGCTGAACTGCTGCGCGAAGAGCCTTAAAGTCCTGCCCTTTGCCCTGTCCGCCTAAGATGACCACAACCTTACCTTTACGGGGTGCTATGGCTGCGCCTAAGCCCTCAATTGCCGCTAGAGTTGCACCGATATTGGTTCCCTTAGAATCATTGTAATAGCGTACGTTATTCACCGTATCGACATATTCACAGCGATGAGCCAAGCCTTTAAAGCTTTTTAATGTTTTTAGCATAGAATTTAAAGGTAAACCGATAGCTTCACCTAAAGCCAGACAGGCTAGTGCATTTGCAATATTATGCGTACCCTGAATATACATTTCTGTGCTTTTCAGCAGGCGCTCGCGGCCACGAGCTAGCCAGAGTGTACCGTCTGTATCACACAGTACACCATACTGGTTCATATCTGGTGCATTCAGCCCAAAACTTTGTACTGGCACAGCATCAGGAACTAAAGGGCGGCTCAAGGCATCATCACGGTTAAAGACGACTTTTCTAACGCCCTGAAAAATCCGGTGTTTGGCTGCATGATAACCCAGCATATCACCATGACGGTCCAGATGATCTTCACTCATGTTAAGCACGACTGCCACCTCGGCATTTAACAGTGAAGTGGTTTCTAACTGAAAACTTGATAGTTCCAGAATAATCAGTTCTGGCTGATCTTTAAGTAAATCAAGCGCTGGACGACCCAAATTCCCGCCCACTGCAACTTTTTTCCCAGCCTCTTTTGCCATTAAACCAATCAATGTGGTCACGGTACTTTTAGCGTTCGATCCGGTAATCGCTACAATTGGCACTTCAGTGGCGCGGCGCAACAACTGAATGTCACCTACTACTGGAATTTCTTTTGCTATAGCTTGCTGAATTTCAGGAAGCTGTGGTGCGAGACCGGGACTTAAAATGATTTCTTCAGCCTGTAGCAGTAACTCGGTATCTAGTTGTCCAAAACTGGTCTGGATACCTACAGGAATCTGGTCATGCCCTGGTGGATGGGCCCGTGAGTCTGTCACAGCCACCTGATAACCACGCTCATGGAGAAAATTCACGGCAGATACGCCCGAGATGCCCAAACCGGCCACGACTTTTAATCCGCCACGCTGTATTAACATTTTTGCCCCGCATCTATGTGTATTTAGAAACTGACGAAATGGTAGCACTTTGAGATTTTGAAAGCTTTTTCTGTTTTGCTTTTAACCTCATTTTTTTTGTGTCAGCGCGTAAAAAAGCCGTCATCTTGGACGGCTTTTTATAGTTTCAGTTATTGTTATTCAAGGATTAGTGCCATTTTACAGGCTTTACCTCATCATTTTTTATCTGTTTCATATCTGGTTTGGCCTCACAACCACAGCTCCCACCACAGCCACTACTGGTTGACTTTGGTTTTAACCATTTTGCCAGTGTATACCAGTGTTTCTGCTCACAGAAACGAGAAAGGCTGAGGAAGATCGAATTGGCAGTTTTTGGGAAGACCTTTTTGAAGACAACCACTACGCTCCAGATCACTACCAGCGCGACTATAATCATTTCAACCATCTCAACCTCCTCTCTTCACTTAAGCAAAATAATGTGAAGCAATTTGATAGGTCAGGAATGACATAAAATATGCCAGACCAAACAGATATGTGGTCATAAAGGCCACTGTTTTCCATGAACCGGTTTCACGGCGTACTGTTGCCAGTGTTGCCAGGCAGTGCGGGGCATAAATAAACCATACCAGAAGAGACAGACCGGTGGCCAGTGACCAGCCACTACCATCTGCACTGATCAGCTGTGAAAGTCCCTGTGATACCGCATCTTCATCGGTTGCAGACAGGGCATAAACGGTTCCAAGAGCTGCAACCACTACTTCACGCGCAGCCATGGCCGGAATCAGGGCAATACAAATCTGCCAGTTAAAGCCAAGTGGGGCAAAAATTGGCTGCATCAAGTGGCCAAGCATCCCGGCAAAACTATAGTCAATATCTGGCATAGTCGCGCCTGCTGGTGGCTGCGGAAATGTACAGAGAAACCAGAGCAGAACCGACAGTGCAAAGATAATGCCACCCACGCGCTTCAAGAAAATCTTGCCACGGTCCAGCAGACCAATCCAGATATTTTTAATATCCGGAAAGCGGTAACTTGGTAACTCCATTAGCAAGGTATGCTGAGATTTATCTTTATAGAAGAACTTCATGATGGTCGCCACCAAGAGCGCACTAACAATACCAGCCATATATAAAGCAAACAGGACCAGGCCCTGCAAATTCATAAAGCCCCAGACTGTCTGCTCCGGAATAAAGGCAGCAATTAACAATGCATAAACTGGCAGTCGCGCCGAGCAGGTCATCAGTGGCGCCACCAGAATAGTGGTTAAACGGTCACGTGGATCACTAATACTGCGGGTTGCCATAATACCAGGAACTGCACAGGCAAAGCTGGACAGTAAAGGAATAAATGCCCGGCCACTCAGTCCTGCCTTGAACATCAGTTTATCTAGCAAAAATGCTGCTCTAGGTAAATATCCAGACTCTTCCAGTACTAAAATAAAGAAAAATAGAATCAGAATCTGTGGCAAGAACACCACAACCCCGCCTGCGCCGGCAATAATACCGTCAACCACCAAACTGTTGAGAAGTGGCTGAGAAATATAAGGACTGATAGTTTCACCCAGCCAGCCAAAGAAAGTTTCGATCCCGTCCATAAAGGGCGCAGCCCAGGCAAAAACCGCCTGAAAAATCACAAACATCATCAAGGCAAGACTCAGCAGCCCCAAGACTGGATGCAAGAAGATCTTGTCAAAAAAGTCGGTACGTTTATCTTCCTCATCAATATAGTTCACCACATCTTTTAAAATATGGGTGATCTTTTGATGAGTACTGCCTGATAAGCCGCTGAGTTCGGTATGTGGCACATCAAACTTGCGCTGATCCAGTGAATTGATCAGGCTTTCAACCCCGGCATTACGTACAGCCACAGTTTCAACCACATTTACACCCAGGCGTTCAGAGAGCTTTTGTGTGTTGATCTGCATGCCGCGACGACGTGCTTCATCCATCATGTTCAGAACCAGCAGAATCGGACGGCCAAGCTCGATCATTTCCATGACCAGCCCTAAATGCAGTTTCAGATTGGTTGCATCCACCACACACAGAAATACATCCTGCTGGCCTTCTTCGGTAATTTTGCCTTGCACTACATCGCGGGTAATGGCCTCATCCGGACTGGTAGCATTTAAACTGTAGGTTCCAGGTAAATCCAGTACACGCACCTGCTGACCCGAAGGCAGCTCGAAAAACCCGGTTTTCCGTTCAACCGTTACCCCGGCATAATTGGCTACTTTCTGGCGGGTACCGGTCAAATGATTAAATAAAGAAGTTTTTCCGCAGTTAGGATTTCCCACAAGGGCAACACGTAAGGGCTCACTCATGCAGGTGTTCCTTCTTTACTGATTTCAATTTTCTCTGCTTCGGCTCTACGCAGGGCAAAACGGGTAAAACCAATCTGGATCAGGATTGGATCACCACCGAATAGCCCTTTAGTAATGACCTGAACCTGAGTTCCTGGAACAAAGCCCAAGGTTTCCAATCGGCTTGCTACAAGGTCAGACTGCTCTGAAGTGCCATCCAAAGTCCGGTTGACCTTGGTAATGATGGCAGTTTGCTTAACTTTTAGCTCTGATAAACGCACCGCATCTAATCCTAATATTTTTTGCCCGGCCAGTATAACAAACAAATGAGAATAATTAACAAATAGGGATCGATTTCAATTCTATTTTTCTGCACAAATCGACAATCATTCTGTTTTAAACTACAGTTTGACCAGTAATGAAGAGATGGATTGGAACAGATTAAATGCTCAATAAAAAACCACGTATCCCCTCTCCGGTGCAGATTCCGGAACATTTAAGTTTTTTACAGGGTTTTCGTGATTTTTTAATTGCACAGACTGTTAGTCCGCATACCCGGAATGCTTATTTATCCGATCTTATCCAGTGTAGTGAATATTGTCCCTCTACTCCGCTACCGCTCTGGAACAGTGAAGATATTGCTGATGTTCTGTTTGAACTCACTAAACAGGGCAAAAGTCCCCGTTCAATTGCACGGACACTGTCAGCCTTACGTTCATTTTTCAAATTTATGCGTGAACAGCAATTACGAAGCGATAATCCGGTTGCCACACACAAAACGCCTAAGCTTGGCCATGCGCTTCCTAAAGATCTGTCTGAACTCGATGTTGAACACCTGCTGCATGCTCCTGACATCAATACTCCACTAGGACTGCGGGACCGGGCTATGCTGGAAGTTCTATATGCCTGCGGACTGCGGGTCACTGAACTGTTAAATTTAAGGCTGGAGCTGATTAATCTGAAACAGGGCTATTTACGTATTACCGGTAAAGGCAACAAAGAACGTTTAGTCCCTTTGGGACAGGTTGCCATTGAATGGGTCGAGAAATATCTCAATGAAGCACGGCCACAACTCTATAAAAGTGCAACAGACTATCTGTTTTTAACTCAGCATGGCGGGATTATGAGCCGGCAAAATTTCTGGTATGCCATCAAGCGTTATGCTCTTCAAGCAGGTATACAGGCAGAGCTTTCCCCACATACATTAAGACATGCTTTTGCCACACATTTACTTAATCATGGTGCTGATCTTCGTGTAGTGCAGATGTTGCTGGGCCATAGTGATTTATCCACTACCCAGATTTATACTCATGTAGCTCAGATCCGTATGCAGCAATTGCATGCAGCTCATCATCCTAGGGCTTGAGAATAAGCTGGTAAAACAGCACATGAAGATTGAACTCACGCCCCATATTTTTGTTATGCTAAACATCTTCAAATAACACAATGTTTAAAATAAGGGTTGTCTATGTTATTTACCCGTTCGAAAATTTTTATGGCGTGTGCCATGAGTACTACTCTCCTGCTAGGCGCCTGTTCTAATGACAAGAATAACCAAGGCAATACCAATACCTTAACTGCAACTGCTCCTGCAACAGGTGAAGCATCCAACCTATCCGAGCGTAATGCCCAGCAACGTCTGATCAAGACACTGCAACAGCATTTCAAGAAGGCCAACATTAATGCCAAAGTGGTTGATGTCAAGGCAACAGAAGTGCCAAACCTGTACTGGGTTTCACTCGAGGGAATGCCGTCAGTTTATGCCACCAGTGATGGTAAATATCTGATTCAAGGTGATGTGATCCGTCTAGGGGACAAGGAGTTGCATAGTGTGAGTGAAAACCTGCAATCAGTTGAGAATAAACGCTATCTACAGGAACTGAAAACTGAAGATCTGATCGTTTATCCCGCTAAAAATAAAACCCAGCACATAATTTACGTATTTACCGATGTTAGCTGTCCATACTGCCAGAAACTGCATGCGCATATGGATGAAATCACCGCCAAGGGCATCGAAGTACGTTATATTGCCTGGCCACGTGGTGATCAGCTTTTCCCTGCGATGGAAAGTATCTGGTGCAGTAAAGACCGCGCTGCTGCATTTGAGCAGGCTATTCAGGGAGTACAGCTTCCTGCTTCAACCTGTAAAACTCCAGTTCGTGCACAGTATGAGTTGGGTCACCGTATGGGAGTTAATGGAACACCAGCGATTTATAACAGTGAGGGTGAATACCTAGGAGGCTACCTTGCACCGGATGAACTGTTAAAACGCTTAAATAATTAATTTTTATATAAAACCTAAATATTTTTTATAGGTGAAGATAATCAATCTTCACCCTAGAGTCTGGCGGTTTTTTTAGCTATGATCTAGGCCTATTCAAGTTTTTAATGATGTATGGAGTGTGACGTGAAACCAGTTCGTCTGGCGATACTCGGTCTTGGGACCGTGGGTGGTGGAGCCCTTAAACTATTAGAACAAAACGCTGCTGAAATTAAACGTCGCACCGGTCGAGAAATTCAAATCACCCACGTCGGTACCCGCCGTCCACGTCCTGACCTGGATTTACCGGCTGCAGTCAAGCAAAGCGCTGATCTGCTTGAAATTGTACGTCAGCCTGATGTTGATGTAGTGGTAGAGCTTATGGGCGGCATTCATCCGGCCTATGAAGTCATCATGGAAGCCATTAAACATGGCAAACAGGTGGTTACTGCCAATAAGGCGCTGCTGGCCGAACATGGTAATGAACTGTTCAAGGCAGCCGATGATCATGCAGTACAGATCGCTTATGAAGCTGCGGTTGCGGGCGGTATTCCGATTATTAAGGTAATTCGTGAAGGTTTAGCTGCTAACCGTATTGACTGGCTGGCTGGCATCATCAACGGTACAGGTAACTTTATCCTGACCGAAATGCGTGAAAAAGGCCGTGCTTTTGCTGATGTACTGAAAGAAGCACAGGATCTGGGCTATGCAGAAGCTGACCCGACCTTTGATGTCGAAGGGATCGATGCTGCACACAAGCTGACTTTACTGGCCTCAATTGCATTTGGTATCCCACTGCAGTTTGATAAGGTATATACCGAAGGTATCAGCAAGATTACTGCTCAAGATGTCAAATATGCTGAAGAACTAGGTTTCCGTATCAAACATCTGGGTATTGCCCGCCGTACCAGTGCTGGTATCGAGTTACGGGTACATCCAACCCTGATACCTCAGGAACAGCTTATTGCAAATGTAAATGGTGTGAAAAACGCTGTACTGGTTCAGGCCAATGCTGTTGGCCCTACCCTGTACTATGGTGCCGGTGCCGGCGCCGGACCAACAGCCTCTGCAGTAGTGGCTGATGTAGTTGATATCGTGCGGGACATTTCCTATACCGAAGATGGTGCAGGTACTATTCCGCAGCTGGCTTTTGAGGCATTGACTGACCTGCCAATCCTGAGCCGCGAAGAAATGACTACAGGCTATTATATCCGTGTTGATGCTGAAGACCAGACTGGTGTTCTGGCCGATATTACCACCATATTAAGTCGTGACGGTATTAGTATCGATGCCATCATGCAGCAACCGCGCCTTAAAGATATTATTCCAATCGTCATCATGACTGATCCGATTGTAGAATCAAAAATGGATGAAGCTCTTGCAAAAATTCAGGCTTTATCTGCCGTTCGTGGCGAAATCGTGCGAATTCGTTTAGAATCGCTTGATAGTTAATCAGGTGGAGAGGGTTTAGCCCTCTCACCAGCTCTACCTCATATTTGGAACATCATCATGTCTAATGCCAACCGTTATACCGGTCTTGTAGACCGTTATCGTGACCGTTTGCCCGTTTCAGCAACGACTCGTGCTATTTCTCTGGGCGAAGGTAATACGCCGCTGATCAAGCTTGAGAATATTCCACGTATTATTGGTAAAGATGTTGAAATTTATGTGAAGTATGAAGGTCTTAACCCGACTGGTTCATTTAAAGACCGTGGCATGACCATGGCAGTAACCAAAGCGGTTGAGGAAGGCTCTAAAGCTATTATCTGTGCATCTACAGGCAATACTTCGGCAGCTGCGGCTGCTTATGCAGCACGTGCCGGCATCAAAGCTTTTGTTTTGATTCCTGAAGGCAAAATTGCGATGGGTAAAATGGCTCAGGCCATGATGTATGGTGCAATCACTATGCAAATCCGTGGTAATTTTGATGATGGTATGCGTCTGGTGAAAGAAGTTGCCGATCAGGCACCAGTAACTATTGTTAACTCAATTAATCCATTCCGCTTACAGGGCCAGAAAACCATTGCTTATGAAATTGTAGAAGCTCTTGGCCGTGCACCGGATTATCACTGCCTGCCTGTAGGTAATGCCGGAAATATTACTGCACACTGGATGGGCTATACTGAAGCTGTTGCCAATCAGCCTGCTGACCAGTTCGAGCAAGTGATTTATGATGCCGTAACAGATACCTTTACTGGACCTAAGCCTGAAGGCCTACCTGTTATGGTGGGTTATCAGGCTTCAGGGGCTGCTCCTTTCCTGCGTGGTGCTCCCGTAGCTGCGCCAGAGACTGTGGCTACAGCCATCCGCATTGGTAATCCACAAAGCTGGAACCATGCTAAAGCAGTTGTACGTGATTCTGAGGGCTGGTTTGATGAACTGCAAGATAGCGAAATTCTAGACGCACAGCGTATGTTATCAATGTATGAAGGTGTATTTGTAGAACCTGCTTCAGCTGCTTCAATTGGCGGTGCGATCCGTGATATTAAGGCGGGTAAAATTGCTGAAGGTTCAGTTATTGTCTGCACAGTAACAGGAAACGGTTTGAAAGATCCAGATACAGCAATCAAGCAATGTGCTGATGCGGTCATGCTGACGATTGATGCCACAATGAATGATGTTAAGACCTCTATTCTCTCCAATATGGAAAAATAATCTGGCCTGAATATAAAAAGCCCTGTTTCTACAGGGCTTTTTATATACTTAAGAGCTAAATTCTATCATCAGCTCTTGAGGTTTGGGTTAAATATTCTTAGGAAGCTGATTAAGCCAGCTAAATAAACGGGTTGCATCATTATTACGAGACTGGGTATCTGACGCACCTAATAGCACCACAATAGCCGGACGCTGATTTACAGTTGCATGCATAACTACACAACGGCCTGCTTCATTAATAAATCCGGTTTTAGACAGGTTAATATTCCAGCCCCCGTTACGTACCAGTGCATTGGTATTATTCGATTTAAGCACACGGTAGCCTAGATTAAAATCATAGGTGGGTGTTGTTGAAAACTGGCGGATCAGGCCGTACTGAGAAGCAGCACTTACCAGAATACCCAAGTCACGGGCAGATGCGACATTACGTGCATCCAGACCCGTAGATTCATAAAACTTGGCACTATGCATGCCAAGCTCGCGTGCCTTGGCATTCATTGCTGCTACAAATGCCGGTTTTCCGCCTGGATAAGTCCGTGCCAGAGCCGCCGCTGCCGGGTTTTCAGACTTCATTAAAGCAAAAAGCAGAACTTCTGCACGGTTCATTTTGTCACCGGCACGCAGAGTAGAACTGGCTTTTTTAGGACCAATAAAGTCAATAGGTTGCAAAGTAATTTCTTCTGACATATTTAGACGTGCATCAGAAGTCACTACGGCGGTCATCAATTTGGTAATTGATGCAATCGGTAATGCCGTGTTGGTGTTTTTACTGAACAGTACCTCACCTGTTTGTGCATCCATGACCAGTGCTGCACGGGCATTCACTGAAGGTTGGTTCACATACGAGGTTGAGTTAATAATCTGAACCGTTTTAGGTTTCAGAGTAGCTGCTGGACTATTTTGCTGACGAATAGTGGTAGTAACGCTGGTAGAACCTTGTGGGGATGGTTCATCAGCATTCATAAACTGGCTGACATCTTCTGATGACCAGTTAAGTGATGCAGAGTTACTGCCCCCCGGAGAGGAGTTCACAATGAGTTCTGCAAAGCTCGTTGAACTCAGGCCAAGCAGGACAGACATGCTTAGCACATGCATTAAAGACTTTTTAGAATTTTTCACGGCGGTATACTCGTCTTGGAGAGGCAAAACGCGATTTGCTAATTACCTCAAATATGCCTTACATTTGTACAAAACCCGTAGCTTTTTATCGCTTAGGTAATTGTGCATATCTATTCGTTCAATTTTAGAGATAGGATTGCTAATTTTGTCGTTTCATTGCAAGCTAATTTTGCTTTATGTAACAAAAATCATGATTTTTTAGTTTAAGGAGAGCCAAGTTGATCACTATTTTAGTCGTCGATGACCATGAATTGGTACGTACTGGCATTTGTCGTATGTTAGAAGATCATGCAGATGTACAGGTGATCGGGCAAGCAGAGTCTGGAGAAGAAGCCATTGCCTTGGTCCGGCAGCTTCATCCTAATGTAGTTTTACTTGATGTGAACATGCCAGGTATTGGCGGAGTAGAAACGACCCGTCGTCTTTTACAGACTGCCCCTGAAACCAAGGTTCTGGCGGTCAGTGGTTTAGCTGAGGAACCTTACCCGTCTTTGTTACTTAAAGCTGGCGCCAAAGGTTATATCACTAAAGGCGCACCTATTACAGAAATGGTACGTGCTATTAATAAGGTCATGCAAGGAGGCAAGTATTTTAGTGCTGATATTGCCGAACAGTTGGCCAGTTCTTATCTTTCTGATACACAGCAGTCTCCTTTTGATGCCTTGTCTGAACGGGAAATGCAGGTTGCCATGATGGTAGTGAACTGTATCAGTGCTCAGGAAATTGCAGACAAGCTCTTTGTCAGTGTTAAAACAGTCAATACTTACCGTTACCGTATATTTGAAAAACTTGATATTGATAGTGACGTGAAACTCACCCATCTGGCGATCCGTTATGGCTTGATTAAACCTTAAGTATAGGCGTAAAGATGGCCCCCCTACGTCCCGCCTCACTGCTTCAGACCATCTACCGTCTGGGAGAGTGGTACAGTGCTTATCGTCTTGTTTTAGCACTTAGTCTTAATATTATTTTTGCACTAACCCTTGAGACTGTTGCTCAAGACTACCAGCATCCTGACCTGTACTTTTATAGTATTGTCGGTTATGCCCTGATCAGCTGTATCCAGCTGATTTTTTATAAAATTCTACCTTTTGAAATTTCGAAGCAGCTTATTTTACTGTTTATAGTAGATGTATGCTGTTTTAGCCTGCTAAATTTTGCACTGGGTGGACCCAATCTGCACTTAAGTCTACTTTTTGTAGTGACGGTCTTTGCCGCAACAATTTTACTCAGGCCCCAGCTTGCTTTAATTATCACACTGGTTGCTGTAATTAGTGTGATTTACCAGCAGGTAGTAGGAAGTTTTTTTAACAGTTCCCATCTCAACAGTATCAGTAATAGTGCTTTATTAGCTTTTTTATTTTTTGTGATGTATGGCATTGGACAGATTGCTGTACAGCGGTTTCGCCTTTTGGAAAACCTGAATTTTTATCAGTCCATTGAGCTTAACCAGCTACAGAATATTAACCGGGCTATTTTGGAGCAAATTGAGGTAGGCTATTTAGTTTTAGATGAGCAGCAGCAGGTGATTTTAAATAATCCGGCAGCCTGTTCATTACTAGGTATTCCACCGATTTTTACTGATGAAAAGTATTTTCTACGTAAACTCCAGCCAGACCTGTATACGCTTATCCGGTTTAGTGACTTAAAAGATGGTGAAAGGTTCCTGTTTGAATCACAGCTTTCACCTTTCAGTGTCGATATACAGGTTCAGAAACTTCTTGTGCCTCATCAAGCTTTAACCCTGTTGATATTGCAGGATGCCCAGAAAATCAAGCAGCAGGTACAACAATTAAAGCTGATGGCACTGGGACAGCTTTCGGCCAGTATTGCCCATGAAATTCGTAATCCTTTGGCAGCTATTGTTCAGGCTAATGAATTATTAGCTGACAGCCAGCCAGAACAGTTGCAGATGCTCACAGGCATGATTGACCGGCAGTCACAACGTATTGACAAGATTATCCATGATACCTTGAATATGGCACGTAACAGTCCGACTGAGCCTGCTAAAATCAGGTTATCAGGTTTTCTTGCCCAAGTTTTAAATGAAGACCTGATCGATATAAAACAGGCTGTACAGCTACAGATTGAGCAGGATATCTGGATTTATTTTGATGAGCTCCAGCTACGTCAAGTGCTTATTAATCTGATCCGTAATGCATTAAGGCATAATTCAGCAGAGCAGTCTTTTATAATTATACGGGTACATGGCACAGAAGAACGCGGCTGGATTGATGTCATTGATTTTGGTCAAGGCGTAGCAGAGCGCGATATTTCACAATTGTTTAAACCCTTTTTTAGTACCGAAATCAATGGAACTGGTTTAGGATTATATTTATCTCACAGTTTTTGTGAGGCTAATCATGCAAAACTTACTTATGTCAAGCAACAACAAGGCGCATGTTTTCGAATCGAATGCTCCATTATTTATTAGAATTAACCAGGTTTTTCGAACATCATGACAAATCAGCAGGCACTTATATTATTGGTCGATGATGAGGAGGACCTTTGTACTTTAATGCAAATGTCTTTGGCCAAAATCAATATCAGAACCCACATTGCACATGGACTGGAGCAGGCAAAAAAACTTTTTCAGCAACATGCTTATGATGCCTGCCTGACTGATCTGAATTTGCCAGATGGCAATGGGCTGGAATTAGTCCAGTATGTTTCACAACTTTATCCTTGTACACCGATCGCCGTTTTGACCGCCTATGGCAATATGGAAATTGCTATTTCAGCACTCAAGGCTGGCGCTTTTGATTTTGTCAGTAAACCTGTCAATCAGGCCCATCTACAGCAACTGGTTCAAAAAGCACTCAATACGCCTCAATCGGCTCAGCAACTGGTTCAAGATGCTTTGGAAAATCGGATGTTGATTGGCACTTCTTTGCCAATCCAGCAGCTCAAAATTGCCTTGAAAAAAATTGCCCGTTCACAGGCACCTGTTTTTATTACTGGTGAATCCGGTACAGGCAAGGAAGTAGTGGCTAATCTGGTGCATCGCTTAAGTAACCGCAGTGATGGTCCATTTATTGCTATTAACTGTGGCGCTATTCCAGGCGATCTCATGGAAAGTGAGCTGTTTGGACACAAAAAGGGAAGTTTTACCGGCGCAAGTCAGGACAAACAGGGACTAATTTATTCTGCCCATGGCGGTAGCTTGTTTCTGGATGAAATTGCTGAACTGCCTCTGGCCATGCAGGTTAAATTACTCCGTGCCGTACAGGAAAAGAAAATCCGTCCGATTGGTAGTGATCAGGAAATTGATGTCGATTTTCGTGTAATTAGTGCCAGTCATCAGGACCTGGAAATACTGGTACAGCAAGGTAAGTTCCGGCAGGATCTCTTCTTTCGGATTCATGTCATGGATATTGTTCTGCCCCCCCTGCGTGAACGTGAAGATGACATTCTTCTGCTGGCTAAACATTTTATTCAGGAAGTATGTAAGGAGTGGGATATTCCCAATAAAATTCTGACCGAGCGCGGCCAGCAATTTCTGATGCAGCAATATTTTCCGGGGAATGTGCGTGAACTGCGTAATATTATCGAACGTGCGATCACATTAAGTGATAATGAATATATTGATTTAGCCCAACTACAAAGTGCACCTTTGCGCAATGTCCAAAATTTTGTAGCAGGCCAAATTAATCATGAACCGCTAACGGACCAAGTTATTCCGTTTACCCCTCACAGGAAAATTCCTGCTGAAGGCCTGGAGCAGTATCTGGAAAATATTGAAAAAGAAGTTCTGCTCACTGCACTGAACCAGACACACTGGAACCGGACTTTGGCTGCTAAAAAACTTGGAATGAGTTTTCGCTCTTTACGTTATCGACTTAAAAAATTTGGGCTGGATACCGATGATGAGTAGTCAGGGATATTTCTTTAATAGTAATTCTGCCACATTGTCCAGATAAGTTTCTTCTTTAATACTTGGACTCATCGGAAATAGCTGATCCGGTTGAATACCACGGCCTTCAATCATGTTGCCGTCTGGAGTGTAATAATGTGACACCGTCATCTGTAGTGCTGCACCATTAGGTAATGGAAATAACTTCTGGACTACACCTTTACCATAGCTCTTTTCACCAATAACCCAGGCTCGTTTCTGAGCTTTTAGAGCTCCTGTAAACACCTCAGCCGCAGAAGCAGAACGGTTATTGATGAGAATACCCATTTTCAGGTTCTGGAACTCATTGCCCGGTAAAGCCTGAAACTGCTGGCTGCCTTCTGAACGACTTTTGGTTGAAACAATAACGCCCTGATTCAGGAATAGATCTGCAGTCTCAACCGCAGCCGAGAGCAATCCACCCGGGTTATTGCGCAAATCAATCAGGACTGTTTTCAAACGTGGCGACTGGTTCTCTTCAATAAGTGATTTAATCTGGTTAGCAGTATCCTGCTGGAATACATGTACCTTGAGTACCAGAACCTGCTGGTTATGAATCAATATCGGCTCAATATCGGCTTCAATCTTCTTGTTACGGACCAAACTGATCGGTGTGGCGTTATTGCCCAGCTGCATTTCTAGCGTTGAACCGACAGTACCATATAACAGGTTATTGACCTGGCTGTGGTTCAGACTCTTAAGTTCCTGGTTATCAATACGCGAGACGGATACACCGTTGCGTAATCCCAGTTTGGAAGAGTCCGAGCCATCTTTTAAATCACGGATCCGCCACTGGCGATCATGCGCATCATAATTTAAGTTAAAATCAACTGAAGCAATATCTCCTTCAGTATATTGAATCAGTTCACGGTAATCCTCTGCTGAAAGATAGCGTGAGTAACGGTCCAGCCCACTGACCAATCCTCTAATTGCCTGTTGAAACAGTTCATCATCAGTCTTATCGGAAACATAGTTATCTTTTACAATTCCGTAAATCTCGACAAACTGCTGAATGGACTCAACCGGAATCTCAGCAAAATCTTCTTGTGTCACGGGTGAATTTAACTCAGGCACAAATGCATCATTAGCCGTATTTGCAGCCAGAATAGTACTACTCCAACACCCTAATAGGCCGGCAATTACTGCCCTGTATTTCCAGTGCTGGAGCATATGATTCACCTATCGTTGTTTAAGAGGTACTTAACTGAACCAGATTACGTCCCTGCATTTCTGCCGGTACAGGTAATTTCATAAGATTCAGCAAAGTAGGTGCAACATCGGCAAGTACTCCCCCTTCGCTAATCTCTGCAGAGGTCGGTCCGACATAGATGAAAGGAACCAGTTCAGTGGTATGCTGGGTATGGACCTGGCCACTTTGGTAGTCTTGCATCTGTTCAACATTACCATGATCAGCTGTCACCAGCATGTGTCCATGCTTGGCCATTACTGCTTCATATACCCGGCCAAGACAAGTATCTACTGCTTCAACCGCTTTTACTGCGGCATCAAATATACCGGTATGGCCGACCATGTCACCATTTGCATAGTTTACTACCAGCAGATCATATTCACCTGAATGTATAGCCTTGACCAGTTCATCCGTGACTTCATAGGCACTCATTTCAGGCTTAAGGTCATAAGTTGCCACATTTGGAGAAGGTATCAGGATGCGCTTTTCACCCGGATATTCTTCTTCACGGCCGCCACTAAAAAAGAAAGTCACATGAGCATATTTTTCAGTTTCGGCAATACGGAGCTGGGTTTTGCCCAGATTGGACAGATACTCGCCCAGAGAGTTAACCAGAGCATCCGGCATATAGGCAACCGGCGCATCAATAGTGGCCTGATAACGGGTCAGCATCACAAATTTGGATAATACTGGCACGACCTTCCGTTCAAACCCCTGAAAATTCTTTTCCACGAAAGCACGGGTCAGTTCGCGTGCACGGTCTGCCCGGAAGTTCATAAAGACCACTGCATCACCATCCTGAATTTTTACAGGCTCACCAATACGAGTAGCTTTTACAAACTCATCTGTCTCATCTGCTGCATAGGCCTGCTCCAGTCCTTCAGTTGCAGTCATTGCTACGCGCAGTGCTTCACTTTCAGTTAACAGACGATAGGCCTGCTCTACACGATCCCAGCGGTTATCACGGTCCATAGCATAATAGCGGCCAATCAGGCTGGCAATACGCCCCTGACCCGGGTATTGGGCAAATAAGGCATCCAGCTTCTGCAAAGATGGCTCGGCACTTTTTGGTGGCGTGTCGCGGCCATCTAGAAACGCATGCAGATAGACCTGTGCACCACGTTTAAGCGCCAGTTCACACATGGCCATAATATGGTCCTGATGTGAATGCACTCCACCTTCGGATAGCAGCCCCATAATGTGTACTGCACCGTTAGCTGTCTTCGCTTTCTCTACGGCATCAACCAGCACTTCATGTTCAAAGAATGCTCCGGTACGGATTTCCTTGGTAATACGAGTAAAGTCCTGATATAGCACTCGACCAGCACCCAAATTCATATGGCCCACTTCTGAATTACCCATTTGTCCATCTGGAAGCCCCACGTCCTCTCCAGATCCAGAAATCAGGCCATGCGGATGCTTTTGCTTCATAGCGGTCAGAGTGGGTGTTTTTGCCGCAAGAAAGGCATTGTCCTTAACCGCTTCACGATGACCTATGCCATCCATGATGACCAGTACGTGTGGAATTTTGCCTGTTGTCGCATCCGTCATGTTTTTACACTCTTTTCTGTTTGCAAATTCATCAGGCTATCTTAACCAATTTTGGCTCAAGACTCTATGTAGTCGAGATGAGTTTAGACGATCCCGTCTATCAGTTCCTTCAATTGGTCTAGCGTGCCCGATATAACAAATAACTACCACCGATAAACATCAGCAGAATCGGGAAAAAGACAAACCAGACTGGAGAAGGTGAATAGACCAGACTGGCATAGCCAAGAAAATCCTGCAGATAGTAAAAGCCGAGACCGATAAACAGCGCAATAACCAGCCGGAAGCCCATCGATTGCTGACGTAAAGGACCGAAAATAAATGAGCAGGCAATCAGTACCAAGGTAATCAGGGCAAATGGTGAAGCCAGTTTCTGCCAGAAGGCCAATTGATAGGTTTTGGGTACTTGACTGTATTCCTCCATATAACGTATGAAGCTTATTAGTTGACTTGGAGATAAATCTTCTGGGTCTAGTGTTACCATATGGACATATTTAGGTTTTAACGCCAGTGCAAGAGGCTGCTGTTCAGCAATATGCTGTACTGCATTCCCGGCTTCCAGAATGTCTACCTGTACAGAATTCTGTAAACGCCATTGGCCATCTTGTTCAAACTGGCCAGAGTCAGCATTCAGTAAAGCCTGCAAGCGGTAATCCTGATCGAAGTCGACTACCTGTACATTACGCAGATTTCCTTGCGAGTTAGCATAATCAATATAAATAAAGCGCTGGCCTTCCCGGCTCCAGTAGCCTTTGACTTCGCCCAGCTGTGCAACTGAACGGTGACTTTTTACACTTTCGGCACGCTCATTAGTTACAGGAATAACCCATTCACTCAAGGCAAAAGATAAAATCACCAGTAATAAGGCTGAACGCATTACCCAGCCAACAATCCGCCAGAGACTGATACCGGCGGCACGCATGATAATTAATTCACTGTTTGAAGCTAGCGTCCCTAAACCTAAAACTGCACCGATCAATGCCGAAATCGGTAGAATTTCATAAATATAACGTGGTGCGCTCCATAACACATACAATAGTGCCTGCCAGGCATTATAGCCTTCTTTCAGATTTCCAAGCTCCCCCAGATAGGTAAACAGGACCTGCAAAATAGATAGCACGACGGTTGCCCCCAGCATGGCGAGCGCTGTGGTTTTGGTAACATGTTTTGCAACAATTCTACGTGCCAGCATTAGGATCTTACTCGCTTGATCTGTTTCTTAAGTTTAGGGGCCAGTTTCTGCTTTCTGGAAAAGAGAGCGCCAGCAACAGCATATACTAGCAAAACTGCCGGATAGGCCCAGATTCCGATTTCATCCTTACTGGCCCGGGTTTTAATGGCCATCAGCGCTACAATTAGACTGGCAAAAATAAGCAAAGCCGGAAATAACTTCATGTAGCGTCCCTGGCGTGGGCTAACCTCAGAAAGCGCCATCGCCAGAATTAATGCGACCATAATGGCAAACGGTACAAATATCCGCCACCCCAGTTCACTTGCCACCACCGGGTCAGCCCGCTGCTCCCAGAGTTTACTGGTGGTAAGTGCAGCAACATCATCACTTTCAAAATTTGCAGTCTTGTCATTTTCCAAACGTAACCGGTAACTTTCAAACTCTGCCTGTGAATAGCGCGGTTGACCCGGATAAATCTCGTAACGGCGACCCTGCACCAGATCAACAACATTGGCGCTGTCATCCATCATTTCTACCCGGGTAGCTTCCTTGGCCAGAATCATGACATCAGGTTTACCCGGCTTTTCTGCCCGTTGATAAAAAAATATCTCTTTTAGGTTTTTATGATCTTCTGAAAGTGAACCGGCATAAATCGTATAAGGACCTGAAGAAATAAATTCTTTAGGCCTGACCAGATCAAAACCGGTACGCACAGCCTGACTGGTGGTCAGCTGCTCAAACTGGCGGATTCCCCATGGCGACATCCACAGCATCAATATGCTCTGTACCAGCATATAAACCAGTGTCAGGGGAATTAGAAGACGTGCTAGCCGGTTACGGCTAATACCACTTCCGTTCAGCACTGCCATTTCATGGTCAACATAAAGACGGCCAAAAATCAGCATTAAACCGATAAAAAATCCCAGTGGAAGAATCAGGGTCAAGAATTCCGGTAAACGGTAGCCAATAATACTCAGCAGAATACTGGCATCAAGCCGTCCTTGCGCTGCGACGCCGAAATACTTGATCAGACGCCCGCCCATCATGATCAGGGTCAATAAGGCAATGACCACCAGTGAAGTCGAAACTACTTGCTTGACGAGATAACGCCGGATAATCAAAGTTAATCTTCCAAAAAGGCCAATCGGAACTAGCGCTAGTTTACCCGAATGTTAAAAATATAAAACCTGTCACGGACTTGCTCATTGAAACGCTATCAAAGGAAATGTTTCAATGGTTTAATAAATCAAGCTATTGAATAGGCATGAAAGACATATGAAACTGACAATTAATACCTCTTCCTCTACTCTGACTTCCAGTCAACATCTGATCATTCTGACTGATGCTGAAAACCTTGAACAGCCTGCCACAGCCTACCAGTTCAATGAACTAAAGGCTTTAATAGACGCGACACAGTTCAAGGGTAGTTTGAATGAATGCCTGCCATTAATCGCTCAGACTTCAGCT
Source organism: Acinetobacter sp. FL (assembly GCF_040744925.1). Lineage (NCBI taxonomy): Bacteria > Pseudomonadati > Pseudomonadota > Gammaproteobacteria > Moraxellales > Moraxellaceae > Acinetobacter > Acinetobacter sp. FL. The sequence continues at coordinate 165,091 of NZ_CP160437.1, read as the reverse complement.
CATCAGAATGCTGTACTGCTGGGGCTCGATAAGGTAAGTGAGTTCAAAACAGCCAAGTTAGCAAAAATCGCACAAACTGTTATTAAATCTACACAAAAAAAATTCAAGCACATCACTATTGATATTTCAGCACTACCTGATGAATTTCACTACCTTTTTGCTCTTGGACTGACTCAGGCGGCTTATCAGTTTGATGAATTTAAATCAAAGAAAAATGAGTTCCTGCTGGAACATATTGAACTGGTTGCACCTCAGAGCAGTCTGAGCCAGCAACAGTTAACGCTTTTACATGCCGTACAGTCGGGACAAAATTTTGCTCGGGATTTAGGTAACCGTCCGGGCAATATCTGCTTTCCTGAATATCTGGCTGAACAGGCACAGGCACTGGCGGCTCAATATCCTGATCTGTTAAAAGTTACTGTACTTAATGAACAGCAGATGGCTGATCTGGGCATGAATGCTTTTCTGGCTGTAAGTAAAGGTTCAGACCGTCCGGGCCGTGTCATCACATTGGAATATAAAGTGAAAACCGAAGAGGCACCAGTAGTGCTGGTGGGTAAAGGTGTTACCTTTGATACGGGCGGTATTTCACTTAAACCTGGTTTAGGTATGGATGAAATGAAATTTGATATGTGTGGTGCCGCTTCGGTATTAGGGACCATACGTGCACTGTGTGAAGCAAAACTGCCAATTCATGTTATTGGAGCAGTTGCGGCTGCTGAGAATATGCCTTCCGGACACGCTACCCGTCCGGGTGATATCGTTACCACCATGAGTGGCCAGACTGTCGAAATCCTGAATACTGATGCTGAAGGCCGTCTTGTACTCTGCGATACCCTCACTTATGTAAAACGTTTTAATCCTGCACTGGTGATTGATATTGCTACTTTAACCGGGGCATGTGTTGTAGCGCTGGGTAAAGTACTTTCTGGCCTGTTTACACCAGATGATGAACTGGCAGCCGAAATTACCCGTGCCGGAGAGCAGAGCCATGACCGTGTATGGCGTATGCCGGTTCTGGACGATTACCAGGAACAGCTTGACTCGCCATTTGCAGATATGGGCAATATTGGCGGGCCACAGGCCGGTTCAGTGACTGCAGCCTGCTTTTTGCAGCGCTTTACCACAGATTACCGCTGGGCACATCTTGATGTTGCCGGTACTGCGTGGTTATCTGGAGCAGCAAAAGGCGCAACTGGCCGCCCTGTTCCAATGCTGATGCAATTTTTAGCAAACCGTGCAGCGGCTAATGGCTAAGGTCAGTTTTTATCTGTTTGAAAAAAGTCAGGAACGGCAAGTAGAAAGTGCTTGCCGTTTATGCCGTAAGATCTTGCGGCAGCCTGCCAGAATCTGGCTATATTGCCCCGATCCAAGTATGCAGCAGCAGCTGGATGAAGCATTATGGAGTTTCGATACAGCCAGTTTTATTGGTCATGGCATTGACCAGGTTAATGCATCGGTGTGTATTTCTGCCGAGCTGCCTGCTGAATTAGACTGGCTGGTGTTTAATTTTTCTGACAAAGCGCTTGGTCCAGTTGAAGAATTTGGACATATAATTGAAATTATTGAAAACAATGAAACTGCCAAGCAAACTGGTCGGGAAAAATATAAAACTTACCGGCAACTGGGTATTCAACCCCGCACATTTAAACTGTAAATCAGCTTTATACCATATACATGAAATGATCTAGAGGAGAATCAGGTGGCCCTTAATATTGGTCAAGACTTTAAAAAGCGCTGGCTGGATACTCCGGAACCTGTCCGGCAAGTATATGAAGATGACCTCAAGCGAATCTGTGAATTACTGCGACCAGAAACTTCTATCCAGAACTGGCAGGCAAGAGAGCAGAGAGCTCAGCTTGAATCACAGCAGAGAATTGAAACTGCTTACGCTGAACTCAAAGCAGAACTGCTGGAACAGGCCCGTATTCGCAAACAACGGGCTCTAGAAAAATCTCTGGCGAAAAAACGCGCCGACCAGGCTGCTTATAATGCCGGGCTATATGAAGATGAAGCTCGTCAGTTTCATCAACAGACTGAGCAGCTGTATATTTTGAACCAGATGCTGAGTCAGGAAACACTGGAGTACAGTTCACGTTATCATAAAAATCCTGAGCTTCCAGCCATTGATTACGCCCAGAAATATTTTCTGAAAGTTCAGGATGAACAAATTCTCACTGAACTTGAAAGTGTACGCCTGCGTTTAGAGCTTGAAGCAGATACCCAGATCGAACAGGCGGTGAGTGCCTTTCGTGCCAGGTTACAGGCAGCAGCTCATGAAGAGATCGAATACATCCTGAAAAATACAAAGTTTAAAACATCTATCCAAGATTAGATGCTTAAAACCGGTAAGGCTGGTGAGCTCTCATAAAACTGGCATAGCAACAAGGTAATGCAATAGATATATACTGCCGGAATCGTGCTCATTACAGCAGTAGGACCAGTTATCAGATGCTCAGAAAGATTTATAGATGCACTCAACCAGCCCGCTCTCTGCTCATATTTCACAAATTTCTATGGGTGAACAGTGGACTGTCTCCGCACAGGATTGATTGATCAGCCGTGCAGATTTTCTCTCTATATCTGTATTTTTATCTCATGCATCTGAAACAGGCTGATTTAGACTGAAAGAAACTACCATTTTAAAAAGCCCAGCAATATATCCTGTACTCACTATGATCAAATTTTAATATAAAAAACCGGTCATAATGGCCGGTTTTTTATATTAAAAGCAAATTATTAAGCTTATTTCAAGAAACCATTTTCTGCCAGAAATGCCATACTGATAGAAGACTCAGGTTTCTGTTCAGCAGCTTTATCACCTAGCAACAAACGTTCAATGTAGCGTGCCAACACATCTACTTCCAGATTAACTTTGCTGCCTGTTTTCCAGGTACTGATATTGGTGCGCTCGGCAGTATGCGGTATCAGATTCAAGCTTAAGATATTACCACGCAGATGATTAATGGTCAGGCTGATACCGTCTACAGTGATCGAGCCTTTTTCGGCCAGATACTTGGCAATTTCTTTTGGAGCAGTCACTTCATAGTAAACAGAACGTGCATCTTCACGGACCAGGGTAATTTCACCAACCGCATCAACATGGCCACTGACAATATGGCCACCGAAACGCGTAGTCGGTAGCATAGCCTTTTCAACATTGACCGGTTGTCCGACTTTCCATTGCCCTAATGTAGTACGGTTTAAACTTTCTCGTGAAACATCCGCTGCATACCAGTTCTCGCCCCATTCAATCACGGTCAGACAGATACCATTGGTCGCGATCGAGTCTCCCAAATTTACATCAGACATATCAAGGTCAGTCTGAATCCGTAACCGTACATCTCCGCCTACGCTCTGCAGGCTCTGTACTTTTCCAAGACTTTCAATAATGCCTGTAAACATAGATCTCTTCTCTTAAATAATTTACCACAGGGCTAATTGCGTACTGACGCCGGAGGTATCTACACCACCAAGTTCAGCAAAATGATAAAGCTGGCTGAGCAGCTGACGTAAAGGCGGACCGGATTTGGCATGGGTATCGGTAATGACAATAAACTCAAGTACACGTGCCCGCTCTGACTGACGCTGCTTGCTGACCCGATAACGTGGTACATCCTGCGTGAGCAGTGTCACTTTGCCACGCTCCAGATTAGCCTTCAGCAAATCCTTGGCTTCTATATTACCATCAGTTGAATAACTGGTCAGAATATAGCGTGCATTAATCGTTGACAGCAGCTTTTCATAAGCTTTTTTAGCATGTTTGGATGAATTGTATGGACTTGGACGTTCTTTGCGCCAGGCACGGTCAATCCCACTTTTATAGCCTTTGGTATCCGGGCTCGGCAAGTCCACCTGGTCCCATAAAGTTAATGCATTTAATACATGATAGTTACTGCTATAGGCATGCTGGTTATAAGGCGGATCCAGATAGGCGACATCGACCTCGAAGCTACTCATCTGATTAGCCAGATGCTGGGCATCTACACACCACATTTCAGCAGCCGGCTTGTTCGGCTCACCTACTTCGCAGAAACGGCCAGGCGTTAGCCACAATAATGATTCAATTCGTTCCAGGGCTGTTTGGGTCTTTCCTCCCCAGCCCTGATGAAAACTTTTAAATACACCACTGGTATTACTGACAAAACTGGCAGAATAAAGTAAGGGCGCAAGCAGGGCACTCATCTCAACATCATCAATTGCACCTTGTGCCTGCCAGGTTGCAATCTGCTGGCGAATAGCGTCAATACGCATACCGTTGCGACGCTTAAAGAACAGTCTATCACGAGTCGGATCATAAACTTCGTCATTACGCGGACACAGATTATGGGTCACCCAGCCTTTGACTTCAGGCAAACGGTTTAAATAATCAATTGCTTTTTGATAGCCGCCCAGCTCTTTAAAAGCAGGCGCCTCTACACAGGACAAGATTGCATGATTCAGTGCATGACTATAAGGTTCCCAGTCATTGGCAATCACACGATAGCCATTTTGACGGGCCAGACGTGAAACCACTCCGCTACCAGCGAAGAAATCAGCAAAAATCGGGGCACGTTTATTGCCCTGATTCAGGGTACCAGTAATTTCAAGTGCTTCTAAAATCAGGTGGAGTAGTCGGCGCTTGTTACCCAGATAAGGAACCAGCTGATGAAAAAGATATTCATCTGTCGTGCGGGCGGCATGACGACGCTTGTGATAAACCGAAGACTCTGAATTCATACTGTCTCTTGAGTAGGGATTAACCTTAAGCGGAGATCATCACCTACAATTGTAGCATCTTCCAGCTTAAAACGAAGTTGCTCAGCCATACTGATAAATTCAGCATTAAACATCGCACGGGCAGATTGCCCCAAAAAAGTGGGTGCAACATAGCTGATCATCTCATCAACCAGTTTTTCCTGCAAGAAGGCAGAAGAAAGCGTTGCTCCCGCTTCAACCAGCACATCAAAAATCTGATACTGGTTACATAAGGTCTGTAATAACCCTTTTAAAGGCTGTAACGGTAATTGTATCACGCCTAAGTCGGCAAGTTCCTGCCGGAAGGGTCCCATTACCATAAGTTGTTCCGGACTAGCCAATATTCTGGCCGTTAACGGTAACTGCCCCTGACGGTCCAGTACCAGCCGTTTGGGCTGCACAACGGTCTGCAAATCAGTTCCGGGTAAACAACGTACATTCAGCTGGCAGTCATCAGCCAGCACTGTCTGTATACCGGTAATCACTACTCCTGAAATTGCACGCCAATGTTGCACATCCTGCCGGGCAGCTTTACCTGTGATCCATTTTGACTCACCTGAAGCCATTGCTGTACGACCATCGAGACTGGAAGCTACTTTGAGGCGTACATAAGGCATGCCTACAGCCATGGCTTTCAAAAAGCCGCAATTAAGCTGTACCGCTTCATTTTCACAGATACCACTCTCCACATCGATACCAGCTTGTTTTAAAATGGCTATACCCTTACCTGCGACCAGCGGGTTCGGATCAGGGCAGGCAATTACTACTTTTTTTAATTGATGTTTGACCAATGCTTCTGCACATGGAGGAGTACGGCCATAATGTGCACAGGGTTCCAACGTGACATATGCAGTTGCGTCTTGAGCCTGCTCACCCGCCTGACGCAACGCAAATACCTCGGCATGAGGCTGTCCCGCGCGTGGATGATAGCCTTCACCAATAATTTGGCCATCCTTGACAATTACACAGCCAACATTCGGATTGGGCTTGGTTGAATACTGACCGAGACGCGCAAGCTCAATGGCACGCCGCATATAAAAATAGTCTTGGTCAAGTCCGCTATTCACTACCTTTCTCCGCTTCTGTTAACGTTGCTGCATCTGTTCAATTTGGCGCCGAAATGCCTCAACATCCTGAAAGTCCTGATATACCGATGCAAACCTTACATAGGCTACATGGTCCAGTGCAAACAGAGACTGCATGACGATTTCACCGATAGTCTGCGATTTAACATCACGTTCACCCAAGCGACGGATTTGAAGCTGAATATCGCTCAGTACCGTTTCAATCTGCTCTTGAGTCACCGGGCGTTTTTGCAGGGCATGCATCAGGGAACGACGAAGCTTGGCCTCATCAAACGGTTCATTTTTTCCATTGGATTTAATGACACGCGGCATGACGACTTCATAACTTTCGAACGTCGTAAAGCGCTCACCGCAATTGATGCACTCTCTTCGCCGGCGGATCTGGCAGCCCTCGGCAGCAAGACGCGAATCAATGACTTTACTGTCTGCGGCATTACAAAATGGACAATGCATAGACTTGAATAGAAATGATCAACTTAACCTAGTGTAGCAAAAATTCTGCATGTTGCTGCACTTTCGCCAGTTCTGCCATAAAAAAACAGCCCCGTAGGGCTGCCTGTCATTATGTTTCCGCTTATTCGATACGTTCACCATGCTGGCTTAAATCCAGCCCCATACGTTCATCGTCAGAAGAGACACGCAGGCCAATCACCAGATCAATAATTTTTAGAATCACGAAGGTCAAGATGCCGCTATAAGCAATAGTCGCCAGCACACCCTCTACCTGTACCCACAACTGTTTCACCATGTCGGTAGGAACTGCATCACCCATAATCAGTTCACTGGCAAATACACCGGTTAAAATTGCCCCGACAATACCGCCTACTCCATGCAGGCCAAAGGCATCCAGCGAGTCATCGGCTTTGAGTAACCGTTTAAGAGCTGTAGTACCCCAGAAACATGATACGCCACCAATCAGCCCCATAATTAATGCGCCACTTACTGTCACAAAACCTGCGGCCGGAGTAATGACCACCAGACCAGCTACCGCTCCTGAAACAGCACCCAGTACTGAGGCCTTGCCACGTACAAATTTTTCTGCCACCAGCCAGGCGATTGTAGCTGCGGCTGCTGCCACCTGAGTCACGATCATAGCGTAGCTTGCTGCTCCATTTGCACCCAGTGCAGAGCCGGCATTGAAACCAAACCAGCCTACCCACAACAGGCTGGCGCCCAGAATAGTGAGAGTCAGATTATGTGGCGCCATAGATTCACGGCCCAATCCCATCCGTTTACCCAGCATATAGGCAGCCACCAGACCTGCTACACCAGCATTGATATGAACTACAGTACCACCAGCAAAGTCCAGCGCACCATCATTGGCTAACCAGCCACCACCCCATACCCAATGGGTAATTGGGGCATAGACCAGCACCACCCAGAATGCAACAAAAGTAATAAATGCGCCAAATTTCATCCGCTCGGCAATCGAACCGCTGATGATAGCTACCGTAATAATGGCAAAGGTCATCTGGAATACAATAAACAGAATTTCCGGGATGGTGCCTTGCACAGCAGACGGCCCGATTCCCATAAGCATGAGCTTGTCCAGTCCACCAACAAAGGCATTACCTTCGCTGAATGCCAGACTATAACCAATCACAATCCAGACTATACTTACTACGGCAGTAGCCACAAAGCTGTGTGCCATTGTACTTAAAACATTTTTCTTGCGGACCATACCGCCATAGAACAGAGCCAAGCCTGGAATTGTCATTAGCAGAACGAGTGCAGTAGAGATAAGCACCCAAGCGGTATCACCTGAATCGGCCTGCGCCTCTTCTTCGGCAGGAGCTATATTAGCCGGCTGTTCGGCCGGAGTTATTATTGTAGAGTCAGATGAAGTTGAAACCACAGTTTCAGTAACGGCGGAATCAGCTGGTGTTGGTTCGGCCCAAGCCGCTGATCCACCTAAAAGTGCGCCCGACAGACTGAGCGCAAGCAGCATTTTTTTCATTTGTGTCCCCCAACCTTTATTTCTGAGTTATCAGTTACTCAGCAAACTTTATGCCAACTTAGACAGCATCTGGTCCTGTTTCGCCAGTACGAATACGGATGACCTGTTCCAGATTGGTCACAAAAATTTTCCCGTCGCCAATTTTTCCTGTGCTGGCAACACGGGTAATAGATTCAATCACTGAATCCACCAGATCATCACTGATCGCAATTTCGATTTTTACTTTTGGCAGGAAATCAACAACATATTCTGCACCACGGTATAGTTCAGTGTGGCCTTTTTGACGTCCAAAGCCTTTGACTTCAGTGACAGTAATACCTTGAACACCGATGTCAGACAGGGCTTCACGCACGTCATCCAATTTAAATGGTTTTACAATTGCAGTTACGAGCTTCATTTCAGTTTCCTTCGGCTTGTTTCACCAGTAAGGTTTTATGTTCAATTTTCATGCCAAGAATCTCTAAAGGTTGGGGAAAATAGAAGTTTTTGGCATGAGACGTACGCTTGATTATACTTGATCAGCTTGAGTAAACTTTAAAAAATAAACATTTTTATATGTAATTTTAACTCGTTCAATATATAAAATTTTATATGTACTCAACAGGCTAGGGTATACCCCTCAGCAGTGTTAAAGTATGCCCATATTTATAATTTTCTGGATTCCCTATGATTGAAACCCTATTACAGGCCATTCTTGAGCAGATAGACCAACCTAAAAAAGATATTGAGAAAAATCTAAGGGCTTTATTAAATGAAGCTGTAGAAAAAATGGATCTGGTTTCTAAACAGGAAATGGAACGGCAGCGTGTTGCCCTACAAAATGCCAATTTGCGTCTCGAACAGCTTACGCAACAGGTCAATATGCTGGAAGAGACTTTAAAGAACAAAAAATAAGCACTTTAACAGTGCACTTGAAGACCATAATCAACAAAAATAAGATCATAACGGAACAATAAAATGTCTTTTGCCAAAATTTACACCCGGGGGGTGCTGGGGCTACATGCGCCTTCTATTGAAGTTGAAGTTCATGTGAGTCAGGGGCTTCCCTCCCTGACTATTGTAGGCCTTCCTGAAGCTGCGGTACGTGAAAGTAAAGATCGGGTTCGCTCGGCGATCATTAATAGCGGCTTTCAGTTTCCCACCAAACGCCTTACTATTAACTTGGCTCCTGCCGATTTGCCCAAAGATGGATCACGTCTGGATCTACCGATTGCCTTGGGGATTTTGGTTGCTTCGGGCCAGCTCCCTGAACAAAGTACAGAACAGATTGAATTTATTGGTGAACTGGCTCTAGATGGCTGCTTGCGTCCGGTAAGCGGCACACTGGCAATTGCCATGGCGTGTCAAAAAGTACAGCATCAGCTGATACTGGCAGAAGCAAATGCAATGGAAGCAGCGCAGCTCCCTGACTTTCAGGTCTACGGAGCACAGCACCTAAAACAGGTTTGCCAGCATTTACTACAGCAACAGCCATTATTACCGGTTAAAGGTAAACTATCTGAAGCTGCTCAAGATTATAAACTGGATTTGGCAGATATTAAGGGGCAACTGCGCCCACGGCGTGCTTTGGAAATTGCAGCAGCAGGCGGTCACTCTCTACTTTTTAAGGGCCCTCCTGGAACTGGAAAGACCCTGCTGGCTTCAAGGTTACCCAGCATTTTACCTCCGCCCAATGCCCAGGAAAATCTTGAAGTTGCCAGTATCTATTCAATTGCCAATGTTCAGCATCCCTTTGGACAACGGCCTTTTCGGGCTCCACACCATACTGCATCTGCTATTGCGCTGGTCGGCGGCGGCTCGCAACCCAAGCCTGGTGAGATCACTCTGGCACATTTAGGTGTTTTATTTCTAGATGAGCTTCCTGAATTTGACCGCAAAGTACTGGAGGTTTTACGTCAGCCACTCGAGTCTAAGGAAATTGTTATTTCTCGGGCTTCCCGGCAAATGACTTTTCCGGCCAACTTCCAGTTGGTAGCAGCTATGAATCCTTGTCCATGTGGCTATGCATTTAATCAGGATAACCGTTGCCAGTGTTCAGCGGATGCAATTAAGCGCTATCAGAACCGTATTTCCGGTCCATTGCTGGACCGGATTGATCTGCATATTGATGTGCCACCCTTGCAGGCGCATGAACTCCAGCAAACTACACCTGCTGAGAATTCAGACACAGTCAGGAAACGTGTCATTTTAGCTTATGAACAGCAGCTCCAACGCCAGAGTTGCCTTAACCAGCTGCTTTCCCCTAAACAGCTCGAACTGCATGCACAGCTGGACCAAAGCTCACTACGTATAATTGAAATGGCACAGCAACGACTCAATCTCTCTGCCCGTGCTTATCACCGGGTTTTACGTGTAGCCAGAACCATTGCTGATCTGGCACTTTCCAAAGAAATCCAGACAAGTCATTTAAGTGAAGCGCTTTCTTACCGCAGTCAGTCCTGAACTAAAAAAGCCAAGACAGATTCAGATCAGCTTGGCTTTTACTTCTGAGAATGCTTAAAAACTGTATTTTAAGCCAAGTACCACTTTATTCTTTTGTTTATCATCCATACGGTCATATCCACCAATAATATAATCCAGACTCATATTGGCTCCGGTATCTCCTAAAGGGTGACTTAAACCGACAGTAAAATGTCTGAAATTGAAATCTTCTGTCGTCGTAATAAATTCGTCATCATCACCATAGTAATAAGCGCCCAGAGCAAAATTTGCAGTAAAAGCTTGTGGTAAAGCCCGACTGTAAGTGGCTAGCAGATAGGTATCACCCTGATTACCCCAAGTGGTATTTTGGGTCAGCGTCTGGGCAGTAATACCAAAATCTTTATAATTTAAGCCAAGCAGTGTTTCAAAGCCGTCAGAGTCAACATCTGAGTTATAGTAATAATAGTAAGTACCGCCTATCGTGAAGCCGGTATCTTCATTGATTGAACCTTTATAACCCAGATAAAAATCATGCTCAAAAGAGTCACCACCCTCATAGCTTTCGGTCAGTGGATCGTAATCAGCCAAAGAATAGTCCAGACTGGAACCCCAATACCCCGCATAAAACCCAGATGGATGGCTATAATCCAGCCCACCTTGTATAGTTGCACCCGAGTTCTCAGGAACATTCGTCAGACCACGCAGGTTATAGCTGGAAAATACTCCGATATTTCCGGTAACCTCTCCCGGAAAAGGAAAAGGCCGGGTTTCTTCTGCGAGACTTAAGCCAGAAACTCCACTGATAACTGTAAAAAGAGCAGCTTTAAGAATATTTTTTGACATCTTGTATCCCCTTTAGAGAGTGGCGTATATTGTTTGGTTTGTTTTTAAAATTCACGCCTAAGACTTAGCAATAGTTATGCCAATTTATTGTTTTTAAGATGATCAAATAATAATAAATTAAAGTTTGCTATTCGACTGGGTCCTACTTAAAAAATCGAATAAATGTCTAAATAACAAAATCTACTTCAGTGGGCCTTATTATTTTTAATAATGTAAACAGAATACTGTGACTTTGGTTGTGAATTTTAATTCAGATAAAGCGATACACTTTTTATTCAAGACCATAATTCAAGTTAATAATAATGATTATTATTATATAAAAATACTTTTATTTAATTCTTTTCTTAAAATAATATTCTGATATTGAAAGTAAATTTTAAAATAAAACATCTTATAATGAGTTTTTTAAAAGATTACTTAAAGAATTATAAATGTAAATATTGCATAACTTTAGTGTAATAAAGATAATAAAAACGTTATTTTTTTATAAAATTTATATAAAATCTAACCTAATTTTGTGTTTTTTCTAAACAAAATAGTAATTTATCTTATTTATGAGGCTCCAATGCTAAAAGTCCAAAAACTTACTTTAGCAGTTCTAATTCATGCTATTGGCCTAACCTCAGTCTACGCTAGCGAACAAAGTGAAGCGAAAGGATTTGTCGAAGATGCTGAAGGATCAGTTTTATTCCGCAACGGTTATCTTTACCGTGATAAAAAAAATGGTGTTCATGACACAAGTTCATGGGCACAAACAGCCATTTTTAATTTAGAGTCTGGTTTTACTAAAGGTATCGTTGGCTTCGGGGTAGGAGCTGTCGGTGATTTATCATTTAAAATCGGGGATAATAAAAACTCTGCTAACAATATGATTCCTCGTGACAGTAATGGGGAACCTTATGACCACTGGGCTCGTGGTGGCGCAACTGTGAAAGCTCGTATGTCTAACACCACAGTCCGCTATGGTACTCAAGTTCTGGATTTGCCAGTACTGGCAAGTAACACTGCACGTTTGGTCCCTGAATACTTTACAGGTGTACTGGCAAACAGCAGTGAAATTGAAAATCTGGAACTGATTGCCGGTAAATTTACTAAAGACCAGATGTCGGATCAGATTTCTACAGACGGAAATAACCTTGATCGTGCAGTAGTTTGGGGCGCCAAGTACAAGTTTAATGACCAGATAAATACTTCATATTACGGTTTAGACTCTAAGGATAAATTAGAGCGTCACTATGTAAATGCTAATTACAAGTTGCCTTTAGCTAATGACAGTTCTATTACTTATGACTTCAGTGGTTATCACACTGAATGGGATAGAGATGCAGTAACTGGTTATACGACAGCAAGTAATCCGGCAGACCGTTCAAATAATATTTGGGCAATTTCTGGAACTTATAACCAGAACGCGCATACGGTAATGCTCGCCTATCAGCAAAATACAGGCAATACTGGTTATGACTATGCTTATAATGCTGATGGTTTCCAAAGTATCTATTTGCCAAACTCATACCTTTCTGACTTCATTGGAAACCATGAAAAGTCAGCTCAAGTTCAATACAATCTTAACTTCAATGACTACGGTATACCGGGATTAAACTGGACGACTGCATTTGTTTACGGCTGGGATATCAAAACTCCAACTACGGATGATGCTCAAGAACGTGAATTCTTCAATCAGGTAAAATATACCGTTCAATCTGGTTTTGCTAAAGATGCAAGCCTTCGTATCCGTAACTCGTACTATCGAGCAAGTGATGCATACCAAGGTATGTACATTGGTGATACTAATGAATGGCGTATATTCTTAGATGTTCCTGTGAAATTATTTTAATTTTTAGAACTATTTAAGTGAAAAAAACCTGCACATTATGCAGGTTTTTTATTGCGTACTTAATTATCAGAATAAGAACGCCGCGCCTAAGACAAATTATTTATTTGCTTCAGCATAGGCAGCAATTGAGCTCAACACTTCTTGTTTAGCTACATCTGCACCTTCCCAACCACTTAACTTAACCCACTTACCTGGTTCAAGATCTTTATAGTGCTGGAAGAAATGTTCAATTTGGCTGATCAATAAAGGTGGCAGATCGGTATATTCTTGAACGTCTTTATAAATTGGCGTTAACTTTTCGTGTGGTACAGCAACAAGTTTGGCATCTACACCGCCGTCATCTTCCATGTTCAATTTACCGACTGGACGGCAACGAATAACTGAACCTGGCTCAACCGGATATGGCGTAACAACCAATACATCTAGTGGGTCACCATCCAACGATAAAGTATTTGGCACATAACCATAGTTCGCTGGATAGAACATGGCGGTACCCATAAAACGGTCTACAAATAGTGCATCAGAGTCTTTATCAATTTCATATTTGATCGGTGCTGCATTTGCAGGAATTTCAATAATTACATAGATGTCATTTGGTGCATCTTTACCCGCTGGGATATTGCTGTAGCTCATAGCCGTACTCTTTAACAGTGAAGTCTTCAGATCCTGTCACTATTACGGACAGGATCAAACCGATGAAATTATAACGCCAGCTCACTAAAAATGAAGATTTATCTGAGCAATGCTTTAATCAACTAATCTTGATGGTAATAATCAGCAGAAATATTGGACAAAGTAGTGAAAGGCACCAGATGATCGAGCGTAACATGGCCAGATTGGCCAGGTAACAAATACCATAGATGACCCGTAACACCAGATAGGCCAAACCTAAGGTCATAATAATGCCCTGTGGTACGACCATGTACTCTGCCATTAACACTGCCGCAATAAAAAGCGGTAAACTCTCAAAACTGTTCTGCTGTGCCGCATTGGCCCTGGCAGCAACACCTTTGGTCTGGGCAAGAAATTCACGTGGATTCTGGTTATCTCTGGCTTTAAATCCACCAGCCATCTTGGCAATGCCTGTAAATACATAGGGCAACAGACAAGCTGCTAAAATGATATAAATGATCCCGCTTATGCCATGCATGAATATTGTTCTCATCAATTCCCAGTGAAAGATATATCATAGCATGGTGTTTTAGCGACAAATTTTGTTAAATATAGTGTTTTTATAAATCTGATGAGTGAACACGGCATGTTAGCACCTGATGAAAAAGATATGTTTGAAGTGCTGGAGAAACAGCAGCAGCATCAGCGTCAAGTTGACCGCGTTTTTAAGATCGTACTGCCTATTACTGCATTTTTACTGAGTGTTATCTGTGCCAATATGAACTGGGCATCCTGGCTGGGTACTTTTATTATCCTGACTATAGCCTTTTATGCAGTTGGTATTAAACGTTTACCACTCTGGCACTGGCTGGTCATTGTACTCATCTACTGTCTGATTGATAACTTTCTGACCTATAAAACTCTTCATATTTCAGGTTTAAGTCGTCAGTTTGGTACGATGTTTATTTTTCTCGGTATAGTGGGTATTGGACGGCCTTATTTTGACCGGTGGTTAATGAAAAAATAATTTTAGGACAATAAAAAAGCGCCCGAAGGCGCTTTTATTTTAAGCAGTTTTTCGTAAATCTTTACGCAGGATTTTACCAACATTTGATTTTGGCAATTCTTCCATAAACTCCACATAACGCGGGCGTTTATAACCGGTCAGATTTTCTTTAGCAAATGCCAGAACTTCTTCAGTTGTTAAGGAAGGATCTTTTTTAACCACAAACAGTTTAGGCACTTCACCTGATTTCTCGTCTGCTACACCAATAGCAGCCACTTCCAGTACTTTAGGATGTTTAGCAATCACTTCTTCAATTTCAGATGGATAAACATTAAAGCCAGAAACCAGAATCATATCCTTTTTACGGTCTACAATTTTTACATAGCCCCGGTCATTCATGATGCCGATATCACCGGTACGGAAAAAGCCGTCTTTAGTCATGACTTTTTCAGTTTCTTCCGGACGATTCCAGTAGCCTTTCATTACCTGTGGACCACGGATCGAGATTTCTCCCTGCTCACCCAAAGCAACTTCATTACCATCATCATCCAGAATAGCCACTTCTGTTAATGGCAGTGGGATACCAATCGTGCCGCTAAATTCTGTAGAGGCTGGTGGATTAGCAGTTGCCACTGGCGAGGTTTCAGACAGGCCATAACCTTCAATGATAGTAGTTCCGGTAACCCGTTTCCAGGCTTCAGCCGTAGATGGCAGTACAGCCATACCGCCCCCCATAGCCATTTTCATTTTGCTATGGTCAAGCTGCTTGAACTCTTCGTTATGCACCAGTGCATTGAACAGTGTGTTAACCGCCGGGAAGAATGATGGCTGATATTTACGCAGCTCTTTAATAACGCCTGGTAGATCACGCGGGTTAGGAATCAGAACGTTTGCTTGGCCTTTATACATGCCATACAGGGCACAAACCATAAATGCAAAGATATGATAAAGCGGTAGCGCACAGAAAATACGGTCATTTTTGTCCCCATCTGTTGCACCAAATTTGCTCTGAAAAATACCGTCACATTGCAACATGTTGGCAACCAGATTCCGATGTGTCAGTTCGGCGCCTTTGGATACCCCTGTAGTTCCGCCCGTATACTGAAGAACAGCAGTATCACTTAAGGTCAGATTGGGGCGCTTATAATTGCTTGGATTAGCTTTTACCAGTGCTGCATTAAACTTGATGTGCCCCGGAATATTCCATTCTGGAATCTGCTTGCGTACTTTGCGCAGGACAAAGTTTACCAGTGTGCCTTTCAAGGTACCCAGCATGTCGCCTACCGAAGCAACCACCACATGCTTGACTGGTGTTTTACCGATAATTGCCTGATAGACAGAAGCAAAGTTTTCTACAATAACCAATACTTCAGAACCTGAATCATTCAGCTGATGTTCAAGTTCACGCGCTGTATAAAGCGGGTTGACGTTGACTAATATGAGGCCGGCACGGAATACACCGAGTGCAACAACAGGATATTGCAGGACATTTGGCATCATAACCGCAACACGTGTGCCTTTTGCTAACCCCAAGCTTTGCAAATAGGCAGCAAACTTGCGGCTTGCTTCCTCAAGTTCATTAAAGGACATGGCTTTATCCATAAAGATAAAGGCGTCACGTGTACCAAACTTTTGGAAATTACGTTCGAAAATATCGACCAGCGAGGTATCTTCTGGGGGTAATTCTACAGTTTCCGGTATCCCTGTCTTTTGGTATTCAGCGAACCAAATCTTTTCCATAATGCCATTTTCTCCAATCAATATCCTTAGTCAAATATTTTTCAATGACGAGCCTATTTTTTAACTTGTTTATGCTCGATCATCGCATCCATCTTCACGAATACATTCACATATATAACGTATTTATGAACATGGATGCTAGTATTATCTTTGAATCAGGAGTCTATTTACTTTTTGATATCCTCTTGGCAGAAGTTGCCCTTTAGACGCTCTTTTTCCTAAGTATTTATCTAAATCGCCCGGTTTTATATTAAGAATTTTCTGACCTGCAATTACCTGAATTATTTCATTTAAATTCAAAGTTGTCATAGATAATAGCTGCTCGTCCTGCTCAAGTTGTATCAACTTGTTTCCTTTACCCTTGTTGAGACTTGGCAATTCTGACACGGGTAACACCAGCAAGCGGCCTGTATCAGTTAATAAGGCCAGATGAGAGCAATCTGGATTTATCAGTAACGGTAAAGCTTTGCCACCTTCAGGAATACTGAGAAATGCCTTACCGGCTTTGGCATTAGTATCTAGCTGTTTTGCCTGGGTTTTAAAACCATAACCCTTAGAACTAATCGCAATAATTTCCTGATCATCTTCTTCAACCAGTATCTGAATAAAGGAAACGCCATTCGCTGGAGAAAGTTTAGAACTGAGCGGTTCTCCCAGACCTCTTGCAGAAGGCAAACTGTTGATAGCCAGTGCATAACTCCGGCCGGTTTCATCCAGAATATAAACACGCTGGTTACTTTTACCAGAAGCATGACTTAAATACTGATCTCCAGCACGATAGTTAAGCTTTTCTGCATCGACATCTGCACCTTTAGCAGAGCGAATCCAGCCTGCTTCTGATAGAATTACAGTGACTGGTTCTGCCGGAATCAGGTCCTGCTCACGCATCTGAACCGCACCTTCACGCTCCACAATAGGAGAACGGCGCTCATCCCCAAATTTTTTGGCGTCTTCTTTTAATTCACCAATAATCAGATTCTTTAATGACTCAGGATTAGCCAGCTGTTCACGAATAAGAGCAGCACGTGCTGAAAGCTCATCTTGTTCCTGACGGATTTCCATTTCCTGAAGCTTGGCCAAGTGCCGCAGTTTTAATTCAAGAATTGCCTCAGCCTGGGTTTCATCAATTTTAAAGGTCTGAATCAGTACGGCCTTAGGATGATCTTCTTCACGAATAATGCGGATTACAGTATCAATATCCAGATAGGCAATTAAAAGTCCGGCCAATATATGCAGACGTTTTTCAATCTTGTTGAGATGATACTGCAGTCGGCGGGTAACTGTCTCTTTACGGATTCCAATCCATTCCAGCAGGATTTTCCGGATAGATTTAACCTGTGGACGCCCATCGGCACCAATCATGTTCAGATTGACGCGGTAACTACTTTCCAAATCCGTAGTAGCAAACAGATGGCTCATCACGGTGTCGGCATCTACCCGGTTAGAGCGCAGGACAATGACCAGGCGGGTCGGATTGACATGATCAGACTCATCCCGAAGATCACTAACTAATGGCAGCTTTTTGGCCTGCATCTGGTCAGCAATCTGGGTAATAATTTTGGAGCCTGAAACCTGATAAGGCAGCTCGGTAATAATAATTTCATTTTTTTCGACCGTATACACTGCACGCATACGATAACTGCCACGCCCGGTAGACTGGATTTTTAGCAGTTCATCTTTTGAGGTGATAATTTCAGCTTTAGTCGGCAGGTCAGGCCCTGGAATATACTCGGCCAGTTTGGCCTCGCTGGTATTCGGATTACGGATTAATGCAATAGTTCCCTTAATGACTTCACGCAGGTTATGCGGCGGAATATCTGTTGCCATACCAACCGCGATGCCTGTAGTACCATTCATAAGAATATTAGGTACGCGGGCAGGCAAGGTTACCGGTTCTTTAAGCGAGCCATCAAAGTTATCCTGCCATTCTACTGTGCCCTGCCCAAGTTCAGATAATAATACTTCACTATACTGGGACAGCTTCGCTTCGGTATAACGCATGGCTGCAAATGATTTTGGATCATCCGGTGAACCCCAGTTACCTTGGCCTTCAATAAACGGATAACGGTAGCTGAACGGTTGTGCCATCAATACCATAGCTTCATAACAGGCCGAGTCACCATGCGGATGATATTTACCCAGCACATCACCCACTGTACGCGCGGATTTTTTTGGCTTGCCACTGTGTTTCAGACCAAGTTCACTCATAGCATAAACGATACGGCGTTGAACAGGTTTAAGGCCATCACTAATATGCGGCAAGGCACGATCCATGATTACATACATGGCATAGTTCAGGTAAGCCTGTTCGGTAAATTCTGCTACTGAGCGGTTTTCTGTCGCATGATGCGCAAGGCTTGTCATAACAACCTATAATCCTAAATCAATCGTTTTTATCTGGGTTCTTATGCTATGCCGCACCTGCCAGATACACAAGAGTATGCCGGAATACAGTGCGACAATTTATGTCTTATGATGTGAAACTAAACGTTTTAAAATTTTTAGGCAACCGGAAAACCATGAGATAGCCCAACTTTACAGGCCAATTGACTCCAGTGTTTTACCCTTGGTTTCTTCACCCAGAATAATGATCACCAGCGCTACAGTAACCAGGACCAATGTAAACATCAGGAACACATGGTTAAAGCCATGGTCTGCTACCATCATTTGTGTCACTACCAGTGGCGCCAGTATGCCGCCCATGCGGCCAACGGCTGAAGCCCAGCCTGAACCAAAAGCCCGGATATTGGCCGGATACTGTTCCGGGGTATATGTATAGAGTACGCCCCATGCGCCGAGGTTGAAGAAAGACATCAGACAGCCCCAGAACATGATCATACTGACACTAGAAGCCTGACCGAAGAAATAGGCCGAGACTGCACAAAACCCAATAAAACCCGCCAGAGTGATTTTACGGCCTAATTTCTCGACCAGCCAGGCTGCCACAATATAACCTGGAAGCTGGGCCAGAATCATAATCAGGACATATTCAAAGGACTGGACAATACTATAACCCTGTTTAACCAGCAGGCTAGGTAACCAGGTAAAAATTCCATAATAAGAGTAGACAATCCCAAACCAGATTAGCCATAACATCAGACTGCGACGCGCAAACTGCCCTGACCAGAGCTGTTTGAACGAAACACTTTTCTGGCTAGCAACCGGTTGAACCTCTAGTGTTTCTATTACCTCTACACCACACTGGCGTTCCAGTTGCTGTACTAATATATGCGCCTCATTAATCCGGCCACGGTTAATCAGATAAGGGACAGACTCCGGTACTTTTTTAAGAATAATAAAAATATATAAAGCAGGCAGTCCACCAATTAAGAAAGCCACATGCCAGCCAAAGCTGGGAATAATAAAATAGGATATCAGAGCTGCTACCAGCCAACCTAAACCCCAAAAGCTTTCCAGCAGTACAATAAAACGGCCACGCACATGTGCCGGTACATATTCACTGACCAGTGTTACTGCAACCGGTAACTGCCCTCCCAGCCCCAAGCCCACAATAAAACGAAAAATCAGCAACCAGGTAAGATTCGGTGCTACAGCACAAAGTGCGGTAGCCACGCTATAAACTCCCAGCGTAGTCGCGAATACTGTACGTCGTCCGAAACGGTCAGCCAGCCCTCCTGAAAAGACAGCACCAATAGCCATTCCTACAAAGCCGATACTGACAATCCAGCCACTCTGTATCGGTGTCAGTGCCCAGTCCTTGACCAGAGTTGCCATGATAAAAGCAATAATTCCGGTATCCATGGCATCAAACATCCAGCCCAGACCCACTACCCATAACAGGGTATAATGAAATCTGCCAATCGGCAGGCGCTGTACTCGTGAGACTAAATCCATGCTGCAGTACTCTGGTAATTCAAGTTTTGATTGATGGTCAGGACAAATCTTTAGAGGATGCTGAACTATCATCTTCATCTTTATAAATAAATTTTGGCATTTCCAGACCAAAATAAATAGCAATCAACCGCAAGGTAAAGCCAAATACCAGAGTTGCAATCACTGTCAGTTCAAGCGATAAACCCAGATTCAGACAGCTCCAGTAGCAGATCACTGCCACAAAAGAGATACTGGCATACAGTTCACGGCGGAATACTAGAGGCACGTCGTTACATAGAATATCTCGCAAAATACCACCAGAGACCCCGGTAAGCACTCCTGCAACTGCCGAAACCACGAAACCATGTCCCATTTGCAGGGCAATCTGACAGCCAATAATAGTAAAACCAATAAGGCCCAAGGCATCCAGAACCAGAAAGATATTCCGTAAATGACGCATCCATTTAGCAATCAAAATAGTAAAAAAAGCTGCTGCACAGGTCAGCACCAAATATTCAGGATGTTTCACCCAAGTGAGAGGATAATGACCCAATAGCACATCCCGGACCGAACCTCCTCCTAATGCAGTCACGCAGGCAATCAGCACTACACCAAACCAGTCCATGCTGCGTCGCCCGGCAGATAAAGCGCCAGTCATGGCTTCGGCTGTAATTGCAATAATATAAATTATAGTGAGAAGCATTGCCCTGTGTTCCGTCCAGGCTAAAAATAGCGCTATTTTAAGTTAAAGTTGCCAGAAAAGGGGCACAGCATTGCTTAAATTTTTTACCTGAACCACAAATACATGGCTGTTTCATGGTAACCGGCATATCAACCGTCGGGTCCAGAAAAAACCATTGTCCAGCCTGCTGCACAAAATACGATATTTCATGATGAAGTTGTGGCTGCTCGCCATCATGATAATGAGCTCTAAATTCGACTTCAGCATGATGTTTGGTCAGCTTTTCTTTAAAGTTGATTACTTCAAGCCCTAACCAGCGATTTGTCTTACTCCACTGCTGTATAGCAGGCACTTCGAGATAAGGCTGTTGACCAAAAGCTGTAGTTTTTACGATATAGCCAATCTGCTGCAAAGCAAAAGCACTGTAGCGCGAACGCATGAGCTGTTCAGCATGTACCGCTCGGGTTTTGCCACTATGCAGAGGTTCACAGCAATCTTTATATAAGCCTTTACCGCATGGACAGGATGCGCCTGACATAAGCTGAATCCAAAAAATAGCCCTTATGAAGGGGCTATTGTAGCGAATTTTCTAATACAGCTTCTAACGATATTCTTCATCAGATGCCGGCTGGTAACTGGTCATAATATGGATTTTCTCAATTTTATGACCGTCCATGGTGACCACTTCAAAGATATGCCCATCTGCCTGTAGCTTTTCACCATTTACAGGTAAGTGGCCCAAGTGATACAACATATAACCCGATAACGTTGAATACTGCTCACTTTCGTCAACCAAATTACGGCCTAGCAATAAGGATACATGTCGAATATCGGTTGAGCCTTCCAGCATCAGTGAACCATCCTCAAGGCTCTCTGCAGCCGCTTCCAGCTCATCTTCATCCGGAAATTCACCGGCGATGGCTTCAAGTACATCAATCGGTGTAGCGATACCTTCAATAGAACCATATTCATTTAAAACAATTGCCATCTGTAAGGGTGCCTGACGTAACTGTTCCATCACCATCAGTACCTGAGCATTTTCATGCACAATCACCGGTTCACGCAGATGTTTTTCGAAATTTAGAGTCCCGGTTTCAATGTATTCATTCAGGACTTTATGGGTCAATGCAATACCGGCAATATTATCAAGCTCTCCATGCGCCACAATCAGGCGGGAATGCGTCATGCTTAAGAGACGCTCTTTAATGACTTCAGCATCTTCATCCAGATCAATCCATTCAAGCTCTGGTCGTGGAGTCATTACAGATTTGACCGGCCTTTCGGCAAGTCCAAGTACGCCCTGCACCATTACACTGTGGTATACACCATTTTTTTCATCAAAGACTTCATCGGCAAAGGCGCGTGTTGCCAGCACATCTTCCGGCTCGTTTGATGGTGACTCATTACTATTGCTGGTATTTTTACCGCCTAGCATCCGCATCACTGCTGAGGCAGTGCGATAACGTAAATCGGTGGTGGTTACCAGCTTTTCCTGGTTACGACGCATGGTCTGGTTGACCATTTCTACCAGCACCGAGAAGCCAATTGCAGCATACAGGTAGCCTTTTGGAATATGGAAGCCAAAGCCTTCAACCACCAGCGAGAAGCCGATCATCATCAAAAAGCCTAGACACAGGATCACTACGGTCGGGTGGCGATTGACAAACTCCATGAGTGGTTTAGATGCCCACAACATGATTCCCACAGCAATAATGACTGCAATCATCATGACCGAAAGTTCTTTCACCATGCCTACTGCCGTGATCACGCTGTCAAGCGAGAATACCGCATCAAGCACAACAATCTGGACAATAACCATCCAGAAGGCCGCATGTACCGGATTTTCTTCTTTATGTGCATGATTACTTTCAATCCGCTCATGCAGTTCCATTGTCCCCTTAAAGAGCAAGAATACCCCACCGAACAGCAGGATCAGGTCACGGCCGGAAAACGGATGATCAAAAATATGGAAGAGAGGATCAGTTAAGGTGACCACCCAGGCAATAGAAGCAAGCAGGACCAGCCGCATCCCCAGAGCCAGGATCAGACCCAAAATACGTGCGGTATTTCGCTGATGTGGCGGCAGTTTTTCAGCCAGAATGGCAATAAATACCAAGTTATCAATACCCAGTACAATTTCCAGAACGACCAGAGTAACCAGGCCTACCCAAGCAGAAGGATCAGACATCCATTCAAAAATCATTGAACATGCTCCTGCTGGCGACTTACACTTTCTCTTGGAGAACTGTTACTGAAGTCCCGGATTCGGGTCACTATTTTTTCTTTATAAAAGTCAGGATATTCGGAGCGACTACAACCACTGCCCATGTTGATCAATATGTTGTTTAACAGATTTTCAGTATAGGCAAGATTTTTTAGAAATTCATCTTTTTTTGTTTTTCAATCTTGTGCTCTTCACCAACTTGATACAAACCCTATCTAAAACCATTATAGCCTTCTACTGAAGATGTCATATTTTTTACTTAAGCTAGAGCTAGAGCGAGAAAAAAGAACATGCTAAGGTAAAAATATAATGATGAATAGTGTACTAGAAATGAGAAATAGCCCAGTTAATCCTGAACCAAGAACAACTCAGCATTTGGTAGCTTTATATTGTGGTTCGCGTCCGGGCAATAATACAATTTACCGTGAAAAAGCAATTGAACTTTCCCAAGGCTTGGCACAACATGGGTTTGGCATCGTTTATGGCGGTGCCAGTATCGGCCTGATGGGTCAAGTGGCTGACAGCGTATTGGAAGCTGGCGGTGAAGTCGTAGGGGTAATTCCAGAATTTATGCTGGATTATGAAATTGCCCATAACCAGCTGACAGAGCTGCATATTGTTGCAAGCATGCATGAACGTAAAGCACTCATGGCAGAACGAGCCAGTGCTTTTGTTGCCCTGCCGGGTGGTTTGGGTACCTTTGAAGAGATTCTGGAAATTGCCACTTGGGGGCAGCTGAATCAGCACCAGAAGCCGATGATTTTATATAATGTAAATGGTTTTTATAATGCACTGATCAACCAGCTGGATCATGCAGTACAAGAAGGTTTTCTGCCTGCTCAGCATCGCGCCAAAATTGTAGTGTGTGAACACAGTAAAGCCATCTTTAATGCAATGAAGAACCTGAACAGTCCAAGCCGCTTTGCAATTTAGTCAACTAACTGTAAAAAACGGGCTTAGGCCCGTTTTTTTAATATTATGTCCCCGAAATCAGCTGATAGAGCCAAGGTAAGGTGGTTGCCAAAAGTACGCTTACAGCCAGTCCGAAGAGCAACTTCATAGCATCTTTACTGACATTGCGTGAAGTCCGGTGCCGGTTTACTTCAACCAGGTGCATTGACATGGCAAACTCACGCCCGGCCAGGAGACCCAAAAAGACCCAAGTAGTACTCATCGGAATATTGCTCCATTCCTTGAACACCAGCAGAATAAAGGCATAGATAAAATCAATAATGGTGGCTGAGCGAATATCTGCTACACCTGTTTTGGTATCAATAATATTCTGGATTTTCCCGCCGCGCTGGTAAAAAATCACGCCCAGTAAAATAATAAAGACCGAAATGGCAAATATCATAAAACCAAAAGGAACCACACGGGGAACATAGACAAAAATATTGGCCAGATCCTGAATCAGCCATTGGCTCCATAAAAATGCAGTCGAGACCCATTGCAGACCAATCCAGAATTTGGGGGTAGGATGATGCCGGGTTTGACTAAAATAAACAGAGATTCTTTTAATAACAAAACGATAAACCAAAATTGCCACAATAAAAGCCACTGCATAACCCATCATTGATTTGGTCAGCATTGAACCCAGACTGCTTGGTGAGAAAATAGTAAGAACCAGAAAAGTAGTACTGACCGGAATACCGTAGCGCGTGAGCAGAATCAGTAATATGGGAGGAACTATATATAACCAGGTAATTCCTTCTTCAGGAAAAGGAATGGTTTCCAGACGTCCATAAGAAGCATCGCCGATACCCGAAGTCCACCAGCCATACATCAGCACTACCGCTAGAATACTGCTGGTATATAGCCATAGTACCCACCAGGGACGATGGGCATTGGATGAAATAAACGTACCTAAGGTTTGTGGCACATCATTTCCGACAATTGAATAAGCTGCTAGACAGAAGCCTACAATCATAAAAATTTCGATTGTCATAGAGGTCAGGATTCTCTTGAAGAATAAGTATCACGACTGCCCCAAGCGGTCGGCTGTGACAAGATTATGACATTTTTATTGCAGATTCATGACATTCTGATGACGAGAATTTTTTGAAAGGTCTGCCTTTAAAGAATAAATAAAATATTTTAATGTGGGGCTTATTTGCAAATCAATCATTACTGAGAAAGTACAGAGCACTACAGGACTTTTATTCTAGATTCGATAAACTATCAAAAAAATATCATTATTTATAATATTATGGCTGTTACCGCTGAGCATCAACCTGTACAAGCTGAATACCGTCTTTTAGTTTTTCTGGTATCAATCGGCTTCTTCATGCAAGGTCTGGACACCACCATTGTCAATACAGCAATTGCGGCAATGGCCGAGCAGCTGAATGAAGACCCGCTCAAGATGCATAGTGTAGTGGTGGCCTATGTGCTGGCCTCGGCAGCCTGTATTCCACTAAGTGGCTGGTTGGCTGACCGTTTTGGTGTGCGCAATACCTATCTTTCAGCCATTGTAATTTTTACCCTAGCTTCACTGGGCTGTGGTCTGTCTGAAAACTTGAACCAGCTGTTGTTTTTCCGGGTAATTCAGGGCGCTGGTGCTGCTTTGCTTTTGCCCATTGGCCGGCTATCTATGCTGAAAATTATTCCGCGCACACAATTCCTCTCAGCCATGAGCCTGATGAGCTTGGCAGGGCTGCTCGGGCCATTGATGGGCCCTACTCTCGGTGGCTGGTTTGTTGAAGCATTTTCATGGCACTGGATTTTTCTGATTAATGTTCCGATTGGACTGCTCGGCTGTATCATGACCTTTAAAGCCATGCCGAATGTCACCGAAGCCAATGTCAGTTCATTTGACTTTAGTGGTTTTATTCTGCTTGTGCTAAGTATGGTCGGTATATCACTGTCTATTGAAGTGATTTCTAATGAAAACTATTCCAATACCTTAGGCTGGACATTATTTGCTGTAGGAGCCATCGCTATGATGGCATATGCTACGCATGCACACTGGCATCAGAATGCCCTGTTCCGTAGCAGCCTGTTCCGAAAAAATCCTGTATTTTCAATTGGAATATTAGGTAACTTTTTTGCACGGCTCGGTGGAAATTCAATTCCCTTTGTATTGCCCTTAATGTTACAGGTTGCATTTGATATCAGTCCGCTACAGACCGGTTTGATGATGATTCCACTGGTTTTGGGTTCCCTGATTTCTAAACCACTGATCAGGCCGCTGATTTCAAGATTTGGTTATCGCCGTTTTCTTATTACCAATACCTGTCTGGTCGGTTTAACTATTGCCAGTTTTGCCTTGACTACTGCCGATACACCCATCTGGTTAAGAACTTTACATTTTCTGGTGATGGGCCTGCTTAACTCCCTGCAGTTTGTATCAATGAATACCCTGACCCTAAAAGATTTGCCCCAGCAGGATGCCAGTAAAGGTAATAGCTTTCTTTCCATGATTCAGATGGTCTCTATGAGTATCGGGGTAGCGCTGGCTGGTACACTGATTAATATTTTTAGTAATTACTATGGTCCAGTTGATGTTAGCAAGGCCTTTCATTCTGCCTTGATCTGCCTGGGTCTGATCAATATCTTGGCAATGCTGATCTTTTGGCGTGTTCCAGATGAAAAGCAGATACAGCCGGAGTCCTGAATTTGACTCGAACTTTTAGTAGAAGCAGTTTATGCTTAAGCCTTCTGCCTATTACCTGCTAAGTTATGCCTCAGACTATTTCGCCAAAAATTGCCTGGTCATGGATGCTGGCCGTTGTTGGAAGCCTGCTGCTACTGGGTTTAGTACTGCTGAGTGTATTTAGCAACCGGCCACAGGCGGGAGAAGAATTCCCTGTTCAGGGTTTTGATGTTTCGCATCATCAGGGTGATATTGACTGGAAGCAAATTTCTCCCAAGCGCTATCAGTTTGTCTATTTAAAGGCGACAGAAGGAGGAGATTTTCAGGACCGTAAATTCCAGCACAACTGGCTGGCTGCACGCGAACAAGGCTTACGCGTAGGCGCCTATCATTTTTACCGCCTATGCCGTAATGGCGCAGTACAGGCCGATAATTTTATACAGACTGTACCGCATAAAGCAGACGCGCTTGCTCCGGTAATTGATCTTGAATACGATAGTAACTGTATTAATACCTATACCAAGGAGCAGTTACTTAAAGAAATCCAGCTGATGCATGACCGCCTGAAAACTCACTATGGCAAGCCGCCCATATTTTATGTATCCAAAAACTTTTATCATCTGGTACTAACCGACAGTTTTCCACATACCCCACTCTGGATTCGTGATTATGATGGAATGCCCGAGCTGAAGGATAAACGTGCCTGGAGCTTTTGGCAGTACAGCCGTCAGGGGAAAATTAAGGGAATTCCCAAACCGGTAGATTTGAATGCCTACCGGGGCAGTCCCGCAGAATGGCAGCGTTATCTGAAAAATATCGGTCTGAGTCCTGAACTCTGATGCGCAAGATTATTCATATCGATATGGATGCATTCTATGCGTCAGTTGAGCTGCGGGAGCGGCCGGAACTAGTACATTTGCCTGTGGTCATTGCCTCCCACCACCCCCGTGCTGTAGTGGCGGCCGCTTCTTATCCAGCCCGCAGTTTTGGTCTGCGTTCAGCCATGTCGATGACTCAAGCAAGAAAATTATGTCCTGATGTGTATGTGATTGAGCCGGACTTTGCTAAATATCGGGCTATTTCAGCCCAGATACATCACATTTTTCAGCAATACACTACGGTAATTGAACCGGTTTCACTAGATGAAGCTTATCTGGATGTCACTGAAAATCTGAAAAACCTGCCTAGTGCTACGGCTGTAGCAATGCAGATTCGTGAAGATATTTTTAAAACACTTCATCTGACTGCTTCAGCTGGCGTCGCTCCTAACAAATTTCTGGCTAAAATTGCTTCCGACTGGCACAAGCCTAATGGCATTTGTGTAATTAAACCTCATCAGGTTCAGGCTTTTATTCAAGACCTGCCCCTAAAGAAAATCCCGGGCGTTGGTAAAGTCATGCAGCAAAAACTGCAGCAGTTAAAGCTAGATACCTTGGGAGACTTACAGCAGGTTGAAGAAAGTCTTCTTATTCAGCATTTTGGTAAATATGGCCGGCAGCTTTATCTCTATGGCCAAGGGATTGACCATCGTCCGGTAGAGGCCAATCGACAGCGCCAACAGATTTCCAAGGAAATTACCTTTGATCGAGACTTAAGTTTGCAGGAATGTAATTCTTACTGGCCAATACTGGTTGAAAAAGTCTGGCAATCCCTCATCAATAAGAATCTGGTTGCCTGCGGGATCAGTTTAAAACTGCGACTTAAAAACTTTCAGACCCTGCAACACAGTAAAAGCTTCCGCCTGCCACTACGCTCTGTACTAGAGTTTGCCCAAGCCGTAGAGCTGCTGCTACAAGAAATGCATATTGGTGAAAATTCACTGTTCCGTCTGGTTGGTGTAGGCGTATACCAGCTGCAACAAGCACAACAGGAAAACCAATTGAGTTTATGGTGAGGTCCATTTCTGGTTACTCTTTCATCAACCGGAGAAAAATCCAGCAACTTGTGCTCGCTTTTTCTATAGATTAAGGTACTCTAGACAGTGCAGTACATTTATCCATGTACTTTGAGATGCTAGAAATCACCTTTACTTTTAGCATGCT
This sequence comes from Acinetobacter sp. FL, assembly GCF_040744925.1. Lineage (NCBI taxonomy): Bacteria > Pseudomonadati > Pseudomonadota > Gammaproteobacteria > Moraxellales > Moraxellaceae > Acinetobacter > Acinetobacter sp. FL. Next base: position 136,482 of record NZ_CP160437.1, on the reverse strand, counting down.
GTCCTGTGATTGGCGTGACGATCAAATCCGAATGTTACAGGGCAACTCGACAGTCAGGGTATAACATATAAAACTGCACAATATTTTCTTATTAATTCCTCTCATTCATTTTTTGTTTTTAATAATTCGATTTTAGTTTACTTTTCATTTCCAATTTTACTGAGAAATAGCTGCATGTTATGGTAACTCATCATTCATGAATTAAATGTCGAGTAAAACATGCCTGTACAACGTCTGCATACCACTCCACGCTTTAGTGAGGTGACTATTAGTGGCCAACTGGTACATTTGGCCGGTCAGCTGGCTGAAGATACCCGTCTAGATATACAGGGACAAACACGCCAAACACTAGAGCTGATTGACAAGCTACTGGCTGAGGCAGGTACAGACAAATCTCATATTATGTCAGTACTTATATTTCTCAAAGATATTGAGCAGGATTATGCTGCCATGAATGAGGTATGGGATGCTTGGGTACCAGAGGGTGCCGCTCCACCACGAACCTGTGTTGAAGCTAAACTTTATGCTCCAGATGTATTGGTTGAAATGACTGTTACGGCAGTTTTACCCTAACCTCATGATCAGCAGAACAGGCACCTGACGTCTGTCGGGTGTCTTAATACAGTTTTATAGAATTTATTAAAAATAACAGCTTAATTTTACTAATACTGTCTTACACAGTCTCGGTAGTGCATAATATTTTCAAACTGGGGAGAGCGGGAGGAAGCTACTCCTGCTAGCGGCAGCTTTCCCAAAAAATCAGAACGAAGCTGCTCATATTCAGGTACACCTTTATAACGCACCACTTTATAACCTGCCGTTTCAAGTAAACTACACTGATAATGCTGATATTTTAATTTTTTTAAACTCAATGCATCATCAATTTCAATAATTGCAAAAATTTGGCTTTCTCGATCTAAAATCACAAAGTCAGCAATCATATGCTGATATTTTATACGGGTATGATTATATTTAGTGGTGAGTAATGTATCGAAAGAAACTTGAGCCAGAATATAGTAGTCTGGTAATACCTGTTGCAGGCGGTTAAAAGTCAACTGTTGGGCAGGACTGAAAATTGCACGGCGTTTGAGCGCACTATCATATTTGTCACGGGGCTTGAGTCTGTTAAAGAGCATGACTGCTACAACACACAGTGCAATAAGGCCTGCTATAATCAGGTAAAACATAATAATATTAATCCTTTAATCTATTTTTATAATCAGCTCGGTTTATAACCGCTTTATTCTAGTTAAAAATTTAAAACTCACCGGTCCAACTTAAATGATTTTGGCAGTAAGAGCAAGTCAGTTGGTCATATTCCTGCCTATCTGTTTTATCTTAAATACATATAAACAGTAGGCAATCTATTTATACAGTTTTTTCTTTACCGAATGTTATCCGTATCGGAATTATCGAGTGTAAAAATAAAGGCACCGAAGTGCCTTGATCAATTAATGGGGAGTTTTGAATTTACCTTTACGCTTATTCTTGGTCAATTCAAAAGGGCGCTTCTCACCTGTTTCACGTGGCGGTAAACCTGTATGCTGGGTCAGCATCTGCCCTTTTTTCGGCCGCTGGTTCTGCCCCTGATTTTGTCCTTGTCCTCTCACACCGGTAACACGTTTTTGTGAATCTCCAGCTACTGTCGAGTTCTTTTTGCGCGCCGATTTATATTCGCCCTCAGTCCCTTGCGGCTGATAGGTTGGAATCAGATGCTGTTTGGAATTACCAATCAGATCCTGACGCCCCATTTCTTTTAAAGCTTCACGAAGCATTGGCCAGTTATTTGGATCATGATAACGCAAGAAAGCCTTGTGTAAGCGGCGACGCTTTTCACCTTTTACAATATCAACATCTTCAGTATAACGTGCCACTTTTGCCAGTGGATTCTTACTGGTGTGATACATGGTCGTTGCCGTCGCCATAGGTGACGGATAGAAAGTCTGGACCTGATCGGCACGGAAACCATTCTTTTTCAGCCAGACCGCCAGGTTCATCATGTCATAGTCAGTTGTACCCGGATGCGCAGCGATAAAGTAAGGTATCAGGTACTGTTCTTTACCTGCCTCTTTACTAAAGCGGTCAAACATCTGTTTAAAGCGGTCATAAGTACCAATACCAGGTTTCATCATCTTCGATAATGGACCTCTCTCAGTATGCTCTGGTGCGATTTTCAGATAGCCGCCCACATGGTGCTGTACCAGCTCTTTCACATATTCGGGATTGAGTACGGCAAGGTCATAGCGCAGTCCCGAACCGATAAGAATTTTTTTAATTCCTTTAATCGCCCGTGCTTTGCGGTAAAGCTGAGTCAATGGAGCATGGTCAGTATGCAGATTCTGACAAACGCCCGGATAGACACATGAAGGTTTACGGCAGTTTTTCTCAATTTCAGGGTCTTTACAGTGCAAACGGTACATATTTGCAGTAGGGCCACCTAAATCTGAAATAATACCTGTGAAGCCCGGCGCGGTATCCCGAATCTTTTCAACCTCACGCAGAATTGATTCTTCCGAACGGTTTTGAATAATCCGTCCTTCATGCTCTGTAATTGAGCAGAACGTACAACCTCCAAAACAGCCACGCATGATGTTTACCGAAAACTTGATCATATCAAAAGCCGGGAAGCGTGCATCGGCATAGGATGGATGTGGCAGACGTGCATATGGCAGGTCAAATACATAATCCATTTCTTCAGTAGTCAATGGAATCGGCGGCGGATTTAGCCATACGTCACGCTCACCATGCCGCTGCACTAGTGCACGCGCATTGCCAGGATTAGTTTCCAAGTGCAGAATCCGGTTAGCATGGGCATACAGCACCTGATCATTTGCAACTTGTTCAAATGAAGGCAAGCGAATTACTGCCAGCTCACGTGGAGGTAACTTGTGTTTAATGGCTTTGGATGCTGGCTGCAATTGCACAATTTGTGTATCCGGTTCAAGCTGGTCCCCTTCACGCACGATCGGATTATGAACAATTTCTTTCTGGAAATTCTGATATTGGGTTAGTGAATTCCCCTTATCTTTTTCAATTTCACAGCCATCAATATCTTCAGTCATTACATACGGGTTAATGACAGGATCAACACGACCCACCGTATCTACGTCATTCGAGGCAATTTCGATAAACTGGGCCTTGGAGGCACGATTATGTTTATTAATAATAAATGCTGTACCACGAACATCAGTAATCTCGTGAATCTTTTCGCCTTTGGCTAGACGATGCATTACTTCGATAATTGAACGCTCACCATTGCCGTACATGAGCAGGTCAGCTTTCGAATCCATTAAGATAGAGCGACGGACTTTATCTGACCAGTAATCATAATGTGCAATGCGGCGTAGTGACCCCTCAATTCCGCCTAACAGGACCGGAACATCTGGAAAAGCTTCACGGCAGCGCTGGCAATAAACAGTTGCTGCACGGTCTGGACGTTTGTTAGGTACATTGTCTGGAGAATAGGCGTCATCTGAACGGATTTTACGGTCAGCCGTATAGCGGTTGATCATGGAATCCATATTACCTGCTGTTACACCCCAGGCAACATTCGGTTTACCCAACGCGCGGAAGGCATCGACATTGGTCCAGTCTGGCTGCGCAATAATACCAACCCGAAAACCTTGTGCCTCTAATACGCGTCCGATAATTCCGGACACAAATGAAGGATGATCAATATAGGCATCGCCACAAACTAAAATAAAGTCGCAGCTATCCCAGCCGAGTTGATCCATTTCCTCGCGTGACATCGGCAAAAATGGCGCAGGTTCAAAACATGACGCCCAATATTTGTCGTAATCAAACAACGCTTTTGGCGCAGTCTGAGCGGTATAAGCAGTAGACATGGCTAGCAATTCTCGGCTGGCAGATGGAAGATCAAAAAAAAGATCAAAGATGAAAGCCGATCATTTTAACATGAAACCTGTTCATCTTTCTTGACTATAAGAATTGTATAAACAGGGAGATACAATTTCTATCGGCTAATCTTTGTACAAAAACGATTTTTTGAAATTAAAATACTCATACCCGCAGTTTTAATAAGAATAATAAAAGAGGGTCAGCTGCGGTTTAAACGTAATGAGATGATGAGACCGAGACCGAGAAACAGGGTAATTATCACCGTTAAACCACCCCAGCCCCAGTTCTCCCAAACCAGCCCGCCACTACTGCCTAATACGCTTGAACCCAAATAGTAGCAGAACAGGTAAAGTGAAGAGCCGACTGCTCGATACTGTAAAGCCTGTACAGATACCCAGCTACTGGCTGTAGAATGTGCTGCAAAGAAAGAAAAGGTAAAAATCAGCAGACCCAGCAATATGCACCAGATTGAGGGAATCAGCATAATCCATAACCCCAAGATCATACAGATAAACATGGCTGGTAAAACTTTACCCCGACCATATCTACGACCCCAACCTGCGGCCCGCGGTGAACTATAGATGCCTGAAAGATAGGCAATTGAAATCAGGCCAATCCAGGCCTGAGAGAGTTCAAACGGTTTTTCCAGTAAATGATAGCTAATATAATTAAAGACCGTTACAAAACAGCCCATCAATAAAAAGCCTTCTGCAAACAGGAGCCTAAGTCTTGAGTCTGACAAATTTTTGGTGAATGACTGCTTAAACCTCGAAAAATTGATCGGATAAGGCTTGAAGTGCCGTGAAGCGGGCAAGGCAATATAAAATACAATAGCAATGATAAGGTTAAGCACACCAATGATCATTGTGGCAGTTTGCCAAGAAATAAAATCTAGTAGTACACCTGCAATGAGACGACCACTCATGCCACCAATTGCTGTCCCTGAAATATATAGCCCCATGGCAAAGCCGACATCTTTTTGTGCAATTTCTTCACCGATATAAGTCATGGCTACTGAAGCAACACCACTTACAGCCAGGCCAATTAACATTCGGGTACTTAAAAAAACTTCCCAGTAAGGCAGAAAGGAACTGACCAGCAACAATATTGAGGTCGAAAATAGGGAAATTGCCATAACCTGCTTACGACCATAACGGTCTGAAATCAGTCCGGCAAACAACAGGCCAAGTGCCAGTGCAATAGTGGAGAATGAGAGCGGGAAACTGCTATGGGTTGGACTGATAGCAAAGAACTTGGCAAGGAAAGGCATCATTGGCTGTACACAGTACAATGATGAAAATATGGCAAAGCCTGCCAGAAACAATGAAAGTAGAATAGCAAAAAAAGGTCGCGTCCCATACTCGATATAAGACTGCGACTCTACAGATTCAGACATAAAAGCTCCTTATGCCTGATGAGTATACGCCTGTTTAAATCAGTTTAAAGTGACTTGATTTTCACATAGACGAGCTTTACATATTTTTTCCAGACTAATATAAAGCTTTCGGCAACCGGATCTGGATAATTTCATTATCATCGGCAAGTTTAGCATTACGACCGCTCGAACCCGGAAAATTGTTATCATTTAACACGGTCAGGGTACGGCCATCTTCAATAACGACATCTTCAATAGTTTCAAATGGGAAAGCAAACTGTGTGCCTGTACCAATGTCTCCATCACGTACCAAAGTATAAAGCTGGTTCGGGTTTGCAATCTTAATTAAGTCCAGCAGTTCTTCACGCTCAATTACCTTGCCGGACTCACCCAGCTTGATCCTGATCAGCTTCTTATAGCCACCGAGATTATTCTGGCTGGCATCGCGCTCAATAATGATGCCTTCCTGATTATTAAAGAGCTGAAAGTCTCCAATCGCTGAAGCCTTGCTATCCAGCGCGAACAGATAATATTTTCCGGTATAGTATTTAGTCTTTAGATCAAACTGGGAAATAATCAATTGGCCGCTGGCATCACCTTTTAATGGTTTTTCCAGTAATGGATAAAGATATTGGCCATCCTTAGAAAGTGCCATACCTTCAAATCCGCCACTTTGCTGAATCAGTGGTTCGATATAGTTAATTCCTGCCTTGTTGAGCTGATTCTGTGGTGATCGTAGCTCCTGTCCTTTAATTAAAGGATGCGGAAGAGGAATAGGGGCATCAAGCAGTACGCCTTCTGCAGAAAAATGCAGTAAATAAGGTCCGAACTCATCACCAATCCAGTAAGTCCCATCGGCTACTCGTTGCATTGATTCCGGATCAAAATCCGCCCCAGTTAAAAGACGATCTGGTGTATTGTTATTTACAATTTCAAAAGGAACCAACTTATTCGGATCACGTAGCTGGATAAAATCCTGAACAGACACCTGCCCTGTTCCCTTGGTCTTGGTTTTAAAATCAGGCTTAATTTTATAAATTCTTAGCAAATAGTCAGCTGAATTATTTTGAGTCCCAAAACCATTATCTGACATGGCCATATAACTGCCATCATTATTTTTAACTGCAGCTGAGAAACCCTGTACAGGCTGCCCTTTAAAGGGCGGATAAATTTCATTAGCCCCCGATACGGCAGCGCCTGAGTCGGGGCCTTCTGCATAAGTTGAAACTGGAAGTTTGGCAAATGAGATCAGGGTGGGTACTGTAAGGGTTTCTGGTGAAGAGAACTGATCATGATCATCATCATTACAGGCGCTTAAACTGAGAGCTGTAAAACAAAGCAGAGATAGAAGTTTCTTATTCATCATATGTACTTATAAAAATTTTTATTCAATTAAAGCAATCAATTATGAAAATCTAACGACAATAAGATGAAAAGTTAATGACGATCTTATTACAGAAAATGAAATAGAGAAAATTATCTCCAGTCACATAAAAACTTGAGTATCTTTAAAATAATAAATTTCTGTCGTCTCTGGCTTAGAGGGAATAAGGCTTTCTACCGCTATAGTCTTTATCAGCTTTAAACTGATATAAAAATATATAGAGACAGAATATCTCTAATGTATAAAACAACAGTTATAAAGTAATAGACAGGAAACTTTTCCGGTTGTACCGAATGAGACTATCTAAACAGATAGGTAGAGCGGCCCGGTCAGGATGATCGGGCCGCTCTATTTTATTCTAAATATTTAATAAAAATAAAAAGCCTCAGTTGAGGCTTTTTAATCACAGTTTTAGAGCTCTACAATGCGACGCGGTTTTTTAACCGGAATAACAGGCTCCGTTACCTCATCACTCATCGGTACAACTTTAATTAAAGCCACTGCTATTGCTCCAATGACTGCCGGTATAGCAACTGCAAGAAAATTCATTTTATGTGGTAATTCCATACCCAATAGGAAACCAATCAAAATCGGACCAACAATTGCACCAATCCGCCCAACTGCTGAAGCCCAGCCGATTCCAGTCGAACGTACTGCTAACGGATAGTACTGAGCAACATAACTATAGAGAAGAATACTGCTGCCAATTGCTGAAGCGCCCGCTAAAGCTACCAGTAAATAAATTACAGCTGGTGGTGAATTAAATCCTAATCCAACCAAAGCCAGTGCCCCCATCAAGAACATTCCAATGATTACCGGTTTCAGATGGAATTTATCTGCCAGAATCCCCCCGCCAATCGTACCAATTACTGCCCCAATGTTCATAGACATCAGAAATATTAAACTGCTTCCCAGAGAGTAACCAGCAGCCATCATTAGTTTCGGTAACCAGCTACCTAATGCATATACCATAAGCAGGCACATGAAAAAACAGCTCCAGAACAGTAGTGTACTCATACCACGTCCCTGTCTAAATAAAGCTGCAACTGAGGCATCTGGAACTTTAACTTCATTTAAGACCAGCTGGGTCTGTAAGGTCATACTTTCCTGAGGCATAATCTTTTGAACAATCTTACGGGCTTTATCCTGCTGTTGTTTTTTAACCAGAAAAGTTAAAGATTCAGGCAAAAACTTCCATATGATTGGTAAAATCAGTAAAGGAATACCTGCAATATAGAACATGATCTCCCAACCAAAGGTCGGCGTAAACTGAGCCCCCAATAATGCTGCCATAATACCGCCCATGGCATAGCCACTGAACATGGTAGTAACCAGAGTACTTCTTAATTTTTGAGGCGCATATTCTGATGTAAGCGCAACCAAGTTAGGCAGCACTCCGCCTATACCCAGCCCGGCAATAAAACGTAAAATACCAAATTCAGTCGGGTTTGAAGCAAAACCACCTAAAAAAGTAAATCCGCTAAATAAAGTGACACAAATCAAAATAACTTTTTTTCGGCCAATCTTATCGGCTAGCATTCCAAACAGCATTGCACCAAACATCATCCCAGCTAGAGCAGTACTGGCCAGCATGCCTGCCTGTACAGCAGTCATATTCCACTCTTGCATTAATAAAGGTAGAGCAACACCATTAATTGCCAGATCATAACCATCAAAAATGACAATAAATAGGCACCACAATACTATAGTCATATGAAAGGGCTTAAATTTTGCATGATCAATAACCGTATTGACATTTATTATGTTAGTTGACATTAGTTCTCACCTCCACTGTGAGTTTATAATTTCAACTAAAATGAATTATGATTCACTTTTTGTCTAAAACCCTAAAGGTATAAATACATACCCTAAAGGCATTAAAACGAAGATATGATATAAAATGTCAGCTTGACTTGAATAAAAAATCAACATTTAAATCAAAAAATTTGGAAAACTGTCCAGTCTATTTTTAAATTTATAAATTTTAACAGTTACTTAAGGATAGAAGCCAAATTTATAAGACTAAAGAGATATTGAACTGAAAAATGATATCTCAAATTAACTATTATTTTATATAAAACCCTCCGCATAAAAAAAAGCCCCCTCGATGAGGGGGCTTTTTAGAATAATGAGCTGGCGATGACTTACTCTCACATGGGTAACCCCACACTACCATCAGCGCTAAGAGGTTTCACTTCTGAGTTCGGGAAGGGATCAGGTGGTTCACTCTTGCTATGGTCGCCAGCACAACTGTTGATGGACTTGTTCGGGTCTGATTTAACTGCGGTGCAGTATATGCCGTACTTTGGTCCAAATGAGTTATTAACAGAGGGCAGATCTGGGTCTGAATTGTATGTTCCAGCATCAGGCTGAATCAAGGGATATTGCATATTTATGAATCGATTGATGCTTTGTATACAACTGTTTGGGTGTTGTATAGTCAAGCCTCACGAGCAATTAGTATTGGTCAGCTTCACATATCACTATGCTTCCACATCCAACCTATCAACGTCCTGGTCTTGAACGGCTCTTTAGGTGACATAAAGTCACGGGGAAATCTTATCTTGAGGTAGGCTTCCCGCTTAGATGCTTTCAGCGGTTATCCCTTCCGAACATAGCTACCCGGCGATGCGACTGGCGTCACAACCGGTACACCAGAGGTTCGTCCACTCTGGTCCTCTCGTACTAGGAGCAGATCCTCTCAAATTTCCAGCGCCCACGGTAGATAGGGACCGAACTGTCTCACGACGTTCTAAACCCAGCTCGCGTACCTCTTTAAATGGCGAACAGCCATACCCTTGGGACCTGCTTCAGCCCCAGGATGAGATGAGCCGACATCGAGGTGCCAAACACCGCCGTCGATATGAACTCTTGGGCGGTATCAGCCTGTTATCCCCAGAGTACCTTTTATCCGTTGAGCGATGGCCCTTCCATACAGAACCACCGGATCACTAAGACCTACTTTCGTACCTGCTCGACTTGTGGGTCTCGCAGTTAAGCGCGCTTTTGCCTTTATACTCTACGCGTGATTTCCGACCACGCTGAGCGCACCTTCGTACTCCTCCGTTACTCTTTAGGAGGAGACCGCCCCAGTCAAACTACCCACCAGACACGGTCCTCGACCCAGATTATGGGTCAGAGTTAGAACCTCAACATTACCAGGGTGGTATTTCAAGGATGGCTCCATAGGAACTGGCGTCCCTACTTCAAAGCCTCCCACCTATCCTACACAAGTAAGGTCAAAGTTCAGTGTCAAGCTGCAGTAAAGGTTCACGGGGTCTTTCCGTCTAGCCGCGGGTACACTGCATCTTCACAGCGATTTCGATTTCACTGAGCCTCTGCTGGAGACAGCGCCGCCATCATTATGCCATTCGTGCAGGTCGGAACTTACCCGACAAGGAATTTCGCTACCTTAGGACCGTTATAGTTACGGCCGCCGTTTACTGGGGCTTCGATCAAGAGCTTCGCTTACGCTAACCCCATCAATTAACCTTCCAGCACCGGGCAGGCATCACACCCTATACGTCCACTTTCGTGTTTGCAGAGTGCTATGTTTTTAATAAACAGTTGCAGCGGCCTGGTTTCTGCGGCTGCCGACAGCTCAAGGAGCAAGTCCTATCACCATCAGCAGCGTACCTTCTCCCGAAGTTACGGTACCATTTTGCCTAGTTCCTTCAGCAGAGTTCTCTCAAGCGCCTTGGTCTACTCGACCTGACCACCTGTGTCGGTTTCGGGTACGATTCCTGTGTAACTGAAGCTTAGAGACTTTTCTTGGAAGTATGGTATCGGCCACTTCGCCAGTAAACTGGCTTGCTATCGACTCTCAGCATAGAGCACCCCGGATTTGCCTAAGATGCATGCCTACTGTCTTCCACCTGGACAACCAACGCCAGGCTGACCTAACCTTCTCCGTCCTCTCATCGCATTACACAGAAGTATTGGAATATTAACCAATTTCCCATCGACTACGCCTTTCGGCCTCGCCTTAGGGGTCGACTCACCCAGCCCCGATTAACGTTGGACTGGAACCCTTGGTCTTTCGGCGAACGGGTTTTTCACCCGTTTTGTCGTTACTCACGTCAGCATTCGCACTTCTGATACCTCCAGCAGACTTCTCAATCCACCTTCATCGGCTTACAGAACGCTCCCCTACCACGCACATAAATGTGCATCCGCAGCTTCGGCACATAGTTTTAGCCCCGTTACATCTTCCGCGCAGGCCGACTCGACTAGTGAGCTATTACGCTTTCTTTAAAGGGTGGCTGCTTCTAAGCCAACCTCCTAGCTGTCTATGCCTTCCCACATCGTTTCCCACTTAACTATGATTTTGGGGCCTTAGCTGGCGGTCTGGATTGTTTTCCTCTTGACTACGGACGTTAGCACCCGCAGTCTGTCTCCCGGATAGTACTCATTGGTATTCGGAGTTTGCATCGGTTTGGTAAGTCGGGATGACCCCCTAGCCGAAACAGTGCTCTACCCCCAATGGTATTCGTCCGAGGCGCTACCTAAATAGCTTTCGGGGAGAACCAGCTATCACCGAGTTTGATTAGCCTTTCACCCCTATCCACAAGTCATCCCCCGGCTTTTCAACGACGGTGGGTTCGGTCCTCCAGTTAGTGTTACCCAACCTTCAACCTGCTCATGGATAGATCACCCGGTTTCGGGTCTATACCCAGCGACTAGACGCCCTATTAAGACTCGATTTCTCTACGGCTCCCCTATTCGGTTAACCTCGCCACTGAATATAAGTCGCTGACCCATTATACAAAAGGTACGCAGTCACACCACGAAGGTGCTCCCACTGCTTGTATGCATGCGGTTTCAGGATCTATTTCACTCCCCTCACAGGGGTTCTTTTCGCCTTTCCCTCACGGTACTGGTTCACTATCGGTCAGTCAGGAGTATTTAGCCTTGGAGGATGGTCCCCCCATATTCAGACAAGGTTTCACGTGCCTCGCCCTACTCGTCATCATTATGTGTGCCCTTTCGTGTACGGGACTATCACCCTCTACGGTTGCACTTCCCAGAGCATTCCTCTAAAACACACATAACTTAATGGGCTGATCCCCGTTCGCTCGCCGCTACTGAGGGAATCTCAATTGATTTCTTTTCCTGAGGGTACTGAGATGTTTCACTTCCCCTCGTTCGCCTTGCATGACTATGTATTCATCATGCAATACCTACCTTATGGTAAGTGGGTTTCCCCATTCAGACATCTCCGGATCACAGGATATTTGCCGCCTCCCCGAAGCTTTTCGCAGGCTATCACGTCTTTCATCGCCTCTGACTGCCAAGGCATCCACCACATGCACTTAATTACTTGACTATACAACCCCAAACAGTCGACGTTACCTACAAGGAGCAACTTCAACATTACAGTTTAGAGCACTGTGCATTTAAGCACTGTACAGCTTCAATCTAAATTCATATACCAAAACGCTTGATTCAGTTAATTTGCTAGTTCTCAGTTCAATCTACGTTAGTCAACAGGTTGCCCTGTAACGTCTATTGAATGAGTTGAACAATTTATTTCAGACTCAAATTTGCCAATCTGTTAATGATTCACTGCATCCTCGTCGGATTGCAGTCAACTGTGATAAATCACAGAAGTTAATAAGATGTGCTTTACGCTAAGTTCTCATTAAATTCTGTAATCTCTAGCTTCGAATCAAATCATGTTTGATTCGTGGTGGAGACTAGGAGAGTCGAACTCCTGACCTCCTGCGTGCAAAGCAGGCGCTCTACCAACTAAGCTAAGTCCCCAGCTTATCAATAAGTCAACATATCTGTTTTTCTGCATTACTGCTTTCGTCAGTAGTGGTGGGTCTGACAAGACTTGAACTTGTGACCCCACGCTTATCAAGCGTGTGCTCTAACCAACTGAGCTACAGACCCTCAGATACATCGTCATGAAGAACAACTTGTTGTGGATTCTTACCAATCGTCAATCTTTCGTTAAGGAGGTGATCCAGCCGCAGGTTCCCCTACGGCTACCTTGTTACGACTTCACCCCAGTCATCGGCCACACCGTGGTAAGCGTCCTCCTTGCGGTTAGACTACCTACTTCTGGTGCAACAAACTCCCATGGTGTGACGGGCGGTGTGTACAAGGCCCGGGAACGTATTCACCGCGGCATTCTGATCCGCGATTACTAGCGATTCCGACTTCATGGAGTCGAGTTGCAGACTCCAATCCGGACTACGATCGGCTTTTTGAGATTAGCATCACATCGCTGTGTAGCAACCCTTTGTACCGACCATTGTAGCACGTGTGTAGCCCTGGCCGTAAGGGCCATGATGACTTGACGTCGTCCCCGCCTTCCTCCAGTTTGTCACTGGCAGTATCCTTAAAGTTCCCACCCGAAGTGCTGGCAAATAAGGAAAAGGGTTGCGCTCGTTGCGGGACTTAACCCAACATCTCACGACACGAGCTGACGACAGCCATGCAGCACCTGTATCAGAGTTCCCGAAGGCACCAATCCATCTCTGGAAAGTTCTCTGTATGTCAAGGCCAGGTAAGGTTCTTCGCGTTGCATCGAATTAAACCACATGCTCCACCGCTTGTGCGGGCCCCCGTCAATTCATTTGAGTTTTAGTCTTGCGACCGTACTCCCCAGGCGGTCTACTTATCGCGTTAGCTGCGCCACTAAAGCCTCAAGGGCCCCAACGGCTAGTAGACATCGTTTACGGCATGGACTACCAGGGTATCTAATCCTGTTTGCTCCCCATGCTTTCGTACCTCAGCGTCAGTATTAGGCCAGATGGCTGCCTTCGCCATCGGTATTCCTCCAGATCTCTACGCATTTCACCGCTACACCTGGAATTCTACCATCCTCTCCCATACTCTAGCCAACCAGTATCGAATGCAATTCCCAAGTTAAGCTCGGGGATTTCACATTTGACTTAATTGGCCGCCTACGCACGCTTTACGCCCAGTAAATCCGATTAACGCTCGCACCCTCTGTATTACCGCGGCTGCTGGCACAGAGTTAGCCGGTGCTTATTCTGCGAGTAACGTCCACTATCCTAAAGTATTAATCCAGGTAGCCTCCTCCTCGCTTAAAGTGCTTTACAACCAAAAGGCCTTCTTCACACACGCGGCATGGCTGGATCAGGGTTCCCCCCATTGTCCAATATTCCCCACTGCTGCCTCCCGTAGGAGTCTGGGCCGTGTCTCAGTCCCAGTGTGGCGGATCATCCTCTCAGACCCGCTACAGATCGTCGCCTTGGTAGGCCTTTACCCTACCAACTAGCTAATCCGACTTAGGCTCATCTATTAGCGCAAGGCCCGAAGGTCCCCTGCTTTCTCCCGTAGGACGTATGCGGTATTAGCGCTCCTTTCGGAACGTTGTCCCCCACTAATAGGCAGATTCCTAAGCATTACTCACCCGTCCGCCGCTGAATCCGGTAGCAAGCTACCTTCATCCGCTCGACTTGCATGTGTTAAGCCTGCCGCCAGCGTTCAATCTGAGCCATGATCAAACTCTTCAGTTAAAATCATTTGTACCTTATTTATAGACAAGGTACCAATTCTGGCTCATTAATCTTCTGACTAAAAATTTACTCAAATAAACTTCGAGAAATTTCTACCATTCAATCAATGAAAATTATTTCGATCGATCAACCAGTAAAAATCCACACAAGTTGTTCTTCATATTCTCTTAATGATCTTCTTACTGCTTCGTCAGCAGCAAGCTAGGTCGGCTATATTACGCTTTCTTTTCAGAAAGTCAACTGGTAATTCAGATTATTTTAAACCTATCTAACAAAACCTGACTTAATTATATTTAACTAAGTTGCTGTTTTATCAGAAGTTTTAATCTTCATCACCGCCGATGGATGTGCATTCTACAGCATTTCAGTATCGTTGCAACACTTCTAAAAAACATTTTTTATCGTGTGTTTATTTTTCAAACCAATAAAAAAATAAGTTATTGTTATTTAATAATAATTTATTTTGATTATTCTTTTATTTTATAAAGACTCCTATTTACAATTTAGCTAAATTAATATTAAATTATTGTTTTATATAAATTTTATTTAAAAAATTACTTTCAATATCAAGCTTATCGTTCAATATTAATTCTATTTTTGTCTTCCTATTCGCCAAAGTGCTGTTCAAACATACAAAATACGCTATAAAGCTCAATTTCTTACTATTCAAGTTTTATAATAGCCTTTCCTAAAGTATCTTTGCTTACCTCCAAATAGTAAAAAGCCATTGTTTTACAGCAATGGCTTTTTTGTCTTCATTTACTTTTATAAATGCGAAATGATTAGAACTTTATACTCACACGTGCCCAATAATTGCGGCCCATATTATTAAACTGTTCATGGCTGGCAAAACCAAAGCCTGAACTTCCAGCCCGATTTAAATGCTCGGTATAAGTTTTATTGAGCACATTATCTATACCTAAAGCCAGATCGACATGCTGCATCAGGCTATAAGAGCTATTTAATGACAATGTGCTGAAACCTTTACTTTTTTGCAGATCATATCCTACGATGTTCCCTTGGTTCAGGCTAATCCGGTCCTGCTGCGCCACCATCCGCCAGAGTAAGCCCAAAGTATATTTATCCTGAACATAGCGAAGGTTAAAGCGTCCTTCTAAAGGAGCTATCTGAGGCAATGGGGTATGATCTGTAGTATTTTTACCCCAAGCATACATGGTACTTAAATCAGCCTGTACTGCATCAGTAAGCTGATAACCAACTCCTGCTTCAGCCCCTGCAATCACTGCATCAATATTTTTTGCTCCTGCACTAAAGTTTGAACCATGCCCATGTGCGCCAGCAGCTGGATGGTCATGATAGCTAATTAAAATATAATCATTAATTAGACCGGTATAAGCAGAAAGCCATGAGCTGAAAGCACCATGCTGATGCTGATAGCCCAGATCCAGTTGCAAGGTTTTTTCAGTATCCAAATCATTAAAGGTTGGTTTGCCCATACCCGTGTTACCGTGAGCAGTACTGAACAGCTCCCAGTAATCCGGTGCACGCTGGACATAGCCCAGACCGATATAAGTTTTAGCATCATGCTCTGGATGCTGGCCTTCCAGCCGGACAAAAGCACTTGGTAGAGTTTCCTTGCGGTTCTCATCAAGTTTTAATGCATCTATCTTGATCTGATCAATCCGTGCACCGGTAACCAGCTTGTAATGTTCATTGAAGGGATAACTCAGCTCACTAAACGCACCATAAGACTGAAACTTCATATTGGTCGTCAATGGCATATTCATCATCATGGAGGTCATGCCGCCTGCATGATGATTGTGCTGAGAATCTATACCGCTGATGATATTTGCCTGATTCCATGCCGTAGTGACTGCAAGGCGAGTATTCAGAGTACGGCGAGTCACCTGCATCTCTTGCGGATCCGGCATCAGCATGGTCATACCACTATGGGTCATTTCAACCAATGGAGGCATACGCAAACTGAAGTTATCCATAATATGGTCGTTATAGCTATAATTTACCTGCCCTTCAATTTTCTTAATCACATCATTAATATTATTCTTTTCAAAACGCAGGCCTAAACTTTCCCTTGCAAACTGGGAACCGTCCATATCACGGCCGGCATATAAAGCCTCGCCATCTGATTTTCCAGCTGTCAATTCAAGCCAGGTCTGTTCATCTGGTGTCCAGCCCAGGGCCAAATCTGTATTCCAGCGCTCCCATGCGGAAGGTACAGTATTACCATCCCCATCTTTATAGCTGTCTGACTTTGAGCGGTTAGCATTTAAACGAATGTATTTATTTTCGTCACCAACTGCTGCCTCTACATTGTGATCAAGGCGGCCAAATGAACCCAGCATGGTACTGGCCTGACCCTGATAATGCTGATCTTCATTAAAACGGACTGGCTTACGCTCAAAAATTACAGTGGCTGCTGAACCGGTCTGTGCATATTGTACGGTCTGCGGCCCTTTAATGACCGAAATTTGGTCATAACTTTCCGGCTGAATATAAGAAGTTGGTGC
The DNA here is from genome assembly GCF_040744925.1 of Acinetobacter sp. FL. Classification (NCBI taxonomy): domain Bacteria; kingdom Pseudomonadati; phylum Pseudomonadota; class Gammaproteobacteria; order Moraxellales; family Moraxellaceae; genus Acinetobacter; species Acinetobacter sp. FL. The sequence continues at coordinate 119,883 of NZ_CP160437.1, read as the reverse complement.
ATCCATACGTGACGGACAGGCTCCCAGATTTTCCGTACCGTCAGTCAGAATCTTGATGCGTGAGCCAAACATGCCCCGAAAGGTCACATCGCCATTGGTTCCCCCATTTTTGATGGCACTAAAGCCAACAATACTTTGCAGATAATCTGCACCATCTGTCGCAGGTACAGGCTGAATGGGCTTTTTAGGATCAGCTTGCACAATCAGTCCACTAGCCTCATTACCCTGCTGGGCAGTTATTATAATAGGGGCCAGAGTCTGCACACTGGTCTCGGTTTCGGCAAATAATGTACCTGAATAGCAGGCAATGAAAATTGCAGCCGATAAAGGCTGTAAAAAGAATTTTGGCCGAGCCATATCAATCTCTCTAAAAATACAGATAAACAGTGACCTGGACCAGTGAGGCCCAGAGAAAAAGTTGTTTATGCAGAGATTGGAGGAGCTCGCCCCTGAGGTAATAAAAATAGCCGCTGGAGTACAAACCAGACATGACTGAATGTCTTCTGGAAAGCGAGCAGCCGAACCTGAATACGATCCAGGACTTCTTTTATATCCAGTTCAGGCGGCAATACCAGATTGCCATAGACAGTACAATACTGGCATTGATGATTAGCATCATGGTGATGGTGTTCAGAAGCTGAATCTTTCTGAAGATTATGCTGATGACTATGAGATGCAGCTGAATGCTCAGCATGAGGTACGGTATGGTTCAGTAACAATGCACGGGTAATCGTTTCACAGACAGGCGCAACCTGATACTGCTTGGGCAGCAGAGGCTGTAAAAATACCGCGATCTGTAAACATACTGCTATGACTGACAGCAGTAACCCATGACGCATCAACAAATTTTGAATCTCAAAATTTTACTGGAGCCCCAGTATAGCAAAGCCCAAATTAAATTGGGCCTTATTAAAAGATTATTCAGACAGTTCAACCACTAGCGTCTTGCTGCAACCTTTTCCTTCTGTCTTGAACGTACCAGTTTTTCAACTTTTTCACGGGCACGCTGCCGTTTAAGAGGAGAAAGGTAATCTACAAAAAGCTTACCGTTCAGATGGTCCATTTCATGCTGGATACACACAGCCAGCAATCCGTCAGCTTCGATCTCGAAGGCATTACCTTCAAGGTTAAGGGCCTCAATTTTGACACGTGACGGACGCTCAACTTTGTCGTATATTTGTGGCACAGATAAACATCCTTCTTCATAAGGCTGGGTATCTTCAGTAAGCGGTGTAATTTTAGGGTTAATAAAAACCATTGGCTGATTCTTTTCTTCAGATAAATCCATCACGATTAACTGAATATGGCGGTCAACCTGTGTTGCAGCCAAGCCAATGCCCGGCGCTTCGTACATGGTTTCAAACATATCTGCAGCAAGCTGGCGAATTTCATCTGTCACTTCTTCGACTGGCTTGGCAAGGGTACGAAGACGCGGGTCTGGGAAACTTAAAATAGGTAATAAGGCCATACAGTCGTCCTCTTTTGTTGCCAGTATTGCAAAACCAAATAAATGAAGGAAAACTTCATTAAAAAATGTGTGTAAGGTCGTTATTATAACGCAACTACAGACATAATTTTTAGGAATTATGATAATGAAAAAAGTTTTCAAAGGCAGCGCACTTCGTGCCTTGGGGTTTAAAAAGCAGTTTATTGCTCTCGCAATCTGTTCAAGTTTGGGAATAATCATGCCTGGTATGGCTGAAGCAGCCAGCCGTAATATAAATCCGCCCTCTTTAAAAGCCAGTGCTCCTAATGTTTATGTGGTCAAAAAAGGGGATACTTTATGGGATATCGCCGGAAAATTCTTGAGTAAGCCGTGGCGCTGGCCAGAAATCTGGGCCAGCAACAAACATGTCAAGAATCCACACTGGATTTATCCGGGCGACCGTTTATTGCTGTGTACTCTAGACGGACGACCGCTGATCGGTAAAGATGAAGGTGACGGCTGTGAAGGTATTATTCGCCGTTATGGTGGCCAGACCAGTATGCAGCCACAAGTTCGTGTTGAATCCCTAAATAATGCTATTCCAGTTATTCCGCTTGAACATATTCGGGTCTGGCTGGAACGCACCCTGATAATGTCACCAGATTCAGTGGTCAATACCCCCTATATTTTAGGCACGGCTGATAACCGGGTATTGGCTGCTGCCGGCCAAACCGTTTACGCACGCGGTAATGGCCTGCAAGTTGGTCAGCGTTATGCAGTTTATCGTGAGGGTGAGCCTTACATATTCACCGATGCTAATGGCAAGTCATATAATGCCGGTGTAGAGCTGCTTCAGGTGGCTTCCGGCGTAGCTGTGCAGAATGAACAGGATATTACTACGCTAGAATTAACGCAAAGTTATAATGGGGAAGTCCGTCGCGGGGATCGGGTCATGCCAGAATATGATTCTATGTTGCCTACCCTGTTCTATCCAACAATTGACCATCAGGTGACTGAAGGCGGTCAGGTGATTCGGGTGATGGGATCAATCGGTACGGCAGCCAGACACAGTGTGGTGACTGTTAACCGGGGCAATATTCATGGGGTTCAGTCCGGTCAGGTATTCAGTGTCTATCAGCAGGGTGAAGTTGTACGTGATCCGAAAACCCGCGAACAAATCAAACTGCCAAGTCAAAGAGTTGGTAATATTATGATTTTCCGTACTTTTGACCAGTTAAGCTATGCTTATGTACTGGACAGCGCCCTACCTATCAAAGTAGGTTCCGGCATTCAGGCGCCGCCAATGGCAGAGTAAGGCTGGAGCATTATTATGATTGCCGAATTATCGCAGCTTCATTATCACAGTCTGAAGCTGTGGTATTTGGTCCAGCATTCAGTTTCAAGTTTTAACCAGCTGGTTGAGTATTTTGGCAGTGCTGAACAGGCAACCACTCCGGCAGCAGTAGCGCGCTGGGGCAATTTAAAACTGCATGCCAATCATTCCAAGCGGGCACAGGAATTTTATAGCGCAACCGGTCAGGCTGAGTTTGAACAACTGACCCAACGGGTACTGGCAAGTTGCGATTTTATTTTAGTGCCGGAAGATATACTGTATCCGCAGCAGCTGCACCCTTATACAGATAAGCCTCCGATCCTGTTTGGCCAAGGTTCTGCTCAAGCCTTAAGTCAACCCCAGATCGCGATTGTAGGCAGTCGCAAACCAAGCCCGCATGGCCGGCAAGTAGCCTACGACTTTGCGTATTATCTGAGTGAAAAAGGGTTTTATATTACCAGTGGACTTGCCTTGGGAATTGATGAGGCAGCACATCAAGGGGCATTGCAGCATCAGCGCACTATTGCTGTAGTCGGAACCGGACTGGATCTGGTCTATCCAGCCCATAACCGTAAGCTTCAAGAACACATACTTCAATACGGCGGTACAATTGTCAGTGAGTTTTTACCGGGAACCCAACCACTCAAGCATCATTTTCCACGCCGTAACCGTATTGTTAGTGGTTTGAGTCTAGGTGTACTGGTGGCAGAAGCCGCTTTAGAAAGTGGTTCATTGATTACTGCACAGCGTGCCGCCGATCAGGGCAAGATTATTTTTGCCATTCCCGGCCATATCTACAGCGAGCATCATCAAGGCTGTCATCAACTCATCCGTGAAGGCTCCATACTGGTAGATCATCCGGAACAGCTGATTGAAGATCTGGCTTTACCGACCCAGTGGCACAGCCAGCAACAAAAGGTAAGCAGTGTACCCGAGCCGGCACAGGTACCTGAATATCTATTTGAACTGTACCAACAACTAGACTGGGTAGGACTGGATCTAGACCAGATTGCTCTTAAATTGCCATTACCTGCGGCTGAATTGACCGGACATCTGATGGAACTTGAGTTACTTGGACTATGTGTTCAGCAATCTGGGCGCTATCTGCGTTGCCGTCCGGGCTTTTAAGGTTCACAATAACCCTGTTTTCAGCTCTAAGGTAAATAGAATATATGATCACCACCTCTGTGACAGAAGCAGCAGAATGTCTCAGCCAGGGCAAAGTTTTAGCCTACCCCACCGAAGCTGTTTGGGGGCTCGGCTGTGATCCATATAATGAAGCGGCCTTCCATGAAATATTGCGCCTGAAACAACGTCCTATTGAAAAAGGAGTTATTTTGCTGGCTGGCCAGCTCTCGCAGGTTGAACACTTATTAGTGTCATTAAACCAGGAGGGTCAACAGCAAGTTATCCAGCAATGGACCCAGCGCTCAGTGACCGAGCGGGCAACTACCTGGCTGCTTCCAGCGGATGAGCAGATTCCTGTATGGATACGTGGCCAGCATCCTAAAGTTGCAGTACGGGTCACCAATCACCCGCTATGTGTAGCCCTCTGTAATGCTTTTAACAGTTTTATTGTTTCTACCAGTGCTAACCCTGCAGGTCTAGAACCGGCACGCACCTTGCAGGAAGCCAGCCAGTATTTTGGTTCTGAGCTGAATTATCTCAATGGGGACCTCGGTTTAAGCCAGCAACCTAGCCGTATTATTGATGCGATTACAGGTGAAATTATTAGAGCCTGAGATAAGACCCAAGCTTTTTTAAGAACTGTGCAAGCTTTCTACTTAAATTTAAGACAAAAAAAACTCAGCCATATAGATAGGAATGGCTGAGTATAAAAAGGGATGTGTTGACACATCCAGAGGGTCTATTACAACTTTATATTCACTTAATGTGAAGTAAAACTTAATAATCCTGCTTAATGTGTATTATAAATATAATTTTAAAATAAAACAAATATATTATTTATCTTATACATAGAGCTTTTTATGATCAATACTGATCAATATGGCTAAACAATTCAAAATATGTCTTTATTTATTTAAGGCTTTTTCTAAATATAAAAAAATCTCCACAATTATACTGGGGCTCAGTATCTGATCAGACCTTAGTCTAAGCTTAGATAAAGTCTCTCGTATGTTTAACTTTTAGGCACTACTTAATAATCTAAAGATCAAATATGACCAGAGAATGACCAACTCTCATGTTCGATAGGTTTTTTTCTGTGCCATCACAACACCTGTGAGGATCAGGACTCCGCCCAGCGTATGATAAATTGTCCAGCTTTCAGCCAGCCATAAACTGGCAATGATTGCGGTAAAAACCGGCATCAGATTCATAAAAATACTGGTGCGGTTAGGGCCAATCTGCTGTACAGCCAGCATCCAGACAAAAGGCGCAATCAGTGAAGGGAAAATACCTGCATATAGCACGCTGCCCAAGTTAACTGTATTCAAGCTGTCCAGACCTAGCCACGCGATAAAAGGTAAATGATAAATCAGCGCAAAAGCGATCTGAATATAAAGGCTGATCAATAAAGGAATCTTTAATTGCCATTTTTTCAGGAAAACACCATAAAAGGCATAGAAGAACACGGCAACTCCCATAAGCAGATCACCCCAGTGCGCGCCACTTTGCCAGAGTGCCAACAGGTTCCCCTGAGCCATTACATAAATCAGTCCGCAAAATGACAGGATACTGCCCATAATCGCGAAGCGATTGGGTATGTCTTTGAGAATAAAAAAAGAAACCAGAATGGTGAATACGGGAATGAAAGCATTAATCAGTCCCATATTGGTAGCAGTGGTATAATGTGCCGCGGTATATGCCAGTCCCTGATACAGTACCATCCCAAAAGCGCTCAGTACTGCCAGCTGTAGCCAGTGCTGCATTATCAGCTGACGCTGTTCCCAGACCTTGCCCAGCATAAATGGTGTCAGAATGAGAAATGCAATAAGCCAGCGATAAAAACTGATACTGACAGGAGAAATCAAATCTGCTGCATAGCGTGTAACTACAATATTTAATGACCAGATCATGACAGCAATGACCGGCAAAACAAATGCCCACGCTGGGTTACGGGAAACACTTGACATCTCTATGCTCTTTAATCATTCAATCCAGTATTGTTCTAGAAGTCTGAAATAATTGAAATACTGTTTTTCAGACATCTATACTGTATAGAGGACATCTTGACTCGGTATTCAAAAAATGAAACGACAGTATTCTGCTCTGGATGAGTTAATCGAGATTGATCAGTTTTTTTATGAGAAAAATGAAATTGTGGCTTCTCACTCTTCACTCTGGGGAGATTTTAATTTTAGCCTAGATGGTATTTTGGAAATCCAGACCGGGAAACAGACTTTTTTAGCGCCGCCTAATTATGCTTTATGGCTTCCTCCCCAGACTGAACATTGTTCTATTGCACTGGACCACAGCGTAACCCATTTTATTTGTATACGGGTGCATCCAAGTTTGTGTGACCAGTTACCCCGAGAGGTTAAAACTTTAAGTATTCGTCCTTTTCTTTTAGCTCTGGTTAGAGAAATTCTAGAACAGTCTTCCGGCGCCCCTGGTCCGGTTTACTCTCATCTTTTACAGGTACTGTTTGACCAGTTACTACAGGCCAAGATTTATGATGACTATTTGCCTCAAAGTCATCATACAGTACTGCTTCCTGTACTCCAGCAACTGGCTGATCCGGAGCTTTTTCAGTATAGCTTACAAACCTTGCTTAAAAGATTCAGCTTGAGTGAACGACAGATTTTACGTTTAAGCCAGCAGGAACTTGGCCTGTCAATTTCTGAGTGGCGTAACCGCGCTAAAATTATTTATGCAATCAGCCAGATTCGCCAAGGTGCTTCTATCAAGCGTCTTGCTTATGAGCTCGGCTACCAACATAGTTCCAGCTTTATTGCCTTTTTTAAACGCTATACGCAACATACCCCCTTACAGCTGAGGTCCTGATTAATAGCTGTAGGAATAATATTTTATAATCTAAGCTATTTTAAGATCTTTTAACTTAACGTATATTTTTTAAGTATAAAAAGTAAACTTGGTCTTTCTTATAATAAAAGCATGTTTAAATAAGTGATTAGTTTTTAATACAACACTTCTTTTTTAATAAGAAAGTTGATGATTCAAAATTTAATATTATTTTCTAAACAGGATATCTATTTTAATGAAAAAATTACTTCTTACTACTGCCTGTATGGCATGTTTAGCTTTTGCTGGCTGTAATAAACAAACTGAACCAGCTGCTTCAGAAAACACGCAGACAACTACCGCAACTAATACAGCCAATACTACTGCTCCTGCAACTACAGGGAGCATGACAAAAGATAATCATGAAGATATCCGTAATGACCTGAACAGATTACAAGCATTGGCAAATTCCAAAGCAGAGGCTGCTATAGATTACCAAGATCAGATGATGAAGGCAGTTCAAGCTAATAACCGCGAGCAGGTTATGGATATAATGAAGAAAATGCAGGGTTTCATGACTGAATTTAATGGTGAGCTTAAAAAGCTGTCACTAAAAAGTCAGGAAGTTCATGAACTGCGCAATAAATTTATTCATTCAAATGAACTTGGACTGGAATTAACCAAGTTAAGTACTGAAGCTAAACCAGATGAAGCCAAGATTAAAGAGCTACAACAGCAGGTGATGGATGTACAAAAAGAGATTATGCATGATGTACAGAAACTTCAGGCAAAAGTAGATCCTCAATCAGCTCAATCAGCTCAATCAGCTCAATCAGCTCAATAATAATTTAAGGGCATGCTAAAATAGCCTGCCCTGTTTAATAATTAATAAAACAGCTTGCTGCCAGATAAATTTGCGGCTAAAAAGAATAGGTTAAAACTTTAATTTATTTTATTTAGGGATGCCTATATGACCTCTATTTCTAATATTTCTATTAAAACCATACAAGGTGAAGAAATTACACTTGATCAATTTGCCGGTAAAGTTTTACTCATTGTCAATACTGCTTCAAAATGTGGTCTGACTCCGCAATATGAAGGACTTGAAAAGCTCTACCGTGAGAAAAAAGATCAGGGATTCGAAGTGCTGGGTTTTCCAGCTAATAATTTTTTAGAACAGGAGCCGGGTTCTAACGAAGAAATTCAGCAGTTTTGCTCACTCACTTATGATGTTTCTTTTCCAATGTTTGCCAAAATTTCAGTAGCCGGCCCAGATAAACATCCGCTTTATCAGACGCTGACTACGGCACAGCCAGAACGGATTGGTGAAGGCCCTTGGTGGAAAGATCTGGTAGATTATGGCCTGACTCCAAATCCTAAACCGGAAGTACTTTGGAATTTCGAAAAATTTCTAATCAATAAAAATGGAGAAGTTATAGCTCGTTTCGCACCAGATATCACTGCAGATGACCCGCGCCTAATTGATGCGATTGAGACGGAACTAAAACGATAATTAAAGGAAATGAGGGAGAGCAGCGCCTCCCTCTTTTTAGAAAATGTCACTGATCAGGATAGAATTCTTCAATAAAAATTAATTTTTATATTTATCCATAGTTTTAATAAATCTACTATTCATTCTTCATCTTCGCTCGGAATTCAGAGCTTTTAATATAACTATCAAAACAGTTATTAAAACCGGGGTTCCACGTGAAACACTATATTAAGACCACCCTATTTGCTCTAGTTACCGGCCTAAGTGCCACAGTGGCTATAGCTGCCCCTGAACATGCCCATCATACTCATCAAGATCAGAACCAGTCTCATTATCAGCATCAAGCTAAAGTAAACCGGCATGCTTTATCCCATGTAAACTGGAAAACAGGTGATAAAGTTCCTGCACAATATTACTCTCATGCGAACCAGGTTGACCGTAAACGTTATAAAAACTTATCCAAGCCCACAAGAAACCAGCAATGGATTAAAGTTAATGGAGATTATGTGCTGATTAATACCCGTTCACATCAGGTTATTAAAGTAGTTCATCATTAAGCTTTATTTAATAGGTTCTATAAAAAAGGTGCTTCGGCATCTTTTTAACTTTGAGGGTTAATAAAAGTGTTATCGCTTTGCAACAATAAGTTTTATCTCCACATTTTATCCATATATTAAAAAACAATATTTAATGGAAATACCATGGAACATGAAAAAGTTACTGCAAGGGGCTTTACTTCCTTTTATTATTTTTACTTCAGGTCTGCTGTTACTAGGTTGTGACCAGATGCAGCAGGATGAATCTGAAGCAGTGTATAGTGAACACAGCCAGGCTCCTGCAACAAAACCTGCCCCATCTTCCGAACTCGCAAACGGAAATATATTCTATATGGCCCGTGATGTGGCAGATATGCAATATAAAACCCAAGGCTATGTAGTAAAGTTACAGCAGGCTCAGACTGACTTACAGCAGGCCATTGAACAGAAAGATCCGCATCAGCTTCAGACAACCGCCACTATTTTACAAGAACAACTTCGTGGATTTAGCCAGACATTGTCTTCTTTAAATCTGAAAAGTCAGGAAATTGATTCAATCCGTAATAATATCTTAGAGGCAAACCAGCAGGCTCTTGCTTCTCCTTTACTCAACGGTGAAATTGATTTTAATCAGGTGGATTTTAATAAGGTTCAGGTCCAAATGAATACTATTCAGACAGAAATGCTTAAGCTGGCAGATATGTTGATGCAGAGTTCAGTTAAAGATACTCAAGCAACATCTGAACAGGAAGAAACTTAGAATCATAAAAAAGCCCTATAGTTAGGGCTTTTTATTTTAAATTAACTTATTTTTTCGGGCTTTTGACAACGACTAATTTCTTTTGTGCGAATTCTTTAAAACCATCAATGGAAAGCTCATGACCATAGCCAGAATTCTTTATTCCGCCAAATGGTAACTCTGGTGCAGTATCGGTATACCAGTTAATCCAAATCATGCCAGTTTCGACTCGGGAAGCTAATTTTTTTGCCCGTTCAATATTTTGAGAATGAATTACACCACCCAGACCATAATGTGAATCATTGGCAATGGCTACAATTTCATCTTCACTCTTGGCAACATAAAGCTGTGCTACCGGACCAAAAAACTCTTCATACCAAGCTGGATTATCACGGCTAATATTTTCTAAAATGGTTGGTTCATAGAAGTTGCCATCATGGTCAACCGGCTTACCGCCAGTGACTAGTGTTGCCCCATTTTTCACAGCATTTTCAACTTGTTCAGTCAGTTTTTCTAACGCATCTGATGAAGATAAAGGTCCAAGTTGTGTTTCAGGGTCAAGTGGATCACCAACTTTCAAGTCTTTAAAGACTTTAACCATACCGGCTTTAAATTCTTCGGCAATGTTCTCATGTAGAATAAATCGTTTAGCTGCGGTACAGACCTGACCGGCATTATTGATACGTGCCTGACAGCCAATCTTAATTGCTTTTTCCAGATCAGCATCATCCAGAACAATAAAGACATCATTACCGCCCAGTTCCAAGGTGGATTTGGTGACATGTTTTCCAGCCTGTCCGGCTACTGCACGCCCTGCCCCTTCTGAGCCGGTTAATGCTACACCCTGTACACGCGGATCCGCGATAATATCCGCTACTTGATCACTATTAATAAATAGATTTGTCCATACTCCCCTAGGTGCACCCACATCTATGATTAACTGTTCGAATGCTTCGGCACACTGTGGAACAATACTGGCATGCTTCGCCAAAACCGGATTACCAATTGCACAGTTTGGTGCAAACACACGCATCAGTTGATAAAACGGAAAATTCCAGGGTTCAACTGCCATAATGATACCCAGTGGATGATGTTCGACCCATGCTTCGCCCAGTTCTGTTTCATATGACACCGGGGCTAAGAATTCTTTGGCATGGTTTGCATAATATTCAGCAATACGGGCGCAGCTTTCAATTTCACCTTCGGCTTGCTTGATCAGTTTCCCCATATCCAGTGCCATCAGTTTGGCTAGCTCCGATTTTCTTTCTCGCATATTGCTGGCCAGTTTACGCAATACTTCGATACGGGCATCAACCTGCTGAACCCACTCTGACTTCAGGATTTTTTCTGCTGTATCCAAGGCATTTTGGATGTCTTGATCGCTATGTGAAGAATAATCTTTCAATTTTTGATTATTAAAGGGGTTAACTGATTGATAACTCATAATAAGGTTCCCTGTCTAGGCAATTTAGTTTCTGCTGGAATAAATAAGAACATGTGTTATGTCATGGGAGAGAAAAAACATCTAAAGGCTTTACAAGCTAAAAGCCCAAGAGACATGGAATTAAACTAGCATTATTTTTTTACTACTTTATTTTTGCTTACAGAATGGTTCAAAACATTACGGAGTGCGGGTAAAAGTTATATCGAGTGGTACAAAATGAAATTTGAGCGACTTATAAAAAGTTAAGAGCTATCAAGTTTGGATAAAAATTTTGACAACATATTTACGGTAAAGATTGTAGGGAATAGAAAATTTTTAATTAAATCTAGAATATGACTATTTTTTCAATATAATAAAATTATAATAAAAACAATTACTTTAGAAGAATACATTAATGAGCATCAGATTTTATAGAAGCATACCTAATGAGAAGTTTATCCCTCATAAAGATGATGAGACTGAGCAACAGACCAATGACTTAAATGATCTCAAAATCAAGCTTAAAACAGCACTTCAAATGCCCAATATTATGATACTAGCTGGTAGTGGAACTTCGCTCGGTAAAGTAAAAGGTCCAAGTATGCCTGACTTATGGACATTTTGTATTGAAGATCCATCTAGGAAGACTGACGCAGACAAAATCATTGCGCAAATTGAGTATGATATTACTAGTCCTACTAAGAAGAATATTGAAGAATTTCTCTCATACTGTGAAGCATATCAACAGATTAAAGGATGTCCTGAATTAGAAGCTTTCTTAATAAAATCAAAAGAAATTATCTTAGATAAATGTAAATTTGATAAACCTCTATATGATTTATTCGCACATATGGAGTTTATAAAAAAACTTGCTAGACGAAAAAGTAAAGATAATAGAATTAAACTTTTTACCACAAATTATGATACTTGCTTTGAAGAAGCTGCAGGAAAACTTGGAATTACAATAATTGATGGATTCACTTTCTCTACACCTAGAATTTATAGTCCTCAATTTTTTGATTATGACATTATTAAAAGAGATTCTATTAATACGTCAACCACACCAAAATATTTGGATGGTGTATTTCATATGTATAAATTACACGGCTCTGTTAATTGGTTTAAAAGAACGGAAACTGATGGTAATTTTGTTATTGAGCAAAAAGAATCTAATGATGCTAAAAATGTATGCATGATTTTTCCTGCAAAAGGCAAATATCAACAGTCATACATTCAACCTCACCTAGAGCTTATAGCTAAATTCCTTCAAGGTATACGTGAACCAAACACTTGTTTAATAACAACAGGTTTTGGTTTTAATGACGATCACTTATCTGAACCGATATATGCTGCATTACAATCTAATCCAAACCTAAAATTAATCATCGTAGATCGTTCTGTAGAACGAAAGTTTCAAAATCCAGATGATTTTTCACCATACTGGAAAAAATTTAAAGCACTTGCTGATAAGGGCTTAGATATTTTATTTATTGAAGCTGATTTCGAAAACTTTGCAATTAACATTCCAGACCTCAAAGCCCTGAGCCCTGCAGAAAACCTTTATCAAGTTATTCGTGGAGGTAGCTAATGAGTGAATTAGAAAATGCAGGAATTGTACGTTCTGAACTTCTGTTCGGTAAAGTTAATGCAATTTCAGCAAACTCATTACAATTCGAATTCATTAATCTACAGCATGAACCTGCTTATTTTGAAGGTCGTAGGTATGGTAAAGGTGAAGTTGGTGAATTCGTCATTATTGAAAGTCAAATTAATTTAATTCTTGGTCGCATTATTGAAATAAAGAAAGCTGATTTAGAACTGTCAAATTTAGATATTGTTGGGAGAGTTCAACTTCTAGGTTCTATCCAAATGGATAATTTGAAAGTTACAGCAGGCATTGATTACTACCCAAGCATAAATGACTTAATCTATTCAGCACCACATGCCTTCATAGCAGATATCCCTATCAGGATGAGTAATATAAAACCAAAAGTTGAACTAGAAATAGGATCTATTGATCTTGATAGAGACTGTAAAATTACAGTTACACCTGAAAAATTATTTGGTCGCCATCTTGGTATATTGGGATCTACAGGTGGAGGGAAAAGTTTTACTACAGCTCGAATTTTAGAAGAATGTTTAAAACATAATTCTCGCATAATTTTATTAGATCCAACTGGTGAATATAGGGGATTTAATAGTGAAGATACATTCCATGTTCATCTCGGCAAACCGATGTACGAAGTAGCTGACTCCAAAGAATGTTTTTTGCCACCTGAATGCTTTATTGAGACAGATTTTTTAGCTTTATTTGAGCCATCTGGCAAAGTCCAAGGCCCAAAATTTAAAGAAGCTATTCGAAGCTTAAAAATAGCCAACTCGAAACCTGAAGTATTTACTAACGGATACATTCCTAAAGTTAATTCTTACAAATATGATTTCCTAGCCGCTATAAATGATCCTTCTCTTGATCTAAATTGTCCAAACCTTACTTTCAATATTTTTAATCTTAATATTCAAATTGAACATGAATGTGTTTTTCCTGAATTCAGTACATCTTTTACTAGTCCCAAAGATCCTAATCGTTGGGGAAACACTGATGGTGCTTCATATACAAGTTGCCTCCCTTTAATAAGTAGAATTACTAGTATTATTCATTCTCCACCCTTTAATACATTATTTACATCATCAACTACAAAACTTTCTTTAACCAAGGTACTAAGTCGATTTGCTACATCAAATGACACTACAAAAAAATTACTACGAATAGATCTAAGTGGGATTCCCTTTGAATATAAAGCTCGTGAAATTATCGCAAATTGTATTGGACGAGTATTATTAAACGAATCAAGAAAAGGAACTTTTTCCAACAAACCTATTGTTGTTTTTTTAGATGAGGCTCATAACTTCATTGGCAAAACAATTGGTAACGAAGATACTTTAGCCAAACTTGATGCTTTTGAACTAATTGCTAAAGAGGGTCGAAAATTCGGTTTAAATATTTGTTTAGCTACCCAAAGACCAAGAGATATTACTGAAGGTGTTTTAAGTCAGCTTGGTACATTGATCGTTCATCGCCTTACAAACGATAGAGATCGTGAAATTGTAGAAAGAGCCTGTGGTGAAATTGATAAAGCTGCTTCTGACTTCCTACCAAGCCTACAACCAGGTGAGGCTGTGATTATTGGAAATGACTTTCCTATCCCATTGACCATAAATATTAAAAAGCCAACAATAAAACCAAATTCGGAAGGTGCAAATTTCCAAGAAAATTGGGCATAAAAAAACCACCCTTTCGGGTGGTTTCCTTAATCTCAAACCGACAATTACATTGCACGATTTTTGATTTTACGGATCGTTTCCAGCTGAGCAGCAGTTTCTGCCAGAGCAGCCAGAGCAGCAGCAGAGTCCAGATCACTCTTCTGGTTAGCCAGCAACTGTTCAGCGTTACGACGCGCTTCCATAATTGCTGCTTCATCCAGATTATCGGCACGGATTGCTGAGTCAGCAAGAACCGTTACCACATGTGGCTGAACTTCTAAAACACCGCCAGATACGTAGACGATCTCTTCCGTACCATTTTCCAGCAGGACACGAATCGGTCCTGGCAGGAGCAAAGTTACCAGCGGCGCGTGACCAGGCATAATACCCAGTTCGCCACCAGCCCCTTTTGCAATTAGCATAGTCACAGTGCCTGAGTAAATTGACTCATTTACACTTACGACATCACATTGCATAGTCGCCATGAGAATCTCCTAAATTAGAGTAGCTAATTAAAGTTTCTCGGCTTTAGCAATAACTTCGTCAATACCACCAACCATATAGAACGCTTGTTCTGGGATGTGATCGTATTCACCAGCTAGAAGACCTTTAAAGCCACGAATTGTTTCTTTAAGCGGTACTAATTTACCAGGCGCGCCAGTAAATACTTCAGCTACGTGGAACGGTTGAGAGAAGAAACGCTGGATTTTACGCGCACGGTAAACTACCAGTTTATCTTCTTCAGCCAGTTCGTCCATACCCAAGATTGCGATAATGTCTTTAAGCTCTTTATAACGCTGCAATACATTCTGTACAGAACGTGCAATTTCATAATGCTCTTGACCAACAACCAGCGGGTCTAGCTGACGTGAAGTCGAGTCAAGTGGATCGATCGCTGGATAAATACCAGAAGATGCGATGTCACGGCTCAATACTACAGTTGCGTCCAAGTGAGCAAACGTAGTTGCAGGTGATGGATCTGTCAAGTCATCGGCAGGTACGTATACCGCTTGGATTGAGGTAATAGAACCATTCTTGGTCGATGTAATACGTTCTTGAAGAACACCCATCTCTTCTGCAAGAGTAGGCTGGTAACCTACTGCAGATGGCATACGGCCTAGAAGTGCAGACACTTCAGTACCCGCCAATGTGTAACGATAGATGTTGTCTACAAACAACAGTACGTCACGGCCTTTACCGTTTTCGTCTTTCTCGTCACGGAAATATTCAGCCATAGTCAGACCAGTTAGCGCTACACGCAAACGGTTACCTGGTGGCTCGTTCATCTGACCGTAGACCATTGCTACTTTGTCTAGAACGTTAGAATCTTTCATTTCGTGATAGAAGTCATTACCTTCACGAGTACGCTCACCAACACCAGCAAACACAGATAAACCTGAGTGAGCTTTTGCGATGTTGTTGATCAATTCCATCATGTTTACGGTTTTACCAACACCGGCACCACCGAACAGGCCAACTTTACCACCTTTTGCAAACGGGCAAAGCAAGTCAATGACTTTAATACCAGTTTCCAGAAGATCTGTAGAAGCCGCTTGTTCAGCATAAGAAGGTGCTTGACGGTGAATCGGCAAACGCTCTTCAGTCGCTACAGGACCTGCCTCATCAATCGGGCGACCCAAAACGTCCATGATACGGCCCAGACAGGCAGTACCCACAGGAACAGAAATCGGTGCACCAGAGTTAGTTACAGGCAGACCACGTTTAAGACCTTCTGTAGAACCCATTGCGATGGTACGCACAACACCATCACCAAGTTGTTGCTGAACTTCTAAAGTAGTTTCAGTACCGTCAACTTGGAGAGCGTCATAGATCTTAGGAACGCTATTGCGTTCAAACTCGACGTCGATAACCGCGCCGATGATCTGAATGATACGACCGCTACTCATTGCTGTCTCCTCAATTCAAACTAATAATGTTAAACGGCAGCGGCACCGCCAACGATCTCGGAAATTTCCTGAGTAATCGCGGCTTGACGCAGCTTGTTATAAATGAGCTGTAGGTCTTTAATCAGCTGGCCTGCATTGTCAGTTGCAGCTTTCATTGCAACCATACGAGCAGACTGCTCACACGCGATATTTTCAATCACGCCCTGATAAACCATAGACTCGATATAGCGAACCAACAAACCGTTTAGCAGCTCTTCAGCTTCCGGTTCATAGATATAGTCCCAACCATAAGTACGGTTGAGGCTGTCGCCTTCGTTAGCCGGAGCAAGAGGAACAAGCTGGCTTACCGTTGGTTTCTGTGTCATGGCATTAATAAATGCATTAGATACCAGATAAATGCGATCAAGTTCGCCTCTATCAAATGCATCGAGCATGACTTGTACAGAACCGGTTAACTGTTCCAGACTTGGAGCGTCCCCTACTTGTGTAGTAGCGCCAAGCACTTTACCGCCGTAGTTTTTAAAAAACGAAACCGCTTTTTGACCAATTAAAGCAAATTCAACTTCAATTGACTGCTCACGTTGTTGCTGAACATGCTGAACAACTTTCTTGAACAGGTTAATGTTCAAACCACCAGCAAGACCACGATCTGAAGACACGATGATATAGCCAACGCGCTTAACCGGGCGCTCAACCATATAACGGTGTTTGTATTCAGGGTTTGCTTGTACCAGGTGAGCAATTACACGGTGCATATTTTCGGCATACGGACGGCCCTGAGCCATGCGCTCTTGCGCACGACGCATTTTTGAAGCAGCAACCATCTGCATCGCACGCGTAATCTTCTGCGTGGACTTGATACTTGCGACCTTGGCGCGAATTTCTTTTAAATTTGCCATACGCTTAACCTAATATTCGGAAGCTCAAGGAGCCTCCGAAGGTTGATCCGTGAAACAAACTTAACTAATCAATTAGTAAGTTTGAGTCGCTTTGAAGCTCTCAATACCTGCTTTAATTGCAGCTTCGATGTCTTTGTTGTAATCACCAGTTTCATCGATTTGTTTCATGAGTGCAGCATGTTCAGAGCGGAAGTACGCAATGAGTGCAGCATCAAAGTCTACAATTTTCTTCACTTCAACATCAGCCATGTAGCCTTCGTTTGAAGCATAGATAGATACAGCTTGGTCAGCAATTGAATATGGAGCATATTGTTTCTGCTTCATCAGTTCAGTTACACGTTGACCATGTTCAAGCTGCTTACGAGTTGCTTCATCAAGATCAGATGCAAACTGGGCAAATGCCGCCAGTTCACGGTACTGAGCAAGAGCAGTACGGATACCACCAGCCAATTTCTTGATAATTTTGGTCTGAGCAGAACCACCAACACGCGATACCGAGATACCTGCGTTCACAGCAGGACGAATACCCGCATTGAACAGAGAGGTTTCAAGGAAGATCTGACCGTCAGTAATCGAAATTACGTTCGTTGGTACGAATGCAGATACGTCACCAGCTTGTGTTTCAATAATTGGCAATGCAGTTAATGAACCAGTCTGGCCTGTAACTTCACCATTGGTGAATTTCTCAACGTAATCAGCAGATACACGAGAAGCACGCTCAAGAAGACGCGAATGTAGATAGAACACGTCACCTGGATACGCTTCACGACCTGGTGGACGACGTAAAAGCAGTGAAATTTGACGATACGCAACTGCTTGTTTAGACAGATCATCATAGATGATCAGAGCGTCTTCACCGCGGTCACGGAAATATTCACCCATTGTACAGCCAGAGTACGGAGCCAGATACTGCATTGCTGCAGGATCAGCTGCTGCCGCTGCAACAACAGTGGTATATGCCATCGCACCACTTTCTTCCAGCTTGCGCACAACGTTAGCGATGGTCGATTGTTTCTGACCAATTGCCACATATACACACTTAATGCCAGAGTTTTTCTGAGCGATGATGGCATCGATCGCCATTGCTGTTTTACCAGTCTGACGGTCACCAATGATCAGCTCACGCTGACCACGACCTACGGGGATCATGGTGTCTACTGATTTATAACCAGTTTGGACGGGCTGATCTACTGATTGACGCCAAATTACACCTGGTGCTACTTTTTCAACAGCATCAGTCATTTTTGCATCAATAGGGCCTTTACCATCAATCGGGTTACCCAAAGCATCTACGACACGACCTAAAAGCTCAGGACCAACCGGAACTTCTAATACACGGCCTGTACAACGAGCTTTTTGACCTTCTTGAAGGTTTAGGTAGCTACCTAAAACAACGGCACCCACTGAATCCTGTTCTAGGTTCAGTGCCATACCAAATAAGCCGCCGTCGAATTCGATCATTTCACCGTACATTGCATCAGCAAGACCGTGAATGCGCACAATACCGTCGGATACCATAACAATGGTACCTTCGTTTTTAGCGGTCGCGCTGGTGTCCAGATCGCCGATACGCTGTTTAATGAGCGCACTGATCTCGGATGGATTCAGTTGTTGCATTGCGCTATACCTCAATCTTTTATAAGTTCAGTCTTCTGTTTTGCGTTATGCAAGAAGACGAGTCCGCATTTTTTCAAGCTTGTTCAGCGCAGAATCATCTATCACTTGATCGCCCGCACGAATTACAACACCCGCGATTAACGCCGGATTCACTTCAACACTAACATTTACAGCGGCATTAAAACGTTTTTGTAACGCATCTGCTAGCAGCTGTTCCTGTTCTGCATTCAAGGGAAAAGCCGATTCGATAACGACATCGACTGTATTGTTATTCTGTGACTTAAGCTCTTCATACTCTGCAGCAATTTCAGGAAGCAATGCCAAACGGTCATTGTTTGCCAGCAAAATCAGAAAGTTTGACACTGCCTGACTTTGTTGTTCACCTAAAACCTTTGCAAAAAGTTCCACCTGTTGTACAGGTGTAAGCTCAGGACGATTTAAATAAGCAGAAAATGCTTCGTCTTGCACCGCAGCACTGAGCACTTGTAACGCATTCGACCAATTGTCAGTTGCACCTTGCTCAGAAGCGTAAGCAAATGCTGCTTTGGCGTACGGGCGTGCCAACGTCAAGAGTTCAGCCATAATCGCCTCGCTTAAAGTTTAGCAGCCAGCTGGGTCAGCATGGCATTGTGAGCTTGCGCATCAACTTGCTGGTTCAGGATTTTTTCTGCACCGGATACTGCCAAGGCAGCAACTTGTTGACGTAATTCTTCGCGAGCAGAATTGATCTCCTGATCAACAGCTTCTTTTGCCTGTTGACGAATACGCTCACCTTCAGCCGCAGCTTGAGTACGCGCTTCTTCGATCAGCTGTGCTGCACGACGGTTCGCTTGTTCGATCAATTGAGCCGCTTGTGCTTTAGCCACGTCAAGCTCTTGCTTTACTTGCGCCTGTGCATCGGCAAGATCAGCTTTCGCTTTTTCAGCAGCATTTAAGCCATCAGCGATACGACGCTGACGCTCACTAATCGCATTGATTAGTGGTGGCCAGACAAACTTCATGCAGAATGCGACAAAAACCGCAAATGCAATCGCTTGGCCAATCAATGTGAGGTTGATATTCATTTAGCAATTCCTCAAATAGTGGAGTTTTGGGAATTAAGCTGATTAACCTACAAATGGATTTGCGAAGATGAAGAACAAACCAATACCAACGCCGATCATAGGCACAGCATCAAGAAGACCCGCGATTAGGAACATACGAGTTTGAAGTTGTGGAGCCAATTCTGGTTGACGTGCAACAGCTTCAAGGAAGCGACCGCCCAGAAGACCAAAACCAATCGCAGTACCTAAAGCACCGAAAGCGATCAAGATAGCAGATGCAATTGCAACTAGACCTAAAGTGAGTTCCATGAAAAATTCCTCAGAGGTTAGGTTTTATACCAAATTAAATTAAAAAATTGTGCCTAACCGTCTGATAACAGTCAGGCAATACCATTAATGTTTTTCGCTTGCCATGCTCAAGTATACGATGGTCAGCATCATGAAAATGAACGCCTGCAACGTAATAACAAGAATGTGGAAGATAGCCCAAGGCACAGATAACGCCCATTGGATCCAGAACGGTAAAAGCGCGATCAAGATGAAGATCAACTCACCCGCATACATGTTACCGAACAGTCGAAGTGCCAATGAAATTGGACGTGCAAGGAAAGTTACCAGTTCCAGAATTAAGTTCACCGGAATAAGTAACGCTTTTGCAACTGGGTTACTTGGGTTGAATGGGTTAAGTGCCAACTCGCCAACAAAGCCACCAACACCCTTTTCACGGATGCTGTAAAACAAGATCAGGACAAATACTGACAGGGACATACCTAAGGTAATGTTCGGGTCAGTAGATGGAACAATCTTGAAGTAAACGTGGTGAGGATCCATACCAAATACACTTGCACCAATCTGCTGAGCCAGGTAAGGAACCCAGTCAACAGGAATCAGGTCCATCAGGTTCATGAGGAAAATCCACACGAAGATGGTCAGTGCCAATGGCGCAATCAAGCGAGATTTGCCATGGAAAGTATCACGAACACTTGAGTCAACGAACTCAATGATCATTTCGATTGCAGACTGGAATTTGGTAGGAACACCAGAATTGGCTGCTTTAGCAACCAGCCAGAATAACAAACAGAAAATCACACCAAGGCCAATTGACCAACCCATTGAATCCAAGTGAATTGCAGTGAACCCCATCTGTTGAGCTTCTTCAGCAGTCTCGGCCAATTTCCAAGTACCGTCTGGCATTTTGCCATAGGTCATATTGGTCAAGTGATGCTTAATATACTCTGTCGAAGTAAGGGCATGTTCTTCAGCAGCCATAAATCACACCTGGTCAATGTCAAATAATAAATAGAGCTGGTGAATATCGCGTGCTGCCTGATATCTCACACATCTCCAAAAAAACTTTTCAATTTCTGCTGCGCTTAAACTCGTTTTTGTAGTCGAGACACCCAAAACGGGGCAACCCAAGACATGCTCTGAACGAGTATAAATCCACAAAACAATGCCACCGGTGACAGTGGTTGTACATTGCTTAAAATTAAAATAAAGCCAACAATCATGATTGCAAACTTGCCGAGCATGCCCCGGTACATATTCAATAGAACCTGCTTTGAAGCTCTTGCCCCGGCAGTTCTAAATGACTGCCATGAGAAATAACTGCTTGCAAGCCAGCACACCAATGCACCAAGTGCGGCACTTAATGCTGCGGTTGTATCACTTACAAGCCATGCTATCAAAGCAGACACAGGTATCATAAATGCTTGCAGGTAGACCAAAGCTTTCGCTAACCGTCGGTCAATCAAGCGACTAGTTCGGCTCATTTTTACCCACTTACAGCATAAATGCTTGACAAGTTTAGCTGATGATCGTTTTTAATCGCAGGCATTATAGAGTTACACCCCTGAACATGCAATCTTTTCCCGATTGAACTATGGTTTTTTTCAATCCTCAGCCGGTTCTTGAGAGATTTTCAGGGTGTTTATTTTTTATCTGTTTATCGTGCATTTACTACACAGCGATGGGCCTGATCAGCCAGATCTTTCCACGCTACAATAAAATCCTGCTCATTACTCATACTTTCGTCGACCTTCTGGAATATGATCGGATTCAGGCTACGATACTGGGCCTGGCTGGCATGGCCTTCTGCCAGCAAACACATTTTTTGACTTGGCCGCTGCTGATTCAGGTAACGAATCTGACTCATAGTTGGAGCAATATGTGGATCATCAGTTAAGGCACCAGCGAAGCGCAGATTAAGAGGTCTTTCCAAATATTGGTAAGCATCATGATAAGACCAGTACGGACGTGACTGACCAGTCTGGTTATATTGTTGCGTCACTTTGAGCATACGTGCTGCGAATGCCCGTGCATTATTCCAGTAAGCCTGCCGATGTGCCGGATACTGCTGTGAACGTAAGGCCGCTATAAAAAAGCCGATACGTACCGCATTATTCGGATCAAGCCAGATATGGGTATCGACGGTATTTGGTAATGCTTTACCACGGGTATTTCGAAGTGGCAGCAGCTTTACCAGTCCTGAATCCAGGATAGAGATTGCTTTAGGCTGGCTGCTCAATACCTTGTCTAAAGGAGCTTCATGAGCTTTCCCAAGCCAGATCACCAGAGAAGCATCCTGAATGGTCTTACGGTGAGCCGGCTTTAGAGTAATATCATGCCCGCTCTGATTGGCTAATAGCAGCTTGGGTTGCTCGATTCCTTGGGTAACTGCTTTACTGATCAGGTAAATAGGTTGTGTAGATACAACCAGGTCATTTGACCAGCTTAAGGTACAACTGCATAGTGCCAGAGCAACAAGAATAAAACGTAACATGAAGAAGAAACCAAGACCCTTTAATGTTATAATATAACAATTCTACAAAAATACCTATGCCTGTTCGAAACATGCTTAGGCTTCATGTTAATATTTAATAAATTATTTTCGAGGTTTTAGCATGAGCTCATGTTCACATGGACATCATGACACATTGCACGGCGTACATGACCATCATAACGTTGAAGCACGTCTTGCTGAAGCAGAAAGCTTATGTATTGCCTCGGGTGCACGTCTTACTCCTTTACGTAAACAGGTGCTGGAGCTGATTCTGAAAGCTTCCAGCCCGATGGGGGCCTATGACCTGCTGGCTAAAATGAAAAGTAATACTGACCGGCCGGCTGCTCCACCTACTGTTTACCGTACGCTAGAGTTTCTGCTGGAAAAAGGCCTTATTCACCGTTTGACTTCGATTAATGCCTATATTCCCTGTTGTCATCCAAGAGAAGGCCATCAGGCGGCTTTTCTGATCTGTACGCGCTGTCACATTGTTAAAGAGGCATCGGCACAAGGCTTGATGCAGCAGCTGGAGCAGCTGGCAGCTTCTGATCATTTTAATGCGCACCACAGTATTATCGAGATTTCAGGATTATGTCAGCAGTGCAACACCACGGCCTAAGCTCTCCCCTGCCCCTGGTTTCTCTTGAAGATATCAGTGTAAGGCTTGATGAGCTGGATATTCTTAAGCAGGTTAATTTTACGCTCCATGAACGGGAGATTGTGACCCTGATCGGTCCAAACGGTGCTGGCAAGTCTACCCTGATTAAGATATTGCTGGGCATTATGCAGCCGAGTACTGGTCATGTCCGCACGGCTAAAACGCTAAAGATGTCGTATGTGCCACAAAAATTTAACCCATCACATAGCTTGCCATTGCGCGTCAAAGACTTGCTGGCTTTAGAAAACTGCTCCCAGCAGATCAAATCAGAAATCATCCGAGATACGGGTATCAGCAAGTTAGAGTTATCTAAAGTGCAACAACTTTCCGGAGGTGAACGGCAACGGGTATTACTGGCACGTGCATTACTGCGCCAGCCAGATATCCTGGTTCTGGATGAACCCATGCAAGGGCTTGACATTCAGTCTGAGGCCGAACTGTATGCCTATGTACGGAGCCTGCCGGAACGTTATGGCTGTGCCGTATTAATGGTTTCTCATGACTTGCAGTGGGTCATGCAAGGCACGCATCGTGTGGTTTGCCTCAACAAGCATATCTGTTGTAGCGGCCTGCCAGAGAATGTTCAGCAACATCCTGAATACCAGGCAATCTTTGGAACCCAACGTGTATTTTACCAGCATCATCATGACCGCTGTGCGCATGGCGACCATGCTGAACCCTGTCAGCATGATGCCCGCCCACATATCCACCCTGAACCGGAAGTTTAAGTAATGATGGAATGGCTACAACTTCTGCTTCCTGCCTGGATTATGGGTACCCTGCTGGTCTTTCTGACCGCTCCACTTGGCTGTCTGATGCTGTGGCGACGGATGTCATTTTTTGCCGACACCATGGCGCATGGCACTTTGCTTGGCGTTGCCGTTGCAGGTGGACTTAGCTTACCACTATGGATGGGTGTTACTTTACTGGCCTTATTACTGGTGGCAGTGTTATGGGTATTGCATGATCCGCGCTTGCCGAGTGATGCTTTACTGGCACTGTGTTCAGCGACCCTGCTCTGTTCTGGCCTGTTGTTTATCCAGCACTTGCCCAGTTTAAGGCCTGAACTGCTCAGTTATCTGTTCGGTGACCTGCTTACAATCAGCTGGAATGACTTACCTACATTTGCTGCGGTTATTCTGCTGGCACTCGCCGTGCTTTATAAATCATGGCAAGCCCAGATCCGTACTGCCATTGATCCGGATATTGCAGCCAGCGAAGGCATCCATAACCAATGGCAGCGCCTGATTTTCATGTTACTGCTGGCGCTGTTTACAGTTCTGGCATTGCGTGCCGTAGGTTCTTTACTGATGGGAGCATTACTGGTCATACCTGCATTGACGGCCCGTCTGCTTGCACATTCACCCAGACAGATGGTGATCTGGGCATTTGTGATGGCACAGATTGGAATAACGGTAGGACTATGGTCAAGTGCTGGTCTGGACATTTCGACCGGCTTAAGTATTGTACTTACTATGGCAATTTTATTTATCCTGATTTTTACTGTACAGAAGATCAGAACAAGTATTTCATAAGGCTTAAAGCCTGTATAAAATTTTGTGGGGTTTTTAATGACTGCTCAATCGGTAATCCTTCCCTTACCTTCTGACCATGCACGTTTTATCAGTTTACGTTTAAAAGATTTTTCAGTGGCTGAGCTTAAGGAGCAAATCGCGCTACTGCATAGTACACGAGACCGTTTGATTACCCAGCACCCTGCTGCACAGATTAAAGCGGCAGTTGCTTTCGGTCCAGAAATATGGCCCCAGCTTTATAAAGAAATGCCTGCTGGCTTTAAACAGCTTGCTCCTCAGCAGAGTACTTTTCAGATGCCGGTGGTACCTGCCGATGTATTCATTCATATTGCCAGCGCACGTGCCGACATCTGTTTTGCCTTGAGCCAAGCATTTTTTGAGGGAATCAAAGATAAGGTTGAGGTGCTGGATGAGCGGGTATGTTTTCGCTATTTTGATGGGCGTGATATTACCGGCTTTATTGACGGTACTGAAAACCCACAATTTAACGATGACCGTGCAGAGGTTGCGCTTCTGCCTGAAGAAAGTGGTGTATTTGCAGATGGATCATTTATTTTTGCCCAGCGTTATGCACATGACCTGGAAAAATGGAAACGTTTAAAAGTAGATACTCAAGAGCAGATCATGGGCCGTACCAAACTTGAGTCTATTGAACTGGATGATGAGGTAAAACCTGAGAATGCGCATATAGCACGTACCGTGGTAGAAGATGAAAATGGTGAGGAAATGGAGATTCTTCGTCATAGTCTCCCATATGGTGATGGGAAAGGTGATCAGGGTCTTTTCTTTATTGCTTATACTAAAGACCTTAACATTATCGATCTCATGCTGAACCGTATGTTTGGAACTAGTGGTGATGGTATTCATGACCGTTTATTACACTTTGTCACTCCACTTGATGGGGCATATTACTTTGCGCCTAGTGCAGAATTACTTGAAATAATATTAGAGAGTTAAAAAAACTGAAGGGTATATTTTTAAAGCTCTAGAGTATTTTAGAGCTTTCTTACATTTTAATAAAATTAAATTAAAAATTATAAGTCTTAACTCTGAAATTTTGGTTAATAACTTAACTTAAAAAATATAAAAGCTATTAGCCTTACATTTATATAAAAAAGGGCAATTAAATTAGTTTACCTGATTAAAGTAAACTTTTTCTCCTTCGGAACATACTCCATAAAAAACTCCATAAGATTCATCTTTTACAGAAGGATTATTTAAATAACTATTGCATTCTAAAATCAAATCTCCAGCATTTTTCTTAAATACTATTTTTTGCTTTTGATAATATGGAGCACCTGTATAATTATCAGCTAAATAATAGATTCCTAACTTAAAATTCTTTGATTCAGCCTGTTTAGTTGCATATCCATTCTTTATAAAATCAATTCCACCCAAAGCCAGGTTAATTTTATCAATATTTAAACTCAACTCACCACTATTATTTTTATCTGCTTTGGCTTCTGCCCATCCTACTTGGACATCTTCACTATAAACATTTTTATAATATAAGATAAAATTATCATTATTATCTTTTATATAAAACTCATCACGTGCAGGATCAAGTCTTTTAAAAAGATAATTATTCACTTTTTTTGTGGGTATAAGATGCTTACACTTCCCTGAATTTTTACAGATTCGATATGAAAAATAAAGTTTTGTATTACTTGACTTAGGCTGACCTGCCTCAGTTGTAACTGCATACATTAAACTAATTAAAAATAAAAAAAAGACTCTAATCATTATTGCATAATCTCTATATATATTTTTTAAATAATACATTACTTTAATTAAATTCTAAAAAATTCTTTATTTTAAATTTTATGATAATTAAAAATATAAATAGCTTTAAAAATTTCTATAATTAATACTTTTTACAATAAAATTCAACTAGAAATATAATATTAATTTAGGTATTTTTAGTATTAAAGCATCTATATCTTTAACTAGAATTTTTATCTATCATAAATATTATTAATTTTCTCTATACTTATTCCTTACATCCAACAATCCCTTACTATATATTTCTTCATTATTAAGCCCTCCCCAAATATTAAAATGTGAACCTTCTTTTGTAAAACATTCAGTTATAATATTAGGGATTCCATTCCCTATCAAATCAACCCCTCTAACTTTATTATTTTAGGAGGCTTATAAGCAAATAATGTATAACTATTTTGATATTTTATATAATTAAATTCACTACAAACATTTTTTAAAGTGCATTTCTTATATGAATAATAAACAGTATTAGCTGTATTGAAACATCCAGAAACTAACAAAACTAGTATTAATAATAAAGTATTTTTTATTGAGTTATCTGTATATATTGCACCTTGTCTAGGTTTATTACTAGAAATAGAACTACTAATGATACCACCATTAAGTTTAGCAATATTATTTTAGTAAAGTTTTAAGTATTTTTTATAATCAATCATAAGTAATGCATAATTTATACTTAATAATATAACTAATTATTTATTTATCTTATATAAAATATCACTATTAGAGAAACTTTATATTTAAAAAGATAAAACAGTAAATAAAAATATTACTGTTTTATTAAAAAATTAATTTAAGATAACTTTATTACCATTAAAATATACATTCTGACTACTATCTATTTTAAATAATTTAACTTCTCCTAATACTTTGGTTTTAAATAGACCATCTAAAAAATAGGATAAATATATATTTTCTTGCTCACTATCACCCTCACTATATTTTAAAACATATAAAATCTTACTACCAGCAGAAGCATTAATATAGGTTGTATCAAATCCTCTTTCATTTACAAGAAATCGAAGTTCACTATTTTTATCATTATTTGATATTTCTTTTAAACTATCATTTGTAAGTGTATTTTCTTTACACTTCACTCCATTACACATAAATTTTTTCTTTTCAAATGTAATGGGAAAATTGCTATTTTCATATTTTATATTTTTTTGTTTCTGTACTTTTTTAAAAAAATCTTTATCATTTGGATTGAATTTATAACATTCATTCTCAACATTTATATTATTATCTTGATACGAAAATGTTGTACCTGATAGACAAACTTGATTATTATTTTGACTAAATTTAATACGAGGAGGCTCATTTATGATCTCTTCTAATCTATCATTAACAAAATAACCAACAGATTGTCCTAATGGATATACTCTTTTCGTTGCTGGATCTAATACGACAAAGTATTTAACTTTTCTAGGTGTACCTTTTCCAGTATCTCTTTCTTTATCAATTACTAAAGCAACTTTATTTTGGGCAAAGTTTGCTTTTTTTCTCAATGAATTATTATAAAGCTTTAAATAATTATCTGAACAAAAATCAATAAAACCATGTTCAAAGTTACACTTTAAAACTTTATCTTTTGTAACAAAATCATTAGAAATGTTTTTCTTATCACTATCAAAATTTTGATTATTTTCTTTAGAAAATCCACAATTTGATACTAAAAAACCAATAGAAAATATTATTACTGTTTTCAAAAATTTCATTTCGAATTTCCTATTTGCTTAAATGAACTGTTTTAATTTTTTCAAAAATAGTTCTTACTTTAGCCGTTGAATGGCTATTAGCTTTATTTGTAGCTGATTGATGATATCCGATAGTACCGTCTGATACCGTACCGAATTTATTCTTTTCACCCTTAGGAAGAGCAATTGAAGCCCATTCTTTTGAAGCATCTGTCATTGCCTGATCAACTGTGGCACTACCATTTTCAATAAGGGCTTTAATTGAACGTCGATTCAACAATAAATACTCTCTAAAAATCTTCTCTTGCATATCACTATCATATAACTCTTCCCCAGATAAGCCTAACGCTGTTTTAGCAGCTGAAAGTGTCTTTGGAATTGTCTGATATTTTCCAGTTGCGAAACGCCTACGCTCATCCTCCCAAGTATAATTTTTTGAAGCATCTAGTAACTGATTAATAGTCTTACCTGTTATTGTTCCAGTTCTATCATTCATTTTACCAAATTTAACTCTCTTTCCTTCTGGCGCTCCAGCATTCCAAGCTTCATAACTACCTTCACCGCTTGCAATGGCTTCTCCTAACTCTTTTACCAATTCGACTATACTTTTGTTATTATTACTTACTGGAATACTCGAATTAAGTATTTTTCCACTACAAGTTAAAATATTAATTCTACTTTTTTTACATAACTCACTCAGAGTACCATTAATTATTTTTTCAACTTTTGTACCATAATATGCTGAATCTTCTATACTTAAGTTCTCATACCATAAGATATCAAAATGTACCCAACCCGTCGCTCCTTGTCCTCTTGACTCTAAAAATATACGATTGCCACCTCTTGTTCCTGTAGGAGCTGCATTCATATATTTCATAAATATTTTTTCCCTAACAAGATTAAGCTTAGTACTATCACTGATGAGAACATCAAGAGCAGCACCACTCATATGATTCACTGTTTGACGAGATTGTCTACTTGAATTATGTCCTGCATTATTCTCAATACATCGATAACCAGAACTTATACCTGTAATTTTTACACCCAAATCTTTCTCTTTTTCTAAATAAAAATGGGCAGCTTTTAAAATCCACATTGTAGATCTATGCATTCCTGGTGCCTCAACACCTAAAATCTTATATTGTTTTTTTCTACTAGCACCAAAACCTTTACATTGAACACCACCACCAAATTTTGCACAGGGACATGCTATAGATTGCATATACTTTTGAATAGGATACTTATGGTTAAACTCATCTAAAGCTGCTAAAACAGAACCACAAATTTTTCCTGTCTCTGGTACCCCCATATAATCCCGTTGGAATTGCTTAATACATGTTGCAGTTAGCTCAGTGAACTCATCCGTAGGTAAAGCTCCGCCAAAACCTGCCAAACGAATATTTACTTCTCGAATAAGCTCACTCTTACCACTTGAAATACATTGTGGGTTAGTTTTACATAAATTTGGTGCATCTACTTTAGGTGTCCCGCCATCCTGACTGCGATCGTCAACTGTCAATATCTTGGAAGCAACGTTTGTAGCTTCATTCAGCGTTTTTTTACCTTCTTCATAAAGCTCATTTACTTGATCGAGGATTTTACTGCCAAAATTTGCTCCAAAAATTCCTTCTTCCTGCTTTTTCTGAGGTGTTGTACTAGAAGGCTTTACAGGTGGAGTCTGTGATGGTTTTTGTTTAGTAGTAGCCGAAGGTTGTGTTCTCTGCTGAGTAGCTGGTTTAGACTTTTCTTGATGTGAATTATTTCCAGTTGCAGGAATATTTACTGGTAACTTAATAACTTGGCCAATATTAATCTTATTTGGATCGTCTATTTTATTTAACCGTTCTAGCGCTCGTACAGTTGTGTGATTTTTCTGCGCTATTTTAAATAGAGTTTCACCGTTTTTCACAATATGGGTTTTTCTTTTATATTGTCCATTATTCCCTTGAGTTGTTAATGTTTTTAAATCCAACATTACCTTTGGGCTTATAATTTTTACAAGCATGCGATCTCTAGACATTACAAAAGTTTGTACCTTGACCATCAAGCCATTAAACATACTTTTAATATAAACATCTAAAGCCGTACCTTTATCTCGGCTAATTTCGACGATACAACCTGAAGAATTTGTCGCTCCAGCAGCAATAACTTGCCCTGTTCTCTGATTCTTTACTTCATATTGGGCTTTTGAAATTGGACTACCAAATAAGTCTAAGATTTGTATGGTAACTAATGATTTTTTATTCATTTCCAATCCCTACCTTCTACATTATCTGTTTCTGAATCATTTACATTTTGATCGGTCAAAAAATCATCTTCATCAAAACTGTCAATGACTAATCCCCATTCATCATTAGAGCCAACTAGAACTTGAACCTTTGTTGGGTCTGGGGTACTAATTTTCCCTGTACGCCCATGTTCATCTATTGATCCCGAAGTAAATGAGTTTGTTCCCGGAACAAAAGCTTTATAACTAAGCTGACTAAAATCACTTTCCCAAAATAAATCGTAAATATCTAAACGATTACTAAAAGTTGGTGTGTTAGGTAATTCAGGAACTTCATATGAAACTTTAGCGCCACTTATAAATAGATGCTGCCCAGCTTTACTTTCAAACTTACCACCTGTGGTTGAAAATACACCATCTGCATTAATTTTGAGCTGAGAGCCCCCTGCTGTAAGTACAATCTCTTTCGGACTGGTAATTTCAATCTTTTCCTCAGTAGAAATCAGTTTAATGACTTTCCTGGCAATCGCCTCAATCGCATCATCTTGTGCTTGTAGCTCGAGCTTCCCTTTTGCTGCATAAGCGCGGAGCCCCTTTTGTGCAGCAAACAGGCTGATTTTGTCCTGTGCATGTCCAATAATATTCTTCTGCGCACTCAGGTTAATTGAACCACTGGCACTCTCGGCAATATCCTGAGAGGCCTGCAAAACAATATTTTCAGGTGTCGTTAAAGCAATACCATTTGGTGAAGCTAATAACATCAATGCCTGTCTAAAAATTTTGCCCTGCTCTTGCTGCTTAGTATCGGGACTACTTTCTAAACCTTGGGTATAGCCTTCCATAAAGCCTTGTAACGAACTCAATGCTTTAGAAGGAGTGATTTGCAGCTTGCTACCTTTACTAAAGGTTCCACATACGCTCATTAGGTCAAAGTCTTTCATATCTACATTTGCCAAGACTTTTCCCACTTCTTTAATACTTTCAAATGGGTTCTGCTGAATCTGGTCTTTAATACTGGCAAGCTTGCCTTTTACAATATCAGCACCATGCTCCTCAACATTTTCAATAAACTCTTTTAAGTTCTCCACTGCATCTTTAGCATCAGTAAAAAATGTATTGAATTCATCTATAACCCCTTTCACATCACCGCCTAAAGAACCTATTTCTTCAATAAACCCGCCACAATCTTTTAGTGCATGGATTGGATCATTGCTCATGCTTTCTTTAAATAAGTTCAGTGTGCTGTTTAACGCCTGCCCTGTAGTTTTTAGTTCAAGTGACTGGATAAGTTTTGGTAAGCGGTTAATCACATTTAATGCATCAGTCTGCTGTTTGGTAGCAATTTCGCTTAGCATCTTCATGCTTTCATAGCCTTCCGACAGTAAAGACTGGGCTTGTGTAGCTTCCAGATGGTCAGCTATGGCTTGTTCCTGTGGATAGGTACTGATTAGCATTCCTTTACCAGCACGTAATGCTCCCCAAGCATCGGTTCTAAGTTCAAAACCTTCACCTCGGCTATTGCTAACCGCTTTGTCTTTAGGATGACTAAGATTTCCCAAATTCAATTGTGTCGCTGCATGGCTACTTTGTAGCTGGGTACTAATCTGACCGGTAGTATCGTCAAATCGTAGTTGGTTAAAACCACTACCATTAACTTCCTGACTACGAATACCACTAAGTTTTTTGGTATCAGGTAGTTGCCCCTTAATATCGAAACGGGTCGGATAACGCTCTGCCTCATGAATACGCCCTATAATAAATGGGCGATCTACATTGCCGTCAAAAAAATCGATCACCACCAATTCACCAACGCGAGGTAAAAAGCGGGCCCCATATCCTTCTCCCGCCCATGGTGTGAGTACATCTACCCAGGCTGAGTCAGTATCATTATTATTACTGCCGGCTCCTCCATCATGGCTATGGTCATCTACCCTAGTAAACAAAAACCGGACTTTAATACGGCCCCACTGGTCTACATGAATACTTTCGCCTTCTGGCCCGACTACACGAGCACGTTGTGGATAGGCAGGTGGACGATGGACCAGCGGCTGGTACTCAGGAACGACTTTTACCTGACGGCGTATCAGGACCAGTTCATTGGCCTGTCGCTCATCGTTTGAAGATAACCAGTCTTTAATACTGATCAAGCGGTCAATCTGGCTTTGTATATCTTTAGGTAAATTGTTCTGGTTATAAAAGGTTTTTTCATAAATCAGGAATTGTTTGTCAGCTCCAGTATGCTGGTCAATTTCAGGATGCCCATTTAACTCAAACCAGTAGCCGACCTGTGCATCCCGTACACTACTGCTTGCCTTAAAATATTTAGCCTGACTATCTTGGTACTGGTTAAAGATAGAATTCAGCTTCTCTACCTGTGCTGAACCTGAAACGGTTGACTGGTCTGCACCATTCAAGTCACCAATCCATGCTGGACTGGTTGACCAGGCCTGTTCAAGACTCAGACTTTCATTGGCATATTGTTCGCTGTGCTGATGTGTACTTAGTACCGAACCGTTCCCTTCATCCTGACTTAAACTATCTGCCTGCCAGCGTTGTACATGGGTAGCCGTTGACTGAAGATTACGATAGGCCGTCAGATTGGTGATACTGTCAAAACGCTCAGTCGCATGACTACGATGAAAATTTATCAAGCCACGTTTAAGCGCTGTATAATGCACATTGTCATCAATCAAACGTAATTTCTGTGGCTGAATTTCCTGTAACTGGTGTGCAACCAGATAGCTTTGCTCATCGACCAGCCAGTTAATGCCCTCACTACGCCACAAACGGGTTATAAACTCATAATCAGTCTCGTTGGCCTGCATTACAAAAGGACGTACGTCATAGTTTTGGGACAGACCACTTAAATCCAGACTCAAATTAGCTGTAAATAATGGACTTTTGGCTTGCCATTCCTTGAATAGAATTTCACTGATTTCAGGCACACTCTTATTCATAAACACCCGACTGTTGCGACGTTTATGCCAGAGAACAGTGCCATCTTCCAAGACAAGTTTATAAACGCTGAGCGCTCCATCACTTTGACCTTGACTGGCTTGGGTAATGATGCCCGAATTGCGGCTGAGTTGCCCGGTATCAGTCACTTGGTCAACTGCTACCTGACAACCAATAAATTGCTTTAACGGAAGATGTGCATTGGTTGAGAGGCAAATTAATTCTATTTTTAAACCATGATTGATACGATGCTGCCCATCAATACGTTGCAGAAAAACCTGCTGGTTAAGTTCAGGAAGAGAAAACTGGACATGCAGGGCCCGTTTTAATGCGCCTAGCCCCATCTGCTCAAAAAGAGAATAAATATTCTTCAGCATGGTTGCCTTCTTTTTAATTATTGATGTTATAAATTGGGCGCATTTTAATGCAAGATCGTTGTAATCGTCCAGCTTTGGGGTTAAAGTCTTTTTTATTGAATAATAAAAAAGGAGCCAAAGCTCCTTGAATTTACTTAAAGTTAAAAAGGAATTCGTTTATAGCGACGATATTCTGGTTTCCAGAAGTTCTCTTCAATACACTTCTGTAAGAGCTCATCATTAATGAGAGGAGCAACTTCAGCTTCCATAGCTGCTTTCGCAACTTTAAAAGCAATGATTTTAGAGACCTTTTGAATCTCATCAATACTCGGCAATAAGTCTGCCTCTGGATCAATTAACATAGGTGAACAATCTGCCAAGGCATTACTCGAAGCCATAAGCATGCTATCTGTAATCCGGGTGGCGCCACAGGCAATTACACCTAAACCAATACCTGGAAAAATATATGAGTTATTACACTGGGAAATCTCATAAATTTTGCCATGATAATTGACCGGTGCAAACGGGCTACCGGTTGCAATTAAAGCTTTCCCCTCCGTCCACTGGATAATATCGGCGGGTACAGCCTCAACCTGAGAAGTCGGATTAGAAAGTGGCATTACAATTGGACGTTCACAATGCGCATGCATAGTTTTAATAATTTCTTCAGTAAATAGTCCGGGCTGCCCAGATACTCCAATCAATACACTTGGCTGAGCATTTCTGACTACATCCAGTAGAGAGATAACTTCACCCATATCAGCCCAGTCGGCAATGACATCTGCACGCTGCGCCAGTTTACGCTGGAAATCCCGCAGGTTTGGCTGGTTTTCAGTAATCAGGCCAAAACGGTCGACCATATAAACACGTGCTCGTGCTTCGGTATCAGTTAAACCTTCCGCAACCATTTGTGCCACAATCTGCTCAGCAATACCGCAACCGGCTGAGCCTGCACCCAGGAATGCCACAACCTGATCTTTAAGCTGCTTGCCAGCAGCACGGCTGGCTGCTATCAGGCTTCCTACCGATACTGCTGCAGTTCCTTGAATATCGTCATTAAAACAGCAGATTTTGTTGCGATAAGTCTGCAATATTGGCATTGCATTATTCTGGGCAAAATCTTCAAACTGAATTAAGGCTTTTGGCCAGCGGCGTTTAATGGCATTAATCACCTGATCAATAAAAGCATAATACTCATCACCAGTAATACGTGGCTGTCGCCATCCCATATAAATCGGGTCATTTAAGAGTTGCTGGTTATTGGTACCCACATCAATGGTAATAGGCAAGGTATAAGCCGGGCTGATTCCGCCACATGCGGTATATAAAGAGAGCTTGCCAATAGGAATCCCCATTCCGCCAATACCCTGATCTCCTAAGCCCAGAATACGTTCGCCATCTGTAATAACGATAACTTTTACATTCTTTTTGCTGACATTCTGCAAGATGTCATCAATATGTTCACGGTCCGGATAAGAAATAAAAATTCCTCGGTGTCGACGATATATGTCAGAAAAACGCTGACAGGCCTCACCCACTGTCGGTGTATAAATTATCGGCATCATCTCACTTAGATGATTCTCGATCAGGTGGTAAAACAAGGTTTCATTAGTGTCTTGGATATTTCGTAAATAAATATGCTTATTGATTGCATCATTAAAAGAAGAGTACTGTTGATAGGAGCGCTGGCTCTGCTCTTCGATACTTTCAATAATATGCGGAATTAAACCGTGCAGATTAAATGTACTGCGTTCTTCTTCGGTAAAGGCAGAACCTTTGTTTAATAGCGGGAGTTCTAATAGGGTGTAGCCAGCATAAGGAATATATAATGGATGCTTGCTTTGCTCTGTGGTCATTTATCTCATACCTATAGACTTGGTCCAGATTGACTAAAATGTAAGGATCTGTCCAGTCTTCAACTTTCATTCACTTGATTTAACCATTAGCTTAAGCGTTTTTTATATAAAATGGGTATTTCGAACAGTGATACTGATATTGAGAGTATTTACATAGAGAATAAGAAAGTTGTCGAAGACTGGATCTGGTTTTATATTGTCCTGAACAGGATTCTGATGAAACTTTATTTTGTTATACTTCTGTGCTATTTAACTCTCTGAAAATAATAATGACTAATAATAAAGCTCTACTTTTTGATTTTATTGATGATTAGTGTTTTTCTGGCTGCAGATGGCAACTATTGAGCCATTTCAAAAATAAGGGAAGATTTAAGCTCTGTTTTAAACATAAAAAAAAGAATTATTAAATTTTAGCCCAAAGGCATAGTAGATATTCATAAAATCACTCTCAGTCCATTGGGACAGCTCAGTGACACATTCTGAAGAATCCAGCAGGTTTATATAAAAAAGAGAAAGTTTACATTCTTCAAAACAAACCTGAGCAAAATTATATTTTATCTTTTAAGTTCAATGGTCAGATAGCTTATCAAAAGCTGGCTTTTTATTTGTATGAGCAGCAGTGAATAAGTCTAGACTAATAAACTAAAGACTAGACAGATCCGACTCTTCTCTTACCCGACAATAAAAACTGCCAATCCCTTTGAGCTTTATCATCTTCCAGAAGCGGAATATTTTTAAACAGAAGTTCAAAATAATAAAAATCAATAAAGTCTACTATTCCCGCAACCTTTATACCTTTCACCCCAGCCATGCTGAAATGCTAGAAGAATTACTGACCGCTCGGGATTAATTAACGCTGAGGTGGAGATGGCGGGGTCATATCGACTAACAGGCCCGCTATACGGCGTACCAGTGGCAACAGGATCAGTACCGCTGGAAATGCAGCCAGCCAAGATAACATCCAGGCACTAAACCAGAGATGAAAGAAATTTTCGACCCAGCCTAAACTGCGTAAAAGATTAATCATGGAAATTATTCCACTCATCAGGCAGGATAAAATAAGAGGTATTATCCAGGCAGCGCATGCTGTCGGTAGCTTCGGGATACTGCCGATAATGGTCACACGCGTTTGGTTCATGGCATAACTCTAGGTTTTTAATATAAATTTATAAAATATTTTCCAGATTTCTTGAGGAAAATAAGCAGCATTATAGCATTTCCTGTAATGAAACGGCCAAAGCGCTTTTAATCCCTGTAAATGCACTCCCCCAAGCTGCTGGAAATTTGTTATATTTGCTCTCTTTCCGCGATACTTATTTTTCGACTGATTATGAATACGGCAATACAAGCAGCTCTTGATCATGCAGTACAATCCCTTCAGAACCAAGGGGTACTCCCCCCTGAGTGGACCAACAGCAGTAGCCTGACCCGAACCAAAGACCGCAGTCATGGCGATTTCGCATCTAATATTGCCATGATCGGGGCAAAAGCTGCTGGTATGAAGCCGCGTGATCTGGCTGAAAAAATTCTGGCAAACCTGCCTGAAGTGGCTGACATTAGCAAAGCTGAAATTGCTGGTCCGGGCTTTATCAATTTCTTTTTAAATGCTGACCAGCGCTTTGCGGTACTCGACCAGATTCAGGCTCAAAAAGACCAATATGGTCGCACGCAGGTTAATGCTGCGAAAAAAATTCAGGTTGAGTTTGTCTCTGCCAATCCGACATCTAGCCTGCATGTAGGTCATGGCCGTGGTGCTGCTTACGGCATGACCGTCGCTACTTTGCTTGAGGCGACAGGTGCTAAGGTTGATCGCGAATATTATGTCAATGATGCTGGCCGTCAAATGGATATTCTGGCGACCTCTACTTACCTGCGTTATCTTGAACTGTCAGGACAAGATTTAGTTTTTCCTAAAAATGCCTACCAAGGTGACTATGTCAAGGAAATCGCACAGGGCATTATCGACCTGAAAGGTAAAACTTATGTACACCCAGTCGCTGATGTCTATAAAGATGTTCCGGAAGATGTTCAATATGCTGCTGAGCCAGACAGTGAAGGTAATAAAGTCGTTCTCTCTGGTGATAAAGAAAAGCATATTGATGGCCTGATTTTTAATGCCCAGCACTTACTGGGTGAAGGTTATCGAGTGTTTCACCAGGCAGCGCTTAAAGCCATTCTAGATGATATTAAAGATGATCTGGGCGAGTTCGGTGTAACGTTTAATGAATGGTTTAGTGAAGCTTCGCTCACTGAAAAAATTGATGAAGCCCTACAAACTTTGGATCAACGCGGCTTTTTATATGAAGAAGATGGCAATATCTGGTTTAAATCAACCAAATTTGGTGATGAAAAAGACCGTGTGGTAAAACGCCGTAATGGCCAGACCACTTACTTTGCCTCGGATATTGCCTATCATCTCAATAAACTGCAACGCGGTTATACCGACCTGATTGATATCTGGGGTTCAGATCACCATGGCTATATCTCGCGGGTAAAAGCTGCAATTGAGGCAATGGGTTATGACTCAAAGAAACTGACTGTTTTACTGGTACAGTTTGTGAGTTTATGGCGTAGTGGTGAAATGGTTCAGATGTCTTCGCGTTCCGGACAGTTTGTAACCTTGCGTGACCTGCGTAAAGAAGTTGGCAATGACGCAGCACGGTTTTATTATGTAATGCGTAAATCTGAACAGCATATTGACTTTGACCTTGACCTCGCAGTCTCGCAAAGTAAAGATAATGCCGTATATTATATCCAGTATGCGCATGCACGTATCTGCCGTATGCTAGAAAAAGCCGCGAGTAATGGTACTGTTTTGAATGTCTCTACAGCACGTAGCCATGCACCGCGCTTGGAACTTGATGCAGAAACTGAACTGCTGGCCAAGCTGGCGGCTTACCCGGATATTGTGATTCGTGCAGCCAATGTTTATGAGCCGCATCAGGTCGGTAACTACCTGAAGGAATTGGCAGCGCTTTTCCACGGTTGGTATAATGAACACAAAGTACTTGGTGATGATGCTGAACTGACTCAGGCCCGTCTACTACTTTCTGTAAATGTTCAGCAAGTACTTCGTAATGGCCTGGAACTGCTCGGTGTGTCTGCACCGACTACCATGTAAAATAACAAGAGAGGTTTCCACGTGTTTGGAAAAACGCAACGCGGTGTATCTGAACGGTCAACCAAGCCAAAGCAGCCCCTGATTCCGAAATGGTTGGGGACGCTGGTCGCTATATTGGCTGTACTCTGCCTGGCAGTTATATTGATGCTCTGGAAACCGTGGGAACCGGTTAAACCGAAAAACCAGATCACCTCCGAGCACTACCAGGAAGAAACCAACAAGGATTACCGTTTCTATGACTTGCTGCCACAACAGCAGGTTACACCAATCCCTGAACAGGCTATTCCTGAGACCACTAAAGATACTGCACCTGTAGTAATCGTAGAAGCACCTGAACCAGTACAACCTGCCACGCCGGCAGATGCAGTACCAGCAGATGGTAGCCTAGATGTGACTGAAGCGCCTGTACCACGTCAGCCATCGTTTATTTTACAGGTACGCAGTTTTCCAGATCCTGACAGTGCTGATGCACGCCGTGCTGAAATTATCCTGAATGGTCTTTCTGCTGATGTCATCAAAACCACTGAAAATGGCCAAACCTGGTATCGGGTCATTTCTGGGCCGTATGACTCACAGGAAGCTGCTGTCATTGCACAGCAGACTTTACAACATAGTGGTATTGATTCAATTGTGGTAAAACGTTAGACCTGAAAAAATAGAAAAGGATGCGGCCGCATCCTTTTTTATTTATACCTGATAAATAATAAATACCGTTATACTTGAGCCTGTTCCGGGTCCCGTGCTTTAGCCTGCTGATAAGCGGGACGTATATGAATTCGGGCTAAATATTTCTGTATACTGGGATAATGTCCTTGTAGACGTGTTGCCATCGCTTCAAGCGGAAAACTCATCTGGATATCGGCAAAACTGAATTGACCCGCGACATACTCATGCTGGCCCAGATACTGCTCCAGAAAAGCAATATGATCTTTCAAACGTGGCTGAACAAATCCGGCCCGGATACCATCCGTAATCTTATTGGCAAGCGGACGAATCAGAAAAGGAACCCGCTCTCCCACTTTTGAAATCACCAGTTGAAACACCAGTAAAGGCATCAGTGAACCTTCGGCATAATGCATCCAGTAAATATAATCACGCAGAGCAGCAGGATCGGTCGGCTTAAAATGTGATTCTTGATCATACTGGCTTTGCAGGTATTCCAAGATTGCACCAGACTCAGCCAGTACATGACCTTCATCTGTTAAGATAGGGGCTTTACCCAATGGATGAATGGCCTTTAAACTATCTGGGCCGGTATAATCTGGCTGACGGCGATAAAATTCAATCTGATAATCTAGACCTAACTCTTCTAGAGCCCAAAGAATACGGAACGAACGGGATTGTTCCAGATGGTGTAGAGTTAGCATGGTTTTATTCCTGAGTTTATTGTGTTTATAAAAATTAAGTTATCAAAACAACAGCAGTTAGCCTATTATTTTATATACTATTACCAGTCATTAGGGGACTTATTTGGCAGGACGCATTTGTCCGGGAACAGGAGGCGCTTCAAGTCG
Source organism: Acinetobacter sp. FL (assembly GCF_040744925.1). Taxonomy (NCBI): domain Bacteria; kingdom Pseudomonadati; phylum Pseudomonadota; class Gammaproteobacteria; order Moraxellales; family Moraxellaceae; genus Acinetobacter; species Acinetobacter sp. FL. Next base: position 79,800 of record NZ_CP160437.1, on the reverse strand, counting down.
CGGTCCAGCATGACCCTCAACGTTTCCAAAACGGTGATCATGTTTCTCCCATTGCTCACGCGCCTGTCTTATTTCTTCAGAAGTTCGTGCAACCAGATTCCACCACAGGACTATTGGCGTTTCAAATGGTGCGCCGCCTATCAATAAAAGACGGGCATCTTTATTTAATTCAAGTTCAATCTCTTCCAGACCAGGATGCAATACCAGCATATTTTGATTATGTAATTCATGGCCGTTCACTTGTGCACTGCCTTCCAGAACAAGAAAACCATATTCAAATTGTGGATTTAAAGCAAAAACCTGCCGACTATCTTCTCTAGCTTTTAAATCAACACCGAGCAATGGACTATAAACCTGTACCGGAGAAGACTGTCCTAAAAATTCACCGACCAGTACAGTACATTGTAGCTGATCCTTTTCCACAACTGGCAACTGAGAATAATGTTCAAATTTAGGTAACATGTTGCGCTGCTCATCAGGTAAGGCAATCCAGAGCTGAGCAGCATGCATTCTGGTCTCTGACTCAGGAGAAACTTCGGTATGGGTAATTCCATATCCTGCTGTCATCAGATTGACCTGTCCCGGCTCAATGAGCTGTTCAGAGCCGACACTATCCCGGTGCATTACCGTTCCTTCAATCATCCAGGTAAAAGTTTGCAGTCCGATATGAGGATGCGGCCCCACCTTCATGCCCTGCCCCGGTTTAAATGTGGCTGGTCCCGCATGATCCAAGAAACACCACGCACCAATCATACGTTTATAACGGCTGGGCAGGGCCCGCTGAATTACAGTGCCCTGTCCAATTTCAGCGGTACGGGTAGCTATTTCCTGTAATTGAGTTGCATGCGGCAGTATATGCTCTGCTGGCTCTATAGTTCCGGTCCCTGATTGATTCATCTTTATACTCTTATCATGTTTTATATAAAATCTGCTTGATCTGATTCGGTTATAACGTAAATTTTCTGCATAAAAAAGGACGCTTTCGCGTCCTTTTTTATAAGGGATATTTTAAGCCAGCTAACTAGAGCATTTTAAAACTGATTCATAGAAAACCCTAATAAAATACTTCAACCTGTAAATAGCCTGTTTATTCCCATTCAATCGTAGCAGGTGGTTTAGATGACACATCATATACCACACGTGATACATCTTTAATTTCATTCATGATACGGGTAGATATACGGTCTACCAGGTCATAAGGCAAATGAGCGAAACGTGCTGTCATAAAGTCAACTGTCTCCACAGCACGCAGTGCAATCACCCATGCATAACGACGGCCATCCCCCACTACACCCACAGATTTGACAGGCTGGAATACAGCAAATGCTTGGGCAGTCTTGTCATACCAGCCACTGGCACGTAATTCCTGCATGAAAATATCATCAGCAAGACGCAGAATATCAGCATATTCCTTTTTCACTTCACCCAGAATACGCACACCAAGGCCCGGGCCCGGGAATGGATGACGATAGATCATGCTATGTGGCAAGCCTAAGGTCGTACCCAGTTTACGTACTTCATCCTTAAACAGGTCACGTAACGGTTCAACCAGTTCAAAAGCCAGGTCATCTGGTAAACCGCCTACATTATGATGCGATTTAATCACATGGGCCTTGCCCTGTTTGCTGGCAGCAGATTCAATCACATCTGGATAAATCGTACCTTGTGCCAGGAATTTTACACCGTCAAGCTTACGTGCTTCTTCAGCAAAAACTTCAATAAACTCGCGGCCGATAATTTTACGTTTTTTCTCTGGATCAACTTCGCCTGCCAATGCACCAAGGAAGCGCTCTTCAGCAGCAGCACGAATTACACGGATACCCATATTCTGCGCAAACATCTGCATAACCTGATCGCCTTCATTCAGACGTAAAAGGCCATTGTCGACAAATACGCAAGTTAGCTGGTCTCCAATCGCTTTATGCAACAATGCTGCTACAACAGATGAATCTACGCCACCTGAAAGTCCCAGCAATACTTTTTCATTACCAATCTGTTCACGTAACTGTTCTACACGCAAATCAATAATATGTTCTGGAGTCCATAGGCCACGACAGCCACAGATCTGATGTACAAAATTGGAAAGTAACTCTGCACCTTTAGAGGTATGTGTTACTTCTGGATGAAACTGGATGCCATAGAAGCGGCGTTCTTCATCAGAAACCATAGCAATTGGACAGCTTGGCGTACTGGCAGTCACGCTAAAACCGGCTGGTAGCTGACTCACTTTGTCACCATGGCTCATCCAGACATGCAGCTGGTTTTCACGGTCTTGCAGCTGTCCGATCAGACCGTCGCGAATCAGAATATCTACTTCGGCATAACCGAATTCATGCACCACACCAGGCTCTACCTTGCCACCCAGCTGTTCGCACATGGTTTGTAGACCATAGCAGATTCCCAGTACCGGCACCCCTAGCTCAAAAACCAGTTGTGGTGCACGCGGACTACCTTCTACGTGGACACTTTCAGGACCACCAGACAGAATAATTCCGTTCGGGTTAAAAGCACGAATGTCTTCTTCAGACATGTCATAAGCATACATTTCAGAATATACGCCTGCTTCACGAACACGGCGTGCAATGAGCTGGCTATATTGAGAACCGAAATCCAGAATCAGAATACGGTCTTCAGTAATTTGGGTATTGGTAGTCATGACAAACAACTATGAAAGGCAATCGAAGTAAGCGCGCTATTCTAGCATTTTTTGATGTATTAAGCACATTATTCAGACATATCAATTTTTTAAAATTTTTTGATGATGGGCTTTTTTAATAGGGGAAAAAACAGAAAATAGTACTTTACCTGTTTTTCAGGGATTTATATTGAATGACTCTTCTCTTTCCTCAAGAGTTTATTGATATTTTTGAACTCCCTATATAAATGTATTTTTTTATATTTTGCTGCTGACTTTCAGCATAGGCACTGCTAGGATTTGGTCACCCCGTATGCTTGTTTTTTCCCATGGAACTCCTCGATTTTATCTTACACGTTGACCAGCATTTACTCGAATTTGTCCGCGATTATGGCATATGGATTTATGCAATTTTATTCCTGATTATTTTTGTCGAAACAGGTCTGGTCGTCATGCCCTTCCTACCCGGAGATAGCCTGTTATTTGCAGCCGGTGCAATTGCTGCTTCTACCGGCATGATGGATCCATGGGTGCTGGGTATCTTGCTATTTATTGCTGCTGTACTGGGCGATACACTTAATTATCATATTGGTCGGTTGGTGGGCCCCAAAGTCTTTGAAATCAACTCGCGTTTTATCAATAAAGAACATCTGTTTAAAACCCAGCGTTTCTTCGAGCGGCATGGCGGTAAAACTGTAATCTTTGCGCGTTTTATTCCTTTTGCCCGGACTTTTGCACCCTTTGTAGCAGGGGCCGGTAGCATGAACTATAAATATTTTCTAAGTTATAATATTGTTGGGGCCTTTTGCTGGGTTGGATCTTTTATTGCATTAGGTTATCTGTTCGGTAACATGCCTATTGTTAAAGATAATTTTACCCATCTGATTTTCGGTATTATTATTTTAAGTATTCTGCCTGGTATTATTGGTTTTATCCGGCAAAAAATTATAAATAGACGAACAGTGGCTGAAAAAAGTTAAGTGCTATTGCAACTTTTTTATCATCATTTATACCTTATAAATATAGCCGATCTTTTAAAATGATCGGCTATATTAGTTTCAAGAACACATCTGCTTTAATTCAGAAAATTAACATTAACAAGGTATTCAAAAAAAATTATAACGGTTCTATAGTACAATATCCGCCATACATCTTTAGAAGATAGACAACTCTATAACAAGAACCTGAGCTGGATAAATATATCTAAATCATGACCGATCATAATATTGAGGATCTATCGCTTTCTGCTTCAAAATAGCGAGACCCTAAATTTGATATATAGCCGATAATTTATAGCAGCCATAGAGGCACAGTCAGTTATAACCTTTTTCTCCAATACCCATACTAAAAAGCAGAGTTATATAAATATTTTAGCTTAGGTGGTAGCACGTTTAACCAGCCGGATCGGACAGTTTTTAAACTGGGCAGCTTGTGCAATAGCTTCTTGTTCACCCAAAAGACGCGCGGTTTCAGTCCGCTTTGTATTTGAGGACTGCCCCATATTTACCGAAACAGATGGCCCGATTCCCCAGCCGCCACGGCTGCCCCAACCACCTCCAATTCCTAAACCTAAACCTACACCTGTACGTGTAGCAGGTGTTACGCCCTGATCAAGATATTGTTGAATACGATTATATTCACTCTGCAATTGCTGGCAGTTTAATGCCTGATATTGAGTGGGAGAAACATAGCTGGGTTTTACAGGGGTTGCACAGGCACTTAATAACAAAGCCGATACAGCAGCCACAGATAAATAGATTCTTTTCATTGAGAATTCCGGACTCAAAGCTTGTTTCTTTATTAAACAATCTGTCTACCCACCAGGTCAAATCATATTCAGTAAGAAATTCGTGATGAGATGGGATATATACGTGCTGATTTAAATAAAAAGAAAATCTCTGAAATGAGCTCCTTTAACCAGTCTATAAATTAACCACACCGCTACTCAAGCTGTATATAGCGTGCTAAAAGTTTGGCTTAATGGTCACGAGTAAAATAATGGCAATAAAAGCAAATAAACCAATGGCCAAACCGGCTCGACGCTGTACTAACAATATAGAATCATCCTTGCGGAAAGCCTTCATGAGCGAGGAAAACAGAACGATAAACAGAATAATCTTGGCATAAAACCAAGGCTGTACCATAAACTGATTCATCACTAATAAAATAATACCTGTTAAAATGATCAGGCTAAAGGATAAGTGCTGTAGTGCGACCAGTATCTTACGTCCGATGGGGTTTGGCTGGTTGCCCTGTGTTCCGATAAACAGGGTCAGGCCACGCAGTACAAAAACAATCAGAGCTAGTGTGGCACTGCTCATATGTATAATTTTTAAGAATAGATGAGTATCCATGTATAATTTATACTCTTGTTAAACTTTAGGTGCATGGGCGCATTCAGGACTTGCAGGTGCAATTCCCGGCCATTCAGTCGGTAAATAAGCATGAATAGCCAAGGCATGGATATTGCCAGGACTCATCAAATCTGCCGTCAGAGCATAAATTTTCTGATGACGCTGTACCAATCGCAGGCCAATAAAAGACTCACTGACAATAATAACTTTAAAGTGTGTTTCTTTACCCGGGAAATAACCGCCATGACTTGAAGATTCATTAACTACCTCAAGATGAGTAGGTGACAAAGTCTGTAATCGTTCAATCAGTTGCTGTTCTAGGCTCATAACTAGTCCTCTGAGTGATTATTGGAGTGGAATTGAAGTATACGTGTTCCTCAGCCAGCTTACCTTAGTAAAATCTTTATGTTTTACATCTTTTTATAGTTATACCTCGATATAAAACCAACTACCTTGTGCTAAATGGCAAGGCGAACAGGCTAAAAGATGATAAAAATTGAATTTAAATGGCTTAAAATGATTTTATTTTATGCAATCAGTTCAATATTCTGTAGAAAAATGTTGACCGGTATCTTCCATAATGTATTATAAGCGGCACGCGGGAATAGCTCAGTTGGTAGAGCACAACCTTGCCAAGGTTGGGGTCGCGAGTTCGAGTCTCGTTTCCCGCTCCAGATTTTTTAGTTCAAGTTTTTATAAAAACTGCTCAATATGCGGGAATAGCTCAGTTGGTAGAGCACAACCTTGCCAAGGTTGGGGTCGCGAGTTCGAGTCTCGTTTCCCGCTCCAGATTCTAAAAAGCCTCAAGTTGAACTTGGGGCTTTTTAATGCTAATCGAATATATTGTTTTTGAGTTAAAATCAAAAAGCTAAAGCAAAATTTATAAGTTTAAAAATAAGCTATCCTTAAAATCGCATTGTTAATAAAGTCATATATTTGTGGGTATAGAATCATACCAGTCATAAGAACATTTTAGCCAAGGAAGCCGTGCTACTCGTAAAATGAGTAATGTTCACCACCCCTATAATAAATATAAAGACTTACCAAAAAATAAGAATATAGCTGCAGCAGGTAAAACTACCTGAATTATGGATAAGTAAGATCTTTAATTTTTATATAATGCTGTTTTGATTTAACTGCTAAAGACAGGTTATATATTCAAGTTTAATTTACTTTTATGTTCTTTATTTTTTGTAAGCGTAAGTGATTGATACTTAGAATAACTTTTTGAGGGTCTATAATAAGATCCATCTTTATAAAAATTGATCATCACTCATGACTGTACTTAACTGCTTTAAAGCTTATGACATCCGTGGCAAGCTCGGAACAGAGCTGAATGAAGAGATCGCTTATAAAATTGGCCGTGCCTATGGACAGATTTATCAGCCTCAGACTGTTGTGGTGGGGTGTGATATTCGTCTTAGCAGTGAATCTCTAAAACAGGCCACTATTCGCGGCCTAAATGATGCTGGCGTTAATGTACTGGATCTGGGTATGACTGGAACCGAAGAAGTTTACTTTGGGGCTTTCCATCTAAATGTACAAGGTGGAATCGAGATTACTGCCAGTCATAATCCGATGGATTATAATGGTATGAAACTGGTCCGTGAAAATGCACGCCCTATCAGTGCAGATACGGGTTTAAAAGATATTCAGGCTTTAGCTGAGAGCGAAAACTTTACACAGGTACAAAAAACAGGAACTACCCAGTCTTATAATATTCTGCCAGAGTTTGTTGAACATCTGATGAATTATATCGAACCCGGCAAGATTCGCCCGCTTAAACTGGTCGTTAATGCCGGAAACGGTGCGGCCGGACATGTAATTGATGCTATTGAGACTAAATTCCGGACCTTAGATATACCGGTAGAGTTCATTAAAATTCATCATGAGGCCAATGGGCATTTTCCGAATGGTATTCCCAATCCGATTCTGGTTGAAAACCGTGATGTTACCCGCCAAGCGGTACTGCAACATCAGGCAGACCTGGGTATTGCTTGGGATGGCGACTTTGACCGCTGCTTCCTGTTTGATGAAAAAGGGCAGTTTATTGAAGGATATTATATTGTCGGATTGCTGGCACAAGCATTTTTGATTAAACAGTCGGGTGAAAAAATTGTGCATGATCCGCGTCTGGTATGGAATACCCTAGATATTGTCGAGCAGTACCATGGTGTTGCAGTCCAGTCCAAGTCTGGTCATGCTTTTATTAAAGATATTATGCGGGAACACAATGCTGTGTATGGCGGCGAAATGAGTGCTCACCATTATTTTCGTGATTTTGCCTACTGTGATAGTGGAATGATTCCATGGTTACTCATTATTGCCCTGCTGTCAGAAACCGGCCAAACACTATCGAGCCTGGTTGAGCGTATGATTGAAAAATTCCCTTGTAGTGGTGAGATCAATTTTAAGGTTGAAGATACTCAAAAGACGATTGAGAATATCTTGGCACATTATCAATCACAACAACCGCAAATTGATAAGACTGACGGGATCAGCCTGAACTTTGGAGAATGGCGTTTCAATGTTCGTGCTTCAAATACTGAACCTTTGCTACGCCTGAATATTGAAATCCAAGCTGAACGGACTGCGCGACCAATGCTGCACTATATTGATGAACTGACCGCACTTATTCAGGGAAGTTAATATAAAAGATTATAAAAAACGGAGTATTGACTCCGTTTTTTCTTTTCAGGAATGATAACCTTGCGGATTTTGCTGCTGCCATTTCCAGCTATCTTTTAACATATCTTCCAAGGTATATCGTGGCTGCCAGCCCAATTCAGCCATTGCACGCGAATTATTTGCAAAGGATATTGCAACATCACCTGTACGGCGAGGAGCAAACTCAAATGGAATCTTGACTTGATTCACTGCCTCAAATGCATTTTTCACCTGTAATACCGAAGATCCTTGACCAGTACCGATATTCCAGGCACGACATCCCTGTGAATTTAAACGGTTATTTAAGGCACATAAATGGGCATTTGCCAAGTCAACCACATGTATATAATCACGGATACCCGTACCATCTACCGTATCATAATCACTTCCATAGATCGACAATTTTTCACGGCGACCCACTGCTACCTGGGTAATATACGGCATTAAATTGTTTGGAATACCTTGTGGATCCTCACCAATCTGACCACTTTGATGGGCCCCAACCGGATTAAAATATCTTAATAACGCAATAGACCACCGCTCATCCGCTATAGAAAGTTTCTCTAAGATCTGCTCAACCATTAGCTTGGTGTAGCCATAGTTATTGCTTGGCATACCTGTTGGCATTTCTTCTTTTAAAGGAGAGATATTGGCTTCGTCATAGACTGTAGCAGACGAGCTAAATACCAGCCGATATACCTGAGCTTTCTGCATCGCCTGAACCAGAGCTATACTGCCTGCAATATTGTTATCAAAATATACCAGCGGTACCTGCTGGCTTTCCCCAACTGCTTTCAGTCCAGCAAAATGAATAACGGCATCAATTTTATATTCATCAAATATCTGGTCAAGCACCTGATGGTCTCGTATGTCACCCTGAATAAAAACCAGTGACTTTTGTGTGAGCTGTTGTACTCGATGCAAAGCCTCTTCTGAACTGTTACTTAAATTATCAAGCACAATTACTTCATGTCCGGCTTGGAGTAACTCTACACAGGTATGCGAGCCAATATAGCCTGCTCCACCCGTGACTAAAACTTTAGCCATAATATTGACCTAATAACACTTTAATTAAACCTTGAGTAGAAGCATCCAGCTGAGAAATATTTTCCTGCTGACGATTCAGTATGGGAAGCAGTTCATTGGCAATCTGCTTACCCTTTTCCACCCCCCATTGATCGAATGGGTTAATATTCCAGATAACTGACTGTACAAAAACTTTATGCTCATAGAGTGCGATCAGCATTCCCAGACTAAATGGATTAAGTTCTTGTAACAGCAGGGTACTGCTTGGCTGATTACCTTCATACTGCTTATAGATCGGCAGTTGTGCGGACTCTTCCTGATTCAGGGCTGCATTGCCAAATGCTAGCAAACGCGACTGCGCCAGACAGTTAGACAGAGCAAGGTGATGCTGTTCTACCAAGGCTTCAGCATTCTGGATATAGGTAAACTGGTTAGCATTATAACGCTTGACTGGAGCAATAAAATCACAACTTACCGCTTGTGTTCCCTGATGCAGCAACTGGTAAAACGCATGTTGTGCATTTGGGCCTACCTCACCCCAGATAATAGGACAGGTATTATAATTTACCCGTTCGCTATTACGCTGTACAGATTTGCCATTTGACTCCATTTCCAGTTGCTGCAAATAAGAGGCAAAATATTTCAGGCGGCCATCGTAAGGCAAAATGGCATGGGTCTGTATTTCCAGAAAATTACTGTTCCATACCCCGAGTAAAGCCATCAATACGGGAATATTTTTATGTAGTGGAGCTTCCTGGAAATGCCGGTCTACTGTGTAAGCACCGCCCAAAAATTGTTTGAAGCCTTCAATTCCAATGGTTAGGGCAATCGGTAGACCAATACAGGACCAGAGTGAATAGCGTCCACCGACCCATTCCCATAACAGTAACTGATTTTCAGGTACGATTCCCCATTCTGTCATTTTTTCAGGCTTGGTAGAGACTCCAATAAAATGACTTTTTAAAATATGGGGGTGCTGGCCGAGTTCTTTTTCTAGCCATTGCCGTGCAGTCTGGGCATTTGACAGGGTATCGATGGTACTAAAAGATTTTGACGAAATAATAAAGAGGGTGGTTTCAGGACGTAACTGATGCAGCAGATCTGATAGCTGACTACCATCAATTGTGGAAACAAAGTGGACCCCCAGAGATCTGCGGCTCTGAACCTTGAAATCACCTAATGCATAACTGGTCATCAGAGGACCAAGATCTGATCCACCTACTCCAATATTTACAACATCCCGTATTACTTCACCAGTCGCGCCGCGGAACTGTCCAGCATGGATTTTCTCGACCAACCCATACATACGCTGTAACTGTTCATGGACCTGTGCTGCCAGATCAGCATGTTTTACTTCATTTTCAGGCAACCGCAAGGCCCAGTGCATAGCTGCACGCTGCTCGGTGTAATTAATTTCCTGCTCAGAAAATAATGCATGAATCCATTCCGGTAACTTCTGCTGTTCAGCCAATGCTACCAGCTGTCCTATGACATCCTGATTTACCCGATGCTTGCTATAATCAAAGGTCAACTGTTCAATATGAATAGAATAATCATTGAAGCGGTCTGGTTCATTCTTAAATAGATCATTTAAATGCTGGGCTTTGAGTGCCTCAGCCAACTGTTCCAGCTTCTGATAGGCCGGCATATTTTTGGGAAACTCTGATGTCTGTTGTATATTCTGGTTCATATGCGCCCCACTCCTTCATAGGCAAAACCTTGGGCTCTGACATAAGCTGGGTCATAAATATTACGGCCATCCAGAATCATAGGATGTGCCATTAACTGTTTTAAACGGGAATAGTCTGGACTCCAGTAGGCTTTCCACGCTGTCATCAGACATAGGGCGTGAGCATCCTGTACTGCTTCATAAGGATTACGGCAGAGAATCAGGTCTTCACGCTTACCATAATAGTTTTCCAGATCTGGTAGAGCAGCCGGGTCATGCAGTTTTACAGTGACCTGCTGCGCCCATAAGGCTTCCAGCATGGTATGCACTGGAGAATTAATGGTACTGCTGGTATTTTCCTTAAAAGCCGCACCCCAGATTGCAACCGTTTTACCTTGCAAGTCACAGCAGTAATAATTCCATAATTTACGGAAAAGTATTTCCTTCTGCTGCTCGTTAATCTCCCAGACCTGCTGTAAAAGGCGACTGTTGGTACCACTACTCGACATAGTTTCTGACAGGGTCAGAATATCCCTGGAGAAATTATCGCCCCCGAATCCGACTCCCGGTTGTAAATAGCTTGAACCAATCCGGCTGTCAGCACCTAGGCCCAAACGTACATTTTCAATATCAATATGCAATTTTTCTGCGACCTGGGCCAAGTCATTCATATAGCTGATGCGGGTGGCGAGCATGCCAGAAATACTCAGCTTGGTAAATTCTGCATCCAGTATGGGCATGAACAGATACTGCTGGCTCAACGGAAAAAATGGTCTCAGCAGCTCACGGGTCTGGGTTTGGGCAAAATCATAATATTTTTCATCAATACCAATTACGACTTCACGTGAGTGAGTAAAACTCTCGGCCGACTTGCCCTCCTGAATCATGTCAGGCAAGTAAACCCAGGCATCTTTAGCCAGAATTTTCTGTAGTGAAGCTGTACCCTTCAAACCAAAAGTAGAACCATTGATCATTAATTTCGGGTGGATAATGGGTTGACGGCTTAAATGCTGGACAATATCTAAGGCTTCCTGAAAACAGGAGGGATTAAAACCAAAAAAATAGACATCAATATCTTCTTTTAAACTGCTTAAACTGGTCTCTTTTAAATTCCCCAAGTGTTTTTGCCGGCTCAGAAGCTCAAGTAGCTGGGTATCCAGGGTAAGACCTGGTGCACAGGTTTCTTCGAGTCCCTGACACCAGTAGACCTGGTGGCCTGTCTCTGCCCATAAAGCACTCATTACCGCGGCTTGTAAGGTTGCGCCAAATACCGCAATTTTCATAGTGCCTCCTGCTTTAAAAATTAAGTTCCTGAATTAATGCCTTAAAGTCTGTACCCAGCTGCGGATGATTAACCCCATAATGTAACACTGCCTTGAGGTAACCCAACTTGCTACCACAATCAAAAGTCTGTCCCTGCATCCGGTAAGCTTCTACTGCCTGTTTCTGCTGTAGAAGCGCAATCGCATCCGTTAACTGAATTTCATTACCGGCACCCTTGGGCGTCTGCTCAAGCAGCTGCATAATCTCTGCCGGTAAAATATAGCGGCCAATCACGGATAGATTAGAGGGCGCTGTACCAACTGCAGGTTTTTCAACAATTCCCTGCATGGCTATACTTTGCCCTGCTTCAGGTAGAAGAGAGACCTCAACAATACCGTACTGATCCACCAGCTCATCCGGTACGGCCTCTACCATGATCTGGGCAGCCTGTGCAGTCTCATAACGCTGCATCATTTGTGCCAGATCATTTATACCTTTCTCATTTTTCACCAGAACATCAGGTAACAGAACAGCAAAAGGTTCATTCCCTACTACTGCTTTGGCACAGAGCACAGCATGACCCAGCCCGAGTGGCTGTGGCTGGCGTACACTAATAACACTAATATGAGAAGGAATAATTTCAGTAATTTCTTTTAGCAGGTCAAACTTCTTTTTTTGTTCTAACGTGGTTTCGAGCTCAAAATTACGGTCAAAGTAATTTTCAATAGCTCCCTTAGACGCATGGGTTACCAGAATAATTTCTTCAATTCCAGCCTCTACTGCTTCACGTACCACATATTCAATCGCCGGGCGGTCAACAACAGTTACCATTTCTTTAGGAATAGACTTACTGGCGGGTAAAAAGCGGGTTCCCAGTCCCGCTACCGGAAGAATCGCTTTTTTAATCTGCATATTATTTCCAAAGTTTAGTTTACTGAAACAAGTCCACTGCGTTTATAACCATCAACATAATATTCAAGCTGGCCAAGTGCCCAGTCAATATCAGTCTGAATAGCTGTCATGTTATTAATACGTTCAAATACAGGTAACAGCTCGCTAAAGGTATAGTGTTTTTCAAATGACCTTAAAATACGGCTATGTTCTGTAATTTGTGTATTGTCATGATCAATCAGCAATTCTTCATATAATTTTTCACCTGGGCGCAGACCACTATAGCGAATCTCTATATCGCCTTCGGTTGTATCTTGTTCACGAACTGTTAAACCACTTAAAGATACCATCTGCCGTGCCAGATCCTGGATCCGTACCGGCTCCCCCATATCAAGTAAAAATACATCGCCACCTGTACCGAGTGCCCCGGCCTGTATCACCAGCTGTGAAGCCTCAGGAATAGTCATAAAATAACGGGTAACCTCAGGATGGGTCACAGTAATCGGACCACCTTTAGCAATCTGCTGTTTAAACAGAGGTACTACTGAACCAGATGAGCCCAATACATTACCGAAGCGCACGATACTGATCTGGGTCTGGGTCTGTTCTTCTGCCATTGCCTGACAGTATAGCTCTGCCATGCGCTTGGATGCCCCCATTACATTTGTCGGGCGGACTGCCTTGTCGGTTGAGATCAGTACAAAGGTTTCTACAGCCTTTTTAATGGCAGCATTCAGACTATTGGCCGTACCAATCGCATTATTTTTAAGACCGGCAATCGGGTTACATTCGACCAGTGGCACATGTTTATAGGCTGCAGCATGGTAAACCGTCTGTACTGCGTACTGTTCAATTACCCGTTCCAATTTCTGCTGGTCGAGCACGGTCCCTAGAATTGGAATAATCTCGCATTGGGTCGCCAGTCGCAGTTCTTTATCAATACTGTACAGGGCAAACTCGGTTAATTCATAAATTACCAGACGTAAAGGCTGGTTTTTAATAATCTGGCGGCATAATTCCGAGCCGATTGACCCACCTGCCCCAGTCACCATAACTACCTTATTATGAATGTTTTTAGCCAGAAGGTGATCAATTGGCGGCACAGGATCGCGGCCAAGCAGGTCAATAATATCTACTTCACGGATATCGGCGATTTTAATATCACCATCTACCAGCTTAGTCAGGCCTGGAAGCTCGGTAATTTTAAGCCGTGCCGGTTCCAGCTGTTTAATAATTTCGCTTTTACGGACCCGGCTAGCCGAAGGAATAGCAATTAAAATCTCTTCTATATGATATTTTTTAAGAAGCTCAAGTGCCTTTTGAATAGAATAGACACACAGGCCTCCAACAATATGACCCTGCAAGTTTGCTTTATCATCTATAAAAAATACAGGTAAGTGTTCATCTGAACGAAATAATGCTGCGGCAATCTGCTGGCCGGCATAACCAGCTCCATAAATCGCAATACGTTTACGTCCCAAACCAGATTGTAAAGCACCTTTAATGACAAAACGGATGATTGCCCGGCTAAACCATACCCAGCCAAACATCATAAAGCCGAACATAAAAGGAATAGACATCGGGATAAAAGCAGGAGAAAAATAGGCCAAGGCATAAAGTGTGCCAATCATTAACAGCATGGCAAGTGCCAGCTTGACCATAAAAAATTCATTGAAGGTACGTACAATAAAACGGTAAATACCGCAGATTGCCAGACAGATGACTCCAATAATGCTTACCAAGAAAGCGCCATGATCTAGGCCAGGTACTACCTCAACACTCAAGTCAAATTGGCGAATGGCATAACAGAGCCACAGGAGTACCGGAAAGACAATTAGATCCAGTAAGACTAGAAAACCCTGTTTAATAAGTCGGGGAGCTGATGCAAGTTTAAAAATAAGTTGTTTCACGATGATCTTCTAGTATGAATTATTTCATCAAATGCAAATCTTTATACGCCTTTGCTTTTGATAAATAAATATTTTTTACCCGAGTACTACAATAAACATGAAATATGAAAACAAAAAAGAGCCAACATGTGCGTTAATTTCATATTGGCCTCAACAACGATCAGGTATTCATCATTTTTATGACTTTTTGAATCACTTCAACTGTTTTAACTAAATTTTCAGTGCTTAAAGTCGGATGCACTAAAAACATTAAGCTGGTCTCGCCCAACTGCTTTGCTTGTGGAAGACGTTCAGCCGGTCGCCATGGTGTATGATCAAATGCATGTTCAAGATACACTTCTGAGCATGAACCACTAAAACACGGAACGCCTAGGGTATTAATTTCCTGCATGATCCGGTCACGGTCCCAGCCTTTTGGCAGGTTTTCTGGCTCCACCTGTACATAGCATTTATAGTAAGCATGTATAAACTCAGGTGGTAGATTCGGTACAGAAAAATACTGACTTTGTGCACAGGTATCTAGAATTTTTTGAGCATGTTCAGTTCGCTTCCTGGTCCATTCCGGCATTCTTTTTAACTGGATCCGGCCAATGACTGCCTGCATTTCCATCATGCGCCAGTTGGTTCCAAATGAATCATGTACCCAGCGAAAGCCTGGTGGATGCTGCTTGTGATAAATACTGTCAAAGTTCTTGCCATGATCTTTATAAGACCACATTTTTTTCCACAGCGCTTCATCATTGGTAGTGACCATACCGCCTTCACCCCCTGTGGACATAATTTTATCCTGACAGAATGACCATGCCGCAATATGACCGATGGAACCGGCTGGCCGGCCTTTATACTGTGCACCATGTGCCTGCGCACAGTCTTCAATTACATATAGTCCTTTATCAGCAGCCAGTTGCATGATAGGGTCCATATCACACATCCAGCCCGCCAGATGCACACAGATAATTGCTTTGGTATTTGATGTTAAAACAGCTTCAATCGTAGCACGGGAAATATTTTGTGAATCCAGCTCGACATCGGCAAAAATAGGATTAGCACTGGCTGTGACAATTGAACTGGCAGAGGCCAGAAAAGTGCGTGAGGTGACAATCACGTCATCCCCCGGTCCGATACCTAAAGCTTTTAATGCCAGATCAAGTGCGACCGTACCATTGGCGAGTGCAATTGCATATTTGGTGCCGGTATAGTGTGCAAATTCTTTTTCAAATTCCCGGCATTCCTGGCCTGTCCAGTAATTGACTTTATTGGAGAGCAAAACTTGAGAGACGGCACTGGCTTCTTCTTGAGTAAAGCTTGGCCATGGTTCAAATGCAGTATTTAGCATGGTACGACCTAAAATTAAATGATAATAAAAAAGTAAAAAAATTATTTCTTTTCAAGTATACGCGCCGGGTTTCCAATGACAGTAACGCCAGGAGGTACACTTTTTGTAACTACTGCCCCCATGCCCACTACAGCACCTTTACCAATGACCAGAGGGCGGTCTGGTGTACCCTGTTTAATTACTGCACCTGTTCCAATATAGGCATGGTCTTCAATATGAATATTACCGTTACACTTAACGCCAGGCGCGAAAGTCACATAATCTCCAATTACACAGTCATGTTCTACGTAGCTGTATAAGTTTGCATGAAAACATTTACCAATTTTGACATTAGAAGTAATGCTGACAAAGGGACTCAGTGCAGCGCCTTCAGCAATCTCTGTCTGATCCATAATAATCACATTAGATGCCTGAATACTCCAAAGCGAAATATTGTCCTGTAATAAACGCTGGGCAATCTTTTCACGGATCAGGCTGTTTGCAATTGCAATCAATACATATTTGTTCTGTGCCGCTAACTGCTTAAAGCTCTCATAATTCATTGCTTTATGCTGATTAATAAAAGCTTGCTGATTTAAACTATCATCAATAAAATAAATTTCTGACTGAATATTTTGTGTTTTTAAATATTCACGTGCCACAGGCATCAAGCTACGACCACATCCAGATGCGCCGTAAATCGCATAAACAGAATTACTGGTCATTATTGTGCCTTACAGAATTGCCTGTGAATTTACTCATCGTTGCTTCACCTTCTGCACTAATATCATCTTTGGCAAGTACTTTTTTTACTGTTTTCAACATGATTTTAAAGTCGAGCCATATCGACTGATTTTCGACATACCAGGTATCGAGTTTAAACTTTTCATCCCAGCCAATCGCGTTACGGCCATTGACCTGAGCATAACCGGTCATACCCGGACGCACTTGATGACGTTTAGCCTGTTCTTCATTGTATAAAGGCAAGTATTCCATCAGTAGAGGGCGCGGCCCAACAATACTCATATCACCTTTAATTACGTTCCAGAGTTCTGGCATTTCATCGAGACTACTCGAACGTAACATTCTTCCAAAGGGTGTTAACCGTTCACTATCAGGTAATGGCTGCCCATTTGCATCTATTGCATCCTTCATGGTGCGAAACTTGATCATTTCAAATGGCCTGCCATGTAAGCCGGGGCGAACCTGTCGAAAAAGAACAGGTGAGCCAAGATTTTTTTTCACTTTATAAGCCACAAAGGCATAAAGCGGTAAAAGCAGGATTAAGGCAATAGAAGCGATGATAATATCGAGAAAGCGTTTTAACATTTAGATTAAACCCATTTCTTGCATCATATGTGCGTTTACCTGATGTACATCGTATTTATGAAGTGCAATTTCTCGGGAGCGTCTTCCCATTTGAGCAATAAGCTCTGGCTGAACGATCAGTTTTTCCATTGCTTTTACTAAATTTTCCACAGATTTTACTTCAACCAGAAATCCATTATCGCCATCGGTAACAGTTTCACGACAACCAGGCGCATCAGTGGTAATAATTGCCCGACCCATTGCCATGGCCTCTAAGACTGTACGGGGTGTGCCTTCACGATACGATGGCAAAACATAAACCGAGCTTTCTGCAATTGCAGGGCGAACATCAGATAGTTTTCCCCAGTATTTTAATGTATTACTAGCAATCCACTGATCTAGTTCTGGCTGACCAATGGCCGACGGATTTTCATCAATCCAGCCCACCAGATTAAACTCTACATATGGATATTTATGTTTGATGATTTTTGCTGCTTCAGCATATTCACGGACACCTTTATCTACCAGTAAACGTGCAATCAGCAAGAAGGATATTTTGACTTTTTGATCAACCGTGACAGGTAAAGGTAATACATTAAAGTCAGCAACATTAACCCCGGAACCGTTCACTACTACTGTGGGTATTTGAGCATTTAAAAGCTTTAAATCCTGAAAAAGTTTTAGGTCATCCGGGTTTTGGAAAAATGCCTTATGACTGCGCGACAATGCCTGCCGGTATAAACCATGAACCAGTTTCTGAAAAACACTACGCTTAGTCTGAGTTTCTACATTTTGAAATGCATAACCTAGACCGGTAATTAGGGTGTATCGATTTGGGACCTTTGCCAACCATGCGGCGAGTGTTCCATAGATCACAGGCTTGATCGTATAAGATAGAACATAATCAGGTTTAATTTTCTTTATAAGCGTATACATACACCTTAAGGTTTTTAAGTCTGCTACCGGATTGGTACCTGTACGCTGCATGGAAACTTCATGTACGAAATAACCTAAATTTAGTAGTTTTTCATGCTCGGCAGAAAAAGAAGTCAGATTAGGTGCAATAATATGGATTTCATAGCCTTGCTGATGAATCGCTTCGAGTAACTTTCCACGAAAATTAAGTACAGACGGCAGAAAGCTAGGAATAATGATGAACTTCAAAGGATTACACCTTTATATTTTCTTTAGTTTTAGATCCGATAATACTAAGCAATAAGAAGATAAATACTGGAACAAACATCCATTTCTGTCTCATAGCAATACCCAAATTGGCTGTAGTCATAGCTAGAACAGATAAACAAATAAAAAAATAAACCCATAAAAAAATTCGATTAGACTCTATTGAAGGAGTATTCTTACTAATAAAAGAAAATAAACCCATAATTGTTAAAACCAGTAAAACAACATTATCTAGGGAAGCTAAAAGTGCAAATATTGTGGAAGCTTCGAAAGGTAAAGGCCGGAATAAATAAGTCACCATTTGGGTAGGTAAGCTCATAGAGGTAAGGTCCAGGCTGCTTCCACCGCTTAAATTGCTATTCTGTCTCTTATCAACATAACTGTCTACGTCAGATAAATCGTTTGCATCTTCTAAACCAATATAATTAAGCATAATTGGCAAAACAATTGCTGCTCCAGTTAATGAAAATATACCGAAAAATACTTTAGAATAAATATTAATACGTTTATCAAAAACTAAAGAAAAAATGAATGCAATTAAAATAACAACGGCAATATGAGGTCTTACAATAAACATGCATAAAATTGCAAAAAATAATAGAAATTTTTTATTTTTAAAGTCAAGTGCAGCCCATAAAGCTAATCCTATACTCATAAAGGAGATTGCGTCTTTTCCAAGGCCTGAAGTCCAAAAACTTACAGAAGGCAAAAATACTAAAAGCCAACCTAATAGCTTTAGAGATTTTGTTTTATTCCAAATAGCCTGTCTTATTGCACCTGCAAATGCAAGTAAACCTACATAGCCAATAAACCCATGAATAAGAAACTGATCAAAAAATCCTAGACTTAGAAAATTATGAAGAAACCTTGTAAGTAATACAATAAAGGATGTACCTAAATTTAATTCAACAAAAGGATCATTTAAAGCTCTAAAATAATATTTGTTTGAATCTGCTCCAAAAGTTAATGCAAACCAAAAGTATAGTAAACAAAATATAGTATGCCATAAATAAAGTATTAAACTAGTTTTATAATTCAGTTTAAAAAAATACCCTAGTTTTAAAGATAAGATAAGAAAAAAAATAAATAAAATCGGAGACCATATATAATTATCTATTGGTATAAAATTCATTATAAATCACCTAATTCACTGTATATATTTTTAATATATATATCTGAGCTTCGATAATCTTTTATATAGTTTTTATATACTAGATAGTTTGACTCGTTACATACAGTTAACTTATTTAAGGTGAATAAAATATCTTCTACACTACAACTTTTTGTCATATATATATTTGGTAACTTCATAACACTAGGGCTACAAGGAGTAGAAATAATTTTTTTTGTACCTGATGCCATCATTTCTAGTAAAACATTAGGAAATCCTTCTATTTCAGATGAAATTATACCAATATCGGAAATAGCAAATAGTGACAATGGATTTAAAATTTTTCCTGTAAAAATAACACTTTCATTGAGATAGTTATCATTAACAATTTTTTCATAATTAGAACGCTCAGGTCCATCTCCAATTAAAACAAGAATATAGTTTTCTCTTTGTTTCATCTGAGAAAATGCTAATATTAAATTATCGAATTTCTTCAATGAAATAAATCGACCGCATCCAACTATGATTTTCTTAGTTAAATTATATTCTAGAGTATTATTTTCATTCAACTTTAAATTGATATAATTAAAATTTACAGGATTATCTAATACTTTTATTTTTTCACATGGAGCTTTTCTTAAGCTTTTAATTAATTGTGATTGCATATAGTCAGTTTGACTAATTAAAAGGTCTTGCTTCCCATACATAAACTTATATATAAATAAAAAAATATAGCGCCAAACACCAAAGAATCTATCAAAAATAACTGTTGACTCTCTAGAAACTAAATATTCTGTACTTAAAATTTTAATTTTTCTTAAAAAACTTAGAAGGCCATTAATATGAGTATGAGATGAAAAGGTAAGATGAATATCTTGTTCACGGCTTATTTTATATATAAATTTTATAAAAGGGAGTACAGATGTCTTCTCAGAAGGATATTCTTTAAAATATGGATAGAAATTTTTATATTTTAAAAGTTCATCCCATCCTGACTGTTTACCTCTCGACATACAGATAAATATAACTATATGTCCATCTTCAAGCAGACTAAACATTAAGTTAAACATAACGCGTTCGGCTCCTCCTAAAACAGCAGTAGGGCTAACAAATAAATACCTTTTAATCTTTCTTTCCATCACACAACTCAATAGCTTTTATAACCTTATCATAATAACTTTTATAGCCTTTTAATTCTTTCTCTGTTATTGCTCTGTCTCTCACTTTTGCTTCATAATCTGTATAACTGCAAATATATTTTGCAGGATTTCCCGCTACGACTGTATTTGATTCTATATTTTTTGTTACGATACTACCTGCACCAACAATTACATTACTACCTACTTTCACTCCTGGCATGACTATTGAATTGACGCCTATAAACACATTATCCCCAATCTCAATATTTTTATAATATTGATATCTATAACCATCTTTTTCATATAACCCTACACTACCATCATGGGTAATTAATCTCACTCCAGAAGTAATAGTAACATTATTACCAATTTTTATTAGGAAAGGTTCTGATCCCCATGATTTAATATAAATTCGACAATTTTCACCAATTGTAACTCCTTTTTTTCTCGCATAGCCAATACTACCTAAGCGAATATATATAAATAAATCTATAAGTATTTTAAATAAATTTTTCACAATCCATTCTCCCTTTTCTTAGCAGGAACT
This sequence comes from Acinetobacter sp. FL, assembly GCF_040744925.1. Classification (NCBI taxonomy): domain Bacteria; kingdom Pseudomonadati; phylum Pseudomonadota; class Gammaproteobacteria; order Moraxellales; family Moraxellaceae; genus Acinetobacter; species Acinetobacter sp. FL. Next base: position 58,783 of record NZ_CP160437.1, on the reverse strand, counting down.
CCTACATACACCCCCTTTTCTGTTATAGATTTACTTACCACTGCTCCTGCCCCAATTACTGTGTCGTCTAAGATATTTACATTGTCTAAAACCGTAACTCTTGCACCAAACCATATATTTTCACCCACATAGATACCCTTTCTAGTTATACCTTGTTCTCTCATGAGTATATTGGAATTTTTAAAATTATGATTACTAGATATCATAATTGACTGAGTACCAATTCTAGTATTATTACCAATGTATAAATCACCTGCTCCATTTAAGAATGATTTAGAATTAATACTAACATTACTACCTATTTCTATCTTTCCCCCATAACATTTTATATAAACATTTTCTCCTATAAATGTATTTTTACCTATAATCAAAGAAGCACCTTTCTCAACTATAATTTTGACATTATCATCTATTGTTATATTTTCATCAAAATAAACCTTTCCATAAATTTCAAACTTAGATCCTAAACCTACTTTCTTAAACTTGGTTTTAAAAATAAAACTAAAAAACTGTGTCCTTAAAATATATAAGATTTTTTGGTATAGTAAAATTAACTTTAAAATTAACATTTCTTCATCCTAATTACTGCTAATAAAATAGATAAATTATAAAAGATTAAGCTCAATGGAATAATATATAAAATATAATCTTTATTCTCAAAAAGAATAAATCCTATAAAAAATAATGAAATTTTTATTAGTAATTCATAAAATTGAAGCTTTAATAAAATACTACTTTTTCTGTTCGCTATTAAGTATCCAGAAATAGGAGGATTAAAAAAAATTGCCCAATACCCTAATGTTAATATTTTGAAATATTTTGAAATACCTAGCCATTCATTTCCGAAAATAAAAATATAAAATTTTTCTGGTAAAATAAAAAAAATACAGAAAAATGGAAAAGACACTATACTTAATAATATCGTACTTTTTAAAGCTTCATTAACATCATTTTTAGTATGAAATTGTCTTATATAAAATTGTCTTATAGTTTGAGACATTAAGTTAATAGGTAACCTTAATGTACGTTCAACAATTGAGTAATATCCAGTTATATTATAGCCTAAAAAACTAGAAACTGCATAATAGGGTAAATTATGTGAAAAGCTGTTTAAAAGTGCATGCGGAGTATTAGAGTATATAAAATCTTTGTAATTTTTATAGGTATTGAAACTTATCGTATAAATTTTATTATATAAAATATAAACCAATATAAGGATAATCATTAAAATTGAACTAACTGTATAACTTTCAATTAAATTTACAGATAAAAATAAAGGTAAAGTTAACTGTACAATAACAACTATAAAACTTCTTAAAATATTTAAAATAGCACAAAATTTTTCCATCTCACATGAAAAATTATAATTATAAAAACTTTGAAATAAACTATTTAAAAATACACCAAAACAAATGGCTAATACCATACGTAAAGTCAGAAAAAAATTTAGTAAAAATCCAATAATTAAGCACAGAATCAGTGAAAAAATAAAAGCTTCGAAAATCAATTTTTTTTGATCACTATTGCTAGCTACTAATTGTGCCTGATCTAAACGTAAATTAGCAACAGTAGAGAGGACACTGACTATTGCTAATGCCACTCCATATTGCCCAAAATCATGGACTGAATATAAACGTGTTAAAAAAGGAAGTGCAATAAAAGTAATTATTGCACCTAACAAAAGACTAAAAGTAACAAAACCAATAGATTTATATTTATTAATTAATAATTTAAATTTCATTTCAGACTATTAACATACCATTTCATAGCCAACATAATTCCTTGGCTGATTCTTTCGGTTGGCTTATAACCTAATAAGCTTTGAATTTTTTCTATACTTGCTTGTGAATGTCGAACATCCCCTTCGCGGAAATCACGATATATAGACTTTTTCGTGTACGTTATGCCATTTTCATTTAGCGCAGCTTTAATAGCATTAAATAAATCATTTAATGTAGTACGGTCACCGACTGCCACATTATAAACTTGATTTTTAGCTTCATCATTTTGAGTGGTAGCAGCTAGAATATTGGCCTGAACCGTGTTTTCAATAAAGCAGAAATCACGACTGGTTTCACCATCACCATTAATATATACATTATCCCCTGCGATCATAGCCGCTGTCCATTTTGGAATAACAGCTGCATAGGCACCATTAGGGTCTTGGCGCTTGCCAAATACATTAAAGTAGCGCAACCCAATACTCTTAAACCCGTAAGTACGAGCAAATACTTCTGCATATAGCTCATTTACATATTTGGTAACAGCATATGGTGAAAGGGGTTTCCCGATATTCTCTTCCACTTTCGGTAATGCCGGGTGATCACCATAAGTTGAACTGCTGGCTGCATAAGTAAAACTTGAAACCCGAGCATCCCGGGCAGCCACCAACATATTTAGAAACCCGGTTATATTGGCACTATTGGTCATAATTGGGTCCGCAATTGAACGTGGCACCGATCCTAAAGCAGCTTGATGCAGTACATAGTCTACATTAGTACAGGCATTTTGACAGTCTTCCAGATTACGTATGTCACCCTGTATAAATGTAAAGTTATTCCACTGCTCTGCTGTGACTAGTGATTGTACTTCATCCAGATTATACTGGTGGCCTGTTGCAAAGTTATCCAGACCAACAACGCGCTGCTCCAGTTTTAATAAAGTTTCTAAAAGATTAGAGCCAATAAAACCGGCCACTCCGGTAATCAGCCAAGTTTTAGGGTTCTGTTTTAGCTGCTCGCATACTTGATAATATTGGCTCATACTTTTCTTTTCTCTTTATTATTACAGACGGATATCTACTTTAGACTGGTCAAGTACATACTTCAGGTCATACAGTACATGGTTCGCTTTACCTAACTTACGAATTTTATTTGCGCCCATGACTTTAAATTCTTCATGTGCAACCGCCAGAATTACTCCATCATAAGTTGAATCTTGAAGTGTCTTTATGGGTGTAACATTATATTCATGTTGTGCTTCGCTAATATCTACCCATGGGTCATAGATATCAACTTCAATCTGGTATTCTTTTAGCTCATTGATGATATCGATAATCTTAGTATTACGGATATCCGGACAGTTTTCCTTAAAACTTAAACCAAGTACCAATACTTTTGAGCCTTCAACCTGTATTTTCTTTCTGATCATTTGTTTGACCAGCTGCGTTACCACATATGCACCCATTGCATCATTTAAACGGCGGCCTGCCAAAATAATTTCAGGATGATAGCCTATAGACTGTGCTTTATGGGTTAAATAGTACGGATCAACACCAATACAATGCCCACCAACCAGGCCTGGACGAAAAGGCAGAAAGTTCCATTTGGTACCGGCAGCCTTTAATACCTCTTCAGTATCAATACCCATTTTATTAAAAATCAGCGCCAGCTCATTAATCAGTGCAATATTGACATCACGCTGGGTATTCTCAATGACTTTTGCCGCTTCAGCCACTTTAATACTTGGTGCCTTATGAGTACCCGCTTCAATAATCAGGTTATAGACCTGATCTACAAATTCGGCGACTTGTGGTGTAGAGCCTGAAGTAATTTTTAGGATATTAGTGACTCGGTGCTGTTTATCGCCCGGGTTAATACGCTCTGGACTATAACCTGCAAAAAAGTCCTGGTTAAACTTAAGTCCGGATACTTGCTCCAGTACTGGAATACAGGCTTCTTCAGTCGCGCCCGGATATACGGTTGACTCGTATACTACGATATCGCCTTTTTTGAGCACCTGGCCAATACTGGTAGAAGCTTTAATTAGAGGAGTTAAATCAGGCTGTTTAAAGTCATCGATTGGGGTAGGTACTGTAACAATATAAAAATTACAGTCTTTTAAATCTTCAAGTTGTGCAGTATAAGTGAGTCGGGTCGCTTGCTTAAGCTCTTCCGGAGAGACTTCTAAAGTATGATCTTGCCCTACTTTTAGCTCATCAATACGTCTCTGGTGAATATCGAAACCGGTTACTGGCACTTTTTTACCAAACTCTACCGCCAGAGGTAAACCCACGTAGCCTAGGCCTATAATTGCTATTTTTAATTCAGGGAGTTGCAACATAGAACAGCCTTTATCCTTATATGTTAAAATCAACAGTTTCTGTAATAGAAAAACTTAGCAAGTCATTAAGGGACAGTAATATAACAGAAAAATTTTAATAGAATTTCTTCATTAAAAGTCATTTTGTTTATTTCTGTTATCTTTTGTTTTATATAAAAAATTTAAAAATAAATATATTTATATATAAAATTTTTAAATTACATTATTCTGACAAGTACACAAATTTATACAAACTATACAAACCAAGAAATTCTTCTAGTGTATTCCATGTTTTTTTCAGTTAAGATTTCTGCGCATTGAGTATCAATTTTATATTGTTCATTGAATTAAACAAATTAGAGATAAATATATAAGGGTCAAGCGTGAAATTTTACCAAGCTCTTTTTTTATTGGGTTTCGGCCTCGGTTCTACAGGATGTGCGATTACTTCAGGTTTTCAAACTTATAATTTGCCAGAAGAAGGGGTGTATCAGACTGAGCTTGGTACACCATTGAATATTGTAAAAATTACACAAGATAATTTATCCGCTATTCAACCAGCTACGGTCAATTTTCAACGTGACTATGCCCACTTGTTTCAAAATAGTCCACATACTTATTTATTAAGTCCAGGAGATGTTCTTTCCATACAACTGTGGGCTTATCCAGAAATTAGCGGGAACAGTACCGATCCCACAAATGGTTATCAGATTGATCAAAGTGGATATATACATTTTCCCATGATTGGACGCTATAAAGCCGCAGGTAAAAGTTTAGTCAAAGTTAACCAAGAACTTCGTTCCCAACTTTCTCGTTATTTAAAAAATCCTGATGTCATTGCACGTGTAATATCTTACCAAGGAAAACATATTTCAATTTTTGGAAATGTTGAAAAGTCTGGACAAATCAACTTAAATGATCAACCCATGACGCTCTACAATGCCTTAAGTATGTCAGGTGGGGCCGCAGAAAACACCAGTAATACCTACGTGCAGCTTATTCGTAATGGTATGACATATGACTTAAATATTATTGAGTTAGAACGTGCAGGAATGTCACTACATAATTTAATTCTGCAACCTAATGATACCATCTACGTCAGTACTCGAGAAAATCAAAAAATATATGTGATGGGAGAAGCAGGTAAAAATCAGGCATTATCTATACGTGACCAGGGTATGAGCTTAGGTGATGTGCTAGGTGAAAGTCAGGGCATTAATCCACTTTCAGCAAGTGCAGGACGTATTTATGTTTTACGTACGAATCTTAATGATCGAAGTACAGAGCTTTATCATCTTGATTTAAGTAATATAGGTGATTTCGGACTAGCCAATCAGTTTAAAATGCGTAATAACGATGTCGTCTATATTGACTCGACTGGCTTAACTCGCTGGCAACGTGTCATTGGACAGATTGTTCCATTCTCTAATGCTATTTATAGTTTTGATCGTTTAGGTAACTAATAATGGCTATTAAGAATATTCTGGTTGTGTGTATCGGAAATATCTGCCGCAGTCCAATGGCGGAGTATTTTTTAAAGCAAGAATTCCCAGAGCTTCATATTGAATCAGCTGGAATTTCTGGTTTAACAGGTCATACAGCAGATGAGAAAGCTCAGCTTTGTATGCAGCGCTTAGGTATGGATATGCAATCGCATATTGCCAAAAAATTAAATGCCGAGTTAATTAAAAAAGCTGATCTTGTACTGGTCATGAGTCAGAATCAGCAAAAACATATTGAACAGAGTTGGCCTTTTGCTAAAGGAAAAACCTTTCGGCTAGGTCACTGGCAGAATAAAAATGTACCAGATCCTTATCAGCATGATCAGCAGGTATTTGATGAAACCTGTGAACTGATTCAAAGCTGTATTGCGGACTGGAAAAAATATATTTAACTTTTGAACCAAGAATTATGAGCCAAAATACCACCACTGAAGATACCATTGACCTAAAGGAACTGTTTTTTTCCTTGATTGCGCAGTGGAAGTTGATTGCCCTCTGTACGATTTTAAGCCTAGTTTGTGCTTTACTTTACCTCAGGACTACACCGAATATTTATCAAGTTGATGCCATGGTGCAAGTGGAAGATAAAAAAGGGGCTTCTGCAGCATTATTAGGCGATCTGTCTGAGATGGTTGAACAAAAATCTCCAGCACAGGCAGAAATCGAAATTTTAAAATCTCGATTAATTCTCGGTAATGTTATCCATTCTTTAAATCTTGATGTGCAGATTTCAAGTACTGAAGACAGTTTTATACAACGTTTACTTCATAAGCCTGAATATCAAACTAAATATTCTAATCAATCAGTTGTTTTTAAAGACGGGAATAAGTCTTTTAGTCTCCGTCAATTTGATGTGCCCTCTTATTACTTAGACAGAAATCTACATCTAACTTTCGAGAATAATAATTTTATTTTAACTGATACGATAACGCATGAGCCAATCTTTAAAGGTATGCTCAACCGTAGCAATCAGTTTAATTCTCAATATGGTTTATGGAAAGTTACTATATATAGTAAGGACCAGTTAGCAGATACCTATAATATTAAAAAACTTTCCTTACCAGCCGCAGTAAATACTATTTCAGCCCCTTTCTCTGTAGCAGAAAAGGGTAAACAGTCTGGTATTCTAGGATTGAATTACGAAGGTACAGATAAGCAGTATATTACACAGGTCCTAAATGCGATATTAACGGCGTATAGTCAACAAAATATTGAGCGACGTACAGCAGAGACAGCTCAAACTTTAAAATTCCTAGATGAGCAACTGCCTGATCTAAAACGCCAACTGGATAAGTCTGAACGTGAATTTAATAATTTCCGTGAACGTTTCAATACGGTTGATGTCACTAAAGAGTCTGAATTATATTTAACTCAGAGCATTACGTTAGAAACCCAAAAAATAGAGCTGCAGCAGAAACAGGCAGAGATGGCAGCTAAATATACTGCTGAACATCCGCAAATGCGTGAAATTAACGCCCAGCTTGGTGCAGTAAATAATAAAATCAATGAATTGAATGGTACATTAAAACGACTACCTGAATTACAACGTCAATACTTACAGTTATTTCGTGAAGTTGAAGTAAACCAGCAACTCTACACCACTTTGCTTAATTCTTATCAGCAACTACGCGTAGCCAAAGCTGGTGAAATTGGCAGCGTCCGTATTATTGATACTGCAGTTGAACCATTAGGACCAATCAAACCTAAAAAATTACAGGTTATTATACTTTCTCTATTCTTAGGTGCTTTCCTTGGTACACTGTTAGCCTTATTACGTAATATGATGCGCTCAGGCGTAAAAGATTCGAGTCAAATTGAAAATGAATTAGACTTACCTGTTTACGCAACTGTTCCTCGCTCACCTGTACAGGAGAGCCGTATTAAGCTTCTTAAAAAGAAAAAACATATTCCTATTCTCGCAGTTAAGAATAGTGATGACATTGCCATTGAAAGCCTGCGCAGCTTGCGTACTGCCGTCAACTTTGCCTTGGCCAATGCCAAAAATAATATCATCATGATCGCAGGACCTGCACCGGAAGTGGGGAAATCTTTTATTTCTACGAATTTGTCAGTGATCTTTGCACAGAGCCACAAGCGTGTTCTGCTGATTGATGCAGATATGCGCCGTGGCTATCTGCATAAGTATTTTAATGTAAATACACAGCCAGGACTGTCTGAATATCTAAATGGGCAAAATAATCTATCTGATGCAATTCATGAGACTGAAATTAAGAATTTATATATGATGAGTCGGGGGAAAAGTCCGGCTAATCCTTCTGAATTATTAAGCTCTGCAGCTTTTGGTACAATGCTAGAGCAACTTTCCAGTCAGTATGATCATATTATTATTGATACTCCACCGGTACTGGCCGTGACTGATGGAATTATTATTTCTCAATATAGTGGTGTAAACCTGATTATTGCCCGCCATGCTAAAACACAAATGAAAGAGCTGGAGATTACAGTGAACCGCTTTGAGCAGGCAGGCGTAAAAGTTAATGGCTTTATACTGAACGATATTCAGCGTACTGCGGCAGGTTATGGTTATGGTTATAACTATGCTTATGCTTATCAGGCAAAAAAAGATGATTAGATCATTTTTGAAATAATTTAAAAGCCGGAGTTTATTCCGGCTTTTTATTTTACGGTAGTAGATAGATTGTTATACAAGTTTAAAGTAGGATTTTAATGCACAGAAAAAACATATTGTTTGATTGCAAAATATTCTATGCTAAAAGAGTTAGATGACCTGATTATCCCATGGTCTATGTTAAAAGATAAAATGAACTGGAACGCCCTTTATGAGTAAAGCCTTACCTATTGCTGTTGCTGTTATCCTCGGCGGTGCTGCCCTGATCCCTGTTTACTATGCCAGCCAGCATCCTGTGACGCATACCGGTAATGTTAGCAAAGATGCCTCTTCAATCCAGAAAATCAGTTATGCGCTGGGCTATGAAGTTGCACATCAAACTCCACCAGAACTTGATGTTGACAGTTTTGTAACTGGTATCCGTCAGGGACACGCCCGTGCCAAGCCAGCTTATACTGAAGAAGAGCTACAGGCAGCGTATGTGCAGTTCCAGCAAGATATGCAGAAAAAACAGCTTGAACAGGCTCAAAAAGCTGAATCTGACAGTAACAGCTTTTTGACTGAAAATGCCAAAAAAGCTGGTGTACAGACTACAGCTTCAGGGTTGCAATATAAAATCGTTAAAGAGGGTACAGGCAAGCAGCCTACTGCTACTTCCCGTGTGACAGTTCACTATAAAGGCCAGCTGACAGATGGAAAAGTATTTGACAGCTCTTATGACCGTGGTGAGCCAGTCGAGTTCCCTTTAAACCAGGTCATTCCGGGATGGACAGAAGGCTTACAATTACTGAAAGAAGGCGGCAAGGCTACCTTGTATATACCTGCTAAACTTGGTTATGGTGAACAAGGCGTACCTGGTACGATTCCACCGAACAGCACACTGATTTTTGATGTAGAGCTGCTTAAAGTACAATAATAATGCACAGGAGGGTCTGATTGCCCTTCACCCTTCAGGATTTTTTATGAAAAAAACACTGCTCGCTTCTATTTTAATCTCGGCCAGCTTCTCTGTCTGGGCGTTACCTGTGACCAATAAAAGTCCACAAAAAGACCAGCTGGGTTATAGCTATGGCTATGTCATGGGTCGTACCAATGCAGATACCTTGAAAGACCTTAATCTGGAAGCTTTTATTCAGGGTCTAAAAGAAGGTTCTGAAGGCAAGTCTGCCCGTCTGACTGAAGAGGAAATGGCCCGAGCCTTAACTCAATATAAAAAGCAGGCGGAAGCTGAACAGCTGATTGAATTTCAGAAGATGGCTGCCAAAAATGGGCAGGCCGGTGCAGTATTCTTAGCAGAAAATATGAAAAAGCCTGGTATTATTAGCACCAAATCTGGCCTGCAATATCAAATTATTCGAGCGGGGCAGGGAAAAACTCCCAAGCCAACCTCACAGGTCAAAGTACATTATGAAGGCCGTTTACTGGATGGTACCGTGTTTGACAGTTCAATTGCACGTAGCCAACCGGTAGATTTTCAGCTGAACCAGGTCATTGAAGGTTGGTCTGAGGGTTTACAGACCATGAAAGAAGGCGGTAAAAGCCGTTTCTTTATTCCAGCCAAGCTGGCTTATGGCGAAATTGGTTCCGGTGACGCTATTCCACCGAATAGTACCTTAATTTTTGATGTAGAGCTTTTGCAAATTTTACCTTAATTTCTGTTCTATAAAAAACCGCCTATATAGAGGCGGTTTTTTATTTATATCGTAGTAAAACTGGCTTAATGCTTGAGCTGGCGAGGATGAAAACCGCTGACCAGCAAACCAATAGCATAAGCTAGAACTCCGACTATACACAGTCCTGCCACTTCAGCCACACGTAACCACTGTGAGAGCTCGCCGTTATACCACTGTAAGCCAAACCATAAGGCAGTCGCCATTATGGTGTTGGCGACCACAAATTGTATAAATAGCTTTTTCCAGTGGCTACCGAAGCGGAAAATATTACGTTTATGCAGGTAATAGTAAAGCAGACCGGCATTGGCAAGTGCAGAACCTGAAGAGGCCAATGCCAGCGCCATATGCTCTGCATGCCAGTTGATCAGTTTGAAAAATCCAATAAAGACTATATTCAATATAGCATTGGTTGCAACTGCAATCAGGCCAACACGGACTGGAGTCTTGGTATCCTGCTGGGCATAGAAGCCGGGTGCAAAGACTTTAATCAGCATAAAGGCAATTACTCCCGCACTCATACATTGCAGTGCCAGTGCTGTCATTTGGGTATCTTCCCAAGTAAATTCACCACGCTCAAATAATGCCTGAATGATCGGTGTAGAGAGCATAAACAGCGCAATACTGGCTGGAATACCAACCAGCATGATTACGCGGGCTGCCCAGTCCAGCATGCCACGGAATTTGGTCTGATCCTGCTCGGCATGACGGGCTGAAAGTGAAGGCAGGATCACCGTACCAATCGCGACACCGATTAGACCCAGCGGCAATTCAGTCATCCGTTCGGCACTATACAGCCATGAGACCGAACCATCCTGCATAAAGGAGGCCCAAATGGTGTTCAGTAACAGGTTAATCTGGGTAACTGACACCCCGAACAGTGCTGGCAGCATCAGTTTAAGAATACGTTCTACCCCTTCATGCTTGAAATCCACTTTAGGTGGAATCAGCAGTTTTTTACGCCATAGTTCCGGTATCTGAATCGCCAGTTGTAGAATACCAGCGACAACCACAGCCCAGCCCAATGCCATGATTGGCTCAGCCATATACGGTGTCAGCCACCAAGCCCCAGCAATCATCGCGACATTAAGAAGTACAGGTGAAAAAGCTGGTGTACTAAAAGAACCATAGCTGTTCAAAATACTGCTGGCAAAAGCCGTCAGTGACATAAACATCAGGTAAGGGATAGTCAGGCGGAACATGTCGACTGCCAAATCAAACTTGGCCGGGTCATCGTGAAACCCTGGTGCATAGATATACAGAATAGCCGGTGCTGCTACCATCGCGATAAAGGTTAATAGCGTCATGACCGTCAGCAGGCAGCCAAAAACCCGGCTAATCAGAATTTGGACTTCAGCATGAGTACGACTGGTTTTGTATTCAGTTAAAACTGGAATAAAGGCCTGTGAGAATGCACCTTCAGCAAACAGACGCCTGAAAAAGTTAGGGATACGAAAGGCCACCACAAAGGTATCGAAATCCTTGCCAGCACCAAATACATTAAGCAGGACCACATCACGTACCAGTCCCAGTACCCGTGACAGCATGGTCATTGCACTTACAATAAAGGTCGATCGCCACAGCGCCATGTATCTACCCAAGCCAAAAAGAAAGACGTTATTGTAATGAAAGTGCAGTAAAATTGCGTTGTAAAATCATCAATAAGATGACTGCTTTTTCTGCTTTAATAATTCCCTAAAATGTGCCCAGTGAAAATGAGGCCCTGGATCAGTTTTTCGTCCCGGCGCAATATCGCTGTGGCCGGCAATATGCTGGCCAATTTTAGGGTAAGCCTGTTGCAGGACAGTCGTCACTTCAGCCAGCACCTGATATTGAATCTCACAAAACTCAGTATCATCACTGCCCTCAAGTTCAACTCCGATAGAATAATCATTACACTCTACCCTGCCCAGATAGCTGGAGCGACCCGCGTGCCAGGCACGATCATTGAAATTGACGAACTGCAGGACTTCACCGCTACGCAGGATCAAGAGATGGGTTGAAACCTGCATACCGCGAATGGTCTGGAAATAAGGATGCGCATTCCAGTCAAGCTGGTTCTGAAAAAACTGTTCAATATAGTCCCCCCCAAATTGTGACGGTGGCAGGCTAATGTTATGCACGACAATCAGCTGGATTTCACATGGCTCGGGACGCTGGTTAAAATTGGGAGAGCTGATCTGTCTGGCCCCTATTAATTTTCCGTCAATTACCTGAAATGTGGGAGCTGTATGCATAAATTTATCCGTTTAGAAAATCTGTAGGTGTGCCTGAACCGGTGATTTGGACGCTGAAAAGCAGGATGAAAAACTGTCTCTTTCCAGTGGGACAATGCTAATATATCGCACAATTTTTATGGGTACATCACGATACGGAAATTATATGAGCATTCCTGCCTCTTTGCTTGAACAGTCGATTCAGATCAATATCCAGCAGGCCCTGCAGGAAGATATCGGTACGGGTGACATCACGGCTTTATTGACGCCTGAAGATGAACAGGCAACTGCAACCATTATCAGTCGGGAAGATATGATACTGGCAGGACAGCCCTGGGTGAATAGCCTGATTCAGACTTATGATCCTCAGGTAGAGGTAATCTGGCTAAAAAATGATGGTGACCGGGTACAGGCGAATGAGGCTTTTTTAAAACTGGCTGGCTCTGCACGCAGTCTGCTCACTGTGGAACGCCCTGCCCTAAACTTTATTCAGACTTTATCAGCTGTTGCAACCAAGGTAGCCGACTATGTTCAGCGACTTAACGGGCTGAATACCAAGCTTCTTGATACCCGCAAGACTCTGCCTGGGCTACGTATTGCCCAGAAATATGCAGTTGCAGTGGGTGGTGGGCAAAATCACCGTTTAGGCCTGTTTGATGCTTTCCTGATTAAGGAAAATCATATTATGGCAGCTGGCGGTATTGCCCAAGCTATTGCTAAAGCCCATGACATTGCACCTGGTAAACCAGTTGAAGTTGAAGTTGAAACCTGGGATGAACTTAATCAGGCCTTAAACGCTGGTGCAGATATTGTCATGCTGGATAATTTTAGCACTCAGCAAATGCAGGATGCGGTTCAACATGTAGCGGGACGCTGCAAACTGGAAGCTTCAGGTAATATCACACTGGAAAATCTGCGAGAAGTTGCCTCGACAGGCGTAGATTATATTTCGATGGGTGCCCTGACCAAAGATATAAAAGCTGTTGATTTATCGATGCGTTTTAATGGCTAATACAGCCATTAATTAACAGTTTCCTCACTCTGGTCGGCAGTTTCGGCTGTCTGCCAGGCTGATTCAGCCGTATTTTTTTCTTGGGAGCGTGGATCACAGGCCATTAATGCGAATGTAATAAAAGAAATTAAAATAATAAACAGTTTCAGCAAAAGTATAGTTCCTTATAGGTTAGGTCATAATGAAAAGGTATAAAATACATTAACTTATTCAGATGGACTGCGACGCAGGTTTAAGCCTTTCTATGTATTTTATTGGTTATATTTTGTAGGGTTGAATAAATTGCTGCATCGCCTTGAGTTAAGAAGGCTAATTTATATCATATATGGGGTTAAAATTATAAATTTCAATAGATTATCTTTTTATTTTAGACTCTTTAGATGCTCTTTTATATCATCTGTTCTTTTGAACTCTCTGGTTAGAGCCAAAAAGGAAGAGTGTGCTCAAAGCAGGAAAAGTACTGGCTATAACCGGTTTAAATAAACATTATAGCCAGCCAGTTAAGATTAAACCGAATAACCCATAAATGGATCAGAGTAAGAATCTTTTCCTGTTTCAATCCGTCCGGCAAAGCGGCGTTTGAATTCGGGCTCATTTTCTAGACTGACTGTAAAATCATACCAGCCGTACCATTCACTCATATCCAGTAACAGCTCGGTTTCCGCCGCGCGGGTTTCTATGTGCCAGGACTTGTTTAAATAGGCATTGGCCTGAATCACCAGCTTTACTGTTTTTTGACCGTCACTTCTGAGTTTTAGATATATTTTTGGTTCACACTCTTCTACACATATCCGAATTTCAGGCAGACTTTCACTATAAAGTTTGCTGTGAAGATTCCCCTGAAAACTCCGGTGAAAACCATTTGGTCCCAGTACCCACAAGTCATATCTGCCGTCATGTACAGACCAGATATCGTCTAGCTGTTTCCCTGCTTCTACCATATAACGTCGCGGAATAGCTTCCAGATCAAGCTTGTTATAAACATGAAAAACTGCTGCCTGCTCGCCGGTATTGGAAAAAATTAGCTGAACCTGCTGTCGGGCCAGTTCGACCTTGGCGCTACAGTGCAAAATATAGGGTAAGGCACGTGACAGGCGTATACCAGTCTGCTGTAGTGGCATGTTCTGGTTTTTCGGTACAGTCAGCTGTGGCAACAAGGCCTGCCTTAGACGGATTGCATCTGCTTCCTGTCTGGATTTCTGCCCAGGCAGCTCAGGTAGAATGTCCAGATTAGGAGTTTTAAAATTAAAGGCGGAGGTCAAGTCACCACAGACTGCGCGGCGGTAAGGGCTGATATTGGGTTCCTGTATTCCAAAGCGCTGTTCCAGAAAACGTAAAATAGAAGTATGGTCAAAAACCTGTGAGTTTACCCAACCACCACGGCTCCAAGGTGAAAGGATATACAATGGCACACGTACGCCTGGACCATATACCCGGCCATCCGGCTTGGGTTGTGATTTGGAACCTGCCACCGCAGGGTGATTGAAATATTCATAAGAAAGCTGCTGCTCGGTTAAGGTTGTTTTGCCCTGTAACTGGCCAGTCTGATCTTTTGAGGGCGCACTCGGCGATGGTATATGGTCAAAGAAGCCATCATTTTCATCAAAATTGACCAATAATACGGTCTGGCTCCAGATGTGCGGATTTTCTGTGAGAGCATTTAAAACTTCTTGGATATACCATGCACCTTGTACCGGGCTGGAAGGCCCGGGATGTTCACTATAAGTTGCGGGCGCTACTATCCAGCTCACCTGTGGTAACTGACCCTGCTGGATATCTTCTTTAAAACTGCCGAGAAACCCGCCATCTGGCATGGTATTGGCAATACCTTTATAAAGCGGCTGACTGGCATCAATTCTGGCATCGTATGCCGGACTTTTCAAGTCACTGTGACTGACGGGCTGACCAGACTGCTCATTGGCACGGCGATACTGTTTAAAACCGGCTAACGGATTATCTGTAAAGTTATCTGGCATGTTCTGGTAGACCTTCCAGCTGACTCCCGCCTGCTGTAGACGTTCAGGATATGTACTCCATTCATAGCCTTCACTTGAAGGCCCCAGTCCATCAAATTCATTTACCACGCTGGCTACACCTGCTCCAGTTGGGCCATTGGTACCAGTCCAGATAAATTTGCGGTTCGGATTGGTTCCTGCATGCATGGCACAGTGATAGGCATCACAGATGGTAAAAGCATCTGCCAAGGCAAACTGATATTCCAGTTCCTGTTTTTTATAATACCCCATGGATTGTGGCTGCTTATGCTTGACCCAGTCTCCCATACGGCCATGGTCCCAGGCTGCTTGTCCATCTGACCAGGAATGTGGCGTACCACTGACCCGCTGGGCATTACCTTTCGTACTGTCCAGATGATAAGGCAGAATTTTGTTCTGCTGGGCATCATACTGCTCCCAGACTGAACGGCCCTCTTTCAAGGGAATGGTAAAACGGTCCCCGAAACCACGGACCCCTTTTAAAGTACCAAAATAATTGTCAAAGGAGCGGTTTTCCTGCGTCAGGATAACTACATGTTTGACGTCCTGCAGCGTACCTGTCTCTACTTTGGCATCGATTGCCAGAGCTTTTTGAATACTGAGCGGAAAACTGGCCAGAGCGGCAGTACCAAACAAGGTTTTACTGGTGGTTAATAAGAATTCACGACGGTCCATTTTAAGTCCTGCTGTTTGTCCAGAGATTAAGGGGCACAGTGCATTTTGCATCCAGAGGGTGAAGGCACTAATGTGCCGGAGTCGGCCTCATCTTCATTACAGGCACTGAGCAGCAGGCTGCCGGTTATGATTAAAACTAAAAATAATTTATGCATTGTCCATTACCCAATAAAGAAGTAAGGACTAGAAATACTGAAAACCAATGACGTTTACGTTATATTTTGATGTCATTTCCATGAAATAAAAAACGCATCCGAAGATGCGTTTTGAATAGAACATGCAGCTTACCAGCCCAGCGCTTCCTGCTGTTTCTTGATCAGCTCGCTAATTCCCTGTTCTGCCAGCTCCAGCATGGCATTGCATTGGGCACGGGTAAATGGCTTATCTTCTGCAGTCCCCTGAATCTCAATAAATTCACCTGCCTGAGTCATTACCACATTCAGGTCAGTCTGGCAGTTTGAATCTTCTTCATAACACAGGTCCAGTAACACCTCATCCTGATACATGCCGACAGAAATAGCCGCAACTAGCCCTTTTAAGGGATCATGTTTGATTTTTTTGCGCTCGAGCAACACATTCATGGCATCTACCAGTGCAACAGCTGCTCCAGTAATGGCTGCTGTACGCGTACCGCCATCAGCCTGGATCACGTCACAGTCGATAGTAATAGTATTTTCACCCAGTTTTTTCAGATCGACCATTGCACGCAGGCTACGGCCAATCAGGCGCTGGATTTCCTGGGTACGGCCACTCTGCTTGCCGCGTGCCGCTTCACGGTCACTGCGAGTATGGGTAGAGCGCGGTAACATGCCGTATTCAGCAGTTACCCAGCCCTGACCCTGACCTTTTAAAAAGCGAGGTACAGAATTATCGATACTGGCTGTACACAATACTTTGGTATGACCAAACTCAACCAATACTGAGCCTTCGGCATAACGTGTGTAGTTGCGGGTGATTTTGACATCACGTAATTGGTTTAGGGCACGCTGGTCAATACGCATAATCCATCCTATAGCTGGCTCAAAATTGATTGCGCGCTATTATAGCAGATGCATCTCTTTCCCGTGCAGCTACAAATTGTGCTCATTCGAAAAGCGGTTCTTCAGTAAGGTAAATGCTTCCTTCCAGCGGCCTGCCTTGACCTTTTGCAGACTACCTTCCGGTAAAGAGCATTTCGCCAGCCGGACCCATACGCTCGCAAACTGCTGCATAAAACTCGCTTCATTATAGTGAATGCCATATTCCGCACACAGAGCCTTAATTTTCGGCGCCACCTCGGCATAGCGGTTAGCCGGCATATCCGGAAACAGGTGGTGTTCAATCTGGTGACTCAGGTTACCGCTCAGAATATGCAGCCCTTCCGTGCCACTGAAATTACTTGAACCACGAATCTGGCGTAAATACCACTCTGCCCGGCTTTCATTTTCAGTATTGTCTGGCTCGAAGGTTTCAGCATCTTCAGTAAAATGGCCGTTAAAAATTACCGCGGAGGCCCACAGGCTCCGAATTATATTGGCCACCGCATTTCCGGCAAAAACTGGTAAGGCATTCGGTCCGGCGATTAATGGAAAGAAGATATAGTCTTTAAGTACTTGACGGCGGACTTTCAGGCGCAGTTTTGCTGCATCTTGCCAGACCTGTTTCCAGGTTTTGGTTTTATAGACCAGTACATCTTCCAGATGCAGGTTCTGTACACCCACATACCACTCAAAAAACACCATAAGCTGGATTGCCAGTGGAATATTAAATAGAAAGCGCGGCTCCCATTTCTGTGATTCACTGACCCGAAGCAATCCATAACCGACATCATGATCCTTACCGACAATATTGGTATAGGTATGGTGCACATAATTATGGGTATATTTCCAGTCATCTCCCGTCGAGATGGTGTCCCAGTCATAATTTTCCCCGTTCAGGCTCGGGTCATTCAGCCAGTCAAACTGGCCATGCATCACGTTATGACCCAGTTCCATATTTTCAACAATTTTGGAAATACCCAGCAAGGTGGTTCCAGCCAGCCAGACTGGTGGTATCCAGCCGGCAAACATCAGCATGCCACGTGAAGTAATTTCACTATAACGGACGAAGTTGCGGATTTTATAGATATACGCCGCATCCTTTTCGCCAAGACTATCCATAACTTCACGGCGGATTGCATCTACTTTTGCACCAAACTGCTGGATTTCTTCAGGTGTTAAATGGCGGGATTTAGAATTTAGTGGATACTGTATGGACATGTTCATAAGGGCTCTCCAATATTTTTAATTTTTTGATTCTAGAGATTAATCTCAAGCGGACTGACTGCCTGGCTGATACAAAGCTTGATCTGAACGTTGTTACCATGATCAATTTCACCGGTCAGCAGATTTCTGGTTGAGCCACTGACCTTGGTACAGGTGCAGGTATTACAGATTCCCATACGGCAACCGTGCGCAGGTCTTAAACCGGCCTGTTCTGCACTGTCTAGCAGATTACCTTTGGCCTCAAATGCCTGCTGTGAACGTATGAACCTGACTGGCTGGGCTTCTAGGGTCTCATCCATGACTGGCTGGAAATACTCCTGATGTAACCAGTCCTCTGCCTGTGCCCCATGATAAATATACTGTACCGCCTGCATCATGCCTGGCGTACCACAGGCATAGCTGTGAGTATGGGCAAAATGTGGCACAATAGTCTTGAGTAAAGCCAGGTCCAGATGCTGTTTCTGCTGGGTAGTATTGATAAAATGATAGTTGAGCTGCGGATAGGCCTCTGCTAATTGCTGGATTTCATTATGCAGGACAGTATCACGGCTAAAATACAGCAGATCGATCTGTCTTACCTTTTGTGTCATGGCTTGCTGTAACAGAGCATAAATAGCTGTAATTCCGCTTCCGGAAGCAATCAGTAAAGCAGGCTCCTGACCAGCATGCAGACAGAACTCACCCTGTGGCTGCGATATTTCAATTACCTCGCCTTTTTTCAGCTGTGACATGGCCCGGGAAACCCGTCCCTGCACCTTAACTCCTAATATCAGCGTACCAGCATCTATAGCGATAATCGAATAACTACGCTGTAAACGTATACCTTCTACTACAACTGTGACAAGAACCGACTGCCCGGCACAATACTGTTGTGTATTAAACCGGTGGCTGGGTCTCAGTTTGATCCGGTACATGTCGGCGGCCAGAGGATAGACACTAATGACTTGCGCCTTGATCCGTTTTAAGGCCAACATCGGGTCAACCTTTTCCAGAAGAAAGTCTACAAAATCTTCACGTATCCATTGTGGCTTGTATTGCATTTGTGCGGTCATCGGTGTTCCTCTTTATGCTAGCTATTTATTGAGTGAACAAACGTTCTTTAAGTGTACAATTGTTCACTATACGCTTTTCTATTATTCAGTCAACACCTGTACACTGATATTCGTCGTTTAAAAGTAGCTATTTTTTGCTAGACTCTTGCACAAAGTAATTTTGGGTTAGCATGATGTCGATACGTGATGAACGAAAGCAGCAGAGTCGTCAGGCCTTACTGGATGCGGCATTGCGCCTGAGTACTTCTGGTCGTTCATTTAGCAGTATCAGCCTGCGTGAAGTCGCACGTGAGGTTGGTTTAGTGCCAACCGCCTTCTATCGGCATTTTCAGGATATGGACCATTTAGGTCAGGAGCTGCTTGATCAGGTTGCGCTGCATTTAAAAACAGTGTTACATCAGCTGGGTCTGGCTTATCTGTCACAGCTCGGCAGTAAATCACAGAATACCTTACAACTCTTTTTTCAGGCAGTTGACCAGAATCCTGAACCCTGGATTTTTATGATTTCTGAACGTTGGGGCGGTTCCAAGGTCGTTCGCCAGGCGATTGGCCGTGAAATTGAATTTCTAATTGATGATCTGGTCAATGACCTGCGCCGGATTGAAAGCCTCAAACATATTCAGGATGAAAATGACCTTAAGGTACTTTCTACTATTCTTACCAATCTCTCTTTTACCTGGGCCATGACCTGGATCAGTCTGTCACGCCAGAATAGTGGACTGGCCTTGAAGGAACAGCAGGAACAGTTTATGCAGCAGGCTGCGACCGAATTACGATTTATGTTCCGTGGTGTATCTAACTGGACATAGTGCCAAGCACCAATTTTTAACACAAAAATTACTATCACCCGGCTTTTGGCTTTCTGTTATCTCAACAAATAGTTTAATTTTACAGTAAGGTAAGTACTGCTACAGTATAGCCATCGGCAAGGAACGGAAAACAGGCATGAATCCAGAGCGCCATAAACAATTTTTATTACGTAAAGAACGCATTCTTCAGGCAGCAGAGAAGCTACTACTGGAAAATAATCAGGAAATTACACTGGATGAACTGGTTGCAGAGCTGGATATTGCCAAAGGTACACTGTACAAGCATTTTAAAAGTAAAAATGAGTTATTACTGGAACTGGTGATCCAGAATGAAAGACAACTGCTGAAAATTTCCCGTGCACCTTATCGTAACTTTAGAGAATATGCTCCTGCCTATATGCTGCATCACCTGCTTGCGCCTGGCCGTACCATTTTACTGCACCAGCTTGAAGAACATCTGACCATGACTGCATCCGGTCTGAATACACTCTTTGAAGAGCTGTATCAGGTACGGCAGGAACGGATTCTGGCCATTCGTGAAGTCACCGAACAATATTTAAAATCATTAAACTATGATATGTCGATCCGTGACTATCTGTCTTATATCTGGTCCCTGACTTATGGTGCAGCCCTATTACTTAATTCTAGTTACTATCAGCGTTCTATCGGTTCACGTAAAAAATTGATTCAGCTTTATATCAATCAGGCACTTTCTTTACCAAGCCAACCGATTAATCTGGATGCTTTCGAGCTGGACAGCGAATTACTTTAAGTTCAGTTTAAATACTATCTATAAAAAAGCCGTTTCCTGCCCTGACAGAAAACGGCTTAAATAATTAAATAACTATAGACTATTTGGCTTTACGCTCTTTATTAATCAGGAAATCAAGCACCTGGGTAACTTTAGCGTCTTCACCCTGAATAATATATTTACCATTTACAACTACAGCAGGTACACCAGTTAACTGGTATTGCTGCGCCAGACGGTTAGATTGCGCCACTTTTCCGGTAATCGAGAAAGAGTTAAACATGCTGTTGAATTTACTCTCTGGTATACCGTACTTGGTAAAGAATTTCGCCTGAGCAGCCTGGTCAAAAATCTGCTGGTTGTTGACATGAATTGCATGGAATAATGGCAGATGTGTTTTTTGGCGTACACCGAGTGCCTCAGACACATAATAGCCACGTGCACCCTGTTCCCAGACTTTATTCATGGCAGCCGGAGTACGTACAAAGCGTACGTCTTTAGGTATTTTTTTAAGCCAGGCCTGCATATGCGGCTCAAGCTTAAAACAGTGCGGACAGCCATACCAGAAAAACTCACGGACTTCGATCTTGCCCGGTACTTCAACCTTAACAGGATTGGCCACTACGGTATAATCCTTGCCTGCTACGAAATTGGCTGCCATGGCACTACCTGAAAATGCCATTACAGCAGTACACAAACTACCTAAAATAAACTTTTTCATTGACGCTGAGATTCCTCTGAATTGTTATGCCGAGTTTATGAGCTCACTATAAATTAAATATGCCAGAATCGTTTTCCTTCTGTGAACTTTTTTACAGCTTTTATCGCTTTTTCTGGAATTAACGCTACACTAAGTCTGAATATTTTATTCCTGATCATTAACCGGATAATGAGGTGACTGTCATGTCGCAACTGAATGTTGATCCACAAGAAATTGCTAAATTCGAAGCACTTGCAGCCAAATGGTGGGATCAGCATTCTGAGTTCCGTCCCTTACATCAGATCAATCCCTTGCGTTTGAACTGGGTAGATGAGCTCAGTGGTGGCCTGGCCGGTAAAAAGGTACTGGACGTAGGTTGTGGTGGTGGCATTTTGACCGAAAGTATGGCACGTCGCGGTGTGGCTGAAGTGCTGGGTGTAGATATGGGTGAAGCGCCTTTAGCAGTTGGCCGCCTGCATGCCCAGCAGGAAAATGTGCAGAATATTGAGTACCGCCAAATTCCGGTAGAGAAGCTGGCTGAAGAACAAGCGGGCCAGTATGATATTGTGACCTGTATGGAAATGCTGGAACATGTACCAGATCCGGCTTCTATTATTAAAGCCTGTCAGACTCTGGTAAAACCGGGCGGCCATGTGTTCTTTTCTACCATTAACCGTAATCCGAAATCTTATCTGTTCGCTATTATTGGTGCCGAATACCTACTCCGGATGTTGCCTAAAGGTACTCATGATTATCACAAGTTTATACGCCCATCTGAGCTGGCCCATGACATCCGGGCTGCCGGGCTAGAGCTTAAACAGATGATTGGCTTGCATTACAACCCGCTGACCAAGCATTACTGGCTGGCACCGAATGTAGATGTCAACTATATGGTACATACTGTTAAGGAAGTCACAGAATGAAAGCTGTCCTGTTTGACCTTGATGGTACCTTGATTGACACCGCAGCTGAATTTATCCGTATTATTCAGGATATGTGCCGTGCCGAAAACTGTGAGGTGGTAGCAGCAGACCTGATCCGCACCCAGGTGTCTGAAGGTGCGCGAGCCATGGTCAAACTGGTCTATCCGCATCTTGAGGTCGATGATCCGGTATTTCTGGCACACCGTCAGCGTTTTCTGGACCTATATGGAGCAGATATTGCGGTTGAGACAGACCTGTTCGAAGGCATGTACTATTTACTTGATGAACTGGAAGCTCGAGGTATTCCTTGGGGAATTGTGACTAATAAGCCCCGTGGCTTAAGCGAGGCTTTACTTGCTGCCCTCAACTTAACAGAACGCTGTGCAGTACTGGTCTGCCCTGAGGATGTCACCAGAACCAAACCTGATCCGGAACCGATGTACCTGGCTGCTAGACAAATCAATCTTCCGGCAGAGCAGATCATTTATGTGGGGGATCATCCGCGTGATATTGAAGCTGGTCGTAATGCAGGAATGTATACCATCTTGGCTGCTTACGGCTATTTACCGTTAAGCCACAAAGATGACTTAACGGCCTGGCAGGCAGATTGTATAGTGAATGATATTTCCGAACTGCGGCAGAAGGTATGCCAACTGCTGAAACTGGAATCAGAAAAACCCGTAGTACTTTAGACATATCATAATAATGAGGAGGTTTGCCTATGAAATACTCACAATATCAACCTCGTCCAGACTTACTGAAAAATCAGGTTATTCTGATCACGGGTGCAGGTGACGGTATTGGCCGCGCTACTGCCTTAAGTTATGCCCTGCATGGTGCTACAGTTGTTTTGCATGGCCGTACCCTGAACAAGCTTGAAGTCATCTATGATGAAATTGAAGCACTGGGGGCGCCTCAACCTGCCATTTTACCTTTACAACTGTCCAGTGCTTCTGCACAGGATTATGAACATCTGGTCAATATTCTGGATAAACAGTTCGGACGTCTAGATGGAATTTTGCATAATGCCGGTATCTTGGGTGAGCGTATCGAACTGGCCCATTATCCAGCTGAAGTGTGGGATGACGTGATGGCGGTAAATCTGCGAGCACCCTTTGTACTAACGCAGGCCCTATTGCCTCTACTGCAAAAATCTGAACACGCTTCGGTAGTTTTTGCCAGTTCAGGTGTAGGCCGGGAAGTTCGTGAGCGTTGGGGTGCATATTCTGTTTCTAAAATTGCTATTGAAGCGGTAAGCAAACTGTTTGCTGTAGAAAACCAGCATCCGAATATACGCTTTAACTGCATTAATCCGGGCGCCACCCGAACAGCCATGCGGGCTAAGGCTTTTCCAGATGAAGATCCAAAAGTGCTAGCGACACCAGAAACAATTATGCCGGCTTATTTATACCTGATGGGTGAAGACAGCCGTCATATGAATGGGCAGAGTATCGATGCTCAGGATTAGTCTCGGATTTTATTTTTGAATCACTGTTGGGCTTAAATAAAAACAGGCTATACCAAGTTAAACTACTGCCATTGCAAAATAGGTTACAGGCATAGACGAGATCATATCTTGCTCTATGCCAAGAATGAGTAAAAGCAGAAATAAGCTTAAATATTTAAAGCAGAAATTTACCGATACATATAAATAATAATAGTATGGAGAATACTTAATTTGTTTTATATTAAGTACGCATTGTCTCTGCAATTTTAAATAATTAGTTGAATTATCTTCACAGTTTCTCTGTTTTTTTTTCGTACAGTAGATGGGTAAAGAAATTTTAAGTATGAATTTGAGGATTAAACATGAAAAAGATTATGGCTGTGCTGGCATTATCTTTCTCTACCTTCATGGCAAGTGTAGCTTTTGCAGCACCTCCTCATAAAAATCAGGACCATTCGGACCGACGTGGCGGGCCACATGGCAAGATGTTCCAGCAGGACGAAGATTCTGTCCGTGAACAGCGTCGTATGCGTGAAGAACGTGGAGTCAGTCGTCTGAAACAGCACAAATGGCAAACCGGTTATATTATGCCGCAACATTACCGGGGCAACGGTTATAAGGTTGAATATGAAAGTCATGACCTGCCGAAACCTTCGCGTAATCAGCAATGGTACAAGGTCAATAATGATTATCTGTTAGTCGATTCAGATAAACACAGTATTATCAGGATTATGGACTGATAGATATTCTTCATTATTCCGTTCATCCAGAATAAAAAGGCCTAAATTGTATTTAGGCCTTTTTACATAGGGCTAACTGGCTTTTTCTGTCGAGTTAATCTCTAATTTCCTTCTCAATTCCTTCATTAATTTCACAATTCAATAAAACGGCTTTCATGCTTTATATCTAATTGTTGCCTAAAGTAGCGTTATAAATTGATGAGCTTGCAACGCAGGATAAAAACATGAAAACATTACTTACAGGTATCGCTTTATCTTTGAGCGCGCTGATTACTACCAGTGCTATGGCCGCACCACAGCATTATGATCAGCGTTATGACCGCCCTAATACTCCACACTGGAGCCATGACGACCGTCGTTATGATGACCGCCGCTGGGATGATCGCCGTTCATCTTCACGAGTAAATCCAAGTCGTGAATGGCGCAGTGGTCAGGTGCTGCCTCGTCAGTATGATAACAACCGTTACAAGGTTGACTACCGTGATAGCCGTCACCTGAATAAGCCTGCCCGTTATCAGCAGTGGTATAAAATTAATGGTGACTATGTGCTGGTCAATGAACGTAACAACCGTATCATACGGATTCTGGGCTAATTCAGTCCTATATCGATACATATTCACCCGGGCACTGACCCGGGTGTTTTTTTGCTTTTTATATACCTGCCTGCTGTTTTTTGATTAGAATCAGCAGACTGAATAAGCAACTGGATCAGGCATATTATGAATTCACTGGAAACTGCGAATACTACTGAACAACTCAATGTACGCTGGTTCCGGCATTCTGCTCCCTATATTAATGCGCATCGTAATAAGACCTTTGTCATCATGTTTGGAGGTGAGGCGGTCTGCCATGATAATTTCCAGCATATTATTCACGATATTGCCCTGCTCAATTCCTTGGGAATTCGTCTGGTCCTGGTTCACGGTGCCCGTCCGCAGATTAACCAGAATCTGGAACAGTTTCAGCTGAGTGCACCATTTCATAAGAACCGCCGGATTACTACACGTGAGTCTCTTGGCTGTGTCATGAGTGCTGTAGGCTCAATCCGTCTGCAAATTGAAGCCTTGCTTTCTACCGGGTTAGCGAACTCACCTATGTACGGCGCAGCTATCCATGTAGTCTCGGGTAATTTTGTCACTGCTAAACCTTATGGTATTCATGATGGTATCGATTTTCAGTTAACCGGTGAGGTCCGCTCCATAGACAGTACCAGTATTCATCAGCATCTTGAGCATAACAGTATTGTACTGCTCGGACCGACTGGTTACTCCACTACAGGCGAAGTCTTTAATCTGCTGGCAGAAGAAGTCGCAACCAAGACAGCCGTTGCCCTAAAAGCGGATAAACTGATTTTTCTGGGCCAGCAGCAAGGTCTATTAAATTCCAAACAGCAATTATTGCGTGAATTAACACCTCAGCAGCTGGACCCTTATATAGAACAGCATGAACAGGCAGATCCAACCCAGGCTTTATATTTACGTGCGGCACGCGATGCTTCCCTAGAAGGCGTCAATCGTGTTCATCTGATTTCTTATACGTATGACGGTGCGCTGATTGAAGAGCTATTTACCCGTGATGGGATTGGCACCATGATCACCGATGCACATTATGAAGAAGTCCGCACTGCCAGAATTCAGGATGTAGGTGGACTGATCAAACTGTTACGTCCCCTCGAACAAGAAGGGATACTGGTTTACCGTTCACGTGAACGGCTGGAAACTGAAATCAACCAGTTTGCTGTCATTGAGCGTGACGGTACCATTCTCGCCTGTGCGGCACTTTACCCGATTCCAACTTTGAAGAATGAAATACCTTCGGCAGAAATTGCCTGTGTAGCAGTACATCCGGCATACCGCAAATCGAATCGAGGCAGCCAGATTTTAAATTTTCTTGAAAAAAAGGCACAAGAGAATGGAATCAAGCAGCTGTTTGTACTGACCACCCGCACAGCACACTGGTTCCTAGAACATGGTTTCATGCCAGCTTCTGTTGATGATTTACCTAATACCCGGCAGGCACTTTATAACTATCAGCGAAATTCACTGGTATTTAAAAAACAGTTATAGAACCGGCCTTTATATTTAGCTTTATTTTTAATAAATATATCTTTGAACCAGAAATAAAAAGTAGAACTTTCAAGGTTTTTACTTATTATTTCTGGTTCTTCTTTAGCTCAATAATAAATTATTAATAATATTCAGTTATTTAATTAAAAAATAATATTAATTTTTAAATCATAAATACTCATAAGTTAAGCAGTTTTATATTTTAGCTTTTTTTTTCATGACTAAACGATAAAAGCTTATTTTTTTAGCATTACCGGGCATCTTAGGCTGTATGTGATTGTTAAATTTCACTGCCAGGAGCACCTTTTCCATGAACAGCCAGCAAATTTCTTGGGCCCGTTCTGCCATCTTATTGACCAGTCTGGTAACTGCCCTGTTTCTAGGTGGCTGTTCCAAATCTGACCCTCAGACTCAGGTCTTGAATATCGGTTTTCAAAAATATGGCATTTTACCGATTCTAAAGGTCCAAGGTAGTCTGGAAAATGCTCTCAAATCACAAGGTATAAAGATTCGTTGGGTTGAATTTCCTGCAGGTCCACAGCTCCTTGAAGGTTTGAATGTCGGAAGTGTCGCTTTTGGAGAAGCGGGTGAAGCTCCTCCCATTTTTGCTCAGGCAGCCAATTCAAATATTGTCTATGTAGCAAATCAGCCGGGCGCGCCTCATGGGGAAGCGTTAATAGTCCAGAAGAATTCTCCCATACAGTCTGTTGCTGATTTAAAAGGCAAACGGATTGCACTGAATAAAGGTTCTAATGTTCATTATTTACTGCTCAATATTTTAGAGGCGAATGGTTTAAAGCTTGAAGATATTCAGGTGGTCTATCTGCCACCGGCAGATGCTCGTGCTGCATTTGAACGTGGTTCTGTCGATGCTTGGGTAATCTGGGACCCCTTCCTGGCCGCAGCAGAACAGCAACTTGGTGCCCGGGTTTTAAAGGATGGTCAGGGCCTGGTCAATAATCTCCAATTCTATCTGGCCGACCGTAAATTTGCAGAAAACAACCCGAAAGTCATTCAGACTATTATTCAAGAATTAAACACTACGACCCAATGGGTTGCCCAGCATCAGGACGAGGCAGCCAGTCTGTTAGAACAACCAACCGGACTGGAACATAATATTTTAAAAACTTCTATTTCACGTATGGGCTTTGGGGTAAGACCAGTTAGCCAGGAAGTCTCTCATGCGCAGCAGAAAGTGGCTGATGCCTTTTATGCCCAGAAATTAATACCTGTCAAACTTGATATTCAGGCTGCGATTTTAAAGCAAACACCATAACAATAAGAAGGACGCCAAATGTATTCACTCAAAGTTTTTTTAATTAGCAGTTTTATAGCCTTAGGCCTGAGTGGCTGCCAGAAAACCAGTTCTGATACTGCGCCGGGACAACAGTCTGTTCAAGAAAACAAACTCAAAACCCTGGCAATCGGATACCAGAAATCCTCACTGAATCTGTTAGTCGCTCGCCAGCAACAGCTATTTGAACAGCAGTTTCCCGGCGTTCAGGTGGCGTGGAAAGAGTTTCCAGCTGGCCCACAAATGCTGGAAGCACTGGCAGTTGGTGCAATTGATTTTGGTGCAGTAGGTAATACTCCTCCTGTTTTCGCACAAGCGGCCGGGAAAGATCTGAAATACATTGGCTATGAAGTGGTTCCCCAGAATGCACAGGCATTATTAATACCTGCAGACAGTTCAATTCGTACACTTGCCGATCTAAAAGGTAAACGGATAGCGGTACAGAAAGGTTCAAGTGCTCATGAACTTTTGGCTAAAGTTTTACAAAAGGCTGGTTTAAGCTGGCAGGACATTCAGCCCATCTGGCTTCCTCCGGCAGATGCACGGGCAGCTTTCGATAAACAGTCAATTGATGCTTGGTCGATCTGGGAACCATACTTAAGTGCAGCAGAGCTGGATGCCAAAGCCAAGGTATTAATTGACGGCCAAGCCTTTGCACGGACTTATTCATTTTATATCGCTAACCCACAATTTATTGAGCAGCATCCTGGTGCAACTGAAAAGATCCTACAAAGTTTAAATACTGCCGATCAATGGGTACTTCAACACCAGCAACAGGCATTAAAGATTTATCAGCAAAGTACCGGCCTTAAACAGAATATTGCCCAACGGGTTATAGATAAACGGCTCAAACCCTCTCCTATTTATAGCCTTAAACCTGAAGTCGTACAGGCACAACAAGAAATTGCTGATCTCTTTCAACAGGTCAAATTAATTCCAAAATCAATCCAGGTCAGCCAAGTGGTCTGGGTCCCTACACCTAAAAACTGATTTAGACAGATAAGGATACTGAGATGAAAATTTTTTGGTTTATTCCGACTCATGGTGATAGCCGCTATTTAGGCACCAGTAAAGGTGGGCGCCAGGTTGATCATGCTTATATGAAACAGATTGCAGTGGCTGTAGATAACCTGGGTTATGAAGGTGTACTGATTCCGACCGGCCGCTCATGTGAAGACCCATGGATTACAGCTGCCAGCCTGATTGATGCCACTAAAAACCTGAAATTTCTGGTGGCTTTGCGCCCTGGCGTAACCACCCCTGCTCTGGCAGCCCGTATGGCAGCAACTTTTGACCGTCTCTCAAACGGGCGGGTATTACTGAATCTGGTTACAGGGGGTGATGAGCAAGAGCTAAAAGGTGATGGTGTATATGAAGACCATGCTACACGCTACCAGACAGCAGCAGAGTACACCAAGATCTGGCGTGAAATCTTGACCCGTTCTCATACAGGTGAAAGCTTTACTTTCCATGGCGAACGGCTAAGTGTTGATGATGCTAAACTGCTGTATCCGCCTGTACAGCAGCCTTATCCTCCGCTCTGGTTCGGTGGTTCATCTGAAGCTGCTCAAGAACTGGCTGCTGAGCAGGTCGATACTTACCTGACCTGGGGAGAACCGCCTGCAGCAGTAGAAGAAAAAATCCAGACCATGCAGGCTAAATCCGCTGCAAAAGGACGTCGTCTAAACTATGGTATCCGTCTGCATGTAATTGTACGTGAAACCAGTGCAGAAGCCTGGGCCGCAGCTGATGAACTGATTCAGTATGTAGATGACGCTACGATTGCCGCTGCACAACAAAAATTCCGTCAAATGGACTCAGTAGGTCAACGTCGTATGGCTGAATTACATAATGGCGATAAGAGCAAACTGGAAGTATCACCAAACCTCTGGGCTGGTGTAGGTCTGGTTCGTGGAGGTGCCGGGACTGCGCTAGTCGGTGACCCGCAGACTGTAGCAGACCGTATTCAGGAATATGCAGATCTAGGTATTAATACCTTTATTTTTTCAGGTTACCCACATCTGGAAGAGTCTATTCGCTTTGCTGAACTGGTCTTTCCTTTACTGTCACTACAGACCCGTAAAAAGCTGGCCCAGCCTAACTTGACCGGTCCATTCGGTGAGATTGTTGCCAATAATTATGTACCTGACCGGCTAGCAGATAATAAAATTGTCAAGGAAGGGGCATGATGCAAAAGAATAGTATAGATAACTACGTTTCACGTGGAACAGGTGTATTTAGAAAACATCTGCTGCCTTGGTTAGTGCCCTTATTATTACTTGTTCTGTGGCAGCTTACTTCAATGAGCGGCTTACTGCAAAGCCGGATTTTGCCTGCCCCTACAGCCGTACTTACAGCTTTCTGGTCTTTACTCATCAGTGGTGAACTGTGGCAGCATGTCAAGGTGAGTACGGCCCGGGCATTGACTGGTCTTGCTGTGGGTGGAGGTCTAGGTTTATTGCTCGGCCTATTAAATGGTTCTTCCAAGGTAGCCTCGAATCTTCTGGATACTACTTTGCAAATGCTACGTAATATTCCGGCTCTGGCGTTAATTCCTCTTGTTATTTTATGGTTTGGAATAGATGAAAGTGCCAAGCTTTTTCTGGTAGCGATAGGTGTATTTTTCCCGATCTATATCAATACCTATCATGGAATCCGATCAGTTGATCCGCAGCTAATTGAAATGGGAAAGAGTTATGGGCTGAATCGTCGCCAGCTTTATCAGCAAATTATTTTACCGGGCGCTATGCCTTCTATCCTGGTCGGGCTACGCTTTGCTTTAGGTCTGGTCTGGGTATTGCTTATTGTTGCCGAAACAATTTCTGCGCAGTCAGGAATTGGCTATATGACCATGAATGCCCGTGAGTTTTTGCAGACTGATATTGTACTGGTCGGCATTCTCCTGTATGCCCTTTTAGGCAAGCTGGCAGATATTCTGGCTCAAGGACTGGAACGCTATCTGCTGCGCTGGCATCCCGGCTATCAACAATAGGAACAGGAATATACTAATGAGCAATTTAAATATACCGCTATCAGTTGATATAGAAGCTAAGCCAAGTACGAATTTTACCACTCAGCCACAGAATGGAGCAGAAATTGTGGTTGAGCAGCTTCATAAGTTTTATGGGCAGGTTAAAGTTCTTGAGGAGCTAGATCTGCATATTCAGGCGGGAGAATTTGTAGCAATCGTGGGACGTAGCGGATGTGGCAAGAGTACTCTACTACGTCTAATTGCTGGCCTGGAAGCAGCAAGTTACGGTGAAATAAAATTCAAGTCTGCACAGAATTTTCGTGAAGGTATTACCACAGATGATATTCGGGTTATGTTTCAGGATTCACGTCTATTGCCATGGAAGACTGTCGAGAAGAATGTACAGCTAGGGTTGGCCCATAATCGTCATGCCCATGCAGTAGCTCTACTCAAAAAGGTGGGACTCGCTGAAAAAGCCAGTAACTGGCCTGCACAACTTTCAGGCGGACAAAGGCAACGTGCTGCTCTGGCTCGAGCTTTATCCCATACGCCACGAGTTTTATTACTGGATGAACCCTTAGGCGCACTTGATGCCCTTACCCGGCTTGAAATGCAAAATCTGATTGAACAGTTATGGCGTGAGCAGGGCTTCACAGCTGTTTTAGTCACTCATGATGTTGCTGAAGCAGTACAACTGGCTGACCGGATTATTCTACTGGATAAAGGCCAGATTGCTCATCATTTTAAGATTGATTTACCACGGCCCCGTAAAAAGAGTGTCCAGTTCACCGAGCTGGAGCAGCAAGTTTTAGATGCAGTATTAGCCACCTAAACTCATACACGCCAACAGCCATCTTGAGATGGCTGTTTTATACATGAGGCTATATAAACAAGATATCTTTTAACAAGAAGGTAAAGATCATAACTTCTTTTACAGTATAGTCATGAAAAACTCATTCTATACTAAATATAATTATTAAAATCAATTTCTTAAACTTATAAAAAATATATTTGATACTTTAAAAAAGATTTTTCATTTAATTTTTACAGCTAAAAATAATTTTATTTTAAAATTATTTTTTAAGCTAATTTATTATTAACTATCAATTTATTAGGGGTTACTTTTTTTACCAAATGTTAAAAAAGATGTTTAATTCAGCATATTGGAAGAATTACTTTGCAAAATTGTGCACAAATCGACCCATTTGTCTTACAATTATGACTTTATCGATATTTGTGGGGAACAATGGAACAAAAGAAGAGCACTCAAAAACGGAATTTACTTTTAAATGCAGCTCTAGACGTTTTTTCTACCTATGGTTTTAACGGGGCAAGCCTGGATGAAATTGCTCAGCTGGCCGACATGCATAAGTCAAATATTTTTTATTATTATGAAAATAAAGAGGCTTTATATGTTGAGGTACTTACTACAGTACTCCAGAAGTGGCTGGCTCCTCTACAGTCGCTTGAAGTAGACCTTGAGCCAACTGAAGCATTAGCTAATTATCTGATGCTCAAGATCGAGGTTTCACGTCACCAGCCTAAAGCCTCCAAGCTGTTTGCACTAGAAGTTATTCAGGGTGCGCCACATATTTTATCTATTTTAAAAGGCCCGCTGAAAAAACTATTTAAGCGTAAGGCCAAAGTGATCCAGAACTGGCAGGAACAAGGAAAAATTTCTGCAGGTATTGATCCGGAATTGCTGATTTTAAATATCTGGGCAATTACCCAGAATTATGCTGATTTTAGTACTCAAATTGAAATGGTGATGGGAAAAACGCTTAAAAGTAAAAGCACCTACCAGAGGACTATCGAACATACCATCCATCTGATGCTCTATGGTATTTTACCGCGCTCTGAATATAGCCCGGTCACGCTTTCAACCGAAGTTTCCGAAGCTAACCAGAATTAATGCTTCAGCTCTTTAATTCTGGCCTTTTTACTTGTTCTTTATGATTGAAATGAAAGCCTTGCTTGCTGGTATAAATCTAACAGTTTATGCGCTCCCAACAGCAGATTATTTTCCCAATCCAGATGTGCTATGGTGTTGGCACCATCACTAATATATTTGACAGATACCAGGCGTACTCCAAGTTTTTTACAAACTTTAGCCAGGGCATAACCTTCCATATCCACCAGATCACAAGACACTTTAGGCAAGCCTGTTTCGAAGGAGTCACCAGTTCCACAGATTCCTTTAGGCAATTGATCGAAGTATGAAACCAGTTCAATACATCCTGGTATTTCCTCATCCATTGGAGTAATGCCCGGGACAAAACCTAAAGGAGAGACATCCATATCACGTTGTACAAAACTGCTGACCTCGACCAGTGAGTGGGTATCAAAGTGACTACTGCCTGCGGTACCTAAGTTAAAAAGTATTTTACATCCAGTACGTTGAATCACCTCATAGGCTTTAAATGCTGCATTGACCTTGCCAATACCGCTGTAATGAACCTGAATACCGGCCTGCTCAAACAGACCTTTAGATTCACTTGGGAGCGCCATGATGAGTGCAGATTGCTCTACCATTTAGAAAACTCGTTAAAATTTGATTATTAGAAAATAAAGTTAACTCAGGTACAAGGTACTAAGGACTGATTAATCCACTGTAAATACTTAACCCTTGTCCAGAAAGCTTTTCAGGCAAGGTGAGAACAACAGGTTGCCACGATAAAACCCTTGTACGGTCTTAGTGGCAACCACCACCCAGAGTATGATTAAAATATAGGTCAGGCTAGAGGCAATATTATGTAATATAGCGAGCTGAAGCTGCTGGCCCAGAGTGTAAATGGCCAGTGTAAACACCCCTAATGGAAAGGTTAAACCCCACCACCCCAAATTGAAAGGTAGACCTCTTTTTATATATTTTAAGGTCGTCAATACTGCAAGGCCAAGCCACCAAAGCCCAAACCCCAGTAGAATCAAGCTGCTGGCAGTACCTGCATACTGCAAAAACATGCCTAAATCTTTCTGTCCAATAAAAGTTAGAATGCGTGGTGCCTGTGATCCTAAGCTCAGTAAAGCCAATGCACCCGTTCCAATAGGACCCAATGCCAGCCAGCTGCTAATCGCCATATCTTTAGAAGGTAACTGATGCAGGGCAAGTCTTAACATCAGAATAGTTAATATGGCAAAAGCTGGCAGTACTGAAATCCCCCATAACCCATAACTGGCGATCAATATAGCCACTGTCTGCTGGCTTATAGCCAGATATTGTATTAATACTCCACCTGAGTTTGCTGCCACCTCACAGGCTACAATTGGTAATAGCCAGATCGCTGTCATACTGTGTAACTGGTGCTGCTGGCAACTAAACATACAGAAAGGTACTAACCAGGCAATTCCCACTGCCATAACGACATCGATATACCAAAGCAGTTTGGCTATTTCTAGTGCAGAATCGCCATATAGCGGCAAACCGTATTTTAAAAATCCATTTACAAGAGTGGCCAAGCCCATAGGAATAGCACCCAGAAACAGACTCATGTTTGAATGAAAAAAGATTTGTCTGGCTTCGGTGGGATAGAACAACCAGCGCAGGCTATAAAGCAGACTAAAGCTGATAAATAAAATAATATTGATTTGCCACAGGAAAATACCTCCCAACCACAGATTAATTGAACCAGATGACAGTTCAGGTAAAATAAGTGCTACTACACCCGTTCCCATAGTGACGGTAAACCAGTTAGGTGTGAAGTGACGAATGATATCTCGTGGCTGCCCTAGCTGTTCAAATGGCCTGTTCATTATGTACCTGATTGAATTTTTAATGCAGCACTGATTATAAAAAGGCCAATTTATAAATAAAACTGATTTATTTATATTATATAAATCAATAAAAATTATATAAAATTTATTGATCAGCCAAAAAAATGTGTAAAAACACAACAACAAGACGAAACTGTGAGAATATGGCAATATATGACCTTTCAAATTTTGCACTGATTTCTTCGCCCATGAAGCTGCTCCGTCTGAATGCCCTGATGCCCGATTTTCAGCTGCCTGCAACCGCAGTGACAATTGGCAATTTTGATGGTGTCCATCTTGGACATCAGGCCATGATTGCTCAGCTTAAAACTGTTGCTGCCCAGAAGAATTTAAAAACACTGGTTATGCTGTTTGAGCCCCAACCACTAGAATACTTCAAAGGCTACGAAGCCCCTCCCCGTATCAGCTCACTACGTGAAAAAGTAGAGTATTTGACTGAACTTGGTGTGGACTATATTGCTGTAGCCAAATTCGATGACCAGTTCCGTAGCATGAGTGCAGAAGGCTTTGCATCCCTTTTAAAAGATAAGCTTCATGCTCATAGCCTGGTATTGGGTGATGATTTTCATTTTGGAAAAAACCGGCAAGGCAATAGCGAATTTCTAAAAAACTATGGCTTTGCAGTCACTAATCTGAATACTGTCGACTTTCAGGGAGAGCGAGTCAGTTCGACACGGATCCGGCAGGTATTACAGCAGGGTGACCTGACTCTTGCTGCCCAGCTTTTAGGACGTCCCTACAGTATGGTGGGTCGAATTCAGTATGGTGACCAGATTGGGCGTACCTTGAATTTCCCGACCATTAATGTAGGTATGAACCGGCATAAGCCCTGCCTGCATGGGATTTATGCGGTAGAAGTGATCTCTGAGCATAGTTCTCTTGCGGCCAGAGTACGTCTGGAACACCCGGATTTACCCGGAATTGCAGGTTATGGACCGGAGAGTTTATTTGGTGCCGGACATGTGGGAACACGGCCCGCAATTCAGCAGCAACAGCCAGAGTGGCGATTAGAAGTACACTTTCCTGAGGTTTCTGCTAATCTGTATGGCTTGCTGGTGCGGGTCACTTTTTTAAAATATCTGCATGGTGAAGTAAATTATCCTTCGCTTGAAGCATTAAAGACCGGAATTGATAATGATGTAGCCAAGCTCATTGAGTTTCGTAGAAATACCCCCAAATTCCCTGTTTAAATTCTGTTTTTTTGATTGTAAAACCCGTCAGCGTTCAAGCTGATTGAACTGGAAGACAACTTGCATGAGCGATAAGCAAACTCCTGAAAATGCTGTGGATTATAAAGCCACACTAAATCTGCCGGGCACTGAATTTGCCATGAAGGCAAATCTGGCAGTACGTGAAGTAAAATGGTTAGAAGAGTGGTACGCCGACAACATTTATCAGCAGATTCGCACATCGCGTATTGGCAAGAAAAAATATATTCTGCATGATGGCCCTCCCTATGCAAATGGCACAATTCACTTGGGTCATGCAGTCAATAAAGTCTTAAAAGATATTATTGTTAAAAGTCGCACATTATCTGGCTTTGATGCACCTTATGTTCCAGGCTGGGACTGCCACGGTTTGCCAATTGAACTCAAAGTTGAAGAAAAAGTAGGTAAAGTGGGCGAAAAAGTTGATGCAGCCACTTTCCGTAAATTATGCCGTGAATATGCTTCACAACAAATTGATCTGCAGCGTAACGACTTCAAGCGTCTGGGCGTACTGGGTGATTGGGATAATCCTTATCTGACCATGAATTACAAGCAGGAAGCAGATATTGTTCGTGCACTGGGCCAGATTCAGAAAAATGGTCATATTCAGCCTGGCTTAAAGCCGGTGAACTGGTGCATGGACTGTGGCTCGGCACTGGCTGAAGCTGAAGTTGAATATGAAGATAAAAAATCTGATGCAATTGATGTCGGTTTTAGTGTCGTTGACTTAAAAGACTTATCTACCCGTTTGAAGGTAGAGATTGATGTGCCTACTGATATTGTTATCTGGACCACAACACCATGGACCCTTCCGGCTAACCAGGCAGTTTCAGTACATGCTGAAATTGAATATCAGCTGGTACAGACCCAGACAGACAAAGGCTTACACAATCTGATTCTGGCTAAAGATCTGGTAGAGTCTGCAGTAGAACGTTATAAACTGGAAAACCCGGTAGTACTGGCCGATTTTACCGGCGCAGTGATTGAAAACCTGCAACTCCAGCACCCACTTCTGGCAGATCGCCAGGTTCCGGTCATTTTAGGTGAACATGTGATTGCAACCAGTGGTACGGGTGCAGTACATACTGCGCCTGGCCATGGTGTAGATGACTATAAAGTTGGTCTGCTCTATCAGTTGAAAGTCGATAATCCGGTGGGTGGCAATGGAGTGTATCTGCCAACTTCACCACTTTTCCCGGGTGTACACATCTATAAAGCCAATCCGCAAATCATTAAAGCCCTTGGTGCAGCAGGCCGTTTGTGGGCACATCAACCAATTCGACACAGTTATCCACATTGCTGGCGCCACAAGACTCCTATTATTTTCCGTGCAACGCCTCAATGGTTCATTAGTATGGATCACCAGAATTTACGTCAGGGCGCGCTGGATGCGATTGAAAATGACATCGAATTCGTACCAAGCTGGGGTAAAAATCGGATTGAATCCATGATTGATGGCCGCCCGGACTGGTGTATCTCACGTCAGCGTACCTGGGGTGTGCCAATTCCGTTTTTTGTACATAAAGATACCAATGAGCTGCATCCGCGTACTCCGGAACTGATCGAAGAAGTTGCCAAGCTGATTGAACAGGAAGGTATTGATGCCTGGTTTAACCGTGAAGCGAAAGACTTTATTGGTGATGATGCCGAACACTATAATGCCGTGCGTGACACGCTGGATGTCTGGTTCGATTCAGGTACAACCCACTATGCTGTACTTGACCAGCGCGAAGATCTGGAAAGCCCGGCTGACCTTTATCTAGAGGGCTCAGACCAGCATCGTGGCTGGTTCCAGTCATCCCTGCTGACGTCTATAGCGATTCATAACCGTGCGCCTTACAAAGCCTTACTGACTCATGGCTTTACAGTAGATGAAAACGGACGCAAACTATCAAAATCGCTAGGGAATTATATCCCGCTAGATGACATCATCAAGCAGCTGGGAGCTGATGGTCTACGACTGTATGTTGCTTCAAGCGACTACCGCTATGAAATTGCAGCAAGTAAAGAAGTCTTTAACCGTGTTAGCGACAGTTATCGCCGTATCCGTAATACTCTACGCTTCCTGCTGGCCAATCTAAATGGCTTTAAGCCAAGTACTGATGCACTGCCAGTAGACCAGCTGATTGCATTGGATCAGTATATCTTGCAACGTGCGCATGAGGTTCAGCAGAGCATCCTTACTGCTTATGATGAAATGAACTTTCATGTCGTCTGTAGCTCACTGACCAATTTCTGTATTAATGATCTGGGCGGTTTTTATCTGGACATTATTAAAGACCGTCAGTACACCACCAAAACCGACTCTCAGGCACGTCGCTCTGCGCAGACTGCGTTATATCATATCGTACAGGCCTTTATCCGCTGGATGAGCCCAATCCTGAGCTTTACTGCACAAGAGGCTTGGCCACTGATTCCTGAGCAGTCAGAAAAATATGTATTTATGAGCGAGTGGTATCAGATTCCGGTGGCCTCAACAGCCAATCTGATTTCTGAAGAAAACTGGCAAACACTAATTACAGTAAAATCTGCAGTAAACAAACAGATTGAAGCTGCACGTAACGCTAAACTGGTCGGCTCTAACCTCTCTGCCAAGGTTGAACTCTGGGCCCAACCAGCGTTAAAAAGCATTCTGGACCAGCTGGGCAACGAGCTGCGCTTTGTCCTGATCACCTCTCAGGTTATTGTTCATGACTTTGAGGAAGCAGGTGAAAGTACCGAGCTCGAAGGTCTGCGTGTCAAGGTTTCAGCGGCAGAAGGTGAAAAATGCGCTCGCTGCTGGCATGTACTGCCTGATGTTAATACACATGCAGGTCATCCAAGTATTTGCGGACGCTGCCTAATTAACCTTCCTTCTGGTCAGGGCGAAGAGAGAAAATATGCCTAATACACCGCAAAGAAAAGGCTGG
The DNA here is from genome assembly GCF_040744925.1 of Acinetobacter sp. FL. Classification (NCBI taxonomy): domain Bacteria; kingdom Pseudomonadati; phylum Pseudomonadota; class Gammaproteobacteria; order Moraxellales; family Moraxellaceae; genus Acinetobacter; species Acinetobacter sp. FL. Next base: position 20,202 of record NZ_CP160437.1, on the reverse strand, counting down.
TTCCAGTTCTATCCACATAATCTGGTGTGGATCGGGCTGGCAATTGTTGCCATTATTCTGGATCAATGGACCAAATGGATTGCAACAAACCATCTGAACTATGCCGATCCGGTAGCCGTACTGCCCTTTTTAAACTGGACGCTGCTACATAATTATGGTGCAGCATTCAGTTTTCTGTCTGATGCCGGTGGCTGGCAGCGTTATTTATTTACCGGACTGGCGGCTGGAGTTTCCTTGCTGTTTGTTTTCTGGCTAATGCGTATGCCAAAACATCTGGTCATTTTACCAATGGCTATTGCCCTGATTCTAGGGGGCGCCATCGGTAACCTGATAGACCGGGTCAGTCTGGGGTATGTAGTAGATTTTATTCATGTCTACTATCAGAATAGTCACTTTCCTGCATTTAATATTGCTGATAGTGCCATCACTCTTGGAACAATCCTGTTATTAATCGATACTTTCTTTCTGGAAAAACACCGGATTCAACGTGCAGAGGCAACAAAATGACAGAGTTACTCAACCCGAATGAAGATACCCGAATTGAAGAAGGTTCTCAGGTAGAGCTGCACTTTTCAGTTGCCATTGAAGATGGTGTTGAAATAGATAATACCCGCAGCCGTGAAGAGCCGGTGAGTCTGGTGATTGGTGACGGTAATTTACTGCCAGGCTTTGAACAGGCTCTTTTTGGTTTAAGGGCAGGTGACCGCCGTACTGTACATTTACCGGCAGAAGATGCCTTTGGACCGTGGAATCCGGAAAATATTCAACGCTTTGATACGGTCAAATTTGAACAACGCCCTGTGGTTGGCCAAATGATCGAGTTTGAAGACAAAGCTAAAAGCAGCCTGTACGGTGTGGTCAGATCAGTGAATGATGACATGACCGAGATAGACTTTAACCATCCGCTGGCAGGTAAAAATATCAGTTTTGAGGTTGAAATCTTCAAGGTTACACCAGCAGGTCAGCAAGGTATTAAACTCATCTAGACGCTGCCTAAAATCAATCATTCTGAAGCCGGTCTGTCTATGTCCGGCTTTTTTTATTATAAGTAAAATCTAAACTGAATATTTAAATCTCTAGCCAGTTTACTGATCATTTAAATGATCAGTAGGTAGTTTTTCTAAAGGTCTATATAATAAAAAGCGATGAATGCAGCTTCTCACTTGGCTATATATCAGGCTAGAATTCAATCAGCCATAAAGACTGGCAGATATCTAAAAATACACTTTATCCCAGTTTTAATTATAAAAATTATTACTCAGCTTAAGTGCTGTATGATTAAAAACAATGAGTTGTTATGCTGACACTAACTGTTTTATTACGTTGTCTTTCTAGCGCAATACGCGAAGCCTTATTACAAGCCTTGAATGAATGTGCCCAGCACCAGATTGCTCAAGTCCAAATATCTCATCTTTTTTTACAGCTCTTAAAGCAACCCGAACCAAATGAATTAATCTTTTTATTAGATCGTTATGATATTTCTGTCTTGGAGCTCAGGCGGCAGCTGAACACAGCTTTACCTTCAGCACATATTCAAAGCCACAGTACATTGGTGATAAGTGAAGCTTTAATTATTTTATTGCAACAGGCTTGGCAGTTTTCCCAGACAGAGCAATGTCCGCAGATTAATATATTTCACCTTCTACAGGCATTGATGGATAAAGATATTTTATTATGTCAAAAAGCTTGTTCTCCAGTCATAGATCTGGTCGAACGATCTGAAATATTGAATAGCCATCTAACGATCATACCTGCTTAAAAATTAAACTGGTTCATAACTTTTGATGTTTTAAAATAGAGATACAAATTCTGTCTAGGCGCTTTCCAAAAAAATAATTAGTTTAATAAAGATCATGCCCAACCGGAAAATATCATGAAAATCTATATTATTGTAGGCAGCATACGTGAAGGTCGTACTGCTATTAAGGTGGCCAAATGGGTTCTCGAGGCTATTGAGAGTTTTGACTATAATACCCTGGAAACTGAAATCGTTGATTTAAAAGAATGGGATTTGCCTGTTTTTGCCGGAAGCCATCCGCCCATTACAGGTATCTATGACCAGCCAAAACAACAGCAATGGGCAGAAAAAATTTCCGAAGGTGATGGCTTTATTTTTATTAGTCCTGAATATAATCATGGTTATAGTCCAGCCCTGAAAAATGCTCTGGATTACTTAGGTAAAGAATGGCAAGGCAAACCTGCTGCCTATGTGGGTTATGGGGCAACCAATGGTTCACGTTCAATTGACCAGTTACGCCAGGTCGGGACCTATCTGGGTTTAATCGACTCTAACGCTACTCTAGAAATTCGTGATATTTTCAAGCGTAACCAAACTGAGCAGTTTGAAGGCAATGAAGCCGAGATTAAGATCCTAAGATCAGTGATAGAAAAACTGATTAATCATGCTATTTAGCAATACATCCTATAGTTCAGATGATTCTGTCAAATAAAAGTGATAAAAAAGCAGGTCCAGAGACCTGCTTTTTTATTCATCTATTTAGTCAGTAAAGGTAACTTTAGCAATCGCCTTTTTGCCTGCCTGAATAATATAAGTTTTATTTTCTTTTACTGAAAAGTCTGCATCTACTACTTCCCAGTCAACTTTAACGGCGCCCCGCGCTACAGCATCTTTAGCCTGCGCTGCATTTTTAGTTAAACCCGCAGTACGTAAAATGGACGCAATAAAGATCTCACCACCAAATTCGGCACGAGAAATAGTTACTTCAGGTGTACCTTCTGGCAATTCACCTTCAGTAATAATATTTCCTGCACCTTTATGCGCATTGGCCGCTGCTTCACTGCCATGGAAACGCTCAACCAGTTCCAGTGCCAGAATACGCTTGATTTCCTGCGGATTACGGCCTTCTGCCATCTCTTTGAGCAGATCTTGAATTTCAGGCATCGATTTAAAGCTGAGCAGTTCAAAGTAACGTTCGATCAGGCTGTCTGGCATCGACAGTACCTTTTGGTACATTGCACCTGGTGCATCAAATACACCGATGTAATTGCCCAAAGACTTCGACATTTTCTGTACACCATCCAAGCCTTCTAGAATTGGTACGGTAATACAGACTTGAGGCTCTTGATGATAACGGCCTTGCAAGGTACGGCCCATTAACAGATTAAATGTCTGGTCTGTACCGCCAAGCTCAACATCTGCTTCCAGAGCAATCGAGTCATAACCCTGCACCAGCGGATATAAAAATTCATGAATCGCAATCGGCTGCTGACTGCTATAGCGCTTGGTGAAATCATCACGTTCCAGCATACGTGCAACGGTCTGCTGGGAAGCCAGTTGAATCAGATCAGCCGCAGTCTTGCTGGCAAACCATTCTGAGTTGAATACCACCTTGGTTTTATTCGGGTCAAGAATTTTAAAGACCTGTTCCTGATAGGTTTTGGCATTTTCCAGAACCTGTTCACGCGATAATGGCGGACGTGTTGCACTCTTGCCGGTCGGATCACCGATCATGGCAGTATAGTCACCAATCAGGAAATATACATCATGGCCTAAATCCTGAAATACTTTAAGCTTATTAATTAAAACCGTATGACCCAGATGCAGGTCAGGGGCAGTTGGATCAAAACCCGCTTTAACTTTAAGGGGACGGTTTTCTTTTAATTTCTTCAGAAGATCTTCTTCAGAGATAATTTCATGAGTGCCTCGTTGAATGAGGGCAAGTTGTTCTTCAGCCGGCAGGAAATTTGACATCACAAAACCCAAACACATCAGTTATACAATTTGTGAGATATACTAACACTTTTTCAGCACATTGCAGGCTTAAGAATCATCATGACAGCGATCTATATCGGGGTAATGACCGGCACCAGCATGGATGGTGTCGATATCGTTGCTGCTTCTTTTGATCCTCTCCGGCTCCACGCTACCCTGACATTACCATTCGATCCGGAATTACGTGACGAGCTGATGGCATTAACCCTGCCAGATGATAATGAAATTGACCGAATGGGAGCTGCTGATGTTGCTCTGGGCCAAATGATCGGTCATGGTATTAACCAGATGATTGAAAAAAATGCTCTGGACCGTAGCCAGATCAGGGCCATCGGTTCACATGGCCAAACTATTCGTCATCGTCCTGAACATCATTTTACCCTACAGATTGGTGACCCTCATATTATTGCTGAACTGACCGGTATTGCAGTGGTATCTGATTTTCGTCGTCGTGATATGGCAGCTGGTGGCCAAGGTGCACCACTCGTGCCGGCTTTTCATCAGGCCCTATTTCAGCATCCTGAAATTCATCGGGTGATTTTAAATCTGGGAGGTATTGCCAATGTCAGTCTGTTACCCGCTGGTCAGCCCGAGAAAGTTTATGGGTTTGATACCGGTCCGGCCAATATCCTGATGGATGGCTGGTGTCAGCGTTATACAGGTCATCCTTATGATGAAAATGGCAGTTGGGCTGCCTATGGTCAGCCAATTCGTGCTTTACTGGAACGCTTACAGGCGCATGAGTATTTTTCAAAAGAATCTCCAAAAAGTACCGGACGTGAAGACTTTAATCTGGACTGGCTGGATGAGCAGATACAGGACTGGCGTAATGACGATCTGGGGTATGATGAGCTGGAAGATACACCCGAAAATGTACAGGCTACTTTATTAAAGCTGACTACAAGGGCAATTAAAAAAGCCATTTACCGTTCAGGACTGGATACAGGTGAAGTATATGTATGTGGTGGCGGTGCTTACAATGCACATTTATTAGACCAGTTACGCTGGCGCCTGCGCAAGCACCAGTGGAGTGTGCAGACTACTGACAGTCTGGGCCTTAGTCCAACCTGGGTAGAAGCAACAGCATTTGCTTGGCTTGCTATGCGGTTTGTACAGCAGCAAAGTGGTAACCTGCCTGCTGTTACCGGTGCACAAGGCTTTCGCATTTTAGGCAGTATGACTGCAGCCTGATTAGACGGGCTATAAATGAGCTACAGCATACCTTCTGGTGAAGATACACCGCAGTAATTTTTACTAAAATATATGACTAAACAAAAATTCAAAGTAACAATAAGAGAAAAAAGATGATTGATTTAAGTAAACAGCGCCTTGAGCGTTATCATCGTGGTGAACTGAGCTTTGACCTGATCGATAGCGGTCCGCTAGAAGGTGAAGCTGTGGTACTGCTCCATGGCTTTCCCGAAACGGCACAGTGCTGGGATCAGGTCCGGGTTCAGCTCAATGCAGCAGGTTTTCGTACCTTTGCACCGAACCAGCGTGGCTATAGCCTTGATGCACGCCCTGAAGGACGTCAGGCTTATCGGATGCAGGAGCTACTTCAAGATCTGGATCTGCTGATTGACCAGATTAACCAGCCAGTCCATTTGGTTGGCCATGACTGGGGAGCAATTGTGGCATGGGAATACGCTATGCATTACCCTAAAAAATTAAAAAATCTGGTGGTATTATCTGTACCTCATCCAGGCGCTTTCCTGCGTGCCCTGCTTGCCTCGGACCAGCTATTTAAATCTTATTATATCGGGTTATTTCAGCTGCCTAAATTGCCAGAACTATTATTTGAAAAATTTCCAAAAATAGGTCTGGGTTTACTTAAAAATTCAGGGATGACCAAGCAGCAACTGGAAATTTTCAAAACAGAAATGCTGGAACAGGGCCGTTTAAGTTATAGTCTGAACTGGTATCGGGCACTACCTTTCAATGCCCGTTTCCAGCGATTCGATCCGGTCACTGTCCCTACTCTGTTTATCGGCGGTTCCCAGGATGTGGCTATTAGTGATGCTGGCGTTAAACTAAACCAGCGTTATGTACAGGCGCCGTACCGTGAAGTCATGTTAGAGGCCAATCACTGGCTTCCTGTGCAGCAAGCTGCTGTAGTCAGCCAGCTTATCCTGGAGCAGATTCAGGCTTAACTACAATGATAAAAAAACCCATCTCAGGATGGGTTTTTTAAACAGTTATCTTCTAGATTGAAAATGAAGATCCGCAACCGCAGGTCGTAGTAGCATTCGGATTCTCAACGATAAAACGTGATCCTTCCAGTCCCTGAATATAATCAACCACTGAACCTACCAAATACTGGTAACTTAGTGAATCTACCAGCATGGTTACATCGCCATTGGTAAATTCAGCATCATCTTCATTCATGCTTTCGGCAAAGTTAAAACCGTAAGAGAATCCTGAGCAGCCGCCTCCTGTTACATAGACACGTAACATTAAATCCTGATTCCCTTCGCTTTCACGGAGTTGGCGCACTTTATTTGCAGCATTATCTGACAACACAAGAGCTGGGGCATTCATACTGGGCGTTCCTCAACAAATTCATCTGCCTTAAAAGGCAAAGGCCATATATTTAAAGTATAACATACTCAATATATGGCCAGCGCCTGAACTTTAAAGTTTATCCTGAGTTATTTTATCAGGTTTATTTATAGTTCTCATCCTGTAGGCTGCATTCAAAATTACTGCGGTCTTCTTTACAGCGGAATTGCCATAACAGTTTCATCATACGCTTGTCATAAATACCACGTCTGGTCAGGTCAATCCGTGATTCACGCATCAGTTTCTGGTAACCCGGCTTATCTGCTGCTGGTATATTCATCCAGTATTTCTGTGGAATATCCGCTTTCATTTTTCCAAGAATACCAAACGCACGTGGTAACTGGGTTTTAACCCATTTCCGCGATTTTTGTCCATAGCCTGCGGGGAACTTGTCTGGGCGAATAATCAGGTTTCCTGTTACCTGCAGAATCGGATAATTAACAATAGCGCCTTTGGTACCGAGACCTTTATGTAATTCCAGCGGTTTAAACACGGCTGCCGGCGCACCGATAATATCGACCTGGCGGTTATTGAACTTGCTGCCAAAATTAGTTACATCGGCACTAACTGCCTGCGCCCCGATTTGCTGAACCATAATCTTCTGGGCTTCATCATAATCAAGAACTGCAATTTTTTTGCCAGCTGCTTTAGCAACTGTATTAATACTACGGTCATTTACCATCAAGAATGCATCGCCGACCGGAATAACTCCTGCAACTTCATATTTACTATTGGTCATATATTTGGCAAAAGTCGGGCTGGCTAAGCCTTGCATAACCTTAACAGCCAACTTAAGGTCCGGAATAGCTCCGATTGCATCCAAGGAACCGGTAAATTTATTAAACTGTCGGCCACGCATACCGGTAACACTAATTCCGTCACATTTCCCGGCTTTAAAATCTTCAGCAATCACTGCCTCATTCTGGCCTACACGCAGTTCGATATCTGCTCCCCAGTTTTTAGCAGCAAGCTGATAGTCTTTCATTAAAGTATATACATCGCCATTTTTACCGACCAGATCAAAAACACAAAAAACCTGTTTTGCCTGAGCCGCTTCTGCTGCCATTAATATTCCTGCACCCAGCACAAGTGCTTTAGTCCATTGCATAATTTTATCCTTTCAATTTTATTTTTTCTTATTTTCTGTTTTCTATCCGGCAGCTGAGTACTGACCTTACATACCTATAAAAATACAGACAAAAAAGCCCGGTTTATAGCCAGGCTTTTTAACTTCCATAATTTATTCGCCTGCCATAGAGCATTCGAAGTTGGCTTTATCGACTGCACAGCGAGCTTTCTTCAATACTGCCATCATATTTTTGTCATAAATACCCTGTCTGGTTAAATCCATACGGCCATCACGTAACATCTTCTGGTATTTAAGCTTATCTTCAGCACTTAGATTCATTTTATATTTGCCCGGAATACCGACTTCTAAACGCTGAATCATTGAAAAGCTTTTTGGCAGCTGTTTGGCAAACCAGGTACGTGATTGCTGACCAAAACCAGCCGGGAATTTATCGGCTCGCAAGACCAAGTCAGCGGTTACCTGTAATACCGGGAAATTCATCATCGCGCCATTACTGCCCAGACCTTTATAAATTTCCAAAGGTTTATAAGCATAAGCCGGCGCACCGACCATATCGACCTGGCCATTATTAAATTTGGCCACAAAGTTAGATACATCAGACAGGACTGCCTGTGCTCCAATACGCTGTACCATAATTTTCTGGGCATTGTCATAGCCCAATACTGCAAACTTCTTACCTGCTGCTTTCTCAACAGAATTAATATTTTTATCACGTACAAAGATATAAGCTGAACCTAAAGGTGATACACCGGCAACTTCATATTTATTACCACCCAGAGTTGTAGTCATTTTGCCGGCATTACGAGCATCCAGTACATAAGAGATTGCACGTTGGGCCACAGCATTACTTGGCACAGCACCCAAGGCATCAATAGAACCCACGAATTTGTTATACGGACGGGCGCGCATTGAAGTCATAAAAACTGCATCACATTTACCTGCCTTGAAATCACTGTCCGCTACAGCTTCATCCTGACGTGGAACCAGGTTAATATCTGCTTTCCAAGATTTTGCAGCCAATGCCCACTCTTCCATCATTTTGTAGGATTCACCAGATTTACCCAGTAAATCGAAGACACAAACATCTACTTTGGCCTGAGCAGTGCCTGCCAGACCTAAAAGTGCAGTGGTAACAGCAGTCAGTACTATTCTTTTCATTGTTTTCTTCCTTTTTTGAGATTTTATTCTCGAACTTCCCTTACATTGCAAGATATTACCCAGCTTTATTTAAAAAAAATAGAGTATTTGCTCCATTTTTTTAAATTGTGATCTATCTCTGCATTTTTTAAGTAATTAAAATTTTCTATCTACACTTATATTCAGGAAATCAATAGCTAGAAAACTGTCATTTTGTATTATTCGCCTGAGAGTGAACATTCAAAGTTAGTCCGCTCTACTGTGCAGCGCGCCCTTTTTAACACACGCATCATGGTCTCATCATAAATGCCCTGACGGGTCAAATCGATGCGGCCTTCACGTAATAAACGTTGATAAGCAGTACGGTCTTCACTGGACAGCTGAATTCGTAATTTTGCAGGAATGCCTGCTTCAAGGCGTTGTACCATAGCCATGCTGCGAGGCAGCTGTTTTAAGAACCATTGACGTGACTTGGCAGCAAAGTCCTGTGGAAATTTATCTGGCCGGATAATTAGGTCTGCAGTAACATTGACTACCGGAAAATTGATCATGGCACCGTTTGGCCCCATGCCTTTATAAATTTCCAAAGGCCGGTAAGCATACGCAGGCGCTGCAACAATATCCGCCTGTCCATTATTGAATTTACTGACAAAATTCGAAATTTCCGAGGCCACTGGCTTGGCATTAATACGCTGTACCATGATCCGTTGAGCAGCATCATGCCCAAGAACTGCAAATTTTTTCTTGGCGATTTTTTCAACTGTATTAATATTACGGTCTTTTACAAAAATATAAGCTGCGCCGAGCTGACCGATTCCAGCAACTTCATATACCTGTCCCTCCAGTCTGCTCACCAGACGTTTACTATTACGCTGATCCAGAGCATAGCTGATGGCCTTTTGGGCTATTGCATTACTAGGTACCCCACCTAGGGCATCAATTGAACCGGCAAATTTGTTGAAAGCACGAGCACGAATAGAAGTCATATACACACCATCACAATTTCCAGCTTGAAACTCACGCTCTGCCTGTGCCTCATCTGCTACAATTTTTAGTCCGACATCAGCATTCCAGTTCTTGGAAGCCAGCAGCCAGTCTTCCATCAATTTATAGGACTCGCCAGCTTTGCCCAGCAAATCAAAAACACAGATATCTACTTTGGCCTGGGCTGAATGAGCAAATAAAAAAAGTGAAGCAGCAGTTAACAGAATTTTTCCCTTATTCATCTTATTCATCCTGAGTCTTATTGTTTAAATGAGGGCTTTATCACTATAAACAGCTTAACTGTACAAAAATAGAGCATTCACTCTAATTTCCGATAAAGTGTTTTTGTGTTGAGTCAAATTATTGGATGAAATTCATATTCTTTTGCAGAGGCAGGTGATTTTTTGTTTTTCCTGGCAGATATCCTTTAAAATGGCCTACCTCTGATAATAGATTTACGTATTCATGATTCAGCTTGACCAACTTTCGATTCGCCGCGGTGGCCGTATACTCTTTAAAAAAGCGAGCATGCAACTGCATCCAGGCTGGAAGATTGGTCTGACCGGAGTTAACGGCGCCGGTAAATCCACTCTGTTTTCGGCATTGCTCGGCAATATGTCGGCCGATGAAGGTTCTCTAAGCCGTCCTACAGTATGGACAGTTGCCCATATGGCACAGGAAGTCGAAGCGCTGGATATGGCAGCACTGGATTTTGTATTATCAGGTGATGAAGAATATTGGAAAATTCAGGCAAAACTGGAACAGTCCGACCAGCTATCTGATCATGATATTGCCCATTTACATGGTCGCTTTGACGAGATTAATGGTTATTCGGCTCCTGCCAAGGCAGCACAGCTTATGGCAGGTCTGGGCTTTTTCGAATATCAGCTAAAACTGGCAGTATCCAGTTTTTCTGGAGGATGGCGTATGCGTCTGAATCTGGCCCGTACCCTGATGAGCCGCTCAGACCTGCTTTTGCTGGATGAACCGACTAACCACTTGGACCTTGATGCCATTTTATGGCTGGAAGACTGGTTAAATGCCTATGAAGGCACTTTGGTTCTAATCTCACACGACCGTGATTTTCTTGATGCTGTCACTGATCATATCCTGCATATTGAAAATCAGGAGCTTACTTTATATACCGGAAATTATTCCACTTTTGAACGGACCCGTAGTGAACGTCTGGCCCAGCAGCAGCAGGCTTATGAAAAACAGCTAGAAACCCGCGCACACCTGCAAAAATACATTGACCGTTTTAAGGCACAGGCCACCAAAGCACGTCAGGCACAGAGTCGAATCAAGCAACTGGAGCGAATGCAGGAACTTTCGGCTGCCCATGTTGATACGCCCTTTACGTTCAGTTTCCGTGAACCTAGCAAAATGAGTTCACCCCTACTGACATTAGAACATGCGGATATTGGTTATGGGGAAAAACTGATTGCCACCAATATCCAGATTCAGATTACGCCTTCAAGCCGTATTGGTCTGCTGGGAATAAACGGAGCAGGTAAATCTACTCTGATTAAATCACTCGTAGGCGATCTGCCCCTACTTAAAGGTTTACGTCATCCTTCAGAACTGCTCAATATTGGCTATTTTGCCCAGCACCAGATGGATGCGCTAGATGGTCAGGCTAGCCCTATGCTGCAACTGGCACGAATTGCCGACAAGAAAATCAGTGAGGCCAGCCTGCGCTCTTTTTTAGGTAGCTTTGGTTTTAGTGGCGAACGCATGGATACACCCAGTGAAAGTTTTTCAGGTGGAGAACGGGCCCGCTTGGCTCTGGCCCTGATTGTCTGGCAGCGTCCAAATGTCCTGATCCTTGACGAACCAACCAACCATCTAGACCTGGATATGCGTCACGCATTAACTATGGCTTTACAGGACTTTCAGGGTGCGGTAGTTCTGGTATCACATGAGCGACAGCTGATTGCCAGTGTTTGTGACGAGTTATTACTGGTACATGACGGTCGTATGACCGAGTTTGAAGGAGACCTTCAGGATTATGCTAACTGGCTACGTCAGGCCCGTACACAAATCATGAAACAGGGCCAGCAGCCTGCTGCGCCAATCCAATCTGTAGTTGTTGATGTACCTGCCATTTCCAAAGTTGATAAAGAAGCACAGCGTAAAGAAGCTGCACGCCGTCGTGATATAACTCGCCCGGTCCGCAAGAAAATCGAACAATGCGAAGCCCGTATTGAAAAATTACAGCCGCGTCTTGAGACACTTGAAACCGAACTAGGTGATTCATCGCTCTATGATAATGACCGCAAGAATGACCTGCTTAAACTGATGAATGAACAGACAGAACTCAAGCTCGCCTTAGCCGAGGCAGAAGAACAGCTTCTGGAATTAATGATGGAGCTTGAAGAGCTGGAACAATCATTTCAGTAATCTAATTCTATATAACCTGATTTTAAATAAAATCAGGTTATATTCTTAAAAAATTAATTTTAAAATCATTTTTGCTACAGTTTTATAATAACTTTATATTTTATTAATAAACCTTACATAAGTATTACCTAAAAAGATTTCTTTATTATTTTTAATCCTGTAAATTATTTAAATTAATTATTCATATTTGAATAATACTAGAGATAGAGATTATTCATAAATGTTTTTTATTTTTGAATAATCTAAATGACTTAAACTATATAAGTAAAGGAGAAAGAAGCATGGCAACAGGTATCGATCTCAGTCAAATTACTCAACATGCAGAAGTTTTAGGTTCAGATAACGAACATGTAGGCCGTGTTGACCACCTAGAAGGTGAAGATCAACTAAAACTTATTAAGAATGATGAAGACAGTGATGGAAAACATCATTTAATTCCTCTGACTTGGGTACAGGAAGTCAGCAATAATCAGGTAATTTTAAACCTGACAGCCAATGAAGCAAAACAGCAATGGCAAGTTGTATAATATAATTTAACATTATATTAATAAAAGGATTACCCTATTTAAAGGTAATCCTTTTATTTTATTTAAAAATATTTTTTTAAAATAAAAATAATTAATTTTAAAATGTAAAGAATCATTTCGGTTAATTGCTACTTTAAATCAACATTATTTTACCTAAGCCTTGTATATGTACATTTTTTCAACAGGCTAAATTGTTTTTTTATACATAAGCTTACCTCATGACGCTGCATTATGAATGACAGGTCAGTTTTCTTACTCAACAAAATTTTTACATGATTCTGCTGACTCTAAAAATAAACCAGAGAGGAAATAAGAATGCGCGCTCTTACATATCATGGTGCTCGGGATGTCCGGGTAGAATCTGTTCCTGATCCGATTATTCAAGAACCGGATGATGTTATTTTGCGAGTTACTGCAACTGCAATTTGTGGTTCTGACCTGCATTTATATCGAGGTAAAATTCCGGCCACTAAAGATGGTGATATCTTTGGCCACGAGTTTATGGGTGTAGTAGAGGAAGTTGGTCCGGCAGTCACTGAAGTAAAAAAAGGCGACCGGGTAATTATTCCTTTTGTAATTGCCTGTGGTAGCTGCTTCTTTTGTGAGCATGATCTGACTGCGGCCTGTGAGAATACCAATACGGGTCGGGGTGCTATCTTAAATAAAAAGCAGATACCGCCAGGTGCTGCGCTGTTCGGCTATAGCCATTTATATGGTGGAGTTCCAGGTGGGCAAGCTGAATATGTACGTATTCCTAAAGGAAACGTAGGGCCATTTAAAGTACCAGGTTCTTTATCTGATGAAAAAGTTTTATTTCTGACTGATATATTGCCTACTGCCTGGCAAGCAGTCACCAATGCCAAAATTGGTAAGGGATCAAGTGTTGCAATTTATGGTGCAGGACCGGTAGGCCTGCTCTCGGCCGCCTGTGCACGTATGCTGGGTGCCGAACTTATCTTTATGGTAGACCACCATAATTACCGTCTACAGTATGCACGGGACACCTATGGTGCCATTCCGGTTAATTTTGATGAAGTCGATGCAGCTGAATTTATTATTAGCAATACGCCGGGCTACCGTGGTGTAGATGGAGTAATTGATGCTATCGGTTTTGAAGCCAAAGGCAGCATGCTAGAAACCGTCATGACCAACTTGAAGCTTGAAGGTTCGAGTGGCGCTGCATTACGTCAATGTATTGCAGCTGTACGTCGTGGCGGTGTAGTAAGCGTACCGGGCGTTTATGCAGGACCAATTCATGGCTTCCTGTTCGGTGATGCATTCGATAAAGGCCTAACCTTTAAGATGGGACAAACCCATGTACATAAGTTCCTGCCACAATTACTGGAATTTATTGAAAATGGTGACCTTTCCCCAGAAGTAATTATTACCCACCGTATGAACCTGTCTGAAGCTGCTGAAGGCTATCGTATATTTGATAAACGTGAAGAAGACTGTCGTAAGGTAATCCTTACTCCTTAATAGTAAGATATAAAAAAGCGCCTTCTGGCGCTTTTTTATTGAGCAGTGATGAGATTAAGCATCAATATCGGCATTCAATGCATTTTCTTCAATAAATGCACGACGTGGCTCGACATCATCTCCCATCAGGCAAGAGAACATACGGTCTGCTTCAATTGCATCATCAATAGTTACTTGCAGCATATTGCGATTTTCCGGGTCCATCGTGGTTTCCCAGAGCTGCTCGGCATTCATCTCACCCAGGCCTTTATAACGCTGAATCATCATGCCGCGGCGTGAGTCCTGCAAGATGAACTGCCAGACCTGATGGAAATTGCTGACCTGTACACGACGCTCACCTTTTTCAAGATAAGCACCCTCTTCAATCAGGTTGAACCAGCTTCTTGAATTCTTGAGCAGTCGGGCATATTCGGCAGAGCCCAGCAATCCGGCATCAAGCAAATAATGATGTGGCAAGTTATGCACATAAACAGTGATCCGTGGCCAGTAAAGCGCCGAGGACTGACCATCTACATCAATACGTTCAAATTTTTCAAGACTCAATTCAGGACGTAAGCTAGACTGCATGTCTGCAATACGTGAACGTAACTGTTCACCCCATTGCTGGACATAACTTTCATCATGGTTCTGGTCCATTTTAAAAGCTTCTAGCGCCAAGAGGCCATCAAGCAAGGTCGCAGGATAACGCAAGGTTAATCGGTGCAGACTCTTTTGTGAAACCTGGTAATCCTGAATGACCTGAGCCAATGCCTGTCCATTAATTGCTGGCGCATCGGCACTAACATGCAGAGACAGATCATCAATTGCATTGGAAATCAGATAGGTTTCCAGAGCATCATTATCTTTAATATACTGTTCCTGCTTGCCTTTTTTCAGTTTATATAAAGGCGGCTGAGCAATATAAATATGACCCCGTTCTACCAGTTCAGGCATTTGACGGAAGAAGAATGTCAACAGTAACGTACGAATATGTGAACCGTCGACATCAGCATCTGTCATGATCACAATCTTATGATAACGCAGCTTGTCCGGATTATATTCCTCACGTCCAATACCACAGCCTAATGCCGTAATCAGTGTACCGACCTCAGCAGAAGAAATCATCCGGTCAAAACGGGCACGCTCTACATTTAGAATTTTACCCTTTAACGGTAAAATCGCCTGCATTTTACGGTTACGGCCCTGCTTGGCAGAACCGCCTGCCGAATCACCCTCGACTAGAAACAGCTCAGACAAGGCGGGATCTTTTTCCTGACAATCAGCCAGTTTTCCAGGTAAGCCGGCAATATCCAGTGCACTTTTACGGCGTGTCATTTCACGGGCTTTACGTGCTGCATCACGGGCACGTGCTGCATCAATAATTTTACCTGCAATAGACTTGGCTGCTGCCGGGTTCTCAAGCAGATATTCAGAGAACGCCTTATTCATCGCCTGTTCGACTGCCGGTTTAACTTCACTGGACACCAGTTTTTCTTTGGTTTGCGAAGAAAACTTAGGATCTGGAACTTTAACTGACACAATAGCAGTCAGTCCCTCACGTGCATCATCCCCTGTTACTGCAACTTTTTCTTTCTTAAGAATATTCTCATTCTCAAGATAGCTGTTCAGGCCACGGGTTAGTGCTGCGCGGAAACCGGCCAGATGGGTACCACCATCTTTTTGCGGAATATTATTGGTAAAGCAGCGTACATTTTCCTGATAAGAATCATTCCACTGCAATGCCACTTCAACACCAATTCCATTTTCAGCCTGAGTGGTAAAATGGAAAATTTCATTCAGGTGGTTTTTACCTTCATTGATATATTTAACAAATTCGGACAGTCCACCTTCATAGTCAAATACATGTTCAAGGTTAATGCGTTCATCGCGCAGAACAATACGGACACCGGCATTTAGAAAGGACAGCTCACGCAGACGGCGTGCCAGAATATCGACATTAAAAATAGTCTGGCTAAAGGTTTCAGCACTCGGCCAGAAACGGACTTTAGTACCTGTACGTTCAGTTTGTCCCACGACACGTAACGGGTACTGGGGTACACCGTGCTGGTATTCCTGCTCATGTATCTGTCCTGCACGCTGTACAGTCAGCTCAAGCTTGCTCGATAAAGCATTAACAACCGATACACCTACACCGTGCAGGCCACCAGAGACTTTATAACTGTTATCATCAAACTTGCCGCCCGCATGCAAAATTGTCAGGATTACCTCTGCAGCAGAGACACCCTCTTCCGGATGGATATCGGTTGGAATACCGCGGCCATTGTCAGATACGCTCACAGATTCATCTTCATGAATGGTCACCAGAATTTCATCACAGTGTCCAGCCAGGGCTTCATCAATCGAGTTATCGACCACCTCGAATACCATATGGTGTAGACCTGTCCCATCGTCTGTATCACCAATATACATACCAGGACGTTTACGCACTGCGTCTAGGCCACGTAATACCTTGATACTAGAGGAATCATAAGCCTTTTCTTGGGTGTGTTCTGTTGGAGAGGCAGATTGAGATTCTGAACTCATGGTTTCTCCCTAGTGTAAAATGGATCAATCCAAAGATGGGTTAAATCATTGCTGAACGACACTGACTTGACCGTGTTCAACGTGGAATAATTGATAGGAAATAGACAGATCATGCAAATGCTGCTGTACCGATTCATGCTCTAGAGTGGTAATAAAAACTTGACTACCAAGTTGGCTCAATCGCTCAATTAAACGTTGTTGTGCGGTTAAATCTAATTCTGCCGTCAGATCATCTAATAATACCACAGTTTCCTTATTGCTCGCATGCAACATTGCAATCTGAGAGAGTTTTAAGGCCATAATTAATAGTTTTTTTTGTCCTCTTGAAAGAATGTTATCCGCATCTCCAAGTGGTGTTTTCAAGCGTAGGTCTGCCCGGTGTGGTCCATACTCGGTATAGCGTCTATCCAGGTCTTTCTGATGATATAACGTCAGGTCCTGATAAAGCCCCTGCTCACTATGAAAACCGGATACATAGTCTAGCTCAATCTCCAGATCAGGTAAAAGCTGGCTTAAATCCTGTTTAAAATAAATCTTCCATTGCTCCATCACCTGTGAACGTTGAGCATGGAGCAATTCACCATAACTGGCCAACATCTTGTTCCATGGATCAAGCTCATCCACACTTAGATTTTGGCGGGATTTAAGCAGACTGTTACGCTGCTTGAGTGCGCGAGAATAATATTGCCATGTCTGATAAAATTCAGGTTCCACGTGGAACATCAGCCAGTCCAGTAACTGTCGCCGCGGTTTGGCTCCATGGTCAATGATATCCGTACTGAGCGGGTCGATATATTGTAATGCCAGCATTTTAGCAAGCTGACCCTGAGTTGCGACCGTATCGCCATTCACTTTAATTATCTGCTCACCCGAGAGCATTTTTTGCATGCCAATTTTCTCGGTAGTAGACTGTGCAAATACAATCGCGTCTGAAGCACCACTCTGAATGTAGTGTTTGGGAATATAAGTTCGAAAAGAGCGACCTGTGGCCAGTAAATGGATCGCCTCAAGAATCGAGGTTTTGCCTGAACCATTGGTCCCGTAAAAAACATTAAACGGCTGCAACTCAGAGAGTGCAACCGCTGAAAGGTTCCGGACACGTTCGATATTTAAACGCGTAATATACATAAAATAGCTTTAAGTCTAGACACGCATTGGCATGACAACATAAGTCTGGTCCTGCTGGGCAGGGTCTTGCACCAGCACAGACTGATTGGCTTCAGTCATGGTCATAACAACATCATCACCATCCAGTACGTTCAGCACTTCAAGCAGATATTGTGCATTAAAAGACATTTCTAGCGGAGAGTTATTATATTGAATAGCCAGATCCTCAATCGCTTCATCCTGCTCCGGGTTATTGGCTCGAAGCTGTAATGAATCTGCATTAAAGTTGAGGAATACACCACGCAATTTTTCATTACTAAGAATCGCCACCCGTTGCAATGACTGTTTAAATACGTCATGCGCGATCTGGACAGTTTTATCACCACCACGTGGAATAACCCGACGATAATCAGGGAATTTCCCGTCAATCAGTTTGGTCGTGAAACGTACTGTAATTTCGCCCTGTTCCTTGTCACGGCTTGGGGTTTGAATTGTAACATTTAACAGTTCACGGCCAATCAGTAACGTAAGCTGTTCATCTTCAATGCTGAGCAGGCGTTGCAGTTCTGCTACTGCCTTACGTGGAACAATTGCCTGTACTGACTGAGAAGCGGTAGAAGATGCCAAGGTTTCACACAATGCCAGACGGTGACCATCGGTAGTTACAGCACGCAATTGAGCTTCATCAATTTCCAGTAATGTGCCGGTTAGATAAAAACGGACATCCTGCACTGCCATTGCAAAAGCAGTTTTTTCAAACAGACGCTTGAGTTCACGCTGGGTAACTTGAACCTGAGTACCCTGACTATTGTCATGATTAAGTAAAGGATAATCTTCAGCAGGTAAGGTTCCCAGTACAAAACGGCTATTTCCAGACTTTAAAATGCAGCGCTGGTCTTCAGTGATTTGTAAATCGATTAAAGCAGCACTTGGTAGTGACTTACAGATATCCATGAGTTTACGTGCCGGCACAGTAGTTTCACCCGGCTGTAAACAGGCTCCCTCACTTAAGCCGGTACTGGCCACCAGCTCAACTTCCAAGTCAGACCCGGTAATCGTCAGAGCTTGTGGACTCGCCTGAATTTTAACGTTTGAAAGAATGTTCAGGGTATGACGACGTTCGACCGCCCCTACCACATGTGATAGAACATTGAGTAAGCTCTCTTTAGCGATTTTCAAACGCACGATTCATTCCTCTAACAACTGAAGACAGATAAAAAAATAATTTTTAGCAGTGTACTATGCGGCAGTTTCAAGCACTTTGCAAGAATCCGGATTGATCAACTCTGCAACAGGCGCAGCAGGTTTTTATAATCCTCATTAAAGATCGGATCTTCAGCACGGAGGCTCTGGACTTTTTCGCAGGCATGCATGACTGTACTATGATCTCGCCCGCCAAAAGCCATGCCAATTTCTGGAAAACTGTCACCAGTTAATTCACGCGCCAAACCCATTGCCAATTGACGAGGACGTGCATAAATTCGGGTTCTTTTAGGCCCGACCAGCTCTTTGAGGGGAATACGAAAATACTCACTCACCACACGCTGAATATTTTCTACACTAATAGTTCGGGCCCGGATCGCCAAAACATCTTTTAAGGATTCTCGTACCACGTCCAGATCAATTGCGGTTCCCTTAAACCGGGAAATAGCGACGACCTTGTTTAAGGCGCCTTCAAGTTCGCGAACATTGGCAACCACCTGCTGTGCAATAAATAAAGCACAGTTACGGGGCAAATCAATCTCATTGCTTTCAGCTTTTTTCAGCAGGATTTCTATCCGTGTTTCAATATCTGGCGGCTCGACTCCAACAGATAAGCCCCAGGAAAAACGGGAAACCAAACGTGGATCCAGTTCAGTCAATTCTTTCGGATAGCGGTCTGAAGTTAAAATAATCTGCTTGGATTCATCCAATAAAGCATTAAAGGTATAGAAAAACTCGACCAGACTTGCTTCTTTACCCGCTAAAAGATGAATATCATCGACCAATAATAAATCCAAGGAACGACAATTTTTTTTGAATTCTTCAACCTTGCCACGCTGTAAAGAACTGACAAAATCCTGTACAAAACTTTCCGCAGTCATATACATGACACGTGCATTAGGTTTGGCCTGTAATAGCGCATTACCGACAGCCTGCATCAGGTGTGTTTTACCCAAACCGGTAGGTCCATACAAAAACAAGGGATTATGCTGGGATGCACCAAGCTGTGTCAGTACTTTGCGGCACGTTTCTGCTGCCATCTGGTTAGAGCGCCCTTCTACAAAAAGTGCGAAAGTGAAAAGTGGATTTAAAAGACGCTTCTTATTCTGTTTGGCCGGTTCAGCTTCTTTTTCCTTTTTAGGACGCGATACCGGCATAGAAGTCGGGTGCTCTAATGCAGCCGTAGTGGTGGCTGGCTGCTCCGCTGCTGATAAAATAGCGCCGGGCCGGGAATCTACTAAAATCTCAACCTTACGTACACGGCCTTCCGACATTTGTTCAGCCAGAATTGTGATTAATTCCAGATGATGCTCTTGAATATATCGGGTCCAATAAGGATTAGGCGCATATAAACGTAAAGTATCCTCCAGTTCTTCAGCCACCAGAGGACGAATCCACATCGCAAAGATATTATCAGAGAGCTCTTGTCGCAAGCGAGTTAAGCAGTCCGTCCAAAGCAT